>NZ_JAHWXY010000010.1 GCF_024281235.1 Shinella daejeonensis
TTCACGTTGGCAAGCTCAACGCCCGATCCGTCCGTCTTCACCCGGATCTTCACGTTGTAGTCGACCACCCGCTTCACCGGGACAACTATCTTCATGGCTTCCTTCCTTCAAATACCCGCGAGGAAAATGCGCTTTTCGGGAGTACCCTGATTGCCGCTGGGCGACATCGATACGCGTTTTTTCCCCAAATACAATGTTCCTTGCCCCACACCCCATGAAATTCCCGACTGGCTTGATTACCGTCACGCGTGGTTTCTAGCGGCCCCAGCGCGCAGGCGGCGATCGTTCGTTTTCCAGCTTCGCCCCTGCGGTCCGGACGGCTTTCGGAGCGACGATGGTCCTGTCGAACAACGGCACCCCGCGCCGCCGCAGGAAGACGACGAGGAACGCACCGGCAAGGATGCCGCCGACATGCGCGCCCCAGGAGACACCCGGATCGCCGCCGATGACCAGCATGTAGAACTGTTGCGCGATCCAGAAGGCGAGCGGGATCACCGCCGGCAGCGGCAGCGGGATGCGGAAGAACACCAGCACCCAGACCCGGATGCGCGGATGCAGCAGGATATAGGCCGCGATGACGCCGGAGACCGCTCCCGACGCCCCGATGAGCGGCGCTTCCGAATGGGGCTCGATGAGGCCGTGGGCAAGCGCGCCGGCCGCCGCACAGAGAAGATAGAAGGCGAGGAAGCGGAGATGCCCGAGCGCATCCTCGACATTGTCGCCGAACACCCACAGGAACAGCATGTTCGAAGCCAGGTGCAGGCCATCGCTGTGCAGGAAGGCGTAGGTGATATAGGTCGCGTCCTGCGGCACCAGCACGAGGCTCGGCTCCAGATCGGCGAAGTCGAAGACGACGGCCGGAATATAGCCGAGCCCCACCACCGCCGCGTCGGAGAACGCCTGCGTCGAGGCAAGCCCGGTGACCAGCCAGACGACAACATTGACCGCGATCAGCCCGATCGTGACATATTGGACCTTGATATATTTGAGGGAATTGGCGTCGTGCAGCGGTATGAACATGAATTCCCTTCCGCGCGCACGCTACCGGTTCTTGCCCGGCACCCAGAGGATATCGCTGCGTCCCTTGTCGTTGACCCAGCGCGCGGCGACGAAGAACAGATCAGACAGCCGGTTGATATAGGCGATCGCCGGTTTGGACACCGCTTCGCCGCCATCGGCAAGCGCGACGATGCGCCGCTCGGCGCGCCGCGCGACCGTGCGCGCGAGATGCAGCCCCGCCGCCGCCGCGCTGCCCCCCGGCAGCACGAAGGAGCGCAACGGCTCCAGATCCGCATTGAGGCTGTCGATTTCCCGCTCCAGCCGGTCCACCTGTTCCTGCACGATACGCAGGGGCTCATATTCGAGCGGCTGACCGGTATCGGGCGTCGCAAGGTCCGCGCCGAGATCGAACAGGTCGTTCTGGATACGCTCCAGCATCGCGTCGAGTTCGGCCATCCCGGCAAGGTGCTGCCGCACGAGTCCGACGCAGGCGTTGGTCTCGTCCACCTCGCCATAGGCTTCCACGCGCAGGTCGTGCTTCTTGCGCCGCGGGCCGGAAACGAGAGCCGTCGTGCCGCCGTCTCCCGTGCGGGTATAGATCTTGTTGAGCTTCACCATCAGCGGCCACCTCCCGTCAGCCAGAGCGTGACCATGATGAGCACGATGGCGATCGCCTGCAAGAGCACGCGCAGCTGCATCAGCTTGTTCGAGGTATTGCCGCTGCCGCCCCGCGCCATGTTGAACAGGCCGCGCACCAGAACGATGGCGACGAGCCCCATGACGAGGAGGGTGAGGAACGTGAAGAAGGAGGACATGGCGAGGGATCCGGATTTGAGGAATGAAGGTCCTATCCAAATAGGACATTCAGCGCAAATAGCACGCGTTTTCGGCCGCTTGACCGGCGGAAGGGTTGCTTGTGCCGGGCCACGCCCGCATCAGCCGAACCTGCCGACGAGATAATAGAACAGCCGCGCCGGCAGGAGCCGTTTCAGCAGCACGCCCTCCCGCGCCGGCCGCGTCAGCACGTAATGCGGCCGGGGCGCCTTCGCGGTCAGCGCATGCCGCAGCGCCGCATGGACGGCGTCGGGCCCGAGCTTGCCGCGCGCCGGTTTCGATTCGCCCCTGAGACGGCGCAATTGCCGGCGATACTCTTTTGCATGGACGGAATTCTCCATGTCGATGTGCCGTTCGATCTGGCGCAGCGCATTGGCCGTGAAACGCGATTCGATCGGCCCCGGCTCGATCAGGCTGACATGGATGCCGGAACCGGCAAGCTCCATGCGCATCGTCAGCGTCAGGCCCTCCAGCGCGAATTTCGAGGCGTTATAGGCCCCTCGCCAGCGATAGGGCACGAGGCCGAGGATCGACGAGCACTGCACGATACGCCCGTGCCCCTGCCGGCGCATCACCGGAACAAGGCGGCGCGTCAGGTCGTGCCAGCCGAAAACATTCGTCTCGAACTGGAGCCTGAGCACGTCGACCGGCACATCCTCCACCGCCCCCGCCTGACCATAGGCGCCATTGTTGAAAAGCGCGTTGAGCGTGCCGCCGGTCCGCTGAAGCACATCGTCGACCAGCGCGGCGATGGAGGGCGGTTGCGTATAATCCATCAGGAAGGTCTCTATACCCTCGGCTTCAAGCGGCGCGCGGTCTTCCTCCCGCCGCACGGTGGCGAAGACCCGCCAACCCTCCTTCGCCAGAGCCCGCGCGCAATAAGCGCCGATCCCCGAGGAGCAGCCGGTCACGATGATCGTGGGTGACGTTACGGGTTGAGGCGGCATTGCGGTTCCCTGTACATATCCCCGGTGGTTTCCCATATTCACCGGCGGCTGACAATCGCCCGCCGCACCGGCCATTCGCCGTGACAGGGAGGCCATTCGCCGTGATAGGACAGGCCATTTGCCGTGATAGGACAGGCCATTCGCCGTGACAGGAACGGCCATTTGCCGTAACAGGACCGGCCACGCCGATAAAGGAACGGACATTGCAGATACCCACCGCCATCCGCCTTGCCTACAAGGTCCTGTTCGACGCGCTCTGGCATTTTTCCGAGGACGACGGCTGGGCGATGGCCAGCCACGTCGCCCTTTCGACATTGCTCGCCCTTTTTCCTTTCCTGATCTTCGGCACGGCGCTTGCCTCCTTTCTCGGCGCCGACCAGTTCGCCGATACCGCCGTCCATCTGATTTTCGACACCTGGCCGGAATCGATCGCCGAGCCGATCTCCCGCGAAGTGGTGGCGGTGCTTACCGTTCCGCGCAGCGGCCTGCTGACGATCTCGGTGCTGGCGGCCGCCTATTTCGCCTCGAACGGCGTCGAAGCGCTGCGTGTCTCGCTCAATCGCGCCTACCGCGTCGCCGAGACACGCTACTGGTACACGACGCGGCTGACGAGCCTCGGCTTCGTGCTGGTGGGCGTGCTGGCGCTCGCCGTCCTCAGCATCGTGCTGGTCGCCGCGCCGCTTGCGGTGCGCCGGACCGGCGACTGGCTGCCCTGGCTTTCGCAGGCCTATGCCTGGGTGGAGAACTGGGGCCTCGTCGGCACGCTCGTCATGCTGCTCGCCGGCCTGCTGATCGCCCATCTCTGGCTGCCGGCCGGCCGGCGCAAGATCGCCGACGTGCTGCCCGGCGTCCTGCTGACCCTGCTGGCCTGGGGCTTCGGCGCTTACGCCTTCGCCTCCTATCTTGCGACCTTCGCCAATTACGTCTCGACCTATGCGGGGCTGGCCTCGCTGATGATCGCGCTGGTTTTCCTCTACATCATCGGCGCGATCTTCATCATGGGCGCCGAAGTCAACGCGGCGCTGCTCAAGTACCGGGTGCGTCGCCTCGTCTCCGACCGCGTCCACGGCGTGAGGAAGACCGCGCCCGACGCGAACCCGAACGCAGAGCCGGATTCAATCGAGGACGAAGCCATCGCCCGCGAGCAGGGCGCGAATCTCGGCCGGTGAGCCTCCCTTTTCACGGTAGGCCGCGATCCCCGTATCGCGGTTGCTCTTGGAAAGCTTGCGGCCATCCGGTCCGGGAACGAGGCCGTGGTGGCGATAGCGCGGCGCTGGCAGGCCGAAGAGCGTCTGCAACAGCCGGTGCACCGCCGTTGCGTGAAAAAGGTCCTGCCCCCGCACCACGTCGCTCACGCCCTGCGCCGCATCGTCGAGCACCACGGCGAGATGATAGCTCACCGGCGCGTCGGGCCGCGACAGCATGATATCGCCCCAAAGCTCCGGCCGGGCAAGGACCGTTCCGGTCTCTCCCGCCGGCCCCGCCCCCGCCTCCACCCAGAAAAGCGGCGCGCCGGCAAGCGCCCGCGCCTTGTCCATATCGAGACGCCAGGCGTGCTGGTCGCCCTTCGCGATCCGCGCCGCCGCCAATTCGGGATCGAGCCCGCGCTCTTCCGTCGGATAGAGCGGCGCGCCGTCGGGATCGCGCGGCCAGGTGCCTCCCGCCGCCTCGCAGGCCGCCACCCGCATGCGCACATCGGTCCGGCTGAGGAAGCCGGGATAAAGGAGGCCGAGCGCCTTCAGGCGATCCAGCGCCTGCCTGTAGAAGGCAAGATGGTCCGACTGGCGGCGCACCGGTTTTTCCCAGTCGAGGCCGAGCCAGGCGAGATCCCGAAGGATCGCCGCTTCGAATTCGGGCCGCGAACGGGCCGGATCGATATCCTCGATGCGCAGCAGGAAACGGCCGCCGCAGGCAGCGGCGAGGTCATGATTGAGGATCGCCGACAGCGCATGGCCGAGATGCAGGAGGCCATTGGGGCTCGGGGCGAAGCGGAAGACGCGTGTCTTTGACAAAGCGGTGTCCATGTTGTCTTCTGGCATGAACAGCCGTGCCGCGTCATCAGGCACGGGAGCGAATGCCATGCAGTTGCATATGATCAGGACGGATGCTGACGTCGCAGCGGGCCTCGTCGACCTCGCGCTTCTCGATGCGCGCCTGTTTGGCGTCATCGACAAGGCCGGTCCGGTGCCGCTGCGTCGCCTTGCCCCCGGATACCGCGGGCTTGCCGGCATCATCGTGGCGCAAATGGTGTCGCGCGCCAGCGCCGACGCGATCTGGAAACGGCTGGAAGCGGCGGCGGGCGAGGTGACGCCCCACCATATCCTCGCGCTCTGCGACGAGGATTGCCGGAGCGCCGGTCTGTCGCGCGCCAAAACGCAGACGCTGCGCCGGGCGGCCGAGGCGGTGGACAGCGGGATGCTCGACCTCGAAACGGTCTGCACCCTCGACGCGGAGGTGGCGATCCCGAGGCTGACGGCGATCAAGGGCGTCGGCCGCTGGACGGCGGAAGTCTATCTTCTCTTCTGCGGCGGCCATCCCGATATCTTTCCCTCCGGCGACGTGGCGTTGCAGAACGCCGTCGCCGACGGGCTCGGGCTGGATTCGCGCCCGACGCCGCAGGAACTCGAACGGATCGCCCGGGCCTGGTCGCCCTGGCGGGGCGTTTCGGCCCGCCTGTTCTGGGCCTATTACGCTCGCCGGATGCGGCGGGACGGGGCGCCGATCCTCGAAAACTGACGGGCCGGAAGCGGGCGGCGGCTTTTTCTTTCTGTCTTCACAATGCTGTAACAACGGACCTAATATACAGGGGCAGATGCCGAATCGCCCAGGAGACGCCCTTGACGATTTCTGTTTCACCACAGGCCCTGCCAGCACTTGTCCTCAATGCTGACTACCGGCCGCTGAGTTATTACCCCTTGTCGCTCTGGTCCTGGCAGGACGCGATAAAGGCCGTTTTTCTTGACCGCGTAAACATCATCGCCGAATACGACCATTCGGTTTCCTCGCCCAGTTTCACGATGCGCCTGCCGAGCGTCGTGAGCCTCAAGACCTATGTGCAGCCCTCGCGCCACCCGGCCTTCACCCGGTTCAACGTGTTCCTGCGCGACCGGTTCGAATGCCAGTATTGCGGGTCGCGCAACGACCTGACCTTCGACCATGTCATTCCCCGCGCCCATGGCGGCGAAACGACATGGGCCAATGTGGTCGCCGCCTGTTCTCCCTGCAATTTGAGGAAAGGCAGCAAGCTGCCGAGACAGGCGGGCATGTTCCCGCATCAGACGCCCTATCACCCGACGGTTCAGGATCTGCACAACAACGGTCGTCTGTTTCCACCCAACTATCTGCACGAAAGCTGGATGGACTATCTCTACTGGAACGTCGAGCTTCAGCCCTGAACGGGCGCCGGAAACTCAGGCCTTGCGCGCCCGCGCGCCATTGAAGGCGACGGCGGCCAGAATGAGGCTTGCGATCACGTTCCAGCCGGCGAAGGACAGGCCGAGGAAACGGAAGGAAGCCTCCGTGCAGGAGGGGCCGTGCTTGTCGTTGAGATCGGCCAGCAGGTCTTCCGCATTCATGGTGACGCCCTGGGCCGAGGTGGCGCAGGTCGCCGGCCCTTCCCAGAAGCCCCATTCCACGCCGGCGTGATAGACCCCGAGGCCGGCCCCCACGAGCATCATGACGCCCGCCACGGTAAGAAGGCCGCGCGTCAGCCAGGCCGGGCCGCCGAAGAAGGCCGAAAGTGCCGCGGCGAGCGCGACGGGAATGCCGTAGTAATAGGGATCGCGCTGCACCAGGCAGAGCGCGCAGGGAATATAACCGCCGATATGCTCGAAACCGAGCGCGCCGCCAACCGTGGCGACCATGCCGAGCGCCAGAAGGACGGCGCTTGCCTTGGGGGAAATGGCGAGAGATACGGTCATGCGGGTCCTTCCAGGTGGGCCGGATCATAGAGCGGCCGGATCGGCGAAGTTCTACCGATTGCGCCGCACTTGTAAATCACCGCACGCAGATGTGATCATGCCCGATTTCCCGTTGCCGCCCGATAAACCTTCGTGTAAACGGCATGGGCTGCTCCGGAGCGTATGCGCCCGGCCGGCCGGGCCTGCAAAGGTCCCGCGCCATCGGCGGCCCCCGTGCGGGTGTGGTGGAACTGGTAGACGCGCCGGACTCAAAATCCGGTTCCGAAAGGAGTGTCGGTTCGATTCCGACCACCCGCACCATTTTTCTCTTCGGCTTCATGTCGTTCCGCGGCCGTATTCGCCGCCTCTTCCTTCCAGCGCCGGCCTGCTCGGCAGCGCCCCCGCATGGAATTGCACCCCCGCCCTGTGGTGCGGACGTCAGGCGCCCGTGCCGATCTTCTCCGGATCGTAGGATGTCGTCTGGTAGATCTCGTTGATCCAGTTGCCGAACAGCAGGTGCGCATGGCTGCGCCAGCGGTTCTGCGGCACGAGCGACGGATCATTGTGCGGGAAGTAGTTCTTCGGCAGCTTGATCGGCGCGCCCGCCTCAACATCGCGGAAATATTCCTCCGCCAGCGACGTGGAATCATATTCGACATGGTTGAGGATATAGAGTCGGTTGCCGGCCGTCTCCTGCACCAGGCAGACACCCGTCTCGTCGGATTCCATCAGGATGTCGAGACCTGGCACCTTGCGGATATCCTCGGCGCGCAGCTCCGTCCACCGCGACACCGGGATCTGGAAATCGTCGGAAAACCCGTTGAGATAGACGGAGGACGGCTTGCGGTTGTGATGACGATAGACGCCGAAGGCCTTTTCCGGCAGCCGGTGCTTGGGAACGCCATGGAAGTGGTAGATCGCCGCCATGGCTCCCCAGCAGACGTTGAGCGTCGAATGAACGTTGGTCTGCGTCCAGTCGAAGATCCGCTTCATCTCGTCCCAATAGGTGACGTCCTCGTAGTCGAGCGTCTCGACCGGCGCGCCGGTGATGATGAAGCCGTCGAACTTGCGATGCCTGACCTCTTCCCACGTCTCGTAAAAGGCAAGCAGATGTTCTTCCGGCGTGTTCTTCGGCCGGTGACCGCCGACACGCACCAGGGACAGTTCCACTTGCAGGGGCGTGGCGCCGATGAGGCGGGCCATCTGAACTTCCGTCTTGACCTTGTTCGGCATGAGATTGAGCAGCCCGATCTGCAAGGGGCGGATATCCTGCCGGATCGCCACTGTCTCGGTCATCACCCGCACGCCTTCCTTGACGAGGGTCTGGAAGGCGGGAAGCGTATCGGGAATCTTGATGGGCATGGCTCAACTCGATCGAAAAACAAAAAACCGGCTGCAACGATGTCGCAACCGGTCCACGGAAGGTCTTCCTCTCGCGGCCCTTTAGCGACTTGTTTAACGTGGCTGCAAGCCGGCCGGCAAATCACCACGAGCCCTTTAGATAGACCTAAGCAGCCCGCGAATCAATCCACTGCTTCATGCCCGGTGCGGACGTGGGACAGCACAGGAAGGATGCCGCGGCCTCACCCTTCCAGTTCCTCGCGCAGCATTTCCAGTTCCAGCCACTCCTCCTCCATTGCCGTCAGGGAGGCGCGCAGCTTCTCGAGTTCGGCGGCAAGCCGGCTGAAGCCGGCCGGGTCCTTTGTGAAGAAGGCGGGGTCGGCCATCTTCTCCTCGCGCGCGGCGATCTCCCGTTCCGCCTTTTCCATCTCCTTCGGCAGGTTTTCCAGCGCGAACTTCTGCTTGTAGGAAAGCTTGCCCTTCGCCCTGGATTCCACCGGCTGTCCGGGCGTTGCGGCTTTCGCCTTCTCGACCCTGGCGGCCTTGCGCCTTTCCTCCGCCGCCCCGCGCCGCTGGGCCATCATGTCGGAGTAGCCGCCGGCATATTCGATCCATCGGCCGTCCGGGCTTTCCGGATCCGCCGGCGCGATGGTCGAGGTCACGGTGCGGTCGAGGAAATCGCGATCATGACTGACGAGCAGCACCGTGCCGGCGAAGCTCGCCACGATCTCCTGCAACAGATCGAGCGTCTCGATGTCGAGGTCGTTGGTCGGCTCGTCGAGAATAAGCAGATTCGCCGGCCGCGACAGGATGCGCGCCAGCATCAGGCGCGCCCGTTCGCCACCGGAAAGGTTGCGGATCGGTGTGCGGGCCTGCTCCGGCTGGAACAGGAATTCCTTCATATAGCCGGTGACATGGCGCTGTTCGCCGTTGACGAGAAGCGTCTCGCCGCGCCCGTCGGTGAGATAGTGGGCAAGCGTGTCGTCGAGGTTCAGATCCTCACGGCGCTGATCGAGAACGGCGATCTCCAGATTGGTGCCGAGCCGCACCGCGCCGCTGTCGGGCGCAAGCTGGCCGACCAGCATCTTGAGCAGGGTCGTCTTGCCCGCGCCGTTCGGCCCGACAAGGCCGATACAGTCGCCGCGATGCACGCGGATCGAGAAAGGCGCGACGATTGCGCGCTCCCCGAAGCTCTTGGCGATCTTATCCGCCTCGATGACCAGCTTGCCGGAATCCTGCGCATCGGAGGCGCTTGCCTGCACGCTGCCCTGCGGTCCCTTGTGGCCGCGATAGCGGGCGCGCATGTCGTGCAACTCGCCGAGGCGGCGCATATTGCGCTTGCGCCGCGCGGTGACGCCGTAGCGCAGCCAGTGCTCCTCGCGCTCGATGGCCTTGCCGAGCTTGTGCTGCTCCAGTTCCTCGGCTTCCAGCACCTCGTCGCGCCAGGCCTCGAAATGGGAAAAACCGCGATTGAGCCGCCGCGACTGGCCTCGGTCGAGCCAGACGGTCGCGTTGGAGACCTTCTCCAGGAAACGGCGGTCGTGCGAGATGACGACGAGGGCGGAGCGGGTCGACTGCAACTCGCCTTCCAGCCATTCGATCGTCGGCAGGTCGAGGTGGTTGGTCGGCTCGTCGAGAAGCAGGATATCCGGTTCCGGCGCCAGAACGCGGGCGAGCGCCGCCCGGCGCGCCTCGCCGCCCGAAAGCGACTTCGGATTCTCGTCGCCCGCAAGGCCGAGGTGTTCGAGCAGATAGGTGACGCGATAGGGATCGTCGCCCGGTCCGAGCCCGGCTTCCGCATAGGCCGCAACCGTATCGAAACCATCGAAATCCGGCGCCTGATGGAGGTAGCGGATCGTCGCTGCGGGATGGCGGAAAATCTCGCCGGACTGCGCCTCCGCAAGGCCGGCGGCGATCTTCATCAGCGTCGACTTGCCCGAACCGTTACGGCCGACGAGGCAGATGCGGTCGCCCGGCTCCACTTGCAGGTTCGCGCCGGCAAGCAGCGGCGTGCCGCCGAAGCTCAAGGTGATATTGTCGAGTTTGAGAATGGGGGGCGCCATGGATCAGGCTCCTGAAAGATCGTAGGGCCGCGCCAGAAGCACCGCGCGGCCGGAGGCGAGTGAAAGCCGGATCGGGCCTTCCGCCACGTTGGAGATGGTGCGCGACGAGCCGAAGGGCAGCGAGAAATCCCGCAGCGGATAGCGCACGTTGTCGATGGAAAGGCCGGCGAGCGGCGAGAAGCCGAGGACGGAAAACAGGCTGTCCGGGGGCAGGTCGATCTCGCGCGCACCCGGCAGGAGAGGCCAGGCCTCCTCCTCGCCGGAGGTGAGCTTGACCGAAAGCCCCTCCTCCGCCAGCGCGACCGCATGCAGCAGATGCAGCAGCGCATGATCGCTGCGCTCGCCGCCGAGCGCGCCGGCCAGAACGAGGTGCTGCGCGCCGCGTTCGACCGCCGTCAGCACGGCGATGGCGCCGTCCGTCTCGTTTTTGGCGGCCGGATGGAACTGACGTTCCACATCCGGAAAGGCCGCGACAAGCTCCGGCGCGGTGGAATCGAAATCCCCGACCCAGATCTCCGGCACGATACCAAGCGCCGCCGCATGGCGCATGCCCCCGTCCGCCGCCACGAAACGCGCGCCGGCCATGTCCGCGGCAAGGCGGGGCGTCGCCTCGAGCGCGCCGCCAAGGAGGATAACGAATGTCTGCTCTGCGGATGCCGGCGTGATCATGGCTGATGCCCTTAGCGCATGTTCCCCGGAAAGGGAAAGTTTTTGGCGGCCGGATGAAGGAGAACGGCAAGGCTCCGGCATGCGGGAAGCCGGCCACCGGAGGGAGCCTCTTGCGCACGGTCGCGCGGGGGACTATGCCTTGCGATGCTCTAACGGGGTGCCGCCGGGTTCCGGTCCTGCGGCTGAGAGGCGTTCCGCCAACCCGAAGAACCTGATCCGGCTCGTACCGGCGGAGGGATTAGACGGCTCATTCCAGCGCCCTAATTCCCGTTCATGGACTGAAGGAGACGCTGATGCGCAATATCATACTCCCCACGATCGCAATCTTCGCCGCCCTGTTTTCCCCGCCGGCGAACGCGGCGGAAAAGACGCTCACCATCTATACCTATGAAAGCTTCGTCGCCGACTGGGGTCCCGGCCCCGAAGTCGCCGCCGCCTTCGAGAAGACCTGCGCCTGCAAGATCGAATGGGTGGGTCTTGCCGACGGCGTGGAGCTGGTGACCCGCCTGAAGCTCGAAGGCGAGAGCACGAAAGCCGACATCGTTCTCGGCCTCGACACGAACCTGATCGCCGAGGCGAAGGCGACCGGCCTCTTTGCCCCGCACCGCCTTTCTCCCGAGGGGCTGACGGTGCCGGGCGGATTTTCCGACGACACCTTCCTGCCCTATGACTACAGCCATTTCGCGGTGGTCTACGACAGCCAGACGCTGAAGGATCCGCCGAAGAGCATGAAGGAACTCGTCGAGGGCGACCCGGCCGAGAAGATCGTCATCGAGGATCCCCGCACCTCCACGCCGGGCCTCGGCCTGCTGCTGTGGATGAAGGCGATCTACGGCGACGAGGCGGGCGCGGCCTGGAGCAGGCTCAAGGACCGCGTGCTGACGGTCACCCCCGGCTGGTCGGAGGCCTATGGCCTCTTCACCCGGGGCGAAGCGCCGATGGTGCTTTCCTACACCACCTCGCCGGCCTATCACGTCATCGCGGAAGGAACCGGACGCTACAAGGCGGCCGCCTTCGCAGAGGGTCACTATATCCAGATCGAGGTCGCCGGCATGACCCGCACGGCCCGCGACACGGATCTGGCGCGCGCCTTTCTCACCTTCATGACCGGTCCGGATTTCCAGTCGATCATTCCCGAGACCAACTGGATGATGCCGGCCGCCGCGACGCACGAGCCGCTTCCCGCCGCCTTCGAGGCGCTGGTGAAGCCGGAAAAGACCTTCCTGATGGCGCCGGAAGACGTCGCCGCCAACCGCAAGGCGTGGATCGACGAATGGCTGGCCGCGATGAGCGCGAAATAGGCCGGTGACGATGTTTTCGCGCGCCGAACGCAAGGGCCTGCGCCTGGCCGGGGGCCTGACCCTCGGCTTCGTGCTCTGCTTTGCCGGCGTGGCGGCGGCGGTGCTTCTCGGCCATGCGGAATCAGGTGACGGCGGACCGCTCCTCGACCCCTATCTTGTCCGCGTCGCCCGCTTCACTCTGTGGCAGGCGGCGCTTTCGACGCTGCTGTCGGTGGCGCTCGCCATCCCGGTCGCCCGCGCACTCGCCCGCCAGCGGCGCTTTTTCGGCCGCGTCTGGCTCTTGCGGCTCGCCGTGGTGCCGCTCGGCCTGCCGGCGCTGGTGGCCGCGCTCGGCATCGTCGAGATCTGGGGGCGGCAGGGCATCGTCAACGATCTCCTTCACCTTGCCGGACTGGACAATCCGGTCAGCGTCTACGGGCTGGCCGGTATCCTGATCGCCCATGTCTTCTTCAACCTGCCGCTTGCCGCACGGCTGATGCTCGCAGCCCTCGATCGCATCGCGCCGGAACATTGGCTGACCGCCGCCAATCTCGGCATGCGCGGCCCCGCATTGTTCCGCCTCGTCGAATGGCCGGCGATCCGCCGGGTGGCGCCGGGCATCGCCGGTCTCGTCTTCATGCTCTGCGCCACCAGTTTCACCATCGTGCTGACACTCGGCGGAGGGCCGGCGGCAACCACCATCGAAGTGGCGATCTATCAGGCGCTGCGCTTCGATTTCGATCCGCCGCGCGCCGTGCTGCTCGCCGCCCTGCAAATCCTGATGACGGCAGCGCTCCTTGGGCTGATCGCCCTGATCGGCCGTCCGGACGAGGAAGGCGCGACCGCAGGACGGCCCATCCGGCGCTTCGATGGCCGCCACAGGCGGCTCTCCGACGGGGCCATACTGTTCCTTTTCGCAGCCTTCACCGGCGCGCCGCTCATCGCCACGCTCACAGCCGGCCTTTCGGCCGATCTCGGGCGGCTGGCGCTCGACCCGTTGCTGCACCGCGCGCTCGCCACGAGCCTCGCCATCGCCTTCGCCTCGGCAAGCCTTTGCCTGCTGCTGGCGCTTCCCGTCGTGATGACACCGCGCCTGGCCGATCGCGGCGGGACGGATGCCACCACCCGCTTCCTCGCCCGCGCACTTCCGGCAACCGGTTCGCTGATCCTGCTGGTGCCGCCGATCATCATCGCCACCGGCTGGTTCCTGATCCTGCGCCACTTCGGCGACACGACGCGCCATGCGCCGGCCATTGTCGCGATCATCAATGCCCTGATGGCGCTGCCCTTCGTGGTGCGCGTGCTGGAACCGGCCTTTCGCACGCATCTCGCGCGCACCGGCCGACTGGCCCTGAGCCTCGGCGTCACCGGCGCAAACCGCCTCCTGCGCATCGACCTGCCCGCCCTGCGCAAGCCGCTGGCGATGGCCTTCGCCTTCGCCATGGCGCTGTCGCTCGGCGATCTCGGCGCCATCGCCATCTTCGGCGCGGACGGCTTCGTGACCTTGCCGTGGCTGCTCTTTTCCCGGATGGCGAGCTATCGCACGGCGGACGCCGCCGGCATCGCGCTGCTGCTCGGCTTTCTCTGCCTTCTTCTGACCCTGCCGTCGGCCTCCGCCGAGCCCGAAACGAAAGGACGGGGCAATGCCTGAACCCGTTTCCGCCCCCGCCATCCGCCTTGCGGCGGCAACCCTGCACTTCGGAAAGACCCGCCTTTCCTTCGACTGCACCGTTCCGCAAGGCGCAGCGGTGGCCGTCGCCGGCCCTTCCGGCGCGGGCAAGTCGACGCTCTTCAACGTGATCGCCGGCTTCGAGACGCCGGCCGAAGGGAAGGTGGAACTGTTCGGACAGGATATGGCCGGACGCGACCCCTCGGAGCGGCCGGTTTCCGTCATCTTCCAGGAAAACAATCTCTTTGCCCATCTATCGGTGGCCGACAACGTCGGGCTTGGCATCGACCCCGCGCTGAGGCTCGATGCAGCCGCCCGGAAACGGACGGCGACGGCGCTCGCTCGGGTGGGGTTTGCCGGCTACGAGTCGCGCCGGCCAGGCTCGCTTTCGGGCGGCGAGAGGCAGCGGGTGGCGCTTGCCCGTATCCTCGTGCGCAACCGGCCGATCCTGCTTCTCGACGAACCCTTCGCCGCACTCGACCCCGCCACGCGCGCCGACATGGCGGCTCTTCTCGGGCAGTTGCATGCCGAAAATGCCGTCACCATGCTTTTCATCACCCACCAGCCGGAGGACATCCGCCGCCTCGCCAGCCGCGTGCTGTTCATCGAGGCCGGGGAAATCCGGACCGACGATCCGGCGGAACGCTTCCTCGACCGCGAGGAACCGCCCGCCGTCGCGCGGTTCCTCGGGCGCGATCCGGCCTACGTCCCATCCTGACGCCCCATCCTGAAGCACCGTCAGGCCGCGCCACAATTTGGACGCCGCCCTGTGTCACCGGAGCCACAAGGCGACCGTTTGTCGAATGGGGAGTTGCCGCGCCGGTGTTGCGCGTCTATCTCATCTGTTTGCGGGTGCGAAGGAAATCGCGGCCGATAAGAAACCCATGATGGGGTGTGGGCAGGAACGATGGCGATAGCGACGCTGCGAGCGGCAATCCTATCCGCGGGCGCAATCCCGAGGCGCTTCGGTGCGCTTGCGCTGGCCGCCGCGCTGCTTGCCGGCTGCCAATCGCTGATCGAGCAGACCTACGAGCCGAAGATCTCGCCGTCGTCAAATCCGCAGATCGTCGACGAGGTGCAGAAGAACGACCCACGCGCGCAGCTCGGCGCCCGCGAGCATCCGCGCATCGTGGCGAGCTACGGCGGCGAATACAAGGACGCCAAGACCGAACGTCTGGTCGCCCGGATCGCCGGCGCACTGACACTCGTTTCGGAAAACCCGAGCCAGTCCTATCGCATCACCATCCTCAATTCGCCGGCCATCAACGCCTTCGCGCTGCCGGGCGGCTACCTCTACGTGACGCGGGGGCTGCTGGCGCTTGCCAACGACGCCTCGGAAGTGGCGGCCGTGCTCTCGCACGAGATGGCGCATGTCACCGCCAATCACGGCATCCAGCGACAGAAGATGGAAGAGGCGGAAGTCATCGCCAGCCGCGTGGTGACCGAAGTCCTGTCCAGCAACATCGCGGGCAAGCAGGCGCTGGCGCGCGGCAAGCTGCGCCTCGCCGCCTTTTCGCGCAATCAGGAACTCCAGGCCGACGTGATCGGCGTGCGCATGCTCGGCGAAGCCGGCTACGATCCCTATGCGGCGGCGCGCTTCCTCGATTCCATGGCGGCCTATGCCCGCTTCACCGCCGTCGACCCGGAGGCCGACCAGAGCCTCGACTTCCTCTCCAGCCATCCGAACGCGCCGCAACGGGTGGAGCTTGCCCGCATGCATGCCCGCGCCTTCGGCCAGGAGGGCACGGTCGGCGACCGCGGCCGCGACTACTATCTCGCCGGCATCGACGGCCTGCTCTACGGGGATGCGCCGGAAGAAGGCTATGTGCGCGGCCAGACCTTCCTCCACGGCAAGCTCGGCATCCGCTTCGACGTTCCGCCCGACTTCCAGATCGACAACAAGGCCGATGCCGTGCTGGCGACCGGCCCCGGCGACATCGCCATCCGTTTCGATGGCGTGGCCGACAATCGCCGCCAGAATCTGGTGAACTATATTTCCAGCGGCTGGGTGACCGGCCTGCTGCCGGACACCATCCGCCCCATCACCATCAACGGTCTGGAAGCCGTGACCGCGAAGGCGGCGGCGGATCGCTGGGAATTCGACGTGACGGTGGTGCGTATCGATCGCCAGATCTACCGCTTCCTGACGGCGGTGCCGAAAGGATCGGCCGATCTCGCCCCGACGGCAGCGGTGCTGAAATCCTCCTTCCGCCGGCTGACCTCTCAGGAAGTGGCCGCGCTGAAGCCGCTGCGCGTGCGCGTCGTCACGGCCAAGCCCGGCGATACGGTCGCCACCCTTGCCGCGCGCATGATGGGCACCAGCCGCAAGCTGGATCTGTTCCGGCTGATCAACGCGCTTTCGGCCTCCAGCACCGTCCGGCCGGGGGACAAGATGAAGATCATCGGCGAATAGGAAAACGGCGGGCTTCCCGGACGGCACGTGAAATCCCGCCCGGACGGACGGGCCGGGGAAAGGCGGCGGCTCGCGTTGCGGGCGGTCAGGCGTAGGCGTGATCCGCCGTCTTGCTGACGAGAACGGCCTTCAGCTTTTGCAACGCACGATTCTCGATCTGGCGCACCCGTTCCTTGGAAATGCCGAGGATCACGCCCAGTTCCTCCAATGTCGCGCCGTTTTCCGCCAGCCGGCGCGCGCGGATGATCCTCATTTCCCGCTCGTTCAATTGCCCGAGCGCCGCATGCAGCCAGTGGCGGCGGCGTTCGCCATCGATGCTTTCGAGAGCCTGCTCGTCCGGCAAGGGCGCATCGCTTGCGAGGAAATCGATCCGGTCGGCCCCCTCTCCCTCGCCGCCGTTGCCGATCGGCGCCTGAAGCGAGACGTCGGCGCCGGAAAGCCGGGCGTCCATCCGCCGCACGTCCGCCGCGCTGACGCCGAGGGCGGCGGCGATTTCCTGATGCACGGCTTCGCTCGTCAGATGACTGTCGCCACGGGCCAGCCGGGCGCGCAGGCGCCGCAGGTTGAAGAACAGCGACTTCTGCGCCGAACTCGTGCCGCCGCGCACGATCGACCAGTTGCGCAGCACATAGTCCTGGATCGAGGCACGGATCCACCATGTCGCATAGGTGGAAAAGCGGACTTGCCGCTCCGGTTCGAAGCGGGCCGCCGCCTCCAGCAGGCCGATATAGCCTTCCTGCACGAGGTCCCCGAAGGGCAGGCCGAAATTGCGAAATTTCCCGGCCATGGAAACGACGAGACGCATATGCGCCATGGCGATGCGGTTGCGGGCATCCTGATCGTGTCTTTCCTTCCAGGCCTGCGCCAGGGCCTGCTCCTCGTCACGGGCAAGATAAGGCGCGGACATGGCGATCTGGATCATGCGGCGGTCTGCGGAAGTGCTGGTCATCGGGCATCCTCTCCACACAAAAAAGGTGAAGGGCGACCGCGCCGCCTTCACCGGGAGCGCCCGGCGACGGGACAGGTCCACAAGCGGGACGGGCAATCCTTGGCTGGCAAACGTGGAGGATGGCGAAAGGTTCCAACAAAAAACCCGGCCGTTGCCGGCCGGGTTCTGAAAAGAACGCTATCGCGGAGAGATCAGGCCGCTTCGTCCTGCGTCTCGTCTTCCTCGGCAGCCTTGCCACGCTTCGGCCCCTTGTTCAGGTTGGCCTCCACGAGACGCACGGATTCGGTTTCCGACATCTTGTTGACGGCAGCGATTTCACGGGCCATGCGATCGAGGGCGGCCTCGTAGAGCTGGCGTTCGGAATAGGACTGTTCCGGCTGGTTTTCGGCGCGGTAGAGATCGCGGACCACCTCGGCAATCAAGATCAGGTCGCCGGAATTGATCTTGGCGTCATACTCCTGCGCACGGCGCGACCACATGGTCCGCTTGACGCGGGCCTTGCCCTGGACAACCTTCAGCGCGCGCTCGACGAAGTCCGTCTCCGACAATTTGCGCATGCCGATGGAAACGGCCTTGGCGACCGGAACCTTGAGACGCATCTTGTCCTTCTCGAAGTCGATGACAAAAAGCTCGAGCTTCATACCGGCGACTTCCTGCTCCTCGATGGCGACGATCTGTCCGACGCCATGGGCGGGATAGACAATCGATTCACCGGTCTTGAAGCCCTGGCGCGTGGAAGATTTCTTCTGCTGGGTCGTCATTCTGTTCAAATACTCCCTGTAACGCTCCCGGCAAGCGCCGGGTCGGGTCCGAAAACCCGGGAAAGACGGGGGCACCGTCGGGTGACACCACTCTGTTCCGTCCGCCATGCGCAAGGGTCCCTCGGCGCGTTCACATTGGTGGCAACACGAAGTTGCCTATGGGAGCTGGCGCCGGTGGGGATCGTTGCTTTCGTGGTGGTTTCGGGCACGCGACGTGCCGCGATATGGATCAGTATCCGGACCCTATCACAAAAAAGTGCCGAAATCAATAATTTGCTTCGCAAGGGTCATCAAGACTGTCCTATCGTCTTTCGACGAGGGCAAGCCTGTTTTCCCCAAATGACGTTTCGCCGTATCCGCGATCAGTCGCCCTGGCCGGGTTCTGGCGAGAAATATTTCTCGTACTTGCCGGGCTCCCCGTCCATCTCCTTCGCCTCCGGCATGGGATCCCGCTTGACGGTGATATTCGGCCAGACGGACGCAAAGTCGGAATTGAGCTTCAGCCACATGTCGAGACCGGGCTCCGTATCGGGCTTGATCGCCTCGGCGGGACATTCGGGTTCGCAAACGCCGCAGTCGATACATTCGTCCGGATGGATGACCAGGAAGTTCTCGCCCTCGTAGAAACAGTCGACCGGGCACACTTCGACACAGTCCGTATACTTGCAGCGTATGCAGTTGTCGGTCACGACATACGTCATGAGTCACTCCAGAAACGTCATATAGCAGGTGAAGATCCCTTCACCCCGGCAGGGCCCGCGCAACGACGAGCCGCCGACAGAAATCGTCGCACACGACGATCGTCACCCTGCGGCGCGCCCTTTCGGTGGTTGAGGTAAAGGCTTTGCAGGGGCTTTGCAAGGGCAATCCATGCGGCGTTTCCGCCTGTATTGGCATGGTTTTCTAATCCTCGTCGCCACCGGAAAGATCGTGCAGGCGATCGGTCTGCCGCCGCTCCCGCTTGGTGGGACGACCGGTCCCGCGATCCCGCGTCGCCTGGGCGAAGGAATTGCGCTCTCCGCGTGGCGCAGGCGGCGGCGTCATGTCCTCGTAGAGAAGACGCGCCTCATCGTAAGGCCCGCGCCGCTCGCCGGGCTTGAGCACCCTGACGACGGTATCCTGGCGGTCGAGCGAGACAATGACGACGTCGCCCGGACGGACCGCCTGCGACGCTTGCCGGATCACCGTGCCGTTGATACGGACATCGCCCGCCTCCACGGTTTTCGCCGCCAGCGAACGCGACTTGCGCAGTCGCGCGAAGAACAGCCATTTGTCGATGCGCTGACGCGCCTGACGATCCGGCAGTTCCTCATCGCGGGCCATGATCCTACTTCTTCAGTTGCTCCTTGAGCGCCGCAAGCTTGGCGAAGGGCGAATCCGGATCGATCGGCTTGTCCTTGCGGGGCGGCCGCGCCTCGAATTTCGCCTGCTGGGGCTTGCCGCCGCGATCCTGCCGCTCGCCACGGTCCGGGCGACCCTTGCCATGCGGCTTGCCGTCACGGCCCTTGCCGTCGGAGCGGTTTCCTTCGGGGCGGTTGCCGCGACCTTCACGCCGCTCGCCGCCCGGCTGGCCGCGCTGGCGCTCACCGCGCCGCTCGCCCTGCCGCTGCCCCTGGCGCTGGTTGTCGTTGCGGCCACCCGGACGCCAGAGCAGCACCGGCTTGGGTTCGACAGGCTCCACCTCGGCAACGGCTGCCGCTTCCGGCGTCTCGGTCCGCGTTTCGGGCAGCACCTCGGCGGCCGGCGTCTCGACAGCCTGTTCTTCCGCCGCACTTTCGGCCGCAACCGGCTCGGAAACCGCGGCCGGAGCGTCGGCGGCCGCAACGGCTTCCACCGTTTCGACCGCGTCGCCGGATGCATCCGCATCCGCCTCAGCGGCGCCTGCGGGCGTTTCGGTGGGTGCCGTTTCCGGCGTTTCAGCGGCCGTGGGCTCCAGCGCCGCGAGATGGGCCGCGACGTCTTCGGCCGAAACGCTGTCGGCGCGATAGCCGAGCCCCTTCAGGATCTCTTCCATATCGTCGGGCGTCGCGCCGAGGATGGACAGCATCGCCGTGGTCGCCATGAAGCGGCGGCCGTCATAGGCGCCTTCGGGACGCGCCGCGCCCGGCTTCCACTGGAGAAGCGGGCGGATGAGGTCGGCGAGACGCTCGAGGATATCGATACGCACCGCGCGCTTGCCGAGGAAACGGAAGCCCGCGAGCTTGTAGAAGGCGCGCTCCAGCTCCGGATCGGTGACGACCGAGGTCCGGCCGGCGGCCAGCACCGGAATGAGGTCGCCATAGCCCGGCTTGTCGAGCGCGTCGTTCTTCAGTGCCCACAGCAGCGTTATGAGTTCGGCCGGGGCCGGCTTCAGGAGCGCCGGCATGAAGACGTGATAGGCACCGAAACGGATGCCGTGCTTGCGGATCGAGGCGCGCGCCTCCTGGTCCAGCGCCTTCACGTCGTCCGCCACCTCGCGGCGGAACAGCACGCCGAGGTTTTCGACGAGCTGGAAGGCCAGCCCCTTGGCCAGTCCCTGAAGGTCCTCGGCGCGCGACAGGTCGTCGAGCGGCTTCAGCACGGTCGCGATATGATGGTTGACGAAGCGCTCGATCCGGGCGGCGACGTGCTCGCGCGCGTTGCCGGAAAGATGCTCGTCGGAAAGCAGGATGACGCGCGGACGCATGATGTGATCGCTGGCCGCAAGGCGCGCGACGGGATCTCCGAGCCAGCGCACGGTGCCGTCGGCGCCAAGCGCGAGATCGGCGTTGCCGGAGGCATGCAGGCGCGCCGCGCGGGCTTCGAATTCCAGCGCAAGCGCCTTCTGCGCGGCCGCCTGAACGGCTTTCGCATCAGGCCCTTCCGCACCGGACACCAGCGTGAACCGGAAACCGGCCAACTGTCCTACATGATGTCCTTCCACGAAGACATCGCCATTCACACTGATTTCAGCTTCCAGCATCGCATTCTCTCTCAGGCGCCTCATGAGCACAGATGTCCTGCGATCAACAAAGCGTTTCGTCAACCGTTCATGTAGCGCATCGGACAATCGGTCTTCGATTTCCCGCGTCTTTTCCTGCCAGTGTGTCGGATCGGCCAGCCAGCCGGGCCGGTTCGACACATAGGTCCAGGTCCGTATCTGCGCGATTCGCGCCGAAAGCGTGTCGATCTCGCCGTCCGTCCGGTCCGCACGGCGGACCTGATCGGCCATGAAATCCTCGTTCACCGTACCGCGCCGGGCAAGATCGGTATAGAGCGCGGCGATGAGATCGGCATGCTGGGCGGGCGTGATCCGGCGATAGTCCGGCAGCGCGCAGGCCTCCCAAAGCTTCTCTACCCGGTCCGGACCCGTCGCCAGGTCGCGGATATCGGGATAGCGCGAGAGATGTTCGAGCGCCTGCTGGTCGACCGCCGGCAGCGCCCGCGTCAGCCCGCCGATCGGCGGCGGTGCGTCGAGCGAGCGGCGCAGGGCGGCAAGCGAGGAATAGTCGAAGCGCGTGGTGCGCCATTGCAGCACCCGCAGCGGATCGAACTGATGCGTCTCGATACGCTTGACGAGTTCATCGTCGAAGGGCTCGACCCTGCCCGTGACCCCGAAGGTGCCGTCGTTGAGATGGCGGCCGGCGCGGCCGGCGATCTGGGCGAGTTCGGCCGGGTTGAGATTGCGGAACTGATAGCCGTCGAATTTGCGATCCTGCGCAAAGGCGACGTGGTCGACATCGAGGTTCAGCCCCATGCCGATTGCATCGGTGGCGACGAGATATTCGACGTCACCCTCCTGGTAGAGCGCCACCTGGGCGTTGCGGGTGCGCGGCGAGAGCGCACCCAGCACCACGGCCGCCCCGCCGCGCTGGCGGCGGATCAGCTCCGCGATCGCGTAGACCTCGTCGGCCGAGAAGGCGACGATGGCGCTGCGCTGCGGCAGGCGGGTTATCTTCTTCGAACCGGCATAGAAAAGCTGCGACAGGCGCGGCCGCTCGATGACCGTGAGCCCCGGCAGGAGCTGTTCGAGGATCGGCTTCATGGTGGCCGCGCCGAGCAGCAACGTTTCGTCACGCCCCCGCAGGTGCAGCACCCGGTCGGTGAAGATGTGGCCGCGCTCCAGATCGCCGGCAAGCTGCACCTCGTCGATAGCGACGAAGGAGGCGCGCGTTTCGCGCGGCATGGCTTCCACCGTGCAGACGGAGAAACGCGCCAGGGCCGGCGTGATCCGTTCCTCGCCGGTGATGAGTGCGACGTTGTGGTACCCCACCTTCTCGACCAGGCGCGTATAGACCTCGCGCGCCAGCAGCCTCAGCGGCAGGCCGATCACGCCTGTCTCATGGGCCACCATGCGTTCGATTGCGTAGTGGGTCTTACCCGTGTTCGTCGGGCCGAGGACCGCAGTGACGCCGCGGCCGCTCAGGATCATGGGTGCTTGCGACAAGACATGCCCCGGAAAGTTTCAATCGACGCCGGACGCGCCGGCGCATCGGCAGGCCACAAATGCCCACGACGGGACCGGAAGGCAAGGGGCAAGAGCGACATGGATCGAAAACCGCCGCCGCCGGACAGGATTTCCCACCCCGGCGCTCCCGTTCTACCGGCGTCGGTCTGGAGCGTTTCCGCAATTCCGGACGCAAAACCGCTGCGCACTTTTGCTGAGATTACTTTAGCTGCGATGGTAGGGATGACCGGACAGGATCGTCACGGCGCGATAGAGCTGCTCGGCGATGAGAATGCGCGCAAGCTGGTGCGGCCAGGTGAGTTTGCCGAGGCAAAGTGTGGCGTCGGCGCGCGCGTGAAGCGTCGGATCGAGCCCGTCCGCACCGCCGATGGCGATCATCAGGTCGCGCCGGCCGCCATCGCGGAACCCGGCGATCAACTCGGAAAAACCATGGGAATCGAGCGCCTTTCCACGCTCGTCGAGAAGGATGAGCGCGGCGCCTTCGGGTAGCGCCTTTTCGAGCAGCGCCGCCTCCTCGCGCTTGCGCGCCGGCGCGCTGCCGGCGCGGCTTTCACCGACTTCGGCGATACGACCGAGATCGAGGCCCACTGCCGGACCGGCTCTGGCGAAACGGTCGAGATAGCGGGCGGCAAGTTCCTTCTCGGGGCCGGCTTTCAACCGTCCCACGGCAAAGAGTCCGATCCGCATGGCCGCTCCTGTCCCTTCATCCGCTGCAATCCCGGATGCTCACGGCTGGCCGCGCCCTGCCGGGATTGCGATAACCGCCGGACAGGCGCCCGGCGTTTGTTTCAGTGTACGGTCCCGTCCTCGATTTCGGGCGCCGCCCACATTCTCTCGAGGTTGTAGAACTCCCGGATTTCCGGACGGAACACATGGATGATGACGTCGCCGATGTCGATCAGCACCCAGTCGCCGGCTTCCAGTCCTTCGACCCGGGCGCCGCCCAGACCTTCGTCCTTCAGATCGGAAATGAGATGATCGGCGATCGCCGTGACATGACGGTTGGAGCGTCCGGATACGACCACCATGTAGTCGCCCAGCGCGGATTTGCCGCCGATGTCGATGGTGACCATGTCTTCGGCCTTGGAGTCCTCCAGGCTACGGAGGACCAGTTGAAGCGCGCGGTCGGCGGCATCGTCGCCACGTTCCCGGCTCTTGGAGGAAACGCCGATGGCGCTTCCCTTGGCGTGCACTGTTGTCAGGTTGGTTCCTTTCCGCAAACAGGACAAGCACGATACGGCGGCGAACCTGCGCCGTCGCACCGTGAATCTAGGCATCATCGGGGCCGGATTTCAAGGTGTCGTCGGCCTAAGGCCGGCTTTTCTCCTCCACGGCCTGCCGGCGCAGCGCGGTGGAACTCACGGCGGAGCGAGGCCCATGGATGAAGGTCCAGGCCGGAGCCGTGCGCATGGCGAGCACGCCGGCATCCTTCTCGTCGACCCGGGCATAGTCGAAAGCCTTCGCCATCCGCGAGGAAAGATAGGCGAGCGTCGAGCCCGGCCGGTCGATCACCGCGATGGGAAAGGTGCAGGCGATTTTCCGCCAGTTCTGCCATTGGTGGAAGGTCGCAAGATTGTCCGCGCCCATGATCCACACGAAGCGGACGCCACGATTGAGCGATCGCACCCGCTCCAGCGTCTTTGCCGTGTAACTCTGGCCCAACCGTTTCTCGAAGGCCGTCACCTTGACGCGGGGGCCGGGGGCGAGGCCCTCGCTGAGACGGATGCGCTCGGACAGCGGCGCAAGCTCATGCCGGCTCTTGAGCGGATTGCCGGGCGTCACCATCCACCAGAGCTGATCGAGCTCAAGGCGGCGCAGCGCCGTCTCGGCGACGAGCGCATGGCCTTCGTGCGGAGGATTGAAGGAGCCACCGAACAGGCCGACCGCCATGCCCTTCTCGACATGCGGCATTCGCAGATAGCGCTCGGCGACCGCGTCCGTGCTCACCTCAGGGCCGGACCTGTCCGGTGCCGCGCACGCGATACTTGAAGGAGGTGAGCTGTTCGACGCCGACGGGGCCGCGCGCGTGCATCTTGCCCGTGGCGATACCGATCTCGCCGCCCATGCCGAACTCGCTGCCGTCGGCGAACTGCGTCGAGGCGTTGTGCACGAGGATCGCCGAATCGATTTCTCCGAAGAAGCGTTCCACCACGGCCGGATCCTCCGCGACGACGGCCTCGGTATGGGCCGAGGACCAGCGGCCGATATGGTCTATCGCGCCGCCGACGCCATCCACGAGGGCGACGGAAATGATCGCATCGAGATATTCGCTCGACCAGTCCGCCTCGCCCGCCGCGGCAAGGCCGGGGACGCGCGCGCGGATCTCTTCGGTCGCGCGCACCTGGCAGCCGGCGGACCGCAGCGCTTCGACGAGCGGGACGAGATGGCTGTCGGCCGCCGCGCGATCGACCAGCAGCGTCTCGGCCGCGCCGCAGATACCGGTGCGCCGCATCTTGGCGTTAACGACGATCTCCCTGGCCATCGCCAGCCTGGCGGAGGCGTCGACATAGACGTGGCAGATGCCCTCGAGATGCGCGAAGACCGGGACGCGCGCCTCGTTCTGAACACGCGAAACCAGGCTTTTGCCGCCGCGCGGCACGATCACGTCGATGGCACCGTCGAGACCGGACAGCATCGCGCCCACGGCGGCGCGATCCGTCACCGGCACATATTGGATGGCGTGCTCGGGAAGGCCCGCGGCCGTGAGGCCGGCAACGAGGCACGAATGGATCGCCCGCGAGGAGTGCACGCTGTCGGAACCGCCGCGCAGGATGACGGCGTTGCCGGCCTTCAGGCACAGCGCGCCGGCATCCGCCGTCACATTGGGTCGGCTCTCGTAGATGACGCCGATGACCCCGAGCGGCGTACGCACGCGCTCGATATGCAGGCCGTTCGGCCGGTCCCATTCGGCGATAACGTCGCCGACCGGGTCCTTCAGCGCCGCGATGTCGCGGATTGCGGCGGCGATGGCGTCGATCCGCTCCGGCGTCAGCATCAGGCGGTCGAGAAAAGCAGGCGCGACGCCGCTTTCGCGCGCGGCCGCCAGATCGAGCGCATTGGCGGCAAGGATGTCCGCACGCTTCGTCTCGATGACGCCGGCCATCGCTTCGAGCGCGGCGGTCTTGCGATCGGCTCCCGCAGTGGAGAGCGGCCTGGCGGCGGCGCGCGCATTGCGGCCGATTTCCGCCATCAATGCGCCAATGTCGATGGCATCCCCGACCTGCTCAAGCATCGACGGCATCCTTCTCCTCGTCGCGGGTCTTCGGTGCGCCGGTCATCACCAGATCGTCCCGATGCACCATGGCGGCCCGGCCGACATACCCGAGAATGGCGGCGATCTCCGCGGATTTCCGCCCGACGATCAGCCGCGCCTCATCAGCGTCGTAGCCTGCGAGGCCACGGGCGATTTCACGCCCGGCGACACCTACGATCGAGATGGTATCACCACGCGAAAAGAAGCCGGAAACGCTACGCACGCCGGCCGGCAACAGGCTCTTTCCGGCCATGAGCGCCCGTTCCGCCCCCGCGTCGATCTCCAGCCGGCCGGCCGGTTGCAGCTTTCCGGCGATCCAGGTCTTGCGCGCCGTAACCGGCGAACCGGAAGGAGCGAACCAGGACGAGCGCGCGCCCTGCCCGATGGCCAAAAGCGGACGCTCGACCTTGCCGGACGCGATGATCATCGCGCAGCCCGCGCCGGTCGCGATCTTGCCGGCGTCGATCTTGGTGCGCATGCCGCCGCGCGACAGTTCCGACGCGGCGCCGCCGGCCATGGCCTCGATCTCCGGCGTGATGGCGTCGACCGTCTCGAGAAAGCGCGCGTCGGGATCAAGATGCGGCGGCGCGGTATAAAGGCCGTCGATATCGGACAGCAGCACCAGCAGGTCGGCGCCCGTCATCGTCGCCACCCGGGCCGCCAGCCGGTCGTTGTCGCCGTAACGGATCTCGGTGGTGGCGACGGTGTCGTTCTCGTTGATGATCGGCACCGAGCCGAGCTTCAGGAGCTGGCTGATCGTGGCCCGGGCGTTGAGATAGCGTCGCCGCTCCTCCGTGTCGCCGAGCGTCAGCAGGATCTGTCCGGCAACGACGCCATGGGAAGACAGGCTTTCCGACCAGGCGCGGGCAAGCGCGATCTGGCCGACGGCGGCCGCCGCCTGGCTTTCTTCCAGCTTCAGCGTCCCTGCCAGCACCTTCAGCACGGAACGTCCGAGGGCGATCGCCCCCGAGGAGACGACCAGGACCTCGGTCCCGCCAGCCCTCAGCATCGCAAGGTCCGTGCAAAGCGCATCGAGCCAGGCCGTCTTCAGCCCGTCCATGCGATCGACGAGCAGCGCCGAACCGATCTTCACGACGACCCGGCGGTATTTCGCAAGCGGTTTGCGGATCTTCGTCATGTCAGTCGGCGGTCCCGTCCCGGCTGGTTTCGGCAATCACGTCGCGCAGCGCCCGCAGCGCCTCCGTCATGCCGAGGCCGACGACGGCGGAAAGCTGGAGCGGCGTCTTGCCGCAGGCGTCGGCCAGCGCCGCGACCTTCTGCCGGCGCTCGTCCTCGTCCAGGATGTCGATCTGCGACAGCGCCACGATCTCCGGTTTGTCGGCGAGCCCCTCGCCATAGGCTTCAAGCTCGTGCTTGACCGTCCGATAGGCTCCGGCGACGTCTTCTTCCTGCGCGGAAACGAGGTGCAGCAGCACACGGGTGCGCTCCACATGGCCAAGGAACCGGTCACCGAGGCCGACACCCTCATGAGCGCCTTCGATCAGGCCGGGGATATCGGCGATAATGAACTCGCGCCCGTCCACGGTGGCAACGCCGAGGTTGGGATGCAGCGTCGTGAAGGGATAATTGGCGATCTTCGGCCGGGCGCGCGTGCAGGTCGCCAGAAAGGTCGACTTGCCGGCGTTCGGCAGGCCGACGAGACCGGCGTCGGCGATCAGCTTGAGGCGCAGCCAGATCGTCTTTTCCTCGCCCGGCAGGCCCGGATTGGCCCAATTGGGAGCCTGATTGGTGGAGGACTTGAAATGCGCGTTGCCGAAGCCGCCGTTGCCGCCGGCAGCCAGCCGGAAGCGCTGGCCTTCGCTGACGAGGTCGACGATCAGCGTCTCCTTGTCCTCCTCGAAGATCTGGGTTCCCACCGGCACCTTCATCGTCACGCTTGCGCCATTTGCGCCGGTGCGATTGCGGCCCATGCCGTGTACGCCGATCGACGCCTTGAAATGCTGCTGATAGCGGAAATCGATCAACGTGTTGAGGCCGTTGACGGCCTCGATCCAGACGTCCCCGCCGCGCCCGCCGTCGCCGCCGTCAGGGCCACCGAACTCGATGAATTTCTCGCGCCGGAAGGAAACGGCGCCGGCCCCGCCGTCCCCGGACCGGATATATACTTTGGCTTCGTCCAGAAATTTCATCGGCCGCCGTCCATTATTGCCATGTCATCACGCTGAATTGTGTCTTCGATACAGACGGTTCCCGCCGAGGTCAAAGATTATCGTGCGTCGTCACACATCAGTTCGGCGCGCCGCGCCATACCGCCCGGCCGGCTTTTCGCCCGGCACGGCCGGTTTCCTCGCAGGCGATGCAACCAGAGAAAATAGACATACCCGTGATAGTAGCAAATTGTTTACTTCTAGTGATCTAGCAATGAGCCTGCACGATGGATCCGATAATACATCCGGTTCGTCGGAGCCTGTCGCGTCGGCATGAAACGGACAGGCGCCTCCCAAGGCCGACGGGCCGCATGATCGCGCCCTTCGCACCCAATGACTGGGTGTTCTCCCGTGTAATGTGAGATTCACTGCGGCCCGGCAGCCCGCCGAAGACGGGTTCCGCGCCTTACTTCCCGGAAGCAGAGAACATATGTCCTTTTTGAACAATACCCGGATCAAGACAAAGATCTTGTCCGTCATCGCCGCAGTATCGGTGCTGGCGCTTTGCGGCACCGTCTACATGGCGCAGACGTTCTGGAACAGCGATACCATCTATTCGCGCTTCATCGACAGGGATGCGACGGCCTTGCGCCAGATCGCCCGTGCCGACCGTAATTTCGTGACCCTTTTCTACAATACCTATCGCATCGGCGTTCACGGCGAGGGGTCGGAAAGCTACGCTTCCGCGATGGACAACCTCGAATCCAACTCCGAGCTGCTGTATGCCCGCATGAACGAGGCCAAGGAGCTTCTGCCCGAAAAGGCCGAGGAAATCGAGAACTTCATCGTCGAGATGCGAGAGCTCGAAGGAGAAATCAGAACGGTCACCGCACAGGCCAAGAACGGATCGATCGGCGCCCTGCGCTCGCAGATCGTCAGACTCGACGCCCGTGGCGAGCAACTCGGCGTACGGCTGCGCGCCTTCACCGACGGCCTGCTCGCGGAGCTGGAAGTTCGCGCCAATACGATCTCCGCCGGCAACCTCAACACCATCGCCTACTCGCTGGGCGGTATCGTGCTTGCCATCATCGCCGCCTTTGCGGCCGGCCTGGCGGTTGCCAGCCGCGGCATCGCCCAGCCGATCGGACGCCTGCAGGAGCGCATGCGCACGCTGGCGGCCGGCGACGTCGAAGAGGCCATCCCGGGCATGGAGCGCGGCGACGAGGTCGGCGAGATGGCCAAGGCCGTCAATGTCTTCCTTGAGAACGCCCAGGCGCGCATCCGGCTGGAGCAGGAGGCCGAGGCCAACCGCAGCCTCTCCGAGACCGAACGCCTGGCGCGCGAAGCGCAGCAGGCGAAGGAAGCAGCCGACGTGAAATTCGCGGTCAACAATCTTGCCACCGCCCTTTCGAAACTGTCGGACGGCGATGTGTCCTATCGCATCGGCGATACCTTCACCGAAACGCTGGACGCCGTACGCAGGGACTTCAACGTCTCCGCCGAGAAACTGCAATCGGCGCTGGCTCTCGTGGCCGAGAATGCCCGCGGCATCGACGCCGGCTCAAACGAGATCAAGTCGGCCGCCGACGATCTCGCCCGCCGCACCGAGCAGCAGGCCGCAGCCGTCGAGGAAACCGCCGCCGCGCTTGAGGAAATCACCACGACGGTGAAGGATTCCACCCGCCGCGCGCAGGAGGCCGGCCAGCTCGCCGCCCGCGCCCGTCACGATGCGGAACAGTCGGGCGCCGTCGTGCGCCGGGCGATCGGCGCCATGGAGCGGATCGAGAAATCGTCCGACGAGATCGGCAACATCATCGGCGTGATCGACGAGATCGCCTTCCAGACCAACCTTCTCGCCCTCAACGCGGGCGTGGAAGCCGCACGCGCCGGCGAGGCCGGCAAGGGTTTTGCCGTCGTGGCGCAGGAGGTGCGTGAACTCGCCCAGCGCTCGGCCAATGCCGCCAAGGAGATCAAGACGCTGATCACCGCTTCGAACGAGCAGGTGCAGGAAGGCGTGCAGCTCGTCGGCGATACCGGGCGGGCCCTGGAGACCATCGTGCGCGAGGTGCAGGAGATCGACCAGAACGTGGCGGCGATCGTCGAGTCGGCCCAGGAGCAGTCCTCCGGGCTCCAGCAGATCAATACCGCCGTCAACCAGATGGATCAGGACACCCAGAAGAATGCCGCGATGGTCGAGGAAACGACCGCCGCAAGCCACAGCCTGGCGCGGGAAGTCGTTTCCCTCAGCCAGCTTCTGGGTCAGTTCCGGCTGGCCGCCACGGACGCGCCGGCGGCAGTCGCACGCCCGGCTTCCGGCACGGAAACGCCGGCAGCCTCCCCGGCCCGCGCGCTCGGCCGCAAGGTCGCCCGGGCCTTCTCGGGCAACGCGGCGGTCGCCTCCGCCGATTGGGAGGAATTCTGAGCGATCAGCCGTCGCTTTCTGAAAGCACCGCCCGCGTTCCTTCGCGGGCGGCCTTCCCGATCATTCCGGCACCTGCTGGCCGACGGTTGCGGAAGCCGCCGGCTCCGGCGCTTCGGCCTCTTGTGTTTCCTCGCCGGTGATCAGCGCCGTGGCGTCGGCGGCGAGCGTGTCGAGCAACCCCTTTTCCTTGTCGTCGAGACCGTGCGGCTTCGTATCCAGAAGGCAGAACGCACCCAGCACATGGCCGTCCGCCGTGCGCAACGGCGCGCCAGCATAAAAACGGGTGTTCCATAACGCGATGGCCGGATGATCCGCGAAGCGTGGATCGCGCTCCGCATCCGAAACGACCAGCATCCGGCCCGACCCGACGACATGGTCGCACACCGCCTGATGACGGGGCATCACGATCATGTCGGTCCCATCGCCGGTGCGCATGCCCGGCAGGTCGCGGCTTTGACCGACGATGAATTCCCGCTCTCCATCGATGGCGGAAATGACGGCGAAACCGACATCGAAGACATCGGCCGCGCGCTTGGCGAGCGCGTCGAGTTCTTCGCGCGCATGGCCGTCCAGAATGCCGCTGGCGTGCAAGGCCGCGATCCGTTCCGCATCGTTTTCCGGTGTCGGGGCCTGCTGCGCAGCCAGCGCCTCTTCCGGCGAAAGCATGTGGCGGAGCCGCTCGACCGCCTCGTCGATCGACACGACCACCCCGTCGGCCCCGAGCTTGCGGAAGGCGTCGTCCTCCAGAAGCGATGGCGGGCGGTTCCACAGCGCCAGAACCAGTTTCAGATGCGGCCAGCGCTGGCGCAGGCGGCGGCACAGCTGACGCGCGGCCGCCGCGGGCGCATCGCTGAAATAGCCGATGCAGACGATGTCGGTCGCCTCCAGGTCCAGCTTCGCCACATGACGGGCGGTCGCGCCGGTCGCCGCACGGGCTTCGGCGGCGATACCCTCGTGACCGAGCGCATGGGCCAGCATCGCTGCGGCGATCGAATCGACATCCCATTTCCCGCCGAGACAGACCACCCGCGCCGGCTGTCCGGAGACCTCCGCGACGGGGTAATCCTCCCGCAGGTCGTCGAGAAGATCGTCCATGCCGTTGGCGACGCGCAGGCGGTGTTCCGCCGTGGCGTTGCGGGCATAGTCGGTCCCCGCCTGGCGCAGGACCTCGATGCCGATATCGTTGTAGAAAGCGCGCAACGAGGTGCGCTCCACCTCACCGGCGGCGATATCGGCCGCCTCGTCGGGATCGTCGGCGAGCAGGCGCTGATAGATGCGCGTCGGCAGATCGAGCGCCGGCGCGGAGCCGAGCAGCGTGTCGAGGAACTGCATCTGCGGCAGGTTGCGGCCGACCACCAGCAGGCAGACCGTCAGCGGCGTCGACAGGATCAGCCCGACCGGCCCCCAGAGCAACGTCCAGAAGGTCGCGGCGGCGATCAGCGAGATAGCGGACAAGCCGGTGCTGGAGCCATAGAGCAGCGGCTCGACCACATTGTTGCTGAGAAGCTCCAGAACGACGATCAGGCCGAGCGTCAGCAGAATCATCTGCCAGCCGGGATCGACCGCGAAGGCGAGCGCCAGCGGAAAGACCGCCGAAATCACCGGGCCGATATAGGGAATGAAGCGCATGACGGCGGCGACCGTGCCCCACAGCAGCGCGCCCGGCACGCCGATCAGCCACAGGCCGAGGGCCATGGGCACGCCGTAGGTCACATTCACCAGCAGCTGCATCAGCAAATATTTGCTGATGCGCGCGCCGGCTTCCTCCATCGCCGTGGTGGAGCGATGGATATTGCCGCCGAGAAGCCGCAGCAGGCGATCGCGCAGGTCGCTGCGGTCGAGCAACGCCAGGAAGACGAAGACGAAGACGATGCCCGCCGTGGCCAAGGGCTCCAGCAGCGGCGTCAGCCATTCGAAGGCCATCTCGAAGGGAGATTGGGGCGCGGGGACCACCTCGACGCGTTGCGGAGCATCGGCGCCAGGCAGGGTTTCCGGCTCGGGTTCCACCTCCTTTTGCAGGCTGTCGACCGTTTCCAGCGCCCGCTCGACAATTCCCGGTCCCTGCATCTGGTGACGCAGGTCGACCAGCTTGTCGCGGATCGTCGTCTGGTACGTCGGCAGCTCCGCACCGAGGGAACGGACCTGGGTGACCAGCAGCATGCCCATTCCGGCAAACAGCGTCAGCACCATCGTCAGCACCACCAGCACGGAAAGGAGGCGGGGCAGGCCGCGGCGCGTCAGCCAGGAAACGAGCGGGTTCAGCGCGAAGCTGATCAGGAAGGCGACGGCCAGCGGCAAGAGCACGTCGCGGCCGAGATAGAGCGCGGCGATGACAAGGGTCGCCGCAAGCAGCGCGGCGGCGACGTGGACGATATCGCCCTGCGGCGGCGGACCATCGCCCCCGTCGGCAGCCATTGCGGTTGGTCGGAGGTCTCGTGTCGGCACGCCTGCGTTCTCCCCTGAATGCCGGAAGACGCGCCCGCGCGGTGTCCGGTCTGCGATATCTTGGGCGCCCGCGCCCAAGATCAAGTCGCCCGCTCCCGCATTATGCAGCCGGCATGCGGTCTCAACCAGCCGCCGGCAGGTTGCTCCAGCTTTCCTTGACGGTTTCCATCGCCACGCTGGTCGACGTGCTGGCGACGAAGGGCAGCGTGGAGATCCGCTCGCCGAGCACATGCCGGTAGCGGCGGATATCACGGGTGCGGATTTTCAGCAGATAGTCGAAGCGGCCGGCGATCAGGTGGCATTCCTCCACTTCCCTGATCTTCTTCACCGCGTCGTTGAAGCTTTTCAGCGCCTCTTCGCGGGTATTGGTGAGCTTCACCTCCGCGAAGGCCACATGATCGAGATCCAGGCGAGCCGGATTGAGGATCGCCGTGAAACCCTCGATGTAGCCTCCCTCGATCAGCCGCCTGAGCCGGTTCTGGCAGGGCGTCTTGGAAAGGCCCACCCGCTGGGCGAGGTCGGTGACCGAGATCCGGCCATCCTCGGTGACCGCCCTGAGGATTCTCCTGTCGAACTGGTCTAATTCACTGATATTCTCGCCTATGATGGCCATTTCACACGATCCCATACCAAAAAATAAGTCATTATGATTCATTCAGGCATCAAAGCAAGGCGGAATGCCCGAGCGGCATGGGATATGGTCCCCATCGGGAAACCCCGCGGGAGCCGGCGAAACCCTTGCGGAACGGTGCGGACCGCAGGATGATCGATCCACCGGGTTTCAGATCGACATGACAACCGGGCGGCCGGCCCTCCGAACGACCGCCGCCCAGATCGCAACACTCCCTTCTTCAGGTGCTCCGATGCTGAATTCAGACGCCCAGACCGCAAGTCCCTCGACCGACGCCACGTCTCCCTTCGCCCGTTTCGCTCCGCCGATCCGGCCGCAGAGCGATCTTCGCCGCGCCATCACGGCCGCCTACCGCCGGCCGGAAACCGAATGCCTGCCGCCGCTGGTGGAGGCCGCGCAGGTGCCCGAGGCGATGCGCGCCGATATCGCCGCAACCGCCCGCAAACTGATCACCGCCCTGCGCGCCAAGCACAAGGGCACCGGCGTCGAGGGACTGGTTCAGGAATATTCGCTGTCGAGCCAGGAGGGCGTGGCGCTGATGTGCCTGGCCGAAGCGCTGCTGCGCATCCCCGACACGGCGACGCGCGATGCGCTGATCCGCGACAAGATCGCCGAGGGTGACTGGAAGTCGCATATGGGCGGCGGCCGCTCGATGTTCGTCAACGCCGCCACCTGGGGCCTCGTCGTCACCGGCAAGCTGACCGCGACCGTCAACGACCGAAGCCTCGCCTCGGCGCTGACCCGCCTCATCTCCCGCTGCGGCGAACCGGTCATCCGGCGCGGCGTCGACATGGCGATGCGCATGATGGGCGAGCAATTCGTCACCGGCGAGACGATCGAGGAGGCGCTGAAACGCGCCCGCCCGCTGGAAGCGCGCGGCTTCGGCTATTCCTACGACATGCTCGGCGAAGCGGCCACGACCGCGGCCGACGCCGAACGCTACTACCGGGACTACGAAGCGGCGATCCACGCCATCGGCAAGGCGTCCGCCGGACGCGGCATCTACGAAGGCCCCGGCATTTCCATCAAGCTGTCGGCGCTGCATCCCCGCTACAGCCGTTTGCAGGCCGAACGGGTGATGAGCGAGTTGCTGCCGAAGGTGAAGACGCTCGCGGTCCTCTCGAAGACCTATGATATCGGCTTCAACATCGATGCGGAGGAGGCCGACCGGCTCGAACTTTCGCTCGACCTTCTCGAGGAGCTGTGCTTCGACAAGGATCTCGCCGGCTGGAACGGCCTTGGCTTCGTGGTGCAGGGCTACGGCAAGCGCTGCCCCTTCGTGCTCGACTATATCATCGACCTCGCCCGCCGCTCGCGCCGGCGCCTGATGGTCCGTCTCGTCAAGGGCGCCTATTGGGACGCGGAGATCAAGCGCGCGCAACTCGACGGGCTCGAAGGCTTCCCGGTCTATACCCGCAAGGTCCATACGGACGTCGCCTATGTGGCCTGCGCACGCAAGCTGCTCGCCGCGCTCGACGTGATCTTCCCGCAGTTCGCCACCCATAACGCACAGACGCTGGCGACGATCCATCACCTTGCCGGTCCCGATTTCAAGGTCGGGAAATACGAGTTCCAGTGCCTGCACGGCATGGGCGAGCCGCTCTATGACGAAGTCGTCGGCAAGGACAAGCTTGATCGCCCCTGCCGCATCTATGCGCCGGTCGGAACCCACGAGACGCTGCTGGCCTATCTGGTGCGCCGCCTGCTCGAAAACGGCGCCAACTCCTCCTTCGTCAATCGCATTTCGGACCCCGCAGTCTCGGTCGACGAACTGGTTGCCGATCCCGTCGAGATCGTCGCCGCCATGCCGGTCGTCGGCGCGCAACACGACCTTATCGCACTGCCTTCGGCCCTTTACGGCAGTGCAAGGGAAAATTCCGCCGGCCTCGACCTTTCCGACGAGACGGCGCTCGCCGACCTCTCGGAAAAGCTGGCCGCGACCGTCACCGTCCCGTGGCATGCGCTGCCGCGCCTTGCCGACGGCACGACCGAGGGCGTCACACGGCCGGTTCTCAATCCCGCCGACCATCGCGATATCGTCGGCGAGGTGACGGAACTCACGGTGGAGGACGCCCCCCGCATCGCGGCGATGGCGGCCGAACACGCGCCGCACTGGGCGGCCGTGCCGCCGGCCGAGCGGGCGGCCTGCCTCGACCGGGCGGCCGACATCATGCAGTCGCGCATGGAGCCGCTGATGGGCATCATCATGCGCGAAGCCGGAAAATCGGCGGCCAACGCAATCGGCGAAGTGCGCGAGGCGGTCGATTTCCTGCGCTATTACGCCGATCAGGCGCGCAAGACGCTGGGACCGGGCCATGCGCCGCTGGGTCCGGTCGTCTGCATCAGCCCGTGGAACTTTCCGCTCGCCATTTTCACCGGCCAGGTGGCCGCGGCACTGGTGGCCGGCAATCCGGTTCTGGCCAAGCCGGCGGGCGTCACGCCGATCATCGCCCATGAAAGCGTGAAGATCCTGCACGAGGGCGGCGTGCCGGCCGGCGCGCTGCAATTCGTTCCGGGCAGCGGCCGCCTTGGCGCCGCCCTCGTCGGCGCACCGGAAACGGCAGGCGTGATGTTCACCGGTTCGACGGAAGTCGCCCGCCTGATCCAGGCGCAGCTTGCCGAACGGCTCTCGGCCGGCGGCAGGCCGATCCCGCTGATCGCCGAAACCGGCGGCCAGAACGGCATGATCGTCGATTCCTCGGCGCTGGCCGAACAGGTCGTCGCCGACGTCATCACCTCGGCCTTCGACAGCGCCGGCCAGCGCTGCTCGGCGCTGCGGGTCCTGTGCCTTCAGGAAGAGATCGCCGACCGCACGCTCGCGATGCTCAAGGGAGCCTTCCGCGAACTAACCATCGGCCGCACCGACCGGCTCAATGTCGACGTCGGCCCGGTCATCAGCGCCGACGCCAAACAGGAGATCGACCAGCATGTCGAGCGCATGCGCGGCCTCGGCTGCAAGATCGACCAGCTGGCCCTGCCGGACGCCGCGACGGAGGGAACCTTCGTCGCGCCGACCATCATCGAGATCAAGGCCTTGTCCGACCTCAAGCGCGAGGTATTCGGGCCGGTGCTGCATGTCATCCGCTATCGCCGTCCGGATCTCGACCGGCTCATCGACGAGATCAACGCGTCCGGCTACGGCCTCACCTTCGGCCTGCACACGCGGCTCGACGAAACGATCGCCCATGTCACCAGCCGCATCAAGGCCGGCAATCTCTACGTCAACCGCAACATCATCGGCGCGGTGGTCGGCGTGCAGCCCTTCGGCGGTCGCGGGCTTTCGGGCACCGGCCCCAAGGCGGGCGGCCCGCTCTATATCGGCCGGCTCGTGCAGCGCGCGCCGGTGCCGCCCCAGCAGGATTCGGTCCACACCGATCCCGCGCTTCGCGACCTGACCGTCTGGCTCGACGGCAAGGGACAATCCGATGCGGCGGAAGCCGCCCGCGTCTATGCCGGGCGCTCCGCCCTCGGCCTGGAACGGGAGCTTCCCGGACCGGTCGGCGAGAGCAATCTCTACGCGCTGCACCCGCGCGGACGCATCCTGCTTGTCCCCCGGACGGAGGCGGGCCTGCTGCGCCAGCTTGCCGCCGCGCTCGCAACGGGCAACGCGGTGGCGATCGACGCGGCCAGCGGCTTGCAGCCCTCGCTTGCCGGCTTGCCGGCATCGGTTTCCGCCCGCCTCTCCTGGACGGCCGACTGGAACAAGGATGGCCGCTTCTCCGGCGCACTCGTCGAGGGCGACCGCGAACGGGTGGCATCGGTGAACCGCGCCATCGCGGCGCTGCCCGGGCCGCTCGTTCTGGTCCAGGCGGCAACCGGCGCCGAGATCGCGGGCGATCCGGAAGCCTATTGCCTCAACTGGCTGCTGGAGGAAGTCTCCACCTCCATCAACACCGCAGCGGCCGGCGGCAACGCCAGCCTGATGACCATCGGCTGATCGCCGAGGCCGGTGGCACGCCTCCTGAAACCGGATGCCGGCGGCGGCAACGCGCGCCGGCATTTTTTCCGGCGGCGCGCTTGCCCGGGCGGCGGTTCGATGAAAAACTGACGGTGGCCGCCACTTCTTCCGCGCCCTGCCCTAGGCTTCTTGGCGCATCGCCATATATGGCCGGTCACACCCCGCGCAAAACATGGCCGGTCGCGGGAAACCTGACGCCGTTTCAAAGGGAATTCAGCCGTGCGACCCAACAGACTTTTCATCGCCACCGCCCTCGCCCTCGTCCTGTCGGCAGCCTCGGCCGCAGCCCAGGTCGTCGTCTCCTCGAAGATCGACACGGAAGGCGGCGTCCTCGGCCATATCATCCTTTCCGTGCTCAATGCCAACGACATCGCCACGACGGATCGGGTACAGCTCGGCGCGACGCCGGTCGTTCGCAAGGCGATCACCGCCGGCGAGATCGATATCTATCCTGAGTATACCGGCAATGCCGCCTTCTTCTTCGAAAAGGCCGACGATCCGCTCTGGAAGGATGCCGCCGCCGCCTACGAGGAGGCAAGAAAGCTCGATTACGAGACAAACAAGATCGTCTGGCTGACGCCGTCGCCCGCCAACAACACCTGGGCGATCGCCCTGCGCAAGGATGTGGCCGAGGCCAACGGCATCAAGACCTTCAGCGATTTCGCCGCCTATGTGTCGCAAGGCGGCGAGGTCGTGCTGGCCGCCTCGTCGGAATTCGTCAATTCGGCAGCCGCCCTGCCGGCCTTCCAGAAGACCTATGGCTTCGAACTGAAGCCGGAGCAATTGATCACCCTGTCGGGCGGCGATACCGCCGCGACGATCGCCGCCGCCGCCAACCAGACCAACGGCGTCAACGCCGCCATGGTCTACGGCACCGATGGCGGCATCGCCCCGTCCGGCCTCGTGGTGCTGGAGGACGACAAGGCGGTGCAACCCGTCTACCAGCCCGCGCCGATCATCCGCGAGACGGTGCTCAAGGCGCATCCGCAGATCGAGGCCTTGCTGAAACCGGTCTTCGAGAAGCTCGATCTCGTCACCTTGCAGGAACTGAACGGCCGCGTGCAGGTCGGCGGCGAGCCGGCCGGCGCCGTCGCCGACGACTTCCTGAAGAAGAACGGCCTTCTGGAATAGGCCGACATTTCGGCGGCGACCTTCGGGAGACAAGGCCGTCACCAGGCTGGAGGCATCCGTTGACCATCCGGATCGACAAGCTCGGCGCCGTCATCGCCCTGATGGTCGCCTATGGCGGCCTTGTCGCACCCTTCGCGATTTTTCGCGCCAACCGGATCGTGCCGGGCGAGGCGCGATCCCTCATCGAAGCGCTGCCGCCGGCCGCCGCCGCCGGTCTCGCCATCGTTCTGGCGGCGGTTGCCTGCATGGCGCTCCTGCGCCTGCCCGTATCGCTGCGGCTGGCGGCCGCCGGACTTGCGCTCTGCGCGCTCGCCGTCTCGATCGGCCTGTCGGCGCGGTTCCTCACGCCGGATGGCGACAGCTACGCCCGCGTGGCGCCCGGATCCGGCGTCTGGATCCTGCTGTCGGCTTTCGCGCTGCTTGCCGCCGATGCGATCGCCCGCCTCGGGCCGCCGCCGTGGATACGGCTGCTCTTGCTTGCGGCCGTGCTGGCCGCCGTCGGTGCAGTTCTGCTCTCCGGCCTGTGGGACAATCTCTCGATCCTGAAGGAATATGCCGGCCGCGCCGACGTCTTCTGGCAGGAGGCCGGAAAGCATGTCACGCTGGCGCTCGGCTCGCTTCTGGCCGCGGTGGTGGCGGGCCTGCCGCTCGGCATCCTCTGTCATCGGGTAAAGCGGCTGCGCGCCGGCGTGCTGAACGTTCTCAACCTGATCCAGACCATCCCCTCGATCGCGCTTTTCGGCCTCCTGATCGCCCCGCTCGGCTGGATCGCCGTCCATGTACCCGGTGCCTATGCGCTGGGCATTCGCGGTATCGGCGCAGCCCCCGCCTTCGTGGCGCTGTTTCTCTATTCGCTGCTGCCGGTGACGGCCAATACGGTGGCCGGGCTGGCCGGCGTCGCCCGGGAAGTCAACGAGGCGGCGCGCGGTGTCGGCATGACCGGCACGCAGCGGCTGTTGCGGATCGAACTCCCGCTCGCCACCCCCGTCATCCTCACCGCCATCCGCATCGTGCTGGTCCAGAACATCGGGCTTGCGACCATCGCCGCCCTGATCGGCGGCGGCGGGTTCGGCGTCTTCGTCTTCCAGGGCATCGGCCAGATGGCCATGGACCTCGTACTTCTGGGCGCGCTGCCGACGGTAGTGCTCGCCTTCGCCGCCGCCGTCATCCTCGACGCCGCCATCGAAATGAAGGCCCCGGTCTTCAACCGGAACAAAATCGCATGATCGAAATCGACGACATCACCAAATGCTACGACGGCCGTACGGTCGTCGATCATGTCACCATGACGATAGAGCCGCGCACACTCACCGTCATCGTCGGCACCTCGGGATCCGGCAAGACGACGCTGCTGCGGATGATCAACCGGCTGGTGGAGCCGACATCGGGGTCGATCCGTCTCGACGGCGAAGACAATCACGGCATGCCGGGCTTCGAGCTGCGCCGGCGCATCGGTTACGCGATCCAGGGCGACGGCCTGTTCCCGCACCGCACGGTGGCGGAGAATATCGCGACCGTCCCCCAGTTGCTCGGCTGGGACGGCGCACGCATCCGGGCGAAGGTGGCGGAACTGATGCAACTGTTCCAGCTCGACCCGGCGCTGTTTTCCACACGGTTTCCGCACGAGCTTTCCGGTGGCCAGCAGCAGCGCGTCGGCGTGGCGCGGGCGCTGGCCGCCGAACCCAACGTGCTGCTGATGGACGAGCCCTTCGGCGCGCTCGACCCGATCATCCGCGCCAAGGCGCAGGCCGACCTGCTGGAAATCCGGAAGCTGCTCGGCACGACGATCGTGCTCGTCACCCACGACATGAGCGAAGCCTTCAACCTTGCCGATCGCATCGCCGTGATGGACAAGGGCGCTCTGGTCCAATATGGCGCGCCGGTCGATCTCCTGAAGCGGCCGGCGACCGAATTCGTGCAGGCGATGATCGGGCTCGGCGAACGGCCGTTCCGGCTGCTGGCGATCGAAAGCGTCGCAACGGCGGTGGAGCCCGGCGCAGCGGAAGGAGAGCCGCTGCCACAGGCCACCAGCCAGCGGGATGCGCTTGCCCATCTCCTGTGGACGGGTCGCAAGGCGGCCCCGGTCGCCGACGAGGCGGGCGGCATCCTCGGCAGGGTGACGCTTGAGGAACTGTCGCGCCGGGCGGCGGGGTCGCCATGAGGATTTCGGCCGCCGCCATCCTGCGTGGATCGACGCTCGCCGTCCTTGTCGCCTTTCTGGTCGCGCCACACGGCTTCGAACCGGTGTTCCGGCCGCTGGTGCAGGACAATGCCCCGGCTATCTACAGCCAGGGCGATCTTCTGATGCTGACGCTGCTGCATCTTCGCACCGTCGCGCTTGCGACGGCCGGCGCGACCGTCGTCGCCATGGCCATGGCCATTCTGGCCACGCGGCCGGCCGGCGCGGAATTCCTGCCGCTGTCCCGAAGCCTTGCCAATATCGGCCAGACCTTTCCGCCGGTCGCCGTGCTGGCGCTCGCCGTGCCCGTGCTGGGCTTCGGGGAAAAGCCGACGCTGATCGCCCTCTTTCTCTACGGATTGCTGCCGATCTTCGAGAATACGCTGACGGGACTTACGACCCTGCCGCCCGCGGTGATCGAGGCGGCGCGCGGCGCCGGCATGACCGGCCGGCAGCGGCTGTGGCGCGTCGAACTGCCGCTCGCCCTGCCGCTGATCCTCGCCGGCATCCGGCTTTCGGTGGTCATCAGCCTCGCCACCGCGACCATCGGCTCGACGGTGGCGGCGAAAACGCTTGGCGAGATCATCATCGCCGGCCTGCAATCGAACAACATGGCCTTCGTCTTGCAGGGAGGCCTGATCGTCGGAATGCTCGCCATCCTGATCTATGACGGGCTTTCGGCGATCGAACGCCAGGTGGCGCGCCGGGCCGGCCTTCCTACGCGAGCCTGAAGGCGATCGGCCGCCGGGCGGGATCCGTTCAGCCCCGGTTCAGCGGGGCCCCGCCAATCTGCATCTCGTCAAATATTACGAAAATATAATGATCCCAAAGGCTTCCCGAGAAGGTCCCGGAATGTCATTTGTGACAGGAGCCCGAAGTGCGGGCCGAATGAGACGAATGGAACGACAATGAACGAAACGGCAGGAACCGCGAGACAGAAAGCACCGGCATCGGAAGACTCCGGGTCCAACGTGACCTTCATTCCCGGCACGCCACCGCCCGCGCGCCGCAAGAAGCGCTCGCGGCGGCTCTGGATCCTTCTGCCGCTGGTTGCCGGCCTGGCCGGGGCCGCCTATTACGGCTGGACCGCCTACGCCCCGGCGACGGCCACGACCGCCCTCATCACCCAGGCGGTGGTGCGCGGCGACATCGAGAACGCCGTCACCGCCGTCGGCATGCTGGAAGCCGTCAATTCGGTCGACACCGGCGCCCAGGTCTCCGGCCAGCTCAAGGCGCTGCATGTGGAGATCGGCGATCAGGTCGCGCGCGACGAACTGATCGCCGAAATCGATCCCGCGACGATCGAAAACCGTATGGAGATCAACCGGGCGGAGCTTGCCTATCTTCAGGCGCAGCTCGCATCGAAACGGGCGCAACTCACCTTCAAACAGGCAAATCTCGAACGTCAGCGCAGCCTCGTCGCCGGCAATACCGCGGCACAATCGGCACTCGACCAGGCGGTCGCCGATCTCTCGACCGCCGAGGCCGACGTGCAGGCCGTGGATGCACAGATCCGCAAGCAGCAGGCGACGCTCGCCGGCGACGAGGTCGATCTCGGCTATACCAAGATCTATGCGCCAATGGCCGGCACCATCGTCGACAATCCCGTCAAGGAAGGCCAGACGCTCAACGCCAACCAGACCGCACCCACCATCGTCACCATCGCCGACCTGTCGACGATGACCGTGCGCGCGGAGGTTTCGGAGGCCGATGTCGGCCGGCTCAAGGTCGGAATGGACGCCTATTTCACGCTGCTTGGCCAGCCCGGCAAGCGCTTCACCGGCAAACTGCGGCAGATTCAGCCGCTACCGACGACCGAGAACAATGTCGTGCTCTATAATGCGCTGTTCGACGTGCCCAATCCCGACGGCGAACTCATGATGTCGATGAGCGCCCAGGTGTTCTTCGTCGAACAGGCGGCACAGGACGTCCTGCTGGTGCCGAGCGGCGCGATCCGCGCGGGCGGCCGTGACGGAAAGGCCGAGGTGACGGTCGTCTCCGCCAGCGGCGCGACCGAGACCCGCAGCGTCGAGACCGGCATCCGCAACCGCGTCAACACGGAAATCCGCAGCGGCCTTTCCGAAGGCGAGCGCGTCGTCGCCACCCCCGGCACCGATGCCTCCGAGCGCGGCGGCAACCGCTCGCAACGCGGCATGCGTATGCCGCGCATGTTCTGAGGCCGCCATGAGTCCGTTGATTTCACTCAGGAGCGTCGGCAAGACCTTCTTCAACGACGGCTACGCCGTCGAGGTACTGCACGATGTGTCGCTCGATATCGACGCAGGCGAATTCGTGGCCATCATCGGCCAGTCCGGCTCGGGCAAGTCGACGTTGATGAACATTCTGGGCTGTCTCGACCGCCCGACGGGCGGCGAATACCTTCTCGACGGGGAGCCGGTGGCCGGATTTGACGGCGACGAGCTGGCGGCCCTTCGCCGGCGAACCTTCGGCTTCGTCTTCCAGAGCTACAACCTCATTCCGACGGCAAGCGCCCGGGAGAATGTCGAGGTTCCGGCCATCTATGCGGGCATGCCGGCGCAGGAGCGGCAGGAGCGCGCCGAGGCGCTGCTCACCTCCCTCAACCTCGGGGACCGCCTCGACCATCGGCCGAACCAGCTTTCGGGCGGCCAGCAGCAGCGCGTGTCCATCGCCCGCGCGCTGATGAACGGCGGCCGCGTCATTCTGGCCGACGAGCCGACCGGCGCGCTCGACAGCCAGAGCGGCAAGGAAGTGATGGCGTTGCTGCGCAACATGCATCGCGAAGGCCACACGATCATCCTGATCACCCACTCGCAGGAAGTGGCCGAGGAGGCGGACCGGCTGATCGAGATCCGCGACGGGCGCATCTGTTCCGACCGCGTCCGCAAGCCGCGCGACGTTTCCGGGCAACCGGCGGCGAAGGATCCGGCGGGCAGCGAGGGGGCGGCGGCGCTCGCCGACATATCCGAAGCGGTCCGCATGGCTTTCCGCGCGCTTCACGCCAATTTCTTCCGCACGGTCCTGACGCTGCTTGGCATCGTCATCGGCGTCGGCTCCGTCGTGGCGATGCTGGCGATCGGCACCGGCGCGCAGAACTCCGTGCTCGACCGCATCTCCGCCATGGGCTCCGACCTGCTGCTCGTCCGGCCGAGCATGGCGAATTTCCGGGGCGGCGGCACGATGCCCGTCACGCTCATCCCTGCCGATGCGGACGCGATCCTCGAATTGCCGAACGTCGCCTTCGCGGTGCCGGAAATGACCAGCACCGTGACGGTGCGTTACGGCAATATCGACTATCAGACCTCCGCCAACGGCACCGTGCCGCAATTCCCGCTGGCGAAATCCTGGCCGGTCGCGGCCGGGGAGTTCATCAATGCCGACGACATGGATCATCATGCGCCGGTCGCCGTGCTCGGCCAGACCGTGGCCAGAACGCTCTTTCCGAACGGTGACAATCCGCTTGGCCAATATGTCCTCGTCGACAAGATTCCCTTCCAGGTCATCGGCGTCATGGGCGAGATGGGCGCCACCGCCGGCGGCAGCGACCAGGACGACACGATCCTCGTGCCGCTGTCGACCGGGGGGCTGCGCCTCTTCGGCCAGCGCAACGTGCGCACCATCACAATCCAGGTGGAGGATGCCGCCGCCATCGACCAGACGCAGGATGCGATCCAGTCGTTGCTCGACGAACGGCACAGGAAACAGGACACGCAGATCACCAATATGTCCTCCGTGCGCGAGGCCTTCACGGCCACGTCCAACACGATGAAGGTCTTTCTCGGCTCGGTTGCCGCGATCTCGCTGCTGGTGGGCGGCATCGGCGTCATGAACATCATGCTGGTCAGCGTGCGCGAGCGCACGCGGGAGATCGGCGTGCGCATGGCGACCGGCGCGCGCCGGCGCGATATTCTTGTCCAATTCATCATCGAGGCGCTGGTCGTATCGGCGATCGGCGGAGCGATCGGCGTCGTTCTCGGCTTTGCCGTCGGCTATGCCGCCGCGGCCTTCGGCATGCCCGTGAGCTTCACGCCGGGACCGGTGGCGCTCGCCTTCGCCTGTTCGTTCCTCACCGGCCTGATCTTCGGCTACCTGCCGGCGCGCCACGCCTCGCACCTGCAACCGGCCGCCGCCCTCAGCGCCGACTGATCCCGACGGCATCGCGCATATCCCACGGTCGGGAAAACGAACGCCGCCGGCTTGCCGGCGGCGTTCGTATTCAGATCGTCTCCGGGATCAGAACGGCGAATCCGGGAAATAGAAGTCCTTGGCGTTGTCCTTGTCGATCAGCACCGAGGGGATGATGTTGTTTTCCGGCAGTCTCTCGCCCTTGAGACGCGCTTCCGCCGTCATCTTGATCGCGTCGTAGATGAACTTCGGCGAATAGCTGACGTTCGCCTGGATGCGCGGATCGCTCCCGTCGAGGATGACCTTGACCATGTCCTTCGCGCCGGCGCCGCCGAAGATGATCTTGATGTCCTTGCGGTCGGCCTGGTCGATCGCCCGGATGGCGCCGAAGGCCATGTCGTCGTCGGCCGCCCAGAACGCGTCGATCTCCTTGAAGCGCGTCAGGAAGTCCTGCGTGACCTTATAGGCGTCGTCGCGGTTCCAGTTGGCGTATTGCGCGTCGAGCAGCGTGATGTCCGGATGCTGCTTCAGCACGTCCTCGAACGCGCCCATCCGCTCGTTGTCGAGCGTCGTGGCGATGCCGCGCAGCGCCACGACATTGCCCTTGCCGCCGAGTTCCTTGGCGATATATTCGGCCGGGATCCGGCCGAAGGCCGTGTTGTCACCCGAAACATAGGCGTCCTGGATCGACGGATCGGTCAGGCCCCGGTCGACGACAGTGATATAGGCTCCCTTGTCCTTCACATCGGCGACCGGCTTGGTGAGCGCGGCCGATTCGAACGGGAAGACGACGAGCGCGTTGATCTTCGACACGGTCGACAGGTCGCGCAACTGGTCGGCCTGTTCCGTCGCATTGGCGGCGGTCTTGACGGTGATCTTCAGATCCGGATGCGCGGCTTCGAGATCTTTCTTGGCCTGTTCCGTCCAGTAGTTGACGCCGCCCATGAAGCTGTGCGTCGCCGCCGGAATGGACACGCCGAGATGGACCTGCTCCTCGGCCATGGCCGGCAGGGCGATCAGCGCCGCCGCCGCCACCGTGGCTTGCAGCATGAAACGTCTGGTCATCGATTGCATTCTTCTCACTCCCTCTTGGTTGCTGTGGTTATCACGTCCGTCGGCTGCGTTGCAGCAGCGCGACGGCGATGATGACGAAACCCTGCACCGCCGCATTCAGATAGACGCTGATGATGCTGGTCAGGTTCAGGATATTGCTGATGACGGACAGCAGGATCGCGCCGATCACCGTGCCGGCGATCGATCCGGCCCCGCCCTTCAGCGCCGTGCCGCCGACGATGACGGCGGCGATCGCCTCCAGCTCCCAGAGCAGGCCGGTGGTCGGCGAGGCCGAGCCGAGGCGCGGCACATAGAGCAGCGTCGCCACGCCGACGCAGGCGCCGAGCAGCGCATAGGTCTTGAGCTTCACCCCGTCGACATCGACGGCGGCATAGCGTGCCACCTGCTCGTTGGAGCCGATCGCCTGCACGTAGCGGCCGAAGGCCGTGCGGTTAAGGATCACGCCGCCGGCGACCGCCACGCAGAGGAAGACCCAGACGGGGATCGGGATGCCGAGGAAATAGCCGTAATAGACCGGCGCGTAGAGATCGGCGAGCGCATTGTCGAGGGTGATCGCGCCGCCGCCGGAGAAATAGGTCAGATAGGCGCGATAGATGCCGAGCGTGCCGAGCGTCACGATGAAAGGCTCGATGCGTCCGCGCGTGATCAGCAGACCATGGATCATTCCGAGGAAGGCGCCGAGCAGGATCGCCGCCGCAGCCCCGAGCAGTACGGCGAGAAGCGGCGAACCGATGGCCGCGCCCGCCCAGTTGATCAGCATGATGACGCAACCGGCGATCAGCGCCGCCATGGAGCCCACCGACAGGTCGATACCGCCGGAAATGATGACGAAACACATGCCGACGGCAATGATGCCGATGAAGGCGGTCCGCGTCAGGACGTTCAGAAGATTGTCCGGCGTCGCGAAATCGCTGTTGAGCCAGGTGCCGACGAGGCAGAGCAGGATGAGACCGGCAAGCGGGCCGTAACTCTGGATACGTTCCTGCCAGGATGCATGCCCCGTCTCGCGCGGGCGTACGGCTTCGTTCGCATCGGATCGGGAGGGTTCAGGCGTCGACATTGGCGGTCCCCGTTGCATGAGCGATCAGGTCCTGCTCGGTCAGATGCGCCCCGTCCACCTCGGCGGAGAAGCGTCCGGCCCGCATCACCACGACGCGATGCGCAAGACCGATCAATTCGAGCAGTTCCGATGAAATTACGATCACCGCCAGCCCCTGTGCGGCCAGCCGGGCGATCAGGAAATAGATGTCGCGCTTGGCGCCGATATCGACGCCGCGCGTCGGCTCGTCCAGCACCACGACCTTCGGTTCGGGATGCAGCACCTTTGCAAGCGCCAGCTTCTGCTGGTTGCCGCCGGAAAGCGCCGAGGCCTTGTTGCGCAGGCTGCCGGTGCGGATGCCGTATTCCTTCACCGCCTCCTCCAGCGCGCGCTGTTCGGCGGCGGGATCGAGAAGCGGGCGGACATAGCGTTTCAGCGCCATCAGCGTCAGGTTTTCGCGCAGCGTGAAATCGATATGCAGGCCCTTGCCCTTGCGATCCTCGCTCAGATAGGTGAGGCCGTGATCGGCGGCGGCGCGCGGCGAACGGAAAACAACGGGTTTTCCGGCGATCTCCACCTTCCCGGAGGCCTTGCGCAGGCCGAGGATGCCTTCGAACAACTCCGTCCGTCCCGCGCCGACCAGCCCGGCAAAGCCGAGGATTTCTCCCGGCCGGACCTCGAAGCTGAGCTTTTCCGCCCAGCCCGGCACCGTGAAATCGGTGACGCGGAATATCGGCGCGGTTTCCTGCGGCACCGGCGCGCGCTCGGGAAAGAGGTCGGTCACCTCGCGCCCGATCATCATGTTGGCCATCTGCCGGCGGGTGATGTCCCTCGTCTGCGAGCGGCCGACGAAGCGGCCGTCGCGCAGGACGATGACCTCATCGGTGATGCGCTCCACCTCGTCCAGCTTGTGCGAGATATAGATGATGGTGACGCCATCGGCGCGCATCTCCTCGATCAGCCTGAACAGCCGGCTGGTCTCGGAGGGGGTGAGCGTCGCCGTCGGCTCGTCCATGATCAGCAGGCGGGCGTTGCGCGCCAGCGCCTTGGCGATCTCGACAAGCTGTTTTTCGGCAACGATGAGCCGGCTAATCTTTACGGCCGGATCGACGGTCAGGCCGACCTTGCGCAAGACCCTCCCGGCTTCGGCATGCATCGCCGCATTGTCGAGCAGGAAGCCGCGCTTCTTCTCGTGGCCGAGGAAGATATTGTCGGAAATGCTGAGATCGTCCGCCAGGTTGAATTCCTGGTGAATCAGCACCACACCCTCGGCCTCGGCGTCGCGGGAGCTGGAAAAGGACACCGGCCGGCCATTGATGCGCAGCACGCCGGAGGTCTGCGGCTGGTAGCCCCCGAGGATCTTCATCAATGTCGACTTGCCGGCGCCGTTCTCCCCCAGGAGACCGTAGACCTTGCCGGGCTCCAGATCGAAGCTGATGCCATGCAGCACCCGAACCGTACCGAAGTCCTTCACCACATTTTCGAATGAAACGGCAAGGCCGGGCGTCACCCGACTTTCGCCAGCCTGGCTTGTCATTGGCATATCTCCCCATCGCGCAAGGATTCGCGGATCGCCAGCACCCCCGCGCCGATCAGGCCCGCATCCGCGACGAAAGGCAGGGCCGAGATTTCCAGATGGCGGATCGAAAGCGCCGGCGAGCGCCGGTGCACCCGCTGGCGGATGGCGGCAAACAGCAGCGGCCCCAGATCGGCGACGCCGCCGCCGAGAAAGACATGCGACGGATTGAAGAAATTCACGACCGAGGCCAGCATCTGGCCGATCAGCGCACCCGCGCGGGCAATGATCCTTTCGGCCGCCGCATCGCCGGCGCGGCTCGCCGCGCCGATCGCCTCGATCCCCAGCGATCCGTGACGCGCCAGCCAGTCGCCGAGAAACGGGCTTTCGCCATTTTCGACCGCCGTGCCGGCCATTGCGACAATGGCCGGTCCGGCGGCCATCGCCTCCACGCAGCCACGATTGCCGCAGGTGCAAAGCGGTCCGGTCTCATCGACGCAGATATGGCCGATATCGCCGGCCGAGCCGGTCTGGCCGCGATAGATATCGCCGTTGCAGATGACGCCGCAGCCGATGCCCGTTCCGATCTTCACCACGAGGAAATTGCGGTGCTGCCGGCGCTGGCGCCACAATGCCCCGAGCGCCATCAGGTTGACGTCGTTGTCGACATAGCAGGGTGCGGGAGCGACGTCGCGCATGTAATCGCGGATCGGAAAGCTGTCCCATCCCGGCATGAGGGGCGGATTGACGAGCTGGCTCATGCCGAAATTCACCGGCCCCGGCACGCCCATGCCGACGGCAAGCAGCGGGCCGGTGGCCGCATGGTCGCGCGACAGGGTCTTGAGGCAGGTCCGCACCCGGGCGAGCACCGGCCCCGGCCCGTCCCGGACGTCGATCACCTCGCTCTGGCGGGCGACGACGGTCATATCCGGCTTGAGAAGCGCGATATCGAGGCTGGTGGCATCGATGTCGACGCCCGCCACGAGCCCGAGGTCACGGTGCAGCCGAAGGGCTTCCGGGCGTCTGCCGCCGGTGGACGGCCGCCGTCCGGTTTCCTCGATCAGCCCCTGTTCGACGAGTTCGGAAACCAGCCCGTTCGCCTTGCTGCGGGAAAAGCCGAGGGCTGCGGCAAGGCCCTGGCGCGAACTGTCGTGCGACCAGAATGCGCCTTCCAGCACCTGTCGCTCGCGCTTGCTGAGATTGTTCCAGGGCAGTGTCGTCACGTCCCTCCCCCCGGCATAACGAATGAGCGCCACTCTTCAGCATGGTGTTGCAAGGTGCAAGCGCAAACTTAGGCCTATTTCTGGCGAAAGATTGTGCGCCGCAACCACCGGACATGGCGGGGGATCGGCGAAAATGCGCCGGCCACTGGCCAGAAACGAACGATGACGGATCCTTGCGGACGGCGCCTTTCCTCAGACCGACCGCATCAGGCCGCCGTCGACGCGCAGATTCTGGCCGGTGATATAACCCGCCCCCTCGGAGAGCAGAAAGGCGACCGTGGCGGCCACTTCCGCGCTCGTGCCATAGCGCTTCATCGGCACGTTCTCGCGCCGCTCCTCGGTTGCCGGCAGGCTGTCGATCCAGCCGGGCAGCACGTTGTTCATGCGCACGTTGTCGCCCGCGTAGCTATCCGCGAAAAGTTTCGTATAGGCGGCAAGCCCCGCACGAAAGACGGCGGAGGTCGGGAACATGGCGCTCGGCTCGAAGGCCCAGGCGGTCGAGATATTGACGATCGCGCCCGCCTGCTGCTGCTGCATCACCGGGGCGACGAGACGCACCGGACGGATGACGTTCATCAGGTAGACGTCCATGCCCCTCGCCCAGTCCTCGTCGGTGATCTCCACGATCTGGGCGCGCGGACCGTGGCCGGCGCTGTTGACGAGAGCGTCGATGCGGCCAAAGCGTTCGAGCGTCGCGTCGACGAGGCGTTTCAGGTCGTCGTTCGACTGGTTGGAGCCCGTGACGCCGAGGCCGCCGAGTTCCTTCGCCAGCGCCTCGCCCTTGCCGGAGGAGGAGAGGATCGCCACGCTGTATCCATCCGCCGCAAGCCGCCGGGCTGCGGCCGCGCCCATGCCGCTGCCACCCGCCGTAATGATCGCCACTTTCTCCGCCGACATGCCTGCCTCCGCCCCTGAAATGGCCGGCCGATCCGGCCGCCCTTCGCTTTCTTTTGCGACGATAGCATTCGATGATCCCTTTCAGGAACCGCTTCGAGGGTTGCAGGCCGGAAGAAATGTCACGAGGCCTCGTCGAGCAGCGCCTCGAAGGCCAGCGCGGCACGGGCGCGATAGCGTTCCTTGTGGTGCAGGAGCAGGAATGTGCGCTCCGGCAGATCGAAGGCGATGCGCACCAGCCGCCCGCTCGCAAGATCGTCACGCACCACCAGCTCGGAAATTGCGGCGAGAACGCCGCCTTCCGCGACGGCGTGGCGCACCGCCTCATTGGTCGGCAGCGACAGGGCGACGTCGAGCGCCGTTTCCGGCAGGCCGCCGGCGGCCAGCGCCGAGATCAGCGCGCCCCGCGTCCCCGAACCCGGCTCGCGCAGCACCCAGCGCGCGCCCGTCAGATCGGGCGTGGCGACCGGCCGGCCGGAAAGCGCATGGCCGGGAGCGGCCACGATCACCACCCGGTCATGGGCGACGGTGCGGGCGGCAAGCGCCGGATGGTCGATCGCACCTTCGACAAACCCCAGTTCGGCGCGTCCGGCGCGCACCGCCTCGGCCACCTGTTCCGTATTGCTGGCGGCGAAACGCAACTCGATAGCCGGATAACGCGCGCGAAAGCGGAGCAGGAACGGCGGCAGCCAGTAACTGGCGATCGTCTGGCTGGCGGCAAGCGACAGCGTGCCGCGCTTCAGTTCGCTCGTTTCCGTCAGGAAAAGTTCCGCACTTTCCACCCGCGTCAGCGTTTCCCGGGCCTCGGAAAGAAAGGCGCGGCCGATTTCCGTCAGCTCGATCCGCCGGCCGGTGCGGTGAAAGAGCGATATGCCGGAGCGTTCCTCCAGCAGCCGGATGGCGGAACTGACCGCCGAAGGCGTGAGATGCAGCGCCGCGGCGGCGCGCGTCAGATGCTCGCGCTCGGCGACGGCGACAAAAATCCGCAACTGTTCCAGAGTCATCATTCATTCGATCCAATCGAACGAAACGTATCATATTTGTCGATGGATCGAACATTTTTTCGACGCTATCGTCGCCACATGGAAAAAACGGCTCACAAAACGGCATTCTTCGAAATACGCGCACTCCTGCCCGGCATCGTCCTCTCGTGCCTCGTTTCGGTGGCGGCGCTGGCTGCCGAATGGATCGAACGCCGGCTGGCCGGCGAGGCCTGGATCGAGGCGCTGGTACTCGCCATTCTCATCGGCGCGCTGGTTCGCCTCGCCCTGCGCGAGCCGGGCGCCTTCGATCCCGGCATCGCCTTTTCGGCGAAATATTTCCTGGAGGTCGCCATCGTTCTTCTCGGGGCGGGCGTCAGCGCGGCGGCGATCACGGCGCTCGGCCTGTCTCTCGTTGCGGCGATCGCCGCCGTCGTCGCCCTGGTGCTCGTCTTCAGCTACGTGATCGGACGCTGTCTCGGCCTTTCGCCGCATGTGGCGATACTGGTCGCCTGCGGCAACGCGATCTGCGGCAATTCCGCCATCGCCGCCACCGCCCCGGTCATCCGCGCCGATGCCGATGCGGTCGCCTCCTCGATCGCCTTCACCGCCGCGCTCGGCATTGCGACCGTCCTGTTGCTGCCGCTGCTGGTGCCGCTGCTCGGCCTGTCGGCGACCGGCTACGGGATCATGGCCGGCATGACGGTCTATGCGGTGCCGCAGGTACTGGCCGCGACCGCCCCGGTCTCGCCGCTGAGCGTGCAGATCGGCACTTTCGTCAAGCTGGTGCGGGTGTTGATGCTGGGGCCGGTCATCGTGGTCCTGTCGCTTGCCGCCGGCGCGCGCAGCGGCCGGCGGCCGGCGTTGCATCGGCTCGTGCCCTGGTTCATCGTCGGCTTCCTCGTGACGCTGTCGATCCGCAGCGCCGGCCTGATCGGCCCTGAGCTGGCCGGACACATAAGCCTGCTGTCGACGGTCCTGACGGTCGTCTCCATGGCGGCGCTCGGCCTCGGCATCGATCTCCGCAAGGTCATGGAGGCCGGCGCACGCGTCACGGCCGCCGTCGTCGCATCGCTTGCCGCGCTGGTGGCGGCCAGCTACGGCATGGTCGTCTACCTCAGTCTGGCGACCGCCTGAGACGGAATCAGGCGGCGACGTTCTGGACCGGCATGTAATTGAGGACCGGTCCGAGCCAGCGCTCGACCTCGGCGACCGCCATGCCCTTGCGGCGCGCATAGTCCTCCACCTGGTCGCGCTCGACCTTGGCGACGCCGAAATAATAGCTTTCCGGCGAAGCGATGTAGAGGCCGGAGACCGAGGAGCCCGGCCACATGGAAAAGCCCTCCGTCAGCCGCACGTCAATGGCCCGCTCCGCGTCGAGCAGGCGGAAAAGGGTTTCCTTTTCGGTGTGGTCGGGCTGGGCCGGGTAGCCCGGCGCAGGGCGGATACCGGCATAGGGTTCGCCGATGAGGTCGGTCGGCGAGAAGTTCTCGTCCGGCGCGTAGCCCCACAGTTCCTTGCGCACATATTCGTGCATCCTTTCCGCAAACGCCTCGGCGAAGCGGTCGGCCAGCGCCTTGACGAGGATCGAGGAATAATCGTCGTTCGCCCGCTCGAAACGTTCGGCGATGGCGATCTCGCCGATGCCCGCCGTAACGACGAAGCCGCCGAGATAATCCGCCTTGCCGCTGTCGAGGGGCGCGACGAAGTCGGACATCGCAAGGTTCGGCCGGCCGTCGCGCCTGGAAAGCTGCTGGCGCAGCGTGAAGAAGGTGGCAAGCTCGGCGTTTCGTGTTTCGTCGGTGAAAAGCCGGATATCGTCACCGACTGCGGCGGCAGGCCAGAAGCCGACGACGGCCTTCGGGGTGAACCACTTTTCCGCGATGATCTTCTCCAGCATCGCCTGCGCGTCGTCGAAGAGCTGGCGGGCGACGGCGCCCTGTTTTTCATCGTCGAGGATCCGCGGATAGACACCCTTCATTTCCCAGGTCTGGAAGAAGGGCGTCCAGTCGATATAGCGGGCGATCTCGGCCAGATCCCAGTCCTGCCAGACGCGGGTGCCGAGGAAGGACGGTGTCTTCGGGACATAGGCCGGCCAATCCGCCCTGAAGGCGTTCTCGCGGGCGCGGGCGATCGGCAACCGCTGCTTTTCCGCCTCGTGGCGGGCATGGGCGTCCGCCACCTTTCGATAGTCCGCCTTCAACGTTTCGATATAGCCGGGCTTCATCTCGGAGGAGAGCAAGCTGCCCACCACGCCGACGGCGCGGCTGGCGTCGGTGACATAGACCGCCTGGCCCCGTTCGTAGCGCGGATGGATCTTGACCGCCGTATGCACGCGGCTCGTCGTCGCCCCGCCGATCAGCAGCGGGATGTCGAAACCTTCACGCTCCATTTCGGACGCGACATGGGCCATCTCGTCGAGCGACGGCGTGATGAGGCCCGAAAGGCCGATGATATCGACCTTCTCCGCCCGGGCGGTCTCCAGTATCCGGGCCGCCGGCACCATCACGCCGAGATCGATGATCTCGTAGTTGTTGCAGGCCAGCACCACGCCGACGATGTTCTTGCCGATATCGTGGACATCGCCCTTGACGGTCGCCATCAGGATCTTTCCGGCGCTTTCGCGCTCGCCGCTGCCGCCATTGGCAAGCTTCTCGGCTTCCATATAGGGCAGCAGCACGGCGACAGCCTTCTTCATCACCCTTGCCGATTTCACCACCTGCGGCAGGAACATCTTGCCGGCGCCGAAGAGGTCGCCGACGACGTTCATCCCCGCCATCAGCGGGCCTTCGATGACATGCAGCGGCCGCGCGGCACTCTGGCGAGCCTCCTCCGTATCGCTTTCGACGAATTCGGTGATGCCGTTGACGAGCGCATGCTCCAGCCGCTTTTCCACCGGCCAGTCGCGCCAGGCGAGATCCCGCTCCCGGGCCTCCTTGCCGCCGGCGCCCCGGAAGCGCTCGGCAATCTCCAGAAGACGCTCGGTCGCCGTGCCGCTGGCTTTCGGCGGACGGTTCAGCACCACGTCCTCGCAGGCCTCGCGCAGGTCCGGCTCGATCGTGTCGTAGACGGCGAGCTGGCCGGCGTTGACGATGCCCATGTCCATGCCCGCCTGAATGGCATGGTAGAGAAAGACGGCATGCATGGCTTCCCGCACCGGCTCGTTGCCGCGGAAGGAGAAGGAAAGATTGGACACGCCGCCCGACACATGGACATGCGGCAGGCTGGCGGTGATCTCCCGGGTCGCCTCGATGAAGTCGACGCCGTAATTGTCATGCTCCTCGATACCCGTCGCGACGGCGAAGATATTCGGATCGAAGATGATGTCCTCCGGCGCAAGGCCGGCGACTTCGGTCAGCAGCTTGTAGGCGCGGGTGCAGATTTCCACCTTGCGCGCCTTCGTGTCGGCCTGTCCCGTCTCGTCGAAGGCCATGACGACGACGGCGGCGCCATAGGCGCGCACCAGCCTGGCATGGTGAAGAAAGGCCTCCTCGCCCTCCTTCAGCGAGATGGAATTGACCAGCGCCTTGCCCTGCACGCATTTCAGCCCCGCCTCGATCACCTCCCATTTGGAACTGTCGATCATCACCGGAACCCGGGCGATATCCGGCTCGGCGGCGACGAGATTGAGGAATTCCGTCATGACCTTCGCCGAATCGATCAGGCCCTCGTCCATATTGATGTCGATGACCTGCGCGCCGTTGGCCACCTGGTCGCGCGCCACGTCGAGAGCGGCGGCGTAGTCGCCTGCGGTGATCAGCTTGCGGAACCGCGCCGAGCCGGTGACATTGGTGCGCTCCCCGACGTTCACGAAGGGAATGGCGTCGGTCAGCGTGAAAGGCTCAAGGCCGGAAAGCCGCATATGGCGCGGGATGTCGGGGATTGCCCGCGGCTTGTGGTGCGCGGCCGCCTCGGCGATGGCCCGGATATGGTCCGGCGTCGATCCGCAGCAGCCGCCGACGATATTGACGAGCCCGTCGCGCATGAAACCCTCGATCTGCGCGGCCATTTCCTCCGGGTTCTCGTCATATCGCCCGAAGGCGTTCGGCAGGCCGGCGTTCGGATAGGCGCAGACGAAGGTATCGGCGACGCGCGCGATCTCGGCGAGATGGGCGCGCATCGCATTGGCGCCGAGCGCACAGTTGAGGCCGATGGAAAAGGGAGCGGCATGGCGCACCGAATTCCAGAAGGCTTCCGGCGTCTGGCCGGAAAGGGTGCGGCCTGAAAGGTCGGTGATCGTGCCCGAGATCATCACCGGCAGCTGGATGTTCTTCTCCGCGAAGACCTCCTGGGTGGCGAAGATCGCGGCCTTGGCGTTCAGCGTATCGAAGATCGTCTCGATCAGGATGATATCCGCGCCGCCGTCGATGAGGCCGCGCAACTGTTCGGCATAGGCGATCCTCAGATCGTCGAAGGTGACGGCGCGATAGCCGGGATTGTTGACGTCGGGCGAAAGCGAGGCGGTGCGGTTGGTCGGGCCGAGCGCACCGGCGACGAAGCGGCGCTTGCCGTCCTTCTCGGTTGCCCGCAGCCCGGCGCGGCGGGCAAGGCGCGCACCGTCGCGGTTGAGTTCGTAGACCATGTCCTCCATGCCGTAGTCGGCCTGGGCGATGGTGGTGGAGGAGAAGGTATTGGTCTCCAGGATGTCGGCGCCGGCCAGCGCATAGCGGTAGTGGATGTCCTCGATCGCCCCCGGCTGGGTAAGCGTCAGGAGATCGTTATTGCCCTGCTGATGGCAGGCGCAATCACCGAAGCGGCTGCCGCGGAAATCCGTTTCTCCGAGCTGGAGCGTCTGGATCTCGGTGCCCATCGCACCGTCGAGCACCAGGATGCGCTCACGCGCCGCCGCCGCGAGCGCGGACAGGATTTCCCGTCCGTCGCGCGCCGGCAGCACGGGGCCGAACAGGGTTTCCAGTTGCGAACCAGCCATGACAAAGACCTCCGGACATTTCAAGAATGCCGGAAATCACATAAAGATATGTTTATGTCAATATTTGTTTATGTGTTCTCTGCGAAAACAATCGTCAATGCAACGCCCCCTCAAGTCCCGCCAGCGAGGCGAAGAGATCGCGCAACCGGCGAATATCCGGATGGCGGGATTCATAGCGGGAGAGCTTGCGAACTTCCTTCAGCGCCTCGCCGGCGAGGTCCGCGCCCTGCGGTTGCCATAAAAGCCAGGCGATGAAGACGGATTCCGGCTCGGTTCGGCCGGAGGCGAAGGTTTCGTTGATTGCCAACACGAATAATCCCCAATTTCAAATTGGGGGATGACCAGACGCACGCATGCCGGATACCGCCTTGGACGGAAGCAAGCGCACCACAGGGACACCCCGCCCATGGACGTTACAGGCGTCAGGGCAGGTCTCCTGGCTTGCGGATCCTCGCGACCGTCTCGCCTTCCCGGCGCTTGCGCGCCAGTGGCCCTTATCGACGATCGCTCACCGTTCACAGTTGCGGGGGCAGCGCCGGCTTTGTGTCCCGTGTTGGGACAATCGCACCGGCTTCCCTCTTAGCCTCCGGACCCTGCGGCCCGGAAGACCCTGACCGGCGGACACTGCCGCGCCGCGGCTCTCGTGTCAATGGCTGCATCCACAACCGCGACCGACCCGGCCGAGATATTGCAAGCCTCTGTCTTTACGGCTAAAAAATACCGTTTTCATATACCACGAGGCCATGGCCCTGTGCGGGCCGCTGGAACCAAGTCACGCCGTTCGCCGTTTCGCTATCGCGGCATGCTGGTTCGAGGCGGCGTGCCGGCGCAGCCTGCCCGCAAAACCGTCCGGCATCGGGGCCTTTGCCGACGAGTCGTCACCGCCAATCTATGAATCGGGAACATGTCCTCTCAAAATACGCCGAAAATCGCTCCTCGTGACGCCGAGCCCCGCCAGATCGACTACAACGACTCGATCCGTGCGGCCTATCTCTCCCGGGAGGACCTGGCCGATTGCGGCGAGGCGCTGGCGCGTGAGGGCGCCCCGTTCCTTCCCGGCTTCCGCCCCTTCGCCTTCCATGCCCGGCAGAAGGAAAACGAGAAGGAGATTTTCCGCGTCTACCAGGTGACGGCCCGCGATGTGGAGACCGGCGCGCAGATCACGCCCGCTGCCGAATGGCTGCTCGACAACTATTATGTCGTCGAGGAGGCGATCCAGGAGGTCCGGCGCGATTTCCCGCGCCGCTTCTATCGCCAGCTTCCCACCGTTTCCGTGGAAGGCAGGCCCGTTCCGCGCGCCCTGGCGCTCGCCTGGCTCTATGTGGCCCACACCCACAGCAATGTCTCCACCGAGACCCTGACGGCCTTCGTCCAGGGCGTGCAGCAGGTCACCGTGCTGAAGATCGGCGAGCTCTGGGCGCTGCCCTCGCTGATCCGCTTCGTGCTTCTCGAAAACCTGCGCCGCATCGCCAGCCGGGTCGAACGCTCGCGCAAGATGCGCTTCCGGGCAAACGAGGTGGCCGACCAGCTCGTTCGCCTCGACGACCCGGACAAATGCCTGGCCATCCTGCGCGATCTCGGGCCGCTGGTCGACGACAACACTTTCGTCGCCCAGCTCCTCTATCGCCTGCGCGACGGGCTTCAGGCCTCCGGAACGGTCATCCAGTGGCTGGAACGGCGCATCGAAAGCCGCGGCAGCGATCTGGAAGAACTGCTTCTTGTCGAAAACAACCGGCTGTCCTCGGGCAATGCGACGATGAGCAGCCTCATCAAGAGCCTGCGCACCATCGATGACACCGAGTGGCCCGTCTGGGTCGAAAGCGTCAGCCGGCTGGACGAGGCGCTGCGCCGGGATTCGGACTATGCGGATCTCGACTTCGGTTCACGCAACAGATACCGCAGCACGATCGAGCGACTGGCCCGCCGCTCCGGCAAGACGGAGATCGAGGTCACCGAAACGGCGCTCGCCATGACGGCGGAGGATGCCGGCGCCCGTGCGATGGATCCGGACTACGAGGCGAATGTCGGCGCATTCCTCGTCGGCAAGAAGCGCAGGCTGCTCGAAAAGCAGATCGGCTATCGACCCTCCATCGCGCAACATGCCGTGCGCTTCTGCCGCCAGCTCGACTGGATTTCCATCGTCGCACCCAATGTCCTTCTGACGCTGCTGGCGATGATCGCCGTCTATTATTTCCTCCGTCAGCTCGACATACCGAGCGGCGCGCGGCTGATCATGCTCATCCTGTTCGCCCTTCCGGCGTCGGAGGGCGCCACCGGCCTGTTCAACACGCTGGTGACGCTTTTCGTCCCGCCGTCGCGGTTGGTGGGCTACGAGTTCAAGGAGGGCATTCCAGAGGATGCCCGCACGCTCGTCGCGGTGCCCTGCCTCATTTCCAAGCGCGACCATGTCGACGAACTGGTGCGCAACCTCGAGGTCCACTATCTCGCCAATCCGCGTGGCGAGATCTATTTCGCACTCGTCAGCGACTGGGCCGACAGCGCGGAGGAGGAAACCCCCGCCGATCTCGAAGTGCTCGACTACGCCCGGCGCGAGATCGCCGCATTGACCGCCCGTTACGCCTATGATGGCCGCAGCCGCTTCTATCTGCTTCACCGCCGTCGCCAGTACAACCCGTCGGAAGGCGTCTGGATGGGCTGGGAGCGCAAGCGCGGCAAGCTGCATGAATTGAACCTGCTGCTTCGCGGCGATGGCGACACCAGCTTCCTGCCCGGCGCCAACATCGTGCCGCAGGGCGTGAAATACGTGATGACGCTCGATGCCGACACACGCCTGATGCGCGATGCGGTGACGAAGCTCGTCGGCAAGCTGTATCACCCCATAAACCGCCCGGTCATCGACACCGCGAAGGGCGAGGTCACCGCCGGATACAGCATCCTGCAACCGCGCGTGACCCCCTCGCTCACCACCGGCAAGGAAGCCTCCACCTTCCAGCGGATCTTCTCCGCCGATCGCGGCGTCGATCCCTATGTCTTCACCGTATCCGACGTCTACCAGGATCTCGCCGGGGAAGGCACCTTCACCGGCAAGGGGCTCTATCACGTCGACGCCTTCGAAGCGGCCCTGAAGGGGCGGGTGGAGGAGAATACCGTCCTCAGCCACGACCTGCTGGAAGGCTCGCTCGCCCGTTGCGCATTGGTGACGGACGTGGAGCTCGTCGAGGATTTCCCGACCCGCTACGGCGTCGAAACCTCGCGTCAGCACCGCTGGGCGCGCGGCGACTGGCAGCTCCTGCCCTATCTCTTCGGCCCGTCGAGCGGCATTCCCATGCTCGGCCGCTGGAAGATGTACGATAACCTCCGGCGCAGCCTCATTCCCGTCGGCTGGCTCGTCGCCTCGGTCATGGGCTGGTACTACATGGAGCCGCGTCAGGCGCTGATCTGGCAGGTCCTGCTAATCTTCCTGCTTTTCGTGGCGCCGACGCTCTCGCTCATCTCCGGCCTCATGCCGCGGCGCAACGACATCGTCGCCCGGGCCCATGTGCATCGCGTGCTGTCCGACATCCGCGCGGCCAATGCGCAGGTCGCCCTTCGCATCACCTTCATCGCCCATTCCGCGGCGCTGATGACCGACGCCATCATCCGCTCGCTCTACCGCACGACGATCAGCCGCAAGCTGATGCTGGAATGGCGCACCGCCGCCCAGGCCGACAGCGCCTCGCACGGCGGCATCCTGGCGCATTACCGCTCCATGTGGCAGGCGCCGGCGCTGGCGGCGCTCTCGGTGGCTTTGGCCGCCGTCTCCAAGACCGGCCTGCCGTTCATCGGCATCCCCTTCGCCCTCGTCTGGGCGCTGTCGCCCGCCATCGCCTGGTATGTAAGCCAGACGGCCGAAACCGAAGACCAGCTCGTGGTTTCCGACCATGTGGCGGCGGAACTGCGCAAGTTCGCCCGCCGCACCTGGCGTTATTTCGAGACGTTCGTCACCGCCGAACAGCATTTCCTGCCGCCGGACAATTTCCAGGAAACGCCGCAGCCGGTGCTGGCCGAGCGTACCTCGCCGACCAATATCGGGGTCTATCTACTGTCGGTGGTCTCGGCCCGCGATTTCGGCTGGATCAGCTTCGAGGAAACCGTCCGCCGGCTGGAACAGACGGTGAGCACGATCGACGGCATGCCGAAATATCGCGGCCACCTCTACAACTGGTATCGCACCGACACGCTGGAGACGCTCGGCCCCCGTTATGTCTCGGCGGTCGACAGCGGCAATCTCGCCGGCCACCTGATCGCCGTCTCCTCCCTCTGCCGCGAATGGGCGGAAGCGCCCTCGGCCTATCTCCAGGGCAGTCTCGACGGGATCGGCGATGCCGCCGCCATTCTGTCGGAGGCGCTGAAGGAGCTGCCGGACGACCGCAAGACCGTTCGGCCGCTGCGCCGCCTCATCGAGGAACGCATCGTCGGCTTCGCCAATGCGCTGGCCACCGTCAAGCGCGAGCATGAATTCGCCTCGATCCGGGTCATCAACCTCTCGGTGCTGGCGCGCGACATAAACAAGCTCGTCGTCAATCTCGACCACGAGACCAAGTCGCCGCAAAGCGCCGAGGTGGTGCATTGGGCGGCCGGGCTCGTGGCGGTCTGCGAGGCGCATATCGCCGACAGCGTGTTCGATCTCGGAAGCATCGACGCCCTGCGCGACCGGCTCGTCGTGCTGCGCGATCGCACCCGCGACATCGCCTTCTCGATGGATTTCGGCTTCCTGTTCCGGCAGGAGCGGCGACTGCTGTCGATCGGCTACCGCGTCGAGACCAACGAACTGGACGAGGCCTGCTACGACCTGCTCGCCTCGGAAGCGCGCCTGACCAGCCTCTTCGCCATCGCCAAGGGCGATCTGCCGACCGAACATTGGTACAAGCTCGGCCGCCCCATCGTACCGGTCGGCTCGCGCGGCGCGCTGGTCTCCTGGTCGGGCTCGATGTTCGAATATCTGATGCCGCCGCTCGTCATGCAGGAGCGTCAGGGCGGCATCCTCAACCAGACCAACAATCTGGTGGTGAAAGAACAGATGAACCATGGCCGCAGGCTCGGCACCCCCTGGGGGATTTCGGAGGCCGCCTTCAACGCGCGCGACCACGAACTGACCTATCAGTACACCAATTTCGGCGTGCCGACGCTCGGGCTGAAGCGCGGCCTCGGCCAGAACGCCGTCATCGCGCCCTATGCCTCGCTGCTGGCCACGCAATATGCGCCCAAGGCGGCGCTTGCGAACCTGGAGAGGCTGCGCGCCCTCGGCGCTCTCGGCCGCTACGGCTTTCACGACGCGGTCGACTTCACGCCGACCCGCGTGCCGGAAGGCAAGACCTGCGCCGTGGTGATGAACTACATGGCCCACCATCACGGCATGTCGATCGCCGCCGTCGCCAATGTGGTCTTCAACGGCGCGCTGCGCGAGCGCTTCCACGCCGATCCGGTGATCGAGGCGGCGGAGTTGCTGTTGCAGGAAAAAGCCCCGCGCGACATCCCGATCATCAACGCCAAGCGCGAGCCGGAAACGGTGGGCGGCACCCAGGCCGACCTGCTGCGCCCCGAGGTCCGGACGATCGAGGACCCCTTCGGCAAGGACCGCGAGGCCGTCTTCCTCTCCAACGGCCACTACTCCGTGATGCTGACCGCCACGGGTTCCGGTTATTCGCGCTGGAACGGCCAGTCCGTCAGCCGCTGGAAGCCCGATCCCACGGAGGATCGCTGGGGCGCCTTCCTGTTCCTGCGCGACACGCAAAGCGGGCAGTGGTGGTCGGCGACGGCCGAGCCCCGGCGCGCACCCGGCGAGGAGACGAAAGCCCAGTTCGGCGACGACAAGGCCGAGTTCTTCAAGACGGTCGGCACGCTGACGAGCGAGGTCGAATGCATCGTCGCAACCGAGCACGATGCCGAAGGCCGCCGCCTGACGCTGCTCAACACCGGCCAGGAGGACCGCTTCATCGAGGTCACCTCCTATATGGAACCGGTGATCGCGACGGACGACGCCGACAACGCCCATCCGCTCTTTTCCAAGATGTTCATCCGCACGGAGATCGGGCGCAACGGCGACGTCATCCGCGCCGAGCGGAAGAAGCGCCATCCCAACGACCCGGACATGATGATCGCCCACCTGATTGTCGACAACGCCGGCCCGTCGCGGCGCACCGAGGTGGAAACCGACCGGCGGCGCTTCATCGGTCGGGGCCGCACCCTGGCCACCGCCGCCGCCTTCGATCCCGACGCCCGCCTTTCCGGGACGGACGGCTTCACGCTCGATCCGGTAATGGCGTTGCGCCGCGTGGTGCGCGTACCGGCCGGCAAGAAGGTGAAGGTCATCTTCTGGACCGTCGCCGCGCCGAGCCGCGCGGAAGTCGACGCGGCCATCGACCGCTATCGCCATCCCGACAGTTTCAACCATGAGATGATCCACGCCTGGACACGCTCGCAGGTGCATCTGCGCCACATCGGGGTGACCTCGCAGGAAGCCGCGAGCTTCCAGGCGCTGGGGCGCTATCTCGTCTATCCGGATATGCATCTGCGGGCGGAAGCCGGAACGATCCAGAGCGGGCTTGCGCCGCAGTCGGCGCTCTGGCCGCTGTCGATTTCCGGCGACTATCCGATCTATGTGCTGCGCATCAACGACGAGATCGACCTCGATGTCGCCCGGGAGGCGTTGCGCGCGCAGGAATACCTGCGCCATCGCGGCGTGGCGGCCGATCTGGTGATCCTCAACGAACGCGCATCCTCCTATGCGCAGGACATGCAGCACACCCTGGACCAGATGTGCGAGAACCTGCGCCTGCGCGGCCAGGCCGACGGCATGCGCCAGCATATCTTCGCCGTCCGCCGCGACCTGATGGACGTCGCCACCTGGCAGGCGCTGCTCGCCACGGCACGCGCGGTGTTCCATGCCCGCAACGGGTCGCTCGTCGACCAGATCACCCGCACCGTCTCGCTGTTTTCGACGCCGAAGACCGCGAGCGGGGCCGCGGCCGGGGAAAGCCCGCGTGCGTCCACCGTCCCGGCCGCTAGAAACGCGCCTGCGCCGGAACCGGCGGAAATCGACGGACGGGATCTTTCCTTCTGGAACGGTTTCGGCGGCTTCGATGTGGCGCGGCGGGAATATACGATCCGGCTGCGCGGTGGCGAAGCGACCCCGCAACCCTGGATCAACGTCATCGCCAATGCGCATTTCGGCTTCCATGTCTCGGCCGAAGGCGGAAGCTACACCTGGAGCCGCAATTCGCGCGACTATCAGCTGACTGCCTGGCGCAATGACCCGGTGATCGACCGGCCGGGCGAGGCCTTCTATGTGCGCGATCGCGACAGCGGCGCGGTGATGACGCCCTTCGCCGCGCTGTCGCGGAAGAACCACGTGCGTTTCGAGACCCGGCATGGCCTCGGCTATTCCGCATTCCACAGCCGGGAGGACGGCATCGAACTCGATCTCGTCCAGACCGTCGACCCCGAGGAGCCGGTCAAATATTCCCGTCTGACGCTGAAAAATACCGGCGGGACGGAACGACGCCTCTCCGTCTATGCCTATGTCGAATGGGTGCTCGGCAACAATCCGGGCAAATCCGCGCCCTTCGTGCTGACCAGCGAGGACGCCGCGACCGGAGCCCTGTTTGCGACCAACCGCTACAGCCTCGACTTCTCCGGGCGCACCGGCTTTTTTGCCGCCGATACGCCGCTTGCCGGCTTCACGGCGCGGCGCGGCGAATTCATCGGCCATGACGGCGATATCGCGATGCCGTCGGCGGTCGCCGCAGGGCGACGCCTTTCGGGCGCCGCCGACGGCATGGGCGATCCCTGTGCGGCCCTTGCGAGCGAACTGGTGCTGAAGCCGGGCGAGAAACGGGAGATCGTCTTCCTGCTCGGCGACGCCGACAATGCGGATACGGCGCGAAAATCCATCGCCCGCGCCCGCAAGACCGATTTCGACGGCATGATGGCGGGCATTAGCACCGACTGGCGGGAATTCACCGGCACGGTGCAGGTGAAGACGCCGGACGCCGCTTTCGACCGCATGGTCAACGACTGGCTGCCCTATCAGGCGCTTGGCTGCCGCATCCTTGCCCGCTCCGCCTTCTATCAGGCAAGCGGCGCCTTCGGCTTCCGCGACCAGTTGCAAGATACGCTCGCCTTCCTTCTCCACCGGCCGGAACTCGCCCGCCGGCAGATCCTCAACGCCGCAGGCCGCCAGTTTCCGGAAGGCGATGTGCAGCACTGGTGGCTGCCGGACAGCGGCGCGGGCGTGCGTACGATCATTTCCGACGACGTGGTGTGGCTTGCCCATGCGGTGGAGCGTTACTGCCGCGTCACCGGCGACCACCGGATCCTCGATGAGCCGCTGCCCTTTCTCGAAGGACCGCCGCTCGATGAGGGACAGCATGACGCTTTCTTCGCGCCGACGCTTACCGCCGAGCAGGCGCCGCTCTACGAGCATTGCGCCCGCGCGCTCGACCTCGCCGTGAAGCGCACCGGCGAAAACGGCCTGCCGCTGATCCTCGGCGGCGACTGGAACGACGGGATGAACCGGGTGGGCGAGGCCGGACGCGGCACCAGCGTCTGGCTCGGCTGGTTCCTCGCCGCCACGCTGCGGGATTTCATGCCGCTGGCGCGCGAACGGAACGATCATGCCCGCGCCGACGCCTGGGATACGCATCTTGGGCAATTGCGGCAGGCGCTCAAGACCGCGGGCTGGGACGGCGCGTGGTATCGGCGTGGCTATTTCGACGATGGCACGCCGCTCGGCACGGCCGACAGCGCCGAATGCCGCATCGATTCCATCGCGCAGAGCTGGAGCGTGCTGTCCGGCGAAGGCGATGCCGAACGGTCGCGGCAGGCGATGGACGCGGTGCTCGAACACCTCGTCGACCGCGAGAACGGCATCATCCGCCTCTTCACGCCGCCATTTTCCGAAACGCCGCAGGATCCGGGCTATATCAAGGCCTATCCGCCGGGCGTGCGCGAGAACGGCGGCCAATACACCCATGCCGCCACCTGGGTCGTGCTGGCGCTGGCGCGCCAGCGCCGCGCCCGGGAGGCCTGGGACTGCTTCGCGCTTCTCAATCCGATCAACCACGCCCGCAATCCGCAAGAGGCGGAACGCTATCGCGTGGAGCCCTATGTCGTGGCCGCCGACGTCTATGGCGAGGGCGGAAAGACCGGGCGCGGCGGCTGGAGCTGGTACACCGGATCGGCCGGCTGGCTCTATCGCGCCGCCGTCGAGGGCATTCTCGGCATCCGCAAGGAGGGAGAACGACTGTTCGTCGATCCGCTCCTGCCGCCCGGCTGGGACGGCTATGACGCCACGCTGACGCTTGACGGGCGCACCGTCGCCATCAACGTCGCCGGCGGTGCGGACGGCTGCACGGTGACGATCGACGGCATAGCCCTCAAATCTCCCGAAGAGGGCCATAAGCTCGAGGTTCCCACGGAGGCCCCGGACCGATGATGCCGCAGCAAGGACAGACAAGCACCCTACCCCGGCCGCGCGACACGCGCCTTGACGTCTTCAGGGCGCTGGCGCTTCTCACCATCTTCGTCAATCATGTGCCGGGCCAGTATTTCGAACATCTGACGCACAAGAATTTCGGCTTCTCCGATTCGGCCGAGGCGTTCGTCCTGCTGTCTGGCATGGCGGCGGGCCTCGCCTATGGCGCACGCTTCCGGCCCGGCGCCCGGCTGGCGGTGACGCTGCGCATCCTGCGGCGGGCGCTGACGCTCTATATCGCGCATATCATGACGAGCGTGATCACCTTCGCGCTATTTGCCGGGGCGGCGCTCTGGTTCTCCCGTCCGGACCTTCTCTCGGAGATCAACCTGCGTGCCGTGGTGGACCGCACCGACGAGGGCGTCGTCGGCGTCGTGCTGCTCGGCCACCAGTTCGGCTATAACAACATCCTCTCGATGTATACGGCGGTGCTACTGATGCTGCCGGGCTTCCTCTGGCTCTACCAGCGCGGACCCGGCCTTGCCCTTGCCGTCTCCGGTACGCTCTGGCTCTGCGCCGGGATCTGGCGCATCGCGCCGTCCAATTTTCTCGACGACGGCTACTGGTTCCTCAACCCCCTGTCCTGGCAGTTCCTCTTCGTCATCGGTTTTGCCGCCATGGTGCGCGCACGCGGCGCGGGCTTGCCCCGATCGCCGCTCCTGATGACGCTTTCGGCCGGCTATCTCTGCCTGTCGTTCCTGTGGGTGGTCGTTCCGCTCTGGGGCATCGACATATCCTTCGGCCTGCCGCCGGTGCTGACCGGTTTCGACAAGACCTTCCTGTCGGCAAGCCGGCTGCTGCATGTGCTGGCCGCCGCCTATCTGCTGGCGAACATTCCGGCCCTCACCCGCTGGGCGGCGCTGCCGCTTTCCCATCCGCTGGTGGCGGTCGGCCGGCACTCGCTCGCCATCTTCATCTTCGGCACGCTGCTGGCGATGACCGGACAGGTGATGATGTTCATCACGGGACAGCGGCCGATCCTCGGCACGCTCTATGTGGCGGCGGGCCTCGCCCTGCATTTTCTCTACGCCGGCTATCTCGACTGGCACGCACGCGTCGCCGCCAGCAACGCGAAAAGGCAGAACGCATCCGGTCCTGCCCCCGAAACGAAGACCTGAGCGCCGCTGACGGGACTGCCCCTCAGGCGGCGTTCAGGCTCTTGCGGACATCGTCGTCCGTCAGGATGCCGCTTGCCCGCAGCAGTGCGGCGAAACGGCCGTTGCTCTGGCTGAGTTCATCGAAGCTGCCCATTTCGGCGATCTCGCCCTGATCCATGAAGATCACCAGATCCGCCTCGCGAACGGTGGAAAGCCGGTGGGCGATGATGAAGGTGGTGCGATCGCGGCGAAGAGAATCGATCGCCGCCTTCACGCGCGCCTCCGTCTCCACGTCGAGCGCGCTCGTCGCCTCGTCGAGCACGAGAATGGGAGCGTTCTTGAGGATCGCCCGGGCGATCGCGATGCGCTGGCGCTCACCGCCCGAAAGACGGTTTCCGCGCTCGCCGACATGGGTCTCGAAACCGCTCTGGCGCGTGAGGATGAAATCGTTCGCCGCCGCTGCCTCGGCGGCCGCCTCGACTTCCTCGTGCGTGGCGCTTTCGCGGCCGAGGCGGATATTGTCCGAGATCGAGCGGTTGAGCAGGCCCGCGTCCTGGAACACCGTGGCGATGGCCTGACGCAGCGACTTGCGCGTGACGGTGGAGACAGGAGTCCCGTCGATGAGGATCTCGCCGGACTGCGGCTCGTGGACCCGTTGCAGCAGGTTGACAAGCGTCGTCTTGCCGGCGCCGGTCGGACCCACGATGGCGACGGTCTGGCCGGCCTCCACGGTGAAGGAGACGTTGCGCACGCCCTGCGCGGTGTTAGCGAAATCGAAGCATACGTCGCGATACTCGACCCGGCCCTTGACGGGACCGAGTTCGACCGCCCCGGCGGGCTCCTCGCGCTCCTTCACGGCGTCCTCCAGCGTGAAGAAGTCCTCAAGCTTGGCGCGCGCCTCGAAGATCTGCGTGGCGAAGGCCTTCATCTGGTCGAGCCTGCCGATCAGCAGGCCGGCAAAGCCGATGAAGGCGATGACGTCACCGACCCGGATCTCGCCGCGCTGCACGAGCACGGTGCCGATCACCAGGATGGTCATCATCGAAATCGTCGAGGCGATACGGTTGAGGGCGCTGGCCAGCGCCCACCAGTCGAGCACCGGGAACTGGGCGTTGATCAGCCGCTCGGCGAGCTGCTTCAGTTCACGCGTTTCCGCCTCGATACGGTTGTAGCTGTGCACCACCGAAACGTTGCTGATGGAATCGGACACATGCGAGAAAACGGTGTGATAGTGGTTTTCCACCGAGGACTGCCCCTCGCGCGTGCGGTTCATCACCGTCTTGCCGATAACGACATAGAGCGCACCGAGCACCACCAGCACCAGCGACAGACGATAGTCCATGGCGAAGGCCGTGGGCACGAGCAACAGCAACGCGATGGCGGTGGAAAGATGCGTGCGCATGAACTCCAGCCACAGGCCGAACAGCGTTTCGCACGCCCGCAGCAACGTGTGCAGCGCATTGGACGTGCCGCGTTTGCTGTGCCAGGCGAGCGGCATGGAAATGATGCGGCCGAAGGCTTCCGTCAGCAGGGTCGCCCGTCGGCCGTGGGCGAGGCGGTCGGCCTCGCGGGCGACGAGAACGAAAGCGACCGTGTTGAACAGGCCGAAGCCCGCCCACATCAAAAGCATGGGCGTGACGCTGCCGTGGGAGGAGATGGCGTCGATGATCCGCCCGAAAAGGATCGGCTCGGCGATGGTGATCGCCGCCAGAACGATGTTGGCCGCCACCACCAGTCCGACACGCAAGCGATAGACCGACAGATAGCTGAGAGCTCTTGAATAGACCTGAAACAATGACACGATAGAGGCCCTTCCGGCTTCCTGTTGCACGGCTTGAACGGATGCCGCATAGCTGTGTTCCGCTATTAGTGAGCGGAAGGGGCAAAAGTTCTCTCCCGCCCCACAATTTTCGTTACAGTCCTGAAATCTTGCGTGATCCCGCGCTTTCCGGCACACGGGAAGGACGATGCGCACGAATGCGGGCTTTTTCTGGCCGGGGCATCAACTTTAGCGACGTGAAAACGGCTGCCGGGGAGGTCGCGGGCATGGCGGAGGGAACGGTCGATTCGCTACTGCGATTCCTGACGGAAGTCGAGGCCCTTCGTGGACGCGAGGAGACGTCGCGCGTGCTGGACCGGCTGCTGACGGATTGTGGTTTTGCCTATTACCGCCTGATGCGCAGGCAGAAGCCCGCTTCCAATCCGCTGGACCTGCTGCTGGCCGGACGTTCGCCGGAGGGCTGGGACCGGGCCTATGTCGACCGCCGCTACTTCCAGATCGATCCGACGGTGCGCCGCCTCGATCGGATCCAGACAGGCTTTCGCTGGCGCGATGCGCTGCCGGCGTTTCGCGCCAGTCCGCAGCGCCGGCGCATGGAGCGCATGATGGCCGATGCACGCCGGCACGGTCTCGAGGACGGCTACAGCTTCCCGGTGCACGGGCGGCGCGGACTGGTCGGCAGTCTCGCCATCGGGGGCCGGCCCCGCGATCTTTGCGCGCTGGAGATGACGCTGTTCGACGCGGTCGCCAGAAAGCTGTTCTGGAAGATGCTGCACGCCACCGCCCCCGAAGAGGCGGAAAAGCGGCTCGAATGCCCCGACCCGGATCTCACCGTCCGGGAGGTCGAAATTCTGGCGCTTCTGGCCGAAGGATTGACCTCCCGGCAAATCGCCGATCTGCTCGGCATCACCGGTCATACGGTGAACTGGTACATGAACGCCATCCAGCGGAAACTCGGCGCACGCAACCGTCATCACGCCATCGCACTGGCTTTTCGGCGTGGGCTCGTCTCCTGACGTCGTATTTCTTTCACACGGTGGCGACTCCGAAATTGAACTTCGAAAAACGAACCGCTAATAATCTCTTCGCGGGTGCAGCATTTCCCGCTTCAAGTCCTTGAGGAGTTCGACTTGCCCATTTCCAAGATCCTTGTCGCCAACCGGTCCGAAATCGCCATCCGCGTGTTCCGCGCGGCCAATGAACTGGGGCTCAAAACGGTCGCGATCTGGGCGGAGGAGGATAAACTTGCGCTGCATCGGTTCAAGGCGGACGAAAGCTACCGGATCGGCCGGGGGCCGCATCTTCCGCGCGATCTCGGCCCCATCGAAAGCTATCTCTCCATCGACGAGGTGATCCGCGTCGCGAAGCTTTCCGGGGCGGATGCGATCCATCCGGGTTACGGCCTGCTTTCCGAAAGCCCGGAGTTCGTGGAAGCCTGCGACGCCGCCGGCATCATCTTCATCGGCCCGCGGCCGGAAACCATGCGCCAGCTCGGCAACAAGGTCGCCGCGCGCAATCTCGCCATTTCCGTCGGCGTGCCGGTGGTGCCCGCCACCGATCCGCTGCCCGACGACGAGGCGGAAATCCATCGCCTGGCCGAAAGCATCGGCTATCCCGTGATGCTGAAGGCCTCCTGGGGCGGCGGCGGGCGCGGCATGCGCGCCATCCGCGATCCGAAGGACCTGATCCGCGAGGTGACGGAAGCCAGGCGGGAAGCCAAGGCCGCCTTCGGCAAGGACGAGGTCTATCTGGAGAAGCTGCTGGAGCGCGCGCGCCACGTCGAAAGCCAGATCCTCGGCGATACCCACGGCAACGTCGTTCATCTATTCGAGCGCGACTGCTCCATCCAGCGCCGCAACCAGAAGGTCGTCGAGCGGGCGCCCGCCCCCTATCTGTCGGATGCGCAACGCCAGGAAGTCGCCGATTACTCGATCCGGATCGCCAAGGCGACGAACTATATCGGCGCCGGTACGGTCGAGTACCTGATGGACGCCGATACCGGGAAATTCTATTTCATCGAGGTCAATCCGCGCATCCAGGTCGAGCACACCGTCACCGAGGTCGTGACCGGCATCGATATCGTCAAGGCGCAGATCCACATTCTCGACGGCGAGGCGATCGGCACGCCGGAATCGGGCGTTCCGAAGCAGGAGGACATCCACCTCAGCGCCCACGCGCTCCAGTGCCGCATCACCACGGAGGATCCGGAGCAGAACTTCATCCCCGACTATGGCCGCATCACCGGCTATCGTTCGGCCTCCGGCTTCGGCATCCGCCTCGACGGCGGCACGGCCTATCCGGGCGCCGTCATCACGCGGTTCTACGATCCCCTTCTCGTCAAGGTCACCGCCTGGGCGCCGAACCCGCTGGAGGCGATCAGCCGCATGGACCGCGCGCTGCGCGAGTTCCGCATCCGCGGCGTGGCGACCAATCTCACCTTCCTTGAGGAGATCATCCGCCACCCCAGCTTCAAGGACAACAGCTATACGACCCGCTTCATCGACACGACGCCGGAACTCTTCCAGCAGGTGAAGCGGCAGGATCGGGCGACGAAGCTCCTGACCTATCTCGCCGACGTCACCGTCAACGGCCATCCGGAAGCCAGGGGCCGGCCGCGGCCCCCGGCGGATGCCGCCCGGCCCGTCGTGCCCTTCATCGAGGGCGACATCGTCCCCGGCACCAAGCAGAAGCTCGACGAACTCGGGCCGAAGAAATTCGCCGCCTGGCTGCGCGGCGAAAAGCGGGCTTTCATCACCGATACGACCATGCGCGACGCCCACCAGTCGCTGCTGGCCACCCGCATGCGGACCCATGACATCGCCGGCGTCGCCGGCACCTATGCCCGGGCGCTTCCGCAACTCTTCTCGCTCGAATGCTGGGGCGGCGCGACCTTCGACGTCTCCATGCGCTTCCTGACGGAAGATCCCTGGGACCGGCTCGCCCGCATCCGCGAGGACGCGCCGAACCTGCTGCTCCAGATGCTGCTGCGCGGGGCGAACGGCGTCGGCTACAAGAACTATCCCGACAATGTCGTGAAGTATTTCGTCCGTCAGGCGGCGAAGGGCGGCATCGACGTCTTCCGCGTCTTCGACTGCCTCAACTGGGTCGACAACATGCGCGTCTCCATGGACGCCGTCATCGAGGAAGACCGCATCTGCGAGGCGGCGATCTGCTATACCGGCGACATCCTGAACGCGGCCCGGCCGAAATACGACCTGAAATACTACACCGCGCTTGCCGGCGAACTGGAGAAAGCCGGCGCGCATATGATCGCGCTGAAGGACATGGCGGGCCTGCTGAAGCCGGCCGCCGCCCGCGTGCTCTTCAAGGCGCTGCGCGAGGCGACCGACCTGCCGATCCATTTCCACACCCACGACACCTCCGGCATCGCGGCCGCGACCGTTCTGGCGGCCGTCGAATCCGGCGTCGACGTGGTGGATGCGGCGATGGATGCACTTTCCGGCAATACCTCCCAGCCCTGCCTCGGCTCCCTCGTCGAGGCGCTCAAGGGCTCGCAACACGACACCGGCCTCGATCCGGAATCGATCCGCCGGATTTCCTTCTATTGGGAGGCGGTGCGCAACCAGTATGCCGCCTTCGAGAGCGACCTCAAGGGACCGGCGTCGGAAGTCTATCTGCATGAGATGCCGGGCGGCCAGTTCACCAACCTCAAGGAGCAGGCCCGCTCGCTCGGGCTGGAGACCCGCTGGCATCAGGTGGCGCAGGCCTATGCGGACGCCAACCGGATGTTCGGCGACATCGTCAAGGTGACGCCGTCCTCCAAGGTGGTGGGCGACATGGCGCTGATGATGGTCTCCCAGGACCTCACCGTCGCCGACGTCGAGGATCCGGCCAAGGATATCGCCTTTCCGGACTCCGTGGTCTCGATGCTCAGGGGCGATCTCGGCCAGCCCCCGGGCGGCTGGCCGGCGGCCCTCCAGAAGAAGGCGCTGAAGGGCGAGGCGCCCTATATCGCCGTACCGGGATCGCTCCTGCCGGCGGCCGATCTCGATGCGGAGCGCAAGACCATCGAGGACAAGCTGGAGCGCAAGGTCGACGACTTCGAGTTCGCCTCCTACCTGATGTATCCGAAGGTCTTCACCGACTATGCGCTCGCCGCCGACATGTACGGCCCGGTCGGCGTGCTGCCGACGCCGGCCTATTTCTACGGCCTTTCGGCCGGCGAGGAGGTCCAGCCGGAAATCGAGAGGGGCAAGTCGCTCGTCATCCTCTACCAGACGATGAGCGACCCGGACGAGCAGGGCATGGTGAAGGTGTTCTTCGAGCTGAACGGCCAGCCGCGGCTCATCAAGGTCCCCGACCGCAATCGCGCCGCGACCTCCGTCGCCCGGCGCAAGGCGGAGGCGGGCAACCCCGCCCATCTCGGCGCGCCGATGCCGGGCGTCGTCTCGACCGTCGCCGTCGCCGCCGGCCAGTCCGTCAAGGCGGGCGACGTGCTGCTGTCCATCGAGGCGATGAAGATGGAGACGGCGCTGCATGCCGAAAAGGACGGCACGATCGCCGAAGTGCTGGTCAAGGCCGGCGACCAGATCGACGCCAAGGACCTGCTGATCGTTTTCGCCTGAACCGATCGCCGGGAACGGCGCGCGGATACTTGAAAGCCGGCGGTGGATGTGGGAAGGATTTTCATCCCGCATCCATCAGGCCGACACGCATGTCCTTCGCCATCCGAACCGCCGTTCCCGGCGACGTTGCCGCGATCACCGAGATCTATCGCGAATCCGTGTTGAACGGGGTGGCGACCTATGAGACCGAGCCGCCTGCTCTGGAGGAGATGCGCCTTCGCTTCGAAGCGGTCAGCGGCGCGGGCTTTCCCTATATCGTCGCACAGGCGCCGGAAGGCCTCGTGCTCGGCTATGCCTATGTCTCGGCCTTCCGCGACCGGGCGGCCTATCGCTGGCTGGTGGAGGATTCGATCTATCTGGCGCCGGAAGCACGCGGCAAGGGCATCGGCAAGGCGCTTCTCGCCGCATTGATCGATCGTTCGACGCAAGCGGGCTTCCGCCAGATGGTGGCCGTCATCGGCGGCGCGGAACCCGCCTCCGTGGCGCTCCACAGCCGGGCAGGCTTCCAGCACGGCGGCCACATGCCGGCCTCCGGCTTCAAGCATGGCCGCTGGCTCGATACGATCATCATGCAGCGTCCGCTCGGCCCGGGTGACGCCACGCCCCCGTCTCCCGACACCTTTCCAGCCACGCCCCACGACTGAGCACAGGCGACCGGCGGCCGTGTCCCCGGATGCGATCGGTGCGCCGAGAGCCGAAGCATTCCGGCAAGAATGGAACCGGTCAGGCGAGCGGGATGAGGAAAAGCGTGAAACGGTTTTCCGCCCGAATCCTGTTCCCCCTGCCCGGAACCGATCGCGATGCGTTCCGGTCGGGAACCGGCGCGGCCTGCCTCGCGCCCGCCCGCCTCTTCGGCCAACGCCCGGCCCGACGCCGTCGCGCGCCGGTCGACCGGGAAGACAGACAGAACGGAGCCGGCCAGCGGACAGTGCGGGGCGAGCAGAGGCTATACGCCTCCGCCGCCGCTCTTCTTCCTGGCCGGCGCTTTTATCCGTATCCGCAAGGGTTTGCCATCTTTCTGCTCCAGTTCAAAGGCGCCGGCCTTCCTGACGAGGTCGCTGAGTTTCCGGAAGCCGTAGGTGCGCGGGTCGAAGTCCGAGGCCAGATTGGCCAGCTGGGTGCCGACAGCGCCCAGATGAACCCAGCCGTCGTCGCTTTCCATTTGCAGGATCACGCGCTTGATGATCGGCGCGGCGGAGGATGGCGGTTGCAGCGGGGTTGTGGTTCCGGCCGCGCCGTTGCCGCCTGTATCCGCCGCCGGCAGCAGGTTCTCCGTATAGGTGAATCTACGGCATGCCTGCCGGAAGCTCTCGGGCGTCTTCTGCTCGCCGAAGCCGAACACGTCCACCCCCTGTTCGCGGATGCGCGCGGCAAGCCGGGTAAAGTCGCTATCGGAAGACACCAGGCAAAATCCGTCAAAACGGGCGCTGTGAAGGAGATCCATGGCGTCGATGACAAGGGTGATGTCGGACGCGTTCTTGCCGGTCGTATAGGCGAACTGTTGCTGGGGAATGATCGCATGACGCGCAAGAACCTCGGTCCACCCCTTGGACCTCGGGCTCGCGAAGTCGCCGTAGATGCGTCGCACGCTCGCTTCGCCGATCTTGGCGATCTCTTCGAAGAGGCCGTCGACGATCTTGGAGGAGGTATTGTCGGCGTCGATCAGGACGGCCAATCGGGGCGAACGGGGTTCAGTCGGCATTGCGTCAAACCAGTTTCCATTTCCAACGGGCCGCAGTTTCTATCTCCATGGACATCCCGTCAAGCAGCGGCGCACCCTCGACGCGCGAGGCCCGCTGGCGGCTTCGGCTCGAAGGAAGCGGCGGATCGTTCGAGGTCCTTTGCCGGAGCAGTTCAGCGACGCCGAAGCCGGTTTTCCGTCCCGAATCGCACGGGAAACAAAGGAAGAGAATAGTGCGGGTAATCTTCATTTTCGAGAAATGCTCAAGCCTTCATGAGCGAGCAGCCCTGCGGATCTACGGTCCGCCACCCCGTCGCGCGGCAGGACCACGAAACCTTTGTCGCCCTCCAAGCCCTTGACGATTTCCAACGTGAACGTCCCGACCCCTTTCAGCATCCGCCCGGCACGACCCTCGCGGCAAGGCCACGGCCGGCAAAGATCTAGAGAAATTTGGAGAGCGAGAAGCCGCAGCCGGGTGCTGGTGAGGGGGTCGTCAATGGGAAAGCGGCTTCTCTCTCCGCGTTCGGACCCGGAACTGGCTTCTATCCTTGTCCAACCTGAATCGGCAATGCCCAGACATCCATCAGAATGTGACGGATTCGCCGTCCGCCGGTGCGAGGAGCTTGTCGGCAAAGCCTTTGCTGCGGGCGAAGGCGCGAAGCGCGGCGCGGGTCACGGTGCAGTGGTTCACTGCTTCCATATGGGATGCGATGAGGATCGTCTCCGGCGCAGCCTGATGGACCGACAGAACGTCGGCCGTCCCCATGATGATGCCGTCATCGAGACCGACCAGCTTCGCATCGCCGGTGTTCAGGATCGCGATCTCCGGCCTATGGGTGGCGAGGACACCTGCAACGTCATCATTCCAGATCGTGTCGTCAGCCAGATAGACGGTTTTCATGTCAGGATGCTTGAAGACCACGCCGCAGACTTCGCCGAGGAGTGCACCGGCCACCGCATAGGCGGCGTCGGAGCCGTGGCGGCCGCCGGTCTTGATCAGCTGCACCCCGTTGAACTGCGACGTGTCGCCGAGCACCCGGACATCGGTGAAGCCCTGCGAGCGGATGGTTTCGGCGTCGGCGTCGTTCTGCGCAAAGAGCGGCAAATTTCTGGGCACGAGATTGCGTGCCGCTTCATCCCAGTGATCCTCGTGCAGATGGGTGACGATCACCGCATCCACATCCACAATATCCTCGATCGGGAAGGGAAGATGCACCAGCGGGTTGCGCTCCTCGCTGTTCAACGTGCCCTCGAAACCCGGCCAGGCGTGGCGCTCGGCCAGCATCGGATCAACCAGAAAACGTTGCCCGGCATAGTCGACATGCAGGGTGGCGTTGCGGATCTGGGTGATCTTCAGGCCCGATTCTCGCGTGGCGGGAGTCTCCCCGGCGTGGGCGGCAAAAGCGGTGGCGGCGAGCGCTGCACCGGAGAGGGCCAAGAGGTCTCTGCGCGTGGTCATGGTCGGATTCCTTCTTTCCGGCTCGGTTCAGCGCGCGATGAACGCGTCGGTGCTGATCACCTCGCCATAGAGGAAGGCGAGCGCCGCCATCAGCGCGGCATGAACCTGCGCGGCGGGTGCTGTCACGCCGTCGAATTCCAGATCACGGGTGGCGCAGGCGTCGTGGATGGTGACGGTGCTGTAGCCGAGGTCGTTTGCGGCGCGCGTCGTGGCGTCGACGCACATATGGCTCATCGCGCCGATCACGACGGTCTCTTCGACGCCTTTTTCCTTGAGCAAATCGCCCAGCCCGGTTTCGCGGAAGGAATTGGGAAAATTCTTGGTGATGACCGGCTCATCGCCCTGCGGCAGCACGGCCGCGTTGATCTCCGCCCCGTCGCTTCCGGGCGCGAAGATCGGACCGCCGGGCATCTCATGGCGGATATGGACGACCAGATCACCCTGCTTTCGGGCATGGGCGATGACGCGGGCGGCATTGGCGGCGGCGGCGTCGATCCCCACCAGCGGGAATTTGCCCGTGGGCCAATATTCGTTCTGGAGATCGACGACGAAGATGGCGCGTTTCGACATGACGGGTTCCTTTTGACTGGATGTTGCTTGCACCCAATATCGTTGCGAGCGACAGTCGCAGCCATTGGCATTATCGACAGAATCAGAGGCAATATCGACAAATGACCGATGCGCGGATCGGAATCGTCCTTTATCCCGGCGTGCAGATGTCGGCGGTCCTCGGGCTGGCCGACCTGTTCCAGGTCGCCGGCCGTATCGCGCAGGACGCAAACCCCGACGCGCCCCGACTTGGCGTGCACCATCTGCAAGCGGATGGAGCGGCAGCGCCGGCGGTAGTCTTTGACAGTGACGGCCCGGCTGAAGTGCGAGAGCAGAAAATCTGCGACGTGCTGATCCTGCCGCCCTCGCTGGAGCCGCCGATCGCCAGCGAAGCCGCGTTGTCGCTGGCGGGCTGGCTGCGCGAACGGCATGGCGAAGGCTCGGTGCTGGCTTCCATCTGCGCCGGGGCTTTCCTGCTGGGAGAAACCGGCCTGCTGGCAGGCAGGACGGTGACCACCCACTGGACGCTGGCCGAAACTTTCGGAAATCGTTTCGCCGATACGCAGATCGACATCGATCGGCTGATCATCGACAATGGCGACATCATCTCGGCCGGAGGGCTGATGGCGTGGACCGATCTGGGGCTGAAGCTGGTCGATCGCTTTCTCGGACCCGTGGTGATGGCCAGAACTGCGAGAATGCTGCTGGTCGATCCGCCGGGACGCGAGCAGCGTTACTATAGCGGCTTCGTGCCGCGCCTCAATCACGGTGACGCGGCGATCCTCAAGGCGCAGCATTTCCTGCAAGCCAATGAGGGTAAAGAAGCGCGGCTGTCGATTCTCGCGGGCGAAGCCGGCCTTGAACAACGCACCTTCCTGCGCCGGTTCCAGAAGGCCACCGGGCTGACCGCGACCGACTATGCCCAGCGCCTGCGCGTCGCCAGGGCGCAGGAACTGCTCCAGTTCGGCCAATTGCCGGTGGAGCGCGTGGCGTGGGAGGTCGGCTACTCCGATCCCGGCGCGTTCCGCAAAATCTTCCTGCGCATCGTCGGGCTGTCACCGAGCGAGTATCGGCAGAGGTTTCATGCCTGAGGCCGGCATATTCCCCCCTCGGAAGCCGCCCGGCCCGAAGGCCGGCCGACATGCCGGGTTATTTGCGAAGCTGCGCTATAATATCGGCGATCGGCGTCTCGCCATCGTAGAAGTTCACCGTCTGGCGGATGGCGGCGTGGGCGTTGATGACGTGCGCGATCGTTTCGGCGACATTCTCGCGTGAGGTGACGCGCTGGCTGTCCGGCCAATCGCCGGCGTCCTCGGTTCGCGTGAGCTTTCCGGTGGCCGGCTCGGTCGTCAGCAGGCCGGGGCCGAGGATGGTGTAGGCGAGCGTGCTGTCGCGCAGTTGCGTATCCGCGTCGTGCTTGGCCCTTGCATAGGGATAGAACGAATCCTTGGGATCGAGCCGGTGGACGTCCTCGCCCGCGCCGGCATAGGAGACCATGACGAAGCGCATTACCCCCGCCTTTTGGGCCGCGGCCATGGCGCGGGTCGCGGCCTCGAAGTCGACAGCATGGGTGCGTTGCGGATTGCCCCCGCCTGCGCCTGCCGAGAAGACGATCGCGGCGGCGCCGGAGAACAGCGAAGCGAGTTCCTCCACACCCGCTGTTTCGATGTCGAGCACGACGGGATTGCCGCCGGCTTTGCGTATGGCGTCGCTCTGGCCGGAATTACGGATTATCGAGTCGACCGCATAGTCCGCGGCTTTGAGTTTCCCGGCGGCGAGCAACGCCACCTTGCCGTGACCGCCGAGGATCACCACGCGTTGGGTATCAGTCATCAGATTCACTCCTGTGTTTCGCCGACAGGCATCGTCATTCGGGGCTGGCGGTGATCCAGCCGGGCAGATAGTCCATTGTTTTGATCCGCCAGCCTAGGTCGTCGGATTTCACTGCTTCGATCTGGTAGTGGGCGCCAAAGAGGGGCTCGCCGTCCGGTGTTTCCGTCTGGCCGGGAATGATCCGTCCGAGGATGAGTTTGGCTGACCGCCTATCGGCTGCGATCTCGATATTGATCGGCGCGCCATGGTGCTGCATCCACGGCCAGGGCATCCGAAACGCCTTGAGCGTTCCCATGAGCAGGCGACGGCCGTGCATATGGCCCATCGGCGTCAATTCCGCCTCGGCGTCTTCGTGGAAAGCCCCTTCAAACAGCGCGAAGTCGGCCTGATCGAGCGCCCAGGCATAGCGGAACCAGGCCTCGGCGATGGCGTCGTCATCGGAGAGGATGAGGTCCGACTGCGGAAAGCGGTTCCATACGGCGTCGAGTTCGCTAACGATAACCGCCGGAGGGTCGCCGGGCTGCCATTGCCGGTCGGCGGCCGGCAGCCGCCAGCCGTCGAGCAGCGCAGATGCGCCTTCGGTCCAGACCAGTTGCACCTTGATGTCGGCGATACTGGACCGTTCGCCGTCGAGATCGAGCGACACGACCAGCAAGCCGCCGAAGAGCACCTGCTGGTCGAGCGCGGCGGGGTTTGTGCCCTGACCATGGAAATAGGCAGACGCCACGCCGGCGCGCCCTTGCGTCCGAGCGACGCGATTGTTGACGCTCAGATAGTCCAGCTCCAGCCCGGTGAAGGTCGACCGCAGGGCGTCCAGAACCGCAGCGCGGCCCTGGGTTTCGCCGTGATAGCTGGTCGACAGGTGAACGGCATCGGCGAATATCTCGTCCGTACGCTCGATCGGCAGCCCAAGCCAAAGGGCGCGCACAGCTTCCAGCCGTTCCAGAAGATGTTGCCGTGTCACTGTGGTCATCTCTTATTCTCCGGGGAAGTGCGGCAACACATATTCGGCGAGTTCCTGCAGGATTTCCTCGACCGGCCGGCGGTTGGGCTTGAGGTTCAGGGCGACATGGCTGACGCCTTGTTCTTCCTGCTGCTTCCAATGCGCGATCAGCTGGTTGCGGCCCATGCGGAAGCGGTTGCCGACATAGCGCAGCGAATCGTCGGGGTTCTCGGTCAGTTCGAAGAACGAGCCGTAGCCATAGGGCCGGAAGCTGTCGTCCGTCCGGGCTGCGCGCCATTCCTGCAACAGGTTCGGCAATCGGCCGAAGTCGCTCAGATGCCAGATCCAGCCTTGCGTATTATTGGCGATCCAGCCGATATCCTGCCGGGCGCGCCCGACGACCAGCATCGGGACATGGCCGATGACAGACTTGGGCACGAGATCGAGATTGCCGCTGAGCTGACCGTAAAACTGCGTGCTTTTGGTCGGGAAGCTGTCCTCGATGGTCGTGCGCACCAGATCGAAGGCTTCGCGGAAGCGATCGGCGCGGTTGTCGAAGTCGACGCCGAAGGCCGGATATTCGACCGGCCGGTCGCCGCTCGACAGGCCGAGGATCAGACGCCCGCCCGTCAACTGGTCGACCGAGACGGCCTGCTTGGCGATGGTCAGCGGATCGCGCAGCGGCAGCACGATGCCCGCCGTTCCCAGGGCTATGCGCCGCGTGTGCGCGGCCAGATAGCCCAGATAGACGAAGGGATCGAGCATCTGGCCCGTATCGCCGAAACCGGGATCGTAAAACGGCACGTCGCGCATCCATAGCGCCGAAAACCCGGCGTCATCGGCCAGCTTGGCCAGCCAAGTGTGATCCTTCAGCGTCGGGAACGGCGAATCCGGATAGCCTTCCAGCGGCATGATGAAGCCGAAGGTGAGCTTGCCGGGCCGGAAGACCCGGCTGTAACCGGGATGGGATTGATAGGCGGCAGGCATGCTGCCGAGATCGAGGGTCTGCATGGCAATATCCTTGCCCAACCGCCCGCTGGGAGCGGAGCGGCGTGGCGTTTGAGTATGGGAATTTCTGCTTATGCTTTTTATGCGGCGCGGGTTGCGACTTGCGGTCGGGTCAGCAGATCGCCCATCGCCTCCGCCGCATATTGGTGGGAAAGTAGGCGCGCCTGCGGCTCATAGATGCGGCTGTCGATGATCAACTCGTCCGCCTCGGTCGCGGCGGCGACGTCCCGCATCCATGCGCCGACCCTGGCCCTGTCCCCGGCGACGGTGCAGGCCATGACCTGGTTCAGCACCTCCCGCTCGCCTTCGGGCAGGTTTTCGACGTAGCCTTCCATGGGTTTGGGCAGCAGGCCCATGCGGCCCACATGCAGGTCCAGCATCCATTTGCGATGCGAACTAGCCAGATATTCGGCCTCTTCATTGGTGTCGGCGGCAAAGACGTTCACGCCGACCATGACATAGGGCCGGGCGAGGTGTTTGGACGGGCGGAAATTCTTGCGGTAATGCGCGATGGCCTGATGCAGGAAGCGCGGCGCGAAATGCGAGGCGAAGGAATAGGGCAGGCCCAGCAACGCCGCAAGTTCGGCGCCGTAGAGGCTGGAGCCGAGAATCCACACCGGCACCTCATGGCGCCCCGGAACGCCGCGCACGGGCAGATCGCCCTCGTCGGCGAGATACGCCATCACCTCCATGACATCCTTGGCGAAGTCGCGTTCCGGCGCGCCACGTCGCAACGCCTGAACCGTTACCCCGCCGCTGCCCGGCGCCCGCCCGACCCCGAGGTCGATACGGCCCGTATGGATGGTCTGGAGCGTGCCGAACTGTTCGGCCACCACCAGCGGCGAGTGGTTGGGCAGCATGATGCCGCCCGAACCGACCCGGATCGTCGAAGTGGCCGAAGCGATTTCGCCGATGATCAGCGGCGTGGCGGCGGAGCCGATGCCGGGCATGTTGTGGTGCTCGGCGATCCAGTAGCGGCTATAGCCGTGCTGCTCGACATGCCGCGCCAACTGGCGTGACTCGTCCAGCGCTTCGGCAAAGCTTTTGCCTTCGCCGATCATCACCAGGTCGAGGACTGATAAGGCGGTCATAATCTGCTCCTTGAGAGTTTTTCTGTATCGCTGAGCACGCCTTCGAACCGGGCGTGGTCTGCGTGCGTGCTGTTGATGTTGTTTGCAGCGCTATGCCGCCGGGCTGTAGGCGGGATAGTCGATGTAGCCATGCGCGCCGCCGCCATAGAGCGCCTCGCGCCCGGCCTCGGCGAGCGGCCAGCCATGGCGGAGCCGCTCGACCAGATCGGGATTGGCGATGAAGGGGCGGCCGAAGACCACCAGATCGGCTTCGTTTGCGGCAAGGGCCTGCTGCGCCGTCTCGGCCGTAAAGCCCCCGGCCAGGATCAATGTACCGCACCAGGTGTTGCGGAAGGCATGGCGGAAGTCCGGCGTGCCCAGATCGCTGGCATGAATATAGGCGAGCCGCCGTTGCGAAAGCGTTCCGGCCAAAGCCAGCCAGGTGGCCTCTTCGCCCTCGAAAGCCTGCAAATCGGCCAAACGAGCGAAGGGCGAGATGCGCACCCCGACCCGTGTGCTGCCGATTTCCTTGGACACCGCGTCGACGGTTTCCAGCAACAGGCGCAGGCGGTTGGCGATCGGCGCGCCGCCATAGCGGTCTTCGCGGGTGTTCAGCCCGCCGTTGATGAACTGCTCGAACAGATAACCGTTGCCGGCATGGATCTCCACGCCATCGAAGCCGGCCATAAGCGCATTGCGCGCCGCGCGGCGGAAATCCTCGATCACCTGCCGGATACCGGCGATGTCGAGCGCGACCGGCACGCTTGCGGGCACCTGGCCGGGCTGCCCATCCGCATCATAAGCCTGCACCAGCGTGTCGGCGGCCGGCACGGCCACCGGCCCCACCGGCGGCTGACCGTCTTCCTGCAGGGAGGTGTGCGAAACCCGCCCGACATGCCAGAGCTGCGCGAAGATGCGGCCGCCAGCGCGATGCACGGCGTCGGTGGTGCGTTTCCAGCCGGCGGTCTGCTCGGACGTGTGGATGCCCGGCGTGCACAGATAGCCCCGGCCCTGCGCGGAAACCTGCACGCTTTCGGTGATGATCAGCCCTGCGCTGGCGCGTTGCGCATAATAGAGGGCAGTGTGTTCCGGCGGGATGGTGTCGAGCGCCCGGGCGCGCGTCATCGGCGCCATGACGATGCGATTGGACAGGTTCAACCCGGAAAGGTCGTAACTGTCGAATAGGGAGGGCTGCGCCAGCGCCAAGCCGGGCGGGGAAACAGTCATGGGGTTTTCCTGGCTCGTTGTCGTTGCAGACAATCTAATTAGAGCCAAAGAGCCGATAAACCCTCACATACTTCCATCACCCGGTCCTTAGGTTCCCTAATCAGGGACCGGAACCATCACTATGTCTCCCACGGTACGCCGTCTTGCCAGCGTTCCACCAGCAGATCGATGAAGGCGCGGATGCGCGGCGAAAGATGCCGCTTGCTGGGATAGAGCAGTTGAATCGGATCCGGCGACGCCCGGAAAGGCTTGAGCACTTCCACAAGTGCGCCGGCGCGCAAATCGTTGCCGGTGATATAGGTCGGCAGATGGATCAGGCCGAAGCCGGCGAGAGCGGCCTCCCGCAGCGCTTCGGAACTATCGATATTGAGCCGCCCCGGTCCCTCGCGCAGAAAGATGCCGTCAGGCGTCTGGTAGCGCCAGGCATTTGGGTGCTCACCGCTGAGAAAGGCAATGATGTCGTGTCCCGTCAAATCCTGCGGGGTTTGCGGCACGCCCTTTCTCGCCAGGTAGTCCGGCGAGGCGCAGGTGACGAATTGCTGCCAGCCCACGGTCCGGGTCAGAAGCTGGGCGTCTTCACGCGGCGCGCCGATCCGCACCGCAATGTCGAAGCCTTCCTCGATCAGGTCGATGAAGCGGTCGGTGAACTTCACATCCGCGCGCAACGCCGGCCATTGCGTCATATAGGTATCCAGCACCGGCAATATATGCCGCTGGCCGAACGAGAGCGGCGCAGTAAGCCTCAGTGTGCCGGTCGGCTGCCCGCGGCGCGCCGCCATCGTTGCCTCCACCTCGTCCAGATCCTCCAGAATCTGGCGCCAGCGCTCATAGACCACGCGGCCTTCGTCCGTCAGGCTCAGCTTGCGGGTGGTGCGGTTGAGCAGGCGCGCGCCCAACCGCGTTTCCAGCCGCACGACGCTCTTGCCGACAGCCGAACGGGTCAGGTTGAGCGCTGTCGCCGCCGCGGTGAAACTGCCCGTCCTGACGGCGGCGACGAAGGCGGCGATGTCGCCAAGCCGGTTCGGTTCCAATTACTATAGCTCCCTTGAGGGTATCCCATATGGGAACATAATTCTTCAATCGAACAAATCTAGCCGCAATTAGAAGAATGAAAAAGCTTATGGGGATAGCGAGCAGACTTTCAGGGGGGAGCCGTCAGGCCTTCTGACGCCCTGCGGCATATCCATGAGCATAAAAGCACCGCAGGTTTCGGGATTTTCGCGCCAGCCCCTAGATTGGGATTTCCGTGGTTAGTTTGATTGTTTGCATGGGAATTTCAGTTTTGATGCTGCGCACGCCCTTGATCCGGCCAAGGTATTCCATCTGAAAAGCTCTATAGGCGTCAAGATCGGGCGCGATGACGCGCAGGATGAAATCGCAGTCGCCCGCCATGAGCTGACATTCCACAACCTGCGGCAGCTTCCTGATCGCCTCGACAAAGGGTGCGACGGTGTCCTCATCCTGGCCGATGAGCCACACACGGGCGAACACCGTCAACCCCATGCCAAGCTTCGCTGGATCGAGCAGGGCGACGTAGCGGGCGATCGCGCCCGAATCCTCAAGCATTCGAACCCGGCGCAGACAGGGCGAGGGTGATAACCCAACCCGTTCCGCCAGCTCGATATTCTGAACGCGGCCTTCCTGCTGAAGAACCCGCATGATCGCCCGATCAATGCAATCTAGCTTCGTTGACATACGATTTCATCCATCCGCCGTTCATGGGCATTGAATATCAATTTCATGAAGGTTCCTGCAATATACGCAACAAAATTCGGTATGTTTTGGGCTAGAACGCCACAAATCGGCGCAGGTGCGCTATAAACAACTACGGATTTGAGTTTATGAGCAATACCGATGTAAGCGGCGGGGATGTCCTGACAGAGCGTGTGCCTTCCGAGTTCCGGCTCGGGGTCCTCGCTTCCTTACCCGTCATGTTTGGTTTCGTCCCTTTCGCTCTCGTTCTCGGCGCGCAAGCCGTCGCCAAAGGGTTCAGCGCTGTCGAAGTGCCGATGCTGACCGGCCTCAATTTTGGCGGTGGCTCGGAGTTCGCGGTCATCGCTCTATGGAGTTCGCCGCCGCATCTGCTGCTGGTCGTCGGGGTAACGCTGCTGGTCAACAGCCGACACCTTTTGATGGGCGCCGCACTCGCGCCCTATCTGCGCTGCCTGCCGCGTCGCAAAGCGCTGCCCGCTCTTTTTTTTATGTGCGATGAGAGCTGGGCGATGGGGCTGGCGGACGCGAAGAAGCGCGAATTGCAGGGTAATCGATCTGCCTTCAGCCTGGCCTATTACATGGGCGTCTCACTTCCGCTCTGGACGTCATGGATCGTCTTCACGGCGATCGGCGCGCAGATCGGCCCCGTCCTCGGCGATATCACCGTCTATGGGTTCGATATGGCGTTTCCGGCTGTCTTCCTCGTGCTGCTCGCCGGCATGTGGAAAGGCGCTCGGGCGGCGTTGCCATGGCTGGTCAGCCTTGTCGTCGCGGTCGCCGTCTATGTCCTTGTCCCTGGCGCCTGGTACGTGCCGGCCGGCGTCGTCTCCGGCACCGCCGCCGCGTGGATCGGAGCCCGGCCATGACGCTCGCTCCAGCCACGCTCGCCGCTATCCTGCTGATGGCGCTAGCAACCTATCTAACCCGGATCGGCGGCTATCTGCTGCTCGGCAACAGGACGCTTTCGCCGCGCGTCACGACGGTCATGGACACGGCGCCCGGCTGCGTACTGATCTCGGTCATCGCGCCGCACTTCGCGACAGGCCATCCCGCCGACCTGATCTCGCTCGCATTGACAGCGCTGGCGGCCACCCGTCTGTCGTTGCTGCCGACCGTACTGATCGGCGTCGCCAGCGCCGGTCTCTTACGCAACTTCCTGCCGGTATAGTAGCAGTACCGGCAAAGCGATCACCCTATCACTCTTGAAGGCCGCGCGCTGCTGGCAACCCAATGGTGCGGATGCCGCAGCTCAAGTTTACGCTGCTGACGCGCGACGCGTGCTCATATCCGACAGATCGCTATTCCGAGCGAAAGAGAGGCACCGAAGCTGTGGGGTGACGGGGTGAACCTGGCGACCGCGACATAAGCGCCATTGTGATGACACCAGCCAATAATGTCGTGCCATAGCGGGCTATCGGTGGGTTTGATGTTCTTTTCTAACGGTAGCGTAGCCGGCAGTAAACGGCGGCGACATCGCGCCATAGAGGGCAATCGGCGGGATGGCGGAGAGGGTGGGATTCGAACCCACGATACCCTTGCAGGTATGCCGCATTTCGAGTGCGGTGCATTCGACCTCTCTGCCACCTCTCCGCTTGAGTTGCAGCGCGGGCCGTTAATAGCCACCGCCATGCTGCCATTCAACCGTTTGCCTCAAAGCGGCCTTCGTGCGCCGGTCTATGATCTCGCACACAGCGAGCGGCTAAGGATCTGGGCCAACGGAAGCGATGCCAAACCTGACCACGACAGGAACTATGGCCGAGGCCGCGACCGCTGCTTTAAAGATGAGCGGGCGCAAAGTGGGAAGCAGCACCATTCAGTTTCCCGGGTATCTCTACGCTCCCTTCTTAGCCTTACGTTCCACGGTCTTGGCCTTTCTCTTGTTTACACCTTTCCGTGCCTTCTTCTTTGTTCGCACTGGTGCCGGAGTTTCCTCTTTCCGAGATCGCAACTTTGCTGCGAGGACAAGAGATTTTCCGCTATTGATGATTTCGGTAATTACTTGTTCCAGAAAGCTTCGCGCAACAGAAGAGGTTCCTACCCACCCACTTTGCATGATGGAGATGAACTGCGTATTATCAAAGTATCGGGGGCAATTATCAAAGCTAAGTATTCCGCCTCCAGCTGGCCCTAGAAACTTATTCGTTGTATCAGCTGTGACGGCTTTCCACATATCTATGGGAATAATCATTCCTTTAACTTGTTCGTTTTCGTCCGGTTCGAAAGCATCACGCGGGCAAATCTTTAGAAAAAAGGGACTGGCGGTAAGCCTGAAATCAAAGGCTGCGCTTTGGTTCGTGGCTGTAGCTACCTCGTTAGCAAGGACCTCCATTGTTCGGTCCATGCGATCGATTTCTTTCTCGAGCTGTTTGTCCGGGAAGCGAAATACGTGGGTGTTGCCTTGAGGCTCAGCCATCTTGTATTGCACGAGAACAAAACTCTCATGCTGCTCATTAAAATATATCAGGTCGACCCCGAGAGTATGCTCCAAGGCATTCTTGTTTGCATGGAACGTGTGTAAGATTGTCCCGCCGTCTTCCAGCACGTAGTGACCGAAGACAGTTTCGTGAAGCAAGTCATATCCCGGTATTCTTGCGACGTCCCAACGGACGACGTCGTCCTCCATGTGTGAGGCAGGTTCTAAACCTGTAAAGAACGAAGTAATGGCCGTTTTGCCTTGTTGGCTAGGTGACCACCGATATGACTTTCTAGGCGTCATGTTGGCTATACGCAGTGCCATTTCGACGGCGTCGTGCTCTTGGCGGACAATTTGAATCTCATCTTGGCTGAGCTCGTCGATGAGGCCGTAATCGGTCTCCGCCGCTTTGATAAACAAATCTACATCCTCAGACTCCTCTCGCATCTTTGCAATAAATTCGCGGGAATCGTCAGCGGAGTAAAAGACATCTCGCCCGTCGAAGAAGCGGATGAATTCGCTCCAACCCTCTCTAGACCGAAGTTCTGATACGTTGATCGGCGAAATTTCTTTTGGGCTATCTAAATTCAACCGCCGGAGCTGTGTGGCCGCCTTATGTCCTCGGCGACCCCAGCAGACATGTGAGATGACATCCCGATTGCGAAGGCACAAGAATCCTAGAAGACGCTCCCCGGGACGAAGACTTATTTCTCGAACGGCCTCTGAGATTTCCTCTGCTGCGCCGATTGTCTTCCTAAGGGTATTTGCTCGGCTCTGAGGAGGGTTCAAATAATGGACGGCAATATCGAACATCTAGCTTAGTCTCTAACCTGAATTCTTAAACGGCGCTTGAGTCTTACGACGACATTTCCCACCAACGCTGTTGAGGGAAACAACTACAGGTCATATAACGAGGTAGTTAAAAATTTTGGTTGCAAGGCATGCTAAGCACGCCGACTCGGACGAGTCGCTACTTCGCAGCGTTCGACGTGGCAAGCGCATCCGAGAGTCTCTTTTGTCCATTTCGCCATGCTATTCGATGCGGGCGCTGCGTAGAACCCGAGCCAGCGTTTTCGGATGAACCTGATATCTCGCAGCGACCTCGGCGACAGTCTCCAGGTCGATCTCGACAGCTTGCTTTGCAGCGTCAGTCTGCACTTCGGTCATCGACGGGCGGCGTCCTATACGAGATCCTCGTGCTCTGGCAGCTTCCTCCCTGCCTTGCCGTCCTCATCGAGGCCGATAATCGACTCACAGACGCACTGTCTGGATCCTTGCACGACGACGTTGCTATCCAGCAAACAGCATGCCAAACGCGCCAGTGAGGCTCCCTGGTCGATTGGGCGGCAGTGCAGACCGGACACGATATGGCGAAGAAACAGAAGCGCGACAAGGCATATTACGAAGAGCGGCTGATACGGGACCATCCGGCGATATATGCCGATCTGGTCGACGGGAAATATCGGACGGTGACGGAAGCAGCGGCGGCGGCCGACCTGAAAAAACCCAGGACACGGTTACATGAGTTGAAGAACGCCTGGAGCAAGTCCAGCAACTCAGAGCGAAAAGATTTCTTGGCCTGGTTGACCAAGACGGGTGCCCTACCAACAAGGACACCGTCCACATCGATAAGCACCGGCCGCTACCTTCTTCCGGCAACGGTTGCTCGTATCAATCACATCAAGACCAAACGCGGAATGACGACGGGTGACATCATGGGCGAGATGGGCTTTTCGAAGCTGGATGCCTCGCTCGGCAACGCCCTGCTAAATGGTCATGGACTTCGGCTGAAGGTCATTGAGGCTCTGGAGAAATGGCTCACCGCGAACGCATCGGTGTAGGCTCACCCAAAAGGTAGATTAATCTACTGGTTGCGGTGCTGCCGATTGAGAACCTCTTCAGCAAGATATTCAAGATCCCGGTCGATGCCTCTTTCAATGACCTGCTTGTATCGATCCTGAAGCCCATCTGTGCAATCGAGCCCGCCCAGGTGAGCGTCCGTCTGGTAGGCTTGTTCAATATCCCGGCTTGCTGCTCGTATATCGATATCTGGCACACCGCTGAGAATCTCAAGCAGCCTTTGCTTGTAGGCAACATGTTCCTCGATCGGCTTTCCGCATGCGACCGATGCCCGTTTCAAGACAGCGTAGGGCTGCATTGCAAGGAAATAGGCCGTGTCCAGGCCATCAGCAGAAGCTGGCGTGTTGCTCAGCAGCGCAGAGGCAATAACAGCCGAACGCAGGCGCCATCCTATGCCAACCGTGACGTTTGAGTGTGATTTTCTCTGCTTGTTCAGAACCCGCATGCCAACTCCCAGCCCAACAAGGCGCCGATCATAGTCACCGCACGAAAGGGAAGGGTTCCGTCATAACGAACCCGTGTTCTGATGAACCACGCTAACATGCTGATTTCCTTCGGCACCATTTCCGTGGTCAACAGATAATCCATACCGCACGAAAAGGTTCCTTTTAATCAAGAACTTGGCGGGTATTGTAGGAGAAGTAATAGCGGCAAGCACGGACACAGAACGAGACGTATATGCGCAACATTGGATATGGACGGGTCAGCACGGTCGAGCAAAATCTCGATCTCCAGATTTCCGCGTTGAAGGCCGCTGGCTGCGACAGGATCTTGACCGACGACGGGTATTCCGGATCCGACTTTTCCCGCCCTGGACTGACCAAGCTACTCCAAACCCTGCGCCGGGGTGACACGCTCACCGTCTGGCGCCTTGACCGTCTCGGGCGTTCCTTGTTCGAACTGCTGAAGCTGATCCGGGATATCAACGAGCGCGGTGTCGAGTTCCGGTCGCTGAGTGAGAACCTGGACACCAGCACGTCGGCGGGACGGCTGCTACTCCATGTCCTCGCCAGCATGGCCGAGTTCGAGCGGTCCCTGATCAGCGAACGAACCCGAGCCGGAATGGCTGCTGCTCGTGCGCGTGGGAGCCGTATCGGACGACGACCGGCAATGACAGATGAGGAGCGCCAGGAGGCACGTCTGGCTCTCGCTGACGGCTCTGCCACGGTCGATGTGATCGCCGAACAACATGGCATTCATCCGAGAACGTTGCTGCGCACCCTCAAAGCTGACGATCGTCGGCAGAATGCCGCTGTTTGACTGACAGGCGCTCGCTGGCTGGCTCCGGCGTGTGAGATGAGGAATTTTATGCGTCTCGATGCAAACGCGTGCTGGCGAGTCTGTATGAGTCACGAACGTGATAGCGGCGGACGATGTCATAATGAATGCAGAACTGGGGCAGTTTGAGCACCAAATTCACGAGAGGAGCAGAAATGCTCTTTACCAGCTTTTTGCAACTTTTTCTGACTGAAACCGGGGCCGCCTAGCCCAAATCCAACAGATCAAAGCCGCTGCTATGCTTGGGCACCATGGAAATGAGGCAATCCGGCAACCTAATAACTTCTATAACGCCCTACACCTTCCTACTACACAGACATACACTTACCACACACCCTTCAAGCTCCAGACAAAAAGTCTGCGCCAACACGGCTACCAAGGTTTCTGAGAGCGATGCGAACTCGGGCGTTCAGCTCATCATAAGCAACGAACGTTCCCACCACTCCCTTTGCCGTCCTGTCGATAGGAGACAAGCGTAGCCCACGTTCATGAATGTCCGGAAGGATCGTTCGCCTCATCTGAAGCCAGCGTTCGGCGCGAACTTCATCCATTGCCTTCAAACCCATCACGCCGGTCTTGAAGAACTTTGAAGCCCGCTCCGGATTGCGCGCTGCAGCGATAGTCATTCCTATACCTGTTTTCCGGTTTACCTGGCTGACGAAGGTCGGCAATGCGAACTGGAAATACCGTCCCTGAAGGCGTGTGAAGCTCAACGCCTTGAGATCGTCCAGATACGTGATCCCTAGTGCCTTTACCTCCGGTCGATCCAACGTCACCTCCACCCGCGCTCTCTTCGATTTGTCATCGAGCGGCATGAAGGTGCCAGCAGCTATATTTTGCTGATCGATGATCTTATCCATCACGCGCCATGTCACTGGCGCGTTCTTCTCACCGACCACCAATGTGCCATCGGTATATGGAGCACGATCCCAACCCGTCTCCATTAGGAAACGCTTGTTCTGCTCGCTTGTCAGGCGACCAAAATCATATAGCAGGCGATTGGTATAACCCTCTCCCCGGCCCCAGACGGTCCTCGGTCGATCTCGCACCTTAGAGATCACATCTTGGTTTACCTGAAGATGGTTCATCAACACACGAGCCATCCTAGCGCGTTCAAGTTCGTTCGGTGTCTTCGGCGTGAAATCGACACTGATCTCAACACTGCGAACAATCGGATCTAGCGCCAAGCCGAACTTTGCGCGAAGCGCGTCCATTGCCTTGAGCACAACGGATATCTCCGGTTCCTGAAATCGAATGTCGAAACCATCTGACGATGCATTCGCGTCGCCGAATATGTTCTCGACAAAGAGTGCGCGCCCAACGATGCTTTCTAGTTCTTTCTGGACCCATTGGAATTGGGTATGGCGGTTCAGCAGGACGCCAATCGTGATCCAGTCGATGACTGCCCGGCTCGTGAATTGCGCCAAATCGATCACAGGACGCAGCGCGTATCGCCCATCGAGCCGCTTCTGCTTCTTCAAAAGCTCCATTCTGCGGTAATCGAGATAGCCGACCAAAGCAGGCGCCTTGGCGGCAATCAACGGAACATGCAGATCCGGGGTGTGACTGTTCATTCTCGTATTCCTGCCATCACGGCTCCACTCTTACCCTGATTGCCGACGGTCGGAGAAGTCGAAATACGCCACCGATCGCATGAGCATACCAATACGCTCTCTTTGACTCGAGGGTTCGCCCTGACGCGCTTCGTTGCGTTTTGTGTGTCCTTGCCTTCATCATGCACAGCGCGCGCCAGAACGAATCCCTGAGCGTTTGGCGAAGTCGCCCGCATGACCTCTCCGGCTATCGACTGCTTTATAGCGGTGGCGGAATAGGGATACTTCTCCAGGGCGGCGATCCAATGCTCGGGTGGCAATCAAGGATTTTTCCGATCACCGAAGTGCAGCAAAGAAGCGTTCTCACGCATCTCCGGTCGTTTTCACGCTCAGACGATGCAGAAGATGCTGGATATCGCGCCGCAAATTCAGAAATCCCGCCGCTCGTGTCAATCTACGGGAAAGATAGAGGAAACAAGCATCTTATTCTCATTAAGACGCTCGACCAATGACAGCCACCGTTGCACCACGCTGCTCAGTCCCATGAGCGGCACCGGACAGCGAACATTTTGGCAGATCGGGAAGGGTAAGGCAGGAGAGGTGGTCACGACGCCAGGACGTTGATGGCGACCCGAGACATCCCCTTCGATGAAGCAGGTTTCTCTAGGACTTCGCTTGACGGCAAAGGCATGAGGTGCACCCGCCCAAGGGACAGATAGGCGGGCGACGTGCTTCTATTCGTATAGGTAGATCAAGCTACCCGAGACGGGCAACGAGATCGTCAGCGGCTAGGTGCGTATAGCGCTTGAGCATCCTCAGCTCCTTATGACCGGAGATGCTGCTCACCTCGATCATATTCAGCCCACGCTCGAACAGACGGCTGACGCCTTCATGACGTAGATCGTGGAAGCGCAGCGCTTTGACATTCGAGCGAACCAGGAGACGGCGCCATGCTTGTTCGAGTGCACCCGGCTTCATGGGAAATACAATAGATCGATCTACGTCTGCATGCTCCTTCCATTCCGTCAGAGCATCGAAGGCACGCTGGGATAGAGGCACCTCACGCCCGGATCCGTTCTTCGTCATCGTCAACGTGATCACCCGGCGATTGTGAGAGACATCGGACCACTTGAGCCCCAGAATCTCCCCTCGGCGCATCCCGGTCTCGATAGCGAGGATTAGCAGCGTCCGGAGATAGGGAATCTTGCCACGATCGCAACCATCGAGAAGGCGCTGCTCCTCGTCGCCGGTCAGGCGTCGGCTACGCTCGTTCCGAATGACCGGACGGCGCACGAGCTTCACGACGTTCCTGGCAAGCGGCAAACCCCAATCGCGCATGGCAACCTCGATGACGTGGCTGAGGATAGCAAGCTCACGAACGGCAGTAGATGGAGCTACCGACTGGAGCCGCTCATCACGGAACGACGCGATGTCCTGCTGGCTCAGTCCGATCAGCGTCCGGTAAGCAAGATCATGACGCCGGAGCACATCGATCCGCTGGATCTCCTGGGTGGCACCGCGTTTCGTTGGAGAAACCTCGTGCCGATAGCGCTCCAGTAGTTCGCCGAGCGTCGTGGTCTCCAAGATCCTTGTGTCCGGTGCGGCACCGAAGCGGTCGACCTGGGCTTCCAAGTCGCGCGCCCACTTCTCGGCATCCTGCTTCGTGTCGAAACTCTTGCAGCGGGGTTTCATGCCGCGCCGGCGCACCTGGGCTTGCCAGCGTCCTCTGAGCTTTCTGATCGTCGCCATGTGATCTCCAATAGGTGTTGAAGGTCACGCGTAGGACGCCCCCGGAGGGGTGCCAAGCATTATCCCGGCCGTGCCGGTTGCCGCATTGCTTGCTGCAATCATGAATGGACACTCTGCTGACGCAGCAACCTTGCCAATCCGTGGATTATCCTGTTTGTTCTAGAGATGGTCTCACTGAGGGTATCCGAACGTGTCTGTAGAATTTTCTGAAGACGAGTTTATGAAAGCGTGTGGTCTGAATCAGGAAGAGTGGGACTTGTTGAATGATAGCAGAGCAACGCTTCATGCCATATTTACCGATTTTAAAAAGAAACACGATCAATTTACTGAGATCGCGGTCAGCTTGAGCAGGCTGATACAGAAACTACCTGGAGTGCATTCCGTCAGGTGGAGGATAAAAGATCCTCATCATCTAGTAAAAAAGATCGCCCGAAAGAAAGCGGCGGCTGTTGAGAAATACGCAACGATCTCACCAGAGAATTATCGTGATGTTGTAACCGATCTGATCGGCATACGAGCGCTGCACTTGTTTAAGGGAGATTTTCCGACTTTACATCGGTCAATCATCGAGACGTGGGAGCTTGATGAAAATCCGGTTGCCTATGTGCGTAAGGGCGATACCGAGGAGTTGAGGACCCTATACCGGGAGCTTGAGTTGGAAGTGGAGGAGCATAAGGATGGGTATCGATCCATCCACTACATCACAAAGACGAACTTCACAAAGACCACCGTAAAGTGCGAACTTCAGGTTCGGACAATATTCGAAGAGGGATGGAGCGAGATCGATCACAAGGTCCGGTATCCCGACTTTTCTAACGACCCACTCATCCGAGATTTTTTACATATCTTCAATCGCCTTAGCGGCGCGGCGGACGAAATGGGAACATTCGTAAATCGTTTAGCTGCGGATTTGACTGCTTTAACAGCCGAACAGGCGACGGCTGTTTCCAGAGCATCTGAGATAGAAGCGCAACTTTCTGAGAAAATTCAGAAGATTGAAGCGTTGTCGTCAAAAAATACTTCGATGCAGTCGGAGATGAAGGAGTTAAAATCACTTATCGCTCGGCAAAAGGCTGAACTTTCAATTCAAATAGGTAGTGGAGGCCTTGGTTCAAGCGCACTAGAAAGACTCCATGTAAATTCTGATTTACATGCTGTTTCAGATATATTGAGAACTTTAAATATTTCTCCATCTCTTTATGGAGATGCAGTGTCTGCCTCAAAAAATATAATTGACGCAAGTAAGATCGCTGCTGATGCAGTAAAATTGGTTACAAAGAAAAAGGAATAGTGACTAGCAAATATTACATGTGCCTTAGTCCGATCATGATGTAGGTGACTACCGCAGTTCTCTGATTTGAGGCAAGCGTAGTATTGCTTCACATTATCGGCGCCTCGTAATTGTAAAGTGAGTGCGCCTAGAGCGTGGCCCGGTTGGCAAATTTACAGAGCACATCTTTAATCGAAAGTAATATATAAGCTCTAATAGAAAGCTAAAACCTTGCACTGCAAGGCTCCGGAATGGCGGGCCGTGCGGGATAGCGATGAGAACTATATCCACTCCATAGCCCTCCATAACCCTTCAAAATAAGCCTAAGGGACCGCAGAGCTGGCTGAAAGCCATCAGATGCCCGCTTAGCGCCCAAATGTCGGTCGTTTGAACAGATCGCCGGCCATCCCGAAAGCTGCCGTTCGGTTGGACAGCCGTATTGTGGATTTCTATCCGCCGTTGTCGGATATGCAGTTCCACTTCCTGGAACGGTTTGGTCCAGGCCTTGTTCAGCTGGGCTTTTCGGCTCTGATGGTTTCGACCTTGGCCAAGGGGTTCCTAACCGGGCGCTTCTACAATACACTTCGAGATCAAGTCGCGTGAGCGACAACTAATTCCGGAGGTGGTATAGATTCGGCTGTAGCAAACAAAAAATGACCGAATCTATCTTTCGATAATGCTGTATTACGTCAAGGGAGGGCGAGAACCGCTTAAATTGCCTGTGAAATATCCCTCGCGACCGACGCTCCGACTGCACACCCTCAGCGATGCCGGCGTCCATCCTGAAATTCCCACGCGCGGCGTAGCATGTCGCCGGTCGGCGTCTTCGCGGTGACCCCCCATGCTCCAGTTCGACGGCCGTTGGAGATTTGACAGTCCAGGTCCGATAGAATCCGGCGTCGACGACGCTTTCCGTGACCTCATCAATCGGATTGCCGGACAAGCTCCGCGTAAATCCATCCTTGAACATTTCAAGTCACGGTTCGCCGCCGCGGCCAACATCCAATACTGGCCGAGCAGCAACGAGCGGTTCGCCGCCGAGGATCTCACTACCGCCATGTCCGAAGCAGCGACGAACGCGCCTTTATTCATCGAAGCGTTCTGGCTCGGCTGTGAGGAACTCCGGCTCCGTCATCCCGAAATGGTGTTGCCCGACGCGGGTCGGATCAACCGCATCCTCACCGACACAAACGCCGGCTATCAGCTCGATCCGCCCATGCTGGTTGCCACCCGTGTGCATATCCCCATCGCGGTTCCGACCCCGCCCCCATCACTGGATGTGCAGGCCCGGTCGCTCATCGAGCAGGCGCTGCAGGCCTCAGAACGTGCCCTGGCCGAGGGGAACGGCCGACAGGCCGTCCAGGAAGTCTTGTGGCTACTGGAGACCATCTCCACTGCATTTCGCAGTCCTGAGGTGTTCGACGGCACCATTCAGGGACGCTACTTCAACAAAATCATCGGTGAGTTGCGCCTGCGCGGTCGCGGGCATCAGGAACAGATCCTGCAATGGATGATGACATTGCATGGATACCTGTCCTCCCCCACCGGCGGCGGGGTGCGCCATGGCGTCGATCTCAAGGAAGGCCTCGCCCTGGGAATCGAAGAGGCGCGTCTCTACTGCAATCTCATCCGTAGCTACCTGACATTTCTCATGGCGGAGCATGAGCGCCTGACAAGGCGCGCCGCATGACCGTCTATATGACGAAGACGTGGGGATTTGGATCGCCATCCGGGCCACTTCAATTTAGCCAGCGCGGGTGGCGGGACCGAGCCCGCGGCCTCCTCCGGCCAGGCGATCTTGTAGTGATCGTCGGCACGATGGGCGATGAAACCCATTCCGAAGAGCGCGGCATGATCCTTGGCCTCATGGAGCCGACCACGACGATCGTCAGCTCTCTCGACTACGACCTCGCCCGTGGCCCACGCGATTTCGATGAGGCTGGCAACTACCGCTGGCCGTTCGGGCTCGAGCTCTTGCGTGCCTGGCGCTTCCTCGAAACAAGGACCGCCTTGTCGGCGATCTCGCCACGGCGCTTCAGCATGGATTCCGCGCAGGGAATCGTACCGCTCCTCGCAGATGAGGCCGAGGCGATCCTGCTCTTGCCCAGAGAACCGGTCGCGCTGCTCCGGCCCGCTCGAACCGAGGCACGGGTCGCGGGTCTAGAGGCAGCTCGCCGGCGAGGCGCACCGCCACCAACGACCAAGCGCACCGGCATCATGCATATGCGGAGGGCACCAGCCTTCACCTACGCCATGATGATCGAAGGCGCTTCACCCCCTTCGTTCAAGATTGGCTGGGCCTTTGACTGGAGGCAGCGGGAGCGCAATTTCAACCAGTCAGCCATGCCCGAGCTCGGTGGCGTTCGATACCGCACGATCCTCCACGAACTGTGGGACACGGCCATAGATGCCTTTCGCATGGAGCAGGCGATCCTCCGCCATTTCGATGCTCTCCGGCATGCGCGCAATCAAGAGGTGGTATCCGCGGTCTCGGCAGACACGATCCAGAAGTCGTGGATCGATTACCTTTCGAACCACAGGAAGCGGAGCACACGGGCAGGAAAAGGCACATGAAGAAGCCGTCCGCGATGGTCAGCAAGAGCACCAGGTTTCCCTTCCAGGTTGCCGTATCCTGTTGGATTGACCTGCTCGGCTATGGCGAGATGATCTCCGCCTCCGGGTTCAATCCACTGCACGCCGAAGCGCGCGATGCCCTCGCTCGCATCAGGACGTTTCATCGCATCGTCGCCGACCACAGCGCGAGATACTTTCCGACATTAGTGATGAATGATGGGGCGGTCGCCTATCGTGATCTCTCCCTGCGAGCGCGCTCACCTACTCACGATTTTCTCGTGCGGGCGTGGAAGATGTTCGAGGCGGTCCGGAACGAGGACATGAAGAGTGGCCATCCAGGACCGCGGATGGTCTTGGCCTGCGGGTTTCGCATGCTGGGACGGCGTGCCGGCCTGGACGCGTCTCGCGACCACTTCAAATCAATCGTCGATCGGTTGCAGAGGGGCGATATCGGCGCCGAGCAAGCGGTACGCGAGGCAGCATCGATGCGGCCGCGCTTTGATATCGTCCCGCAACTGCAAGCGAACTTCGCCTTCACAAAAGCCTATGTCGCCGAGCAGACCGGGACGAAGGGCAAACTTCCCGGTCCCGCATTCTACGTGGACATGGCGATATTCGGCGGCGACCGTCCGCAATGGATTGATCTCGGCCCTGACATTGACTGGGCACACCCCAAGTTGAACTTGCATGCGGTTTTCGCTGAGGTCCGTGGCATGCAGGATGGGCGACATCCGAGCGGCGGGCCGACCGATATTCGCGATGGCCTTGCCGTTGCGCAGACGCTTGCCAACGACCCAGATGTCCTTATGGCACTACACGCCGCGGAAAAATCGTAGCCATCGCCCGGGAACGGTCCGCTTCCCATCGACGGCTTAGTCCGGGCGTGCACCCTTTCCACCGGTCTGCTTCTTTGAACGCTTCTGACTGCGTCGGGCCAAGGCGGCGGTCATCTCTGCCGGCCGCGAAACATCCAACACAATGACCTCCAATTTGCCTTTCAGGGGTGTCGGAATATCGTCAAGGAGCATCGCCTCCAGCCCCTCAGCGCTTGAAGGGGCTTCCCGGCCATCGCTCCGGGCGGGGATCGAAAACTCGGTCCCGAACCAGAAGACCAAATAAATTCCGTAGCCATCGGCCCCCACGTCCGATGCGTAGCCATTGAGCTGACTGAGGGGTGCCGTCCAAAGCTCCCTATTGTAGTGACGCTTTGCTTCGATAGGCAGATTCTTGCCGGCGTGGCTGAGAAGCAAAACGTCGGCTCGCGTGTTCTCCCCGCGCCGCGCTTCAGGGAAACTGCCGACAATCCCGTATCTCTCCAGACGAACCCGCATCAGTTCGAGCAGACGGTCCCGATCCTCGTTTTCGATCTGTGGTGTCGTTGCCGCTCCGTCCTTGTCGGTGTTCCAGAACCGCTTCCATGGGGTTTCGCTGCCTGTTCGCAACGTGCTCCTGTACCGATCGATCTCCTCAAGAACCACCGCTGTGAGATCTGCCGGACTTGCAGGGGCTCCCCCCGAAAGCGCCGCGACGAGGTCACCCACCGGCGGCGGCGCATAGAGATCATCCCGCTTCATCCTGGCATGTTCGGCGGCGGCGTGGGCGAGTTGCGGCTTCCAACTCGGATGTACCTCTGATGAGAGCGTTCTTAGAATCTCGCCTGCGTCGGCACTTTTCGAAGCGCTCAGGCGGCGGATGGCTGCCCTGATGATCCCGCTGACGGTGTTGGAGTGCAGCCAGTCATCGTCGTCGGCCTCGTGGGCTTTCCCAAGAACTGCGATTCGGATGCGATCCAGCACATCGGGCTGCGGAGATAATTCAAAGAGGGCAGTCGCCAGATCGCCGTTGGGCCGCAACAACGCGCCCCGGACCTGCTCATCGGACAGCTTGGCAGAAAAAGCAGTCGGATCGAGAGCCAGCGCAACAAAGCTCCAGATCTCGCGCTGCTCATCACCAAGATCGGTTCGCTTTAGTGCATCGTCGGCAAAGCCCGCCAAATCGTCGGCAGCAAGAACAGATGCAGCAGCGACCAAAGCCTGCCGCAATGCGGGCATCGGCAGGTTGGGCCGATGGTTCAGCAGTTCATGAAGGATGGCGGCGATGAACCCATGCTCTTCGGCGCTCACCAAGTGATGAAGGCCATCGAGATCGTCGTCTCCAGCGTCAAGGGCAGCGTTCCAGTACCGCAACATCTGGCTGACGCCTTGCTCGCGATCCTGCGCGAGACGTTGCACCGCCCAAGTGGCAAGCGAGGGTCCGTCGTCGCCCGCAAAATAGCTCTGACGCATTCCAACCAGCGCGCAGACCAGTGGGGCCGCTGCAAGCTCGGCTTCCCGACCATGCAAGAGCCCCTGATGTATTCCAGCGGCTACAACATATTCCTGAGCGTAGGCGCCGTTGGTTGCCTCCGCCCGTCCGAGACTCTCCGCATCGACCTTGATGTCGGTGTGTATCGCGAACTGGACAAACCCTTCTGCAATGGCTGCGGCAATCTCCTCATTGGTATAGGTCGTGACTTTGGCGAGCGGCTCCTCCTTCTTTGATATTCTCGCGTTGCGGTAATGGTCGGCGGCCCACTTCAGCGCGCCGAACTCGCTCGCGACGCCGCTCGCGATCGCGGCGAGCTTCGGTGTCAACGCAGCGATGTTGTCTTTCCGCGAGACTTCCGTCTTTGCGTCCTGCTGAGCCTGCCTTTGCGCCTGCTGCTTTTTCCACTTGGCGTTCGGATCGGACAGCAGCGACTTTATGAATCCAACGTGGCCACCTTCCTCTTTGAGAATGACGACCATCTTTTCGCGCCACGTCGACCAATGCGCCTCACCGCGCGCCGTGTACGCGGCAATCTGAAAGAGCCGTTTGCGCCGTGGTCCCTTCGCCTCGTCCCGGGCCAGCACAATCAGCGCCTCCACCAAGGACTCCGAGGGAAGGCGGCGCATGGTCGAAATGTAGTGGTTCACAACAACCCAAGGCCCATCGGTGGGTTCGCCGGATTTCGCCATGGCGAGAAAAAAGTCCAGCTCCCGCAGCTGAGGTTCGGCGTCCATCCACTTCTGCATCACCTCGACCACGCCGCTATCGAGCATGTCCCAGACATGCTCGCGGGCATTGTTTATCCAGGTCCACAAGCGCTCGGCGTCAACATCGGGACGACGCTCAATCGTGGAGACCAGCGCCTGATCGATGAAGAAGCGAACTTGCGATTTCTGTCGGAGCCCGCCAGTCGACCCGTGCGAAATCGGTAGATCGAAGAGGTCTTCCGGGGCAGACCGACGCAGGGCAAGAGCCAGCGCATTCAAAGCCCCGCGGTCTTTCACCTCATCATCATCCGATGGTGCGGGCAGTGCGCTGAAGTCAGCCAGGAGTTTTCGGATCTCGGATGCCGCTATCGCGTCGGCCGGCATCCCCGCCAGCAGTCTTGCCCTCAGTATCACCTGGCCGGCGTCGACGGGCTGACGCTCCAGCTCCGATATCAGGGCTCGCCGTATTGCCGTTCGGTCCCCTCCGGCTCTGACGGTCACTTCCGAGGCGCGTTCCCGCATCCACAACGGTCGGCCGGCTTCGAGAACGATCTCACGAAGTTTGCTCTGTATTCCCTGCACCGGCGGTCCGTCTGCAAGAGCCTGCAGGACCGTAAGTTGGAGATGACTACGGACGTCCGTGTCCAAGATCGTCGCGAAATCTCCGGCAAGATCCTCGCCGGCAAGCCCGCCCAGTACGGTCGCGTCGTCCTGCGCCGACAGGAAATAGGGATCGTCCCGGTCAAGATTGAAAAGGATCGCTTTTCGCCCGGAGGTGTCGAAAGCGGCAGCATCGCCATAGGCGAGCACGGTCGCGGCATCGCGATCGATGAGACGGAGTGCGCCCTGCGTGTCTCCCCGCTTATGAAGATGCGCCGCGAACCAGGCATAAAGTCCTCGAAGCTCGCTGGGTGCCTGGCGATCCGCGCCGGTGATGAGCGCGATGGCACGACGCAGGGGGAAAGCGTGATTGTTTCCCGTCCCCGTCACGATCCTTGCCAGGAAACGAGCAGCGAGAAACTCCGCCACTGTGCGATGGCAGACCTCGAAGGCATGACCCTCGCCGCGAAACAACGCCGTGTCCAAGGCGGCAGCGACCTGTGCAGGCTCGATGTCGAGCCCGTTGGTGCTCAGATACTCATTGGCGCTACCCGAATGAGGCGGCATGGCATTGGAGCGCCAGACCGCCCTGGCACCGGAAACAAGGACGTAGAAGCATAGTCTGGAAGCCGTTTCGACAATGGCCTCGACGCTAGGTCTGGGATCGGTCACGCGTTCGGGATCGTACTCGTGGGCCAGTGCCCAGATGGCCTTTTCGAACAACTCGAAGCGCGTTCTAGGCCATGTTCCATCGGCCACCACGACCGAGTGAAGCAGCCGGAGACTCAGGGGGCTTTCGAGAAAGGCCGCTGCGCCGCGCGTCCGCGCCTCGATCACGAATGCTCGCGGATCAGCAGCGCCAAGCGCAGTGAGGACGGCCTGGGCCTCAGTTTCGTCCAAGGGCAGAAGGCGCGCGACGACGATGGAGCCATTGTTGGCCGCCCGTCGCATGGCCCCAAGATCGGCGGCATCACGCCAGTCCTCAGCCCGACAGGTCAGTCGCCAGCGATGGCGTTTGCTCGCTGACAATGCGCTGGCAAGTTGCAGGAGCTTGTCTTTGCCGTTCTCGCCCGTCCGATATTCGTCTAAGGCATCGAGATATACTGTATCGGCGGCCGGCAGCGCCGCGCCACTCATCGCTTCACGACAGGTGAAGACCTCGCCCCCTTCGGCCGCGGCCTCATAGCGCAACGCCGTCGACTTCCCGAGGCCGGGCTCTCCAAGCAGAACGACGAACGGTTCATCGCGCAGCGAGCTCAGCAGGCGCTCGCTCGCTTCTGCCTCGCAGTGAACAAGGACGCGTCGGTCCAGGGATGCAATCTTCATGAGCAAGAAATACTGTCGCTTCTGTCAGCGACAAAGAACAAAATGCGAGTCGTTGCCCGCTACACGCTCAGCAGACCTTGAAACACGCCTTCGTAGGGCAGCTTTCCGTCCCCAATTTCCGAAAAGCCGACAGTCCTGGGCCAGCTCCTACCCAAATCTGATCACGGTGAAGATCAGATTCTGATCGACGGAAACCCTCCGCACGCTGCGCTTCGTCGGCGCGCTTAAGCGCATCCAGCAGATCTGCGGCCGTTATTCCCATGTGATCGCCGCTTTTGTCGCCCAGCGCGCCGCAGCAGTGCTTGCGAGGGGATCCGCTTCCGCATGGATAGAGTGCGTTCCGTAGCGTCACAGCGCGTGATCCGCCGGTCCTGACAGTGTAATCAAGAGTCGTAGTATTCCCGAGAGGCGACGACCGTGCCGCATTACGTTTTCGAATCCGATGAAGGTGGCAACATCGTCCGAATCCTAAAGAACGGCCAGCCGCACGACGAATCGGTGCATCTGGAGCAGCTATACTCGATCGTCACCATCTACTTCCGGCTCGCATCCGAGCATCTCGCGCGGATGGCGTCGCTCCAGGAGCGCAACGCCAAGCGGTGTGCCGGTCTGCAGTCGTTCCTTATGGGCCTCACGGGACTAGAAGCGTTCACTAATACATTCTTCCAACTACGCGCGCAGGAGTTGGGGAGCGAAGAGATGATCGCACGACTCGCGCAGACCCACGGTTCGCTCTCGAGAAAGATATCTGACCTAGTCGCGATGACGCCCGACGGCCCGCTCGTCGATCAGGAAGCGCTTGTTGAGAGGATCTTCGAGCTCTCCCAATTACGACACGAGATCATGCATCCCCGCTGGACGCCGTCAGCGCTGACCATCGCCGGACAGGTGCGGGTCAACATTATGGGTCTAGTCGAGAACCGCCAGGCGATGTTCGAGGACGAGACGCTGTGCCGGGAGGCCCTTCTCTGGTGCCTGCTAGCCGTCGCGCGGATAGGTGAGGCTCATGGCCGCGAGGAACTGAGCGGTTTCATGTTTCACTGGACCGGGAACTACGGCCTGACCCTGGGTATGATAACTTCACAACTCGGCATTCCCTAATGGGCCGATCGCCCCACCTATCGTCGTCCTGAAAAACCAAACCGCTGATCTCCGCTTTATCCATCGGCGATCCAAAAGCTGCCAATCCGCAAGCGGACGCAATCCGGTCACGCCTGAGCAGAAGCGAAGTGGCTATGGCGTATGTCCCGAAGGGCTATCCTACGTGGTAGGGCGTGCGAGAACTCCTGCCCGTAGGGCAACAGCCCTTAAAACGCTATCCGTTTGATAACTAAAGAGATAGTCGGCCAATTTGTGCGGTAATCGGCGGTGTTTGGCGGGCCATGCGGGACAGCGATGAGAACTATGTCTACTCTATAGCCCTCTATGGCCCTCCAAAATAGGAATGAGGGGAAGATAGAGCTACGTCACAGTCATTAGATGAACGTTCCGCTCTAGCTACCGGCATGGGCCGCGTTAGGCCCATCCTCCAAGCTCAGCAGCGACCTTGACGAAATAGCTCGGAATATGCGCGAGCACCGCGCGTACAATCTCCTCTTGCTGGCAAGCTGCGCGGACGCCGCCGCGGTCGACGACATTTCCCCAGACGAGACCGAGAATGCTCGCGACATGCCTATCTGCGAACCCGGCCTCGTGAAACGCAATCGCCGCGCGATCAGTCAGGCCGTATTTAATCTGCTTTTGCAGCAGGCTGACGCCCGTGTGCAGTGCGTCGTCTAGGTCCTCGGTCAGGTCCGCTATCGATGCAACGATCATCGCAACATCGTAGCCGAAGCCGCTCTCGCACAGCGCGACAGCATCTTCGACGGTGACATAGTCACGCCCGACCCGAACTCTTGCCTCAGCCAATATGTCGAAGATCACCGCATAGGATCTGCCCGCCACCCACTCATCAAGAGAGCGCGGAACTACATTCTGATCGCTAATCGCCTGGATCGCGCGGGACGTGGTGAAACGGAGTGCCAACGGAGAGATTTCGGCGAACAGGCGGTTCTCTTGGACTGCGGTCTGCAGGGTTTCAAGGTTCTCAGTCAGCCAAGTTTTGAGTTCTGCAACCGCCGCAGGCGGTAGGGGCGACCGTCGAATAAGCGCGCGCTGGTCGCCATCGGTGTTGGCCGTGATCGAATCCCCGATTGACCGAAAGACTTCGACGAGACGAACCCGCGTCTCCTCGTCAGCGAGGTGATAAGCCAATGTATTAGCCGCAAGTTCACCGATCCGCGCTGCGACGTCCTCTCCCTCGGCAAAGGTTATGTTGGCAACGAGGAAAGCGGCGATATTCTGGACAGCGCGGGCGCGACCTTCGATGAACCGGCGGAATTCCCGTTCGCTGATATTAGGTTGCGCCGCGAGCGCTGCGGCCACGACCTCATCTATCCGGGCGGCATCGGCGAAGGCGAGGTCAAGCCAATCGGGCGGAAGCTCTTGTACGATTGGTGGTTGGCGCTGCTGATACGCATCGAACAACGCCAGGATCGAGCTGCGAGAGGGTTCTGAGTTTCGGGCGTCAAGAAGTTCGGTTGCGCGGTCCCACGTCCATCGGCCGCGAAATTGCTGCCGCTGATCGTAGATGGACGGGGTCGAGAAGATGACACTGCCCTCGGTGTGCATCCCCGCGCGACCGGCACGACCCATCAGATTGTGGAAGTCGCGCACCAGGATCTGTTCGCCACCTTGGCGCGTCGATGTGATGATCAGATATTTGAGCGGAAAATTGACCCCTTGCGCCAAGGTCGAGGTGCAAATGACAAATTTCGCCATACCTTCTTTCATGGCGTGTTCGATCGCGAGGCGGATACCCTGCGGTGTGTCGGCGTGATGGGCGAATATTCCAAGCGCTGCCGCGCGGGTCGCTGACACGCCGGCTCCGAGCTCGACTTCGCAGAGCGCTCGGATCTTCTCCACCTCGGCGGCATCCGAGGTATCAATCGGCCATTCCAAGGCGACGCCGCGCTCGACGATTTCGACAGCGCGCGAGCAGATCTTCGTCACGCTGTCTTTTCGGCCGCAGAAGATCGCAACGCTACCGTTGCGCACGACGTGCAGGCCGAGGAACAGACCGACGTCACCGCCGGTTTTCTCCGGAAATCTGCGCTGGGCAGTTTCCTTGCCGCGGAGCGGCAGAGCGATGTCGCTGATAATGCGAGGCACGAAATATTCTCGCTCGGCCGGATCCTCCGGTTTCACATATTCGAGTCGCCCGCGTTGGTCCTGCCAGCTCGCAAATGCGATGCTTTTGGTCGTCGGTAGCAGACCCTCGGCGCCGACAACCGCATCGGCATCGCCGATCAGCCATGCAGCGACATCCGGCGCGTTGCCGATCACGGCAGAGATGAGAATGATCTGGGTTTCAGCGGGGAGCGACATGCGCAGCGAAGTGAGGAGGAGTTCGTAGGTCGGCCCCCTGGTCATTCCGTCGAATTGATGTCCTTCGTCATAGATCACCAATCCGATCCTCTTGGCGAGGTCCGGTGCCCGGCGCAGCATATAGAGGAGCTTTTCGGGCGTCACGATAAGCACCGAGTCTTCGGCGAACAGTGCATCGAGTGCGAGGTCGAATTGATAGGCGTCTGATGCTTCGTCCAGGCGCACATTCTCACCAGCAAAGGCCGTTACCAGGTCGCCCCGGATGTCGTGGCAGAGCGATCGATAGGGTGCGACGATCACTGCAAGGTGCGCTCGATCGGATAGAAAGGCCGATCGAATGATGATTTCGGTGGCGCGAGTCTTGCCAGCGCTAGTCGGCATCTGAATGACTACGGAACGTCCAGCGAACACGCCAGCATCCGCGATCCGTTGCTGAGCAGGCCAGAGTTCGATCGGAAAATGCGACTGCGCGAGCGCTAGGCGCCACGCATCCGGCGCCAAGCCTGATGCTGTTGGCAGGATCGTCCGGGCAGAATTTCTGAGCTTGAGCGCACACAAGGCGCCAGCAATGTCGGCGTAGAGCAATTCGCGCGGTGAGCCGGATCGGTGGAAATACTCGCGGATTCTGCGGCACGCTTCGGCAATGCCATCCGCCCCGGCCTCGAAGCTAAAATAGCCGGCTAGCGCCTGGAGTAGCTCAGTCGTCGCCGCTTGATGAGCATGGGCCGCCTCGGTCGGAACGAAGCTGTTCTTGAGAATGCTATAGACGAGATGACCAAGCCCGCCCGCGAGGTCGAGGTCCGGCTCCGTCATGTGCCGAATGATTACCGTCGCACTGCCGACATTCCCGGCGATGTAATATGCCGCTGCGCACAGGAGAGAAAATTCGGTGTCTAAGTCGCCATCGAGCTGCGCGTTCAAATACGCATCGAAGAAAACTGAGGAAAAGCGTAGCACGTCTTGCGGGTTTTCATCCAACTCGTCCCAGCCGGGCGGTTGAGGAAGCGCGGCCGGTGCAACTCCTGCACCTTCGAGCGTATCTGCGACGGCGGCCGCAACATCTCCCAAGATGCCGATCGCCAATGAGAAGAGTAGCGACGGGTCGCGCGGCAACGCATTGAAGTCCGCTGGCGCGACGCGGAATTCGTGCATCTTGGCCCGTGCTCGCGCGGTGGATAGGATGGTTAGCGCGGTCGCCTCAGGCCTCATCGGCTGCCCTCTCATAAAGCGTATGCACGAGCTTCATCAGTGACGGTCCGCGGATAACCAGAAGGCGCAAATTCTCTTGGTTAAAATGAGCCGCACCGTTGGTCGCCGCCATATCGGTCTCGGCGAAGACCGCCTCGTCAAGAATGGCGGCCGCTCCGTTGATCCGGCGAAAGGGTCGGTCGGCCTCGTTTTGAAAGCGCTCGACCTTCCGGGCATCGCCCACTTCGCCCCGATCGAAGAAGCGGCGCTTAATGGCATTGAGGCTCATGCCCTCGCGAAGTCTGTCCTTTACGCTGTCATCGATCGCATCCTGGAGCCGGTTCGCGCCGGACGCCGACATGCCAGATTTGGACTCGAAGATAAAAAGCTCGTCGGCCGGACCGGGGTTGTCCTCGTTCGCGAACTTGAATCCGATAACATCGCAACCCTTTGTCGAGTCATTTCGGTTCCAGCGATCCTGGTAGCGCAGCTCGCGCGGGCACCAATATCCTAGGAAATATTCGATGAAGTCGGCGACGACGATCTCGCCAAAGTCTCCTGATCGGAGACTCGGTCCAGGTGCTACCTTCGCATCGGGGAAGAGAATGCTCCTCAGATAATCGGGATGGCTGAGTCCCGTGCCACCAGCCATGAACGGCAAATCGGCATCGGCTATGTAGTGACTACGGAAATGCCGAGCCCAGTCTGAAAGAATTTCAGCGTCATCTTGCGGATTTAGTTCCCATATCTCGATTTCACGGCCACACGCCGTTGCTTGACGCTCTCCAGTATCGACCAGCCAGTTCAGATAGCTCGGTGTCGCCACGGTATGCCTCCCCCAAGGCCGATAAATAATATGGCGTCGATTCGAAGCCATCTTTGCAATGCAGAATGCGCGCGTTTCTTACGAAGTATAATTTAATTCAGATTTCATAATTAGTTCTCAGCAATACCATCGCTTCGGTTCATTTATAATTTGTAGAAACCTCCTCACATGAACAACCGATAAGGATAAACATTCCGAGGTAGGTCCGGGACGTTCGCTATCGTGCGGGCCAGTTTCTGCGAATAGCGAATGCTAACTGGCACTGGGTCGTAGAGCGCGTCGTTATTCCAATCCATCTTCGTGAGGGCCAACACCTCATGGGCGGTGAGTTCAAGTGGCCCGCTGCCGGCATGACGGATCAGTTGTAGCGGCCGGGGAATGCTCTTCTTGCCCTGATAGTAATCGCCTTTGGTTGAGACCTCGGGAGCATTGCCCGCCACCCATACCAAGGCAGAATTGCCCGTGCGGATCACCATCGTCCCGCGCGGTACGGGAAACCCCGACGGTTTTGACGGCGGCTTCTCTACTCCCGACTTGATGAGCCAGACGCCGCGCCAGCACGACGCCGAGCTGACCTCGACGCACTCTATTTCCGCTACGCCGGTAAGCGCATCGAACGCGCCCTCGATTTCAGCTTCCTTGAACGCGGTCGTTTTGTGAATGACCATGCGTTTTGGTAGGTTGCCGCCATTGCGTCCCTGATAGAGTTCCAAGCTACGGGCGAGAACCGCGCGCATGTCGTCGCGACTTAGAAAGGGGTTCCTACGAGCTTCGGCCACGTCGGCTACCGGGTCTCGCGCCTCGAACGCGACGAACTGCATACCGCCGCCGTCCATGTCGAAGACCTGCGAGCAGCACGTTACATAGTGCGCGTCTTGTTGGTCACCGCGCAGGGCATAAGCCAACCCGATGTAGGCGGTGTCCGTCGGCACGCCCTTCAGCGGCGCGAGCTTCCATGGTGTGCCCGCAGCCTTCACATACAGGGCGGTTGAAAGACGCCAAGCGAGCGAGGCCTTAAAGCTGAAGTTGAAGACGCGATCGTTCAGAACCTGGGTCGGAATATTATACTTGGCGCCCAGAGCCTTCAGCACGTCGTGTGCGTCAAAGAATTTTCCGCGTGTCGCCGTGTCCCAGTTGTCGGGAAAGTGGACCAGCACAACGTCGAACTCGTTGCGAACGGCGTCGAGGCGGCGGAGCGCGGCATCCATTGCGAGGTATAGGCGATGCTGCGCATTGCCGTCACCCGGTAACTGGTCGAGGTGTTCAGGCCACTTGATGTGCGCGCTCGCTGGCGCGGGATCGAGCGACACGCGGAACAGGCGCTCGAAACCGGGATATTCCGGCACATATTCTGATCTGTCGGAAGGCCTATGCACGCCGCGCAACAGCTTCATCAGATCGCCACGACGATGGAAAGCGCTCTCCGGGCCAACCGTCGCGATTCGAATGCGGGGAGTGTACCCGCTAAACGATCCTTTCGAATACGGCCCGAAGTTCAGGAGGCCGCGCAATGGATGGACATCGACCTGGGTGGCATCGGATGGGGAAAACGACAGGTCCGGCTCATCCAAGAGCGTGAATGGCGGCAGCTCGGTGAGGGCTGGGTTCGCCATCATTTGCTCCTGTCGAAGTAGGTATGGTGATGCGACGGTCGGCTAAACCCTGTAACGGGTGACACCTTGAACACGGCATCAATGCCAGTGCCGTCTTCGAGTCCGAAAGCGCTTCGAAGCGTGCCGCCCGTCTCCGTCAGAAGCTGGGCCCAGGCCCCAATAATGTTGGCCCAATTCCTATTATAGCGCGGAGCCCATCGTTCCCGGCGCCAGTCACCGGCAGGATCACCTCGTCGCTCGGCTTGGATGCCCATTTCAGCCGCAGCTTCTTGCGCGACCAGATCCTCCGAACCTTCCGTTTGTGGAGTGTCTTGTCGGGGCAACTGGACGAACGTGTAAGGCTCGAAGCCGCACCACCACTTTCCATCGACCTGTTCCAGCTTGAGCTGGACACCCTCCTGAAACGGGAAGCCGAGCTTGGGCACTGTGCCAAACAGACTGGTGCCGTAGGCATCGCGCAGCCGGGATAGGGTTTGTTGAAGACGCCGCGTTCGATCAGGATCATCGCCGTCGCGCGGTGTTGCAACGACGAGCGAATGGCCGGAACGCCTGTAGCGTGGGATGAGCGGGCGCTGCCGGGCGAGAGATCGCACGAGCGTGTCGTAGAGCAATCCCGTCGCCCAGCTATCAGCGACCGGATCTAGGTCGATCGTTCCAGCGAGCGATGGGCCAAGCGGAGCCAAGGCATCCAGGATTTCCTGGTCACGCCCGAACACCGCTAGCTCACGCCCCAAAGCGGCCGCCGTCGCCCGACATCCCTTCGCCTTGAAGATCTCGCGCACCTCTGCCGATGTTGTCGGTTGGCTCAACCTGATGCGCCTGGCCGCGGTCGGCATCGATTGAAGCAGAATTGCCGAATAGCGCAGCACCGGGAATGCGCGGGCTTTGGCATTTGGAATCTGAACGGGTATGAGACGCGGCGTAGGTCGCCCTTCCATCACCCGATCAAGAAGCGGCTTGGGTAAATCGGTTACCTTGATGATATCGGCAGCCAGTTCGTCAAAGGTCGCGCACTCAACGACGGCCACATCCACGCCAGCCGCTGCGGCCCGACCCAGAAATTCGATCACTGCGGGCAGCAAGCGCGACGCCGACGAGGCAAGCCAATAAAGTCCGTTGGGAAATGGCGACGGCGCGTCGAGAACCTCGTTCAGAGCCTCCATGATCGAAGCGTCACGTCCGCTATAGCCGACGAAGATCATTCCGAAGCGTTGGCCGGACTCCACCAACACATGCCGCATCCGGTTGTCCTGTTCCTCCAGTTCCGATCCCGCATTCTTAATTGCGATCGATTGGTAATCACCGTGGAGCTTAGCGACTAATGGCCAGTCCGATTCATTGAGGCACCGCATGGCACGGTCGGCGGAATCGATCGCAGCCACAGTCGGGCGGTTCTGGTCGCCCACTTGCAGAATCCCATTTGCCGAATGCGCCGACTCCTCGATGAGCGGATCGAAGTTCGTCGTGAAAACGCAATCGACCTTGCCGGCAGCCATCAGACTGCCAAGTACCTTGTGTCCAAAACAGGGAGTGCCCTTGGAGATCGCATCGTCGATATACTGTCGGCGATGCCGGGCCTCTGGATAGACCGCTTCGAAGGCCTTGGCATATTCTGTAGGATCACCGTCAGGTGGCAACAGCGAGTTTTGGCGGAAAAAGGCATCGATCCTGTCGATCCAGATCGGGTCAGCGGTATCGATCTCGCGCTTTGACAGGTTCGTTTCGCGGCAGAAGATTTGCGCCTTGAAATCGCGGATCATGGCATAGCCCGTCGGAATGCCGGAGGCGGCCGATGCGCCTGCGCCGAGGAACCAGGCCACAAGATTTGGCCTGAGATCGAACGCTGTCGTGAATTGTGCGGCGGAGATAGTTTTTATCGGCACAGGCTCCCCCTTTCAGGCCGTCGTGGGGAGCGGGTCGGTTCCCTCGCTCAAGATGGCGAGATATCGCCGGTAACTGAACACGCGCCCCCGTTTGCGCCCGGTGATTTCTTCGACGATGCCGAACCGTTCCAGATCGGCGAGCGCCGCATTGACCGTGGGGGCTGAGAGCCCTGTTTGCTGAACGAGTTGGTTGGCCGTCAGGAACGGGTTTTGCTGAAAAAGATCGTGGATACGCAGCGCGGAGCCTGCCCGGTCGCTCTCTGTCGTGATCCGCTCGCGGTCTTCCTTGAACAGATCGACAATCCGGGTTGCTGCTTCGAATGCCTGATTGGCCGTATCCGCAACACCGGCAAGGAAGAAATCGAGCCAGGCTTCCCATGCCCCGTGCTCTCGCACCTCCTGAAGCAGGCGGTAATAGTCGGCGCGATGCGTTTTAAGGTAGAGGCTCAGATAGAGCAGCGGCTTGCGCAGCACACCGTTGACGCACAGGTACAGCGTCACCAACAAGCGACCGATCCTGCCGTTTCCATCCAGGAACGGGTGGATGGTCTCGAATTGGACGTGCAGCAACCCTGCCTTGATCAGGGCGGGCAGACGCGAGCCGTCCTCGTGCATGAAGCGCTCAAGCGCATCGAGACAAGCATCCATCTCGGTCGGCGGTGGCGGCACGAACAGTGCGTTGCCTGGACGTGAACCACCGATCCAGTTCTGAGACCGCCGAAACTCGCCGGGATTTTTCGTGCCGCCGCGCCCGCTTTGCAGCAGTCGCTCATGCATCTCGCGGATCAGACGTAATGACAGCGGAAGATCTTCCAGACGCTCCAGCCCATACATCATCGCATCGACATAGTTCGATACTTCACGAATGTCGTCGATCGGCTGGCCGGCCTGCGCCTCGGTTTCGAAGCGGAGCAGGTCCGAAAGGGTGGACTGCGTTCCTTCGATCTGGGACGAGAGGACTGCTTCCTTCCTTACATACATGTAGAGGAACAGCTCCTGACGCGGGAGCAACATCGTGATCCCGTCCAGACGACCTAACGCGCGTTCGGCCAGGCCTAGCCGCTCCAGAAGGGCCAGCACGTCGATCGGCGGTTCGGGCGGCAGTGAGGGCGGCACGAAGGCGCGCACGATTTCCCCCGCAACAGGGGTCTCGACAAAGCGGCCTAGCCGGAGGCTGAATGCTGATTCGGACATGCTCCCACTATGCGAGAGCGGCCTTATTTAAGCAATTGGCTTTTGGCTTAAATAGGCGTTGAACTAAAGTAAGTGCTCTTAAATAACGGTCGACAACATTATGGGCGCGTACACGCAAAAGGTTCGTAGCAGCATTTTTCCCGCCTTCAATGACGGAACCCCTGCCGATCGCATTCGCCCTTTGGCCCGTCGCCGACAACACGGTCTTTCACGAACAACCCATCGAGATCATCATCGCTATAGACGCTGATATGTCGGGCTGTAGCGTAGAAACGGAGGTGATCGACGGCGCGTATTCCGATCATCAAGGAGATGGGAGGTCTCTATCCTCTGTCGCAGCTAGATCAGAAAAAGGTCAAAGTGCCTACACTTGGCGGCAATGAGCGGAGCCGAGATGCGGACGCACTCGAAAGACGTCAGGGCAGCCTACGATGTCGATCGGCGAGCATTGCGCAAAATCAATCCCCGAGTGCTTCTGCCAATGCCATGCTGGCAATGTCCGCTATAGCCAGTAAACGATCAAGGTCCTGACCGTTACGCGCTTTGGTGGACAAGCCCGCCATTATGGTGGCGACAAAATCAGTCACACGCTCCGCTTCTTCTGGGTGACGGCTGGCGACATAGTTTCGGATCATACTCTCCGCGGCGGCTTGCAAAGCGCAAGCCGCGTCGCGCGCATCTGCGTCATTGCTCCGCGTGCCTTCCAGAACCATACAGCCCGAGGTTACAGGATCGGCAGCGTAATGGCGGGCTGCTTCCTCCAGAACCGACGCAAGGCATTCGGCTACCGGCCGGTCGGGACGCAACAGGTCGCGAAGCGGTATCGCATTGGTGCTGTTGTACCGATTGAGAACGCGAGCGTAGAGCCCGGCCTTGTTGCCAAACGCCGCATAAAGGCTGGGGGGATTGATGCCCAGAGCATCCGTGACATCGGCAACGCTGACCGCATCGTATCCTTGGGCATGAAACAAGCGCTGAGCTGTCGCAACCGCCTGCTCAGGATCAAAGCGGCGCGGTCGTCCGCGACCACGAGATATTTTTATAGTCATTACTACAAAAGTCCTTGACGTCACCTACAGGCATATTATGTAGTATGCCTTACATTAAATCTCAAGGAGCGTCGCATGGCAGAATTTCAGGGAAAGTCCGTTCTGGTGCTCGGTGGTAGCCGAGGAATAGGTGCAGCAATCGTGAAGCGTTTTGTGTCGGAGGGGGCAGCAGTGACCTTCACCTATGCTAGGTCGGTTGAGGCGGCAGAACGACTTGCAAAGGAAACAGGCAGCATTGCAGCGCTGACCGACAGTTCGGATCGCGAGGCCGTGCTTGCGCGGGTGCGCGACAGCGGCCCACTGGATGTGCTGGTAGTCAATGCTGGTATCGGCATCTTCGGCGATGCGCTTGAACAGGACCCGGACGCAATTGACCGGCTGTTTCACATCAATATCCATGCGCCATATCATGCCGCTGTCGAGGCGGCGCGCCACATGCCCGAAGGTGGACGAATCATCGTGATTGGATCGGTGAACGGGGACAGGATGCCCGTCCCAGGAATGGCATCCTATGCGGTAAGCAAGTCGGCCTTGCAGGGTCTGGCACGTGGCTTGGCGCGCGATCTTGGGCCACGCGGGATCACCGTCAATGTCGTGCAACCCGGTCCGATCGATACCGATGCAAACCCGGCCGACGGACCCATGAAAGACATGCTGCATGGCTTCATGGCGATAAAGCGCCACGGACGACCCGACGAAGTAGCCGGGATGGTTGCCTGGCTAGCCGGGCCGGAGGCTGGCTTTGTGACAGGGGCAATGCACACGATCGACGGCGCGTTCGGCGCATAATCCGACACCATGCAGGGGGCTGCAGCGCGGCCCTCTGCGCCCGCCCGATTAAGAGAGCGATCCATGACAACAATTGGAATAATCGGTGCCGGCGAGGTCGGCAGCCAGATCGCCCGTGCGGCGATTGCCGTCGGCTACGACGTCGTCATCGCCAACTCACGTGAGCCCGAAACCCTAAGCGGTCTGATTGCCGAGCTTGGGCCGACCGCCCGAGCTGCGACCGCAGCAGATGCCGCCTCAAGCGGTGACTTCGTCATCATCGCCGTTCCCCTCAAGCTGATCAATGACATGCCCGTGTCCGCACTTTCCGGAAAGATCGTGCTTGATACGAACAATTACATGCCATGGCGAGACGGTAACTTTCCTATCGTGGACTCAGGTGCGAAAACGGTTCACGAGCTGCGCCAGGAACAACTACCGACTTCCAAGGTGGTCAAGGCTTTCTCTCACATCCAGGCGCCCAACCTCTTTGTATTGGCCAATCCGGTGGTTGGTCGTGCCCGCCATGCACTCTCCGTCTCGAGCAACTACCCCGAAGCTGTGGAACTCGTAACAGGACTTTACGATCAATTCGGTTTCGACACGGTTGATAATAGCCCGCTCAGCGAATCCTGGCGCAGCGCCGCCGGTCAGCCCGCATGGAAAGCATCATTTCAGCATCAGCAACGATCCGAACTGGTCGCCAATCTCGCAAACGCGGAACGTCTGCCTCGACGTGGACTCGAATGACACGAACACTGAATGGCGGCTTAGCCAAATTATACGACATGCCTCGCCAATCGCCACCATTTCAGGCGCCTAAATCGGGTCTTCTGTCTGAGGAGACTGTTGCAGAAGTCATAGTAGATGCCGCACAGGGGCTGTGGATTGGGCGACTTCCGGGTCGTGCGAACGATGACGGCTGCACACGCCCTCGCTCAGGCAACGCGGTCCGCGTTCGCCAAACCTCCCGCTAGGCAACAAAACACTTCGATGGCGTGAGGGAGAACAGATCTCGGTTGGGAGCTTTCAGCCACCCATAGAGCAGCATCCAGCGCGGCGCCATTCAGCAATCGAGCAGCGGCTTCGATGTCCAAGGGTTTCATAAGCCCATCGGCGACCAGACCTGCCACCACCTGCCTGGTTGCCGCAAGGCAGGCGTTTTGGCTTGGCCATTGTGAAGGATCCCCAAGTACAGCCGGGCCGTCCAAAAGCACGATTTGTCGGATTTCGGGGTCGAGTGCCATTTTGATATAGGCAACCCCTTCAGCCAGAAGGCCGTCCCACCTGCCGCCCGCTTTGCTCCCCACCTCCTGGGCGCGCTGTGCCATCTCACCGTCAACCTGCGAGACCACTGCGGCAAAAAGGCCCCGCTTGTCTCCGAAATTGTGATAGAGCGCACCTCGGGTGAGACCAGCACCTGCTGTCATCTCATCCATCGATGCCGCTGAATAGCCTTTTTGCGCGAACACGGTTCGTGCTGCCGAAATCAGCCTTGCACGGTTCTCCGCCATCTTTTCGACCCGCCGCTTCGGAGTCATTTCTCACCTTCTTTCGGAAAGTTCCATTTTTCCTTTGACATACACGCCGTATGTGGGATTGTCACATACGCAATGTATGTCAATTAGCCACGTCGGTGAAGTCTCGTGAGAACCCCAGCCGGCGAATATAAAAGCGCTGAAAGGAATATGAAATGACCACGCGTAAGGCAATCTTCCCAGAAAATCGCCACGCCCTTTATGAGGAGCACGGCTATTCCGCTGCGATCCGCTCCGGCGACTTGATGTTTGTTTCCGGTCAGGTCGGAAGTCGAGAGGATGGTTCGCCTGAGCCGGACTTCGCGGATCAGGTCCGCTTGGCTTTTTCCAATCTGGAAGCAACACTTGCAGCGGGAGGCTGCACGTTCGATGACATCGTTGACTTAACGACGTTCCATACCGATCCCGAAAATCAGTTCGAAACGATCATGGCCGTGAAGAACGAAATCTTTTCACGGTCACCCTATCCAAACTGGACCGCAATTGGTGTCAACTGGCTTGCCGGCTTCGACTTCGAGATCAAGGTTATAGCACGCGTTCCCAGTCCAGCGTAATTGATTTCGCATCTTACTGTCGCCAACTGGCACTGCGGCGTCTGCTTCTTTTTCCAGTAGGAACTCGCCCTAAACTCCGGACAGCTCAAATTCTTCTGATGTAGTTCGTGTTGAGGAAATCAGATCATTGCAGGCAGAAAATGCTGACAGCGCGTGACGCTGTCAGTCTCTGATAACATCGGGCTCACAGCAGAGTTCATCGAGGACGTTCTCTGTCATGCGGGCGCGAAAGGCCCGGCTGAATATTTCATGAGCTCGCCGACATTCGCGGACTTCGCCTGACGCCTTGATGAAGGGGGGCCTCGAGCCAGAAGCAGAAAATTCCTGTTCGCTTAGCCCGGCACGAAGAGGCTGGCCGGCGCAATGGGGTTCAGGAGAAGCCTACCCTTCAAGGCAGGCGGTGAACCATCCGATGGCGGCGCTCACTTCTACCCGCCGACATTTCCGATCCTGCAATCAGCACTTGCGGATCAGGCGGCTTATCCTGCCCGCAAAAACCAGATGAAATAGTACGAAATGCAAAAAGGAACGCACGATGACACGTTGGCACCTGGATCGGATATGGAACAGCAGAACCCAGATAAGGAAGGAGTTCGTGTGGAGACCTCTGCTGTCGATGGTGTTTGCTATTTCCTGTATCACTCAATCGCAAATGGCGGCGGCGGCAGAAGATCCCATTATTTGGGCGGCGCGACAGGCTGAAATTCAACTCGACGCTCGTATTGGTCTTGCGATCCACGACACCGGAAGCGGCGCGAACTGGAACTACAATGCTGATGAACGTTTTCCCATGGCCAGCACGTTCAAAGTTCTAGCCTGCGCAGCCTTTCTTGCGCGCAGTGATACTGGTGACCTAGATAAAAATCGGCGTGTGCCAATCGTCCAGACAGATCTTGTCACCTATTCTCCTGAGACCGAGGCATGGGTTGGCCAGGAGGTAACACTTGAAACGCTCTGCTCCGCCACCATGCGAACGAGCGATAACACGGCTGCCAACAAAGTGCTTGAGGCGCTTGGCGGACCAGAGGCGGTCACCACGTTCCTGCGCTCCATTGGCGATGAAGTGACGCGACTGGATCGCTGGGAAACCGATCTCAACGAAGCCACCCCCGGTGATCCACGCGATACCACCTCGCCGGCGGCCATGGCGAATTCTCTCCGGAATCTGGTCCTGGGCGAGGCGCTGTCGCCAATGTCACGCAAGACATTGACAGAATGGCTGGTGGACAATGAGGTCGGCGGGCCGCTACTGCGGGCGGGCATTCCTGACGACTGGCTGATAGGCGACCGTACAGGTGCGGGAGGTCATGGTTCGCGCGGCGTCGTTGCCGTTATCTGGCCGCCCGAGCATGCGCCCGTGGTCGCCGTGATCTATATCACGCAGACAGAGGCATCGATAGACCTGCGCAATGAGGCCATCGCGAGGATAGGCCGGGCGCTGGCCGAAACGGTCTCAGCCACGCCGTAAGCATTGTACATCGACTCTGCTGGAGGGACGTCAACGATGGCGGGCTGTCCCACCGTGGAATGTGCAAGTGGCGACAGCGGGCATGCCATTCGCCGATCTTGGCGGTCTGTCAATGACGCCTCCAGCAGCGTAGCCAAGCTATGCGAGCGGGAATTGCCCGAGCCGGCGCGGGAATGGCGGAAAGGAAAGAGTTGTCGTTCCGCGCCGCCACTGACGGCGAGAACATGAGCGGCACCTTCGCCGTGGTCGAGAAACCCCATGGTTCCGTGGCGGCCGGAGAACGCCCATCAGTTCGGCCGTGCGGTGATGGGCGTCGTGGTCGATCGGGAGATAAAGCGGGTTGGGGCACACTCAAAGTATATAGTCTCAAAGCGGTGCACAGGAAGTCACTATAGGCAGCCCCAAAATTGCCCGCGGCTCAGATCGGTGTACGCGCATGCACTGACATTGACACAGGTTTTGAAGGCATGAGGCTGTCGAGCGTTACTTCTCCAAATCGCGCAATGAACAGGGCCTCTGCTTGCGCCATAGTGTCCGAAAGCGCTGCGTTGACGTTCTTCTGCACCTGGCAATCCGGATGTTTGCTGCGATTTCCAATCGCAAATAAGGTGGGCCGTCCGAGAGCCTCGTAAACGGCAAGCAGCGTGATCTTGTGGAGAGGTCGTGCGAGTTGCCAGCCGCCGCCGTGGCCTTTCCCCGATTTGACGTAACCGGCTTCACGTAGACCCGCCATCGTCCTGCGAAACACAGCCGGGTTGGTGCCCATGCTTTTGGCCAACACCTGCGAGGTCACCGGTTCATCAATCTGTCCCATATGCAACAGCACATGGAGCACGTCCGATAGCCTTGTGTCCTTGTTCATCTCTCGTCCGCTCCAACGTTATCACGTGCCATACTCATCCGGGTGGCGAAGAATATCATGTAGCAGATATTGATGCGTGATATTTAAGCTGCTATGTATCACCAACTGATACATTATATGGTGCTTCCATGTCCAGCATAGACAGATCATCTCAGACCGAACCTCCTGCACTCCAAACCAGCGACCCGACCGTCCACGATCCAAAACATCGGCGAAGCATTCTCATTACGGTTTGTATAGCTCTGATAGCCGTGATCGCCGCAGTGACGGGCCTCAATGTCGCACAACCGCACCTCGCGCTCGATTTGGGAGCGTCTCAGAGCCAAGTGCTCTGGATGATCAACATCTACGCGATCAGCCTCGCCGCGCTGCTTCTGCCGCTCGGTGCCGTTGGCGATCGTTGGGGCCGGAAGCCGGTGCTGCTGATCGGTCTTGGTATCTTCGGCGTTGCCAACATCGCGTCGGGCCTCGCACCCAGCGCCGAAATCATGATGGCCGCGCGCTTTTTGAGCGGTGTCGGTGCGGCGATGATCATGCCAGTGACGCTCTCCGTTATCACTTCGGTGTTTCCTGACGAGGAACGGTCGAAGGCCATCGGCGTGTGGACCGGTGTTGCCGGCGCTGGCGGCATCCTTGGCATGTTCTTGTCTGCTGTACTGGTTGATTTTCTTTCTTGGCGCTGGCTGTTCGCGCTTCCTGTAGTATTGGTCGTGGCCGCTGCCGTTATGGCTTTGCGCGCTGTTCCGAATTCACGCCAGTTCTCCCAGCATCGGTTCGACACGCTCGGGTCGATACTGTCGCTTCTCGCAATCATGGGCGTAAGCTTTGCGCTGCATGAAGGCCCGGCGCTCGGTTGGGCAGCGACAGAAACGCTGGCCGGCCTTGCACTTGGCGTTAGTGCCTTCATCGGCTTTATCGTTTGGGAATTGCGTCACGCCGAGCCCTTGCTCGATATTCGCCTGTTCAAAAAGCGCAGCCTGACCAGCGGATCGATATCCCTAACGACATGGTTCGGCGTTCAGGCCGGCGTATTCATTGTCCTCTATCCATTCTTTCAGGCCGTTCTTGGCTGGTCGGGTCTCCTCGCCACGCTGGGCCTTATGCCCATGGCGTTACTTATGATGATCTTTTCCGGCGTCGCGCCGCGATTGTCCGCAAACATCGGTCCCAAGGCAACGATTGCCAGTGGCGTGCTTCTAGGTGGTGCGGGACTCGCACTCATGGCGCTGCTGGTTTCGGTCGATGGCGGTTATCTTTCGGTATTGCCAGGCATGGTGACGATGGGCATCGGCATGGGGCTGGCCATGGCCCCATCGACAGAAGCGATCACGTCTTCATTGTCCCGCGAACAACAGGGTGTCGCATCAGCCCTCAATGACGTGACGCGCGAACTTGGAACCTCTCTTGGCGTGGCTCTGCTCGGTGCCGTTTTCGCCGCTGGCTATAGCAGCGCGATCGCGCCGCTTCTGTCAGGTTTCCCCGAGGACGCTGCGGCGGCAGCCAACCAGAATATCGCCAACGCGATGGTCATCGTCGACCAAGGGCTTCCCTATGCCGACGCACTCTACAGGACAGCAAAGGAAGCATTCGTGCAGGGCTGGCAGCAGGCGATGTGGTCCGGTGTTGCCGTGATGGCGATCCTATTTCTGTTTGTGGCCTTGCGTGGTCCGGTACGTCCTGCCCCGAGCAATGCGGTCCCGGCCGAAGCCTGATGGAGCGAGGTTTTTCCAATGTATTACGATGCGATCATCATCGGCGGTAGCTTTGCCGGGCTTTCCGCCGCGATGTATCTGGCGCGCGCGCGCAAAACGGTGTGCGTGTTGGATACGGGCGAACCGCGAAATCGGTTCGCCGCCGAGTCCCACGGCTTTTTTGCCCAAGATGGCAGTGATCCGAAGGCCATGTTGGACACCATGCACCAGCAGGTCGCCGCCTATGCAACTGTCAGTTTCATCAGGGATGCCGCAGTCGATGCGTTCGAGGAAGAAGGCACGTTCTCGGTGGCGCTGTGGAGCGGCGCTGTCATCACTGGCAAGCGCCTGCTTTTGGCTTTCGGCATTTCCGACATCATGCCGAAGACGCCGGGACTGGCAGAACGGTGGGGCACGTCGGTCATCCATTGCCCCTACTGTCACGGCTACGAGTTCAGCGGCCAGCAGCTCGGAGTGTTGAACGTCTCGTCCATGTCGCGTCATCAGGCCATGCTCATCTCCGAGTGGGGGCCGACAACGTTTTATCTTAATGGTGGCAATCTCGAAGCGGCGGATACCCAGGCGTTTACGCAACGGGGAATCCGCATCGAGCCTGTTGCCGTCGAGCGTCTGGCCGGTGAGGGCTGCAACTTGTCGGAAATCCATCTCGCCGATGGCCGGTCGCGCAAGCTCGATGCTCTGTTCATTGGTCCGCACCATCATCTCAACAGCGTCATAGCCGAGCAGATCGGGTGCGCAATTGAGGCCGGTCCACTTGGTCCGATGGTCAAGGTCGATGAGATGCAGATGACCAGTGTGCCGAATGTGTTCGCGGCCGGCGACATTACGCGCATAGCGCACAACGTCACTTTTGCCTGCGCCGATGGCGTTATGGCCGCCATGGCGATGCATCGTTCACTGGTCTTCGAGGTAGCACCATGAACGCCAATCTCGCTCCGTTCATGAACCCCGATGCCGTAGCGTCCTACACTCAGGACGCCCCGAAAAAAGTGCCGGGACTGGCCGATCTACACCGCATGACGGCAATTTTGCTTGGCGAGCGCGCACCGGGTGCCGCCGATATTCTCGTGGTCGGTGCCGGCGGCGGTTTAGAACTGAAAGCAATCGCTCAGTCGCGGCCCGACTGGCGGTTCACCGGCGTCGATCCGTCACCCGCGATGTTGGATATCGCTCGACAGACAACTGCGCCCCACGCCGATCGCATCAAGCTTTTGGCAGGCACTGTGGATCAGATCCCGGATAACCCATTCGACGGCGCGACATGCCTGCTCACGCTGCACTTCCTCAACAGAATCGAGCGTCTGCACACCCTAAGGGAAATCCGTCGACGCCTGAAATCGGGGGGCGTGCTCGTGATTGCGCATCACACCGCGCCTGACGGTAATGCAGAGCGCTGGCTAGCACGTTCAGCCAGTTTTGCCGATCGCACACGTTCCGATGCGCGAAAGTCTGCGGCGTCCGCCAAGGCGATGGCTGAACGCCTCCCGCTGCTCTCCCCGGACGAGGAAGAGGAGCTTCTGCGGGAGGCCGGATTCGTAGAGCCAGTATTGTTCTATGCCGCCTTCTCATTTCGCGGATGGGCCGCGATCGCCAGCTAACCGCCGTCCTCTTTCAGCCAGCACAAGGAGCACGAGACGTTGCCGATTAAACTCTACAACTTCGCCTTTGGACCCTACCCGCAAAGGCTCAATATTTATCTGGCCGAGAAGACCCCGGCCAATGTCGAGTTCATCATATTCGATGAACCGGACAAGCAGGGCGGTGTGCCTCCAGCAGCGGTCAAAGAACTCACTCCGACCGGATCGCTGCCAATCCTTGAAGATGATGACGGCACGGTCATCGGGCAATCGCTGGCGATCCTCGAATATCTAGAAGACAAGGCGTCAGGTCCTGACATGCTGGGAGCCACGCCGACGACACGGGCACGCATCCGTCAGTTTGTTCATATGCTCGATGAAACGTTAACCTTCTTTGGGCTGTGGGCACGTCATGGGAGTTGCCTAGGGCATGGTATTGTGCGGACTAGCCAAGACGTCGCCGAAATTTGCGCTGCGCGGTATTTTGAACAGCTAAGGCTGATCGAAAGGATGATAGGCGAGGAAGAATTTATCGCCAACGATTGCGTAACTATCGCGGACTGCGTCGCCATGGCGACATTGCAATACGCAAGTGACTTCTACGACGTTCCGATCCCACGCGATTGTCCGAAACTTACGCGTTGGTATGCCGGTTTTGCCAAGCGTCCAAGTGCGGCGTCGCCACGCTATCCGGAAGCCAAGCGTGCGAAGGCGCTGGGGCTGATGGCTCAAACTCGTGTTTCTGTTACTATATAGCTGACAAGATTTCCCGATGCGCGGCCAAAAGTTGAAACGCGCAACTCCCAGCGAATTACCGCAACTACTCGGCTGACCATTCCTCTCGCGTCGCTGACCCAGACGCTCTCGGTCGCAAAACATCTGCAATTCCGCCACGCCAAGCTGCTCGACGTTGTGCAATCCAGCATCAGCGCGCGCGTGAAGCCTGCGTGCGCGAGAGGCCAGCGAGCGCGAGAGGCCAGCGAGCGTTCATCGACACCTGCCAGGAATATCGACATTGCCTCCAACCGGTCATGATTGTCCTCGCTTCTGAAACTAACTCTTTCAATTGGCGCATATTAATTCCGCTTTGAAATACGCTACGTTTCCAGAGAAGAGGAAAGGACTGCGGTCGGTCGGTGACGTGAAAGTTTGTTGCCGAGAGGGGGGACCCGGCAATTGGCGGTGCCCAGACCAACCCGACCCTCCCCGGTCTATTGCCGATGCTCGGCTCCTCCACATTCGTCCTCGACCTTGATTTTTAAAAGGAAATAATCCCGTATGAAAGCCATTCGGTTCCATCAATTCGGCGGCGCGGAAAATCTGCGCGAATTCGAGATAGATGTTCCCGTTCCGCTGGCCGGCCAAGTCCTTATCCGTCTGGCAGGAACGAGTATCAATCCCGTCGATTTCAAGGTCAGGGAAGGTGCAGTTCCTTATGTGAACCAGACCATGCTTCCCTATACTGGCGGCCGGGATATTGCCGGCTGGGTGGAGGCGATCGGAGAGGATGTCACGGGCCTCACCATTGGCGAAGCGGTGATCGGACTGCCTGGTTTCGACCATGGCACGTTCGCCCAATATTGCCTTGTCGGGGAGAAGGCGCTCACCCCCGCGCCGAAAACCATTCCACTGCCGCACGCCGGAGCCATCCCATTGGCCGCTCTCACGGCCTGGCAGGGCCTAACCCAACATGGTGAATTGCGCATGGGAGAGGCCATTCTCGTCCACGGGGGCGCCGGAGGAACCGGCCATTTCGCCGTCCAGTTCGCCAAGGCTCTGGGCGCGACGGTGACGGCGACCGCCTCAGCACGCGATCGGGAATTCCTGCTCGAACTTGGAGCAGACAGCGTGCTCGATTATCGTAACGACCGCTTCGAGGATATTGGGGAACATTTCGATCTCGTGCTCGATCTCGTTGGCGGTGAGGTGACAACCCGCTCCTGGGCTGTGCTGAAACCCGGCGGCCGTCTGATTTCGGCGATCAAAATCTCGGACCAGATCGAGTCGGACGAGACCAGACGCCTCAGCGCAAGCTTCATGACGGCGCCGGATCGCGATCATCTCGCCCAAATCGTTGATATGATCGATGGTGAAAAAGTCAGGGTCGTCATCTCTGAAGTCTTTGCACTCAAGGACGTGGCGGCCGCACAGGACAGGCTTCAGAGAGGTGGCGTTCGCGGAAAAGTCCTCATCGAAATCGCGAGTGCGTAAGGCCTCTGGAACGTGTAACCAGAGCGGGGTTAGGCTGGCCCTACCTATATCTCGTGCCCAAGATCATAGTCTTTAAATCATAGACGCTGGCACTCGTGGACAGAGGTTAGGAAGCATTGTGTCGCGGTTCCTTGAACAATTGCCGCAACCGGGGAACTGCGTGGTCGATGAACGCACGAACCGCGCCGCTATTGCCCCCGCGTTGCGGCCGAAAGACCAAGCTTACAGGAACCGGCTCCGGTTCGTACGCTTCGAGGAGCGGAACCAGACAGCCCTGCGCAATCTGCTTCTCTACTTGGTAAGACAGAGGGCGAACGATCCCCAGCCCTCGCACAGCAGCGTCGATCGCTGCACCGGCGCTGTTGGTTGCAAGCCGGCAGGTAACCCGCACCGATCTGACACGGCGTCCGGGTGGACGCTCGCGGTAACGCCAGAGTTCCTGAGCTCCGGCCTCATTCAGCCCGATACACCAGTGGTTGATGAGGTCCTGGGGCTGTTCCGGTAGTGCGCGCTCGACCAGATAGCCCGGGGCGGCACAGGTCAACTGGCGCACTTCGCCGATCTTGATTGCTGTCAAGGACGAATCCGGCAGCGTAGCCAGGCGAACCGCAACATCCACTCCCTCCCCGATAAGATCGACCATACGGTTGAGGAAAAGGGAGCGGACGTCCGTTTGCGGATAGGCCGCCAGGAAGCTCTCGACAACAGGCATCACATTGAGACGCCCGAAAAGCTCGGGCGCCGTGACGACGACGCTGCCACTGACGACGGCGTCCTGCGAGCGCGCCTCAAGCTGCGCAAATTCGGCCAGTATCACCCTATAGGTGGCCGCGTGACGCGCACCGGCCTCAGTGATGACGAAACGTCTCGTCGTGCGCTCGAGCAGGCGCTCATCCGCAATCGCTTCCAGACGCGCAACAGCTCGCGTCACAGAAGCGGGGGAGCAGCCGAGCCGGCGCGCAGCGCCGGCCAGGGAGCCTTCGTCGATGACTGCCAGGAATATCGACATTGCCTCCAGCCTATCCATGATCACCTCCGATACTGAAATTATAACTTGCGATTAATGTCTATTATATCATCAATTGAAATGCACTACTTTCCGGAAAAGATGAAAGGGCTGCATAATGACAACGAGATACGGATTTCAGTCGGTCGGGGACGTGGAGGTTTTTTACCGAGAGGCGGGGCCACGCGATGCGCCGGTTCTTCTCCTGCTGCATGGCTTTCCAACCGCAAGTCACATGTTCCGTGACCTGATCCCGCTGCTTTCAGATCGCTTTCGGCTCATTGCACCGGATCTCCCAGGTTTCGGACAAACTAAAGCGCCGCCGCGCGGAACCTTCGACTACACATTCGACAATCTTGCTGAGGTGATTGAGGGCTTCACTGCAGCCATGTCACTCGAGCAGTACGCTCTTTACGTCTTCGACTATGGAGCTCCGGTTGGACTGCGTTTGGCGATGCGTCATCCCGGAAAGGTTTCCGCTATCATATCCCAGAACGGCAACGCCTATGTTGACGGCTTCAGCGATGAGTGGGGACCGTGGGAAGCTTATTGGCGGAAGCCCAGCGCGGCCAACCGAGAGGCCTGCAGAGCCTCGCTTGCGCCGGACACGATCCGGAACTGGCAGTATGGCACCGGAGCCGATCCGAGCCTGTTGTCGCCCGACGGTTACGAACTGGACATCGCCTACATGGCCCGTCCTGGCGCCGAGGAGATACAACTGGACCTGATCCTGGACTATCGCAGCAACGTCGCGCTCTATCCGGACTTCCAGGCGTATTTCCGCAAACACCGTCCGCCGCTACTGGCTGTGTGGGGACGTCATGACCCCGCATTTGTGCCTGCAGGTGCGGTTGCCTATCAACGTGATCTGCCGAATGCGCAGATTCATTTGCTGGATACAGGACATTTTGCATTGGAAACGCATGCGAAAGAGGTAGCCGCCCTGATCGCTCCGTTCCTCGAAAACGCCTGTCCGCGATAAATATACTGACCCGCTGCTGGTGAGAGCGCCAGGAACTAGCCTAGCCTTGCCATTTACGGAACGCTCTGGCTTTTCACGCAGGTCAAGACACCCAAAACGAAGCGCATGCGGCTCGTCACTGAGTTACTATCCCACAGGCTAGCCGCCTGCGCGCCTCTTCGTGCCGGGCTGTCTCTATCGGGCGACTGATGCGCATCAGATCGCCGGCGAAGAATTTTTTAGAAATCGCCGAGCAGACGACGGTCTCTTATGGTTGACTTCCATCGCCGGAAGACGCTCCGTCCACCGCGCGATGGCCCCGGACGATCGGCGCGCCCGTATGTTCCTTGCAGGCAGTTTCCACTTCAAACAGGATCGTTCGGAACCGCTCGATCATCCACAGCGTCGCCGGGCCGGGCGGCCGGGCGACGTGATGCATTGCGACTAGCGGGAATTGCTGTACCGGATAGTCCTCCAGGTCGAGAAGAACCAACCGACCCTCGTGGATGTCCGCCGCCACCTTAGCATAAGGCAGTCCGCCCCAGCCGAGCCCCGCGAGTGTCAGTTCGTGTTTGAGGCCCATATCCGTCATGCGCCATGTGCGATCTGCAATGACGCCAAAATCACGGCCACGCGTCTGGTCGGTGACATCGGTGATGACGATCTGCGTGTACTGGCGTGCGACGGAGCGGGGAATGGGCTTCTGTGCCCGGGCAAGCGGATGCGAGGGCGCTGCCACCGGCACCAGCGAAGCGAACCCCATCGGCTGCAGCACGACCTGCCCGTCGCCACGGTTCAGTTCGCCACCGAAGCCGACATGCGCGATCCGTCGCGCGACTTGATCGTGAACAACGCCGATCGCGCCAACATGGAGACGAATGTCTACGGTAGTGAACCGCTCCTCAAATGTCGAAAGCAGCCTGGATAGCACTTGCGTAGGCACGGTCGGATCGACGGCAGCAACGATTTCGGCCTCCAGTCCCTGTTGCAGGGCGCGCGTACGCGCCCGAAGCCCGTCAAGCCCCGAGAGCACTCTTCGTGCATCCATGAGTAGCGCTGTGCCTGCCTCCGTAAGCCGGGGCTGCCGCGTGCCATGACGCTCGAACAGCTTAACCTGTAGCTGATCCTCGAGATTGGCGATCGCATAGCTGACGACGGACTGCGAGCGCTTCAACCGGCGCGCCGCTGCCGAGAAGCCGCCGCTGTCGGCGACTTCCGCGAAGATAGAAAGCTGGTCAAGCGTGGGGTTTGCTTCCATCTGTTTTCTCGATCAAGACAACGTATATTTTCACAGTTTTATCGATCAGAGTCTAGTGTCATCTTCTCCTGAAAGACGCCGCGCCTCCGCGGCGACGATATTCGAAGGAGCAATACCATGTCGTCCATTCTTCTCGTTACATCGAGCCCGCGTGCCGGCGCCTCAATATCGACCCGCCTGGCCACGAAGCTTGCTGAACGCTTCGCCGCCTCCCGGCCCGGAACCAAGATCACTTGTCGCGATCTTATCGCCGCACCGCTTCCGCATATCGATGGTGACTTCCTCGGCGGGCTGTTTTCTTCTGAAGGAGAGCGCAGTGCCCTCCAACAGACGCTCGTTGACGTTTCCGATCAGGCCGTGGAGGAGTTGCTTGCCGCAGATACGATCGTGATCGGGGCGGGGATGATAAATTTCTCCATTCCGTCGGCCCTTAAGTCCTGGTTCGACTATGTGGCGCGCGCGGGCAAGACCTTCCGCTATGCCGAGACTGGTCCGGAAGGTCTGGTCAAGGGCAGGAGCGTATATGTGGTTCTCGCCTCTAAGGGCGTCTATACCAAAGGTGGCCCGATCGCGCCGATGGACCATGCACGGCCCTATCTCAAGACAATGCTTGGCTTTCTTGGCATGGACGACGTCGAGTTCATTGACGTCGAGGGCGTCGGTCTCGGGCTTGAGCCTGACGAAGATATCCTCGGCCGTGCCGAGAACCGTCTCGACCTTTTGACAGATCGAGTATTGGCTGTGTGACCTCTTCGTCACGCGGATTGCTATCGGCCGGTGTTACGCTGCTCGATACTCCTTCCGGGAATTACCCAGCGGCATCAGTTAACCTCCATGATAAGCCCGTTCACTGCGCCCTAATGGAGTTTCACCGAGTTTCTCTTGAAGTGCCCGCAATTAGAAGGGGCCTCTCTGATCGTATCCGGCTGTAGCAATCGTGAGAGAATGCTTGGGGGCGCTGCCCCCTGGCGCGGCCCAAGGGACCGCTAGCGCTCGACCGAGACGGCTTCCCCAGCCTTCCTTCACTTCGTTCCTCCGTGCCGTGCAGGCCGGGTGATCCCCCTCCGGCCCGATCGCCCTTGCACCTTTCACCCCCCGGTCTCGCCGACGGGCAAGGGTTCAGGAGCGCGCGCTTCGCTGCTCTGAACCCCAAACCGGAAGGATTCGAGACATGACCAACAGCACCCAAAACCCCAGCAATGTGATTTTCAACGGCGATTGCATTGACGTGATGCGATCGTTTGACCGGGCATCGGTGGATTTCATCCTGACCGACCCGCCCTATGTGACCAACTTCCGGGACCGGCAGGGCCGCACCGTTGCCAATGACGATAACGGCCGCTGGCTTCGCCCCGCGTTCAACCAGATGCATCGTGTTTTGAAGGACGGCGGCTTTTGCGTCAGCTTTTATGGATGGAACAAGGTTGATCTATTCATGGACGCATGGAAGGCGGCAGGCTTCCGCGTTGTCGGGCATCTTGTTTTCCGCAAGCGTTATGCGTCATCAGCGCGCTTCCTTCGCTATCAGCACGAACAGGCTTATTTGCTGGCAAAGGGTAATCCGACCTTGCCTGCCCAGCCTATCCCTGACGTGCTGGACTTTCCTTATACAGGCAACCGGCTGCATCCGACGCAGAAACCCGTCGAAGCCCTGACGCCGCTTATCGAGGCGTTCACGAAGCCCGGCGATTTGGTGCTGGACCCGTTCAGCGGCAGCGGTTCGACCCTAGCGGCCGCGCAGCAGACTGGGCGTAACTGGACCGGCATCGAATTGGACAACGCCCACTATCACACCGCCAGACAGCGCCTCGCAGAGCTGCAACGCCACCGGGTGGCCGCATAACCACTTTGCGCCGGCGCTCGTCGATGGGGCGGGCGCCATCATGCCTCCATTTTACGAAAGGGGCTTCACAATGCGCTGGATTGTTACGGTTGATCACCATGGCGGCTGCATAGGCTTGGGCGAGGATGCGAACGGCGTTCCGGCACGCGGAAACCCGGAGCAGGCCGCAGCATTGCCGACGGATTTCAGGCTTCACCTCGCAAGCGGTGAAGTGCTGTTTGAGGGCCGTTGCGGTGACATCGACGCCGACTGGTGGCACGGTTTCGAGCCGCTGAATTACCTATGGCATCCGTTCCGTTGCCGCCGCCTGTCATATCGCCGTGCAGGAACTCAAGACGTCTGGCACTGGCTTCTCCCATAAATTGCATGGCCGCAAGCCGCCGCCGCCGTCCCAGCCGGGACGGCGGCTTTCGCGCGTTCATTCGACGTCGCGTTAGAAAAACACGCTCGCCGGCCGGCGCCCGGCTCGCAGGACAATGCAGGCATTGTCGGAAAGCATTGCGGCACTGATCGGGTTACGCGGACCAGTTATCTCACAACGAGGGCTACCCCTGTGGGCGAACGTTTCGAATGATCTTTATGCGGGCAGCGCTTGCGCGCCCGACATAGGGAGGAAACGCCGTGCTTAGCATCGATTGGCGTACTCCGGCGGCTTACAGGCACACCAGGAATCTGCCCGCCGCCGGTTTCGCCTGGGAATACCTTCGCCGCAACAACGAATACCGCCAGGAATACAGGGCGCTTGCGGCAAGTAAGCAGCCCGATTCCGAACATCTGGAGGCGTTCGTCGAGCGTTGGGGTGTGCGATTTCCCCAGCAATCCCGACGAGCCGCCTGAACAGCAGACCATCATATGGTCGCCAAAACTCCAGCCACAAGCAGTAAGCTTATCAGAGGTCGAGGTCGATGGAGCTCACAGCAGCCCTTTGTTCACGCTGGCACATATTGATGGTCTGGAGCTTCGCCGAGCGACTGACGGCTGGCACGGCATATGGCGTTTAGACGGAGTAACGCACCAATTCTGGTTGCCGGATGCCACACCGGACACAGCAGCGAGCTACGCGGTGACTTTGCCGCTGGACAGCTTTCTGGAATTGCGTGTTCACGCGGCAAGAAGACTGTGGCGCTCCCTGACACGACGCCCGCCAGGGCCGGCCATAGGCACGCTTCCAGATCAATTGCGCGAATGGCACATCCTGTCCTTGCGCGCGCTCGACGCGAAACTGCACGGTGAGAGCTATCGCGCCATTGCCGAAGTCCTGCTCAGCTTTCGCGGGACGAAAGAAGATTTCGAGAACGACCCGCGCAAGAACAAGGCGCGCCGGCTGGTCAAGCATGGCATCAGGATGATGCGGGGCGGCTATCGTCTGCTGCTTCACTACCCGGTCAAGCCGGGCAAGTCCTGACACTGGGATTCAGCATCACGCCTTGTTTGCAGCGGCCTGCTCCAGAATCCGTTTATAGCCTTCACGCGAAAGCCATTGCGCGCGTTCCAGGTGGCTTTGCCAGCAGCGGTAGGTTTGAAGCTCCTCGGCAGCAGGATCGCGGTGCAGAACGATCTGCGCCACTTCCTTCCAATCGGCATCTTCGGCCTTGGCATCGAGCAGCCGAAGGTAGGTCACAAAATGCTGCTCGTCATACGGCGTGATCTGATCGCCGGTCGGCGCGACGTCATCGACATCGGGATCGAGTTCAGTGGGTGTTTTCATTTCACTCCCCATCCGAAGAAGAGCCTTGCTTGCGGTGCGCCCCCGCAACTGGCCCCTTTGACCTGGTGATCGGGGAGTTAGTAACCGTGTTGGACGGCCCCATGGCCTTTAGACGGGTAGCCCTGGACATGCGCCATGGGCTCCCCGACCATAGGGTCAAGGAGTTTGGTGTCGTCACGGCCGACACCAACCGCCAACAGGGGTTACTAAGCCCCGGAACAGTGCGTCTGCTCCATCTGCATTCATAGCTGAACCGCACAGGATTGTCTTCGGCAATTCGACGGGGCAGCCATCTCGCCTCTGAAATCTCACGTCTTTTTCCGTGCCGGGCTCCGTCTTCAGGGGGGTGCCGCCAGCACATGGTCGCAAATGCGGCACGCTACACGCCGCCGGTGTCTCGCCATGGTTCGCCACAGTCCGCCGTCCCCGCGACGGCCTGTCTGACCAACCGGAGGCGATCCCATGACCCACGGCCGCAAAGCCGACCTGCCGCCGCGCCTGCTTCGGACCCAGGAAGCTGCACGTTTCCTCGGCATTTCGCTGCGCACCCTCGAAAAACACCGGACCTATGGAACTGGCCCCATCTATAGGAAAATCGGTGGCCGCGTCCTTTACACCCTGCACGACCTGGAGGCCTGGAGCGCAGTCGGCTCACGCAAGTCCACGCGCGACGAAAATGCCGGTACGGTCTTTCCGGCGCGTCCGCTCACCCCTGCCGAGAGGGGTGAACTCTGAATGCTGCGCACCAACGATCATAAACCGTCGAGGCGCGATGCTGTCAGCGAGCGCAGCCACCTCGATCCATTCGTCGTAGCCACCGGAGACGCCGCGCCGCGCGATCAGCGTGACCTGATGGAACGACCGTTCTTCTCGCTGGCCAAATCCCCGCGCACCAGGCCCATTCTCTACAAGGCCTCCGATGTGGAGGTGCAGGTGCTCGCCATTCCCGAACACGGCATGGCGACCATCTGGGATGCCGATGTGCTGATCTGGGCGGCGTCCCAGATCGTTGCGGCCGAGAACGCCGGCTTTCCCACCTCGCGCTTCTTTCGTTTCATGCCCTATCAGCTCCTGCGCGCGGTCGGCCGGTCCACCGGCAACCGCGACTATCTTCTGCTGAAGGCCGCACTCGCGCGGCTGCAATCGACGGTCATCGCGACCAACATCCGCAACGGCGCGCATTGGCGGCGCCGCCAATTCTCATGGATCAACGAATGGGAAGAGATGACGACGCGCACGGGCCGCGTCGAGGGCATGGAGTTCGTCCTGCCCGAATGGTTCTATCAAAGTGTCGTCGATCGCTCACTGGTTCTGGCCATCGACCCGGCCTATTTCCGGCTGAAAGGCGGCATTGAGCGCTGGCTCTATCGTGTTGCCCGCAAACATGCCGGTTATCAGCCCCAAGGCTGGGCATTCGAGTTTTCTCACCTGCACCATAAATCCGGCAGTCTCGCACGGCCGTCCGACTTCGCCCTTGATCTGCGCCGGATTGCAGCCCGCCAATCTCTGCCCGGTTATCGTCTCCAGATCGAGTGGCAGGACGGGCG
>NZ_JAHWXY010000011.1 GCF_024281235.1 Shinella daejeonensis
CCCCGCCCCGACGATCACCACGTCGAATTCCATGCTTTCGCGTTCGGGAAGTTCCATCTCGTCGCTCATTCGTCTTCTCCATTCCGCCGCCCCTCGAAAAGCGCGGAAACCCCTCTTATCGTGTGCCTGTCATGACAAATGCGATCCGGCTTGTCGAGCCGTTGCATGACAGAGCGTCCTCCTTTTGCGCATGACGTCATACGCTTGCGAGCTTGCGGAAAAGTTTTCTTCCCCGCCGTCACGCACGCGTCAGCAGATGCTCCCTCCCCGACCTGCCTCCGTGCAGGCGGAGAAAAACTCCGGGGAGCGGTTTGCGCGGCCGTTTGCGCGCGATGAAATATGCGTTACCCATGGGCCCACCGCCGCAGAGGACCGTTCCATGATGGAGATTATCGCATCGCTTCGCCGCGAACTTGACGGTTTCGGCGAAAATCTTGTCCTCATCGGCGCTGACGCCTTGAGAGAACGGCACCCCGGCGAGCATCCGGACAATTTCGGCGCCGGCGTCATGGCGCAGCCGGCCACGCCGGAAGCGGCAGCGGCCGTGGTGCGCTGGTGCGCGACCCATGGCGTGCCCGTCGTGCCGCAGGGCGGACGCACCGGCCTGGTCGGCGGCGGCGTCAGCCGGCCCGGGGAACTGATCCTGTCCACCGGCCGGCTCACCCGCATCGAAGCGATCGATCCGCTTGCCCGCACTGCGGTCGTCGAGGCCGGCGTGACGTTGCAGGCCTTGCAGGAGGCCGCCGCCGCCTTCGGCCTCGTTCCCGGCATCGATCTCGCCGCACGCGGCAGCGCCACCATCGGCGGCATGATCGCCACCAACGCCGGCGGCATTCTCGCCTTCCGCAACGGCGTCATGCGTCATCAGGTGCTGGGTCTGGAGGCCGTGATGCCGGACGGCAGCCTGTACAGCGACCTGACGCAGGTGGTGAAGGTCAGCGCCGGACCGGACATCAAGCAGCTGCTCATCGGCTCCGAAGGCGCTTTCGGCTTCGTCACCCGCGCCGTCCTCAAGCTGGACCGTTTCAATCCGATGCGCGCCACTGCGCTCGTCGGCCTGCCCGACGCCGCTGCGGCGCTGTCGATCATCGGTCATTTCCGCTCGAACACTTCCGTCGAGCTTGAAGGCGCGGAACTGATGTGGTGGCCGTTCCTGCGCGACAGCGCCACGGAAAGGGGCTTTGCCCTCGACTGGCTGGAGGCCGGAACGCCGGCCGTGCTGCTGCTGGAGATTTCCGCCGCAAGCGAGGCGGAGGCCCGCGAGACGCTGGAAGACGGACTGGCCACGCTCTGGAACGATCTCCGGCTGTCGGGCGCCACTCTCGCCGCCTCGCTCGATCAGTCCCGCCGGTTCTGGGCGCTGCGCGAGGAAAGCGACTTCATCTATCGTTTCGCGCCCGCCGCCCCCTCCTTCGACATTTCCGTGCCGCCGGGTTTGCTCGACACCTATGTTGCCGCCTTGCTCGGGCGGCTGAAGGCGGCCGACCCGGCCTTCGACGCCTATGTCTACGGCCATGCCGCCGACGGCAACCTCCATCTTTCCGTCACCGGTCCCGGCTCGGCGGAACCGGAACGGCGCGACGCCATCGAGGATGCGGTCTATGGCGGCATCGCCGAACTCGGCGGCAGCTTCTCGGCGGAACACGGCGTCGGGCAGGAGAAGCGCCGCGCCTATCTGACCTATGGTAACGCCGCCCGGCGCGCCGCAGCCGGGGCGGTCAAGGCGGCGCTCGACCCGCAGGATCTCTTCAATCGGGGCAAGGCGCCCTATCGCGGGGCGTGACCCCCACGCAAAACGGAAAAAGGACAGTCCCATGGATCTCGGCATTACCGGCAAGCGCGCCCTCGTTCTCGCCTCCTCCCGCGGCCTCGGCAAGGCAATCGCCGTGACGCTGGCGCGCGAGGGCGCGCATGTGCTGCTTTGCGGCCGCAGCGCCGCGACGCTCCAGGCCAATTGCGACGCCATCAATGCGGAAGGCCCCGGCAAGGCCGACTGGATACAGGCGGACCTGACCGACGCAGGCTTCGTCGAGGCGGTGGTCAAGGCAGCCCATGAGAAGCTCGGCGGCGTCGACATTCTCGTCAACAATTCCGGCGGCCCGACGCCGGGCGCCACCGAGGATATGAGCGAAGAGGTGCTGCTTGCCAATTTCCAGGCGATGGTGCTGCGCCTCATCACCCTCACCAACCGGCTTCTGCCCGGCATGAAGGAACGCGGCTGGGGCCGTATCCTCACCGTCGCCTCCTCCGGCGTCATCGAACCGATCCCCGGCCTTGCGCTTTCCAACACGCTGCGTCCGGCGCTTGCCGGCTGGTCGAAGACGCTGGCGAGCGAGGTCGCCGGCAGGGGCATCACCAGCAACCTGCTGCTTCCCGGCAGCATCTTCACCGACCGGCTGAAGAGCCTCGATGCGGCGGCCGCCGAACGGCGCGGCGAAAGCGTCGAGACGGTGCGTGCCGAATCGGAGAAAGCCATTCCCGCCGGCCGCTACGGCACCGTCGAGGAATTCGCCGCCACCGCCGCCTTCCTTTGCAGCCAGCCGGCAAGCTATGTCACCGGCAGCCTGATCCGTTGCGACGGAGGTGCGGCGCGATCGGTCTGACGGACATTATGGGAGGGGCGGATAGAGGCCCGGCCCTTCCCTCGCCTCCGCCGATCCGGTAAGACGCAGGCATGATCTCGTCCAACGACCTCACTCCGGCGGAACTGGCCGCACTTCTGCATTTCCATGCGGACGCGGGCGTGGAATGGCTGCTGGAAGAAGACGCCGTGGACCGTATCGCCGAGTTCACGGCGATGCGCACCGCCCGCGCCATGCCGCCCCGGCCGGACGCGCCCCCCGCGCAACCGGTCGCACGCAAAGCGCCGGCCCGCACGGAGGCATCCCGCCAGGCCGCGCCGGCGGCCGCTCCGGCCCCGGCGATGCCGGTCGTCGCCATTCCCGATAGCGAGGCGATCGCCGAAGCGGAATTCGTCGCCGCCAGCGCCCGCTCGCTGGACGAATTGCGCATCGCGATGGAGGCATTCAACGGCTGCAATCTGAAGGCCAGCGCCCGCGGCCTGATCTTCGCCGAAGGCCATCCCCGGCCGCAGATCATGGTGATCGGCGCGATGCCGAACGCCGAGGACGATCGCGACGGCCTGCCTTTTTCCGGGCGTCAGGGCCTGATGCTCGACCGGATGCTGGCCGGCATCGGCCTCAAGCGCGCCGAACTGCTGCTGACCAATATCGTGCCCTGGCGCCCGCCGGGCAACCGTCCGCCCTCGGCGCGCGAAGCCGATATCTGCCGCCCCTTCATCGAACGGCAGATCGCGCTGGCCGAACCGCAACGGCTTCTCATTCTCGGCAATTTCGCCGCGCGCTTCCTCTTTCGCGCCAGCGAGACCATTCACCAGTTGCGCGGCGAATGGCGCGGCATCGACGTCGCCGGCCGGACGATCCCGGCCTTCGCGACCCTGCATCCGCAGGATCTGGCGATGGCGCCCGTCAGCAAGCGGCTCGCCTGGGCGGACCTGCTTGCCTTCCGCGCCGGCCTGGCAGCCGGCTGACGGTCTCTCGCCCTGCGGCGAGTATGAACAAAATATGTAGAAAGCCATGCAAATCGCACATATCAGCCTGACGAAATGCCGCATTGCAATATTGATGCGGCGGCGCAATATGCCGTTACGGGAGGACAGGATTTAAGGAACCATATCATGATCGCCCGCCTTCGGCCCATCCATTCAAGCTTCGAGACGCTCCGTCATGCCGCCGTCCGCAGCGGCCAGGGCATTCGCGACATCGCGGTTCCGGCCAACGAGCAGCTGACGGCTGCCGGCTTCGCCCGCATCAACCGTCCGACGCAAATCTTTCCGGAATTCATCCAGCGCTGACCTGCTCCTTCGCCTCGGCGCCCCGACGGGTTAGCCCTGTGTCGTCATGTGCTTGCGCGCCGCCCGGCGTTGCAGGCCGAGACGGTGCTCGCGCAGGATGACGAAGATGCCGGCGATGACGACGATGATCGTCCCCGTCAGCATCGGGCCTGTCGGCACATCCCCGAACAGGAAATAGCCGACGAGGATCCCGAACACGATCGAGGTATATTCGAAGGGCGCGATGGTCGAGACGTCGGCGTAACGATAGCTCGCCGTCAGGAGAAGCTGCGCCACGCCGCCGCAAACGCCGGCAAGCGCCAGCAGGCCGAAGGCCTCGAAGCCGATCGGGCTCCAGCCGAAGGGCAATGTGGCAAGCGAGAAGACCGACGCCGAAAGCGAGAAATAGAACACGATGGTCGATGTGCGTTCGGTCTCCGTGAGCTTGCGCACCAGCACCATGGCGCAGGCCCCCAGCGTCGCTGCGACAAGCAGCGCCAGCGCGCCCATCGCCTGTTCGGTTTCCATCGCCCCTTCGCGAAACAGCGTGAGGCGCGGCCAGGTGATGAAGACGACGCCCGTCAGTCCCACCAGAACCGCCGTCCAGCGATAGAGCCCCACCCGTTCCTTGAGGACGAGCGCCGCGATGACGACGACGATCAGCGGCAGGGCGTAGTTGATGGCGATGGCTTCCGGCAATGGCAGCCGCACCAGCCCGTAAAAGCCGCATCCCATCGCCAGAATGCCGATAAAGCCCCGCCCGAGATGCCCCCAGGGATTGTCGGTGCGAAGCGCGTCGCGCATCTGCCCCTGCGCGATGAGATAGACGAGGATCGGCACCATGGCGAAGGCCGAGCGCAGAAAGGTGATCTGCCCGGCTGCAATGCCATTCCCGGCCGCCTTGATCAGCGTCGACATGCAGAGGAAGACGAGCACCGAGGCGACCTTGAGGAAGATCCCCTTCATGGGATTGGCTTGGCGGAGGTTCATCGAAGGACTCTTCACGCCCGGGCCGGACGCGGTATTCGGTGTTGCAAAGCGATCGGGCGCCCGATCCGGACGCGGCAAGCCTACTATGCAATCGCACGATCCGGAATTGATTTAAGCCGTCGGCGAGCACATCTTCAAACCGCCCGGTAGAGGGCGACGCATCGCCGTGGCGATTTCGGGAAAACCGGCCGATACTGTTCGTTCTGGCAATGAGATGTTAAGCCAACAAGCCTATCACTTCCGGTATTTCGGGGACATATCGTCCCTGACAGGGTCTCTCCTTGCTTCAAAACGGGACAGGCCGAGACAGGGGCAGGACAGATCATGCGGACAGAGAACGGCCGAATCATCCATCTGGCGAACTATCGCCGGACAGACTTCGTTCTCGAACGCGTGGACCTGACCTTCGAACTCGATCCGACCGAAACCAGGGTCGAGGCGCGGCTGATCTTCCATCGCCGCGAGGGCGCGGACCGGGCCGCGCCGCTGGTGCTCGACGGCGACGAACTCTCGCTGTCCGGCCTTCTCCTCGATCAGGTGGAGATGGAAGCCGGCCGATACGACGCCACGCCCGACAGCCTGACGATCCGCGACCTGCCGGAAAGCGAACCGTTCGAGATCACCATCACCACGCTGATCAATCCCGAGGCCAACACCCAGCTGATGGGCCTCTACCGGACGAACGGCATCTATTGCACCCAATGCGAGGCCGAGGGCTTCCGCCGCATCACCTATTTCCCCGATCGGCCGGACGTGCTCGCCGTCTATACGGTCAACATCATCGCCGACCGGCAAAGCTGCCCGCTGCTGCTGTCGAACGGTAACTTCCTCGGCGGGGCGGGCTATGGCGAAGAAAAGCACTTCGCCGCCTGGTTCGATCCGCATCCGAAGCCCTCCTATCTCTTCGCCCTTGTCGCCGGCGATCTCGGCGTGATCGAAGATACGTTCACGACCATGTCCGGCCGCGAGGTGACGCTGAAAATCTATGTCGAGCACGGCAAGGAACCGCGCGCCGCCTATGCGATGGATGCGCTGAAGCGCTCGATGCGATGGGACGAGGAAAAGTTCGGCCGCGAATACGATCTCGACATCTTCATGATCGTCGCCGTTTCCGACTTCAACATGGGGGCGATGGAGAACAAGGGGCTCAACGTCTTCAACGACAAATACGTCCTTGCCGATCCGGAAACGGCCACCGATCAGGACTACGCCAATATCGAGGCGATCATCGCCCACGAATATTTCCACAACTGGACCGGCAACCGCATCACCTGCCGCGACTGGTTCCAGCTCTGCCTCAAGGAAGGGCTGACGGTCTATCGCGACCACGAGTTCTCCGCCGACCAGCGCTCACGCGCCGTCAAGCGCATCTCCGAAGTGCGGCTGCTGAAATCCGAACAGTTTCCCGAGGACGCCGGACCGCTGGCACACCCGGTCCGCCCGACGAAGTACCGAGAAATCAACAATTTCTACACGACGACCATCTATGAGAAGGGGTCCGAGGTGACGCGCATGATCGCGACTCTCGTCGGCCGGGACACCTTCCGCAAGGGCATGGATCTCTATTTCGAGCGCCATGACGGCGAGGCCGTGACGATCGAGGATTTCGTCGGGTGCTTCGAGACGGCAAGCGGCCGCGACCTCAGCCAGTTCTCCCTGTGGTATCATCAGGCCGGAACGCCGCTCGTCAGCGTTTCCACCGCCCATGATGCAGTAAACGGCGTCTTCACCCTGTCGCTGGAACAGATGATACCGCCGACGCCAGGCCAGAGCCTGAAGGAGCCGATGCACATTCCGCTGCGCTTCGGCCTTCTGGCGGAAGACGGCAGCGAGATGACGCCTGCCGCGGTCGCCGGCGCCGAGATCACGGGCGATGTGCTGCATCTGACCGGACGGCGGCAGAGCATCACCTTCTCCGGCGTCACCGCCAGACCGGTCCTTTCGCTCAACCGCGATTTTTCCGCGCCGATCAACCTGCATTTCGAGCAGTCCTCCGCCGATCTCGCCCATATCGCCCGGCACGACGGCGACCTGTTCGCGCGCTGGCAGGCCCTTAGCGACCTCGCCCTGCCGAGCCTTGTCTCCGCTGCCCGCGACGCCCGCAACGGCAAGAAGGTCACGCCCGACCCGGCCCTGGCCGACACGCTGCTCGCGCTTGCCGGCGACGAGACGCTGGAGCCGGCCTTCCGCGCGCAGGTTCTGGCCCTGCCGAGCGAGGCCGACATCGCGCGCGAAATCGGCAACGACAACGATCCGGATGCAATCAGGGCGGGACGAGAGGCGGTGTTCGCCGATATCGCCGGACGCGATACGGCGCTCTTCGCAACGCTGTTTGCCCGCCATCGCACGGAAGGCCCCTTCGCGCCGGACGCCGGAAGCGCCGGACGCCGGGCGCTGCGCAACGCGGCTCTCGGGTATCTCGCGGTCGCGGAAGGCACGCCCGCGCGCGCCGTCGCCGCCTTCGAGGCCGCCGACAACATGACAGACCTGAGCGCGGCGCTGACCGTTCTCGTGCATCGGTTTCCCGACGCCCCCGAAGCGGCGGCGGCGCTGGAGGCTTTCCGCGCCCGCTTTACCGACAATGCGCTGGTCCTCGACAAATGGTTCGCCATCCAGGCGACGGTTCCGGGGGAAAGCGCGCTGGACCGGGTGCGCGACCTGATGGAAAACCCGCATTTCACCGCCTCGAATCCCAACCGCGTGCGCGCGCTGATCGGCACTTTCGCCTTCGCCAATCCGACGGGATTCAACCGGGCGGACGGCGCCGGCTACCGCTTCCTTGCCGAACAGATCCTTGCGATCGATCCGAAGAACCCGCAGCTTGCCGCGCGCATTCTCACCGCCATGCGCTCCTGGCGCTCGCTGGAGGGGGGCCGCGCCGATCATGCGTTGAATGCGCTGCGCTCGATTACGGCGGCGGAAAAGCTTTCGTCGGACGTCTCCGATATCGTCGACCGCATGACGAAGGCCTGAGCCACCCGCAAACAAGCCAGCTCCGGCTTGCCCGCCGCCCCTCCCCGCCCGCAAGGCGGGGAAGCCGGCGTGCGGGAAAATTCCCGTCGGCTGCAATTTCTCAACCGTAAGAATTGGTTAACAATCGGTAACCTTTTTCTCTGGACAAGCGGAATCACAATTGATTCATTAAGGCAGATTCGGGCGAGCGGCGCGGCGAATCGCAAGAGAACAGGGTTGGAAGACTATGGCGGACGCGCAACGAGGACGCGCAGCCGACGGACGGATTCGGCTCAAGTTTCCAGGCGCTGCGGCGTTGGAAAGCGAGCTGACGGGACAGGCGCAGATTTTCGCCGGACCGGCGGCGCGGCATCTGTCGCGCGCCGAACCGGTGTTGAAACGATCGATACCGGTGCTGATCGTCGCCTTCCTTCTGGTGGTGGCCGTCTCACGCGTCATCGGCATCATGGTCGAGCACGAGCGGCAGGACACGAGCGTGCGCTACGCCACGTCGCTGACCGCTCTTGCCGTCGACGCCCTTTTCGCCGCACCGGAAATCCCCGGCTTCAAGACGGCGGACCGGCGTCAGGTGGAAACGGCGCTGGGCAGCCGCCTTCCCCAGGATCGCCTGCAACCCGGCGGGCTGGTGCTTTTCGTGGAAGAGAAAGGCCGCGTCTTCGGCGCATCGCTGGCGGGCGCCGGCTATGTCGGCATGTCACTGGCGCGTTTTGCGCCGGAACTGGCCGCCATGCAGTATTTCGGCGAGCCGGGCGGCGTGACGCGCACGGGCATCGGCGGACAGGACTACTACGTCTCGCTGGTGCAGCGGCCGGACCGGTCGGGTTTCATCGTCGTCGCCAATCCTCTCGGCCATCTCGCGGCGATGTGGCGCGACGAGATCGCCCTCAACGTCACGCTGTTTTCCGGCATATCGGCGATCCTGCTCGTCGTCCTCTATGCCTATTACATCCAGGCGAAACGGGCGCGCGACGCCGATTCCATCTTCGCCGAATCCAACCTGCGGGTGGAAACCGCGCTCGCCCGCGGGCGTTGCGGCCTCTGGGATTTCGATCTTTCCAGCCGGCGGCTGTTCTGGTCGCGCTCCATGTACGAGATGCTCGGCATGCCGCCGCGCGAAAGCGTGCTGTCCTTCGGCGACGCGGCCCGCCTGATGCATCCCGACGACGACGGCATCTATCAGGTGGCGCGCGCCGTGGCGCGCGGCGAGGCGCGGCAGATCGACCAGGTCATCCGCATGCGCCACGCGGAGGGCCATTACGTCTGGCTGCGCGCCCGCGCCCAGCTCATCCGCATGGGATCGGGCCGCATGCACATGATCGGCATCGCCATGGACGTGACGGAGCAGCACCGCCTCGCCCAGCGCTATCAGGAGGCCGACCAGCGGCTGGCCGACGCCATCGAAAGCACCTCGGAAGCCTTCGTTCTCTGGGACAAGAGCGATCGGCTCGTCATGTGCAACGCCCATTACCAGCAAGCCTACGGCCTGCCCGACGAGGTTCTGGTGCCCGGTACGGAGCGTCTGGTGGTGCATGCGGCGGCCGCCAAGCCGGTGATCGAGCGCCGGGTGGCCGACGCCGATGGCTCCGGCATTTCCCAGACGCTCGAGGTGAAGCTTGCCGACGAGCGCTGGTTGCAGATCAACGAGCGGCGCACCCGCGACGGCGGCGTGGTCTCCGTCGGCACGAATATCACCATGATGAAGCGTCATCAGGCGCGGCTGCGCGAATCCGAACGCCGCCTGATGGCGACCATCGGCGATCTCTCGGCCTCGCGCGCGACGCTGGAGCAGCAGAAGGCGGAGCTTTCGGTCGCCAACGCCAATTATCTCGCGGAGAAAGACCGCGCCGAAGCGGCCAATCGCGCCAAATCGGAATTTCTCGCCAATATGTCGCATGAGTTGCGAACCCCGCTCAACGCCATCCTCGGCTTCTCGGAAATCCTGCAAAACCAGATGTTCGGCCCGATCGGATCGGAGAAATACCGCGAGTATTCCTGCGATATCCACGAGAGCGGCAAACATCTGCTCAACGTCATCAACGATATTCTCGACATGTCGAAGATCGAGGCCGGCCACATGCGCATCAGTTGCGAGACGGTCGATCTCGCGCCGCTGATCGACGAGGCGCTGCGCCTGACGATGCTTCAGGCCGAAAAGAAGAAGATCACCGTGCGGCAGGATTGCATGTCGACGCTGCCGCTCACCGCCGATCGGCGCGCCATGAAGCAGATCCTGCTCAACCTGCTGTCGAACGCCATCAAGTTCACCAACGGCAACGGCGAGGTCCGCGTGCGCGCCCGCAAGATCGGCGGCGCCGTGACCCTCACCATCGCCGACACCGGCATCGGCATCCCGAAATCCGCGATGCAGAAGATCGGCCAGCCTTTCGAGCAGGTGCAGAGCCAATACGCCAAGAGCAAGGGAGGCTCCGGTCTGGGGCTGGCCATATCGCGCTCGCTCACCCGGCTGCACGGCGGGCGGATGCGCATCCATTCCGTCGAAGGCAGCGGAACGATCATTTCGGTGCGGATCCCGGATCGCGGCCTCGCCGCGGCGCAGGACCGGCCGGCGGCTTGACGGGAACCGCCGTCAGGGCTTGAGCGTCGCCTGAAAGATCTTCCGCACCGCACGCGACAGCCGGCGGATTTCCGCTTCGAGCGTGCGCAGGTCCGGGCATTCCCCCGCCCGGCAGACGAGGTCGATCAGGCCGGCCGGCGCTTCCTTCGGATCGAAGCCGCCATCCACGCACAGCCGGACGATCTGCGAAATCTCCGTGTAAAGGGCGAGCGCCCGCAAAACCGTATCGCGATCGTTCGGGTCCATCAGCGCATCGCCGAGCGCGGCCAGAAGTTCGCCGGTCGGCATGGCGCCCTGCGGCTGCGGCGCATCCTTCGCCGGCGCGATCAGCGCCAGGAACTGGGCGATGAACTCGATGTCGATCAGCCCGCCCGCGATCAGCTTCAGGTCCCAGATATCCTTCGGCGGCTTTTCCTGCTCGATCAGTTCCCGCATCTCGGCGACGTCCCGGGCGATGGCGGCCGGGTCGCGCTTGCGGGCCAGCACGGAGCGGAAGATCTCGTCGGCCTGCCGGCGCAGGCTTTCGTCGCCGCAGATGACGCGCGCGCGCGTCAGCGCCATATGCTCCCAGGTCCAGGCTTCTTCGGCCTGATAGCGGGCGAAAGAGGTGATGCGGGTCGCCACCGGTCCCTTGTTGCCCGAGGGGCGAAGCCGCATGTCGACCTCGTAGAGCACCCCTTCGGCCATCGGCGCGGAGAGCGCTGCGATCAGGCGCTGGGTGAGCCGGGTGAAATAGCGCGTCGTGTCGAGCGGCTTCGGGCCATCGGATTCCGGCATGTCACCGTCATGGTCGTAAAGCAGGATGAGGTCGATGTCGGAACCGGCGGTCAGCTCGAAGCTGCCGAGCTTGCCCATGCCGACTAGCGCCACCCGACCGCCGGGGATTTTGCCGTGCGCCGCCTCGATTTCCAGAAGCACCGCTTTCAGCGCGGCGTCGAGAATGAGGTCGGCGACATGGGTAAAGGCGCGGGCCGCCTGCTTTCCCGTAATTGCGCCGGTCAAAAGCCGGATACCGATGAGAAAACGCTGTTCGGCGGCGATGATGCGCAGCCGGTCGAGGATTTCCTCATAGTCGCGCGTCCCGGAGAGGAAACCGTCGATACGTTCGGACAGGTAGGCCCGGGTCGGCAGTTCGGCAAGCAGGCCCGGATCGAGCATGCCGTCGAAAACATGAGGCTTTGCGGCGATCACCTCGGCAAGGCGCGGGGCCGACGACATGATGTTGACGATCAGGGACAGGAGCGCCGGATTGTTGCCGATGAGCGAGAAGAGCTGGATGCCCGCCGGCAGGCCGGAGATGAAGCTGTCGAAGCGAAGCAACGCCTCGTCCGCCCGCTTGCTGCTGCCGAAGACACGCAGCAGTTCCGGCGTCAGTTCGGTCAGCCGCTCGCGCGCCTCGACGGATTGCGTCGCACGATAGCGGCCGTAATGCCAGGTGCGGATGGTGCGGGAAATATCGGCGGGGCGCTCGAAGCCGAGGCGCTTCAGCGTTTCCAGCGTGTCGGGGTCGTCGTTCTGGCCGGTGAAGACGAGATTGCCCGTCTCGCTGGACAGTTTCGTCTCCTGTTCGAACAGCGCGCCATAGCGCCGTTCGACCGTTTTCAGCACGGCGACGAGGCTTGCCGAAAAGGCCGCGGTATCGGCAAAGCCCATCATGAAGGCGATGCGCTTCAGCTCGGCTTCCGTCTCCGGCAGCACGTGGGTCTGCTCGTCGCGGACCATCTGCACGCGATGCTCGACATCGCGCAGGAACCAGTAGGCGTCGCCGAGTTCGCCGGCCGTGGCCTCGTCGATCCAGCCCGCCTTCGCCAGCGCCTCCAGCATCGGCTCGGTCGCGCGCAGCCGCAGGGCCGGCATGCGGCCGCCGGCGATCAGCTGCTGGGTCTGGACGAAGAACTCGATTTCCCGGATGCCGCCGCGCCCGAGCTTGACGTTATGCCCCTTCACCGCGATTTCGCCGTGCCCCTTGTGGACATGGATCTGCCGCTTGATCGAATGGATGTCCGAAATGGCGGCATAATCGAGATATTTCCGGAAGACGAAAGGCACCAGCCCCTTGAGGAAGGCCTCGCCGGCGGCAAGATCGCCGGCCACCGGCCGGGCCTTGATGAAGGCGGCGCGCTCCCAGTTCTGCCCGCGGCTTTCGTAATAGATCATGGCCGAATCGACGGAGATGGCGAGCGGCGTCGCGCCGGGATCCGGCCGCAGCCGGAGATCCGTGCGGAAGACATAGCCATCCACCGTGCGCTCCTGCATGATGCGGATAAGACGGCGGATCAGCCGTGAATAGGTGTCGACGGCTTCCAGCGGATCGGCGAGAACCCCCGCCATCGGATCGAAGAAGACGACGAGATCGATATCGGAAGAATAATTGAGCTCGAAGGCCCCGAGCTTGCCCATGCCGAGCACCACCAGACCCGATCCGCTGCCGGGACGCGCCGGGTCGGGCAGCGTCAGCTTGCCGCTTTCATGCGCCGAAAGCAGCAGGTGGTCGATGGCGGCGCTGGCGGCGGCCTCCGCCAGTCCGGTGAGAAGCCGCGTCGTGCGGCGCGCGTCGAAAAGGCGGGCGAGATCGCCAAGCGCCAGGAGAAAGGCCACCTCGCGTTTGGCGACCCGCAGCCGGCTCATCAGTTGCGCCTCGCTGACCGCGCCGTCCTTTTCCGCCGGTTTCCACGCCGTGCGGGCAGCGTCGATCGCCGTCTCCACGGCCGGCAGGATCGGCGCGTCGAGCGCGCGGACAAGCAAGTCAGGATCGATCCGGGCGGTATCGCGCAGATAGGGCGAGAGCGTGAGAGCGGCGACGATGAAATCCTTGAGCGCGTTTTCGCCTGCCAGAAGGCGCGCGATGGCCGGATGCTCGCGGCCCCAGTCCCTGAGGTCGGAGAGGACGGATTTTGCTTCCGTCTGGTTCAACGCGCGGATCGGATTTTCCGAAAGATCGGCAAGACGCATCGTATCCGTCACGCTCATGGGGCCTCCTCGCCGCGCCGGTCCGCCCTTTCGCGACCCGGAGGATGCGAGATGTATCAGTCCGCGCCGGCCGGGAAAACCATCCTGACCGTCAGCCCCCGATTGTTTTCCCGCGCTGGATGGCTGGCTTCCAGTTCGAGGTGGCCGCCATGCATTTCCATCACCGCGCCGACGAGGGAGAGACCGAGGCCGGTTCCCGGCTTCGAGCGGCTCTCGTCGAGGCGGACGAAGCGCTTCACCACCTCCTCGCGCTTGTCGTCGGGAATGCCCGGACCGCTATCGGAAACGGAAAGCGAAACCGCGCCGTCGTCACGGCCGAGCGTGACCCGGATTTCCGCCTCGCCGCCGCTTCCTTCCGCATATTTGATCGCATTGTCGATGAGATTGCCGAGCGCCTGGCCGACCAGTTCGCGATTGCCCCGCACCAAAATGCCGTCGGCGATATCGCAGGTGACGCGCAGGCCGCAATCCTCGGCGACCGGTTCGTAAAGCTCGACCCCGTCGCGGGCGATGTCGCTGAGGTCGATGGGGCTCATTTCCGCCGGCGCCTGCCCGGCCTCCACACGCGAGATCATCAAAAGCGCGTTGAAGGTGCGGATCAGCTGATCGGACTCGCCGATGACCTCCTCCAGCGCCGCGCGATAATCGGCGGGCGTCTCGCCGCCGCCAAGCGCGGCTTCCGCCTTGTTGCGCAGCCGTGTCAGCGGCGTCTTCAGGTCGTGGGCGATATTGTCGGACACCTGCTTCAGCCCCTCGTCGAGCTTCTCGATCCGGCCCAGCATGGTGTTGAGCGATTCGGAGAGCCGGTCGAATTCGTCGCCGGACCCGCTCGCCGGCAGGCGTTGCGAAAGATCGCCGGCCATGATGCGCTGGCTTGCTCCGGACATGCGATCCATGCGCTTCAGCGCGTTGCGGCCGATGAGATACCAGATGACGAGCGCTCCGACGCCCATGACGCCGAGCGCCACCATCAGCGCCTGACGCACCAGCACGCGGAAGTGCTCCGGCTCGCCGAGATCGCGGCCGACGAGGAGACGCAGCCCGTTGGGCAGCACCACCACCTGCGCGCGCGCCATGTGACGCTCGCGGCTGCCCTCCTCCAGGAACCGCTGATAGCGGAACGGCGTCTCGGTCCAGCCCTCGTTGTCGAGCACCCCCGGTTGCAGGGCGAGCACATTGCCGGCGAGCACTTCTCCCGTGGGGCTTGCGATGATGTAGAGATTGGCGCCCGGCTGGCGCGACCGGCGCTCGAGCGTCCGCAACAGGCCGTTCATGCCGTTTTTATCGAAGATATTCTCGATGCCGGCCACCTCGGTGGTCACGGCGTCGCGCATCTGCTGCGCCAGCAGACCTTCGGACATGGAGCTGACGTAGAACACGAGAAAGGCTGCGCAAAGCGCGAAAAGCAGCAGATAGAGCGCCGAAAGGCGCACCGCCGTCGTGCGATAGAGCGCTGTCATCCTGCCGAGCAATCCAGGCATCCGCTCAGCCCGCCGCCTCATCCTTCATCATGTAACCCGCGCCGCGCACGGTGCGCAGCAGCGGCTGGTCGAAATCCTTCTCGATTTTCGAGCGCAGCCGCGAGACATGAACGTCGATGACGTTGGTCTGGGGATCGAAATGGTAATCCCAGACGTTTTCGAGCAACATGGTGCGGGTCACCACCTGACCCGCGTTCTTCATCAGATATTCCAGCAGCCGGAATTCGCGCGGCTGCAAGGGGATCTCCCGGCCGGCGCGCTTGACCGTATGGGAGAGCCGGTCCAGTTCCAGATCGCCGACGCGATAGACCATGTCCTGTTCGGGCGTTCCCTTGCGCCGGCCGAGCACCTCGATGCGCGCAAGCAGTTCACTGAACGCGTAGGGCTTCGGCAGATAATCGTCGCCGCCGGCGCGAAGTCCGGTCACCCGGTCGTCCACCTGGCCGAGCGCCGAAAGAATAAGAACCGGCGTGTGGATGTTGCGGGCGCGAAGTTCCGAAATCAGCGACAGGCCGTCGCGGCGCGGCAGCATGCGGTCGACGACGAGCACGTCGTAGCTGTTCTCGGTGGCCAGGAAGAGGCCGCTCTCGCCGTCGCTTGCGTGATCGAGCACGATGCCGGCCTCGCGAAACGCCTTGGCCAGATAGGCCGCCGCTTCCAGATCGTCTTCAACAATCAGTATCTTCATAGCGTGAACCCTAGCGCATTTCCGGAAAAAGTGCGAAGCGGTTTTCCGCCCGGAAATGCGTAAAAACAAAGGCTTGGATCGTTTCACCGATTCTGCGAAAACCGGAACCGCTCTGGCGCAGGGCGCGGCGCGCGGGAACGGAGCCGCGCCCTGTTTCCAAGCGGCGGCGCGCCTTGCGCCTGCAAAAAGCCGCCCTTGTAAAAAAGAGCGCCGCGAGATCCACGGATCCCACGGCGCTCCGGCATTCGGCGGGGCCGGTCAGCCCTCGTCGATGGGCAGCGCGAGGAAGCGGCTGCCGTCACCGGTCTCGATCTGGAACAGCGCCTTGGAGCGGCCGTCCTTGCGGGCGCTGTCGATCACCGACATCACATCGTCTGCGGATGATACCGGCTGGTTGTTGACGGTCGCGATCCGGTCTCCGCTGCGAAGGCCCCGCACGCCGGCTTCGGAGTCGGGATCGACCGAGGATACGACCAGCCCTTCGTCGGACGGCGTAACCGCGATGCCGAGATCGGCGAGCGCCTGTTCACCGTTGTCGTCCGGCTGTACCTGCTCGTCACCGGTGGAGGCCTCGATCTGTTCGCCGGCCAGCGTCCCGATCTCGACCTTCACGGTCTGCGACTTGCCATCGCGCCAGAGGACGACGTCGACGTCCGTTCCGGGCTTGATGTCGGCGACGCGGCGGGCGAGATCGCGCGGGCTCTTCACCGGCTCGCCTTCGAGCGCGGTTATCACGTCGCCCTTCTTGATCCCGGCCTTGGCGCCGGGCGAATCGGCCTGCGGCTCGACGACCAGCGCGCCTGCGGCATCCGCAAGGCCGAGTGAATCGGCGATGTCGCGGGAGACGGGCTGGATCTGCACGCCGAGCCAGCCGCGGTCGACCTTGCCGTCCTTGATGAGTTCGGCGACGACGCCCTTGGCGACCGAGGACGGGATGGCGAAGGCGATGCCGACGTTGCCGCCCGACGGCGAGAAGATAGCGGTATTGATGCCGACCACTTCCCCGCTGAGGTTGAAGGTCGGGCCGCCGGAATTGCCGCGGTTCACCGCCGCGTCCACTTGCAGGTAGTCGTCATAGGGGCCGGAGCCGATATCGCGGCCGCGCGCCGAGATGATGCCGGCCGTGACCGTGCCGCCGAGGCCGAACGGATTGCCGACCGCCACGACCCAGTCGCCGACGCGGATCTTGTTATCGTCGGCAAAGCTGACATAGGTGAACTTGCGCTTGTCCTTCTCGTCGACCTTGAGGACGGCGAGGTCCGTGCGGCTGTCCTTGCCGACGAGCGTGGCGCTCAGCTCCGTGCCGTCGTTCATGACGATGGTGAAGGCCGCGCCGTTGTTGACGACATGGTTGTTGGTGACGATGTAGCCGTCTTCGGAGATGAAGAAGCCGGAGCCTTGGGAGGTCGGGCGCAGGTGACCCTTGCGGTTGCGTCGCTCGCCGCGATCGCCGAAGCGCCGGTTCGGGCCGCGGTCGCCATGGAGTCCGTCCTGGCCGCCGAATTCACGGAAGAAACGCTTCAGGGGATGGTCGTCGGGCAGGTCGTCGAAGCCACGGCCGCCGAAATTGAAGCTGAAGTTGCGTTCGTCGCTCACCGGCTTGGCTTCCGACTGCACACGAACGGAAACGACCGCGGGTGAAACGGCGGCGACCACATCGGCGAAGCTCGCCACCTGCGGCGCGTCCACCGTCACGGCGTCGGCATAGCTGACGGCAACGCGCGCCGGAATGCCGGTCGCAAGCATCACGGCGGCAAGCCCGGCAACGGTCGTCGCTTTCAGGGCGGCCTTGTAACCGGGACGGAATGCGGGAATCTTGGACATTCTGAGCACCTTCTCTTTGCTGCGTGGCCGTCGTGGCGGCCGATGCAAAAGAGATAGTACGCAAGACATTACCATGCACTGTCTGCACGATGAATTTTTGGTAATGTTGGCGCTGCCGGTTATTCGCCTTTCAGCGCCCGCTCCAGCTCCGCCTTCTCCGTCTCGGTCAGCGGGCTTCCGGCCGGCTGACCGGCGCGGCGGCGCACGAAGAGCGCCATCGCCGCAGCCCCCGCCAGAAACAGCACGAGCGGCGCGCCCCACAGAAGCAGCGTCTCGCCGCGCAGACGCGGATTGAGCAGCACGAATTCACCGTAGCGCGAAACGACGTAATCGATCACCGCCGCGTCGCTGTCGCCGCTCTTTAGCCGGTCGCGCACGAGAATCCGCAGGTCGCGGGCCAGCTCGGCGTTGGAGTCGTCGATCGACTGGTTCTGGCAGACCATGCAGCGCAATTCCGCCGAAAGCGCCCGGGCGCGGGCCTCCAGCGCCGGATCGTCGAGGACCTCGTCCGGATTGACCGCCAGCGCCGGCAGCGCCGCCAGCACGAAGGCCGCGGCGACGAGCAGACGGCGCATCATTCCGCCGCCTCCACCGCCGGCTTCATCCTGCGCGCCTTTTGCGGCGCGCCCACCCGCAGGCGACGGTCGCAGAGCGAAACGGTGCCGCCCGCCATCATGATCAGCGCGCCGAACCAGATGCAGAGGATCATCGGTTTCCACCAGACCCGCACGACGATGCCGCCGCCGGTCATCTCGTCACCGAGCGACACATAGAGCTGGCTCAGGCCGAAGGTCCGGATGCCCGCCTCCGTCGTCGGCATGCGGCGCGCGGTGTACATGCGCTTCGAAGACCAGATCTCGGTGACTGCCACGCCGCCGCGCGCCACGGTGAAATGAGCGGAATCCTCGCTGTAATTCGGTCCCTGTCCGCTGCGCATGCCATCGTAGGTCAGGACGAAGCCGCCGGCTTCCACCTGCATACCCGGCTTCATCTCCACCACATGCTCGGTCTCGAAGGCCGTGACGGCCACGATGCCGACAAGCATGACTCCCACCCCCAGATGGGCGAGCGCCGTGCCGAAAGCGGATCCCGGCAGCCCCTTGAAGCGCCGCCAGGCGACGGACGGCGCGACCTTGCCGATGCCGGCGCGCAGCCACAGGTCGGTCAGCGCGCCGACGATGAGATAGACGCCCGTGGCGATGCCGAAATAGGCCATGATCGGGCCGCCGCGCTCGATATAGAGCGCGATGGCGGCGACGGTAAGACCGATGCCCGCCGCCGCGAAAAGCCGCTGGCCGGCGGCGAGAAGATCGCCGCGTTTCCAGGCCAGCAGCGGCCCGAAGGGCACGGCGAGGAGAAGCGGGATCATCAGCAGGCCGAACGTCAGGTTGAAGAACGGCGGGCCGACCGAGATCTTCTCGCCGGTCACCGCCTCCAGCATCAGCGGATAGAGCGTGCCGGTCAGCACGGTCGCCGCCGCCGTCGTCAGGATGAGGTTGTTGAGGACGAGCGCGCCCTCCCGCGAGATGGGCTGGAAAAGACCGCCCGCCTTCAGCGTCGTGGCGCGGAAGGCGAAGAGCGACAGCGCGCCGCCGATGAAGAACACGAGGATGCCGAGGATGAAGATGCCGCGCGTCGGATCGGTCGCGAAGGCATGCACCGAGGTCAGCACGCCGGAGCGCACGAGGAAGGTGCCGAGCAGCGACATCGAGAAGGTCAGGATCGCCAGCAGCACGGTCCAGATCTTCAGCGCCTCGCGCTTTTCCATGACGATTGCGGAATGAAGCAGCGCCGTGCCGGCAAGCCAGGGGATGAAGGAGGCGTTCTCCACCGGGTCCCAGAACCACCATCCGCCCCAGCCGAGTTCGTAATAGGCCCAGTAGGAGCCCATGGCGATACCGGCCGTCAGGAAGCTCCAGGCGGCGAGCGCCCAAGGACGCACCCAGCGCGCCCAGGCGGCGTCGATGCGTCCGTCGATGAGCGCGGCGATGGCGAAGGAGAAACAGAGGGAAAAGCCGACATAGCCGAGATAGAGAAGCGGCGGGTGGATCGCCAGCCCGATGTCTTGCAACACCGGGTTGAGGTCGCGCCCTTCCGCGGGTGCGGGGGAAAGCCGCAGGAACGGATTGGAGGTGAGCAAGATGAAGAGCCCGAAAGCCGTGGAGATCAGCCCCTGCACCGCCAGCACGTTGGCGCGCAGCCGCTCGGGAAGGTTGGAGCCGAAGACGGCGACCAGCGCGCTGAAGATGGCGAGGATCAGGAGCCAGAGCATCATCGAGCCCTCATGGTTCCCCCAGACCCCGGAGATCTTGTAGATCATCGGCTTCAGCGAATGGGAATTTTCCCAGACGTTCACGACCGAGAAATCGGAAACAACATAGGCGAACGTCAGGACGCAGAAGGAAAAGAGCACGAGCAGGAAGCCGGCGAGCGCCGCCGCCGGCGCCACGGCCATCAGCGCGCGGTCGTTGCGCAGCGTGCCGGCCAGCGGCAGAAGACACTGGATGATCGTCGTGGCAAGCGCCAGGACCAGCGCGTAATGGCCGAGCTCGATGATCATTTTATGGTTTCCTTGCCGCTCAGTTGCACGCCCTGCGCCTCGAGGCGGTCGGCGACGTCCTTGGGCATATAGGTCTCGTCGTGCTTGGCGAGAACGGTGTCCGCCACGAAGAGCCCGTCACCGCCGAGCGCCCCTTCCGCGACCACGCCCTGCCCTTCCCGGAACAGGTCCGGCAGGATACCCGTATAGGTCACGGGCACCGTGGCGAGCGTATCCGTCACCGTGAAGGTGATGGTGGATCCCTCGCCGCGCCGCACCGAGCCGGCCTCCACGAGGCCGCCGAGCCTGATGCGCGTGCCGGGCGCGACATTCTCGGTCTGGAGATCGCCCGGAACATAGAAATAGGCGATGGACTGACTGAAGGCGAACATCACCAGCAGCACGGCCGCCAGCAGGAAGGCGACGCCGCCGCCGATGACCACGAGGCGTTTCTGTTTACGTGTCATTGTCCGACATCCTCAACCGGAATCGACAGATCGCGAGCGAGCGCCAGGAGCGTCCGGCCGTTCTGGCTTTCCGCGGGGAAACGCTTCAGCGCCGTTCTTAGCGCGGCTTGCGCCTGCGGCCTTTGATCCAGCACAACATAGGAACGGATGAGACGCTGCCAGCCTTCCAGATCGGCGGGATCGTCCGCAAGCTTCGCCGCAAGGCTTTCCACCATGCCGGCGATCATCTGTCCGCGGTCCTCCGTCGACATGTCCTGCGCCGCCGCGATGTCGGCGGCGGTCGGATTGCCGGCGGCCGTATCCGCGGTTTCGCCGGAAAGGCCGGCGATGTGCCGGTTGACGAGCGACAGCCAGGGCGCGTCGGCGGGCGAGCCCTTCGCCAGCGCTTCGTAGGCGGCGCGCGCCGCGTCGCGGTCGCCTTCCTGCTCCAGCGCCAGCGCCAGATAGTAGCGGGCGCGCGGATTGTCCGGCGCAAGCGACACGGATTGCTCGAACAGCTTGCGCGCCTCGTCGGTGACGATGCCGTCCGCCAGCATGATCAGCGCCTCGGCGCGGCCGTCCAGCCGCTCGGGACTGGCGCCAAGCAGGCGCGCGGCCTGCGCATAGGCGTTTACCGCATCCTCCAGCCGGCCGTTGCGGACATAGATCGGCGCAAGCACTTCCCATCCCGCACCGTCGCCCGGGTTGCGGGCAAGGTGATTTTCCGCCTTGGCGATGAGGATGCTGACGTCGTTGCCGGGATCGGCGAGGCGCTGGGCGAGCGGTTGCGACGGCAGATCGGGCCGGCCGGTCGCAAGGTAGAGACAGAGCCCGAGGGCCGGCAAAAGCAGGATGACCACCGCCTGCGCCAGCCGGTTGCGGCGTCCTGCGGGGTCGATCGTGCCTGTATCGGCGTTCCTGGTGGCGGCGATCAGCCGGCGCGCCACCTCGGCGCGGGCGATTTCCGCCTCGCCGGAGCCGATGAGGCCCGCCGCCTCGTCGCGCTTCAGTTCCTCGAGCTGGTCGCGATAGACGGCGACGTCATGGCTTCCCCCGGCCGCGACCGTTTCGGTCCGGCGGAGGAGCGGCAGGATAAGGGCGACGGCGACGGCTGCCGTCAGGATGGCGACGAGAATCCAGAAAAGCATAGTGCTGGATTACTGGAACACCGGAGCGTTTCCAATTCCAAAAGCAGCGATGACGCGAATTTGAGGCGTTTCGCCGCAATGCCGCCCCTTCCGGAGGCTTCTCAGGAAAGCGGCGTCCAGCTTCCGTCCGGATTGCGGCAGGCCGCCCCCCGGTTGACCGTGTCGCGCCCGTCGACCGTCACCGTATGACTGTACTGGCGGCAATTCTGCGAGCCTACCTGATAGGGTGCGGCCGCCACCACCGATCCGGTGACGCCTGATCCCTGCCAGGTCACCGGCTGGCCGCCGCGCGCGCCTTCCAATGCGCGATATTCCGCCTCGAGCGCCCGCTGGCTATCGGCCCGCGACAGGTTCGCACCGGCGATCCGCCCCACAAGCCCGCCTTGAAGGGCCGTGATGTAATCTGCGGAACTTTTCGATGCGCCGGGAATGATCGAGCCGCCGATCACGGGGCCGCCCTTCGTCGAGGCGCATCCGGATGCGATTGCCGCCGCGACAACGAAGGGAAGAAAAGCAACGCGCAAACCCGTTTTCATACGCTGGAACCGTCCTCTCCATACCGGCCGATATTCGCCATTCAACCTGCCGCCGCCCTTTGTGACAGACCGACCATTTCTTTTTGCACTGTCCGCCGCATCAGGCAACATCCTTTGTCGCCGGCAGCACGAGGCGCGCCAGCAGCCCCCCCGATGAACCCCGCGACAAGGCGAAGGTTCCCTTGTATTCCGACGCGATCTCGCTGACGATCGAAAGCCCGAGGCCCGTACCCGGCTTGCTTTCGTCAAGCCGCCTGCCGCGCTTCAGCGCCTCGCGAATCTGGTCGGGTTCGAGCCCCGCGCCGTCGTCCTCGACCTCGATGACCGCCCAGTTCCTGCGTCCCTCGTCGCTGCCGCGCACATCGGGCGGTGCAAGAACGACGCGCACGGTCACCGTCATGCGCGCATGGCGCGCGGCGTTTTCCAGCAGGTTGCCGACGGTTTCCTCCACGTCCTGCTGTTCCATCGCCAGAACCAGCCCCGGCGGGTCGATGGACAGGGGAAACCGCTTGTCGGCATTGAGCCGCCGCATCACCCGCACCAGCCGTTCGAACGTCGGAAGGGCTTCCGTGCGCGCCAGCACGGAATCGCGCTGGGCGGCGATGCGCGCCCGGTTCAGGTAGGATTGCACCTGGCTCTGCATGGCCTCGGCCTGCGTGCGCACGAGTTCGTCCTGCGGCGCGGCGATGGCGCGCGATTCGTTGAGCAGCACGGCGATCGGCGTCTTCAACGAATGGGCGAGGTTGCCCACCTGCATGCGGGCGCGCTCGACGATGCGGCGATTGCTGTCGATCAGCGCGTTGACTTCGCTCGCCAGCGGCTGGATCTCGCGCGGGAATTCGCCGTCGAGGCGCTCGCTTTCGCCGGCGCGGATCTTCTCCAGCGCCTTGCGGGCATGGTCGAGCGGCCTGAGGCCGATCAGGATCGCCACGACGTTGAGCAGCAGGCTGCCGAGGCCGAAGCCGGCCAGCGCCAGATAGAGGTTGCCCGTGAAATCGTCGATATCCGCTTCCAGCACGTCGCGGTTGCCGACCACGCGGAAGCGCGCGGTGCGCCCGTCGTCATCCAGGACGACTTCCGTCTCCACGACCTCCACCTCGTTGGTGAAGGAATCGCGCGTCGTATAGAAGCGCTCGTAGCGCGTGTCGAAGGGGATGCCGTCGGTGTCGGGAATGGGAATGCTGCCGCTGCCGAGCGAGGCGGAGGTCAGCGGCTCGCTGGAAAAGGTCTCGCCGATCGGTTCGACGATCCAGTACCAGCCGGACTGGGGCTGGAAGAAACGCAGGTCCCCGAGCTGCGGCGTACCGGCAAGCCGCACCTCTTCGTCGGCGGAGACGGAATTGATGACGTTGTAGAGCTGGGCGCGCAGGAGATCGCGGAAGCTCTTTTCCGCGCTCTGGCGGTAGAGCGTCGAGATCACCACCGCGATGACGAGCAGCGCCAGCGCCGACCAGAGGGTCGCAAGGAAGAGGACGCGAAAGGTAAGCGAACGGGATCGCTTGGCGCTAGTTGCCATCGGCGGACGCTTGCATCCGGTAGCCGAGGCCGCGCACCGTCTCGATCAGGTCGACCCCGATTTTCTTGCGCAGGCGTCCGACGAACACCTCGATCGTATTGGAGTCGCGGTCGAAGTCCTGATCGTACATATGTTCGACCAGTTCCGTGCGCGAGACCACCTGTCCCATGTGATGCATGAGATAGGAAAGCAGCCGGTATTCATGCGAGGTGAGCTTCAGCGGCTCGCCGTTGACGGTCGCCCTGGAGCCGTTGGTGTCGAGGCGCACCGGACCGCAGACGATATCGGGGCTTGCATGGCCGGCGGCGCGGCGGATGAGCGCGCGGATACGCGCCAGCACTTCCTCGACGTGGAAGGGTTTGGCCACATAGTCGTCGGCGCCCGCGTCGATGCCGGCCACCTTGTCGCTCCAGCGGTCGCGCGCCGTCAGGATCAGCACCGGCATGTTCTTGCCGTCGGCGCGCCATTTTTCCAGCACCGTCAGGCCGTCCATCTCCGGCAGGCCGATATCGAGGATGACCGCGTCGTAAGGTTCCGCGTCGCCGAGATAATGTCCCTCTTCGCCATCGAAGGCCTGATCCACCACATAGCCGGCTTCCTTCAGGGTTTCGCTCAGCTGCCGGTTCAGGTTGATGTCGTCCTCGACCACCAGGATCCGCATTCGTCTTCTTCCTCGCCTTCCATCCGTCCGCGCCGCCGAAGCGGCCTTGGAGCATTTCCAGCAAAAGTGTGAAACGGTTTTGCGTCCGGAAATGCGTCTAAAACAAAGAGAGTGAGCGGTTCCACCGAACCTCTTAAAACCGGAACCGCTCTAGATCGGCACGCGCACCGTCACCTTGCGGGGCCGGGCGTTGCCCTTGCCCGGCACCAGCACCGTCACGACGCAGGTGTCGCCGCGCGGCTGCGCCGAGAGAAGTTCGCCGCCGGTCTGGGCCACCACCTGGGCGGCCGCGGCGCTGCAATCGCCCGACACCGGCATCGCATGGGTGCCGGCCGCAACGTCGAGCCCGCCGGGAGAGATCAGGCTGGTCGCGAAAGCGGCTGTAATGAGAAGCGAAGCCATGAACGTACTTTCAGGTGTGGATCATCCTGACGCAAGTACTTAAACGATCCACGCTGAATGGCAAATGAATGCGGCCGCTATGGTTGCCGCCCGCGCCGGCGGGCGAGAAGATGGCCGACCAGCGCCACCAGACCGCCCGCCGCGCCGGCCAGAGCGACGAGAAGATCGGCCAGTTGCCCCTGTTCGGCGGCCGACATGTCGAGGCCGAAGGCATGGGCCGCCGAGGCGAAAATGGCGATCAGCGCGCCCCAGACGGTGCGCGAGCGATACCAGGCTTTGACGTCGTCCATCGGTCTTTCCTCTCTTGGGTCAAACGGGTCGAACGGCGCGATGCGCCTCATGGGCGGATCGTCGCCCGCAGGGGAAGACCGAGCGGAACCGCCCGGCCGAGCTGGCGCACGCGTAGCGAGATCGCCGTCTGCGGCGCGCCGAAATCCGCGATTTCCTCGCCGGCGGCATAAAGATGCTGCGGCGCGGTGGTCTCCACGGTGCGCCGCACGGTCTCGCCGGCAAGGATTTCCAGCCGGTAGGCCTCGAAAGGCTCGTCGAGCGGAATTTCGGAGGCGTGCCAGCTGTCGGCGTCGATCCGGCCGCGCCGCACCCAGGAAAACCGGATGCCGCCCGCTTCGCGCCGGCCGCGCAGATGCACGGGCGCAAGCGGCGTCATGGCCCGCAGGCCGCCGGAAAAATCGTATGGCCCGGCCCGCCCGGTCCCCGGCAGGCCGACCGGCTCGGCGATCCATCTGGCCGCAAGTCCCGCCTCCTCGGCCGCAAGTCCGAGCGGCAGGACCGCTTCGTCCAGCATGACGACGGCCGCCCCCGTTTCGTGCCCGGCGAGCATCGCGTCCTCCGTTCCGGCAAGCGCCCGCAGAAGCCCGGAAAGCCGCCAGCGGCGCGGCGCGATTTCGCTTGCCTGCCGGAACGCAAGGACTTCCCAGCCGCCGTCGGTCGCCGCGACGGCGATCCGGTTGGCGTCCGCCAGGACGGCCAGCAGGTCGACGGAGGACAGCCCGCCGAACGGCAGGTCCACGAGCACGACCGCCGAACGGTCGAACAGGCCGACGCTGCCCGGCGGCAGCGGCGCGGCGAGCGTGCCGATGCGCGCCGGCCGTTCCAGCCGGACCCTGGGACGAAACCCCTCGTTCACCGGCGAACTCGAAATCAGCATCCCCCGCCAGGGATCGGCATAGGCGGCGACACAGGCGAAATCGCGCTCGCCGCCGGCCTTGTGCATCGGCAGGTCGAGGAACAGCAGCTCCGGCATGAAGGCGTCGGAGGGTACCGCCCCGCCGACGCGCATCCGGGTTTTGTCGCGCACCAGTGGCGCAGGACTGCCGCCGGTGGCGATTTCCCGCGCCTCGACTTCGCGCACCAGCCCGTCGGCGATGCCGGTGATCAGGAACCGGCCGTCCGGTCCGTCGGCAAGCCGGATCACATCGCCCGGCGTATGACCGATCGCCGTCGGCGGCAGGCGGAAGGAAATCCGGCGCTGGCCGGCGCGCTGATCGCGCAACGCAGCTTCCGCCGCCTCCGCAGCGGCGCCCTCGTGCAGAACCGCCGGCAGCGCAAGACGCAGCGCCCGGTCGCTTGTCGACGCCGCCCGGCGCGAGCGCGCCGTCACCCGTGCATAGGCCCCCGCCTCTCCGAAATGGTCGAGGATCGCCTCGCCGGCGAAGTCGCTGTCGTGCCCCCGGCTTTCCTCGAAGGCCAGCTCGTCGGGACGTTCGGCAAGCACGGAAATCTCCACCGCCGGCCGCGCGGAACGCAGCCGCGACCGGAAGACGAGCCTGCCGCCCTCTTCCGTCGCATCGATCTGGAAGGCGTGCATCAGCGGTTCCAGCAACGTCCGGGCGGATGTCTGTTCCGCCTGCACGAAGCCCTGGAGGTCACCCGCCACCCCCGAAACGTCGAACTCCGAAAATCCATGATCGGCAAGGATGGCGGCGATCACGTCGGCCGCCGTGCCAGCACCCAGCCGCCCGTTCAGCCAGTGGCCGCGCTGCCAGTTGTCGCCGTCCGCCCAGAGCGCCGTCTGCTCGGGAAAGGCCGGATAAGGTCGCGCGTCCCAGGTCCACAGGAAGATGTGACCGGGATCGACCATGCCCGTTTCCGCGCCGCCTTGCGGCCACCAGCCGAGATGCGCGTCGAGGAAGCGGCGCTGCGCCGCATCGCTGCGCGCGCCGCCGGAATGGTGGGGCAGCCCGTCCTCGGAGCTTTTCGGGTCGGAGAAGACGTTCGGCTGGTTGGTCCCCTTGTCGATCGCCGGACAGCCGAGTTCGATGAACCAGACCGGCTTCGAGCGCGGCGTCCAGACGGTGGGCGACGGCTTCTCGCTACCGCCGGGACCGCGCTCATGGTGCCGGTTCGTCCACCAGCCGGCGACGTCCTTGTAGCGGAAGACCCATGGTTTTCCGGCGGCCCCGTCGGTGATCGGCGTGCGCAGCCGCGTCCGCCGGTCGGCGGCGCTGGCGTAATACCAGTCGAATCCTTCGCCGCCGGCGATCATCGCGCGCATCGCCGCCATGTCTTCCGCATGGCGGAAGCCGTCCGGATTGCCGGACGACAGGTCGGCGTCCTGCCAGTCGGAAAGCGGCATGTAATTGTCGATGCCGATGGCGTCGATATGCGGTGAGGCCCAGAGCGGATCGAGGTTGAAATGCACCGATCCGTCCTCCGGCTGATAGCCGAAATATTCGCTCCAGTCCGCGCCGTAGGTGAGTTTCGTCGCCGGACCGACGACGGCGCGCACGTCGGCGGCAAGCGCCCGCAGGGCATCGACGAAAGGAAACCCGCCGCTGCCGTCGCGAAGCCGGGTCAGCCCGCGCATCTCCGAGCCCATGACGAAGCCGTCGACGCCGCCTGCCGCCTGCGCCAGCAGCGCGTAATGCAGGATATGCCTGCGAAAGCCGGTATCGGCCGCCGGCCCCGTCACCTGCGTACCCGCCACGCTGAAATCCTCGGCCCGGGCCTCGCCCATGAAAGCCTCCGCCTGGCTGCGCGCCGCCGCCGTCCTGTCTGCCGACTGGGGATGGCAGGTGATGCGTCCGCGCCAGGGATAGGCCGCCTGCCGCGCGCCGCCGTAAGGATCGGGCAGCGTGTTGTTCGCCGGAACATCCATCAGCAGGAAGGGATAGAGGTACACCTCCAGCCCCCGCGCCTTGAGGTCGGCGATGGCCGCGACGACGCTGGCGTCGGAGGGCGTGCCGCCATAGGCAGGGCCGCCGCCGGCGCGGCTGACGCGATAGGCGGCGGCGCGCGAGACGCCGCAGACGCGCCACGGCAGGCTTTCGGCGAGGCGCAGCGGCTCCTCCACGCCCGGCACGATGCGGCACTGTCCTGCCCTGAGGTCCGACCCGAACCAGGCGACGACGAGGCCGACCCTTTCCAGATTGGGACAAAGCGCCTGCAATTCGTCGATGGAGGCGTGCCAGTCGGTGGCCGCCGTCAGCGTGTTGCGGTTGATGTTGCGGCCCTTGCCGGCCGAAAGCTTCTCCGTCACCAGCCGTGGATCGTAGCCATGCTCGCTCGATCCGGGAATGATCGTCACCGCCCTGATCTTCTTCTCCAGCGAGCCGACCGGCTTCAGCACCTCGAACTGGATCACAGGGATACGGTTGCCGAAACTGTCGAGCGGCAGCCGTTCGAAGACGGCATAGGCGAGGCCGCGATAGGCGGGCGTGTTGCCGCTTCCCTGTTTCGCCTCGATCAGCGGATCGGGGGCCTGGGCCGCCGTTCCGCGATGCAGCCGCATCTCGATACCGGTGAGATCGAGTTCCCGGCCGTCGACCCAGACCCGCCGGACGCCGGCGATCGGCCCCTCGCAGATGCCGACCGCCAGATTGGCGAAATAGCGGTAGGTCTCGATGCGCGGCCCGCTCGCCTTGCCGCCGGAGCGTTCGACGATCATCTGCTCCTCGAAGCGCGTCGCCCAGATCAGGGTGCCGCCGACGCGGGCCGTGCCGTAGACGCGGCTGATCGCCGTTCCCTCCTCCGCGCCGGGAATGCGCGCGTCGTTGAGCCTTGCGCCGGATATCGTCGCCGCGCCACCGATGAGTGAACGGTCGATGGCCGATCCGGCGAGCGCGCCGGCCGCACGGCCGATCACCGCGCCGATCGGCCCGAAGATGCCGCCGAGTGCCGCGCCTGCGGCCTGGAGAAGAAGCGTGGCCATGGATCAGCAGGACTCCGGGAAGCGGAAGACGCCGGCGATGCGCCGTTTCCAGAGAAGGACCAGCGGCGATTCCACGACCGCCGCCTGTTCATAGGCATGGATGAACCGGTCGCCGGGCGTGGCGATACCGGCATGTTTGGCCGCGCAATCGGCCCGGAAACGGAAGATCATGAGGTCGCCCGGCGCAAGGTCGGCAAGCGGCAGCGGCGGCCCGCAGTGCCGTTCCGCCGCCAGAAGCAGCCGCTCCTCGCCCGACCGTTCCGCCCAGTCGGGCGCATAGGCGGCCGGCCTTTCGGGTTCGCAGCCGTAAAGCTCGCGCCAGACGCCGCGCACCAGTCCGAGACAATCGCAGCCGACCCCCTTCAGCGCGCCCTGATGGCGATAGGGCGTGCCGATGAAGCCGCGCGCTATGGCGACGACGCGCGCGCCGTGATCCTCACGCATGGAGCGGCCTCCCGTCGTGCACCGTGTCGCCATCGGCGTAGCCATAGGCGAAGTCGCTGCCGGGCATATGCGGAAACCCCTGGAAATTGAGGATATTGCCGAATTTCTCCTTGCAGGTGGAGAGACGCTTGTCGCAGCCCGCCGTGATCGAAAAGGCGTCTCCCGTCTTCACGCCGGCGGGCAGCGGCAGCCATGCCGTCAATTCGCTCGCCCCGCCCGGCCGGCGATGGTCCTCGATATCCGCCGAAAGCCCCTCGGCCGCCCCGCTGGTGAACGTGAGAACGCCGTAGCGGAAGAACCGTTCGGCAAAGCCCGAAAGCCCGCTCACGCGCAGGCGCGCCCCCGCCATCACGGCGTTGACCGTCCCCGTCGCCTGATAGGCAGGCGCGGAAAGTGCAACGCCGCAACGCCGGTCGCCGAGCACGGCGTCGCAACGATGGCCGTAGACGCGGCCGCGCACCGCATCGAGCCGATGGGTGAGCCGGCGCAATTCCGCGCGGAAGGCCCCGCCCTCGCGGCGCACCTCGCCCAGTTCGGCCGTCCGCAGCAGCAGCCGCTCAGCCGGAGCCTGCCAGTTGACGAGGTAGATATCCACCCTCGCCCCGTCGTAGCGGCCCGCCGACAGGTCTTCGGTACGGATCGCCGCATCGGAGAAACCGCCGATGATCTCGCCGCCCTCCGCCGACAGGCCGTTGCCGTCCTCCGTCTCGCTGGCCGCAAAGCCGCTCGCCGCCGCATAGGCCGTCCCGCCGAAGGAAAGATCGCGGTCGTGGTCGGTGAAGCCCTGCACCGCGCCGTCGCGCCGGGTGACGCGCCAGGCATGGCAAAGCGTCGTGACGTCGCCGGCCAGATGGGCGGCGAGATTGGCCGGGATGGTCCTCATGGCCGGATCTCCACCAGCGGGATCGATGGAATGCGTCCCGCTTCGAATTGCGCCAGATCGATGTCGATGCGATCGGTATCGAAGCGCACCGGCACGTCGAATTCGTAACCGGCGGTGATGGCGCCCGAGGCCGGCAGTCTTCCCGCCTCGAAGGTCACGAGGCCGGTGGCGTGATCGACCGTGAAATCGTTTGCCGGCACCGGCGTCCCGGCCACGGCGACGATCACCGTCCCGGCGACCGGCTTCTCGATGGTCCGCACGGTCTGGCCGCCGGCATCCGCATAGCGTTTGACGAGCTGGAAACCGGCCCGGCTGCCGTTGCCCGTGCCGATGCGATGATCCGTCGCCTTCGGTGTCGCGCCCGGCGGGCACGATTTATGGTCCACGGGATCGTGGAAGCGGAACCCGTGGAACTGTCCAGCGCGCGCCTCGAAGAAGGCGAGCACCGCATAGAGATCGTCGAGCGAGCGCACGCCCGATCCGGCGTCATAGCGCCGCCGCGCATCCTGCCAGCGCCGGTTGCGGTTCTCCCGGCCGTTGGAAAGGCTGACGATATCCGTCCGCCGCACCGGCCCGCCGCTCGTGCCGAGCGCCACCCGCAGGGGAAAGCGCACCTCGTGAAATCCCGTCATCGATGCGTCTCCATCGTCTTGTCTTTTCATGCGTCCCACGTCCGTCCCCGGCAGCGCGCCGGAAACGCTCACAGGCTGCGCTGTCCGCGTCCCACCGCCCGCGTCAGCATGGCGGCGATCTGGCCCTCGGACTTGCGGAAGCTTGCGGCATCCTGCGCCGTGACGTTGAAGACGATGCTGGTCGCCCGCCCGCCCTCCGCCGCCACCCCGAGGGATCCGTCCGGGCCACGCCGCAGCGGCAGGATCGCCTCGGCCCCGGCCTCGCCCATCAGCCCGAGGCCGCCGTCGCTGCCGAAATAGGTGGGGGCGGCCACCACACCGCCCTTGGCGAAGGGCGTCGCGCCGCCGAGAAGACCGGACACGCCGGAGGCGATCAGCCCTTCCAGCGGTTTCAGCCCGACGGAAAGCGCGATGTCGCTCATCCGCCGCGCCAGTCCGGTCAGCACGCTTTCGAGGCCGCGGCCATCGACCGTGGCTCCCCGGAGCGCGCCGGTCAGCGCGCTCCCGAAGGAGCGTGACCGCGCTTCGAGATCGTCGAAGACATCCTTCAGGTGCTCGGCCTGCGACAGCGTATCGACAAGCCGCGTTTCATCGGTTCCGGCCATGGTTCACTCCTTCTCGTCGGGAAAGGCGCGCATCAATACGGCAAGCTGCGTCCGGCCGGGCGCAACGGGCGCGGGGCGCGTGAGGCCGAGCACGACGGCCAGTTCACGCGGCGTCATCGCCCAGAAATCCTTCGGGGAAAGCCGCATCCGGCACAGGCCGGCATGAAGCGCCGCCTCCCAGGGGAAGGCGGCAGCGCCGCTTGCGCCGGATGCGGCCGTCAAGGGTTTTCGCCCGGCGCCCCTCCCCGGTCCCTTTCGCCGAAGGTCGCCGCCAGCAGGCTCGCGACGATCCCGGCGAAACCCGCGAGCCCCTCGGCGACGGCCATTTCCCCCACCTCCTCGTCGGAGAAGATATTGCCGCCGCCGCGAAGCCCCGCGCCGACGATGCGGATCAGGTCCAGGGCCTTCAGCCGGCCGGAGGAGAAGCGCTCGGCAAGCCCGGCCAGACTGTCGACGGCGAAAGCCGTCTCCAGTTCGGCGAGCGCGCCCAGCGTGAGGCAGAGCACCCGGCGCTCGCCGTCGATGATCGCCTCGATCTCGCCGCGATGGCGGTTGGCCCGCGCGCCCGTCATCACAACGCCCCGAAGGTGAGCGCGCCGGCCGATTCCAGTGCGATTTCGAACAGCACCTCGCCGTCATGCGCGCCGGAATAATCGAGCGCGGCGATCTGGAACGGCCCGGCGATCGTGCCGAAGTCCGGCACCACGATCTGCCAGCGGGCGATCGTTCCGGCGAAGAACAGCGAGCGCACCAGCGCATCGGACGCCTGGTCCTTGAAGATGCCGCCGCCGCTGACCGAGGCGCGCTGCACGCCCGCGCCCTCCAGAAGCTCGCGCCAGCGGCCGGCCGATTCCGCATCCGTCGCATCGACGATCTGCGCGTTGAACGACAGCCGCTTCGAGCGCAGGCCCGCCACGGTCGAAAATGTCGCGCCGTTCTCGATCTTCAGGAGCAGGTCCCGCCCCTTCTGTGCCACCATGGCCAAATCCTTTCGGTCGGTTCGTGTTTCAGGAGGCGAGCGGCTCCGTCACCGCGTGAAAATGCATGTCCGCACGGTGAAACCGGCTGCGGGCATCGCGGCGGATCCGCGTTTCACGATGCAGCAGGAAAACGAGATGGTGGCCGGCGAGCGGCAGCGTCGCGTCGTGCAGCGCCGCGCGGGCCGCCGCAGCGATCGCCTGCGCCTGCCGTTGTCCCGCCGCGCCGGACCAGATTTCCAGCGTCACCCGATGGTCCTCGCCCTCTTCCGTCGCGGTGGAATGGTCGCGGCTGTCGATGGCGGCGAGAACGAGAAGCGGCTCCACCGGTCCGTTCGGCCGGCTATCGACGATCCCCTTCGCCCCCAGCAGCGCCGCAAGCGTCGCATCGGCGGACAACCGCAGGAAGATCGCCTTCTGCAAGGCGGATGCGGCGCTCATGGCTTTTCCTCCTCGCAGTCGCAGACGCGATAGCGGCCGCTTTCATCCGGGTCGAAAACCGTATGGATCGAGAACAGCCGCCCGCCCTTGCGAAAGCGCATGGCGGCGCGAAGATCGTCGCGCGCCCGCAGGTGGATGCGATGCGTCACCGTCATTCGCTGCGATCCGGCCGTCTCGCGGGCAAGGGCCGTCACCGGCTCGATGCGCGCCCAGACAGCGGCGAGCGGTTCGAACGTCCGCATGACGCCGCCCTGTCCGTCCGGCGTCTCGACCGGCCGTTCCAGCACCAGCCGCGCGGCAAACGCCCCGGGGTCGTGAACCCGCCGCCGCCTCATAGCCTGCGCATCCGGTAGGGCGCGATCAGCCGGTCGTAGCCCTGCGGCACCGCGCCCGGCTGGTGCTCCACGGCGACGACGCCGCGCAGTTCGTACATCGCCGCCACATGCAGCAGCAGCGCCCGCTTCAGCGTATCCGGCACGTCGGCGCCGCTCTCGCCGAAACCGGCGGTGAAGTCGATCTCGATCCCGTTGACCGCCCGTTCCGCCACGGGCGTCTGCGGCAGCACGAGCCGCGCCGGGCGCGCCGCGCCGTCGAGCACATAGCCGGCCGCATCGACTTCGAGCGGCATGCCAACGGCATCGTAAACGGTAACCGATTCAATGGTTTGAACCGGCCCTCTGGCAATCTGAATCACCCGCCCCTCCGGCCAGCCGTCGAGATAGAGACGGAAGGGGCGGACGATCAGGCAAAGCCCGGTCTCGCTTTCAAGATGGATGCGGGCGGCGGCAAGCAGCACCGTCAGCAAGAGGTCCTCGTCGCTCCCGTCGAGGCGCAAATGCGCCTTCGCCTCGGCAAGCGTGACCGGCTCGGCGGCCGGCGGCGTCAGTTCGGCAATGGTCATCGGGTCCTGTCCGTTTGCTGGAAAAGGAATGGCGGCCCCCGCCGCAGGCAACGGCCGACGGCGGGGGGATCGGTGCGTCCTCGCCTCAGTCCTCGGCGAATTTCACCAGCTTGATCGCCTCGAAGTTCTGCACGCCGCCGCCGACGCGCTTGGTGGTGTAGAAGAGCACATAGGGCTTTGCGGAATAGGGATCGCGCAGCACGCGGACGCCGGTGCGGTCGACGACGAGATAGCCGGCCCGGAAGTCGCCGAAGGCGATGGAGACGCTGTCGGCGGCGATGTCCGGCATGTCCTCGGCCTCGGCGACGACGAAGCCCATCAGCGATGCCGGCTGGCCGGGGCCGGCCGGCGGACGCCAGAGGTAGTTGCCGTCGGCGTCCTTGAACTTGCGGATCGCCCCTTGCGTCTTCCGGTTCATGACGAAGCTGGCGTTCTGCCGGTGTCCCGCCTTCAGCGCATAGACCGTGTCGATCAGCGTGTCGGAGGGATTGCTCGCCTTGAAGGCCCCGGCCGCGCCGGTGGCGATATAGCCGATGTTGCCCCAGCTCCAGCCCGCGTCGGCGACGGTCGTATAGGAGAGGAAGCCCCGGGGCCGGTTGACGCCGTCGCCGCCGACGAAGGCCGCCCCCTCCTGTTCGCCGAAGACGATGTCCACTTCCGAGGCGATCCAGCTCTCCACATCCACCGCCGCATCGTCGAGCAGCGCGGGGGTGGCGGCCGGCATGGCGTAGAGTTCCATGGTCGGGAAGGAGAGTTCGGCAAGCTGCGGCGTATTGGTCTGCGGGCGCACGGCGGTCTCCGCCACCCATCCGCAAGCCATGCCGGAGGTGGCGAAGGGCTTCTTCAGCACCGAGCCGGAGACCTGCCGCACGGTGGACAGCGCCCGGATCGGCGAGACGGCGGAAAGCCGCCGGCCGATTTCGGTATCGGTTTCCGGCGGCACGAGATAGCCGCCGTCGGCCGCCGAGCCGACCGACATCGCCTTTTCCTCCAGCGTCCTCAGCGCGCTTTCGTCGCCCCGGCGCAGATAGGCCGAGAAGGCCGCCTTGTGTTCGGCCGTCTCGGGGGTTTCCGCGCCGCCGCCGAGCGCCGGGCGCGCCTTCTTCAGCGCAAGCTGGTCCATGGCCCGCTTCTGCTCGTCGAGCGCGCTGTTGATGCGGTCGAGCTTGTCGCGCGTCACCACGTCGGCGGTCAGCTTGTGCTCGATTTCGCCGAGCCGGCGATCGTTGGTCTCCCGGAAGGCCTCGAAGGCCTCCATGAAGTCGTCGAAGACGGCCGTCATCGTATCCGGCGTGGCCTTGGTTTCCGGTGCGCTCTTTTCGCTCTGCGTCATGTCGATCCTCTTGGTTGGCTGGGTTGGGGTGGAGGCGGGGAGGCCCGCCCTATCGCTTCAGGAGACGGACGGCCCGGCGCATGGCGCGCAGGAGTTCCGTCTCCCCGTCACGGAACCAGCGGGCGTTCTTGACGTTCGAAACGCGCGCCGATGGCAGCATCGGGAAGGTGACGATGGAAATCTCCCAGAGATCGGCCTCCAGGATGCGGCGCACGCCGCTTGCCCGGTCGGTCTTCGAGCGCCGGGTCTGGAAGCCGATGGACAGCCCGTCGAGCGCGCCGGATTTCATCAGGCTCAGCACCTCGCGGGCCCGTTCGACGTCGGGAGAAAGAACGCCCTCCACATAGAGCCCGCGCCGGTCCTCGCGGATGGTGCGCCAGCGGCCGAGCGGCTCGGACGGATCGTGCTGGTAGAGCATGCGCACGCCGGCCGCGCCGCGCTTGTCCAGCGAGCGGGCGAAGGCGCCCGGCGCGATCGCGTCCTTGCCGAGGTCCACCTCGCCGAAGACGCTGGCGTAACCGCTGAAGACGCCGCTGCCGGAGACCCCGGCCAGCGTCAGATCGGCATATTTCTTCGTCCGCCGGACCGGCAGGTCGTCGGTTGTCATGAAGCTCTCCGCATGTTTGAGAAGAAAGGTCCCCGGGCTCCGGCGCGGTGCCGGTTATCGCCGCATCCGCTCGGCGAAGCGCGCCAGCACGCCAAGGCCCCACCAGGCCGAAAGGCTTGCCGCCGCCGAGCCGGCCAACAGGATTTCCGACGGGCCGAGGTGGCCGGAAATGCCGAGCCGGAGCGCGATCCACAGCCCCATCGGTCCGCCGAAGACGATGCCGCAGGTGACGCCCGTCAGGAAACGGCAGGCGGCCTCGCGGCGGCTTTTCGGCAGGAGATAGATGATCGAGACGGCCGCGCCGGCGAGTGCGCCGGCAAGGCGCGCCGTCCACAGCCCGCCGTCGTTTCCAAGATCAGCCATTCGTTAAGCCTTTCCGGTTAGGATGAAATCCGAGGCCATCGCGGCACACGGGTCGCAAAGACCGATTTCCCGAATCTTTCGAATCCCTTGCGCGGCGCTCTTTCCGCCTCGATTCAACACCTTCACAAGATGATTCCACGCGATCGCGGGGCGATTCACGAAATCGCGCCAACCATTTGATTTCCTTTGAAATGACCGGGATTCAGTATCCGACCGCCTGCCGTTTTTCCTCGGCGGTGAGGAAGTCCGCCGCCCCGACGCGTGCCCAGATTTCGGAACGCTCGGCCGATAGGCCGCTGATCTGGTCGAGATCGGGCACCAGCCGGATCGCCGTTTCCGGCCGTTCCGAAAGCCAGGCGGTGAAGGCGGCGGCGGTGCGGAAGATCAGCGGCAGAACGGTGAGCCGCCAGAAGGCGCGGTTGGCCTCCTGATAGTTGGCGTAGGTGGCGTCGCCCGGAATGCCGATCAGCATCGGCGGCACGCCGAAGGCGAGCGCGATATCGCGGGCCGCGCCATTTTTCGCCTCGACGAAATCCATCTCGCGCGGGCTGAGGCCCATGGCCTTCCAGTCGAGCCCCCCTTCGAGCAGCATCGGCCGGCCGGCCCGGGCGGGACCGGAATAGCCTTCCTCCAGTTCCACCTTCAGCCGGTCGTACTGGTCGGCGGAAAGATTGCCGCCCTCCTTCGGCTGATAGACCAGCGCGCCGGAGGGACGCGCCGAATTGTCGAGCAGAGCCTTGTTCCAGACGGCGGCCGCATTGGAAAGATCGAGCGCCATCGAGGCGGCTTCGAGCGGCGCGAAGCCCAGCCGGTCGTCGAGCGGGTGGAACAGCCGCAGGTGCAGGATCGCCTGCCCCTCGCCCGCCGGGTGCCGGCGCAGATGATTGCCCGCCCGGTATTCATAGGCCTCCGGCCAGCCGTCGCGGCCTTCGACGATGCGCATCCGGTCGGGCCGCAGCAGATGCAGTTCGCGCAGGTCCGCACCGATCTTCACGCCCTCCACGAAGGCGTTGCCGGACAGCAGCAGATGCCCGTAGAGCGTCTCGAAGAAATCGGTGCCCGCCATGCGGCCGTTCGGCCGGGCGAGAAGCGACAGCAGCGGGTCGTCCGGCCGCTCCTCTTCGCCGGCATAGGCGAGCCAGGGCACGGAGGCCGCCGCCTCGGCGATCATCCGCACCGCCCTGTGCGCCACCGGGTTCTTCATGAACCCCTCGCGGGCAAGCGCGGCGTAGCTGCGGCTTGTCCAGCGCGCGCGCCCCTCCGCCGTCAGGGCGAAGAAGCCGGACGCCTTGGTTTCCGCCGCCGCGGGGCGACGCTGGGGGAAGAAAGGTAGCTTCATGATATCCTCGATTTGCCAGTTGCCGGATGGCCGAGGCGGCCATCGGAGCCTGTGAGACCGGGGCCCGGCGCAGGCGTCATTGCCCGCAGCGCGCCGGTTGCGCCGTATCGCCGATCGCCGCGTGGTAGGCCCGGGCGTAGCCGGCGACGAGAGCGGCGCGTTCGGTGCCGTTGACGATGCGGCGGGCGTTGATCCAGTCTTCCCGTCCGGGAGAGAAATAGTCGGCGAGCCGCCGGCCGGTGAAAGCGCCGCCGGTCATGCCGGTGAACATCACCGTGACGGCAACGGAAAGCTCCATGGCGCGGGCGGGATCGGCCACCAGGTCGATACCGGTCTCCTGCGTCATGCGTTGATAATTGGCCTTGTGCGTCAGTTGCACGAGGCCCCGCCCCAGCCAGCTCCGGCCGTCGCGGTCCTTGCGCCAATAGGGTGCGCGGACGAAGGCGAGCCGGCCATCGCGAAACGCCTTGTCGAGAATGGCGATGGCCCGCTCGTCGCTTGCGGCGAAGGTCTCGCGCACCGCCTGCATGGTGCGGCCGGTCTCATGATGGGCGGTGCCCAGCATATAGGCGAGCCACCGGCGGTCACCCGTCGGCATCTCGGCCTCCCACCGGTCGAGGATCGCCGTAAGACCGTCCACCTGCGCCTGCCGCAGACGGCCGTCGAACAGGCGCTCACGCACCCGATCGAAGAAGACCTTGCGATCGATCGCCATGCTTTTCTCCCGTCGGCTCGATGTTTTTCAGATTTCCCGCACGCGCGGCTCGCCGCGCCGGTCGAGAACCAGCGCCGTCAGCGCCCAGACGAGCGCGTCGAGCCGGTCGGGCGAACGGCCGGAGGAAAGCCCGTCCGGACCGAAGTCGCACATCTGGTCCTCCAGTTCGGGAAAGGCGGCGGCATGGGCCACCCGCCCCTGTTCGTAAAGGGCGGCCACCGGCTCAGCGCGCAGGAATTTTCCGCGCGTCGCCCGGACGGTCGAAACAGGCAGGTCCGTGTCGATGCTCCTCAGCATCGCCGCCACCATGTCGCCGCCCTGGTTGACCTCGGCCACCACCCGGTCCGCGTCGAAGCGGCGGAAGGCGCGCACCACCGCCGTCGCCCAGCCGGCGGGGCTTGCGCCGCTCACCGAGCAGTCGGCGAGCACCACCGCCCGTCCGGCGCCGTCGAGACCCGCCACGACGATGCCGCAGACGGACGCGGCCGAGGCGGTCGCCGGCGGGTCCACGGCCACGACGATGCGTGCAAGCGGCCCGGTCTGGCGCAGTCGCAGCGTGTCCAGCCGCCCCCGGCTCCACAGCGCGTCCTGCCGGTCGGCGATCAGTTCGCCGTCCAGCTCCTGCCGGCCGAGCCGCGTGCCGCCGTAACGCTCGGCCATCGCCGTGAGAAACCCCGGCGAGAGATTGCCGGCGTTGTCCCCTGTCCGAATGCGGCGCACCGCCGTCTTCGGATCTTCCGCAAGCGCCCGCACCAGAGCCGTCGGCCGGGGCGTCGTCGTCACCAGCACGCGCGGCCGCTCGCCCAGCCGCAGGCCGAATTGCAGCATGTCCCAGGTTTCCTGCGCATGCTTCCACTTGCCGAGTTCGTCGCACCAGCCCAAATGGAACTGCGGGCCGCGCAGGCTTTCCGGATCCTCGGAGGAAAAGATCTGCCCGATGGAGCCGTTCGGCCAGACGAGCCGCCGGCGCGAAGCCTCGAAGACCGGCCGCCCCGGCCCGGCGATGCGGCAGATGCCGGAAACGCCGTCGATCATCACCTCCCGGGCGTCGCCCAGGGTCTCCGCCACCAGCGCGATCCGCAAGTCCCGCGTCGCCGAGGCGATCGCATGCACCCATTCCGCACCGGCCCGCGTCTTGCCGGAACCGCGCCCGCCCATCAGCAGCCAGACCCGCCAGTCGCCCGGCGGCGGCTGCTGTGCGTCGCGTGCAACCAGACACCAGCTCCGCAAGGCCCGGCGGGAAAGGGAAAGCGTCGGCGACGCCGCCGCCGGTCGCAGCGGTGAGGAACGGGAAACCGGCGGCGCTATCCGCCGGCCTTCCACCGGCCCGTCACCGTCCCCGCAGGCCGGCGGGCTTTCGGCCGCAGCCGTCCGCCGTGCCAGTCCCGCCTCCATCTGCTCCGCGGCGAGACGCAACGCCTCGGTCGCCCGCTGTCCTTCGTTCATCCGCAAGCCCGCCGCCGCCGTCCTCATCGCCATCGCGGCCTTGCGGGCCGCCCTGCGGTTCCGTCTCCGGGCCTTACGGTCCGTCGCCGTCCCCGCCCCCGCCCCCGGCCCCGGCGTCAGGGCCTCGATCATCGCCCTCAGGCCGTCCATCGGCGTGTTCGCCTTGCCTGATCCAGGCCTTGATCCGGGCATCGAGGCGCTCCTTCACCCGTTCCTCCACCAGCCGTTCGAATTCCGCCTTCAGCGCCACGGCGTCCTCCGATCCGGCCTGCGCTTCCTCCGCCTCCAGGCGTTCGGCGATCAGGATGCGCTGGAGACTGTCGATCTTTTCCAGCGTGCGCACGATCAGCGACACGGCCTCGATGGCCGCCTTGGCGTCGGTCTGGGCGAGCTTGCGGGCGGTGTCGTCGGCGGTCGCCGCGGCATCCGCCTCGGCATGGGCCTTCTGGCTCTGGAAGCGCTGGAAGCGTTCGCGCAATTCCTTGGTCATCTCGATCAGCATCGCCTGCATGTCGAGGAAGGGGTCGGCCGGCGTCGCCTTGATGTCGAGCACCTGCACGGGCTCCCCCTCGAAGGGATCGTCCACTGCCCGGACCAGCCCGTCATAGCGCCTGCCATCGGCCGTCACGCCGAACAGCCGCCAGTCGATTTCGAGATCTTCATCCATCGCCGCACCCTGAAAAGCACAAGGCGCCCGATCCGTCAGGAACGAGCGCCTTTGCAACAATCCGTGAAATTCCAAAGCCGGAGGCGGCCGATGCCGCCATCCGTCCGGTCATCGGGAACGAAGCGGACCCGCCGCCCGCACCTTTCCGACTATGCCATGATCCTATCAAAGCACCGTGACGCCGTCAAGGACTATTTTCCTATTATTGGCATTTTTTCCTATTTAATGCTGACACGTCGTTCGTGGCAGCGCCGCCGCGGCTTCGCATCAGGTGTCTTTCCCCACCTCCAGCGGCCAGGTCACGAGGTAATCCTCAAAATCGTCGATATCGATGCCGTCCTCGCTGATGGTGCGCCCGCGCGCCGAGATCCCGGCCTGATGCACGGTCTCCGGATCGCCCGAGACCAGCGGATGCCACCAGTAGAGATCGTGGCCGTCGCGGATCAGGCGGTAGCCGCAGGTCGGCGGCAGCCAGGAGATCGACTGCACGCTCTCCAGCGTCAGCCGGATACAGTCGGGCACCGTCGCCTGCCGGTTCTCATAATCCTTGCAGCGACAGCTGTCGCCGTCGAGCAGCGTGCAGCGGATCGAGGTCCAGGCGATTTCGCCGGTTTCCCAATCCTCCAGCTTGTTGAGACAGCACAGGCCGCAGCCGTCGCAGAGGCTTTCCCATTCCGCTTCGGTCATTTCGGCCAGCGTCTTGGTCTTCCAGAAGGGCGCGGCGGTGGTTTCGGCATTCCGGATCGTCATGCCCGACCCCTGGACCCCAATCGGCGAAAGGTCAAGTCGAAAGCGCCTTCAGGCCTTCTCATCGGGTTGTTCTATCCTTTGCAAAAGCCTGCTACGCTCGGGCGACGACCGTTCCTCACGGGACGTTAACCGGAAACGGGCAGGTTCGCGCCGTTTCTTGTCATGGCAGGCGCGATACGTGGAAGACGAAAGCCAGAGACCCGGCAAACCAGGGCGGCGAAAGCGGCACATCCTGCTGCGCATCGATTCCTGGATCGATTCGACGGTCTGGAACGCGGGTTTCCGGGCGGGCGAATTGTGGGAGGAGATCACCATCTTCTTCCGCCGCTTCCATGTGAAGGGCTGGAAGAAGGCGGTCTTCGAGCTTGCCGGCGAGGGCATGAACCTCGGCACGGCGGGTTTCGTGCTGCTGCTGGCGCTGGCGCTGCCGGCCTTCGAGGAAACCAAGGGCGACTGGCGCGCGCAGGGCGATTTCGCCGTCACCTTTCTGGATCGCTACGGCGCCGAGATCGGCCACCGCGGCATCATCCACGAGGATTCCGTACCCGTCGACGAATTGCCGGATCATCTGATCAAGGCGGTGCTGGCGACGGAGGACCGGCGCTTCTTCAGCCATTTCGGCATCGACTTCCTCGGCCTTGCGCGCGCCATGAACGAGAACGCGCGCGCCGGCAGCGTCGTGCAGGGCGGCTCGACGCTGACCCAGCAGCTCGCCAAAAACCTGTTCCTCACCAACGAGCGCACCATCGAGCGCAAGATCAAGGAGGCCTTCCTGTCGCTGTGGCTGGAGGCGAACCTTTCGAAGACGGAAATCCTGCGGCTTTATCTCGACCGCGCCTATATGGGCGGCGGCACCTTCGGCGTGGCGGCGGCGGCGCAATATTATTTCGGCAAGAGCGTGACCGATGTGAACCTTGCCGAATCCGCCATGCTGGCGGGACTGTTCAAGGCGCCGGCGCGCTATGCGCCGCACGTCAACCTGCCGGCCGCCCGCGCCCGCGCCAACGAGGTGCTGACCAATCTCGTGCAGGGCGGCCTGATGACCGAGGGCCAGGTGATCGCTGCAAGGCGCAATCCGGCAAGCGTCATCAACCGCAACGAGAAGACGGCGCCGGACTTCTTCCTCGACTGGGCCTTCGAGGAGGTGCGCCGCATCGCAAAGCCGCTTGCCCAGCATTCGCTCGTCGTGCGCACGACGATCGACATGGGGCTCCAGGCGGCGGCCGAAGAAGCGGTGGAAAGCTCGCTGCGCCAATATGGCGAGAGCTACCGCGTCCGGCAGGGCGCGCTGGTGATGGTCGAGAACGGCGGCGCGGTCAGGGCCATGGTCGGCGGGCGCGACTATGGCGAAAGCCAGTTCAACCGCGCCACGAGGGCGCTGCGCCAGCCGGGGTCCTCCTTCAAGGTCTATACCTACGCGGCGGCGATGGAGGCCGGCATGACGCCGGAAACGACCATCGTCGATGCGCCGATCTACTGGGGCAACTGGTCACCGCAGAACTACGGCCGCAGCTTTGCCGGCCGCGTGACGCTGCTGAGCGCGCTCGCCCGCTCCATCAATACCGTCCCCGTCCGGCTGGCCAAGGAGAAGCTCGGCACGCAGAGGATCGCCGACATGGCGAAGGCGATGGGCGTGGAGACGCCGATCCGCACCGACAAGACCATGCCGCTCGGCACGTCCGAGGTGACGGTGCTCGATCAGGCGGCAGCCTATGCCGTCTTCCCGGCGGGCGGCCTGCAATCGCGCCGCCACGGCATCAGCCAGATCATGAACTACGATGGCGACATCCTCTACGATTTCAGCCGCGATGCGCCGCCGCCCGAACGGGTGCTGTCGGAAGAGGCGATGTCGTCGATGAACCGCATACTCGTCACCATTCCCGTCAGCGGCACGGCGCGGCGCGCGGCCCTCGACGGCGGCATCGTCTCGGGCGGCAAGACCGGCACCACCCAGGCCTATCGGGATGCCTGGTATGTCGGCTTCACCGGCAATTATACGACCGCCGTCTGGTTCGGAAACGACGACTACACTTCGACCAACAACATGACCGGCGGTTCGCTTCCGGCGATGACGTTCAAGCGGCTGATGGACTATGCCCATCAGGGCATAGAGCTGCGTCCCATTCCCGGCATCGAGAAGCCGCTGCCGGCGGCGGGCGAGCGGGTGGCCGCGACAACGGCGAAGGACGGGGACAATCCCCTGCCCCGGCTCGTCCGCCCGCGCACGCTGTCTCCGGACGTCACGCGGCTTATCCGCGATATCGGCCGCCGCTTGCGCGAAGCCGCCCCTCTCGAAAGCGGGGGCCGGGTGGCCGCGCTTGACGCCGCCGTTTCAAAGCGGACAGATTGACGTCAACCTGATTCGGACGGTGAACCCGCATTGTTTCGCATTCCGCTCGTCATCGCCATCGCACTTGCCGTCGCCTTTGGCCTCGGCGTGACGGGCTCCCTTTGGGCGCTGCGGGCGACGGTCGGTTTCGGCGCCATCGCGCTCGGACCGTGGACGGCCTTTCCCACGGCCCAGACCGTCGACGCCGATCCCTATGCGAAGGCCCACCGGGCGCGCGACGGCAGGCTGCTTTTCGGCAGCGCCGAGGGCCTTGTCTTCGCCGCCACCCGCGACAGTGAGGGCCGCCGGCTCAGCGAGCGCTGCCGCTACCGCATTGCGGGGCTGACGCCGCCGGCCCGGCTCTGGACGCTGCACGCCGCCGACCGTAACGGCAATCCGCTTCCCGCCTTGCGCGACGGCCTACCGGCGGGCCTCAACGCCTGGACGGTGCTGCGCGAGCCCGACGGCTCCTTCGTCATCGATATCGCGGCGGCGGCGACGGCGGGCAACTGGCTCGCCGTGCCCTCCGGCAGCGCCGCCTTCATGCTCGTCATGACCCTGCTCGACACGCCGACGGCCGGCAGTTCCGGGGTCGTCGATCTCGCCATGCCGGGGATCACCCGGCTGGGGTGCGCCGATGCGTAGCATTCTCTACGCCCTCCTCGTGGGTCTGATCGGCGCGGCGCTGCTGCACATCGTCATCATCCTCGCCCTGCCAAGCTTCACCGGCCGCGACGCCTATACCCGCGTCCAGTCCTTCGGCGAGGCGAACCGCTTCTTCGCGCTTTCCGACCGCTCCGACGGCGTCCTGCCGGCCAACGACGATCCGGCGCTGAAGTCGGCGGTCTGCGCCTTTTCCGTCGGCACGGCGCCGGTGCGCCTCTTTGCCGCCGGCGAGGTGCCGTTCTGGTCCCTTGCCGTCTACGACAGCGGCTCCAACGAGGTTTTCAGCATGAGCGACCGGACCTCGGTCGGCGGCGCGCTGGATGTGCTGGTCGCCACGCCGGTGCAACTCATCGCCGTCCGCAAGGCGGTGCCGGAGACGCTGGCGCAGAGCATTCTTGTGGAGATGCGGGGCGAGGAAGGCTATGCGGTGCTACGCACCTTCATCCCGGCCGAAAGCCGCCGCGAGGCCGCCAGAACCTTCCTCGCCGGCGCCGCCTGCGACGCCTTCGTTCCGGAATAGCCGTCCGGCGACCGCTCGCCCCTCAATTGTTGTGCGAGGGAAGCTCGATCTCGGCCGCCTGTTTCTTGCGGGCCTTCAGCCGGCTGGCGATTACGCCCGGCGTCTGCCGTTCGTAACGCACCCCGGTGAAAAACAGCACTTCCGCCGGTCCGAAGACGGGCGAAAAGGTTTCGCGCCGCGTCTGCCGCGCCATCCATTCCCTTATCTGTACGATCTCTGCCATTCTCGCCTCCACGAAAAGGTTCGAGACGGATGAAGCACTGTACAATATCCACCCCGCCCGTCGATAGCGGGCTTCGCCGGTTCCTGTCACACGCTCGCGCGGGGAGCGATCCGGCGTCCGAAATTTATGGCCCCATGGTTAACAGGCTGTTAACGGCGTTTTCCGCACGGCCGGCGCGCTTCCGCCCACCTTCCGAAAACAGCCGCGCACGCCGTCCCGGCCGGCGGCAATTTCCTGTAAACATTCACCTTTCCCCCGCAGCAGGGTTAACGGCCCGCTAACGTTTCTGCTCTAATTTTCATCAATCATCGGTGCGCACGGTAAAAGGCTGCTGCGCCAGGGACGACAGGGTGCTTCGTGGCGGAACGGTTTCGCGATCTGGAAAGGCTGCAAAAGGGCCGGCCGAAAGATATCGTGCTGATGGCGACGGTCTCCAGCTTCGAGAGCCTGCGCTTTCCCTCCCGCGCGGAGATGCAGCAGTTTTCCGAACTGTTCGAGCCGCTGTACCAGGCCTCCTCGGAAGACGCCCGCCGGCAGGCCGTCGCCGCGCTGTCGCAAAGCCCGCATGTGCCGGACCGCGCCGCCCGTTTCATCGGCACCCGGCCCATCGATGTCGCCGCCCTTTTCCTGACCCGCGCGCCGGCGCTTGGCGACGAGACGTTGCTGCACATCCTGGAGACGACCGGACCCGATCACGCGCGCGCCGTCGCCCGGCGCGCCAGCCTGTCGCCGAAGATCGTCGAGGCGCTTGTCGACCGCCACCATGAGACCCACAGCCGGAAAAGCGGAGAAGAGCGCATCGCCACCCGCCACCAGGCCGAGCGACTGGCACGCGAGGAAGCGGTGCGGGACGAGCTTCGCGCCCTGATGCAGGCCGAAAGGCCCGCCGAAAACGGCCCGCCGCCGCTTGCGCCGGCCAGCGAAATGCATCAGGCGCTCTTCGTGCGCTTCGCGCGGGCAAGAGAGACCGGCATGCTGGCCGTCGCGCTCGCCGACGCGCTTTCCTCCAGCCAGTGGCTGTCCGAGCGCATCCTGCTCGACCTCTCCGGCCGGCAGCTGGCCGAGACGCTGCTGGCGCTGGCGGTGCCGGCGGACGATTGCCGTTTCATCCTTGCACGGCTTCATTCCCATATTACGGAGAACGACGGGCAGGCGCTGCTGACCGGCATCGACGCCGCCATGGCCGTGGACCGGGTGGAAAGCTGGCGACGGGCCGATTGCTATAGCAATGGCGGCAGCCTGCCGCAGGCCGCCAACAGCGCGGACGCGCCCTCCCCCCTCGCCGACCGCAGCCGCGCCGTGGCCGGCTGACCGGACCTCGAAGCGCTCTCGCCCCGGCTGGACATGCCCGGCCTATCGCCGTGTGCGGAAGAACCCGTCATCCTTCGTCTCTTCGCCGGCGAAATCGATGAGATCGCCGATATCCTCGGCTTCCAGCGCGACGATCCACAGGTCGTCATCGAAACGCTGCTCGCGGGCCAGCGCCTCGGCGATGCGTTCGGGCTCCACCTGCGAAAGCCGGGTCTCGAACAGCCGGCGGCCGCCGTCGTCATCATCGAACAGGCTTTGCGGCGCCGGCCCATACAGGCTTTCGCCGCCGTCGCGGCGGATCTGGCGCACGAAGAGCGCGCCCGCTTCCTCCGCTCCCTTCCGCTCCACGGCTCCATAATCGCCGCGTGCGAAGACGCGGCGCAACAGGGCGGAGACGAAAAGGTCGGTGCGAAGGCGCATGGGCCGGACATACAGGCCGGCGCGTCACGAGGCAACGGCCTCTGGCGATCCCAAGCGTCTCCGGTTTTCACGGAATCGGCAGCGCCGCTCTATTTCTTTGATGGAGCCGCATTCCCGGACGCAAAACCGCTGCGCACGTTTGCTGGAAATGCTCTAAAGCGCGCCGATATCCTTCAGCTTGGCGAGCACCCGGCCGTTCGGTTCCCCGGTCACCGGCAGGCGATAGTGCTTCTCGAAATGGCGGATCGCCGAACGCGTCTTTTCGCCGATCAGCCCGTCGACGGCGATATCCGCATAGGCGATATTGCTCAGTCCCTTCTGGATCTTCATCACGAGATCGTCGGAGATTTGAGCCACGGCCGGGGCCGGTCTTTCGACCGCCGATGTGACGGCCGGATCGGCTTCCGCCTGCCGGATCGCCGCGGCCACGGGATCGGCCGGAGCCGTGGCATTGCTCGCCACTTCGTCGAACGGCCGTTCGGCCGGCGTGATCTCCACGACTTCCGGCAGCGGCTGGTCCGCGTCCGCGCGCTCGATGACGAAGGTGGTGACGTCTTTCGGATCGGGCTTGGTGGCGGTGAAGCCGAGGGAGTTGTCGGCGGTGCGCATCCGCAGGATCGGCGCGGGATGTCCGCCCGGCTGATACCAGAGCGCATTGGCCGCCACGAAGGAGAAGGTGACCGCGAAGGCGCAGACGCCGCCGATCGCGCCCGGATGACGCACCACGAACCGCCCCACGCCGGCAAGAGCGGCCGTCAGCAGGCCCGGCCGCGCCTCTTGCCGGAGACGGCCGCCACGGGCGCCGTTGCCCGGCGAGCGCCGTTCAGGCTGTTTTCTGGCGCGCGCGCTCATCGTTCCTTGCTTTCGTGAAGCCCGGGGCTTCGTCATCTCCTGCCGCATGGGCAAGGGGGTAGACGGTTTGGGCCGCCGGCGTCAAGCGCGGCGGAAAATCCACGGGGGCGGCAGCCGCAAGCGTCTCGTCGTCGCGCACCATGCCGGAGCCGTCGGCCGGCAGGCGAACGGTGATCACCGTGCCCTGGCCCGGCTCGCTGTGGATCGAGAAGCCGCCGCCATGCAGCGCCACCAGCCCCTTGACCAGCGACAGGCCAAGGCCGGTGCCTTCGTATTTGCGGGTGTATTCGTTCTGCACCTGCATGAAGGGCTGGCCGATGGCGTCGAGCTTGTCGGCGGGAATGCCGATGCCGGTATCGCTGACCACCAGCAGGAGATCGCTCCCCTCGCGCATCGCATCGATGGTGACGACGCCGCCGCGATCGGTGAACTTGATCGCGTTGCCCACCAGATTGATGAGGATCTGCTGGACCGCGCGCAGGTCTGCGACAGCCTCGCCAAGGGCGCGCGGCACGCGGCTCGTCAGCGTCAGCCCCTTCTCGCGGGCCTGCAAGCCGAGCATCTGCTCGCAGGTGCGCACGCTGTCGGCGACGGGGAAGGACTCGGCGATCAGTTCGTAGCGCCCCGCCTCGATCTTGGAGACGTCGAGCATCGTATTGACCACCGACAGGAGATGGCTGCCGGACTGATGGATCAGCGCCACATATTCGCGCTGGCGGTCGTTCTCCAGCTTGCCGAAATATTCGCCGGCGAGGATGTCGGAGAAGCCGAGAATGGCGTTGAGCGGCGTGCGCAACTCGTGGCTGACGGCCGCGAGGAAGCGGGTCTTGGCGTCATTGGCCGATTCCGCCTCGGCGGCCTTGCGGGCGGTCTCGCTGCGCGCCAGCGCCTCGCCCGACATGTCGCGCGACTGGGCGACGACCGCCTTGAGGACGCCATCGGCCGTCCGGTGCGCCGTCATTTCCACGCGCATATGCGCGAACTGGTCGGCATCGGGCTGGAGACGCGGCCGGTCGAGACGCAGGTCGACAGTCTCCTGCTCGCCGCCCTGGCGCAGGCGGTCGATCGCCGCCAGGAAGGCGAGACGGTCGGACACATGGATCTGGTCGATGAAACCGCGCCCCATCGGATCGCGCATCCAGGCGAAAGCCCCGGCGCGGTCGCGCCCGTGCACGGAGGTCACATAGCCGCGCGCGTCGTGCAGCGTCACGAGGCCCGCAAAGAGGTCATAGGGCGAGACCGGCTCCGGCTTGCGAGGGTCGCGATCCTCCGCCACGGCCTGCGGAACGATGGCCTTGCGGCGGCGGGCCGAGGTGGCCGCGGCGGCAAGCAGGGCAGCCGCGCCGGCGAAGGCGACGCCGGCGGGAAGGGCCGCGGACGCCGGCAGGACGGTGGACAGGACGAGCGGCAGGCCGGGGACGCCGGCCAGCAGCGCCAGCGACGCCACGCGCAGAGGCGTGGCCGGCCGGCTTCCCGCCGCCAGCACACCGCCGCCACCGGCAACGGCGCCCAGACGGGAAGCCATTCTGTCAGTGATGGTGGTGAATTGGCGCAACGCAAAACCCTGCTGTTCTTCGTTTTTTATCTGGGTCCAAAATCGCACCGGCGGCTTAAGGAAAGGATAAACGACAGGGGTCGGAAAGGGCCGGGAAAGCCCGAAAAGTCCCATTTCGGGCCAAATGGAGCGGCATTCGCGAAGCGTGGTTAATAGGGGGTAAGCGCCTCAATTCATGGCATTTTTCGGTTCTTGTTAAGAAGTTTGGCACGCCGCGCGGACGGCCTTTGCCGGCAAACCGGGCGCTTCGGCCGCCGCCGTCCGCCATCATCCTTAACGCGGATCGCTAAAATCCGCCGCAAATCCCGGTCATCACCCCGATCGTTCGAATTTTATTCAAATATGGGCAAAACCCGAATGATTCCCGCAAAGGGGAATTTCCTTCCCGGCGCTAGTCTCGCATCATGGTTCGAACGGGATTTTGCCGGCGGGAGCCGCAAGGGTCCGGTTCGGGATAGAAAGAGGATGGCAAGCGATGTGGTTTCTGATCAAGGGAACGTTCTGGTTCTCACTGGTTCTGGTCCTGCTCCCCTTCCTGAACGCGGAATCCTCCGCCAAGCTGGAAAGAGGCCCGGCCGTCGAGATCGGCGATACTCTCACCGCCGCCAGCGAAGCAGTCCATTATCTGACGGCGCTGTGCCTGGAAAAGCCGGACGTCTGCCGGAAGGGCTCGGAAACCTTCGTGGCGCTCGGCCATCGGGCCCGTGAGGGCGCGCTGATCGCCTATCAGTTCCTCGATCATCAGTTCGCCGACGAGGACACCGTCACCGCCACGGCAGAGGCCGAGGCCACCCGGACGGAGGCGCTCGATCAGCCGTTGCCGGAAACCGCATCGGCCGTAATCGAGGCCGACAGGCTGGTCACCGGCACCATCGCCATTCCCACCCGCCGGCCCGACCGCAACGGCTGACGGTCCCACGAATCGCATGCCTGCCAACTCGTTGTCCCTGCAACCGCCGCCCGGAGCCTTTTCCCGGCGGCGTTCTTTTTGCCCGGCTTTGCGGTTCAAATCCGCCGTCGCCTCGCCTATATCAGGATGAAACCGTTCGGGGACTGACATGACCACGCTTGCCGGCATTATCGACGACTTCGCCTTTCTCGACGAGTGGGAGGACCGCTACCGCTACGTCATCGAACTGGGCAAGACCCTGCCGGACCTTCCGGAAGACCAGCGCACCGCCCAGAACAAGGTGCAGGGGTGCGCAAGCCAGGTCTGGCTCGTCAGCCACATCGGCTCCGGCGCCGATCCGGAACTGACCTTCGAGGGCGATTCCGACGCCCATATCGTGCGCGGCCTCGTCGCCATCGTCCTCGCCATCTATTCCGGCAAGCGCGCGTCGGAGATCAGCCGGCTCGACGCGATCGACACCTTCAACGAGATCGGCCTCGTCGAGCATCTGTCCTCCCAGCGCGCCAACGGCCTGCGCTCGATGGTGCGCCGCATCCGCGAGGAGGCCGGCCGCTACGTTCCCGCCTGAGGCGTTCGCGGGCGGGTCATCCGCCCCCGAACCCCGATGCGTCCGGCCGGAAACCCTCTCCGCCCCAGGCATGGGCGCGGCGAACGGGGCTTTGAGGCGCGTAGTGGCGGGCAAGCGCCAGGAGCGCCGTCCGCAGCATCAGCTTGGCGGAACGGGCCGGCCATTGCCGCTCCCGCTCCACCGTTTCCAGCCCCTTCGCGAAGCAGCAGACGTCGAGCGCGATGCCGGAAAGCTCCGGTCCCATGGCCTCGACGGCGCTTGCCACCCGAGCCCGGGCGGCAAGCGCCGTATCGGCGATCTCCCGCCCCGCTCCCGCCTCCCCCTTGAGACGACCGGCGATGCGCGGCTCCCAGTTCATGGTCATGCGCGGCTGCAATCCGCCACGCATGAAATCGGCGTGCAGGCGCTCGCCCGCCGCAATGGCCGCTTCCGGCAGGTAGGGCGCACCGGATTTCTCCTTCAGCCGCGCCAGAGCCGCAAGCGGCGATTCCAGCCGGTTGACCAGCGCCCGCTCGCGGTGGCCGTCGCGCAGCACCGTCACCGTCTCCAGCACGCGATGCTGGTCGGCAAAAGGCGTTTCCTTCTCGCAAAGCTGCCGCTTCAGATAGGTCCGCGCCGACGCGCCGGCATGAATGCGCCCTTCGGACCGATGGGCAAGGCCGAGACGCAGCGCCTCTTCCGCCACCTCCCGCGCCACCGCGAGAGGCTTGCCGTCCGCGGCGGAAAGCGTCGCATCGCCATCCCGCAGCAGGGCGGGACCGCGCAGCAAGAGGCGCAACAGGCGCGCAAGGGCCGCCGCCTCGGCTCCGGCCGGAAGGCCTGTCACGGCCGGTTTTCCGCCTTTCCGTTCAATCATGGCCGCCAAACCCCGCCGGACCGAAGACCGCCACGACGAGCCGCTCGATCGTGGCGACGAAATCGTCAAAGGCCGCATCGTCGCGCCGGTCCTCCACCACATTGCAGGCATGGCCCGCCGTGGTGCGGTCCCGCCCGAAGGCCGCCCCGATATCCGAAAGGGAAAGCTGTAGCACGACATGGCAGACATACATGGCGATCTGGCGCACATGGCAGATATGGCGGCGGCTGTCGCGGCGGTGGACCGGCGGCTCCGAGGCCAGCCCCACCGCCTCCAGCACGATCTGCCGGACGATGCGGCAGGTGTTGCGCGGCGGCAGCGAAAGAACGGCGGGGCAAGCGAGCGGACGGGCCGCACGGACCCGTTTCCGTCCGGGGACGGTCTTGGTTTCGGGGGCCGCGCCCTCCGGCGCATTCGCAGGCAAGGCAGCCCTTCCGGGATGGTTGGCCGCAACGATGGACTGATGCATGAAAGACCCCTCCATTTATAGGAATTTATTCATACACCTTGGAGGGTGACCGGGGAAGACGGAAGACGCTCCCTCACTTCATTCCTTGAATATCCTCAATAATCCCGAATGCCCATCCCCCAAATATAGGTATATTTTCCAATGTCGCTTCCCCGCCCTTTCCGGGCTGCAATCCGCGGCGAAACGGCGGACGGCGATTTCGCGGTCTGTTCGGCCCCTCCAGAACGCAAGAGGCCGGGATCTGCGACCCCGGCCTCTTGCTGACGATTTCGTCCGTCCCGCCGCATCGGCGGCTGCCGACGACTACGTCTTGTTCTTGCGGCGCTGGCCGAGGCCCATTTCCTTGGCGAGCCGCGAACGGGCGGCGGCATAGGCGGGCGCGACCATCGGATAATCCGCCGGCAGGTCCCACTTCTCGCGATACTCCTCCGGCGTCAGGCCGTGATGGGTCATGAGGTGGCGCTTCAGCGACTTGAACTTCTGGCCGTCTTCCAGACAGACGATATAGTCGTTCTGGACGGACCTGCGGACCGGAACCGGCGGCTTGGGCTTTTCCTGGGCGACCGGGGCTTCCACCGCAGCCAGCGGCTGGTTGGTGTTGTTGAGCGCGGCATGGACATCGGCGATCAGTCCCGGCAGCTCGGCGACCGGTACGACATGGTTGCCGACATAGGCGGCGACGATGTCGGCGGTCAGCTCGACGAGTAGGTTGGAGCCGGCTCCAACGGTGGTTTCGGTCATGTCTTTCTCCTATCGGACAATAAAGTGGCCGACACTTCCCAGCCGGCCGGAAAATTCATGCGGTAATATGCCGGATTCCGGCGCGCGAACGATCAGCGCGAAGTTCAATCACCCACCACAGCCACCCGGCCCCCGACAACTTCTTGTCAAGACACACGCCACTCAACCAAGAGTTCCGCGATAACTCAACCTAAGCAGGAATTCAGGGGTAAAGAGAATTCATCATCGATGCTTTACTTGGCCTGAAATATCATTTCTGAAAACAATGTCCAATATTATTTTGGATAAAATAAGGACAAGCACGGACATTCGAAAATAATCCATTCCTAATGTCCGTGCTACTTCCAAACAACGGAGAACATAGTAAAGGGAGCGTTAGCCCCGGCGTTTACTCCGCTCCGCACGTGCATCGCGCATCTCGTCCAGCACGGTGAAACGCGTCAGCCTGTAGCCGGCCTCATGCGCGGCCTTGGCCACCAGATGCGCGGCGATGGGCGCCGTCAGGATGAAAAAGACGAAGCCGGCGATCGCCCGGGCGAAGACGACGATATCGAGCGAATGGATGCCGGCGGCAAGAAGCATCAGTCCGGAACCGACCGTTCCCGCCTTGGAGGCGGCGTGCATGCGCGTGTAGACGTCCGGCAGGCGCAGGAGGCCGAGCGCCGCGAGGAAGGTGAAGATCCCGCCCGCCACCAGCATGGCGGCGACAAGGAGCGCCAGCAGCATCCCGGTCATCGGCTTTTCCTCCCCGCCCGCGCCGCGCCGGCCCGGCGTCTTCTGCCGGGAGGCGCGTCCGGCGGTCCTTCCTCACCCGGCTGCATGCCCTGCGTCATCAGGAAACGCGCAAAGGCGACCGTCGCAAGGAAGCCGACGAGGCCCAGCGTGATGGCGACGTCGATATAAAGCGTGAAGCCCGTCCGGATCGCCACGACGGCGATGAAGCCGATGGCGATCGCCACCAGCATATCGAGCGCGACGATACGGTCCGGCAGGGTCGGCCCGCTGATCACCCGGCAGACGGTGAGAAAGAAGGCCGCGCACATCATGAACAACGCGAATGCCGAGGCGGCGGAAATGACGGTTACGGCGCTCATCGGCGGAAGGCCTCCAGGATCTTCTTCTCGAAGCCGTTGGCGATATCGCGTCGCGCGGCGGCAGGGTCGGAGCAGTCCAGCGCATGGACGTAGAGGACGCGCCGGTCCGCCGAAACGTCGACGGAAAGCGTTCCGGGCGTCAGCGTGATCAGATTGGCGAGCAGCGTGATCTCGAAGTCCCGGTCGACGGTCAGCGGAAAAGCGAAGATGCCGGGTTTCAGCTCCATGCGGGGGCTGGCCACCAGAATCGCCACCTTCCAGGCGGAAAGCGCCAGTTCGCGAAAGAACAGCAGGACGAGCGACAGTATCTTCCATGCCTGCATGAAATAACCGCGGGAGCCCGCATGGCCGCGGATCAGCACCAGCGCGAAAGCGCCGAGCACGAAGCCGAAAGCGAAGTTCAGCGCGGTGAAGCTGCCGGAAAACGCCGCCCACAGCAGCGCGAGCACCACATTTGCCAGAAACAGCCGCATCGTCAGGTCACCCCCGGAAAGACGGAACGGATATAGGCGGCGGGATCGATCAGCCCCCGCGCCGCCGATTGCGCGACCGCCAGAAGCGGCTCGGGCAACAGCCCGAACAACAGGGCGAGCGCCGCGAAGGCGGCGATCGGCAGCATCGCGCTTGCCGGGATCCGCCCGTCGCCGGCCGGCCGGCCCGCGCCGGCCGGCCGCCAGTAGGCAAGCAGATAGACGCGGCCGAAAGCGATCGTCGTCAGGAAACCGGCCAGAAGAATGGCGGCCGCAAGCCACCAGGCCCCGATATCAAGCGCGGCCTTCACCACCATGACCTTCGGCCAGAAGCCGGAAAACGGCGGCAAGCTCGAGACCGCGAAGAACAGCATCAGCGACAGGCCCGAAAACAGCGCCGAGCGCTGATGGAGGCCGCCGGCCCCGTTAAGGTCGAACGTGCCGGCAAGCCGCCCGGCGACGCCCGCCGCGAGATAAAGCCCGGTCATGACGATCATCGAATGCAGCGCATAGAAGATCGCGCCGCCCAGTCCGCCGGGGCTGCCGAGCGATACGCCCGCCAGCATGACGCCGATGCCCGAGATCACCGCATAGCCGAGCAGCCGGCGAAGATCGCTCTGGGCGAGCGCACCGAGCGCGCCGAGGATCATCGTGGCCGCGCCGGCGGCGGCGATCAGCAGGCTCAGTTCCTCCCGCTCCAGCGGAAAGAGCGTCATCATCACCCGCATCATCGCATAGATCCCGACCTTGGTCAGCAGCGCCGCGAAGAGCGCCGACACCACGATGCGCGGCGTGTGATAGGAGGCCGGCAGCCAGAAGTTCACCGGGAAGGCCGCCGCCTTCATGCCGAAGGCGAGAACGTAGAGCGCCGCAAGCGTCATCAGCGGCAGCCATTCGCGCGCCGCCGCCGCCTTGAGCGCGATATCGGCCATGTTGAGCGTGCCGAAGATACCGTAGAGATAGCCGGTCGCGATCAAAAACAGCGTCGTGGCGACGAGATTGAGGAAGGCGTATTTGATCGCCCCGTCGATCTGTCGCCGCTCGGAGCCGAGCACCAGCAGGCCGAAGGAGGCGATCAGCAGCACCTCGAACCAGACGTAGAGGTTGAAGATGTCACCCGTGAGGAAAGCGCCCGAAACGCCGGCCATCAGCAGCAGGAGGAAGGGATAGAAGCCGTAGCGGCGACCCTCGCCGTCGATATCGGTCAGCGCATAGATACCGCCGGCAAGCGCCACCAGTCCGCCGGCAAGCGCGAAAAGCGCTCCCGTGAGATCGGCGGTGAAGGCGATGCCGAAGGGCGGAAGCCAGCGGCCCATCACCATGGTCACCGGCCCGTTTTCCAGCACATGGGCGAAAAGCAGCGCGTCGAACAGCACCAGCAGCGCCAGCGCCGGAATGGCCAGCAGCGGCTGGAGACGCCGCTTCTTGCGCAGCATCAGAAGCACCGAGCCGGCAAGCAGGCACCAGGCCGGCGGCAGCACCACGAACCAGTCGGCGGGCGGAACCGGCGAAAGCACGAGGGCGGCGGAGAGATCGGCGGGCGATGCGGCCATGGTCGGTTCGTTTCCCTGGTCAGTAGCCGGTCGGCGGGCCGGGGGTGTTTTCCGGCTCGGCGACGCGCATCTCGTTGGCGTCGTCCGTGCCGAGGTCCTGATAGGCCCGGTAGACGAGCACCAGCAGGAAGGCGAAGAAGGAGAAGGAGATGACGATCGCGGTCAGGATCAGCGCCTGCGGCAGCGGATTGGCGGTGAGCGCGACGGGAACGTCATGGCCGGCCGGGATGATCGGCGGCACCTCGCGCAGGATGCGGCCGGCGGTGAAAAGCAGCAGGTTCACCGCGTTGCCGAGCAGCACCACCCCGAGCAGCACCCGCACCAGGAACTTCGACAGCATCAGATAGACGGCGGCGGCGAAGAACAGGCCGATCAGGATGACGAACAGCAGTTCCGTCACGGTCCCTCCCCTTCCCGGCCTTCCATCGCCAGCGCAATCGAGATGATCGCCCCGACGACGACGAGATAGACGCCGATGTCGAACAGCATCACCGTCGATAGCGCCACCTCGACGCCGAGCACGACGGGATAGACCCACAGCCCCGTCATGAAGGGCACGGCGAAGGCCATCGACAGGAAGCCCGCCACGCAGGCGAGAAACAGGCCGAAGGCGGAAATCGACATGGGATGGAACCACAGCGCCTTGCGCACCGCCGAAACACCGTTGGCGATGCCGTAGATCGCCAGCGCAGAGGCGGCGATCAGCCCGCCGATGAAGCCGCCGCCCGGCTCGTTATGGCCGCGCAGCAGCACGAAGACCGAAAATAGCAGCATCAGCGCCGTGAGGAAGGGAGCGACCGTGCGCAGGATCAGCGAGTTCACGGATTTGCCTCCCTTTCCGCGCCGGCCGCGGCCCGGCCCTTGCGGATGCGAATGAGCGACAGGATCGCAAGGCCGGTGATCATCACCACCGCGATCTCGCCCAGCGTGTCGGTGCCGCGGAAATCGACGATGATGACATTCACCACATTGGACCCATGGGCGATGGTCCTGGCGTAGAGATTGAAGAAGTCGGTGAGCGCGGTGTCGAAGCGTCCCTGTACCACCTTCAGCAGATAGAGCGAAAAGCCGAGGCCGCAGGCGATCGCCACGGCCGCATCGGCGATCTTCCGGCCGAACGGCCGATGGTCGCGCGGGGTGAGCTTCAGCCGGGTCATGACGAGCGTCAGGATGACCACCGACAGCGTTTCCACCATGAACTGGGTGAAGGCCAGATCGGGCGCGCCGAACAGCAGGAAGATGACGGCGACGCAGAAGCCCTGGATGCCGAGCGCCAGAATGGCGGTCAGGCGATTGTTCGCCGCCAGCACCGCGCCGACCCCCAGCAGCGCCAGCGCCATGATGGCGAGTTCATGGAAGGGCACGCCGGCAGGCCACAGCGGCAGGTCGGGCCATTCGCCGTAAAGCGCCGGCGGCAGGAGCAGCGCCAGCGCGATGGCGAGGAAGGTGGCCGTCATATAGACGCCCATGCGGCCGGGCTGGACGAAGCGCGTCACCGCCACGGAAAAAGCGAGCAGGCCGCGCATCGCCTGATCGAAGCCCCGGTCCGGCCCCCAGCCGATATCCTCGACCAGCCGGCCGGCCGCAGCCCGCGCGCGAGCAAGGCCGAGATAGACGAGCACGCCGAAGGCGAGTGTGACGAGCGACAGGACCAGCGCCGCCCCGACATGCGGCACGGCCGAGGCGGAGACGGTTTCCGGCTTGCCGGCGATGGCGGAGGCCAGCGGCGAGGTCAGGACCGCATGCGTGAAGCCCGCGAAGATCCCGATCGCCAGTCCCTTGACGGCCAGCGCCAGCGGCCCGAACCACAGCAGAAGCGGCGCCTCATGAAGATTTTCCGCCTCGTGGCGCGACCCGGGCGCCATGACCACCGGTCCGAGAAAGGGTTTCAGCGCCACGGCGAAGGCGACGGCGATCATCAGTCCGTTGCCGACCACCGCCGCCGCCGTGAAGGCGAGCGCCCGCAGGCTGCCGCCGGAAAGGGCGGCATAGACCTCCTCCTTGGCGAGAAAGCCGAAGAACGGCGGCAGGCCGCTCATGGAAAGGGCCGCCAGCACGGCGGCCGCGAAGGTGACGGGCATGGCGCGGCGCAAGCCCGCCAGTCGCGTCACGTCGCGGCTGCCCGCCTCATGGTCGAGAATGCCGGCCACCATGAAGAGCGCGCCCTTGAACAGCGAATGGGCGACGAGATAGAGCGCGGCGGCGGCCAGGGCCTTTTCGGTGCCGAAGCCGGTCAGCAGCACGAGAAGGCCGAGCGAGGCGACCGTCGTATAGGCGAGCATCAGCTTGAGATCGGTCTGGCGGATCGCCAGAACGCCGCCGACCAGCAGGGTGAGGCCGCCTAAGGCCGGCAGGACGGTTTCCCAGGCGGGCGTACCGCCCAGCACCGGATTGAGCCGCATCAGGAGGTAGACGCCGGCCTTCACCATGGTCGCCGAATGCAGATAGGCGGAAACCGGCGTGGGCGCCTCCATGGCGTTGGGCAGCCAGAAATGGAAGGGGAATTGCGCCGACTTGGTGAAGGCCCCGCCGAGAATGAGGAAGAAGATGGCAAGATAGAACGGGCTTGCCCGCACCTCTTCGCCATAGGAAAGCAGCAGCGAAAGCTGGGTGACGTCCGTCACGTTCCACAGGATCAGCAGGCCGGCGAGCAGGAACAGCCCGCCGCCGCTCGTCACCACCAGCGCCTGAAGCGCGGCCCGTCGCGCCGCTTCGCGCTCATGGTCGAAGCCGATCAGCAGGAAGGAGGCAATCGACGTCAGCTCCCAGAACACGAAGAGCATCAGGAAGCTGTCGGAGGCGACGAGGCCGAGCATCGCCCCCATGAAGATGAGGATGAAGGAGAAGAAGCGGCCCTGATGCGGATGCCCCTTCAGATATCCCCCGGCATAAAGAACGATCAGCGTGCCGATGCCCGAGATCAGCGACAGGAAGGCGAGCGACAGGCCGTCGATCAGCCAGGAGAAGCTGACATTATAGGCAGGCACCCAGGCATAGCCGCCGGTGACGACCTCGCCACGGGCGATTTCCGCGTTGAAACCGAGAAAATGCAGGAAGATCCCGAAAGGGACCAGCGCCAGCGGCCAGGCGGCGTTATGGCCGAGACGGCGCGTCAGCGCCGGCGCGACGAGCGCTCCCAGAAACGGCAGGCAGAAAACGAGAAAGGTCGACATCATCCCGCCCTGGCCTCCCTGTTCCGCCACATGCCGTTTGCCTCGCGCCCCGGTCTCTCCGGCGATTCGCGCGCCGCCCACGATTCCTGAACGATTTCAGTGGACTTTTCTACGGTGCCGCGACCGAAACCGCCACCACAAAAGCCGCCACTTCGGCGGTTTTCCCCTTCCGGCGACCGGGAAGCCTGCCGATAGCGGGACACCGCCTCCCGACAGCCGCAAGGGAAGCACCGTTTCCGTCGTCACGCCCCGGCCGGCGATTGCCACGCCGCCCTTCGCACCCTATCTAGAGTCATTCCCGCAAAAGGGCGCAGCGGCTTTGCGTCCGGAATTGCGGAAATGCCCTGAGGGCCGACAGGAGGATGTCATGAGCGATACGACGACATTGAAGGTCGACAAGACCCAGGAAGAATGGCGGCAGATCCTGACGCCCGAGCAATTCCGCATCACGCGCGAGCACGGCACGGAGCGGGCCTTTTCCAGCCCCGACTTCGACAGTTCGAAAAAGGGCGCCTATCGTTGCGTCTGTTGCGGCCGGCCGCTCTATCGCTCGGAAGCGAAATTCGATTCCGGCACGGGCTGGCCAAGCTTCGTGCGGCCGATCGAGCCCGGCGCGGTCACCGAGCATGTCGACCGTTCCTACGGCATGACGCGCACCGAAATCCGCTGCGCCGATTGCGACGCCCATCTCGGCCATGTCTTTCCCGACGGCCCGCCGCCGACCGGCCTGCGCTACTGCATGAACGGCGTGGCGCTCACCTTCGACGCGGACTGACACGCGCACGGGAGCGTCCCCGGAGCGGTTCCGGTTTTCACGGAATGGATAGGACCGCTCTATCTTTTCGTTCTCGCCGCATTTCCGGACGCAAAACCGTTTCACACTCTTGCCGGAAATGCTCTAAAGATTCGGCCCGCCCGCCACGATGCTCGCCAGCACCGCCGAGTAATGCGTGGCGGCGGCGGCGACGACGAAGCCGTGCCAGATCGCGTTCTGGAAGCGCAGCCGCTCCCAGACATGGAAGACGACACCGACCGAATAGAGCACGCCGCCCGCAAGGATCAGCAGCATGGTGATGGCCGGAAGCCTGCTTGCAAGCGGCTCGGCCGCCAGCACGCCGCTCCAGCCCATGAGCAGATAGAGCAGGATCGCCAGCCGGTCGAAACGTCCCGGCAGCAGGAATTTCAGCGCGGCGCCGGCGATCGCGGCGACCCAGATGGCGACCAGCATGAAGGCCAGCACCGGCTCGTCGACGCCGCGTTGCAGGAAGGGCGTATAGGTGGCGGCGATCAGCACGAAGATCGACGCATGGTCGAAACGCCGCAGCCGCCATTTGACCGCCGAGACGGGCCAGACATTATAGGCGCAGGAAATGCCCAGCGCGAGCACCAGGCCGGCACCATAGACGGAAACCGCGGCCAGCACACCGCCCGACGACCAGACGGCGGCGCAAGCGACGAGCGCGACCGCGCCCGCAAGCGCTAGCACGACGCCGACGCCGTGGACGATACCGTCGGCGATCAGTTCGCTACGGTCGTAGTTCCATGCAAAGCTCTCGCCTGCCATGGGGCCGGTCTTCCTTTCGCAAGCCCCATGGTGCCGCGTCCGGCCGGCGACGGCAAGGCCGACGCGGGCGAAAAGACATGAAACCGGCCCGCCGCTCAGAGGCTGGCGATACATTCCTCGCAAAGGGCGGCGTGCGGCACGGCCTCCAGGCGGGCGGCGGAAATCGGCTTGCCGCATTTGGCGCAGATGCCGAAGGTGCCGGCGGCGACGCGGTCCAGCGCCGCCTCGATCGCCTCCAGTTCCTTCAGGCCGGTGTGGCCGAATTCCTCCAGGACCTCGTCGTTTTCCCGCTCAATGGCGCGATCGGCGCTGTCCGCGCTCTTCAGCGTGTCGAGATCCGTGTCGATCCTGTTCAGCCGCCGGTAAAGCTCGCGCTTGCGGGCGAGAAGGATATCCCTGTAATGCGCCTGGTCGATCATGGCCGCAGCCTCCTTTCCTCTCTCCTTCAATATAGGATCATCCGGAAGGAAAACGACAGCCGCCCCGCCGGGCCGGCCGGAAGGTCACGCCCTTCGCTTGGACAGGGACCGATCAGTCGTAGAGATAATGCGCCGCCCATTCCCGGTGCGGCACCCGGTCGCCGATCCGGAACTTGAAGCCCGTCACCGAGAGCCGGTCCTGCGCCGCCTCGCAGCGGTAGGACAGGCGATACCATTCGCCCTTGCTGCGGAACACCGCTCCCTTGGTCTTCAGCATCGTGCCGTCGATCTTGGGATCGCCGAACGTGTAGGCGATCACCTTGTCCGGCCGAAAGCCCTTTTTCGCCCGGCTGATGCGTTCCATCGCCTCGATATCGCAGCGCTGCTCCAGCCGCTCCTCGGGCGTCAGCTTCATCAACTGGTTGCGCACGCGCGTGTCGATGGCCTGGGCGGGTCCCGCCGCAAACGGCAGCATGACGAGCGCGCCGAGGACAAGGCGCGTGATCGTGGGGTGAACTCGCAAGGTTTCGCCTCCTCTTCTGGTCGTCGTCACGACGTCTCAATTCGGGATCGGCCGGCAATATCGCCATTTTCCGACCTGTGACAACCCACCTGCGGTTTCAAGCCGGGGACCGCCGCCCCTTCCCGGCGGTGCGCCGGCCGGCCGTATCGCCCTTGCCTTTCGGCTTGATGCCGGCGGCCGGGCTCTCTATCTCTGTCTGTCAACAGTGTCGCGGCCGTCTTTTCCGCCGCAGTCCCCCGACCGATTTTCCGGAGTGAGCCCTTGTCCGTTTTCCAGAACCTTCCCGCTGCCCCCGTCGCCCCCCGGAAACCGGTCACGGACACGCACCACGGCATCGCCCGCACCGACGACTACGCCTGGATGCGCGACGACAACTGGCAGGCGATGTTCAAGGATCCATCGATCCTCAAGGCGGACATCCGCGCCCATCTGGACGCCGAAAACGCCTATATGACCGCCGCCATGGCGGATACCGAGGCCTTGCAGAAGCAGCTCTTTTCCGAGATGCGCGGCCGCATCAAGGAGGACGACAGCTCGGTGCCGATGAAGGACGGCCCCCATGCCTATGGCACCGCCTTCGTGACCGGCGGCGAGCAGCCGCGCTATTTTCGCGAGCCCCGCGAGGGCGGCGAGCGGACGATCCTGCTCGACGGCGACAAGGAGGCCGCCGGCAAGGGCTATTTCCGCCTCGCCGGCCTCGATCACTCCAGCGACCATTCGCTCGGCATCTGGGGATATGACGACAAGGGATCGGAATATTTCACGCTGAAGGTCCGCGACCTCTCGACGGGAGAGGACCGCGCCGAGACCATCGCCAACACCGGCGGCGGCGGAGTCTGGGCGCCGGACGCCGGGAGCTTCTTCTACACCGCGCTCGACGAGAACCACCGCCCCTCGAAGGTCTTCCACCATACGCTCGGCGAGCCGCAGGAAATGGACCGGCTGGTCTATGAGGAAAAGGATCCGGGCTTCTTCGTCTCCGTCGGCGGCTCGCTGATCGACGATTTCATCTATATCGACATCCATGACCACGAGACGAGCGAATACCGCCTGATCGCCACCGCCGATCTTTCCGCCGATCCGGTCATCGTCGCACCGCGCCATGCCGGCCTCGAATATTCGATGACGGAAGGCGGCGACGTCTTCTACATCCTGACCAACGCCGACGGGGCCAAGGACTTCAAGATCATGGAAGCGCCGGTGGCGACGCCGGAGCGCGAGAGCTGGACGGAGGTCGTGCCGCATCGCCCCGGCACGCTGATCCTCAGCCATATGGCCTTTGCCCGCCATCTCGTCTGGCTGGAGCGCCACGAGGGCCTGCCGCGCATCGTCGTCCGCGACCGCGCCACCGGCGAGGAACACGCCATCGCCTTCGCCGAGGAGGCCTATTCGCTGGGACTGTCCGGCGCTGCGGAATATGACACCGACGTCATCCGCTTTTCCTATTCCTCGATGACGACGCCGTCGCAGCTCTTCGACTACGACATGGCGACGCGCGAGCGCAGGCTGCTGAAGACGCAGGAGGTTCCCTCCGGCCACGATCCGGATGACTATATCACCCGCCGCGTCTTCGCGCCGGCCTTCGACGGCGAGACGGTCCCCGTCACCCTGCTCTACCGGAAAGACGTGGCCCTCGACGGCTCCGCCCCCTGCCTGCTCTATGGCTACGGCGCTTACGGCATCACGATCCCGGCATCCTTCAACACCAATTGCCTGTCGCTCGTCGATCGCGGCTTCATCTACGCCATCGCCCATGTCCGCGGCGGCAAGGACAAGGGCTTTGCCTGGTACGAGAACGGCAAGATGGACAAGAAGGTCAATACCTTCAAGGACTTCATCGCAGCGGCGGACTATCTGAATCAGGAAAGGTTCACCTCCTACGCGAAGATCGTCGCCGAAGGCGGATCGGCCGGCGGCATGCTGATGGGGGCGATCGCCAATATGGCGCCGGAAAAATTCGGCGGCATCATCGCCGCCGTGCCCTTCGTCGACGTGCTCAACACGATGCTCGACGACACGCTGCCGCTGACCCCGCCGGAATGGCCGGAATGGGGCAATCCGATCGACAGCCGGGATTTCTACAACCTGATGGCCGGCTATTCGCCCTACGACAATGTCGCGGCGAAGCCCTATCCGGCCATCCTCGCGCTCTCCGGCCTCACCGATCCCCGGGTGACCTATTGGGAACCGACGAAATGGGTGGCGAAGCTGCGGCAGAACACCACCGGCTCCGAGCCGATCCTGCTCAAGACCAATATGGACGCCGGCCACGGCGGCGCGTCCGGCCGCTTCCAGCGGCTCGAAGAGATCGCCTTCGAATATGCCTTCGCGCTCAAGGTGACGGAAAAGATGTGACGTCCCGCCCGCAGGGGCCGGCCGGCAGGGCCGGGCGAAAGGTTTTCTTCAGTCCCCGCTGCTAGCGTCCCCGGCGGGAGGCGGACGGAAGACCATGGATATTCACCGGAACGAGCGCGAAGCCGTAATCGAGCATCGTGTGCTGCGCGACCGCGCCGCCATGGCGGCCGTGATGGACGACTGGCGGCAGCTCGATGCGCGCGCCGCCGACCCGCTCTCCTATTTCCAGAGCGCCGACTGGTGCCACGGCTGGATCGAGGCGTTCGGGAATGCCCGCCGCCGGCCGGAAATCCACCTGCTGCGGCGGAACGGCTCGCTTATCGCCGTCTGGCCGCTGATGCTGTCGGGGCGCGGGCTGAAGCGCCTCGAACCGCTCGGCTGGCCGCATAGCCAATATGCCAATATCCTGATCGACCCGGCGTTCGACGGGCAGGACGCCGCAAGACGGCTGCTGGCCGGCCTGACCGGTGCCCGCCACGACGTCGCCCTGCTGGAAAGCGTGCCGGAGGGATCCGCGCTCGCCCGCACGCTGGCCGGATCGACACCGCTTGCCGGCCGCGCCAACACGGCGGCGATGCTCGACCTTTCCGTCTTCGCCTCGCCGGACGCCTATGCCGCAAGCCTCAGCAAGACGCAGCGCCGCAACAGGAACCGCCGGCGATCCGCCCTTTCGCGGCACGGCGCGCTGTCCTTCGACGTCCTCTTTCCCGGCGATCCGGCGTTTGCAGGAGCGATCGAAACCTGCGTCCGCTTCAAGCGCATCTGGCTGCGCGAAACCGGACGGCGCGGGGCCGGCCTTGCCTTCGACCGCTTCGAGCGCTTCCTCGCCCGCCTGTCCGGCGATCGCGACAGCCTCTCGGGGGCCTGTCTTTCGGTGCTGCGGGCCGGCGACAGGCTGGTCGCCGGCGAACTCGGCTTCCTGCATCACGGCCACTACCACGCCTATCTCGGCGCCTTCGACTGGGAATTGCGCGACGCCTCACCCGGCAAGACGCAGATGGACATGACCGTCTGCTGGCTGATCGAAAAGGGCGTCGCCACCTACGACCTGCTCGCCAACCCGGCCGATTACAAGGAAAGCCGGAGCAATCGCACGCTGGCGCTCGAAACCTATGCGCTGCCTGCCAATCTCGCCGGCCGCGCCTATGCGAACCTGTGGACGGCGCGGCTGCGCCCGGGCCTGAAGCAGCTTTACGAGATCCTGCCGCACCGGCTGCGGCAACTCGCCCGGTTCGGCCAGAGCCTCGGCGTTTTTCTGGTGATCGCCTGACAAGCCTCTCATTTTCCGGCCTTTCGTTTTCCGGCCTTTCGTTTTCCGGCCGCAAACCCTATCTGAAGGGAAAGGCACGGAATGGACGGAACGATCATGAGCGGCGCGACGACAGCACAGGACAGGCCCGGCACCCTCCCCTTCGACAATAGCTACGCGCGGCTGCCGGACGCCTTTTTCACCGCCGTCGACCCGACGCCCGTCGCCGCTCCCCGTCTCATCGCCTTCAACCGGTCGCTCGCCGAAGAGCTGGGCCTTGACCCCGAACGGCTGGAACGCCATGCCGCCGACTGGTTTTCCGGCAACCGGCTGCCGCCCGGCGCGCTGCCGCTCGCCATGGCCTATGCCGGCCACCAGTTCGGCCAGTTCGTGCCGCAGCTCGGCGACGGCCGGGCGATCCTCATCGGCGAGGTGATCGACCGCGACGGCCAGCGCCGCGATATCCAGCTGAAGGGCGCGGGCCCGACCCCCTATTCGCGGCGCGGCGACGGGCGGGCGGCGCTCGGCCCGGTGCTGCGCGAATATATCCTCAGCGAGGCGATGCACGCGCTTCGCATTCCCTCGACCCGGGCTCTGGCGGCGGTGGCGACCGGCCAGCCGGTCTACCGCGAACGAACCCTGCCGGGGGCCGTCTTCACCCGGGTGGCGTCGAGCCATATCCGCGTCGGCACCTTCCAGTTCTTCGCCGCGCGCGGCGACCGGGAAAACCTGCGCGTGCTGGCCGATCACGCCATCGCCCGCCACTATCCCGAGGCGGCCGGACACGAACGGCCCTATCTTGCGCTGCTCGACGCCGTGGCTGCGCGGCAGGCGGCGCTGATCGCCCGCTGGCTCGGCGTCGGTTTCATCCATGGCGTCATGAACACCGACAATATGACGATTTCGGGCGAGACGATCGATTTCGGCCCCTGCGCCTTCATGGACCGCTACGATCCGCGCACCGTCTATTCCTCCATCGACCACGGCGGGCGCTACGCCTATGGCAACCAGCCGATGATCGGCCAGTGGAACGTGGCGCGGCTGGCCGAGGCGCTGCTGCCGCTCATCGACCCCGTTGAGGACAAGGCGGTGGACCTCGCCAACGCCTCCGTCGCCCGCTACATGGATCTGTTCCAGCTCCGCTGGAAGGAAACCATCCACGCCAAGACCGGGCTTTCGGAAGCCGGCGAAGACGAATCGGATCAACAGCTTATCCGCGACCTCCTCATGCTTCTTCTCGACGGCAGCGCGGACTTCACGCTCGCCTTCCGCCGGCTTTGCGACGCGGCGGAAGATCCTGCCGCCGACGCAGCTTTCGCGGAACTGCTGCAACAGCCGGAGGCGGCCCGGCCGTGGCTTGACGCCTGGCGCGCGCGGCTCGGCCGGGAACGGGCGACACCGGCCGAACGGGCCGCCGCCATGCGCCGCGTCAATCCTGCCTTCATTGCGCGCAACCACAAGGTCGAGGAAGCGCTTCGCGCGGCGGCCGACCATGACGACTTCTCGCTCTTCCACGCGCTCAACGATGTCCTTGCCCGTCCCTATGACGATGCACCGGGCTTTTCCGCCTATGCCGAACCGCCGAAACCGGGCGAAGAGATCACCGCGACATTTTGCGGGACCTGACCTCATCCGGGGGTTGAAGGCGGCAAGCTCCGCGCTAGGTGATGAGGTCGGATGCCGGCCGTCCGGGCCGCGCGCAAGCGGAGACCGCCATGTTGCTTCCCCTCACTGTCCTCCTCCTCGCCCTCATCGGACTGGTCCTGACGGGCGGCGGCGGATGGCTGCTGTCGCTTGGCGGCAGCCCCTATTATCTCATCGCCGGTCTCGTCTTCCTCGTCACCGCCTTCCTGCTGCATCGCCGCCGTGCGGCCGCTCTCTGGCTTTACGCGGTCTTCATCGTCGCCTCGCTTGCCTGGGCGGTGTGGGAAGTCGGCTTCGACTGGTGGCAACTGGGCCCGCGCGGCGGCGTCATCGTGCTCGTGGGCCTGTGGCTGATGCTGCCGGCCGTACGGCGGCCGCTCGGTTTCACGAGCCCCACCGGCATCCACTATCCGCCCGGCCTTGCTCCGCTTGCCGTCGCCGTGGTGCTCGCCATTGTCGTCGCCGGCTATTCGATGACGCAGGACCCCGAGGACCTTGCCGGCGCATTGCCGCTCGCAAGCGCCAATGCCGCGACGGCACTCGGCGGCGACGTGCCGGCGGGCGAATGGCATCAATACGGCCGCACGCCCTACGGCCAGCGTTATTCGCCGCTCGACCAGATCAATACGGAAAACGTCGGCAACCTCGCCGTCGCCTGGCAATACAGGACCGGCGACGTGAGGCTGCCCGACGACGTCGGCGAAACCACCTATCAGGTGACGCCGCTGAAGGTCGGCGACACGCTCTATCTCTGCACGCCGCACAACTGGGCGATCGCGCTCGACGCGGCGACGGGCGAGGAGAAGTGGAAATACGATTCCAATTCCGGCATGAACCCCGACCGCCAGCACCAGACCTGCCGCGGCGTCACCTATTATGCCGACCCGGCCGCCACGGCGGGCGCGGCCTGCGCGGCCCGCGTCTATCTGCCGACCTCCGACGCGCGGCTGATCGCGCTCGATGCGGAAAGCGGCGCGATCTGCACCGATTTCGCCGATAACGGCGTCCTGCATCTGGAAAAAGGCATGGAGCACAATCCCGCCGGCTACTACTATTCGACCTCGCCGCCGGTCATCACCGACGGCAAGATCATCATCGGCGGGGCGGTCAACGACAATTATTCCACGCAGGAGCAATCCGGCGTCATCCGCGCCTTCGACGTTCACTCCGGCGCACTGCTGTGGAACTGGGATTCCGGCAATCCGGACGTCACCACGCCGCTGCCCGAGGGCCAGACCTATACGACAAACTCGCCGAACTCCTGGTCGGTCTTCAGCTACGACGAGGCGCTCGGCCTCGTCTATATTCCGCTCGGCAACCAGGTGCCGGATCAGCTCGGCATGGGCCGCAGCGAGCATGTGGAGAAATACTCGTCTTCCATCGTCGCGCTCGACATCGCGACAGGCGCGGTGCGCTGGGTGCGCCAGACGGTGCATCACGATCTCTGGGACATGGACGTGCCGGCCCAGCCGGTGCTCGTCGACCTGACCCGCGACGGCGAGACGATCCCCGCGCTCGTCGGCCCGACCAAGCAGGGCGACATCTATGTGCTCGACCGGCGCAACGGCGAGCCGATCATCCCCGTGAAGGAGGTTCCCGCCCCGACCGGCGCGATCCCGGAGGATTTCACCGCCCCGACGCAACCGGTCTCGGACCTGACCTTCATGCCCGAGCCGCTGACCGAGAAGGATATGTGGGGCATCACCCTGTTCGATCAGCTCGCCTGCCGCATCCGCTTCCTTTCCCTCAGATACGAGGGACGCTATACGCCGCCGTCGCTGGAAGGCACGCTGGTCTATCCCGGCAATTTCGGAACCTTCAATTGGGGATCGGTCGCCGTCGATCCGGAACGGCAGGTGATGTTCGGCATGCCGACCTATCTCGCCTTCACCTCGCAACTCGTGCCGCGCGACGAGATCCCCCCGAAGGGACAGGACGAGAAGGGTTCGGAACAGGGCCTCAACCGCAACGACGGCGCACCCTACGGCGTCTACATGGGGCCGTTCCTGAGCCCGCTCGGCGTTCCCTGCCAGGCGCCGCCATGGGGCTATGTGGCCGGCGCCGACCTTTCTACCGGCAAGATCGCCTGGAAGCACCGGAACGGCACCGTCCGCGACATGACACCGCTGCCGCTGCCGTTCAAGGTGGGCGTGCCCGGCATCGGCGGACCGATCATCACCCGGGGCGGCGTCGCCTTTCTGGGGGCCGCGGTCGACGATTATCTGCGCGCCTATGACGTGACCAGCGGCCGCAAACTCTGGCAGGCGCGCCTGCCGGCCGGCGGACAGGCGACCCCCATGACCTATACGGTCGGCGACAGGCAATATGTGCTGATCGTCGCCGGCGGCCACGGCTCCATCGGCACCCGGGCCGGCGACTACGTCATCGCCTATGCGCTGCCGTAGGGCATTTCCAGCAAAAGTGTGAAACGGTTTTGCGTCCGGGAAAGCGGCTAGAATAAAGAGATGGAGCGGCTCTGCCGATTGCGTGAAAACCGGAGCCGCTCCAGGACCGGCGCATACCGGCGGCTCCGGGAGAGCCGCCGTGTTTTTCCGCGGCGTATGAAAATCCCCGTTGACAACCGCGCGGATTCGGAGAATATCGCGTCCATGATCACGCACACGCACATCGCCGCGACGTATTTTTGGCTGTTCCCATAGGGAGCGGCTGTCTGATCATGTCAACAAGCCGCCATCAGGCGGCTTTGTTGTTTTCGGGCACCTGATGGCAGAACCTCCAAGGAGCCCGCAATGCACAGCACAGTCCTCAAGCTCGAACCCGTCCCGACGGCCGAACGCCCGCCGCTCGTCACCATCCGCGCCGCCCGTCCGGGCGACCTGCAACAGATCCTCGACATGATCGCGCTGCATGCCGAATGCCATGGCGACACGGCGAAGCTTTCGGCCGCCGATCTCGACCGCGATCTGTTCGGCCCCACGCCGTGGGTGACGGCGCTGGTGGCGGAAGCCGCCGGCCGGCTGATCGGCTACGCGCTGATGGTGCCGATGTACCGGGCCGCCGAAGGCATGCGCGGCATGGAACTGCACCAGATCTTCGTGCGCGCCGACCATCGCGGCCATGGCATCGGCCATCACATCGTCGCGCGCGCCCGCGAGCATGCCCGCCTTTCGGGATGCGGTTACCTGTCGGTGAGCGCGTCCACCGGCAATTTCCAGGCGCATCGTTTCTACGAGGGCATGAATTTCCGCGCCGGGCCGGTGACCGGCATGCGCTATGTGCAGGCGCTCGGCTGAAATGCGCCGGGCACGGGCTGCCGCAGCGGCCCTGCCTGGACGTTCGCCTTGAGAACCGGGGGGAGAACCGGGGGTGGCCGGATGGCCGGGCCGCCCATGGGAAAGCGGCAAGCCTGCCGGCCTCAACGGGCGGGAATGGCCTTGAGATAGGCGGCGATGGCGTCGCGGTCTTCCTTCGACAGGGCGGCCATGTTCTTCTGCACCGCCACCATCGATCCGCCGACGCTGTCGAAATCGGGCGTGAAGCCGGTTTCGAGATAGCTGGCGATATCGCCGGCGCTCCAGCTGCCGAAGCCGCCTTCGCGCGGGGTGATGTCCGGCACCCTGCCCTCGCCTTCCGGATTGGGACCGCCGGCCAGCCACTGGTCGGTCTTCAATCCGCCCAGGATATCGCGTGGCGTGTGGCATTCCCCGCAGTGGCCGGGACCTTCCACCAGATATTGCCCGCGCTTCACGCTATCGTCGGCGCTGGCCAGTTCGACGCGCGGACCGTCGTCGAGATAGAGCCACTTCCAGCCGCCGAGGACCAGACGGACATTGAAGGGAAACGGCAGGTCGTGCCCCGGCGCGACATTGGCGCTGGCCGGCAGGGTCTTCAGGTAGCCGTAGAGATCGGCGATGTCCTGCACCGTCATATGCGCGTAGGAGGCATAGGGGAAGGACGGATAGAGATGCTCCCCGTCGCGGCCGGTGCCCTGCTTCATCGCGTCGCCGAATTCGGCCAACGTCCATTGGCCGATTCCCGCCGTCTCGTCCGGCGAGATATTCGGCGCGTGGAACGTGCCGAAGTCGCTTTTCAGGGCAAGGCCGCCGGCCAGCACGTTCTTCTGGTCGTCCGGCGCGCCGGGCGCCGCGTGACAGCTGGCGCAGCCGCCGGCATGATACATGCGCTCGCCGTTGGCCAGGTCGGGCGCATTCACCGCGGTCCAGACATCGGCCGGCAGCCGCTGCGGCTGGGTGAGCCAGAGGAAGGCTCCGCCCCCGACGACACCGGCGATCACAAGGCCGGAAACGATTCGCTTGAATGTCATGCATGATCTCCCTGCATGCCCCGGATATCGCGTCCGGCTTCGACCGAAGGCCCGCCGCAACGCCATATCCCGCAAGGCCACGACCGCACAGCGGTTTCCCGCCGGAGGCACCTGACGAAAAGACAGCCATCGAAGGATTTACGGTCTACCGCGTCACTTCTTGACGCGGTAGACCTCATGACAGCTCTTGCAGCTCGCACCGAGGGAGCCGAGCGCCGGGCCGACCGCGGCCTGATCGGCCGGCGGACTGGCGAGCACCGCTTCGATGCTTGCGGCGAATTTGTCGGATTCCGCCTTGAAACCCGCCGCATCCTCCCAGATCTTCGGGCCTGCCTCGGTTTCGGCGCCCGTCTCGGAGCCGGGCGGGAACTGGTCCGGGAAGGCCTTGGCGACCTCGTCCATCGTGGTCAGCGATGCCTTCACGACGTCCGCGTCGAAGGGCTTTTCACCCTTGGCTATCCCGGCCAACGCACCCATCGCGCCGCCGACCTTCTTCATCATTTCCTGACGGACGACCTGCGGCTCGTCTGCCGCGACGACGACGCCGGCGCCAAACGCCGCGATCATTGCGGCGGCGGCCAAAGTCCTGAATTTCATCGGTGACTCCTGACTGGAGGCGGCCGGGGGACGGCCGCCGTTGAACATTGCGCCGGCATGATTGCATGTTGCCGGCCGGGAGGAAGTAAAATCTTGTTGAAGCCTGACGGTTTGCAAGTTTCATATCGGCGTCAGACAGCAGCCGGCAAAGAAAAACCCCGACCTGTGGTGGCCGGGGCTCTTCGAAACGGACGGGCGGACGCGCCGGTTACTTGGTTGCGGCCTCGTAGCGCTCCAGCACGTAATCCCAGTTGATCAGGCTGTCGACGAAGGCTTCCAGGTATTTCGGGCGGGCGTTGCGATAGTCGATATAGTAGGAGTGTTCCCACACGTCGACGCCGAGGATCGGCGTTGCGCCATGCACCAGCGGGTTCTCGCCGTTCGGCGTCTTGGAAATGGCAAGCTTGCCGTCCTTGACCGACAGCCACGCCCAGCCGGAGCCGAACTGCGTCGTGCCGGCGGCGACGAAGTCGGCCTTGAACTTGTCATAGCCGCCCAGATCGGAATCGACCGCCTTCTGCAAGGCGCCCGGCAGGTTCTTGCCGCCGCCGCCCTTCTTCATCCACTTCCAGAAGTGGACGTGGTTGTAGTGCTGGCCGGCGTTGTTGAACAGGCCCTGGTTGGTGCCATAGGACTTCTTGACGATCTCCTCCAGCGAAAGGTCCGCAAGGCCCGCTTCCTCGGCCAGCTTGTTGCCGTTGTCGACATAGGCCTTGTGGTGCTTGTCGTGGTGATATTCGAGCGTCTCGCGCGACATGAACGGCGCGAGCGCATCGTAATCGTAGGGAAGCGGCGGAAGTTCGAAAGCCATTGTGGTATCTCCTCTTGGCGGCGGAATTTTCTCAATGAAATCCGTAACCGGAACATAGGGTTCGCGCCCCCCGGAGGCAACCGTTCCCGTTCCAAAATTTGCGTTCCGGCAACAAAATCCTCACCCGGAGCAACGCTTCGGCAGGACGGCGGAACCACGCGCCCGGCAAAACCGTTCCGCCCCGTCGTCTTCACCGTAACTGCTGATAAGGAGACCTTCATGCCTTTCGCCCGCCCGGCCATCGCCGCCCTCGTCCTGCTTTCGCCGATCGCCGCGCTCCCGGCGCAGGCTTCGTCACCTGCCGCCTGGGAGGCGTTCCGCGCCGATGTCGAGAAGAGCTGCATGGCGAGCCTGCCGGAAACGCTCGGCTCGCCGACGGTTTTCGTCGAGCCGACCGGCACGCCGTCCTACGGCGTGGCGGCGATCGAGGGGCTTTCGCCGGAATCGAAAGCGCAGGTCGTCTATCTCTGCATCTACGACAAGCAGCGCCAGCAAGTGGAAGTGACGCCGGCCATCGCCGACGAATTCCTGCATGTGGTGCGCGAGAGCGAGCGCGAGGCGGCCGCCCGGCAGCGCGCGCAGACCGGCGACAACCGGACCGTGGACGAGGCCGGGCAGGAGTAGGCGCAAGCGGTCCCGCGACTACGCGCGGCCGCCCGAGCCGGCCCAGTCCCGATAGAGATCGCGGGCGCGGACGGCCATCGGGCCATGCGGCAGGGCGCGGTCCTCGTAGCGCGTCACCGGCGACACTTTCGAATAGTTTCCGGTGGTGAAAATCTCCTCCGCCGTCTCGAAATCGGCGACGGTCAGCCGCGTCTCGGCCACCTCGACGCCGTCGGCGCGCAACAGGCCGATGACGCGGGCCCGCGTGATGCCGGCAAGGAAGGTGCCGTTGGCCGCCGGCGTGAGGACGACGCCGTCCCGCGCCAGGAAGACGTTGGACGATCCGGTTTCCGCGACATTGCCGACCATGTCGCGCACCAGCGCGTTGTCGAAGCCGCGCCGGCGCGCATCGGCGAGGATGCGGGCATTGTTGGGATAGAGGCAGCCGGCCTTGGCGTCGGTCGGCATGCATTCCGGCGTCGGGCGGCGGAACGGCGACAGCGTCAGCGAGGATCCGGCATCGGCATCGCCGAGCGGCGCCTCGAAAAGGCAAAGCGCGAAACGCGTCGAATCCGGCTCGGCCTGGACGAGACCGTGGCTGCCGTGCTCGGCCCAGTACATCGGCTTGATATAGAGCGCGGTGCGGCCGTCGAACTTCTTCACGCCCTCCCAGGCCAGCGCCTCGATCGCCTCGGCGGTCATCGTCGGCGCAAGGCCCAGCGCCTCGGCGGAACGATTGACGCGGCGGCAATGGCGGTCGAGATCGGGCGCGATACCGTCGAACCAGCGGCCGCCGTCGAAGACGGTGGAGCCAAGCCACATGGCATGGGAGGTAGGGCCGATCAGCGGCGGATTGCCGGACAGCCATTCGCCATCCACGAAGGTCCAGGTGGTCGTGCGCGGGGATGTGTCGACGGGCATGATGCGAACTCCTTCTCGGTCTTGCCCCAGCCTTCCGACAGCCGGGAGCGCCTGTCCATTCAAGATATTGAATGGATCTATCACAACCCGTGATCGTTTCGCGCGCCTTCACCCGGTTTCCCCGCCGGGCCGGGCATGCGATAGAAGAGGAAAAGGGAGACCGTCATGCGCGCCATGTATTACGAGGCCTTCGGGGCGAGGCCCGAGATCCGCACCCTGCCCGATCCGACGCCGGCCGTCGGCGGCGTGGTGATCGAGGTGGAGGCGACGGGACTGTGCCGCAGCGACTGGCACGGCTGGATGGGCCACGATCCGGACATCCGCCTGCCGCATGTGCCGGGCCACGAACTGGCCGGCCGGGTGGTGGCCACCGGCAAGGGCGTCCAGCACTTTCGCAGCGGCGACCGGGTCACGGTTCCCTTCGTTTCCGGCTGCGGCCACTGCGGCGAATGCCGTTCCGGCAATCAGCAGGTCTGCGAGGCGCAGTTCCAGCCGGGCTTCACCCATTGGGGCTCCTTCGCCGAATATGTGGCCATCGACCACGCCGACCACAATCTGGTGCATCTGCCGGAAAGCGTCGGTTTCGACACGGCGGCCAGCCTCGGCTGCCGCTTCGCCACCGCCTTCCGCGCGGTGGTCGACCAGGCGAAGGTGCGCGGCGGCGAATGGGTGGCGGTGCACGGCTGCGGCGGCGTCGGGCTGTCGGCGATCATGATCGCCGCAGCGCTCGGGGCCAACCCCGTCGCCATCGACATTGCGGCCGACAAGCTGGCGTTCGCCCGCTCCATCGGCGCGGTCGCGGCCATCGACGCCAATGGCGTCGCCGATGTCGCGGAAGCGGTGCGCGAGATCACCGGCGGCGGCGCCCATGTTTCCATCGACGCGCTCGGCTCGCCCGCCACCTGCTTCAACTCGATTGGCAACCTGCGCCGGCGCGGCCGGCATGTTCAGGTCGGGCTGATGCTCGGCGATCACGCCACGCCGCAGATCCCGATGGCCCGGGTGATCGGCCACGAGCTGGAAATCTACGGCAGCCACGGCATGCAGGCCTGGCGCTACGACGCCATGCTGTCGATGATGGCTTCCGGTACGCTCAGGCCCGAAAGGCTGATCGGCCGCCATATCGGTCTCGACGAGGCCATCCCGGCGCTGATGGCCATGGATCGCGCCACCGATATCGGGATCGGCGTGATCACCCGCTTTTCCGCCTGAAGGCCCCGGACGAAACCTCGGGGTGTCGGCTGGCCGGTTCTTTTCCCGCGCGCCGATCGGCGATTGACATTTATCGGGTGATCACCACCAATATATTGGTTTCATAGCGCATTTTGAAGGAATCAACCGTCGTGCCCCATGCCGCCTATGTTTTCGACGCCTACGGCACCTTGTTCGACGTGCATGCCGCCGTGCGCAAGCATGCCGGCGACGTGGGGACGGACTACCAGCTGTTTTCCGAAATGTGGCGCGCCAAGCAGCTCGAATACTCCTGGACGCGGGCGCTGATGGGAAGCTATGCGGATTTCTGGCAACTCACCGAACAGGCGCTCGACTACACGTTCCAGCGCATCGGCGGCGTCGACCGCGCGCTTCGCCAGCGCCTGCTCGACGCCTATTGGAAGCTCGACTGCTACCCCGAAGTGCCGGCCGTCCTCAGGAAGATCAAGGCGCGCGGCGCCCATGTGGCGATCCTCTCCAACGGCTCGCCCGACATGCTGCGCTCGGCGGTGGACAATGCGGCGCTCGGCACCGTCATCGACGACATCTTCTCCGTCGACGCGCTGAAGACCTACAAGACCGCGCCCGCCGTCTACGATCTGGTGACGACCCATTACCGCTTCTATCCCGATGTCGTCTCCTTCCAGTCGTCGAACCGCTGGGACATCGCCGGCGCGACGAAATTCGGCTTCCGCACGGTCTGGATCAACCGGTCGGGCCTGCCGGACGAATATTTCGATCTGAAGCCGTCGCTCATCCTGCCCTCGCTCGAAAGCCTCTGAAACCCGAAACCGAAACTGGAAAGATCCTCATGGCCTGGTCGGCGACGCAATATCTGAAATTCGAGGACGAACGCACGCGGCCGGCAAGCGATCTGCTGGCGCAGGTGCCGCAGGACCTTCGCGCCGGCACGGTCTACGACCTCGGCTGCGGGCCGGGCAATTCGACGGAACTGCTGGCGCGGCGCTTTCCCGGCCGGGGGGTTCGCGGCGTCGACAGCGCCGCGGACATGCTGAAGGCGGCGCGGGCGCGGCTGCCGGGGATCGATTTCGTCGATTGCGACCTTGCCCGCTGGTCGCCGCCCGATCCGGCGGCGCTGCTCTATGCCAATGCCGTCTTCCAGTGGCTGCCGGACCATATCGCGCATCTGCAACGGCTGATGCAGGGACTGCGGCCGGGCGGCATGCTCGCCGTGCAGATGCCGGACAATCTCGCCGAGCCGTCGCATCTCTTGATGGAGGAAAGTGCGGCGGCCGGCCCCTGGCGCACGGCCTTTTCGCAAGGCACCCCGCGCCGCGCGCCGCTTGCCGCCCCCGCCGTCTATTACGATGCGCTGTCGCCCGCGGCGTCCCGCATCGACATCTGGCATACGTTCTACAACCATCCGCTGTCCGACGCCGGCGCGATCGTCGAATGGGTGAAGGGCACCGGGCTGCGGCCCTATCTCGACCGGCTGCCGGCCGAACAGCATGACGATTTCCTCGCCGACTACGAGGCCCGCATCGACGCGGCCTATCCGCCGCTTGCCGACGGCCGGCGGCTGCTGCGCTTTCCGCGCCTGTTCCTGATCGCCGTCAGGGCCTGACGAACCGGCCGCCGGCCGCCTTCCGGGAGGCACGGCGGCCGGCGATTTCCTTGAGGCCGGCTCAGACGAACTGGCTGAGGCCGGGAACGGAGTTCACGACTTCGTCGACCACCTCGTCGCCGGCATACTGACGGGCGATCGTCAGCGTCTGTTTGGCGAGACCGCCGATCTCGCCCATGCCGAGCCCCTCGCCCATGAGCTGCTGGCCGAGCCCCATGACGCCGCCGCCGCCACCAAGCGCGCCCATCAGGCTGCCCATCAGTCCACCGCCGCCCTCGCCTTCGCCGTTATACTTCGCGACGAGGTCGGTCGCACCGGGGATCGCCTCGATCATGCGCGCCACGGGGCCGTCAGCCGCTTCGCGCTGAAGGAAGCCGAGCATCATGCCCATGGCCTTTTCGGCAAGCGCCGGATCGATGCCGACGGCGTCGGCGACGCGGGTGACGAGTTCGTTCATGGATATCTCCTCGTTTTCTTTCGGACGCCGCGCGGGCGTCGGATGGGACTTTCCGGCAACGGCGGACATGAGGCCCGCCCGTAAAGCGTGTTGTTCCCGTACCGGACTATCCTTATAACCTGCGAAAGACGATTCAATGAAAACCTGCGGGATCGCGGCAATCCGTCCGCGTCCCGCAACGCTCGGAAACGGCTTCAGGGAGTTCCAACGTGGCGGAATCGATACTTCAGGACGGCAAACTCTATATCGGAACCAGCCGCAAGCCGGACGACAGCCGCAACAAGGGCGAATATCTCGAACTCAGGTTCGGCAATCGCCATGGCCTCGTGACCGGCGCGACCGGCACCGGCAAGACGGTGACGCTCCAGGTGCTTGCCGAGGGCTTTTCCAACGCCGGGGTGCCGGTGTTCTGCGCCGACGTCAAGGGCGACCTCTCCGGCATCGGCGCCATCGGGGAGGCGAAGGACTTCCTTCTCGCGCGCGCCGAGCAGATCGGCCTCGATCCCTACGACTTCCAGGAATTTCCGGTCATCTTCTGGGACCTCTTCGGCGAGAAGGGCCATCGTGTCCGCACCACCATCTCCGAGATGGGGCCGCTCCTCCTGTCGCGCCTGATGAACGCCACCGACGCGCAGGAAGGGGTCATCAACATCGCCTTCAAGATCGCCGACGAGGGCGGCCTGCCGCTATTGGACCTGAAGGACTTACAGGCGCTGCTCAGCTACATGGGCGAGAACGCGACAGCGCTCTCCAACCAGTTCGGCTTCATCTCCAAGGCCTCCGTCGGCGCCATCCAGCGGTCGCTTCTGGTGCTGGAACAGCAGGGCGCGCGGCAGTTCTTCGGCGAGCCGGCGCTGAAGATCAGCGATCTCATGCGGACGACCAACGACGGGCGCGGCGCGATCTCCGTGCTTGCGGCCGACAAGCTGATGATGAACCCGCGCCTCTATGCCACCTTCCTCCTGTGGATGCTGTCGGAGCTGTTCGAAATCCTGCCGGAAGTCGGCGACCCCGAAAAGCCGAAGCTGGTGTTCTTCTTCGACGAGGCGCACCTGCTCTTCAACGACGCGCCGAAGGTGCTGGTCGAGCGCGTGGAGCAGGTGGTGCGCCTCATCCGCTCCAAGGGCGTCGGCGTCTATTTCGTCACACAGAATCCGCTGGACGTGCCGGAAACCGTGCTCGCCCAGCTCGGCAACCGCGTGCAGCATGCGTTGCGCGCCTATACCCCGCGCGAGCAGAAGGCGGTGAAGACGGCGGCCGAGACGTTCCGCCCCAATCCGGATTTCGACTGCGCGACGGTCATCACCCAGCTCGGCACCGGCGAAGCCCTTGTCTCGACGCTGGAAGGCAAGGGCATTCCCTCCGTCGTGGAGCGCACGCTGGTGCGCCCGCCCGCATCGCGCATCGGCCCGCTGACGGAGGGCGAGCGCCGCAAGATCATCGATGTCAGCCCAGTCGCCGGCCTCTATGACGAGGACTTCGACCGGGAATCGGCCTATGAGATCCTCGCCGCCCGCGCCGCGGCGGCGGCGGATGCGGCCGAACGGCAGCAGGCGGAGGCCGAACAGGCGAAGTCTTCCGAAGGCAGCCGCTGGACCCTGCCGGGCTTCGGCGACGACGCCGCCGCCACCCCCGCCCCGAAAACCAGGTCACGCTCCGGCTATCAGCGGGAATCGGTGGCGGAAGCGGCGATGAAATCGGTCGCGCGCTCCGTCGCCTCCTCGCTCGGCCGCGCCCTCGTGCGCGGCATCCTGGGCAGCCTGCGGAGGTGAGGTGAATGCAATGGGGCTTTCTGCTTGAGCGGCTCAAGAACTTCTACCAGGTCCGCATCCTCGCCGCGAGATATAGTCCCCGCTACCTGCTGGGCGCCCTCGGCGCGATCGTCCTGCTGATCGGCGCCGTTTTCGGTGCCGTGACGCTCCGGTTTCCACCGACCACCTTCCTGGATATCCTGACCTGGATCTTCACGGTCCTGAGCCTCGTTTCAGCCGTCTACAGCTTCGTGATCGCGCATCGCGAAGTCAGCGACGTGGAGAAGATCGATTCCTCCCGGCACTTCTTCTTCGAGGGCGGCGGGAACGTGGCGGCCGGCGACGCCCTCTATCCGTTCTTTGCAGGAATCGAGCCTTCGGACGCCGAGCAGGCGCTCGGTTTCGTCAAGTTCGCCCATAAGACCGGCGTCGCCCACGTCAGCGACGCCTATGACAATCACCTCATGCTGCGCAAGGACATGCCGTTCCAGAAGGCAAGCGCGCCGGTTCCCTACGTCAGCCCGCTGCCGCATATCCGCAAGCTGCAACTTGCCTATCTTTTCTACCGCTCGCGGCTCGGCAAGAAGCGGATGACCAACGACCGCAAGGTCGCCATGCTCGGTTCGATCGCCGACAGCCGGCAGCGGCTGCTGATCGGGGACGCCCGTTATTTCGACAGTCTCATGACCCAGGAGGCGTTCAGCGCCCGGGTCTCATGCAGCCCGGTCGAGCAGATCGCGGAGAAGCGCCAGATCCTCGACGGCCTGCGCTTCTATCCGCTCGCCGAAGACGGAACCCGCCTGGCGCCCCTGCCCGTGGCCGGGATAACGTCGCATTTCGGCGCGGCGGCGATCACGATCGGCAGCGACGGCCTTCCGCTTTTCGCCTTGCAGGGGAAGGAGAACCTGATCAGCGGCGGCAAGGTCGTGTGGCGCGCGACCGGCTCCATGGATTATGCCGACCTCAACACCGCGCTCGGCTCCGGCCGGGACTTTCGCGACGCGGTGAAGCGCAACATCGTGCGCGAAGCCTATGAAGAAATGGGACTGAAGAAACTCGCCCTGCCGCGAGAAACGGTTCTGGCCGAACTTTTCAGGCGGACGATCGTCACCGGCTTCTTCCGGACCGTCGAGCGCGCCGGAAAGCCGGACTTCATCGGCCTTCTGAAACTGCCGAAGGACTGGAAATTCGACAGTATCGACCAGAAGGAACTGCGGCCGATCAAAAGCTTCCCCTTCGCGTTGACGCCGATCCGGACGGTCGAGGATTTCGTGGATCTGGAGGCCAAGCTGCGCGAGCACGACGTCACGCTCGCCGCAAGCTCCCTGACGGCGCTGCGCCGGATGCTGGTCATCGCCGGTTACCGCGACAGCGACGACGAAGGCGAGCGGGCGATCCATGCCACCGTCAATCGCCTGCTCGGGGGTTAGCGCATTTCCAGCAAAAGTGTGAAACGGTTTTACGTCCGGAAATGCGGCTGAAACAAAGAGAGTGAGCCGTTCTACCGATTCCGTAAAACCAGAACCGCTCTCGCGCAGTTCCCGCAAAACAGGCCCCCCCCTTCCCCGGACAGGCCTTGCCGGCCGGCCGTCAGAGGATCCGTGGATCGCCTCGGAAATCCTCGCGGGAAAAGCCGATCCGTCGCGGCGGGTGGTCGCAAAGCGCCTGAACGCCAAGCGGCGACAGGCGGATGCGCCAGGTCTGGCGCTCGATCGGCCGGGGTGCGGCAAAGGCCGCAGCCGTAAGAAGCGCGACATTGTCGCCACCGGCGCGATCGCGCACCGAACGATAGAGGATGGCGGCGACGCCGGCTTCGCGCGCCGCCTCGGCGAGCGCCTGGCAGGCGGCATAATCGGTCGGATGCGTCCATGCCGCCCGGTCGCGGTCGAGCGGCGGAAGAGTGAGGTCGATGGCCGCCTTCGTGGCGGCGGCAGCGGAAAAGGCCGTGTAGTCGGCAGCATTGGCCGGCAGCGGCGTCGACGGCGATTCGGCATAGAAGAGCAGCCGGTAGAAGGCCATTTCCGCAAGCGCCGTCTCAACAGCCAGCGCCGCATAATAGACGCCGGGGGTGCGTCCCGCCCGGCGGAAACGGGAGCCGTGCGGATAGGACGCGCCATAACGGAAGGGCGTGGCGAGCAGATAGTCGAGGCCGGCGCATTCGGGCGGCAGCACGGGCTTGCTGTCCTCCAGGACCTGTTCGAGCAGGGCCTGTTCCTCCAGCGTGTCGACCAGCTTCAGGGTCGCGACACGGTGCTGCGCCTCGACGACGCGCCAGACCGCCCCTTCGAAGGCGCGCGCCTCAGACGAGAGCGCGGCGGGCGTCCAGATAGGCGATGACATCGATGAGACCGGAGATCGACAGGATGCGGTCGACGGGGCGGCCGCCGAGAACGTTGTTTTCCGCCGTCATCCAGCGCCGCGCGACGGGCTCGTCGCCGCCCGTGATGGCATCGAGCGAGCGGAACAGGCGCACGAGCAGGACGGCCAGTTCGAAAGGCTTGGTCCCGCGCTCCAGAAGCACGTCCCGCCGCTTCAGCCGCGAAACCGTCGCCTCGGACACGCCGATGACCCCGGCGAGGATACGCGCCGTCAGGCCGAGCCGCTCCGCCGCGTTCACCGCCGCCTTGGTGATGACGAGGCCTTCGCTGCCGGCCTCCGTGACAGGGTTGTGCAGCATGGCGAACTCCTTTCCAGAGCGGTTCCGGTTTTCTTCGAAAAGCGAAAACGCTCTAGCTTTTTGCTTTCCGAAATTCCGGACGCAAAACCGCTGTGCACTTTTGCTGGAATTTCTCTAAAGAAAGAATATAGAGGAATTCTTCCAAATGACAAGGATATTCACGGAAGCCCGTCCGCCGAGCCCTGCCCGGCGGAACGGAAATCCTGGCCGCCCGTGTCAGACGACCGTGGTCTTGACATCCAGATTGCCACGGGTGGCGTGGCTGTAGGGGCATACCACATGGGCCTTCTTCACGAGATCCTCGACGACGGCCTTGTCGACGCCCGGCACGGAAACCTCCAGCGCCGCCTCGATGCCGAAGCCGCCGCCGTCCTCGCGCGGACCGACGCCCACCGTCGCGGTGACCTTCGCCGACTCGGGGATCGACACCTTCTCCTTACCGGCCACCATCTTCAGCGCGCCGAGGAAGCAGGCCGAATAGCCGGTGGCGAATAGCTGCTCCGGATTGGTCCCCTTCGCGCCGTCGCCGCCGAGTTCCTTGGGAACCGTGAGCGTGACGTCGAGCGCGCCGTCCTCGCTGGCGCCGTGTCCTGCGCGACCGCCCGTGGCCGATGCCTTGGTCCTGTAGAGAATGGGCATGTTCGTCTCCTTCCTGGCTGTGATGAATGACACTATCATTAGTAGCGCAAAATTAAATTGTGTCCAATATAATTTTGCAAATTGCGCATCCCCGCGTTCCCTGCGAGAATGCCAGCATGATCGACAACAGTGACGGCAAAGAGACAAAGATGGAAACACCGGCGATCCCGACGCTCGACGCGCAGCTTTGTTTCGCCATCTATTCGGCCGCCCATGCCTTCACCCGCAGCTACAAGCCGCTGCTCGATCCCTACGGCCTCACCTATCCGCAATATCTGGTCATGCTCGCGCTGTGGGAAGAAGACGGGCGGACAGTGAAGGCGCTCGGCGGATCGCTCGGGCTCGATTCCGGCACGCTCTCGCCGCTTCTCAAGCGGCTGGAGGCCAGCGGCTACATCGCGCGCGCCCGCGACCGTGACGACGAGCGGCAGCTGCTGGTGACGCTGACGCCGAGAGGCCGCGATCTCGGCGGGGAAGCGGCGGGCATCCGCGCGGAAATCGGCAGGGCGACCGGCTGCGCGCCCGGCGTTCTGGAGGAACTGACGGCGGCGCTGCGACGGCTGACGGACAATCTGAAGGCGGGAGAGGATACGCAGGCCGACGCCGCCTGACGGCGGCCGCGCCCTTTCCTGCGATGCCGGAGCTTGCGGACGGCTTCAGATCACCAGGATCGGCGCCTTGCCCTGCACGCGATTGTAGAGATCGATGACGTCCTGATTGAGCAGGCGCACGCAGCCCGACGAGACCGCCTTGCCGATCGACTTCCATTCCGGCGTCCCGTGCAGGCGGTAGAGCGTATCCTGACCGTTCTGGAAGATGTAGAGCGCCCGCGCGCCGAGCGGATTGTCGAGCCCCGGCCCCATGCCGCCGTTGGCGGCGGAATATTTGACCAGGCTCGGCTGGCGGGCGACCATCGAATCCGGCGGCGTCCAGCGCGGCCAGGCCTGTTTCCACTGGATGACGCCGCGCCCCGACCAGGAAAAGCCCTGCCGGCCGATGCCCACGCCGTAGCGCATGGCGCGGCCGGACGGCAGGATGAGATAGAGAAAGCGATTGCCGGTATCGACGATGATGGTGCCGGGCCGCTCGGCAAAGGGGCTCTCCACCTCCTGCCGATAGTAGCGCGCATCGATCTGCTGGTACGGCACGGCGGGAATGCGGTAACCGCCGTCGTCCCGCTCGCCATAAAGTGCGGCATATTGCGAGGAGTCGGGCAAAAGCCCGCTCGGCGGCCGCGCCACGACCTGACCGTTGACATCGGTATAGAGCTGCTCCGGCCGGCCCTCGACCGCGGTGTTGCGGAAATAGGGCGCCGTTTCGGCGCGAAAGCGGTCGGTGTTCATCGAGGACGTGCAGCCGGCGAGCCCCGCCGACATGGCAAGGCCGGAAAACTGAAGAAAACGACGGCGGGAAAGCAAGGAAGGAGCGGTCATCGACGATATGGAATCCGGTTTATTCATCCCCGCTGCGGCGGGTCGCTGGATGGGAAACGAATGATAGCGCAAATAGGTCCGCAACCCTGCCATAATTATGGCGGGCGCGGCTGGCCCGTGGCTTGCGCCGGCCACTTGCCACGGCATTTTCCTCATCCGGCCCGCCCGCCTTCCCGTGCCGCGATCATCGCCAACAGCGTTTCCAGCCGGTCGGCCTCGGCGGGCCGCTTGTCCGGACGCAGCCGCGCGATGCGGGGAAAGCGCATGGCGACGCCGGACTTGTGGCGATTCGAACGGGCGATGCCCTCGAAGGCGATCTCCAGCACGAAGCCGTATTCCGGCTCGGCGCGCACCGCCCGCACCGGCCCGAAGCGATCCACCGTGTTGTTGCGCACGAAACGGTCGAGCACTTCCAGCTCGGCGTCGGTGAAGCCGAAATAAGCCTTGCCGACCGGCACCAGAACGTCGCCTTCGGGACCTTCGGTCCAGACACCGAACGTGAAGTCCGAATAGTAGCTGGAGCGCCGGCCGTGGCCGCGCTGGGCATACATCATCACCGCGTCGATATTGTAAGGTTCGCGCTTCCATTTGAACCACGGCCCCTTCATGCGGCCCGCCTGATAGGCGCTGTCGAGCCGCTTGATCATCACGCCCTCGATCACCGGATCGGGCGGCGCGCGGCGCAACACGTCGAGCTCGGCCCAGGAGCCGAAGGACACGAGCGGCGAAAGATCGAAATGCCGAGGCGACATCCGCTCGACCAATTCGCCCAGCCTCGCCCGGCGGGTGGCGAAATTTTCCGGCCGCACGTCCGTCTCGCCGGCGAAGAGCAGATCGTAGGCGCGCACGAAGGCGGGGTAATCGGCCAGCATCCGCGCCGTCACCGTCTTGCGGTTCAGGCGCTGCTGGAGATCGGAGAACGTCCGCGTCGGACTGTCGCTGCGCGCCGTCCCGCCGACCAGAAGCTCGCCGTCGACGACGCCCTCGAAATCCATCGCCTCCAGCACATCGGGAAAGGCGGCGGAAATGTCGTCGCCGGAGCGCGAATAAAGCCGGCGCGTCGCGCCCGCCGCCGAAAGCTGCACCCGGATGCCGTCCCATTTCCATTCCGCCGCGAAGTCGGCCGGGTCGAGCGTATCGAGATCCCCCTCGCCCACCGGATTGGCGAGCATGACCGAATGGAAAATGGCGGGCGTGGCCGGCACCGGCCGTTCCGCCCGCCCCTCCAGCCAGGAAAACAGCGCCTCATAGGGCGGCGCAAGCCCGTGCCAGAGCGTTTCGATCTCACCGATATCGCGGCCTGAAAAATCGGCCAGCGCCTGCTTGGCGAGGCGCGCGGAAACGCCGATCCTGAGCCCGCCCGTCGCCAGCTTGATGAAGGCGAAGCGGGCGGAAGGATCGAGACGGTCCAGAAGATCGCGCACGGCGTCGCGCGCCTCCAGGCGGCCGAGACTGTTCATGCGCGCAACGACGGCGCCGAGGCGCGGCTGCGTCTCGTCGGCCGGCGGCGGCTTGCGCTCCTGATCCCAGACGAGCGCGATGGTCTCGGCCAGATCGCCGACATAATCGTAGGAGTAGCGAAACAGCACCTCGTCCATCCGCTCCAGCACCAGATCGCGCAGCAGCGCCGGCTTGACGCTGCGCAGATCGAGCGTACCGGCAAGGGCCGCCAGTCCGTAACCGCGATCGGGATCGGGCGTCTGGCGGAAATAGTCGGCAATCAGCTTCAGCTTGCCGTTACGCGACGGGGTCAGGACGAGACGATCGAGAAGATCGGCGAAGGCTTTCACCGCGGCCTCCTTCCGGGGCATCCGCTCATTTCGGCGCGGGCGCAGGCCGGATAGCGGCGTAAGGATCGGGTTGCGCGCATTGTCAGTCCCCCTCGTCCTCATAGCCCACCAGATGCAGCGGACGGGCGGGGACGCCGGCAAGCTCGCACCAGCGCACCAGCGCCTCCTCGCGGCCATGGGTGACCCAGACCTCGCCGGGCGCAAGCTCGCGGATCGTCTCCGTCAGCTCCGGCCAGTCGCAATGATCGGAAATGACGAGCGGCAGTTCCACGCCGGCCTGCCGCGCCCGCTGGCGCACCATCATCCAGCCGGAGGCGAAGGCGATCAGCGGATCGCTGAAACGGCGGGCCCATCGATCGGCGAAGGCCGAGGGCGGCCCGACCACCACCGCACCGCGAAAATCCGCTGGGCGCGACGTTTCCACCGTCGCCGGCCGCAGGTCGCCGAGGTCGATGCCCTGCTCCTGATAATAGGCGCAGAGCCGTGCGAGCGACCCGTGGATATAGAGCGGCGCATCGTAACCGCAATCGCGCAGCAGCCGGATGACGCGCTGCGACTTGCCGAGCGAATAGGCGCCCACCAGATGCGTGCGCTCGGGGAACTGCCGCAGCGAGTTGATCAGCCGCCCGGCCTCCCCCTTCGGATCGGGATGATGGAAGACCGGCAGGCCGAAGGTCGCCTCGGTGATGAAGACGTCGCAGGCGACGGGCTCGTAGGGCGTGCAGGTCGGGTCGCGGCCGCGCTTGTAGTCGCCCGAGGCGACGATGCGCAGCCCGTCCTTCTCCACGGCGATCTGGGCCGAGCCGAGCACATGGCCCGCCGGATGGAAGGAGACGGCGACGCCGCCGATATCGAGACGTTCGCCGAAGCGGACGGCCTGCGGCCTGCGGCAATGGTCCGGCCCGTAGCGGATCGCCATGATGTCCAGCGTCTCCCGCGTCGCCAGCACCGCATCGTGCCCGGCGCGGGCGTGATCGGCGTGGCCGTGGGTGATCAGCGCGCGGGCGACCGGGCGGATCGGATCGATATAGAAGTCCCCGGCGGGGCAATAGAGCCCAGCGGGCGCGGGACGGAGGAGCTGGTCGGGCTTCATGCCGCAGAAGATAGGCCTTTTGCCGCCGCCCGCCAGAGGGGCTACGTCGCCTCAGGCGGAACGCAACAGTTCCTCGAAGGCCGACGCTTCGACCGGAGGGCTCAGATAATAGCCCTGGATTTCGTCGCATCCCGCCTCGCGCAGGAATTCCAGCTGCTCGCGGGTCTCCACGCCTTCGGCGATGACGCGCAATTGCAGCGTATTGGCCAGCGATATGACGGCGCGGGCGATCGCCCCGTCGTCGGCGTCGCCCGGCAGGTCCATGATGAAGGACCGGTCGATCTTCAGGCGATCGACCGGGAACCGCTTGAGCGAACTCAGGTTCGAATAGCCGGTGCCGAAATCGTCGATCGCCACGTTAACCCCGAGCTTTTCCAGCCGGCGCATGGTTTCCACCCCGCCGGAAACGTCTACCATGAGCAGGCTTTCGGTCAGTTCCAGTTCAAGATAGCAGCCGGCAAGCCCGCTCTCGTCGAGCGCGGAGGCGACCCGTTCCACCCAGTCCTTGTCCTGAAACTGCCGCGCCGAGACATTGACGCTGACGACGATGGGCGGGAGGCCGGCGTCCTGCCAGGCGCGGTTCTGGCGACAGGCCGCCTTCAGCACCCAGTCGCCGATCTCGCCGATCAGCCCGGTTTCCTCGGCCAGCGGAATGAAGGTGGCCGGCGGCAGCAAGCCCTTTTCCGCATGGTTCCAGCGCACCAGCGCCTCGGCGGCGAAGATCCGGCCGGTGGCGAGGTCCATCTGCGGCTGGTAGTGCAGGACGAAACACTCCCGGGCGATCGCCTGCCTCAGTTCTTCCTGCCGCTCCAGCTTCTGGTGGACGCTCGTCGCCATCTCGGTCGTGAAGACCTGCACGGCGTTGCGGCCGATTTCCTTGGCGCGATACATGGCGGCGTCGGCGCGCGCCAGCAGTTCCGTGGCGTTGCGGCCATGGGCGGGATAGGTCGCCACACCCATGCTGCACGTCACCTGGAATGACCGGCGCTCCACCTCCACCGGCACGGCGATCGCCTCGCGCACCGCCTTGAGGCGCCCTTCCACCGCTGCGTCGTCCGGGCCGGCACCGGACAGCAGCACCACGAACTCGTCGCCGCCAAGCCGGACGACGCTGTCGTCCGGTCCGACGCAGGCAAGCATCCGCGCGGCGACGATACGCAGCAACTTGTCGCCGGCATCATGGCCGAGGCTGTCGTTGACCAGCTTGAAGTTGTCGAGGTCGATGAAGGCGAGCGTCGCCACGCCGCCGGTCTCGTCGGCCGCATCGATGGCGCTTGCCAGCCGCTCGTCGAGCATGACGCGGTTCGGCAGACCGGTCAGCATGTCGTGATGCGCCATGAACTGGATGCTGTCTTCGGCCTGCTTGCGCTCGATGGCGATGCCCGCGATATGGGTCGCCATGCCGACGAGCTTCATGCATTCCGCATCGGGCTCACCCGGCGCCTGGGCGTAGAGCGCGAAGGTGCCGAGCACCTTGCCCTGATAAGAGCGGATCGGCGAGGACCAGCACGCACGGAAATCGTAAGGCGCCACAAGATCGCGCAAGCCGTCCCACAACGGGTCGATCGTGATATCGGCGACAATGACCGTCTCGCCGCGCCACATGGCGGTGCCGCAGGAACCCTGACGCGGGCCGATCTCGGCTCCCTCGATCAGCTTGCAATAGCCGGGATCGAGATTGGGAGCGGCACCGTTCAGGATATGCCGGCCATCCGGCGACAGAAGCAGGATGGAGCCGGTGACGCCCGGCACATGCGCCTCGATCATCAGGATGAGGGAGGAGAAGATCTGGCCGAGATCCGCGCCGAGCGCGATCATTTTCAGAAGATGCGCCTGGCCGACATGCAGGCTTTCGGCGCGCTTGCGCTCTGTGATGTCGCGCGAGATGCCGACAAGCCCGATGACCTCGCCGGCATCGCCGAAAACCGGCAGCTTCGTGGTCAGGAGCCATTTGAGATTGCCGCGCGCATCGCGCACCAGTTCTTCCATGTCGATGGCCGGCTGGCCGGAGCGGACGATCTCCTGTTCGGTCTCGTAAAAGACGCGCGCGACATGATGGGGATGGAGGTCGAAGTCGGTCAGCCCCTCGATCGTCTCGATGCCGTTTCGCTGGTTATCCCTGACGATCGCCCGGTTGGCGATCACGAAGCGGCTGTCGCGATCCTTGAAGAAAAGGTAATCCGGCACCTCGTCGACGATGGCTTCGAGCCAGAGCGAGCGCTCGTCCCGCTCGACGCCGGCCGGAAACAGGCGCGCCGCCTCCAGGATCAGGCGCTGGCCGGCCGACAGCAACCGGGCCGTGGGGTCCGTATCTTCATCGCAATGGACAATCGGTTTCGCCGCCATATGATTCCGCACGCCCCATAGGCAAGGGAACAGCGCGAGCCCGCCTCCCCTCCTGCCGGTCGCCGCGACATTACAGCGGAGTCGTTATCCAACCTTAAAGACGATTGCCACAATCCCGCATATCCGGCGCTTCCGCCGGGAGGGACGTGATCGGGCCGGCGGACGCACCCTCAGCGGAAAACCCGTGCCGTTTCGGCACGGAACCGGCTGGCATGCTTCCTGCTCATTCCCGGACAAAGGGCGTTTCATGGTTACCAGACGGTTCATTCTGACGGCATTCGGCATCGGCGTCACGGCGGCGCTGCCGGCGCGCGCCCAGATGCGACGGCTGCCGGTCGTCGATGTCGATCTGCGCGGCGGCATCGACACGGCCGCGCCGGGCCCGCGCGCGGCATCCGACGATCGCGCAAGCCGGGCCTTCGAGCGCCTGCTGCGGGAGGCGGCGGCCCGCAACGAACCCGTGCATCTGCCGGCCGGCGACTACGTGCTTTCCAATATCGCCCTGCCGGACGGGGCGCGCATCATCGGCGTCGCCGGCGCCACGCGTCTCCTCTATGGCGGCGGCGGCCATCTTTTTACGGGCGACGGGCTGGCCCGCGTCGCCCTCGCCAACCTCGTCATCGACGGGGCCAACCGCTGGCTTCGCGAGGATGTCGAGGGTCTGGCGCACCTGCGGGGCGTCGCTTCGGCCGTCATCGAGAATTGCGAGATCCGCGGCTCGGCGAAATCCGGCCTGGCGCTCGAACGCTCGGGCGGGCGGGTGGAGAGAAACCACATTTCCGGCGCCGCCGATCACGGCGTCTATGCCATGGAAAGCCGGGAGCTTTCCATTGCCGCCAATACCGTCTCGGACTGCGGCAACGGCGGCATCCTCGTCCATCGCTGGCAGAAGGGGCCGGACGACACGCTCGTTTCCGGCAACCGCGTTTCCCGCATCGCCGCCACGCGCGGCGGCACCGGGCAATACGGCAACGGCATCAACATCTTTCGCGCGGACGGCGTGATGGTGACCGGCAATCATGTTTCCGATTGCGCCCTTTCGGCGATCCGCGCCAATGCCGGCTCCAACGTCCAGATCGCCGGAAACACCTGTCTGGCCAGCGGCGAGACGGCCATTTTCTCCGAGTTCGGCTTCGAGGGCGCGATCGTCAGCGGCAACCTGATCGACGGGGCGGCGAACGGTATCCAGATCGTCAATTTCGATCACGGCGGGCGGCTGGCCACGGTGACGGGCAATGTCGTGCGCAACCTGCGCCGCGAAGGTCCCTATCCACCGGAAGGGGCGGGCTTCGGCTTCGGCATCGCCGCGGAGGCCGATACCGTGGTCTCCGGCAACACCATAGAGAATGCGCCGCTCTGGGGGCTGATGCTCGGCTGGGGTCCCTATATGCGCGGCCTCGTGGCCACCGGCAATCTCGTGCGCGCCACGCCGGTCGGCTGCGCCGTCACCGTCGTCGAGGGTGCGGGAGCGGCGCTGATTTCGGCCAATCTCTTCCAGGAAACGCCGCAGGGCGCGGTCGTCGGCTTCCGCTGGATGGAACGGGCGACGGACGATCTCGTCTCCGGCGGAACGCCGCCTGCGCATCTAACGGTAGCGGGAAACCGGTCGGGCTGACGGCCGCCCGGCCAGGCGCCTCTCCTTCCTGCCCGAACGGCAGGCGTCGCGGCGGATGATGAGGGCGCCGTCGCGATGGCGCCCTCATCCGCTTTCCATCCGGCATCAGCCCCGGGTGGCGACGATCAGCAGCCAGGAAATGCCCAATACGAGGAAAAGCGCCGGCAGGATGATCGCCGGATAGCCGAAGATCCAGATCGCCAGGAGCCAGACCAGCGTGCAATTCACCCCGAACAGGATTTTCGCGGTGTCGCCGCCCTCGACCGCCTCGCGCAGCATCCAGCCGAGCAGAGGAATGGCGAAGAGGAACCGGAGGGCGAGCGGCCGCGCCGCGCTGCTGTCGTCATGCCGTATCATTACTGTCCATCGCCTCCGTGATCGTTTTCACCATCGCCGTGCGCGCCGTGATGGTCGTCACCGTGGCTGGCGGCGGGATTTGCCGCACCGATGGCGAATTCGACCTCGACGGGACCGGCCTTCTCGAAATTGAGCGTCGCCTTGATCCTCTCGCCTTCCTTCAGCGGGTGCTTGATCGCCATGAACATCAAATGGAAACCGCCGGACTTCAGTTCCACCGTCGCGCCGGCGGGAATCTCAAGCCCGTCCTTCAGCGCCCGCATGGTCATGACGCCGTCCGTGACGGCCATTTCATGGATCTGCACGTCGTCGGAAACATCGGGAGCCGTGACGGACACCAGCCGGTCGGCCTCCGTGCCCTTGTTCGTCACGGTCATGAAGCCGCCGCCGACCGGCTGGCCGGGCAGCGTGGCGCGGGAGGCGGGATGATGGATGAAGAGGTCGCCTGCCGTATAGTCATGGGCGAAGGCCGCGGCTGTCGACAGGGCGAAAGCGGCAAGCATCGTGAGAATGCGTTTCATGAGGGAATTCCTTACGGTTCCGGATGCGCCGGCGCGACGGCCTGACGCGCAATCCAATGGTGCGTGTCTTTTGCTGAAATGAAAATGCGGCAGGGCCGCGATCAGGCGACGGCCGCAGGAGGCGCACGCGGCGGCGCGCCGGGCCGTTCGCGCTTGACGGCGGCGACGCGCAGCACGGGCGCATCGGCGACGGCGTGGTTCAGGGCGCGCGACGCGCCATGCAGGTCGACCGGCAGCGGCAGCGCCATGGCATTGGCGATGCGGCAGGCCTCGCAGACCTTGCCGGGCTCATGCCTGGCCTTGCCGTCGACCGCATCGTCGTCGATGCACAGATCGGCGAAGGTTCCGTCGGGCAGCACGAGAGCCGCAAGCTCGAAAGGCGACGGCATGGCGTGCGAGGCCGGCCGATGGGCGAAACCGACGAACAGCAGCGCGACGGCGCAGAGAATGCGCACGGCCAAGGCCCGATATGTCGCCCGTCGGTTCATCATCCATCCTTGCGCCCGGCGCACGCTTTCCCGGCCGATATAGCGGTCCCGGTTTTCACAGGTTCGGCAGAACCGCTCTATCTCTTTGTTTTAGCCGCACTTCCGGACGCAAAACCGTTTCACACTTTTGCTGCAAATGCTCTAGACCGCAAGCGGCAGGGGCGTCAATGCGACGAAGCGTACCGGTTTATCCGGTAAATTTCGATAGCCCTCTTCCCGCTTCCCCCTACCAAGGCCTCCGCGACGCGCCTATGGTGCGGGGATCAGGAGGCTTGCATGCTCACGATCTACGGCGTCTATCGCTCGCGCGCCTCGCGCACCTATTGGCTGGCCGGTGAACTCGATCTGGCTTTCACCTCCGTCCCGGTCATCCAGGCGCGGCGGCTTGCCGATCCGGAAGCGCCCGACGCGCCGCTCAACACCCGCTCGCCGGCGTTCCTCGCGGTCAATCCGACCGGCCTCATCCCCTGTATCGACGACGGCGGCTTCGTGATGACCGAATCGCTGGCCATCAACCTCTATCTCGCCCGCAAGCACGGCGGGCCGCTGGCCCCCGCGACGCTGACGGAAGAGGCCGAGATGTTGCAATGGACCCTGTGGGCGGCGACCGAAATCGAGCCGCACGCGGTGAAGATCGTCCTGACGCAGGACGCCCGCGCCGCCGAAAGCGAAGCCGGGCGGCTGGCCATCCGCGCCGCCGTCAAGGCCCTGAAGAAGGGCTTCCGCCATCTCGACGCGCATCTCGCCACAAGCGGCCATATGGTGGGCGGCCGCTTCACCGTCGCCGATCTCAACCTTGCGGAGGTGTTCCGCTACGCCATGAGCCAGACGGCGCTTTTCGCCGACGCACCGCATGTGGCCGCCTGGCTGGCGCGATGCCAGTCGCGCGCCGCCTTCAAGGCGATGATGGAGAGGCGTCTTTCCGAGCCGGAATGACCATCGCCGGCGGGTCAGCCGGCCGGCGGGAAACGCTCCGGGTTCTTGTTTTTACGCATTATCCGACGCCGAAGCGATCCCGCTTCGGCTGGCAATGCTCTATCTTTTTTAACCGCATTTCCGGACGCAAAACCGTTTCACACTTTTGCTGGAAATGCTCCATCTCTTCTAGCCGCATTTCCGGGCGCAAAACCGTTTCACACTTTTGCTGGAAATGCTTACTAGCCCGCAAAGGCTTCCGTCACGCGGATATCGCCGACATGGAGGCCGTTCCAGTTGGTCAGCGCGCGATCGGCCTGCGAAAGCAGGGCCGCCCGCAGCTCCGGCTCGTCGGAAAAGAAGCGGGCGAGCGTGGCGGCGACCATGCTTTCGGCGGCCCGCGTCGTGCCGTCCTCGCATTTGAGCGCGATGGCCACGCCCTTTTCGGGAATGGCCGCGCAGAAGACGCCCTCGGCCCCGGTCTTGGCGAAGATGCGGCCGGGCGCTGTCTGCATCAGGCGGGTGCAGGCCCGTTTCGTGCCGGCGACGTAAAAGGGTTCGGCCATGCAGGCATCGATCAGCCGGCGCGACGCCTTCGCCCGCTGCGGCGCAAGCCCGGCGCCCGTCGCCATTCTCGCAAAGCCGGTCGCGAGGCTTTTCAGCGGAACCGCATAGGTCGGGATCGAGCAGCCGTCGACGCCGCAGGCATCGGCGGCGAGCGCCGCCCCCGTCAGCGCCTCCATGACGCCGCGGATTTCCGCCTGCACCGGATGTTCATAGCGCCCGTACCCCTTGAGATCCTTGCCGCTGTGGCAGGCGGCGCAGATGAAGCCGGCATGTTTGCCGGAGCAATTGTTGTGCAGCGCCGTCGGCTTTTCGAGGCTGCGGGCCTGCCCGATCAGCACCGGCTGCTCGAAGGACCAGTGCGCGCCGCATTCGAGCGCCGTCTCGTCCCGGCCGGCCGCCTTCAGCATCGAGGCGGCAAGAGCCGCGTGCTCCGGCTCGCCGCTGTGCGAGGAACAGGCCAGCGCCAGTTCGCGCGCGCCGAAGCCATAGGCGTCCGCCGCTCCGCTTTCGACGAGCGGCAGGGCCTGCATCGCCTTGCAGGCGGAACGCGGGAACACCACGGCATCGATGTCGCCGGCGGAAAACAGCACCTCGCCATCGCCATCCACCGCCACCACCATGCCGCGATGGCGGCTTTCCACCCGCGCGCCGCGCGTCACCTCGACAAGAACGGGATTGCCCATGATCGTGCCCTCAAAAATCCGGTTTCGAATGTGGTATTAGCCCGGATGCGCTTCGCCTGTGAAGCGGGTTTCGTTGCGGGAGCATGGCATGAGAGTCCTGAGGAACATCGTTCTTCTCTTCCTCGTCGTCTATCTGATGCCGGCGCTGGCCTCGGCGGGGCTCTGGTACATGCGGGACCGGCCGCAAAGCTGGCGCGAGGCGGACTGGGGTTCGGCCGGCATCCTCGCGCCGCCGCAGGAGGTCCCCGAGGCGACCGTCCATATCTTCTCCGCGGCGACCGGCGGCATGAAGGGCGCCGTGGCCAGCCATGCCTGGATCGTCACCAAGGCGGAAAACGCCAGCCGCTACGACCGCTACGACAAGGTCGGCTGGGGGACGCCGGTGCGCAGGAACAATTATCCGCCGGACGCCTACTGGTATTCCAACGCGCCGCGCATCGTCGCCCATGTCCGGGGCGCCGAAGCGGAGCGGCTGATTCCGAAAATCGAGGCGGCCATCGCCGCCTACCCCTATTCGACGCCGGGCGCCTATCGCCTCTGGCCCGGCCCCAACTCGAACACCTTCGTCGCCCATGTGCTGCGCAGCGTGCCGGACCTCGGCACCGTGCTGCCGCCGGACGCGGTGGGACGCGACTACCTGCCGGAAGGCCGTTTCTTCGCCATCGACCCCGACGGACGCGACGTGCACGCCACGCTCTACGGCCTCCTCGGCGTTTCGGCCGGGATACGCAGCGGGCTCGAACTCCATATCCTCGGCCTCGTCGCCGGCATCGACGTCCTGCGCCCGGCGATCAAGATTCCGGCCATCGGACGGATCGGCCTGTAAGGCACGGATTACGGCGCGCGGCGGCGACGACGGGCCGGCCGGCCCGACCCCACCCGGCCAGAAGTCCCGGCTTGCGCCGGGTGGGCGGGTATGCGATTGCGCCGCTTGTTCCTCTTGCAGACAGGTTCTTCGATGGCCGATCCCCTTTCCGCTGCGGCAGATGCCGCGCCCCGGCTTTCGCAGCTCTTTTCGCGGACCCATCTGTTCGCCACCCTCATGCTTGGCGGCGGCATCTCGCTGCATGCGGTGGAGACCTATATCACCGCGACGCTGATGCCCTCCATCGTGCGCGACATCGGCGGCCTCGAATTCTTCGCCTGGGCGACCACGCTCTATGTGGCGGCCTCGGTGCTCGGATCGGTCTTCGTGGCGGTGCGGCCGCGCGGCGTCACGCTCAACCGCTGTTTCGTGCTGGGGGCGGTTCTGTTCGGCCTCGGCAGTCTCGTCTGCGCGCTTGCCCCCACCATGCCGGCGGTGCTGGCCGGGCGCAGCGTCCAGGGGCTCGGCGCGGGCCTGCTGGTGGCGCTCGGCTACGCCTTCATCCGCTACGTCTATCCGGAGCGGCTGTGGAGCCGCGCCTCGACGCTCTATGCCGCGGTCTGGGGTGTCGCCACCTTCCTCGGCCCGACCATCGGCGGCGTGTTTGCCGCCGGCAGCGCCTGGCGCGAGGCCTTCGCGCTGCTGGTGCCGCTGTCCGCCCTGATGGCCTTCGCCGCGCCACGGCTCCTGCCGAGAAAGGATGCCGAGCGGATCGTCACGGGCGCGCCCTTCCCGCAGATCCTGCTGCTGCTTGCCGCCGTCATGGCGCTCTCCTTTGCCGGCTCGGTCGAGGGGATCGCGCTTCGCGCCGGCCTGTCAATCGCCGCCGCGGCCTCGGTCGTCGTCATGCTGGCCATCGAGAAACACGCCCGGTCGAGGCTGTTTCCGGCCGGCACGGTTTCCCTCGCCTCGCCGCTCGCCCGCGTCTATCTCATCATGGCGACCCTGCTCCTGACCATCGCCTCCGACCTCTATATCCCTTATTTCCTACAGGAACTGCACGGCGTCCCGCCGCTTGCCTCCGGCTATCTCGTGGCGCTGGTGGCGCTTGGATGGACCGCCGCCGCCTTCCTCACGGCCAATGCGACCGGACGGACGGCGAACCGCGCCATCCTTGCCGGAACGGCGCTCGTCGGCATCGCCACCGCGCTGCTCGCCATCACGCTCGCCCGGCCGAATCCGGCAGGTGAACTGCCGCTGCTGCTGCCGGCCACGGTCCTGATCTTCGCCATGGGCGCGGGCGTCGGCCTCGGCTGGGCGCATCTGGTGACCCATGTGCTGCAACTCGCCCCGGAGGGCGACAAGGACAAGGCGTCCGCCGCCATCACCACCATGCAGGCGCTCGGCACCGCCTTCGGCGCGGCGCTGGCCGGCGTCGTCGCCAACAGCAGCGGTCTCGTCGAGCCGGGCGGACTTGCCGGGACGGCCAGCGCGGCGCGGGCGCTCTATCTCGTGCTGGCGTTGCCGAGCCTTGCGGCCATTTTCCTCACGTTGCGGCTGCCGAAGCCGCGGCAGGGCTGATCAGCCGAGCCTGAGCACGATCTTGCCGATATGGTCACCGGCCTCCATCATCCGGTGGGCGTCCGCCACCGCCGCGAAAGGCAGCACCGCATGGATGACCGGCGCGACCGTGCCGGCGTCGAGCAGCGGCCAGGCCTTTTCCAGAAGCCCGTCGCGGATCCCGGCCTTCTCCTCCGCCGTGCGCGGCCGCATGGCCGAGCCCGTCACATGAAGCCGCTTCTGGAGGATCGGCGCGAGGCTTGCCCCTTCCACCCGCGCACCACCGAGGAAAGCGATGATCGACAGGCGGCCGTCGAGGGCGAGCGCCTTCAGGTTGCGCGCGAAATAGGCCGCGCCGACCATGTCGAGAATGACGTCGACGCCGGCCTTTCCGGTCTCCGTGGCGATGATCTCGACGAAATCCTCGCTGCGGTAGTTGATCGCCCTGCACGCGCCGAGACCGACGCAGGCCCGGCACTTTTCCGGCGTGCCCGCCGTGGCGAACACCGTCGCGCCGAGGGCTCTAGCAAGCTGGATGGCCGTCGTGCCGATGCCGCTCGAACCGCCATGGACCAGCACGCTCTCGCCGGGTTTCAGCCCCGCCATCATGAAGAGATTGGCCCAGACGGTGAAGAAGGTTTCCGGAAGTGCGGCCGCCCTGACGGCGTCATAGCCCTTCGGGAAGGGCAACGCCTGGCCGGCCGGCACCGCGCAATATTCCGCATAGCCGCCGCCGTTGGCCAGCGCACAGACGCGGTCGCCGATCGCATGGCCGGTGACGCCGGCTCCCAGCGCCACGATCTCGCCCGCCACCTCCAGCCCGAGGATCGGGCTGGCATCGGAGGGCGGCGGGTAATCGCCCTTGCGTTGCAGGATATCCGGCCGGTTGATCCCCGCCGCCTCGACGCGCAGGAGGATCTCGCCGGGGCGCAGCACCGGCAGCGGCGCATGCGCCAGGGTCATATGTTCGGGGCCGCCGGGCGCCGGCAGCGCGACATGGGTCATGGTCTGGGGCAGCGTCATGGCGCGGGTCCTCCGGGATCTGTCCGCATCGACAGGCAACCCCGGTTTAGCGCGGATCGCCGCGGCACGCACCCCTCTTCGACCACAGGCGGGCGGAAAGACGAGCGCATTTGCGGTGAAATCCGGCTCACCAAAAATACGCTCCTGTATTGTTCCTGCCGCATTATCCGACGCCGAAGCGATCTTCCTTCGGCTGGAAATGCTCTAGGCGGCGGCCGGGCTGAACAGCGCGAGCGCGATCCCTTCGGGGCTTTCCTTCGCCTCTCTCTTCAGCGCGGTAATCCGGGCGCTGATCCGGCCGATATCGCCGATCACCTCGCCTTCGGGAAGCGCCAGCACGGCGACCGAGCAGCGCATGAGGGGAAAGCGCGTTTCGCGCCCCATGCGGTCGTGGCCGTGGATCTCGCCGGCCTGCCTGTCTTCCGGCGAGTAAAGCGCGTGCACCTCGCGGCGGAAATCCTCCAGCAGGCAGCAAAGCTTGTCCTGCGCCGCCGCCACCGGCAGGCCCGAAATCCCGGCGAAGAAGTCGTCGCCGCCGATATGGCCGACGAAAGCCTCCTCTCCCACGAAATCGCGGCGCAGCAGCGAGGCGAAGAGCGTCAGCGCCGCATCGCCCTGCTGGAAGCCGTAGCGGTCGTTGAAGGGCTTGAAATTATCGAGGTCGAAATAGCACAGGCAACGAAGCGCGTCGCCGTCGAGCGCCCGGTCCTGGAGGTAGTCGCTGATCGAGCGGTTGCCGGGCAGGCCGGTCAGCGGGTTCTGGTCCTCGGCGGTGCGCAGCCGCTTCTCGTTGATGATCGTGAGCAGCGAGGAGGCGGACAGGATGCCGGCATAGCGCAGGTTCTCCGTCAGGATCACGCATTCGCTACCGCCCGTGCCGGTGAAGACCTCCAGAAGCTGCTCGGCCGGCGTGTCGAGATCGGCGATGGGCGCATTGGTGACGAAATGCGACAGTCCCTTGCGGTAGAGCCGGTTCTTGATCAGGTCCCGGCCGAAGGGGTGATAGCTCAGTTCCTTCACCTGATACTCGTGCAGGATACCGCGCGGCTCATCGCTGGCGTTGAGGACCGGAAAGAACGTCCGCTTCGGATTGTGGCGGAAAAGCTCGAAGGCCGCTTCAAGACTGTCGTCCTCGCGCAGCACCGCCACCTGCTCGATCTCGCGGCGGATCAGGATGCTGTCGAGCGTGCTGGAGCTGTGGCGCGCGCCGCCGGCGCGGGCGACCTGCGCATAGACCGGCCGCAACGCCGAATAATCGGCGACCGGACGGGAGACGAACCACCCCTGGATGAGATCGCAGCCGGCCTCGCGGGCCGCCACGAGTTCGGCCTCGGTCTCCACCCCTTCCGCCACCACACGGATGCCGAGAACGTGGGCGGCGTTGACCGTGTTGCGCACGAGATGGCGCTTGCGGGCGTCCGTCGCGATACCGGAAATGAAATGACGGTCGATCTTGAGATAGTCGACCGGATGATCGCAAAGCAGCTTCAGGCCGCTGTGGCCCACCCCGAAATCGTCGATGGCGAGCTTGAACCCGGCCATCCGAAGCGCCTGCAGGAGACGGGAGAACCCGGTAAGACCGGCATTTTCGAAACGCTCCGATATCTCGAAACAGAGGGAGGATGCCGGAATGCCGGCGCGCAGGAGATGGCCGGAAAGCCTCTCGACCAGTCCGAGCCCCTCTCCCACCAGCCGCGAATCGAGATTGAGGAAAAGCGTGCGCGAGCGGAAATCCGGCAGCGCCGCGAAGGCGGCGAGCGCGCGGCTGTTGACCATCTGCTCCAGCGCGCCCAATTGCCCGGCCTCATGGGCGCTGTCGAGCAGATCGACGGGCGAGCGGAAACCGAGCTTCTCGAAGCCCTGCATCAGCGATTCGTAGCCGAAAACCGCGCCGGTGGCCGCCTCGACGATGGGCTGGAACCCCGCCGCGATGACCGGCTTGGCGAGCGTGACGATTTCCCCGTCTCCCGGACGGCGCAGGACGGACAGGTCTGCGGCGCTCATGCTGGTCTTCTCCAATAGTCAGCCTGGCAGCGAATGTCGTCACCAGAACTGAACATTCGGTTTCCCCAATATGACAGTTCGATGAAACCTGAAGCCGCCGCCGCTTTCAGGAGGCAGTCTTCACGGGACGCCGGTCGACAGCAGGCGCGCCGACAACAGCAGGCCGAGCGACACGCCGGCCAGCGACAGGAGCACACTGGCCAGCACATAGAAGGCGGCCAGCCCGGCGTTGCCGCGCTCCCACAGGAGCGCCGCGTCGAGCGAGAAGGCGGAGAAGGTGGTGAAGCCGCCGAGCACGCCGGTGGCCAGGAACAGGCGGGCTTCCTGCGGGAGATGGCCGCGAAAGGCGAAGATACCGGCAAGCAGCCCCATGGCGAAGCAGCCGAGGGCGTTGACGGCGAGCGTGCCGACGGGAAAGGCGGTGCCGACGAGGCGCGCGGCCAGCACATTCACGCCATGGCGTCCCGCTCCGCCGAGACCGGCGCCGAGGAAAACGATAAGATAGTTCATGCTCCGTGTCTCCAGGTTCGAAGGATCGGCACCCGGACAAGGAAAAACCGCCATCGCGTGGCCTGAAGACAAGCCCTGCCGCAGGCGGCCATCGCTGGCCGGTTCCGGCAGGAGCTATCAGCCATCGAAGGCGGTTGTCGGGAAGCTCCATTCCCATCCCACGCGGGCGTTATAAACCGCTTTCCGCCTTCGCTCAAAGCGGAAAACGGTCACCGGGAGCCTCCCGGCGCGAACGCCGGCTCCCCGGAAAGGTTTCAGCGGGCGCGGAGCGCGAAGCCGAAGGCGATCAACGCCCAGCCCTGCATCGCCAGATCGAAGGCGAGGAACAGCCCCAGCAGCCACAGGCTGTTGACCGGCCAGCCGAGAACGAAGACGAGGCCGGCAAGCGCCGTGACGATGCCCCCGGCCATCAGCCAGCCCCAGCCCTTTTCCGGCCGGGTGCGCCAGGCCGTCCAGATGCGGAAGGCGCCGGCGACCAGCAGCGCCGCGGCCATCAGCAGCGTCAGGGCCGCCGAGGTGAGAACGGGATTGACGAAGGCCAGCACGCCGGCGGCGAGATAGAGCAACGCGCTCAGCACCCAGGAGATCGTCTCGCGCCAGGCCTTGACCTGGAAGGCGTGGACGAGATGCACCACGCCGCCGATGATCATCATCATGCCGACATAATAGACCGAGGCGACGGTCGCGAGAAACAGATTGGCCGCCGCGACGCCGCCGAAGACGAGCAGGACGACGCCAAGGGCGACGAACCATCCCCATTTGGAGCGGACTTCGGAGACAGGGGAGATTCCGGGGCTAAGAACCATGACACATCTCTCTCGATTGGAAACGACGCGCAGACGCTAGCACGAAAGCGATCGGACGCCATCCCCGTCCCATGGTCTGCCCACCGGAATGCCGGCTGCAAGATTTTTATTGATTGATTGATCAATTAAAAATAATCTACCGGCGATTACGGGAGAGTGCGATGCCGAAAGTCGGGATGGAGCCGGTGCGCCGCAAGGCGCTTGTGGACGCCACGCTGCGCGCGGCGGGCGATCACGGCTCGTTTTCCGTCACCATGTCCGAAATCGCCCGCCATGCCGGTGTTTCTCCGGCGCTGGCGCACCATTATTTCGGCTCCAAGGAACAGCTCGTCATCGAGACCATCCGCAGCCTGCTGCGCAAGCTGCGGACGGATGCGGTGGCCGCGCTGAAAGAGGCCGCGACGCCGCGCGAGCGGCTGTCGGCCATCATCCGCGTCAATTTCCAGGCGCATCAGTTCGCGCCGGAGACGGTCGCCGCCTGGCTTGCCTTCTATACCGAGGCGCAACGCTCCGAGGCCGTGCGCAGGCTGCTTGTCGTCTATGCCAGACGGCTCAATTCCAACCTGCTTTCGAACCTCAGGGCGCTCTGCCCGGCGGACGCCGCCATCCGCATCGCCGATGGCGCGGCGGCGATGATCGACGGGCTCTACCTGCGGCAGGGACTGCGGTCCGCGCCGGTCAGCATCGAATCGTCGATCCGGCTGACGGAAAGCCTTGTCGACGCACAGCTCGCCGCCGTCGCCGCGACAGGCCCGGTCGCAGGATCGCCCGCCCCCGTCGCCCTGCGACAACCGCCCCTTCCGGGGGACCGGTAGAAACTTTCCCAGCCTTTCCTTCACCCGTTTCAAGGATCGTCCCGTGACCGCCAGCAAGCCGAATATCCTGATCATCATGGTCGACCAGCTCAACGGGACGTTTTTTCCCGACGGGCCGGCGGACTTTCTCGTCGCGCCGCATATGAAGGCGCTCGCCGCCCGCTCGGCGCGCTTTGCGAACAATTACACCTCCTCGCCGCTTTGCGCGCCGGCCCGCGCCTCCTTCATGGCGGGGCAGCTTCCCAGTCGCACCCGGGTCTACGACAATGCTGCGGAATATGCCTCCTCCATCCCGACCTTCGCGCATCACCTGCGCCGCGCCGGCTATTACACCGCGCTTTCGGGAAAGATGCATTTCGTCGGGCCGGATCAGCTGCACGGCTTCGAGGAGCGGCTGACGACCGATATCTACCCCGCCGATTTCGGCTGGACGCCGGACTATCGCAAGCCCGGCGAGCGCATCGACTGGTGGTATCACAACATGGGCTCGGTGACGGGTGCCGGCGTCGCGGAAATCACCAACCAGATGGAATATGACGACGAGGTCGCCTTCCTCGCCAACCAGAAGCTCTACCAGCTCTCGCGCGGCAACGACGATGCGGATCGCCGCCCCTGGTGCCTCACGGTTTCCTTCACCCATCCGCACGATCCCTATGTGGCGCGGCAGAAATTCTGGGATCTCTACGAGGACTGCGCACATCTGACGCCGGACGTCGGCCCCCTGGAAAAGCAGGATCCGCATTCGCAGCGCATCCTGCATTCCTGCGACCGTGACAGCTTCACGATCACCGAGGAGAACGTGCGCCGCTCGCGCCGGGCCTATTTCGCCAATATCTCCTATCTCGACGAGAAGGTCGGCGAACTCGTCGACACGCTCCGGCGCACGCGCATGCTCGACGACACGCTGATCCTCTTCTGCTCGGACCACGGCGACATGCTCGGCGAGCGCGGCCTGTGGTTCAAGATGAACTTCTTCGAGGGTTCGGCGCGTGTGCCGTTGATGGTCGCCGGGCCGGGCGTGACGCCGGGTCTGCACCTTGCGCCGACCTCGAACCTCGACGTGACGCCGACACTCTGCGATCTGGCGGGCATCTCCATGGACGAGGTGATGCCGTGGACCGACGGCGAAAGCCTCGTGCCGGTGATCGGCGGAGCGGAACGCATATCGCCGGTGCTGATGGAATATGCGGCGGAGGCCTCCTATGCGCCGATCGTCGGCATCCGCGAGGGCAAGTGGAAATACATCCATTGCGAACTCGATCCCGAGCAGCTCTACGACCTGGAAGCCGACCCGCAGGAGCTTGACAATCTCGCGACCTCGGACAATTCCGTCATTCAGGCGACGCTGGACGCCTTCCGGCGGATGCGCGAGGAGCGCTGGGACATGGAGGCCTTCGACGCCGCCGTGCGCGAGAGCCAGGCGCGGCGCTGGGTGGTCTATGAGGCGTTGCGCAACGGCGCCTATTACCCCTGGGACCACCAGCCGCTGCAAGACGCCTCCGAACGCTACATGCGCAACCACATGAATCTCGACAATCTGGAAGATTCCAAACGCTATCCGCGGGGACAATGACATGAAAGCCCAACCCAAAGCCTCCCACTTCATCGACGGCGACTATGTCGAGGATGTCGCCGGCACGCCCTTCGAGAGCGTCTATCCCGCCACCGGCGAGGTGATCGCCCGCCTTCACGCCGCAACGCCGGCCATCGTGGAGAAGGCCGTCGCCTCGGCGAAACGGGCACAGAAGGAATGGGCCGCGATGAGCCCGACGGCGCGCGGCCGCATCCTGAAGCGCGCCGCCGAGATCATGCGCGAGCGGAACCGCGAGCTTTCCGAACTCGAAACGCTCGATACCGGCAAGCCGATCCAGGAAACCATCGTCGCCGATCCAACCTCGGGCGCCGACGCCTTCGAATTCTTCGGCGGCATCGCGGCCGCCGGCCTCAACGGCGACTATATCCCGCTCGGGCAGGACTTCGCCTTTACCAAGCGCGTTCCGCTCGGCGTCTGCGTCGGCATCGGCGCGTGGAACTATCCGCAGCAGATCGCCTGCTGGAAGGGCGCTCCGGCCCTCGTCTGCGGCAATGCCATGGTCTTCAAGCCCTCGGAAAACACGCCGCTCGGCGCGCTGAAGATCGCCGAAATCCTCATCGAGGCCGGCCTGCCGAAGGGTCTCTACAACGTCATCCAGGGGGATCGCGCGACCGGGCCGCTGCTCGTCAACCACAGGGACGTCGCCAAGGTGTCGCTGACGGGCTCCGTGCCGACGGGCAGGAAGGTGGCGGCGGCCGCCGCCGCCGACCTCAAGCATGTGACGATGGAACTGGGCGGCAAGTCGCCGCTCATCGTCTTCGACGACGCCGACCTCGAAAGCGCCATCGGCGGGGCGATGCTCGGCAACTTCTACTCCACCGGGCAGGTGTGCTCGAACGGCACCCGCGTCTTCGTTCAGAAGACCATCAAGGACCGTTTCCTGTCGCGCCTCAAGGAGCGGACCGAGAAGATCGTCATCGGCGATCCGATGGACGAGGCGACGCAGCTCGGGCCGATGGTCTCGCTGGCGCAGCGCGACAAGGTCCTCGACTATATCGAGAAGGGCAAGGCGGAAGGCGCGACGCTCGTGACCGGCGGCGGCATTCCCAACAGCGTCTCCGGCGAAGGCTATTACGTCCAGCCGACCGTCTTTGCCGACGTCACCGACGGGATGACCATCGCCCGCGAGGAAATCTTCGGCCCCGTCATGTGCGTGCTCGACTTCGAGCATGAGGACGAGGTGATCGCCCGAGGCAACGCCACCGAGTTCGGCCTGTCGGGCGGCGTCTTCACCGCCGACATCACCCGCGCCCACCGCGTCGTCGACCAGCTCGAAGCCGGTACGCTGTGGATCAACGCCTATAACCTCGCTCCTGTGGAAATCCCCTTCGGCGGCTCCAAGCAATCCGGCTTCGGCCGCGAGAATTCGCTGGCCGCGCTGGAGCATTATTCCGAGCTGAAAACGGTCTATGTGTCGATGGGCAAGGTCGACGCGCCGTATTGAGGCCGAGGGCGGACGAGGGGTTCGAAGGCAGGAAATCAAGGGGCAGCACCATGCAGAACGCAGATTATATCATCATCGGCTCCGGCTCGGCCGGCTCGGCGCTCGCCTACCGGCTTTCGGAAGACGGCAAGCACACGGTCATGGTGCTGGAATATGGCGGCTCGGATATCGGGCCGTTCATCCAGATGCCGGCGGCACTGGCCTGGCCGATGAGCATGAAGCGCTACAACTGGGGCTATCTCTCGGAACCGGAGCCCCATCTCAACAATCGCCGCATCACCGCGCCGCGCGGCAAGGTGATCGGCGGATCGTCGTCGATCAACGGGCTCGTCTATGTGCGCGGCCATGCGGAGGACTTCAACCGCTGGGAGGCGCTCGGCGCGCAGGGCTGGGCCTATGCGGACGTCCTGCCCTATTACAAGCGCATGGAGACCTCGCATGGCGGGGAAGCCGGCTGGCGCGGCGTCGACGGGCCGCTGCACGTCCAGCGCGGCCCCATGACGAACCCGCTCTTCCACGCCTTCATCCAGGCCGGGCAGCAGGCGGGCTTCGAACTCACCGACGACTACAACGGCTCCAAGCAGGAAGGCTTCGGCCTGATGGAGCAGACCATCCACAAAGGCCGGCGCTGGTCGGCGGCCAACGCCTATCTGCGCCCTGCCCTGAAGCGGCCGAACGTCTCGCTGGTGCGCTGCTTCGCGCGCAGGATCGTCATCGAGAACGGCCGGGCGACCGGCGTCGAGATCGAGCGGGGCGGCAGGATCGAGGTGGTGAAGGCGAACCGCGAGGTCATCGTCTCGGCCTCCTCCTTCAACTCGCCGAAGCTCCTGATGCTCTCCGGCATCGGCCCGGGGCAGCACCTGAAGGACATGGGCATCGAGGTGAAGGTCGACCGGCCGGGCGTCGGCGCCAATTTGCAGGATCATCTGGAGTTCTACTTCCAGCAGGTCTCCACAAAGCCCGTCTCGCTCTATTCCTGGCTGCCGTGGTTCTGGCAGGGGGTGGCCGGCGCGCAATGGCTTCTGTCTAAGGGCGGGCTCGGCGCCTCGAACCAGTTCGAGGCCTGCGCCTTCCTGCGCTCGGCGGCCGGGCTGAAGCAGCCGGACATCCAGTACCACTTCCTGCCCGTCGCCATCTCCTACGACGGCAAGGCGGCGGCGAAGAGCCACGGCTTCCAGGTCCATGTCGGCTACAATCTGTCGAAATCGCGCGGCGACGTCACCCTGCGCTCGGCCGATCCGATGGCCGATCCGGTCATCCGCTTCAATTATATGAGCCATGAGGAAGACTGGGTGAAATTCCGCCACTGCGTGCGCCTCACCCGCGAGATCTTCTCGCAGACGACGTTCGACGAGTTCCGCGGGCCGGAGATTCAGCCCGGCGAGACGGTGCAATCGGACGAGGAGATCGACGCCTTCCTGCGCGATCACCTCGAAAGCGCCTATCATCCCTGCGGCACCTGCCGCATGGGGGCGGAGAACGATCCGATGGCGGTGGTCGATCCGCAGACCCGGGTGATCGGCGTCGACGCCCTGCGTGTCGCCGACTCGTCGATCTTCCCGCATGTCACCTATGGCAACCTCAACGCGCCGTCGATCATGACCGGGGAAAAGGCGGCCGATCACATCCTCGGCCGGCAGCCGCTCGCTCGCTCCAATCAGGAGCCCTGGACAAACCCCCGCGCCGCCGTCAGCGACCGCTAGATCGTCAGGCGATTAAAGGGGATCGCCTGACGGTCCAGCTTTCTTTTCTGGCGCGCAGGGCTGGCGAAAAAGCCGGATTCCACTTTTTCGCCCGACGCTTTCGCCATCCGCCTGCCCCTCCGTCCCGCCGGCGGAGGGGACGTCCGGACAAGACTCTCTATTCCCCACCGTTTCAGTAGAATACTTTCCGCGCCCTCCCCTCACGGCAGGATTTCTTCGGCCGGCGCGAGATGGAGAGATATTTGCTCCCCCCGCCCGCGCTTTGGAAATCCGTTTTGCTGTCTCCCGCCGCGCGGGGCTGCGATAATCCGGGAAATTCTTGCAAAGGCATGGAACGGAATGACTGCGCACACCGGCACCGGGACGGCTGAGGCCCTGAACGATCAGCTTGCAAAACTCGACCTTTCGGACCGGCTTGCCTTCGTGACCAGTCTCGGCGGCCGCAGCGTCTTCACCACGAGCCTCGGCATCGAGGACCAGGTCATCACCGCCGCGATCGCCGCCGGCCGTCTTCCCATCGTCGTGGCGACCCTCGAAACCGGCCGCCTCTTCCCCGAGACGCTGGCGCTGATCGACGAGACGGAAGCGCATTTCGGCCTCGCAATCGAGCGCTACCACCCCTTGCAGGACGATATCGACGCCTATGCCGCACAATACGGCCTCAACGGCTTTTACGACAGCGTCGAGGCCCGCCACGCCTGTTGCGCGGCCCGCAAGCTGAAGCCGCTTCAGCGCGCGCTCGAAGGGGCCTCCTTCTGGATCACCGGGCTTCGCCGCGGCCAGTCCGGCAATCGCGCCGATACGCCTTTTGCGGAATTCGACGCCGAACGCGGCCTTATCAAGATCAATCCGCTCGCCGACTGGGATATCGAGCGTATCCGCGCCTTTGCCGCTGAAAACGCCGTTCCGGTGAATCCGCTGCATGCGCGCGGCTATCCCTCCATCGGCTGCGAACCCTGTACCCGCGCCATCAAGCCGGGCGAACCCGAGCGCGCCGGCCGCTGGTGGTGGGAAAACGACGAAAAGCGCGAATGCGGCCTGCACGTCCCGGACGCGGCCCTGCCCTCCCTCGAATCCAGCTCCCTTTGATCCTCACCGCCCCGACCGGGCCAGAATCCGGAGACCACCCTTTCATGTCCGACATCCGCACCGAGGCGGAAGCGAAGCCCAACGCGACGCCCAAGCCTCCGCTCGATCCGCATCTGAAGGCGCTCGAAAACGAAGCCATCCACATCTTTCGCGAGGTCGCGGCCGAATTCGAGCGGCCGGTCATGCTCTATTCGATCGGCAAGGACAGTTCCGTCCTGCTGCATCTGGCGCGCAAGGCCTTCTATCCGGGCCGCGTGCCGTTCCCGCTGCTGCACGTCAACACGGGCTGGAAGTTCGCCGAGATGATCGCCTTTCGCGACGCGGTCGTTAAGCGTTACGATCTCGACCTGATCGAGCATATCAATCCGCGCGGCGCGGCCGAGAACATCACGCCCTTCACGCAAGGGTCCGCCCGCTACACCGACATCATGAAAACCGAGGCGCTACGCCAGGCGCTCGACGCCGGCAAATACGACGCGGCCTTCGGCGGCGCGCGGCGCGACGAGGAAGCCTCGCGCGCCAAGGAGCGCATCTATTCCTTCCGCACGCCGGATCATCGCTGGGACCCGCGCAACCAGCGCCCGGAACTGTGGAACATCTATAACGGCATGATCCGGGCCGGCGAGAGCGTGCGCGCCTTCCCGCTCTCCAACTGGACCGAAGTCGACATCTGGCGCTACATCCAGGCGGAAGACATCCCGATCGTCCCGCTCTATTTCGCGAAGAAACGCCCCTTCGTCGAGCGCGACGGCATGATGATCCTCGCCGAGGATCCGCGCCTCGAACGGCTGCCGGACGAAGTGCGGCAGGAAGGCGTCATCCGCTTCCGCACGCTCGGCTGCTTCCCGCTGACCGGGGCCATCCGCTCAAGCGCCGCCACGCTCGACGAGATCATCGCCGAACTGGAAACCGCCACCGTCTCCGAACGGCAGGGCCGCGCCATCGACCGCGACCAGTCCGGCTCCATGGAAAAGAAGAAACGCGAAGGGTATTTCTGATGACCGCTGCCGCCACCGCTCTCGCCACGTCGCTGCCGCAGGAGGAAGCGGGCCTCGAACCGGCCCGGGCGACACGCGATTCGCGTCCGCTTCGCCTCATCACCTGCGGCTCGGTCGACGACGGCAAGTCGACGCTGATCGGCCGCCTGCTCTGGGACACCAAGGCCGTCAAGGAAGACCAGCGGGCGACACTCGAACGGGATTCCTCCGGCCGGCAGAACGATCTCGGCCTGCCCGATTTCGCGCTGCTGCTCGACGGTCTCCAGGCCGAGCGCGAACAGGGCATCACCATCGACGTCGCCTATCGCTACTTCTCCACCGACCGCCGCGCCTTCATCGTCGCCGACACGCCCGGCCATGAACAATATACCCGCAACATGGCGACCGGAGCCTCCACGGCGGATCTCGCCGTTCTGCTGGTCGACGCGCGCGCCGGCATCCTCGAACAGACCCGCCGCCACGCGACGATCGCCACGCTGATGGGCATCCGCCAGTTCGTGCTCGCCGTCAACAAGATCGACCTGACCGGCTACGACCGCGCCCGCTTCGAGGTGATCGCCCATGAGTTCCGGGAATTCGCGCTCACGCTCGGGGTCCGGCAGATCACCGCGATCCCGGTTTCCGCGCTGAAGGGGGAGAACGTCGTCCATGACGGCCGCGCCGCCATGACCTGGTACGAGGGCCCGACGCTCGTCGAGGCGCTGGAGCGGGCGACCACCCGCTCCGCCCAAGCCGTCGGCTTCCGCCTGCCCGTCCAGCGGGTCTCGCGGCCGGGCGAAAGCTTTCGCGGCTATCAGGGAACGGTGGCCGGCGGGGCCGTGAAGCCCGGCGACAGCGTCGTCGTGCTTCCCTCCGGCATGGAGGCCAACGTCTCGAAGATCGTCACCTTCGACCTGGTGCGCAACGCGGCGGTGGCGGGCGACGCCGTCACCCTCGTCCTCGACCGGCAGGTGGATGTGGCGCGCGGCGACATGATCGTCGCCATCGACAGCCAGCCGATGACGGGGCGCGCCTTCGAGGCCCAGCTGGTCGCGCTTCTGCCGGACGGCATCGAGCCGGGGAAACGCTACTGGCTCAAGAGCGGTCCCCGCCGCCAGCGCGTGGTCGTCGAGCCGGTGAGCCAGCTCGACCTTTCCACCTCCGCCTGGCATCCCGCCGAGCGCCTCGCGATGAACGCCGTCGGCAAGGTCCGGCTCGTCTTCGACGAACAGGCGATCTTCGACGGCTACGAACAGAACCGCATGACGGGCGCTTTCATCCTCATCGACCCCGACACCAACGACACGGTCGCCGGCGGCATGGTGACGGGCCGCCGCGCCGAGATCGGCGGCATCCGCAAGGACGACGAACGCGTCGTGCTGTCGCTGCCGGCCGACCTCGCGGACCGGCTGATGGCAAGCGAGATCTTCGCCAGCCGCCGCCACGACGCCGACGTGCGCCGCACCGACGCCGCGCGCATCGCACGCCTGCTGGCCGCACTCGACTAGGAGTGAAGCCGGCGCGCGGACACGGCCGATAACGCAGGAACGGGGCCTTTCGGCCCCGTTTCCGTTTCATTTTCCAACCTGAGAACATTTCCGGTTCCCACCGGAAACGCTTCTGGATTCTTGTTTTACCGCGTTTTCAGCCGGTGCGATCCCGCTCCGGCTGGAAATGCTTTTAGAAGAAGAAGTACCAGATAAGCAGCACGACGATGAGCGGCACGCCCATCAGCCAGAGGATGAATGCCCGAGCCATAGGTTCTCCCTTTCCGTTGCTTGCATCGTTTTCATAATGCACGGAAAGGCGGAAAGTTCCGGCCGTGCGGGCTTCAGCCGGCCGGCGTTTGCCGGACTGGCGCTGCGTCCTCCTCGTGCTTCTGCGCGAAATAGTTGGCCAGCAGCGCGCCGGAGATATTGTGCCAGACGCTGAAGATGGCGCTCGGCACGGCGGCGACCGGCGAGAAATGCGCCGCCGCCAGCGCCGCGCCCAGGCCGCTGTTCTGCATGCCGACCTCGATGGCGATGGCCTTGCGCTTGGAAAGCGACAGGCCGGAGGCTTTGGCGGCCAGATAGCCGAGCAGATAGCCGATGCCGTTGTGCAGCACGACGACGAGGAAGATCAGCAGGCCGGAGGTGGCGATCGCCTGCTTGCTTGCGCCGACCACCGCCGCGACGATCAGCACGATGCCGATGACGCTGACCAGCGGCAAGGCCGGCACCGCCGCTTTGACGACGCCCGGCAGCAGCTTCTGGAGAGCGAAGCCGAGGGCTAGCGGAACGAGGATCACCTTGACGATGCTGAGGAACATCGCCATCGCATCGACCGGCAGGAACTGGCTGGCGAAGAGCCAGACGAGGAACGGCGTGACGATGGGCGCTGCAAGCGTGGTGACGCTGGTGCAGGCGACGGATAGCGCCACGTCACCCTTCGACAGATAGGTCATGACGTTGCTCGACGTGCCGCCGGGGCAGCAGCCGACGAGGATGACGCCGGCGGCGACTTCCGGCGACATCGGGATGACGATCGTCAGCCCCACGGCGATGAGCGGCATGATGAGGAATTGCGAGGCGACGCCGATGCCGACATCGGCCGGCCGGCGGGCGACCTCCCTGAAGTCGTCGAGCGACAGGGTCAGCCCCATCCCGAACATGATGATGCCGAGCAGCGTAACGATATAGGGCGTCAGTTGCTTGAACGTATCGGGAAGAAAGAAGCCGAGGACGGCGAACAGGATGGTCCAGACGGCGAAGGTTTTTCCGACGAAGGCGGAAAGCGAAGCGATGGCTTTCAAGAGGGAGGCTCCGTATATTGACGTTTCGCCCCCGCCCTACTCCCCGCGCGGGCGCGTTTCAACCCATGCGGCGTCAGGAAACCGCTTGCGGCCTCCCCCTTTCCGGCCCGATCACCTTTCGCGGAAGGCTTTCGTGAAGTAATCGGCAAGCGGCTTCACCAGATAGCCGAGCGGCGAGCGTTCCGTCGTCTGGATGAAGGCTTCGACCGGCATGCCGGGAATGACGTGGCGGTCGCCGAGCCGGGTCATCTGGTCCTCGTCCGGCCGGATTTCCGCCTTGTAATAGGTCGCCCCGGAGCGCGGATCCGCCAGCACGTCGGCCGCCACGCGGGTGACATGGCCGAAGATCTCCGGCGTCGACCGGTGGTCGAAGGCGGCGAAGCGGATATGGGCCCGCTGGCCGACATGCACCTGATCGATCTGCGTCGGCGAGATCTGCGTCGCGATCACGAGTTCCTGTTCCTGCGGGATGATGAACATCAGCGCATCGGCCGGACGGACCACCGAGCGCAACGCATGGACCTGAAGCCCGAGGACGACGCCGGAGACGGGCGCGGCGATATCCATGCGGTCGAGCGTCTCCAGCTTGGCGTTGCGGCTCTCGCGCAATTGCGCCACCCGCGCCTCGATCTCGCGCAATTGCGCCGTTGCTTCCTCGCGCACCGCCGAATGGATATTGAGAACGGCGATCTCGATTTCCGCGATGCGGCCGGCGTTTTCCGCGATACTGGAGCGCGCCTGGCTGATCGTGCCGCGGATCTCCGCCTCCTCGCGCTGGAGCGCAAGCACCCGGCTGGCATTGGTGAGCGACTGGGCGAGCAGCTTATTCTGCGCCTCCAGTTCCCTGCCGATCAGCTCGAGCTGCGTATCGAGCGCGGCGATGCGGCTGGCGATGCCCTCGTTCTGCTTGGCGATCTGGGCTTTCTTCTCGTCGAGCTGCTCGATCTGCTTGCCGCGCGTTTCGGCGCGTGCGGCCATCAGCCGCCGCTGGCCGTCCATGAGCTCGGCGACTTCGGAACGATCGCCGGCTACGGCGACCAGTTCCGGGTCGAAGAGGATGTCCGGCTGCCCGTCCTGCTCGGCCTTCAGCCGCGCCGCCGTACCGAGAAGGCTGTGGAGCTGGCTTTCGATGACCGCCAGTTCGGAACGGTCGAAGGTATCGTCGAGCCGCATGAGCACGTCGCCGGCCTTCACCGTGTCGCCTTCCGCCACGAAGATGCGGCCGACCACGCCGCCCGTCAGATGCTGCACGACCTGGCGATTGCTCGCCACCTCGACGATGCCGCCCGCCACCACCGCGCCGTGGATGCGCGTCAGCACCGCCCAGGCCCCGACGCCGCCGACCAGCAGCACGAGCGCCGCATAACCGGTGACGATATAGCCGCGGCCCGACCATTTCCCCTCCGAAGCCCTCATCCGGCCCGTCATGCCCGCCCCTCCTCGCTGCCGGCGACGACATCGGTGCCGGCGACGACCTGGGTGTGGTTGCGCAGATGGGCGCGCAGCACGTCCTCGCGCGGGCCGAAGGCGACGCGGTGGCCGTCCTCGACGATCAGGATGAGATCACATTCCTCGATCGCCGCCGGCCGATGCGCCATGATGACCACCGCCCGGCCCGCCTCCTTCAAGGCGCGCACGGCGAGATTGAGCGCCAGCGAGCCCTCGGCGTCGAGATTGGAATTCGGCTCGTCGAGCACCAGCAGCGCCGGATCGCCATAGAGCGCGCGGGCCAGCCCGACCCGCTGCTTCTGGCCGCCGGAAAGGCGCCCACCCATGGCCGGCAGCCGCGTGTCGTAGCCGTCCGGCAGGCGCAGGATCATCTCGTGCGCGCCTGCCTGCTTGGCCGCCGCCACCACCTTCGCGGGATCGGGATCGAGCGCCATGCGGGCGATGTTTTCCGCGACCGTTCCCTCAAACAGCACCACGTCCTGCGGCAGGTAGCCGATATGATCGGCGAGACCGTCGCTGCCATATTGCTCCAGCGTCGCGCCATCGAGCCGGACGCTGCCGCCCGCCGCAGGCCACACACCGGTCAATACGCGGGCGAGCGTCGACTTGCCCGAGGCGCTCTGGCCGATGACGCCGAGCGCCTGTCCCGGCCGGAGGCCGCAGGTCAGCATGCGCAGCGTCGCCACCGTTTCACCGGGCGGCACCACCGTCACCTGCTCGACGTCGAGGATGGCGCGCGGCTTCGGCAGGGCGGTGCGGCTTTCTTCCTCCGGCACGCGGGCAAGCAGTTCGGCGAGCTGCCGCCAGCCCTGCACCGCCCGCTGGATCAGCGACCATTGGCCGATCGCCCCCTCGATGGGCGCGAGCGCCCGGCCGAGGATGATGGAAGCGGCGATCATCGCGCCGGGAGTGATCTTGTCCTGGAGCACGAGCCAGGCGCCGAGCGCGAGGATCGCCGATTGCAGGAAGATCCGGAAGGTCTTGGAGGAAATGGCGTAGAAGCCGTTGCTGTCGGAATAACGGATATTGGCTTCGAGCGCCCGGTCCCGCAGACGCCCCCAGCGCAGGGCGACGGCCCGGCGCATGCCGAGCGCGCGCACCGTGTCGCTCTCGTGCTGGAGCGCCTGGGTCATCTCGTCGCTCTGGCGTCCGGCGATCATCGCCCGCTCCTGATCCTCCCTCGTGCCGTTCTGGTTGAGCCAGGTCAGCACGATCAGGATGACGCCGCCGATCAGGCCAAGCACGCCGAGCAGCGGATGGAAGGTGAAGATCACAAACAGGAAGAACGGCGTCCAGGGAATATCGAAGACGGTGAAGACGGCGGGCGAGGACAGGACCTTCTGGATGGCGTCGAGATCGCGCATGCCGGTATGCGTCGAGACCCCCCGGGCATGCAGCGCCGTGCGATCGAGCACCGCGTTGAAAACACGGCGGTCGAAACGGGCCTGGAAGCGCGCGCCGATCCGGGCCGCCACGCGGCTGCGGGCATGATCGAGGACGCCCATGAAGAGGAACAGGCCGGTGACGAGGCCGGTCAGCGCCACCAGCGTCGCCTCGGAGCGCGACGACAGCACCCGGTCGTAGATCTGCAACATGAACAGCGGCCCGGTGAGGACCAGCAGATTGACGAAGAAGCTGAAGAGGCCGATGGCGACGAAGCCGTTCGCGCCGCTCGTCAGCGCGGATTTCAGCTCCTCCCTCCCGGCCCTGGCCGACGACTGCATGAAAACCCCCATAAACGGCCGCCCGCCCGCCGGCCCGCCCCCGCGCAACCTTACAGGAAAACCTGCAACCGCACGATATATTCGCCAATCCTTGAGAAACGCGAAAGTGCATTCCCGCCACGGATGCCCCCAAAACACCGCCGCGACGCGATTTTACGCAACGTTCCGTTTTTTTTGATATTTTGCGCTTGTCGAAACCGGAAGCCTGTTCTATAGGATGCGCCGCTGGTCACGGAGTGTAGCGCAGCCTGGTAGCGCACCACGTTCGGGACGTGGGGGTCGAGTGTTCGAATCACTCCACTCCGACCAGCTAAGTCCTTTTCAAAAAAGGATTTCCGGCCATCCCGAAGGCTGCCGAAAACCTTCCCGCGCCAAAACTGACAGCAACCCCTCGTCTCTCCGTCGTCCGAACTCTCCTTCGGTAGCGCCTTGCAGATGACGCGAGTCAGCAGACGGAGGCGCTATGTGACCGCTGCTCCCGCGTCGTGATATCGATAGAGGTTGGTGATGGGTTCGAGGACGGTCCACACACCTTTGATGTCCGGCGAGATAGTCACGAAATCATCCTTCTCGATGTCCAGCTTCGTGCCGTCGCTGAACGCGATCCTGGCCCGTCCCTCCACGACGCAGAACGAGACGGCCTGATCGTAGTGGATTTCGAACGGCTCTCCCGAGCCGGCCTCCCATCTGGTCCAGGAGGCCACATCCGCTTTGGTCCGAGATGTTGCGCGATCCCGCTGGATAAGATCAGTCCTGAAACTACGATCCGACTGCATGGTCACGATGCTCCTGGGTCATGGCTCTATAGTAGGACACCTCCGACGCAGGCAGCGGCGGCCGGCCCCGGATGAGGTCAGAAGCCTTCTCCGCGATCATGAAGGTGACGGCGTTGATGTTCGCGCTCGGGATCGACGGGATGACGGACGCATCGACGATGCGCAGGCCTTCGGCGCCGATGAGACGAAGGTCAAGGTCGACGACGGATCGAGGATCGTCCGCCCGGCCCATGCGGGCCGTGCCGCAAGGGTGGAACGAACTCGTCACGTCCCGGCGGATGAAAGCTTCCAGCTCCGCGTCGGTGCGGCAGGTCTCGCCGGGGGCATCCTCGCGTTTGCGGTAGGGTACGAAGGCCGGCTGGGCCAGAATTTCCCGGCCGAGCTTGAGACCTTGCAGGGTTTCCTTCCGGTCACGCTCGGTGGCGAGATAGTTCGGATCGATGAGGGGCGCGTCCTTCAGGTCCGCCGAGCCCAGCCGCAACGAGCCTCGGCTTTCCGGCCGCATCGGGCCGACGCCGAGACGATAGCCGCCGACGCGCGGATCAGGAATCCAGTTCTCTCCGAAAAACACCGGGAAGAAGTGAATCTGGAGGTTGGGATGGGTGATCGTGCCGTCGCTGCGTATGAAGGCGCCGACATGGCACTGGTTGATCGCCGCGACACCGCCCTTGCAGGCGAACCACTGGATGCCGGCCATGACCATCTTGTCGAACCGGAGATACTGATTGAGGCTGTACTTGAGGTCGCATTCGACCTGGATATGGGTCTCGAAGTGGTCGTGAAGGTTCCGGCCGAGCATCGGGACGTCGAGCACCGGCGCGATGCCGAGCCGCCGCAGGTCGTCGGCGGGACCGACGCCGGACAGCATCAGGATTTGCGGGCTGCCGAACGCGCCCGAGCTCATGACGACCTCTTGCGCGGCGAAGACATCGACCGTTTCCGAGCCACGGCGGACCCTCACACCGATTGCCCGGTTGCCCTTGAACAGGACCTTGAGCACCTGGCAGCCTGTGTGAATGTGCAGGTTCTTCCGCACGGGTCGGGAATGCAGGAAGGCATTCGAGGAACTGGAGCGGACGCCGCGACCTACACTCATCTCGAAGCGGCCGACGCCCTCCTGCCGATAGCCGTTGAAATCCGCGATTTCCTCATGGCCGGCCTGCTTGCCGGCTTCGAGGAAAGCCCGGTTCAACGCGCCGAGATCGTCCTGCCGCTTGACCGGCACGACACCATCGGCGGAGCGGAACGGCCCTTCGGCCCCCTCCAGCCGCTCGAAACGCTTGAAGTAGGGAAGGCAATCGGCAAAAGACCAGCCGTCGCAACCGTCCTTGTCGCGCCAGTCGTCGAAGTCGCGTGGATTGCCGCGCAGGAACGTCATGCCGTTGATCGAGGACGAGCCGCCGAGGACGCGGCCACGAGGCTGGTCGATCTCCCTGTTGTCGAGATGGCGTTGCGGCGTGGTCCTGAACCAATAGTTATAGGTGCTTGTGGGCTTGAAGGCTGAACGAAGCCCAGCCGGCATACGCAGAATCCAGCTCCGATCGGATGGCCCGGCCTCGAGCAGCAGAACCGAGGCGCTCTCGTCCTCGCTCAGACGGCTGGCCAGCGTGCAGCCTGCCGTGCCCGCGCCGACGACAATGAAATCGTATCCTTCAGCACGAAACGTCCTCAAGGCAGTTCTCCAGCAAGCAAGGGATGTCGGGCGGGAGGGGTAGCGGCGACCGCTCCCCTCCCTCATCTTCGCGTCAGAGCGACGACTTGACCTTTTCCGCGACTTCGGGCGAAACCCACTTCGTCCAGATGTCGGGATTCTTGGACAGGAAATGGCGCGCGCCGTCTTCGCCGGTCGCCTGGTTCTCCGTCATCCACGCCATCAGCGCGTTCACGGTCTTGTTGTTCCAGCTCCGCGCCTTCAGGTACTCGACCACCGCCGGATCGGTGCGCTCGATGAAGGACTTGGACCCGAGGGTCATCACGTTGTCCTTCGGGAACGTATTGGGCTTCGGGTCCGCGCAGGTGTCGACGGAGGTGCAGCGCTTCCACTCGGCCGCATCATGCGGCACGCCGAAATCCACCTGCACCATGTCGTACATGCCGAGCAGCGAGGTCGGTTCCCAATAGAAGCCGAGCCACGGCTCCTTGCGCTCGTAGGCCTTCGCCATGGAGCTGTCGAGGGCCGCCGCCGATCCCGTGTCGATCACGTCGAAGCCTTTGGCCTTGACGTCGAAAGCCTTGGAAAGCTGGTTCGTCGCGATCGTGCCGCCCCAGCCGGTCGGGCCGTTGAAAATCGCGCCTTTGGAAGAATCTTCCGGCGAGGGGAAATATTCCGGATGGGCGAGGATTTCCTCGATCTTGTTGATGTTGGGATTCTGCTCGACCATGTAGCGCGGAACGAACCAGCCGGCCTGGCCGCCGTCCGAAAGTGACGGAACCAGCGCCACGACGCGACCATCGGCCAGAGGCGCCTTCACCAGTTCCGGGAAAAGGTCGACCCATGCCTCCGGAATGATATCGGGCTTGCCCTTCTCGGCCTGCGATGTGATGCCCGAGGCCGCGTCGACGACGACGATTTCCGAGTTGCAGCCGAATCCCTCGTCGAGGATGATCTTGTCGACGTTCGAGAGCACTTCCGCACTCTGCCAGTTCATGCTGGCGATGCTGATGTCGCCGCACTCGGCCATCGCGCCATGGGCGAACAGGACGAGCGGCAGGGCGGTGGCCGCCGAGAAGAGATGCTTTTTCATGTTCCTCACTCCGTTGTCGATTGTTGTTATGCAGCGGCCGGCGAGGCTTTCGCCCGACAGGTCGTCAAAACGCCAGGCAGGCAAGGGCCGCGGTGTGTCTCCTGCCATGGCGGAATGGATTGCTGGGTAAGGGCGCTATTCTGCCGCCTGATGGCTCACGAGCCAGGGGGCGACCCAGTCGCCATCGACGCGGAGCTCGACGGCGGCGTCGTCCTCGACAACCTTGCAGACGGTCATCTCGCCAGCATCGAGCCCATAACGCTCACCGGCTTCGCGGAAGCGCGCACGGCAGGCATCGAGCATCTCGGAGCGCGTGCCGGTGTCGTCCATCAGTTCCTTGATGAGGCCGAGGTCCTTCAGGCAGAGCTTCAACGGGAAGGACGGATCGTAGTGTCCCGCAAAGATCGAGGGAACGTCGTGCTGCATGACGAAGCTGTCCGCCGCACCGCCCTTCATGACATCCCACCAGACCTCCGGCTCAAGCCCGGCCTTCTTCGCGCAGACCATGGCCTCGCCGATGGCCGCCGCATGGACCTTCCAGAGCTGGTTGTTCACGAGCTTGGCGACGTAACCGTTGCCGTATTGGCCGACTTTCCTGAGTTCACCCATCGCCTCGATGACGGGACGGGCGGCTTCGACATCCGCGTCGTCGCCGCCGACGAACATCGGCATGTCGCCACGGATGGCCGCATCGACGGACCCCGTGACAGGCGCATCGACCGGACGGCCGCCGGCCGCGATGAAGGGCTTGATCAGCTCCCGCATGAAGCGGGGCGAGGACGTCGTCATGTCGATCCAGAGCTTGCCCCGGCAGTCGCCGGAAAGCAGCCCGTCCGGTCCGTTGAGGACCGCGTCGAGATGCGGCGGGCCGAACACCATGGAGACCACGCAGTCGACGCGGCCGATCATCTCGCGCGGACTGTCGACCCATGTCGCGCCCATGGCGAGATGGTCCTTGGCCGCTTCCGGGCGCAGATCGAAGACATGGGTCTCGAACCCCGCGCGGATGATATTCTTGGCGGCGTTGCCGCCCATGGTGCCGAGTCCGATAAAGCCAACTTTCATTCCATCCTCCCCGAAGGCGCTTTGTCGCAGGCAGACTAGACCGGGGACTTACAATTGGTAAAATGAGAAGTCTCTATAGCAACAATTGGGAATCTTAATCGTGATCGATCTCGACATGCGGCTGCTGCGATCCTTCGTATCGGTCGCGGCGGAACGGAATTTTTCCCGCGCGGCGGAGCGGCTGAATTGCTCGCAGGCAACGGTGTCGCTGCGCATCAAGAGTCTGGAGGAAACGTTTGGGCATCCGCTGTTCAATCGCGGCTACCATCTGGTCGAGCTCAGCGCCGCGGGGAAGGAGGTGCTGCCGCAGGCGCAGCTCATCCTCGATCACCACGACGCGCTGATCGACAAGATGCGCAGCGGCAATGTCGCCGGGACGGTCAACCTTGGCATCGCGGAGGATTATGGCGAGCCTTTCCTCTCCCGCCTGATGCGGGTTGTCGACAGCTCGTTTCCGGGGATCGAGCTGAATGTCATCTGCCAGATGAGCATCAGGCTTCAGAAGCTTCTGGAATCGCGCAAGGTAGACTTGGCGATCGTCACCCTGCCCAACCAGAACGACCATTCGACTCTTCTGAGCCGGCCGAAGCTGGTCTGGGTCTCCTCCCGCGACTATGTCGTCGACCGGAAGAAGCCATGGCCGATGGCCTTCTATGCGGAGGGCTGCGCGTTCCGTGCGGAGGCGGTGGCCGCGCTCACGGAACACGGGCACGCCTATCGCGAGGTCCTGACGACGGCCAGCGGCGAGGTCATCAAGAGCGCCGTCAGCTCGGGAACGGCGATCACCGTCATGGCCGAAGGGACGATCCCGCCGGGTTTTTCCGTCCTGCCGGCCAAAACCGGCCTTCCCGATCTTCCGCACAGCTGCATCCAGCTGGTGGAACGGGAAGACGGGCTTTCAAAAGCAGCCCAGCAGGTCAAGGCTTCCATCATGAAGCTGCTCGGCCCAGCTTATATGTGATATTTCGAGGAGCATCATGACGGTCAAGATAGGGCCGGCTAAAGTGCGGCTTCTATCCTGGCGGCAGCCTCGGGAGAAACCCACGTCTTCCAGATGTCGGGGTTCTCCTTGAGAAAATGCCTGGCGCCGTCTTCGCCATCTGCCTGATTGTCAGTCATCCAAAGCATCAGCTTGTTGACCGTGTCGTTGCTCCAGGAACGCTTGTTCAGATAATCCATAACCTCGGGCGATGCTGCGTCGGCAAAACGCTTCGAGACGAGTGTGTAGACATTCTCGAGGCGCCAGCCATTCGGTTTCGGATCAGGACAGGTCTCAACGGTCGTGCAACGCTTCCATTCCTCGTCATCACGGGAAACACCGTTGTCCAGCCGGACCATGTCGTACTTCCCGAGAAGAGCCGTCGGCGACCAGTAGAATCCGATCCAGCCTTCCTTCCGTTCGTTGGCTTTCGAGATCGACCCGTCCAAGCCGGCGGCAGAGCCCGGATCGATCAGCATGAAACCCGCCTTTTCGGCTTCAAAGGCCTTGAACAGCTGTGCCGTGACGACTGTACCACCCCAACCCTGCGGGCCGTTGTAGACTGCCCCCTTGCCGCTACCTTCGGGCTCGGGAAAAAGTTCAGGGTGCTTGAGCGCATCGGCTATCGTCTTGATATCGGGATGGGCATCGGCAAGGTACTTTGGAATCCACCACCCATTCTGGCCGCCATCAGGCAGGGCCTTCGCGGCGATGACGAGGGTTCCTTCGGCTACGCCGCGTTCGACGACCTGCGGGAGCTTCTCCACCCAGGCTTCGCTCATGATATCGGGCTGGCCTTTTTCGGCCATCGTCATGATCGTCGGAACGGTGTCCCCGGCAACCATTTCAACGCTACAGCCGAATCCATGGGTGAGAACAAAGCTGTCCAGCCCGGCAAGAACCTCCGCACTCTGCCAATTCATATCGGCTATCGTAAGCGAACCGCATTCAGCGGCCTGAACCACCGAACCGCAACCAAGAAAACCGAGAAGACCTAGTGCCGAAAGTAGTTTGTACATCGCCGTTCACCCTCCTTTTGATTGATTTTCTCATTCCAATCTCTGGAATTGCGTAACGTTAACTGGCAAGGCGAGAGGTGTGACGACGGAAAAGGCCAATCCTTCCGATAAGTTCTTGTTATGGACGTCGTGCGCCATTCCATCACGCACGTTGCCCGCGGGAATAGAATGATCGTTCAGGCTTCCTCGCCTGAAGTCCGGGCGACATGGTTTCGCAGGGTGTTCAGGAACGTGGCCGTTGGGGCACTCAAGGCGCGTTTCGTGGATGTGATGATACCCACCGGATACGTGAACGCCTCGCCGAGAAGCGGAATCGCCCTCATATGTTTCTGAAGGGCTTTCGGGCGCGAGAGTTCAGTCAATACCGACAGATAATCGTTTGAGGAGGCCATCTCGGTCAATGTGCTGACGCGAGACACCTCGAAACGGATGTCGAGCCGCACGCCATGCGCCACGGCCTCGCGCTCGAGGAGCCTTCGAACACCGGAATCGCGATTGAGGGCGAGCATGGGAATGCCCGCCAGATCGGTAATTCCAACCCCTTTCTTTTGAGAGATCGGGTGACTTGCAGGACAGATAACGCAGCAGCGATCGACGGTTAGCGGGCTGAAATCAAAATCGGGATGCGGCTTCCAGAATCCCGTGAGTGAACCGCCCCGGCTTTACCGGAGACCGTTTGGCTTAAGTTATGCGGCCATGGCTGGTGCGTCCAGCATGG
>NZ_JAHWXY010000012.1 GCF_024281235.1 Shinella daejeonensis
GTTCGTCGTCTTGCTTGTCATAGACCCTACTTCTCACGAGTTGGGGTCTCCGGCAAAGCCGGGGCGGTTCATGAGACCGACATCGGCGATATGCGCATGCATCATCCGCTCGACACTCGTGGCATCGCCGTCGAACACGCTTACCGCCACACCGGGATAGGCGTTGATGAAGCTTTTCAGCGCGGGAGCGATCACTTGCGCAGCAACACCCTCCGGGCAAGCGATTGTTACGAGGCCGGTCTTGCCTTCGCTGACCTCCACCATTCCCGCGACCGTGCGTTCAAAGTTCTCAACCAACCGCTCCGCCGACGGTAGCAACGCCGCGCCCACCGATGAAAGCTGGACTGCCTTGCGAGCACGGTCGAAAAGTGGTGCGCCCAGTTTGCCTTCCAACTGACGGATCGCCATCGAGAGGCCGGGTTGTGTCAACAGCAGCACCTCGGCAGCACGCGTAAAGCTTTGAAGGTTTGCAACGAGCACGAATGCACGCATTTCCTGAATTGTAATGCCGCGCTCTGTCAGCATAAGCGGACCTGTTCCCTCATCACGATAACTGATTTTTTCCAAACCCGCTCGGGGTTTAGCGTTGGCTCCCACTGTCATCAAGCACGGAGACCGGCCTTGCACCATCCAGACACAGACCCCGCAACGAAGGCAGGTCCCAGCGAAACGCCGGAAAGGGAATCTCCGGACCTCCAGCGGCTCCGCCGTTATCGATTAGACCAAATCCGTCGCGAACTGAAAGCTGCCGACTATGCCGGCGCGGTTTTTTCGATCCGATCAACGTCCGCTACTGTACGGATAGCCGCAACATGCAGGTCTGGACCCTGCGCAATCCAGCCCGGTATGTGTTCGTCGCGACCGAGGGGCCAGTCGTCATGTTCGAATTTGCGGGTTGTAACCATCTTCTCGTTGGCTTGGACTGTATCGACGAAATACGCCCTGCGACAAGCTGGTTTTACTTTACGTCTGGCCCCCGCATGGCGGACAAGGCGAAGTCATGGGCAGCAGAGATGGCAGACCTTGTCCGTCTCCATGGCGGCGGAAACAAGCGCCTTGCCGCTGACAGGCTGCTTCCGGCAGGCTTCCAGGCCCTAACAGCCCTGGGTATCGACGTCGTCGATGGCCAAGCCATCGCCGAACGGGCGCGATGCAGGAAATCCGTCGACGAAATCCAATGTATGGTCAATGCCATCGCTGTCTGCCAGACGGGCGTCGGCGCACTCGAAGCTGCATTACGCCCCGGCGTAACGGAAAACGAGCTATGGTCCGTGCTGCACGCCGCCAACATTGCGCTTGGCGGCGAGTACATCGAGACCCGGCTCCTGAGCTCAGGCGACCGCACGAATCCATGGTATCAGGAGACGAGTGAAAGGCCTGTCGAGGCCGGCGATCTGGTGGCATTGGATACCGATCTCATCGGCCCCTATGGGTATTTCGCAGACATGTCGCGGACGTTTCTATGCGGTGACGGCCGGGCAAGCGGACAGCAAAGAACCGCATATCGGATGTCATACGAGCAAATTCATCACAACATGTCGTTGCTCCGGCCAGGCGTGAGCTTCAAGGAACTTTCCGAGAAGAGTTGGAAGATGCCGGAGGAATATGTGAAGAACCGTTACATGTCGCTCTTCCATGGGGCGGGCCTCGGCGGCGAATATCCATACATACCCTACTGGCAGGATTATCCGACGAAGGGCTACGACGGCTTGATCGAGGAGAACATGCTCCTCTGCGTCGAAAGCTTCATCGGAAGTGAACACGGCGGCAAGGGCGTCAAGCTGGAGCAGCTTGTGCGCATCACCGAGAACGGCGCGGTTCCGCTGAGCTCGTATCCATTCGACGAGAGGCTTCTTGGCCGCGAGTTCTGATCGCGCGCAAACGTCGTCTTTCGCACCGTTGAGAGGAGCAGTCGTTTATGAAGAACCTGCGCCGCCTTATTCCCTCCACTTGCGAGTTGGTGGCCTTCGAGGCCGCAGCGCGCCTGCAGAGCTTCACGGCTGCCGGACAGGAACTCGGTATGTCGCAGACCGCGGTCTCGCTGGCGATAAAGCGGCTGGAAGACCAACTCGGTTTCAAGCTCTTTGTCCGAGGTCATCGTCGTGTCGAACTGACGCAGCGTGGTTGCCTGTTTTTCACCGATGTGTCGATCGGACTCTCTCATATTCAAAAATCAATATTGCGTCACTCCGAACCTACGGACTGTCGAAAGGTGACCCTCTCCGCTTCAGTTGCGTTTACATCTCTATGGATGGCTCCAAGATTGCAGCGATTTTACGAAGACCTTCCAGATGTGGAACTCTGCATCCACACAAGCGACCGCGACGTAGACTTGGCTTCTGAAGGAATGTCACTGGGTATTCGGCGTGGTGACGAAGCCGATTGGCCTCAATATGACCTGACCATGATCGCGCCAGAGGAAATCTATCCGATCTGTAGTACGGCCTACATTGACTGCTTCGGGACCCCGGATACCGTAGAGAGTCTGCTTGCCCATCGGCTTATCCATTTTTCAAATCCGAACAAAACGGCATGCACATGGCTGGAATGGTTGAAAGCTGGCGGAGTGAAGGTTGTCTCTCCTCTCTCGGGGCTTACAATCAATGACTATGTCTCCGTCATCCAATCCGTTGTTGAGGGCCAGGGGATTGCGCTGGGCTGGGCGCATTTGACCGACCGGCTTGTCGCGTCCGGATCACTGGTTCGCCTTACGGATTTTTCATTTCACACCGGAAAATCTTTCCACGTTGCCCTTCCCAAGAAGCAAAGCCACTCACGGCACATAGATGCAGTCCGGGATTGGCTTGTGAACCAACGTATGGTTCTCTCGCAGGATATACGGTGTGAACCTGTCCGGCTTCGGTCTGCCTGAAACACCCGTTTGCAGTATCAATGATGACGGCATTCTGCTTTCGTGGATATGCTGAACGAACATCTGACCACCTGCGGCAAGTCCGCCGCTTCGAGTTATCTGCGTTGCGCTTTAACTTTTTTCACAAGCAAGAATCGTATTCCGTGGAGCCGGAGCGGCAGGAAGCCTTTTTCACAAGACGTAACCATTTTTCACGGTCGCTGGCTGCGGGAGGCCGGAACCCCTGTTGGCTATGCGGCACTCATCGACGCTTATGATCTGAACGCGCCGATGCCCATCACGCTCTCGGCGATCGGCCAACGTCATAAAGTCTACCAGGCCGATGGGTGGAACCTCTATACGCCGCGCCACCGGCCGGATGCCGACCTTGAAGGGCATCTTGTCTTTGCCCCGCGGTATGAAGAGCTCGATCTCGCCGTCTTGAAGACGCTGTTCCACGCCACCGGCCCGGAACCGATCACCGCAATCGTAAAGGCCTCCCGACCGGAGCCTATGCGCGGCGGCTCTGGTTTCTCTATGAATGGTTGCTCGATGAGCGGCTGGACCTGCCCGATGCGACCCAGGGCAGCTATGCGCTCGTCGTCGATCCGGCGCGGCAGTGGGCCATCGATGCTACAACGTCACCACGTCATCGGGTCAAGAACAACCTGCCGGGAACGCCCGCCTTCTGCCCGATGGTCTTTCGCACATCCACGCTCGATGCGTTCGTGGCTCGTGGCCTGGGCGACGAGGCACGGCAGCTTGTCGCGGATGTACCGGCAAATTTACTATGAAAAAAGCTCAATTATTTCAATCGTTAGATCGGGCGGCAAGACAACATAGGAGAGCTTGATGCACCCGTTCGGGACGTGGGGGTCGAGTGTTCGAATCACTCCACTCCGACCAGCTAAGTCCTTTTACAACAAGGATTACCGCCATCCCGAAGGCTGATGGAAAATCGCTTTCGTGCTGTGAAGTCCGATTCGGCAAGCCCTTTGCGGGGAACCGGCCCGCTCTATCAATTCCTGTGCTTCGATCCTGCGCGTGCACCGCCGCGCGGGCCGGCGAAAGCCTTGGTGCGGAGCCGCGTCCGGGGTATGCGGCCGCCGCCGACGCGCCGGCGGGCGACAAGATGTGTCACATCGGTGTCAAGCGAAGGGGATAGGGAGCGGTGAATTTCCCGGAAGGACGCTCTGCCATGAAAACTCTTGTTTCCGCTGCCGCTCTGCTTGCCGCCAGCTTTTCCGCCATGCCCGCCCTTGCCGCAAACCTCGTGCTCTATACCAGCCAGCCGAACGAGGATGCGCAGGCAACCGTGGATGGCTTCATGGCCGCCAATCCCGACATCAAGGTCGATTGGGTGCGCGACGGAACGCCGAAGATCATGGCCAGGCTCCAGGCCGAGATCGCGGCCGGCAACCCGGTCGCCGACGTGCTGCTGATCGCCGATACCGTGACGCTCGAACGCCTCAAGCAGGACGGCAAGCTCGTCGCCTACAAGTCGCCTCAAGCCGTCAACTACGATGCGAGCCTCTACGACAAGGACGGCTACTACTATTCAACCAAGCTGATCACCACCGGCATCGTCTACAACACCGCAGCCGGCATGAAGCCGACAAGCTGGCAGGACCTGACAAAACCGGAAGCCAGGAACCTCGCCACCATGCCGAGCCCGCTGACCTCGGGCGCAGCCCTCATCCACGCCCAGACGCTGGCCGGCGTCGAAGGCCTCGGCTGGGATTACTACAAGGCGCTCGGCGAGAACGGCGCGACCGCCGCCGGCGGCAATGGCGCTGTCCTGAAGGCCGTCGCCGCGGGCGAAAAGGCCTATGGCATGGTGGTGGACTACATGCCGATCCGCGAAAAGGCCAAGGGCGCGCCGGTCGAGTTCGTCTTCCCGAGCGAAGGCGTCTCGGCGGTCACCGAGCCGGTCGGCATCCTCGCCTCGTCGAAGAACATCGAGGCCGCCCAGAAGTTCGTCGACCATGTCCTGTCGGTCGAGGGACAGCAGGGCTTCGTCAAACTCGGCTATATCCCGGCGCGCAACGGCATCGCCATGCCGGAAGGCTTTCCGGCGCGCGAAACCATCCGCGTCCTGCCGCTCGACGCCGCCACCGCACTGAAGGACACGCAAGCGGACCTGACGTCGTTCTCCGGCTATTTCAGCGCGAACTGAGGCCGGTCGCCGTCTCGATGTCGGGTTACGTTCGACCGGGAAACAGCCAGCCGGCCTTGCTGTTTCCGTTCATCGCCGGCGTTGTCGTCGTGCTCAGCGTGCTGCCGCTCGTCCGGCTTGCGATGACCGGCCTTTCCGCGCTGGCCGCCGGCGGAGCCATTTCCGTCCTCGCCGACCGGGCGCTTTGGGCGGCGGCCTATTACACGCTCGTCACCGCCCTGTGGGGAACGCTGATCTCGGTGGCGATCGGCGCATTCTTCGCCTTCGTGCTGACACTCACCGACATTCCCGGCAAGGGGCCGCTCGGCTTTCTCTTCGTATTGCCGATGATGATCCCGCCGCAGGTGACCGCCCTTGCCTGGGTGCAGATGTCCGGCCCCTCGAGCCCGCTGCTCAAGGCGCTCGGCATGGCCCCGCCGCTCGGCTCGCCGCAGCCGCTCTATTCGGCCGGCGGCATCGCCCTGCTTTACGGCGTGCAGCACGCGCCGCTCGTCTATCTCGCCCTGCGGGCCGGGCTGATGAGCGTCCCGCGTGACGGCGTCGAGGCGGCGCTGCTTTCCGGCGCCTCGCCCTTCCGCACGTTCCGCGATATCGTCCTGCCGCTCGCGCTTCCGGGCATGATCGCCGGCGCGGCGATCGCCTTCGTCTCCTGCATCGGCAATTTCGGCATTCCGGCGATCCTCGGCATCCCCGCCTCGATCTATACGCTATCGACGCTGATCTTCACCAAGTTTTCGGCCTTCACCGATCGCACCTTCGGCGAGGTGGCGCTGCTCTCCGGCATCATCGCGCTGATTTCGGTCGTGGGACTGGCCGTGCAGGAGCGCGCACTCGGCCGGCGCGACTACCGTATTGCCGGCCAGGCCGGCGCACGTGCCACCTTTTCCATCGGCGGATGGAAATTCATCTTCCTGCCCCTGCTCGCCGTTTTACTGTTCTTCATGCTGGTCGCGCCCTTTCTGGCCTTGCTCGCCGGCTCGCTGGTGCCCGCCTATGGCGTTCCGCTCACGTTCCAGACCCTGTCCTTCCATGCCTTCGAAGAGGTCCTGCTGCGCCAGACGATAACCCGCACGGCCTTCGCCAATTCCCTGTTCCTCGCCACGGTCACCGCCCTTGGCCTTCTCGCCCTGTCAGTGCTTGCCGGCTATGTGCTGTCGCGCCGGCGCGATGCGGCGGCGTCTCTCGTGGCGAGCCTCATCGAGATCCCCTACGCGCTGCCCGGCATCGTCGTCGCGGTCGCATTCATCCTCGTCTTCGCGGCTCCCCTGCCGGTGTTCAACGTCACACTCTACGGGACGATCTGGATCATCCTGATCGCCTATTTCGCCAGCTTCTTCGCCGTCAGCCTGAAGCCGGTCGTCAGCGCCTACCGCCAGCTCGATCCCGCGCTCGAAGAAGCCGCGCGGCTGGCCGGCGCCGGCTTCTTCACGCGCCTGAAGGACATTCTCGTTCCGCTCATCGCCCCGGCGGCGGGCGCCTCCGTCATCCTCGTCTTCCTCATTGCCTGCAACGAACTGACGGTCTCGGCGCTGCTCTGGTCCACCGGCACACAGACGCTCGGCGTCGTGATCTACAATCTCGACGACAGCGGCAGCTCCGATGTCGCCTCCGCGCTTTCCGTGCTCGTCGTCATGATGGTCGTCATCATGATGCTGCTGCTCGAAGGCATGGCCAAACACCTTCCGGCAGGGGTGGTCCCGTGGCGAAGCTGATCCTCAATAACGTCAGCAAGGATTTCGGCACGGGACGGCCGGCCGTCAGCGGGCTTTCGCTCGATGTGCGCGAAGGCGGCTTCCTCGCGCTGCTCGGTCCGTCGGGCTGCGGCAAGACGACCGTGCTGCGGATGATCGCCGGCTTCGAAACGCCGAGCGACGGCGCGATCCTTCTCGGCGAGCGGCTGTTGGCGGATCCCTCCCGGTCCCTGCCGCCGGAGCGGCGCAACATGGCGATGGTGTTCCAGTCCTATGCGCTATGGCAGCATATGAGCGTAGCCGACAATGTCGGCTACCCGCTGAAGGTGCGCCGCGTTTCGAAGGATACCTATCAGAGCCGGATCCGCGATGCGCTCGATACGGTGCGCCTTGCCGACTATGCCGATCGCCGTCCCGCCGAGCTTTCCGGCGGCCAGCGCCAGCGGGTGGCCCTGGCGCGCTGCCTCGTCACCCGGCCGGACGTCGTCCTGCTCGACGAGCCGCTCGCCAATCTCGACCGGCACCTGCGCCAGGAGATGGAGGAAACCTTCCGCGAATTCCATCGGCGTTCCGGCGCAACGATGATCTATGTCACCCACGACCAGCGCGAGGCCATGGCGCTCGCCACCGATATCGCGGTCATGTCCCAGGGCAAACTGCTACAGGTCGCCCCGCCCCGCGCCATCTACGCCCGTCCGGAGGGCCGCACCGTCGGCGGCCTGATCGGCCGCGGCGCGGTGCTTTCGCTCGCAGTCCCCGAACAGATGCCCCGGACCCTCGAATGGGACCTGCTGCGTGAGTTGCTGGAAAATCCTCCGCCCGGAAACCGGGCGACGGAGGATATCCTCGTCCGGCCGGAGGACGTGCGGCTCGGCGGCGAGGGAAGCGCCGCGCGCGTCCGGGCAGCGCTTTATGAAGGAGAGCGCTACAGCGTCACGCTGCAACTGGCGAACGGTCAGACCCTTCAGGCCTTCAGCCGTGACGAGCCGAGGCCGGGCGACATTGTCCTTGTGACGATCACCTCCGCCTGGCGGCTTTCGCCGGAGAATACGGCGCGGCCCGCCTGATCGTCCTCTTCCCGCTCCCGGCCGGCGGGTGGCAGGTCGAATTGGCCGACCAGTCCCGCAAGGACCGCCGATTCGTCGGAAAGGCGATGCGTCACGGCGCTGCTTTCCTCGACCATCGCCGTATTCTGCTGCGTGACCGTATCGAGCTGGCGGATCGTCGCGTTGATCTCGTGGATGCCGACCGACTGATCGCGGGCGGCGCGGGCGATCTCCTTGATCTCGGCGTCGATCGCATGGACCTTGCCGGCGATGTCGCGCAGCACGCCGCCGGTCTCGCGCACCAGACCGGCCCCGCGGGCCACCTCATCCGCGGAATGGGTGATCAGCGCCTTGACCTCACGGGCAGCGCTTGCGGTGCGTTGCGCCAGTTCCCGCACCTCCTGGGCGACCACGGCGAAGCCCTTGCCCGCCTCGCCCGCCCGCGCCGCCTCGACGCCGGCATTGAGCGCGAGAAGATTGGTCTGGAAGGCGATGTCGTCGATGACGCCGATGATGTTGCCGATCTCCCGCGAGGAGGTCTCGATCCTGCCGATCGCGTCGACGACATCGTCGACGACCTGTTCCGAGGCGGCCGAGCTTTTCTTCGTGTCAGCGGCGAGGCGCTCGGCAATCGTCGTGCGCTCGGCGGCGGATTGCACGGCCTGGGTCATTTCGGCAAGCGCGCCGGCGGCCTCGCCAAGCGACACGGCCTGACGCTCGGTGCGGCCGGAAAGCTGCAAGAGCGCTTCCTGCATCTCGCTGGCGTCGTCCCGGATGCGATGCGTATTGACATGGACCATGGTCATCGCCTCGGCAAGCCGTTCGACGGAGGCGTTGTAGTCGGAGCGGATGCGGTCGAGCGAGGCGATGAAGGGCGTGGCGATGCGGCCGCTGAGGTCGCCGCCGGCAAGGCGCTGGAGCGCGCCGGCAAGGGACTGGACCGCTTCCTCCGTCCGCGCCTCCTCGGCCTGCCGGGCACGTTCACGCGCGGTTCGCTCCGTCTCCGCATCCTCCCGCAGTGCCGCCGCTTCCGCCCGCAGACGCTCCTTCTCGATCGCCGCATCCCGGAAGACGACGACCGAGCGCGCCATATCGCCGATCTCGTCCCGGCGATCGCGGCCGCTACAGGCGATGGTCGTATCGCCGCTGGCAAGGCGGCCCATGTCCGAGACGAGCGCGGTCATGGGACGGGAGAGGCGGCCGGCGAACAGGAATCCGACCCCGGCGGTCACGACGAGCACGCAGAAAGAAACGAGCAGCGTCCAGTGAACGAGACGCGTGAGGCCGGCGAAGATCTCGTCCGACGTCATGACGGCGGCGACGGTCCAGGTCTGGCCGAGGAAATCGAAGCTCGCGGCGGCGAGCTTCGCCTCCCGGCCGCGGTGATCGGGCAGCGTCGCCCGGGCGATGGCGGCGCCTTCCGGGGGCGTCGACAGCGCCGGGGCGATGCGCATGGAGAGGATATCCTCCTCCCCGCCCCGGGCCGTACGGGTCAGGAAATAGCCATCGGCATTCAGCAGCACGGCTTCGCCGGTTTCGCCGAGGCCGACGGGATTGTTCAGCTTTTCCGTCATGCGCGCCGTCGGCAGGGCGACGACGACCACACCGATCTTGCCGGCGACGGACGCCACGGGGGCGGCGAGAAAAGCCGCCGCGCGTCCGGCCGGCGCATAGGCCCGGAAGTCGGCGAAGGAGACGATCGCCGTATCCGTCCCGGGCGCGGCTTCGGTAAACACGCCGGCAAGGCCGGTCGCGCCGAGCGCCGCGTCACGCGCCACATTGGCGGCAAAATCACCATGCTTTTGCAGCGAATAGACAATATCCCCGCTGAGATTGATCAGAAGGATGTCCTCAAACCCCTGCGCTTCGGCATGACGCTGAAAGAAGCCGTGGTAGCGCCCGTGCAACTGGTCGAACTTGTCGATCCCGGCGGACTTGAGATCGGGCTTGCCGCCATAGCGGCGTTGCAATTCGCCCAGCCGGTCACCTTCGATCGCGCCAAAGGCTCCCGAAAAGGCATCAAGCGCATTGGCGACGACCTTCTGGCCGGCGAGGTCGCGCGTTTCCTTGACGATCGATTGCAGATATTGCGCCAGTTCGTTGCGCCGGCCATCGGCAAGGGTCTCGAGCTTGGTCATCGCCGTGGCCGTCGACTGGCTGGCGCTCAGATAGAGACTGGCGATACTGGTGGCGGAAATGGCGATGACGGCCAGCAACAGGGCGGCAAGCGACAGCTTGATGGAAAGACGCATGGGAACACGGACTGAAAAGGACGCAACGACTGGTCATGCCGGCACCGGCTGTCAAAAAGCGCATCCTGCGGCCGAAGGCATCTCCGGTTCTGACGCCGCCACTATGATGCTGCCTCGTGACAGGCTTGTGACACATTCGCGGAAGAGGACCGGCGCGAGCCCTGACGGCCGGGTTTGAAGGCGTGTTCATGGACCTTCAATTTGTAAATCTTTTGCTTAATCAAATTGACAAAAGTATCAAACTACGGGAGACATAGGGCAGAGACCTTTTCCGCACTGGAGAAACCATGCCCAAAGAAATCCTCGTCGATCCCGACACGCTTTTCCAACCGGGCGAACTCACGTTCGCGACCGTCAGGCTCCACGCCTATGCCACGCCTTTCGAGGACGAACTGGCGGCCTACGGGGCCGATGCGCTGAAGGACATCCTTCGGCACATGCTCATCATTCGCGAATTCGAATCGATGCTCGGCGCCTTCAAGGCGACAGGCGCGTATCGCGAAATTCCGTTCAACTACAAAGGACCGGCACACCTGTCGATCGGCCAGGAAGGCGCGGCCGTCGGCGCCGCGCTCGGCCTGGAGCCGGACGACCACATCTTCGGCTCGCACCGCAGCCATGGCGAATTCATCGCCAAGGGTCTCGCAACCATCCAGAAACTCGACGAGGCGGCGCTCGAAGCGATCATGCAGGGGCATATGGGCGGCAGCCTTCGGGACGATGTGGCGAAATTCATCGGCGGCGAAGGAAAGCAGCTTGCCGAGAATTTCCTGCTGTTCGGCCTGCTGGCGGAAATCTTCATGCGGGCCAACGGCTTCAACGGCGGCATGGGCGGCAGCATGCACGCGTTCTTCCCGCCGTTCGGGGCCTATCCCAACAATGCGATCGTCGGCGCTTCGGCCGGCATCGCGACCGGCGCGGCACTGCGCAAGAAGCTCAGGAACGAGGGCGGCATCTGCGTGGCCAACGCGGGCGACGGCTCGACGGGTTGCGGCCCGGTCTGGGAGGCCATGAACTTCGCCTCGATGGCGCAATTCAGCACCCTGTGGACGGACGCCCGCAAGGGCGGCCTGCCCGTCCTCTTCTTCTTCAACAACAATTTCTATGCCATGGGCGGCCAGACCATCGGCGAAACGATGGGGTGGGACCGGCTGTCGCGGATCGGCGCGGCCGTCAACAGCGCCTCGATGCATGCGGAGACCGTCGACGGATCGAACCCGCTGGCGGTCGCCGACGCGGTCCGGCGGAAACGCGCCCTGCTGCTGGACGGCCAGGGCCCTGCCCTGCTCGATGTCGAATGCTATCGTTCGACCGGCCATTCCACGACGGACGCCAATGTCTATCGCTCCAGAGACGAGCTGAAGCTTTGGGAAAAGCGCGATCCGATCCTCTGCTTCCAGGGGCTGCTGATCGAAAAGGGCGTCATGGACGAGGACGAGGTCGCGGCGATGCGCGAGCGCGTCGTGGCGACCATCGAGGCGGTCACCCGCGCAGCCGTAAACCCCGAGGCCGCGCCGGTCGTCGACGTGCGCAGCGATCCGACGCTGATCGGCAAGCTGATGTTCTCCAATGAGGAGATCCCGGTTCCCTCGACCCCCGCCCCGCTGCTTCAGGAGGTCGGGAAATCCGCCGCCCTGCGGCAGCTTGGACGCAAGGCGCGGTTCGGGCTCAACGAAAGCGGCGAGCCGCTTTCCGGCATGCGGGCGATCACCCTGCGCGACGGCCTGACCGAGGCCACCCTCCATCATATGCTCAACGATCCGTCGTTGATCGCCTATGGCGAGGAGTGCCGGGAGTGGGGCGGCGCGTTCGGCGTCTATCGCGGGCTTTCCGATATCCTGCCCTATGACCGGCTGTTCAATTCGCCGATTTCCGAAGCGGCGATCGTCGCCACCGCCGTCGGCTACGCGCTTGAGGGAGGAAGGGCCCTCGTCGAACTGATGTATGGCGACTTCATCGGCCGCGCCGGCGATGAAATCTTCAACCAGATGGCGAAATGGCGCTCGATGTCGAACGGCATCCTCAAGATGCCCGTCGTCCTGCGCTGCTCCGTGGGCAGCAAATACGGCGCGCAGCACTCCCAGGACTGGACGGCGCTGATCGCCCATATCCCGGGCCTCAAGGTCGTCTATCCGGCAACGCCCTATGACGCCAAGGGGCTTCTGGCCTCGGCGCTCTCCAGCGATGACCCGGTGGTCTTCTTCGAAAGCCAGCGGCTCTACGATACGGTCGAACAGTTCCGCGCCGAAGGCGTGCCGGCCGACTATTACCGCATCCCGCTGGGAGAACCCGACGTCAAGCGCGCCGGCGAAGACGTGACGATCCTGACGATCGGCCCGTCGCTTTACCCCGCCCTCAAGGCCGCCGACGAAATGCAGGAACTCCACGGCCTTTCCGCCGAGATCATCGACGCCCGCTCGCTTGTCCCCTTCAACTACGACAAGGTGATCGAGTCCGTGAAGAAAACCGGACATCTCCTGATCGTTTCGGAGGCCTCGGAGCGGGGAAGCTTCGCGATGACGCTATCGTCCAACATGACGCGCTTCGCCTATGAGCATCTCAAGGCCGCGCCGCGTGTCCTTGGATCCCCGAACTGGATCGTTCCCGGCGCCGAGATGGAATCCACCTATTTCCCGCAGGCCGGAGACATCATCGATATCGTCACATCGGATTTCTATCCCGCGAGGAAAGCCAACCGCCGCGGCATCCGCGATTGGGACGATATCGAACTGGCGCGCAACTCCCTCTAGAACCAATCCGGTGAAATCCGGCTCACCGGAATGGCTATAATATATTGTCTTCACCGCATGATCCGACGCCGAAGCGATCTCGCTTCGGCTGGAAATGCGCCAGTTTCAGGAACAGACCATGACGACACCAATTCTGATGCCGCAACTCGGCAATGAAATCACCGAAGCGGAAGTCACCGAATGGCTGAAGGCCGAAGGTGACGAAGTGACCGAGGGCGACCTGATCGTCGTCATCACCACCACGAAAATGAGCCTGGAGATCGAAGCGCCCGCCACGGGCGTCCTGAAATCCATCGATGTGCCGGAGGGCGAGCTTGCCGAAGTCGGCGCGACACTCGCCACGATCGGACAGCCATGACGGACGCGACGCAAAGCAACCCGGGGCGCGCGACGCTGCATCGTCTCGGCGGCGAGGACGGCGCGCCCGATCTGCTGCTGATCCACGGCTTTGCCTCCGACCGGTTCGCCTGGTCGGCGACGGCGCCGGACTTCTTCAGGACGCATCGGGTGTGGGCCGTCGAACTGCCCGGGCACACCGCCGCGCCGATCGACGCCGGCTCCGGCGATCCGGCCGCGATGGCGCTGGCCGTCATCGCGGCGATCGCCCCGCTTCAGGCCCCGATGACGATCGTCGGCCATTCGCTGGGCGGCGCGGTCGCCGTCGGAATCGCCGCCCGGCGGCCCGACCTCGTCTCCTCCCTGGTCCTCATCGCGCCGGCGGGCGTGGGCGGGAAAACCCGTTCCGATTTCCTGGAGAATTTCCCGGCCCTCGAAACCGCGGACGACGCCCGGCCGCTGCTGGAGCAACTGGTCGCCCGCCCGAAGCTGATCGGCCCGCAGATGGTTCAATACGTGCTGGGCTTCCTCGATGCGCCGGGTCGCCGGGAGGCGCTGCGCCGGATCGGCGACAGGCTTTCGGAAATCGGCGACGTCGGCATTCCGGCCGGCGTTCCGACCGTCGCGGTCTGGGGCGACGCCGACGCGATCAACGTCCCCTCGCCCCGGCTGGCGGAGATCTTCGGCGACCGCCTGCATCTTCTGCAAGGCGTCGGCCACATGCCCCATGTGGAACAGGCCCGCGCGACCAACGCCATCATCCGCGCCGCCCTGAAGCCCGCCGATCCGGCCTAGCGCCTCGCTGTGAAAACGGGATTACCAGACATGCGCCATCCCATTGTTTTCCGAGTGGTTCCGGCCCGGCCGCGCCTTCGAAACCTTCGGTCGCACGCGTCGATCACCGCGCAGCAGGAGCAGCCGTGAGACCGCGATCCGACAACGCGAAAAGCTCCGGCACGGCCGCCCTTCGCGTGCGCGCCGCCTGGCTTTACCACGTCTATGGCCTGACCCAGAGCGAGGTGGCCGACCGGCTCGAAATAAGCCGCGCCACGACGATCCGCCTTCTCGACGAGGCGAAAAAGCGCAACGAGGTGACGGTCTGGGTCACCAGCGACGCCAATGGATGCGCCGAACTGTCCCTGGCGGTGCAGGCGGCCTTCGGTCTGCGTCGGGTCATCGTCGTTCCAAGCGCCGGCCGCAACATGAGCCCGCACAAGGCCGTGGGCGCAGCACTCGGGCGCTTTCTGAGCGAACATGTCGTGGACGGAATGACCGTGGGCGTCGGCTGGGGCAGAACCCTCAACGCGTCCCTCGACACCTTCCAGCCGATGCGGCGGAACGGTGTCAGCGTCGTCTCGCTGCTGGGCGGCTCGATAAATCCGACGCAAATCAATCCGGTGGAATATTCCTGGCGGCTTTCCAGCCTCATGGGTGCCGACTGCCTGCTTTTCCTGTCGCCGCTGATCGTCGATTCCCTCGATACGAAAAGACGCCTTCTCGACAAATGCGGCCTCGACCGGATCGATGCGATCGCCGCGCAACTGGACCTGGCGGTCGTCAGTTGCGGCAGTGTCGATAGCGGTGGCACCTCGCTTGCCCTTGAGCATATCACCGCACCGGAAATCGCAAGCCTGCGCAAGCAGGGCTGCGTCGGCGATATTTTGTGCAATTTCCTGGACAGGCAGGGGCGGACCGTTGCGAATTCGATAAGCGAGCGCGTGATGGCCGTCGATCTGGACGTCATGTCCACCGCCCGCCACATCGTGCTTGCAACGGGAGGCGCGGACCGCGCTGCGGCGCTCGTCGCGGGCATACGCCGCCTGAAACCGGCAACGCTGATCACCGACGAGGCCGCCGCCCGCACCATGCTCACCTTGCAGGACGAGGACTGAGCCGCATCAGGCGGGGCGGCTCGATCGTGACGCCTGTACGCGCATTACCGATCGCCCGGAAAGCGATCCATCGGGGAGGAACACATCATGTATATCGGCCTGGATCTGGGGACTTCGGCGATGAAGGCATTGCTGGTCGACGACGAGGAACGCCTTGTCGCATCGGCGACGATCCCGGTCGCCACAAACCATCTCCAGCAGGGGTGGGCCGAGCAACACCCGCTTGTCTGGATCGAAGCCGCAAAGCGCGCCCTTGCGAAAATCCGCCAGGCCGCGCCCGGCGACTATTCGAAGGCCCGCGCCATCGGACTATCGGGACAGATGCACAGCCTCGTCGTGCTCGACCGTACGAAAGCCGCAATCCGTCCGGCGATCCTGTGGAACGACGTTCGCGGGGACGAGTGGTGCCGGAAAGTGGTCGCCGACCATCCGGACGTCTCGGCGATCACCGGCGTGCGGCCGATGCCGAGCTTCACCGCGGCAAAGCTTGCATGGCTGCGCGAGAACGAGGCAAAGGCGTTTTCCGAAATCGCCCATATCCTTCTGCCGAAGGATTTCGTCCGCCTCTGGCTCACCGGAGAGCTGGCGACCGACGCCTGCGATGCCGGCGGAACCCAGCTCTTCCATCAGGAGAAACGGCGCTGGTCGCGGGACGTCTGCTCGATCCTCGGTATCGATGAGGCGGTGCTGGCGCCCGTATTGGACGGCAGCGAGATTGCAGGATACCTGCGGCCCGCCGTGGCGGCCGAACTCGGACTGGATAAGATCGCGGTGATCTGCGGCGGCGGCGATGCGGCGACAAGTTCGCTCGGGGCCGGTTGCGCGGCCGCCGGCCGCTCCATGCTTTCGCTTGGAACCGGCGCCGTCTATCTCACCATGCAGGACCGTTTCCGCCCCGCGTCGAGCGACAGCGTGCACAATTTCGCCCATTCGCTGCCGGGGCGCTGGTATCATATGGCGGCGCTCCTGAACTGCGGCAGCGCGCTCGAATGGATTTGCGCGGTCACGGGCGGGCAAGCGCCGGCGGAAGCGCTCGGCGAACTTGAACGGCAGGCGGCCTCCCCCTCTCCCGGCCCGTCCCCGGTGATGTTCCTGCCGTATCTCGACGGCAACCGGACGCCGCATTGCGACGCCGGCGTGCGAGGCGGCTTTTTCGGGCTGGAACGCGCCACCTCGAAGACCGATCTCGTTCAGGCGGTGATCGAGGGCATCACCTTCGCGCTTGCCGACGCCGATCAGGTGCTGCTCGATTCCGGCAATACGATCGGCGCGCCGATCCTGATCGGCGGCGGTGCGAAAAGCCTTTACTGGACGCGCCTGATCGCGACGGTTTTCCAGCGGCCGCTGAAACGCGTTGTCGCGGCCGAGACCGGCTCGGCGCTGGGCGCGACGCGACTGGCAATGATCGGCCTCAACAAGGCCGATCCCGACGCCGTGGCGACGGAACCGCCAACCGAAACGGTGGAGCCGGACAGCCGGCTGGTTTCGGCCTATCAGGACAGGCTTGCGGTCTTCCGGCAGATGTATTCGTCGGCCGACCTTTACGCGAGAGCGGGCGGCGGCGCGCGATAGGCCCCCGTCCCGGCGGAACGGCGCCAGGGCATCTCCAGCCGAAGCGAGACTACCTCGGCGTCGGATAATGCTGTAAAAACAATATATTACAGCAATTCCCGCGCCGCGGCTTCATCCGTCACGAGCGTGTGGCATTTCGTGCGCAGCATGGTCGCCCGGATCGCGGTGGCGCGGGCCTTTCCGCCCGAGGCGAGGATGATATGCTTCGCCTTCGAGACGACATCGAGATCGACCGACATGACACGATCATGGATCGGATGGTCGACGGTCCGGCCGTTCTCGTCGAGGAACTGGCAGAGCGCATCGGAAACCGCACCTGCGGCGGTCAACGACGCCTGATCCTCCTTCGACAGGAAATTCCTCGACAGCGAACTGCCGGCGGCGCCGATATCGCCGCAACTGATGATCGCCAGATCGAGCGTCTGCGCGGTCTCGAACAGCTTTTGCAGGCCGCATTTTTCGATCAGCCGTTTCTTGGTGTCATGGGAATCGACAACCAGCGGCGCGAGCAGCAGGAGGCAATCCGCGCCGACCGAGCTTGCGACCCTCCAGGAATATTCGATGGGATTGATCGGCGTGGCTTCCAGCAGGCCGCCGAGCAGCGACACCACCTGCACGTTCTGGCGGATGGCGGGCTTGAACGTGGTCAGGGAGGCGTTCAGCGTCCGGCCCCAACCGACGCCGATGCTGCTATTGTCGGCGATGACGTCAGACAGGAACCTGCCGAGGGCGGCGCCGACATCGCGCGCGGTGTCCTCGGCATTTCCTTCCCCCGGCACGACGATCGCTTCGTCCAGCCCGTATTTCTCTTCCAGTCGCAGTTCGAGTTCCGTGCATTCGTCCGGAGCCTCGTTGATCCAGATCTGGACCTCGCCCCGCTTCTGCGCCTCGTCCAGCATGCGGATGATCGTGGATCGGCTGATCCCCAGCGTCTCCGCGATGTCCTTCTGCGTCAGCCCCCTGTTGTAATAGAGCCATGCGGCGCGGATACGGAGGGACCTGGTGTCCAGCAGACCGGGATTACTTCGAGTGAGCTTGGCCAACGAATACTCCAAAACAGGCTTCCGGGAACGGCACGCCGCCGCGACAGGCCGTCGGCGGCGGGACATGCAGCCAGACAGGCCGTCGATGTCGTGGAACCCCCACGGCAACCTATCGCGGCTTGCCCGATGGAACAAGCGCGCCGCATGCCGGCGGAAGACGGTTCCGCCGGCGGTCAACTCATCCAGTTGCCGCCGTCGACATTGAGCGTCTGGGCGACGACATAGGCGGAATCGTCCGAGGCGAGGAAAACGGCCGGGCCGACGAAGTCCGAGGTCAATCCCATGCGCCCGAAGGGAACGGCCTTGCCGACACGTTTCTTCTTCTCACCCGGCGGCAACCCTTCGTATTTCGCAAAAAGCGCGTCGACCCGGTCCCACATCGGCGTATCGATGACCCCCGGCGCGATCGCGTTCACCCGGATGCCATCGCGGATCAGTTCGAGCGCCATCGACTGCGTGATGCTGATGACCGCCGCCTTCGCCGCGCAATAGAGGATGACGTTGGCTTCGCCGCGCCGGCCCGCCTGCGAGGACATATTGATCACCACGCCGCCCTGCCCGCGGGCGCGCATCCGCTCCGCGACCGCCTGGGTCATGAAGATCAGGCCGCCGACATTGACGTCGAACTGGCGGCGATACATCTCGACGGTGATCTCGTCGAGCGGAGCCATGTCGAACACGCCCGCATTGTTCACGAGAATATCGATCCGTCCGAAGTGCGCCTCCGCCGCGTCGACGGCCCGGCCGATGGACTCCCTGTCCCGCACGTCGAGCGACAGGGCCAGCGCCTTCTCTCCGAGCGCGGAGGCCAGCGCCAGGCCCGCCTCCTTCTCGACGTCGGCGATCACCACATTGGCACCCTCTGCCGCATAGGCCCTGACGATCGCCTCGCCGATGCCTCTGGCGCCGCCCGTGACGATGGCCACCTTCCCCTCAAGCTTCATGTGCCGCTCCCGCGCTGGTCTGTCGATGACGCCATTTCTAATCCTCGCGAATCGACCGGTCAACGACAAATGTCTAATTGATTTATCATATGTTGCACACTAAACTCCCTTGCGCCGCCCGCCCATCGTCTTGACGACGAAGCGTCGGGCGGCCGGATCCCCCGTTACCAACCCGTTTTCCCCGAGGAGGAGAATGCATGTCCATCAGCAACGCCCTGTCGCCTTTCCGAAAAGACCTGTTCCAGGGCAAGACCGTGCTCGTCTCCGGCGCCACGAGCGGTATCGGCATCGAGCTTGCACGGGGGTTTGCGGCCCTGTCCGCCACCGTCATCGCGACCGGAACGTCTAGGGAGAAGCTGGATCGCGAGAGCGGCCGGCCGGAAAATGCCGGGATCGAATTCCGCCAACTGGACGTGCGCGACGAAAGCACCGTGAATGCGCTCATGTCGGACCTCGACCGTCTCGACGTGCTGGTGAATTGCGCCGGCATCAGCCATGGAGGCGCCGAACTCGACGACATGACCAGATTCGCCGATGTGATCGACGTAAACCTCGTCGCCATGATGCGCATGGCGCAGGCCGGCCGCAAGCTGTTGTCCGCCTCCCGGGGAACGATCATCAACATCTCGTCGATGCTGAGCTACCTCGTCGAGGGGAAATCCAACGTGGTGGGCTATACCGCCAGCAAGACGGGCGTGCTCGGGCTGACGCGGGCTCTTGCGCATTCCTACGGGCAGGACGGCATCCGCGTGAACGCGATCTCGCCGGGATACCACAAGACGGACATGACGAAGCCGCTGTGGAGCAGGCCGGAAAGCGAGGCGCTGGTCGCCGGCCGAACGGCGCTCCAGCGCTGGGGCACCACCGCCGATCTGGTTGGTTATGCGGTGTTTCTCGCTTCGCCGGCGGCGGAATATATCACGGCGACCGATCTTCCAGTCGATGGCGGCTACGTCGTCGGCAATGTCGTCTTCTGACCCGGCGAAGGAAACCGGCCGGGTCATGGCCCGGCCGGTTCCGATCCACAAGCGACCCGATATCAGGTGCGCGCGCCGGCCACCCGGTAGCGGTCGAGGGCCACCGCGCCGATGATGACGAACCCCTTGATGATGAACTGCCAGATATCGCTGACGCCGGTCAGGATGAGACCGTTGGACAGGGCGGCGATGATCATCGCCCCGACGAGCGTTCCCCAGATCGAGCCCACGCCTCCGACAAAGCTCGTGCCGCCGAGGATGACGGCAGCGATCGCGTCCAGTTCGTAGGACTGGCCCAGTTGAAGGCCGTTGGCGGCGTAGAGCCTGGCCGCCGACATCGCCCCGCCAAGGCCGGCAAGCAGGCCGGAAACGCCGTAAACGAAAAGCAGGACCCACCAGACCTTGATGCCGGATAGCCGCGCGGCATCCGGATTTCCCCCCACCGCATAGATCCGCACGCCAAGCACGGTCCGCCGCAGGACGATCCAGGACACGACGACCGTCGCCAGCGCGATGACCATGAGCCACGGCACGCCGAACAGTGTCCCGTTGCCGATGAACGCGAACGAAAGGTCCGAGTTGAAGACGGTGTTATCACTGCCGAGGAAACGGGCGAAACCTCGCACCGCCGTCATCGAACCCAGCGTAACGATGAACGGAGGGAGCTTCGCGAAGGCGATCAGCGCGCCATTGACCGCGCCGAGCGCCAGACCGATCAGCAGGGCCGCCGGCAATCCCAGATGCTCCAGGCCGGGCATCAGCGACACCAGCAGGGCGGACATGGCCGATGCGGCGAGGATGGAGCCGACGGAAAGATCGATGCCGCCGGTCAGAATGACGAATGTCATGCCTGCGGCGAGCACCGTGTTGATCGAGGCCTGCTGGGCGACGATGGACAGGTTTCCGATGGAAAGAAACCGGCCGGCCGCCCATGACAGCTCGCCCGTCTCCACATAGGAAGAGAGCACCTGGAAGAGCAATACGATCAGGATAAGGACGGGAAGCATGCCCGCCGCCTGGATCGTCGCCCCGACCGAGCGCTTCCGGATTTCAATCTGTTGTGTCGAAGTGTCTAGCGGTGTCATGTCGTTCCCATCGGATATGAATTCAGGCTAGCCTCATGATCGAGGTCCGGCGGCAAGTTCAGGCGGCGGTGGCGATCGCCATGATGTTTTCCTGCGTGATTTCGGAGCCCTTGAGCGACCCGGCGACGCGCCCCTCGCGCATGACGATCACGCGGTCGCAAATCCCCACGATTTCCGCCAGTTCGGAGGAGATGACGGCCACCGCCATTCCCGATTTCGCGACTTCGTCGATAAGCTTGTAGATTTCGGACTTGGCGCCGATATCCACGCCGCGCGTCGGCTCATCGAGGATCAGGAAGCGCGGGCCCGTTTCGAGCAGGCGCGCCAGAAGGACCTTCTGCTGGTTTCCGCCCGACAGGCCGCCGACGGCGGCATCGGAAGAGGCCGCCTTGATGTTGAGGGCGGCCGTCGCCTTCCGGCTGCGCCGGCGCGCCATGATCCGATCGAGGAATCCGAATTTCGAATCCTTCTCGATCACCCCGAGATTGAGATTCTCCGAGACGCTCATGTCGAGGAACAGGCCAAGCTGCTTTCTATCCTCGGTGAGATAGGCGATGCCGGCTTTCTGCGCGTCGAGAGGGGTACGGATATCGAGTGCCCGGCCCTCCAGTTCTATGGTTCCGCCCGCGCGGTGGTCGGCGCCATAGACGAGGCGGGCAAGTTCCGTCCGTCCCGCCCCGACCAGCCCGGCGATACCAAGCACTTCGCCATGGTGAACATCGAAGCTGCATCCATGGATCCGCCGTCCGTCGCCGACATCGCGGACGCGGACCGCAACCGTTCCCGGCCCCCCGCCGACGGAATGGGCCTTCTTGTAGAAAGAGCCGAGGTCGCGGCCGACCATCATCCGCACGACCGTTTCAGGCGCGATTTCCGGGCGATCGAGCGTTCCGACATACGCACCGTCCCGCAGGACCGAGACCCGGTCGGCGAGTTCGTAGACTTCGCTCATGCGATGGCTGATATATACGATCGCCATGCCCTCGGAGCGCAACTGACGCATCAGCTGGAACAACCGCTCCGTCTCCCGCTCCGACAGCGTGGTGGTCGGTTCGTCCATCACCAGTATCCGGCATTTGAAGTTCAGCGCGCGGGCGATCTCCACGAGTTGCCGCTCGGCGATCGAAAGCCGGGCGACCTTGTCACGGGGACCGAAGCTCGCGTTGAGCCGCCTCAGGATGTCGGCAGCCCCCGCTTCCATCGCCGAACGGCTGACGAAGCGATTTCGCGCGATCTCCCGGCCGAGATAGATGTTCTCGGCAACGGTCAGGTTGGGCGCCAGCGACAGCTCCTGGTAGATGATGGAGATGCCGAGGGTCTGGGCCGACTGGGGACCGGTGATCGAAACGCGGTTTCGGTCGATGAAGATCGCGGAACCCGGATCGGGCAGATAGGCTCCCGACAGGATTTTCATGAGCGTGGACTTGCCCGCTCCATTTTCCCCCATGAGGGCATGGATTTCCCCCAGGCGAACATCGAGCGAGACATTCGACAATGCCTGTATTCGCCCAAAGGTCTTGGAGACATTCTCCATCCGCAGATATGCGGTGTCGGCAGTGGTCATCGGGATCACCTTGTCAGATAAGGCTTCTATCGGGCTTCGCGGCTTTCCGTTCCGCGACGGAACCCGGCGGCCAGCGCCTCCCGGCCTTTCGATGCGACACGAAAAACAGATGCGGATGTCATAGGCGCTCACTCCTCCAGCGACACGACGCAGGACCCCGCCTCTCATCCCGCCATCAGTCCTCCCCGATAGCGGATCCTTGAGGCCGGCCCTTCGCCCGATGACGAAACTATCCGTCAGCGGCAATCACTGTCAACGACTTTTGATGAATAGATTTTACAAAAGTTGCATTTCACGCAATTCATCAATTGAAACATTTGTCGATTAGATTACGCATATGTCTTGACTCTCTGTGACCAGCGCCCATAGCTTGCGCACGGGAGTCCGGACAGGCCGCATCCTGCGGGCCTGCCAAGCCAGGAGGAGCCAGCCCATGAAACTGAAATTGCTTTTCGCCGCAGCGCTCGCAGCCACCGCCATCGTCTCGCCAGCGCATGCGAAGACCCTGTCCAAGATCGGCGTTTCCGTCGGCTCGCTGGGCAATCCCTTCTTCACCGCCATTTCCCGTGGCGTCGAAACGGAAGCGAAAAAGATCAACCCGGACGTCAAGGTCACCGTGGTCGCCTCCGACTACGACCTGTCGAAGCAGATGCAGCAGATCGACAGCTTCGTGGCGGCGGGTGTCGATTTCATCGTTCTTGACGCGGTCGATCCGCGCGCCCTTGGCGCCGCCATCAAGCGCGCCCAGGCGGCCGGCATCTTCGTCGTCGGCGTCGACGAGGAAGCGGAAGGCGAAGACGCCATCTTCATGACGGACAATGTCGCAGCCGGAGAAATGTCCTGCCAGTACATCGTCGACCGGCTCAACGGCGAAGGCAATGTGGTGATCATCAACGGTCCGCAGGTTTCGTCCGTCGTCGCCCGGATCAAGGGCTGCAACCAGGCATTCGAGAAAGCCCCCGGCATCAAGGTGCTTTCCAGCGATCAGGACGGAAAGGGATCGCGCGACGGCGGCCTTGCGGTCATGCAGGCCCTCATGGTGCGCTTCCCGAAGATCGACGCGGTTTTCGGCATCAACGACCCCTCCTCGATCGGCGCCTCGCTGGCGATGCGGCAGGTCAATCGCGACGACTTCTTCATCACCAGCGTCGACGGCTCCCCCGACGTCGAGGAGGCGATCAAGGACCCGGCCACGAAGATCCACGCCTCGGCATCCCAGGACCCTTACGAAATGGCGGTGCGGGCCGTGCGGGCAGGAAACGACCTGTTGAACGGCAAGCAGCCGGAACAGGTGAAGACACTGCTCACACCGGTTCTCATCACCCCGGACAATGTGTCCGGTCACAAGGGCTGGAACGCCGCCGAGTAACCGCTTCCGCCGGCGGGGGAAGGCCCCGCCGGCACCCCTTGCGGCCGCAAGCCGGCGCGGCCCCTTCACCCGGCCCACCGGCCGGTCTGCCCGCCACTGTTGCAAATCCGCAAGATTTCCCGCGCTTCGATCCCGCAAGCCGGCAAAGATCGGCGCAAGCCGATTCCCCTTTCCGGCGGGCTGCGCTATGGCCTTTGCGAACCCGGCGCAAGGCATTTCCCCGCCGCCGCATCGAAGCCCGAGGATAAGACGTCCATGAAGTCCCGCATTGCAATCCTGGCAGGCCTCGCGCTTGCCGCCGCAGGCTGCACCACCGCCTCCGTTGCCTCCAATCCGCTCCAGGCGCGCTGGAACGGCAAGACGGCCGGCAGTTTCTTCGCCGCCTATGGTCCGCCGCTGTCGGACATGGAAGGCCCCGGCGGGACGACGCTCTACAAATGGCGCGGGGGCTATGCCAAGGGCCGCTCCTGCCAGGTGGACCTCACCGTCGACGGCGACTATCGCATTCGCACCATCCGCGCGGCCGTCGACCGCCCGGACCCCAAAGGCGGCCCCTCCCATTGCGAGAAAGTGCTGGACGCCGCCGGCTGACCGGACATGCCGCACGAAAGACGCAGGACCGCGCCAATCCGCGCGGTCTTTTCATTTGCGCCACGGCCGGACGGGCGGCAGGCAAGCGCAAAGACAATATTCCGGCGGGGAAAACGGATGGCTGGGGCGCCTGGATTCGAACCAGGGAATGGCGGTACCAAAAACCGCTGCCTTACCGCTTGGCTACGCCCCAACGCGGCGCGGGCGGCGCGAGCGGCCCGGGCGGGAAGCTGATAGCAAAGCCGAACGCATCGGACAACGGCTAAGTTACCCCCTCTAACGATTCCGGTTCTCACAGAAGCGGTAGAACCGCCCTATCTATTTGTTTTTGCTTTATTTTCGGAAGAAAAACCGCTGCACACTTTTGCTGGAAATGCTCTCGGACACAGTCTTCCACAGGCGCCGGCCCTTGCGGCAATGTCTGCGGACGCCGGAACGGCGGCCGGGACGTCTGGCGGGCGCCGCCCCGCTTTCCGGCCGCTCCCTCTTTGGCATGCGAGTTCCGACAAATGCGCTTGGCAGGCGGGAACGGCGCCGATAGGGTCCCGTGAAACCGGCCATCGTGGCCGGAACCATCCTCCAGGAGCCTGCCATGCCCCCGTTTCGCGCGCGTCCGCCAGCCGTTTCCACCGTCCTTCTCGACGATGCGATGGTGCGCGTGACGCGCTGGGATTTCGAGCCGGGGGCCGACACCGGCCATCACGTCCACGGCCTGGGCTATGTCGTCGTGCCGATGACGGATTGCGAGTTCCTCATCGAGGAGGAAACGGGCGAAAGGCGGGTGCATACGAAGGCCGGCGCGGTCTACCGGCGAGAGGCCGGCGTGGCGCATAACGTCGTCAACGGCGGCAAACAGCCGATGAGCTTCATCGAAATCGAATACAAGTGAGCCGGCCGTGAGCGACGACAGCGAAAACAGACCGCATTTCGACCTCGACTTCCGCCCGGCCCATGGCGAGAGCGTGCCGGTGGCCCCGAACGTCGAGCGCATCACGGTCAACAACCCCGGCCCCTTCACCTTCCATGGCACCAACAGCTATATCGTCGGCGACCGGTCCGTGGCGGTCATCGACCCCGGGCCGGAGGACGACGCGCATTTTTCCGCGCTGATGGCGGCGCTTGCGGGCCGCGAGGTCACCCATATCCTCGTCAGCCATACCCATCGCGACCATGCGCCGCTCGCCCGCCGGCTCAAGGCGGAGACCGGCGCGCTGATCGTCGCCGAAGGTCCCCATCGCGCATCGCGCGAATTGCATGCCGGCGAGACGAACCCGTTTGCCGAAAGCTCCGATACCGGCTTTTCTCCCGACCGGGCGATCCGCCATGGCGAAAAGGTGGAAGGCGACGGCTGGGCGATGACGGCGCTGCTGACGCCCGGCCATACCGCCAATCACGCCGCCTTCGCCCTCGACGGGCCGGAGGGCATCCTGTTTTCCGCCGATCACGTCATGGCCTGGGCGACGACGATCGTCGCCCCGCCGGACGGCTCGATGGCGGACTATATGGCCTCTCTCGACATGCTGCTCCTGCGTGACGACCGCCTGTATCTTCCCGGTCACGGCGGGCCGGTGCGCCAGCCGTCCGCTTTCCTGCGCGGACTGCGCACCCACCGGCGCATGCGCGAACGGGCGGTGCGCGAGCGCATCCGCGCCGGCGACCGGAAGATCCCCGACATGGTGCGGGCCATCTACCGCGACACGGACCCGCGCCTGCATGGGGCGGCCGCCCTTTCGGTGCTCGCGCATCTGGAGGATCTCGTCGCCCGCGGCGACGTCGTGACCGAGGGGCCGCCCGCGCTCGGCGGGCTCTATTTCCCCGCAGCCGGCGGCTGATCAGCCGCCGGCGATGCCCAGAAGCTCGGCGTCGAGCGCCTTCAGATAATCCTCGACGAACGCATCGCCGAGGCCAAGGTCATGCGGACCGTAGCGGGAGGCCGCGCGCATATCGACCAGCGTCGTCTCCGCCTCTTCCCGGAGGCGGATGACGAGATCGAAGCGGAAGCCGGCGACAGGCGAGCGCCATTCCCCCTGGAGGAGAACGTCGTTCGGGCCTTCGACCCGGGGGCCGAGCGGCATCTCCAGCGGGCGCGCCTCCGGGATCGGCACCTCCGCCAGCAGATCCGCACCGGGGCGGACCTCGCCCGACGGCACGACGAGGTCCTCCAGATCGGTCAGGATATTGTCGAGCCCTTCCTCGCGGGCGATCGTGACGCCATAGGCGGCGGCGACCTTGCGCACCCCCTGGTAGACGCGGTCGAGCGCGCCATCATAGCGCCGGCCGGCCAGCCCCGGATAGGCCGCCGCCTGCACGGCGCGGTCGCGCGCGGTCACCGCATGGCGCGGCGGCAGCCAGTCCTGATCGGCGGCGGGCTCCTGAAGCCAGCGGGGCGGCGCGGCGACGTCCGTCGTCACATCGTAGAGCGGCGGGCGCTGCTGATAGGCCAGCGTGAAAATTCCGGTGGCGCCGAGCGGCAGCAGCGACAATAGCAGCGCGGTAAAGGCCGCCTTGCCGCCGCGCGCGCCGACCTGCCACAGCTGCACCAGCCCGATCACGGCCAGCAGCGCCGCGACGGCGGCCAAACCGGCGGAAAACAGCGCAAGCGCCAGGAAATGCGGCGTCGTCAGCGGCCCGAAGCGATGCGAGAGGCCTGCCGCAAGAAAGAGCAGGCAGGCGATCAGCGCCATCCGGCGCGACCAATGCGCCGCGTGGGAAAAGGGCCTTTCGTACCGGATGGTGATCGTCATCGCCTCGCCGTCCTTCCCGCCTCCGTTTCCTTGTTTTACGCCATTCCGGACGGAAAGCCGCTTCGCACTTTTCCTGGAATTGCTTTAGCGCAGGATGGCGCGCATTTCCATCCGGCCGACGCCGGCCCCCTCCTTCATGCGCCCGCCGAAGGCCGCCCTTCGGCGCTTCTGCGACCGGTTGCCGCAAAAATGCCATGCTCGTTAACAAATCTTTCCGAATCCGGGGGACAAAAAGGAGACGAAGATGTTGCAGCCGCAAGACGCTTCCGACCAGCACGCCCCGGCGACGACAGCGGCCGCCGGCCGCGAAGCGGCCCTGCCGCTCGATCTGGTCGAACTGGAACTGGCGCTGGACGGTCTCGACCCCGGCGAAAGCGATTTTGCCGAAATCCTGCGCGTGGCCGCAAAGCGTCTTAACGGCGAGTTCCTGTTCGAACTGCCCGCCTCCGATCTTGCCGACAATTGCACCCGGATCGCCGCCTTGCGCGTACCCGATCCGCAGTCGGAGGACGCGCGGGTGGTGCTCGCCCTGCTCGACGCCGAAGGCCGGACGATCCGGGTCGAATATCCCGACGAGCGCACGGAAGGACTGAAACGGTTCGCGCAGGCCTTTATCGGCCTTCTGGAGCGCCTCTAGAGCATTTCCAGCAAAAGTGTGAAACGGTTTTGCGTCCGGAAATGCGGCTAGAATAAAGAGATAGAGCAATTCCTTGCCGAACGGGCGGCGCTCCTCTATTTCAATGCGCATCCTTCCTCATCCGGGGCACGATCATGACCATCCTTCGCATCACCGCCTTCGCCCTTGTCGCCCTGCTTGCGGCCGGCTGCCAGAGCGTTGCCGAGCGTCGGGCCGCAGACGAGGAGAAATGCCTCTCCTACGGTTTCCGGCAGGGCACCACGGCCTTCGCGGAATGCCTCCAGCGCATCGACCTCAACCGGTCCGCCAATGTCCGCAGCATGCGCTACTACGACACGCATCTGGCCTTTGGCCATGAGCCGAGGGTCTACGTGGTGCGGGAGCGCGAAAGGCGGCGCGACACCCACCGCCCCCGCGATTGCAAGGTCAGGCCCTGCCGTTGAAAGCCGCCTGCGCCGCCGCGAGCCGGGCGATCGGCACGCGGAAAGGCGAACAGGACACATAGTCCAGTCCCGCATCCTCGCAGAAGCGGATCGAGGCGGGATCGCCGCCATGCTCACCGCAGATGCCGAGCTTGAGATCGTCCCGCGTCCTGCGGCCGCGTTCGGCGGCGATGCGGATCAACTCCCCGACACCGTCGAAATCCAGCTGCACGAACGGGTCCTGCTCGACAATTCCCTTCTGGATATAGGTCGTCAGGAAGGCCGAGGCGTCGTCGCGCGAAATGCCGAAGGTGGTCTGCGTCAGGTCGTTGGTGCCGAAGGAGAAGAATTCCGCCGATTCGGCGATGACATGGGCGCGCAACGCCGCGCGCGGCAGTTCGATCATCGTGCCGACGAGATAGTCGATCGTCACGCCCGTCCCGGCGACGACAGAGCGGGCGACGGCGTCGATGCGCGCCTTCACATAATCCAGCTCCTCCTTGAGCCCGACCAGCGGCACCATGATTTCCGGCACCACGGCAGCGCCGGTCTTGCGCGCGGCGACGGCCGCCGCCTCGAAGATCGCGCGGGCCTGCATCTCGGCGATCTCGGGATAGGAGATCGCCAGACGGCAACCGCGATGGCCGAGCATCGGATTGAACTCGTGCAGCGCGTCGACGCGCTGGCGCAACGCCGCCTCGTCGATCGAAAGCGCGGCGGCGACCTCGACGATCTCCGCGTCCGTCTTGGGCAGGAATTCATGCAGCGGCGGATCGAGCAGGCGGATCGTCACCGGCAGGCCGTGCATGATCTCGAAGAGTTCCGAAAAATCCGCGCATTGCATGGGCAGCAGCTTCTGGAGCGCCGCCCGGCGCCCCGCTTCGTCTCCGGCGAGGATCATCTCACGCATGACATTGATGCGGCTGCCTTCGAAGAACATATGCTCGGTGCGGCAAAGGCCGATGCCTTCCGCGCCGAAGGCACGGGCGGCGCGCGCATCCGCCGGCGTCTCGGCATTGGTGCGCACCTTCATGCGCCGCGTCCGGTCGGCCCACTCCATGATGCGGCCGAAATCGCCGGAAAGCTCGGGCTGAAGCATCGGGATCTCGCCCTTCAGCACCTGGCCGGAAGAGCCGTCGATGGTGATGACATCGCCCGCCTTCAGCGTCAGTCCCTGGGCGATCAGCAGATGATCGCGCAGATCGACGCGCAGGGTTCCCGCGCCGGAGACGCAAGGGATGCCCATGCCGCGCGCGACGACGGCGGCGTGGCTGGTCATGCCGCCGCGGGTCGTCAGGATGCCCTCGGCGGCATGCATGCCGTGAATATCCTCCGGGCTGGTCTCGACGCGCACGAGGATGACCTTCCGTCCCTCCCCTTCCGCCTGCACGGCTTCTTCCGAGGTGAAGACGATTTCGCCTGTCGCGGCACCCGGCGAGGCGGGCAGACCCGAGCCGATCACCTGACGGCTGGCGCGCGGATCGATGGTCGGATGGAGGAGCTGGTCGAGGGAGGCGGGATCGATGCGCGATACGGCCTCGCCCTCGCTGATCAGTCCCTCGTCGGCCATATCGACCGCGATCTTCAGCGCGGCCCGGGCGGTGCGCTTGCCGGAGCGGGTCTGAAGCATCCACAGCTTGCCGCGCTCAATGGTGAATTCCAGATCCTGCATGTCGCGATAGTGCCGTTCAAGCCGGTCGCAGATCGCGCAGAACTCGGCGAAGGCCTCCGGCATCAGCTTTTCCAGCGACGGCCGGTCGGAGCCGGAGGAAAGGCGCGCCACCTCGGTAATATTCTGCGGCGTGCGGATGCCGGCAACGACATCCTCGCCCTGCGCATTGACGAGGAACTCGCCGTAAAGCGCCTTCTCGCCGGTGGAGGGATTGCGCGTGAAGGCGACACCCGTCGCAGAGGAATTGCCGAGATTGCCGAAGACCATCGCCTGCACGTTGACGGCGGTGCCCCAGACGGCCGGGATATTGTGCAGCATCCGATAGGTGACGGCGCGGGCGTTCATCCAGCTTGCGAAGACCGCGCCGATGGCCCCCCAGAGCTGGACCTCCGGATCCTGCGGGAAGGGTTCGCCCAGTTCCTCGACGATCATCGCCTTGTAGCGGGCGATCACCTCCTGCCATTCGGCGGCGGAAAGCTCGGTGTCGTGCTCATGGCCGAAATGGGCCTTCTCATCCTCGAGGATATCCTCGAAGACCTCATGATCGAGCCCCATGACGACATCGCCATACATCTGGATGAAGCGGCGGTAGCTATCCCAGGCGAAGCGCGCGTCGCCGGCGTCATGGCCGAGCGCCTCGACCGTCCGGTCGTTGAGGCCGAGGTTCAGCACCGTATCCATCATGCCCGGCATGGAAGCGCGCGAGCCGGAGCGGACGGACAAGAGGAGAGGCTTGCCGGTATCGCCGAAGACGCGGCCGGTGATCGCCTCCATCTGGCGCAAGCCCTGCCGGACCTGCTCCTTCAGCCCGTCGGGAAAGGCGCGGCCGTTTTCATAATAATGGTTGCAGGCGGCAGTGACGATGGTGAGGCCCGGCGGCACCGCAAGGCCGAGATTGCACATCTCCGCCAGATTCGCGCCCTTCCCGCCCAGGAGATTGCGCTCGCCCGCGCCTCCCTCGGCACGGCCCGCCCCGAAGGTATAGACCCACTTCTCCATTACCGCCTCCCAAATGCAGCCCGGGAGCCTACAGGAAGTGAAATCCGTTGGAAATCCGCTGACGCAAGAATTTTGCTGCAATGCACCAATTTATTGAGCGCATTGCAGCATCCGGAAGCGTCATCCGCCGCCCGTCAGTTCCCCTCGATGGAAAGCCCGTCCTCGCCGAGGCGGATCTCGACGCCGTCCGGCTTCTTCTCCTGCTGATAGGCATAATAGGAAAACCCGGCGACCACCACGATAAGCGCGCCGATAATCATGTAAAGTGCGTTTCTGTTCACGAAAATCCCCATGTCTCGAAATCCGCCTGTTCGGGCGAACGGCGATGAAACGATTGGCAGCCTGTTTTGTTCCGGTAGCGGGCTCGTATCGGCGTCAAAGCAATTCCGGACGCAAAGCCGGTTCCGGTTTTCGGAACCGCTCTACGACGCCTCGCGCAGGCGCTCGGCCGCCTGGAGATCCACCGATACGAGTTGGGAGACGCCCTGCTCGGCCATGGTGACGCCGAACAGACGGTCCATGCGCGCCATGGTGATGGGGTTATGGGTGATGATGACGAAACGGGTCTCGGTGGAGGCGGCCATCTCGTCCATCAGGTTGCAGAACCGCTCGACGTTGTGATCGTCGAGCGGCGCGTCGACCTCGTCGAGCACGCAAATCGGCGCGGGATTGGTGAGAAAGACGGCGAAGATCAGCGCCATGGCCGTCAGCGCCTGCTCGCCGCCGGACAACAGCGTCATGGTCTGCGGCTTCTTGCCCGGCGGGCGGGCGAGGATTTCGAGGCCGGCATCCAGCGGGTCGTCGCTCTCGATCAGTTGCAGTTCCGCCGTGCCGCCCCCGAAGAGATGGGTGAAAAGACGCTGGAATTGCACGTTGACGACATCGAAGGCGGCCAGCAGCCGCTCGCGCCCCTCGCGATTGAGGCTCTGGATGGCCGAGCGCAGCTTGCGGATCGCCTCGATGATATCCTCCCGCTCGGCAACCAGCGCGGCGAGGCGCTCGGAAAGCTCCTTCTGCTCCTCCTCCGCCCGGAGATTGACCGCGCCGAGACGCTCGCGCTCGATTTTCAGCCGCTCGAGTTCCCGCTCGCGTTCGCGCGGATCGGGAAGCGGCGCGTCGGCCGGGTGATCGGCGAGCCGCAGCGCCTCATGCGGGCCGCAGGCCAAGGCCTCGCGGATGCGCGCCTCGCCCTCCAGCCGCCGTTCGCGGGCCGAAACGAGGCGTTCCTCCGTCCGGCCGCGCGTCTCGCGCGATTCGGCGAGCTGCGACAGCGCCGTCACGGCGACGCGGTCGGCCTCGCGCTGGCGGTTTTCCGCCTCCTGAAGCGCATCGGCGGCCTCCCGCCGGGCGGTTTCGGCATTGGCGAGGCCGGTCAGCAGCGCCTGGCGCTTGTCCTCGATCTCCTCCGGGGCCTCGGCCAGCCGCTCCATCTCGCCGGCGGCTTCCGCCTCGCGCTCGCGAAGCGTCGCTATGTGGCTTTCCGCATTGGCGGCCCGGCTGGTCCAGGTCTCGCGTTCGGCGGAGATCGTCATCAGGCGGCGGCGGCGATCCGCCATCTCGCGGGAAAGCCCGTCATGACCGGCGCGCGCCTCGGCCACCGTCGCCCGGTCGGTCGCAACCTCCATGGCCAGCGCCGCAAGGCGCGTATCGAGATCGGCAAGGTCGGGGCCCTCCTCCAGCGCGGCGCGGGCGTCCTCCAGACCGACGGCGGCCTCCTCCGCCTGCGCCTCGATCTGAATGCGGGTTTCCGACAGGACGGCGCGGCGGCGGATGAGGTCGCCGGAGGCCCGCTCGGCCTCTTCCAGAGCCTCGCGCGCTTCGCCGAGCGCGCGAGCGGCCCCACGCTGGGCCTCGCGCGCGGCCTGCTGACGCTGCATCTCGGCGCGGATCGTCTCGCCGGCGCGGACAAGCCCGGCTTCGGCGGCGGAAAGCGCGCCGCGCGCCTCTTCCAGTTCGGCCTCCAGTTCGCCGAGCCGGTTCTTCTGCTCCAGCCGCAGCGCCGCAGCACTTGGCGCATCGGCGCCGGTGATATGACCGTCCCAGCGGACGACCGCGCCGTCGCGGGTCACCAGCCGCTGGCCGGCTTTCAGTTGCGGCAGAAGGGCAAGCGCTTCCCCGACATCCGCCGCAACGCCGATCTGGGCCAGCCGCCGCCGCAGCACGGCGGGCGCGCGGACATGCTCGATCAGCGCCGTGACGCCCGCCGGCAGGCCGGGATCGCCCGCCCCGTCGCCAGCGAGCCGCCAATGGGCGGGAGCCTCGGGATCGGCGGGCGAGTCGAGATCGTCGCCGAACGCCGCGCCGAGCGCCGTCTCATAGCCGCGATCCACATGCACGTCCTCGACGACGGGCGCGAAGGAGCCACCGGCCGCACCGGCCTCCAGCATGCGGCGGATGGTGCGCGCTTCGGTCTCGATGCCGCCAAGCCGCGCACGCGCGGCGTCGACAGGGCCGCGCAGGGCCGATTCGGCAAAGCGGGCTTCCTCCAGCGCTTCCTCCACGAGGGCCAGCATCTCGCCGGCTTCCTCCAGCGCCGCCCCGGCCGCCTGGACGGCGGCGCGGCGTTCTTCCGGATCGGGAAGCGCGGCGATGCGGACGTCCATCTCCTGAAGTTCGCGGGCCTGCGCATCGAGCTGCTGGCCAAGCCGCAGGCGACGGTCGGAAAGGTCGCGGATCGCCTTTTCAAGCTGGTTGCGAAGCGCCAGCGCCTCGGCGCGCCGGGCGGTGACATCGGCAAGGGCCTGCTCGCTTGCGGCAAGCCTGGCGGCGGCCGCCTCCATCGTCTCCCGCGCGGCCTCGGCGCGCTCGTCGGCCTCGGCGAGGATCTCGCCGATCTCCGCTTCCTCCGCCTCCAGCCGTTCCAGCACGGCGGCATTGTCGGCCACCATGCGCTCTTCGCGGGAAATATCCTCCGCAAGCTGCACCATGCGGCGGGAAAGCTCGTCACGGCGGCGCGCGAGCCGGACGGAATCCTCTTCCAGTTGCGCGCGGGCGATCTGAAGCCGTTGCAGCGCGGCCGCGAGCTTCGCCTCGTTTTCGCGCAATTCCGGCAGCTTGAGGCTGGCGACCGCCTGCTCCTTCGCCGCCTCCATCTGCGCCTGCGCCCGCGCGGCGACGAGGGAGGTCGCGTTGTTGAGCTGGCTTTCGGCCTCCGCCTCCGCCTCCTTCGCCTGCGTCCAGCGGATATGCAGCAGCATCGCCTCATGGCGGCGGATATCGGCCGACAGCATCCTGAAGCGGTTCGCCTGGCGCGACTGCCGTTTCAGGCTCTCGATCTGACTCTCCAGCTGCGAGGTGACGTCATCCAGCCGTTCGAGATTGGTTTCGGCGGCGCGCAGCCGCAGTTCCGCCTCGTGGCGGCGGGAATGCAGGCCGGAGATGCCGGCCGCCTCTTCCAGCAGCTGCCGGCGGGCCTGGGGCTTGGCCTGGATCAGTTCGCCGATGCGCCCCTGCCCGACCATGGAGGGCGAGCGCGCTCCGGTGGAGGCATCGGCGAAGAGAAGCTGCACATCCCTGGCGCGCGCTTCCTTGCCGTTGATGCGGTAGACCGAGCCGTTCTCGCGCTCGATGCGGCGCGTCACCTGGATCTCGTCGGCATCGTTGAAGGCGGCGGGGGCGGTGCGGTCCGAATTGTCGAGATAGAGGCCGACCTCGGCGGTGTTGCGCGCGGGCCGGTTGCCGGAGCCGGAGAAGATGACGTCGTCCATGCCGGACGCGCGCATGTTCTTGTAGGAATTCTCCCCCATCACCCAGCGCAGCGCCTCGACGAGGTTCGACTTGCCGCAGCCGTTCGGACCGACGACGCCGGTCAGCCCCCGTTCGATGGAGAATTCCGTGGGCTCGACGAAGGATTTGAAACCGAGAAGGCGGAGCCTGGTGAACCTCATGGGCCGGCCGGGCGGCCAGCGCCCCCCTCTTCCGCCGCCGGATGAAAAGCGGGCGTGCGGCTTCCGCCGCCGCCCGCTGCAAGTCCGGCCGGACGATCAGAGCATGCTGTCGATGAGGGCCGACATGGTGTCAACCGACATGGCTCCCGTATAACGCTTGCCGTTGATCAGGAACGTCGGCGTCGAATTGACGCCGAATTCCTTGGCACCCCGTTCGCGTACCGTGTTCACATCATCCAGAAGCTTCTGGTTCGTCAAGCACGCTTTGAAACTATCCTCGGTAAAACCGGCGAGCTTCGACATTTGCAGCAGCGCCGCGCGGCCGTCCTCGGCCGCCGCCCAGGTTTCCTGCTGCTTCATCAGCATGGCGATCATCGGGAAATACTGCTCCGGCGGCGCGCAGCGCGCCAGCATGAAGGCCGCCGCGGCGCGCGGGTCGAACGGAAATTCGCGCAGGATGAAACGCACCTTGCCGGAGTCGATGTATTTCTCCTTGATCGGCTCCAGCGTCTCATTGTGGAAGACGGCGCAATGCGGGCAGGTCGCCGACATATATTCGACGATGGTGACCGGCGCATCGTCCTGGCCGAGCGCCATTTCGGGCAAGGGTCCGGGCTTCAGCACCTCGGCCATGTCGACATTGCCGTCGGAAGCCGGCAATTCCGCGGCGCTCGCCGTCGAGGCCGTGGTCTCGGAGGACACCTGGCCGGCCTCGGGAGCCGCGGCGGTCTCCTTCGTCTCGTCGCTGCAAGCGGCCAGCGTCAGGGCGAGCGTTGCGACGGCGACGCCGGAGAAAAGGCGCTTCATGAGGCGCGGTTCGGAAGGGGACATGATCTCTCCTGTCGGAAGGAATGCAGGTTGTGGCGCGATCACCCGTTATACCCGCTTTCGGGCGGGAACAAGCATGGCCGCCGCCAGACACTTCAAAGAATTGTGACCGCACGATGGTTGCACGCGGGGCGATTGCGCAAGCAGCCTTCAACGCGGCGTTTTCCGCCGGCCGAGCACGCCCGTTCCGAGCCGGCGCAGAGCGGCCTTCAGCGCATCGCCCTCGATGCCGGAAACCAGATCGTCGAGATGGCGGGCGGCCTCGCCGGTCAGCGGGCGCGGCTTCGGGCGGTGGCGCTGCCCGGCCGTCACGGGTTTCTGCACGATGCGCAGCTGGCCGATCGCCGGAAATCCGAAAAACCCGTTGATGCGCTGGACGATCTCACCCTGCCTATGGCTGAGGAAGAGGGCGCGCGCGCCCTCGCAGGCGACGGTGAGGACGCCCGACTGATGGCCGCCGCCCTCGCCGGTCATCTCCGAGGCGCGGCGCGGCCAGGCGATGCGTTCCGGCCGGGTGCATTCGGCGAATTCCGCTCCCGCGATCTCCTCCCAGGAACCCAGCAGCATGGTGTTGATGCCGGCGCGCCGGGCCAGCACCGGATCGATGAGCGCGTTGGCCACTTCGCTGATCTGGACAATGCCGCGCCGGGACGTAGCTTTCATCGCGTCGTCTTTCGAACCTCTGTCTGCCGTTCTTCCGGCCGCGGCTTGAAGATCGCCGCCGGGTCGGCCAGTTATAGGACCGGATATTCCATCAGGCAAATCATGACCGCTACCCCTTCCGCCGAACGCCTTCTTTCCTGGTATGACCGGCATCACCGGGACCTGCCCTGGCGGGTGAGCCCGTCCATGGCGGCGCGCGGCGCGCGGGCCGACCCCTATCGGGTCTGGCTTTCCGAAGTGATGCTGCAACAGACCACCGTTCAGGCGGTGAAACGCTATTTCATCGCCTTCACCACGCGCTGGCCGACCGTTTTCGATCTTGCCCGCGCCGAAAGCGAGGAGGTGATGAAGGCCTGGGCGGGGCTCGGCTATTACGCCCGGGCGCGCAATCTCAAGAAATGCGCCGAGGCCGTCGCCTTCGAACATGGCGGCGTCTTCCCCGATACCGAGACGGCGCTGAAGGCGCTGCCGGGCATCGGCGACTATACGGCGGCGGCGATCGCCGCCATCGCCTTCGATCGGCAAAGCGCGGTGCTCGACGGCAATGTCGAGCGGGTCATCGCGCGGCTCCATGCGGTCGAGACGCCGCTTCCGGCCGCCAAACCCGCCATGCGCGCCCTCGTCGCGGCGATGACGCCGGCGTCACGGCCCGGTGATTTCGCTCAGGCGATGATGGATCTCGGCGCGACGATCTGCACGCCGCGGCGGCCCGCCTGCGCGCTCTGTCCGCTCAACACCGATTGCCGCGTGTCGGGCCGGCAGGACCCGGAGCTTTTCCCGCGCAAGGCGGAAAAGAAGGCCCGGCCGGTGCGCCTCGGCGCGGCCTTCGTCGCCGAGACCGCCGAGGGCGCGATCTATCTGCGCAAGCGCCGGGCAAGCGGCCTGCTCGGCGGCATGACGGAGGTCCCCGGCACCGGCTGGACCGCACGCCAGGACGGCGAAACCGGCGCAGAGGCCGCCCCCTTCCCGGCGGCCTGGCGGGCCTGCGGCGTCATCACCCATGTCTTCACCCATTTCGAACTGCGCCTGAGCGTCTATCACGCGCGCGCGCCGCAGGCCGCCCCGGACGGCGACGGCGATGGCGACGGCTGGTGGCAGCCGCGCGAGACGCTTTCCGGCGAGGCCTTGCCCACCGTCATGAAGAAGGCAATAAGGCAGGCTGTTCCCGAAGCATTTGTGAAAGCGAGGTTTCCATGAGCAATGTCGATATCCGGCACATCGTCTTCGACATCGGCAAGGTGCTGATCCATTACGATCCCCACCTGCCCTTCAGCCGGATCATCCCGGACACGGCGGAACGCGAATGGTTCTTCGCCAACCTCTGCACCCATGAGTGGAACATGGAGCAGGATCGCGGCCGCAGCTGGGAGGAAGCCGAGACGCTGCTGATCGCCGATCATCCGGAGCGCCAGGATCATATCCGCGCCTTCCGCAAGCACTGGCGCGAGATGGTGCCGCACGCCTATGACGACAGCGTCGCCATCATGACGGCGCTGATCGATGAGGGCCGCGACGTGACGATGCTGACGAATTTCGCCGCCGACACCTTCAGGGAAGCGCGGGTCATGTATCCCTTCCTCGAGCTGCCGCGCGGCGTGACGGTCTCCGGCGAAGTGAAGCTGATCAAGCCGGATCGCGCGATCTACGAAAAGCACGCCGGCGACTTCGATCTTGATCCCGCCCATACGCTGTTCATCGACGACACGCCGATAAACGTCGAGGCGGCGCGCGATGCCGGCTGGCAGGCCGTGCATTTTTCCGGCGCGGACAAACTGCGGAGCGATCTGGCCGCATACGGCCTGGCGATCTGACGCTTTCGCCCTCAAAACGAAACGCCCGGGGTCCGACGGACCCCGGGCGTTTTCGCATTTCCGGGACTGAAGGTACGAAAACCGGAAAGGCGATTTCAGCGCATCGACCCCGACCCCGCGCCTTGCGTGGCCGGCTGATGTCTCTGGACGAAAGACTAGGCCGGCGATGGTTAACATCGATTGAACGCGAGGCCCGCCGGACACGAATTTCCGGCCGACGCCGCAGCCCGGAAAACCGATGCGCAAACAGCCACAGCCCCCGGTGCAGGGACACCGGAGGCCGCGGCTGGAGAAAAGCGAAAGACAGGTCCGGCGGCCTATCCGAGGCCGGCCATATCGGCGCGCACGACGGCGCGCAGGTCATCGATCGGTTTCAGCGCCGTGCCGTCGGCATAGTGCCAGAAGGTCCAGCCGTTGCAGGCATCGAGACCCTGGAGCCTGGCGCCGAGGCGATGGATGGAGCCGGCCTCCGCGCCCGAGGCGAGCGTGCCGTCGGCGCGCACGATGGCGCTGTAGCGGCGGCGCGCGTCGGTCAGCACCGTTCCGGGCTTCAGGAGACCGCTTTCCACGAGCGTGTTGAAGGCGACGCGCGGCTCGGCCTTCTTGCCGCTCATCACCGAAAGCGTCGCGTTGCCGAGCGGTTCGACCGCATCGATACGCGCGCGGGCGGCGTCGATATAATCCTGCTCGCGCTCGATTCCGACGAAGCGGCGGCCAAGACGCTTCGCCACCGCGCCCGTGGTGCCGGACCCGAAGAACGGGTCGAGCACGATATCGCCGGGTTTCGTGGAGGCCATCAGGATACGGGCGAGCAGCGCTTCCGGCTTCTGCGTCGGATGGACCTTCTTGCCGTCCGGGCCTTTCAGCCGCTCGTTGCCGTTGCAGATCGGAAACAGCCAGTCGGAGCGCATCTGGACGTCGTCGTTGGCAGCCTTCATCGCGTCGTAGTTGAAGGTATAGCCCTTGGCCTTGGGATCGCGGCTCGCCCAGATCAGCGTTTCATGGGCGTTCTGGAAGCGGCGGCCTTTGAAGTTCGGCATCGGGTTGGATTTGCGCCAGACGATGTCGTTGAGGATCCAGAAATCGAGATCCTGCAACGTCGCGCCGACACGGAAGATATTGTGGTAGGAGCCGATCACCCAGATGGTGCCCGTCGGCTTCAGCACGCGGCGGCAGGCCAGCAGCCAGGCGCGGGTGAAGGCGTCATAGGCCGCAAAGGAGGCGAACTGGTCCCATGCGTCGTCGACGGCGTCGACCAGCGACTGGTCGGGCCGGTGCAGCGTGCCGCCCAGCTGAAGATTATAGGGCGGATCGGCAAAGATCACGTCGACGGACTTGTTCGGCAGGGCTTCCAGCGCCGCGACGCAATCCCCCTTGATGATGGTGTCCAGCCAGCGGGCCTGGCGAGGCGCACGCGCGACGTCTGCAAGCGAAAGAACAGATGGCATTTGATACTCGCTGATACGCTTACTCGGAACTTCGATGCGCTCATGGTTACCGAAGATGGTTACCAAAGCCTGAAAGCCCGGCAAAAAAGATCGCCACGCGACCTTCCTGCGAAACACCGCGCATGGCTCGTCTTCGCAAACGGCAATTGTCCCCGGCGCCCCCTTCGTGTAGGGAACCCCCCGGCTTTACGGGCGCGGTCGCCCTTTGGAAAGACGGCAGGGACATGGACGGTTTCGATCTCATCATCTTCGACTGCGACGGGGTTCTCGTCGATTCGGAAATCATCGCGGCGGAAGTGGAATCGCGGCTTCTGACCGGAGCCGGCTATCCGATCGGCGTCGAGGAGATGGGCGAGCGCTTCTCCGGCATGACCTGGCACAATATCCTGCTGACCATCGAACGGGAGGCGGCGATCCCCCTTTCCGCCTCGCTGCTCGACCAGTCGGAAAAGCTGCTCGACGCGCGGCTCGCCGCCGAGGTCGAGGCGATCGACGGCGTCAAGGCGGCGCTGTCGCGGCTGCGCAAGCCCTATTGCGTCTGCTCCAATTCCTCCTCCGACCGGCTGGCGATGATGCTCGGCAAGGTCGGGCTCCGGGAGGTCTTCGCGCCGCATATCTATTCGGCCAAGGATCTCGGCCCGGACCGCGTGAAGCCGAAGCCGGACATCTTCCTGCACGGCGCAAGGCAGTTCAACGCCAATCCGGCCAACACGCTGGTGGTCGAGGATTCCGTGCACGGCATCCATGGCGCGCGCGCCGCCGGCATGCGCGTCGTCGGCTTCACCGGCGCGTCGCACAGCTATCCCTCCCATGCCGACCAGTTGACCGAAGCGGGTGCGGAAACGGTGATTTCGCGCATGAGCGAGCTGCCGGACGTCATCGCCGCGCTGGCCGAATGGCAGGACGCGATCTGACACGGCGATCCCGTCGAACGGAAAAGACCGCGGCAACGATCGTTCCGCGGTCTTTTTTCCTGTCTGCGGCCGGGGCGGCCTATTTCGTGTTGTAGGGACCCTCGTCGAAGCCGACATAGACCTTCACGAAGCCGCCGGAACCGCCCGGCAGATCGACATTGGCCTGCGTGAAAATGAACTGGCCGGTGCCGGAATCGGCCGGGATCGTCACCTCGAACTGGACGAGTTGCGAATAGAGCGTCTGGGCGCCATCGGTGGCGGCCACGCGGATCGGCAACTTGACGGTCTGCGGCGAGCCGGCCGGCCCGGTCACGATGCGGCCCTGCGCCATCACGGTCATGCGCAGCCCGTTCTCGCTCAGCACGCATTGGCGCGTGGTGTCGGCAAGCGTCGCCTGATAGAGCAGGTTTTCCGCGTCCTCCTTCGCGCGGCCGGCATATTTGCGATGGACGGCGGTGCCCTCGCGCAGATAGACCGGCGGGCAGGCTCCCTGGATGACCGCCGTCTGCTGTTGCTGGCCGGCGGCCGGGCGGGCGCCATCCGATGCCGTCACACCGAGATCGGCGGCACTGTCCGTCTGGTTGCAGCCGGCGGCGAGGACGAGGAGGGAGACGCCGGCGAAGCGGCGGATGATCGTTCCAAACACGTTACTGTAACCCCTGCGACTCTGAGGCCCGCCCTGACGGACCGGCGGCCTTTCGGAACTCTCCTTGCGGGTCTTTTCACGACCCCCGGCGATGGTCTATAGCAGCGGCGCGGCGAAAAATCGATTGTCGAATGACGCCGCCGGCACAATTTCGGATACGCCCCGGCAGGCGGCCTACCCCTGCCCCCATCGCAAGGACGTATGGATATGGACTATGTTTCGACGCGGGGCGAGGCCCCCTCCCTCGGGTTTTCCGACGCGCTTCTGGCGGGCCTTGCACGCGACGGCGGGCTTTATGTGCCGCGCGAATGGCCGGTCTTCTCGAAGAAGGACATCCGGCGGCTGCGCGGAAAATCCTATCAGGAAATCGCCTTCACCGTCCTCCTCCCCTTCGTCGAGGGCGACATTCCGGCCGACCGCTTCCGCACGATGATCGACGAGGCCTATGCGACCTTCCGCCATCCGGCCGTCGCCCCCCTCGTCCAGACCGGCGCGAATGCCTTCGTGCTGGAGCTTTTCCACGGCACCACGCTTGCCTTCAAGGACGTGGCGATGCAGCTTCTCGCCCGGCTGATGGACCATGCGCTCGCCGCCCGCAACGCGCGCGCGACCATCGTCGGCGCCACCTCGGGCGACACCGGCGGCGCGGCGATCGACGCCTTCGCCGGACGCGAACGCACCGACATCTTCATTCTCTTTCCGGAAGGCAAGGTTTCGCCGGTGCAGCAGCGCCAGATGACCACCTCGCCGGAGAAGAACGTCCACGCACTGGCGATCCGGGGCAATTTCGACGATTGCCAGGATCTCGTGAAGGCGATGTTCAATCACACGGGCTTCCGCGACCGGATGAAGCTTTCCGGCGTCAACTCGATCAACTGGGCGCGCATCATGGCCCAGATCGTCTATTACTTCACCAGCGCCGTGGCGCTCGGCGGGCCGGACCGGAAGGTCTCCTTCACCGTGCCGACCGGCAACTTCGGCGATATTTTCGCCGGCTACGCCGCCAGGCGCATGGGGTTGCCGATCGACAAGCTGGTGATCGCCACCAATGAGAACGACATTCTCGCCCGCACGCTGAAGACCGGCCGCTACGAGATGAAGGAGGTCAAGGCCACCACCTCGCCCTCCATGGATATCCAGATCTCCTCCAATTTCGAACGCCTGCTGTTCGAGGCCCACGATCGCGACGCGGACGCCGTGCGGCGCGCCATGGCGAGCCTCCGGCAATCCGGCAGCTTCGACATCGGGGAAGGCGCGCTGAAAGCGATCCGCAAGGATTTCCGCGCCGGCCGCGCCTCGGAGCGTCAGGTGGCGCAGACGATCCGCACGACGCTTGCCGAAACCGGGTATCTGCTCGATCCGCATTCGGCCGTCGGCGTCTTCGTGGCGGCCAGGCACCAGAAGCCGCTGGCGCCCATGGTGACGCTCGCCACCGCGCATCCGGCGAAATTCCCCGCCGCGGTAAAATCCGCCAGCGGTATTGACCCCGCGCTTCCGGCGTGGCTTGCTGGAATGATGCAAAGGGAGGAGCGCTTCGACATCCTGGACGCCGATCTCGACAAAGTGGAAACCTTCATCGGCGACCGCGCCCGGATCCGGGATTAGCGAAACGCAGAAAGTGCGGATGATGACAGTTGACTGCACCCGGCTTGCGTCCGGGTTGACCGTGGTGACCCAATCGATGCCCCATCTGGAGAGCGTGGCTCTCGGCGTGTGGATCAAATCCGGGTCGCGCAACGAAACCACGGACGAGCATGGCATCGCCCATCTTCTCGAGCATATGGCCTTCAAGGGCACCGGCCGCCGCTCCGCCCGGCAGATCGCCGAGGAGATCGAGAACGTCGGCGGCGAGGTCAATGCCGCCACCTCCACGGAAACCACCTCCTATTACGCCCGCGTCCTCAAGGACCATACCTCGCTCGCCGTCGACATCCTCGCCGACATCCTCACGGAATCGGCCTTCGACGAGGAAGAGCTGAGGCGGGAAAAACAGGTCATCCTGCAAGAGATCGGCGCGGCCAACGACACGCCCGACGACGTGGTCTTCGACCGGTTCTCCGAAGTCGCCTATCGCGACCAGATCATCGGCCGGGCCATTCTCGGCACGCCGGAAACCGTGCTCTCCTTCTCGCCGGGCGAGATCCGCACCTATCTCGACCGCAATTACACCACCGACCGCATGTTCGTCGTGGCGGCCGGCGCGGTCGATCATGACGAATTCGTGCGCGAGGTGGAAAGCCGTTTCTCGACGCTGCCGACCGCACCGGGCACGCCGCCGAGCTTCGAGGCCGCGACCTATACCGGCGGCGACGTGCGCGAGACGCGCGACCTGATGGATGCACAGGTGCTGCTCGGCTTCGAAGGCAAGGCCTATCACGCCCGCGACTTCTACTGTTCGCAGATCCTCGCCAATATCCTCGGCGGCGGCATGTCCTCGCGGCTCTTCCAGGAAGTGCGCGAGCATCGCGGCCTGTGCTATTCCATCTACGCCTTCCACTGGGGCTTTTCCGATACCGGCATCTTCGGCATCCATGCCGCGACCGGCGGCGAGAACCTGCCGGAGCTGATGCCGGTCATCTTCCAGGAGCTGCGCCGCGCCTCCGAAGAGATCGACCAGCAGGAAATCGAGCGCGCGCGCGCGCAGATCCGCGCGCAGCTGCTGATGGGGCAGGAAAGCCCGGCCGCCCGCGCCGGCCAGATCGCCCGGCAGATGATGCTCTACGGACGCCCCATCCCCAACGAGGAGATGATGGAGCGCCTCGAAGGCATCACCATCTCCAGGCTCACCGACCTTGCCGGCCGGCTGTTCTTCGACACGGTTCCCACCCTGTCGGCCATCGGCCCCGTGGAACGGCTCATTCCGACCACCGACATCACCCGCTCCCTTTCGCGCCAGCCGGCGCGGCAGCAGCGCGCGGCAAGCTGAACGCCCGCAACGCCCAGGCCGGCATTTGACGCCGGCGGGACGGCGGCCTAGTCTTTTCCGGGACGCCGGCGCGGCGTTCCGGCATCATCATCTCCGCGCGGAGGCACGCATGACACGGTCGGTCTTTCGGTTCCTGTCGCGGCAGTCCGATTCCGTCGAGCTTGCCGGCCCGCGCCATCTTCTCCGTCTTCCCCGTTTCCAGGATTACCGGCAGTGGCATGCGCTGCGCAGCGAAAGCCGCGCCTTCCTCGAGCCCTGGGAGCCGCGCTGGCGGGCCGACGACCTGTCCGAAAGCGCCTTCCGCGCCCGTGTGGTCCGTAACGAACAGGAATACGCCTCGGGCCAGGCCGTGCCGCTCCTAATCTTCTCCCGGCCGGACGAATGCCTGCTCGGCGGGATCACCATCGGCTATATCCGGCGCGGCGCGGCGCAATGCGGCATGATCGGGTACTGGATGGGCGAGCGGCATGCCGGCCAGGGACACATGTTTTCCGCCCTCAATCTGGTCATACCCCATATCTTTTCACGCCTTCAGTTGCACCGTATCGAGGCAGCCTGTATTCCAGACAACGCAAGAAGCATCCGTCTCCTTGAAAAGGCCGGCTTTCAACGGGAAGGCTACCTCAGGGAATACTTGAAGATAAACGGGGAGTGGCGCGACCATCTGATGTATTCGCTTCTGGCCACCGATCGGCGGCCCCAGGTAGTAAGCAGCCGGACGGAAACGGCCGGCACCGCGTGAAGGCGGCGAAGACAGAAGGGATAGAGCGGCAGCCCGGCCTTGCGCCGGATAGCCGCCGCTCTGGCAAGAACGGCCGCGCTCTGCTGGGGCAACCAGGGATCATGCAGTTTCCATGACGTCTTCTTTCACGCCGCAAGGGCTTCGGGCCAACCGTCTTATCGCCTTCCTGCTGCTTGCGGCCGTCCTGTTCGTCACTGGCCTGGCGGGACAGGCCGACGCCATGGAGCCGGTGCGCATTTCCCGCGACGACACCGCGCTCGACCTGACCGCCACGACGGAGATCTACAGCGGCAGGGGCGAAGCCTTCCAGGTCTCCACAGCGCCCGGCACCGACGGCATCGTGCGGCGCATCGAGGTTCGCGCCACCTCCGAGCAGCATCAGGGCGACTGGGCCGTCTTCGCGCTCGCCAACGTCTCCGACGAACAGATCGACCGACTGATCGTCGCGCCGCATTTCCGGCTGGTGCAATCCAAGCTGTTCTGGCCGGACCTCGGCTCCAAGCGCATCTACTCGATCACCCCGAGCGAGGGTTTCGCGCTCGACCGGCAACAAAGCGACGAGGCCGACGTCTTCCGGATCACGCTCAATCCCGGCTCGGTCGTCACCTTCGTCGCCGAACTGGCGACACCCGAGCTGCCGCAGATCTATCTCTGGGAACCGGACGCCTACAAGGACACGGTCAACGCCTTCACCCTCTATCGCGGCATCGTGCTCGGCATCGCCGGCCTGCTTGCCGTCTTCCTCACGATCCTCTTCGTGGTCAAGGGCACCTCGATGCTGCCGGCCACCGCCGCGCTCGCCTGGGCGGTGCTCGGCTATATCTGCGTCGATTTCGGCTTCCTGTCGAAGCTCATCAGCATCACCGCAGGCGACGAACGCATCTGGCGGGCGGGAACGGAGGTGTTCCTCGCCGCCGGCCTCGTCGTCTTTCTCTTCACCTATCTCAATCTCAATCGCTGGCACGCCCATCTTTCCTATGCGACGCTCGCCTGGATTCTCGGCCTCGGCCTGCTGTTCGGCGTGGCGATCTACGATCCCCCGATCGCCTCGGGCATCGCCCGGCTTTCCTTCGCGCTCACCGGCACCGTCGGCATCGCGCTCATCGCCTATCTCGGCTTCAACCGCTACGACCGCGCGATCCTGCTGGTGCCGGCCTGGGCGCTGATCCTCGTCTGGCTGTTCGGCGCCTGGCTGACGGTGACGGGCCAGCTCAACAACGACATCATCCAGCCGGCGCTCGGCGGCGGCCTGGTGCTGATCGTGCTCCTCATCGGCTTCACGGTGATGCAGCACGCCTTCGCCGGCGGCGCCTATAGCCAGGGCCTGTTTTCCGACCTCGAACGCCAGTCGCTGGCGCTCACCGGTTGCGGCGACATCGTCTGGGACTGGGACGTGGCGCGCGACCGGGTCGTCACCATTCCCGACATCTCCATCCAGCTCGGCCTTGCCCCCGGGGTCATGCACGGACCGGCCCGCAACTGGCTGCCGCGTCTCCACCCCGACGACCGCGACCGTTTCCGCGCCACGCTCGACGTGCTGCTCGAACATCGCAAGGGGCGGCTCAACCACCAGTTCCGGGTGCGCGCCGAAGACGGGCATTATCACTGGCTGTCGATCCGGGCCCGGCCGGTGCTGGGCGCCAACGGCGAGATCATCCGCTGCGTCGGCACGATCATCGACATCACGGAGCAGCGCAATTCCGTCGACCGGCTGCTCCAGGACGCGCTGCACGACAATCTTACCGGCCTTCCCAACCATCAGGTCTTCCTCGACCGCTTGCAGGCGATCCTGTCGCTGACGGAGAGCGCGCAGGAGGTCCGTCCGACCGTCCTGACCATCGACATCGATCGCTTCAAGCAGGTCAACGACGCGCTCGGCATCGCCGCCGGCGACAATATCCTGATCGCCCTCACCCGCCGGCTGCGCCGCCTCCTGAAGCCGCAGGATACGCTGGCGCGGCTTTCCGGCGACCAGTTCGGCCTCATCCTGATGTCCGAGCGCGATCCGACCAAGGTGGCGGACTTCGCCGACGCCGTCAGCAAGGCGATCATGCTGCCGATCAATTTCGGCGGCCGCGAAATCATCCTCACCGCCTCCATCGGCCTCGTCTCCTGGGTCGACCAGCAGCAGGACGCCGGCGGCCTGCTCAACGACGCGGAACTGGCCATGTATCGGGCCAAGAAGGCCGGCGGCAATCGCGTGGAGCCTTTCCGCCCGGCGTTCCGCACCTTCGGCGCCGATCGCCTCCAGATCGAGACGGATCTGCGCCGCGCCATCGAACGCAAGGAACTGTCCCTCGTCTATCAGCCCATCGTCAGGCTACAGGATGCCGAAATCGCCGGCTTCGAGGCGCTGATGCGCTGGGATCATCCCAAGCGCGGCAATATTCCGCCGTCCGAATTCATCCCCATCGCCGAAAGCTCCGATCTCATCGGACAGCTCGGGCTCTTCGCCTTCGACCGGGCGGCAAGCGATCTCATGGACTGGCAGATCCAGACGGGCGACCTTCCGGTCTTCGTTTCCGTCAACCTGTCGAGCGCCCAGCTGCTCAACAACGAACTCTATAACGACGTGCGCGCCGTTCTCGCCAAGACGCGCTGCCCGGCCAGGAAACTGAAGCTGGAACTGACCGAATCCGTCGTCATGGAAAACCCGGAACAGGCGCGGCTCATCCTCACCAAGCTGAAGGAGAGCGGCCTCGGGCTGGCGCTCGACGATTTCGGCACCGGTCATTCCTCACTCGCCTATCTCACCCGGTTCCCCTTCGACATGATCAAGATCGACAAGGCGCTGGTGCGCAATGCATCCGACAAGCGCACCGTGCTGCTGCGATCCGTCATCTCGATGACCCGGGATCTGGACATGCAGGTGGTGGCGGAGGGCATCGAGTCCGAGGAGGAGGCCATCGAACTCGGCGGCATGGGCTGCGACTATGGCCAGAGCTATCTGTTCGGCCCGCCGATCGGCTGCGAATCCGTGCAGCGCCTGCTCAAGGAGCGCTTTCCGCTGATGAAGCGCGCCTGAGGCAACGAAAACACCCGCACCGGCCTTTGCCGATGCGGGCGTAAATCCCGGCGGTCTTCCGCCGCCTTCACGCCACGTGGAGCCTGCCGGCCCCCGTCCATCGCTTCCGGCTTACAGGCGGTCGACCGCGCCTTTCACGGCATCCTTCGCCTTGCCGACAGCCTTCTGGGTCTTGCCCTTGGCTTCCTGGCCGGCGCCTTCGGCGCGCAGCTTCGGATTGTCGGTGGCCTTGCCCACCGCCTTCTTGGCCTTGCCGGCCATCTCGTTGGCGGCGCCCTTTACCTTGTCGCTCGTGCTTCCCATTTCGGTCCACTCCGTTGTTGACGACATGATCGTTCATGCCCGCCATCAACGGGGCGAAGCGGCAGATGTTCCGGAGACAGGAAAAAATCCGCTTCAGGCGTGGCCGGCGTCCGCCGACAGCATGCCGGGGGAAATTCCCATCAGCGCCAGCGCGCGCTCGTATTTTTCCTCAAGATTGGTATCGAAGATCAATTCTTCCTGGGCGGGGCAGCTGAGCCAGCCGTTCGCCCCGATCTCGCTTTCGATCTGCCCAGCGCTCCAGCCGGCATAGCCGAGCATCATCATGCCCTGACGCGGGCCGTCGCCGCGGGAAATGGCCTTGACGATATCGAGCGTCGCCGTCAGGCAAATATCGTCGCTGACCGGGATGCTCGATTCCGACATGTAGTCGTCGGAATGCAGCACGAAGCCGCGGCCGCTTTCGACCGGACCGCCGCTGCGGATGGGAAATTCCCGCGTCTCGCCGGGAAGCCGGATCAGTTCGTCCTCCTCAAGGAGCTGAAGATGCAGGAGAACGTCGGAAAAACTCAATTGCTGCGGCCGGTTGATGACGAAACCCATGGCCCCGTCCGCCGAATGGGCGCAGATATAGACCACCGTCCGGGCAAAATTGGAGTCGGCCATATTCGGCATGGCGATCAGGAAATGACCGTCAAGAAAACCGCGTTCCCGTTTGTTTTTCAGCACCGAAATCGTCATAGCCCCATCAGCCTATCAATTCGCAGCCAAATGAAAAGCGTCAATTTCGCCTTGCCGCCCGTCGCGGCGGCGATCAAGCATTTATGATCGCAGCAGGACGAGGGAGGTCTGGAAAGCAATCGCCGGCAGCGCTAGACCAAAGGGCATGAAGTGCCGCACTCTCCTTGCCACCGCCCTCCTGTCCCTCCTGGCGCTGCCGCTGCCGGCGGCGCTCGCCGCAAGCTCCGACTGGACACGGACACCCGGCGGCGATCTGCGCCTCGTGGCGCTGCCGCCCGATCGCGACGGCGCCGTGCGGGCTGTCCTCGACATTCGCCTCAACGCGGGCTGGACCACCTATTGGCGCGATCCCGGCGGCGCAGGCGTGCCTCCGTCGCTGACCGTCAGCGGCGCGACGCTGGAGACGATCGGCTTTCCCGTGCCGAAGCGGCTCGGCACCGACGACCTGCACTACGCCGGCTATGACGCGCCGGTCGGCCTGCCGCTTCGGCTGCGGGCCGCCACCGGACCGATCACCGCCGCCGTTTTTCTCGGCGTGTGCAAGGAAATCTGCATTCCGGTCCAGACGGAACTGACCGTCGATCCCGGCCGCGAACGTTCCGCCGATCCGCTGGAGGAAACCATCGTCGCCGCCGCGGAGGCAGCCCTGCCCGCCGCCGCTTCCGCCGGGCTCGAACCGGTCTCCGGGCGGTGGTCGGCGGACGGCAAGACACTTTTCGTCCGTTTTCGCGCACCGGCGGGAACGCCGCCGCCGGAGGTCTATGTCTCCGGCCCCGCCGGCGTACAGTTCGGCCTTGCCGAAGCCATGACCCGAAAGGGCGACGGCTATCTGGCCGAAGTGCCCGTGCTTTTCCGGTCGAAGCACGCCGATCTTTCGCGCACGCCGCTCCTGCTGGCGCTGCGCGCCGGCGCACGCACGATGGAAGCCCCCCTTCCCCTCGAATAGGGACCGGCGGAAAACGAGGCTTCCGCCTCGCAGTTCCCGGGCGGAAAACCGCTTCGCACTTTTCCTGGAACCGGTTTATCTCACGCAGTTCCCGGGCGGAAAACCGCTTCGCACTTTTCCTGGAACTGCTTATAGTCCGCCGGACTCAAGACAGGGAGATACCCATGACCATTGCCGTTGGAGACACGCTGCCCGAACTGACGCTCAAGGAGCGCACGCCGGACGGCCCGGCCGACATCACCACCGCGGACCTCTTCAAGGGCAAGCGCATCGTTCTGTTCGCCGTGCCGGGGGCCTTCACGCCCACCTGCTCGCTCAACCACCTTCCCGGCTATCTGGAAAACCGCGATGCGATCCTCGGACGGGGCGTGGACGACATCGTCGTCGTCGCCGTCAACGACCATCACGTCATGGGCGCCTGGGCGAAGTCGACCGGCGCGGCCGGCAAGCTGCGCTTCGTTTCCGACTGGGATGCGGCGTTCACCCGGGCGCTTGGCCTCGACGTCGACCTTTCCGCCGGCGGCCTCGGCCTGCGCTCCAGGCGCTATTCCATGCTGGTGGAAGACGGTGTGGTGAAGACGCTCAACATCGAGGAAAGCCCCGGACAGGCGACCGTTTCCGCCGCCGCCACGATGATCGGACAACTCTGAGCGACCGCTCGCACGCGCCCGCCGATCAGCGCGGCGCGTGCTCCTCCCCGCGCCAGCCGTCCAGATAGCTGACGCTCTCCACCCCGGTGAATTTCGCCATGCGGGCAAGCTCCGCCTCCAGCCGCGCCATGCGGCCGGCCGAGGCCCTCACCTTCGGCTCCCACCACAGCCGCCTGACGGCGAGCGTTCCGGCCCGGCGATCCGCCTTCATGTCGATACGCCCGACAAGCCGGTCGCCTTCCAGCAGCGGAAAGACATAATAGCCATATTGCCGTTGCGGGCCGGGCACGAAAATCTCGATACGGTAGGAGAAGCCGAACAGCCGCTCGGTGCGGTTGCGGTCGCGGATCAGTGGATCGAAGGGCGAGAGCACGCGAAGCCGGGCGGGCGGCGCGGGCGCCTCGCCGAAAACCTCCGGAAAGCCGGCAAACGCATGCGCGGCGCGCGGCCTGCCGCCATCGGCCGGCGAAACGAGGACGGGACGCAGTTCCGCACGGTGGGCCTCCACCCAGGCCCGCGCCTCGCCGGGCGTCACCAGATCCCAGAAGGCGGCGATCTCGCCATGGGTGGCGAAGCCCAGCCGCTCCAGCGCGCTGCGGCAGGCCCAGTCTATGAATCCGTCATGCCCGACATCCGGCGCATGATGGCGGGCCGGCAGCACGCGCTCCGTCAGATCGTAGACCTTCTGGAAATTCTCCCGCCGGGCGATCGCCACCTTGCCGGTGCGCCAGAGATATTCGAGCGCCGTCTTGTTGGGATGCCAGTTCCACCATCCGCCGGATTGATGCCCGGCCGCCTTGAGGTCGCGCGACAGCACCGCGCCGCCGTTCCTGATGCGCTCGAACGTTTCGTCGAAGGCCGACTCGAAACCCTCGCCGCGCCATTTGCGCCAGCGCTCGACGATCGCCGCCTCCTCGCGGCGGAAGCGGTGTTTCCAGTAACGGAAGAACGCGCTCGGAATGATCGACGCGTCATGCGTCCAGTTCTCGAAGAGATCGCCGTCGACCTCCAGCAGTTCGGCCAGATGCGCGCGGCGATAGGTCTGGTTGCGCGAAAACAGGATCTGGTGATGCGCCCGCTCGACAGTGGCGATACTGTCCACCTGCACGAAGCCGATGTCATGGATGAGACGCAGCAGGCCCGCCTTGTCGAGAGCCCCGCCGGGCGGCGCACTCAATCCCTGCCGGGCGAGGAAGATACGGCGGGCTTCGGCATTGGACAAAAGAATCGTCATCCCGGATGATAGGCATATATTCTTGTTTTGTTCCAGAGCTGCCGGCATCCCGCTCGCCCTTTTTCGGGCGGCAGGCGAACGCGGCCGAAGAAGGGCTGCCGGAAGCGCCGCGCAGAAAACCGCTTCACACCCTTCGCGCATTTGCTCTATAGCTCCCCCACCCTCTTAACCGGGATATCTGCCGCCTTGGATATCGTCTTCTCCGCCGCCACGATGCATTATGCCGGGCGCGTCGCCCTCCACCCGCTTTCGCTTTCGCTTTGCGAAAGGCGCATCGGCGTCGTGGGGCTCAACGGCTCCGGCAAGACGACCATGGCGCGGATGATCAACGGGCTGGTGAAGCCGACGGACGGACGGGTGACGGTCGACGGACTGGACACGATTACCGACGAGGACGCGGCGCGCGGGAAGACCGGCCTGATCTTCCAGAACCCGCAGCATCAGATGATTCTGCCGGTGCTTGCCGACGACATCGCCTTCGGGTTGAAGAACCGCGGCCTCGACAAGGTCGAGATCGAAAGCCGCACACAGGCGATTCTCGAACGCTTCGGCATCGCGCATCTGGCGCGCCGCCGCGTGCACGAGCTTTCCGGCGGCGAAAGCCAGCTCGGCGCGATCGCCAGTGTCCTGGTGACCGGACCGGAGCTTTTGATCCTCGACGAGCCGACCAACCAGCTCGACCTGAAAAACCGGGCGATGATCGAACGCACGCTGGCCGCCCTGCCGGAGCAGGTGCTGGTCATCACCCACGATCTGCCGCTGCTGGACGGCTTCGACCGGGTGCTGGTGTTCCACGAGGGCCGGCTTGCCGCCGACGAGCGCCCGCAGACCGCAATTTCCGCCTACAAGCGGATCGCATCGTGCTGAACGGGCTCGACATCGAGGGCGACAGCCTCCTGCACCGCCTGCCGGTGCGGCTGAAGCTCGCGCTGCTTTTCGCGGCGGCGATCCTGCTTTTCCTGACCTCCGACCTGCGGTTCCTCCTGCCGGCGCTTTCGCTTGCGCTCGTCCTTCTGCTGTCCACCGGGCTCGGCCCGCGCGAGGCGTTCCGCCGGGTGCGATTCGTGCTCTTCACCGTGCTGCTGGTGGCGCTCGCCAACTTCTTGTTCGTCTCGGCGGCCGAGGGAGCGGCCGTCTTCTGCCGGCTGGCGGCGCTCGTTCTGCTGGCCGCCGCCGTAACCGCCACGACCGGCATTTCCGCCTTCATGGACGAGATTACGCGGCTGCTTCTGCCCTTCGAGCGGCTGGGACTGGTGCGGGCGGCGGACGTCAGCCTCGCGGTCGGCCTCGTCATCCGTTTCGTGCCCGAGATCCTCGCCCGCTATGGCGAGATCGCCGCCGCCCACAAGGCGCGCGGCCTGCCGGTCCGGCCGCTGACACTGCTCATTCCGCTCATCATCCTGACGCTGAAGGACGCCGACACCATCGCCATGGCGATTGACGCACGCGGCTTTCGGCGGCATTGAACGTCACCATCGACAAAGGGAACCCGAGATGACCACCAGAGACATCGTCCTCACCGCACTTTTCACCGCCATCATGATCGTTCTCGGCCTGATGCCGCCGGTGACGCTCGGCTTCATTCCCGTTCCCATCACCGCGCAGTCGCTCGGCGTCATGCTGGCCGGCGGCATTCTCGGCGCGCGGCGCGGCGCGGCCGCCATCGCGCTGCTGCTGCTCCTCGTCGCCATCGGCCTGCCGGTGCTTTCCGGCGGACGCGGCGGCCTCGGCGTCTTCGCCGGCCCGACGGCGGGTTACCTCGTCGGCTGGGTCGCCGGCGCCTATGTCTGCGGCCTCATCGCCGAACGTTTCGTGCGCGAGGGACAAAACGAGATCGCCCAGCTTGCCGCCTTCGTCGGAGCGGCGTTCATCGGCGGTATCGTCGTCGTCTACCTCTTCGGCCTCGCCTGGCTGAGCTACATGAGCGGCAACGCCTTCCTGCCGGCCGTCGTCGCCTCGGCCGCCTTCCTGCCCGGCGACCTGATCAAGGTCGCCATCGCAGCCCTTGCCGGCCGGGCGGTGCTCGCCGGCTACCCGCTGCTGCCGCATCGCGCATAGGACGCAGCGGCAAGCGACCGGTCGCGCCTTGACTGTTGACAAGCCGGAGGGGGCCGGGCGTTTGCCGTGGACCTCACCGGCCGCAAAGGGTAGCCTTGGCGCATGACGACGATCCTCTACGAGAATCCTGTCTTCCTCGAGCATCACACCCCGGAAGGCCATCCCGAACGGCCCGACCGGCTGCGGGCGCTCAACCTGGCGCTGGAACACCCGCGCTTTGCGCCGCTATCGCGGGAAAAGGCGCTGCCGGCCGACGCCGGCCTGGCGCTGCTCGTCCACCCGGAAAGCCACGTCGAGGCGATGCTGCGCGCCATTCCCGAGGAAGGCATCCACGCCATCGAGGCCGACACCTACGCAAGCCCGATGACCCGCGAGGCCGCACTTGCCGGCATCGGGGGCGCGGTCGCGGCGGTCGACGCGGTGTTTTCCGGCAAGGCGGACAACGCCTTCGTGGCGTCGAGGCCGCCGGGCCATCACGCCGAGCGCGAGAAGGCCATGGGCTTCTGCCTTTTCAACAATGCCGCCATCGCCGCCCGCCACGCGCAGAGGGTTCACGGCGCGGAACGGATCGCCATCGTCGACTGGGACGTGCATCACGGCAACGGCACGCAGGATATTTTCTGGGACGACGCCTCGGTGCTGTTCTGCTCCACCCACCAGATGCCGCTCTATCCCGGCACCGGCGCGAAGGACGAGACGGGGCCGCACGGCACGATCGTCAACGCGCCGCTCTCGCCCCATGACGGCAGCGACCGTTTCCGCGAGGCCTTCAAGAGCCGCGTGCTGCCGCAGGTGGCGGATTTCCGGCCCGACCTGATCATCATCTCGGCCGGCTTCGACGCCCATCACCGCGATCCGCTGGCCCAGATCAACCTCGTCGCCGACGATTTCGACTGGGCGACGGCCAGGCTGATGGACCTTGCCGACCGGTCGGCGGGCAACCGCATTGTCAGCCTGCTCGAAGGCGGCTACGACCTGACCGGCCTCGCCGAATCCGCCGCCACCCATATCCACCGCCTGATGAGAGGCTGATCATGACCAATCCCGCCCCCGCCCCCGATGTTTCCGCCCTCACCTTCGAACAGGCCGTCGAGGAACTGGAGAAGATCGTCGCGGCGCTGGAGCGCGGCGACGTGCCGCTCGATCGTTCCATCGAGATCTACGAACGCGGCGAGGCGCTGAAAAAGCATTGCGACGCGCTGCTTTCGGCCGCGGAAAGCCGCATCGAGAAAATCCGCCTCGACCGGGCCGGCCAGCCGCAAGGCACGGAGCCGCTCGACGGCGCGTGACGCGCCCGGCGACACACCGTCAACACCGGCGGCCTATCCACGCCCTTTTCCGCCCGCTAGCATGTGGCCATCGACAAACCACAGGAGAGCGCAATGAGCTTCTTTCCCGGAAAAGACCCGCTGGCCGGCGATGCGGCGGCCTGCGACGCGCTGGAGCACCTGATCATTCCGCGCACCAGCGACATCGGCGGCTTCGAGGTGCGCCGCGCCCTGCCGACCGCCAGACGCCGCCTTGTCGGCCCCTTCATCTTCTTCGACCGCATGGGGCCGGCGCTGCTGCGCGCCGGCGAGGCGATCGACGTCAAGCCGCATCCCCATATCGGGCTTTCCACCGTCACCTATCTTTTCGACGGCGAGATCAAGCACCGCGACAGCCTCGGCACCGAGATGGTGATCCGGCCGGGCGACGTGAACCTGATGACGGCCGGCCGCGGCATCGTCCATTCCGAACGCTCGCCGGAGAACCTGCGCGGGCAGCCGCAATCGATCTCCGGCCTCCAGACCTGGCTGGCGCTGCCCGACAGCCATGAGGAAATGGCCCCGCTCTTCGCCCATACGACGGCGCAGGAGCTGCCGGCCTTTTCGGCGGACGGCGTGACGGGACGCGTCATCATCGGCCGCTACGAGGGCCAGTCCTCGCCGGTCGCCGTGCCGACGGACACGCTCTATACCGACCTGCGGCTGGCGCCCGGCGCATCGGCGCCGCTTGCCGCCGACTGGGAGGAACGCGCCGTCTACGTGCTCTCCGGCAGCCTCGACGTCGCCGGCGACGTCTTTGCGGCCGACCGGCTGCTGGTCTTCCGCCCCGGTGACGACATCACCCTCAAGGCCGGCCCGGACGGCTGTCACATCATGGTCTTCGGCGGCGCGGCGCTCGGCTCGAAACGCCATATCTGGTGGAATTTCGTATCCTCCTCCAAGGAGCGGATCGAGCAGGCGAAAGAGGAATGGCGCACCGGCCGTTTCGACATCGTTCCCGGCGACGAGGAGGAATTCGTGCCGCTTCCGGCCGGATGACCGTAAAAATGCCCGCCGGCTCTGCTTGAAGGCCGCAGGACGCCCTATCGGGAGGTGAAGGCGATGGCGAGGAAGACGACGACAACGACGGGCAAGGGCAAGGGCAAGGCCGGGGCCGGAGAGGCCCCGGTCCTGCTGTCCGGCGGCAATCCGCAAATTCCCAAAGGGTACGGCGACGGGCCGGTGCAGGCCTATATCGCGGCGATGCCGGGCTGGAAAAGCGACGTCGGCCGCCGTCTCGACGCGCTGGTTGAAAAAACCGTGCCCGGCGTCCGCAAGGCGGTGAAGTGGAACTCGCCATTCTACGGCATTGCCGACGACAACTGGTTTTTGAGCCTGCATTGCTTCGCAAAATACATCAAGCTGGCGTTCTTTCGCGGTGCAGCGCTCGATCCGCCGCCGCCGGTCGCTTCCAAAACGGCGGAAACACGTTATTTCCATATTCATGAAGACGACACCTTCGATGAAGCCCGGCTGGCCGAATGGATCCGGCAGGCAAGCCGGCTTCCGGGCGAGCGCATGTGACGGCGAAACGGGCGTTTGCATGGTATCAATCCGGCGAAATACGCTTTAGACTTGTCGAAACGGTTGAAATCACGCGCCGCATTCTGCATGTGACAGGAACGCGCGACCAAAGCCGCAAGCCCTGACCGCCTCCGCACCGGAGAACCCGGCCGCGGGCGTCAACATGAGGCATGAGAGTGACACAAGCCCCCGCCACACCCCTGCTCGACAAGGTGCATTATCCCGCCGACCTGAAGAAGCTGGAGGACCGCGACCTGCCGCAACTTGCCGCCGAACTGCGCGCCGAGATGGTCGACGCGGTCTCGCGCACGGGCGGGCATCTGGGCGCCGGCCTCGGCGTGGTGGAACTTACCATCGCCATCCACAAGGTCTTCGACACGCCGCAAGACCGGCTGATCTTCGACGTCGGCCACCAGTGCTATCCGCACAAGATCCTGACCGGCCGGCGCGACCGCATCCGCACGCTGCGCCAGGAAAACGGCCTTTCGGGCTTCACCCGCCGGGCCGAGAGCGAATACGACCCCTTCGGCGCGGCCCATTCCTCGACCTCGATCTCCGCCGGTCTCGGCATGGCGGTGGCGACCGATCTGGCCGGCGAAAACCGCAACGTCATCGCGGTGATCGGCGACGGGGCGATGTCGGCCGGCATGGCCTATGAAGCGCTGAACAACGCCGGCGCGCTCGACGCGCGGCTCATCGTCATCCTCAACGACAACGACATGTCGATCGCCCCGCCGACCGGGGCGATGAGCGCCTATCTGGCGCGGCTGGCCTCCGGCCGCACCTATATGGGTTTCCGGGAATTCGGCAAGAAGCTGACGGCCTATCTCGGCAAGACGGTCGACCGGGCGATCACCCGCGCCGTCGAACATGCGCGCGGCTATGTCACCGGCGGCACGCTGTTCGAGGAGATGGGCTTCTACCACATCGGCCCGATCGACGGTCATTCCTTCGAGCACCTGCTTCCCGTGCTGCGCAACGTGCGCGACAATTCCAAAGGGCCGGTGCTGATCCACGTCGTCACCCAGAAGGGCAAGGGCTATCCGCCGGCCGAAGCGGCGGCCGACAAATATCATGGCGTCAACACGTTCGACGTCATCACCGGCGCGCAGGCCAAGGCCAAGCCCAATGCGCCGGCCTATACCGCCGTCTTCGCCGATGCGCTGGTGCAGGAGGCCGGCTTCGACGAGAAGATCGTCGGCGTCACCGCCGCCATGCCGTCCGGCACCGGCCTCGACAAGCTCGCCAACGCCTATCCGATGCGCACCTTCGACGTCGGCATCGCCGAGCAGCATGCCGTGACCTTTGCCGCCGGCCTCGCCTCGGAGGGCTACAAGCCGTTCTGCGCGCTCTACTCCACCTTCCTGCAACGCGGCTACGACCAGGTCGTGCACGACGTGGCGATCCAGGGGCTGCCGGTGCGCTTTCCCATCGACCGCGCCGGCTTCGTCGGCGCGGACGGGCCGACGCACGCCGGCTCCTTCGACACGACCTATCTCGCCACCCTCCCCGGCTTCGTGGTGATGGCCGCCGCCGACGAGGCGGAACTGAAGCACATGGTGCGCACCGCCGCCGCCTATGACGAAGGCCCGATCTCCTTTCGCTATCCGCGCGGCGAAGGGGTCGGCGTCGAGATGCCGGAACGCGGCGAAATCCTCGAGATCGGCCGGGGCCGCATCATCCGGCAGGGCACCCGGGTCGCACTGCTCTCCTTCGGCACACGGCTTGCCGACTGTCTGCTGGCGGCCGAGGATCTCGATGCGGCGGGACTGTCGACGACCGTCGCCGACGCGCGTTTCGCCAAGCCGCTCGACCACGACCTGATCCGCCAGCTCGCCCGCCACCACGACGTGCTGATCACCATCGAGGAAGGCGCCATCGGCGGCTTTGGCAGCCATGTGCTGCAATTCCTCGCGCTCGAAGGGCTGCTCGATCAGGGATTGAAGGTGCGGCCGATGGTTCTGCCGGACCTCTGGATGGAACAGGCCAAGCCCGAGGCGATGTATGCCCGGGCCGGCCTCGACCGCGCCGGCATCGTTTCCACCGTCTTCCAGGCGCTCGGCCAGAAAGCGGTGGGCGTGGGCGCGGCAGGCTGAGGCAGCGGACCAGGAGCGGCGGTCCTTCCGGCGTGGCCCACAGCAAGGGCCGCGCTCACCTTTCCTCAACCATGCCGCTTTGCGCGATCCTAACCACATCCCTTGGCTGTTGAGAAACCGGCGACCCCTATCCTGTCGGCAACAACAAAAGGCCGACAGGGAAGAATTCCATGCGTTTCGCCTCGCAGGCGGTGGCGGTCATCATGCTCGCCACCGCAACCATTCCGGCTTTTCCGGCGACCGCCGGCAAGCGGCCGGGCCACGACCCCGCCATCGAGGCGGCGGCGATCGCCATCCTGCAACGCAAGCTGCCCGAGATGCGGCCGTCGTTCGGCCTCGCGGGTGCGACGGTGGTCCGACGCGACCCGACGGGAAACAGCGGAGCCACCCTGCTGTTCAACGCCGGCGGGCGAACATCGCCACCGGCGCGCATCAACTGGCTGTGAGCCCGCATCGGCTCTTGCAAGCGGGCCTGCGAACCGTCATGAGAGGCGATGCCTGACGCCAACACCTCCCGCCTCGACCAGCTTCTGCTTGCCGCCGGCCTCGTTTCCAGCCGTTCGCGGGCGCGCGACGCCATCCTGCGCGGCGCGGTCAGCGTGGACGGACGCGTCGTCACGCGGCCCGGCGCGACCTTTTCCATGAACGCAAAACTGGCCATCGACGATCCCGCACAGGCCTATGTGTCGCGCGCGGCGCTGAAGCTCGTCGCGGCCCTCGACGGCTTCGGCCTCGATCCGCGAGGGCTCGACTGTCTCGATATCGGCGCCTCCACCGGCGGCTTCACGCAGGTGCTGCTTGCGCGCGGGGCGCACCATGTCGTCGCCGTGGATGTGGGCCATGACCAGCTTCACGGCTCGCTTCGCGACGATCCCCGCATCACGAGCCACGAGGGGCTGAACGCCCGGACGCTCGACGCCTCCCATCTCAGCGGGCGGGAGATCGGCGCGGTGGTCTCGGACGTCTCCTTCATTTCGCTGAAGCTCGCCCTGCCGCCGGCGCTCACGCTTGCACGGCCGGGGGCGTTCTGCGCCCTGCTGGTAAAGCCGCAATTCGAGGCCGGCCGCGAGGCGATCAGCAAGGCAGGACTGCTGAAGGACCCGGAAAGCGCCCCTGCCGTCGCGGCGGAACTGGAACGCTGGCTGACACAGGACATCGGCTGGCGGAGCCTCGGGCTCCTCGCCTCGCCGATCGCCGGCGGCGACGGCAATGTCGAATTTCTTCTCGGAGGCCGCAAGCCATGACCACGGAAACGCTCACCATCGCACGGCTCGGCAGCGGCGGCGACGGCATCGCCGACACGCCGGCCGGCCCCGTCTATGTGCCCTTCTCGCTGCCCGGCGAGGTGGTGGCGGTCGCGCGGGTGAAGAACCACGGCACCATCATGTCGATAGCCGGGACGTCGCCGGAGCGGGTGACGCCGCCCTGCGCGCATTTCGGCCCGGATGGCAGGAACGGCACCTGCGGCGGCTGCACGCTGCAACATGCCGGCGACACGCTTTATCACGCCTTCAAGCGCGATCTCGTCGTCAACGCCCTGAAATCGAAGGGACTGACGCCGGAGGTCGCGGCCCTGGTGATCGCCCGGCCCGGCGAGCGGCGGCGTGTCGTCTTCACGGTCCGCAGGACCGAAAAGGGCATGCTGCTCGGCTTCAATCAGGCCGGCAGCCACCACATCGTCTCCATCGACCACTGTCCGATCAGCAGCCCCGGCATCATCCTGCGTCTGGACGCGCTGCGGCGCGTCGCAGACGCGGTCGCCACCTCCGCCGAACCGTTCCGCCTCACCGTGCTGGAGACGCTGACCGGCCTCGATCTCGCCTTCGAGGGCGTGAAGAAGATCGGCAACCGCGAGCGTCAGGCGGTGACGGAATGCGTGCTGTCGCTCGGCGGCATCGCTCGCGTCTCGAATGACGGCGAGATCCTCATCGAGCCGGATCGACCGGAAATCGACTTTAATGGCGTGCGCGTCTCGCCGCCGGCCGGCGGCTTTACGCAGGCGACGAAACCGGCGGAAGAAACCATGGCCGAACTGGTTCTCGCCGCGCTCGGCAAGGCGAAGCGGGTGGCCGATCTGTTCTCAGGCTCGGGAACCTTCGCGCTGCGCATCGCGCGGCGGGCCAAGGTGCATGCGGTGGAAGGCGAGGAAAAGTCGCTTGCCGCACTCGACCGCGCCGCACGCCATACCCAGGGGCTGAAGCCGGTCACCGTCGAAAGGCGCGACCTCTTCCGCCGCCCGCTGATGGCCTCGGAACTCAAGCCCTATGACGCCGTCGTCTTCGATCCGCCCCGCGCGGGGGCCGAAGACCAGTGTCGCGAGATTGCCCGTTCGGGGGTGAAGACGGTCGTCGCGGTGTCCTGCAATCCGCTGTCGCTCGCCCGCGACCTCGCCATCCTCACCGCCGCCGGCTACCGCATCCGGCAGGTGACGCCTATCGACCAGTTCCTGTGGTCCGCCCATGTCGAAGCCGTGGCGGTGCTGGAGAAATAGAGCAGTTCCGGCCGAAGCGAAAGGCCGGCAAGCGACAGGCCCGGGATCGCTCCCGGGCCTGCTTTCTTGAGAGCGGTTCCGGTCAGGCCGCGCGGCGTGACGACGGGGCGGCCCGAACGGCCGCTTCCCGCTCCAGCCTGAACTGCTCCAGCAAGGTGTTGAGCGCCGCGGCCTCCATCGCGAGACTGTGGCTGGCGGCCGTCTGCTCCTCGACCATGGCGGCATTCTGCTGCGTACCCTGATCCATGGTGTTGACGGCGGCGTTGATCTCCTGAAGCCCGGTCGACTGTTCGCGCGTCGCCGTGACGATGGCGTTCACATGACCGCTGATCTCCTGCACCTCGCGCACGATGGTTTGCAGCGCCGCACCCGTCTCGTCGACAAGGGTGACGCCGGAGCGCACCTGATCGCCGGAAGCGGTGATCAGCGTCTTGATTTCCTTGGCGGCGTTGGCCGAACGCTGGGCGAGTTCGCGCACCTCCTGCGCCACGACGGCGAACCCCTTGCCGGCCTCGCCGGCCCGCGCCGCCTCGACGCCCGCGTTGAGCGCCAGAAGGTTGGTCTGGAAGGCGATATCGTCGATGACGCCGATGATGTTGGAGATTTCCCGCGACGAGCTTTCGATGGCCTGCATGGCATCGACCGCGCGACGGACGACCTCGCCCGATTTCTCCGCGCCGGAGCGCGTGCGCGAGACGAGCCCGCCGACCTCTTCGGCGCGATGGGCGGAGTCTCTGACGGTGGTGGTGATCTCCTCCAGCGCCGCCGCCGTCTCCTCGACCGAGGCGGCCTGCTGCTCGGTGCGCCGGGCGAGATCGTCGGCGGAAGAGCGGATTTCCGTGGCGCCCGAATCGATTGCCCGGGCATTCTCGCCGACCGTCATCATCGCCGCATGCAGCCGTGTGACGGAATTGTTGAAATCGTTGCGCAGGCGATCGAGATGGCCGGTGAAGGGCGTTTCGATACGATACGCAAGATCGCCTTCGGCAAGCCGGCCGAGACCGTCGCCGAGCGCGTCGACGGCGTGCTGGACCTCGGCGGCCTCACGCAGCTTGGCGGCTTCGCGTTCGCGCCGCTCGCGCTCCGTCAGGTCGCGGCCGTCCTCGGCCTCCTGCTCCAGACGGTTGCGCTCGATGGCGTTGGCGCGGAACACCGCCACGGCGGCGGCCATGCGGCCGATCTCGTCGCTCCGCTCCTGGCCGGGGATTTCGGCCGTCACATCGCCGTCGGCGAGCCTGTCCATGGCCGCGGTCATCTCGGTGACCGGCCGCACGACGAGGCGTGACAGCAGCGTGGCGAGGAAGCCCAGCATGATCACGACCGCAAGCACGGTGGCGACCGTCGCGGCAAGGCGGAATTCGCCGATCGCCGCATAGGCCTTATCGCTATCGATGGTGAAGCCGACATACCACTCCACCGAGGGAAGCCCGGTGACCGGCACGAACGACACGAGAGCCGGCTTGCCGCCGTAGGTCGTATGCGCAACCCCGCCGCCGCCGACGACGGGCGTCTTTTCGGGGAAGGCGTCGGCCAGGGTCTTCGTGACCAGCGCCTGATCCTGATGGACGAGGATCTCGCCGTTCCTGTCGACGAGGAAGGCGAAACCCGCGCCGCCGAGATCGACGGAACCGATCATGTCGACGAGCGACTTCAGCGAGAAGTCGCTGCCGGCCACGGCCAGCAACCTGCCCTCATGGCGGACCGGCACGGCGGCGGTGATGATCAGTTCGTTGCTGGAGGCGTCGAGATAAGGGGCCGTCAGCACGGCTGCATTCGCCTTGACGGCATCCTGATACCACGGACGCTTGCGCGGGTCGTAATCGGCCGGCATTTCCGAGGCCGGCCAGGCTGTGAAGACGCCGGCTTCGTCGCCGACGTAGGTGGAGATGAATTCCCGGGTCAGCACCTCATTCACCAGCCCCGCCTCTATGCCGGCGGCATCGACTGCGGTGGCGGACATATTGGCGACCATTTCCGTCAGCGCGACGCGGGCGTTCAGCCAGTTGGCGATGCTCTGCGCGGCCTGATCGCCGGAAGAGCGGATATTGTCTTCCACGGACTGGGTCAGCACCTTGCGCTGGAGACTGTCGATATAAAGGGAAAAGCCGGCGAAGGCGGCTATGACGACGAGGGAGGCGACGAGCAGGATGCGCGCCATGAGATTGGATTTTCTGGACACGAAACGGTGTTCCTCGTGAACGCCGGGCTCCGCTTGGCAAACGGAAGGCGAAAACTGCAAAGCATGCCGGAGGCTTGGAAACAGCCGCATCATGCGGCCGCCGGCATGGCCGGGATGGGGCGCATCCTAGTCTTGCGTATTTAAGGCACCCTTAAAGTTTGCGGATAACAATCAGGAGGGGTTCAGCGCCGGTCGAGAAAGGCCGCCAGAGCCGCCCGGGCCTCTGGGCTTTGCAATTGCCGGGCAAAATGGGCCGCCTCCAGGTCGATCCGGTCGGCGACCGCCTGCCGCTCGTCCCGCAGCAGATCACGCGCGATGGCAAGTGCGGCGGCGGGCCTCGCGGCAAGGCCTGCGGCGGCGGCAAGCGTCGCCTCTTCCAGCATGTCCGGCGCGACCACCGCATAGATCAGCCCCGCCTCGCGGGCCGCCGCCGCCGAAAAGGTCTCACCGGCGGCCAGCAGCGCGAAGGCGCGCTGATGGCCCATGACGCGCGGCGCAAGCAGGCTGGACGCCGCCTCCGGCACCAGCCCCAGATCGACGAAGGGCGTGCGGAAGACGGCACGATCCGAGGCATAGGTCAGGTCGCAATGCAGGTGGATCGTCGTACCGATGCCGATGGCCAGCCCGTCGACACCCGAAAGCAGCGGCTTGCGATGGGCGGCAAGCGCATGCAGGAACGCCAGCACCTCGGCCCCCATCACACCATCCTCGGCCGCCGCCATGAAGTCGGCGAGATCGTTGCCGGCCGAAAAGCAGCCCTCCATCCCGAGAAAGACGGTCGCGCGGACCGCCTCGTCGTCATCGCCCGCCGTCAGGGCCCCGGTCATCGCCGCATACATGGCGCGGGTGATGGCGTTCTTCTTCTCCGGGCGATCGAGACGGATCACCTGCACGCCGGGAGCAGCGGCGGGGCGCTCGATACGGATGTGCGGGCTCATGGCGTTGGTCCTCATTCGCGTCTCCTGCCGGATAGGGTACGGCCCCCAAAGAGGGCGGCCCTATTCCAGCATCGCCTGCGCGGCCGCAAGGCTCGGCGCGCCGGACAGCACGCGGTCGCAAAGCGCCGCCGTCTCGCCCAGCAGGTTTTCAGCCGTAAAGCGGCAAAGCGCGGCGCGCTCGGCAGCCCGGTCATCCTCGGCCTCCGCGAGCGCGCCTTTGGCGAGATACGCCCCCGTCAGCACCAGGCCGAACAGCCGCTGGAAGGGCGTCGCCCCGGCAAGCGCCTCGGCCTGACGGCCATCGTCAAGCGCGGCAAGCAGCCAACCGGCCGCCCGTTCCAGATCATCGAGGGCTGAGGAAAGGCGCGGCCCGGTTTCACCGAGGGTTTCCGTTTTCGCTTCCGCTCCGGCGCCAAGCACACGCAGTTCGGCGATCAGGGCGTAAAGCTGGCCGCCCCCGGACAGGGGCAGCTTGCGGGTAACGAGATCGACGGCCTGAATGCCGTTCGTTCCCTCGTAGATCGGCGCGATGCGGGCATCGCGGCCAAGCCGCGCCGCACCCGTCTCCTCGATATATCCCATGCCGCCATGGACCTGTAGGCCGAGCGAGGCGACCTCGACGCCGACATCGGTGGCGAAACTCTTGGCGACGGGGGTGAGCAGGCCGGCGCGCTCGGCCCAATGCGCCCGTTCCTCGCCCTTCTTCACCTGCGCCATGTCCAGAGCATGGGCGCAGGCATAGGTGATGGCGCGTGCCCCCTGCGTCAGCGCCTTCATGGTCAAGAGCATGCGGGCGACGTCCGGATGAGCGACGATGGGGCCTGGCCCGGAGCGGCCGGGCGCCCGGCCCTGGACGCGCTCGCGCGCATAGGCGAGCGCCTTCTGGGTGGCGGCCTCCGCGATGGCGACGCCCTGCATGCCGACGGCGAGACGGGCATTGTTCATCATGGTGAACATGGCGGTAAGGCCGTGGTTCTCCTCGCCGACCAGCCAGCCGACCGCGCCGGCCTCGTCGCCGAAACGGCCGTCGCCATAGATCATCGTGCAGGTGGGCGAGGCATGGATGCCGAGCTTGTGCTCGATGGAATGGCAATGCACATCATTACGCGCACCAAGCGCGCCGTCCGCCGCAACGAGATATTTCGGCACGAGGAAGAGCGAGATGCCGCGCGTCCCGGCCGGCGCATCCGGCAGGCGGGCCAGAACCAGATGCACGATATTCTCAGCAAGATCATGCTCGCCATAGGTGATGAAGATCTTCTGCCCGAAGAGGCGATAGGTGCCGTCGTCGCGCCGTTCGGCGCGGGTTGTCAGAACCCCGAGATCGGAACCGGCCTGCGGCTCGGTCAGGTTCATGGATCCCGTCCATTCCCCCGTCACCATCTTCGGCAGGAAGGTCGCCTTCAGAAAGGCCGAACCATGCGCCGAAAGCGCCTCCACCGCGCCGATAGTCAGCGTCGGGCCGATGGCGAAGGCCATGGAGCCGCCGTTCCACATCTCCAGCGCCGCCGCCTGCACCATATGCGGCAGGCCCTGGCCACCGAACTGCGGATCGGCCGTCAGGCCGTTCCAGCCGCCTTCCGCCCAGGCCCGGTAAAGCGCCCGCCAGCCGTCCGGCATCGTCACCGCACCGTCATGGAAGCGCGCGCCCTGCCGGTCGCCGGAGGCGGCAAGCGGCGCGATCTCCTCGCTGGCGAAACGGCCCGCCTCGGTCAGGATCGCCGATACGAGGTCTTCGGTCAGATCACCGAAGTCACCGGCGGCAAGGGCTGCGCCGAGGCCCGCCACATGGTGCAGCATGAAGGCAATATCCTCGACCGGCGCCCTGTACATTCCGTTCTCCCCGCATCGCGCCGCAGACCCTCTCGCCTGAGGTCGCCCTGTGCATCAAGACTATTTGTTTTTACGTAAGCGTCAACATACTGCCGGAACGGAAAAGGCCGCCCGGCAGATGACCGGGCGGCCTGTCGAAAGGCGGTTTCCTTATGCGTTCAGCGGCTCACGAATAGGGCGAGATGCACTGACGGCGCGGGCCGTTGTAGGGCTGGAACGTATTGTCATAGGCGCGATAGGAGCGATAGCGGTTGGCGCACCAGTTCACGTGGGAACTGCCGCCGACATAGCCGCGATCATTGGCGATCGCGCCCCCGACGACCGCACCCATGCCGAAGGCGGCCAGCGGGAACCAGTAGCCGTTGTAATGGCGGTAACCCGGGCGGGCATGGCGATAACCGCGATGGCCGCGATACCAGCCACGCCGGTCGCCCCGGGAATAATGCCGGTTCTGGCGGTAGTGACGATCGGAGCGGCGGACGTCGCGATGGCGATGCGCGTTACGGGCGCGCTTGCGCCGCAGGATCTCGCTCTCGTGATTGTCGCGGACGAGTTGCAGGCCGTTGCCATTCGCGCCGGTTTCCGCGGCGATCTGGCCGCCGGCCCCGGAAAACGGCATCGCCGCGGCGGGCGTCATCGGCGTCGCGGCGAAAAGCGCCGAAAGGGCCACCGCGAAACATTTACTGATCAGGTTCATGATATTTCTCCATGATTGATGCCAAGGCCTTCGCCTGCCGGCACGTCAATCATAAAACGCGTGAACGTCCCTCCCGTTCCATATGGACGTAAACCGCCCCGACTTCAATGCATGCGCGATTAGATGTCCGTTAACCCTGTTTGCGCCACCATGGCGGCTTGCGGAGGAATCGGAAACGACAGGAGCCCCCATGTTCGCGAAGCATCTGCTGGCCCTTCTCTTGCTCGCGGCGTCTCCCCTTTCCGCCACGGCCGGCGATATCGAGCCGTGGAAATCGCCGGACAAGGCCATCGTCATCGACGCCTACGAACTGAACGAGATCGACTGGACGCAGATGCTGACCGACCGGCGCATCGCCGGTTTCATCTCCAAGGCCTCGGACGGATTGCCCGAAAGCTACCGATGCACCGGCGACCACGGCGGCGACACGGTCGCCCACTGCAAAACGATGTGGCGCAAATACGCCGTCAGCCGCGAACTCTACGAGACGCGGCGGCTGCTGGCCCGCTCGAAGGGGCTGCTGTGGGGCGCCTATCATCTCGCCCGGCCCGGAAATCCCGTCGATCAGGCGAACCATTTCCTCGATTACGCCAATCCGCAGGCCGACGAGATGATGGTGCTCGACATCGAGGGGATCGAACCCGGACGCTTCATGTCGCTTGAGGACGCGCAGGTCTTCGCCGGCCATATCAGGACGCGCACCGGCCGCTATCCGGTGCTCTACACCAATCACTCCACCGCCCGGCATATCGCCGCCAACCGCGGGAAATATCGCATCCTCTCGCGCCTGCCGCTGTGGTATGCCCGCTACCGTCCGTCGATCGTCGGCAGCTTTCCCATGGGCAATTGGGACAATTACGCGCTCTGGCAGTTTTCCGCCGCCGCCAACTGCTCCAAGCGCCGCTGCCCCTATCGGGTCAAGGGCGTCAACAACGATATCGACGTCAATGTCGCACCGATGACCAAAGCGCAGTTGCACAAGGTCTGGGCCGCCGGCGACCTGTTGCCCGAAAAGCCCTTCGAGCCGCTCGACGACATCGTCACCGCCTCGGTTTCCGCCACGACGGCGCTGGACGCGACAGCGCGGGCCGAAGCCTCGTCCGGCGCGAAGGCGCAGACCGCCGTCACGGTGGCGCTCACCCCGCGCTCCGGCATCTCCTTCCCGCTTGCCGTCACCGCCGAGGCCCGCGCCGGGATCGCGGCAAGCGGTTCGGCGACCGTATCGCCCGGCCGCCGGGTGGTCGGGGCCGGGCAGCCGCACGAGCGGCGCTTCTGAAACGTCTCCGGCCGGCCTTTGCGCGCCGGCCGGGACATATTCACGCCTCGATCGACACGTCTCCGAGCGGCTGCGAGCAACAGGCGAGGATATAGCCTTCGGCGATCTCGTCGTCGAGAATACCGCCGTTGTGGTTCATTTCCACTTCGCCCGAAACCTTCCTCACCCGGCAGGTGCCGCACAGGCCGCCTTCGCAGGCCGCGCCGATACGCACGCCGGCGCTGCGCGCCGTTTGCAGGATCGTCTGGCCGGGCGGGCAGGTCGCTTCCTTGCCGGCCATGGTGAAACTGACGGTCGAGACCGTATCGGCATCGGCCTCGCCCGGCCCGGCGCGCACGGCGAGTTCCTCCGCCGCGGGCGCGGCCGCCGGCTGGAAGCTTTCCTCGTGATAGCGCTCCATATCGAAGCCGCAGACCTTCAGCATGTCGCGAACGCCGCGCATGAACGGCTCGGGACCGCAGCAGAAAACGGTGCGGTCGCGAAAATCCGGTGCCAGCAGCGCGAGCCGCGCGGCGTCGATGCGACCGGTGAGGCCGTGCCAGCCATCGCGCGGACCATGCCCTTCGACGATGAAGCCCAGCGACAGCTGCGGCATCTGCGCGGAAAGGCATTCCAGTTCCGCCCTGAAGAGCAGGTCCTTCGGCTTGCGGGCGCAGGTGACGAAGGCCACATCCGCCTGCGGCGCGCAATCGGCCATCCAGCGGGTCATCGACATCATCGGGGTGATGCCCGATCCCGCCGATATGAAGAGATACCGCTCGCCGGGATGACGCACGAAGGAAAAGTCGCCGAGCGGCCCGAAGGCCTTCAGCGTCATGCCGGGCGTCAGATTGTCGAACATCCAGCGCGTGCCGATCGAATTCGCCTGCGCCTTCACCGTCACGGCGACCGAAAACGGCCGTGACGGCGTCGAGGAGAGCGTATAGGTCCGCATCACCGGCTCGTCCTCGGAAACCGGCAGTTCGAGCGTGACGAACTGGCCCGGCAGATACCGGAACCAGTTGTCGCGGTCGGAGCGGAAGGTGAAGGTCATCACCTCCGCCGTCTCCGCCGTCACGGCCGTGCATTCGAGCAGGTGCTGGCGGTCGTTCCAGGGCTGCAACTCGTCGAAATGACGAAAGTGGCTTGCCGCCGTCATGTCACGCCGCCTGCCGGAGCGATTGCGCCCCGCCACCGAGCCGCTCGATCATGAAGTTCGCATACCATTCGACGAACTGCATGACGCCGTTTTCGTCCTCGGCCGAATAGGGACCGGGCTGATAGGCCGGCGAGCGGATGCCGAAGGCGTTTTCCTCGACGATCCGCCGATCCTGGTCGTTGGTCTCGGTCCAGACATGGATGAGCTCGTCGAGCTGGTAGTCTACGCCTTCTACCGCATCCTTGTGAACCAGCCACTTGGTGGTGACCTGCGTCAGCTCGGGGCCGAGCGGCAGGACGCGGAAGGTCACCGCGTGGTCGGCCAGCACATGGTTCCACGTCCCCGGATAATGGAAGAGCATCAGCGTGCCGACATGGCTTTCCAGCATATCATCGGACAGCGGCCGCCGGACGGCGCGCCCGCCCGACATGGTGTAGCTTTCGGCCCCCTCGATGAGCGGCATGCGGGCGGCGCGGAACTGGCCGTCCGGCGAGAGGCGGAATTCGCTCGGCAGGCCCGCCGCCTCGCATTTTTCCCAATGGGCGGCGATCACCGGATCGTCCTTGGCGCCCTGCACGCCGCTGGCGGTCGCCGCTTCGGGATAGCTGCGGCAAAGCTCGGGATGGTTGGCGGCGCAATGGTAGCACTCGCGGTTGTTCTCCCAGACGAGCTTCCAGTTGCCCTTCTCGACGATGGTGCTTTCATAGGCGACCTTGGTCTCGCCGAGGCGGTGGCGGGCCAGATAAGGCTCGGCCGTGGCGCGGAAGGGCGCGAAGTCCGGGGCGGTTTCAGCCAGACAGATGAAGATGTAGCCGCCGACGCTTTCGCAATGGATCGGCTTCAGGCCATGCTGGCTCTTGTCGAAATCGTCTCCCATGTGGCGGGCGAAAAGCAGCGAGCCGTCCAGCTCGTAGGTCCATTGGTGATAGGGGCAGACGAGCTTGGCGGAAGAACCCTTGTGCTGCGTGCAGACGCGCGAGCCGCGATGGCGGCAGGAATTGTGCAGAGCGCGGATGACGCCGGAACGGTCACGGGTGATGACCACCGGATAGTTCCCGATCTGTAGCGTGAAATAATTTCCGGCCTTGGGGATTTCGCAATCGTGGCCGACGAACAGCCAGTCGCGATACCAGATCGTCTCGAGGTCGAGCTTGTAAAGGTCGGGGTCGATATAGAAGGCCTGCTCGAGGCTGTAGCCCTCGCGCCGGTTCTTGAGCCTGTTGAGAACGTCGCTACGAATGTCCATGCCGGATCCTCAGGGTTACGAATGGCCGAGGCGGTCCGGAAGGAGACGGCATTCGCACGGGAAGGCCCGCACGGAGATGCACGCATCCCGGCCGCCCGCCGCAGCCAGTCACGATCATTGTCCAAGGCTGGTTTCCGGGCTGAGGAGCGGTTCTTGCGAACCCACGCGGCGCCTTCCCGGACCTGTCGTCCAGTGGCGTCCCGCCGCGCTTTTCTCCAACACCGTTGCGGGGGCAGCGCCGGATTTTAACCGGCTTCCCAATTCTCCGCCCTCTTGCGGGAGCGGCACCTTGAGCCTCTTTATCAAAACGCAGAACAGCCCGCCGCACATGCCGGAAAGCGACACCGCTTCCCGTTTTGGCGACCATGCTTCCGGCCTGTTTCCCGGATGCGATACGCACCGGCGCGAAAGCCTGTTCGCAAACTCTTGGCACGGCCGGCCAAAGCCCTGTAAAGGAAGCGCAAACGACGAAGGACGAAACGATATGGCTGACATCCTGGACACGGGAACACAGGCGCAGGAGGCGCTGGAGCGCGCGACGGAAGCACTCGGGCGCGGCGTTCCCGTCGCCATTCCCACGGAAACCGTCTACGGACTGGCCGCCGACGCGACGAACCCGCAGGCCATCACCCGCATCTACGAGATGAAGGGCCGGCCGCGCTTCAATCCGCTGATCTCCCATATGGCCGATCTCGCCATGGCCGAGACCCACGCCGTCTTCGATCCCCTCTCGCGCAAGCTTGCGGAAGCCTTCTGGCCCGGCCCGCTGACGCTCGTCGTTCCCGTGCGGCCGGAAAGCACGATCCATCCCTTGACCCGCGCCGGGCTCGATACGGTTGCCATCCGGGTGCCGACGGGCATCGCAAACCGGCTGATCGCCGTCTTCGGCCGGCCGCTCGCCGCGCCGAGCGCCAATACCTCCGGCCGCATCAGCCCGACCACCGCCCAGCATGTCGCCGCCGATTTCGGCGAAAGGCTCGAACTCGTGCTCGACGCGGGGCCGGCGCGCGTCGGCCTTGAATCGACGATCCTCAAGGTGGAAAACGGGATGGTCCGGCTGCTGCGCCCCGGCGGGCTCGATGCGGCGGAAATCGAACGGCTGACCGGGATGCCGCTGGCGCGGCCCGAAAAGACGGGCACCGCCATCGAGGCCCCCGGCATGCTCGCCTCGCATTATGCGCCCGCCGCGCCCGTGCGCCTCGGCGCCACCGGAGTGCGGCCGGGCGAGGCGCTGATCCGGTTCGGCGGCCAGCCGCTGCCCGGCGAGGAACGGGCGGCGCTGGTGCTCGACCTCAGCCCCGCCGGCGACCTTGCGGAAGCCGCCGCCAATCTCTTCGGATACATGAAGCGGGCCGACGCCGCCGGCACGTCCTCCATCGCCTTCTCGCCCGTGCCGGAAACCGGCCTCGGCGAGGCGATCAACGACCGGCTGCGCCGCGCCGCCGCGCCGCGCGGGTGAAAGGAAACGCCATGGTCGACACCACGCTCTCGCCGGAGCTTATCGCCCGTTTCGCGGCCATCACCGGCCCGGCCCACGCCTTGACGGAGGCCCGCGACATCGCCCCCTATCTGGTGGAAAGCCGTGGCCTCTACCATGGCCGTTCGCCGCTGGTGCTGCGGCCCGGCAGCGTCGGGGAGGTCGCCGCGATCCTGGCGCTGGCGAGCGAAACCCGCACGGCCATCGTGCCGCAGGGCGGCAATACCGGCCATGTCGGCGGGGCCGCGCCGCGCGAGGACGCAAGCGACGTCGTTCTTTCGCTCCAGAGGCTCAATCGCATCAGGGACGTCGATCCGCTCGGCAATACGATCGTCACCGACGCCGGCGCGGTGCTCGCCGATATCCATGCCGCGGCCGAGGCGGTCGACCGCTTCTTTCCCCTGTCGCTCGGCTCGGAGGGCTCCTGCCAGATCGGCGGCAACCTTTCCACCAACGCCGGCGGAACGGCCGTGCTCGCCTATGGCAACATGCGCCAGCTCTGCCTCGGGCTGGAGGTGGTGCTGCCGACCGGCGAGATCTGGAACGGCCTGCGCCGCCTGAAGAAGGACAATACCGGCTATGACCTGCGCGACCTGTTCATCGGCGCGGAAGGCACGCTTGGCGTCATCACCGGCGCGGTCCTGAAGCTTTTCCCCCGTCCGCTCGGCCATGAAGTCGCCTTCGCAGGGGTGGCATCCGTCGAAAACGCCCTTGCGCTCTTCGAACGGGCCTCCAACCGCTGCGGCGCAGCGCTCACCGGCTTCGAACTGATGCCGCGCCTCGGCGTCGACTTCACGACACGCCACATTCCCGGCGTGCGCGATCCGCTCGCCGGCCGGCATGCGTGGTATGCGCTGATCGACATCTCCACGTCCGACGCCGCAGCGACCGCCACCGGCATGATGGAAGCCCTGCTGAGCGAGGGCATCGAAGCCGGGCTGGTGGAAGACGCGGTCCTCGCCACAAGCCAGGAGCAGCGGCGTGCGCTCTGGCATATGCGCGAGAGCATGTCGCCGGCCCAGAAGCCCGAGGGCGGCTCGATCAAGCACGACGTTTCCGTGCCGGTCGCCGCCATTCCCGCCTTCATGGCGGAGGCCGACGCCGCGGTCCTGAAAGCGATGCCCGGCGCGCGCATCTGCTCCTTCGGCCACATGGGCGACGGCAATATCCACTACAATATCTCGCAGCCGGTCGATGCCGACAGGCAGGCGTTCCTCGGCCGCTGGCGCGAGATCAATGCCCTCGTCCACGCCATCGTCCTGAAATACGGCGGCTCGATTTCCGCCGAGCACGGCATCGGCCAGCTGAAGCGCGACGAGCTTTCCGCCGTCCGCGCGCCGATCGAGATGGACCTGATGCGCCGGATCAAGCGCGCCTTCGACCCGGCCGGCATCATGAACCCCGGCAAGGTGGTGCTGCCCTGACGCATCCAGGCGGGGATCAGCTCCCGCCGGTGCGCAACTGGGAAAGCGACATCATCAGGTCGGCGCTGATGCCGGCGCTGCCGGAGCCGGAAAGCACCATCAGCGCGGGATCGGAATCGCCCCCGTTCTCCAGATCGTAGAGAACGGAGAACTTGACGATCATCTTCTTGACCTTCTCCGGATCCTGGAGGTCCTCCAGGTCGAGGTGGCGCCGGATCATCTCCGCCTGGGCATCGATATCAGCGCTGCCGACCTCGTCCGGCAACGAGAAGAGCACCTTGAAGACGGCAAACAGCGCATCGTCGGCAAGCAGATCGTAAGGGCTGGAGATCGTCGACGCCTTGCGCTCGAAATAAAGCGCGAGGCGCACGCCCGCGTTATCCTCGCCCGCATCCTCCTCCATCATCTGGCGGATATAATTGTCGATGGTCTGATAGATCCCGCGACGCGACTGGATTTCCGCCTCGTCCTGCCGCACGACCTGGCCGTCCGGCCCGAAATTGAACGAGGCGACGATCTTGCGGAACGAACGATCGGCCTGCTGGTTGACGAAGCTTTCCGGATCGTCGAGGTCCGAGGTGAAGATCCGCGCCATGAACTCGGCGTCGACGCTCTCCAGATCGATGTGATTGGCTTCCAGCACGAAGGCGACGAGCCGGGCGTCGGAGAGGAATTCCTTGACGGAGTCGATCTTCTGCATCTGGGAGGCGTAATATTTCGCCTCCTCCTCGGCCAGTGTCCTTTCGTCCTGCGTGCCGAAACGGGATTTTTCCGCCACGTAAGCGCGCGACATGGCGAGAACTTCCGCCTCCGATTGCGCCAGCATCGGCGTGGAGACATTGCCGTCCGCTCCAAAATTGAACGCCCGGGCGAATTCGACCAGGCGCGGATCCTTCAGCGTATAGACATAGCTCTTCGGATCGTTGAGATCGCTCTTCAGGACATTCTTGATCGTCAGCGTCGAGACGGTGGCGGCATCGATGCCGAAGGCCTTCAGCGCGAACTGATAGATGGAAGCCTCGCCGACGAAGTCCGTCACGGTCCTGACCGCGCCGATCTGACTGCGGAAGCGCTTGACGGCGAGTTCGTCCGCCTCGTCGTCCTTGTCGTTGTAACGGACCATATAGCCGCGGGTCGTCGCCTCGGTCTGCGCGGCCGCCTGCGCGAGGTCGCCGGCGGCCAGCGTCCCGTCCTCCTGGAAATTGAAAGCGGCGCGCAGGGCGATGTACTGTTCTTTTTCCGCACCGCCGAAGCGGTTGATATAGCTGTCCGGATTGTCCGGATCCGGATCGCTCGTGAGAATGTTGCGGATCGTGTAGCCGACCACCGACGCCTTCTCGAGACCGAAGGCGACCTTGATGTAGGAAAGGAGCCGGGGATCGGAAACCAGTTCCTCGGCCGTCGCGATCTCGCCGATACGGCTTTCGAAATAATCCCGGTTCATCAGCGCGGCGGCCGAGGTCACGCGCGGGTTCGACACCGTATAAAGCTCGTTGACGCTCGTCTTCTGCGCCGCGTCCTGCACCGTGCCGGCCACGGCTGTGCCGTCGGCCTCGAAGTTGAAGGCGGCGGCGAGCACCAGATATTTATCCGCCGAGGCGAGGATCGCGGTCTGGCGCGTCATATCCGCCCTCAGCGTCGCCTTGCGGGCATTTGCCTCGTCGCGGGGCACGAGAACCGCGTCAAGGCCGTCAAGTGCGGCCTGTTTTTGCACCCGCTCGTCCTCGAAACCGGCAAGCAGCGTCCGGCTCTCGTCGAGCGCAGCCTGTTTCTGGTCGAGAAGCGTCTGCAACTCCTCCGGATCGAGCCCGTCGGGATTATCCGCAAGATCGGCGATCTCCTGCTCCAGCAGGGCGATCCCGTCCCGGTACAGCGGAATATCGTCATCGAGCCGGGCAATCCGCTGGATATGGCTGTCGCGCAGGTCGAGTTGCGCCACCTCGTCGCGGGCCGCTTCATAGATCGCCTGGGCATTGGCGGCCTGCGCGCCGAAGGTCGTATTGTAGTAGCTTGCCGGGTCGGAAAGATCGCTCGACATCACCTGCCGCACGGTCGATCGAGAATAGGTCTTCTCGTCAATGCCGAAAGCCGTGAAGACATAGGCGCGCAAACGATCGTTGTTCAGCACCTCGTCGACGCTCGTCACCTGGTCGATGAGAATATTGTAATAGCGCGTCTCTTCCTGGATGACCGCGCCGGCATTGGCGGCGGTCGCCGAGTAAAGCCCGATGATCTCGTCGAGCTGCGCTTCGGTCTGGGCGCTTTTCGTCGCCGAACCGGAAAAGCTGAAGGCGGCGGCGAAGGTGCGATAGCGGTCGTCGGTCAAGAGGTTGGCGAAACTGTTGGGATCGCTGACGTCGCTTTCCAGCACCTTGCGCATGAAGGCCTTGGCATAGGTCATATCTTCAAGGCCATAGGCCTTCATGGCGTAGGAATAGAGCCGGTAGTCGTCGAGGAACTCGTCGACGGAAGCGACCCTGCCGATGTTTTCCTTGTAATAGGCGGCCTCGCGCGCATTGAGGCCCTGGCTCGCCGTGCGGTTCAGCGAGACCAGAAGATCGCGGGTAATCAGATCGTAGCTCAGGTAAGTCGACAGCATCGGCAAGAATCCTTCCCGCGCGGCCCGGCGCGGCACTTTTGCATTCTCGCCGCCAAGCCTTGTCCCGGCCTTGCATCGGCGCCGCCGCGTTCACCGCTTCTAAACCCTGTGCCGTGCGGTTTTGCTAACCATCAGGGAATGCAAAGTTTTTTTAACCGCGATTTTTAAGCGCCCCGGAAGAGGCGCCGCCTAATCTCTTTCCTGCAGAGGACGAAAAGTCCCAACGAGACGACGCCGAAGCGGCTCTCAAGGAAGACAAGGGCGAAAGACATGCTGAATACCGTTTCCCAACCGGCCTGGGCCGGCTCCACGCTGCGGCTCGATCCGTGCCGCTTTCCGCAGCAGCTGAATTTCCAGCCACGCGGCGGCGAGGCCCATGCCACGGTGACGCTCGACGAACGCGGCGCGGTGCTGCGCCGGGCCCTGCCCGCAAGCGGCCTGCCGCTGTCGATCGCGCTGCCGGCCCGCATCTTCAAGGGCGTGGCCGCCCGCGCCATCGACCATGGCGACGGCGATGTCACCGTGACGCTCGAACTGCACCACGACGACCCCGAATTGTGCATCCCGCTGCTGGTGGCCCATGACCTGTGCGACATCGCCGCAGACTGGCGGAGCTGGGCGGAAGCCTATCGCATCCCGATGCTGATGGTGGAGGCCGATGGCGTGGCCCGCCCGCTCGACGACCATATCGCCGGCGTCGGCAACCGCCCTGCCCGGCCGCGCCGCCGCCACTCCTATTTCGCCGAGCGGCGGCCCCGTTTCCTCGTTCGCCGCAATACGGGCAATCTCGGCATACAGATGAAGATCGCCGGCCACGAGATCATCGCGCGCCGCTGATCGTCCCCGGCTGCAAGCCCGACAGGCCGGCCGCGCGAGCGACCGGCCTTTTCATGTCGGAAAGGAAATGTCAGGCGAACGGAAGCGCCGCGAGCAGGCCGAGGAAGACGATCAGGCCGACGACGCCATTGAACTTGAAGAGCTTCAGGCATTGCGCGCCGTCATCGATATCGAGCGTGGCGATCTGCCAGACGAGGGCCGCGGCGGCCAGCGCCAACCCGACATAAGCGACGATACCGACGCCGGAAAGCCAAAAGGAAACCGCCAGCAGCGCCACCGTCAGGCCGTAGAGGCCGACGAGCCAGGCCACGGTGTTCTCGCCGAACAGCCGCGCGGTGGAACGCACGCCGATCAGCGCATCGTCCTCCTTGTCCTGATGGGCGTAGATCGTATCGTAACCGATGGTCCACAGCACCGCGCCGGCGTAAAGCGCAAGTGCCGGCGCGGAAAGCGCGCCGAATTCGCCCGCCCAGCCCATCAGCGCGCCCCAGGAAAAGGCAAGGCCGAGGAAGAACTGCGGCCAGTCGGTGAAACGCTTGGCGAAGGGATAGATCGCCACAACGACGAGCGAAACGATACCGAGCACCACCGTAAAGCGGTTGAACTGCAACAGGACGGCAAGCCCGACGAGCGCCTGCGCCAGCAGGAAGAGCCTGGCCTGCGTCCGGCTCACCCGCCCCGACGGCAGCGGACGCGACCGGGTGCGCGCCACCTTGTCGTCGATCTTGTGATCGACGAGATCGTTATAGGTGCAGCCCGCGCCGCGCATGGCGACGGAGCCGATGAAGAACAGCACCAGATGGAGCGCCAGCCGGCCGGCGTCGAAGCTGCCCGCCGCTGCGGCGACATTTCCCGCCAGCGCCGCCGACCAGGCGCAGGGCAGCAAAAGCAGCTGCCAGCCGATCGGCCGGTCCCAGCGGGCGAGTTGCGCATAGGGCCACAGGCCGCGCGGCAGCACGCGATAGACCCAATTGTCGGAAGGAGCATCGGCCACGCGGCCGGAATCGGGAGAAAGGCTCATCATGCGCCTTGATCGCAAGCCCGTCTTGCCGGGTCAAGCGGCAAGCGGACGCCGGCCGGAACAATCCCGCCCGCCCGGCATTTCCTTTCCGATCCCTTCCAACCCTATCGGCAGGAGCGTTTGCCATGACCGTCAGCACCATGGAATTGAAACTGCAAGCCATCCGCGAGGATACGGGCCTGACGCCGCGCGAAAAGATCGCCCGGCTCGAACGGTTGCGCGTCGAGGCGCGCGCCCTGCAACGGGCGGCCACCGAAAGCGCCATGGTGGAGGACGACGGCTGGTACGAGGATGTGCACCTGATCGACATCGAGCTGGACAATCTCGGCAAGCCGGTGGAAGAAAAAGGCCCGGCGACCCTCTGAGAGACCTGCTTTCGCCCCGCCGGAAGCGTTCCGCAAACTCGAACCCGTGCGCGGACCGCATCGCCCGCGCAGCTGACGTCGTCATCTTTGCGTCCGGCCTTGACGTTTGGGCCGCCTGCCCTTAACCCGCCTGCAAAGACGGATTAAGGGCATCGGCATGAAGGTTCTGTTGATCGGATCGGGCGGACGCGAGCACGCGCTGGCCTGGAAAATCGCGCAATCGCCGCTGTTGACGGCGCTCTACGCCGCACCGGGCAATCCCGGGATAGCCGAATGCGCCACGCTCGTCTCCCTCGATGTCGACGATCCCGCCGTCGTTTCGGCCTTCTGCCGGGAAAACGGCGTGACGCTGGTGGTCGTCGGGCCGGAAGCGCCGCTGGTCGCCGGACTTGCCGATGCGCTGCGCCGGGAGGGTATCGCCACTTTCGGGCCGTCCGCGGCCGCCGCCCAACTCGAAGGCTCCAAGGGCTTCACCAAGGATCTCTGCGCAAGATACGGCATCCCGACCGGCGCCTATCGCCGCTTTACCGCCGCCGACGAGGCGAAAGCCTATGTCCGCGCCGAGGGCGCGCCGATCGTCGTCAAGGCGGACGGGCTTGCCGCCGGCAAGGGCGTCACCGTCGCCATGACGCTCGGCGAGGCGCTGGCGGCCATCGACGACTGCTTCGACGGCGCATTCGGCGCAGCCGGGGCCGAGGTCGTGGTCGAAGCCTTCCTCGACGGCGAGGAAGCGAGTTTCTTCTGCCTGTGCGACGGCGTGAACGCCCTGCCGCTGGCTTCGGCGCAGGATCACAAACGCGTCGGCGACGGCGACACCGGCCCGAACACCGGCGGCATGGGCGCCTATTCGCCCGCCCCGGTCATGACGCCGGAGATGACCGACCGCACGATGCGGGAAATCATCGAGCCCACCATTCGCGGCATGGCGGCCGACGGCCATCCCTTCCAGGGCGTGCTTTTCGCCGGGCTGATGATCACCGCCAAAGGGCCGGAACTGATCGAGTACAACGTGCGCTTCGGCGATCCGGAGTGTCAGGTGCTGATGATGCGGCTGAAAAGCGATCTCCTGCCGCTGCTGCATGCGGCCGCGACCGGCAGCCTTGGCGGAATGACCGCCGACTGGCGGGAGGAAACCGCACTCACCGTCGTCATGGCCTCGAAGGGCTATCCGGCCGCCTACGCGAAGAACACACCGATCCGCAGCCTGCCTGCCGACGACGCCATCTCCAGGGTGTTTCACGCCGGCACAGCCTCGAAGGACGGCCGGCTGGTGGCCACGGGCGGCCGCGTGCTGAACGTCACCGCCGTTGCCCCGACCGTCGCAGGCGCGCAAGATGCCGCCTATCAGGCGATCGACCGGGTGGACTGGGAAAACGGCTTCTGCCGCCGGGATATCGGCTGGCGGGCCGTCGCGCGCGAAAAAGCGTGAGAATACGCCGCATCGTTCGAATTTTAGCGATTTGCCTGACGGGACCGTAACCGCCGTGACCTATTCTCCCTTTCATCGATAGGGAGAACCATCCATGCGCCGCCTGACGACTGCCTTTGCCCTCGTGCTTCTCGCCGCTCCGGCCGTTGCTTCGTCCATCGAACCCGTCACCGGCGGACAACCCGCCTCCGACAGCATTTCGATCATGACCTGCGCCGCCTGCCCGGCGCTCAAGAAAAAGCCCGCCTCCGAACTCTATCACGTCGAACCGCTTGCCGCCGGCACCCAGAAAGTGGAAATCCGCGAGGAAAACGGCGTTCGCAAGATCTACCGCACGGAAGCCTGGATGGGCGGCTCGCCGGTCGTCTTCGTGAGCACGCTGCCGGAAGAGCCGGCGACGGCCGCAGCCGCCGATCCGATCGACCGCGAAGCCCACACGAGCGCCCTCGACGCCGCGCTGCCGCAGGACGCCGCAGCGCTCGTTACGGGCCGCTCACAGGAGTTTGATCCGGGCGGATTTGATCTTCGCGTGAATTAAGCCCATATTACAGGGGCACGTCCCTGCCTCTCAGTCCCCCTGAGACTGACGAGTTCCGCGTCTGCGGACGTTTTGCGCCCCTGGCCTCTAGCGGGGGCGCAAGCGTATGAAAGGGCGGGTTCTTCTCCCCTCACCCCGATCATATATGCCGGCGCCGGGCGGGATGTTCCGCTTGCCGGCGCCCGGCCCTCACCCGCTGATCTTCGAGAAGTCAGCTACGGTTTCCGTCGCCGCGCGGATCGCCGACAGGAGCGCCAGCCGGTTGGCGCGGATCGCCGGATCCTCGTCATTGACGAGCACATCGGTGAAGAAACGGTCGACAGGATCCCGTAGCGCCGAGAGCGCCGTCATGGCGGCGCGGAAGTCTTCCCGCGCAACGGCGGCAGCCGCCGCCTCGGCCGCCGGGACGAGGGCGGCGTGCAGCGCCTTTTCGGCGTCGAGATGCAGAAGTTCCGGCGCGACGGCCGTTTCGACCACTGTCCCCTTCTTCTCCTCGGCCGCGAGGATATTGGCGGCGCGTTTCGTGCCGGCCAGGAGGTTCTGGCCTTCCTCCGAACTGATGAAGGCGGTCAGCGCCTCCACCCGGCGCGCGACCAGCAGCAGGTCGTCGGCAGCCGCCGTCAGCACCGCGTCGATCAGGTCGTGCCGCGCGCCCATGTCGCGCAGATAGACCTTCAGGCGATCGTGGAAGAAGGAGAGCAGGTCGGGGTCCTGCACCACCGGCAGGAGCGGCAGGTGGATATTGCGCTCCAGAAGAATGCGGATGACGCCGAGTGCTGCGCGGCGCAGCGCATAGGGATCCTTCGAGCCCGTCGGCTTCTCGTCGATGCGCCAGAAACCGGACAGCGTGTCCAGCTTGTCGGCCAGCGCGACGGTGAGCGCCACCTTGCCGGACGGCACGCGGTCGGAAGGACCCTGCGGCTTGTAATGATCCTCGATCGCTTCGGCGACCGCCGGATCCTCGCCCTGCAACAGGGCGTATTTGCGTCCCATCACCCCTTGCAGCTCCGGAAACTCGCCGACGGCCTCGGTGCGCAGGTCCGCCTTGGACAGCACCACGGCGCGATCGACGCGTGCGGCGTCGGCGCCCGTCGCCTTCGCCAGTTCGGCGGCAAGTGTGCGGATGCGGGCGACGCGCTCGCCCTGCGTCCCGAGCTTCGCGTGGAAGGTCACGTCGAGCGCATCCAGCTTGGCCATCCGCTGGTCGAGCGGCCGGGCGAGATCGAGCCCGAACTTTTCGGCCGACGCCTTCAGCGTTTCGAGGTCCGGCAGATCGCCCTGATCGCGCAGCCAGAAGTGCCGCGCGTCGGAAAGGCGGGCGCGCACGACCTTGCCGTTGCCGCGAACGATTTCCCGGCCGCCGTCCTTCGCCTCGATGTTGGAGACGAGCACGAAATGATTGGACAGCGTCTCCTCGCCCGGCTTGCGGGTGACGAAACACTTCTGGTTCGTCTTGATCGTCAGGCGGATGATCTCGGAGGGGATGGCGAGGAAATCCGCGTCGAAGGTTCCCATCAGTACCTGCGGCCATTCCACGAGGCCGGACACCTCGTCCAGCAGCCCCTCGTCCTCGACGAGTTCGAGCCCGCCGGCAAAGGCCAGATTGGCGGCGTCGGCGGCGATGATCTGCTTGCGGCGCTCGGCGTCGAGCACCACCTTGGCCTTTTCGAGTTGCGCCACGTAATCATCGAACCGGCGCACGACAATCGCGTCCGGCGCATGAAAACGGTGGCCGTAGGTGACGTTGCCGGCGACGATGCCGTCCACCTCGAAGGGTACGACGCGCGTCTCCTCGGTCTCCCCGCCGAAGGTGCAGAGGATCGATTGCAGCGGCCGGATCCAGCGCAGCGCTCCCGGGCGCGCCGAAGCCGCGCCCCAGCGCATCGATTTCGGCCAGGGAAAATCGCGCACGATGCCGGGCAGTACCCCCGCGATGATCTCTTCGGCCGGACGACCGGCCTTGACGATATGGGCGACATAGAAATCGCCCTTCTTCGGGTCGTTGTGAACATGCGCCTCGCCGATCGAGGACAGGCCGGCCCCGCGCAGGAAGCCCTCGATCGCCTTCTCGTTGGCGTCGGTGCGCGGTCCCCGGCGTTCCTCGCGGATATCGGCCGAGCGGGCGTTGAGGCCGCGAATGTCGAGCGTCAGCCGGCGTGGCGTCCAGTATTCCCGCGCGCCCTCATAGGTGAGGCCCGCCTCGACCAGCGCGTCGGTGACGAATTTCTTCAGGTCGCCGGCTGCCTTGCGCTGCATGCGGGCGGGAATTTCCTCGGAGCGGAGTTCAAGCAGGAGATCGGGCATGGGAGGTCACTGACTGGTGATTTTTCAACTGTTGGGGGGCTTAGCAAGCCCCATGCGAAATGTCACCCGTCGCAAACCCGAAAAGTCGCCTTGCCCGCACGCCGGGGCCTACACGCCGCGCGCATCTACCAGCCGCCGCCGCCGCCACCGCCACCGCCGCCGCCGGAGAAGCCGCCGCCGCCCGACGACGAAAAGCCGGAGGAGGAGCTTTTGGGGGGCGGCGGAAGGGATGCGGTGAGCGTGTCGGCCATGGAGCCGGCGAACTCGCCCATACGGCCGGAGAGCCGTCCCGAGGAAAGACCGTCGCCGTTATACCATCCCGGCTGCCAGGCGGCGGCCGCACCGGCGGCGGTCGCGGTCGCAAGCCATCGCTCGAAGGTTTCCGACCACGGCTTTTCCACGCCGAGCGCGACGGCATAGGGCAGCAGCGTTTCATAGTGCCGCGGCGACATTTCCGGCGCGCCGGCCATGTTCATGCGGTCCTTCTCGGCAAGCACCAGATATTGCCGCAGCCCGGCGATGCCATCCATCATGCGGCGGCCGAGGGGTGTCGGAGCCCCCATGAGGAAGAAGAACACCAGATTGGCGACCATGATCCCGCCGATGGCGGCGAGCATCAGCATCCAGTCCGCCGCCAGGTCCTCCTCCAGCATCACAAGCAGCAGGCCGCCGAAAATCGAAAGAAACACGAACCCGACGAAGGCGGTCACGATCACCGCGACGATGCGGGCGCCGAGCGAGCGGGCGCGCAGCAGGCTGCGCCCGATATTGACGGCGAAAACCGACAGGAAGACCGCCGGGAAGGCCAGGGCGACAATGGCGGCGTTCGCCTCCTCGTCCAGGCCGCCGAACAGCAGCAACACGCCGAGGCAGAGCAGGGAAAGCACGACGCCTCCCGCCACATAGGGCCGGTTGGCGTGGTAGTATTTCTGGCGGTGCTCCCGTTCCATGGCATTGCGGAAGGACGTGCCGAGCGTCTGCACCCGCTCGCCGTGCGCCCGGTCGATGAGGAGTTGCGCGCCGGCCGACGGCAGCGCCTTCAGCACTTCGGCCTCGCTCGTCGGCAGTCGGCCGGCGACGGACTTCGCCGTTCTCGTCACGACGATCGAGCTCTTGAGATCGTCAAGCTGTACCAGCCCCTTGACGGCGAGGCTGAGGAAGGTGGCGGAAATCGCCGTCCAGCCCGCGCCGCGAAAACCCTTCTCGTCGATATAGTTGACGAGGGCCGGCGACAGCCCCTCCGGCGCATCCCAGCGCGGCACGATCACGCCGGCCGACGGATCGCGCCCGACCGCGGCCCAGGCCCAGCCATAATAGGCGAGAACCAGCGCCAGACCGGTGCCGGCGATGATGAGGCCTCGATTGTCCCTGAACCACCAGGCCCGCTCGTCCGCCGCGCTCGGCGGATCGATGCTGCCCGCCGGCATTCTCACGCCGACGGTCAGGCCCTCGTGCGGAGCAAGCGTGCGGGTGGTCCTGACCATCGCGACCTCGCCCCGGTTTTCCGTGCGCGCATCCTTGCCGGTTCCGCCATAAGCGCCGGTGAAGGCGACGAGTTCCCCGGCGCGCACGCCCTCCGGCAGGGTGATCGTGGCGCTGGCGCTGCGGATGGAAAAGGCCCATTCGGTGCCGGTGACGTTCCAGAAGAGTTCGTCATGCGTGTCGAAGAAGCGGATCTGCCGGGTCGTGCGATAGGTGAGGCGATAGTCGTGAAAGCCGGGCGACAGCTCGGTGTCGGACGAGCCGATGTAGATCCGCACCCCGCGCCTTGCGCTTTCCGTATGGTAGGGCTCCGCCTCCCCGTCCCGCTCGGCGCTCTCGATGTCGAAGCCGACCTGCCGCTCCCGCCCGTCCCGGTCGACGAAGGTCAGGGGAAAATCGCGGAAGATGCCGCGCCGGATCTGGTTGCCCTCGGCATGGACGCGGATCGTCTCGGTCACCGTCAGCGCACCGTTTTTCGCCACGGCGATATCCGCATGGTAGCTGTCGATATATTCCTCAGCCCGCGCGGCGACCGCGGCGACGAGCAGAAACGCCAGAGCCAGGAAGGCGGCAATCCGCGACATACCGTTCTCCCGGATCAGAATTTCACGCTGGGCACCGCCCGGTCGTCCGGGTTCTCGATTTCGAAATAGGGCGCCTTGATGAATTTGAACACCATGGCCACGAGGTTGGAGGGGAAGCTCTCCACCTTGACGTTGAGGTCCCGCGCCGCGCCGTTGTAATAGCGCCGCGACATCTGGATCTCGCCCTCCATGGTCTCCAGAGACCGCTGGAGTTCGGCGAAGTTTTCATTGGCCTTGAGGTCCGGATAGGCCTCGGCGAGCGCGAAGATCCGCCCGAGCGCCTGGCTCAGCAGGCCCTCCGCCTGGGCGCGGCCGGCCACATCGCCGGACGGCACCGCCTGCGCGCGATTGCGCAGTTCGACAACCTTTTCCAGCGTCTCCTTCTCATGCGTCGCATAGCCCTTCACCGTTTCGAGAAGGTTCGGGATGAGATCCGCCCGCCGCTTCAGTTGCACGTCGATGCCGGACCAGGCCTCTTCCTTCATCTGCCGGGCCTTCACCAGCCCGTTGTAGACAACGATGGCGTAAAGCGCGATCACCGCGACGATTGCCAGACTGATCATATGATTCTCCCACTCCTGATGTTCGGACGGAAGACTAGCACCCGCCGCGCCGCTGAAAAGCCCGTTTTCCGGGTCCTTGCGGTTCTCCCGCCATTTTGCGGCATGGCGGGCTTACCCGAGGCGGCTGGCAATCTCCAGCGCGACCTCTCCGGCAGCCGATCCGGTGACGTCGAGACCGATCCGGATATCGGCTTCGGCCCGCAGCAGGCGGTGATGGGAACGAAGCATCTCCAGCACCGCCGGATCGACGAGCTTGCGCTGGCGGGCGCGGTCCTCGCCTGTCAGCCGGCGGCGGTTCTCTTCGGCTGCGCAATCGAGCACGACGGCGACAAATACCGCACCACGCCGGGCGGCGAGATCGCGGTACTGTTCGAAGACCGCCGTGTCCTGGTCATCATCCGAAAGGGCGTCGGTGAAGATGTAGCGGCTGCCCGGCGGTGCGCGCAACAGGTGCTCGAAGACGACGCCGCGAATTGCCTGGCGCAACGAACGGTTCAGCGGATCGCGGCGGGAGAACACGGCCTCCGCCGGGTTTATGAGCGTGTGATTGTCGAGGAGCCGCGCATCGATCCGCTCGGCAAGAAGGCGGGCGATGGTCAGTTTGCCCGTGCCCGGCCAGCCGTTGATATGAACGACCAGATCGGACGGGACCGGCATCTCAGGCCGCGTCCCGGTTCCAGTTGGCCCCGCCGGCATCGGTCAGCAGGAAGGCCTCGCCGCAGGCCTTGGCGAGCGTTCGCACGCGCAGGATGTAGCTCTGGCGCTCCGTCACCGAGATCACGCCGCGCGCATCGAGCAGGTTGAAGACATGCGACGCCTTGATGCACTGGTCATAGGCGGGAAGCACGCATTTATGCAGGGTGTTTTCCGCATCGCCCGGCGCGCCGGCGGCCAGAAGCGCCAGGCATTCCTTTTCCGCATCGATGAAATGGCGATGCAGCATGGCCGGATCGGCATACTCGAAATTGTGACGGGAATATTCCTGCTCGGCTTGCAGGAAGACATCGCCATAGGTGATCTTCTCGTCGCCCTCGCGGCCGTTGAAGTTCAGGTCGTAGACGTTGTCGACGCCCTGCACATACATGGCGAGGCGTTCCAGGCCATAGGTGAGTTCGCCGGCGACGGGAGCGCATTCGATACCGCAGACCTGCTGGAAATAGGTGAATTGCGATACTTCCATGCCGTCGCACCAGCACTCCCAGCCAAGCCCCCACGCGCCGAGCGTCGGGCTTTCCCAGTCGTCCTCCACAAAGCGCACGTCATGCAGCAGCGGGTCGAGGCCGATGGCCGCAAGCGAATCGAGATAGAGTTCCTGAAGGTTCGACGGGTTCGGCTTCAGGATAACCTGATACTGATAATAGTGTTGCAGCCGGTTGGGGTTTTCGCCGTAGCGGCCATCGGACGGCCGCCGGGAGGGCTGCACATAGGCCGCCCGCCAGGGACGCGGCCCGAGCGCCCGCAGCGTCGTCGCCGGATGGAACGTGCCTGCGCCGACCTCCATGTCGTAGGGCTGGAGCACCGCGCAGCCCTTGTCCGCCCAATAGTTGTGAAGCGTCAGGATCAGCCCCTGGAAGGAGCGCGTCGGATGCATGTGTTCAGGCAGGGCGGCAAGGGTCATCGATCCGGTCCGGGCATGTGTCGAAAGCTGGCGGACAGGTGCCATGCTCAGCCCCGACGGTCAAGGCCGGGTGACAGGCGTCTTGCAGTCAATGGGTCTCCAGCGAGCGGAACAGACCGGAGCCCGCGGGCTGGTTGACGGCATGCAGGCGACGCGGAGCGAGCGTCGGCACTTCGCGGAGCTGGCGGCGCTGGCCGGGCGGAACGCGTGCGCCGTACCAGGCGGCAAGCGCCGGCAGATCCGCGCCGAGCGAGCGTTCCGCACGCCATCCGAGAGCTTCCAGAGCGCGCGTGTCGAGCGGCGGACGGCTCGTGTGATAGGGCCGGCCGGCGGCAAAGCCGACAGCGGTCGCCGTCTGCGGAACGGCATCGATCACCATGCGCGCGACGGCCAGAACCTCGTGCAGGTCCGGGCCGGCAACGTTATAGGCGGCATTCGCCGCGCCGCGGGTCACCACCGCCCGCAACGCCGCGCAAAGATCGGAGACCGCCACGAAGGCGCGGCGCTGCGTGCCGTCGCCATGGACGGTGAGCGGCCGGCCGATGGCCGAAAATTCGAGGAAGCGCGGCAAGAGCTTCTCAGCGTTCTGGCGCGGACCGAAGACATTGACCGGGCGCAGCACGCGGATGTCGAGATCGAACACCCGGCGCAGGCCGAAGATCAGCATCTCGGCGGCCGCCTTGGAGGCGGCGTGGGGATTGTCCGGCCCGAAGGGCGCATCCTCGCCAAGCGGCGCATCCGCGCCGGCGCCCGCCCCATAGACTTCGGCGGTGCCGATATGGACCGTCAGCGGCACGCGGCGGCGCGCCGCCGCCTCGATCAGCGCCTGGGTGCCGAGCGCATTGGCGACGGTGAAGCGCTCCGGCACCGAGAAGGAGCGCTCGACGTGGCTTTCGCCTGCGGCATGCACGACAAGGTCGGCTCCCTCCACCACCTCGGTCGCAAGATCGAGATTGCCGACGTCGCCCTCGTGCAGCGTCACGCGGCCGGTGCGCAACGCGGCGTCGAGATTGTCGATATTTGCCGCATAGGTGAAGGAATCGAGCACCCGCACCCGCGCATGGGGGCAATGAAGCAGAAGATCGTCGACGATATGCGATCCGACGAAGCCCGCGCCACCGGTGACGACGATGGTGTTGATCCTGTCAAGCTCGAGCGAGGCCATGGCGTCTTCCCTTATCTGCGACATCCGCGCGGGCGACATGCGGGCCGCCCTCGACACCCTGATGGGCGCTGGCGCACCACGGGGCAACGCAGAGGCGCAAAAGAGGAAGAATAAACCGGCGTTAACCTTACGCGGCATGGTTAACGTGCCGGAACGGCACGGGCGGGCAGTCCCGAAGACGGACGCGGCGTGCCGGAGCGGCGCGCTATTCGTCGTCGCGGCGCAAGCGGTATTCGCCGGTTTCGGGATCCTTGACGAGCGTGCCGTCCGCGCCGGTGCGGCGTTCTTCTTCCGCCTTCCGCCGGCTGCGGCTCAAGCGCTCGGCATCGGCCACGAACTTGCGATAGCCGAGCCAGGCGACGCCGACGACGAGAAGCAGGAATATCAGTTGCGCCATTGGCCCTCCCCCGGTGCGCCGCGTTTCATCCGGACAGGCCGTAGCGCGCCCAGAGCAGCTTTTCTTCCGCAAGCGACGCCAGCGACGCCGCACCCGCCGAGCCTATACGTTCCGCCATGTCGACGGAAACCCCCTCGACGCCCGGCGCGCGCCGTCCGAGAAAACTCCTCGGGGTGGAAACAAGCTCCAGCCGCGTCTGCCCGCCGTAGCGGCGGCGCAATTCCGAGCGCATGTCGGCAAGCCCGTCGACGAGACCCAGCGACAGGCCGCGTCCCCCCGTCCAGAACAGGCCGGAAAACAGGTCCGGATCGTCGACAAGCCGGCCGGCGCGGCGGTCCTTCACCATGTCGATGAACGTGCCGTGGATGTCGAGCTGCAACTGCTTCAGATAGGCGATGTCCTCCGCCCGCTCGGGACGGAAGGGATCGAGGATCGCCTTGTTCTCGCCGGCGGTGTAGACGCGCCGCTCGACCCCGACCTTGCGCAGGAGTTCCGGAAAGCCGAAACCGCCCGACACCACGCCGATGGAGCCGACGATGGAGCTTGGATCGGCATAGATCTCATCGCCCGCAAGCGCGATCATATAGCCGCCGGAAGCCGCCACGTCCTCCACGAAGACCAGCACGCGCTTGTCCGTCTCGGCAGCGAGATCGCGGATGCGCCGGAAGATCAGCCGCGACTGGACCGGCGATCCGCCCGGCGAATTCACCGACAGCGCGACGGCGGGCGCGTCCTTATAGGCAAAGGCCCGGTCCAGCGCCTGGGCAACGCCGGCTAGGTTCAGCGCCGGCCGGAACTGGCTGCCGCCGGCCATGATGGCGCCATGCAACCGCACCACCGGAATGACCACGCCCGATTTCCGGAATCTCCTGGGCACCAGTCTCTTCAAAAATCCGGCCATCGGGCAATCCTGTCTCGATTCATCTCGCCGCTGATGTATGCATGGCGGGGGAAAACACAAGGCAGAACCTGCATTCTTCGCACATCAGGGGCCGGTCAGGGGCATGTCAGGGGCGCGGCAGACGCGGATAGGCGGCCAACCCGTTGTTCAGCGCATTCACGAAAGGCGTGAAAGCATGCAGGCCGTCTTCATGCATGACGATCGGCATGCGCAGCGCCAGCCCGCCGCGCGAACCCTTGATGCCGGTGACCAGGATGCGCAGGGCGATTTCGCCGGCCCGCGCGTGCAGGGGCGTTATTTCCAGTGCGCCGAAGCGGCGACCGCAGGCATCGACGATCGCGGCGACGGACTGCGGCCGCGCGATCAGCGAAAGCTGGCCGCCAGGCCTCATGATCGCACCGGCCGTCCTGATCCAGCGCTCGAACAGATCGTCATCCATGGCGTGGGCCTCGGCCTTCAGCGCGTCGGGGGTACGGCAGTGGATACGATCGTTGAAGGGCGGGTTCATGATGACGTGGTCGAAGACGTCGTCGGCAAGGCCGGCCTGCCGGCGGGCGCGACCGGACAGGCCGACATCCGCCTCCAGCACCTCCGCCCGGCCGGCAAAACAGGCGTTCGACGGCAGAGCGAGCGTCTTGCGGGCAAAGGCGGCCATCAGCGGCGAGCGCTCGACGAGAAGCACCTCGGCCCCGGCGATGCGCGCCGCGACCGCAAGCCCCGCCGCGCCCGCGCCAGCCCCCAGGTCCGCCACGCGCATCGGCCCCTCGCCCGCCACCAGCGCGGCCAGCAGCATCGCGTCCATGCCGGAACGATGGCCGATCCCCTTCGGCTGCACGAGATGGAACCGTCCGCGGTGGAAGGCGTCGACGGTCTCGACGATGGTCCCCTCGACCGTCATCGCCAACCCCCTGCGGCGCAGCGCGGGGGGCCGCTCACGGCCGCAGCTCCGCGCCGATCCCGGCGTCCTCGAGGATGCGCCGCGCTTCCGTCTCGCGGTCGCTTTCGACGAGAAAGCGGCGCGGCAACATGCCGAGCGAGCCTTCGAGAATGCTCATCGACTGGTCGGCGATGAGATAATGGATGCCCGCCTCTTTCATCAGGCTCTCCGCGAAAGAGAGAAGGACGGCGTCATTGGTGCGGATCAGTTCGATCATTCCGGTCGTTTTCCAGCCTTAAATCCCTGGCGGGACAATTCGCCTCTTGCCGCAAGAGGCCCCGCTTTCTATTGTCTTTCAACTAAAATAAACAGGAGTCCGGTCATTTGGGCGTCGTGATATCGCTTGAAGAAGGCAAAAACAAACAGGCATCGGTGAAGCCGCTCGTCGATCTCACGAAAGCCGATATGGATCGGGTGAACCAGCTTATCCTGTCGAAGGCCGGTTCGGACGTGCAGATGATCCCGGAAGTGGCGAACCATCTCATCTCCTCCGGCGGCAAGCGGCTGCGTCCGATGCTGACGCTGGCTTCCGCCGCCATGTTCGGCTACGCGGGCGACCATCACATCAAGCTGGCGACCAGCGTCGAGTTCATGCATACGGCCACACTGCTGCATGACGACGTGGTCGACGAAAGCGACATGCGGCGCGGCAAGTCGACCGCCCGCATGATCTGGGGCAACCAGGCAAGCGTGCTGGTCGGCGACTATCTGCTCGGCCAGGCCTTCAAGATGATGGTCGAGGTCGGCTCGCTGGAGGCGCTCGACGTGCTGGCAAGCGCGGCAAGCGTGATCGCCGAGGGCGAGGTGCTGCAACTTTCCGTCGCCAAGAACATGGAGACGACGGAGGACGACTACCTTCAGGTCATCCGGGCGAAGACCGCAGCACTTTTCGCCGCCGCGGCGGAAGTGGGACCCATCGTCGCCGGCAGCGCCCGGGCGGAGCGCAACGCGCTGAAATCCTACGGCATGAACCTCGGCCTCGCCTTCCAGCTCGTCGACGACGCGCTCGACTACGGCGGCAAGGCGGCCGAACTGGGCAAGAACACCGGCGACGACTTCCGCGAAGGCAAGATCACGCTGCCGGTCATCCTCGCCTGGCGGCGCGGCACGGCGGAAGACCGCGCCTTCTGGCGCGAGGCGATCGAAGGCGGCAAGAACGACGACGACGGACTGGAGCGCGCGCTCGGCCTCATCACGCGCTACGGCGGCCTCGGCGAGACCATCGCCCGCGCCGAACATTACGGCACGGTGGCGCGCGACGCCCTGGCGCCATTGCCCGACACGCCCTGGAAGGACGCGCTGCTGGAGGTCATAGACTTCTGCATCTCCCGGGTGAGCTGACCTGCGGCCGGAAAAGCGCGACGACAGGATTTTCTTGCCGCACTGCGCCAAAAAAGCCATTCTCTCGCGGCATGAGTCCCCGACTGATTTGGGCGATACCGTGGCGGCCGTCGCCACGGCCGTCCGGCAGCGCGATACTCCATACGTTCTGGCGAAAGGCTTCTGGATGCGGCATTCCTTCCTTCTTCGGCTTCTCTCGGGCGCCGTCCTTGCGGCCGGCATCACCCTTGCCGGCCCCCTTGCGACCCATGCCGGGGAACAGCCGGCCGCCGCCGAGGAAAAGCCCTTCGATCCGCAGACGGCCAACACGTTCTCCGGAGCGTTCCTGGCCGCCCGCACGGCGGATTTCGACAAGGACTACGAGACCGCCGTCACGCTTTACCGCATCGCGCTGCAATTCGACCCGACCAATACCGACGTCAAGCAGCGGCTGATGATCACGCTGCTCATGAGCGGCCATTTCGACGAGGCCGCGGCGCTGGCCGACGCCCTCAAGGCCGATCCGGCGGTCGAGCGCATCACGTCCATCGTGCGCGGCATGGAAGCCATCCGCAAGCGCGAATACAAGAGCGCCGAGAAGATCCTCGTCTACAAGGGGCCGAACGACCTCGACCGGATGATGAACGATCTGCTGCTCGCCTGGGCGCGGTTCGGCGACGGCCGGCCCAAGGAGGCGCTCAGGCTGATCTCGCGCATGGAGGGACCGGAGTGGTTCAAGATCTTCACCAATTACCACGCCGGCGCGCTGGCGGCGGCGGCCGGCGACAGGGCCACGGCGCGCGCGCGCCTCAATGACGCGATCCTCGACCGCAACGGCGCCAGCGCCGCGCCGGACACCTTCCTGCGCGCCGTGATGGCGCTGGCGCGGCTGGAAGCCCGCGAGGGCAACAGGCAGAAGGCGCTCGACGCCGTCTCCGTCGGCGACAATTTCGTATCGAGCTATGCGCCGCTCAAGGCGCTGCGCCAGAGCATCGAAGCCGGCGAGAAGCAGGAGCAGCAGGTACGCACCGCCGCGCAAGGGGCCGCCGCCGTCCTGTTTTCCGTCGGCGGCGCGCTGAACCGCCAGGGCGCGGAAGACATCGTCCTGCTCTATCTCCAGGCCGCCCGCGCGCTCGATCCGGAAAGCGACGACACGCTGGTCCTGCTCGGCGGGCTTGCCGAAAACATGAAGCGGCCCGATCTGGCGATCGAATATTACCGCACGGTGCCCGAGAAATCGCCCATGCGGCGCATCTCCGAACTCCAGCTCGGCCTCAACCTTGCCGATACCGACAAGACCGACGAGGCCAAGGAGCATCTGCAAGCCCTGATCGAAACCGACCCCCAGGACCTGCGCGGCTATCTGGCACTCGGCAGCGTGCTGTCGGCGGCCAAGGAATACAAGGCGATGGGCGAGCTTTACGACCGCGCCGTCGCGATCATCGGCCCGGTGCCGAACCGTACCCACTGGAACATCTTCTTCCAGCGCGGCATCGCCTATGAACGGCAGAAGAAATGGGAGCAGGCGGAGCCGAACTTCCTGAAGGCGCTCGATCTCAATCCCAATCAGCCGCAAGTCCTGAACTATCTCGGCTACTCCTGGGTCGACATGGACCTGAAGCTGGAGGAAGGGCTGGAGATGATCCGCCAGGCGGTGAACCTCAAGCCCGACGACGGCTATATCGTCGACTCGCTCGGCTGGGCCTATTACCGTCTCGGCCGTTTCGACGACGCGGTGACGGAGCTGGAACGGGCCGCCGAGCTGAGGGCCGGCGATCCGACGATCAACGACCATCTCGGCGACGCCTACTGGCGGGTCGGCCGCAAGCTGGAGGCGACGTTCCAATGGAACCGCGCACTCGGCCTGAAGCCGGAGGAAGAGGATATTCCCAAAATCCAGCTGAAGATCGAAAACGGCCTGGCGGACCTGCCGAAGACGGAGCCGGCCGCAGCCGAGGCAAGGGAAGACGCGCCCGCGCGGCCCGCCGAGCCGGACAACGCGGCCGACCGCAAGTCCTGAAACCTACGATGCAAACGGACGCCCGTCTGAAGGGCTTTGCCGTCATCGAGCCGGCCCCGGCCAAGATCAATCTCGCGCTGCATGTCGTCGGCCAGCGCGAGGACGGCTACCATCTTCTCGACAGCCTCGTGACCTTCACCCGCTTCGGCGACCGTATCGCCCTGTCGCCGGCCGATACCGACCGCTTCACGCTTTCAGGCGATTTTTCCGGCCCGCTCGCGGAAGAGCCCGGCGACAATCTGGTCATCCGCGCGCGCGACCGGCTGCGGGCGGCCGTCATCGCGGCCGGCGCAAGCGCGCCGCCGGTGCATATCCATCTTGAAAAGAACCTGCCGCTTGCCTCCGGCATCGGCGGCGGATCGGCCGATGCCGCCGCCACGCTGCGCGGCCTTTCGAGGCTGTGGCGGGCGGCCCTGCCGGACGGGGCGCTCACCGCCATCGCCATCGGGCTTGGAGCCGACGTGCCGATGTGCCTTGCCAGCCGGCCACTCGTGGCGCGCGGCATCGGCGAGGCGTTGACGCCCGCCCGCATACCCTCCCTTGACCTGGTGCTGGCCAATCCGCTGCTCGGCGTCTCGACCCCCGCCGTCTTCGGGGCGCTTGCGTCGAAGCGGAACGCGCCGCTCGCCCTGCCGGCCCCCCTGCCCGGACACAATGGCTGGCCGGCGCTGCTTTCCAGCCTGCGCAACGACCTCGAAGCCCCGGCGCGGCAGACCTGCCCCGTCATCGGGACGGTTTCCGAAGCCCTTGCGCGAAGCGGCGCACGCTTCGTGCGCATGTCCGGCGCAGGCGCGACCTGTTTCGGCCTCTACACATCGTCGCAGGCCGCAGAAGCCGCCGCCGAAACCCTTGCGCAAAACCATCCGGCGTGGTTCTTCAAGGCAACGCAGACGATCACCCAGGGAGACGATCGTGGTCCGGATTGACGATACCCGCCCCTTCATTCCCGTCGGCATCGCCGTGATGACCGTATCCGACAGCCGTACACCGGAAACCGACACGTCGGGCGACACGCTGGCGGCCCGCATCGCCGAGGCCGGGCATCGGCTCGTCGGCCGGGCGATCGTTCCCGACGACATCGCCGCCATCCGCGCGCAGGCGAAAGCCTGGACGGTGGATCCCACCGTGGATGTGATCATCACCACCGGAGGCACCGGCTTTACCGGCCGCGACGTCACGCCGGAGGCGCTGGAGCCGCTGTTCGAAAAGCGGATGGACGGCTTTTCCACGGTGTTTCACCGGCTCTCCTACGACAAGATCGGCACCGCCACCATCCAGTCGCGCGCAACGGGAGGCGTCCTCAACGCCACCTTCATCTTCGTTCTGCCGGGATCGCCCGGGGCCTGCCGCGATGCCTGGGACGGTATCCTCAAGGGCCAGCTCGACTACCGGCACCGGCCCTGCAATTTCGTGGAGATCATGCCGCGTCTCGACGAACACCTGAAGCGCGGCGCGGACTGACCACCGCTCCCGTCCATTTTCCCAACCGGCCCGCAAAGCGGCCGCCTGTTATTTTGTTCTTGAATTGTTCTCATTTTGGGACTAGGAATAAAATCATCAGGCGGGACGGATGTCCCCGGGAGAAACCCATGAACGAGCTTGCCAGCATCCGGCAGGGCGCGCTGGCGCCCGGCCATACGAAAGACGTCGCCGAAGCGCTGATGGCGCAATCGGGCATGCGCATCGAGGTGGATCGCCGCCGGGGGCGCGGCGCCGGGCTGAATTTCACCGGCCGCTTCGAGCCGGTGAGCCGTGAAAACATCGATGACGGCTGGCAGACGCTGGAGGAGCTTCCTCCCTTCCGCACCGAGGTGCAGGTGGAACGGCCACGCACGATCATCACCCGCAACGAATCACCGGACATCCCCTTCGATCGTTCGATCAATCCCTATCGCGGCTGCGAACACGGCTGCATCTACTGCTTCGCACGGCCGACGCATGCCTTCATGGGCCTTTCGGCGGGCATCGATTTCGAGGCGCGGCTTTTCGCCAAGCCGGATGCGCCGAAGCTGCTGGAGCGGGAACTGTCCAAGCCCGGCTACAAGCCGCGCGTCATCGCCATCGGCACCAATACCGACCCCTATCAGCCGATCGAGAAGGAATGGCGGATCATGCGCCAGATCCTCGAAGTGCTGGACGCGGCCAACCATCCGGTCTCCATCGTCACCAAATCGGCGCTCATCCTGCGCGATCTCGATATCCTCGGCCGCATGGCGGCGCGCGGCCTCGCCTGGGTCGGCATGTCCGTCACCACGCTCGACCGCAAGCTTGCCCGCAGCATGGAGCCGCGGGCGGCAACGCCCTCGCGACGGCTGGAAACGATCCGCGCGCTTTCGCAGGCCGGCATCCCGGTCGCGGTGATGATGGCCCCGGTCATTCCCGGCCTCAACGATCATGAGATCGAGCGGGTGCTCGATTCCGGCAAGGCGGCCGGCGCCAGCGAGGCAAGCTATGTGCTGCTTCGCCTGCCGCTGGAAGTCAGCCCTCTTTTCCGCGACTGGCTGCTGCGCAACTATCCGGACCGCTATCGCCACGTCATGTCACTGGTTCGCTCCATGCGCGGCGGCAAGGATTACGACGCGGAATTCGGCAAGCGCATGAAGGGCGCCGGTCCCTATGCCTGGCAGATCGCGCGGCGTTTCGAAATGGCCGCCAAGCGGCTGGAGCTGACCCGCACCCGCCGCAACCTGGCGGTCGACCGGTTCCTGCCGCCGGCGGGCAGCGGCGTACAGCTTTCGCTTTTGTGAACGGCAGCCGGCGGGCCGCATTCCCGCCGGAGCGACAAGACCGTTTCCACCTTCCGGCCAGCGCCTTCCCCGGGCGCGCCGGAGGATCCTCCGACACCGCCGCACCCGTCGGAGGACTTGCGGGCAATCGGACGGATGTGCATGGTCTTCGCCATGACCAATCGCATATCCTCCGATTCCCGCCTTCTTTTCGACCTGCCGGAAGGGCCGGATTTCCTGATCGAGACTGCGGCCCGCAAGACCGGCCTCTGGCCTGTCGCCGGAACCGACGAGGCCGGACGCGGCCCGCTTGCTGGACCGGTCGTCGCCGCGGCGGTGATCCTCGATCCCGAGAATATTCCTTCCGGGCTGCACGACTCCAAGCAACTCGGCGCCGCGCGGCGGGAAACATTGTTCGACGCCATTCTCGCAACCGCCGCCGTCTCCGTCGCCTCCTCCTCGGCGCGCCGTATCGACGACACGGATATCCGCAAGGCGAGCCTCGACGCCATGCGTCGCGCCGTCGCCGGACTGGAGATCGCGCCACAACTGGTGCTGGCCGACGGACGCGACGTGCCGCCCGGGCTTTCATGCGAGGGCCGGGCCCTCGTCAAGGGCGACGCCCGCTCGCTGTCCATCGCCGCCGCCTCCATCGTCGCAAAGGTCATGCGCGACCGCATGATGGCGCGCGCGGACACCGCCTTTCCCGGCTATGATTTCACCCGTCACGCCGGCTATGCCACGGTCGTGCATCGCACCGCCATCAGCACTCTCGGCCCCTGCCGGCTCCACCGGATGACCTTTCGGCCGCTGCGGCAGGATTGAGTGATCCGGACATACGACGGACATCGCCTTCCGCGACGAGCCGCCCGCAAGCGCAAAGAAAAAGGCCGGATCGCTCCGGCCTTTTTTCAGATGCTGCATGACGGAAACCTCAAGCGCGTTCCGCGCTCTCAGGACGCATGCTTCAGTTGAGACGGGTCTTCACTTCACCGATCGCCTTTTCGAACAGCGCGTTGCCGGTCTTGGCGTCCGTCTTCGCGACGATCACCTTTTCGGCAGCCGCGACGGCGAGATCGACAGCGGCGGCCCGAACGGCGTTGATCGCATCGGCCTCGGCCTGGCTGATCTTCTGCTCGGAAAGCGCCGTGCGACGGGCGACATATTCCTCGGTCTTCTGCTTGGCCTCGGCGGTCAGCGCGCTTGCCTCCCGTTCGGCGGCGGCAACGATGCCGGCGGCTTCCGCCTCGGCTTCCTTGCGCTTGCGCTGGTATTCAGCGAGCAGGTGCTGCGCCTCCTCGCGAAGACGCTTGGCTTCCGCCAGTTCGTTCTCGATCTTGCCGGCGCGCGCATCGAGGCTGCGGCCCACCATGCCGGGAACCTTGAGATAGGCAATCAGCGCGAAGAACAGCAGGAGCCCGACAAAGGCGAAGAAAGTTGCATCGAATTCCACAGGAACCTCCTTATTTGCCGCCGGACGATTTCACGGCCGCGGCAATGTCGGTCTTGGTCGCCTTCACGCCGATGAGCTGCTCCACGACGGCCGTCGCGGTCTCCTCGGCGATCGCGCCGACATCGGCAAGCGCCCTGGCCTTGATTTCGGCGATGCGGGTTTCGGCACCGGCGATCTTTTCCTGCAACGATGCCTCGATGCGGGCGCGTTCGGCCTCGGCCTTCGCCTTGGCGTCTTCGCGGGCGGCGCTGGCAATGGCGTTGCCCTCGGCGCGCGCTTTGGCCAGATCCTGCTCATAGGCGGCAATCGCGTCGTCGGCTTCCGTCTTCAGGCGGGCCGCCTCGTCCAGATCCTGGGCGATGCGGTCGTGACGGGTCTCGAGAATTCCGCCGATCCGCGGAATGACGACCTTCGACATGAGAACATAGAACAGACCGAAGGTGATCGCCAGCCACAGGAGCTGCGATGCAAACGTGGTCTGATCGAACGGCGGGAAGACGCCGTCGGCGTGTTCGTCGCCATGTGCCACACCCGTTTCGGTGTGCACTTCGCCGCTCGGCTGGACAGCCTGCGCATCCGCAGGGGCCTCATGCGTTTCCGCCGGGGTCTCCGCCTGGGCGATCTCAAATGGGGTGGACTCGGCCAACGCCGGGGTCACAAACATGCTCACCTCCAGGGGGCACTCTCAAAAGGTGTACATCGCGTACGCGGACCATGGCCCCTTGAAAGGGCCATGGTCCTGCCTTCGGCCGATATCAGACGGCGAAGAGGAGGAGGAGAGCGATGAGCAGCGAGAAGATGCCCAGAGCTTCCGTAACGGCGAAGCCGAATACGAGGCGGCCGAACTGGCTGTCAGCAGCGGACGGGTTGCGCAGGGCGCCGGCCAGATAGTTGCCGAAGATATTGCCGAGGCCGAGAGCCGTGCCGGCCAGACCGAACGTGGCGAGACCCGCACCGATGTACTTTGCTGCTTCCGCTTCCATGATGAACTCCTTCGAATGGGTTGTTGCGGCTTGAGAGCGGCGCCGGGGAGCGCCGACGACTGTATTCCTAGTGACCACCCGGATGCACAGCATCGTTCAGGTACATGCATGTCAGAACTGCGAAGACATAGGCTTGCAGGAACGACACGAGGAATTCGAGACCGACCAGAGCGACGGTCATGAAGAGGGGAAGGACCGCGCCGGCCACGCCGACCGCGCCGAGCGCGCCGAGCGAGGTAACAAATCCGGCAAAGACCTTCAGCGTAATATGCCCCGCCAGCATGTTGGCGAAGAGACGAATGGACAGGCTGATCGGACGCGAGAGGAACGAGATGATCTCGATCGAGACGACCAGCGGCAACAGCGCTCCGGGAACGCCGGCCGGCACGAAAAGCTTGAGGAAGCCGAAACCGTGCTTGTAGAAACCGTAGAAGACGACGACGCCGATGACCAGCATCGACAATGCGAAGGTGACGATGATCTGGCTGGTGACCGTGAAGAAATAGGGCACCATGCCGATGAGGTTCGCCGTCAGCACAAACATGAAGAGCGAGAAGACCAGCGGAAAGAACCGCATTCCCTGGGTGCCCGCCCCTTCCCGCAGCATCGAGGCGATGAACTCGTAGGACATCTCCGAGACGGACTGCATGCGGCCGGGGACGAGCCCGCGCCGGGACGTCGTGAAATAGAGGAAACCCGCAGCGGCCGCGACGGTCGCGACCATGAACAGCGAGGCGTTGGTGAACGAGAAATCGATGCCGCCGATTTCGATCGGAACAATCTTGTTGACCAGGAACTGATGGGTCGGATCGTTTGCCACCGTTTAATCTCTCTTGCTTGCCCGCCGGAGGCGGAAGTCGATATTCGAACCGCGCCTCAGGCGCTGTCCTTCTTTCCGGTCTCGTCCTGCCCGTTTCCGGCTCCGGGAGCCCGGCCCGCAAGCCTGTCCACCGGATGGGGCGAGGCCACCAGACCCGCCGCACGCATGACATTCAGCACGCCGGCACAGAAGCCCAGAAGAAGGAGGATGATCATCCCCCAAGGCCCTGTACCTGCAAAATGGTCCAGAAGATAGCCCAGAAGCGCACCGACGATGACGGCGGCGACGAACTCGCTCGACAGTTTCATCGCGACCGCATAGCCCTTACGGCTTTCGGCGGCCCGCGCGTCGGCGTCCGTTCCGGCCTCGTCCTTGCCACGTCGTTCCGCGAGTTCCGCATCCAGACGCTTCAGCCGGTCTTCCAGACTTTCCTTCCGATCGGTCATGGCCTTCCCCTCGTCGTTGTCACCGCCGGGCTTCGCCCCATTGCGGACATAATAACGGCTAGGGTTTCCGCCATATCCGGCCCCTTTTGAAGTCGGGCGCAACATAGTTTTAGGGGCCTGCATAGTCAAGGCATGGCGCAGCTTTGCGCAACACCAAAAACACCCATTGAAATCAATGGCCTGACAGGAAATCCACAGACAAACGGCCCGAAGGGGACGGGAATCGGCGCATGGCGCGCGGGGACTCGGCCCCACGCGGGCGGCCGCCGGAAGGACTCAGCTCCAGCCGCCGCCGTATGTGCGGTAGAAGATATGCTTTCCGATCTTCGTCACGCGATGCATCGTGCGGCCCCAGGGCGGATTGACGTAGGTCGCGTGGTAATGGGTGGCCGAGCCGACGTCGTCGAGCCAGATCTTGCCCGCGGTGACGGCCATGGCGATTTCCTTCGCCGTCTTCCAGTGCCAGGGCGCCAGGATGAGATCGGGAATGCGATCGCAGGCAAAGGAGAACTGGCAACGGTTGCGCCATTGCTTGTTCTGATAGACGACGCCGCAGATCGTCGCCGGATAGGCGGGATTGCGCACCCGGTTGAGGATGACCTGCGCCACGCCCGCCTGGCCGCGCAATTCCTCGCCGCGCGCTTCGAAATAGATGCCCTCGGCGAGACATTTCTGCTCGGCGGCGCTGAAGGCGCTCTTCGGCAGCGGCGTCGCCGCCCAGGCATGGTCGTCCGGTCCGATGTCGGGGATGAAGCGGCCCCGTTCCGTTTCGGCCCGAAGAATCGAATCGAAGGGCGATTCGCGCGCATAGTCGGGCGCGGGCGGCGCATAGGCGGTGGCGAGGATATCCGCCCGGTCGCTGGTGACGAGGTCCGCCAGGATCGCCGGCACGCCGGCGCCCGTGTTCTCCGGGCGCTTGCGGTAGAAGGCCGTGGCGATCTCGACCTCCCTGCCCTTGATCTGCGGTCGGGAGAAATGCATGCGCCCGCTCCTTTCGAAGGCGGGCGACAGAAGCGAACTGGTGCGCTCCAGGATCGATCCGGCGGTGAAGTCCTTCGGCGGCGTCACAGGCGTCACCGCGACGACGCGGCCCTTCTTGTCGCGCCGGTTGACGCGGTCCTCATCGGGAATGCCGCCCTTGCCCTTGCGCTCGTCGATCAGCGCCGCCTTGCCGCCGCCGGGAAGCTCCACGCCCGCGCCACTGTCGATCGCGCCCGTCGTGACGGGGTCGGCGAAGGCGATCTCCACCTCATGGATCGAGCCTGCCGGCGAGCGGGTCAGCACCATCTGCTGATTGCCGCCCTTGCGGTTGAGGCCGGCGAGGAAGGTGGCCAGGTCGGTATGCGCCGCCGGGGTCGGCAGAACCGTGAAAAGCCCGAGACCGAGAGCAAGAGGCGCGTTCCAGCGCCGCTTCCAGGCCCGAAGAAGACGACCGGCTCCTGCATGACGAACGCTACGCTGACGCAACTCTTTACTCCGCACCGGATAGGCATGGCTGGCCGTTGCCCGGCTCCCGCCGACGCCTCGCCCGCCCAGATTTTACGCATGGAGCCTGCCGCACGCCGAAACGTCCGCCGGCGACCCTCTCGACGCCAACAATGAAGCATTAACCTTGATGGACAGTTAATGGCGCTCCCGCCCGGTCAGATGATGACCTGAGAGCCAAGCTCGACGACACGGTTGCTGGGAAGCCGGAAATAGTCCGAGGGGTTGGCGGCAAGGCTCGACAGCGCGATGAACAACCGGTCCTGCCAGATCGGCATGCCCGACCGCGCATCCGGCACCAGCTTGCGCCGGCCGAGGTAGAACGAGGTCGACATGATGTCGAACCGCTGCCCGGCGCGGCGCATCAACGCCAGCGCCTGCGAGATGTTCTGCGTTTCCATGAAGCCAAATCGCAATTCGAGGCGCAGGAAGCGATCCGACAGCCTCTCCACGACAAAGCGGTCCGCCGGCTCGACGCGCGGACGGTTCATGGTGCGCACCGTCAGGATGACGTTGCGATCGTGCAGCACGTGATTGTGCTTGATATTGTGCAACAGCGCGGCGGGCGCGAACCCCGGATCGGCGGTCAGGAAAATCGCCGTTCCCGCCACCCGCACCGGCGCATGGGCGCCCGGCTTTTCGACCGATGCGACGAAAGCGGCCAGCGGCACCTCGATCCGGCGGGCCTTCTCGCGCAGGATGCGCGTGCCCCGCGTCCAGGTCCACATCACGATCACCACGCTGGCGGCGATCAGCACCGGCACATAGCCGCCGTCGCGGACCTTCAGCAGGTTGGCGGCGAGGAACACCAGTTCCAGAAGCAAGAGGGGCAGCATCACCGCAAAAGCGGCCGCCAGCGACCACTTCCAGCGCCGGCGCAGGAAGACGAAGGCGAGCAGCGACGTCACCACCATCGCGCCGGTGACGGAAACGCCATAGGCCGTCGCCAGCGCCTCGGAGGAGCCGAACAGGAAGACCAGCACGATGACGCCGACCAGCAGGATGGTGTTGACGCCGCGCAGGAAAATCTGGCCGGTATGGGTTTCGGACGTATGCAGGATCTCCATGCGCGGCAGGTAGCCGAGATGGATCGCCTGACGCGCCAGCGAGAATGCGCCGGTGATCACCGCCTGGCTGGCGATGATCGTGGCCGCCGTGGCGAGCAGCACCACCGGCAGGATCATCCATTGCGGATACATCAGGAAAAACGGGTTTTCGGCAGCGGCCGGATCGTGCAGCACCAGCGCGCCCTGCCCCAGATAATTGAGGGTCAGGGACGGGAACACCAGACAGAACCAGGCCCACTGGATCGGCCGGCGCCCGAAATGGCCGAGATCGGCATAAAGCGCCTCGGCCCCCGTCACCGTCAGGAACACCGCCCCCAGCACGACAAGGCCGACAAACCCCTCCGTCATCATGAAGACCACGGCATGGACGGGATTGAAGGCCTCAAGGATCGTCAGGTCGTCGCTGATATGATGCAGACCGGCCACGCCCATGACCACAAACCAGAGGGCGGTGACCGGTCCGAAGAACCGCGACACGGCCGCGGTTCCGCGCGACTGTACCGCAAAGAGCAGGATCAGGATCGTCGCGGAGATCGGCACCACGTAATCGGCAAGCGCCGGCGTCACCAGCCGCAGTCCCTCGACGGCGGAAAGGACCGAAAGGGCCGGCGTGATCATCGCATCGCCGACGAAAAGCGCCGAACCCGCCGCGCCCAGGAAGAACAACGTGCGGGCATGGCCGCCGGCGGTGCGCATGAGAAGCGCCAGCAGCGAGAGCGTTCCCCCCTCGCCGTGATTGTCGGCCCGCAGCAGGAACAGCACATATTTCGCCGTGACGATAATCGTCAGCGTCCAGATCATCAGCGAGATGAGGCCGACAATCTCCTCCCGGGTGACGCCGCCCTGCGCCACCGGGCGAAGCGCCTCGCGGAAGGCGTAAAGCGGGCTGGTGCCGATATCGCCATAGACGACGCCGACGGAGCCGAGGGAAAGGGCAAAGAGCCCGCGCCACCCGCCGGATGCGTGCAATTCACTGCCGGTATCCTGTTGCATGGGAATGAAGATCCCCAGAGCCTGCCTCTTCGAGGCAAAGACATAGGAGGGCGACGTCGCCACGACAATGGCGAGGAGCCCGAGGTCGACGTTTTATGCGGGCGGCACGCCGCTGGAAACAGCCCCCGTTACGGGCCGACGCCGGCATGGCTCTCCCGGTCGCCTGTCCTCCAGGCCCGTTGCCATCGCCAGCGGGCGCGAAGCGACAGGACCTCCATGGCGTAGCGCCAATATTCCGCCCTCCGGAAATGCTGGGGTTCCCGGTCGGCAAATCGCGGCCTGACCGCCCTTGGCGGGATCACCTGAACCCCGTCGGGCACTTTCAGGCATTCCAGAAACGCATTCGCCCGATCCTGCCTTGCCCTTGGATAATTGCCAGTCGGGAAATGGATGAAAACGATCTGTGCTGCGGGCTGGGCGGAGCGCAGAAGGCTCAGGATCTGCCGAAAATTGTCGGCGCTCTCCTCAGGCGCCAGCCGCCTGCCGAGCGTATGGCCCGCCGGGGCCTGCGCACGGGGATAGCGGCAAAAACAGGGAGCCGCGTCCGCTATCTGGTAGAGGCGCGCGCCGAGATCCATGAAATTATCGACGAGGATCATATCGAAGCGCGCCGACGCCAGCGTCTTGTGGAACGGCGCACAGTCCGGCAGGCGATGCGCGCCGAAGCCCTCCGCCGACTGGTTCCGCAGCAGATTGGCGGCGGCGAATTCTCCCTCCTCCCCCGGATCGATCTTCAGGAGACGGCACAATTCGTCATGGGGCTTCAGATTTTCGCCGGACGCGAGCAGGGTCTCCAGCAGGCGATCGCTTCTGTTGTGATAGACGGAGTTCAGGATGCGCGAGAACGGTACGGCTCTTGCCGTTTGCCTGGAAAGACAGGAGCCGACCGTCGCTATCCGCATCGCGAACCGTCCCTTTTCGAAGCCTTCCGTCAACCGCCGGACGGCATGGCCTGCTATTCGAAGACGATGGAGGGCGCGGCGCGCCCGCCCTTGCTCCGGACGGCTTCAAGCTGCTCCCAGACGCGGCTGGCGACCGCGCGATAGGCCTCGGCCGCCGGACCATCCGGCTCGGAGACGACGACCGGCGTGCCGGCGTCCGACGTCACCCGGATATCCATGATCAGCGGCACTTCGCCGAGGAACGGAACCCCGATGCGCTCGGCTTCCCGGCGCGCGCCGCCATGACCGAAGATATCATAACGGTTGCCGGTGTCGGGCGCGATGAAATAACTCATGTTCTCGATGATGCCGAGGACCGGCACTTCGACCTTGCTGAACATGTTGAGGCCCTTGCGGGCGTCGATCAGGGCAAGATCCTGCGGCGTGGAGACGATGACCGCGCCGGCCAGCGGCACCTGCTGGGCCATGGTGAGCTGGGCATCGCCGGTGCCGGGCGGCATGTCGACCACCAGCACGTCGAGTTCGCCCCAGGCGACTTCGCGCAGCATCTGCAACAGCGCCGACTGGATCATCGGCCCGCGCCAGATCATCGCCACTTCCTCATCGACGAGGAAGCCCATGGACATCACCTTGAGGCCGTAATTCTCCATCGGCTTGATCAGCCGGCCGTCGATCTGTTGCGGACGGCCGGAAATACCGAGCAGGCGCGGCATGGAGGGACCGTAGATATCGGCATCGAGCACGCCGACACGCAGGCCGTTCGCCTTCAGCGCCAGCGCGAGATTGACGGAGGTGGTCGATTTTCCGACGCCACCCTTGCCGGAGGCGACTGCGATGATCGCCCCGACACCGGGAATTCCGGCTTTCGCGGGACGTCCGCCCGGCGCGCCACGGGCGTGACCGGGCGGAATTCCGGCTTTCGCGGGACGTCCGCCCGGCGCGCCACGGGCGTGACCGGGCG
>NZ_JAHWXY010000013.1 GCF_024281235.1 Shinella daejeonensis
CGCCTTGGCAGCGGCAACCGCCAGCAGGTCGTCAGGATCGTTCGCATCAACCCGACGCAGGCCGCCGCCGCGCGGCCCGCCAACGCGACCGGAGACTCCCCGTCATGACAGACAACACCATCACCGATACCGCCGCGCCCATGCGGCTGCGCGCCGAAACGCCCCGTGTCACGCGCCTATCGCGCAAGATGCTGGCAGGCGTCGGCGCTGTCGCCTTGCTCGGCATCGGCGGCGCGCTGATCTACGCACTCCAGACCCGCGACGCAGGGCCGGGAGGCGAAGAACTCTATTCGACCAACAACCGGCAAACTGCCGATGGGCTGGCGGGCCTGCCGAGCGACTATAGCGGGCCGGTCCTCGGGCCGGCATTGCCGGGCGACCTCGGCCGCCCGATCCTCGACGCGCAGAACCGGGGACAACCAGTCGTGCCGCCCGTCATGGCGACGCCCGCCGTCGATCCAGAGGAAGAACGCCGCCGCGCCGAGGAAGAAGCCGCGCGCTTGAGCAATGTGTTCTTCCAATCCGGCCCGCGCACGGGAGCGCCGGCAGGGACGGCCATCCCCAGCCTTGCCAGTCTCGGCCTCGGCGGACAGCCCGCGACGCAGGATCGGCACACGGCTTTCCTCAATGGACCCGTGGACCGGCAGACGGTCGCGGCGGATCGGGTGACGCCACCGGCCTCGCCCTGGATATTGCAAGCCGGAGCCGTGATCCCGGCCGCGCTCATCACCGGCATCCGCTCGGACCTGCCGGGCCAGATCACCGCGCAGGTGACGGAGAATGTCTATGACAGCCCCACCGGCAGCCTGCTCCTGATCCCGCAGGGAACGCGCATCATCGGCCAGTATGATGACGGCGTGACCTTCGGCCAGCGCCGCGTCCTGCTGGTGTGGAATCGCCTGATCCTGCCGGGCGGCCGTTCCATCGTCCTTGAGCGCCTGCCGGGTGCGGACGCCAGCGGCTACGCCGGGCTTGAGGATGGCGTCGATTATCATTGGTGGGATCTGATGAAGGCCGCAGGGCTGTCCACGCTGCTCGCGGTCGGAACCGAACTTGCCACCAGCGACGAGGACCGGCTTATCCGGGCTATCCGAGACGGGGCGCAGGATACCGTCAATCAGGCGGGCCAGCAGATCGTCCAGCGTCAGTTGCAGGTCGCGCCCACGCTGACCATCCGGCCGGGCTTCCCGGTCAGGATCATCGTTACCCGCGACCTTGTATTCGAGCCGGCAGGAGGTTGACCATGACCAAGCTGAAACTCGGCCCGCTGCCCGACGACAAGCCCGTGAAGATCACCATGGAGCTGCCCGCGCCGCTCCACCGCGATCTGGCCGCCTATGCCGAGGTGCTGGCCCGCCAGAGCGGCCAGCCCGTCGCCGATCCCGTCAGGCTCATCGTGCCCATGCTGGAGCGGTTCATCGCCACGGATCGCGGCTTCGCCAAGGCACGGCGAGCCGCCAACTGAATCCCATCCCGGCAGGGGTGCCGCCAGCGCATAGGCGCAAATGCGGCACGCTACAGGCCGGCGACCTCACTCCATGGTTCGCATAGTTTCGGGGACCTCCAGTTGCCCGGAATCCCGTCGAACATGGCAAGCGAGGTTATGAATATGAGTGATCCGACATACGCGCTGGGTAAACGGACGATTCGCAGGCATCAGCTTCGGGAACTCGTTCCCCTTGCCGACACGACAATCTACGACATGGAGCAACGGGGCGAATTTCCCCAGCGGTTCTATTTGACGGCCCGGTGTGTGGTTTGGGACCTCGCCGAAGTGGAGGCTTGGCTTGAAGAACGTCGCCAAGCTTCCAGAGAGAAAGCTATCAGGCGCGCGCCGTCGCCCGATGTGAAGCTCAGGAAATTCCGGCCCGTCAAACGCTAGGTTCAGGCACCAACAGGTCCATTGACGGCGGATACAGCGTCGGCGCGTATTTCTGGCCCGCCACCCAAGCGTCCACAAGGTTCGCCCATTCCTGCATCATATGGCGGCGCTGGTGCTCGTATTCCGCCTTGTTGTAGATGCCACGGGACGAGCGGCCATCCTCATGTGCCAAACACTTTTCGATCCAGTCACTATTGAAGCCCAGCTCGTTCAGGAGCGTAGAGCCTGTTCGGCGCAGATCGTGAACAGTGAAAGGTTCGAGCGGCAAGCCCTCCTTCTTCGCCCGCGCCACGACAGCGGTGGTTATACGGTTGAAGGTCGCCCTCGACATGGGAGCATCCGCATCGTAGCGCGATGGCAGCAGATATTTGGAATTGCCGGCGCAGGTCTTGAGCGCAATGAGAATGTCGATTGCTTGCTGCGCGAGATAGACGTTGTGCGCTTTGGATCGCTTCATCCGCTCCTTCGGGATCGACCAGACTGCGTTCTCGAAATCGACCTCATCCCAAGTCGCGTCCTGCAACTCGCTCTTTCTGACCATGGTGAGCAGGAACAGCTTCATTCCGAGCCGGATTGTCGGCAGCGTTGGCACATGCTCAAGCTGGCCCAACATGACCCGGATTTCAGCAGGCGATAGTGAGCGGTCTTTGGGAACAAAGGTTGCGATAGATGCAGGCCCGACCTCATCGGCCGGATTTGCCACCTTTTCCCCGTGCAGGATTGCGAAGGCATAAACGAGCTTCACAATGTCGCGGACGTGAACGGCGGTGGCCGGTGCTCCACGCCCCTTCACCTTTGCACACATCGCGCGCAGATCGTCGGAGCTGATTTCCGTCAGCAGCCGGTTCCGAAAGGTCGGCAGAATGTCCCGCTCATAGATCGAGCGACGCATCGCACGGGTGCTGTCCGCCATCCGCGCCTCCTGCAACCAGCGTTCGCCGAACTCGCCGAAGCTCTTTGCCTCCTTGATACGGCGCTTCTCACGTTGCTTCTCGCGCGCGGGCGACCGCCCTTCCGCGATAGCCCGCTGCGCATCGATCAACTGCTCGCGCGCCCGCGCCAGAGATAGGCCGGCTGCACCGTATCGACCCAGCGTCAACGTTTCCCGCCGCCCATTGAGGCGGTAGTCATACCGGAACACGACCGCCCCCGAGGGATTGACCGCGACATACATACCGTCACGGTCAGCGACCTTATACAATTTATCCTTTGGTTTCAGAGCTTTGATGCCCGCGTCAGTCAGCATTTTGACCCTCCAAGACCGTCCAAAAACGTCAGAGAGCAGCCAATTATACCGTCAGGCCAAAATCAGCCTTCCTGATCGGTAAATTCACCTTTATTCTCAATGGAATAAGGTCAAAAAATATACCGTCAGAAGCTCTCTTGCCCCTGACGGTATATGTGATTTCCGAATGTGACAAGTTTCGCCATACCGTCACCTATACCGTCATTTGCGAGGCTTACACGACAATAGACCGCGATAGATGGTGACAAAATTATATAATGATTTCAGTTGTTTGTGTGCGGGGATCGGCGGTAATCGGCGGCGTTCGGATAGGCCCGAATTATTCCCACTCGATCGTGCCCGGTGGTTTCGAAGTGACGTCGTAGACGACGCGGTTGATGCCGCGGACCTCGTTGATGATGCGGGTGGCGGCGCGGCCGAGGAAATTCATGTCGTAGTGGTAGAAATCGGCGGTCATCCCGTCGACGGAAGTGACGGCGCGCAGCGCGCAGACGAATTCGTAGGTGCGTCCGTCACCCATCACGCCGACCGTCTGCACCGGCAGCAGCACGGCGAAGGCCTGCCAGATCTTGTCGTAGAGGCCGGCCTTGCGAATCTCGTCGAGATAGATGGCGTCCGCTTCGCGCAGGATTTCGAGCTTGTCGCGGGAAATGCCGCCCGGGCAGCGGATGGCGAGCCCCGGTCCGGGGAAGGGATGGCGGCCGATGAAGCTGTCCGGCAGGCCGAGTTCGCGGCCGAGCACGCGCACCTCGTCCTTGAAGAGCTCGCGCAGGGGTTCCACGAGCTGCATGTTCATGCGTTCGGGCAGGCCGCCCACGTTGTGATGCGACTTGATGGTGACCGAAGGGCCGCCGGTAAACGAAACGCTTTCGATGACGTCGGGATAAAGCGTGCCCTGGGCGAGAAATTCCGCGCCGCCGAGCTTCTTCGCCTCTTCCTCGAACACCTCGATGAACAGCCGGCCGATGATCTTGCGCTTGGTTTCGGGATCGGAGACCCCTTCCAGCTCGCCGATGAAGCGGTCGACGGCGTCGACGTGGATGAGATGCAGGTTGTAGTGCTCGCGGAACATGGCGACGACGTCGGCCGCCTCGTTCTTGCGCATCAGCCCGTGGTCGACGAGGATGCAGGTGAGCTGCTCGCCGACGGCTTCGTGGATGAGAAGTGCGGCCACGGAACTGTCGACCCCGCCCGAAAGCGCGCAGATGACGCGCTTGTCGCCCACCTGCTCGCGGATGGCCTCCACGGCGCGGGCGCGATAGGCCGACATCGACCAGTCGCCGGCGATGCCGGTGATGTTCCGCACGAAATTGGAAATGAGCCGGGCTCCGTCGGGCGTGTGCACCACTTCCGGATGGAACATCGTGGTGTAGTAGCGCTTCGCCTCGTTGACGCAAATGGCGAAAGGCGCGTTCGGCGAGGTGCCGACGACCTCGAAGCCGTCCGGGGCGACGGTGACGCGGTCGCCATGGCTCATCCACACCGGATATTTGCCGCCGACCTCCCAGACGCCGTCAAAGAGCGGGCTGGCTTTCAGGATCTCGACGTCGGCGCGGCCGAATTCGCGGGCATGCCCGCCTTCGACCTTGCCGCCAAGCTGGAGGCTGAGCGTCTGCTGGCCGTAGCAGATGGCGAGGATCGGCAGGCCCGAATCGAAGACGACCTGCGGTGCGCGGGGGCTTTGCCTGTCCAGCACGGAGGCGGGGCCGCCGGAGAAGATGATCGCCTTCGGCCGCATGCGGTGAAAGGCTTCTTCCGCCGACTGGAAGGGGATGATCTCGCAATAGACGCCTGCTTCGCGCACGCGCCGGCCGATGAGCTGGGTCACCTGGCTGCCGAAATCGATGATGAGGACGCTGTCGGAATGGGCTGTCTGGGTCATGGCGAGCCTTTAATGAAAATCGCCGTGCGACGCAACGGGGGAAGTGCCGGAATCTCAGCCTTTCAACGGGATCGTGCCATCAGCCACGGCCATCTCCAGCCGATCGACCGCATCGGCCAGCTTCTCGTCGATGACATGCAGGTATTCCGTCCAGTCGTTGACATGGCTGATCTCCGCCCTGCCGTCGGAAATTCCGCGCAGGCCGATAAGCGGAATATCATGGACCTGACAGGCGCGCAGCACCGCGAAGGTCTCCATGTCGACCATATCCGCGCCGATCGCCGCATAGGCCGGACCGGAGACGACATTGGCGCCGGTGGAAAGCCGGGCCTCGGCAAGGCCGGGAACGCGCAGCGGCAGGGGAACCTCGACGGGCAAATCGAGAAGGGGGGTCGCGCCGCGGGCAAAACCCAGGGCAGAAGCGTCCATGTCTCGATAGGAGACGGCGGCGACCTGATAGACCGCCGTGTGCTCCAGCCTCGCCGAACCGGCGGAACCGAGCGATACGACAAGATCGGGAAGGTTGTCGGCGGCGGCGCGTTCCGCGAGCAGGCGGGTGAGCTGCACCGCCGCCTCGACGGGGCCGATGCCGGTCATCAGCGGTGTGAAGCGCCTCTTCAGGTGCGATCCGTATTCGGCCGGCGCCGCCATCACGTAGAGAATGCGGTGCGTGCCCACGGCCTTGAACCCGTCCTTCATCCGGCGATGCCTTCCCGGTCGCGCACGACCATCATGGTCCCGGTCATCGAGGCGATCAGCTTGGCCGGCCCGTCGCCGACCGCATAGGCGCGGCCATCGGCGACGATGATGGTGGAGCCGGGTTTCGTCACCTCGCCGCGGAAGAGGAAGCGCTCGCCGCGTCCCTGCGACAGGAGGTTGACCTTGAATTCGATGGTGAGGATCGAGGCGCAGGCATCGATCACCGAATAGGCGGCATAGCCGCAGGCCGTATCCAGGGCGGCCGAGATGATGCCAGCATGGAGAATGCCGTGCTGCTGTGTCAGTTTCTCGTCGAAGGGCAGTTCGATTTCCACCGTGCCGTGTTCGACACGGGTGAGTTCGGCCCCGATGAGCCGCATGGCGGCCTGCCGGGCGAAGCTTCGCGTGATGCGCCCGGAAAAATCCGGCGGGGGGAATTCGGTCATGGCTGCATACCGGATCTGCCGGTCGCGCCGGCCTTTTGTCAGACGCCGGCGAAGGTGGCACGGGCGTTGCCGCACTGCAAGGGCGCGATATTTCTATACGCAGCCAAGAGTGAAGCGCGTCCCGCAAACGGTGGGCTACCCGGCATCCGGCCGGCTGTCCGCTCCAAGCCTTGCGATATGCTGGTCCCAGGCGACCGCCTCGCGCCGGCCGGCCGGCGGTCTTCCGGGGGGAGCGGAGACCGTGAAACGGCCGTCATAGGCGGAAACGGCAAAGCCGCCCGGCGCGGCGGCGATGCCGGCGGCGTCCGTGATGCCCTCCTGTCGCAGCACGCGGCCGCTTGCCGCGTCGAGCACGACGAAGCTTGCGCCCCTGGGGGAGGTGAGGCCGACGAGGTGGTGATGCCGGTTGACGGCGATGGCGCCGACATAATTGGCAAGAGCGGCGGTCGTCTCCTCGGGCAGATCGATGAAGCGGAGGTCCTCGCCCCGTGAAAAATGGCCGACCAGCGGCGGCAGGTCGTTGCGCGCTCCCTCGTACTGGCAGGCAAACCAGATGCGGCCCTTCGCATCCAGATCGACATGGCGGGTGGAGAGCTGGCGAAGGTGGCCCGGCAGTCCGTGGCGCTCGACAAGCGCGCCGCTTGCCGCATCGATCAGCGCCAGCGACGGCTCCATGTGATCGAGATTGAGCTTGGTGCGGCCGAAATCCGGATGGGTCTCGATGCCGCCGTTGGCCGCGATCAGCAGGCGTCCGTCGTCGCTGACCGACAGGTCGTGCGTCCCGATGCCGTAGGTCGGATATTCGCCGACGCGGCGATAGCCGTCTCCGGCGTCGTAAAGGCCGATCACGCCGCGGTTGGCGTTGAAATCGTTCTCGCTGGCATAGAGCAGCCGGCCGTCCGGCGAAAAGCAGCCATGGCCGAAGAAGTGCCGGTCGTCTGCCGCGGCAAGGGTCAGGCAGGCGGTTTTCCCGGAACGGTCGATGACCAGCGCGAAGGTGCCGGGCCTTCTGGCGAAGGCGACGAGATGGCCGGTCGCCGGAGAAAAGGCCATGCCGTGGCTGCGTGCCGGCAGCGGCGTGCGGTCGATCACCGTGCCGTCCTCGGCAAGCACGGCGATGCCGAAGGCGCCGCTGCGGTCCATGAAACCGGATGCATAGACGGCCTCGGCGCGCGAAAGCGCAAAGGCGGAAGGCCCGCCGAGCGTCGCCGCCCAGGCGGCTCCGGCCATCCGCAGGAAGGCGCGGCGGTCGATGAGCGGGCTTGCTCCGGGCGCGCGCGTCATCAGTCGCCGTCCGCGAAGGAAAAGCCGGCATTGAGCCCGATCGCGCCGCCATATTCGCCGTCGAGGCGCGTGATCAGGTCGCGTGAATTGACGAGCAGGAAGTCGATCTTCTGCCGCTGGTCGGGATCGCTCACCGCCCGGGCGATGTCCGGATCGAGGGTCGGAAGAACGCGGCGCAGCGATTTCGTCACGAAATCGATATCGCCGGCGATGGACGCGAAGCCTGGATCGACGAAGGACGCCATGCCGGCCTTGTCGAACAGCGTCCTTAATCCTTCGATATTCGCGTCGATCGATGCCCAGGTGTTGCCGGACCGCCAGTAGATGGCGGATTTCGGCCTCGGCGTCTCGCCGTTGCGATAGAAGGTCTCGATGCGCTGGTCGCGCACCGTCTCCGCCCCATGCACGAGAATGCCGAGCAGTTCGGTCATGGCCTCCTTGCCGGTGCGGAAGACGGGATTGTCCGGGCCGGGCCTGATCCAGGCCTGCCGCAGTTCCGGCGCGTCCCAGGCGGCGGCGATTTCCGCGGCCGTTGCCTCTATATTGGCGGCGACCGCCGCGCCGTAGCGGCAGCGGAAACTGCCCGGCTGCGCAAGCAGCGCGTCGGCGCCGGTGCCGTAGAGCACATATTCGAGCGCGCCGAGGCCCTGCACCGCCACGCTCTTTCCGGGCATGGCGGCCGGGGATGCGTCGGCCTCGTCGTTGCGCTGCAGGACGGCCTGGACCTGTTTCAGGCCGGTGCCCTTGCGGTCGGGATAAAACAGCACGCGCTCGAAGCGGTTCTTCTCCAGAACCGAGCCGGTGCGGACGATTTCGATGCGGGACCAATCGGCGATGGCCTGCCGGAACGCGGCATCGACGGCGGTGCGTGTTTCCGTCGAGGGCGTATCGCAGAATTCGGCGGTTCTTTCGGCCAATGCGCCGGCGGATCGCCGGAACGCCTGGTAGCCGGGCCGGATGACCGCATCGACGGCGCGCGTCATGATGGGGGCGACGTCGTCGGTGGTCAGTTGCGGCGGGACGGGCGCGCTGCCTTCCTGCGCGACCGCTGCCGGCGCGGTGAGGCACAACAGGCCGGCGACGAGCAGGGCGGAAAGAGGCGGGAACGGTGGGGATAGTGGCAGCATCACAGGCTCTCCAGAAAGGCCAGAAGGGCGTCGCGTTCCGATTTCTCCAGCGCGGCGAAGCGGTCGCGGGCGTTTCTCGCCTCGCCGCCATGCCAGAGGATGGCCTCCGTCAGGTTGCGGGCGCGCCCGTCATGGAGGAAGAAGCTGTGGCCGCTGACGACCGGGGTCAGCCCTATGCCCCACAGCGGCGGCGTGCGCCATTCCCGCCCCGTCGCGGTGCCGACGGCCTGACCGTCGGCAAGCCCGTCGCCCATGTCGTGCAGCAGGAAGTCCGAATAGGGCCAGATGAGCTGGAAGGCGAGCGTCTCGTCGGCGGCGTCGCGCCGTGTCACGAATTTCGGGTGATGGCAGGCGGGGCAGCCCGTCTCGTAGAAGACGCGCTTGCCGGCAAGCGTCGTTGCGGCGTCGACATCGCGGCGGGCCGGCACGGCGAGATGAGCGGCGTAGAAGGCGACGAGATCGAGCACCGGGGCGGGGGCCTCGGTGTCGCCGAGACGCGGCTGCACGCCCGTCGCACGGGTCAGGCAATCGGCCTGCGCCATGGTGCAGTCGCCGTGATGCAGCGGCAGATCGGGCGTCGACAGGCCGAGGTCATGGGCGAAGGCGTCGGCGCTCTGCTGGCGGATCGTGGCATTCTGCGCCTTCCATCCGAAACGGCCCAGCACCAGCCGCCCGGTTGCGGGATCGCGCGTCAGGGCCGCCTTGCCGCTGATGCCGTCGCCGTCGGTATCCTGCGGATCGGCGAGCGCGTGGATATCCGCCTCATGGATCGCCTCGATCAGGCCGAGACCGATCATCGGCGAGGCGATGCGCGGCGACAGCGTCGTCGACGAACCGAGATCGCCATAGGCAAGAGCGACGGCGGAATAGGAGGGATGGCGAAGCCTGACGATCTCGCCGCCGGAAAGCGTCACGGTCTCCTCCCGGTAGACGATCCGCATGCGGCCCTCGGACGTGAGGCCGGGCACGGCGAGATCCTGAAGCTGCCGGCCGTAGACGGGATCGGGCAGGCTCATCTCCCGGAAGTCCGCAAGGGCTGCGGCCTCGTCGTCGTTGGCGGCCGGCCGCGCCAGACGCAGGAACATCGATGTGGCGTCGGTCCGGCTTTCCGGCGGACGGCCACGTCCGTCGCGTATATGGCAGGACTGGCAGGCGCGCGCGTTGTAGAGCGGCCCCAGTCCGTCGGACGCCTGCGTGGAGGAGGGAGACGAGACCCAGAGCTTCTGGAACAGCGCATTGCCCAGATGGAAGCGTTCTTGCGTCTCGAAGGGAAGATTGGCCGAGGCATGGGAAAAACTGTCGGCGCTGACGGGCCGCGACGAGGTGGCCGCGCCGCCGGGCATCGGCTCGTAGCGTTCCGCAGCGGAAAAATCCGTTGCCGGCCGCGTAACGGCGATCACGCGTTTGCGATCCCCGGCCGAAAGATCGTCGCGGCTGCTTTCGGCGGAAAAGGCTGCCCCGCAACAGATAAACGCCGCCGCCGCGACAAGCGCGGCGAAAGCCGCAGGCAGGCGACAGACGGGACGTTCGGTCATAGGCGGGATCGGGCCGCGCCGGTTCCCCGGCGCGGCCCGCCTTCTCATTACTGGAAGATCGCGCCGGGATTGTCGAGGCTGTCGGAGCCTTCGAGGTCGACCTGGCCGATGTCGAGCGCCGTGATGACCCGTTCGATGGTCTTCGTCTGGTCGATCAGGCTGTCGATGGCGGTCTGGACCACCTTGTTGCCGTCCTCGTTGCCCTCGCCGATCATCTGGTCGTAGGCCTCGCCGCCCTCGGCGCGCTTGACGAGCGCGGCAAAGGCCTCATGGCTGGCGTCGAGCTTGGTTTTCATTTCCGTGTCCAGCGCGGCGTCCTTTTCCGCCACCAGTTCGGAAAGCGAGGGGCCGGAAAGCGTCGAGCCGTCGGGCCGGACATATTCGCCACTATAGACGGTCTGGATGCCGACCACGTCGTAATAATGCGAATTGTGCGTATTGTCGGAGAAGCAATCGTGCTCTTCTTCCGGATCGTGCAGCAGGAGGCCGAGCTTCATCCGTTCGCCGGCAAGTTCACCGTAGGACAGCGAGCCCATGCCCGTCAGCATGGCGGCGATGCCGGCCTTCGGATCGTCCGTCACGTTCTTTGCGGCGTCCCCCTCCGGTGCCCAGGCCTCGACCATTTCCGCCAGATCGGTGACGAGCAGCGACGATGCCGCCTTCAGATAGGCGGCGCGGCGGTCGCAATGGTCGTGGGTGCAATTGGCCGTGTCGTAGTCCGTCGCCGGGCGATCGCCCGCGCCGGGGCCGGTGCCGTTCAGGTCCTGGCCCCAAAGCAGGAATTCGATGGCGTGATAGCCGGTGGCGACATTGGCCTCGACATCGCCGGCCTCATGGAGCGTGTCGGCGAGAAGTTCAGGCGTGATCGTCGTGGCGTCGATGGTCTCGCCGCCGATTTCCAGCTTCGCATTGGCGACGACATTGGCCAGGAACAGCGCGTTTTCATCGCTTTCCGTGCCGTAGCTGGCGTCGACATAGTCGATCAGGCCCTCATCGAGCGGCCAGGCGTTCACCTTGCCTTCCCATTCGTCGACGATCGGATTGCCGAAACGGTAGGCCTCGGTCTGCTGATAGGGCACGCGCGCCTTGAGCCAGGCCTCGCGCGCAGCCTTCAGCGTCTCGTCGTCCGGCTTGGCGATGAAGGCGTCTATGGCCGCATCCAGCGCCTTGGCTGCGTCAAGCGAGTCGGAATATTTGGCATGCGCGATCTCGGCATAATGCTTGACGATCGCCGCCGGATCGGCGGCGGCATGGGCGGTTGCGACAGCAAGGGTCGACGTCGCGGCGGCAAGCGCGAAGACGACCGGGCGAAGGAGGGAAATGGTCATGGCAGCTCCTGATGTCCTGTTCTGTATTGCCCCGGCCCGGACGGCCCGTCCCGCGGCGCAGGGCGTAACCCGGAAAACCCGGCTGGACGCCAGGCTCGAATTCCTGTCAGGCCCTTCTGTCATGAACCAAATGAAAACTGGTGTCAAAGAGTATAGTTTAGAACGATTTGAAGTTTAATCCCTCGTCTTTCAGGAATTAGCGCGTGCGTTGCATGGCGCAGAAGAAGAAACCGTCCGTGCCGGTCGAGACGGGCGTCAGCGTCGCCGTCTTTCCGTCCAAAGACCGGGGCTGCGGCGCGTCGACGCCGAACCGGTCATGCCACAGGGACGCGGCGGGAAGGATCTCGAAATCCGGATTTGCAGCACGGAAACCGGCGATCTGACCGTCGTTTTCCTCCGGCAGGACGGAGCAGGTGACGTAGAAAAGGACACCGCCGGGCCGCAGGAAGCGCGCGGCATCGGTGAGCACCGCCCGTTGCTGGGCGGTTCGCTCCTCCAGATTCTTTTCCGTCAGCCGCCATTTGGTGTCGGGCCGGCGCCGCCAGGTGCCGGTGCCGGTGCACGGCGCGTCGACCAGCACCCGGTCGAAGGTCCCGGCAAGCGGCGCAAGCGTCGCCCTGTCCATATGCACCTGGACATTGCGGGTGCCCGCCCGCCGCAGCCGTTCGACGATGGGCAGGAGCCGCTTGCGATCCGTGTCATAGGCGTGGATCTGCCCCTTGTTGTGCATGGCTGCGGCCATGGCCAGCGTCTTGCCGCCGCCGCCGGCGCAGAAGTCGAGCACCTGCTCGCCCTCGCGGGCGAACACGAGATCGGCGACGATCTGCGAGCCTTCGTCCTGAACCTCGAACCAGCCCTTTTCGAAAGCGGGATCGGCCGTCACATTGGGAAGCCGCGCGGAGCCTTCGCCGGCGGGAATACGGAGGCCGTCGGGGGCGATGGCGCAAGCAAGCGCGCCGTGGTCTGCGAGCGCCTCCAGGACTGTCCCTGGCGTCGCTTTCAGCCGGTTGACGCGCAGGTCCAGTGAGGGCCGCGCCGTCAGCCCTTTCGCCTCGTCGAGCCAGCTATCGCTGAACCCGGCCTCGAAAGAAGGACGAACCCATTCCGGGATGTCGCCCTGCACATGCGGCGCGGCATCTTCGAGCGTCCGGCCGCCAAAGGCGGCAAGAGCTGCGGGAGAAAGCGGAGCGGGGGCGAAACGGTCGTCCTGGAACGCGGCGGCGATCGCCTCCGGCGTCATGCCCCATTGCCGCAGGAGCACCGCGTGGGCGAGGGCATGGGGCGTATCGTCATCCATCAGCCAGCCATGGGAAAGCCGCATGCGCAGGGCGTCATAGACGATGTTGCCGATGGCCGCGCGGTCGCCCGAACCGGCGAAGCGATGGGACAGGCCCCAGTCCCTCAAGGCGTCGGCGACCGGTCGTCGCCGCGTTTCCATATCCGCCAGAACCTCGATGGCTCCCGTAAGCCTGCCGCCCAAGCGCATCCGTAAACTCCGTTTTGCGCCGTGGTAGCGGGCAAGCGCGCCGAGGGCAAGCCGGCGGTGGGCAATGTCCGGCCGTCAGCCGATGATCTGGTAACAGATTTTGGCGTGGCCGGAGCGGATCATGCCGATCTGCGAGGCGGCGGCTTTGGAAAGGTCGAGAATCCGGCCGCGGATAAAGGGTCCGCGATCGTTGATGCGCACCACCACGCTGCGTCCGTTGTTGGCGTTGGTGACCTTGACCTTCGTTCCGAAGCGCAGGCTGCGATGGGCGGCGGTCATGAGGTTCGGGTTCATGCGCTCGCCGGAGGCCGTGCGCGAGGTCAGCGCATACCAGGACGCGCCGCCGCAACCCGCCGCCTGGGCTTCGGAAAAGGAAATGAAGGAGCCTGAAAGGGCAAGGAGAGAAGCAAAAGCAAACTTCGAGAATCTACGCGTCATGAAGTGTCTGGCCTTCCGGGGAGTTGTGACGTCCGTCGTGAAAGGTTGCTCTATGATGAAGCAAAAGTGGCGAAACCGTGCCTCAACCCGTCACAATCACCGTCAACGGGTGCCGGGATATACAGTCCATTGCTTGCGATGGACTTCATGCGCGCCGCCGGGGATTCGAAAAACCGCTTTCGAATCAGTCGCTAATCTGGATGGCCCTGTAATGCAAAACAGGCGTGCGGGAAATGATGAAAATTCGGAAAAAATTTTCAATTTTCTTCGTTGTTCCGCCCGAATTCAGACGGCAAAATAAAGGCAGTTAATCTCAGGGTTGTATCGAGCGGCAGAAAACCGGCCGTCCCGACAGCCTGCTCATCCCCGCCAGCGGCCGGATGCGTGCAGTTCCGCCAGCGAGCGGCGATAGTCGGGGAAGCGGAGTTCGTAGCCGGCCGCCCGTATTTTCCGGTTCGAGACGCGTTTGTTCTCGCCATAGAAAGACCTGGCCATGGGAGAAAGTTCCGCCGTCTCGAAGGGAATGTCGGGCGGTGTGGGAACCGCCATCAGCCGGGCGGCTTCGGCCACCACATCCTGCGGCGGACCGGGCTCGTCGTCGGTGATGTTGTAGATGCCGCCGAGGTTGTGCTCCGCCAGATGAAGTGTTGCGCCGGCGATGTCCTCCACGCGGATGCGATTGAACACCTGGTCTTTCTTGATCAGGCGGCGCGCCGTGCCCTGCTCGATATTGCGCAAGGCGTTCCGGCCGGGGCCGTAGATGCCGGCAAGACGCAGCACGCCGACCGGCAGGCCGGCTGCGCGGCCGAATTCCAGCCAGCGGCCTTCCGCCTCCACGCGTTCAAGCGAGCGGGTCGAGACCGGATGCAGGGGCGTTTCCTCGTCGACCCAGGCCCCCTTGTGGTCGCCATAGACGCCGACCGTCGACAGGTAGCCTGCCCATCGAAGGTGCGGCATGAGGCTTTGTGGCGGCGTCACGCCCGGTCGGAAGAGCGGGTCGCCGTCCTTTCCGGGGGCGATCGATTGCACCAGATGGGTCGCCCGCGCCATGGCGTCGGCAAGCGCCGGCGAGACATCGTGACCGTCGTAAAGGATCGGCTCGATGCCGAGGGCGGCGAGCGTCGGCATCCTGTCCTCGCCACGCGTGGTGCCAGACACGGAAAAGCCGGCGGCGCGAAAGGCCGCGCCGATCGCCGTGCCGGAAAAGCCGGCCCCAAGGATCAGGAGATGGTTCATGGTCGGTCGGCCTCCCCGGCTGCTTCATATTCCGCGCGGACGTCCGTATCCGCGTCCGGTTGTCTTCCTGCCGCAAAATCCCGGAATTCGCCAGCCGTCATGAGACGCGAGAGCGCCCATGCGACCATGGCGCGCACCTCGGGAGCGGGGTCGTCGGCAAGGGCGCGGCAAGGGGCGATGAGGGTGCGGTCGCCGGAATTGCCGGCGGCGATCAGCAGGTTGCGCACAAAACGGTTGCGGCCGATGCGCTTGACCGGCGAGCCGGAAAAGAACGTGCGGAAGCCGGGATCGTCGAGTGTCAGCAGGTCGGCGATCTGGGGCGCCTTCAGGTCCTCGCGCGCGGCCAGCTTCATTTCCGATGCGGTAGCGGCGAACTTGTTCCAGGGACAGGCGGCCAGACAATCGTCGCAGCCATAGATCCGGTTGCCGATCAGCGGTCGCAGTTCCCGGTCGATCGGGCCTTTGTGCTCGATCGTCAGATAGGAGATGCAGCGTCGTGCGTCGAGTTGATAGAGCGCGGGAAAGGCCGCCGTCGGACAGGCGTCGAGACAGGCGCGGCAGGAGCCGCAATGATCGCGTTCGGCCTCGTCGAAAATGAGCTCGGCCGTCGTGAAGAGGCTGCCGAGGAATAGCCAGGAGCCATATTCGCGGCTGACGAGATTGGTATGCTTGCCCTGCCAGCCGAGTCCGGCGGCGGCGGCGAGCGGCTTTTCCATCACCGGCGCGGTGTCGACGAAGACCTTGACGTCGGCGCCGCCGCGCGCGGCGAAGCGCGTGGCGACCTCCTTCAGCCGTCCCTTGATGAGATCGTGATAGTCGCGGTTCTGCGCGTAGACGGAAATGGCGGCGCGGTCGGTCTGCGCGAGCACGGCGCGCGGATCGTGGTCCGGCCCGTAGTTCATGCCGAACAGGACGATGGAGCGGACCTCGCTCCACAATACGCGCGGGTCGGCGCGGCGGGCTTGCGTCTCTTCCATCCAGGCCATGGAGCCGTGATGGCCGGCGGTGATGAATTCCGCAAGCCGTGCGGGGGCTTGCGGTATGGCGTCGGGTCTGGCGATGCGACAGAGGTCGAAACCCTTGTCGGCCGCTTCCGCCTTGACGAAATCGGTCAGGCGGCGACGGAGCCTTTCGTTCCCCGACACCGGCCTGCCTCAGAAATCCAGGTCGGCGTAATGGGAGACGGGTGTCACGCCGCGCACCCGCTCGGCCAGGAGCGGCCGGAAGGAGGGGCGCGATTTCAGCCGCTGATACCATTCCTTGGCCTGGGGCGCCTCCGTCCAGTTGATCTCGCCCATGTAGTCGAGCACCGAGACGGCGGCGGCGGCGGCAAGGTCGGCATAGCTTAGCCGGTCGCCGGCCAGATAGGTGCGCGAGGCGGCGAGCCAGGAGAGATATTTCATGTGCTGGCGGATATTGGCGCGGGAGTTGCGCAGGATCTTGCTGTCGGGCGGGCCGCCACCCTGTTCGGCCGTCATCTGCAACTTGAAGATCCGCTCGCGCACCAGCGGCCGGGTGACGTCCTGTTCGAGCTTTTGCAGGAACCACTCGCAGAGCCGGCGGATTTCCGCGCGCTGGAACGGGTCTTCCGCCAGAAGCCGGCGCTCACGCTTCAGCACGCCGTGCGTTTCGTCGAGATATTCGGAGATGATCGTCGCGCCGCAAAGCGCCCGCATGCTGTCATCGACATAGACCGGAAGCGTCCCGGCGGGATTGAGCGCAAGAAAATCACGCCGGTTCTCCCAGGGCTGCTCTTCGGCAAGAGCGGTCTGAAAGCCGTATTCCGTGAGGATCAGGCGGACGAAGCGGGAAGCCGGCGACAGGGGCTGATGATAGAGTGTGGGCATGAACGCGCTGCTTTACTGGTCTGGCGGATGGGAGCGGACAGCCGGCCGCATGCGGATACAAGCGATTTGACCGCGGCCGATATGAGGAAGCTATAGAAATTTGATGCTACAAACACAAGCGAATCGCGCATCCGGCACGGCGCACCGCCTTTTCCGCTTTCCGACCATTGCCTCAAGGAACCCTCATGGCCGACCAGTCCATCGTCAGCGCTCTCATCCTCGGTCTCATCGAGGGGCTGACCGAGTTCATCCCCGTGTCCTCCACGGCCCATATCCTGCTCGCCGGCCATTTCCTCGGCTTCAATTCGCCGGGAAATACCTTTGCCGTGTTGATACAACTCGGCGCGATCCTGGCTATTCTCTCCGTTTATGCGGCGAAGCTGATGCAGGTCGCCGTGGCGATGCCGACAAGCCCCGAGGCGCGCCGCTTCGTGCTCAGCGTGCTCATCGCCTTCCTTCCGGCCGCCGTCATCGGCGCGCTGGCGCATGGCTTCATCAAGAGCGTGCTCTTCGAGACCCCGGTGCTGATCTGCGTCGTGCTGATCGTCGGCGGGGTGATCCTCTATGTCATCGACCGGCTGCCGCTGCGCCCGCGCTATACGGACGCGATGCGCTATCCGCCGTCGCTCGCCTTCAAGATCGGCCTTTGCCAGTGCCTCGCGATGATCCCCGGAACCTCGCGCTCGGGCGCGACCATCGCCGGGGCGCTGCTGATGGGCACGGACAAGCGCTCGGCGGCGGAGTTTTCCTTCTTCCTCGCCATGCCGACGATGCTCGGGGCCTTCACCCTCGATCTCTACAAGAATCGCGACGCGCTTGCCGCCGACGATATCCTGCTGATCGGCGTCGGCTTCATCGCCGCCTTCGTCGCGGGACTGTTCGTGGTGCGCTCGCTGCTCGATTACGTATCGCGCAGGGGCTTTGCGCTTTTCGCCGTATGGCGGATCGTGGTGGGCGCGCTGGGGCTTGTCGGCCTCTGGCTGTTCGGCTGACGCCGGACGGCCTTGCGCCGGTATTGTTCGCATGGCGGGGCAGGGCGGCGGTATTCACCGGCCCGCCTGCCCGGCGCTGCGGCTTACTTGACCGAGGCGGTCGTGCAGGGGTCGACGCCATAGGCCGACGAGCAGCCCTGGCGGCTGGCGGAAACGGTGCCGGGCGCGACGAAGGAACCGGCGAGGATCACCAGAGCCGAGAACCCGAAGAAGATTGCAATTGCCTTGCCCATTGCCGCAGAAGCCTCTCAAATGCTGAAAATGCGCCGCTGACCCTTTGCGGTCGTTGCGGCGGAGCGGTCTTTATTCGCTGGCCTGGCGACAAGCAATAACCGTTCATGCTGAATCGGACGTAAACGCGGCATAGCTTTTCCCGGCGCTGCATAAGTGCAACAGCTTGCCGCAAGGCAGGATGGCGGGCGGACGGGCGGAAGCCCGCGCCCTGGCCGTTCCGGGGATGGCGCGTCTCTCAGGCCGTTTTGTCGAGGCGTGTGAACTGGCCCTGACGGCGGTAGCGCACGAGATAGCTCGGCACGATGGCCTCGATCAGCGCAGGCTGGATTCCGAGGCCCTCCAGCGTCCGGCCTTCGGCGCTCGCGGCTTCGGAGACGATATTGTCCGAGCGCAGCAGCGTCACCTGATCGGCGGTGATCGGCGGCTTCACGAAGGGGATCAGCGAGGCGATGCTGCCGATCAGCGAGGCGATGGTAAACGGCAGGGTCACCAGCGGCCGCTCGCGGCCGACGATGCGCAGCATCGTTTCGAGACACTGGCGGAAGGTGAGGACCTCGGGGCCGCCGAGTTCATAGACGCGGCCGTGCGCGATGACGCCGTCGACCGAGCGGGCGATCGCCTCGGCCACATCCGCGACATAGACGGGCTGGAACTTCGTGTGGCCGCCGCCGATCAGCGGCAGGGCAGGGGCCATGCGCGCCATGGCGGCGAATTTGTTGAAGAAATCGTCTTCCGGTCCGAAGACGACGGAAGGCCGGAAGATCACCGCGTCCGGCATGGCCTTGAGGACCGCCGTTTCACCACGGCCCTTGCTGCTGGCGTAGGCGGACGGGGAATTCGGGTTCGCGCCGATCGCGGAGACATGGGTGAGCGTCGCGCCGGCCGAACGGGCGGCCTCCGCGACGGCGCGCGCGCCGAAGTCCTGCAAGGCGTCGAACGTGTTGCGTCCCGATTCGGCGAGGATGCCGACGCAGTTGACGACATGGTCGGAACCGGCCGCCGCGCGGTCGACCGACTGGCGGTAGCGCAGGTTCGCCTGCACGAAGGAGATCTGGCCGACGCCGCCGATCGGCTGGAGGAAGCCGGCGAGATCGGGCCGGCGGACGGCCACGCGGATGCGATAGCCGCGACGCGCCAGCGCCCGCACCACATGACGCCCGACGAAGCCGGAGCCGCCGAAAACGGTGACAAGCGGCGGAAGGTTGGACAAGGTCATGAGGGGCTCCTGAAAAAGCGTTCTGTCGATAGGGTCTACATAGACCAAAGCGCGCAGGAGGTGAAGCGCGTCGCGTGTCGCCAAACGCCGCGCCCGACGCTTGGCGGCAAGCGGATCATACGCCTTCCACCACCACCATTTCGGCCTCCGCCACCTCCTGGCGGATGGCGGCGGCAATCTGGTATTCGGGCGAATTGTAACAGTCGACGGCGGCCTGTAGCGAGGGGAACTCGATCACCACGTTGCGGGCGCGAGCCTTGCCTTCCAGCGCCTCGAAAGGTCCGCCGCGCGCAAGGAAGGTCGCGCCGTATTTCTCGAACGCCGGCCGGGCGGCGGCGACATAGTTCTTGTAGCGCTCCGCGTCGCGGATATCCACGCGTGCGATCCAGTAGCCCCTGGGCATGATGGTTCCTCCTCCTTGGCTTCGGTCAGGTCTTCAGGACGCCGTCCATCTCGGCGAGGATGGATCGCGCGGCGGCAAGCGGATCCTCGGCCGTGACGATGGGGCGGGCGACGACGAGATGGCTGGCGCCGGCGGCAAGCGCGTCGCCCGGCGTCATCACCCGCTTCTGGTCACCGCGTTCGGCCCCCGCGGGGCGGATCCCCGGTGTGACGACCGCCATTCCCGGACCGACGATGGCGCGCACGGCCGCCGCTTCCTCGGCCGAGCAGACGATACCGCCCATCCCGGCGGCCCGGGCCTGACCGGCACGCTCCAGCACCAGTGTTCCCGGATCGTCCCGGTAGCCGGCGTCGGCGACGTCCCGCGCATCCATGGAGGTGAGGACGGTGACGCCGAGCAGGCAGAGATCCGAACCCCTTGCGGCTTCCACCGCCGCGGCCATCGCCTTGGGATAGGCATGCAGCGTCAGCATGGACATGCCCATCTTCACGATGTTCTCGACGCCCTTGGCGACCGTATTGTCGATGTCGAGCAGCTTCATGTCGAGGAAGATCCTCTTGCCGTCGGCTGCAAGGTCGCGGGCGAACTCCAGTCCGCCGGCGAAGACGAGCTGATAGCCGATCTTGTAGAAAAGCACGTCGTCGCCGAGTGTCGCGACCGTCCGTTCGGCCGCGTCGATGGTGGGAACGTCGAGGCCGACGATCAGGCGGTCGCGCGCGGAGGACATGTCAAAACCCTTTCCAAGCTTCCATTGCCGTCCAGTCGCATGTGATCGTGCGGTCTGCAAGACGGAATGCGAAAAGATTGCCGCCGCCGGGCGGCTGGTCGCGCTGCCGGTGGATGGGCGCGCCGGCGAGGTGGCATTTCAGCAGCGTTCCGACGCCGCCGTGACCGACGAAGGCGATCGGTCGCGCCGGATCGTGCCCGGCAAGGGCGCCGTCGATCGCCGCGACGATCCGCGCCTGCGCGTCGACCGCCCGCTCCCAGCCGGAGAAACTCTTTTCCGGTTCGGCGAAGAAGGCGTCCGCCGCCGCCTCGAAGGCGTCGGGCGGAAGATAGCCGGTGGCCGAACGGTCGTTCTCGCCCATGGCGGGATCCGTCTCGACGGCCAGCCGGTCGCCGGCAAGGATTTTCGCCGTCTCGACCGCCTTGCGCTCGGTGCTCGCGACGATGCGGGAAAGTGCGGCGATCCAGGGTGCGGCCGCGGCGCTGCGGGCTCTTTCGCGCCCGAGCGCGGAAAGGCCCCATTCGGGAACGGGCACGGCCGGATCGATCTCGACCTGCGGATGACTGATATAGACGGCGAACATCGCCGCACCCTATCAATGGGTGCGGGTATAGGTCCACAGTTGCGCCGGGGGAATGTTGCGCACGACGAAGTCGAGATGGCTGACGCGATAGCGTTCGGGCATGGCGACGACGGGCGACATCGGGCCATAGGAGATCTGCACCACGGGCCGGCCGGCCGGAACCCGCGACAGCAGGTCCTCGATCAGCGCCACCCGGCGGTGCATGGGGAAATTGAGGAGCGGCACGGCGGAGATGATGCTGTCGAACGTCGCTCCGGCCATCTCGCCCAGCGACCGGTCGAGGTCGAAGGCGTCGCCGTTGATGAAATTCACCTTCGGGAAGCGTTCGACGAGATGATTGTAGAAATCCGTCGAATATTCGATGGAGACGAGCTTGTCCGGTTCAAGGCCGGTCGCCAGGATCGCCTTGGTGATGACCCCCGTTCCGGGGCCGAGTTCGAGCACCGGCAGGCTTGAGCGGGGCGTCACCACACTCGCCATGCGCCGCGCCGTCACCGAGGATGTCGGGATGATCGCGCCGACCGCCTTCGTATTGTTCATCCACCCCTTGAAGAAGCGGATTTCCTCGTCGAATTTGCGGCCGAGCCGTTCCTTCACCTTCACGCGCAACGTCATGTGACCTCCCTGTCTGGCGATAATGGCGGCCGCCGAGAAGGAGTGCTCACGATTCGACTGGTCGCTGACCCCATATGTGTTGTGGATTACGTCAAAAACAAGCCTGATTGCGCCGTTTTTCTCAAGGAACCGGACGGCCTGAAACAGGAAACCCGCCGGGGGCCGGCGGGTTCCGGAAAGATCGCGCTAAAGCATTTCCAGCAAAAGTGTGAAACGGTTTTGCGTCCGGAAATGCGGCCAGAAAAAGAGACCGGGCCGTTCACACGCGCATCGGCATCAGAACGTAGAGGGCGTCGTCGCCGGCCAGGTCGCGCACCAGCGTCGGCGAACCGGGATCGGCAAGCAGGAACACCGCTTCGGCTCCGGCGAGCTGCGCCGTGATATCGAGCAGGTATTTCGCGTTGAAGCCGATTTCCAGCGGGTCGTTGTCGTAGCCGACGGGCAGCTCTTCCGTCGCGCTGCCGGAATCCGGATTGTTGACGGTGAGCGTCAGCTGGCCATCGGAAAGCGCAAGCTTCACCGCGCGGCCGCGTTCGGAAGAGATGGTGGAGACACGGTCGACCGCCTGCGCGAAGGATTGGCAGTCGATCCGCAGTTCCTTGTCGTTGCCGGTCGGGATCACCCGCTGATAGTCTGGGAACGTGCCGTCGATCAGCTTGGAGGTCATGACGATGGTGCCGATGGTGAAGCGGATCTTGGCGTCCGATACCTCGACGGTGACCACCATGTCCGGATTGTCGACCAGCTTCTGCAACTCGCCGACCGTCTTGCGTGGAATGATGATGCCCGGCATGCCTTCCGATCCCGACGGCGCTTCCACATCGGCGCGGGCGAGGCGGTGGCCGTCGGTGGCCACGGCGCGCAGCTTCAGCGCGCCCTTGTCCTCGATGGTATGGATGAAGATGCCGTTCAGATAGTAGCGGGTCTCTTCCGTCGAGATCGCGAACTGCGTGCGGTCGATCAGCATTTTCAGATCGGTCGCCTTGAGGCGGAACGTATGGGTGAAGCTGCCGGCCGTCAGGTCGGGGAAATCGGATTGCGGCAGGCATTGCAGCGAGAATTTCGAGCGGCCGGAGGCCACCGTCATGCTTGAGCCGTCGGCATTGGTGGCCAGCAGCACCTCGGAACCGTCGGGAAGCTTGCGCACGATGTCGTAGAGGAGATGTGCGGGAACGGTCGTCGCACCGGCCTCTTCGACCTGGGCCGGCGTCGCTTCGGTGATTTCGAGATCGAGGTCGGTGGCCTTCATCTCGAGGCTTGCGCCTTCGCAGCGCAGCAGCACGTTCGAGAGGATCGGGATCGTGTTGCGCCGCTCGACCACGCGATGGACGTGGTTCAGCGATTTCAGGAGGTTGGACCGCTCGAGGGTAATGCGCATGGAATGTTCCGCTTTCGACTGCTTGCGCGCCGGGTGGCGCGCCATTGCCTTGGCTTCCGGCAGCCGCCGGACAGATGTGGACGGGCAAAATGGCAGAAATCCCGCTGTAAATGCAAGACCCAAGGGCAGGTCTTGCACTGTCCTTTGCCGGAAGCCCTTGCGGGGACCTTCGCCCTCGCCCATAAGGGCGGCAAGGGCGGCAAGGGCGGCAGCGCGCCTGGAAGGGATCGAGGGACGGATGCGGCTCAGCCAGACCGGAGACAGGGATGCAGCCGGCGGCCGCAGCTACCGGCTGCACGATGCGGTCATACCCGCCCGGCCGCTCGAAAGCGCGCTCTATCTGGTCGCCACGCCGATCGGCAATCTTGCCGACATTACGCTGCGGGCGCTGGAGACGCTTGCCGGTGCGGATGTGCTGGCCTGCGAGGATACGCGCGTCACCCGCGTCCTTCTCGACCGTTACGGCATCGCCAACCGGCCGTTCGCCTATCACGAGCACAATGCGGGCGAGGCTGGTCCCCGCCTGCTTGCCGCGCTCGATGCCGGAAAATCCGTGGCGCTGGTGTCGGACGCGGGCACGCCGCTCGTGTCCGATCCGGGCTATCGCCTGGCGCTGGCGGCGATCGAGGCCGGCCACCGGGTCGTGCCGATCCCCGGCGCCTCCGCGCCGCTGGCGGCGCTTGTCGGCGCGGGGCTTCCCAATGACGCCTTTCTCTTCGCCGGTTTCCTGCCCTCGAAAGACAAGGCGCGGCGCGATCGCCTCGCCGCGCTGTCCGCCATTCCCGCCACGCTCGTGTTCTTCGAATCACCCCATCGCATCGCGGCTACCGTCGCCGCCGCCGCCGACGTCCTGGGTGCGGAGCGGCCCGCCTGCGTCTGCCGCGAACTCACGAAGACCTTCGAGGAATTCCGTCGCGGCACGCTTGCCGAGCTTTCGGCCTTCTATGGCGATGGCCATGGGGTGAAGGGCGAGATCGTCTTCGTGGTCGGGCCTCCGGGCGAGGCGCCCGCCCCCGACGACGCCGATGTCGAGCGTCTGCTGGCGACGCTTTCGCGCGACATGCCGGCCGGCAAGGCGGCGACCGAGGCGGCGCGGCGGACGGGACTGCCGCGCAGGGACCTCTACCGGCGGCTGGTCGAGCGGAAGGCCGGCGATGCGTGACGGCCCGGCGGATCCGCGGCGGCTCAGGGCCTTTCGCCGGGGGCGCGTCTCGGAATATGCCGCAGCACTCTATCTTGTCGCCAAGGGGTATCGGATCAGCGCTCTGCGGTATCGCACCAGCCTCGGGGAAATCGATATCGTCGCGCGTCGTGGCGATCTCGTCGTCTGCGTCGAGGTGAAGGCGCGCGGCGACGTGGAGAGCGCTCTTTTCGCCGTGACTGCTGAAGCGCAGCGCCGGATCCGCGCGGCAAGCGACCTGTGGCTTTCGCGCCAGCCGGATGCGACCCGCCTGTCGCTGCGCTGTGATATCGTGGCGGTCACGCCCTGGCGGCTGCCGACGCATGTCGAGAACGCCTTCTGAGGCGGATCCGTTAAAATTCGAGCTTTCCTCTGAACCGGGCCGTTACGCTTCGCCGCTATTTTGGAGCGGAACAACGATCCCGGGGGATGACATGGTTTTGAAACTGATGCTGGCGGGCATGGTGGCGATCGCCGCCCGCTCGCGGCCGCCGCAGGCTCCAACGAAGGCGTCGAAACCTCTCGTCGCCGCAGCGGTCGACGATCTCGAACTGGAAGCCGCGCCGATCAATCCGGCCTGGATTCTGGAGGGCGCCCCAAGGGCGCGCGCGTCGTCTCATTCGAGCGCCGCCGATGATCAGGCGATGACGGCGGTCTGGGATTGCACGGCCGGGGCCTTCCGCTGGTATTTCGACTGGGACGAGACGGTGGCGATCGTCGAGGGGGAAGTGCATGTCACCTCCGAGGACGGCGGCCAGCGCACGCTTTCGGCGGGCGACCTTGCCTATTTCCCGGCCGGAACCTGGGCCGTGTGGCGCGTGGACAGCTATGTCCGCAAGATCGCTTTCTGCCGGCGCCAGATTCCGGCGCCCGTCACGCTCGCTCTGAAGATGGGCGACAAGGTGCGCCGCAAGCTTGCCGGTGGCGGTCTGGCCGCCTGATCGGCCGCCACCGCTTCCCTCGGGTGCGCGTAAGCGCGACGCCCGTTGCCTTCGCGCCGGCGGCACCCTAAATGTGTCGGGCAATCCTGAGGGGACACTTCATGGCAAAGATCACGAATGTCGCGGTCCAGATGGACCACGTCTCGACCATCAATATCGCCGGCGATTCGACCTTCGCCATGAGCCTCGAGGCGCAGGCCCGCGGCTATCGCCTGTTTCATTATACGCCCGACCGCCTGAGCCTTCGCGACGGCAAGGTCTATGCCACCGTCGAGCCGATGGAACTGCGCGACGTCAGGGGCGATCACGTCACGCTCGGCCCGCCGGAACGCGTCGATCTTTCGACCATGGACGTCGTGCTGCTGCGGCAGGATCCGCCCTTCGACATGGCCTATATCACCTCGACGCATCTTCTGGAGCGCATCCACCCGAAAACGCTCGTCGTCAACGATCCGGCCTGGGTGCGCAATTCGCCGGAGAAGATCTTCGTCACCGAATTCGCAGATCTGATGCCCGCGACGCTGATCACCCGCGATCCGGTGGAAATCCGCCGTTTCCGCGACGAGATGGGCGACATCATCCTCAAGCCGCTCTACGGCAACGGCGGGGCCGGGGTCTTTCATTCCACGCGCGACGACCGCAACCTCTCCTCGCTTCTCGAAATGTTCGGCCAGATGTTCCGCGAGCCCTTCATCGCCCAGCAATATCTGCCCGACGTGCGCAAGGGCGACAAGCGCATTCTGCTGATCGACGGCGAGCCGGCCGGTGCGATCAACCGCGTGCCGGCGGAACATGACAGCCGCTCCAACATGCATGCCGGCGGCCGCGCGGAGGCGGCGGAACTGACGGCGCGCGAAAAGGAGATCTGCGCCCGCATCGGCCCGGCGCTGCGCGAGCGCGGCTTCCTGCTCGTCGGTATCGACGTCATCGGCGATTATATGACGGAGATCAATGTGACCTCGCCGACGGGCCTCCGCGAGGTCCGCAATTTCGGCGGCGCCGACATCGCCGCCCTCCTCTGGGACGCGATCGAACGCAAGCGCTGACGGCGCTCCCCTCCGGCCCCCCCCTCGGACGGCGGGCGCATGCGAATGCGTCCCGCTTTCGTTCTCCAAATACAACCTCGTGCAACCGGAACGGGGCGCTGCGGAATCTTTGTTCCATATTTGTTCTTGTCTTATCCGGAATCTCGTGCCAAGGTTGCTGCAATGGTCAGGGGCGGTTGCATGCGGTGCCGGTAGCGGTACGGGCGGGGGCGATCATGGTGGCGCGGGTCAATACGATTGCATTTCAGGGCATCGAAGGCGTGCCTGTCGACGTCCAGGTGATGGTCGCACCCGGCAAGGTCGGCATGCAGATCGTCGGCCTGCCGGACAAGGCGGTGGCCGAAAGCCGTGAGCGGGTGCATGCGGCGCTTCATGCCTCCGGCCTGTCGCTGCCACCGAAGCGGGTCACCGTCAACCTCGCGCCTGCCGACCTGCCGAAGGAGGGAAGCCATTACGATCTTGCCATTGCGCTCGGCCTGATGGTGGCGCTGGGCGCGGTCCCGGCCGATGCGGTGGCGGGCTATGTCGTCATCGGCGAACTCAATCTCGATGGGACGATCGCACCCGTCGCGGGCGCGCTGCCGGCCGCCATCGGCGCCAACGCGCTCGGCAAGGGCCTGATCTGTTCGGCGGAAAACGGTGCGGAGGCCGCCTGGGCGGGCGGTGATCTTTCCATCCTCGCGCCCCGCAGCCTGATTGCGCTCGCCAATCATTTCAAGGGGACGCAGGTTCTGCCCCGCCCCGAGGCCGCCGTCCGCGCCGCCGCCGGGAACCTGCCGGATCTGGCCGATATCCGCGGACAGGAAAGCGCCCGGCGGGCGCTGGAGGTGGCGGCGGCGGGAAATCACAATCTGCTGATGATCGGTCCGCCCGGCTCGGGAAAATCCATGCTCGCCGCGCGGCTCGCCTCGATCCTGCCGCCACTGGCTCCGGCCGAACTGCTCGAAGTCTCGATGATTCATTCCATCGGCGGAGCCCTTTCGGGCGGACGGCTTTCCGATCGCCGCCCGTTTCGCGCGCCGCATCATTCGGCGACCATGGCCGCACTCGTCGGCGGCGGTCCGCGCGCGCGCCCGGGCGAGGTCTCGCTGGCCCATCATGGCGTGCTGTTTCTCGATGAATTGCCGGAATTCTCGCCCCAGGCGCTGGATGCGCTGCGCCAGCCGCTCGAAACCGGAGAATGCGTGATCGCGCGCGCCAGCCATCGGGTGAGCTATCCGGCCGCCGTGCAACTGGTGGCGGCGATGAACCCCTGCCGTTGCGGCATGGCGGGCGAACCCGGGCGAAGCTGCGCCCGCGGGCCGCGCTGCGCCGCCGACTATCAGGCGCGGGTCTCCGGACCGTTGATGGACCGCATCGACATCCGTATCGATGTTCCGGCCGTCGCGGCGACGGACCTGATCCGCCCGGCGGCGGCGGAGACGAGTGCGGCGGTGGCGCGCCGCGTGGCGCAGGCGCGGGTCCTCCAGGCCGAGCGTTTCGCGCGGCTCGGCGTGCCGGCGGTCACCAGCAACGCCCGCGCCGCCACGGCGCTGGTGGAGCGGATCGCCGAACCCGATGCCGCCGGCCTTCAGCTTCTGCGCGATGCCGCAGAGAAGATGCGCTTCTCGGCGCGCGCCTATCACCGGGTGCTCAAGGTCGCCCGCACGCTCGCCGATCTCGATGGCGCGGCGCAGGTCGGGCGTATCCATCTGGCCGAGGCGATCTCCTATCGCATGGCCGGCGACAGGCTGGCCGCCGCGGCCTGAGCGCGCGTCCCCGGAAAGCCGGGGTTCCCGGAGGCGAGGGGAAGAAGACGCAGGGCCTTCCTCCCGACGGGTTCAGTTTCCAAGACCCTCGAAGAGCGCGGTGGAGAGATAGCGCTCGGCGAAGGACGGAATGATGACGACCAGGGTCTTGCCGGCGTTTTCCGGCCGGCTGCCCACCTTGACGGCGGCGGCAAGCGCTGCGCCGGAGGAAATGCCGACGGGTACGCCCTCCAGCCGCGCCACGAGCCGCGCGGTCTCGAAAGCCTCGTCATTGGTGACCGTCACCACCTCGTCATAGACGGAGCGGTCGAGCACCGCCGGCGCGAAGCCTGCGCCGATGCCCTGGATCTTGTGCGGGCCGGGATCGCCGCCCGACAGGACGGGGCTGTCGGTCGGTTCGACCGCCACGACCCTCACGCCCGGCTTGCGCGCCTTCAGCATCTGCCCCGCGCCGGTGATCGTGCCGCCGGTGCCGATGCCGGAGATCAGGATATCGACCTTGCCTTCCGTGTCGTTCCAGATCTCCTCGCCGGTCGTGCGGCGATGAATATCGGGATTGGCGGGGTTTTCGAACTGCTGCGGGATCACTGCGTCCGGAATGCTGGCGGCCAGTTCCTCGGCCTTGGCGATCGCGCCCTTCATGCCCTTGGGGCCTTCCGTCAGCACCAGTTCGGCCCCCAGCAGCGCCAGCATCTTGCGCCGTTCGATCGACATGGTTTCCGGCATGGTGAGGATCAGCCGATAGCCCTTGGCGGCGGCGGCGAAGGCAAGCGCGATGCCCGTATTGCCGGACGTCGGCTCCACCAGCGTCGATTTGCCGGGCGTGATCCGGCCCGCCGCCTCCAGCGCCTCGATCATCGCCACGCCGATCCGGTCCTTGACCGAGGCGATCGGGTTGAAGAATTCAAGCTTGGCGAGAATGTCGGCCTCGACGCCTTTCTCCCTGGCGAATTTTTCGAGGCGGACAAGGGGCGTATCGCCGATCGTCTCGGTAATCGAGCCATAGATGCGGCCACGGCCAGGCTTGCGGTTGTCGGTCATCGCAGTCTCCCTCTTTGCGGTTGGGAGGAAGATAGAATGGAAATCCCGCTCCGGCGAGTCCGGATATCGGGCGTCACTTTGACGCGCGCCTGCCGCAGGCGGCGTCAGAATTCCGCAAGCGGTGAAAGCCCGAAGGGATGCGGCGGGATCAGCGCCTCCGCGCCTCTCATCATCAAGGTGAGACGGTCGCTTTCGGCCACCGCCTTTCCCTGCCAGTCGAGGTGATCGGGAGAAAACCGGGTGACGATACGGGTGGGGGAAAGGTCGAGCGCGGCAAGAATATCGGCAAGCGGCGGGATGGTGGGGCCGGCGATATCGACGAGGTCGAAGAGGCCGCCGTCCCCGGTGCGCCAGGCGATCGCGGCGGTGCTGTCCTCCATGAACGCAAGCCGGATATCGGGCGAAAGCGCGGCGTTGAACAAGAACATCTCCACCTGCCGCAGCGGTGCGAAACGGTCGGCGACCGGGCGGCGGGCGTCGAGAAGCCGCCGTAGCAGCGTGATGTCGGCATCGTTGCGCAGATCAAGAGGACGGGCTCCGGCGGTAGCGCCCCTTGATGGCGGCGGTCCCTCGAAACGGTATAGCGGCAGCGGGCGGAAGCCGAAGGGCGTATAAAGCGCCGGCGTGTCGGTGAGCAGGGTCACGGCCTCGAAGCCTTCCGCCGCGCAATGGTTAAGGGCGGCTCCGATGAGATCGCGGAAGAGCCCCTGTCGCCGCCATTGCGGCCGCACCGCGCCCGATTGCAGGCCGGCGCCGCGCACGAACGTCCCGCCGATGACAAGCGGTATCGAGAAGGCGCAGAGGCTGGCGACGCAGGTCCCCGCCGCATCGAACCAGCCGAAAGGCGCAAGCGTCGGATCCGGTCCGCCGAGCGCGTCGAGGATGGTGATATCGATACCGAACGTATCGTGAAGAAGATCGGCGAAGGCCCGCCATGCGGCGGGATCGCCGCCATGGTCCGAACGGAAGGTCAGGCGGTGACGCGCCTGCACGGCTTATCGCACACCCGTCGAGCCGAAACCGCCGGTCCCGCGCGCGGTCCGGCTTGCCGCGGCCACTTCCACCACCGCAGCCTGCACGACCGGGGTGACGACCATCTGGGCGATGCGCATGCCGCGCTCGATGGTGAAGGCTTCCGCGCCGAGGTTGACGAGCAGCACCTTGACCTCGCCGCGATAATCGCTGTCGACGGTGCCGGGCGTGTTGAGGCAGGTGAGGCCATGCCGCAAGGCCAGCCCCGAGCGCGGCCGCACCTGCCCCTCGAAACCGTGCGGGATCTCGAAGACGAACCCCGTCGGCACCAGCGTGCGCTCGCCCGGCGCAAGCGTCAGGGCGGCGTCAGCGGCGACGGCGGCGCGCAGGTCCATGCCGGCGGCGCCGGCGGTCTCGTAGGAGGGCAGATCCATGCCCTCGCCGTGCGGCAGGCGGATGATTTGGAGAGAGGGTGCGATCATGGCTCCATAAGCCGGCGGCGGTCTCCCGTCGTCAATTGCACTTTTCCGGCGGAGACTGTAAAGACCGCGCAACTCACAGGAAAATGACAAGAATGGCCGAAACCCTCGCCAAGGCGGTCTCCCGCCGCCGCACCTTCGCGATCATCGCGCACCCCGACGCCGGCAAGACCACGCTCACCGAGAAACTGCTGCTTTTCGGCGGCGCGATCCAGCTTGCCGGCGAGGTGAAAGCCAAGAAGGACCGCGTCCAGACCCGGTCGGACTGGATGAAGATCGAGCGCGAGCGCGGTATCTCCGTGGTCACCTCCGTCATGACCTTCGAATATGGCGGCAACGTCTTCAATATCCTCGATACGCCCGGCCACGAGGACTTTGCCGACGACACCTACCGCACGCTGACGGCGGTGGACGCCGCCGTGATGGTGATTGATGCGGCCAAGGGCATCGAGCCGCGAACGCTGAAGCTTTTCGAGGTCTGCCGGCTGCGCGACATTCCGATCCTCACGTTCGTCAACAAGATGGACCGCGAAAGCCGCGATCCTTTCGAGATCCTCGACGAGGTGGAGGAAAAGCTGGCGCTCGACACCGCGCCTGTCACCTGGCCCGTCGGCCGGTCGAAGACATTCTGCGGTTCGTTCCATCTTGCCGACGGTACGTTCCGCGGCTCCGATACGCAGGTCGAGCCGTTGAAGGTGGACGATCCGGCGGAGATCGCCGCGCGCCTGCCGGAAAACGAAAGACAGGCTTTCCTGGAGGAGATGGAACTGGCCCGCGGGGCCTGTCGCCCGTTCGAGCACCAAGCCTTTCTCGAAGGGCATATGACGCCGGTCTTCTTCGGCTCGGCGCTCAAGAATTTCGGCGTGCGCGACCTGATAGAGGCGCTCGGCGCCTTCGCGCCGCCCCCGCGCGATCAGGTGGCGGATGTGCGCACGGTCCACGCTGCGGAAGACAGGATGACGGCCTTCGTCTTCAAGATCCAGGCCAATATGGACCCGAACCATCGCGACCGCATCGCCTTCGCCCGGGTTTGCTCGGGCATGCTGGAGCGCGGCATGAAGGTGCGCCTGGCGCGCACCGGCAAGCAGATCGGCCTGACGGCGCCACAGTTCTTTTTCGCATCCCAGCGCCAGCTTGCCGATACGGCCTATGCCGGTGACGTGGTCGGCATCCCGAACCACGGCACGTTGCGCATCGGCGATACGCTGACGGAGGGCGAGGCGCTGGTCTTCGAGGGCGTACCGAATTTCGCGCCGGAAATCCTGCGCCGCGTGCGGCTTGAAGATGCGATGAAGGCCAAGAAGCTCAGGGAGGCGCTGCACCAGATGGCGGAGGAGGGCGTCGTCCAGCTATTCACGCCGGAGGACGGCTCGCCGGCCATCGTGGGTGTCGTCGGCGCGCTGCAACTCGACGTGCTGAAGGAGCGGCTTCAGGTGGAATACGGCCTGCCGGTCTCCTTCGAAGTCTCGCGTTTTTCCGTCTGCCGCTGGATTTCCGCCGACAAGGCGGCCGATCTTGAGACGTTCATCACCGAGCGGCGCGGCGACATCGCGCGGGACCTCGATGGCGACCCGGTGTTCATGGCGCAGGATGCGTTTTCCCTGCGTTACGAGTCGGAACGTTACCCGGCTATCGGAATGGTCGCGATCAAGGAATATCACGTCGTCAAGGCGTGATGGCGCCGGACCTTCAGTCGCCCGGCCGGCCCGGCAGCGCGGACAGTTCGTCGAACCAGTCCATTGCGTATGCACACCAGATCTGGTGTTGCGGCTTGAGACTGGCGCGCTGGTTGATGCTTCCCCATCGGATGCCCCAGGTCTCATCGTCTTCGCCGGTGCCGCTGGTAAAGAGGGGAGAGCCGCATTTCGGGCAGAAATGTTGCAGACGCTTGCGCTCGCTGTCGCCGGTTCTGATGTAGACCTGCGGCCTATCGGCGGTCAGGCGGATGGCGTCGCGCCGGGCGGTCACCGTTACCCGATAGACGGAACCGGTCAGCCGCTGGCAGGCCGTGCAATGGCAGATCAAAACGGACCCCGGATCGATCTCGGCCTCATAGGTCACGAAACCGCAATGACATTGCCCGTCGATATGCATATCCGCATTCCCCACGCCACAGGATGATCCGTTAACGCATTGTTACCTATTTGTGCGGAAACTTGCGACAGCATCATGGTTAACGAAACGCGAATGCCGCCGGCCCCGCCTTCGGCTTCGCATGCGGGATGGACGTCATGTGCCGTTGGGCAGCCTATCGCGGTGAGCCGCTTTATCTGGAGGAACTGGTTTCCTCCCCCGCCCATTCGCTGATCGAGCAGTCCCATTGCGCATCCCGCGCGAAGACGGCCACCAATGGCGATGGCTTCGGCATCGCCTGGTACGCGGAGCGCCCGCAACCGGGCCTTTATCGCGACGTCCTGCCCGCCTGGTCCGACTGCAACCTCAAGAGCATCGCCCGCCAGGTCCGCTCCCCGCTCTTTCTCGCCCACGTCCGGGCAGCCACCGGCGGCGGCACCCGCCGCGACAATTGCCATCCCTTCGTGCATGGCGTCTGGTCCTTCATGCACAATGGCCAGATCGCCGATTTCGAGCATCTTCGCCGCCCGCTCGACACCATGCTCGACAATGATCTCTATGCCGCGCGCATGGGCTCGACGGATTCCGAGCTTATCTTCCTGCTGGCCCTTCAGTTCGGGCTGGAGCACGATCCGCTTGGCGCGATGGCCGAGACCGTGGCCTTCATCGAGCGCCTTGCCGACCATATGGAGCGGCGTGTTCTCGTCCGCCTGACCGCCGCCTTTTCCAACGGGCGCGAGCTTTATGCGGTCCGTTATGCGACGGACGATGCCGCCCCGACCCTTTACGCCGCGCCGATGGGCGGCGAGGGCGGCTATTGCCTCGTCTCCGAGCCGCTCGACGACGACAGCGACGCCTGGCTGGAAATCCCCGGTGGCAGCGCCATCGTTCTCGGGGAGAACGGTGTCGATATCCGCCTCTTCGCACCGGCCGGACGCCCGGCCGGGACAATGGAGCGGAAAGCCGCCGCGGTCTGAAACGGGCGAGGCTTCCGGCTTTCAGCGCAGCCGGTCGACGATCCAGTCCACGAGCCGGTCCGCGACCTCGTCCTTGGAAAGATCCGGCCATTGCACCGTGCCGGTCGGGGCGATCAGCTTCACGCTGTTGCGGGTTCCGCCCATGATGCCGGTTTTCGGCGAGACGTCGTTGGCGACGATGAGGTCCGCGCCCTTGCGCTCCAGCTTGAGGCGGCCGTTTTCCTCGATGTCGCGGGTTTCCGCTGCAAATCCCACCACGACCTCCGGACGGTCTGCATGATGCCCGACGGTTTTCAGGATGTCGGGGTTTTCCGCAAGCATCAGCGGCGGCGGGCCTTCGCCGGGCCGCTTCTTCATCTTCTCGCCCGCAGCCGTCGCCGCGCGCCAGTCCGCGACCGCCGCGACCATGACGGCGATGTCGGCCGGCAGCGCCGAAAGAACGGCCTGGAGCATGTCCTCTGCCCGCTCGACCCGGACCGTCGTGACGCCGGGGGGATCGGGCAGGGTGACCGGCCCGGAGACAAGCGTCACCTGTGCGCCGCGGCGCGCAAGCGCGGCGGCGATGGCATGGCCCTGCCGGCCGGAAGAGCGGTTGGCGATATAGCGGACGGGGTCGATCGGCTCATGGGTCGGCCCGGAGGTGACGATGGCGCTGCGTCCGGCAAGCGGCTTGGGGCCGCCGTAAACGAGCGCTTCCGCCGCCGCCACGATTTCCAGCGGCTCCGCCATGCGGCCGGTGCCCGCCTCGCCGCCTTCGGCCATTTCGCCGGCGTTCGGCCCGACGAAGACGATACCGTCGCCGCGAAGGGTCGTGACGTTGCGGCTTGTCGCCGGATGTGTCCACATCTTCGGGTTCATCGCCGGGGCGACCAGTATCGGCCGGTCGCTCGCCAGCAGCACGGCGGAGGCAAGGTCGTCGGCCAGGCCGTTGGCCATTTTCGCCATGAGGTCGGCGGTCGCCGGCGCGACGATGACGAGATCGCAGTCGCGCGCCAGCCGGATATGGCCGACGTCCTGCTCGTCCTCGCGCGAGAAAAGATCGGTATAGACATGGCCGGAGGAGAGGGCGCCGACGGCGAGCGGCGTCACGAATTGCTGCGCGCCGGCGGTCATGACGGGCCGGACCTCGCCGCCGCGCTCGCGCAGCCGGCGGATGAGATCGAGGCTCTTGTAGGCCGCGATGCCGCCCGAGATGATGAGGAGGATGCGTTTTCCGGCGAGCGACATGGCGGTGTCCCGACGTTGAGGCGATCGTTCCGTCCTATCGTGTCGGGCGGTGTTTTCCAAGCCGCCTTGAAGGCTCAATGCCCTTCGTCGCGGATGTTGAGGATGTGGCCGCAGGCCTTGCAGTGCACCGCGTCGGCGTCGTGGCGTTGCAACCCGCATTGCGGACAGGGATAGGTCACCTTGTAGGGCCGGACGATCGCCCGGGCGAGACGCACGAAGAGCGAAATGCCGATGATCATCGTGATGATCGACGTGAGCTTGCCGAGCGGTCCCGGCAGGACGAGGTCGCCGAAGCCCGTCGTCGTGACGGTCGCCACCGTATAGTAAAGCGCGTCGATAAAGCCGGCGACGCCCGGCACGCCGTAAAAGAAGTTGCTGTAGACGAAGCCGGTGACGAGGAAGAGGAAGACGACGAAATTGACGCAGGCCTGGAAGATGTCCTCCACATGGCCGTAGCCGATGCGGTGGAGGAGGAGCGTCACCAGCTTGCTCTGGCTGATCGCCCAGATGCGCAGCACCCGCAGGAAGGCGAAATTATGGAGCTGGTTTGGAAAGAGCAACGTTCCCAGGATGACGATATCGACCCAGGTCATCGGCCGCATCAGCCAGTATTTCAGCGTCGGGGCGACCAGCCGGCGCGCACCCAGCTCGAAGGCGATGATGAGGGCGATCACATAGTCGATGGCGATATAGGCCGTCGCGCCGTGACCGCGCAGATAGGGGCCGGCCACGAAGAAGGCGAGGATCGCCATGTCAAGGCTGAGCATGGCGAACTGGAAACGGATCGCCTCGCGGTCGCGGCCGTAATAGAGGCCGCGCAACTGCCGGCGAAGCCGCTCCGGCGTGGAGGATGGGGAAGGGGCGCTTTGCGGCTCGTCGGTCATGGCGAAAAGAGTAGCGTCCGGCCGCCGCGGGTCAAGCGCGCCCGCCTGTCGTTTCGTCAGCTGATCGACCAGGCGATATAGACGAGCGTTGCTGCGATGATCCAGAGCGCGACGCGGCCGGTGCGTCCATGCCGCGCCTCGGAGCGGCCGATGGCCTCTGCGGTCTCGGCGTCGAAGCGCAGCCCGTTCTCCGCCATGGCGGCAAGCTCGAGCGACAGCTTTTCCGCGCGGATGGCGATGTCCGGCGCGGCTTCGGCGAGGCGCAGCGCCGCGTGCGCGCCGTCGCGCAGATCGCCAAGCAGCCGCTTGGGTCCGAGATTGTCCCGGATCCAGTCGCCGACAACCCCCTCCGAGGCCTTCCACATGTTGAAGCGCGGGTTGAGCGTGCGCGCCACGCCCTCGACCACCACCATGGTCTTTTGCAGCATGACCAGTTCGGTCCGGGTCTCCATGTCGAAGAGTTCCGTCACCTCGAAGAGCAGGGTCAGCAGCTTCGCCATGGAGATGGTCTCCGCCGGCTGACCGTGGATCGGCTCGCCGATCGCCCGGATCGCCTGCGCGAAGCTTGCGGTATTGTGGTGGGAGGGCACATAGCCCGCCTCGAAATGCACATCGGCGACGCGCTGGTAATCCCGGGTGATGAAGCCGTAGAGGATTTCGGCGAGGAAGCGGCGCTCCTTCTTGCCGAGCCGCCCGACGATCCCCATGTCGACGGCGACGACGACGCCCTGCGGATCGACGAAGAGATTGCCCTGATGCATGTCGGCGTGGAAGAAGCCGTCGCGCAGCGTGTGGCGCAGGAAGGACTGGATCAGCGTGTCGGCGATCGCGTCGAGATCGTGGCCGGCGGCCCGCAGGCCGTCGAGATCCGACATCTTGACGCCGTCGATCCATTCCATGGTGACGACGTCGCGCCCCGTCCGTTCCCAGTCCACCGCCGGCACGCGGAAGCCCGGATCGGTCCGGGTGTTTTCGGCAAGCTCCGAAAGGGCCGCCGCCTCCAGCCGCAGGTCCATCTCGATCTTCGTCGTCTGCTCCAGCGTATGGGTCACTTCGACCGGCTTCAGCCGCCGGGTGTGGGGCAGGAAGGTCTCCTGAAGATGAGCGGCTGCATACATCGCCTGAAGGTCGTGGGCAAAACGCTGGCGCACGCCGGGGCGGATGACTTTGACGGCGACGCGCCGGTCGCCGGCCGCGTCGCGCACCGTCGCGGGGTGGACCTGGGCGATGGAGGCGGCGGCGATCGGCTCGCCGAAATCCACGTAAAGTTCATCGATCGGCCGGCCGAGCGAACCTTCCACCGTGGCGGCCGCCGCAGCGCGCGGAAAGGTCGCCATGCGGTCTTGCAGCGCGGAGAGGTCGATGGCGATGTCCGCGCCGACGACGTCGGGGCGGGTCGCCAGGAATTGCCCCATCTTCACATAGGAGGGGCCGAGCCGTTCGACGGCCCGGGCGAGCCTGTCGCTGCGATCCTCGCCGCGCCGCCGACGGCGGGCGAAAAGACCGGCAAGCCTGCGGCCTGCGCGGGCAAGCGGCGGCAGGCCGTCGGCAGGCAGGCTGGACACGACGCCCTCGCGCAGCAGCACCCAGCCGACACGGGCGAGGCGGAGGTAGGCGCCGGGCGTACTCATAGGCCGCCGCCGCCGGAGAGGACGCAAGAAAGGTGGCGCATCGTCGTCTCGTCAGCCAAAGCCATGCCTTAAAGCTTCCAGCCGGAATGCAGCGCGGCGATGCCGCCGGTATAATTCGTATAGGTCACGCGCGAAAAACCCGCGTCGCGGATCATCGCGGCGAAGTCCTCCTGGTTGGGGAACTTGCGGATCGATTCGACGAGATACTGATAGGGCTCGGCTTCTCCGGTGATCATCCGGCCGAACTGCGGGATCGCCTTGAACGACCAGGTGTCGTAGAACCGGTCGAGCAGCGGCATCTCCACTTCGGAAAACTCCAGCACCAGCAGCCTGCCGCCCCGCTTGAGGACGCGGTGGGCTTCCGCGAGCGCCACCGGAATGCGCGGCACGTTGCGGATGCCGAAGGCGATCGTATAGGCGTCGAAAGAGCCGTCGTCGAACGGCAGGTCCTCGGCATTCGCCTCGACGAATTCGAGATTGGCCGAAAGTCCTTTCTTTGCCGCGCGATCGGCGCCGACGGCCAGCATCGAGCCGTTGATGTCGAGCACGGTCGCCCGGGCCTGCCTGCCGGAAGCCTCCACGATGCGGAAGGCGATGTCGCCGGTGCCGCCGGCCACGTCCAGCACGTGGTAGTCGGGGCTGCGGCGCGGATTGAGGCTCGCCACCGCCGCGTCCTTCCAGGCCCGGTGGAGGCCGGCCGACATGATGTCGTTCATGATGTCGTAGCGCTTGGCGACCTTGTGGAACACGTCGTTGACGAGCACCTGCTTTTCGCCCTCGGCGACCTGCCGGAAGCCGTAGGAGGTTTCCATTCCGCCTTCCGCGGACGTGCGCCGTTCGGTCATCGTAAACTCCGTGGGCCGGTCTGTCGCGGCTTTGCGGCCGCAAGAACCATGGCGATCTGGCTGATCCCGCGCTATCTGACGCAGGCGCCCCGCTTTCGCGCAAGGGCGTGCCGCGTATATAGGACATAGATTGACGATAGGGAAATGCCGGCGGCGGCAAAAATGCCGCGCGGGCCTTGCCCTTCCGAGGAGCAGCACGATGCCGGAATTGCCGGAAGTGGAAACAGTCAGGCGCGGCCTTGCGCCGGTCATGGAGGGTGCGGTGATCCGTCGCGCCGAATTGCGCCGGCCGGACCTGCGCTTTCCCTTTCCGGAAGGGTTCGCACAGACGCTTTCCGGCCGCCGCATCGTATCGCTCGGCCGCCGCGCGAAATATCTGCTGGTCGATCTGGAGGGCGGAGACGTGGTGATCGCCCATCTCGGCATGTCCGGCTCCTTCCGGGTGGAACAGCCGGCCGGCCCACAGGATGTGCCCGGCGATTTCCATGTTCCGCGCGGCAAGGACCCGCGCCATGACCATGTGGTGCTGCATCTCGATACGCAGGCGGGCGCGCGGCGGGTGGTCTATAACGATCCGCGCCGCTTCGGCTTCATGGATATGACGCGCCGCGAGGGGATCGACGGCCATGCCTTCTTCCGCGACCTCGGTGCGGAGCCCACCGGCAATATGCTCGATGCGGATTATGTCGCTGCGAAGTTCCGGGGGCGCCGGACGCCGCTGAAGGCGGCGCTGCTCGATCAGAAGAACATCGCCGGGCTCGGCAATATCTATGTGTGCGAGGCGTTGTGGCGCGCCGGCCTTTCGCCGGAACGGCCCGCCGGTGCGCTGGTGACGGCGACAGGCCGGCCGAAGAAGGAGCTGGCGGTGCTGACCGGGGCGATCCGCGCCGTGATCGCCGAGGCGATCGAAGCCGGCGGCTCGACCCTGCGCGACCATATCCGCGCGGACGGCTCGCTCGGCTACTTCCAGCATTCCTTTTCCGTTTATGGCCGCGAGAAGGAGCCTTGCCGCACGCCCGGTTGCAGCGGCGTCGTAACCCGCATGATCCAGGCTGGCCGGTCGACCTTCCTGTGCCCGGCCTGCCAGAAATGAACGAAGAGAGGAGACGGACAATGGCCTATGAGACCTTGCTGGTGGAAACGCGGGACCGTGTCGGCGTGGTGACGCTCAACCGGCCGCAGGCGCTGAACGCGCTGAACCGCCAGCTGCTTGGCGAACTGAAGGTGGCGCTGGCGGACTTTTCTGCGGATCCTGCCGTCGGTGCGATCGTCATCGCCGGCTCGGAAAAGGCCTTCGCCGCCGGCGCCGACATCAAGGAAATGCAGGCCTATGGCTTCGCCGACGCCTTCCTCGACGATCTGGTCGGCGGCTGGGAGGATATCGCCCGCTGCCGCAAGCCGATGATCGCGGCGGTCAGCGGTTTCGCGCTCGGCGGAGGCTGCGAGCTTGCCATGATGTGCGATATCGTCATCGCCGCCGAGACGGCGAAGTTCGGCCAGCCGGAAATCACCCTCGGGATCATTCCCGGCATGGGTGGCACCCAGCGCCTGATCCGGGCCGTCGGCAAGGCCAAGGCCATGGATCTGTGCCTGACGGGGCGGATGATGGATGCGGCGGAGGCGGAACGTTCGGGGCTTGTCGCGCGCGTCGTTGCGCCGGAGCGGCTCATGGAGGAGGCGCTTGCCGCCGCCGCCAGGATTGCCGGCTTCCCGCTTCCCGCCGTCATGATGGCCAAGGAGGCGGTCGGCCGCGCCGAGGAAACCGTGCTTTCGGAAGGCTTGCGTGCCGAACGGCGGCTATTCCAGGCGCTTTTTGCAACCGACGACCAGAAGGAGGGCATGGCGGCCTTCGTGGAGAAACGCAAGCCGGCCTTCCGCCATCGCTGAGGGCTGCGGTGCGAGAATCCGCGTTGACGTCCGCGCGGTTTCCGGCTATACGCCGCCCACAGTTTGGAAAGCCGGTCTCCAAGGTTTTCCGATATTGCCCCCGAATTGCCTGAATGACAGGTCGGAAGGACCCGGCACGGCGAGGGTGGGGTTTGTGTCAGATTTCTGAAGAGAGGCATATATGGCCAATACAACGTCGGCAAAGAAGGCGACCCGTAAGATCGCCACGCGTACCGCAGTGAACAAGTCGCGCCGTTCGCGCGTCCGCAATTTCCTCCGCAAGGTCGAGGAGGCAATCGCCTCCGGCGATCAGGCGCTTGCGGCCGCCGCCCTCAAGGCGGCTCAGCCGGAGCTGATGCGGGCGGCCACCCGCGGCGTCTTCCATTCCAATACGGCGGCCCGCAAGGTGTCCCGTCTGGCTGGACGCGTCAACGCGATGCAGGCCTGAGCGCCTTCGAGCTATGCAATTTCAGGGAGAGCCCGGCGCTTGCGCCGGGCTTTTTCTTTGCTTTTTCGGCCTTGCCATGGTTAATGCGCAAGGCTCCGACATGTCAGGAAAATGACGTAAAAAATCCTTTAAAATCAACTGGTTGTGCGAGGATATCGGTTCCTGTCCGCCGGCCTGTGGCGGGAATTTGACGGGACCGGGAGTCAAGCGATTTTTTATTTTTCACGTTTTCCTACGGTCCGAAAAAAAGCCGGAAATCAAAGCCATTGATTCCTAAGCGATTCTGTCTGAAATGCGGCTTTCCGAGTCAGGAAGCGGCGTGTGAGTCAACGGCCGGCCCTTAATTTTACGTAAAATTCGCGATTGATCTTGCCGTCCGATCCTGCCTAAATGCCTTCCACAGGGGGCGCGGATACGAGCCCGCAACGAGTGTTTGGCGCTGTCTTGATAAGAGGCAGGATCAGGCGTTTGTTCCTGTAACGGAGCGGCTCCGCTTCGTAAAATCATCAAACCGGCGACGCTTGTCCCAGACGCCTGCGGTCCTCTGGACCTGGACGTTTGCGAGCGCTGTTGAGCCGGTACGGTCGACGAGGAAGACCGGATGACAACGAGCCGGTCGGCTCGCGCCCGACGAGGGGGTGGCGAGCCGATTCTGTAATCGGGAAGCGGCTTCGCCGGTTCTTTCCGGTTACGCCTGAGCCAGGGCTTGCCGCGGAGGGAACGGCCGGTCTGACGACACCGGCAGCCGGAGAGATCCGGTCACGGTGCAACACAGAAGGGGTGGCGGCAGAATTGCCGTCACAGCGAATGAGAATGAAAGGCGGCACGATGCAGACGAATACGGCCCGGACGGCTGATGCATTTGCAAAAGGGGAAGACGCAGGACAGACGCTCCCGCAAGAAGGGGCTCAAGCGGGGACGACATCACAAATGAAGCATGATGCGCTTTTCGAACGGGTCAGCGCGCGCCTCAAGGCGCAGGTCGGGCCCGACGTCTTTGCGAGCTGGTTCGGCCGGCTCAAGATCCATTCCGTTTCCAGGAGCGTCGTCCGTCTTTCGGTCCCGACCACCTTCCTCAAGTCCTGGATCAACAATCGCTATCTCGATCTCATCACCAGTCTTTTCCAGCAGGAAGACGCGGAAATCCTGAAGGTGGAGATTCTGGTCCGCAGCGCCATGCGCGGCACCCGCATCGCCGTCTCCGACGAGGCCGCCATCGAGCCGCCCGTTCAGCAGCCGTCGTCGCGCCGCGCGACCGGCGCCGCCCAGGTCGTTTCCCATGTGGCTGCGTCGCTCGCCGGCGCGGGCCAGCCGCGCCCGCAGCCGTCCGGCCCGCTCTTCGGCTCGCCGCTCGACCAGCGCTATACGTTCGACGCCTTCGTCGAGGGCACGTCGAACCGCGTTGCGCTCGCCGCGGCCCGCACCATCGCCGAAGCCGGCGCGGGAGCCGTGCGCTTCAATCCCCTCTTCATCCATTCGAGCGTCGGCCTCGGCAAGACGCATCTCCTTCAGGCGATCGCGATTGCGGCCCTCGCCAGCGCGCGCAATCCCCGCGTCGTCTATCTGACGGCGGAGTATTTCATGTGGCGCTTCGCGACCGCCATCAGGGACAATGATGCGCTGTCCCTGAAGGAGTCGCTGCGCAACATCGATCTGCTGGTCATCGACGACATGCAGTTCCTGCAAGGCAATTCCATCCAGAACGAATTCTGCCATTTGCTGAACATGCTGCTCGATTCCGCCAAGCAGGTGGTGGTCGCCGCCGACCGGGCGCCCTGGGAACTGGAATCGCTCGATCCGCGCGTTCGTTCGCGTCTCCAGGGCGGCGTCGCCATCGAGATGGAAGCGCCGGATTACGAGATGCGGCTTGAAATCCTCAAGCGCCGGCTCACGGTCGCGCAACAGGAGGACCACACGCTCGATATCCCCGTGGAAATCCTGAGCCATGTCGCGCGCAACATCACGGCAAGCGGACGCGAACTGGAGGGAGCCTTCAACCAGCTGCTGTTCCGACGGTCCTTCGAGCCCAATCTCACCATCGAACGGGTCGACGAATTGCTCGGCCACCTGGTGGCCGCCGGCGAGCCGCGCCGTGTGCGCATCGAGGACATCCAGCGCGTCGTCGCCAAGCATTACAACGTCTCGCGCCAGGAACTCGTATCGAACCGTCGCACCCGCGTCATCGTCAAGCCGCGCCAGATCGCCATGTATCTGTCGAAGACGCTGACGCCGCGCTCCTTTCCAGAGATTGGCCGGCGTTTCGGCGGGCGCGACCACACGACGGTCCTGCATGCCGTGCGCAAGATCGAGGACCTGATCTCCGGCGATACCAAACTGAGCCATGAGATCGAGCTTCTGAAGCGGCTGATCAACGAATAGCCCCGTACCGCCGGGGTCGACGCTGTCCCGAAACGCCGTGCCGGACTTTCGTTCGCGCGCGGCGTTTCGTCTTTCGGGGGAAGGGGCCGAGGCAGGCACAGAGGGAAGGAAGAGACAGGCCGTGAAGCTTCTCGTCACCTATATGGAACTGCGGGCCGCGCCTGCGCCGCCGCCGCTGCGGCAGCCGGAGGGTGCGCTGCAACTCGCCCCCGAACGGCTTTCATACCAAGCCTATCTGTCGCTTTACCGCGACATCGGCGGCCCCTATTCGTGGGACCAGCGGCTGCGGATGCCCGCGGCGGCGCTTGCGGATATCCTGTCGCGGCCGACAACCGTCGCCTTCGTCATGCGCGAGGCGGGGCGTCCTGTCGGTCTGTGCGAATTCGATGCGGCGGATCCGGAAACGATCGAACTGACCCATTTCGGCCTTGTCCCGGAGGTTTACGGCCGGCGGCTCGGCCCCTTCCTGCTCGACAGCGGCTTGCGGGCGATGTGGACGTCCGGCGTGGGCCGTATCTGGCTCCGCACCGACACCAACGATCATCCCCGCGCGCAGAAAACCTACGAGCGGGCGGGCTTCCGGCCCTATCTGCGGCAGGTCGAGGAGTTGCCCGACTGATCGTCCGGGACGGCCGCCGTCAGCAGGCGAGATCGGCAACCACCGCGTCGAGGATGAGCATGCCGGCGGGTGTGCAGCGCAGCCGCGCGTTGCCGAGCCGCTCGATGAAGCCGTGCTCGATGAGGAACCGCTCCCGCTCCGGGTCGGGATCGCGCCCTGAAAGCATCTGCCAGCGGGCAAGGTCCACGCCCTCCTTGAGGCGAAGGCCCATCAGCAGCAGTTCGTCCGCCTGCTCTTCCGGTTGCAGGCGCTCCTGCTCGATCATGCCGTGGCCCGCCGTTTCGACGAGATGCAGCCAGCCCTCGGGATTGCGCTCGGTGGCCGTGGCGATCTTGCCGCCGGGGATCGTCAGCCGGCCGTGCGCTCCCGGACCGATGCCGGCATAGTCGCCATAGCGCCAGTAGGTGAGGTTATGCCGGCTTTCCGCGCCCGGCCGGGCATGGTTGGAAACCTCATAGGCCGGCATGCCTTCGCGTTCGGTGATCGCCTGCGTCGCCTCATAGAGCAGGGCCGACTGGTCGCCGTCGGGAAGCACCAGCTTGCCGGCCTTGTGCAGGCCGTAGAAGGGGGTGCCTTCCTCCAGCGTCAGCTGGTAGAGCGACAGATGATCGACCGCGTAGGAGATCGCTTCCGTCAGTTCGCGGTCCCAGGCCTCGACGGTCTGGTTCGGCCGCGCGTAGATGAGGTCGAAGGACATCCGCGGGAAGATCTCGCGCGCCAGCCGGATTGCTTTCAGCGCATCCTCGACGTCGTGCAGCCGGCCGAGGAACTTCAGGTCCGTGTCGTTCAGCGCCTGCACGCCGAGCGAAACCCGGTTGACGCCGGCGGCGCGATAGCCGCGGAACCGTTCCGCCTCGACGCTGGAGGGGTTGGCCTCCATGGTGATCTCGATGCCGTCGGGCACATGCCAATGGCGGGAAATCCCGTCGAGAACCGCGCCGACGGTCTCAGGGGCCATCAGCGACGGCGTGCCGCCGCCCATGAAGACGCTGGTGACGGTGCGGGGTCCCGAAAGCCGTCGCGCCACCGCCATTTCCCGGAGAAAGGCCTCGATGAAGCGCGGCTGGTCCACCGGCTGATGACGGACATGGCTGTTGAAATCGCAATAGGGGCACTTGGCGGCGCAGAACGGCCAGTGAATATAGACGCCGAAGCCGGGATCGAGCGGGTCGATCGCCAGGCTCCGGCGGATATCGAAGGGCGTCGCCGCCATGTCCTCAGGCCTTCAGGCAGGTTTCGACGAAAAGCCGGAAGGCCCGGGCGCGATGCGACAGGGCCGTCGGATCGCCGGGTTTCCAGCCGTGCTTTTCCTCCGCGCTCATTTCTCCGAAGGTCGTTTCGTGACCGTCCGGCTGGAAGACCGGATCGTAACCGAAGCCCCGGGCGCCGCGCGGCGGCCAGACGACCTGTCCCTCCACCTCGCCGCGGAACATCTCGGTATGCCCGTCCGGCCAGGCAAGGCAGAGCACCGAGACGAAGCGGGCGGTGCGGTCCTTCGCCGCGACGGCTCCCTTTTCGGCCAGCGCCTTTTCCACCTTCTCCATCGCCATGGAGAAATCACGTGTGCCATCCGCCTTCTCCGCCCAGTTCGCCGTATAGACGCCGGGGGCGCCGCCGAGGGCGTCGATGACGATGCCGGAATCGTCGGAAAGGGCCGGCAGGCCGGCGGCGCGGGCGGAGGCGAGCGCCTTGATCGCCGCATTTTCCTCGAAGGTCGTGCCGGTTTCCTCGGGTTCGTCGAACTTCAGATCGGCCGCCGAGCGGGCGGAAAAGCCGAAGGGGGCGATGAGATCCTCGATTTCGCGGATCTTGCCGGCATTGTGGCTGGCGACCACGATCGTCTTGGTTTCGAGCTTGCGCATGGCTTGGATGTCGTCTTTCAGGTGGTGGCCCAGAGGGCGGGTTCCGCACATTCGATACTATTGCCGGCGGGATCGCGGAAATAGATGGAGCGCGCGCCGTTCGGCCAGCGGAAATCCGCTTCGATGGCGATGCCCGCTTCTACGAGCTTTTTCGCCCAGAAATCAAGATCGGCGGCGGCGACGCGGAAACAGACGTGCCCCGGGCCGCGCGCGCCATGCGGGGGAACGGGCAACCCCCCGGGCGATGGCGGCACGACCGTCGCCTGCGGGTTGAAGACCAGCAACACACCGGCCCCGCACCGGAAGAACACGTGCCGGCCCTCGACCCGGACGATCCGCTCGAGTCCGAGCAGATCGCCGTAGAAGGCTTCCGCCGCATCGAGGTCCTTGGCGTAAAGCGCGGTTTCGAGGATGCCTTCGATTGCGGGGGGCATCGGTGTCTCCCGTCAGGCGATCGCCTGTTTCTGGAGGTCGACCAGTTCGGCGATGCCGGCGCGGGCAAGCGACAGCAGGCCGGCGAATTCCTCTTCGCTGAAGGGCTTGCCCTCGGCGGTGCCCTGGATCTCGACGATTCCGCCCGTTCCGGTCATCACGAAATTGGCGTCGGTCTCGGCGGCGGAATCCTCCAGATAGTCGAGGTCGATGATCGTCTGATTGGCGAAAATGCCGCAGGAAATGGCGGCGATATGATCCTTCAGCACCTTGTCGGCCTTGATCATGCTACGCGTTTCCATCCATTTCAGGCAGTCGTGCAGCGCTACCCATGCCCCGGTGATCGCGGCGGTGCGCGTGCCGCCATCGGCCTGGATCACATCGCAATCGATGGTGATCTGCCGCTCGCCGAGCGCTTCCAGATCGACCACCGCACGAAGCGACCGGCCGATCAGGCGCTGGATTTCCTGCGTGCGCCCGCCCTGCTTGCCGGCGGCCGCCTCGCGGCGCATGCGCTCGCCGGTGGCGCGCGGCAGCATGCCGTATTCGGCGGTCACCCAGCCCTTGCCGCTGTTGCGCAGCCATGGCGGCGTTTTCTCCTCCAGGCTCGCCGTCACCAGCACATGGGTATCGCCGAAGCGGATGAGGCATGAGCCTTCGGCGTGCTTTGAAATGTTGCGCTCGAAGGAAATCTTGCGCATTTGATCGGTTTTTCTGCCGGACGGCCGCATGGCGAACTCCTGATGTCAGTATCCGGATGGTGCTTTAGACCAGAACGGCGCTCGTGGGAATGCAATGGCGGCGCATGCCGGCAGAATCCCTTTCACGGCGGGGGCGAAATCACTATATTCCCTTTCGATATGAGGCATGTGGAGCAGTGGTTGTGAAAAGATCTTCCGGAGAGGACCGACAGGCGGCGCTCGATGAGCGCTCCGGTGAGATCTTCCGCCGGATTGTCGAAAGCTATCTGGAAAGCGGCGAGCCGCTCGGCTCGCGGAACCTGTCGCGTATCCTGCCGATGTCGTTGTCGCCCGCCTCCGTGCGCAATGTGATGAGCGACCTGGAAGACCTCGGCCTGATCTATTCGCCGCATGTCAGCGCCGGCCGCCTTCCCACCCAGATGGGGTTGCGCTTCTTCGTCGACGCCTTCATGCAGGTGGGCAATATTTCCGCCGAGGACCGGGCCTCCATCGAGCGGCACGTCCGCCCCCGTTCCGAAAAGCACGATGCCGTCGAGACGATGATGAACGAGGCGAGCCGGGCGCTGTCCGGCATGTCGCGCGGCGCGGGCCTGGTCATCACCACCAAGAACGACGCGGTGCTGAAACATGTCGAATTCATCCGGCTGGAGCCGACCAAGGCGCTGGTCGTTCTTGTCGGCGATCACGATCAGGTGGAAAACCGGATCATCGAACTGCCAGCCGGGGTGACCGGTTCGCAACTGACGGAGGCAGCCAATTTTCTTAACGCGCATCTTTCCGGCAGCACGCTGGTGGAGGCGCGCGCCCAGCTGGAGACGCTGCGTGGCGAGATCAGCCGCGAACTCGACCAGCTTTCGCGCGACCTGGTGGAGAGCGGCCTTGCGCTGTGGTCCGGTGGACTTGATGACGGCAAGCCGACACGGCTTATCGTGCGCGGCCGGGCCAACCTGCTGGAAGGGCTTGCCGGCGAGGAGGATATCGATCGGCTGCGTATGCTTTTTGACGACCTCGAGCGCAAGGACAGCCTGATCGAACTGCTCAATCTCGCCGAAAGCGGTCCGGGCGTGCGCATTTTCATCGGCTCTGAAAACAAGCTCTTCTCGCTGTCCGGCTCCTCGCTCATCGTTGCGCCCTATCGCGACGGCGACGAGAAGATCGTCGGCGCCGTCGGCGTCATCGGGCCGACGCGGCTCAATTATTCGCGGATCGTGCCGATGGTCGATTATACCGCGCAACTGATGTCGCGATTGTCGCGATAGAGCGGGCGCCCGGCCGTAATCCGCCACGCCACCCTTGATTTTTCAGGATCAAAGCTCGATATCGGGCCTAATCAAAGATCATGCAACTCGGAGTACGTCATGACCGACGAGACTAGGAAACCCGGACCTGACGAAGTTACGGAAAACGCGGCAGCGGAAGAAGCCGCCGCAATGGAGCCGGCTGAGGCAAGCGAGGCCTCGCCCGATCCGCTGGAGACGCTGCGCGCGGAAAATGCCGACCTCAGGGACAAGTATCTTCGCCTTGCCGCTGAGATGGAAAACCTGCGCCGCCGCACCGAGCGGGACGTGAAGGATGCGAAATCCTATTCGATCGCCGCCTTCGCGCGCGACATGCTGGCGGTGTCGGACGACCTGCGACGTGCGCTGGACGCGATTCCGGCCGAGACGCGGGAAGGCGGAGAGATCGGCTTCAAGGCGCTGGCGGAAGGCGTGGAGCTGACCGAACGCTCCATGCTGACGGCGCTCGAGCGCCACGGCGTCACTCGGATCGATCCGACCGGCGAGAAATTCGACCCCCATTTCCATCAGGCCATGTTCGAGGTGCCGAACCCGGATGTGGCCAGCGGCACGGTCGTGCAGGTCGTTCAGGCAGGCTATGTCATCGGGGAGCGCGTTCTGCGCCCGGCGATGGTCGGCGTGTCGAAGGGCGGGCCGAAGGCGCCTGCCGCCCAGGTCGACGCATCCGCTCAGGCCTGAGTCGACCCCTGCCGGGAATATGAAAACGGCGGCCCGCAGGCCGCCGTTTTCATGTCTGCCGTATCTTTCATTCCGCGCGGCTCAGGCGGCGGAGGCGTGCTCCTCGCTGAGGCATGCGTAAATGGCGCTTTCGCTTTCCGACGTGCGCAGCTTGGCCACCATGGCGGGATCGCGCAGCACGCGGGCGATGCGCGACAACGCCTTCAGGTGATCGGCTCCGGCGCCTTCAGGCGCAAGGAGGAGGAAGACGAGGTCGACCGGCTGGTCGTCCAGCGCCTCGAAGTCGACCGGGGTTTCCAGCCGTGCGAAGATGCCGGTGATCTGCGACAGTTCCTTCAGCTTGCCGTGCGGGATGGCGATGCCGTTTCCCACCCCGGTCGAGCCGAGCCGTTCGCGCTGGAGAATGACGTCGAAAATCTCGCGTTCCGCAATGCCGGTGATCTTCGCCGCCTTTGCCGCCAGTTCCTGAAGCAATTGCTTCTTGGAACTGACCTTCATCGCTGGGATAATCGCACTCTGCTGTAGCAAACCTGCCAATGCCATGCTTCTGTCCTCGTGAGCCTTGTGAAGGAATCGAAGAGGCATGACGCCGGCGTCGCCGGCCTCATGCCTCCCTCACTCAGCCTTTGATACTGGCCGTGTCGATCCAGCCAATATTGCCGTCGTTGCGTCGGAAGACGACGTTCAGTTGCTCCGTCCCGGCGTTGCGGAAGAGAAGAACCGGCTCGTCCGTCATGTCGAGCGCCATGACGGCGCCGGCGACGGACAGGGTGCGCAGCTGCTTCGTGCTTTCCGCCACGATGGTCGGGGCGTAGTCTGCCGGAAGCTCTTCAGCCTCGTCCGGAGTGGAATCGGTTACCGAATAGGCGACTTCCGCGAAGGCGTGGTAACCGTTGGTGCCGTAATGGTCCTTCAGCTTGCGCTTGTAACGGCGCAGGCGCTTCTCGATTCGTTCGGAGGCGGCCTGGAAAGCGGCCAGCGGCTCGTTGGCCTCACCATTCGCCTGGAGGGTCGTGCCCGTGTCGAGGTGCAGCCGGCAGTCCGCGACGAAGCGGGATCCGGCTTTCTCCACGATGACCTGGCTTGAATATCCCCCGTCGAAATATTTGGTTACGGCTTCCCCGATCTGGTCCTCGATACGCTGACGGAATGCATCGCCGATTTCCATATGCTTACCGGATACACGCACACTCATGGAGTTTCCTCTCTTGTTGTGGTCTGCGCGTAGCAGTCTATTCCAACCGCTCCCGCGTTCCAAGCTCTTGACACATGCGACGGATCATTCGGCGCATGGTTTCAAAAAGCCGGATATGTCAGGGAATGGTTCGCCTTCTCTTCGAATTTGCGGGGGCCATTAGACCGTTCGGGGGGCAAAGTCAATCCGCTGGCAAACCGCGCCCGCCTGCCTTGCTTGCGGCGATTCGCGGTTTTGGCCCCGTTTTTCAGGGATTGCCCGCCCTGGCTCGCGCCTTCTTCTCCCGCCGGCGCTCCACGGAAGAGGGGATGTTCATCGTATCGCGATATTTCGCGACGGTGCGGCGGGCGAGCTTGATGCCCTCCTCGCCAAGCCGGGTGACGATGTCGTCGTCGGAAAGAACCGAATCGGCGGTCTCCGCTGCGATGAGGGTGCGGATATGGTGGCGCACCGATTCGGCGGAATGGGTGTCGCCGCCTTCCGCCGAGCCGATTGAAACCGTGAAAAAATACTTGAGTTCGAACAGGCCGCGCGGCGTCAGCATGTATTTGTTGGCGGTCACGCGGCTGATGGTTGATTCGTGCATGCCGATGGCGTCGGCGACCGCCTTGAGGGTGAGGGGCCGGAGGTGCCGGATCCCGTCGATCAGGAAAGCATCCTGCCGGCGGACGATTTCGCTTGCCACCTTCAGGATCGTGCGCGCCCTCTGGTCGAGGCTGCGCGTCAGCCAGTTCGCCGTCTGGAGGCATTCGTCGAGGAAGGCCTTGTCCCGGCCGTCCCGGCCGTCGCGGCTGGCGCGGCTCGATACGGCAGCGTAGTAATCGCGGTTGACGAGCACCCGCGGCAGGGCGTCGGGATTGAGTTCCACCTGCCAGCTTCCGTCGGCTGCGGCGCTGACGAGAACGTCCGGCACGACCGTCTCGCTGCTCGCCGTCTCGAAGCGCAGGCCGGGACGGGGATCGAGCGCGCGGATTTCCGCCAGCATGTCGATGAGATCTTCCTCGTCCACGCCGCACAGCTTCCCGAGGGTCGTGAAGTCGCGCCGGGCGAGGAGGTCCAGATTGTCGATCAGCGTCGCCATCGCCGGATCGAGCCGGTCGCGGGCCCTGAGCTGAAGGGCGAGGCATTCGCCGAGCGAGCGGGCGAAGACGCCGGTAGGCTCCGCTTCCTGCAGGCGCGCAAGAACGCGTTCGGCGGCGGTTTCCGCCACGCCGAGCCGCAAGGCCGCTTCCGCCGGCGTGCCGCGCAGGTAGCCGGCGTCGTCGAGGTGGTCGAGGAAGTGAAGGGCGACGAGACGGTCGGCCGGATTGTCGAAAAGGAAGGCGATCTGCTCTTCGATCACGTCCCGCAGCGTCTTGCGGTAGGCGAGGAAGGTGTCGAGATCGGCCGCCTCGCCGCCTTCGCCGCCGGGCATGGATTTCCACTGTCCGAGCAGTTCCGGCGCATCTGCGGCGCGGGGTCCCGCATCGTCGGGAAAGATGTTGTCGAGCCCCCCGTCGAAACTGTCGCCGGGCCGGTCGGCGTCGCCGGACGTCGCGGAATCGTAAAGATCGGCCTGCTCGTCGCCATCGCCCCGCGGCGCGCGCTCCTCATCCGGCGTCGGATAATCCGTCGCCGCCGGGAGCCTGTCCTGTCCATCCTCGTCGTCGGCAGGTTCAAGCAGGGGGTTGCGCTCGATTTCCTGTTCGATGAAACGGGCAAGTTCCAGATGGGTCATCTGCAACAGCCGGATCGACTGCATCAGTTGCGGCGTCATGACCAGCGACTGGCTTTGCCTCAGGATGAGGCCGGGGGCGAGGGTCATGGCCGCGTTTCTCTCCGGCGGTTTCCCGGCGCAGCCACCGTGGCGGCGCGGAAGATCTAACTGGCCCGGAAATTGCTTGTTTTGACGGTTCAGGTCAAGATGGACGCACGTGTGCATCGCCACGCCGCCCCGGGGCGGCCGGACCGGCATGAGACGATGTCGCCGGTTACAAGATGCTAGAGGCTGAAATTATCGCCGAGGTAAAGCCGCCGCACGTCCGGATTGCTGACGATGTCGTTGGCGCGACCGTGGGTCAGCACCTCGCCGGCATGGATGATATAGGCCCGGTCGATGAGGCCGAGGGTCTCGCGGACATTGTGGTCGGTGATCAGCACGCCGATGCCGCGCGAGGTGAGGTGGCGCACCAGCGCCTGGATATCGGCGACGGAGATCGGATCGACGCCGGCGAAGGGTTCGTCGAGCAGCATGAACGTCGGATCGGTCGCAAGCGCCCGGGCGATTTCCAGCCGCCGCCGCTCGCCGCCCGAAAGCGCGATGGCCGCGGACTTGCGCAGGTGGGAGATCGAGAATTCGGCAAGCAGGCTGTCGAGCTTCTCCTCGCGGCGCGCCCTGTTCTTGTCATGCACTTCGAGCACCGCGCGGATATTGTCCTCGACCGTCAGGCCGCGGAAGATCGAGGCTTCCTGCGGCAGGTAGCCGACGCCGAGCCGGGCGCGACGGTACATCGGCATCGAGGTCACATCGTTGCCGTTGATCTCGATTGTGCCCTCGTCCACCGGCACGAGGCCGGTGATCATGTAGAAGCATGTCGTCTTGCCGGCGCCGTTCGGGCCGAGCAGTCCGACCGCCTCGCCGCGCCGCACGACGAGCGACACGCCGTTGACCACGCGCCGGTCGTGATAGGATTTCGTCAGGCCGCGTGCGATCAGCGTGCCTTCGTAGCGCGACCGGTCGACGGCGCTGCGAGAGGGCTCCCCCGCGGGCTTGCGGGGACGGCGCGTCAGGCGGGAAAGAAAGGGAACTGGCACGGCGGCTACTGGATCAGTTGGAGGGTTTGCGCGACTTGGGGTCGAGCTGGATCATCACCCGCCCGCCGCAGGCGTCGAGCTTGGCTTCGCCGGTCCGCATCGTCACGGTCAGCTTGCAGCCGACGAAGACGTTCTTGCCTTCCGACAGCACCACCTTGTCGCCTTCCAGCACGAGGGTTTCGTTGACGAGGTTGAAGGTGCCGGTGTCGGAGGTCGCCTCCTGCGTTCCTGACTTGAGATAAACCTTTTCGGACACGTCGATCTTTTCGATGTCGGCGTTGCCGCCGGCCACCGAGCCGCCGGCGCTGTACTGCACGATCATCCTGCCGGCCTGCAACGTCGTGGTGCCCTGCACTACCTTCACGTTGCCGGTGAATTCCGCCTTGCTTTCCTGGTCGCGGATTTCCAGCTTGTCGCTCTGGATCTGGATCGGCGCGTCGTTGGACAGCCGCAGGCCGTCCATGCGGCTGCTGGTCTCCTGTGCGATGGCCTGGCCGGCGGCCATGATCAGGCCCGCAGCGATGACAAAACGAGGTACGGCCCGGAAGTGGGCGGAAAGGATGGCGGGCATGGCGCTCTACTTTTCTCGGTTGCGTATGGCTGCGGGGTCGACGTCGACGACGACATTGCCTTCGAAGACGGTGACCTTGCCCTTATCCGTCATTCGCAGCGACTGCGCAACAATCGATGCTTCGCGGGAGCGGATCGAGACCGGCTGATCGGTCGACATGCGCCCGCCGTCGATGTCGAGATGGCCGGAGCGGAAGCGCGCCTCGAGGCCGGTGTTCAGGCGGATGACGAAGGGAGCGGTCATGTCGAGCAGATTGCGCCCCCGGTCGTAGACGCCGACGGCGGCCTCGACCTCGGCGATGGTGCTTTCGTTGACCGGCATCTTGGCGCGGATGTTCTCCAGCGTGATGACGTCCGGTTCCTTCATGTCCTGAAGCGCGCGCTCGGCCTTCATCGAATAGCTGATGTCGTCCTTGTTGCGTCCGGAGATCGCCGGATTGAGCATGACGATCTTGCCGTCCTCGATCGATGCGCTTTCGACCTGGAGGTCGGCGGGCATATAGGTGCGAAGGATTGAGACGACCACGAAAATCAGCCCGATGAGGACGGCGGCGGCGGGAAGCGCGATCTTCAGCGTCCGCACGCGCGAGGAATGGCGCGCGGCGCGCCGATAGGCGGAGGCCGTGCCTTGTCCGTGCGGTTGCGCATCTTGAAGCGTGTTCAGCATGCTGTCTGTCGGTTCCGGTCGGTCGTTTCGGCGGGTCAAGCCGCCCTCTGTCTGGCGGGTCCCATATGGATATTATACGCAGACAAACAATGGCGCTTCGGGAAACCTGCCCGCCGAATTGCCATTTCGGTAGCGAATGCCATATCGATAGGGGGTCCGGCAAGCCGTCTGCGTGACGGCTGCGCCGGCAGGACAATGTTTTTGAGGATGGATCATGGATCACTCGGCAATCGCCGACCGGCGGCAACTGCGCCGCAAGCTGACCTTCTGGCGCGTGGCGGCGATCGTCATCGTGCTCGCCGCCCTGTTTTTTGCAGCCCTCGCGCAGTGGCCGGGCATGGGAGCGCGCGATCATATCGCGCGGATCAGCATCACCGGCCTGATCCAGGACGATCGTGAACTGCTGGAGCGGCTGGACGCCATCGCCCGCAACGATCGCGCAAAGGCTCTGATCGTGGCGATTTCCTCGCCCGGCGGCACGACCTATGGCGGCGAGGTCGTCTTCAAGGCCCTGCGCAAGGTGGCGGAAAAGAAGCCGGTCGTCTCCGACGTGCGGACGCTTGCGGCATCGGCCGGCTATATGATCGCGACCGCCGGCGACACGATCGTCGCCGGGGAAAGCTCGATCACCGGCTCGATCGGCGTGATCTTCCAGTATCCGCAGTTCAGGGAACTGATGGACAAGCTCGGCGTCTCGCTGGAGGAGATCAAGTCCGCACCGCTCAAGGCGGAGCCCTCGCCCTTCCATCCGGCAAGCGAGGAGGCCAGGGCGATGATCCGATCCATGGTCATGGACAGCTATGGCTGGTTCGTCGATCTCGTCGCCGAGCGGCGCAAGCTCCCGCGTGACAAGGCGCTGCTGCTTGCCGACGGCAGCATCTTCACCGGCCGGCAGGCGCTGGCCGCCGGTCTCGTCGACCAGCTCGGCGGATCCGTGGAGATCCGGGCCTACCTGACGGAGCGCAAGGTCGAGGCCGATCTGCCGGTGGTCGATTACAAGCCGCCCGTCCGCGGCGGCCTTTCCCTTCTTTCCGGTGGTTTCGGCGAGCTTGTGCGCGGCGCGCTCGGCCTGCCGTCGGGACTTGAAAAATTCGGTGCAGAGAAGTTGTTTCTTGACGGTCTGGTCTCGGTTTGGCAGGTTGACCGCGATTGAAAACACAGGAAATTTTGAGGGGGCCACAGTGATCAAGTCGGAACTGGTTCAGATCGTCGCCGCGCGCAATCCTCATCTTTACCATCGCGACGTCGAGAATATCGTCAACGCGGTCCTCGATGAAATCACCGATGCGCTGGCTGCCGGCAATCGCGTCGAATTGCGCGGTTTCGGCGCCTTCTCCGTCAAGAACCGCCCGTCGCGTTCCGGTCGCAACCCGCGCACTGGCGACGCGGTGTTCGTCGAGGAAAAATGGGTGCCTTTCTTCAAGACCGGCAAGGAGCTGCGGGAAAGGCTCAATCCCGGCCAGGGCGAAAACGACGACTGAAGCCGCAAGGGCCGGGCGCCTTGCCGCCGCCTTTTGCCAAGCAGGTGACGCCATGATCAAGAAAATCGTCAATGTTCTCGTGCTGATCCCGATCGCCGTCGTGCTGATCGTGCTTTCGGTCGCCAACAGGCAGTCCGTGACGCTGGCCTTCAACCCGTTCCGCCCGGAAGACAGCGTGCTTTCCTTCAGCGCGCCCTTCTTCGTCTTTCTTTTCCTGGCGGTCATCCTCGGCATGGTGATCGGCTCGTTCGCCACCTGGTTCACCCAGGGAAAATACCGCAAGCGCGCCCGCACGGAGGCGGGCGAGGCGGTGAAATGGCATGCGGAAGCCGAAAAGCAGAAGTCGCGCGTCGAGGCCATCGCATCGCAGGCGGTGGTGCCCGTTTCGGGAAAATGAAGCGGTCTCAGGCGCTCTCGCCGCCGTTCAGCCGCGCGCCGAGATCGGAAAAGAACTGGCCGGCGAGCTTTTTCGAGGTGGAATCGATAAGGCGTGAGCCGAGCTGGGCGATCTTGCCGCCGACCTGGGCCTGCACGTCGTAGGAAAGGATGGTCTCGTCGCCGTCCTCCGTCAGGCGGACGGCCGCGCCGCCCTTGGCGAAGCCGGCGATACCGCCCTTGCCCTCCCCGGAAATCGTGTAGCTTTCCGGAGGATTGAGGTCGGACAGCGTCACCGCGCCGTTGAATGTGGCCGAGACCGGGCCGATCTTGACCCTGACCGTCGCCTCCAGTTCCGTCGGCGATTTTTTCGTCAACGATTGACAGCCCGGAATACAGTCCTTCAGAACGTCCGGATCGTTGAGCGCCGCCCAGACGGCCTCCCGCGGCGCTGCGATGCGTTCCTCGCCCGACATGTCCATGCTGAAGCCCTCCCATGGCCTTTCCTGATTTATCGCAGAACGGAAAGCGCTTTGCCAAGAGGGGGAGGGATGGTATTGGGACCGCTTTCCGCCGGATGCGCCGGTCTGGAAGCCAACGCACGACGGACGACAGAACCGTGAAGGACAGAAGCCGCCGGCCGCAGGCCGGCTCCGCAGCCGCCGCAAGGCCCGACCGCGCCCTGAAGACGCCGCGTGCCGCATCCGCGCCGCCGCTGCCGGCCCGGTCGCTGATGCGCCGCGAGGGCGAGAAGCCGGCCGAGCGCGTTCCGGTCATCCTGGAGACGGCCGGATCGGACCATTACCGGCTGATCGACAGCGGCATGGGCGAGAAGCTGGAGCAATACGGCCCCTATCGTATCGTGCGGCCCGAGGCCCAGGCACTATGGCCGCGCGGCCTGCCGGATGCGGTCTGGGACAAGGCGGATGCGCTCTTCACCGGTGATACGGACGAGGACGGCATGGGACGCTGGAAGTTTCCCCATGCGGCACTCGGCGAGACCTGGCCGATGCAACTGCTCGGCGTCGATTTCCATGGCCGTTTCACCGCCTTTCGCCATGTCGGCGTCTTTCCCGAGCAACTTGCCCACTGGCGCTGGATGCAGGAGCGCATCGAGGCAGCCGGCCGTCCCGTCCGGGTGCTGAACCTCTTCGGCTATACCGGCGTCGCCTCGCTCGTGGCCGCCCGCGCAGGCGCGGAGGTGACCCATGTCGACGCCTCGAAGAAGGCCATCGGATGGGCGCGGGAAAACCAGGCGCTCGGCCGCATGGAGAAACTGCCCATCCGCTGGATATGCGAGGATGCGATGAAGTTCATCCAGCGGGAGGAGCGCCGCGGCAGTCGTTACGACATCATCCTGACGGATCCGCCGAAATTCGGACGCGGGCCGAACGGCGAAGTCTGGCAGCTTTTCGATCATCTGCCGCTGATGCTCGATATCTGCCGCGAGATCCTGTCGCCGAAGGCGATCGGTCTGGTGCTGACCGCCTATTCGATCCGGGCGAGCTTTTATTCCATCCATGAGTTGATGCGCGAGACCATGCGCGGCCTCGGCGGCACGGTGGAATCGGGCGAACTCGTCATTCGCGAGAGCGGCAGCGGCGGCAAGACGGCCGGCCGGGCGCTTTCCACGTCCCTTTTCAGCCGTTGGATCCGCGCATGAGCCACGAACATCACGCAACGCGCCGGGTCGGGCAGGTCAAGGAAGTCACCAGCCTCTCCAATCCGATCGTCAAGGACATCAAGGCGCTGTCTTCAAAGAAGATGCGCGACGAGACGAGGAGCTTCATGGCGGAAGGCCTGAAGCTGGTCATCGACGCCCTGGAGCTCGGCTGGACGATCAGGACGCTGGTCTACGCCAAGAACGTCAAGGACAAGCCGCAGGTCGTGCAGGCCGCGACCAGGGCCTTCGCGCGCGGCGGTCTGGTGCTGGAGGTGAGCGAGAAGGTGCTTTCCTCCATCACCCGCCGGGACAATCCGCAAATGGTCGTCGGCATCTTCGAACAGCGCTTTACGGCGCTGAAGGATGTGCGGCCGGGGGCCGACGAGACCTGGGTGGCGCTCGACCGGGTGCGTGATCCGGGCAACCTCGGCACGGTCATCCGTTCGGTGGATGCGGCCGGGGCAAGCGGCGTCATCCTCATCGGCGACAGCACCGATCCGTTCTCGCTGGAAACGGTGCGCGCCACCATGGGTTCGATCTTCGCCGTGCCGCTCGTCAGGACGAGCGTGGCGGAGTTCCTCGCCTGGAAAAAGACCGCCGGGGTCTCGGTCGTGGCGACCCATCTCGCCGGCGCGGTCGATTACCGGAAGATCGGCTATCGCGACAAGCCGGTCGTGCTTTTGATGGGCAACGAACAGTCGGGCCTGCCGGATGAACTGGCCGTGGCCGCCGATGCGCTTGCCCGTATTCCCCAGGCCGGCCGGGCGGATTCGCTGAACCTCGCCATCGCCACCGGCATCATGCTCTTCGAGGCGCGCCGCCACCTGCTGACGCTGGACGAGCGTTCATGAACGACCGCATTCCCCTGATGTCCCGGCCTCTGCCGGTTGTCGCGGCGATCCTTCTCGCCGTTCTTCTCGACCAGGCGGTGAAATTCGCCGTGGAGGCCTGGCTTCCGTTCCAGCAGATGGTGGAGGTCGTGCCGATGCTCGCACTCTACCGCACCCATAATTACGGCGTCGCCTTCTCCATGCTTTCCGGCATGGAGGGATGGGTCATCGTCACGCTGCGGCTTTGCGTCGTGGCCTTTGTCGTCTGGCTGTGGCGGCAGACGCCGCGCGCGCGCGGCATCGCCCATGCCGGCTATGCATTCATCATCGCCGGGGCCTTCGGCAATCTCATCGACCGGGCGCTGTTCGGCTATGTCATCGACTATGTGCTCTTTCACACGCAAAACTGGTCTTTCGCGGTTTTCAATCTCGCCGACAGTTTCATCACCATCGGCGCCGGCCTTGTGATCCTCGACGAGGCGCTTCATGTGCTGCGTCGCGATCGTTAGGATTTTAGGGAATCGTTGAAGCCGTTTTGAACGCTCCGCGTGCTATGCAGGGGGCATGAGCGAACCCCTCAAGTTGCAGAACCGGCTGAAAACCGTCTACGCCGAACCGGTAAAGGCGGAAGCGTTGCCTCCGGAAACCTCCGGTGCCGGCGGCGATGCCGGTAGGCGGCGCTTGCGGGCCGTTGCGGTAGGACAGGCGGCGGTGCCGCCTCTTGTCGCCGCCACGGGGCTTGCGGTGGCGGGCCTTGCGTTCTTTGCGGCCGACGGAGCGACAGGCGTGTTGCTTGCTTTCCTGGGGCTGGGCCTCGCCGGTGCGGCCGGCTGGATGGGGCTGCGGCGGGCGGCGACCGCGCAAGGTGGCGGCGAAGTCGACCATGACCGCTCCTGGGAGCACAGCGAAACCACCGAGATCCTCTCGGCGATCCATGACGTGCTCGGCGATATCGTCGTCATGCGCACCCTGGATGGCCGTATCCTGCGCTCCAATCCGGTCCTGCCGTCGCTGACGGGCACGGCGGACGTCAGGGGCCGCACCTGCGCGGAACTCGGCCTCGTCTTCCGCTCGCAATCCACCGCGCATCGCTACGATGTCGATGTGGCAGGCCCCGAAGGTCTCCGGATCTATTCCTGGCATGACGTGACGGTGCGCGATCCCGCTTCCGGCGATCTCGTCGTCCATTCGATTGCCCGCGACGTCACGGAGGAACGCCTTGCCGAGCGCGGGCGCGAATCCGCCCGCCGGAAGGCCGAGGAAGCCAGTGCCGCCAAATCGCGGCTGCTCGCCACCGTCAGCCATGAGATCCGCACGCCGCTCTCCGGTATGCTCGGCATGTCGCATCTCATCAGCCAGACGCGGCTGACGGCTGAACAGAAGAACTATCTCGCCGGGCTGCGCCAGTCCGGTCATGCGCTCGTCCAGCTCGTCGACGATCTGCTGGATTTCTCCGCGCTGGAGGCGGGGCGCTTCCAGCTTCGTCCGGTGGAGGATTCGGTGCGTCCGCTGCTCGAAAGCGTGGTTGAGATGCTCTCGCCCCGGGCGCATGAGAAAGGCATAGAGATCGGCTCCTTCGTCGCGCCGGAGGTGCCGGGGCTGATGACGTTCGATGCGCCGCGCCTGCGGCAGGTGCTCTACAATGTCGTCGGTAACGCGGTGAAATTCACCCATGAGGGCGGCGTCTCGCTTTCCACCTGCCTGGAGGGCGATCTGCTTGTCGTGCGTGTCACGGATACGGGACCGGGCATGACGCGACAGGAGCAGGCAAATATCTTCCGGGAATTCGAGCAGGCCGGCAGCGCCGCGCAGCGCAGCGGCGGAACCGGGCTCGGTCTCGCCATTTCGGCGCGCATCCTGAGCGAGGCCGGTGGTGGACTGGCGCTCGAAAGCGAGCCCGGCCGGGGCAGCACCTTCGTCATCCGCATGCCCGTCGCACAGGCGGCGACCCGGGTCCCCCGCCGCAACATCCTTGCCGCAAGCCGGGTGTTCCTGCTCGCCCCCGAAGGCCCTGCTTCGGCGGCGCTGGTCGCCACAATCGAGGCCCTGGGCGGCGTTTGCCGCCATGCCGACGGCGTGGAGACCGCCCTTGCCATCCTCGCCGGGCAGAAGGAGCCGTTGACCGACATCGTCATCGATAACCGCCTTGCCGGTGTCTATCGCCGCAGTCTTAGCGATCTGCCGGTGATCCGCGACGGTGAAGCCAGGCGGGTCTATCTCGTCAATCCGGAACAGCGCGGCGGCCGGGCCATCGGCAAGGGTGAGGGCTACGACGCCTGGCTGATCCGGCCGTTCCGGGAGCGCTCGCTCGTCGATGTGCTGCGCGGGCGCATGAAGGGCGTGGAGCTGCGCGACGCCATCAACGACAATCGGCCGATCCTGAAGGATCTGCCGCCGGAAGCCCCCGAGATGCAGGAAACCGCGTTCCCCGCCGCTGCCGGTCACCGCATCCTGCTGGCGGAAGACGATCCGGTGAACGCGATGCTGGTGCGGGCCGGCCTCGAGCGGGCCGGCCATCAGGTGCGCCATGTCGGGGATTTCGCGGCGCTCGAATCGGCGCTCCTCGAAGGTCCGCTTCCCGATCTTCTGGTCACCGATCTCGGCATGCCCGGTGGCGATGCCGAAACGGTGGTGCGCATCGCCGCAGGCCATGCCGGTGCCGCGCGCCTTCCGGTGATCGTGCTGACGGCGGACAACCGGGAAGAGCTGCGCGACGCGCTGCTTTCCAGCGGAGTGGGCGCTGTCGTAGCCAAGCCTGCGGAGCCTCAGGCCCTGCTTGCGGAGATCGCGCGGCTTGCCCGCGGCACCCCGTCCTGAAGATCATTTTCCAGCCGGCCTTTTCAAGCAGGCCCTGCGTCATTATCCTGTAGCAGAACGATGCTCTAAGGCGGCCTGTTCCAGCCAAACGGGATTTGCGATATGACGCTCGACCTTGCCTGCGCCGGCGCTCCGGCGAAAATCGCGGAAAAGGCCACCCCTGCGCGCGCGGTGACCGGCGTGCTCGGACGGATCGGCAGCCTGGAGACCCGGCTGGCCCGGACCGCGTCGGAGATCGACGCGGCGCAGGCGATCCGCTATCGCGTCTTCGCGGAGGAAATGGGTGCCAGACTGACGAACGAGGCGGCGGCGCGACGGCGCGACGTCGATTCCTGGGACGCGGTCTGCGACCACCTGCTGGTGCTCGATACGGCGATCGACGGCGATGCGGAAGAGCAGATCGTCGGCACATACCGCCTGTTGCGCCAGGACGTCGCCAGCATTTCGGGCGGCTTCTATTCCCAGTCGGAATTCGATGTCGATACGCTGATCGCCCGCCATCCCGGCAAGCGCTTCATGGAGCTTGGCCGCTCCTGCGTTCTGCCGGACTATCGCACCCGCCGCACGGTGGAACTGCTCTGGCAGGGCAATTGGGCCTACGCGCTGAAGCAGGGGGTCGACGTGATGTTCGGCTGCGCCTCCTTCCACGGCGTGATCCCGGAAGAACATGCATTGGCGCTTTCCTTCCTGCACCACAACGTGCGGGCAACGGACGACTGGAGCGTCCGCGCCCATCCCGATCAGTTCTCCAGCATGGACCTGATGCCCGCGGAAGGCGTCGATGCGCGCAAGGCGCTCGCCGCCATGCCGCCGCTCGTCAAGGGCTACCTGCGGCTCGGCGCAAGCGTCGGCACCGGTGCGGTCGTCGATCATGCCTTCCGCACGACGGATGTGCTGGTCGTGCTGCCGATCGGCCGGATTTCCGGACGCTACCTGAATTACTACGGCGCGGATGCTGGCCGTTTCGCGAGCTGATCCCGGATCGCCCCAAGGTTTTACCCGCTCCCCGGGGAGCGGGTGATCTGCCCGGATGCCGGTTCAGACGCCGGCGTTATAGGCGGCGAGCGCCGCCATGTTGACGATGTCGGAATCCTTCGCGCCCATGGAGACGATCTGCACCGACTTGTCGAGGCCGACGAGCAGCGGGCCGATGACGGTCGAGCCGCCGAGTTCCTGAAGCATCTTCGTCGAAATGGCGGCGGAATGGAACGCCGGCATCACCAGCACGTTGCCGGGGCCGGAGAGCCGGCAGAACGGATATTGCTCCATGATGCGCGGATTGAGGGCCACATCGGCCGCCATTTCGCCGTCATACTCGAAATCGACGCGGCGGCGGTCGAGGATGTTCACTGCCTCGCGCACCCGCTCCGAGCGCTCGCCGGAAGGATGGCCGAAGGTGGAATAGGCGAGCATCGCCACGCGCGGCTCGTAGCCGAGCCGGCGGGCAAGGCCCGCGGCCTCCTCGGCGATGTCGGCAAGCTCCTCGGAGGTCGGCATGTCGTGCACGGCGGTATCGGCGACAAGCACCGTGCGGCCGCGGCAGAGCGCGAGAGAGGCGCCGATCACCCGGTGGCCGGGCTTGGCGTCGATGCAGCGGCGCACGTCCTCCAGCGCCGTCGAATAATTGCGCGTGAGCCCCGTCACCATCGCGTCGGCGTCGCCGAGCGCCACCATGCAGGCGGCGAAATGGTTGCGGTCGGTGTGGATCAGCCGCTGGGCGTCGCGATAGAGGTAGCCGCTACGCTGCAAGCGTGCGTAGAGGTAGTCGATATAGACGTCGTTGCGCTTTGAGATGCGCGCGTTGAATATCTCGATGCCGGGCCGGTCAAGCTCGATTCCGGCGCGTTCGGCCGTCTCCTGGATATATTCCTCCCGGCCGACGAGGATCGCCGTGCCGAGCTGCTGGTTGGCGTAGGAGACGGCGGCGCGCATCATCTGCTCTTCCTCGCCTTCGGCGAAGACCACCCGCTTGGGATGGCGGCGGACCCGGGCGTAGAACTGTTGCAGCGTGGAGGCGATGGGATCGCGGCGCGCCTTCAGGTCGCGGGCGTAGGCGTCGAGATCGGCAATCTCGCGACGCGCCACCCCGGTTTCCATCGCGGCCTTCGCGACGGCGACCGGAATGGCGGAGATCAGGCGCGGATCGAAGGGAACCGGGATGATGTACTGCGAGCCGAAACGCGGGCGCGCGCCCTGATAGGCGGTGGCGACGTCGTCGGGCACGTCCTGCCGGGCAAGATCGGCCAGCGCCTGCGCGGCGGCGATCTTCATCGCGTCGTTGATCGTCGTCGCCCGCACGTCGAGCGCGCCGCGGAAGATATAGGGGAAGCCGAGAACGTTGTTCACCTGGTTTGGATAGTCCGACCGGCCGGTCGCGACGATCGCGTCGTCGCGGAGACGGGCGACTTCCTCGGGGGTGATTTCCGGATCGGGATTGGCCATGGCGAAGATGATCGGGCGGGGCGCCATGGCGCGCACCATTTCTTCCGTCAGCGCGCCCTTGGCGGAAAGGCCGAAGAAAACATCCGCGCCTTCAAGCGCCTCCACCAGCGTCCGCCGGTCGGTTTTCACCGCATGGGCCGATTTCCACTGGTTCATGCCATCCTCGCGGCCCTGGAAGATCACGCCCTTGGTGTCGCAGAGGATGATGTTTTCGGCTGCAAATCCCATCGCCTTGATCAGTTCGATACAGGCGATGGCCGCCGCGCCCGCGCCGTTGCAGACAAGCTTCGTGGTCTTGAAGTCGCGGCCGGTCAGCGCCAGTGCGTTGATGAGGCCGGCGGCGGCGATGATGGCGGTGCCGTGCTGGTCGTCGTGGAAGACCGGAATGTCCATCAGTTCGCGCAGCCGGCTTTCGATGATGAAACAGTCGGGCGCCCTGATGTCCTCGAGATTGATGCCGCCGAAGGAGGGGCCGAGGAAGCGCACGCAATTGATGAACTCGTCGACATTCTCCGTATCGATCTCCAGATCGACCGAATCGACGTCGGCGAAACGCTTGAAGAGGACGGACTTGCCTTCCATGACCGGCTTGGAGGCGAGCGCGCCCAGATTGCCGAGGCCGAGAATGGCGGTGCCGTTGGTGATGACGGCCACCATGTTGCCGCGTGTCGTATAGTCATAGGCGGCGGCGGGGTCCGCGGCGATCGCCTTCACCGGGATCGCCACCCCCGGCGAATAGGCGAGCGACAGGTCGCGCTGGGTCGCCATCGGCTTGGTCGGGGTGATCTCCAGTTTGCCGGGGCGGCCCAGGGCGTGAAAATCCAGCGCCTCCTTGTCGGTGACGCTGCACCCCTGACGCTCCGATTTATCCGTGGCCGGCATTGCCTCTCCCCTTCACGCTCCTGTGGGCGACGCGCCCGCAGTCTCCCTCTGCTGTTGTTTTCTATACCGATGCGCGGCTAGGGTGATACCTCTTTTTTGGAAGAACTGCCTCTCCGTGAACGATCCAATTGTGCGCCAGAACGATGTGTTGTCGACCGCCGAGCTTGCCAGCGAGCAAAGCCGGGCGGCCGCGACGCCGATGATCGAGCAATATATCGAGATCAAGGCCGCCAACCCGGACAGCATGCTCTTCTACCGCATGGGCGATTTCTACGAGCTGTTCTTCCAGGACGCCGTGGATGCCGCCCGCGCGCTCGGCATCACGCTGACGAAGCGGGGCCAGCATCTGGGCCTCGACATCCCGATGTGCGGCGTGCCGGTGCATGCCGCCGATGACTATCTCCAGAAGCTGATAGCCTTCGGTTTCCGCGTTGCCGTCTGCGAGCAGATGGAGGATCCGGCGGCGGCGAAGAAACGCGGCTCCAAGTCCGTGGTGCAGCGCGATGTCGTGCGGCTCGTGACGCCCGGAACGCTGACGGAAGAAAAGCTGCTGTCGCCCTCCGACGCCAATTACCTCATGGCCGTTTCGCGTATTCGCGGCGGTGGCGGTGGCGGCGGCGAGCCGGCCATGGCGCTGGCCTGGATCGATATTTCCACCGGCGTCTTCCGCCTGTCTGAAACAGCGCTTTCCCGTCTTCTCGCCGATGTGCAGCGCATCGACCCGCGTGAATTGATCGTACCGGACACCCTGTTTCACGATCCCGAATTCCGCCCGGCGCTCGACGGGCTCGGTCGCGTGGCGGTGCCGCAGCCGGCCGTGCTTTTCGACAGCGCCACCGCCGAAACGCGCATCGCACGTTATTTCGGGGTCTCGACGCTGGATGGTTTCGGCGCCTTTTCGCGCGCCGAGCTTGCCGCTGCCGCCGCCGCACTCGCCTATGTGGAAAAGACGCAGATCGCCGAGCGCCCGCCGCTCGGCCGTCCCGAGCGGGAGAGTTCGGCCTCGACGCTCTTCATCGATCCGGCGACGCGGGCCAATCTCGAACTGGTGCGAACCCTTTCGGGCGAACGCGCCGGAACGTTGCTGAAAGCGATCGACCGGACGGTGACGAGCGGCGGCGCGCGGCTCCTTGCCGAGCGGCTGATGTCGCCGCTGACCGATCCCGACGCCATCAACGCGCGGCTCGATTCCGTCGCCGTCCTTGTCGACCGCCCGGGCTTCGCCGACGATCTGCGCAACACCCTGAAGCAGCTTCCCGATATGCCGCGCGCGCTTTCGCGGCTTGCGCTCGGTCGCGGCGGCCCGCGCGACCTCGGCGCGATCCTGCAAGGCTTCACGGTCGCCGCCGACGTGGCGCGGCGCATGGCGGACGAAGATCTTTCGGGCGAGCTTGCCGAAGCCCGGACGATGGTTTGCGATCTGCCCGTCGACCTGTCCCACCGGCTGGCCGTGATGCTGTCCGATGAATTGCCGGTTCTCAGGCGCGACGGCGGCTTCATCCGCGAAGGCGCGGACGGAGAACTCGACGAGATGCGGGCCTTGCGCGACCAGTCGCGCCGCGTCATCGCCGGCCTGCAATTGCAATATGCCGAGGAGACCGGCGTCAAGTCCCTGAAGATCAAGCACAACAACGTGCTCGGCTATTTCATCGAGGTGTCCGCGGGCAATGCCGCCGCGCTGACGGAAGGGGAGGAGGCGAAGGGCCGTTTCATCCATCGGCAGACCATGGCCGGGGCGATGCGCTTCACGACCACGGTGCTTTCGGAACTGGAGACCCGGATCGCCAACGCCGCGGACCGGGCGCTGGCCATCGAGCTTGTCGCTTTCGACGCGTTGTGCGATGCGGTGGTCGCAAAGGCCGAGGCGATCAAGCAGGCCGCCCGTGCGCTTGCGGCGATCGACGTGTCGGCGGGGCTCGCTGCGCTTGCGGAAGAACAGGCCTGCTGCCGGCCGCTGGTCGACCGGTCGAAGATGTTCTCCATCGTCGGCGGACGGCATCCGGTCGTCGAACAGGCGCTGCGCCGGCAACAGGCCGCCGCTTTCGTCGCCAACAGCTGCGATCTGTCGCCGCAGGACGGCAAGGGCGACGGAGCGATCTGGCTGCTCACCGGCCCGAACATGGGGGGAAAGTCGACCTTCCTGCGCCAGAACGCGCTGATTGCCGTGCTTGCGCAGATGGGCGCCTATGTCCCGGCCGAAAGCGCCCATATCGGCATCGTCGACCGGCTGTTTTCGCGCGTCGGCGCATCGGACGACCTTGCCCGTGGCCGGTCCACCTTCATGGTCGAGATGGTCGAGACAGCGGCGATCCTCAATCAGGCGACGGACCGTTCGCTCGTCATCCTTGACGAAATCGGCCGGGGGACGGCGACCTTCGACGGGCTTTCGATCGCCTGGGCGGCGGTCGAGCATCTGCATGAGGCCAATCGCTGCCGCGGCCTTTTCGCCACCCATTTCCATGAATTGACCGTTCTTTCGGAGAAGCTTCCCCGCCTTTCCAATGCGACCATGCGAGTCAAGGAATGGGACGGCGAGGTGATCTTCCTGCATGAGGTCGGGCCGGGGGCGGCCGACCGCTCCTATGGCATCCAGGTGGCGCGGCTGGCCGGCCTGCCGCCCTCCGTCGTGGAGCGGGCGCGCGATGTGCTCGCCCGGCTGGAGGATGCCGACCGCAAGAACCCGGCAAGCCAGCTCATCGACGACCTGCCGCTTTTCCAGGTCGCCCTGCGGCGCGAGGAGCCCCGGTCTTCTCCCGCGGCCTCGCGGATCGAGGCGATGGTCGAGGCGCTCGATCCGGACGACATGACGCCGCGCGAGGCGCTGGATGCCCTTTATGTGCTGAAAAAGGAGTTCGCCGGTCGATAGCGACAGGCGAAGGCCCGGGCCGCCGGGGCGCAATGTGCTTCAACGGGTCACTGTCGCGTCGGATGGAAATGGTCTATAGGCCCCTATGCGCCCGCAGCATGCCGGTCTTTCGCCGCGCCGCTCGCGGTGGCGAGGACGGAAAGCGGAGCACGAGCCGGCAGCCTATGGAAAAGACGCTCATGGCGCCGGCCGAATCCGGCCTTCTCGATGTCGCGGCCCTGCGCGCGAAATGCGAGTTCATCGCAAGCACCAATGCCGACTACCGCGACCGCATGCGCAGCGAGCTTCTCGCCGCGCTCAAGGCGGTCAATACGGCCGGTCGCGCGCGGGCGCAGGAACTGCTGTCGGAGGACGGTAGCGGCCTGCGCTGTGCGGCGCGCATCTCCTGGTTGCAGGACCAGATTATCTCCGTTCTTCACGATTTCACGCTCAACCACGTCTTCAGCGCCGGCCGCGCGCCGGAATCCACGCGGCTCGCCGTGGCGGCGGTCGGCGGCTACGGGCGGGGCACGCTGGCGCCGGGCTCGGATATCGACCTGCTCTTCCTGCTGCCGGCGCGGCCGGCGGCCTGGAGCGAGCCGGCGATCGAGTTCATGCTCTATATCCTCTGGGATCTCGGCTTCAAGGTCGGCCATGCGACCCGCAGCATCGAGGAATGCATCAGCCTGTCGCGTAGCGACATGACGATCCGGACCGCCACGCTCGAAGCGCGCTATATCTGCGGCGCCGCCTCGCTCTTCGAGGAACTGACCCTGCGCTTCGACCGGGAAATCGTGCGCAACACCGGCCCGGAATTCATCGCCGCCAAGCTCGCCGAGCGTGACGAGCGTCATCGCAAGGCGGGCGATACGCGCTATCTCGTCGAGCCGAACATCAAGGAGGGCAAGGGCGGCCTTCGTGACCTGCACACGCTCTTCTGGATCGCCAAGTATTTCTACCATGTGCGCGATCCCGCCGAACTGGTGAAGCTCGGCGTCCTGTCGCGCAAGGAATACGAACTGTTTCGCAAGGCGGAGGATTTTCTCTGGGCCGTGCGCTGCCATATGCATTTCCTGACCGGCAAGGCGGAGGAGCGGCTTTCCTTCGATATCCAGCGCGAGATCGCCGCCTGCCTCGGCTACCAGCCGCATCCCGGCCTGTCGTCCGTCGAGCGCTTCATGAAGCATTATTTCCTCGTGGCCAAGGATGTCGGCGACCTGACCCGCATCTTCTGCGCCACGCTGGAGGACCAGCAGGCCAAGGACGCGCCGGGACTGACGGGGGTCATCAGCCGGTTCACGCGCCGCCGCCGGCGCAAGATCGCCGGAACGCTGGATTTCGTGGAGGATCACGGCCGTATCACGATCGCCAATGCGGACGTGTTCCGAAACGATCCGGTCAATCTCATCCGTCTCTTCCATATCGCCGACATCAACGGGCTCGAATTTCATCCCGATGCGCTGAAGCAGGTCACGCGGTCCCTCCGGCTGATCAACAACGCCCTGCGCGAGAACGAGGAGGCGAACCGGCTTTTCCTGTCGATCCTGACCTCTCCGCGCGACCCGACCTTCCTGCTCCGGCGGATGAACGAGGCCGGCGTTCTCGGCCGCTTCATCCCCGACTTCGGCAAGATCGTGGCGATGATGCAATTCAACATGTATCATCACTATACGGTCGACGAGCATCTCATCCGCTCGGTCGGCGTGCTGGCGGGCATCGATCGCGGGCGGGAAAAGGACGCCCATCCGCTCACCTATCAGATCATGCCGAGCATCGAGGACCGGGTGGCCCTCTACGTTGCCGTGCTCCTGCACGATATCGCCAAGGGGCGCCCGGAGGACCATTCCGTCGCCGGGGCGAAGGTGGCGCGCAAGCTCTGCCCGCGCTTCGGCCTGACGCCCAAGCAGACGGAACTGGTGGTCTGGCTGATCGAAGAGCATCTCACCATGTCGATGGTGGCCCAGACCCGCGATCTCAACGACCGCAAGACCATCCTCGATTTCGCCGAAAAGGTGCAGTCCATGGAGCGGCTGAAGATGCTGCTGGTGCTGACGGTCTGCGATATCCGCGCCGTCGGGCCGGGAGTCTGGAACGGCTGGAAGGGACAGTTGCTGCGCACGCTCTACTATGAAACGGAACTGGTCATTTCCGGTGGCTTCTCGGAGCTGTCACGCGGCGAGCGGGCGAAATTCGCCCGCGAAACGCTGCGCGAGGCGCTTGCCGACTGGAGCGTGAAGGAACGCACGGCCTATGCCCGGCTGCATTACGATCCCTACCTGCTGACCGTGCCGCTGGAAGATCAGGTGCGCCATGCCCGCTTCATCCGGGAGGTCGACCGGGCCAAGCAGCCGCTCGCCACCATGGTGCAGACCCATTCCTTTCACGCGATCACTGAGATCACGGTGCTTTCCCCCGACCATCCGCGGCTGCTGACGGTGATCGCCGGCGCCTGTGCGGCGGCGGGCGCCAATATCGTCGACGCGCAGATTTTCACCACCTCCGACGGGCGGGCGCTCGACACGATCCTCGTCAACCGCGCCTTTGCCGACGACGCCGACGAGATGCGCCGCGCCGCCACCATCGGGCGGATGATCGAGGACGTGCTGTCCGGCCGCAAGCGCCTGCCGGAGGTGATCGCCACCCGCGCGCGCGGCCGCAGGCGCAGCCGCGCCTTCACCGTGCAGCCGGCCGTGACGATCTCCAACACCCTGTCCAACAAGTTCACGGTGATCGAGATCGAGTGCCTCGACCGGCCGGGTCTGCTTTCCGAGGTGACGGCCGTCCTGTCCGACCTCTCGCTCGATATCGCCTCGGCGCATATCACCACCTTCGGCGAGAAGGTGATCGACACCTTCTACGTCACCGATCTCGTCGGGCAGAAGGTCACCAATGAAAGCCGGCAGGCCAATATCACCGCACGGCTGAAGGCCGTGATGGCGGACGAGCCCGACGAACTGCGCGACCGCATGCCGCCCGGCATGATCGCGCCGGCCGCAGCTGCCCAAAGAAAGGCGAAAGCCCAGCAATGAGTCTCGTGAAAAAATTCGCGACCGTCGGCGGCGCGACGCTTGGCAGCCGCATGCTCGGTTTCATCCGCGAAACGCTGATGGCGGCCGCGCTCGGCACCGGGCCGATGGCCGACGCCTTCTACGCCGCCTTCCGCTTTCCCAACCTCTTCCGCCGGCTGTTCGCCGAGGGCGCCTTCAACGCCGCCTTCGTGCCGCTTTTCGCCAAGGAGATCGAGGCGGGCGGCGTCGACGGCGCCAAGCGCTTTTCCGAGGAGGTGTTCGGCGTTCTCTTCACGGTACTTCTCCTGCTGACGATCGCCATGGAGCTTTCCATGCCGTTCATCGTCGCCTGGATCATCGCGCCCGGCTTTGTCGGCGACGCGGAAAAGTTCGACGTGACGGTGAAGCTTGCCGTCGTGATGTTCCCCTATCTCATGTGCATGTCGCTGACGGCGATGCTCTCGGGCATGCTGAACTCGCTGCATCACTATTTTGCCGCCGCCGTCGCGCCGGTCTTTCTCAATATGGTGCTGATCGGCGCGCTTGCCTATGCGCTGTGGCAGGGGGCCTCGCCGCTCGAAACCGCCTGGTATCTCTCCTGGGGCGTGCTGGCCTCGGGGCTTCTGCAAATGGCGGTGCTCTATGCCGGCGTGCGCCACGCCGGCATGCGCATCGGCTTTCGTCGTCCGCGCATGACCGATAACGTCCGGCGGCTGTTGTGGCTGGCGTTCCCGGCTGCCGTCACCGGCGGCATCACCCAGATCAACCAGCTCATCGGCCAGATGATCGCGTCCACCAGGGACGGGGCGATCTCCGCCCTGCAATATGCCGACCGGGTCTACCAGCTTCCGCTCGGCGTGGTCGGCATTGCCGTCGGCGTCGTGCTGCTGCCGGAACTGGCGCGGGCGCTCAAGGGGGGCCAGGAACGGGAGGCCGCCAACCTCCAGAACCGCTCGATGGAATTCGTGCTGTTTCTCACCCTGCCGGCCGCCGCCGCGCTCTGGGTGATCTCCGACGAGATCGTGCGCGTGCTCTACGAGCGCGGCGCCTTCAGCCCCGGGACGACGTCGATCGTTGCCGGCACGCTGGCGATCTACGGCCTCGGTCTGCCCGGCTTCGTGATGATCAAGGCGCTCAACCCCGGCTTTTTCGCCCGTGAGGACACCCGCACGCCCATGCGCATCACCCTCGTTTCGGTCGTCGTCAATTGCGTGCTCGCGCTCACGCTGTTTCCGCTTTTCCACGAGCGCGGCATTGCGGCGGCGGAAACGGTTTCCGGCTGGCTCACGGCGCTGATGCTGCTGGTGACGCTGGTGCGGCGCGGCCACTGGCCGGTGGAGAAGGCGCTGCTGTCACGGGTGGCCCGGCTGCTGGCCGCCGCCGGCGTCATGGCCGTCGCGCTCGAATATGCGTCGCGATATCTCGCCGACAGGCTGTCCTCCACGGCGCCTCTTTACGATCAGTTGTCGGCCCTCGGCCTGTTGATCGTCTTCGCCATGGTCATCTATTTCTCTCTCGCCTTCCTGATCGGCGGCGCCGATCCCCGCATGATCAGGCGGAGCCTGAAGCGCGGGCGCAAGGCGGAATGAGGCGGCCGGACGCCTCTTGATCCGTCCCGCTTCGCCGTGCATAAGCGCAACACATTGTTTCACGCAATCGTGGAAGGCGGACTGCTGCGCGCCCTCCCGTGAATTGCCTTTGCAACAGGATCAGGCGCTCCACCCGCCTGAAGGAAATCGTCATGAGCGCATTCCCGCCCCTCGTCTTTTCCGGCGTCCAGCCGACCGGCAATCTCCATCTCGGCAACTATCTCGGCGCGATCCGCAAGTTCGTGGCGTTGCAGCAGGATAACGACTGCATCTATTGCGTGGTCGACCTGCATGCGCTGACGGCGCAACTCGTGCATGAGGACATGCGCAGCCAGATCCGCTCGATCGCCGCCGCCTATATCGCCTCCGGCATCGATCCGCAGAAGCACATCGTCTTCAACCAGTCCGCGGTGCCGCAGCATGCCGAGCTTGCCTGGATCTTCAACTGTGTGGCGCGGATCGGCTGGATGGAGCGCATGACGCAGTTCAAGGACAAGACCGGCGGCAAGAACGCCGAGCAGGTCTCGCTCGGCCTGCTTGCCTATCCGAGCCTGATGGCCGCCGATATCCTCGTCTATCGCGCCACTCATGTTCCGGTCGGCGACGACCAGAAGCAGCATCTGGAACTGACGCGCGACATTGCCCAGAAATTCAACATCGACTTTTCCGGACATATCCGCGAACGCGGGACCGGCGTGGACATTCATGTCGGCGACGAGCCGGTCCATGCCTATTTCCCGATGGTCGAGCCGATGATCGGCGGCCCGGCGCCGCGCGTCATGTCGCTGCGTGACGGCACGAAGAAGATGTCGAAATCCGATCCTTCCGACCTGTCGCGCATCAACCTGCTCGACGACACGGACACGATCTCCAAGAAGATCCGCCGCGCCAAGACCGATCCGGACGCATTGCCGAGCGAGGTGGAGGGCCTGAAGGGCCGTCCGGAGGCGGAAAACCTCGTCGGCATCTATGCAGCACTTTCCGACAGGACGAAAGCGGATGTGCTTGCGGAATTCGGCGGCCAGCAGTTCTCGGTCTTCAAGCCGGCGCTGGTGGAGCTTGCCGCTGCGGTCCTGTCGCCGATCACCGGCGAGATGCGCCGGCTGATGAACGACACCAGCCATATCGACGCGATCCTGCGCGATGGCGGCGAACGCGCCGGCGCACGGGCGGAAAAGACCATGAAGGAAGTCCGCGACATCATCGGTTTTCTACAGTAAGGTCGCCCGAGAAGCGTCCGGAACCGGTTCTGAAACATCCTTGCGAAAGGAGGCCGTATGGTTTCTCCACGTCTTTCCCGCCTTGACGGTCACCGCCGAAAATTCCTGGCCGTCATCGACGAAACGCCGGAATGCCAGCGGGCCGTCCGCTATGCGGGAAGCCGGGCGAAGAACTCCAATGGCAGCGTGGTGCTGCTCTATGTGATCCCGAACGCCGATTTCCAGCAATGGCTGGGTGTGGAGGAGATCATGCGTGCGGAAGCCCGCGAAGAGGCGGAGGCGGTTCTGGCCAAGGCGGCCCAGGCGCTGCGCGAATCGGTCGGCATCGAGCCCGAGACAGTGATCCGCGAGGGAACGCCGAGCGAGGAAATCAACGCGCTGATCGACGAGGACCGGGATATTGCCATCCTGGTGCTGGCGGCAGGCTCCTCCAAGGAGGGGCCGGGGCCGCTCGTCTCGTCGCTCGCCAGCCGCAGCCATGCCTTTCCGGTGCCGGTGACCGTCATCCCGGAGGCGCTTTCCGCCGAGGATCTCGATGCGCTGAGCTGAGATGCTCTTGAAGGTTGGAGCGGAAAGGCTTAGTTTTGAATTATTCTAAATGCTCGGGCCGACACGACTGTCCGGCCGCAGGGAGAAAGAAATGTTCATCCAGACTGAAGCGACCCCCAATCCGTCGACCCTGAAGTTCCTGCCGGGCAAGATCGTGCTGGAAAGCGGCACGGCGGAGTTTCGAGACGAGACCGAGGCGCGCGCCGCCTCGCCGCTGGCTGCCCGCCTGTTTTCCATCCCGGGCGTGACCGGTGTTTTCTTCGGCTACGATTTCATCACCGTCTCCAAGGACGATGCCGACTGGCAGCATCTGAAGCCGGCGATCCTCGGCAATATCATGGAGCACTTCATGTCCGGCCAGCCGGTCATGGCCGGCGGCGCCTTCGCCGACGACGAGACGGAGGACGAATTCTTCGAAGCCGGCGACGAGACGATCGTCGCGACGATCAAGGAACTGCTCGATACCCGTGTGCGTCCCGCCGTCGCCCAGGATGGCGGCGATATCACCTTCAAGGGTTTCCGCGACGGTGTCGTCTATCTCAACATGAAGGGAGCGTGTTCCGGTTGCCCGTCCTCGACCGCCACGCTCAAGCACGGGGTGCAGAACCTCCTGCGTCATTTCGTACCGGAAGTGCAGGAAGTTGAAGCGGTCATGTGACGTCCCCGACCCGTCCGCAGGCGTGGCGGCATGATCGTCCTGGCGATCGACACCGCCGGCGCCGGCTGTTACGCGGCTCTTTATGACAGCGCAGAGGACCGGGTTCTCGGCGTGGCCGGCGCGGATATCGGCCGCGGTCATGCCGAACGGCTGATGGGCATCATCGACGCGGCGCTCGCGGCCGCGGGGCTGGTGCTTGCCGATGTCGGGCGCATCGCGGTGACTGTCGGGCCGGGCTCGTTTACCGGCATTCGCGTCGGCGTGGCGACGGCGCGCGGATTGGCGCTTGCGCTGGCGGTTCCGGCCGTCGGCGTCAGTTCGCTTGCAGCCCTTGCCCGGGAACGGTCGGGTGGCCGGCCTCTCCTTGCCATCATGGATGCAAAGCGCGACGAAGCCTATTGCCAGGCCTTCGACGCGGCGGGGCGTCCCCTCGGCGAGCCGGAACTGCTGCCGGTCGGCGAAGCGCACGCCCGCGCCTGGGCCTTCGAAGGCGACGTGACCGGTTCGGGCGCGCCGCCGGCAGCGGGGGACGCCGGCGATGGGAACGACACGATCCCGATCGCGACGGTCGCCCGCATCGGGGCCGTCCTCGATCCGGCCGTCGCTCTTGCGCGGCCGCTTTATCTGCGCGGTCCCGATGCCAAACCGCAGGCCGGCTTCGCCCTCAGGAGGGCCTGACGGCATGTCCCTCGGCGACTACTTCGGCCTCCGGCCGGCCTTCAATATCGTGCCGCTGGAAAGCGGCCATGCCGTTCTGGCGGCAAGTCTTCACCGCACGCGGTTTGCCCGGCCCTGGAGCGATGGCGAATTCCATGCGCTGCTCCTCCAGCCGACGGTTTTCGGCTTTCTCGCGTTGCGGCAGGGCGGACCGCCGCGCGCGGCTGGCGGCTTCGTGCTGGCGCGGGCGGCGGCCGGCGAAGCCGAGATCCTGACGATCGGCGTGGATACGCGCTTCGCGCGGCTCGGCCTTGGCTGGCGCCTCATGCTGTCGGTGCTGCGCGAGGCGCGCATGCGCGACGTCGAGCAGATCTTCCTGGAGGTCGACGAGGGCAACGTCCCGGCCATCGGCCTTTATGGCAAGCTCGGTTTCCGCAAGGTCGCCGAGCGCAAGGCCTATTATGTCGCAGCCGACGGCGCACGGTCGACAGCGCTTGTCATGCGGCTTGATCTTCGCTAGTTCCCCTCCGGGAGGCTGGCGGCAACAGGGACCGGATCGCATGTCGGACATCGAGAAATCGCTGGAAGAGCTTTGCGTCGAGCGTGGCATGCGGATGACCGAGCAGCGCCGCGTCATCGCACGGGTGCTGGAAAGTTCCGCCGATCATCCGGATGTGGAAGAGCTTTATCGCCGCTCGTCGCTTGTCGACGCGCGGATTTCCATTTCCACCGTCTATCGAACGGTCAAGCTTTTCGAGGACGCCGGCATCATCGAGCGGCATGATTTCCGCGATGGTCGCTCCCGCTACGAGACGGTGCCGGAGGAGCATCACGACCATCTGATCGATCTGAAGACCGGGACGGTCATCGAATTCCATTCGCCGGAGATCGAGGCCCTGCAGGAGCGTATCGCTCGCGAACACGGCTTCCGCCTGGTGGATCACCGGCTGGAGCTTTACGGCGTTCCGCTGAAGAAGGGCGACGAATGACACGGTCGCCTCCGCTCCTGATGTCCGGGAGCGGTTGCGCGTGATCGTCTGGCTGCGCATCGCCGTCCAGTTCCTGCTGCTGGCGGCGCTGACGGCGGTGCTGCTGCCGTTCCAGCTCGTCGCGTTGCGCTTCGATCTCCCGCTTCGCCGCCGCCTGCCGCGTCTCTGGCATCGCGCCGCCTGCCGCACGCTCGGCCTGAAGGTCCGGGTCCACGGGACGCTGGTGCCGCGTCGGCCGCTGCTGCTGGTGTCCAATCATGTCTCCTGGAAGGATATCATGGTTCTCGGCTCCATCGCCGATGTCGTCTATATCGCCAAGTCGGAGGTGCGGGACTGGCCGGTCTTCGGAATTCTCGCCCGGCTCCAGGCGACGATCTTCGTCGAGCGCGAACAGAAGCGCAGGGTCGGAAAGCAGGCCGACGAGATCGCTGAACGGCTGCTGGCCGGCGAGATCGTCGTTCTTTTTCCGGAGGGAACCACGTCCGACGGCAACCGGGTTCTGGACATGAAAACCTCGCTTTTCGGCGCGGCCGCTTCCGCCGTGTCCAGCGCGCCGGAACGCGTCGTCCATGTCCAGCCGGTCTCGATCGCCTATACCGGGCTTCACGGCATGGCGATGGGCCGCTTCCATCGGCCGCTCGCCGCCTGGCCGGGCGATATAGAATTGCTGCCCCATCTTCTCGGTGTCGCCCGCGAGGGGGCGATCGATGTCGACGTCGATCTCGGCGAACAGGTGGACTATCGCGAAGGCGGCAATCGCAAGCAGATCAGCCACGAAATCGAGGCCCGCATCCGCGCCATGCTGGGCACGCGCCTGCGCGGCCGCTGAGGTACATAGGGGAGAGGGCTTCATTTTCCGGGGTTTTTCCACTATGGAAACGCGCATGAGCGAACAAGCACCCACTCTCACCGTTGCGCCGGTGGCCCCGGGCGAGGCGACGGCCGGCCGCAAGGTCTTCGTCAAGACCTATGGCTGCCAGATGAACGTCTACGACAGCGACCGCATGACGGACACGCTGGCCCGGGACGGCTATCAGACGACCGACGTGCTGGAGGAGGCGGACCTCGTCCTCCTCAACACCTGCCATATCCGCGAGAAGGCGGCGGAAAAGGTCTATTCCGAGCTTGGCCGCCTGCGCGACATGAAGAAGGCGCGCGCGAAGGACGGGCGTGCGTTGACGATCGGCGTCACCGGCTGCGTCGCGCAGGCCGAGGGCGCGGAAATCCTGCGCCGCGCGCCGGCGGTCGATCTGGTCGTCGGTCCGCAGACCTATCATCGCCTGCCGGCCATGCTGAAGCGTGCGAAAAGCGGCGAGCGGGTCGTCGAGACGGAATATGCCATCGAGGACAAGTTCGAGCATCTTCCCGCCCCCGACCGCGCGCGGACGCGCGCCCGGGGCGTCACCGCCTTTCTCACCGTGCAGGAAGGCTGCGACAAGTTCTGCACCTTCTGCGTCGTGCCCTATACCCGCGGCGCGGAGGTCTCCCGCCCGGTTGCGCAGATCGTCGCAGAGGCGGAGCGGCTTGTGGCGGCCGGCGTGCGGGAGATCACGCTCCTTGGCCAGAACGTCAACGCCTGGCACGGCGCTGGTCCCGATGGCGGGGAATGGGGCCTTGGCAATCTTTTACGCCGCCTGTCGCAGATCGAAGGTCTTGCCCGGCTGCGCTATACGACGAGCCATCCGCGCGACATGGACGAAAGCCTGATCGCCGCGCACCGCGATCTGCCGAAGCTGATGCCCTATCTGCATCTGCCGGTGCAGACGGGGTCCGACCGTATCCTCAAGGCGATGAACCGTCGGCATACGGCGGCCGAATATATCGCGCTGATCGAGCGCATTCGCGCCGTCCAGCCGGATCTCGCCATTTCCGGCGATTTCATCGTCGGCTTCCCCGGCGAGACGGATGAGGATTTCGAGGATACGTTGCGCCTTGTCGAAACGGTGGGCTACGCTCAGGCCTTTTCCTTCAAATATTCCATCCGTCCCGGCACGCCCGGCGCGCAGATGGACGGCCATGTGGCGGAGGCGGTGAAGGCGGAGAGGCTTGAGCGCTTGCAGGATTTGCTCTTTCGCCAGCAACGCGCCTTCGCCGCCGGCTGCATCGGGCGCGGGATCGATCTGCTGCTGGAAAAGCCGGGCCGCATGCCCGGTCAGCTCGTGGGGCGCTCGCCCTGGCTCCAGCCTGTGAATATTGATGCAAAAGGTTCAGAAATCGGTGACATTATCCGTGTGCGAATCACCGATGCCGGCCCCAACAGCCTCTTTGCCGAGGCGACGGGCGCTTGAAGGAGTCTGACCGCTTGAACGGACATGATGTGATGACGTCGTCGCCGCACCAGTCGAAGATCGTACCGGCAGATGCCGATCATTTCGTGCTGACCTTCGAGAACAATCGATATGCAAGCGAGCTTTTCGGGCAGTTCGACCAGAACCTGAAGCTTCTCGAGCAACGGCTGAACATCGACGCGCGGGCGCGGGGCAACTCCGTGGCCATCTCCGGCGATGTGGTGGCGACCAATCAGGCGCGCCGGGCGCTCGATTATCTCTATGGCCGCCTCCAGAGCGGCGGTTCGGTCGAGCTTTCCGACGTGGAGGGCGCGATCCGCATGGCGATCGCGGCCGACGACCAGCTTTCGCTGCCGACCATGGAGCGCAAGGCGAAGCTGAGCATGGCGCAGATTTCCACGCGCAAGAAGACCATCGTCGCCCGGACCCCGATGCAGGACACCTACATCCGGGCGCTGGAGCGTTCCGAACTCGTCTTCGGCGTCGGGCCGGCCGGCACCGGCAAGACCTACCTTGCCGTTGCCTATGCCGCCCAGTTGCTGGAGCGTGGTGCCGTCGACCGCATCGTCCTCTCGCGCCCGGCGGTGGAAGCCGGCGAGCGCCTCGGTTTCCTGCCGGGCGACATGAAGGAGAAGGTCGATCCCTATCTGCGCCCGCTCTATGACGCCCTTTACGACATGATGCCCGGCGACAAGGTGGAGCGCGCCATCACGGCGGGCGTCATCGAGATCGCGCCGCTCGCCTTCATGCGCGGCCGCACGCTGGCCAATGCGGCGGTGATCCTCGACGAAGCGCAGAACACGACGTCGATGCAGATGAAGATGTTCCTCACACGGCTTGGCGAGAACGGACGCATGATCGTGACCGGCGACCCCAGTCAGGTCGACCTCCCGCGCGGCGTGACGTCCGGCCTCGTGGAAGCCTTGCAGATCCTGAAGGGCGTGGAGGGTGTCTCCGTCGTCCGCTTCAGCGACGCCGACGTCGTGCGCCATCCGATGGTCGCCCGCATCGTCCGGGCCTATGAGGCGCGCACGGCCGTTCAGGATGAAAGCGAGCGGATGGACCGCTGAACGGCGGTCCGGTGTCATGAGCGAACTCGATATCCAGATTTCCGTCGAAGAAGGCGGATGGCCGGCGGAGGAGCATCTGCGCGCGCTCGCCACGCGGGCGCTGGAAGCGGCCGCCCGCGTCCTTGCACGCGAGGAAGCGCAACCCTTCCCGCCGCAGGCACCGGAAGTGTCGCTGGTCTTTACCGGCGATGCCGAAATCCGCGGCATCAATGCCGAATGGCGCGGCATGGACAAGCCGACCAACGTCCTTTCCTTCCCCGCCTGGCCGCTGACGCCGGGGGCAATGCCCGGTCCGATGCTCGGCGACATCATCCTCGCCGAGGAAACGCTTGCCCGGGAAGCCATGGAACTCGGCAAGCCCTTCGACGATCATCTGACGCACCTTCTGGTGCATGGATTTCTCCATCTCTTCGGTTATGATCACATGGAAGACGGGGAGGCCGAGAAAATGGAGGGGCTGGAGACTCGCATTCTGGCGACGCTTGGCCTATCTGACCCCTATGGGGATCACCCCGATTGACAGTTGGAACGATGAGCGATTTCAGGAACCAGTCGACAACGACGGAAAAGTCCGAGGCGGAAGCCTCGGGCGAAGGCGAAGCGGGCAGTAGTAGCAGCGGCCCGCAGAAACCGGAGGGCGGCGCACGTTCGTCCTTGTGGTCGCGGGCGGCGCGCTTCTGGCGCATGTCCGGCGCTTCCAGCTTGCGAAAGGATCTGGCCGAGGCGCTGATGACCGAAGGCGAGGGCGGGGAAACCGCCTTCTTGCCGGGCGAGCGCGCGATGTTGCACAACATCCTGCGCTTCCGCGAGGTCCGCGTCGAGGACGTCATGGTGCCGCGCGCCGATATCGAGGCGGTGGACCAGAGCATCACCGTCGCCGAACTGATGGTCTTCTTCGAGGATTCCGGCCGCTCCCGCATGCCGGTCTATTGCGAAAGCCTCGACGATCCGCGCGGCATGGTCCATATCCGCGACCTGCTCGCCTATGTGACCCGCCAGGCGCGCAACAAGCGCCGGAACGGCACGCGAAACGGTAACGGCAACGGCAACGGAGCGGGCACGGAGAAGGCTGGCAGGACCCCGAAGGCGGATTTCGATCTCGGCCGGGTCGATCTTTCCAAGACGGTGGCGGAGGCGGGCATCATCCGCAACGTTCTTTTCGTGCCGCCGTCGATGCTGGCCGCCGATCTGATGGCGCGCATGCAGGCCGACCGCACGCAGATGGCGCTGGTCATCGACGAATACGGCGGTACGGACGGGCTCGCCTCGCTGGAGGATATCGTCGAAATGGTGGTCGGCGATATCGAGGACGAGCACGACGACGAGGAGGCGATGATCACCCAGGTGAACGACGACGTCTCGATCGCCGACGCCCGCGTCGAACTGGAAGAACTGGCGGAGGCCATCGGTCCTGATTTCGATATCCGCGACCAGCTCGAGGACGCCGATACGCTCGGCGGTCTGATCTTCGCCTCGCTTGGACGCATCCCGGCCCGCGGCGAGGTGGTGCAGGCCGTTCCCGGTTTCGAGTTCCACGTTCTCGATGCCGATCCTCGCCGCGTGAAGCGGGTTCGCGTCACGCGCAAACGGGCCCATGCGGCGCGCCGCCGCGAACGCCGGCCGGAAGGCGAGGGCGCCGATCCCGCCGCCGGACCTGAAAAGCCCTCCGATCCGCCGCCGGCCAAAACCGGAACGCAATGATGCCGGCCTTCCGCCCTTGAGCGGGAGAGGGGACAAGCGCGCGGTTTTTTGAAAGACTGGCGCGGCTGATTCGGGCGGGACGAAAAAGGGGACGGCATGGAGCGGCTGGCGGGCAGGGTCATGCTCCTTTCGGGAGCAGGACAGGCGTTCACGGCGCTCGGCGCCGGCCTTTTTTCGGTTCTGGCGCTTCCGCCCTTCGGCTTCTTCGCCGCGCTTTTCGTTTCCCTGCCTCTCCTTGTCTGGCTGCTTGACGGCGCCACGCCTGCGCCGGGTGCAACGGGCCTGCGCCGCCTCGCGCCGGCCTTCCGCATCGGCTGGCTCTTCGGCTTCGGTTACTTCGTCGGCGGTCTGTGGTGGCTCGGCAATGCGCTTCTGGTCGAGGCGGAGGATTTTGCCTGGGCCTTGCCGCTTGCGGTTTTCGGCCTGCCGGCGTTTCTGGCGCTCTATTACGGACTGGCGACGGCGCTTGCCCGTCTGTTCTGGTCGGATGGATGGGGGCGGATCGCAGCGCTTGCCGCCGCTTTCGGGGTAAGCGAGTGGCTGCGGGGCCTCCTCTTCACCGGCTTTCCTTGGAATGCCGTCGGCTATGGTGCGATGCCGGTGCCGCTGCTCATGCAATCGGCCGCGCCGCTGGGGATCGCCGCGATCAATGCGCTTGCCGTCTTCGTCTTCGCGATGCCCGCGCTCCTTGGCACGCGGCGCGGGTGGAAGGTGGGCCTCGCCCTTGCGGGCGTGCTTTTCGCCGCCCATGTCGGCTATGGCGTCCATGCGCTCCATGTCCGGCCCGTGCCGGCGTCGGCGGAGGCGGTCGTCCGGCTGGTCCAGCCGGTGATCGATCAGGCGATGAAGCTTGACGATTCGGCGCGGGCCGAGATCTTCGAGCGCCATCTCGCGCTGAGCGCCGCGCCGGCGGAAGAAGGCGGCCGCCGGCCCGATATCATCGTCTGGCCCGAAACCTCGATCCCCTTCATCCTGACCCATAATCCCGATGCCCTGTCGCGGATCGCCGAGGTTCTCGATGACGACCAGATGCTGGTAGCCGGCGCCGTGCGCACCGAGGATGGCGGGACGGGCAAGCCGCCGCGCTATTACAATTCCGTCTATGTGATCGACGGCAAGGGCCAGATCACGGCGGCCGCCGACAAGGTGCATCTCGTGCCTTTCGGCGAATATATGCCCTTCGAGGATCTGTTGCAGAGCTTCGGCGTGAGTGCGGTCGCCGCCATGCCCGGCGGATTTTCCGGTGCGCGCGATCATCAGGTGCTGACGGTCGCGGCGCAGCGCCTCTATCCGCTGATCTGCTACGAGGCGATTTTCCCCGACGAGATTGGCGCGCAGGCCGAGGATGTCTCCGCCCTGCTCAACGTCACCAATGACGCCTGGTTCGGTCGGACGCCGGGTCCCTATCAGCACTTTCAGCAGGCACAGTTGCGCGCCGTCGAGCGTGGCCTGCCGCTGGTGCGCAGCGCCAACAACGGGATTTCCGCCGTCATCGACGCCCGCGGCCGTATCGTCACGGGGCTCGCCTATGACGTTCCCGGCTTTGTCGACGCGGCGCTGCCCGGCAGGCTCGACGATCCGGCGGCTGCGGAACGCCACCGGATGGTGTTCTGGGGCGTGATCGCTTTTTTCTTCCTGCTGGCGCTTGTCGCGCGCACCGCTTTTCGTCGGGGATGAATTGACCGGTAACCCCTAAAATTGCATAGTGCGCGCCGACGGTTCTACGAGTGTGACACAGACGGAAGGCTTTCGCGCGTTTCCCCGCAAACAAGGCCTGTTTCACGATAGCCGTCGTGGTGGCTGGGGCAAGTTCCACGCGTTTAGGACACTCATATTATGGCGGAAAACAAGAAGAAGCCGAATCCTATCGATATTCATGTCGGTAGCCGTATCCGGCTTCGGCGCACCATGCTCGGCATGAGCCAGGAAAAACTCGGGGAAAGCCTGGGCATCACCTTCCAGCAGATCCAGAAGTACGAGAAGGGCACGAACCGCGTCGGAGCGAGCCGGCTCCAGAACATCTCCACCATTCTGAACGTACCGGTTTCCTTCTTTTTCGAGGATGCTCCCGGCGAGCAGACCGATGCCCAGGGCGGGTTTTCGGAGGCATCCAGTTCGAACTACGTGGTGGATTTCCTGTCTTCCTCCGAGGGGCTGCAACTCAACCGGGCTTTCGTCAAGATCAGCGACCCCAAGGTGCGTCGCAAACTGGTGGACCTCGTCAAGGCGCTGGCCACCGAGGCCGAAGCCGACTGATCCCATCGGCCATATGAGAACGAAAAAGCGGCCGCTCCGGTCGCTTTTTCGTTTGGCGGGATCATTGTGTTCCTATCGATCCACCCCGAGACATAAGCATATTCTTATGTCTTTCTGCGCTTGTCTTTTGCGAGCGAACTGACTAACACATGCGGAGTCCATCTTCTTTGAGGGGAATTCCCGCATGCGCAGCAGCTACCTTTTCACCAGCGAGTCCGTTGCCGAGGGGCATCCGGACAAGGTGTGCGATCGTATCTCCGATGAAATCGTCGATCTGATCTACCGCGAAGCGGCCAAGACCGGCGTGGACCCCTGGTCGGTGCGTATCGCCTGCGAAACGCTGGCGACGACCAACCGCGTCATCATTGCCGGCGAGGTCCGCCTGCCGCCGAGCCTGATGAAAAAGGACAAGAACGGCAACGAGGTGATCAATCCCTCGAAGTTCAAGGCGGCCGCCCGCAAGGCGATCCGCGACATCGGTTACGAACAGGACGGTTTTCACTGGAAGACCGCGAAGATCGACGTGCTGCTGCATTCCCAGTCCGCCGATATCGCCCAGGGCGTCGACAACGCCGCCGACCAGCAGGGCGACGAGGGGGCCGGCGATCAGGGCATCATGTTCGGCTATGCCTGCCGCGAGACGTCCGAACTGATGCCGGCGCCGCTCTACTACGCCCATCGTATTCTCCAGCTTCTCGCCGCCGCCCGCAAGAAGGGCGAAGGCGAGGCGGCGAGACTCGGCCCCGACGCCAAGAGCCAGGTGACCGTCCGTTACGTCGACGGCAAGCCGGCCGACGTCGCCTCGATCGTGCTCTCCACCCAGCATCTCGATCCGGAATGGGATTCCGCCAAGGTCCGCACGGTCGTCGAACCCTATATCCGCGAGGCGTTTTCCGACTTGAAGATCGCCGACGATTGCGTCTGGTACATCAACCCGACCGGCAAGTTCGTCATCGGTGGCCCCGATGGCGACGCGGGCCTGACCGGCCGCAAGATCATCGTCGACACCTATGGCGGCGCTGCGCCGCACGGTGGCGGCGCCTTCTCCGGCAAGGACACCACCAAGGTCGACCGGTCCGCGGCCTATGCGGCCCGCTATCTCGCCAAGAACGTCGTGGCGGCAGGACTGGCCGACCGCTGCACGATCCAGCTTTCCTACGCCATCGGCGTCGCCCAGCCGCTGTCGGTCTATGTCGATCTGCATGGCACCGGCCGGATCGCGGCGGAACAGGTGGAAGCGGCCATCCGCCAGGTCATGGACCTTTCTCCTTCCGGCATCCGCCGCCATCTCGATCTCAACCGGCCGATCTATGCCAAGACGGCCGCCTATGGCCATTTCGGCCGCAAGGCCGGCCGCGATGGCGCCTTCTCCTGGGAGAGGCTCGATCTGGTGAGGCCGCTCAAGGAAGCACTGAAGGTCGCCGCCTGAACGGGACCGGTCTTTCCCCGGTGCCGGTTGCGCACTGGACGCGCGCGCAGGCTGATCGTAAAGAACGGGTGCTCCGGTCACGGAGCGCCCGTATTCGTTTGCACCAACTGGATGAACCCATGACCGAACCGCATCGCACCCGTTCGACGGAGGCCTTCTTCGGCCGGCGCAAGGGAAAGCCGCTGCGGGAGCGTCAGGCCCATCATCTGGAAATCTTGCTGCCGGCCCTGAAGGTGGATCTTTCAGCGCCGCCGCCCGCCGATGCCGCCGCCCTTTTTGCGGAGCGCCCGGCCCGTATCCGCCTGGAGATCGGCTTTGGCGGCGGCGAGCATCTGATCCATCGCGCTCTGGAAACGCCCGGGACGGGCTTCATCGGCGTGGAGCCCTTCGTCAATTCCATGGCCAAGCTCCTGGGGCGGGTGGAGGAGACGGGCGCGCGCAATATCCGGCTCTACGACGACGATGCGACGGAACTGCTCGACTGGCTGCCGGAGGCGTCGATCGACCAGATCGACCTGCTCTATCCCGATCCCTGGCCGAAACGGAAACATTGGAAGCGACGCTTCGTCTCCAGCGTCAATCTGGATCGCTTCGCCCGCGTGCTGAAGCCGGGCGGCCTGTTCTGCTTCGCATCCGATATCGACAGCTATGTCAACTGGACGCTGATGCATTGCGGTGCACATCCGGCCTTTTCGTGGACGGCGGAGAACGCCGCCGACTGGCTCACGCCCTTTGCCGGCTGGCCCGGCACGCGCTATGAGGCGAAGGCCCGCCGGGAAGGGCGCGGCTCGGCCTATCTGACCTTCCTTAGAGCGTTTCCGGCAAAAGCGTGAAACGGTTTTGCGTCCGGAAATGCGGCTTGAACAAAGAGATAGGGCGGTTCTACCGTACCGGTGAAAACCGGAACCGCGCTACGGCCTGAAGGCCGTCGCGGTCCTTTTCCATGCCCGGCGCTGCGCCGTCAGTGCAGGCTGACGGTGCGCAGGTCGTCCTCTGCGGCCTTGAAGAAGGTGCTGGAGCGGTTGTCCGTCAGCAGGATCGGCGTTCCGTCGGCGCCGAACAGCGCCCAGAGATCGAGGCTCGGGTCGATTTCCGGCGCTTCGGGGAAGCAGCGCGACACTTCATCCGCCTTGATCTTGCGGATATAGCCGACTTCACCAGCGCCGAGATGAGCAAGATCGGCCTTCGAGACGGTGGGGGTCGTGGTTTTCAGTCCCATTTTTGCCTCCATGGCAGTTCCGGCAGCAGCCGGCCGCCCGACGCGCGCGGCCACGCTGGCCCATCGGCGCGTTCGACGATCAGGTTATGCATGAGACGATCCGGCGGTGTTCCCGCAGGAACGGCTCATGCTCTAGTCTGGTACGGAAATGTTAATTTTCTTTACCATGCGGACGGGTTCCGGTCGCACGAGGTCCACCGACAGCAGGCCGTTGCGCAGTTCCGCCCCGCTGACATACATGCCCTCGGCCAGCATGAAGGTGCGCTGGAACTGGCGCGCGGCGATACCGCGATGCAGGTAGTCCCGCTCGCCGCTGTCGACCTGCCTGCCGCGGATCACCAACTGGTTTTCCTCGGTCGTCACATCGAGTTCGTCTTCGGAAAACCCGGCGACCGCCAGCGTGATGCGCAGCCGTTCGGGCGAATCGGCTTGCTCGTCGGCGCGAAGGCGTTCGATATTATAGGGCGGATAGCCGTCATTGCCCTTGGCGAGGCGCTCAAGGGTCTTTTCCATGGTGTCGAAGCCCAGAAGCAACGGGCTTGTGAAAGGCGTTATGCGCGACATTTTTTCGAGTCCTTGGCTGTCAAGCGACCGTGACGGGACCCGCAATCGGCCTTCCCGCCGAAGCCAATATGGGGGCTGGCCCGCGACGGTGCAAGACGCTTGCGATTGTGCGCCGGGCAAATATAGTCGCCGCGGACTGCCGTTCCGCGTGAAGGGCGCGTAAGGACGAAGGAACGGAGGCGGCATGGCCGAGCCACGCAAGATCATCATCGACACGGACCCCGGCCAGGACGACGCCGCAGCGATCATGCTGGCGCTCGCAAGCCCGAAGGAACTGGAAATCCTGGGGCTTACGACGGTCGCCGGAAATGTGCCCCTGTCGCTGACGTCGCGCAACGCGCGGATCGTGCTGGAACTTTGCTCGCGCCCGGATGTGAAGGTTTTCGCCGGCGCCGAGCGGCCGGTGGCGCGTCCGCTGGTGACGGCCGAACATGTGCATGGCAAGACCGGCCTCGACGGGCCGGAACTGCATGAGCCGCAGATGCCGTTGCAGTCGGAGCATGCCGTCGATTTCATTATCGCGACGCTGATGCGGGAGCCTCCCGGCACGGTGACGCTCTGTACGCTCGGGCCGCTCACCAATATTGCGCTGGCGCTGGAAAAGGCGCCGCAGATCGCGGGGCGGGTGCAGGAACTGGTGATGATGGGCGGCGGCTTCTTCGAAGGCGGCAACATCACGCCGGCGGCCGAGTTCAATCTTTACGTCGATCCGGAGGCGGCGCACGCGGTATTCCGTTCCGGTATGCCCATCGTCATGATGCCGCTCGATGTCACGCATAAGGTCATGACCCTGAGGCGCCGCGTCGAGGCGTTGCGCGCGATCGGCAACCGGCCGGCGCTTGCGCTTATCGCGATGCTGAATTTCTTCGAACGCTTCGACGTGGAGAAATACGGCTCGGACGGCGCGCCCCTGCACGATCCGACGGTAATCGCCTATCTCCTGAAGCCCGGGCTCTTCTCCGGTCGTGACTGCAACGTCGAGGTGGAGACGCAGTCGCCGCTGACCGCCGGCATGACGGTGGTCGACTGGTGGCGGGTGACCGGTCGCAAGCCCAATGCGAAAGTCATGCGGGATATCGATGCGGAGGGGTTCTTCGCGCTTCTTGGCGAACGCCTGGCGCGCCTTTGACGCGGGCGCCGGAGATCGGACCGATATCGGAGGCCGGCGGAAACGCCGGCCTCCGTTTTTCAGTGTGCCGGCGATGCCGGCAGGCGATCAGAATTCCTCCCAGTCGTCCCGCGCCAGCGCCGCATTGCCGGCAGTCCTCGCGACGGCGCGGCCGGCCGGCGGGTTGCGCGCCGGCTGCGGCGCGGCGCG
>NZ_JAHWXY010000014.1 GCF_024281235.1 Shinella daejeonensis
GACAAGTTCGTCGGCCGCCAGAAGCGCCCAACGCCCTCGTCGATGAGCGGCGTTATAAGCCCACCAACCATAAACAGTCAACAGGAGATATGACATTTTTTTGAAAAAATTCCAAGTCTTGTCTTTCCCCCCGGGCCGGCTCCCGGGAATCCGGGCGTTATCCGAAATCGGCGGCAGGCCTCCTGTCCTGCCTTCAGATACACACAATCCCCGCGTCTACACTGGACCGAAGGCGCGGGCGCGGTGATTTGACTTCCGCCCCCTCGTGCGTGCATGGTCCCGCCCCTGACGGCATTCTCTGACGAGGCAAAGCAACAACGGCATGACGACCGACCGGAACATGATCCGATCTCTCGGCAACGAGCCGCCGATTCTCGCCGACGGGCGAAAGGCGCCCGACCGCCGCGAGATTTCGCTTCGCTGGCTCTCCGGGACGTTCCTCACCGGCATTACCTCATCCCTGCTGATGGGCGTGGCGCTTTTTGCCGCGCTCGACGGCCGCCAGCAGCTTGCCATCCCCGCCGAAGCCTACGCCGCGCTCGACCCGACCGGGCAGGCCGCGAGAAACCCGGCGGTCGCCGCCAAGCGCGGCGAGCGCATACTGGAGCCCGCGCTCGTCACCAAGCCGTCCGACAAGAAGGTCATGGAAATTTCGACCCTGATCCATGACGGCGAGAAGGAAGTGGTTCGTCGCCAGCCTTTCGCCCACGTCAAGATGGCGCTTGCCGTCAACCATACGCCGACAGAGGACTATCCCCGCTTCGATCCGCTCGCCATTTTCTCTCCGAGCGGGCGGGACACCACATCGGCCTCCCGCATGGGCACGATCTATGGCTCCGACGTCGAATCGGAGGTGGCGCTTCAGACCGGCGATTTTCCGAGCGGCGGTTCGGCGCTCGATTACGGCGATCTGATGTCGATCGAGGAAGTGGAGGAGAACGTCCGCACCAACGGTTCGGTTCTGACCGACGGCAACGTCCAGGTCGCCTCCCTCGCCTATGTCGACCCGCGCCGCTTCGCCTCCGACAGTTCCGACATCGACCTCTTCGCCGGCCTGACGGCGCGCGTGGTCGAAGAGAACATGAGCGTGTCGACCTATGACACGATCACCCCGGACGATACGGAATACGCCGACGACGTGCTTCCCGCGCGCCAGGATACCGATATCGACACGCTGATGATCGGGGCCGGTTATACCAAGGCGCAGGCCGAAGACCTCGCCGCCTATCTCGAAGGACAGCTCGGGAGCCGGGAGCTTGCCGAAGGCGATGTGCTGCGTATCTGCATCGCGCAGCAGGGCAAGGAGGCCGATATCGTCCGCGCCAGCGTCTATTCGCGCGGCCGGCATGTGACGACCGCCGCCCTCGACGACAAGGGCCGCTTTGTCACCGGGGCCGAGCCACCCTATCTGGATGCGGTGGCGACCGCATTCGACGACGATGGAAAGCCGGCGATCATCACCGGCCGCGACCTGCCGCGCGTCTATGACGGCATCTACCGCGCCGCCCTGTCCTATGGCATGGGCAAGGAGATGACGGCGGAGATGATCCGCATCCTGGCCAGCAATGTCGATTTCCAGGCGCAGCTGCGTTCCACGGACACGCTCGAGGCCCTCTATTCCGTCTCCGACGAAAACGGCCAGGCCACCGAGGATTCGGAGCTTTTGTTCCTCACCGCGAAATTCGGTGATACGCAGACCGGCGTTTATCGCTTCCAGAACCCCGAGGACAATTCGGTCGACTATTATGACGAGAACGGCAAGAGCATCCGCCAGTTCCTGCTGCGCAATCCCGTTCCGAACGGCGTCTTCCGCTCCGGCTTCGGCATGCGGCGCCATCCGATCCTCGGTTTCTCGCGCATGCACACGGGCGTCGACTGGGCCGCTCCGCGCGGCACGCCGATCATCGCCGCCGGCAACGGCGTGGTGGAAAAGGCAGGATGGGATTCGGGCGGTTACGGCAACCAGACCCTGATCCGCCACGCCAACGGCTACGTGTCCTCCTACAATCACCAGAGCGCCATCGCCAAGGGCATCAAGCCCGGAGTCAAGGTGCAGCAGGGGCAGGTGATCGGCTTTGTCGGCACGACCGGCCTTTCGACCGGACCGCACCTGCATTACGAACTCATCGTCAACGGCAACAAGGTGGATGCGCTGAAGATCCGTCTGCCCGGCGGCAAGTCGCTGGAAGGCAAGGCCCTTGCCCAGTTCGAAGTCGAGCGAAAACGCATCGACGATCTGCTGGGCCGCAGCGACAGTTCGACGGAAGTCGCCGAAACCCGCTAACACCGGAGCCGTGGACCTGCCGCATCTTCCCGTCCCGTGAAGAGCCTCGCTCGGCCGGCCGCTGCGCAAGCCGGCCCTGACGCGCAAGGCCGCCGGGAGCCAAGCAAAAAGCGCGGGCCGTAACCCGCGCTTTTGCCTTTTTCCGATCGGTGGCCGCGAACCCGTCTTCGGCCCCGGCTTCTCGACCCCGGCGTCAGGCCGCCTTGCTCATCCCGCCTGGGCGCGGCGAAAACAGCAGCCGGTCGGAGCCGGCCGTCACCTTGACGGTCGAATCGTCCACGATGTCTCCGGCGAGAATCCGCTCGGCCAGCGGATCCTGAAGATGCTTCTGGATCGCCCGCTTCAGTGGCCGTGCGCCATAGACGGGATCATACCCCTTCTCGGCCAGCCAGTGCACCGCTTCCTCATCCAGCTCCAGTGTGATCTTGCGATCGGCCAGAAGCCCGCGCAGCCGCTCGAGCTGGATATCGACGATCGCGCCCATTTCCGAGCGTTTGAGGCGATGGAACAGGATGATCTCGTCGATCCGGTTCAGGAATTCCGGCCGGAAGGATGCCTTGACGACATCCATGACCTGATCGCGAACCGCCTCGCTGTCTTCATCCTCGCCGAGCGCCGTCAGATATTCAGCACCCAGGTTCGAGGTCATGATGATCATCGTATTGCGGAAATCCACGGTGCGGCCCTGACCGTCGGTCAGGCGGCCGTCATCGAGGACTTGCAGGAGCACGTTGAAGACATCCGGATGCGCCTTTTCGATCTCGTCGAACAGCACGACCTGATAGGGCCGGCGACGGACCGATTCGGTGAGTGCCCCGCCCTCCTCGTAGCCGACATAGCCGGGAGGCGCGCCGATCAGCCGGGCCACGGAATGCTTCTCCATGTATTCCGACATGTCCATGCGCTGGATCGCCGTCTCGTCATCGAAGAGGAAGCGGGCGAGCGCCTTGGTCAGCTCCGTCTTGCCGACGCCGGTCGGCCCGAGGAAGATGAACGAGCCGATCGGCCGGTTCGGATCCTGAAGGCCGGCGCGCGCGCGGCGAACGGCCCGGGAGACCGCCTGGACGGCGTCGCCCTGACCGACCACCCACCGGGCCAGGTCATCTTCCATCCGAAGCAGCTTGTCCCGTTCGCCTTCGAGCATCTTGTCCACGGGAATGCCCGTCCAGCGGGAGACCACATGGGCGATATTGTCAGGGGTGACGACCTCCTGCACCATCGGATCGATATCGCCGGCATCGCGGCCTTCGGCCGCCTCAAGCTCCTTCTCGAGGTTCGGAATGATACCATAGGCTAGCTCGCCGGCGCGCTGGAACTCACCTTTTCGCTGCGCGATGGCCAGTTCGTTGCGCAACTCGTCAAGCTGGCGCTTCAGGTCGGCGGCGCGGCCGAGCTTGGATTTTTCCGCCTGCCAGCGCGCGGTGAGGGCTGCCGCTTCTTCTTCCAAGGCCGCCAGATCGATTTCAAGTCTTTCCAGCCGGTCCTGCGAGGACCGGTCGGTCTCCTTCTTCAGGGCCTCGCGCTCGATCTTGAGCTGGATGATGCGGCGGTCAAGCTCATCAAGCTCTTCCGGCTTGGAATCGACCTGCATGCGCAGGCGCGCGGCGGCCTCGTCCATCAGGTCGATGGCCTTGTCCGGCAGGAAACGGTCGGTGATATAGCGATTGGAAAGCGTCGCTGCGGCAACGATGGCCGAATCGGAGATCCGCACCTTGTGGTGCTGCTCGTATTTCTCCTTGAGGCCCCGCAGGATCGAGATCGTGTCCTCGACGGTCGGCTCCTCCACCATGACAGGCTGGAACCGCCGGGCGAGCGCCGCATCCTTCTCGACATGCTTGCGATACTCGTCGAGCGTGGTCGCGCCGACGCAGTGCAGCTCGCCGCGGGCAAGCGCGGGCTTCAGGAGGTTGGAGGCGTCCATCGCCCCGTCCGCCTTGCCGGCGCCGACCAGCGTATGCATCTCGTCGATGAACAGGATGATCTCGCCGTCTTCCGCCTGCACTTCGCTCAAGACCGCCTTCAGCCGCTCCTCGAATTCGCCGCGATATTTCGCGCCGGCGATCAGCGCGCCCATGTCGAGCGCCATCAGCTTCTTGTCCTTCAGGCTTTCCGGCACGTCGCCATTGACGATACGCAACGCAAGCCCCTCGGCGATCGCCGTCTTGCCGACGCCGGGCTCGCCGATCAGCACTGGATTGTTCTTGGTGCGGCGCGACAGGACCTGGATCGTGCGGCGGATTTCGTCGTCCCGGCCGATGACCGGGTCGAGCCGGCCTTCGCGTGCGTCGGCCGTCAGGTCACGGGCGAATTTCTTCAGCGAATCGAAACCCTGTTCCGCGCTCGCCGTATCGGCGGTGCGACCCTTGCGGATGTCGTTGATGACCTCGTTGAGCTTGGCGGGCGTCACGCCGGCCTTGGCGAGAATCTCCGACGTCGCCGCGGATTTTTCGATCGCCAGCGCCAGAAGCAGGCGCTCGACCGTGACAAAGCTGTCGCCGGCCTTCTTCGCGGCCTCCTCGGCGGTGGAGAAAACTTTCGCGACCTGCTGAGAGAGATAGACCTGTCCGTTGCCGCCGGAAACTTTCGGCTGCCTGGAAAGGGCAGCGTCATTGGCCATCCGCGCTTCGCGCGCGTTGCCGCCGGCCCGCTCGATCAGCGACGCGGCCATGCCCTGCTCGTCATCGAGCAGAACTTTCAGGATGTGCTCGGGTGTGAACTGCGGATTACCGTCCGCCAGCGCTTTCGTCTGGGCCGATTGCAGGAAACCGCGAACGCGCTCGGAATATTTTTCAATGTTCATTGTCTGCCTCCAGGACTCGCCCGGCCCTTCACAAGGCGCCGGCCGACGTTTCAGGACAGGGCTCCCATGCCGGCAAGCCCTTTCATTGCTGCGACGACCCTGTTTGCACATGGCCGATCGCCTGAAGCGAATATGGGGAGAACAGTGTGGAATTAAAGAGAGGCCAGACGCCGCAAGCGACAATTTTACCAGCTGAAATCCCATCGGCAGAGACGCGAAAACCCGGCGCGGGGCCGGGTTCCTGCCTGATGGATGATTTTTCTTCCCTTACTCCGAGGTGACAACCTCAAGGGACGAGGCTTCTCCGCCTGTCGCGGGACGCTCTTCCTCGCCTGCGGCCTGGGCCTCACTGCTGCGCCTCGTGCGGCGCGGGCGCGTCACGCTGCGGCGGCGCGGCGTCTGGCTGCGGGGGGCTGCGGCGTCCTCCTCCTCGAGAGAGACTTCGACCGGCGTGCCCTCGATAACCGGCTGCGGGCCGGTGCCCTCGATGACCGGTTGCGGGCCAGTGCCCCCGATATCCGCCGTCTCCGGGGTGCTTTCCGGAGCCGGCTTGACAGGCTTTGCGGGCTTTGTGACGGCGGCGGCCGCGCTTTCCTCTACGGCAGGCGTCAGATCGCCCTCTTCCTGATCACGGTCGAAACCGTCGCGGTCGGAAAAGTCGTTGCGATCCTCGCGGGCGACACGATCCTGCATCTGCGCCTGCGCGGCGGCAATGATCCGATTGTAGTGCTCCGCATGCTGGAGATAGTTCTCCGCAATGACGCGGTCGCCGGAACTCTGGGCGTCACGGGCAAGTGCGGTGTATTTCTCGGCAATATGCTGCGCTGTGCCTCTGATCTTCACATCCGGACCCGAACTGTCGTAGGTCCGCGTCAGGGGATTACCGCCCTTACGGTGATTGTTGTTGCCGTTATTGTTATTGTTATTATTGCTACGCCCGCGACCGCGCTTGTTTTGCTGTCCTGGCCTCATATGTCACTCACCTAATGTATCGAGTATCGATGATCATGTGTCTGCATGCCCGATCGGCCGAGCCGGATCAGGCAACCTTAGCCGCGGCCAAACCGCATCGGTGGCCCTGTCGCCGTAAGACGCCAAATTAACAGGTACCCGCACAGGGCAGTCTTCAATCCAGCAACTCTTCGAAGAGAGCAACCCTCGCGATCGGGTCATGCAGGAACGAATCCTCTGCGTCATGACCGCTTGCCCAGTGCGTGGCCGCAACCTATCCCGCTTCCCGCCTGATTCCAAGCCTTTTCTTTGCAGAAGCGGAATTTTACTGCGCAGTCGCAGCATTCCGATCCATAGCCTTGCGTTCGAAGATCAGGGCGCGATCGTTTCCGCCGAGATCCCGCACCGCCTCGATCAGGCGGAAGCCCTCCGCCGCCATAAGGTCGGCTACCGTGTCCTTCTGGTCGTAACCAATCTCCAGTCCGACCCGCCCCTCCGGCGAAAGATGGGAAACGGCGCCGGCCGCAATGGCGCGATAGGCGTCCAGCCCGTCGCGACCACCGTCCAGCGCCAGAACGGGATCGTACAGCCGAACCTCCGCGTCCAGCGTCTCCACGACGGAGCGGACGATATACGGCGGATTTGACACTATGATATCGAATCGTCCGCTCACGGCGGAAAACCAGTCGCTCTCCACCGTTTCGAAACGGTCGGCGACGCCGTTCAGATCGGCATTGCGCCGCGCCGTTTCAAGGGCTCCGGGTGAAAGATCGACACCCACCCCGGTAGCACCCGGCACGAGATCGAGAAGCGCCAGACAAATCGCGCCCGTTCCCGTTCCCAGATCGAGGATGCGGCAGCCGCCGCTTTCCGCCATCATGCGCCGGGCCGGCGCGACCAGCGCCTCGACAAGGATTTCCGTATCCGGCCGCGGCTCCAGCGTTTCCGGGGACAATTCCAGTTCGAGATCCAGAAAAGCGCGTCGTCCGAGAATCCGATGCACCGGCTCCCGAGCGGCGCGGCGTTCCAAAGCCCGGTCGATCGCCGTCATCTCGCCGGCGTCGAGCATCCGCGCGCCCTCGCTGATCAGTTCGGCCGGCGTCAGATGCAGGGAAGCGGCGACCAGCATGCGCGCATCTCCCGCCGCTTCGGCGATACCGGCCTCCTGCAACCGACGGCGCGCCGCGGCAACAACCCCGGCGAGCGTCGATCCGCTCATGGCCTGCCCTGCTCGCCGAGCTGGGCGAGCTGCCCCGCCTGATAATCCGTCACCAGTGCGTCGACCACCTCGTCGATCTCGCCTTCCATCATCCGGTCGAGTTTGTAGAGCGTCAGGTTGATGCGATGATCGGTGACGCGTCCCTGCGGGAAATTGTAGGTACGAATCCGCTCCGAACGGTCACCGGAGCCGACCTGGCTCTTGCGATCGGCGGAGCGTTCGCTTTCGGCGCGCTGGCGCTCCATGTCATAGAGCCGCGAACGCAGCACCTGCATGGCCCTGGCGCGGTTCTGATGCTGTGATTTTTCCGAACTGGTCACGACGAGGCCGGTCGGCAGATGGGTAATGCGCACCGCCGAATCGGTGGTGTTGACGTGCTGCCCGCCCGCGCCCGAAGAACGCATCGTATCGATACGAACATCCTCCGGACGGATTTCGATATCGATGTCTTCGGCTTCCGGCAGCACGGCGACCGTCGCCGCCGACGTATGGATGCGGCCGCCCGCCTCGGTCTCCGGCACACGCTGCACGCGGTGGACGCCCGATTCGAACTTCAGCTTGGCGAAAACGCCCCGCCCGGTGATCGTCGCGATGATTTCCTTGTAACCGCCCGCTTCGCCCTCGTTTGCCGAAAGAAGCTCCACCTTCCAGCCATGGGAGGCGGCGTAGCGCTCATACATGCGGAAGAGATCGCCGGCAAAAAGCGCCGCCTCCGAGCCGCCAGTGCCCGCCCGGATTTCGAGAATCGCGCTTTTCTCATCCGCCGCGTCTTTCGGCAGCAGCAGGATCTGCATTTCCTGCTCGATCGTTTCCAGCCGATCACCGAGTTCCGGCAGCTCCATTTCCGCCAGGTCCCGCATCTCGCGATCCGTCGTCTTGTCGGCCAGCAGGGTTTCAAGCCCCTTGAGATCGTCGGCCACCTTCTGGTAATCGCGAATCTTCGTCACCACCGGCTGCAACTCGGCATATTCCGATGCAAGGCGCACATAGGTATCGGAGTCCGGGCCGGCGGACATGCGCGCCTCGATCTCGCCGAAGCGGCGTTCGAGTTCACGCATCTTTTCGATTGGAAGCTTCGCCACCTTGGCACTCCGGATGGATATCTTACAGCGGAACGCCGTTTTCGGCGGCGAAATCCGCAAGGAACTGCCGGATCGACACCGACGGGCGCGCGTCATCGAGCTGGGGCGCCAGCGCCGCCTCGAGCTTGCCCGCATCCAGCGCAAGCAGCATCGATTTCACGGGACCGATAGCGGTCGGCGACATGGACACCGAGCGGAAACCGAGGCCGATCAGCGCCATCGCCGAGATCGGCTTGCTCGCCATTTCCCCGCACAGGGTCACGGATGTCTCGTTGCGCGCGCCGGCGCGCACGATATCGCGCAGGATACGCAGGAAAGGGCGTCCGAGCGTGTCAAAGCGGTCGGATACGCGCGCATTGCCCCGGTCGACCGCCATGCAGAACTGGAACAGGTCGTTCGATCCCACCGAGACGAAGTCCACTTCCGCCATCAGTTCGTCAAGCTGCCACATCAGCGCCGGCACTTCCAGCATCGCGCCGAATTGCAGCTTCTTCGGCAATTGCTCGCCGAGTTTCGACTGGCGCTGGATTTCCTTTTGCAGGAGGCCGCGCACCTCGCGGATTTCCGCGACCTCGGTGACCATCGGCAGCATCAGCCTGAGGTCGGCGCCCGCCGTCGCGCGCAGCATGGCGCGAAGCTGCGTGCGCAGCAGCCCCGGCCGGTCGAGCGACAGGCGGATCGCCCGCCAGCCGAGCGCCGGATTTTCCTCCGTGGCCGCGCGGAAATAGGGCACCACCTTGTCGCCGCCGATATCCAGCGTGCGGAAGGTCACCGGACGCCCCGCCGCCTGTTTCAGGACATTGCGGTAAAAGGCTTCCTGCTCGTCCGCCTTCGGCATCGTCGAGGCGATCATGAACTGGAGTTCGGTGCGGAAGAGCCCGATGCCGGCAGCGCCCGATTCGTTGAGATGCGGCAGGTCGACGAGGAGACCGGCATTCATCTGGAGATTGATCGCCTTGCCGTCCCTGGTAATCGGCTCGACCGCCCGCAGCGCCCGGTATTGCGCCTGCCGGCGCGCCCGGAAGCGCACCTTTTCCTCATAGGAACGCTGAAGGTCCGGCACCGGCCGGAGATGGACCCGTGCCGCATCGCCGTCGATGATGATCGGATCGTCGTTTTCCGCAAGCGCCACCGCGCCGGCCGCCTGCCCGACCACGGGAATGCCCATGGCCCGTGCGACGATCACCACATGGCTCGTTACCGCGCCGTCCTCAAGCACCAGCCCGCGCACATTCTCGCGCGGATAATCCAGCAGTTCGGCCGCCCCCATGGCGCGCGCCACCACAATGGCGTCATTGGGAAAATTGCTGGCCGACAGTTTCGCGCCATAGCCGGTCAGCTGCCGCAGCAGGCGATTGGCGAGATCGTCGAAATCATGCATCCGCTCCCGAAGATAAGGATCGGTCAGGCGGATCATCCGCGCCTTCATTTCGCTTTGCACCCGCTCGACCGCCGCCTCCGCGGTCAGGCCGTTGCGGATCGCCTCCTCCAGCTTGCGCACCCAGCCGCGGTCATGCGCGAACATGCGATAGGTTTCCAGCACCTCGCGATGCTCGCCCTCCATCGAAACCTCGCGGCGCGACAGCATGTCGTCGATGGAGATGCGCAGCGATCCGAGCGCCTCGGCCAGCCGGCCAAGCTCATGCTCCGAATCCTCGTTGAGCAGATTGGTGACGACGATCCGCGGCTCGTGCAGCACGACGTAGCCAAGGCCGATGCCCTCGCCGAAGCTTGCGCCATCGATGCTGACGGGGCGGGAGAGGTCGAGTTCCAGGCCGGGGCGCGTGAGCTTCTTCAGCTCGCCGGTCGCCACCATTTCGGCGATGACCATCGCCGTCGTCTCCAGCGCCTCCACCTCCTCTTCGCGATAGGTGCGGCTTGCCTTGTTCTGCACCACGAGAACACCGAGCGCCCGGCCCGTCCGCAGGATCGGCACGCCGAGGAAGGAATGATAGACCTCCTCGCCCGTCTCCGGCAGATAGGTGAAGGCGGGGTGGGATTGCGCATCGGAAAGGTTGAGCGGCCGGGCGGAAGCGGCGATCGTGCCGACCAGCCCCTGGCCCATCTTGAGCTGCGCAAGATGCACGGCGTCGGGATTGAGGCCCTCGGTGGCGTAGAGTTCGAGCACGCCGTCGGAGCGCAGCACATAGACCGAGCACACTTCCGCAACCATGTTCTGCGCGATCTGGCGCACGATCTGGTCAAGGCGCTCCTGGGGCTCAAGCGGCTCCGCCATCAGTTCGCGCAGCCGCTTGAGAAGAACGCGCGGACCTGCCGAGAGGTCTCTCATCGCGTGGCGTCTCCTAACAGGACTTTCATCACCGGCTCGATGCACCGGTGGACGGCAATAAACCTGCCGATTCCTTACGTTTTATCGAGACCGTAGACGGAATGCAAAGTCCGCACGGCAAGTTCGGCATAGGCGCCGTCGATCAGGATGGAAATCTTGATTTCCGAGGTGGTGATCGCCTTGATGTTGATCCCCTTATCGGCAAGCGCCCGGAAGGCTGAGGCGGCAACGCCCGCATGGCTGCGCATGCCGATGCCGATGACCGAGACCTTCACGAGGCCCGACTCGTGCTGGATGACATCGAAGCCGACCTGGTCCTTGACGCCTTCGAGAACCTTGATGGCCTTGTCGGCATCGCCCGAGGGCACAGTGAAGGTCATGTCGGTCTTCGAACCGTCCTCGGAAATATTCTGCACGATCATGTCGACGTTGATGCGCTCCTCGGCGAGCGGGCCGAAGATCGCGGCCGATACACCGGGCCGGTCCGCGACGCGGCGGAGCGAGATCTGCGCTTCATCCTTGGCATAGGCGATGCCGGTTACGACTTCCTGTTCCACGATCTCTTCCTCATCACAAATCAACGTGCCGGGCGGGTTCACCGGATCGCCCATTCCCGGCGCATCGGGGTCCTCGAACGACGAGCGAACGAACATGCGTACCTTGTGCACCATCGCCAGTTCGACGGAGCGGACCTGAAGGACCTTCGCGCCAAGCGATGCCAGTTCCAGCATTTCCTCGAATGCGATCTGCCGGAGGCGGCGCGCCTTCGGCTCGATGCGCGGATCGGTCGTATAGACGCCGTCGACATCCGTATAGATATCGCAGCGATCCGCCTGCACGGCGGCGGCGATCGCCACGGCCGACGTATCCGACCCGCCGCGTCCGAGCGTCGCGATGCGATTGTCCGGGCCGATGCCCTGGAAGCCGGCGACGACCGCGACCTGACCCTCGCCCATGCGACGAACGATATCGTCGCCGGGAATATCCAGAATGCGGGCCGCCCCGTGGGCATTGTCGGTCCGGATAGGGATCTGCCAGCCCTGCCAGGAGCGGGCGTTCACCCCCATCGATTGCAGCGCGATGGCGAGCAGCCCGGACGTCACCTGCTCGCCGGAGGCGACCACGGAGTCATATTCGCGCGCGTCGTAGAAGGGCGAGCCCGCACCGGTCACCTTCGGCATGCCCTGCACCCAGCCGACCAGTTCGTTGGTCTTGCCGGACATGGCCGAAACGACCACCGCGACCTCGTTGCCGGCGTCGACCTCACGTTTCACATGGCGGGCGACAGTGTGGATACGGTCGAGGTCGGCGACGGAGGTCCCGCCGAATTTCATCACGATGCGTGCCATATTGTGTCCGATAGTCCATGTGGTCGCGCGAGCGCGCGGAAGTTTTCCGGCGTCTATTAGCGGAAGAGGCCGCCGCGTGCAATGGCGCGAAATCCGGCGGAATGCCGCATTCGCGCCTCCGTCCTCACGCCCCCCGGGAAGCCGTCTCCACGAGACGCACATCGCTTTCAAGACAGATCGAGCGGATGTTGTCGAGCGGGCAGCGGTCGGTGATGAAGGTATGGACCTGCGAGAGATGGCCAATCCGCACGGGTGCGGTCCGTTCGAACTTGGTCGAATCGGAAACCAGGATGACATGGCGCGCATTGGCGACGATCGCCTGGGCCACCTTCACCTCGCGATAGTCGAAGTCGAGCAGCGACCCGTCCTCGTCGATGGCCGATGCCCCGATGACCGCGTAATCCACCTTGAACTGGCGGATGAAATCGACGGCCGCCTCACCGACGATGCCGCCGTCGGAGCCGCGCACGACACCGCCGGCGATCACCACCTCGATGGAAGGAAAGACGCGCAGCCGGTTTGCGACATTGATGTTGTTGGTGATGACCATCAGGCCGCGATGATCGAGCAGCGCCTCGCCGACCGCCTCGGTGGTGGTGCCGATATTGATGAAGAGGGAGGAATTGTCGGAGATCATGCCGGCGGCGGCGCGGCCGATCGCCTGCTTCTCCGCCGCCGCGATGGAGCGGCGGGCCTCGTAGCGGACATTCTCGTTGCCGCCCGGAAAGAGCGCGCCGCCGTGGATGCGCGTCAGCACCTTTCCGTCGCACAGATCGTTCAGATCCTTGCGGATCGTCTGCGGCGTTACGGAAAAGCGCGCGGCAAGCTCTTCCACCAGCACGCGCCCCTTCGTTTTCGCCAGATCCACGATCTCCGTCTGGCGCTCCGTCAGAAACATCCGCTTTTCTCCCGCTTCGTTTCGCCGCCATAATATGCAAATGCGAAAACACATCAATTCGTCCCTGCCGGTCTTGGAGTGGCGCGGCGATTTTGGGATAGTGGGGAAAATGAACCCCAGCGGGAGAAAGACGCATGTTCCATCCGGCATTGTTCAAGGGCGCGAATGTCGTGGTGACCGGCGCCGGGCGCGGCATCGGCCTGGAGGTGGCGCGGCAGTTTCTGGACTGCGGCGCGCATGTGCTGCTGCACGGCGGCCGCACCGCCGCGACGGAACTGCCGGAATTCCTCGAAATCGCGGTGGCCGAGGCCCGCGCCCATATCGTCCATGCGGATTTCCTGCAACAGGACGGCATCGCGACGGTGGCGCGCCGGGCGGAAGACCTGTTCGACCAGGTCGATGTGCTGGTCAACAATGCCGGAACGATGGTCGGCCGCTTCCCGGCCGGCGAGATCACCGATGCGGAATATGAAACGGTCGTCCGCCTCAACCAGACCTCGGTCATGGAAATGACGCGGGCGCTGCTGCCGCATCTGCGGCGCGCGCCGCAGGCGGCGATCGTCAACACCGTCTCGATCTCGGCCCTGACCGGCGGCAGCCCCGGCTCGTCCATCTATTCGGCGACCAAAGCCTTCGTGGCGACCTATTCCAAGGCTCTGGCCCGCGAACTGGCGCCCGACGCCATCCGCGTGAACTGCGTTTCGCCGGGCACCATCGAAACCGACTTCCACCAGCGCTATTCCTCGCCGGAAAAGCTGGAGGCGACGCGCAAGGCGATCCCGCTGCAGCGGCTCGGCACGGCGGAGGACTGCGCCCCCGCCTATCTCTTCCTCGCCGCCGGGAGCCTGTCCGGATATATCACCGGACAGGTGCTGGAGGTAAACGGCGGCCAGCTCATCTGCTGACCGTCAGGCCCGCACGTCAATCACCGCCCGGCCCTTGACCTGGCCGGCAAGAATACGGTTCGCCAGCTCCGGCAGGTCGGAAAGCCGGTGTTCCTCCACCATTGCCTCCAGCTTTTCCATGGGAAGATCGGCGACAATACGGTTCCATGCGTCGACCCGCTGGTCATAGGACCGCATGACCGAATCGATGCCGATCAGGCTCACGCCGCGCAAAAGAAAGGGAATGACGGTGAAGGACGGCACGGCGGCGCCTGCGGCAAGGCCGACGGCGGCGACCGCCCCGTCGTATTTCATCTGTTTCAGCACCCGCGCCAGCATCTCGCCGCCGACCGCGTCTATGGCCCCGGCCCAACGCTCCGATTCCAGCGGCCGGCCCGAGGCTTCCGACAGTTCCGAACGCGCGACGATGGTGGTCGCGCCGAGGTCGCGCAGATAATCCGCCGCTTCCGGACGTCCGGTGACGGCGGCAACCGCATAACCGAGCCGGGCGAGCAGCGCCACGGCGACCGAACCGACGCCGCCGGCCGCCCCCGTCACCAGAACCTCGCCCTTCGGCGGCGAAAGTCCCGCCTTCTCCAGCGCCATCACGGCGAGCATCGACGTCAGCCCCGCCGTGCCGATGGCCATCGCCTGCCGGGTCGACAGCGCGCCGGGAAGCGGCGTCAGCCAGTCCGCCTTGACGCGGGCGCGGGTCGCATAGCCGCCCCACCAGATCTCGCCGACCCGCCAGCCCGTCAGCACCACCCGGTCGCCCGGCCGGTAGCGCGGATCCTGCGAGGCCTCGACCGTGCCGGCGAAATCGACGCCGGGCACATGCGGATAGGTCCGCACCAGCCCGCCCTTGCCGTTGATGCAGAGGCCGTCCTTGTAGTTGAGGGTGGAATATTCGACCGCCACCGTGACGTCTCCTTCCGGCAGGCGCGAATCGTCCAGCTCCCGGACCGCGGCCGAAACGGTTCCATCGTCATCCTTTTCGACAAGCAGGGCGGTGAACGTCATGGTTTCCTCCTCGTGTTCCCGGCTTTTTTCCTTCATATAGGGCCACGGCCACGGCTGTGGCCACCGTTCTTTTGCCCAGAGGCCCGGGAGGCCCGTTCCGTGATCGACAAGCTCGAATATTTCATCGCACTCGCCCGGGAGAAGCATTTCGCCCGGGCGGCAGAAGAACTTGGAATTTCGCAGCCGACGCTTTCGGCGGCGATCCGTCAGCTTGAAGAGCAGCTCGGCGTCATCCTCGTCAACCGCGGCTCGCGCTTCCAGGGCCTGACGCCGGAAGGCCAGCGGGTGCTGGAATGGGCCCGCCGCATCGTCGGCGACACCCGCACGATGCGCGAGGAGATGCGCGCGGCGCGCAAGGGTCTGTCCGGCCACATCCGGCTTGCCGCCATTCCCACGACCCTCGCCATGGTCCCCCGCATCACCGCACCCTTTCAGGAACAGCATCCCGACGTCACCTTCTCGGTACAGTCGACCACTTCGCTCCAGATCCTCAGCCTGCTCGAAAATCTGGAGATCGACGCAGGCCTGACCTACCTTGAAAACGAACCGCTCGGCCGGGTAACGAGCGTGCCGCTTCATACGGAGCGATACCACCTTGTCACCGCCATCGGCAGCCCGCTGTCGGATCGCGAAAGCGTGTCCTGGAAGGACGTGAGCAATCTTCGGCTTTGCCTATTGACCGCCGACATGCAGAACCGCCGCATTATCAACCATCACTTCACGGAAGCCGGCGTCACAGTCAGGCCGCAACTCGAATCCAACTCGATGATCGTGCTGTTTTCTCATATCCTGACCGGCCGCCTGTCCAGCATCATGCCGAAAAGCGTCACGAAATCCTTCGGCTTTCATGGGGAAATCGCCGTGGTTCCGATCACCGAGCCGGCGGCCCACCATACCGTCGGCCTCGTGGCGACCCACAGGGAACCCTTCACGCCGCTGGTTTCCGCTTTGCTGCATCAGGCGCGGATCCTGGCTGAAACGGACCTTTCTTGATAGAAATTTCCTATCAAGTAACGAAACAGCTTTATTGACCTGCGGCACAGCCGCTGGGAAGTTGGAGGGACGCAAGCGAAGATGGCGGTGTTCCGGGCTTCGCACAGCAGCGACTTGAAGTTTTCGGCGCACCGGAATCCGTCTCCCTCTTGCGGTACTGGGTCGTGTCCGTTCGGGAGGCCTGATCATGAATGTCCATGCGACCGGCGGCGATGTCGGGAAACGAAGCCTGTCGATCATCGACGCGTTGCGGGAGCTGGAAGGCCCGCTCCTGCCCATCCTGCACGAGATCCAGGCCGAATTCGGCCATATCCCGCAGGAAAGCCTGCCTGTGATCGCCCGCGAACTCAATCTTTCGCGCGCCGAAGTGCATGGCGTCGTCACCTTCTACCATGATTTCCGCCAGCAGCCGGCCGGCCGGCATGTGCTGAAGCTCTGTCGGGCGGAAGCCTGCCAGTCGATGGGCGGCGATGCGGTGGCCGAACGGGTGAAGGCGATGCTCGGCATCGATTTTCATGAAACGACCGGCGATGGCGCGGTGACGCTCGAACCCGTCTACTGTCTCGGGCTCTGTTCCTGCGCGCCGTCCGCCATGCTGGACGGCGCGGTGCACGGCCGGCTCGACCCGGCCCGGGCGCAGGCCCTCGTCGAGGAGGCGCGCCGATGACCGTCCGCATCTATGTTCCCCGCGACGCCGCCGCGCTCGCCCTTGGCGCCGAAGCCGTGGCGGAGACGCTGCACCGGGAAATCGCCGGGCGCGGTCTCGACGTGAAGATCGTGCGCAACGGCTCTCGCGGCCTGCACTGGCTGGAGCCGCTGGTGGAGGTGGAGACGCCGGCCGGCCGCGTCGCCTACGGTCCCGTCAGCGCCGCCGACGTTGCGGCCCTGCTCGATGCGGGCCTTGCGGAAGGCAGGCCGCATGCGCTTTGCCACGGGCTCACCGAAGAAATCCCCTTTCTCAAGGGCCAGACCCGGCTCACCTTCGCCCGCTGCGGCGTCACCGATCCCCTTTCGCTCGAAGACTATCGCGCCCATCGCGGACTGACCGGTCTTGAAAAGGCGCTCGCCATGGACCCGGCCGACGTGGTGCGGGAAGTGACCGACAGCGGCCTGCGCGGCCGTGGCGGCGCGGGTTTCCCGACCGGCATCAAGTGGAAAACCGTCCTCGATGCCGCCGGTCCGCAGAAATATATCGTCTGCAATGCCGACGAGGGCGACAGCGGCACCTTCGCCGACCGCATGATCATGGAAGGCGACCCCTTCGTGCTGGTCGAGGGCATGACGATCGCCGGTCTGGCGACGGGTGCGACGAAAGGCTATATCTACACCCGATCAGAATATCCCCATGCCGTGAAAACGATGCGGAACGCCATCGTGGCGGCCCGGGCGGCGGGCCTGCTCGGCCCTTCCATCCTCGGCTCCGGCCGCGCCTTCGACATGGAAGTCCGCGTCGGCGCCGGCGCCTATGTCTGCGGCGAGGAAACCTCGCTGCTCAACAGCCTGGAGGGCAAGCGCGGCGTCGTGCGCGCCAAGCCGCCGCTGCCGGCGCTGCAAGGTTTCCTCGGTCGCCCAACGGTCGTCAACAACGTCATCTCGCTTGCCTCCGTGCCGATCATCATGGACCGGGGTGCTGCCTATTACCGCGATTTCGGCATGGGCCGCTCGCGCGGAACGATCCCGATCCAGATCGCCGGCAACGTGCGCCATGCCGGCCTCTACGAAACGGCCTTCGGACTGACGCTCGGCCAGATCGTCGATACGATCGGCGGCGGCACCGCCTCCGGCCGGCCGGTCAAGGCGGTCCAGGTCGGCGGCCCGCTCGGCGCCTATTTCCCGCGCGCGCTCTTCGACACGCCCTTCGACTATGAAGCCTTCGCCGCGAAGGACGGGCTTATCGGCCACGCCGGCATCACCGTCTTCGACGACACCGCCGATATGCTCAAGCAGGCGCGTTTCGCCATGGAATTCTGCGCCATCGAAAGCTGCGGCAAGTGCACACCCTGCCGCATCGGCTCGACGCGCGGCGTCGAGACCGTCGACCAGATCGCCCGCGGGATCGAACCGGAGAAGAACCGCGATCTCCTGACCGATCTCTGCAACACCATGAAGTTCGGCTCGCTCTGCGCGCTTGGCGGCTTCACGCCTTATCCGGTGATGAGCGCCATGACCCATTTCCCCGAAGACTTCCGGCCCACGCCGATGGTGGAGGCTGCGGAATGAACGGCACGCTTCCCGCCATACGACCGAATTCTTCCCTTTCTCGCGCACCGGAGGCTTCTCATGCCCCTCATTCGTGAAATCGACTACGGCACGCCGGAATCCCGCTCCGAGGCGATGGTCACGCTGACCGTCGACGGCCGCGAGGTCACCGTGCCGGAAGGCACCTCGATCATGCGCGCCTCGATGGAGGCCGGCATAGAGGTGCCGAAGCTCTGCGCCACCGACATGATGGACGCCTTCGGCTCCTGCCGCCTCTGTCTCGTGGAGATCGACGGGCGCAACGGCACGCCGGCCTCCTGCACGACCCCCGTCGCGCCGGGGCTGGTGGTGCGCACCCAGACCGAACGCCTCAAGCAGATCCGCCGCGGCGTGATGGAACTCTACATTTCGGATCACCCACTCGACTGCCTGACCTGCGCCGCCAATGGCGACTGCGAATTGCAGGACATGGCCGGCGCGGTCGGCCTGCGCGACGTGCGCTACGGCTATGAGGGCGAAAACCACATCCGCGCCCGCAACAACGGCGAGGCCAATCCGCACTGGACGCCCAAGGACGAATCGAATCCCTATTTCGCCTATGATCCCTCGAAATGTATCGTCTGCTCGCGCTGCGTGCGCGCCTGCGAGGAAGTGCAGGGCACCTTCGCGCTGACCATCGAGGGCCGGGGCTTCGAAAGCCGCGTCTCCGCCGGCATGCATGAATTGTTCATCGATTCGGAATGCGTCTCCTGCGGCGCCTGCGTGCAGGCCTGCCCGACCGCGACGCTCATCGAGAAATCGGTCATCGACATCGGCCAGCCGGAGCATTCCGTCGTCACCACCTGCGCCTATTGCGGCGTCGGCTGCTCCTTCAAGGCGGAAATGCGCGGCGAGGAACTGGTGCGCATGGTGCCGTGGAAGGACGGCAAGGCCAACCGCGGTCACTCCTGCGTCAAGGGCCGCTTCGCCTATGGCTACAGCACCCATCGCGACCGTATCCTCAATCCGATGATCCGCGAGAAGATCACCGACCCCTGGCGTGAAGTCACCTGGGAGGAGGCCTATGCCCATGCGGCCTCCGAATTCCGCCGCATCCAGTATCAATACGGCCGCGATTCGATCGGCGGCATCACCTCCTCGCGCTGCACCAACGAGGAGACCTATCTGGTGCAGAAGCTGGTGCGCGCCGGCTTCGGCAACAACAACGTCGATACCTGCGCCCGCGTCTGCCATTCGCCGACCGGCTATGGCCTCGGCCAGGCCTTCGGAACCTCCGCCGGCACGCAGGACTTCGATTCCGTCGAGGAAACCGACGTGGTGATCATCATCGGCGCCAATCCGACGGACGCTCATCCCGTTTTCGGCTCCCGTCTCAAGAAGCGGCTGCGGCAGGGCGCGAAACTGATCGTCATCGACCCGCGACGCATCGAACTCGTCTCGTCGCCCCACATCAAGGCGGCGCATCACCTGCCGTTGCGGCCCGGCACCAATGTCGCCGTCATCACCGCGCTTGCCCATGTCATCGTGACGGAAGGTCTCAGCGACGAGCGCTTCATCCGCGAGCGCTGCGACTGGGCGGAATTCGAGGACTGGGCCGCCTTCGTTTCCGATCCTCGCTACAGCCCCGAGGCAACGGAAGCGCTGACCGGCGTCCCGGCGGAAGCCGTGCGCGAAGCCGCCCGCCTCTTCGCCACCGGCGGCAATGGCTCGATCTACTACGGCCTCGGCGTCACGGAGCACAGCCAGGGCTCCACCGCCGTCATGGCCATCGCCAACCTTGCGATGGTGACGGGCAATATCGGCCGTCCCGGCGTCGGGGTGAACCCCTTGCGCGGCCAGAACAACGTGCAGGGCTCCTGCGACATGGGCTCCTTCCCCCACGAGTTGCCGGGCTATCGCCATATCTCCGACGACGCCACCCGCGACGTTTTCGAAAAGATGTGGGGCGTCACGCTCAACCCCGAACCGGGCCTGCGTATCAACAACATGCTGGACGCCGCCGTGGAGGGCTCCTTCATGGGTCTCTACATCCAGGGCGAGGACATCCTGCAATCCGACCCGGATACGAAGCACGTCTCGGCGGGCCTCGCGGCGATGGAATGCGTCGTCGTGCAGGACCTCTTCCTCAATGAGACCGCCCGCTACGCGCATGTCTTCCTGCCGGGCTCCACCTTCCTCGAAAAGGACGGCACCTTCACCAACGCCGAACGCCGCATCAACCGCGTGCGCCGCGTGATGACGCCGAGAAACGGCTTTGCCGACTGGCAGGTGACGCAGGATCTCGCCCGGGCCATGGGTATCGACTGGAACTACAGCCATCCTTCCGAGATCATGGACGAAATCGCGGCCACGACCCCGAGCTTCGCCAATGTCTCCTACGACTATCTGGAGGAGATGGGTTCGGTGCAATGGCCCTGCAACGATACACACCCGCAGGGCTCGCCGATCATGCATGTGGACGGCTTCGTCCGCGGCAAGGGCAAGTTCATCCGCACGGAATATATCGCGACGGACGAGAAGACCGGCCCGCGTTTCCCGCTGCTGCTGACCACCGGCCGCATCCTCAGCCAGTACAATGTCGGGGCGCAGACACGCCGCACCGACAATGTCGCCTGGCATGCGGAGGACCGGCTGGAGATTCACCCGCACGACGCGGAAAACCGCGGCATCCGCGACGGCGACTGGGTGCGGCTGGCCAGCCGTTCCGGCGAAACCACCCTTCGCGCGCTTGTCACCGACCGCGTCGCGACAGGGGTCGTCTACACCACCTTCCACCACCCGGACACCCAGGCGAACGTCATCACCACCGACTTTTCCGACTGGGCCACCAACTGCCCCGAGTTCAAGGTGACCGCCGTGCAGGTCGCACCCTCCAACGGGCCGTCCGACTGGCAGCTCGAATATGAGGACCTGTCACGCAAGACGCGGCGGATTGCCGGCAAGCTGGAGGCCGCGGAATAGAACAGATCATGCCGGATCCCGCCCTCTGCGTCGAAGTGCCGGACGTCACCCGCCGCGGGGGGCGGCTGTCCGCCGGAAAGCGTCTCGTGCCGGAGGAAACGCCCGTCGCCTTTTCCTATGCCGGTTCGACCCACGCGGTGATGATGGCGACACCGGCCGATCTGGAGGACTTCGCGACAGGCTTCAGCCTGACCGAAGGCATCATCGGCGATCCCTCGCAGATCGAGACGATCGGGATCGTCACGGAAGAAAAGGGCATCGACGTGCAGATCCGGCTCGTCGAGCCGCAGAACGATGCGCTCGTCGCCCGGCGTCGCCACATGGCCGGCCCTGTCGGTTGCGGCCTGTGCGGCATCGAATCGATCGAACAGGCGGTGCGTCCGACGCCGTCCGTCCGCGCCTCATCGCTGACGCTGAGCGAGGAGGAGGTGATCGAGGCCGTTCGCCTGCTCGATGGCCAGCAGCCGCTGCATCATGCGACACGGGCCGTCCACGGCGCCGGCTTCTACGTCCCCGGTCGCGGCCTTGTGGCCGTGCGCGAGGATGTGGGCCGCCACAACGCCCTCGACAAGCTTGCTGGCGCGGCATGCCGGGCGGGCCACGAGGGCGCGGCCGGAGCAGTGGTCGTGACCAGCCGGGTGTCGGTCGAAATGGTGCAGAAGACCGCCGTCATCGGCAGCCCTTTCATCATCGCCATTTCAGCGCCGACGGCGCTGGCGATCCGCACCGCCGAGACAGCGGGCATGACGCTGATCGCCCTGGTCAGGGGTGACGAATTCGAAATCTTCACCGGCGCGGAACGCGTGAGCACGAAAGCCCGCCGGACGGAAAACATTCAGGAGCAGGTCTGATGTCCGAGGAAAACAAGCTCGTCCGGATGGCGAACCAGATCGCCGCCTTCTTCCACACCCAGCCGGCTCTCGACGGCCCGCAGGAAGTCGCAGACCACATCAACAAGTTCTGGGAGCCGCGCATGCGCCGCGCCCTGTTCGCCCTCGTCGAAAACGAGGGCGGCGAGGGGCTCGACGGGCTCGTTCGCCAGGCCGTGCCGCTCATTCGCCGGCCGCCGGCGGAAGCAGCACGCGGCCCGACGACCCCGCCGCCGGCGGCAGGCTGAGCCGCGCCGGCAGGCCGGCGGCGCGTCAGAACTCCTCCCAGCCCGTCGCAGCAGCCGCCGCCGCACCGCCGCCTGAACCCCGCATCGTGCGGGCGACCGCATGAAGCCTGGCGACCGATCCGGCCGCCGGACGCGGGGCGCCCGCATCTCCGGAAAGGCGGAAGCCGCGGATCAGCCCGTGCAGCGCATCCGCTTCGCGCGCCATGGCGTGGCTCGCCGCGGTGCTTTCCTCGACCATCGCCGCATTCTGCTGCGTGGCCTGATCCATCGCATTGACCGCCTGGTTGATCTCGCCGAGCCCGCTGGACTGCTCGCGGGAAGCCTCGACGATCGCCACCACATTGACATGAACGTCCTGCACCTGCGCGAGGATAGCCTCCAGCGCCCGCCCGGTTTCACCGACCAGCGCGACACCGTTGCGCACCTGCTCGCCCGAGGTGGTGATGAGACCCTTGATATCCTTCGCGGCGCTTGCCGAACGCTGGGCGAGTTCACGCACTTCCTGCGCCACGACGGCGAAGCCCTTGCCGGCCTCGCCGGCCCGCGCCGCCTCGACGCCCGCGTTGAGCGCCAGAAGGTTGGTCTGGAAGGCGATATCGTCGATGACGCCGATGATGTTGGATATTTCCCGCGACGAGCCCTCGATCTGGCCCATGGCCTCGATGGCCTGCTTGACCACCTCGCCCGACTTTTCCGCCCCGTCCCGGGTCCGGGCGACGAGCGTGCCCGCCTCATCGGCGCGGCGGCTGGAATCGGCGACCGTCGTGGTGATCTGGTCCAATGCGGCGGCGGTCTCCTCTACGGAAGCCGCCTGCTGCTCGGTGCGCTTGGCGAGGTCGTCAGCCGCCGAGCGGATTTCCTGCGCGCCGGAGGCAATGGCGTTGGCGTTTGTTTCAACCGTCCGCATCGCCGCGTGCAATCCGGCGACCGCCTCGTTGAAGTCCTTTCGCACCGCTTCCATCGACGGCACGAAAGCCGTGGAAAGATGCTGCGTCAGATCTCCTTCCGACAAGGCCTTCAGCGCACCGCCGAGAAGGTTGATCGCCGACATGCGCTCGGTGACATCCGTCGCAAACTTGACGATCTTGTAAACCTGGCCATTGAGGTCGCGCATCGGGTTATAGGCGGCCTGAATCCAGACTTCCCTCCCGTCCTTGCCGTAACGGACGAACTCGTTGGAAACAAACCGGCCTTCCGCGAGGCTCTTCCAGAAGTCCTCATAGGCCGGCGTGCGGGCATAGGTCGGGTCGCAGAAAATACGGTGATGCTTGCCACGGATTTCCGAAAGCTCGTAGCCCAGCACCGCGCAGAAATTCTCGTTGGCGTCCAGCACTTCGCCGGCTGGCGTGAATTCGATGATCGCCTGCGAGCGGGAAATGGCGGCGAGCTTGCTTGCGTCCTCCGCCGCCTGCACCCGTCTTTCGGTGATATCGGTCGCGAATTTCACCACCTTGTAAGGCTTTCCGCCGCGCAGCACCGGATTGTAGCTCGCCTGGATCCAGATCTCCGCGCCGCCCTTGCAAAGCCGCTTGTAGACGTTGGAATCGTATTCCCCGCGCGAAAGCCCCGCCCAGAACGCCTTGTATTCGTCGCTCGCCACATAGGCGGCATCGCAGAACATGCGATGATGCTGACCGACGATCTCGCGCAGTTCATAGCCGAGGGTCCGGCAGAAGTTTTCGTTTGCGGTCAGAATTTTTCCGGAGAGATCGAACTCGATGATGGCCTGCGATCGCGAAAGCGCCGCGATCACATGGCTGGCGTCTCCAAAGCGCGCGAATGACAACATGACCTGTCCTCCTGGCGAAACCGCATGGGCCGGAAAGCCCGCCCGGGCGGCATTCATCCTGTTGTTGATACTGCCGGAGTCGCTCTTGCCGATGCAGACCCCGTACGTCCTGTGACGGTCGATCAATCTTCGCGGAAGGCGTCATGCCGAAAGCGATAGAAATGCGCATCTGCAATCAAGGATAGATATTTCTTTGTTAAAAGATCATGAAGCAGGGAGGGCCAATTCATCTAGTTCCGCGCGTGAATACCGGATTTACAGGGTATTCGACACTCGAAGATATAAACTTTCAAACCAGTAAAACACTTTATAGTTGCATACGCTGGCAAAAAATGCCGCCACGCATGAACCGCGCGGCGGCCGATTGCAACCGGCGGAAAGGGTCGTCAGGCCGCCAGGTCTTCCCCGTCGCGTTCCCTGAACATGCGCGACAGATTGAGGAAGCAGATCATGCCATTCTCATGCGCGATGATCCCTTCGGCATAGGTTTTGTCGAAGGACGTCGTCACTTCCGGCACCGGCTGGATCTGCTCGCCGCGAATGGTGAGGATGTCCGACACGCGGTCGACCACGAGTCCGACCACCATATTGTACACTTCTGCAACGACGATGGCGCTGCGCTCGTTGGCGTCGGTGCTCTTCATTCCGAGCTTATGGGCGAGATCAATGATCGGGATCACGCTGCCGCGCAGGTTCATCACCCCGATGACATCCGGCGGCGCATGGGGAATGGGTGTCGACCGGGCCCAGCCGCGAATCTCGCGGATCGTCGTCGTCTTTACGCAGAACTCCTGATCATGCAGGCGGAAGGCGATGATTTCGAGCGTCTCTCCGTCGAAACCGGCTGTGTTGATTGTCGTCATCGAAAAACCCCGAAGCCCCTTGAAAACTGGAACCGATCCTAGACACCGACGGGTTAACATCCTTCAAACGCCGGCGTCCGGCGCAACGGCAAACGAAAAAAGGCCACGCGCCGGCGCAGCCTTTTTCCTTTCCCACAAGTCGCTCCTCAGGCGCGAAGCACCGCCTCGAACTGCTCCAGCGCCCAGTCGACCTGGTCTGCGGTGATGACGAGCGGCGGCGCGATACGGATCGTATCGCCATGCGTATCCTTGGCGAGGATGCCGCGCTCCTTCAGCGCCTCGCAATATTTACGCGCACCGCCGGCGGCGGGATCGAGTTCGACGGCCAGCATCAGGCCGCGCCCGCGCACCTCCTTGACGAGGTTGGAGCGGATGTCATTGAGCCCCGCCTGAAAGCGCTCGCCCATGCGGGCCGAATTGGCGATCATATCCTCCTCGACGAGGACTTTCAGCGCCGCGCGCGCGATGGCGCAGGCCAGCGGATTGCCGCCGAAGGTCGAACCGTGCTGGCCCGGCTTCAGCACACCCAGGACCTCGCTGTTGGAAAGCACCGCCGAGACCGGATAGAAGCCTCCGGACAGAGCCTTTCCGACCAGCGTCACATCCGCTTCCACGCCCTCATGCTCCTCGGCCAGAAGCCGGCCGGTGCGGCCGAGCCCGGTCTGGATCTCGTCGAGGATCAGCGTGATGCCGTGCCGGGTGCAGAGATCGCGCACCGAGGAGAAATAGCCGGCAGGGGGGATGATCACGCCCGCCTCGCCCTGGATGGGCTCGACGAGGAAAGCAACCGTATTCTCGTTGATCGCGGCGCGGAAGGCGTCGATATCGCCGAAAGGCACGGTGCGGAAGCCGGGCGCGAAGGGGCCGAAGCCGGTGCGGGCGTCGGGATCCGTCGAGAAACTCACGATGCCCATGGTGCGGCCGTGGAAGTTGTCGGCGCAGACGATGATTTCCGCCCGGTTCTCCGCCACCCCCTTCACCTCATACCCCCATTTGCGAACCGCCTTCACGGCGGTTTCCACCGCCTCCGCGCCGGAGTTCATCGGCAACACCTTGTGCGAACCGGTCAGCGCGGCGATCTCCTCGTAGAAAAGCGCAAGCTGGTCGTTGCGGAAGGCGCGCGAGGTCAGCGTCAGCTTCCCCGCCTGCTCCACCATCGCCGCGAGGATCTTCGGGTGGCAATGGCCCTGGTTGACGGCCGAATAGGCCGACAGGCAATCGAGATAGCGGTTGCCGTCGATATCCCAGACATGAACACCTTCGCCGCGCGACAGGACCACGTCGAGCGGTTGGTAGTTATGAGCGCCGAGGCGGTGTTCGGCTTCGATCAGGCGCGCGGTCGATGACGTCATCTTGTTCCTCCGGAATAGTCATGCGCTGCGGGTTGGCCGGTCGAGTATCCGGCGCCCGAAAAGGCTGGCGGTCAATTCGACGAGAATGCGGGCGCTCTTGCCCCGGTCGTCGAGAAAGGGATTGAGCTCGACGATATCGAGCGAGGAAACGAGGCCGCTGTCGCAGAGCGTTTCCATGATAAGATGCGCTTCGCGGAAGGTCGCCCCGCCCGGCACGGTCGTGCCGACGCCGGGTGCAAGGTCGGGATCGAGAAAGTCGACGTCGAGGCTCACATGCAGCAAGCCGTTCTGCGCTTTGATACGGTCGACGATCTCGTGCATGATCCGGGCCATGCCGATCTCGTCGATGGAGCGCATGTCGTAGACATTGACGCCCTGTGCGGCGATCTCCTTGCGCTCCCGCGCATCGACGGAACGGATGCCGACCTGGAACACGTTGCCGGGCTCGACCAGCGGGCGATTCTTCTCGAGGATCGGCGCAAACTCGGCCTGACCGCAGAAGAAGGCGACGGGCATGCCGTGCATATTGCCGGAAGGCGAGGTGGCGGGCGAATTGAAATCCGCATGCGCATCGAGCCAGAGCACGAAGAGCGGGCGCCCCTCGTCGGCGGCATGGCGCGCCATGCCGGAAACCGAGCCCATCGAAAGCGCATGATCGCCGCCGAGGATCAGGGGCAGCCGGCCCGAACGGGCAGCGGCATAGACGCTCGCATCCAGCGCCCGGGTAAAGGCCGCCACCGTCTGCAATTCGTTCGCGCCGGGATGGTCGGCAAGGTCGGCGGCCGGCAGCGGGCAGAGATCGCCCTCGTCCTTCACGTCATGGCCGAGTTCGATCAGCGTAGCGTCGATACCGGCGATGCGCAGCGCCGTCGGCCCCATCGCCGCGCCCCGCCGTCCGGAGCCTTCCTCCAGCGGCGCGCCGATCAAGGCGATCTGTTTGCGATTTTCATCCATGCTGCCCCCACGACGGATCACGATACGTTTCTCGTCAGGGTGCATTATCGCCGGTTGCACTGTTGGCAAATAGTGTAAAAACTGACAGATAGTTTGCCAGTTTCAGCATTTTGAGAAGCCGATCCTGACAAAATGGCAAACCTCGACGATCTCGACCGCGCGCTGATCAGCGCGCTCCGCCACAATTCCCGCCTCCCGGTCTCCTCGCTGGCGGCAACGACCGGCGCCTCGCGCGCCACCGTCGCCGCACGCATCGAACGGCTCGTCGCCTCCGGCACCATCGCCGCCTTCACCATCACCACGGGGGCGGAACTGGCGGGAAGCGGCGTGCGGGCCATCGTCATGATCGAGGTTCACGGCAAGATGGCCGACCGGGTCGCCATGCAATTGCGCGGTCTGCCGCAGGTGCGCGCCCTCCATTCCACCAACGGGCGCTGGGATTTCATCGCCGAGCTGGAAGATCGCGATCTCGGCAGTTTCGACGAGACGCTGCATCGCATCCGGCTCATCGACGGCATCACCGTGACCGAGACCAATATCCTGCTGAAGACCACCAAGAATACGCTGGCCTGAAAGACCGGAGCCTATGCCCGCCGGCACCGGGCCGGCCTTTTGCGGCTTTGGCGGTCAGTATTCCTTTTCGTAGAATATGCCCGCGCCGGCATTGCCACCGCTGCCGGCCTCGCCCCGCAACTTCAGCCCGCGCCCGACATCGAGGTTGATCACCGCCTTCGCGCCATTGGTCTCGGGATCCTGCTTCAGTTCGATATAGGTGCGGTCGTTCAGGTATTTTCCGGCCGAAACCTGGGCCCGGCCTTCCGAATCGGTGGTGATGTCGAGATCGTCCACGCCGAGCTTGCTGCGCAGGCTGTTGAGAAGGCCGGTCGAGCGCCCGCCGGCAAGCTCGCTTGCAGCCGCCGCGAGCTGCGCGATCTGCACCGCCGAAAGGTTCGACATCGAGCGATTGAAGATCAGCTGGGCCAGGATTTCGTCCTGCGGCAGCGAGGGCGAAGACATGAAGGTGACGGTCGGATTGCTGGCCACACCGGCGACAGTCACGGAAATCTCGGTCCTGTCGGCCGTGGTGGTGGCCACGAAATTGACCGTCGGCACGAGACCGCCGGCAAAACCGATGGTGGCCGTCGAGAAATCGAGCCGGCGCGTCAGGATCTCCATGCGCCCGCGCTCCAGCTGGAAACCGCCCGAGATGCTGGGATCGGCCGAGGTGCCGGCAATCGTCAGATCGCCGCCGAACTCCGCATTGATGCCGCGCCCGCGCACGAAGACCTGGCCCGGCGCGGTGATGGTGAGATCCAGGCCGATGCCCCGCGTTTCCTTGTCGCCCCCCACGTCCGGCGAAATATCCGCTGCCATCCGCTGTACGTCGGCCGGCGCGTTGCGGTGCCGGATATCGATTTCCGACAGGGTCGCCGGCAATTTCTGCGGAATGGTGATATTGGCCTTCCGGATGGCGATCCTGCCGCCGAGCGACAGGCCCGTCAGCGCCGGTCCCTTGAGGGTAAGGTCGCCCGCAAGCGTGGCAGCGACCAGCGTGCCATCCACATAGGTGATATCGCCAAGCTTGACGGCGACATCGACGGGAAAGCCGCTGTCGGGGGCGATACCGACCGTACCGGTCGCCGAGATCGCCCCGCCGCTCGCCAGTTGGCCGCCGAACTCCTGGATCACCGCCTGCCGCCCGTCGAGCGAGACGCGCAGGGCAAGCTTCTCCACCGCCAGATTGCGCCGGACGTCGACCAGCCGCGCACCGGAGGAGGCGATCGTCCCGGTCACCAGCGGCTGCGCCGCCGTGCCCGAAACGGCAAGATCCACATTGGCATCGCCCGTCAGCACGAATCCCTGCGCCGAAAGCTGGTTCTGCAACAGACTGAACGGCACCGTGCCGTTGAACTTGAGCGAAAGCGGCGTCTGCCCCCCCACGCCGACCGTGCCGCCGCCCTTGAAGAAAAGACCGCCGGCCCCGGTGAGACTGGCGTCCAGACGCAGCCTATTGTCGGCAAAGACGCCGTTTGCGCCGATATCGATCGTCCCGACGCCGGCCGCCCTGGTCTGGCTTGTCGCCGCCCCCTTCCAGTCAAGCGCATAATCGACAGTCGGGCTGGCCGCCTGCCCCTTGACGATCACGGTGCCGTCGATCCGTCCTTCCGCATCGAGGCCCGCGGCGAAATTATTGGCAAGCGCCGCCGGCAGCGCATTGAGCTTCACCGTCAGATCCAGCGCCTCGCCCGCACGGCCGGACGCCGTCACGGAGCCGCTTCCCGTCTCGACGGTGAGCCCGTCGATCCGGGCTGCGCCATCCACCACCTCTATGGTCGTCGGCCGGGCGAGTTTCACGGCGATGCCGCGCGGCTTCGCCTCGAAGGACTGGAGGGCGACGGCAAGTCCCTGCGGCCGCTGCTCCACCCGCCCGCTGGTCGACAGGGGCGCCCCATCGAGCTTTCCAGCAAGTTCGAAGCCGGTATTGGTACCTTCACGCGAGAAATCGAGTCGCAGCGCCTCCAGGCGGTTTTCGCCGGCCGCGACACGGTCGGCCCGGACCGTACCGGTGGCGGCGACCGTCGACAGGTCGGAAATCTCCAGATCGACGGCGGGTTTCACGATGCTCAGCGTGTCGCGGGCAATCGACGAGCCGGCCGCCTGCACGCTCAGCGCCGTCTTGCCGCCGCTGGAGGCAATCTCGACCTGGCCCGCAAGATCGCCTTGCGCCTTTTCGCCGGTCATGGCGGCCAGAAGCCCGAGATCGGGAAAATCGAACCGGATGGTGCCGTCGGGCAGGAAGGCTTCGCTCAGCGACAGCGCCCCCTTCAACGTGTTCGGGCCGATCTCCGCCTCGATCACCGGAACGGTGATCCGCCCCTCCTGCGAGGAAACCGTCGAGCGGACGTTGATCGCCTGACCATCGAGGGCGCCGGTCGCAGTGAGATCGCCGCTCGGCCCCTCCGCAGCCGTCCGTCCGTCGAGCGTGACGACAAGGTCGCTCAGCGTCCGGCCGGACAGCGTCGCGCCGCTTGCCGTCACCTTGCCGGCGATCGCCAGCGTGTCGAGCGGCCCGGACGCCGAAATGTCGAAATCCGCCGTCCCGGAGGCATCGGCCAGAAGCTTGCCGAGGTCGATAACGCTGCCGGCCAGTTTCGCATCGAGCGTGTCTCCGTCGAGCGATACGCCGCCATTGGCCTCCAGCGTGCCGGACTTGACCATCAGATCGCTGAGCCGGAGGGCGCCGCCTGCCGCAAGCGCCAGCCTGCCGTCGACCGCGATGGTGGTGTCGAATTTCCCGGCCAGCGCCTCCGGCAGAACGGCCGGCAGGGCGAAGAGCTTGAAGGCGAGATCCGCCTCGCCGCTTTCCAGCCCGTATCCGCCGGAAAGCGTCCCGCCGATACTGGCGCTCTCGATGGTCGCCGGGTCGAAGGCGATCCGCGCCGGCGTCACGCCGAGCGTCGCGGCGACCTTGACCGGCCCCTTCACGAGACGGTCGAGATCGGGGCTGGAAAACGCCGTCCCGCCGGTCTCGAGAACCGTCTCGATCGATCCGGAGCGGCTGGCGACATCGAAGGCGGCGCTATGGGCCGAAAGCCGCAGGGCGTCGATCCGGCCGGCCGGCAGCGCAAGGGATGAGACCCGCGCGCTCATGTCGAGCACCGCCGCGCTCGCCTCGCCGGCAAGCGTCAGCTCCGCCCCCTCGATCAGAAGGTTGAGGTCGCCTCCGGCAAGCGGCCAGCGGAAATCGACGGGCCCGTCGCGGCCGGCAAGCCGTATTGCAAGATCGTTCTCGCCCCGGGCGCTCGCCGTGCCGGACGCGTCGAGCGTCATCGCCCCGGTCGTCACCCGGCCGCTTTCGATCCGCACCATGTCGGATCCGTCGAAACCCGCGCGCAGGTCGATGCCGGTCTCGCCGGCGAAAAGCGGCCGCAACTGCGGCGGCATCAGCGCATCGAAGGAACCGCCGCCGGTGAGCGCCACCTCATGCAATCCGTTTTCCGCAAGCGCGTGGCTTCCGTCGAGGTGCAGGATTTCCTCGCCGTCGAGCGCGGCGGTCAGCCGGCCCGTCCATTCGGAAAGCGGCCCTTCGCCGGTCAGCCGGATCGCCACGGCGGGCGCGCCCGGCAGCTTCAGGAGGGTCGCCAGGATGCCTCCCTCCGGCTCCCGCACATCGGCCTCCAGCCGCAATTCGTTCCTGTCTGGATCGAAGACGATATCCGCAGCCACGCGCGCCTCCGGCCGCGCCTTTTCCGAAGCGGCGATCTTCGCGGCCATGCGTTCGGCGGCCGCGTCGGCGCTGGCCGAAACGGCGATACGCTGATCCTGCCCGGCGACCGCCGCCGCCACGAAAAGCTCCGGCACCTCGAGCGCGCCGACATGCACTTCCACCGGCAGGGAGAAGCCGCCGCCGGACGACGGGCTCTCGCCGGTCGTCTCGGGAAGGCGCAGCAGGGAAACGGAAGAGGCGGCGATGCGCTCCGCGTCGAACCGGAAGAACAGGAGATCGAGCGGCGACCAGTCGACGGCAAGGTCACGCACCTCCGCATAGACGCCCTTCTGGTCGGAAAGCGTGATCGCATCCGCCCGAAGCCGGCCGGTAAGCAGCCCGGAGGGCGCCTCGATCGTCAGCCCCTGGCCGTTGGCGGCAGCAATCTTCTCCGCTTGCGAGACTGCGAAGCGCGCACCCGTATCGGTAAAGCCGATGAAGCCGAGCAGCAGGAAGGCGACGAGCAGAACCGCCGCGAGGCCGTAACCGGCATAGCGAAGAGCGGGGCGGAGAATTCGGGACAGCCTGTTCATGCCTCATCCATAGCGCGGGGGTACGAAAGAGCGAATCGCCCATACCTGTGTTGTCGCCGATTCCGCCGGACGATCAAGAGTCTGTCCGGCGAATGCGGCGATTGTCAGAATGATTGCCCGATCCCGGCGTAAACGCCGAAGGACGTACCGCCCGGATATTTGTCGAGTGGAACGGCGACGTCGAGCCGCAACGGGCCGAAGGGCGTCGCATAGCGCAGGCCGACGCCCGCGCCGGCGCGGATGTCCTCGAAATCGGGGACCGCGCTGGTGGAGACCGTGCCGACGTCGAGGAAGGGAACGACCCCTATCGTCTCGGTCACGTTGACACGCACTTCCGCCGTTGCATTGACGTAGGAGCGGCCGCCAAGCTGCTTGCCGGCGCCGTTGCGGGGCGAAATCTCCTGATAGCCGTAGCCGCGCACGGTGCCGCCGCCGCCGAGGAAGAACCGGCGGGGCGCGGGAATGTCCGAAAGCGAGCCCACGCCGACGATGGTGCCGGCCGCAAGCTTGCCGGCCAGGACGGTGCGCTCCTCGGAGCCCAGCGCCTTGTAGCCGGTAATCGCGCCCTCGAAGCTGGAAAACAGCGTTCCGCGCTCGGTCTCGTAGCTCGGCTTGGCATTGATCAGCGCCCGATAGCCCTTGGTCGGGTTGAGCTTGTCGTCGCGGGTGTCGCGCACGTATTCGATCGGGATGGCGACCGTCAGATAGGTATTCTTGCCGAAGGCGTCATCGACATCGCTCCACATGACCTCGCCGCCGGCGCTGACCGTATCGACATCGGAAAGCTCAACACTCACGCCCGCCGCGCCGGTGAAGGTCAGCGCCTGATAGGCGTCAGGATCGACATAGGCCGCCTTGAGGCTGGCATTGAACGTCGTGGCGGGGCCGAAAGCGCCCGGCTTGGAAAAGAGGATGGCGCTCGAATAGTCGAGATCGCCGAAGCGTCCCTCGCCGATGCGGTTGATCGCGCCCTCGACGCGCAGCGATTCCGCCCGGCCGAACAGGTTGCGGTGACCCCAGTAGCCCTGCAACCCGAGGCCGTCGGTATTGGAGACCTGCGCGCCGAAGCCGAAATAGCGATGCTTGCCCTCGGAAACCTCGATGGTCATCGGCAGCGATCCGTCGGGGGCAAGCGCCGTCGCCTCGCGGATCGTCACGCTGGAAAAGACGCCGAGCTGGCGCAATCTGTCGGCCGCCTTGGCGAGCGCCTCCGGCGAATAGGGCTGGCCCGCGTTGATGCGTGAATAGCTCGCCACGAAATCCGCATCGACGGTTTTCGTGCCGGTGACCCCCACCGCGCCGACCGGCGCGACCGGGCCGCCCTCCGCGGCGATCACCACATCCACCGTCTGCGTGCGGTGATCGGCCGTGGCGTTGCGCTCGGTAAGCTTGGCGAAGGGACGGCCTTCGGCCTTCAGGTCGGCGACGATCTTCTCGCCGGCCTTCAGGATGAGGATGGAATCCGCCGGCTCTCCCGGCGTGATGCCGTAATCGGCGGGGTTGCGGCCCTCCGCATCGCCCGAGAAGGCGACCTCGCCGAAGGCGAAGACCGGCCCCGGCCGTACGCGAACGGTGACGGGAACGGGGCCCTGGTGCGCAAATTCCGGATTGGGCGGCAGCCGGTCGAGATCCTCCCCGGCGATGGTCACCTCCACCACGCCGCCGTAACGGGCCTTTTCATAGAGCGCGGCGAGAATGCGGTCGCGGTCGTCACGCGCCTTGATGACCAGGCCGAGATCGCCGGAAACCGGCTTTTCCTCGTCCATCTTGAGCATCGAGGCGTTTTCGACGACGTCCTTCAGTTCCTCGTCGGAACCGGCGTCCAGGGTGAGCGTATAGGACACCGGGTCGATGACCGTCGGCTCGTCCTCATCCTTCTCGAAGAATTTCCAGCCGAAGATTTCGAAGGCATGGGCAGGCGTCGCCGCCATCGGCACGCAGAAAAGCGCCGCCGCCGCAACCAGCACGGTGCCCGCCTTGAGAAACGCAATACTCTTTTCCAGCCGGTTCACGATGCCCCACATTGGCTGTTGTCCGCCGCCTCTATTCCTCGAGTGGGAAGCCAGGCTTCGCCACGAACTTCGGAAACCCCGTCACATCCGGGGCGTCAGGCTGGAAAAGACCCTAACGTGTTAGGTTTTCCGTAAGATTAACGCCGTTCTACACGGACAGGCCGGCAATTTGAAGCGCTTGTGGAAATTTCACCGGTGTGGGCGCATGGAAAGGCCCCGGGGCTCGCCCGGGGCCTTTCCGGATCCGATCCCGGCAGGTCAGTAACCACGCGGGCAGGAATCGATGTAGCGGCGGCCGTAGCGGTCGCGGTAATAGCACTGGCCGGGCTGTTCCGAAACGGAACCGATGACGGCGCCAGAAACACCGCCGATGGCCGCGCCGACGGCCGCGCCACGAACGTTGCCGGTGACCGCGCCGCCGATGATTGCGCCGGAAGCTGCGCCGATACCCGCGCCCTTCTCCGTCGCCGTGCAGCCTGCAACCGAAAGTCCGACCAGGACAAGCGCAATGACTTTCTTCATGAAGGTGTTCTCCAATGTTGTGCAGCGGCCGTTCATGCCGGGCACGCGCATCCCCTTATTACTCAAGGCAACACACCGCATCCGTCTACGACAGCGAGGTCTGTCCAAAATCGAAAATATAGTCCGGAACGGGGAAGTCCATGGCGGCCGGCTATTTTTTTGATCGGAACGTCGACCGGGGCGTTCTTTCGTCCCCGTCCTTCCGCCGGATGGCGCGAATTTCCCGGCCCGCGAAAAGTATCGGTTGATCGGCGGTCGAAAAAGACAAATGATGCTTCCGGCCGATGCCGCCGCCATGCGGGAGAACGGCGAGATGGGCATCGGAACGGCCGCAAGCGCCAGCGCGAGCGGAAAAGCAGGCCACCGGGTCGCCCGGTCCGACGCCACGCCTGTGAATGCAGGCAGCCACGGTCCGCCCGAGCGACCGTCCCGGTGAGGATAACCGCCAGGGAGGAGCGAATGGCGAAAGTTACGATGACCGTCAACGGGCGAAAGGTCGCGAAGGAGTGCGAGGACCGCACGCTTCTCGTCCATTTCATACGCGAGAATCTGGGCCTGACCGGAACCCATGTCGGCTGCGACACCTCCCAGTGCGGCGCCTGCGTCGTGCATATGGACGGCAAGGCCGTGAAGAGCTGTTCCATCCTGGCGGCCCAGGCCGCCGGCTCCGAGATCCTCACCATCGAGGGGCTGGCCGCCAATGGCGAACTTCACCCCGTCCAGGCCGCCTTCCGGCAGAATCACGGCCTGCAATGCGGCTTCTGCACGCCGGGCATGGTGATGACCGCCGTCGACATGATCAATCGCTACGGTGCCGTTCTCGATGAGAAAACCGTGCGGGAGAACCTTGAAGGCAACATCTGTCGATGCACCGGCTACCACAACATCGTGAAAGCCATTCTCGCCGCCGCCACGGAAATGGGCGCGGCTCGACAGGCCGCGGAATAGACGCGGGACTGTAACCGGGAGGAGATGAGAGATGGGTGTCGAAGGCATCGGCGCGCGCGTGACGCGCAAGGAAGACAAGCGGTTTCTCACCGGCAAGGGTCGTTATACGGACGATATGACCGTGCCGGGCATGTGTTTCGCCGCATTCGTGCGCTCGCCGCACGCCCATGCGCGAATCGGAAACATCGACGCCACGGCCGCCGGGGAAATGCCGGGCGTCATCGCGGTGCTCAATGGCCGGCAGATGCTCGACGACGGCATCGGCAACCTGATCTGCGGCTGGATGATCCATTCGAAGGACGGCTCGCCGATGAAGATGGGGGCCTGGCGGCCGCTTGCCCATGAAACCGTGCGCTATGTGGGTGACGCGGTCGCCGTGGTGGTCGCCGAAAGCATGGCGGAGGCCCGCGACGCCGCAGAGGCCGTCATCGTCGACTATGAGGAACTGCCGGCGGTGACGGACGCCGTGACGGCGCTTGCCGACGGCCAGCCGCAACTGCATCCCGAAGCGCCGAACAATCTGATCTTCGACTGGGACATCGGCGACGCCGCGGCCACGGACGCCGCCATCGCCGCCGCCGCCCATGTCACGCAGATGCGGATCGTCAACAACCGGCTGGCACCGAACCCGATGGAGCCGCGCGCGGCGCTCGGCATCTACGACGCGGCGGACGACCACTACACCTGCTACACGACCAGCCAGAACCCGCATGTGGCGCGGCTCGTCATGAGCGCCTTCTACAATGTCGCGCCGGAAAACAAGCTGCGGGTCATCGCACCCGACGTCGGCGGCGGCTTCGGCTCGAAGATCTACATCTATCCGGAGGAGATCACCTGTCTGTGGGCCTCCAGACGCACGGGCGTTCCCGTCAAATGGACGAGCGACCGCACCGAGGCGTTCCTGACGGACGCCCATGGACGAGACCATGTCTCGACGGTGAAAATGGCCTTCGACGCCAGCCACCGCATCACCGCGCTCAAGGTCGACACGATCGCCAATCTCGGCGCCTATATGTCGCTGTTTTCTTCCGCCGTCCCGACCTATCTCTACGCCACGCTGCTCTCCGGCCAATATGACATCCCGGCGATCCACGCCAATGTCCGCACGGTCTACACCAATACGGTGCCGGTCGACGCCTATCGCGGCGCGGGCCGGCCGGAGGCGACCTATCTGCTCGAACGCACCGTGGAGACGGCGGCGCGCGAACTCGGCCTGTCGCCGGTGGAGCTTCGCCGCATCAACTTCATCCGCTCCTTCCCGCATCAGACGCCGGTGATCATGAATTATGACGCCGGCGACTACGACGCCTCGCTGGCGGCGGCGCTCCAGGCGGCGGACTGGGACGGCTTTCCCGCCCGCAAGGCCGAGGCGGCAAGCCGCGGCCTGAAGCGCGGCATCGGCATGAGCTGCTATATCGAGGCCTGCGGCATCGCTCCTTCGGCGGCTGTCGGCTCGCTCGGGGCCGGTGTCGGCCTCTGGGAATCGGCGGAGGTGCGGGTGAATGCGGTCGGCACCGTCGAAATCCTGACCGGGTCGCACAGCCACGGCCAGGGACATGAGACGACCTTCGCCCAACTCGTCGCCGACCGTTTCGGCGTACCGATCGACAGTGTCTCCGTCGTGCACGGCGACACCGACAAGGTCCAGATGGGCATGGGCACCTATGGCTCGCGCTCCGGCGCCGTCGGCATGTCGGCCGTCGTCAAGGCGCTCGACAAGGTCGAGGCCAAGGCGCGGAAGATCGCCGCCCATCTCATGGAGGCCGACGAGAGCGACATCGTCATCGAAAACGGCACGCTGAAGGTCGCCGGCACCGACAAGTCGCTGCCCTGGTTCCAGGTGACGCTTGCCGCCTACACGGGACACAACCTGCCGCCGGGCATGGAGCCGGGATTGAAGGAGGGCGCCTTCTACGACCCTTCGAACTTCACCTTCCCGGCCGGCTGCTACATCTGCGAGGTCGAGGTGGACCCGGAGACCGGCAAGACGGAAATCGTGCAATTCGTGGCGGCCGACGACTTCGGCAACATCATCAATCCGATGATCGTCGAGGGCCAGGTGCATGGCGGCATTGCCCAGGGCATCGGCCAGGCGCTGCTCGAGGGCGTGCATTACGATCCGCAGACGGGCCAGCTCCTGACGGCAAGCTACATGGATTACGCCATGCCGCGCGCCGACGACCTGCCCTCCTTCCAGGTCTCCCATCAGGTGACGCCCTGCCCCGGCAACCCGCTCGGCATCAAGGGCTGCGGAGAGGCCGGCGCGATCGGCTCGCCGCCGGCGCTGATGAACGCCATCACCGACGCCATCGGCACCAACGCCCTCGACATGCCCGCGACGCCGGCCAGGGTCTGGGCCGCCGCCCGCGCCGCCGCGAACTGAAAAGGAGGAATGACCATGTATGAAACGACCTATCACCGCGCCTCCTCGCTCGCCGAGGCCGTCCGCCTGCGCGCCGACAGCGACGAAGCGAAATATCTCGCCGGCGGAATGACGCTGATCCCGACCATGAAGCAGCGGCTCGCCGCCCCGAGCGAACTGGTGGACCTGCGTCACATCGCCGAACTCCGGGGCATTGCCGTCAAGGGCCGCCGGGTGAGGATCGGTGCCGGCACGCCCCATAACGAAGTCGCCACATCCGCCGCGATAAGCGCGGTTTGCCCGGCGCTTTGCCATCTCGCCGCATTGATCGGCGATCCGCTGGTGCGCCACATGGGCACGCTCGGCGGCTCGATCGCCAACAACGACCCGGCGGCGGACTATCCGGCCGCCATGCTGGGCCTCGACGCGACCATCATCACCGACCGCCGGGAAATCCCCGCCGGCGACTTCTTCACCGGCCTGTTCGAAACGGCGCTGGAGGATGGCGAGATCGTCGTCGCGGCGACATTCGAGGCACCGGCGCGGGCAGGCTACAGCAAGTTCGCCAATCCTGCCTCCCGCTTTGCGATGACCGGCGTCTTCGCCGCACAGGCGGCCGACGGTACGGTGCGCGTGGCCGTGACCGGCGCGGGCGCAAACGGCGTCTTCCGCCATGCCGGCCTCGAGGCGGCGCTGACACGGAACTGGTCGCCGGACGTTGTCTCCGATGTCGCCGTCGAGACGGGCGATCTCCTGTCCGACCTGCACGGCAACGCGGACTATCGCGCCAATCTGGTGAAGGTCATGGCGAAGCGCGCCGTCGCTACGGCCTGAACGCGCCGGGACATGCGATACCAGGCCGGAAACAGTTCACGAAAACGGGACGGTTCAAGGCCGTCCTTTTTTCGTGCAGACTTGACATATATCAACGAGCGAGGGCTTCTGCCGGGGCAAGATACTTTGGAACGGTTCAAAGGTGACGCGATTTGCCGCAGCGCTTCGCATTGCAGCGAGCCGCTGCAGGGTATAGCCGATTGAACGACAGCCGGCGGCGATGAGGCCGGCGCATGAGCGGACCGGAGAAACCGATGGACTTCGAGACATTCTTCAAGAACGAACTGGACGGACTGCATGAGGAGGGTCGTTACCGCGTTTTCGCCGACCTGAAGCGGCAGCGGGGAAGTTTCCCCAAGGCCGTGCGCCATACCGAGCAGGGGCCGCAGGAAGTCACCGTCTGGTGTTCGAACGATTATCTCGGCATGGGCCAGCATCCCGAGGTCATCGAGGCGATGAAAAGCGCGCTCGACGAATGCGGCGCCGGCGCCGGCGGCACGCGCAATATCTCCGGCACCAATCGCTATCATGTGCTGCTGGAGCAGGAGCTTGCGGATCTCCACGGCAAGGAGGCGGCCCTTCTCTTCACCTCGGGCTATGTCTCCAACTGGGCCGCACTCGGCACGCTCTGTTCCCGCATTCCCGGCATCATCTGTTTTTCCGATGCCGGGAACCACGCTTCGATGATCGAAGGCATCCGCCATTCGAAATGCGAGCGCGTCATCTGGAAGCATAACGACCTGAAGGATCTTGAAGCGAAACTCGCCGCCGCCGATCCGAAAGCCCCCAAGATCATCGCCTTCGAATCGGTCTATTCGATGGATGGCGACATCGCCCCGATCAGGGAAATCTGCGACCTTGCCGATCGCTACGGCGCGATGACCTATCTTGATGAGGTCCACGCCGTCGGCATGTACGGCCCGCGCGGCGGCGGCATCGCCGAGCGCGACGGCCTGATGCACCGGCTGACGGTGATCGAGGGCACGCTCGGCAAGGCCTTCGGCGTCATGGGCGGCTATATCACGGGCTCGACGGCGCTCTGCGACTTCGTCCGCTCCTTCGCCTCGGGCTTCATCTTCACGACGGCCCTGCCGCCGACGCTGGCCGCCGGGGCGCTCACCTCGATCCGCCATCTCAAGGAGAACCAGGTCGAGCGCTTCGCCCATCAGGAACGCGTGCGCCGCCTGCGCTCGGCCCTGGATCGCAAGGGCATCCCCCATATGCCCAATCCGAGCCATATCGTGCCGGTGATGGTCGGCGACGCCGCCAAGTGCAAGTGGATTTCAGACCTGCTGCTCAACGATTTCGGCATCTATGTGCAGCCGATCAACTATCCGACGGTGCCGAAGAAGACGGAGCGCCTGCGCATCACGCCGACGCCGCTGCACACGGACGCCGATATCGACCATCTCGTCGACGCCCTGCATTCGCTATGGTCGCATTGCGCGCTTTCGCGCGCCGTCGCCTAGAGCATTTCCGGCCGAAGCGGGATCGCTTCGGCGTCGGATAATGCGGGAAAAACAAAAACCAGACCCTATCCGATCAGCCCGGCGGCCACCCGCCGGGCTTCTTCGTCCGCGGCGAAGACATCCTCCATGGAGGTCGCCGGCGGCAGGTGGCTGAGGCGATCCATCGCCGCTTCTACGACATCGGCCATGGCGAGAAAGCGGATGCGGCCTTCCACGAAGGCGTGGAAGGCGGTTTCCTCCGCTGCATTCATCACCGCGCCCTGGAGACCGCCGCGCTGAAGCGCCACCCGCGCCAGCCGCAGCGCCGGAAAGCGCTCTTCGTCCGGCGCTTCGAAATCGAGGCGGGAAAGCCGGGCGAAATCCAGACGCTCGACATCGAGCGGCGCACGGTCGGGATAGGTGAGCGCATAGCCGATCGCCGTGCGCATATCCGGCGCCCCAAGCTGCGCCAGCACCGATCCATCCACATAGCCGACCATCGAATGGACGATCGACTGCGGATGCACCACCACCTCGATCTGCTCCGGCCGCACATCGAAGAGATGCTTCGCCTCGATCATCTCGAGCGCCTTGTTGAACATCGAGGCGCTGCCGATCGAGATCTTCAGTCCCATCGACCAGTTCGGATGCGCGCGCGCCACCTCGACCGTGACATCGGCCATCGCCTCGCGCGTCCATGTGCGCAACGGGCCGCCCGATGCCGTCAGCACGATACGTTCCACGGCATGGCGCTGGTCCTCCTCCAGCGCCTGAAAGATCGCACTATGCTCGCTATCGACGGGAATAAGCCGGCCGCCGCCCGTTGCGACGGCCTTCACGAACAGTTCACCGGCAGAAACCAGGCATTCCTTGTTTGCCAGTGCGATATCGGCGCCCCTGCGGGCGGCCGCCAGCGTCGGGGCGAGCCCCGCCGTGCCGACGATTGCCGCCATCGCCCAGTCGACTTCGGCAGAGGCGGCGTCGAGGAGCGCCTGGCGTCCGGCCGCCGCTTCGATGCCGCTGCCCGAAAGCGCCTGCTTGAGTTCCGCATAGCGCTTCTCGTCGGCCGTGACGGCGAGAGCCGCGCCGCATTCGCGCGCCTGCGCCGCAAGGAGGTCGATATTGCCATTGCCGGTCAGCGACAGCACCTCGAACCGCTCGCGCCCGCCGAGTTGCCGGATCACATCGAGTGTGCTGGTGCCGATGGAGCCTGTCGAGCCGAGAATGCTGATGCGACGTTTCCGCCCTGCTTCGGGAGCCATGCTGTTTTCCGCGCTTGTCTCTTTTCCGCAAAGGCTCTACAGCCGAAAGGCGTCCGCAACAAGCCGTAGCGACAGCGGCGGGGGCTCCGGCGCCCGTTATGCGGGCCCCGCGTCTTGACCTTTTCACCCGGACGGCCATAACGTCGCCGGATGGCGGCCCTCCGCCGCGACACGATTGGAGAGATCTGTGCGCAGAAGCCTCGGACTATTGTGCCTTGTCGGCATCGCCCTTGCGTCGCCTCTTCCGGCCCAGGCCGAGGAAGCCGTACCGGCCGGCCTCGGCGGAAGCTGGCTTGCCGAGGACATCGGCGGCGGCGGCGTCATCGACGATTTGCAGACGACACTCGACATCCGGCCCGACGGCTCCTATGGCGGCAATGGCGGCTGCAACACCTATCGCGGCAAACTGAAGGTTCAGAACGGCAGCATCGCCTTCGCGCCGGCCGCCGCGACGCGCAAGATGTGCATTCCGGCCATAATGGACCAGGAGCAGAAATTCTTCGACGCCCTCGGCACCGTCACCTCCTGGAAGCTGGAAAACGGCATCCTGCACCTGACCGGCAAGGATGGCGCGCCGGCGCTGCGTCTTGCCGCGATGAAGAACGGCACCGACGTCCTCATTCGCCTGCCCGGCCCCGAACAGGCCGTCTCACGCTCGACCGTCGTCTATCAATGCGGCGACGACCAGCGGATCAGCGCCGAATACATCAATGTCGACGAGGCCTCGCTTGCCGTTCTGACGATCGCCGAAGAGACCGTGATAACGGTGAACGTGGTCTCGGCCTCCGGCGCCAGATATGTCGGCGGCCGCTACGAATGGTGGACAAAAGGCGACGAGGCGACCCTCGACGACCTGATGAAGGAGGAAAACGCACCGGTCGTTTCCTGCCGCAAGACGGGCTGACCGGCGCGCATCCAAGAGGTAACCCATGGCCACGTTCCGCATCGGACAGAAGGTCGTCTGCGTCAACGACCGCTTCAGGAACGTCTCGATCGATCAGGGCATCCGCAAGGGCCGGATCTACACGGTCCGCTGGGTGGGGCACTACCGCCATTATGTCGACGGCGACTTCTACGGCATCAAGCTGATGGAGCTCCATCGCGGCATGGACGACGGTCCGGAGGGCTACGGCGCGACGGACATGCCCTTCCGCGCCAGCCGCTTCCGGCCGCTCGTCACCGATCGTATCCGCGATCTCCTCGGCCTCAAGGCCCCGAAGCCGAAAGTGGTCAGCGCCCCGTCGAGCGTCCCGTCCATCCGGGCCAAACCCCGCGTCACCACGCCGGAACGCGAAAAGGAAGACGCCTGAGCGCAAACGGCGTTCCGGCGCGGCCTGCATTGCCTATCCGCGGAGGTCTTCCGGCCATCGGCCTTCAAGGCTTCGGCATAAAGGAAACCATGCCCGTCAAGCCTTGCTTCATCGTCAAGAACAAGTTCCAGATCGTGCAGTTCGCCCCGCTCGCCGAGGCCTATCCCGATGCCCGCTATCTGCTGATCGACCGGAAGACGCTGCGAAACGAATTCACGCGGCAGGATATCGCCTCCTCGCGCATTCCGATAACCGTGGTGGACCGCGAGACGGTCGTCAAGGCGGCCGACGGTTTCGACGTCGTGTTCTTTCAGACGGTCTTTCCCGGCATCGAGCGGCTTACCAGACCGCTGGTCTCGGTGCAGTACGGGCTCGCCAAGGAGCGCCACAACTACGGGGAATGGCGGGCCCTTGCGGACATGAACCTGATGTTCGGTCCCTATTCCGCCCGGAAGGTCGAGCATTTCTCCCCGAGCCATGGCGTCGGGAACATCAAGTTTTCGGGATGGGATCCCGTCATTTCGAAAGAGGCGCGCCTGTCGGCGAAGGCATCGATCGGCGCCGATCCCTGCAAGCCGCTCGCCCTTTACATGCCCACCTATGGCGAACTCGGATCGTTCGGCCAGCTGGCCGCACCGCTTGCCGGGCTTCGCGGAACCTGCGACGTCGCGATCAAGATGCATCACAACGACGAAAGAGCGGGCTATGGCTGGATAGCCGAGGCGCAAAGGCACGGTTTCAGGCTGCTGTTTTCGGGCGATGCCGACCAGAAGCGCCTTCTTGCCGCCGCCGATGTGGTCGTCAGCGACTTTTCGGGAGCGATCTTCGACGCCATCTACGCCCATGTCCCGGTCGTCCTCTTCCAGGAGAACCCGGCGCAAAAGATCGGCATCCAGAAATTCGACCTGTCGTCGATCGAATTCAGCCGGCGATCGGAGCTTGGGATCACCTGCGAACGGCCGGAAGACATCGGCGCGGCGATACAGGCGGCCATGGACAGCCCCGCCGCGGCGCTAAATCGCATTCGATCGGTGCGAAAGGAGCTGTTTGCGGAAGGGGTGGACAGCGTGAAACGCAGCACGGACCTCGTCGAAGCCCTGCTGCGGGGCGACCTGCCGGGCCTGACGACGCCACAGCTTTACGTCCGCGAAACGGTGCAGGCGCTGCTTTCCTGCGAAGCCGCGCGTCGAGGCGGCGCGCTATCACGCCTGTGGGAGAAGAGGGTCCTGCAAACGCTCGCCCGCGCCCGTCGCGGCCTGGCGGCGCGAAGGAAATAGAGCAATTCCAGGAAAAGTGCGAAGCGGTTTTCCGTCCGGAATTGCGTAAAAGCAAGACTTGGATTGTTTCACCGCTTCCGTGAAGCAATCCAGCCGCTCCGCCTTTCGCAAGCCCTCGTCACGCCATGCAGTAAAAATGGTGATCCCGCCGCGATTCGAACGCGGGACCCCCAGATTAGGAATCTGGTGCTCTATCCTGCTGAGCTACGGGACCACTGGACGAACCCATACAAAAGCTGATCCCGGAAGCCAAGCGATTTTCAGGGCAGGCGCCCGTGTTTCGTCAGGCCGACAGACGGCTTTCGGCAAGGCGCACCCAGTAGCTTACGCCATGGGGAATGGCCTCGTCGTTGAAATCGTAAGCCGGATGGTGAAGACCGGCCGTATCCCCATTGCCGAGGAAGACGAAAGCGCCCGGGCGCGACAGCAGCATGTAGGAAAAATCCTCGCCCCCCATCGTCGGATCGATCGCCGCCTGCACCGCCGCCTCGCCGGCAATCTCCCGCGCCGCCGCAACCGCATGCGCCGTTTCTTCCGGATGGTTGACGGTCACCGGGTAGTTGCGGTGATAGGCGACGGTGATCTCGGCTCCGTTCGCCGTCGCAATTCCCGCGCAGATCTGGCGGATACGCGCCTCCGCCTCATCGCGCATGGCCGGATCCAGCGTGCGCACCGTACCGGCGAGCGCCGCCTCCCCGGGAATGACGTTATGGGCGAAGCCGGCATTGAATTTCGTCACCGAGACGACGAGAGCGGAGACCGGATCTGCGACCCGCGAGACGATGGTTTGCAGCGTCGTCACCACCTGAGCGCCGATGACGACCGGATCGATCGTCGTTTGCGGCATGGCGGCATGGCCGCCGCGTCCCCGAACGGCGATGGTGAACTCGTCGGTCGCCGCCATGATCGCGCCGCTGCGCGTGCCGAAGCTGCCGACCGGCATGCCCGGCAGATTGTGCATTCCGTAAACCTCGGCAATGCCGAAGCGTTCCATCATGCCGTCCTTCACCATCTCATTGCCGCCGCCGCCGCCCTCCTCCGCCGGCTGGAAGATGACGGCGACATTGCCGGTGAAATTGCGCGTTTCGGCAAGATATTTCGCAGCCCCCAGCAGCATGGCCGTATGCCCGTCGTGGCCGCAGGCGTGCATCCTGCCCTTGACGGTGGACGCCCAGGGCTTGCCGCTCGTCTCCTCGATGGGCAACGCGTCCATATCGGCGCGAAGACCGATGGTACGCCCCTCGCCGCGTCCCCGGATAAGACCGACGACCCCGGTGCGGCCGATGCCGGTCGCCACCTCGTCGACGCCGAACGCCTTCAGCTTTTCGGCAACGAAGGCTGCCGTTTTCTCCACCGCGAACAGCAGCTCCGGCTCCCGGTGCAACTGTCGGCGCCAGACGGCGATTTCGTCCTGCATATCCGCGACGCGGTTGAGAATGGGCATGAATTCATCCTGTCGATAAGGCCGAAAAACGGCCGGAACGGGTTCGATGGCTTTGCCATCACTGCGCCATATAGGTTAAATAGGCCGACGGTTCGAAACAACACCCGATTTCCGAGGAAAGATCCTTGCAGATGAACGGACGAACGACGCGCCGGAGCATACGGTTTCTGGCCATCGCATTTCTTGCCGGAGCCTTCCTTGCAGCAAAGGGCGCGGAAGCCGGCCCACGCATGCTGGTGGACGTCAACACGCTGAAAGTCATCGACCACGAGGACGCCTTCCAGCGCTGGTATCCGGCATCGCTGACCAAGCTGATGACCGCCTACACGGTGTTTCGCGCCATCAAGGCCGGCGAGATACGGCTGGACAGCCCGGTGGTCATGAGCAAGAACGCGGCCGCCGAACCGCCGAGCAAGATGTATTTCAAGCCCGGCCAGACGATGACGCTCGACAGCGCGCTCAAGATCATCCTCGTCAAGTCGGCAAACGACGTTTCGGTGGCGATCGCCGAATCGGTCGGCGGCTCCGAGGCCGCCTTCATCGCCCGCATGAACGCCGAGGCCGCCCGCATCGGAATGAGTTCCTCCCGCTTCATCAATCCGCACGGCCTGCCCGGCAAGGGCCAGTATACGACCGCCCGCGATCTCGCCGTTCTCGCGGTGACGCTGAAGCGCGAATTCCCGCAATATGCATCCTATTTCGCGCTGGAAGGCTTCACCACGGGCAAGAAGAACTATCCGAACTTCAACATGCTGATCGGCCGTTTCGATGGCGCGGACGGCATGAAGACCGGCTTCATCTGTGCGGCGGGTTTCAACCAGGTCTCCTCGGCCACGCGCAATGGCCGCAGCGTCGTTTCCGTCGTTCTGGGCGCCGACAGCCTTGGCGCGCGGGCCGACCTTTCGGCCAATATGCTGCAACGGGGCCTGACGACCAATGCACGCAACGCGCCGACACTCGGTCAGTTGCGCCCCTATGGAGAAAACCGCGACAACGTCACCGACCTCACGAAGGTCATCTGCACGCAGCACGCGGCCAAGGTGCGCAGCGAAGGCCGCGACGAGGCGGGCCGCCAGAAGCTGACGTCGCCCTATATCCACGAACTCAACCGTCCGCTGCAATTCGTCACCGCCGGGCTGATCGGCGGCGGCGCCGTCACGGCGGCCGCAAACGATAATCGTGCTGCCGGCATCGGCGATATCGCCAATATCCCGATCCCGCTTCCACGCCCGGCATTCTGACAGGAAAAACCATGACCCAGGCGGCAAAGCGTGTGCCGGTTTCCGTGCTGACCGGCTTTCTCGGCGCGGGCAAGACGACATTGCTCAATCGCCTGCTGAAGTCGCCGGCGCTCGTCGATACGGCGGTGATCATCAACGAGTTCGGCGACGTGAGCATCGATCACCTGCTGGTCGAAAGCTCCGGCGACGGCATCATCGAACTGTCCGACGGCTGCCTGTGCTGCACGGTGCGCGGCGAACTTGTCGACACGCTCGCCGATCTGATGGACCGCATGCAGACCGGCCGCATCCGGCCGCTCAAGCGGATCGTGGTGGAAACGACGGGGCTGGCCGACCCGGCGCCGGTGCTCCAGGCGATCATGGGCAATCCCGTCATCGCCCATTCCTTCACCCTCGACGGCGTGGTCACCGTGGTCGACGCCGTCAACGGCCTTTCGACGCTTGCCAGTCATAAAGAGGCGGTGAAGCAGGTGGCGGTCGCCGACCGCATCGTGCTCAGCAAATCATCGCTTGCTGGACAGGAAGCGCTTGCCGCCGTCCGGCGCGAGATCGCCGCGCTCAACCCGCGCGCCCGCGTCTTCGACGCAGACGACACGGAAAGCGTCGGCCCGGCGCTATTGGCAAACGGCCTCTACGATCCCGACAGCAAGATAGCGGACGTGCGGCGCTGGCTGCATGAGGAAACACACGACCATGCGCACGGGCATTCCCACGATCACGACCACCACGATGGCCATGTCCATGACGTGACCCGGCACGATTCGACGATCCGCTCCTTCAGCATCGTGCACGATCGTCCGATCGATCCGCTGGCGCTCGACATGTTCGTCGACCTCCTGCGTTCGGCCCATGGAGACAAGCTCCTGCGCATGAAGGCCATCGTCCAGCTTTCCAGCAATCCGGACCGGCCGGTGGTGCTGCACGGTGTGCAGACTATCTTCCACCCGCCGGAGCGACTGGCAGAATGGCCCGATCCCGCCGATCGTCGCACGCGCCTCGTCCTCATCACCCGCGACCTGCCGGAAGATTTCGTGCGCGACCTCTTCGACGCCTTCACCGGCACGCCGAACATCGACAGGCCCGATCGCGTCGCTCTGGAAAACAATCCGCTGGCGGTTCCGGGAATGAAGTTCTAGGTCGTTTCCAACCGAAGCGAGATCGCTTCGGCGCCAGATAATGTGGCAAAACAGGAATCCGGCGTCTTTCCAGCGAAAACCAGATCGCCTGAAATGCCCGGAAGGCTATGCGCGCCTCGTCCCTCACCCCGCCTTGCGGATCAGGAAACGATGGCCGTCCGCCATCCGTTCGCTCGTCTCGAGCACATGACCGTCCTCGCGGCAGAAATGGGGAATATCGATCACGGCCAGCGGATCGGTCGTCTCGACCCACAATGCGCTGCCCGCCGCCATGGCGGAAAGCCGCCGCCGCGTCTTGAGCACCGGAAGCGGGCATTTCAGCCCGCGCAGGTCGTAAATTTCCCCGGGCGCGTCGGTCTCGGCGGCAGTCATTTCTGCCAGAACTTCCAGAACGGCTTCTTCGAAGCCTCCTCGACCACCTCGACGCCGGGGTTTTCCTCGGGAACCGGCAGCGCGCCCGCAACGCCGGCAGCCGCCTTCTGCGCCTGTTCGGCGGCGACGTCGGAGGCAAGCGCCTCGGCTTCCTTGCGCGCGCGTTCTTCCGCCGCCTGCTTCGCGCGCTGCTCGGCCTCGATCTTGCGGTTCTCGGCCTCCTCCGCGCGCTTCTTCTGCGCCTCGATTTCACGCAACGTCGTCAGCTTGCCCGCATCGATCGACGAACCGGTGGGCGCATAGGCGAGTTCGCGCCCCTTGCGCTGTTCGGCGACGATCGCCTTGCGCTGGGCTTCCGAAGGCTCCAGCCAGACGGTGCCCTCATATTTCTTCATCGCCTTCGCATAGGCGGCGTCATAGGTCTTGTTGTGGCTTGCAAGCGCCACTTCCAGCGCCGGCGGCGAGGAGAGCGCCGGACAGGCCCCTGCCGGCGAAAGAGCTTTGTCGCTCTGCTGGTTGAAGACATATTTGCGGTCGCAGACCTTCACCTCGGGCGGGCGCTTGGTGACCTCGAAATGGTCATAGCCGACCTTGAGCATCTTCCAGAATTCGATATTCGGATTGTCGCGATGGCGCGCCATGTTCTCCGCGGTCATGCGGAAGGGGAAGGCCTGAAGCTGGACCACCTCCTGCCCGCCCTTGAAGGCGTCGCGCGCGAAGGCGAAAATCTCCAGCATCTGCTCGTCGGTCATCGAATAGCAACCGGACGACGAACAGGCGCCATGGATCATCAGGTGGCTGCCGCTGGCGTTGTTCGCCCGGTCATAGCTATTGGGAAAACCGGTGTTGATCGCCAGATAATAGTTCGAATTCGGATTGAGATGCTGCCGGGAGAGAGGATAGAAACCCTCCGGCGCCTGCCGGTCGCCTTCCTTGCGTTTCGGCCCGAGCTTGCCCGACCAGGCGCAGATCTTGTAGCTCTTGAGCATCTGGAACCGGTTCGCCCGGTCGGCCTTCCAGACCTCCAGCGTACCCTCTTCCTTGAAGATGCGGACCATCACCGGCGCAAGCCGGTCGATGTTGAGCGAGGCCATCTTCTGGAGAACCTTGCCGGAAAGCTGGTACTCGACCTTGTTCTTCACCGACTTGATGTCGACGGTGTCGAGCGTCTCGTTGGTGCAGCCGGCGGCGGCAACGGCAAGAAGAGATACGGTGGCAAGAACTTTCAGGCGCATTCGGGAAGTCCGTAACAACGTCATATCGCGACCGCTAACCGCAGATGGCCGGTGCGAGATCGTTTCGGCTTATACTCCATAAACCGCAGAACGGAAATTCTTTCGCACGCCCGCCGAGCCTACCCGTTGAGACATGGGATTGTGGCCGAGATGGGGCGGCGGCGCAACGCCGGCCCCGGCGGCGATCAGAGCTGGCGGCCGATATTCAGGTAGCGCTGGCGGCGATCGTTGCGAAGCGCGTCGCCCGGCTTTCCGGCAAGGTCGTCGAGGGCAGCCGCGACGACGTCGCCGGTGCGCGCGATGATCTCCTGCGGGTCACGATGCGCGCCGCCGACCGGCTCGGGGATGATGCCGTCGATGACGCCGAGCGTCTTCAGGTCCTCGGCGGTGATCTTCATATTGCTGGCCGCTTCCTTGGCGCGGGCGGAATCGCGCCACAGGATCGAAGCCGCGCCCTCCGGCGAGATCACGCTGTAGATGGCATGCTCCAGCATATAGACGCGGTCGCCGGTCGCAATGGCGATGGCCCCGCCCGATCCGCCCTCGCCGAGCACCACGGAAACGATCGGCACGCGGATATTGAGGCACATTTCCGTCGAGCGGGCGATGGCTTCCGCCTGACCGCGCTCTTCCGCGCCGATGCCCGGATAAGCGCCGGCGGTATCGATCAGCGTGATGACCGGCAGCCCGAAGCGGTCGGCCATTTCCATGACGCGGATCGCCTTGCGGTAGCCTTCCGGCCGGGCGCTGCCGAAATTGTGCTTGAGGCGCGACTTGGTATCGCTGCCCTTCTCCTGGCCGATGATGGCGACGGGTTCGCCCCGGAAGCGGCCGAGACCGGCCTGGATCGCCTCGTCCTCGGCGAACTTGCGGTCACCGGCAAGCGGCGTGAAATCCTGAAACAGCCGTGCGGCATAATCGAGGAAATGCGGACGCTGCGGATGCCGCGCGACCTGCGTCTTCTGCCAGGGCGTCAGCTTGGAATAGATGTCGACCGTCGCTTCGCGAGCGCGAACCTCCAGACGGCCGATCTCGTCGCTCGTATCGACGCTCTCATCTTCCTCGGCGAGTTTCTTCAACTCGTGGATCTTGCCTTCGAGGTCGGAGATGGGCTTTTCGAAATCGAGGTAATTGTGCATGAGATGCGTTTCCGATCGTTTGCTCAAACCGCGCCAGGCTGTCGTCGACCAGGGCCGACGGCAAGCGGTGGGGGTCCTAATCCGGTTTTTTTGCCTGTTTGGCAAGAGGGTGATGGGTCTGAACGAGTGCGTGCAGCCGTTCTTCCAGCACATGCGTGTAGATTTGTGTCGTCGAAATGTCCGAATGCCCGAGCAGTTCCTGCACCGCCCTGAGGTCGGCCCCGTTCTGTAGCAGATGGCTTGCAAACGCGTGGCGAAGCACATGCGGCGACAGTGTCGCGGCGCGGATTCCCGCCCGGCCGGCAAGCGCCTTGAGATCGCGCGCGAAAACCTGGCGCGGCAGATGTCCCTCCTTGCTGCGGGAGGGAAAGAGGAACGTCTGCTCGGCGGCATCCTCGCCGGTTTCGGCTGCAAGCGCGGCGCCATAGGCCGAAAGCGCCGCCGCCGCCGCCCGCGAAAGCGGCACCAGCCGCTCCTTGCCGCCCTTGCCCCGAACCACGATGAAACGTCCGGTCTGCGCCAGAACGCTCGCCGGCAGCATCACCAGTTCGCTGACGCGCAGGCCCGTGGCATAGAGAAGCTCGACCAGCGTATGCAGGCGCAGCCGCGCAAGCCGGTCCTCGCCGGCTTCCTTCGCCTCCTGCGCCGCCCGCTCGATCAGTCGCCCCACGTCATCGATGCTGAGCGTCTTCGGCAGCGCCCGCCCCTTGCGTGGCGCGTCGAGGATACCGGTCGGATCGTCGCCCCTGATCCCCTCGGCATAGAGGAACTTGAAAAACTGCCGCAACGCCGAAAGCCGCCGCGCCTGCGACGAGGCGGCGAAGCCCTGCCGCGCGAGATGTCCGAGGTAAGCGCGCAGATCCTCCGCGGCGGCGTCGACCAGACGCAGGCCGCGCCCGTCGAGGAAGGAGCGCGCGTCTTCCAGGTCCCGCTCGTAGGATTGCAGCGTATTGGCGGCCGCCCCCCGCTCGGCGCTCATCATCTCGAGAAAGGACTCGACCTTGAGTGCGGAGGGATCCCTCATTGCGGCGGGTTCACCCGTTCGGAGGGAATGCGGATCGTCACCTCCCGCTCGCGCGGCTCGACGAAGGTGACGAGGACGACCATGGCGCCATAGATCGATCCGGCGATCACGGCGCAGAGGAAAAGAAAACGCAACAGGGTCGGCATGGCGGTCTCCGGGGCGAGGTTTCTATATCGCCCCGCGCCGCGCCGAGCGCAAGGGAGGCGACGATCGTCGGCCCGTTGCCGTCTTGACGCTCCCGGCGCTTTTGTCGATACCGGAATGGACACCCATAACCGGAAGGCGCCATGACCGATCTGATCGAGCAGCCACCCCTGACGCTGGCAGAGCAGGCGCGCGCCGCTCTCGGCCGGCGCAATCTCGTGATGATCGGGCTGATGGGGGCGGGCAAGTCGGCGATCGGGCGGCTGACGGCGCAGGCGCTCGGCATTCCCTTCATCGACACGGACCACGAGATCGAGCGCGTCTCGCGCATGACGATCAGCGAATTGTTCGCCGCCTATGGCGAGGAGGAGTTCCGCGCGCTGGAGGCCCGCGTCATCAAGCGGATATTGCGCAGCGGTCCCCGCGTCGTTTCCACCGGCGGCGGCGCTTATATCAACGAACGCACGCGCAGGCACATCAGGCGCGGCGGCCTCACCGTCTGGCTGAACGCCGAACTCGACGTCCTGTGGGAGCGCGTGAGCAAGCGCGACACCCGCCCGCTTCTCAGGACCGAAAATCCGCGCCAGACGCTGGAAAATCTCATGCAGGCCCGCTATCCGGTCTATGCGGAAGCCGACCTCGCCGTGATGTCGCGCGACGTGAAGAAAGACGTGATCGTGGACGAGGTGCTGGCCGCCGTCGCCGCATCGACACCGAAGACAGGACAGGAACGCCCATGACCGCCGAGACCCCCGCCCGCCGCACCGTTCGCGTCGAACTCGGGGAGCGGGCCTATGATATCCTGATCGGCCCGGGCCTCATCGCCGCCGCCGGCCACGAGATCGCCAGCCGTATGAAGGGCCGCAAGATCGCGGTCGTCACCGACGAGCATGTCGCCCCCCTTTATCTTGCGCCTTTGATGGCCGCCCTCGAAAGAGAAGGCATCGCCGCCGTTTCGCTGGTCTTGCCGGCGGGCGAGAAAACGAAGAGCTTCGAGCCCCTGACCCGGGTCTGCGACAGCATCCTGGCCGCCCGTATCGAGCGCAACGATGCGGTCGTGGCGCTCGGCGGCGGCGTCATCGGCGACCTCACGGGCTTTGCCGCCGGCATCGTGCGCCGCGGATCGCGCTTCATCCAGGTACCCACCTCCCTGCTTGCCCAGGTCGATTCCTCGGTCGGCGGCAAGACCGGCATCAACACCGCTCACGGCAAGAACCTCGTCGGGGTCTTCCACCAGCCGGACCTCGTTCTTGCCGATACGGATGTGCTGAGTTCGCTCTCGCCACGCGAATTTCGCGCCGGCTATGCCGAAGTCGCCAAATACGGCCTGATCGACAAGCCGGAGTTCTTCGCCTGGCTCGAGCGAAACTGGCAGGATGTCTTTTCCGGCGGTCCCACCCGCATCGAGGCGATCGCCACGAGTTGCCAGGCCAAGGCCGATGTGGTGGCCGCCGACGAGCGCGAGCACGGCCGGCGCGCCCTCCTCAATCTCGGCCATACGTTCGGCCACGCGCTCGAAGCGGCGACCGGCTACGACAGCAGCCGCCTCGTCCATGGCGAGGGCGTGGCGATCGGCATGGTGCTCGCCCATGCATTTTCCGCCCGCCTCAATCTTTCGAGCCCCGACGACACAAGGCGCGTCGAGGCGCATCTGAAGGCCGTTGGCCTGCCGACCGCCGTAAACGACATTCCGGGCGGCCTGCCGCCGGCCGAAGTGCTGATGGACGCGATTGCCCAGGACAAGAAGGTCAAGGCCGGCAAACTCACCTTCATCCTGACGCATGGCATCGGCCGCTCCTTCGTCGCCGACGACGTGCCCCAGTCCGAAGTCATCGCCTTTCTCAGGGACAATCTGCCGCAATGACCGGCGACCCCTCCGTCGCATCCGCCGTTTCCCTCTTCTGGCCGGGGCTTGCCGTCGTCCTCGGCCTGGTCGCGCTTGCCGCCGTCCCGGTCGTTTTCTGGCGGCGCAGACGCGACGCGGAAGGCGAGAGCCGAGCCGGCCAGCTCCAACGCGACAACGCGCCGCCGCGGGCCGACCGCGACCGGCCTTCCACCACGCTCGACCTCGACGCGCTGGAAGTCTCCGATATCATGATCCACCGGACCGCCATGCGCGCGCTCAACGCCGGCGACCCGGCGGAGGAGAACGTGAAGGCGGTGCTGGAAAGCGCCTACACCCGCATGCCGCTCTGGTCCGGCTCGGTCGACAATATCGTCGGCGTCGTTCACGCGAAGGACCTGCTTCGCGCGCTGGCGCAACCCGGCATGGAACCGAAGAACCTCGACATCACCCGCGTCGCGCAAAAGCCGTGGTTCGTTCCGGACACGACGACGCTCAAGGAGCAGCTGGCCGCCTTCCTGCGCCGCCAGGAACATTTCGCCACCGTCGTCGACGAATACGGCGAGGTGCAGGGCCTGGTGACGCTACAGGATATATTGAAGGAAATCGTCGGCGATATCTCCGACGAGCACGACCTCGATATTCCCGGCGTGCGGCAGGAGGCGGACGGCTCCATCGTCGTCGACGGCGGCGTCACGATCCGCGATCTCAACCGCGCGCTCGACTGGCATCTGCCCGACGAGGAGGCGACCACGGTCGCCGGCCTCGTCATCCACGAATCGCGGTCGATCCCGGAGGAGCGGCAGGCCTTCACCTTCTACGGCAAGCGCTTCATCGTCATGAAACGGGTGAAGAACCGCATCATGCGGCTACGAATCCGGCCCGCCGAGCCACAGGCCCGGGCGAACTGAAGCGGCCTACCAGCGCACCGGTTCCCCGGGCGCTGCCGCCTCGACGGCAAGCGCGTGCAGGCCGGCGTCCAACTCTTCCTTCAGCAGGTCGTTGATGGCCCGGTGGCGCGCCACGCGCCCCATTCCCTCGAAGGCCGCCGAGACGATGCGCACGCGCATATGCGTCTCGCCTTCCCCGTCGAAACTCGGCTGGTGGCCGGCATGCAGCCCGCTCTCGTTGACGACCTCAAGCCTTTCGGGTGAAAAGGCGGCGGCAAGCTTTGCTTCGATGCTGCGGGTGATGGACATTTCAAACCTCGGCGGCGGCGCAGGCAGCCGGCATTGCGATAAAATGTCTCCACCAAGCCAGCAACAATCCGCTTTGTCAATTCTTGTTGGCGAGGCTTCCCGACACCATAATCAGGCGCATGAAACTCGATTCAAAATATTTCGACCGCATCCGCACGCGGCGCCGGGCGGAGCGTCCCGAGCCCCTGGCGCCGACCTGTCAATGGGACGGCTGCGAGGAGAACGCCGCGCATCGCGCCCCCGTCGGACGCAATGCGGAGGGGCAATATTTCCTGTTCTGCTTCGAGCACGTCAAGGAATACAACAAGGGTTACAATTACTTCTCCGGCCTCTCCGATGGCGAAATCGCCCGCTATCAGAAGGAGGCGATCACCGGTCACCGTCCGACCTGGACGATCGGCGTCAACAAGGCCAGCCGCACCGGGCCGACGCAGGGCTCCGCCCGCTCCGGCACCGCCGGCGCGAATCAGCGCGTCCGCGATCCGTTCGGTTTTTTCGAGCAGGGCCGCGCGAGCGCCACGCAACCGCGCGTCCGCAAGCTCAAGACCCTGGAGGCCAAGGCCTTCGATACGCTCGGCCTGACGGCGGGCGCCGGCAGCGAAGATATCAAGTCGGCCTACAAGGCCCTTGTCAAGAAGCACCATCCCGATGCAAATGGCGGAGACAGAGGCTCGGAAGAGCGTTTTCGGGCGGTCATCCAGGCATATCAATTGTTAAAGCAGTCCGGCTTCTGCTAAGGCAGTCGCACGCAACTGGATATTTGGGCGCTTGCGCGGCATTCGCCCGCGGAGACGTGATGAGCACTATGGATCTCGATATTTCCAACCTCCCCGACACCACCGTTTCCGTCAGGGAGGTTTTCGGCATCGACACGGACCTCAGGGTTCCGGCCTATTCCGAGGCGGACGCCTATGTGCCGGACCTCGACCCGGACTATCTGTTCGACCGGGAAACGACGCTCGCCATTCTCGCGGGGTTCGCGCATAACCGCCGCGTCATGGTGTCCGGCTATCACGGCACCGGCAAGTCCACCCACATCGAACAGGTCGCCGCCCGCCTCAACTGGCCTTGCGTGCGCGTCAACCTCGACAGCCACGTCAGCCGTATCGACCTCGTCGGCAAGGATGCGATCGTCGTCAAGGACGGCCTTCAGGTCACCGAGTTCCGGGACGGTATCCTGCCCTGGGCCTATCAGCACAATGTCGCGCTCGTTTTCGACGAATATGACGCCGGCCGCCCGGACGTCATGTTCGTCATCCAGCGCGTGCTCGAATCCTCCGGCCGCCTGACGCTGCTCGACCAGAGCCGCGTCATCCGCCCGCACCCGGCCTTCCGGCTTTTCGCGACCGCCAACACCGTCGGCCTCGGCGACACGACCGGCCTCTATCACGGCACGCAGCAGATCAACCAGGCGCAGATGGACCGCTGGTCCATCGTCACCACGCTCAACTACCTGCCGCACGACAACGAGGTGAACATCGTCGCCGCCAAGGTGAAGGGGCTTTCCGCCGGCAAGGACGGCCGCGACACCGTCTCGCGCATGGTGCGCGTGGCCGATCTCACGCGCGCCGCCTTCATCAACGGCGACCTTTCCACCGTCATGAGCCCGCGCACCGTCATCACCTGGGCCGAGAACACGGAAATCTTCGGTGACATCGCCTTTGCCTTCCGCGTCACCTTCCTCAACAAGTGCGACGAACTGGAACGCACGCTGGTCGCCGAACTGTATCAGCGCGCCTTCGGTGTGGAACTGAAGGAAAGCGCGGCCAACATCGTGCTGGCGGCGACGGCCTGACGATCGCTTGAGGAAGGCGCATGGCAGCTCGGGGTGACAATTCAAGGGCAAGACCCGCCGGCGTGATTGACGTGGAGCCGTTGCGCCGCGCCGTGACCGGCTGTGTGCGCGCGGTGTCCGGCGATGCCGAGGTGGAGGTTTCCTTCGCCAACGAGCGGCCGGGCATGACCGGCGAGCGCATCCGCCTGCCCGAGCTTTCCAAGCGCCCGACGGCCGAAGAGATCGCCGTCACCCGCGGCATCGGCGATTCCATGGCCTTGCGCAAGGCCTGCCACGACGCCCGCATCCATGCCGTCATGTCGCCGGAAGGCGCCGACGCACGCGCGATCTTCGACGCCGTCGAACAGGCCCGCGTGGAGGCCATCGGCGCCAACCGGATGCCGGGCATGGCGCAGAATCTCGCCTCCATGCTGTCGGAAAAATACGCGAAGGCGAATTTCGGCGCAATCAGCCGGCAGGCCGATGCGCCCGTCCAGGAAGCCGTCGCGCTCATGGTGCGTGAGAAGCTGACGGGGCGGACTGCGCCGGCTTCGGCCGGCCAGGTGCTCGACCTGTGGCGCGACTTCATCGAGGACAAGGCCGGCCCGGACGTTGCGGCTCTTTCCGCCGCCATCAACGACCAGCAGGCCTTCGCCCGCGTCGTGCGCAGCATGCTCGCCTCCATGAACATGGCCGAGGACTACGGCGACGACGAGACCGAGCCGGACGAAACCGAGACGCCCGAGGACGAGAACCAGCCCCGCAGCGACGAGGAGCAGGAAAACAGCGCCGAGGAGGACGCCGGAGAAGACAGCGCCCCCGCCGATGAAAACCAGACCGCCGACGAGCAGATGGAAGACGGCGAGATGGACGGCGCGGAAATCTCCGATGACGATTTCACCGACGACGAGGGCGACGAGACGGAAGCCCCGGGCGAGACGCGCCGCCCCAACAGCCCTTTCACCGATTTCAACGAGAAGGTCGATTATACGATCTTCACCGAGGAATTCGACGAGACGATCACTGCCGAGGAGCTTTGCGACGAAGCCGAACTCGACCGGCTGCGCACGTTCCTCGACAAGCAGCTCGCCCATCTCCAGGGTGCGGTCGGCCGTCTCGCCAATCGCCTCCAGCGCCGCCTGATGGCGCAGCAGAACCGCGCCTGGGAATTCGATCTCGAGGAAGGCTATCTCGACAGCGCCCGCCTCCAGCGCATCATCATCGATCCGATGCAGCCGCTGTCCTTCAAGCGCGAGAAGGACACCACCTTCCGCGATACGGTGGTGACGCTTCTCATCGACAATTCCGGCTCCATGCGCGGCCGGCCGATCACCGTCGCGGCGACCTGCGCCGATATCCTCGCCCGCACGCTGGAACGCTGCGGCGTCAAGGTGGAGATCCTCGGTTTCACCACCAAGGCCTGGAAGGGCGGCCAGGCGCGGGAGAAATGGCTGGCCGGCGGCAAACCGCAGTCGCCCGGCCGTCTCAACGACCTGCGCCACATCATCTACAAGGCCGCCGACGCGCCCTGGCGGCGCGCCCGTCGCAACCTCGGCCTGATGATGCGCGAGGGATTGCTGAAGGAGAATATCGACGGCGAGGCGCTGATCTGGGCGCATAATCGTCTGCTCGGCCGCCCGGAGCAACGCCGCATCCTCATGATGATCTCGGACGGCGCGCCGGTGGATGATTCGACGCTGTCGGTGAACCCGGGCAACTATCTGGAGCGGCATCTGCGCGCGGTGATCGAGCAGATCGAGACCCATTCGCCCGTCGAACTGCTTGCCATCGGCATCGGCCACGACGTGACGCGCTACTATCGGCGCGCCGTGACCATCGTCGACGCCGACGAACTGGCGGGCGCGATGACCGAGCAGCTGGCGTCGCTCTTTACCGACGAGGGTGCAGGCCCGCGCCGCAGCGGCAGGCGCCGTGCCGGCTGAACCGGCACGCCACGCCGCCCGCGCCGTGCTGCGGGCAGCGCTTGCCGGCTTCGTGCTTTCCTTCGGCCTTCCGGCCGCAGCCTGCGCCGAAACGCTCGCGATAGCCGTCACGAGCCGGCCGCTCGAACGGTTCCTGCCCGGTTCGGACCGGCGCGTCTTCGGCAGGCTCGAATTCCTGGGCGGCATCGTCTTTTCCTCGCGCGACCCTCTTCTCGGCGCGATTTCCTCCATCCGCCTGCGCAAGGACGGAGAGAATTTCGTCGCCGTTCTCGATACCGGCCACTGGCTGACCGGCCGCATCACCCGCAACGCGGAAGGCCGCCTGAACGGCCTTGCCGACCTGAACATCCGCTCGATGATCGACGATAAGGGGCGCAGGGAGAACGCCAAAAGCCGGATGGATGCCGAAGGTCTCGCCATCGGCCGGGGAGAACTGCTCGTGAGCTACGAGTTTTCCCACCGCATCGATGCCTATCCCGATCCCGGCTTCATGGACGCCCGGCCGATCCGCCGGCTGCCCTTCCCCTTTCCGAAACGGGAAATGCGCAACAACCGCGGCCTGGAGACCATCGCCGTCTCACCCGAAAACGGCCCGCTCGGGGCGGTTGCGGTCACGGTCGCCGAACGCAGCCTCGACGCGGATGGCAATCTTCTGGCGGCGATCCTCGACGGTCCCATGGCCGGCGCCTTCGCCGTCCGGCGAAACGATCCCTGGGATGCGACCGACGGGGCCTTTCTGCCGGATGGCGATCTCCTGCTTCTGGAGCGGCGCTTCCGGCTTGCCGACGGCGTCGGCATGCGTATCCGCCGCATCGACGGCAAGACCATCCGTCCGGGCGCCGTCGTCGACGGCGAAGTGCTGATCGACGCGGACCTCAGCCACCAGATCGACAATATGGAAGGGCTGGATGTCGTCTCCACTCCGGACGGCGACACCCGCATCGTCATCGTATCCGACGACAATCATTCGATCCTGCAACGCAACCTGATGCTGGAATTCCGGCTGCTTCCCGCCGGAAAATGAAAACCGCCCGAGCGGCGGTCTTCGGCCCGGCCGTTCAGGCCGGCTTTTCCACGCCCGGCATCGGCTTCAGCCGGCTCATCAGCGCCCCATAGGGCAGCAGCATGACGACGCCCACCAGCACCTTCACCGAAAAATCGCCGATCGCCCAGGAAATCCAGCGCGGTGTTTCAGCAAGGAAAACACCGAGAACCGGCGCCCATTCGATCGCGAAGGCATCGTTCGGCCCGATGATCGAGAAAACCGGCGCAAAGGCCAGCGAGAAGAACAGCGCCGTATCCAGCAGGGAGCCGGCCAGCGACGCCACCAGCGGCGCGCGCCACCAGGTCTGGCGGCGTAGCCGGTTGAACACCGAGATATCGAGCAGCTGGCCGATCAGGAAGGCCGTGCCGGAGGCAATGGCGATGCGCGGCGTGGACGCGCCGAAGGAGAAGGCGACCGCCACCAGGAAACCTGCCGCCACCACCCGCCGCGCGATACGCGGACCGAACTGGCGATTGGTGAGATCGGTGACGAGGAAGGCGACCGGATAGGTGAAGGCGCCATAGGTCAGAAGATCGCCGAGACTGATGCCGAACAACGTTCCCGAGAGAGGAAACTGCACCAGCACGTTCGAGGCGACGACGACCGCCGTCATCAGGAGGACATAGATAAGGATATAGCGGTTCGCTTGCATTTTTTTATCCTGGGTGATGCCACCAGCGGAAGCAATGACGATTGTCGGAATGCATCGGAGCCCGGCCGTTTCCGGTCAGGCTCCGAAAAAAGTCTCGGCTTCCGGCTGGCTCAGGCTCAGGCGGCGGCCTTCTTGGCGATCTGGCGACGCAGCAGACGTGCGCGCATCGACAATTCGTTCTCGTCGGCCTTCAGCAGGAAGGCGTCGAGGCCACCGCGATGCTCGACCGAGCGCAGCGCCGCAGCGGAAACGCGAAGACGGAAACGCTGGCCGAGGGCGTCGGAAATCAGCGTCACGTTGCACAGGTTCGGCAGGAACTTGCGCTTCGTCTTGTTGTTTGCGTGGCTCACGTTGTTGCCCGACTGGACGCCCTTGCCGGTCAGTTCGCAATTACGGGACATGGTACACCTATATGTTCTTGTGTTCGGGACAACACGTTTCCGGCACCGTAACCGGCCGCGGTCCGTCTGGCCTTTTCAGGAAAGTCGCGGTTCTATAGTCACAGCGGGCGGCAACGTCAAGCCAAACCTGCGCATGACGCGGATTTCGATTGCCAGATACCCCGATTTGCAGGCAATAGCAAATCGGCGGGACCGGCCGGCGGCGTAGATTTGCCGCATTGGGCCGCTAGGCGGATGTCTTTCGACAGGAGCGGGCAGATGAACGGGTTGAGATGGATTGCCGGCGCGGCCGCCTCGCTTGCGTTTGCAGGCTTTGCAACGCCGCTTTCTTCCGCCGGGCTCGAGCATCGTACGGACTACAGCATCCGGCTGGCGGGCCTGCCGATCGCCTTCGCCTCCTTCCGCTCGCAATTCGACGACAAGCGTTACACGATCTCCGGCAGCCTCAAATCCGCCGGTCTCGCCGACATTTTCTCCAGCACCCGCGGCACCACCGAAGTCTCGGGCGTCATCCATCGCGCAAGTCTCAGGGCCCGGACCTATACCGTCTCCTATCGTAGCGGCAAGCGCGGCCGCGACATCGATGTGGCCTTCCGCAACGGCGACGTGGTGAAGGCCAGCATGACGCCGCCGCGCAAGCTGCCGAAAAACTGGGTGCCCGTCTCGCGCAACGACATGCGCGCCGTGCTCGATCCGATTTCCGGACTGATCATTCCCGCAGACGGGCGCGTCTGCCCGAAGACGCTGCCGATTTTCGATGGCGAATCGCGTCTCGACCTGAAACTTTCGGCCAAGGGCACCCGCCCCTTCTCGACCAGGGGCTTCAAGGGCGAGGCGATCGTCTGCGGCATCCGTTTCATTCCGCGCGCCGGCTACAAGAAGGGCCGCAGCGACGTGGAATATCTGCGCCGGCTCACGACGATGGAAATCTGGTTTGCCAAGGCCGAGGGAGCGAATGTATACGCTCCCGTCTATGCCAAGATTCCGACCTCGCTTGGCCCCGTCACGGTTTCGGCCACGCGCTTCGGCGAATGACGGCCACGCCGGTCGGCCAAACGCCAGGAGTGACCGGCCTTGACATTGCGCGCGACCCTGATCGGCTTTTCGGCCATTCTGATGTGGGCGCTTCTCGCCCTTTTCACGGCCGCCTCCGGCAAGATGCCGCCATTCCAGCTTTCCGCCATCTGCTTCCTGATCGGTAGCCTGCCCGGCATCGCGGTCCTTGCCGCCCGGCCCGAGCGGGCACGCCTGCTCCGCCAGCCCGCACGGGTCTGGATCACCGGCATCGTCGGACTGTTCGGCTATCATTTCCTGTATTTCACGGCGTTGCGCAACGCGCCGGCGGTGGAAGCGAGCCTCATCGCCTATCTCTGGCCGCTCTTCATCGTGGTCGGTTCGGCGCTGCTGCCGGGAGAGACGCTGCGCTGGAACCATGTGGCCGGCGCGCTCGCCGGTCTGGCCGGCACCGCGCTGATCGTCGGCGGTCAGGGCGTCGCCTTCGACAGCGCCCATGCCATGGGTTATGGCGCGGCATTGCTCTGCGCCTTCACCTGGGCGACCTACTCCCTCGCCACCCGTCGTTTCGGCGCGGTCTCCACCGATGTGGTCACCGGCTTCTGCCTTGCGACCGCATTCCTCTCCCTCATCGCCCACCTGCTGCTGGAAACGCCGGTCTGGCCCGCCTCCGGCTTCGAATGGCTCGCTGTCGCCGGTCTCGGCCTGCTGCCGGTCGGCGCCGCCTTCTACGCCTGGGACTACGGCGTGAAGAAAGGGAATATCCAGATTCTCGGCGCGGCGAGCTACACCGCGCCGCTATTGTCCACGCTCGTTCTCATCTTCGCCGGGTTCGCCGAGCCGTCCTGGCGGATCGCGCTTGCATGCCTGCTCGTCACCGGCGGCGCAGTGCTTGCGGCCAAGGACATGATCCGCCGGCGCACGGCCCCGGCCTGAGGCCGCCGGCTTCAGAACGCGTCCTTGCGGGCGCGGATCTCCGCAAAAACCGCAGCGTCACTTGCCCTTTCCATGCCGAGATGGCGCCGGATCGCCGGATCGGCGGCTCGCAGGAACGGATTGGTCGCCTTCTCCTCGCCGATGGTCGTGGGCGCGGTGAAGCCGCCGGCGGCGCGCAGCGTCTCGATTGCCGCCACCCGCCGCGCCAGCGCCGCATTGTCCGGGTCGACCGTCCGCGCGAAGCGGGCGTTGGACAGCGTATATTCGTGGCCGAAATAGACCCGCGTCTTCTCGGGCAGGGCGGCAAGCTTCGTCAGCGAATTCCACATGTCGGCGGGACCGCCCTCGAACAGCCGGCCGCAACCGAGCGCAAAGAGCGTGTCGGCGGAAAAGAGCAGCTTTTCCTCCGGCAGATGGTAACAGACATGGCCCGCCGTATGGCCCGGCGTCGCAATGACCTCCACCCGCCGTCCGGCGAAGTCGAAGATATCGCCGCCGTCCACCCGTCGGTCGATGCCGGGAATGCGCGCCACCTCCCGCGCCGGCCCGGTGATCGTCACCCCGAACCGCGCCTTCAGCGCGAGATTGGCCTCCACGTGGTCCTGATGATGATGGGTGGTGAAGATGTGCCCCAGCGTCCAGCCGCGGCGGGCGAGCGCATCCAGGATCGCCTCTTCCTCCGGCGCGTCGATGCTCGCCGTCGCGCCGCTTTCCGGATCGTGCAGCAACACGCCGAAATTGTCGCTGCGGCAGGTGAAAAGTTCGATTTCCAGCGCGGCCATGACGTTACTCCCTGCGCGATTGGCATATGCGCGGAATGTAAGGCAATCGACCTCGAAGTCCACCGGTTCCCTTCGCTTCCCCGCATCGCGCGAAAACCCCTTCCACTTCGGCCGGAATTGCCTAGATTGGCGGACATGCATACCGATATCGTGGATCTTCGCGAATTCTACCACTCGCCGCTCGGCCGGCTGGCGGGCCACTCCATCGCCATGGCGCTGTCCTCCTTATGGGCGCGGATGCCGGAAGAACGGCTGGTCGGCCTCGGCTATGCCGTGCCCTATCTCGACCGGTTCCGTGCCGACACGGAGCGAACCTTCGCTTTCATGCCGGCCGGCCAGGGCGCGGTGAACTGGCCGCCGGGCGAGCCTTCGGCGACCGCTCTCGTCTTCGACGAGGATCTGCCCCTGCCGGATGCTTCGGTGGACCGGGTGCTGATGGTCCATTCGCTGGAATTCGCCGAAAGCCCCCGCGAAACGATGAAGGAACTGTGGCGGGTGCTGGCGCCCGGCGGCCGGCTGGTCATCGTCGTCCCGAACCGGCGCGGCTTCTGGGCGCGCATGGAGCACACGCCCTTCGGTTCCGGCCGCCCCTATTCGCGCGGCCAGCTGACGGCGCTCCTGCGCGAGACCAATTTCACGCCCGGCGCGACGGCCGAGGCGCTGTTCTTTCCGCCCTCGAAGCGGCGCAGCGTGCAGAAACTCCGCGGCCTGTTCGAACGGCTCGGACGCGCCCTCTGGCCGATATTTTCCGGGGTCATCGTCGTGGAGGCGCAAAAACGCCTCTACCAGGGCCTGCCCGTCGCCGCCCGGGCCTCACGCCGCGTTTTCGTGCCGGTGCTGACGCCCCATGGCGTGCCCTCGACCCGCAACGGCCTGCCGCCCCGCTGGCAAACCCTCGACAAAAGCCGGAGCGGCCGCTAAGGCGGGCGCATGGAACAACGGGACCCTCATCATATGACGGACGTATATTTCGACCGGATCGCGCTGATCGGCATCGGCCTCATCGGCTCCTCCATCGCGCGGGCCGTCAAGGCCAAGGGTCTCGCCGGCACGGTCGCCATCTCCAGCCGCAGCCGGGAAACCCTCGCCCGCGCCCGCAAACTCGATCTCGGAACGGAGTATATCCACGAAGCCGGAAAGGCAGTCGAGGGAGCCGACCTCGTCATCATCTCGGTTCCGGTCGGGGCCTCCGGCAAGGTGGCGGAGGAAATCGCCCCGTATCTGAAGCCCGGCGCCATCGTCACGGACGTCGGCTCCACCAAGGGTTCGGTCGTGGCGCAGATGTTGCCCCATATGCCGAAGGGGGTGCATTTCATCCCCGGCCACCCGATCGCCGGCACCGAGCATTCCGGTCCGGATGCGGGCTTCGCGGAACTCTTCCAGGGCCGCTGGTGCATCCTCACGCCCATCCAGGGCACCGACAAGGACGCCAAGCACCGGCTTGCCGCCTTCTGGCGCGCGCTCGGCTCCAGGGTCGACGAAATGGATGCCGAGCACCACGACAAGGTGTTGGCCATCGTCTCGCACCTGCCGCATATCATCGCCTATAATATCGTCGGAACGGCCGACGATCTCGAGACGGTGACGGAATCGGAAGTCATCAAATATTCCGCCTCGGGCTTCCGCGACTTCACCCGCCTTGCCGCGTCCGACCCGACCATGTGGCGCGACGTCTGCCTGCACAACAAGGACGCGATCCTGGAGATGCTGGCGCGTTTTTCGGAGGACCTCGCCTATCTGCAACGCGCGATCCGCTGGGGCGACGGGGAAAAGCTCTTCAATCTCTTCACCCGGACCCGGGCCATCCGCCGCTCGATCATCGATGCCGGTCAGGATACATCCGCGCCGAACTTCGGCCGGCCACTCGACGCCGGGCAGGAAGACTGACCCGGCTTCGGCGGGAAATGGTCCATCTCCTTGCTTAGCCGCATTCCCGGACGCAAAACGGCTGCGCACTTTTGCTGGACATGCTTCAAAGCGGCGGAATGACGCCGACCGGAAACAGGCCGAGATAGACCGTTCCATCCTTCACGGACACTTTCACCTGCGCCCGGTCGGTCCCGCCGGAAAGCACCGTCAAGGCCTTGGCGACGTTGGAAACGGCCTTCCGGCTTTCCGGAAAGGCTACGGAAATCCGGTCGCGCCAGGCAGCGATGCCGTCGATGGCAAGGTCGAGCGAACCGGAGACATAGCCTCCCTCGTCGACCGACAGAGGCCCGGAAAGCCGCACGCCCGTATCTTCGCCGAGATCGAGCGAAAAACCATGCAGTTCCATCTGAACGCCGTAGAGCGCATCCACCGGCGGGCCGGCGGTCGACAACCATTCGGCAGCGCCCGCGATCGTCACGTCGAGCGTCGCATCGACTGGTGGAATCTCGCGGCCGCCGGGATGAAGCGCCAGACCGTCGAACGATCCCGCCACGTCGAGCGCCTCACCGGAACGGCGCGCATGCGCCTCACCGTGACGCACGGCGATACCGAGCGACAGATCCGCCGAAGGCACGCTAAGCCGGCCTTTCAGGCCGTCATAGGCAAGCGAGCCGCGATCGAGACCATCGGTCCAGGCGACGATGCTTGCCCGCAGCAGCGACCAGTCGGCAACGAAGGCGAGATCGGGCGACATGCGCAGCTGCGCCGGCCCGTCGACTTCCACGACGGCGTGACCGGGACGATAGACCTGCGCCGCCGAACGCACCGGCCCGACGCTTGCCGCGATACCGGTGCGATGATCATCGACGCTCGCCGAATCGCAGAAGGCGCCGATGCGGAAAGGAAAGCCCCGGACCGAAAGCGCATCGCAGGCAAACGTCACCTGCCCGGTCTGCGAGGCGGCCATCCGTTCGGAAAGACGATCATGCAGTCGCATTGCGGCGTAGAACCAGCCGCCGGCATAAAGGAGGGCGACGGCGACGACCACCACCGCAAGCACAACGACCTTGCGCGTTATTCCGGGCTCTCCGGCACGGCTTGACGATGCCATAGTGTTCTCCAATTGTGGCGAAAGCGATTTGCCCGCCGGCGCGGTCAGAACGGGCAATTGCGGCAGCTTTGAGAGGAATGGCTCCGGTGACGGTGGATATGAACGATTTCTGGGTCTTTGGCTACGGCTCCCTGATGTGGAACCCGGGTTTCGAATATGAGGAACGGCGAGCGGCCCATCTCCACGGTTTTCACCGTTCGCTCTGCGTGCGCTCCTGGGTGCACCGCGGCACAGAGGAAAGACCGGGCCTCGTGCTCGGGCTCGACCGGGGCGGCTCGTGCCGCGGCATGGCCTTTCGCGTCGCCCCGGCGCGGCGCGACGCCGTTCTCGATTATCTGCGCGAACGCGAACTCGTCACCCATGTCTACAAGGAGCGCGTGATCGCCGCCACATTTGGCGAGGGCGTGCGGGTGCCGGTGCTCGCCTATATCATCGACCGCGCCCACCACCAGTATGCCGGCAATCTTTCCGTCGACGAGGCGGCTCTTTCCGTCAGCATGGCCGCCGGCAAGTCCGGCGCGAATATCGATTATGTGCGCAACACCCTGGCGCATCTTCAGGCGATGGGCATTCGCGACCGCTGGCTGGAGGACGTCGGCCGCGCCGCCGGCGCGCTTCTCACTCCACCCGGGGAGCGCTGCTGAGCGGATCCGGCCGCTCTGCAAGTTCGGCAAGCCGCCGCCGGGCCGTCTCGGGCAGCGGAAGCGTCGGATTGGCCGCGACCGTCTCGATCAGCAGCCGGTCGCTTTGCCTCTCCATCACATCGATCAGATGCGCGAGAAAGGCGTCCGGCTCCATGCCTGGCAGAACGGGCGGCAGGATACGCACCTTGAAGTGCCCCGGATAGCGGATGAACTTGCGCCGCGGCCAGAACAGGCCCGGATGCATGACGACCGGCACGACCGGCACCTGGAGATCGCGATAAAGCCGCGCGATACCGTATTTGTATTCCGGCGGCGCTCCGGGCGGACGGCGCGTGCCCTCCGGATAGATGATGAGCTGGCGCTCGCGTTGCAGTTCCTGCTTGGCCCGCTCCATCACGGCGGCCATGACCTTGCCGCGCGCGCTGCGGTTCACCGGCACCATGCGCTGCTTCTTGAGATACCAGCCGAAGAGCGGAATCCAGGTCAGCTCCCGCTTGAGGATATAGAAAGGATCGTCCAGCCAGGGCAGGAGTCCGTAGGTGTCCCAGAAAGACTGGTGCTTGGGCGCGATGATGCAATTGCCCGCCGGCATGTTCTCCAGTCCCTCGATCGCAAAGGTCGTCCCGACGATCTTCGCGAAGAGCCAGTGGTTGCTTCTGGCCCAGTTCTTGGCGACGACATAGGCCTTCTTGCGCGGCAGCAGGAAATAGGCCGGCGTCATCACGATCATCTGCGCGATCAGATTGGCATAGAAGACGGTATTGAAAAGGATGGAACGGAAAACGATCATCGAGCGCGGCCTGTATGCGGAATGCCTGCTGCTGCCCTACACGATATTGTGCGGGCATGAAACTCCCGTTTCACGATGACATCCGTCAGTCGCCGGCAATCCCGGCGAGGTCGCCGCGAAGCCCGGTTGCCGTCCGCGCGCCGGCGAATGCACGCAGCCGCGCCACGCTGTATTTCAGATACTCCGAGACCAGCACGCGCAGGACCAGCGGCCGCCGCAGCCAGTTGTCGTTTTTCAGGTCGGTATTGACGACGGGATAGGCGATGAATTCGGTGCGCGCGTCGCTCAGCTTCAGTTCCAGCAGGCTGCGCGGCATGTGATAGTTGTTGGTGACGACCAGCACCCGGCGGAAACCGTGATCGCTGATCCAGCGCGCCGTTTCATTGGCGTTTCCGAGCGTGTCCACCGCATCGTAGCCCATGTCGACGCAGCATTCGAACAATGTCGGGGAACTCTGGGTGAGCTTGCGCAGCTGGTTGCCGCTCGTCGCCGGATTGACGCCGGAAATAAGCAGGCGGCCGCCCGCGCCGCTTTCCAGGAGGCCGACGGCATGATCGATACGCTGGTAACCGCCGGTCAGCACCACGATGGCGTCGGCCTCGGGATTGACCGGCGCCTCGAGGGATGCCACGGCCTCGGCGAAATAAAGAAAGCCGATGACGGCGGCCACCGCCAGGAGCAGCAGGCAGAACAGGAAGGCGCGCACGGCAAGGCGCGCCGGGTCGCGCGGCCTGCGCTTCCCCGCGATGCGGCCGCTCAGCGACTTGCCCGGTCGTGCCCGTTCCCGCCCGCTCATGGCTCCGTCCTTACCGCGCGATTGCGGCAACCGATAGTCCGCTTCGCGGCGGTGTTCCGGCGATGCGGTGTCATGGGTCGGGCAATTGGTCGGTGCGGGAGGGATCGGAGCGGATGAGGTCGATCTCGTAGATCGTGCGCATCACCGTGAAACGGGCCGTCAGCGTCGTCAAAAGCGCGATGACGAGCATCGTCGCCACGATCCCGAGATAGCCGGCAAGCCCCATGGAAAAGGTCCCGAAGAGCGCCGTCGCCTGGTCGCTTTCGGGCGTCGCGATGGAACGGCCCTGCCAGAAGCCGGCGACGAGGAAGAAGAGCGCCGCCAGCAATCCGCCGGCAAACGAGCCCTTCAGGCTGATCTTGAGGAAATGCTTCTGGAATTGCGAAGCGACGAAACCGGCTTCCGCGCCCACGAAATGCAGCACCTCGATGATATGGCGGTTGCCGGAAAGCGCCCCGCGCGTGGCGAAGATCACCGTCAGCACCATGGCGGAGAAGACGAGCACCAGCACGCCGGTTCCGATCAGCGCCGTGGTTTGCGCCATGGCGACGAGCCGGTCGACCCAGGTGCGATGATCGTCGAGAATCGCCTCCGGGATGCTTTCCGACAGGGCGTTGCGCATGGCCGCGAAATCCGGCGGATTCTGCTCGTCGATGGTGACGATGACCAGCCGCGGCACCGGCAGTTCGTCGAGATCCAGCCCCTCGCCGAGCCATGGTTCGAGAAGCCGCGCGGTCGCCGCCCGGTCGACGATCGTGCCGTCCTTCGTACCGGAAAAGGCGAGCGCGATGTCGCGCGCGTCCTTCAGGGCCTGCTCCATGTCCAGCCCGTCGTCGGGCTTGATCTGGATAGTGATCTCGCGGGAGATCTGGCTCTGCCAGCTCGCCGCCGTCGCACGCACCATGCTGACCGCGCCGAACGTCAGGCAGGCAAGGAACGCCATGATGGCGATGACCAGCATCAGCGCATTGCCGGAGACATTGGCGGTCGGCACGATGGGCGCGGTGGGGCGTACGCGCATTTCCGGGCGGCGCGCCGGCCGGTTTGCGGGGCCGTCGCCTGCGGCCGCATGTCCGGCGTGCTCACTCATAGACGTCCAGCCGCCCTTGCGAGAGGATCATACGGCGCGCCTCGACCTGGTCCATCAGCGAAAGATCGTGGGTGGCGATGACCACGGCGGTGCCGAGCCGGTTCAATTCGAGGAAAAGGCTGAGCAGGCGGCGGGCCATCGGCGGATCGACGTTGCCCGTCGGCTCGTCGGCAAGCAGCAGCTCCGGACGGTCGATGAGCGCGCGCGCGATCGCCGCACGCTGCTTTTCGCCGCCCGAAAGCACCGGCGGCAGGACGTTGATGCGCTCCCCGAGGCCGACCCATTTCAGAAGCTCCAGCACATCGGCGCGGTAACTCGTCTCCTCCTTGCCCCGCACGCGCAGCGGCAGGGCCACATTCTCATAGGTCGTCAGATGGTCAAGCAGGCGGAAATCCTGGAAGACGATGCCGATGCGCCGGCGCAGCATCGGAAGCTCGTCGCGCGGGATCGTCGAGACCTCGCGGTCAAAGCTGCGGATGAGGCCACGGGTCGGCTGCAACGACAGGAACAGCAGACGCAGGAGCGTCGACTTTCCCGCACCCGAAGGTCCGGTCAGGAACTGGAAGGACCGGCGCGGAATGTCGAACGTGAGGTCGCGAAGGATCTCCGGCCCCATTCCGTAGCGCAATCCGACATTCTCGAAATGAATCAAAGGTCCATCCGGGTCTAGAGTTTCGCACCGCGCAAGCGCGGCTGCCGACCGGCCGATTCGCACGGGAACAAGGCTCTTTCACGGTCCGGTTTCCGAAGCATTAACCATTATGGTTTACGTTTCGTAAGGATTTCGTTCAATTCCGAGTTTTCGCCCAGGGTTTTTGCGGAAACCGGCCGAGGAGAGAAACGGCGATGAGCGCTTACGGGGCGAAAAGGCGGCAGTCAACCGGCCGCATCGACCTGCTGCCGCCCGAACCGCGCGCGGGCGCCCGCAAGCCGCCCGTTCGGCGCGCCCGGGAAGACACGATCGATGCCGCCTTCGTCACCATCCGGCCGGACGGCAGAGCGACCTCCAACGACAATCGCCCTTCCCGCCGCCCTCCACACCGCGGCCGGGGGATACTCTCCGGCATGACGGACCTCGCCGCCGCAGCCGGAAGGCTCGCGGAAGGAATGCTCGCCCGCCTGCCCGCAAGCGCCTTCGCCGGGCTCGTGGGGGCAGCCTTCCTTGTCGTCTTCGCCTCCGCCGGCGGCCTCTCGGCGCTGAGCGCCGCCCTTCCGGCCGGCGACATCGCCCCCTTGCGCATTTCCGGCGTCTCCGCCCGCATTGAGGACAGCAACGGCATGAAGGTGCTTGCAGTCCACGGCCGGCTCGACAATGCCAGCGGCGTGGTGCAGGCCGTCCCCCCGCTCGATATCCGTATCGGGGAAGGCCGCGACGTTCTGGACCGTCGCGTCGTTCTCGCCGCCGCCACGCTTTCGGCAGGCGAGGGCGACCATTTCCTTCTGCGCATGCCCCATGCGGGCGGAAAACTGCCGAAAGTCTCGGTTTCCGTCGTGGGGCAGGATGCGCAGGTCAGATGACTATGCTAAGCGGCTAGAGCATTTCCAGCAAAAGTGCGCAGCGGTTTTGCGCCCGGAAATGCGGATAAAACAAAGAGATAGAGCGGTCCTACCGATTTTATGAAAACCGGAACCGCTTGTCTTGTGACTTTGTCTGGCAACGAAGGAGCCGCTGGAATGCAGGTCGTACGCGGAAAGAAGATCGACACGCTCTATGACGCCGGGCAGATCGCCCGACGCAATGCGGAACTCGCCGCCGAGATCATGAAGGGTCCGTCGGACGATCTTCTGGTCATCGCCGTGCTCAAGGGCTCCTTCATCTTCGCCGCCGACCTGATCCGCGCCATGCATGCCGCGGGCGCGGCGCCGGAAGTCGAATTCATCACGCTGTCGAGCTATGGCGCCGGCACCGTGTCGCAGGGCGTGAGGATCATCAAGGATATCGACAGCGATGTCGCCGGCCGCGACGTGCTGCTGATCGACGATATTCTGGAGTCCGGGCGCACGCTGAGCTTCGCACGGCAACTGATGCGCGATCGCGGCGCGAAGAACGTTTCCATCGCCGTGCTTCTCGACAAGCGCGAGAAACGCAACACCGATCTCGAAGCGGATTATGTCGGCTTCGAATGTCCGGACTATTTCGTCGTCGGCTACGGCATGGACGCCGCCTACGCCTTCCGCGAATTGCCCTATGTCGGCATCGTCACCGGCGACGCGGACTGACGGCGTTTACCGATCGACAAGGAAAGTCTGGTCTTGTCCTCCCGAAAGACACCGGGCGACGGTCCCGGAAGGAGGCATTGATGGCAAAGATCCTGATCACCGAAGACGAGGACTCGCTGCGTATCTTCGTCGCACGGGCGCTGCGTCTGGACGGTCACGAGACCGTCGAGGCCGAGGACGGGGCCGCCGGCCTGGAGGCGCTGGACGAAGGCGATTTCGACCTTCTGCTCTCGGATATCCGCATGCCCGTCATGGACGGCATCGAACTGGCCCACAGGGCGTCGACCGCCCATCCATCGCTGAAGATCCTGCTGATGACCGGCTATGCCGAGCAGCGGGAACGCGCCGATGACCTCGCGGTGAAGATTGTCGATGTGGTGAGCAAGCCCTTCAGCCTGCCGGACATCCGGCGAGCGGTGGCGCAGGCGCTCGCCGCCTGATCGCAACCCACCGGGCAGTCCGCGCGAAAACGGTTCAGCGAATACCGAGCAGCCGCTCCAGATAGTCCCGCTCGAAGCCCGGCGCGCCGCCGGTGCCGAGCCGACGACGGATTTCCTCGAGGATTTCCCGCGCCCGCTGGATATCGATCTCCTCGGGGACTTTCGTCTGTCCGCCGAAATCCGCGCCGTCGCCCGCCGTCGGCCGGTCGCGGCCGAGCGGATCGCGGCCGTTGCGCCCGGCCTGCGGCATGCCCGTTCCCTGGCCCGTGCCCTGCCCCATGGCCTGCATCTGGTTCATCATGCTCTGCGCGCCCTTGCGCAGCGCCTCCAGCGCCCGGCCCTGGCTGCCGACAGCCGATTCCCCTTCACCCGAGCCGAGCGCCTCGGACGCGCCCTTCATCTCGCGGCCGGCCTCGCCGAAACCTTCGCCGGCGTCGAGCCCCATGCCCTTCAGCGCCTGCTGCACATCGCCGAGTTGCTCGCCCAGCGCATCCTGCTCGGCCTGAAGATCCTTCAGCGCCTGCCGCAGCTCCTCCGCGCTCCGCCCCTCGCCGGAAGGCGGGGAGGATCCGTCGTCACCGGGCAGGTCGAACCCCTCGTCGGGCATCATCTCCTGGCGCATGAGTTCATCGCGCAGCGCCTGATCGAGGCTGAACGTCTGCTCCATCAGTTGCTGCTGGCGCTGCACCAGTTCGCCGAGCTTGTCCATCTGCTGACGCATCGCGTCGTTCTGCCGGCCCTGCTGCTGCGGCCGGGCGGTCTGGAGATTGTTCATCATGCGCTGCAATTCGGACAGAAGCTGCTGCGCCTCGTCGCGCGAGCCGGAACGGGCGAGTGTCTCGATCTGGTCCATCATGCGCTGGAGATCCTGCTGCCGCAGGATCCGTCCCTGCTGCATGGCGTCCTGTTGCGCCTCGCCGTTCTTCGCCGCCTGTCGCGCCAGTTCCTCCATATAGGCCTGCATCGCCTCGCGCAGTTCCTGCATGAGCTGCGCCACCTCCTCGTCCGGGGCGTCACGCGCCAGCGCTTCCGCCAGCGCCTTTTGCGCATCGCGCAGCCGCCGGTCGGCAAGCGACAGATTGCCGTCCTCGATGCCCAGCGCAATCTCCCACAGATAGTCCGCCGCATCGCGCATCTGTTCGTCGTTCTTGGAAAGACGCATGCGCGCCGCCGCCGATTGCAGCAGCAGGTAATGGGTCAGCTTCGGGATCGTCTCCTCCGGCCGGATGGTCAGCGCCTCGTTGAGGGCGATGGCCTCCGCCATTCGGCCGGTGTCGAGTGCGAAGATCTGCCGCTGCTCGGCCACCGCGCCGGCAAGCGGCTCGGAGAAGCTGCGCGCCGGCAGTACCATCTCCACGGGCTGGCTGCGCCCCTCCTGCCCCGCGGCATCCTTCGCGACGAGCGTGATCCTGACGTGCTTGCCGGCAAGCGGATGGTCGGAGAGATTGCGGCTTGTCGTTCCCTTCGCCTCGCGTGCGCTGCGGCGCGGCAGGTCCAGCCGGAACTCCGGCGGCGGATAGAGCGGATGTGCCTCCCCGGGCTGGTCGAGCGGCACGATTTCCGCATGGGCCTCCTGCAAGCCGTAATCGTCCCGGGCGAGGAAGCCGATTTCCAGCGCCGCCGCCACCGTACGCTTCGGCACGCCGTCAAAGGCGATTTCCGGCACACGATCGGGAATGACCGAGACCTTCCAACTCCGGTCGGCCACATCCAGCACCCCGTCCGCGACAATCGTATGGCGCAGGGTGCGCACACCGGCCGGCGCGGGCGTTCCCGCCTTTTCCTCCTCCGGCGCAAGGGCCACGGCGGCATCGTCCCCGGTGCGATAGCTCGCCGCCTCCCGGCCGCTGCCGCCGGTGATCCGCACGGTCAACTCGCTGAATTGCGGGACGCGCAAGGCGCCCGGCAACGCCTCTTCCGCCGGCCGGGACTGATCGCCCGTCAGGAAGACCGGCGCGCGCGCGGTATGGGCCGGCGGCGTCACCCAGGCGTCGATCCGCACATCCGGCGCGGTCGCGGCCGGCATGCGCAGGGCGACGATGTCGGCCAGTAGCCCGCCGTGATTGGAATGGGAAAAGGCGAAGGCCACCGCCACCAGAAGCACGGGCGCCGCCCGCAGGCCATACCGGTCGTGGCGGGCGATATCGGGTCGCGGCGAACCGGCGTGAAGCCGGCCGACAAGCCGCGCCATGCGCGCCTGATGCTCGCGCCACAACGCATCGGCAAGCGGATCGCCGACGGCCGGCCGGTCGTTCTGGACGCGGATCGCCTGATGGGGCAATCCGTTGCGTTCTTCGAGAAAGCGCCAGGCGGCATCGGCCGAGGGCCAGGCCGCCCTGCCCAGCCGGGCCACGAGGACGATAAAGGCGACCGCGAAGACGGCGAGCGTCAGCCCGTGCGCCACCGCCGGCACATGACGGAAGAAGCCGAACCAGGTGATGGCCAGAAAGAGCGCCGCAAGCAGGACCGGCGGCAACAGCAGCGGGATCAGCGCCTCCAGATAGAGGACCGCCTGCGCCAGCCGGCGCCGGGTGGCGAGCCGGCGCAGCCCCGGCGCATCCGCAACCTGTCGCTCTTCATCCGCCATCACACGCCGTTCTCCGCTTCAGCCCGCATGCCGGCAGGATAGCGTTCTTTGTGGCGAACACGAGGGCATAGGGGAAAATTCCCCCTGTGATCTTGTGTCCGCCCCGGCCTCAGGCAAGCCAGTCGGGAAGCGAATCCAGACCGATCAGGTCCTCGTAGCTGCCGCGCGGGCGGACCACATGGAAAGCGTCGCCCTTCACCAGAACCTCCGGCACCAGCAGGCGGGTATTATAGGTGCCGGCCTGCACCGCGCCATAGGCGCCGGCCGAACCGACGGCGATGAGATCGCCGGGCTTCGGCTGCGCCATCTCCCGGTCAAGCGCCAGATAGTCGCCGGTCTCACAGACCGGTCCGACCACATCCGCACGGATGCGCGGCACGCTCGCCGCCGAAATCACCACCGGCTGGATCTCGTGCCAGGCCTCGTAGAGCGTGGGGCGGATGAGATCGTTCATCGCCGCATCGACGATGACGAAGGTCTTCTCGCCGCCGTCCTTCACGTAGACGACCTCGGTCACGAGGATGCCGGCATTGCCGACGATCAGCCGGCCGGGTTCCGTGACGATCCGGCAATCAAGATCCTTCAGCTGGTTCTTGACGATCTGCGCATAGGCGTCCGGCAGCGGCGGCGGCGCATTGTCCGTCTTGTAGGGAATACCGAGGCCGCCGCCGACATCGACGTGATCGATCCGGTGGCCGTCGGCGCGCAGCGTCTCGACCAGTTCGCGCAGCAGCCGGAAGGCGTCGTCGAAGGGTTGCAGCTCGGTGATCTGGCTGCCGATATGCATGTCGATGCCGGTCACCTCGATGCCGGGCAGGCTGGCCGCCCGGGCGTAGACGGCGCGCGCGCGCTCCCAGGAGATGCCGAATTTGTTTTCCTTCTTGCCCGTCGAGATTTTCGCATGGGTGCGCGCATCGACGTCGGGATTGATGCGGAAGGAAACATGCGCCTGCTTGCCCGCCTTCACGGCACGGGCGTTCAGCACCTCAAGCTCCGGTTCGGATTCGACGTTGAAGCAGTAGATGTCCGCCGCAAGCGCCAGATCCATCTCGCGGGCGGTCTTCCCGACGCCGGAAAACAGGATTTTCGAGGCGGGAATGCCGGCGGCCAGCGCCCGGCGCAACTCGCCTTCCGAAACCACGTCGACACCCGCGCCGAGCCGGGCGAGCGTCTTCAGGACCGCCTGGTTCGAATTCGCCTTCACGGCGTAGCAGACCATGGCGTCGACGCCCTCGAAGGCCCCTGCGAAGACCTTGTAGTGCCGCTCCAGCGTCGCGGTGGAATAGCAGTAGAACGGCGTTCCCACCGCCTTGGCGATTTCGGGAAGCGGTACGTCTTCCGCGTGGAGGATGCCGTCACGATAGTCGAAATGATTCACGATGCTGTTCCGCGAGTAAAGAAACGTCAGAGAAGGGGGTCGAGAACGAAGGGCTGGTCCTCGACCTGCTCGATCTGTTTTCCGTTGACGGTCTTGAAGACCGGCTTCTGGCCCCCCGGAAGATCGAGATCGCCCTTGCGGCCACAGCCGGCAAGAACGACGGCGGAAAGGGCGAGCACGAAGACGAGCCTGCCGATATCGATGCGTGTCATGAAGCCTTCCCTCGTGTTCCGCCGATGATGGAGTGCACATTCCTTAGCGAATTCGCTCCCGCTTGTGCACCCTGAATCGCTGCCCCGGCGCCGCTTCAAAGCCTCTCGCGCCACCAGGCGATCTGCCGGCGAACGCCGGAAGGCGCCGTACCGCCGAAGGACGTGCGGCTTGCGACCGAGGCCTCCACGGTCAGCACGCCGTAGACCTGATCGGTGATCGCGGGATCGATCGCCTTCAGATCGTCGAGCGGAAGCTCGGCAAGGTCGCAACCCCGGCTCTCGGCCAGCGCCACGACGCGCCCGGTGACGTGATGGGCGTCGCGGAAGGGCAGGCCCGCCTCGCGCACCAGCCAGTCGGCGAGGTCCGTCGCGGTGGAATAGCCGGAACCGGCCGCAGCCTTCATGCGGTCGGCGCGCACCGTGAGGTCGCGAACCATGCCGGTCATGGCGGCAATCGCCAGTTCAAGGCTCTCGGCGGCGTCGAAGACCTGTTCCTTGTCTTCCTGCATATCCTTGGAATAGGCGAGCGGCAGGCCCTTCATGACGGTGAGCAGCGCGATCAGCGAGCCGTTGATGCGGCCCGTCTTGGCGCGCACCAGTTCGGCCGCATCGGGGTTCTTCTTCTGCGGCATGATCGAGGAACCGGTGGAAAAGGCGTCCGAAAGCCGGATGAAACCGAATTGCGGCGTCGACCAGATGACGATCTCCTCCGCCAGCCGGGACAGATGGGTGGCCGCGATGGCGGCGATCGACAGGAATTCCAGCGCGAAGTCGCGATCGGAGACCGTGTCGATGGAATTGCGCGTCGGCTCGCGGAAGCCGAGCGCCTCGGCCGTCATGTGGCGGTCGATGGGAAAGCCGGTGCCGGCAAGCGCCGCCGCGCCGATCGGGCTCTCGTCGAGCCTGGCGAGCGCGTCGCGCACCCGCGAGCGGTCACGGCCGAACATTTCCACATAGGCCATGCAATGGTGGCCGAAGGTCACGGGCTGCGCCGTCTGGAGATGCGTGAAGCCCGGCATGACGGTTTCGGCATGTTCCGCGGCGCGGTCGAGGAAGGCGGAAATCAGCGCCGTCAGCGCCTTTTCCGTCCTGCCCATCTCCTCCTTGACCCACAGGCGGAAGTCGAGCGCCACCTGATCGTTGCGCGAGCGGGCGGTATGGAGCCGCCCGGCGGCCGGGCCGATCAGCACGCCAAGCCGCGCCTCAACGTTCATATGGATGTCTTCCAGCCGGCGCGAGAACTCGAAGGTGCCGCTTTCGATTTCTGACAGGATCGTGTCGAGACCGTGAAGGATGCAGTCTTTATCTTCCGCCGAAATGATGCCTTGATGCGCCAGCATGGCGGCATGCGCCTTTGAGCCGCGGATGTCCTGGGCATATAGCTTCTTGTCGAAGGCGATGGAGGCATTTATCTCCTCCATGATCGCATCCGGGCCCGACGCGAAACGGCCGCCCCACATCTGGTTCGAGGTTTTGGTCTCGGAGTTTCCGTCAGCCATGGCATGCCTATCCTGGAGAATGAAATGACAGAGAAAAAGACGTTCGGCGTGCCCTCGCTCAAGCTGATCGCCATTGCCGGGCTCGCCGGCGCTCTTGCCGGTGCTGCTGCGATATACGTGAAGGAAAGCGGGTCTGGCAATGGCGGGACCGTTGCGGAGGCGACGGCCTGCCCGATGGCCGGCGCGAAAGCCGAGGCGCTCAGGCCCTTCTTCACGGGCCAGGTCGCCGCCATGAACGCGGTCGACGAACACCGCACCCTGCCCGGACTGGTCTTCGATGGACCCGAGGGAACGCCGCAAACCATGGCGAGCTTCGCCGGAAAGACGGTGCTCCTCAATCTCTGGGCGACCTGGTGCGTGCCCTGCCGCGAGGAGATGCCGGCGTTGAATGCGCTCGAAAAGGAACTCGGCAGTGATCGTTTCGAGGTCGTCGCGGTCAATATCGATACGGGCGACGACGAGAAGCCGAAAGCCTTCCTCGATGAAACGGGCGTTCATGAACTCGCCTATTACCGCGATGCCTCCATGGGCGTGTTCAACACGCTGAAGAAGGAAGGTCTCGCCTTCGGTCTGCCGGTGACGCTGCTGATGGACGACAAGGGGTGCCTCGTCGCCGCCATGAACGGTCCCGCCGTCTGGGACAGCAACGACGCCAAGGCGCTGATCAACGCCGCACTGGCGACGCCGCAGAGCTGACGAAAGCATTGGCGGGGGCGCGAATCCCCCTACGCCGCCGCGTAGACGCGCGGCCGGCGGATATCGAGGAAGCCCGCCTCGCCCTTGCGATGGGAAAACTCCGGCGCGGTGTCGAACTCCACCGGCTGGCCGGCGGCGGTGACCGCCAGGACCCGCCGCGAATCCGGCCGGTCGATCACGCGCAGGATGCGCGCGGCAATCCCCTGCCCGTCCTCGCGCCAGCTCACGTCGGCCGGGCGGAACAGGATCTGCCCGCCGCCGTCGGCGATACCGGCTGCCGGGAAGGCGACGTCCTGCACGAAGGCCTTGCCGTCACGGATTTCCGCGTCGAGCCGGTTGGCGTCGCCGAGGAAGTTGACGACGAAGGCATTGGCCGGATTGCGGCAGACCTCCTCCGGCGTGCCCTCCTGCACGATCTGCCCCTTGTCGAGGATGACGACCCGGTCGGCGAGATCCAGCGCTTCCTCCTGATCGTGGGTGACGAAGATGGTGGTGATCCCGAGTTCGTCATGCACCTTGCGCAACCAGCGACGCAGATCCCGCCGCACATTGGCGTCGAGCGCACCGAAGGGCTCGTCCAGGAGCAGCACGCGCGGATCGACGGCAAGCGCCCGGGCGAGCGCGACCCGCTGGCGCTGGCCGCCCGAGATCTGCCCGGGAAACCGTTCCCCGAGCCCCCCGAGCTGCACGAGGTCCAGAAGCTCGCGCACACGCGCCTTGATGACCTGCGGCGACCGCTTCACCCGCGAAACCTTCATGCCGAAGGCGATATTCTCGGCGACGGTCATATGTGGGAAGAGCGCATAATGCTGGAAGACGAAACCGACACCGCGCTCGCGAACGGGGATGTCGGTGGCGTTTTCCTCGCCGAAGTAGATCGCGCCGGCATCCGCATATTCGAGACCAGCGACCATGCGCAGGATCGTCGTCTTGCCGGAGCCCGACGGCCCGAGCAACGCGACGAGTTCGCCGCTGCCGATTTCGAGCGATACGCCGTGGACGGCGCGGAAGGTCTCGAATGTCTTGACCACGGTGTCGAGGCGGATTTTCACGTTTTGACCTCCGGATATACGGCATCGTTGCCGGCAAGCGTCGCAGGCCGTCGCACGCGCCCGGCCCCCTGCCGCTCCAGCACCACCTTGGCGACGAGTGTGACGATGGCGAGAAGCGCAAGGATCGACGCGGCGGCGAAGGCCCCGACGGCGTTATAATCGTGATAGAGAAGCTCGATATGCAACGGCAGCGTATTCGTCTGACCCCGGATATTGCCGGAAACGACGGACACCGCGCCGAATTCGCCCATGACACGGGAATTGCAGAGAACCACGCCGTAGAGCAGCGCCCATTTGATATTGGGCAGCGTCACCGAGAAGAAGGTGCGCCAGCCGCTCGCGCCGAGCGACGTCGCCGCCTCCTCCAGATCCCTGCCCTGCGCCTGCATCAGCGGGATCAGTTCACGCGCCACGAAGGGCGCGGTCACGAACATGCTGGCCAGAACGATGCCCGGCAGGGCGAAGAGGATCTTCATCTCCGCCGATTGCAGGGCCGGGCCGAACAGCCCCTGCAATCCATAGACGAAGAGATAGGCGACGCCGGCGACGATCGGCGAGACCGAGAAGGGAAGCTCGATCAGCACCGTCAGCAGCCGCTTGCCGCGGAAATCGAATTTGGTGATCGACCAGGCGGCGGCGACCCCGAAGATCGTATTGACCGGCACCGCGATGAGCGCGGTCATCGCCGTCAGGAAGATGGCGTGGCGCGTGTCCGGCTCGGCGATGGATCTGGCGAAATAGCCCGCTCCACGCGAAAAGGCCTCGAAACCGATGATAACGAGCGGCGCGACCACGACGATGGCGACGAAGAAAAGGACGAACGCCAGAAGGATCCGGCGGAAGAGCGGATCGTCGCCGACGCGCGGCGGCTGGCCCCGGCCCTTCGCCTTTCCCGTTTCGCCGGCCTTCGCCTGCGTTCCGATGTTTCCATGCATCGCTTCAGCCCCTCGCCGTATAGCGCAGCGCGCGCGCCTGCATCAGATTGGTCGCCGCCAGCATGACGAAGGCGGTGATGAGCATGACCGAGGCGATGGCGGCGGAGGCCGGATAATCGTATTCCTCCAGCCGGATGAAGGTGAGCAGCGCCGTGATCTCCGTCTCGAACGGCTTGTTGCCGGCGATGAAGATCACCGCCCCGAACTCACCGAGGCTGCGCGCGAAGGACAGCGAGATGCCGGCCAGCAGCGCCGGCGCAAGCAACGGCAGGATCACCCGCCTGAAAACGGAAAGGTCGCTTGCCCCGAGCGTCTGTCCTGCCTCTTCGAGCGCCGGATCGAGTTCCTCCAGAACGGGCTGGACGGTCCGCACGATGAACGGCAGGCTGGTGAAGCTCATGGCCACGATGATGCCGAGCGGCGTATAGGCGACCTTGATGCCGATCGCCGAAAGCGGCGCGCCGAACCAGCCGTTGGTGGCGAAAAGGGTCGTGAGCGCGATGCCGGCCACCGCCGTCGGCAGCGCGAAGGGCAGATCGACCAGCGCGTCGATCAGTCGTCGGCCGGGAAAACGGTAACGCACCAGCACCCAGGCCAGCGCCAGCCCGAAGACGAGATTGAAGACCGTGGCGGCAAGCGCACAGAGCACCGTGACGCGATAGCTGGCGAAGGCCCGCTCCGAGGAGACGATGCGCCAGTAATCCTCCGGCCCGAGGCTCGCCGCCTTGAAGATCAGCGCCGCCAGCGGCAGCACGACGATGACGCCGGCATAGACGAGCGTCACACCGAGCGCGAGGGGTAATCCTGGCAAAACACGCCGCTTCAAGAGCGCGATCCTTTCCCGAAGGCGGACGACGGCTCCTGCCGCCGCCCGTGACGAAGTGGATGGGTCCCGGTTCAGCGGCTGCCGTAGAGCTTGTCGAGCTTGCCGCCCTCGGCGAAATGTTCCGCCGAGATCGCCTTCCAGCCGCCGAACACGTCGTCGACATCGACGAGGCGGATTTCCGGGAAGCGGTCCTTGAATTCGGCGGCAACCGTTTCGTCATGGACGCGATGGCCGAATTCGGCGGCGATCTTCTGCCCCACGGGACCATAGAGGAACTCAAGATAGCTTTTCGCCAGATCGCGGCTGCCGCGAGCGTCGGCGACCTTGTCGACGATGGCCACCGGGAATTCCGCCAGCAGCGAGACGGAAGGCACCACGCTTTCGAACTTGTCCTCGCCGTACTGCTTGGCGATTGCCTGCGTTTCCGCTTCGAAGGTGATGATGACGTCGCCGATCTCGCGCTCGACGAAGGTCGTCGTGGCGGCGCGGCCCCCGGTATCGAAGACCGGCACGTTGTCGAATATCTTGGCGATGAAGGCGTCGATCTTGGCTTCGTCGTCGCCGAAGGCTTCCTTGGCGTAGGCGACGGCGGCAAGATAGGTATAGCGGGCGTTGCCCGAGGTCTTCGGATTGGGGAAGACGATCTTCACGTCGTCACGGGCAAGATCCCCCCAGTCCTTGATATTCTTCGGATTGCCGGCGCGCACCAGGAAGGACGGGAAGGAATAGAAAGGCGAGGCGTTATTCGCAAACTGCGTCTGCCAGCCCTCGGCGACGAAGCCGTTCTGTACGAGAAAGTCGATATCCGTCACCTGGTTGAAGGTCACGACATCGGCTTCCAGCCCTTCCGTGATCGCGCGGGCCTGCTTCGACGTGCCGCCATGCGACTGGTCCACGGTAACACCCGGATTTTCCTTGATGAACGCCTCGTTCTCGGCGGCGAACAATTCGCGCGCGACATCATAGGATGCGTTCAGCAACTTATCGGCCGCGCCGGCGGCATGCGGCAGGGCAAGGCCGAAAAGAGCGACGCCGAGGAGAAGAAGACGTTTCATGCGAGGAACCCCGAATACGAGTGACAATTCGGGGGTGAAAGTAGCCCGCAAGCCGCCTTGCTCCGAGGCACAGGCCGGTCGCGGCGGGTGCGGCTTGCGGAAGATTTTTCCGCAAACCGGTCCTTGCACAGAACGACGCGAGGCTCAGCGGGTGGGAACCGGGGTCCCCGAACGATAGTCGTAGAAGCCGCGGCCCGACTTCCGGCCAAGCCAGCCGGCCTCGACATATTTCACCAGGAGCGGGCAGGGCCGGTATTTGGAGTCCGCCAGCCCGTCATGCAGCACCTGCATGATGGAAAGGCAGGTGTCGAGACCGATGAAATCCGCAAGCTGCAACGGCCCCATCGGATGGTTGGCTCCAAGCCGCATCGCCGTATCGATGGCCTCGACGGAACCGACACCCTCATAAAGCGTATAGATCGCCTCGTTGATCATCGGCAGCAGGATGCGGTTGACGATGAAGGCGGGGAAATCCTCCGCCACGGTGATCGTCTTGTCGAGCCGGGTAACGAATTCCTTGGCCGCCGCGAAGGTTTCCTCCTCGGTCGCGATCCCCCGCACCAGTTCGACGAGCTTCATCACCGGCACCGGGTTCATGAAGTGGATGCCCATGAAGCGCTCCGGCCGATCGGTGGCGGAGGCGAGACGGGTGATGGAGAGCGAGGACGTATTGGTCGCAAGGATCGCTTCGGGCTTCAGCACCGGGCAGACATTGCCATAGATCTTGCGCTTGACCGTTTCGTCTTCCGTGGCGGCCTCGATCACCAGGTCGGCGTCGGAAAGATCGTTGATATCCGACGAACCGCCGATCAGCGAGAGCGCCTTCCTGCGTTCGTCCTCGGTCATCTTGCCGGAAGCCGCCTGGCGGGCGAGATTGCCGTTGACCGTCGCAAGGCCCGCCTCGATACGCTCGCCCGAGAGGTCGTAGAGATGGACCTTGTATCCGGCAACGGCCGAAACCTGGGCAATGCCGCATCCCATCTGCCCCGCCCCGATGATACCGACATTCCTGATCATGGTTCTCGCCGCCCCGCCTGTCCGTTTCCGTATCCCGCCGTGCGGGTAAAAAAGACCGGGCCGGTGGACCGGCCCGGTGAAGTGATAAAACGCCGTGCCGCCGTTTTCCAGTGAAAACTGGTCATCGGACAGCCGCAGGAATGTCAGAGCGCCTTCTGCAACTCCGGCAGGGCTTCGAAGATATCGGCGACGAGGCCGTAGTCGGCGACCTGGAAGATCGGGGCTTCCTCATCCTTGTTGATGGCGACGATGACCTTCGAGTCCTTCATGCCGGCCAGATGCTGGATCGCGCCGGAGATGCCGCAGGCGATGTAGAGATCGGGTGCGACCACCTTGCCCGTCTGCCCCACCTGCCAGTCGTTCGGCGCATAGCCGGCATCGACGGCCGCGCGCGATGCGCCGACGGCCGCACCGAGCTTGTCGGCGACCGGCAGGATCACCTCCTGGAACTTCTCCGACGAGCCGAGCGCACGGCCGCCCGAGATGATGATCTTCGCCGACGTCAGTTCCGGACGGTCGGACGACGACAGCGCATCCGCGACATGGCTGGAAAGACCCGG
>NZ_JAHWXY010000015.1 GCF_024281235.1 Shinella daejeonensis
GTTCGTCGTCTTGCTTGTCATAGACCCTACTTCTCACGAGTTGGGGTCTCCGGCAAAGCCGGGGCGGTTCATCTGAGCAGGCAAAGAATAAGCCAACCAAGGGATTGAGTGAGACATCCAGAAGCCGGGTAGGAAGTCCGTAATGCTGCGCACGAACCAAGCGACCAAACATGGTTTTATCGTCCGCAAAATCTGCCGGTGCTTCCGCCATCAGCTCGCTGATGATGTTGTTTTCAGCATCGGGACGGAGACCGCGCATCACTGACGGCATCAGTTTCCATGAAGCATCAGCCTCGCCTCTAAAGCACCGGACGCCTTCTACGGCTTGGAGCTTGTAAATCTCAGTGAGAAATGAGGTAACGCTTGTGGCTGTTGCCAACGCGGGTTTCGTTGCCTTTCGAAATTCTGGTTTCAGTGCTCTGGCCATGTTTTTCCACCTCAACTGAACGAAGGGCTTCCTAGCCTCGTTCAGTCCTTCCCCAAACGTCCAGGCAGAGCCTCATGTAGCCAAGGCGCAAAGTCAATCTGACTGTTTCGGTGCTTCCTGCTTTACAGTGAAGTCAAACGATGGCGCCACGTTTACGAGAATGGCTGCCAAATTCATTAGAGAGACCGATAGGCAAAAAAGGATCGATATCCAGTTAAACGCGAGGCTTTTCCACACGCCGTATCCGACGACCGACATATGAAGCAGAAGTACGCTGAGCATAGCCATAGAAAGCAAAACTGAAAGGCTGGAGTAGAAGGCCTTATACCCGCGACCGGCGACAAAAAAATCCTCCCCAAATATATTCATCTTGGGGCGGAAAAGCTTGATGTAAAGCTCTGTCGATGTGTAAGCTGACGAGATGAAATCCGGGTCAATTCCTTTTTTTGCGGCCAATCTGATGGTGAATTGCTCGCATATTGCCTGATAGGCTTGGGCATTCATAAAGGCCAACGAAAGGACCATGAAGCTAAATGAGGCGAATACGGTCAGAACCTCGACCGCTGCCGGTAGATCCTGAAATCCAATCGATGTTCCCGGGATGGTGACATTTTTCCCGAAGAGCAAGAGCGCCAATAAGCCATCACTTAAAAGCGCGGTTTTCAACAGAGCCTCCTGTTTCGCCAAAGTTCGGCTGTGCATCTCCAAATACTTTTGATGAAGGGTATCGTTGAAAACGGTGCCATCGTCGTCAAGCAACATCTCTCTTTCGAAAGTCATGCGCAGCCGGACATTCGGAGATAGCTTTATTGCAAACTTCCGCTCCGGTTCTGTCATTTGGCTTGCCTTTTCAACGCCACGCCCGGGCCGTTTGCCACCTGTCCATCCTCAAGGAACTGGACACCCTGCGCTTCTAGCGCTGCTTTGACTTTTTCTACCGTGTCTTGCGACACAAGGCCGGCATGGTCTGGCTTCCCCTCAATCCGCCGTAGTGTGATGAGCGGAACGCCTGCCTTCTCGCATAATTCCGCCTGTGTCATGCCAAGCAAATCCCGGCCCGCCTTGATAAGCATTTTCATCCTCTGCCCTCTGATAACTTTTTATCACTGATGCACTTGCTATCAGTCATTGTCTAGTGATAAGTAGTTATCAGTTCGATAACGAGCGAAACAAAATCGAAATCGGAGAGATGACCAATGCCGAACACCACCGTTCCGGCCGCTGGCGAAGCCATGCCGAAAGTTACCGAGGAGCAAATCGCCCTGTCGCATGACGTGGTGTCGCTCTTGTCCGTCTGCTCATTCGTGGCCGAGCGTATGACGGATGACGACGGGCCGAACCTCGCTGGCGACCTCGCCCGGGTCCTCATCAGTGGCTACCATCTGGCGAGGCAGGTTCGTGACGACTTGGAAATGATGCGCCGTATCAGCGAGAGTGTGCGGGCATGAGCAGCGTCCGATTGACTGATGGCCGCGTGCTGCACTTTCCTGACTATGATGCGCTCAACGTGGAAGGCGATATCCCGGTGGCCGACGACGGCGACCTTGCCGCCTGCGTTCCGCTCATTCCTTCATGCGAGCTGCTTCTATTCACTGGCCGTCTTGTGTCCAGTGCGAGGAAGCGGCGACGGCAACCACGATGGGCAGAGGTGAACGCGGCACGGCTCCGGCTGGCCCGCCTCTGCATCGATCAAGCCTCGAGCGAATGGGATAGTGTGCAGGAGGTGACGCAATGATGCACCAGCCTTCCCCTTCTCGATCCTCTCTGCCTCTTGCCGATCTGTCACGCTACGCCTGCCGGTGGCCAGTGAACGATGCCAAGCCGGCCGAGCTGCACCTTTTCTGTGGTCAGCGAACCGAAGGGACAAAGCCATATTGCAAGGCGCATTGCCTGCTGGCCTACCGCAAGCGTGGAGCCGAAACCGATGCGGCGTGACCCCATACCCCCGGGGGGTGGTTCCAGACTTTTGCGACCGCTCGGGGACCGGCGCGGGGAGCATCACGCAAGATATGACCGAATTGGGATTTTTTTGTCTGGCGCTGAAATCAGACCGGCATTCGTCCTGCGCCGTCCAGCGAGATTTGCCACCTTCCGAAACGCATTGGGGGAACTATTGGGGGAAGGCGAAAAGAAGCGCTCGAAAAAGCGCAGTTCCATCAGTTATTTAGCGAAAGGAAGTGGCGCGCCGCACCGGGTGAAGATGACAACTACATCTACTCTATAGCCCTCTAAGGCGCGCTTTAGTGGGGATGCCTGAGGTCGAGGCTCTGGATGTGAACTTCCTGTTCATGAGTTTTCTTCGCTTGCGAAAAAAGAGGAGCGATCCCTTGCGTTCGAATCCCTCCCGTTCCGGCAGGTGGCACCACGATGCCTGCCGGGCCGAAGAACTACACCTACGCTATTTCCCTCCCTAGTCCTCGTTAACGCTGTCAACGGCCGTGAACGCAGTTTGACCCAGTTAGCCTGTCGCTTTGGCGCATCATGGCGCGATGGGTGCAGTCATGAAGACGCAGGTCGAACTGGATACCGCACTCGGTTGGACCCTCCGGCGAAATGGTCCGTCTGGAAGAGCCCTTCGGGCGCAATTCGCACGACAGGTTCTTGACTGGCAATCGACACCTGCTGAAGATCGGTCGGTTTCCTCATTTACGCGCGCTTCGAGCGGGATAGCCGTCATCCGGTAAAACCCCTGACTGGTATGACGGCTCTACTGGGCCGGCGTCGGGTTGGCATCGCAGTGAGGTGGCACTGCGCGCCCGGATCGGGTCGGCGAGCAGCCTGAGACCATTCAGCACCACCAGCACCGTCCCGCCCTCATGCCCCAGAACCGCGAGCGGCAGCGGCAGGGCGAAGAACAGGCTTGATGCGACCAGAAGCAGCATCATGCCGATGGCGAAGGCGAGGTTCTGGCGGATGATCCGCCGGGTACGCCGCGCCAGAAAATGCGCGGCGGCAAGACGCGCCATGTCCTCCGACAGCAGCGCGACATCGGCCGCCTGCAACGCGACATCGCTGCCCGCCGCGCCCATGGCGATGCCGACATCGGCGCGCGCCAGCGCGGCGGCGTCGTTCACCCCGTCGCCGACAAAGGCGACTTTCCCATTCCTCGCCAGTTCGCCCACCAGCCGGACCTTGTCCTTGGGCAACAGGTCGGCATGGACGTCCTTTGCTTCCAGTTCGAGCTCCGCGGCGATCCGCAAGCCGACAGAGCGCCGGTCGCCGGTCATCATGGCGATGGTGCCCACCCCAGCCGCTCTGAGCGCAGCCAATCCCGCGGCCGAGGTCGCGCGCGGACGGTCGGCGACGGTGAGCGCCCCAGAGACCCGATCTCCCCGCCCTAGCCACACCACGGTCTGGCTGCCGTCCGTCAATTGTGCATATTCGGGTGCGTCGAGCGATGCGCCCATACGTGCGGCCATCCGCGGATTGCCGGCCCAGAGCGGGCCCACGGCATCCTCCCCCGTAATCCCCTCACTGGGAACAGTTTCCACATCGCGCACCTCGGCGGCGGTTATGCCTTTTTCGTCGATGTGGCGGCGGATGGCACCGGCAATCGGGTGCTCGGAATGCGCCTCGAGACCGGCGATCAATGATAGGAACCGCTCTTCGGGTTCCCGCGTCACGACCTGCGTCACCTCGGCCTTGCCAGTGGTTAGCGTACCGGTCTTGTCGAAGGCAAATATATCGACCTCGGCCAACGTCTCCAGCGCCGCGCCGCCCTTGAACAGCACGCCGCCGCGCGCGGCCGCCGCCAGCGCCGAGAGGATTGCGGCCGGAACCGATATCACCACCGCGCAGGGGCTGGCCGCGACCAGCAGCGTCGCGGCGCGATAAAGCGCATCCTGCATCGTCCAGCCGAGCGTCAGGAAGATCGCGAAGGCGGCCACCGCGCCCGCCAGAACCGCGATGGTATAGCGCTGGCCGAACCAGGCGCTGAACCGTTCGGACGGCGCGCGCGCCGCCTGCGCCTCGGTCACCAGTGCGATCATCCGCGCCACGGTGCTTTCCGCGACCGGGCGGGTGACGCGCACCGCCAGCACGGCGTTGAGGTTCACCGTGGCCTCGAACACTTTTGCACCGGGGCTTTTGCCGACCGGCATCGATTCGCCGGTGATCGTCGCCTCGTCGAGCGATCCCTCTCCCTCGACGATCTCGCCATCGGCCGGCACGCGCGCGCCGGGGCGCAGCACCACCATGTCGCCGGCCACGAGATCGCCCACCGGAACTTCCGTGACGGTGCCGTCAGGAGTGCGCTTGAGCGCGGTGTCAGGACGCAGCGCCATCAGCGCCTCGACGGCATGGCGCGCCCGGCCCATCGCCCGCTGCTCCAACGTGGTCGACAGGCTGAAGAGCGTCAGCAGCACGGCCCCTTCGAGCGCAGCGCCCACGGCAGCGGCGGCAAGGGCGGCCACAATCATCAGAAGATCGATGTCGAGAACCCGCTCGCGCCAGAGGGCGTTTAGGGCCCGCACCGCCGTCGGCACGCCGCCGGCCAGATAGACCAGCGCGTGGCCAATTGGTCCCCAAGGGCCGGGGTTCAAAAAGGCATCGACGGTCGCAAGCGCCATCCCGGCAAGCGTGATGCCGGTCAATGCCGTCATGAAGCGGTCGGAGGAAAGGTCGATTTGCAAATTATGTTCCTGGCTGTGCCGCGACGGCGGCAATGGCTGGGGAGACCGGCGATGACGCGCCGGATGGGCTGGCGTGATTCGCCCGGTCGATCGGGTTCCGTTATTCCTTTTCCATCACGGCATCGAGCTTACCCCCAGGATCGCGCCGCCGGCAGCCGCAATCAGCACCACGAGCCATGGCGGGAACTTCCAGCTCATCAGGGCGACGAAACAGGACAGCGCCAGCGCAAAGTCGCGGGGCGACCCGACCGCGCTGGTCCAGAGCGGATCGTAGAGCGCGGCGCCCAGAATGCCAACTACCGCGGCGTTCGCCCCCGCCATCGGCGCCCGCACGCCGGAGCGTGCGCGCAGCGTGTTCCAGAACGGCAACGCGCCGACAAGCAGCAAGAAGCCCGGCAGGAAGATCGCAAGAAGGGCAAGTGTCACGCCGACGATCCCGTTCGGGCCGGGTTCGAGCAGCATTCCGAGATAGGCGGCGAAGGTGAACAGCGGCCCCGGCACCGCCTGGGCCGCGCCATAGCCGGCTAGGAACGCATCGGGCGTGACCCAGCCCGGGCGAACCACTTCGGCTTCCAGCAAAGGCAAGACCACGTGGCCGCCGCCGAACACCAGCGCACCGGCGCGATAGAAGGCGTCGATCATCGCCAGCCACTGCGCGGGAAACATCGCCGCCGCCAGCGGTAAGCCGAAGATCAGGATGAAGAACAGGGCCAGCGCGATTATTCCCGCCTGCCGCGAGACCGGGAAATGCAGCGCTTCACCCGAAACTCCCCCCGTGTTGCGGCAAAGCCGGAGCCCGGCGAGCCCACCGAGCAGGATTGCACCCAACTGACCCGTCGTGCCCCCGATCAGCACCACCATCAGGACGGCGGCGAGCGCGATCGTCTGGCGTGAACGGTCGGGACAGAGCGTGCGCGCCATCCCCCAGACCGCCTGCGCCACGATGGCCACCGCGACGAGTTTCAGCCCGTGCAATACCCAGCTGCCGAGCGGGCCTGAAAACGCCGCCGCACCGAGTGCGAACAGCATCAGAAGCAGGGCGGAAGGCAAGGTAAAGGCCGCCCAGGCAGCGAGCGCGCCCGTCGGCCCGGCACGCTGCAAGCCCAATGCGAAGCCGACCTGGCTGGATGCCGGTCCCGGAAGGAATTGACACAGCGCAACCAGATCGGCATAGCCACGATCGTCGATCCAGCCGCGCCGGGCAACGAATTCCTCGCGGAAATAGCCCAGATGCGCGATCGGTCCGCCGTAGGAGGTCAGGCCCAGTTTCAGGAAAGCGGCCAGAACCTCGCCGGGCGTGCCTTGTCGTCGGCTTAGGGCCACGGCCTTCAGCGTGTCATTGGCGGGCATGATGTCTCCGTGACGCTCGCGATTTCCGGGACTCGCCAGACGCCCTGAAAGGGCGTATGCGATCATTGTACCTGTAATGGGGCAATGAAACAGACAGGTGACTGCCGAAACACGCCCTCGTCGTTGCCTCATATCGCAAGTGGTGTCCACAAGACCGCACCCCGCAAGAGAGATAACGGAGGAATCATGGCGTGGTTGTCGGGAGAGGACCAGCCTGCGGACGACGGCCCTCCAGCAGGTCGGCGTCGGTGGCCAGCGCATCAGCCATGAAGTCCATGAAGGCACGAACACGGGTGGTGTTGCGCAGACCCTCATGGGTCAGCAGCCACAGATCGAGCCGGAAATCTTCCGGAAACATGGCGGTTCGGAAAAGGTCGAGGGTGCGGTCGGCTACGGCGCAAGGCAGCGGCGCAAAGTCGATCCCGGCCCTAGCCGCGGCAATCGCGGCCGAGATTGAATTGGTGCGATAGATCGGCCGTATTTTCGGTAGTCAAGTCACCAACTGATGGCTGATTGCTCAATGTGAACGCTCGGATCACACCCAGAAAGAAGCGCAGATCATCCCAGTTCGCATCGATCAAGACAAATCAATTGGCAAGTGCAGCTGATTATCTGATTTACGATCGTCTCCCTCCAGAGGATTGGATAAAAGCTCCGGCTCACGCGACGAAGAACCTGTCGCAAATTACATTAAGGATAAAGCCCTTTGAGGACTGTATCAAAATGGGTATGAAGACGGCGGTTGCATTCGCACTCCCGATTGCGAAAATTGTCCGCTTTCAGAATTGTTACACTGTTGGTTTCCACGCAGAACTGAGCCGGTTTTTCCACCGAGAAGTGAGCCACCTCCGAGTATGGTTTTCTGATCAGGGTTTGGTCAAGGGATTGGCCTTTTCTCCTCTCTTCTGCGCTGCTGCGGACGAGCTGGCCTTGAAGCGGAAGCTGTCGTTACCGGTTTCCAGGATGTGGCAACAGTGGGTCAGGCGATCGAGCAAAGCTGTCGTCATCTTGGCGTCGCCGAAGACGGTTGCCCATTCGCTGAAGCTGAGGTTGGTGGTGATGACGACGCTGGTGCGCTCATAGAGCTTGCTCAGCAGGTGGAAGAGCAGCGCTCCGCCGGAAGCACTGAACGGAAGGTATCCGAGTTCATCGAGGATCAGCAGATCGAGACGGACCAGCGTCTCGGCGATCTGGCCTGCCTTTCCTTTGGCCTTTTCCTGCTCGAGAGCGTTGACCAATTCGATGGTCGAGAAGAAGTGGACCTTTCGGCGATGGTGCTCGATAGCCTGAACACCGAGGGCGGTCGCGACATGTGTTTTTCCTGTTCCGGGCCCGCCGACAAGCACGATATTCTGCGCTCCGTCCATGAACTCGTATCGATGCAGTTGGCGCACTGTCGCCTCGTTGATCTCGCTGGCGGCGAAGTCGTAGCCAGAGATATCCTTGTAGGCTGGGAAGCGTGCAGCCTTCATATGATAGGCAATCGAGCGAACCTCGCGCTCGGCCATCTCGGCTTTCAGCAACTGAGACAGGATCGGCACGGCCGCATCGAAGGCTGGTGCTCCTTGCTCGATCAGGTCGGTGACCGCTTGGGCCATGCCATACATCTTCAGGCTACGCAGCATGATGACGACGGCGGCGCTGGCAGGATCATGACGCATGACGACCTCCCACGATCCGGACACGCAGGCCATCGTAACGTTCGACGTTGGCCTTGGGCGCGCTTCTTTTTCGCACACGGGTCGTGCAGCGTTTGCTTGGAGATTCGTTCGTTGCACCCCCTGGACCGGCAAATCCCGTCCAGGATACTGATTGCACCAGAGCCCAAAACTGCAATGAGAATGCTGCTGCCTCCGAGCAGCGTGGGGTCAACATGGACGCGGAAGAAATCAGCCGGCTCAGACAGCAGGCTCTGATCTCGTCTTTGCAAAGCTCCTTGCGCCGCTGGGGCAGGCAGTAAGGCAGGGAGGTGATTTTAACTCATCCGTCTGGTTTGCTGCCACGCATTTCGCGCCGCTGCCTGCGGCGCTTCTTCAGCGGCCTGACATAGAGTTCCAGCCTGTGACTCACGATTTCGAAGCCATGTGCACGCGCTATCTCTTCCTGGAGGCGCTCGATCTCGTCTGACCGGAATTCAACCACCCGCCCTGAATAGCGTCGAAAAGACATTTGCAATAGATAATCAAACTTTCCTCAGATCAATTACCGCTCCTACTCTTAACATATTTTCTCAGAATTTCCCGCAACTCTTCCTCGCCTAAAGTCTCGCGCTCCAACAGCAGTCTCGACGATTTCTCAAGGATTTCGCGGCGTTCCTGAAGCAGCGCTACGGTACGCCCAAACGTTTCCTCGACGATACGTTTGACCTCTTCGTCTACGGCCGCCGCGGTCTCGTCGGAATAGTCGCGCTCCTGCGGCCCGTAATAGGGCTGGTCCGTGATCAGGAACGAGCGGCGGTCCTTCTCCAGCGCCACATGGCCCAGCCGTTCGGTCATGCCGTAGCGCGTGACCATGGCGCGGGCAATGTCGGTGACCTTGACGAGGTCGTCGGCCGCGCCGGTGGAAAGATGCTCGAAGACGATCCACTCGGCGGCGCGGCCGCCGAGCAGCACCGCCATCTTGTTCGCAAGCTCCTGGCGCGTCATCAGGAAGCGGTCCTCGGTCGGACGCTGGATGGTGTAGCCGAGCGCGCCGATGCCGCGCGGGATGATCGACACCTTGTGCACGGGATCGACGCCCGGCAGCGCCATGGCGACGAGCGCATGGCCCATCTCGTGATAGGCGACGATCTCGCGCTCCCTGGGGTTGAGCAGGCGGTTGCGCTTCTCCAGCCCGGCGATGATGCGCTCGATGGCGTTGTTGAAATCCTCCATCGTCACCGCGTCGGCCTTGCGGCGGGTGGCGAGCAGAGTCGCCTCGTTGACGAGGTTGGCGAGGTCCGCGCCGGTGAAGCCGGGCGTCAGCGCCGCGATCTGCTCCGGCGACACGTCCCGCGCGAGCTTTGCCTTCTTCATGTGGACATGCAGGATGGCGATGCGGCCCTGCTTGTCCGGCCGGTCGACCAGGACCTGCCGGTCGAAGCGCCCAGCGCGCAGCAGCGCCGGGTCGAGGATCTCCGGCCGGTTGGTGGCGGCGAGCAGCACCAGCCCGCTCGACGGGTCGAAGCCGTCGAGCTCGACCAGAAGCTGGTTGAGCGTCTGCTCCTTCTCGTCGTGGCCGCCGGCCATCGGACCGATGCCGCGGGCGCGGCCGAGCGCGTCGAGCTCGTCGATGAAGATGATGGCCGGCGCCTTGGCGCGCGCCTGCTCGAACAGGTCACGAACGCGCGCGGCGCCGACGCCGACGAACATCTCGACGAATTCGGAGCCGGAGATGGAGAAGAAGGGCACGCCCGCCTCGCCGGCCACCGCTCTCGCGAGCAGCGTCTTGCCGGTGCCGGGCGGGCCGACTAGAAGCACGCCCTTGGGCATTCGCCCGCCGAGCCGGCCGTACTCCTCCGGGTCCTTCAGGAAATCGACGATCTCCTGCAACTCGGCCTTGGCCTCGTCGACGCCGGCGACGTCGGCGAAGGTCACGCCGGTGTCCGTCTGCACATAGACTTTGGCCTTGGACTTGCCGATCTGCATCAGGCCGCCGCCCATGCCGCCGCCCATTCGCCTCAAGATGAACATCCACAACCCGACGAACAGCGCGACGGGAACGACCCACGACAGGAGGTCGCGCAGGAAGGTGCTCTCGACCTGGCCGGTGACGACGACGTCGTGCTGCTGGAGATCGCGCGCCAGATCGGGCTCGACGCGGGTGGTGATGAACATCGGCCGGCCGTCCACCGGTTCGGTGAAGCGACCCTGGATGAAGCGGTCGGAGACGGCGACCTCGGCGATGCGCCCCTGCGTAAGATAGGTCTGGAACTCGCTGTAGGGAATTTGCGCGACTTGCGTCGCCGCCGCGAAGAGGTACTGGAAGACCATCAGGCCGAGAAAGGCCGCGATCCAGTACCAGATATTGAACTGCGTCTTCTTGTCCATTCTCTATCGCCATGCATCTGCGTGGGGCACGCCGCCCCTACCGACATCACTTTAGCCAGACCACCCTGTCCTCGTTTGAGGCAGATCAACGTGAAAGGGCCCGGCAGAGCCGGGCCCCTCGGTCAGGCCGTTGAGAACGGTTTGTCGGAGCCTTTCCAAAGGCTGTAGCCCGCAGCAGCAGCCACGATCAGGCCGACGACGACATGGGAGATCGTCGCGCTGCTGTTGGTCGAGAATGGCAACACCCATGGCGCCGCGACCGACCAGACGCCTAATGCCGTGTTAACCCACTGTTGCCATTCGCTGAACGCGAACAGCGCAATGCATGCAACAACGGCGATCGCCGCTCCTACAAGCCATGCGTTCCAGGCCGCAGTCGTTAGAGCCGCATAACCCAGAATCCATGGCGTTATGGCCAGTCCGAGGCCGGCGGCAATATTCACAACATCAAAGGCAGAGCGGTTTTCGAATGTCTTCATCATCGTTTTCCTCCTTTCCGGTTTGATGCGTCGTCAATGAGCGGTCCGCCTGTCGGGCGGAACGCAGGTGCCGGTGTCACGAGATGGGAAGCCGGCACCCAACTGCTGATGTGGGGCGCGCAGACGCCCCACAGGCTGCTGTCCGATACGGAACGGAGCAAGCTCCGCATCGGTGAAAGCACCCGCAGCAATCTCATGCAGCGCAAGATCCTGCGTTGTCATTCCTTCCAGCGCCAGTCGAGGCTCATCGCCCCGCCTCAGCGCTCTACAACGCATGGCCCCTGCGAGAGCCAGCCCGAACCTGTTAGGCAGAACCTTTTGTGCATCGATCGTGACAAATGGATCCATGGAATCACCTCATGCTGCTTCGAGATGCCCCGGACCAGCCGACTGGGCATCCACGCCTCTTTCGAGAGCGAGCAGCGCCTGCTCGACCTCATCAAGGCGCGAGGGGCGGCCGTTCTCAGGCATGCCCTCGTTGGTGGCCTGATCGATCAGGAATTCGGTCCAGGCCCAGTTCATCAGGATCGACCGCCTCGCATCAAGGGGGAGCCGGTTGTCAGTCACGACATCCATCGGCGAAGCCCAGCCGCCATCCCCATCATTGCGATTGGCGTCATTCGACATGGCTCGACGGTACTTGTCCGAAAGCCCGACGAGGCCAAGCTTGCCGAGCGTCGCATCGGAGAATGTGTTTCGCTGTTCTCCAGACTTATCCATGGTAATCCTAGCCTTATCCTTTGGTACGTCCACGACATAGCAAAGACCCTGCCGCTGCGCGTAACGGATCGCAGACGCCAGCGTCGGGAACTTAAGCTCGACCTGCTTCAGTGTGTCCCGGCTGCCCGTGTAGCCCATGAGCGGTTCGATAAAAGACGGGCTGCGCGCCTCGAACACGAGCTTCCATTGATCGCGCGACGGAGCACTGGTAGTCGCCGAGCGAGATGGGCGGTAGATCCGGGCCATGGCATCGCTGGGGAATAAGGAGCGTCCCATTGACAGCATCGTGCGACGATTGTCGTTGGCTCCCGGCACGGCCCGGTCGACAGGACCATCTGCCATTGATGTCCTTCTTGCGGCAATGTTCATGGTTCTTCCTCCGTGATCGGTGAAGATCGACGCCTACGGGCGCAACGAACCCGCCGGCGCCGAAACCCTCGTCAGCTCTTGATCGCTATGCGTTTTACCTGCGACTGTGCCTTTTCGGTCTTGGGAAGCACGAGGCTCAGCACGCCATTTCTGAACCTGGCGTCTATCTTGTCCTCGACGATTTCCCTTCCAACCGGGATACGGCGCTCGAAACGGCCGTAGAAGCGTTCCGAGAACTGCTTATCCTTGTCCTCGGTCTCAGATCGCTTTTCGCCGCGCAGCGTCAACACACCGTCATCCAGAACCAGTTCAATGTCCTTTTCCTCAAGTCCTGGCACTTCCGCGGTTATGCGGATCTCCTTTTCAGTCTCGGAGATCTCGACGCTCGGCCACCCCCGTCCGAAGGAGGCCAGAGAGTCAAAAGCTGGCAGGTTTCGATCAAACGAGCGAAAGACATCATCGAACAGGCGATTGACTTCCCGGTGCAGCGACAGGAACGGACTGCGGTCCTCTTCACGATAGGCAGCGGGAGCCTGATTGCTGCTTGTGTCACGACCCCAGGGGATCAGGTCACGTACGCTCATGGTTGTTCTCCTTCTGTTCTGAACAATTGGACACAGCTTCGCCGATGGCGCCAGACGCGTGGCCCGGCGCTGGCGATCCGTAGACTGACAAAAGCGTCAGGCTGCGATCTGCTCGTTGGTGTGCGAAGAGGCTTCAATCTGCATCGTCTTCTCCTGCGACGAGATCGCAATCCGACGAGGCTTCATCTCCTCCGGGATCTCACGCCGAAGATCGATTGTCAGGAGGCCGTTGACGAGAGTCGCGCCTTCAACTCGCACGTGGTCGGCGAGCTGGAAGCGACGCTGGAACGAGCGTCCGGCAATGCCGCGATGCAGATACTGCGCATTCTCGTCGGTGGCTTTGCTACCCGCCACGAGAAGCATGTTCTGCTCCTGCGTGATGGAAAGCTCGTCTTCGCTGAAGCCGGCCACCGCCATGGTGATGCGGTAGTCGTCTTCGTCAGTCTTTGCGATGTCATAGGGAGGCCAATTGTCGATGCTCTCGACGCGGCTGGCTGCCTCCAGCGCATTGACCAGACGGTCGAAGCCGATGCTCGACCGGAACAGGGGAGAAAAATCGAAAGTGGTTCTCATAGCCACATCCTCCTTGAAGCAACATGGGTACAAGATTGTCCGGCTTTTTTAACCGGCGCCGCCCCGTAGTGGCAGCGGCGCACAATCGATCTGGTTTCGTCATCTCTGAGTTTCAAGAGGGTGACGGCAGAAAATTTCTACAGCTATTTCAGGCTGTTGGAATTTGAGAACAACTACACCATGTGATGAGTTGGTTGGTAATATGAATGGAGGCCTGCCATGACCTATGACGACATCGTTTCAGTGCTCGGCTCCATAGACGACGATCTGGCGGCGGGGCTTATCGCAACCGGGGCGAGTGTTGATGAACTGCGAGAAGCGTGGAACTGGCTTAACAATGACGAGGCGCTGATGGGCGAAGGGCGACCGCTCCCGGACACACGCGTCAGCCAACTCATCGATCTGCTTGAACCTGATGATGACGGCGTTGACTGAGATACGGATGGAGGGTTGAAGAGGCCCGTCGGTATGCCCAGATCACAAGAGATCGTACAGAACGATCAGTTACTTGCTCTTAAAAGACGATCAGAAAACAAGGAGGAAGTGATGTCTGATGTCGTGTTCCAAGAACCCGTAATTCTGCGCATGCCAAAAACTGGCCTCCGAAAGGTGGCGACAGGTTTTGAAGCACTGGAATGCCTTGAGCGCGAATGGCCGGACTGGGCACGTGGACGTCGTTGGCGGAATGCCATTGCTGCCTGTCGGGACGCACTCGATGGATGGCGCTCTGCGAAGGAGGCGCGCCGGAGCTTCATGAAGGCTGCAATGCGAGCGGGCCTCGTTCAGGGAGCACGACGCACGCGAGTTCGGGGTACTCTCGGTAGCTATCAGGGAATTCCCGCCGGGCTTCAGTGAACGGATATGATCCCGTCGACGGCTTTCCATTCTGATGGCTGGATCAGACGGTGGTGGGCGACGCGCACGGAGTGCAGCGCGCCCTCCAGCGTCTCGGTCCAGTAGTCCAGAAAGCCGCGCAGTTCGGGAAATTTCGGGGCGAGGTCGTAATCCTGCCAGACATAGACCTGCAACAGGCTCGGGTGATCCGGCAGGTGATAGTGGATTTCGGCTGTGGTCAGGCCGTAGCCTTCCATCTGCATCCGGAATTCACGACTGACGATCGCTGGCATATGTCTCTCCTTTGTCGTTTCATGCGTGAAGACGATGGTGATGGTCTGCGGATCCGCATACGGCATCGTCCGCCCCGATGTCGTCGCGATCAAGTCGCCGCAGCGCATCCATGATGACATCGAATGGGATGGGGCTTTCTGCGCCCGGCGGCTGGCGCAGTGCGGGCATCGATTCGACCGCGCATGCGTCGGATGCCCATGACGAGAGAATGGCGCGCTTTTCGCTGCGTTCGAGCGTGTCGTCGCGCAGCACATCCTCGGGATGCCTGTAGTGGCGCGCCGGCGACAGGAGCCGGTCGAGCGCAATGTCTTCGGCTCGTGGCGCGAGAGAGGGAATGATCGTCGAAAAATCGGCTCGGCGCATCGCTGTCCTCCTTCCGTTTTCAGCCGTTCCAAAAACTCCGTTTCGATCAGGACTCCGGACCGCACCTCCCGGCACGGCACGGCACGGCACGGCACGGCACGGCACGGCACGGCACGGCACGGCACGGCACGGCACGGCACGGCACGGCACGGCACGGCACAGAAGGAAGTTCGGCCAATCGAGCGAATTTTTCAAGTGCCCGGATGCTCGATGGTGTCAATTTCGGCTGCGATTACATCGCACTAGCAGTGAACTGCTGCGAGTGCCAAAAATTTTGCATTCCGCTCTTGAAATCGAAAATCGCCAAAACCAGATCGATACGCGCGTGACGCCGACAAGGGTTGCGCGGCCCCGCTCCGGCTCTCACCGGGCCGGAGCGGAGGGACCTCTCAAAATCTGTTTGTCCTTGAGGAGAACGATATGACGTTCCGTCCATTGCATGACCGTATCCTGGTTCGCCGCATCGAAGCCGACGAGAAAACCGCAGGCGGCATCATCATTCCCGATACCGCCAAGGAAAAGCCGAGCGAAGGCGAAGTGATCGCGGTCGGCCCCGGTGCCCGCGACGATGCGGGCAAGATCATTGAGCTCGACGTAAAGGTCGGCGACCGCATTTTGTTCGGCAAATGGTCCGGCACCGAGATCCGGCTCGACGGCGAAGACCTGCTCATCATGAAGGAAAGCGACGTGATGGGTGTGATCGAACAGACCGCCGCACTGAAGAAGGCCGCCTGACGGATTCTTCGACCATCAACCAGTCAATGAAAGCTGCCTATTGAAGGAGTGATCCAATGGCTGCCAAGGAAGTCAAGTTCAACACCGAAGCCCGCGAGAAGATGCTGCGCGGCGTCGACATTCTCGCCAATGCGGTGAAGGTGACGCTCGGCCCTAAGGGGCGCAATGTCGTCATCGACAAGTCGTTCGGCGCGCCGCGCATCACCAAGGACGGCGTGTCGGTCGCGAAGGAGATCGAGCTTGAGGACAAGTTCGAGAACATGGGCGCCCAGATGGTCCGCGAAGTGGCGTCGAAGACCAACGACCTTGCCGGCGACGGCACCACAACCGCGACTGTTCTGGCGCAGGCCATCGTCAAGGAAGGCGCCAAGGCCGTCGCCTCCGGCATGAACCCGATGGATCTGAAGCGCGGCATCGACAAGGCCGTGGATGCGGTTGTCGCCGAACTCAAGGCCAATGCGCGGAAGATCTCGAAGAATGACGAGATCGCCCAGGTCGGAACCATCTCGGCCAATGGCGATTCGGAGATCGGTCGCTTCCTCGCCGAAGCCATGCATAAGGTCGGCAATGAGGGTGTCATCACCGTCGAAGAAGCCAAGACCGCCGAGACCGAGCTCGAGGTGGTCGAGGGCATGCAGTTCGACCGCGGTTATCTCTCGCCCTACTTCATCACCAATCAGGACAAGATGCGGGTCGAGTTCGAGGATCCCTATGTCCTTATTCATGAAAAGAAGCTCTCCAACCTTCAGGCCATGCTTCCCGTCCTCGAAGCGGTCGTCCAGTCCGGCAAGCCGCTGGTCATCATCGCCGAGGATGTCGAGGGCGAGGCTCTGGCCACGCTCGTCGTCAACCGTCTGCGCGGCGGGCTCAAGGTTGCGGCTGTCAAGGCGCCGGGCTTCGGCGACCGCCGCAAGGCCATGCTGGAGGATATTGCAATCCTCACCGGCGGCACGGCGATCAGTGAGGATCTCGGCATCAAGCTGGAAAATGTCACGCTGGAGATGCTCGGGCGCGCCAAGAAGGTGGTGATCGAGAAGGAGAATACCACCATCGTCGATGGCGCCGGTTCAAAGGCCGAGATCGAAGGCCGCGTGAAGCAGATCAAGGCGCAGATCGAGGAGACGACCTCCGATTACGACCGCGAGAAGCTTCAGGAGCGTCTGGCGAAGCTCGCCGGCGGCGTCGCGGTGATCCGCGTCGGTGGCGCGACCGAGGTCGAGGTCAAGGAGAAGAAGGATCGCGTCGACGACGCGCTGCACGCCACCCGCGCGGCGGTCGAGGAAGGCATTTTGCCGGGTGGCGGCGTGGCGCTGCTGCGTGCGCAGAAGGCTCTCGACAGTATCCAGACCGACAATGTCGACCAGAAACACGGCGTCGAGATCGTGCGCCGCGCAATCGAGGCGCCGGTGCGCCAGATCGCCGAGAATGCCGGCGCCGAAGGCTCCATCATCGTGGGCAAGCTGCGCGAGAAGGCCGACTTCGCCTTCGGCTGGAATGCCCAGACCGACGAATATGGCGACCTGTTCGCACAGGGGGTCATAGACCCGGCCAAGGTGGTGCGCACTGCCTTACAGGACGCGGCGTCTGTCGCCGGCCTGCTGGTGACCACCGAGGCGATGATCGCCGAGAAGCCGAAGAAGGAAGCAGCCCCGGCAATGCCAGCGGGCGGCATGGACTTCTGACCATCTCGCGCTGAAAGTGACCGCTCCCATGTCGGGGGCGGTCAGGAGCAAAGCATAGATCGGAGACTGACATGAGCCTCATGCCGGACTTTGACCATGTACCTGTGCCGCATCATCCCCCGGCCGAGTTCCTGTCGCACGATGCGGAAGCGCGCACGGCATTGGCCCCGCTGTTCGAATCTCTGCTCGACAGACTGGTGATGGCTGGATGGGATCGGCGCACAGCGGCCTCCGCGCTGATGTTCCATGCGGCGGCGCAGGTGTCGGCCCTCTCGCGAGACGGCCGGCCACAATGATCCAGGAACCTCGCCTCCGGGCGGGGTTCCTTTCCAATCGAACCAGACGCGCGAAGGACCGGCGGCGGAAGATCTCTTCCGGCGCGACGGCATCGCCGCATCCAACACGAAGGAACCAAATCGGGAGATCGACAATGTTCATCGGCCTGCCTCGCGCCCCGCAGATTGTCGCCGTCCTTGTCACGTGCCTTGCATTGTCATTTTCCGGTGGCGCTGTGCCGCCCGCTGCCGCACAGGATGTGGCATCCGGCGTGCGTGGCGAGCGTTCGTTGCCCGATGTTCTGGAGGAGATCACGCCCGCGGTGGTCAACATCGCCGTCGCGTCTCGCGCGTCTGCCGAAACCAACCCGCTCTTCAACGATCCCTACTTCCGACGCTACTTCGATCTGTCTCAGATGCCACAGCAAAGGCCCCGCATGAGCGCCGGGTCCGGCGTCATCGTTGACGCGGATAAGGGTTACATTCTCACTAACCACCATGTCGTCGACGGCGCGAGCGAGATCGCGGTGACGCTGAAAGATCGCCGCCGCTTCAATGCCGAACTGGTCGGCAGCTACAAGACACGCAACCCAATCCATGAAAGCTTTCATTTCTGGGCGAAAACTACGTGTTAAACCTCGCAGGAAATCAAGACCCTGTTCCTTACTGCGCGCCGCAATCGATGGTTAGTGTAGCACCGTCATCGATAGATGCGCCATTTTCGTCCACCAAGACCAGACCGGCAACGGACAGCTGTCTCCCGGAAGCCACGATTGTGAACTCCTGTGAATAGACACGTCCGGCCTGGATCCGACGCTCGGGACTGGCGAACGGGCCATCGACGCCGAGGCCGATGGTCATTGCATTTGCAGTAGACGACAGTTCGAAAAAGAACTTTTCTCCATCCGGTGTCGTCCCTGGCCCCTGGATTTCAATATCGTCGAAACCATCCTGGCTATGGATGCCGCATGTGGTCGGCGTAAATTCGTAGCGCCCTGCGGATGTTTCCAAAACACTTATTGCGACGGCGGCGCTTTCTGATGTCGGCGCTTCCGCCTCCGCGCTACAACCTGTCAGCATCAAGCTGCTGAACAAGCCGATCATGACAACGGATCCGGTTCTACGCTCGTCCATTCCGAAGTTTCCTGTGATCACTTCTTTCTCCATTGCCTACGGATAGGACCAACCGTTGTGTTCGACGCGGAAAATGCGTAACGGCGCGCCGGGTTTTGTGGTGTCGGCGCGCAGGTAGAAGACCGCGCGCTGGTCCTTGCCGAAATTGGTGAAATCGACATTGATGGTGATCATGCCGCGCAGCATCGGCTGGTCGGGGTCGGGCATGGGGTCTTCGATGGCGCCGTCGAAGTCCTGCGCGCCATAAAGAGGATGCGCACCGACATTGCCGGAGGCCAGCCAGGCGACGATGTCGTCGGTGAAGTAGTTTCTGGATACGGCAGGATCGAATGCGCTCGGCAGATTGCTGTTTTCCGACTGGAACTGGCGTTCGTAGAGCTCACGCACCAGGTCCTGCGCCTGAGCAACCGGATCGATGCCGGGGGCTGCTGCATAGGGTTCGGGCGCTGGCTGTGCCGGGCGGGGCTTCGTCGCTGCGGCGATGGGCTCGCTGCCATCGGGGGTGATATAGCGTTGCGCCACCCAGCCCGCCTTGCTCATCGCCTTGTTGCGCATCAGACACCAGCGGGGCGGCAGCGCGCTGATTTGCGCCTGCGTCATCGCCATGTAGTGGGCAGCGGTGTAGAACGGAACACAGGTGATCTGCTGCATGTTGCGTTCATTGTGGGCGAATGTCTCGATCACCGGATAGTTGGTGCCGGGGCCCATCCGAGCGTTGAGAACATCGTTGCCGGAGACGCCCGTGACACGCCAGGCATCCGGTCCGTGACCATCGATTTCGGCATGGGCGGCAGACACGGCCAGGCCGAGCGCCATGACAAGCAATGTGGCCTTGAATGTGTGCGGCATGGTCATTTCACCTCTACGATCGCACGGCCCAGAACCTTGCGGCCGCTGACGTCAAGAAATCGGATTTCATAGGTTCCAGCCTGTGCCGGCATCTGCAGCTCCAGCGATTTTTCTGCTCCGACCTTGTGCGCGGCAATCCAGCTGAAATCGGCCTGATCGGCGCGGGCAAGGGCAACGCGTTGGTCCGCGCTCTCGCCTTCCGTGCGCCACGACACGGTGATTGTCTCTCCGGCTCCGGCTTCTGACGGTGCCGCCAGTCCGGCCCCGTCATCCAGCGGCGCGTCTTGCGCCACCACTTCCAGCTGGTGGCTGGCAAGAGTGCGGGCGCCTTCGCGCAACACATAGCGGATTTCGTAAAGCCCTGTTTCAGCTGGCGCTTTCATCTCGCCGGCACGTGCGTCCCGAACCCGGATATAGTCGGCATATTCGCCCTCGGCGGTCCCGGCGGGAACAATGGTGATATAGTCTTCCGGGTGGATCGAGATCGACCAGGTCACCTGAATCTTAGTTCCGGCCCGGACGACATCAGGGCCGCTCACCACCACTTCGGCCTCAACGACTTCCACCGGGGCGGACGCCATGGTGCGTCCCCCTTCGCGCAGCACATAGCGTACCTCGTAAAGACCCGGCTCTGCGGGCGCGATCAATCGGTTTTCGGTGACATCGCGCACGCGCTGATAGTTGGTGTATTTTCCTTCCTCGGCTCCCACTGGAACGATGGTGACATAGTCTTCCGGATGGATCGACGCCGACCAGGTCACCTTGAAGCTTGCACCAGTGGTCACCTCTTTCGGTGCCGCGACCCCTATCTCGGCCTCAACGACCTCCACAGGGGTAGACGCCATGGTGCGGCCTCCTTCGCGCAGCACGTAGCGTACTTCGTAAAGGCCGGGCTCTGCGGGCGCGGTCAGTCTGTTTTCGGTGACATCGCGCACGCGCTGATAGTTGGTGTATTTTCCTTCCTCGGTTCCGGTGGGAACGATGGTGACATAGTCTTCCGGATGGATCGACGTCGACCATGTCACCTTGAAGCTTGCGCCTGTGGTCACCTGTTGCGGCGCAGTGATACCGATTTCGGCCTCGACGACCTCGACGGGAGTTGCTCCCAGCGTATGGCCATCTTTCCGTGTGACGTAACGTACCTCGTACAAACCGGGCTGGGCGGGCGCGATCAACCTGTTTTCGGTGACATCACGCACGCGCTGATAGTTGGTGTATTTTCCTTCCTCGGCTCCGACCGGAACGATGGTGACATAGTCTTCCGGATGGATCGACGCCGACCAGGTTACCTTGAAGCTTGATCCGGTCGTCACCTGTTCCGGCGCCTGGATCGCTATTTCCGCTTGTGGCTCCGGCTCCGGCTCGGGCGCCACTTCGGCCTCTGGCGGCGTCATTGGCTGCAAATCCATCACCGACTGGACATGGGCCAGCGCGGCCTTCAATTCATCGGCATTCTGCGCCGGAACGAAGACGCCGCCGGTGTTTTCGGCAATACAGGCAAGGCTTTCATGGGCCTGATCCTCAAGGTCGAAGCCGACGACATGGGTCGTGAACTTCACGCCCTGCCGCGCCAGTTGCTCGGCCAGCGCACAAGGGTCGGCCTGACAGGTTTCCAGACCATCGGAAATGAGCACCACGGTGGCGGGGTTGTCGCGATAGGACAGGAGTTCCGCGGCGTGCTGAACCGCGGCGGAAATCGGCGTCTTTCCTTTCGGGCGGATGCGGTTCACCGTGCTGATGAAGCTTGCCCGGTCGAGCGGCCCCGGCTCGATCAGGGTCTCGATGTCGCGGCAGTCGCCTTCCGAGCGATGCCCGTAGGCGACGAGGCCGAGATTGATGTCGTCGGACCAGCCGGTCACGAGATCGGCCATCACGTCGCGCGCGATTTCAATCTTGCTGGTGCCGTCGATCTGGCCCCACATCGAGCCGGAGGCGTCATAGACGATCACCACATCCTCAGCCGCCGAGGCGTCCGAAATGGACATCGTCACTGCCGTGGCCGCGACCAGCGCTGCCTTCAGAACTTTCATCATTGTCTCCTGTCGTGAATGGCGCGTCACGCCTGACGCCAGCTGCTTTCGGCTGCGGCGGAAGGTCGTGCTTCACCCAGGGCCCGGGCCTTCAGCTTGCGGAATTTGGCCGACATCTGTTCCAGCCTTGCGTCCCATTCGGGGTTTGGCTGCTGGCCTTCAATGGTCCTGAAGTAGACCTGCATCATGCAGGCGATGGCGAAGGGTTCCAGAAGCGCCGCCTTGACACTCCAGGCAAACAGCAGTGCGAAGACGAAGCCGCCTGCCGCCCAGGCTCCCGGCATCAGATAGACGACGAGAGCCGCCGGCGCGAGCATGACCAGAAACACGAGAAAGCTCATGAGGTAGACAATGATCGCCAGCCAGGCGGCGTTCTTGAGCATCACCTTGTAATTCTGGCCATAGAGCACCAGCGCTTCCCTGGCCGATCCCCATGGGTTGGTCGAACCAGTGCGAATTGCGTAGGCGAGGATGACCTCGTCGATGAAGCCGACGGCGACCCGCAGGAAGGCATGCAGGATACCGGAAAGCTGCTGCGCGCCAGGTATGGGCAGGATGGTCAGAATTCCGCGCACCAGCCCCGTGATCGCGCCGATCACGCCCTTGACGAGCTGATCGATGGCAAACAGCACGCTGGCCTGAGCGAAACGCTCCTTTACCACCGCTGTCGCATGGCTGACTTGCGACTTTCCGTCTGGCATTGGCTTGCCGTCGATCAGCTCGACCAGCACCGCTATATGGCCCGCCTTGACGATATAAAGGATGTATTCGCGCGCCCAGTACATGATGGCGCCAAACAGGCCGAACCCCATGATGGCGCCCCACATGGTCGTATTGGCCTGAAATCCTTCGTCACCGAAGCCGCCAACGCCATAGCCGATGCCCGCACCGGTTCCGGTTACCAGAACGTAGCCAGCGGCGATGCCGAAATAGACGACCATCCGCAGCACGATGAACGGCATGGTCCGCGCCATCATTGCCAGCGCATTGCCGACATTGAAATCCCACATGCTCTGCTCCGCCCTATATGCCTGTTGCGCAAGCTTAGCAGGCGCAAACCCAATATGCCCCGTTCATTTGGATAGGGACATGCCGGCAAGCCTGGGTATAATTGGCCCCAGCTATCCGAGCTGCAGAACGGATGGAATAAACTGGCAGAAAAAATACACGGAAAAGCCTGGGAGGCGGCGCGTCAATTTGCGAAGATTTTTGTTTTCTACCTTGGCGGCCACGTTGTTTTGCTTCTCTGACGTCCATGGACGTGACATGGAAAAAATCCCGCCGCCAACGTCTCCCCCAATACTTGAGGTTCGGGGGGCGATTTCCAGGATCACTACGCAAGGAGCGGCGTATTTCGACATGGAGATGCTGAGGGCGTTGCCTGTCGCCCGGCTGGAAACAGCGACGGCCGTCACAGATGGTGTGCGTCGCTTTAGCGGATTTCTGATGAGAGACCTTCTGGCGCATATCGGTGCCCGGGGCACAACCGTGACGGCGAGAGCCCTGAACGATTACGCAATTGACATTGCGATCGAGGAATTCGACCGGTTTGATGTCCTCGTAGCCTATGAAATGGATGGCGAACCGTTGTTGCCGAGCGACAAGGGGCCGTTATGGATAATCTATCCGCGTGACCAGCATGCGGAGTTGCAGGATATCCGCTTCGACTATCGCTGGGTCTGGCAATTGCGATGGCTGGATATTCAATGAGCCGTCAGGCGCGTGCATTGCTTGGCGTCGCGCTGCCGGTTTCGGCCATCGTCATCTTCGTTGCTCTGCTGGCGTTTTCGCTGATGCGTCTTTCCGACCTTGAGCGGGATATGCGCATCGAGGCCACCCAGAACATGCTTTGGGTGATCTCCAGGGCGCATATTTCAAGCCTTCAGCTGGGTGAGGCCGTCGTGGGCAGCGTAGCCGGAGAGGTTGATCACGCGCAGATGGAGTTGCGTTACAACGTATTCCTTAGCCGGCTTGCCTTGCTTGATGAGGGCCCGCAGCGTCGGCGGATGGAAGCACTTGGCGCTACCTCCGCGCTTGACGCCTTGCGTGGAAGCCTGGCTGATCTTGGCTCGCTGCTGATGAGCGCCAGACCAGAGGTGATACCCCGTATCAGGGCTCTGCTTGTCCCTTACAATGCAGCGCTCACGGAAGCGGCCAACAAGGCAATGGTGGCCGAATGGGACGACCTTGGCGCTACGCTCGACACAACACGCAAGCAGTTATGGCAGATCATCATCTCCATGATCGGTATATCGCTGGCAGGCACCGTGCTTTGCGTCCATTTTTTGCTGGCGATACGGGATGCAAGGCAACGGACTCGCCTGCTCAACAAGGAAAAGGCGTTCTCCGAACTTTTGATCGGCTCCAGTGGCGAAGGCATAATCGCCGTGGATATGGATCGGCGCTGCACGGTTTGGAACGAGGCTGCCGAACGGTTGTTTGGGGTCACCGCTGACGTGGCTACAGGCGCAATACTGAGCGAAATCTCAGGCTTTTTCGAGGTCGGCAGGATTGAGCAGGCGATCAGCGATGCCCTTCAGGGACAGGCTGTTGCACTGCTGGATCAGCCGTTCTTTCCGTCTCATCAGTCCAACCCGCTTTATGTCGACTTGCGCTGCTTCTCTCTGCGTGACGGCGGACGCATCATCGGCATGATCCTGCTGATGTCGGACGTGACCGAGCGGAGGGCAGCGCAGCGGGAGATAGCCAATCATCGCGACCATCTGGAGCAGCTGGTGCAGGCGCGCACGCAGGAGCTTGACGCTGCCCTGACCCGAGAGCGGGCTACAGCGGATCTTTATCGGAACTTCGGCACCATGATCTCGCACCAGTTCCGCACGCCGCTCGCCCTTGTCGATTCCGCGCTTCAGCGCCTGATGCGCCGGCGTGACCGGCTGACTCCGGAAGAAATCCTGGAACGGGGCGAGGAAGCCCGCAGCGCTGTCGCGCGTCTGGTCAGGTTGGTGGAAAGCACCCTCGACGCCGCACGCCTCGATGCCGGCCAGATCGAAGTCCGCAGTCAGCTTTGCGATCTCGGTGACCTCGTAGCAGAGATCTGCTCCCGGTCGACAGAAAACACTGGCTCGGGGCGGATCACTGTCACGCTTCCAGACGGCGCTTCTCCCATTGCCTATTGTGATCCCGTGCATGCGGAACACATCCTCACGAATCTGCTGTCCAATGCCGTCAAATACTCACCGGCAAAGACACCGATAAGCATTACCCTCACCGACAGCGGCACGCAGATCGAATGCGTAGTAGCCAACACTGGACCTCAGGAGGGGTCATTCGAACGGGAGGCGCTGTTCGAACGCTATTATCGCGGCAGCAATACGGAAGGCCGTCCCGGTATCGGAGTCGGCCTCTATATGGCCAGAGCGCTTGCCCGCTTGCAGGGCGGTGATGTGCAATTGCAAAATTCGGAGCCTGGCATGGTTCGAATGGCGATGCTGCTGCCCAGTAGTGCCTCCGGTTCCGGCTCCGTTACAGCCATGGCCCTACGAAAGGAACCGGCATGACATTCGCGCCGTCTCCGAACCGGAAGCGCTTTGTGATCCTTTGCATCGAGGATGAAGCGCAACTGAGGCGTGACATCAGGGATGAACTGGTCGAGGCAGGCTATGATGTGGTAGAAGCCGACAATGGCAAGCATGCGCTCGGCAAGCTGGCGCGTGTCTGCCCCGATCTGGTTCTTTGCGACATCTCCATGCCCGAACTTAACGGCTATGGCGTGCTTAAGGCCCTGCATGAAAGGGGACCGGACTATGCCGAAATTCCGTTCGTGTTCCTCTCTGCCCTTGCCGATCCTAGGCACATCGTCGATGGAAAGCGGCTTGGTGCCGATGATTATCTCGTCAAACCAATAGATTATGATCTCTTACTAGTGACAATCGAAGCGCGTTTGCGCCAGATCGATCGAATCCGTTCAGCGCGCCCACTGGAGCCGACCGATACAGATTTTTCAACGCTGGCTCAATCATACGGCCTCACGCCCGCAGAAATACGGATAACCCAAGCGCTTACACAAGGCAGGAAATTGACGCAGATCGCGGCTGACCTTGGTGTATCCCGGTCTACCGTTGCCTTTCATATGCGCAATATATTCCAGAAGACTAATACCGGCAGGCAGGCGGAACTGGTTGCTCTCCTGCTCAAGAAATAACAGCGCCTGCGAGGCTTTCGTATATGGAGGTCGTCATGTGACCACCGAGCCGGTGTTTTCTCCGCCGTTTCTTTTACTGCCGCTACTTCCCAAGTGAGAGGTGCCGAGACAAAAGTATAACCACACTCGATAGGAGGTCTCGACTTTGCTATCGACCGATGAAGGCAGGCAACTGCCATTCAGAGCTTCATGCACAACGTCGTTTGCGAAAAACCATCAATCGGGCCGGAAGCGATTCGAACTTCTCCACCGCCAAACGCCGCCGTTTCTACTCTCCCTCACATGACGCCACCTCTCGCTCCTGGCACAAGCGTACTTTCGGCGGTTATAGCGTACTGTGGAGGGAAATCGGCGGTATTTGGCGCGCCGCACCGGGGGAAGATGAGAACTATGTCTACGCTATAGCCCTCTAAATTTAGGCACGAGCGAATGGCATCTATGGGGTGGAAACCGGCTAGGTAGCTTTTTGGGTCGAAGTTCAAGAAAGCCGACATCTCTGTCAATATTCCGGGCTCGATCAACCAGGGCCAAGCAGCCGCCGGAGCTTCCCAATCGCTGTTTCCGTGTTCTCCATATAGGCGATAGTGCCGAAGAACCCGCCCTGCGGGTCGATGAGGAACACCGAGGCGGTGTGATCGACATTGTACCCGTCTCCGTCGTTCTCGACGCGCCGGGCATAGACGCCCCATGCCGAGATTGCCTTGTCGATCTCGGCCCGATCTCCGGTCACCCCGACCACCCGTTCGGTCCAGCCGACGTAGTTGCCGATGATCTCTGGCGTATCGCGCTCGGGATCCACCGAGACGAAGTATGCGGCCAGATCGTCCGCATCGGCTCCAAGCCGTTCGTACCAGACCGTCATGTCCGCCAGCGTTGTGGGGCAGACATCGGGGCAATGGGTGAAGCCGAAGAACACCATGGCCGGGCGGCCAAGAAGGGATTGATAGGTAAAGGGCTCGCCATTGTGGTCAACGAGCTGGTAGTCGCCCGTTCCATAGGCTGAGCCCGCGATAGTTCGGGGCTGAGGCTGGAGCACTGTCTGAGAGACGTAGACCCAGCCGACGCCGAGCGCGGCGACCGCGACCAGCGTCCAGAGGACGGTTCGTGCAGTCCTGAGCGTCGATGATGCCATCTTACCTCTCCTCGAACAGATCTTCTTCGACGATCACGGTCCCATCGAATAGCGAGAACAGAGCGACATGAGCCGGGTCCAACGCGGCTTCCGCTTCGGCGAGCCGGTCGGCCAAGACCTGGGCATCGGTCTCGGGAATACCGATCTGGATGAGATTGGCCGCTTCCCGAAGGCCGTCGCCGGCGCAAAGATGCACGGCCCAGCCGCGATCCGCCGTCTTGCGCAGCAGTGCCCGGCCACCCGTCCCGCCTTGTGCCCATCCGGCAATGGCGAACTCGCCCTCGACTACGACAGGACGAATGTCGAGCGGGCTGTCAGGGGTCTCAAAGATCGACTTGAGCAGGCCGGAGATCGCGTCTTCGTCGGTAGCGGCCGATGCCTGATCGAACTGCCCGCTATGCCCGTGATGGTCCGCCGCGCCGTGATGATCGGCCGCCGCATCGCCATGTGCGTCATGTCCGCCGTGGTCGCCCTGCTCGCCGTGCGGCATGGAGCGCGCCCCGGCGGCGGCGATGGCCAGCTCGATCTCGACCGTTCCGGCGTTCTCGAAGTCCAGTGTCACGGGAACCGTCTCGCCTTCGACCAGCGGTTCACGCAACTGCATGAACATGAGGTGCAGCCCACCCGGTTGGAGCACGACGGTCTCTCCGGCCGGGATGGTAAGGCCATCGGGCAACTCGCGCATGGTCATGACATCGTTGGTCACGGCCATTTCATGAATCTGCACCTCGCCGGCGACCGGCGAGGATGCGGAAACCAGCCGGTCCTCGGTTTCACCGGTGTTGGTGATCGTCACATAACCTCCCGCCACCGGCGCGTTCGGCAAGGTGGCGCGGGCGAAGGCGCTGCGGATCAGGCGTGTCCGCCATGTCGGCATAGACGGCAAGCGACGGATCGAGGCTTCGCGCACCGATGGCCGGATCGAAAAGCGCCTGGACAAAGCGGGTCTTCCCGACGCCTGAAAGTCCGACCAAACGCACGACTTTACCAGGTTGGCCCAGAAGATCGCGGATTCTCTCAAGGCCGGTGAGCGCGGCGACGCCATCGCCATTCTCAGCGCTGCTAGTCTGGATACGCAATGCGTCATCGACAAGGTAGCTATCGTCGCTGCCGGCAGGCGCCTGCGCCCACTGCCCATAGGGTTGCCACGCCGACAGGGATTTGCCGATGCGAGTGCGGACCCATGGGATGAGGCCCGGATGACCGCGTACCCATGTTGCGACGCGCCCGCGATCATAGAAATCGAGGACGAGCTCATCCCGCTGTGCGATGTCCTCGACCGCATCCGCCATCGCCTTCCGCCGATTGGCGAGCGCTCCGTCCGCAGTCGATCCGGTTGCGCTGACAATAATGTAGGCGCCGGCTTGCGCCGCCAGCTCCTGAATGACGAACCGAACCGTTCCCGCAGGGCGCATTTCTGCGAGAATTTCGCTGCGCGGCATGTCGGGCTTCTTCACCTGAAAGCCCGTAGCGGCGCGCGGTACGAACCCGTCGATCGGCGTTCCGGCGGGGAGAGAAACGCGGACATCGAGGCCGCCGTCGGGGGCAGTCTGGTTGCCGCCCCAGGTCACGGCCGACGCAGGCAGGCTGCGGTGACGCAATTCCGCTTCGCAAAGAAGAGCGACAAGATCTCTGAGATCTTTGTCATTCAGAAGAGCGATATCATTGCCCGTGATCTCAAACATGCCGCCGCGTAACCAAACCCTCGATTCTGGTCAAATACGTACGGGCCAAATCTTTTCGTTAATAGGCCCAATCGCCCATATTTCACCGAAGTCAATTGGCGTCATTCGTGCAGCCAAAGCCCAACGGCAACTTACGGGGAACGATCTATTGGACTTGAACGACTAGGATGAGGGCGAATAGAGGCCGTTTAATGCACCATAAACAAGTCTGCGCAGGGTCAAAATCGACCAATCGACCGGAAGCGATTCGAACTTTTTCACCGCCAGACACCGCCGTTTCTACGCTTTTTCGCGCAAGGACCGTCTGATGCTCTTTGTTCGGGCGTAGTTTCGCCGGTTATCGGCGGCAACAGAGGGCAATCGGCGGTATTTGGCGCGCCATACCGGGTGATGATGAGAACTATATCTACTCTATTCCCCTCCATAGCCCTCCTTAAGGCTGTTGCCGCCGCCAACGCGGCCTCACTCGGTTAGGCCATCGCGAATTTCCGCTAGCACTCAGCGGCATTCTGCCATATGAGTTATCTCAATGATTCTTGAGTTATTGAGATTATGATGCACGAGAAGCAAGCCCTCAATGCCTTCGCCGCGCTGTCGCAGGAAACGAGATTGCGCATCGTCCGGCTGCTGGTGACTGCCGGCCCGGAAGGCATGTCGGCCGGAGCAATCGGCGAAGCGATGGATGGCGCATCTTCGTCCCGTATGTCGTTCCATCTGAGCCATCTCGAACAGGCCGGGCTTGTCGAGTCCCGCCGTGACGGGCGGTCGATCATCTACAGCGCCGCGCTGACCACGCTGGCCGGTCTCGTCGAATTCCTCATGCGCGATTGCTGTCAGGGCCACCCGGAGGTCTGCAATCCGGCAATGGCCGCGCTGTCTTCCTGTTGCGAACCCACGAAAGGAACCTCCCATGTCTGACGGACAAGAGCATCGCGTCTTCAACGTCCTGTTCCTCTGCACCGGCAACTCGGCACGCTCGATCCTCGCGGAAAGCATCCTGAACAAGGATGGCGAGGGTCGCTTTCGTGCCTTCTCTGCGGGTTCGCAACCGAAGGGGACGATCAATCCCTTCGCGCTGAAGGTATTGAAGAGTTTCGACTACCCCTCTGAAGGCTTCCGCTCGAAGGGTTGGGAGGAGTTCGCGGGGCCTGACGCGCCTGTCATGGATTTCGTGTTCACCGTCTGCGACAACGCTGCCGGCGAAGCCTGCCCGGTCTGGCCCGGCCAGCCCATGACCGCCCATTGGGGTATCGAAGATCCGGCGGCCGTCGATGGAGCGGATATCCAGAAGGAAGCCGCCTTCGTTGCGGCCTTCCGCTACATGAAGAACCGTATCTCGGCTTTCACGTCCCTGCCGGTCGCCAGTCTCGACAAGGCGTCGCTGCGCACTAAACTGACCGAGATCGGCCAGTCCGATGGCGCGTCGTCTCCACGCAACAGCGCAGCGTGAAGCCGGCCATGGACGTCATCATCTATCACAATCCCGATTGCGGCACCTCGCGCAACACGCTGGCGATGATCCGCAATGCGGGCGTCGAGCCGCATGTCATCGAATATCTGAAGACACCGCCGTCGCGCGAGATGCTGACCCGACTTATTGCGCGCATGGGCATATCGGTGCGGGAACTGCTGCGCGAGAAGGGCACGCCCTATGCGGAACTGGGCCTTGGCGACCCGGCTTTGAGTGACGCGCAGTTGCTCGACGCCATGATGGCGCATCCCATCCTGATCAACCGACCCATCGTCGTCAGTCCGAAGGGCGTCAAGCTCTGCCGGCCGTCCGAGGACGTGCTCGACCTGTTGCCGCCGCAGCGCGGCGCGTTCGTCAAGGAAGATGGTGAGCGGGTGATCGACGAACACGGTCGGCGCGTGGCCACGACCTGAGGGAATTGCATGTCTACCTTCGAACGCTATCTCACCCTTTGGGTCGCATTGTGCATCGTCGTTGGCATCGCGCTCGGCCACTTCCTGCCGGGCGCATTTCAGGCCATCGGCGCGATGGAAATTGCCAGCGTCAACTTGCCCGTCGCCGTGCTGATCTGGCTGATGGTCATCCCCATGCTGCTCAAGATCGACTTCGCAGCACTGGGCGAGGTCGGCCGCCACTGGCGCGGCATCGGCGTGACGCTGTTCATCAACTGGGCTGTGAAGCCGTTCTCGATGGCGCTGCTGGGATGGCTGTTCATCGGCTGGCTGTTCCGCCCCTATCTGCCGGCGGACCAGATCGACAGCTACATTGCCGGCCTCATCATCCTTGCCGCCGCACCCTGCACGGCCATGGTGTTCGTCTGGTCGAACCTGACGAAAGGCGAACCGCATTTCACCTTGAGCCAGGTTGCCCTCAACGACGCCATCATGGTCGTCGCCTTCGCGCCCATCGTCGGCCTGCTGCTGGGCCTGTCAGCCATCACCGTGCCATGGGGCACACTGGTCCTGTCGGTGGTGCTCTATATCGTCATTCCCGTTATCATCGCGCAGATCATCCGTCGCCGGATGCTGGCGAGCGGCGGGCAGGCCGCGCTCGACCACCTGCTTGCAAAGCTCGGCCCGGCCTCCCTCGTTGCGCTGCTGGCGACGCTGGTTCTGCTCTTCGGGTTTCAGGGCGAGCAGATTATCGCGCAGCCCGCAATCATCGGCCTGCTGGCCGTGCCGATCCTGATTCAGGTCTATTTCAACTCCGGTCTTGCCTATCTGCTCAACCGGCTGGCCGGCGAGCAGCATTGCGTGGCTGGACCCTCGGCGCTAATCGGCGCATCGAACTTCTTCGAACTGGCGGTTGCCGCCGCCATCAGCCTGTTCGGCTTTCATTCGGGCGCGGCGCTCGCCACTGTGGTCGGCGTGCTGATCGAAGTGCCGGTGATGCTCTCGGTCGTCTGGATCGTGAACCGCTCCAAAGGCTGGTATGAGCGCGGCGGCAAGGTGTCCGAACTTGCGAAAGAGCAGCGTTGATGCCGGGCGATCTTCCCAATCTTGCTGCCGGCTGCGTTGCTACTCCCAGCCTTGGTCGGCTGCGCGTAACCGAACCCTCTACCCATCCGCCGCGTATCCTGCTGCTATATGGCTCGCTCCGCGCGCGATCCTACAGCCGTTTCCTGACATACGAGGCCGAGCGCCTGCTGAAACATTTCGGGGCGGAAACACGCATCTTCAATCCGTCCGGCCTGCCGCTGCCGGACGGCGCTCCCGTCGATCATCCCAAGGTGCAGGAGCTTCGCGAGCTCTCGCTCTGGTCGGAAGGTCAAGTCTGGACCAGCCCGGAGCGTCACGGTGCGATGAGCGCGGTGATGAAGGCACAGATCGACTGGATTCCCCTTTCGGTCGGCGCGGTAAGGCCGACGCAGGGCCGGACACTCGCCGTCATGCAAGTCTCCGGCGGCTCGCAGAGCTTCAACGCCGTCAACCAGATGCGGGTGCTCGGCCGCTGGATGCGGATGGTGACGATCCCCAACCAGTCGTCCGTCGCCAAAGCATATCAGGAGTTCGATGAAGCCGGCCGGATGATACCATCGTCATATTATGATCGAGTGGTCGACGTGATGGAGGAGTTGGTGAAGTTCACGCTGCTAACGCGCGATGTATCATCCTACCTGACCGACCGCTATTCCGAGCGAAAGGAAAGCAGCGACGTTCACCTCCGATGACGAACGGCACTGTCGGATACCTGCTTTAAGGTGCATGGAGCGATTCTCTGCCGCGCCGAACTCACCGGAAGTATTCTGTCTATCGGGAGCTGTGCGAGTGAAGTTGAAGGTTATGCCACTGGGGAGCTCAGCCCGAAAATTCCGACAACTCAAATGAGCCGGTTGTCCTCGGCCTTCTGGCGGGCGCGGCGACGTGTGCCGTCGGTGTCCGCCTTCCGGTGACGTTCGGCAGCCGCCTTGCGGATCTGCTCGAAACGATTGTCTTCGACCTGCGGGGCTATCGGCTGCATATCTGTCTTCTTGACAAACGAAATCATTGCTGACGTTCCTTCCTGGGGCGGGTGGAAACGCCCTGGCGCCTGCCTGAGCGCTTTAAGCGGGGTATTATGCGCCAAGTCCGGTGACACAGCCCTGGACTCCAAGCCGGTCGGCAGTCGTCTGGCCCGGCATCGTTGCCCAGCCACCGGCTTCGACGAACTGCCGTTTCTTGTAGCTGTCGGATATAGCCTTGAACTCAGCAAGTTTCGCGGCCGCATCCGGCGCTGCGTTGAACCGTTCAACGCATATGGCGGACGCCAGTTCGCCACGCGCCGTGTCGCCAGCGGTCACGGCCATCTTCTGTGATGTGCCGCCGGTGACCCAGCCGCCCCAGGCGAATCCGACGACGATCGTTGCGATGATCGCGGCGATGCATGCCCAGACCAGCATGGTCTTTGAAGGTTGGTAGTTCTCCCAACGGCGGGAGAGAGACGGGTTCGTTGTGCTCTGCGTAGCCATGGTGGTCTTCCTTCCAGATTGTGGTGAGGATTGCTTCATCCGACCGTGCCGGCCGAACGGTTCAGGCACTGCTCTCAGTATCCCATTCCACCCATGCCACCGTTGCCGGCCGTTAACGTGGAATCCTTCGCTGGGACGTCGGCGATCATCGCCTCGGCGGTGATCAGGAGCGCCGCGATCGAGCCGGCGTCCTGCAGGGCGGTTCTGACAACCTTGGCGGGATCGACGATGCCGGCCTTGATCATGTCGACATAGGTTTCGGTCTGGGCATCAAAGCCCTGGTTGGGGTCCTTGCTGTCCGTGAGCTTGCCGACCACGATCGAGCCCTCGACGCCTGCATTCTCGGCGATCTGTCGGACCGGCGCTTCAAGCGCCCGCCGCACGATCGAAATGCCTGCGGTTATATCGGCGTTGTCACCTGTCAGAGGGGCAAGCACCGCTATGGCACGCAGCAGCGCCACGCCGCCGCCCGGCACGATGCCTTCCTCGACAGCCGCGCGGGTGGCATTCAGCGCGTCGTCTATGCGGTCCTTCTTCTCTTTGACCTCGGTCTCAGTCACGCCACCAACACGGATGACAGCGACGCCGCCGGCGAGTTTGGCCAGCCGCTCCTGCAGCTTCTCCTTGTCGTAGTCGGAAGTCGTTTCCTCGATCTGCGCCTTGATCTGGCTGATGCGCGCCGCGATGCTTGGCTTGTCGCCGGAGCCGTCGATGATTGTCGTGGTATCCTTCTCGATCACGATGCGCTTGGCACGGCCGAGCATGTCGAGCGTGACATTCTCCAGCTTGATGCCGTGATCCTCGGAGATTATCTGGCCGGCGGCCAGCACCGCGATGTCCTCGAGCATGGCTTTGCGGCGGTCTCCGAAGCCGGGAGCCTTGACCGCCGCTACCTTGAGGCCACCACGCAGCTTGTTGACGACCAGCGTGGCGAGCGCCTCGCCCTCGACGTCTTCGGAGATAATCAGCAGCGGCTTTCCGCTTTGCACCACTGCTTCCAGTACGGGCAGCATGGCCTGCAGATTGCCAAGCCTCTTCTCATGAATGAGGATGTAAGGGTCATCCAGTTCCACGCGCATCTTCTCGGGATCGGTCACAAAGTAGGGCGAGAGATAGCCGCGATCGAACTGCATGCCCTCGACCACGTCGAGCTCAGTCTCGGCCGTCTTGGCTTCCTCGACGGTGATGACGCCTTCGTTGCCGACCTTGTCCATCGCCCTCGCAATCATCTCGCCCACGGTCGCGTCGCCGTTAGCCGCGATCGTGCCAACTTGGGCGACCTCTGCCGACGACTTGACCTTCCTGGCGCGAGTCTGGATTTCCCTGACGACGGCAGCGACACCGAGATCGATGCCGCGCTTCAGGTCCATCGGGTTCATGCCGGCAGCGACCAGCTTGGCACCCTCGCGCAGGATGGAAGCGGCGAGAACCGTCGCGGTGGTGGTTCCGTCGCCGGCGAGGTCGTTGGTTTTCGAGGCCACCTCGCGCACCATCTGCGCGCCCATGTTCTCGAACTTGTCGGAAAGCTCGATCTCCTTGGCGACGGTCACACCATCCTTGGTGATGCGCGGCGCGCCATAGGCTTTGTCGATGACGACGTTGCGGCCCTTCGGCCCGAGCGTCACCTTGACGGCGTTGTTCAGCAGCTCGACGCCGCGCAGCATGCGGTCGCGGGCGTCATTAGAGAATCTGATTTCCTTGGCAGACATGATGTCGGGTCCAGTTCGGTTGTGAGGATCACAGGATCGGAAGCTGGCCGCTCAGGCACTTTTCCTGCTCGCAGCTTCGGTCTTCTCAACGATTCCCATGATGTCACTCTCCTTCATGATCAGAAGGTCTTCGTGATCGATCTTGACCTCGGTCCCAGACCATTTGCTGAACAGGATGAGATCGCCCGGCTTGACGTCGAGCGGGATCAGCTTGCCGCTTTCGTCGCGGGAACCTGGGCCGACGGCGATGACCTCGCCTTCCTGAGGTTTTTCTTTCGCGGTGTCGGGAATGATGATCCCGCCTTTGGATTTGAGATCGCCTTCCGCACGTCGAATGACGACGCGGTCATGGAGAGGCCGGAATTTCATGTGGTTCTTTCTGAGGCCGGCGCATAGGGCGGCCACCTCAGATACATAACCCCGTTGGCACTCGAATGATAGGAGTGCCAAATGTATTTCTTTGAAAAGGCGCAACTGGGGAAAATTTATGTCGTTTCTATCGATGCAGCATTTGTTGTTTTCAATACGTATTTTCTGATTTTTCAATGCGATTTATTTTTATGGAAGAGCCATTATTCAATTCCAGATAAAATAATATCGACCCGCTCCTTGCTTACCGGGTAGGGACAGCCCATATATAAAACTCGTTGATTTGGCCGACTTGGCTTTTTGCGGTGTCAGAGACCCGCCATTCACCACCGAATTCTCGATAGCGAATGCATCAAGCGCCGACCCGGCGCGCATATCGCTCTGTTCGAACCTTGGAATGAACGCGCCGCTGACCACGGATGTACTGGCAGCACGGAAGTTCGTTCCGGTTCGAACGGGAATGATGCAGGAGGCGCGTTTGCGTGCTCCTGCGGAGGTATCGACCATGACAACGCGCACCACACAAACCATCGTCCGGTTCTCCGCACCCTTCATGCTGCCCGGCTTCGACGCCGCACAGCCCGCCGGCGAATATCGCGTGGACCAGGATGAGGAACTGCTGGAGGTATCCTCCCGCCTTGCCTGGAGACGTGTAGGCGCCTTCATCCACCTGCCCGCCATCGGCATTGATGGCCACACACATCAGATGGCGCCGATCGATCCCGCCGATCTCGACGCCGCTCTCGAAAAGGATCACCAACAATCATGATATCGACCAACCCAATCCGACGCACAATCCGTCCCGCCCGCCACGAGGCTCCTGCTCATCTCTTCGCGATCGGACAGGCTGTCCGGCTCAAGGGCGGTTTCATGAGACCAGCTTTGCCCGCCGATATCTACCGCATAACCGGCAGACTGCCGGCTCGGGGAGATTCACTGCAATATCGCATCCGCAACGACGACGAACGCCATGAGCGAGTGACGACGCAGGACAGCCTCGAGCCGGTCGACATGTCGCAATCCGGTAATGGCGCAACCCTCATCGAAAGGACGTTCGGACATGGCTAAAGGCCAGAAACGAAGCAATCGCGAGATCAGAAAGCCGAAGCAGGAGAAGGCTCCGCCAAAGCCTGAAAGCACCTTCGGCAACCAGATCAAGGTCGCTGCAAATGCCAACGCGTCACAAGGTAAAGGCAAGCGCTGAGGCAGTGCTGCTCCGGCTGAAAGAGCAATGGGCGCCATGAAAGTTGTCATCGAGTTTTACCGCACGCGGGAGACAGATGACGCTCATGCCGTCGTGGGCCGAGAGGCGGTAGAAGCCGTCGATCTCGCTAACGCCATTGAGATTGCGCAACTGCTTTCGCAGACGCTCGATATGCCTCAACGGCCCGACGCCATCGCGATCACCGACTTATCCGGTAACGCGCTATTTTCCGGCATCATTGATGCCGACGTGACCACTAGAGAAAGGCCACGATCATGACCCGATACATAGATGAAACCGAACGGGAGCGGCACGACCGCGCGATCGGCGTTTGGGACAATGAAGGTGGCGCATCTGTCCGGACACCAGGCGACGAACAATATGGCCGCCGTATCGAAGCCGACCGGTCCTGGACCATCTACCATGTCTTCACCGGCATTCCAGCCAGCCGGGAAGGGCTGGAGATGATCGGCCTTAGCCACTCGGTCGCAACCGACGGCATGCTTTCCCTGAATCGTCGGAATGAGGGGGACGCAAAGAGCAAATGAACGGTCTTTTGCGTGTGCCGCCGCTATTGCAAACAGCCAGAGCAGATCGACGATGACCCTTGAATTTCCGAACCCCAGCCGGAGCTTCGACGAAGTGCGCAACGCCATTCGTTTTATCGGACACGACGGCATGTTCGAAGTGCCGTTCTTTGTCGAAGTGGAGGCGCTCGCCAAGTCCTCAGCAGGATTGCGCAACATGGAGCTATCGGAGGAGATGTATCTTTCGACTTTCGATTCGGCGCGCAGGTCGATCGAAGATGTCGCACGCGAGGCCTACTCCCATCGTCGCCAAACCTCCTATACGCTTACTGCCGCTGATTTCCGGTAAAGACATCACTCGATGCTGATCCGCTACGGGTATGAGATCACACTGACCTGTCAGCAGCCGACCGCCCTGGTTTGCCTGCTATCGGTCCATGAGGACCGCGCGGCCGACATCACGGTGCCGGAAACGACGTTTACCAACCCCGACGTACCGGTCTCGACCTACCGCGATCTCTTCGGCAACCGCTGCCGCCGTCTTGTCGCGCCGGCTGGCGACATGACCATGTGGGGCGACGCAACAATCCGGGACAGCGGACAACTGGACAGGGTGCTGCTTAGCGCGCGCGAACTCGCGGTGTGGGACCTGCCGGACGATTGCTTCGTTTACCTCATGGGCAGCCGCTATTGCGAAACCGATCGGCTCAGCCAGATCGCATGGGACCTCTTTGGTGCGATCCCTCCGGGTTGGGGTCGCGTGCAAGCGATCTGCGACTTCGTGCACAACCACATCCGCTTCGACTACATGCAGGCTCGATCTACGCGGACGGCTTTCGAGACATTCAGTGAGCGGGTTGGCGTCTGTCGCGATTTTGCGCATCTGGCAGTAACCTTCTGCCGATGCCTCAACATCCCCGCTCGCTATATCAACGGCCATCTCGGCGACATCGGCGTGCCGGTCGTCGATCCGATGGATTTCAGCGCCTGGATGGAAGTGTTCCTCGATGGCGAATGGCACACCTTCGATCCGCGCAACAACGTCCCTCGGATCGGCAGGATCGTGGTGGCGCGCGGCCGTGACGCAGCCGACATACCGCTCGTCAATTCCTTCGGACCACACGTCCTGAAGGGGTTTAGGGTATGGACCTACGAGATCGCAGGAACAAGCTGATGCTGTCGATGTGCATGTTCCCAAACTCGGTAAGATCCCGACCGAGTCCAGGCTATCTATGCGCGCTTTAGCGCTCCCCTATTGAATTTTCGTTAGGGCGCTGACATCAGGGGCACAGCTGCCATTCACAGCCGCACAAGTGGCTACTGCGAAGGATCAAGGCGACTAATCGACGGTAAGCGATTCGAACTTTTTTACCGCCAAACGCCGCCTTTTCTACGCATTCCGATATACAGGCTATCCTCTCTTCCCTTTTACAGGCGTAGTTTCGGCGGCTGGAGCGTATTGTGGAGGGTAATCGGCGGTATTTGGCGCGCCGCACCGGGTGAAGATGACAGCTACGTCTACTCCATAGCCCTCTAAAGGCACGCTTTCTTTGGGATGCCGGAGGTCGTGGCTTTGAATGTGAGGTTACTGCTCAAGAGATTTCTTCGATCACGTCAAAGACGAAGCGATCCCCTGCGTTCGAATCCCTCCCGTTCCGGCAGGTGACAGCATTTTGCCTGCCGGGCCGAAGCCGATGAAACAGAGAACTACGTCCACGCTATAGCCCTCCAAAATCCTCCTGAATAGGACAGAGGCTCATGGCAACCCCGCTGGATACCGCCATTTCCAGACTGTCGCGCAATGTAGGTTACACGCTTTTCCTTCCGTCGACTTATGGTAGTGTTTTGGTGGGCCTTGGGGGGATTATCATGGGAAAAGCGCGACCATTCTCTATTTATCTACTGAAAGAAGATTTCGACCCGACAAATTCTCTGAGAGAAGATCACGATCTTGAGGCAGCCGAAGCAACCGACCTGCCAGAAGGTGCAGCGCTTTACATACTCGACGCCGCTCCGAAACCTCCATGGTGGAGAGGTTATTTCGGCGTCACAGAACCTCTCATGCAGCAATTTAAGGGAGCGCTCGTCTTCCTTCCGGTCGGTGGACGCTGGTTTGCTCTATCTTTCGGGCCGGTTTTCCATCATCTGAACGACGCCGCCTATGAATACGATTTTGGCCTAAGGGTAACGCTGAACAGCGTCGATCCTAACGAATTGAAGAGCGCCGACATGGTCGCGCCCGGCGTAGCGCGCCGAAAAAGAACTCAGGTGCCGGTTTCGACCGAACTGACCTATCTTGATTTCGATGGAAATAGCGAAATCATCAAGAGTCTCACCGGTAGGGTTAAGGAAGAATATGAAGAGCTGTTCAAGAACGCGACTGGCTCGGTATCGCTAAAAGTAAGTCTAAACCTCGAACCCGGCGAATTACCGGGCATATGCGAGACTTTGCTCACTCTCTATAGTGCGGACGATTACAAGACCTCATTTCCTAACATACAGAATATATCGCCGGTCAACGATCCGCTAAAAATCGCCGAACTTGATAATTTACTGTTAAATTCCCTGAGGGCGAAGGACGGTAAAGCCACACTGACCATCCCTGACATCATCGATTATCGGGATAATACGTGTTGCATCTTCCAAGGTGATGGACGAGCCAGCGATGTCTTCCCGGACATTTCGCTGGAGGAATTCTACCAGTTCCTCGGGCAAGACTATGATCTCGCCGGAATGACGGTTGAGAGCTTCAAGAACTTTCGAATGATGTTGACGGATATCGATGGAGCGCCCGGCCGGAGCTATAGCGTCTATCGATCTCTGATTTACGATGGAGAGCCCGAGGGAGAGGGCCTCGTCTACCATTTGTGTGAGGGAAAATGGTATCGCGTCGAAAAAAGCTACATTGATCGGTTGAAGAATTATCTCGACGCAAAATGCGCAAACTCCGATCTACCGCCTTACAATCACGACGCCGTTAAAGACGGAAAAGCCGTTTATAGCGAGGAAGGATACAACGCAGCCATTCCGGGCTGGAACAATGCTTTTATCTGCCTTGACCAGACCGATATCAGCCCAGCAGGTAGCACGCAAATCGAGCCATGTGATATCTATACGGTTAGTGCCGACGATGGGGCCTCATGCGGCCAACGGTCGTTCTTCTACCACCTTAAGATTTCAACCCGTTCTTCTCACCTGAGTCATTTATTCAATCAAGGTGTCAATTCGGCTGACCTTATCCAATTGGAGTCGGCATCTCGCGAAAAGCTGAAGGTACTGGTGACGGAGAAATTAAACGGAAACGATCCAGAAATATTTCTCGCGCCCCTAGATTCCTTCGACTTCAAGGTCGTTTTCGGCATCATCACACATAAGAACATAGACGATAGATCGGATAACCTGCCACTATTTTCGAAAATCAGCCTCATGCGTAACATGCAGCAGCTTGATGTTCGAAAGATACCTTCCGTTCTAATGTTCATAGAAGACCAAAGTCCGAAGAAGCACGGTCATCCCAAACACGAGAAAATAGTTATCGAGATCGTTGGGCTGGATAACGGCAAGACCGAAGTAAGAGCGGTCGATGGTCAGGGATACGATCCTGCGATTCCGATAAAATCGTGCCCGAAGGAGGTTCGAGAAAGCCCCGCCGGAACGCGCTACAGGTTGATAGTGAAAAGAGCGGAGGACGGCGCGCTCTCAAGCTATCATGGCTGGCCATTCGAAATTGCAGCATAGTCTTGGCTGATTCCATCAGGCTGCTTCTGAAACAATAGCTCGAGTCAGGTTCGCGGGAGGCACTCCGAGGTTATGGACGACGATACTGCTTCTAGAAAGCTGATCCTTACCCAACAAGGCCAGCGCTGGTTAAGTCAATTTGATCCGTTGGATCAGGACGCAGCTACGCTGCTAGCGAGTTCGCTCGCCTTGGTTTCACACAATGAGTTCAGACGAAAACTCGAAGATCAGATCAACGAGGCTGCGACGGCGGTTGAAGGTCCCGTTGCGCTCTTTGCTGTCCGCGAACTTCCTAAGCACTCCCCCGAACCCTGGATGACACCAATGGTGCAGGCATTTTACAGCTGCGCTGTGCCTAGTGCCGACGGTCGTAGCGTCAATCCGCTCGATCAAACTACCGACTTGGGTAGTGAAGCGATCATCGTCCAAATAATTCGCCAGATTACTAAGGCCAACACAAATAAATTTATTAATCATCCAACTCTAGAAGAAATGCGTGTTCGTCGATGTAGAGCCATAATTTTGGTGGATGATTTCATTGGATCTGGCGGACGAATTATTGATTTCATCCAAAGTCTATGGATGGAGCCAACCATAAAGTCGTGGCACTCAACAAGATTTATCGCGTTTCATGTTGTGACGTATTCAGCGATGGAAAGCGGTGCTGCACATGTGCGCCGTCACAAAGCGAATCCTACAATCAATTTCCATCGAGAAGCTCCGACCCTCTATACTCTTCCAGTTAGTCAAGAACGAAAAAATCTCCTCGAATCGCTTTGCCGAAACTACGGAAAGCGCGCTCTAAAAGGGCGCAAAAACATGTGGCTCGGATACAAGGGAGGAATGTGCTCACTGATATTTGAGCATGGATGCCCAAACAACACGCCAGCTATTCTGTGGGAAACGAAGGACACTCCAGTCGGCTGGGTAGGGCTGTTTCCTCATAGAACAATTAGCGGAGAGGTTGCTTCAGTTTTTCCGCCCGAGATCATCCGAGGTGATGCCGTAAGCATATTGATGGGATCAGGGCAGAAACAACTGGCGAGGTCCGGCGCCTTATCACGCGCAGGCGAAGTGGGGCAGACGGTCCTACTAATTCTGGCCTTGGTCGCTGGGGGGCATCGAAAACGCTCCACAATCTCCTTTGCCACAGGACTGAGTACAAAGGACAGCGAGAGGATTCTTGAGCGATGCATCAAATGGAATTTCCTCACTCCCCAACGCAGAATAACACCGCAAGGTTTGGCGGAACTCCGGGCCGCCAAAAAATTCAGACCGGGGAGCAAAGATGCCATTGAGCGCGGCTCGGATTATTACTATCCTCGGCAGTTGAGAGGGGCGCAGGCTGATTAGTGTAAGCAAGCAACGCAAGTTGCTTGCGGCCGTCTTTGGACGGTCGTCGGGGCAAGGATTTCCTGTACCTCGTGGAATAGCTCAAGCTTGGCTGGAGACGAAGCGCTCTGCAAGACTCCAGCGTAAGCCTTGGGCAGCAGAGCGCTTCGTCGCCTGCGGCGACGCATCGGAGTAACAGCGTGTGGTCCTCTCAACTTTACCGATCAGAAGCAAAAAACAAGGGAATCCCTGCTGGGACCATACATGAGGCAATAGTTCAGTCTGAAAGGCTGATCTATGGCGATCCCAGCCTTCCCTCGATTTTGTCACTGAATCATCTCTCTGTTCGCTGTGGCGTTCACTACACAGAACTGCGCACGTTTGTTGCCAGAACAACGGTAGATGCCGACGAACGGGCATTCCCCTATGAAAAATTTTCTATTCGAAAACGCTCCGGCGGACGCCGGTTTATCTACGTCCCAAATCGCTCGCTGATGAAGGCTCAGCGCTGGATAAATGAGCATATTCTAAAGCCAATCAAGCCGCACAGCGCGAGTTATGCGTTTGTCGAAAAAAGCTCGATTATGAAATGCGCAGCAGTTCATTGCGGTTCATCTTGGCTCATAAAACTCGACATATCAGATTTTTTTGAATCTGTATCGGAGATACAAGTCTATCGAGTTTTCAGGAAGGTAGGTTACTCGGCGCTTGTCGCTTTCGAGCTTGCAAGAATCTGCACAATCCAAACTCCATTTCGTAGTCCACGAGAAAAATTTAGGCAATGGCAGGTCCGATCAGCTAACCATAAAATCTCATCCTATAATGAAAGGCTGCTTGGGTACTTACCTCAAGGGGCCGCAAGCAGCCCGCTCCTATCGAACTTGGTGATGCGCGATTGCGACGCTGCTTTGTCGCAGATCGCGGCTCGGTTCGGCTTGAAGTACACACGCTATAGCGATGATCTGACTTTTTCCTCGTCGAACCCAGATTTCGGCCGCGATAATTGCCAAAAAGTAATTTTTGAGGCTTATGCTGTCCTTTCTAAAGCAGGATACCGACCAAATGCGAGGAAGAGTACAGTTATTCCTCCCTCGGCCAAAAAAATAGTACTTGGACTTTATGTTGACGGGGCTGCACCTAGACTTAGGAAGGAATATAAAGATCGGATTCGTCAGCACCTTTATTTTATTGAGAAGCATGGTCCCGTGAGGCACGCATTTGAACGAAAATTTGATTCTACTTGGGGAATGAAAGCGCACGTCAAGGGATTGATAGATTTTGCGAAGATGATCGAGCCTGATTACGCAGAAGTTTGTAATCAGAAATTTCAAAGGATTGACTGGCCCGTGTAACCGATCCCACTTGGCTGGGCTGCTTGACACGCCACCCCTTCGTCTTTGCGGCGAGTGAATGCTAGAATTGCGCCCAATACAATACCGGACACGGGGGAAGCCGGAATGCACGTTGTAGGTCTCAAAATCTCCGGCTTCCGGGGTGTTCGTTCAGCGGAAATCTCGCTTGGCCGACATACGGTGCTGGTTGGCCCCAACAACAGCGGCAAGACAACTATCATTGAGGCGCTGGCCTTGCTGTTCGGGCGCGACCGACTAGTGCGCCGTCTCACCGAGCATGACTTTCACGGCAGCGCGCCGGACGAGCAGGCTCGCATCTTGTGCATCGCCACCGTCGCAGGCTTCACGTCCAACGACCCGCAACACCATTCCTCTTGGTTTAGTCCCGAACGCGGCGTGGAGAAATGGTTCGATCCGCATGCCAAAACCCTAAGCGCTACGCCGAACGCGCAGCACACCGATCTGGCCGTGCAGATCGGCTTTGCGGCACGCTTCGATCTTGACGAACTTGAGGCCGAGACGATCCGCTTCTTTGTGGACGACGAAGCTACTTTGGGCGACCCGTTCGCAGAAGACGCGCACTTGCGCACTATCTATACCAAAGCGCTTCAAGAGTTGGGTTTCTTTCTAGTCCCGGCGTCGCGCACATGGGATCGCTGGATTTCCTTTTCGTCGGAGCTATTCCGCCGCGTCGTAGCAACGCGCGGGGACATGCCCGCGCAGGCCGTCCGCACCGAACGGGCACGCCTTTGGACGCCGCCCGAAGGCGCGCGGCTCGAAGACCAACCGGGCCTGTCCGAGATCATCGGCGCGGCCAATGACGAGTTGCGCACCCTCATGGCTAGCGCGCCCAAACTCCAGTTACGCTTGACTTCGACCGACAGCGATTCCGTTCTAGAGAGCGTGGTGCCACATTTCGTGCACGGCGCGGGGCCGACCCTTCCCTCGCAGCGGCAAGGCACGGGACTTGTCTCGCTACAAAGCCTTCTCTTGCTAATGCAATTCGGCAAGGCGCGCGCCGAGACGGGGCAATCCTTCGTGCTCGCGGTCGAAGAGCCCGAACTGCATATCCAGCCTTCGCAGCAGAAGCGGCTGGTCAACCGCATCAATGCGTTGTGCAACCAGACCCTCGTAACGACGCATTCGCCTATCGTGGCTGCAATGTTTCCCGCGCCCGACACGCTATTCATCGAGACGCGCGGAGGCGTGCTGAACGCCAAGCCGCTCATGGACACGGTGCCCGCGCAGCCGACCAACCACCAGCAACACCTGCTCTTTGCATGGCGGCAGAAGCTAGTCGCCGCACTTATGCACGAATGCGTGCTGATCCCCGAAGGGGTTTCGGACGTGGCGTGGCTTGAGTCGCTTCAAACTGCCCTTGAGCTGAATCAGGGCTGGCAGGACGTCGACAACGATGCACCACTTCGTGGCAGCGGCGGACGCCTTCCAATGCCTTCACCACGGACGCGATACCACGCCCCTCATGGACTGGCTTGAAGGCGCGGGACAAACCCACCGTCTCACGCAGGTTCGGCGCACCACGCAGCAGGGCTTGCTGGCCGCCGCGCTCGCCGTGCGCGAAGGCCGCGATATGAAGACGGTTCTGGCAGCCAACACCTTCAACAACCGCACATCATGGAACGGCGCAGGTTTCCGCCTTCAAGACGCAGCGGCAACGCAGGCGAACACAGGGCTTCTCGCATGGGCGATTGCCAATGATATAGCGCAGCGCCAAGGCCCGGTTGTCATTCTCACCCCGGATGGAAGCAATGCAATTATCCGCGCGGCGCTTGCTACCGTTCAGACAAGACAGTGGACGCGCAACAATGGCGCGACCTTCGGGCCGTATCCGCACACATGGGACCGACACGACAACGAAGAAGCGAACGCCTTGCTGGCTGATATCGCCTTGCCGGAAACGGCGTCCTACGCCGATCTTCGTGCGCTTCTCACGCCTTTGGCCGGACATGCGCCAATCGCGCAAGCCATCAATCGCATGGACCGCTTGCGCCGCGCGCACGGGCAAGCGGCTTTCACCGCCGCGCAAGTCACCGAATTTGTGCTGGAGTCCGTGCGCAACCGTTCGCGTTTGGGCTTCCGGCAGCAACGCGGTCATCTTGTTATGACAATCCAGCGCGCGAAGAACCGCGAGTTTCCAAACGTCATCGTGCTTTGGCCGCACACCGCCACAGGCGGCGCGGAACATCTGCGCAGGTTGCTCTACAACGGCATCACGCGCGCGCAGAACCATTGCACGGTTATCGTGCTGGGCCAGAACCGGATGAACGTACCGCCATTCGCGCCATAGCCTGTGATCGGCTGTCGCAGCGAAGGGCCATGCTAACTGGTAGGGCGGGCGAGAATTCCTGCCCATAGGGCAACCCACCCAAAATCCGCTATCCATTTGAAAATTAAAGAGATAGCCGGTCAATTTGTGCGGTAATCGGCGGTGTTTGGCGGGCCGAAGCCGACGAAACCGAAAACTACACCTACGCTATAGCCCTACAAAATGGAGGCTAGAAAGAGGTGTCAACGGGGGCGGAGAGATGCCGGGACGCTCCCGTTCCGGCCCTAAACGTTCGCGCACCCGCTAAAAACCTACAGGCTAGTCTAGATCGCCTTTTCCGTCGGCTCCGGATCGTCAAGCGTGATCCCATCGAAAAAGAAGCGAACTACGTAGCGATCAAAGGGACCAAGTGACCTAATCGCTAACACTGCATCTTTTCCAAGATTCTTAAAGCGATCAATTGCCTTCAATAGGTCCATGCTGGGGTCTTGAAAGTCAATCAAACCTGATGTGTGAATTTTTTTGGAAATCATGCGCGGCAAGCCATATTCTTCAAGATGGTAGACTGCACTCGGTAAAAATGCTCTGCTCATTCTGCCTATAAAGGCAGAAATGTCGATTGACGGATTAATAATCATCTTATGCAGTTCGTTTGTATCGCTCAGAAGGGCCGCCAACTTAAACGTCATCGTCCGTTCGAGCTTGAAAAAATCTTCAATATCAACGCCATCGCCTTTAAGACTCGATATTAGTTGAGGCAAATCGCGATCCCAATTGTGAGCCATCGCCTTAGTTGCCGTCACAAGTTTTCCAAATTGCGTATCCCAATTACCGGGCTTAAGCCGTAAGACCCTGTAGAGCATATTGTCCCAGTGATCGGGGTTGCTGGAGTTCAGATAGCCAAAGCCACGCCATTCGTCGGGATTATCTCTCATATCCATTGCTAGCCTAAGCAAGAAATCCGCGTCGCTATCTTGTAGGATGTTGTCGCGCTTGATTCGCGAAAAATTTGCGTCGCCAATGATCGCGGACATTTGTGTGCGATACTCAATTATCCGCTCCACTTGCCGATCCGTGAGTTGATCCGAATCCCGCACCTCATCGAGCGTTCCCAATATTTCCTCTGGGAAATCAATATCAAGCTGAACGTCCTCAGATTTTGGCGGGGCGTCGAGAAGGTATATATTTCCGACGAAATACTTAAACATTCGTCCGCCCCGGCCAATTATGTTCTTATATGTAAAGTCCTTAAGGTTTGTATTTCCTAGCTTGCTTTTCCACACAATGACATTTTGAGCAGACGTATTGACGCCTTCTATTATTGACGATGTGGATACGATGCTATCGAATCCATCTTCATACTCGAAAAGACGTATTTGGAGCTGACTGAGGCATCGATGCATGCTGCCGTTATGAACGCCAATCGCTCGATCAACCAAATCAGCCAAGCTCCAGTCCGGCTGATAATTTTGCCTAAGCCACTTTGAGAAGTGGCTTGTATATATGCGATCAACGGGTTGAATTTTTGATATAACAAGTTCTGAAATTTTCTTTATTTCAGAATACGTCCCTGCATATATCAATGATTTTTGTGTTTGCTGAGAAATTAAATCTATTAATTTTTCGCCCTTCTTGATTTCGTCTTTTCCGAATTCCTTATACGGCTCCTTAATATCAAGATATACGGTATTAAAGTCTAGAAGCTCGACGAATTCCATGTCACGAGTAAAGGCGTTGTCGCTCAATCTTTTGATGTTTGGCGCAAGGTAATACCTCTGCTTTGCCTTCTTCGAGAGCTTCAGGATCGCTTTAATGAGCGCAGGCGCGCGATCACGGTCATGCTTTTGGCTTGCCTTGTAAAACTCATCGACCACTAGCAAGTCTATGCTATCAAGCGCATCCAGATAACCGAAAGCACGCTCCTGCGGAAATATAAGTATATTTTTATACCAAGTTTAGTATCTGGTGCTGTGACTATTGTATACTCCTCAGAGAATTTTTTGAACAATCGGCGGCGCGTTTCGTCCATCAGGGCGATAGTGGGCACGATAATCACTACATTGCTCGGCCTTTTGGCTGCAATGAATGCATCAATGACAAAACTCTTTCCGAAGCTAGTCGGAGCGCTAATCGCTATGTTCTTGCCATCCAAAAGCTTGGCGAGAACGCTCGACTGCTCGCGATGGAGTGTTGCGACGCGCCGACCAACATCAACTTCAAATGCATGATGAACATATTTCTGATCCCATGAAGCGTTTGCCAGTTGCAGGTAAGGGAATAGCCCAGTCGCGCGGATCATATGATTGACCACTTGCGGATAAGGGGTTTTGGAATGATCGAGGTCTGCCAGTAGGCGGATCAGGAGATTTCTGGCGGCGATCTCGTTCTTGAGCGTCAAAAGCCTGTTGATCTCGTAGCAGGTATCAAAAATATCCATTAGCTCTGCCCCTTATAGAAAGCGACGGCTTGGACGAAAGCGCTAACGATTTTCTTCTTGCTAGGGACTGGAAACAGGATGATGTGAAAATTTAGATCATCATATTTGTGGACCGAGCCAGATTTCGCGATTTGCTTAAGGAAATAAGCGTCTGCGCGGCTTTTATGAAATTTGATAATTTCCGCCTTGTAGGCTTCGCTTAGGTCTTTTGCCCCTGAAGTAATCGAGCATTCGTGCAATAGCAGAATTGGAATATGAATTTTTGCCTTCAAGTTGTCGATGGATTCTCTGTTATCCAAAGCGGCTTTTATTTTGGCCCGAAGATCTGGCGCGATTGGCAGGCCGTCAAGATCAGATACGCTGGTTATAATAGCATTTTCTTTTTTTAACTTGTTCGTCGAAAGCGAATTCATGACCGAGGTTACGACGGAATCCAAGCGAGCATCAGCAATGGAATTGTAGAATTTTGCCTCTCCAAACCACAGCGTAAAATCGTCTCCATCAATGACGATATGAACACTGTCCGCGCCTTTGGCGTTGTCCTGAACATTTTGCTTATAGAAAATTTTCGGGACTACGGGCAGTGCGCCAAAGCGATGACGCATCAGGCCATACAAAAAGACTTCGGCAATTTCACTGCCCTGTCCGATCTCATCATTGTCTGTAAGCCTCAGATTCTGAGCCGCTGCGATCAGACTGCTGTGGCTTTGATCCACAAGGGAAGATCGCTCTTTCTCAGATAGGGCAGTTTGAGCGATATTATCCCACAAGTAATTTTGAAACTTCGGGTAACGCCATTCCGCATCCTCAAAATCATTTATCAAACTTATTATACTATTATTGACTATTTCTGTGAGTTGCGCTGTCGATGTTACTGAAGAAAGAGAGTCATCTATCAAAACCTCAAATGCTAGCCCAGACATAAAAATAGACTCCCCCACCGAGACTTTCCCCGTCAGATGACGCTACAATTTGAGAGGATGCATGACTAGGTATTTTGTCGATGACCTCCGCGCAGATCATCGTCCTGTCCCTGACGCTCTCTTGTTGGTTCGTTAGCACAGGCCTTAGGGCTCCGCCCTCAGCGCACTTCGAAAGGCTTCCGCCCAGCTTCCTCCGCGCTTGACGCGCTCCGTGCAGCCGGTTCCCCGCGCAGCCTCCCTCCGTTTGCACACCCGGTCTCGGCGACGGCCAGAAGGTCAGGCGCGGCGTTCCGCTTCGCTGACCTTCAGACCCGAGGATCAGAGACATGACCAACGTATCCGACAGCAACCCCCGCATTTATGTTGCTTGCCTTGCAGCTTACAATAACGGCTTCCTGCATGGAGCTTGGATCGACGCGGATCAGGACGCCGGCCAGATCAGGGACGAGATTGCGGCAATGCTTGCCCGTTCCCCTGTCGAGCACGCGGAGGAATACGCCATTCACGACTACGAGGGCTTCGAGGGCGTCAGCATCTCCGAATATGCCGGCATCGACAGCGTGGCACGGATGGCCGCTTTCATTGCAGAGCATGGCGCACTCGGCGCGGGCCTGCTGGAGCAGTTCGGCGGCGAAATGGACCAAGCCGAATCCACCTTGGAGGACTGTTATCATGGTCAGTTCGCCAGCCTTGCCGACTACATGGAGGAGCTGACCAACGAAAGCGTCACGATCCCGGAGGCGCTGCGCTACTATGTCGATTGGGACGCGATGGCACGCGACGCCGAGATGGGCGGCGACCTGTTCACCATCGAGACCGCGCACGGCGAAGTGCATGTGTTTTCCAACAGCTGAAAACAAGGCTGCCTATCCGTGCTGATATGGGCAGGCGTCCGGGATTTACCGGCTGTCGCCAACCCAAAAGCACCAAAAAATGATCGGGTTAGCCGCTCAAGGTATCTGCTTTGAGCGGCTTCTATATTTCCAGTGATCCTTGAACCTCTCTTTGCCGGACGCTGCCCAGCGTCCCGGCTTGGGGAGGTGACGCCATGCTCAGCATCGATTGGCGATCACCGGCGGCATACGGGCATACAAAACACATCCCTGCCGCTGGTTTCGCTTGGGAATATTTGCGCCGCAACGACGAATATCGTCGGGACTGCCAGACCATTGCATCGACGGGAGGGATGGCTGCCCGCGACCTTGAAGCGATCACGGATCGCTGGGGGTTGCGATTTCCCATGCGATCCCGACGCGCCGCATGACCTGCAATCGCCGATCTGGAGTCCTCGCCTTCAACCGCAAGCCGTGAGGTTGTCGCCCGTCGATCACAAGAACGACGACACCGAACCAATATTGACGCTCGCGCATCTCGACGGTCTTGATCTGCGCCGCGCCGCCGATGGCTGGCACGGCATCTGGCACGTGGATGGCGTCGCGCACCAATTTTGGCTGCCCGAGTCAACGCCGGATGCCGCCGCTTTCTATTCCGTTACGCTGCCGATGGATGCTTTTCTGGAGCTTCGCGCTCATGCTGCCCGCCGTTTCTGGCGATCCCTCAACGGCCGCGCGCCCGGTCCCGATTTCCGGGCCGTTCCCGCCCAGCTCCGGCAACGGTACATGCTGTCGCTGCGTGCGCTCGACGCCCGGCTGCGCGGCGAAAGTTATCGCACCATCGCCGAAGTCCTGCTCGGCTTTCGCGGCACCAAGGAAGACTTTGAGAACGACCCGCGCAAGAACAAGGCACGCCGCCTGGTCGCGCATGGCATTAGGATGATGCGCGGCGGCTATCGCCTGCTGCTCCACTACCCGATCAAGCTCGGCAAGCGTTGATCATGCGGGCGTGGTCCTCACGCCTTGTTACCTGCCGCCTGCTCCAGAATCTTCCGATAGCCTTCACGCGATAGCCATTGCGCACGTTCTAGGTGGCTTTGCCAGCAACGATAGGTCCGAAGTTCCTCGGCCACCGGATCGCGGTGCAACACGATCCGCGCGACTTCCTTCCAGTCCGCATCTTCGGCCTTCGCATCGAGAAGGCGCAGATAGGTGACGTAATGCCGTTGGTCATAGACGGTTATGGTGTCGCCGGTCGGCGCTTCATCGTCCACATCTGGATCGAGTTCGACGGGCACCCGCATAGTCATTCCCCGTATCCGAGAGAGCTTTGTCTGCGGTGCGCCCCCGCAAACGATTCTCTCTGACTCTTGGTGATCGGGGAGTTCGAAACCGTCACGAAACGGCCCCATGGCCTTTAGCTCGGAAAGCCTGTTGTATACGCCACAGGCTCCCCGACCATAGGTCAAGGAGTTGGTGCCGTTCTGGCCAGCACCAGCCATTCGTGAGGGGTTTCGACGCCCCAGAGCAGCGCGTCTGCTCCGCTGCTATTCTTAGCCGAACCGCGTGCGAATGTCTCTGGCTTTTCGGTGCGGCAGGTGTTGAGCCGCTGAAATCCCTCATCTATTGGCCGCGCACCGCCCCGGAGGGGGGGCCGCCAGCGCATAGGCGCAAATGCGGCACGCTACGCACCGCCGATCCCTCGCCATGGTTCGCCACAGTCCGCTGCCGCCCCTCGGCAGCCGAATCCCGACTGGAGGTGATCCATGCCCAACCCGCTTGCGGGCCTGCCGCCGCGCCTGCTGCGCACCAAGGAAGCCGCGCGCTTCCTTGGCATATCCATCAGAACCCTTGAGAAGCATCGCACCTACGGCACCGGACCAACCTATCGCAAGGTCGGCGGTCGCGTCCTCTACACCGTCCGCGATCTGGAAGACTGGAGCGCGGCCGGCGAGCGCAAATCCACCCGCGACAAGACCGCCGGCACCGTCTTTCCCGCGCGTCCTCTCACGCCCGAAGAACGGGGCGACTGCTAGATGCTACGCGAGGACGATCACGACCCCGCGCAGCCGGCCGAGGATAGCGAGCGCAGCCGCCTGGACCCCTTCGTGGTCGCAACGGGCGACGCGCCGCCGCGCGACCAGCGCGACTTGATGGAACGGCCGTTTTTCTCGCTGGCGAAGACCCCGCGCACCAAGCCGATTCTCTACAAGGCCGCCGATATAGAGGTGCAGGTGTTCGGGATGCCCGAGCACGGCATGGCGACCATTTGGGACGCCGATGTGCTGATATGGGCGGCCTCGCAGATCGTCGCGGCCGAGAACAACGGCCTCACCACTTCGCGCTTTGTCCGATTTACGCCTTACCATCTGTTGCGCGCCATCGGGCGACCTACCGGCAATCACCAATACCGGCTTCTGAAAGCCGCGCTGGCACGGCTCCAATCGACAGTCATCGCCACCACCATCCGCAACGGTCCGCATTGGCGTCGCCGGCAATTCTCATGGATCAACGAGTGGGAGGAAATGGCGACGCGCGCCGGCCGCGTCGAGGGCATGGAGTTCGTCCTGCCCGAATGGTTCTACAACAGCGTCATCGAC
>NZ_JAHWXY010000016.1 GCF_024281235.1 Shinella daejeonensis
GTGGAGCAGCCCGGTAGCTCGTCAGGCTCATAACCTGAAGGCCGCAGGTTCAAATCCTGCCCCCGCAACCAGTGAGACTTGTAACCGTTTCCAGTCAGCCTCCTCATCAGCGAGGACGGCGCGGAAGCGGGCCTGGAAGTCGATCTTCTCCTTCTGGCTTTTGAACGCGCTCGCCCTAACCCGGCGGGCGTAGTCGTCTGTGAAATCCGCGCGCATCGCCTTGCTGTGTTCGTGGAACGCCTTCATCGAGGCGAGGATCGTCGCCAGCCGGCCGTGGATCGTCAGGTCCGCGGACTTGCCGTCGGGGGAGGGCGCGATCACCACCTTCTGGACCAGCTCTCTCACGATGTTGAAATGTCCCTTCACCGCGTCGTGCTCGGAATTGCCGGCGCGTACGGCCATGGTCAGCGCCTTCGTCATGAGGTTGCACATCGACGGGTTGAGGGTGAAGGGCTTGAATGCCGCCTTCAAGAATGGTCCGCCCGAAGGGCAGATATTCCACCTTGATGCGGTAGGCCAACGTCATTTTCGACGTGCCAGTCAGAACCGTCTTCTTCGAAGAGCCGTTCCGCCGATTGGCGGACGGGCCATCGCTGCGCTCGACGTCGAGATGCTCATCGAGCTATATCGAGCACGCCACAACCAAGGCACCGAGAACCGTTGGGGCTCTTCGGGCCCGCCAGAACCTGTCGGGCCAACAGTTCGGATCCCATCAAGAGCCCGTCCTATCCCGGTGCGTATACAACGCCGTTCTACTGGAAACCGTAGCCACGAGCCCACGAAAATCAGCCCCACGCCCGCCAGATCGCATCCAAGGCTACCAGTATCGTCGGATCTTGGGTGCGAGCCTCCAGGCAGAGAAAACTCAGTGTCGTGGAGATTTTGACGTTCTCAGCGATGACAAGGCCGTGCGCCTGTTGTTCATGAAGGGCAATCGACTCTCGGCAAAGGCTCAATCCAACCCCCGTCCGGACCATGGCGACCATGGACGTCTCCTGATCCACCTGGGCGACGATATTTTGCCGGACGCCTAAATCGGCGAATAGGCGTGACAGCAATCGATTGTGGACGGAGGCTTGCGGTGTGCCGATCCAGGGAAGCGATGCGAGTTGTAACCAATCGGCGCCGCGCACGAAACCGGCGAGCGCTGGCGGAGCGACGACGCGATAGGTCAGTTGCGCCAGCTCACGGGCATGAAACAGCGGCGCCGTATTCTCCTCTATCATATCGGCGGAAGGGTCGTAGTCGCTTGGGTCGCCGAGAAAGAAGCCGGCATCGAGTTCATTTCGCCTTAGCCCCTCCGGCACATCGCCGCTCATTCCGTGACGGAGCGTGGTTTCGATGCCCGGCCCGCTCTCGATCAGCGCCTTCAGAAACGCCCCCAAGCGGGTGAATTCCGGGTCGATGATCGTGCCGATCCGCAATTTCCCCCGAACGCGTGTCGATAGATGTCCGGCTGTCTGGCCGAAATCAGTGAGCGCCGCCAGCACCTGCTCGGCCTTGGCAGCCAGCAGCGCGCCCTCCTGCGTCAACTCCAAGCCTGTGGAGGTTCGCCGGAACAGGAGGAGGCCGGTCTCTGCGGCAAGACGTTTCAGTTGCAGCGTCACGGCCGGCTGCGTGACATGCAATAGCTCCGCGGCGCGGGTGACGTTGCCCTCCCGCGCGACGGTGACGAATGCCCTTAATGTTCTCAGGTCGATCGACTGCAGCATATTAGTTTTATTTATAATGCCTTCTATCATTTGTCATTGGATTTTCCTGCTGAACCTCCGCTATGGCTCTGAACACGGTAGGCAGGGAGGGTTGGCATGTCACGGCGAGATGTCGAAGCTTATGATGGTGCGTTATTCCGTCTGAACAGGTGGGCAGCACAATGACGCGCAGCGCTGCCCTTCCTTCGCAGGATGCCTTTGACTACATCGTTGTCGGCGGCGGCTCCGCCGGCTGCCTGCTCGCCAACCGCCTCAGCCGCGATCCGGCGATGCGGGTCCTGTTGCTGGAAGCAGGGCGCAAGGACGACTATCCGTGGATTCACATTCCGGTCGGCTACCTCTATTGCATTGGCAATCCGCGCACCGACTGGCTGTATAAAACCGAGCCGGACGCCGGCCTGAACGGGCGGTCGCTGCGCTACCCGCGCGGCAAGACGCTCGGCGGCTGCTCCTCCATCAACGGCATGATCTATATGCGTGGCCAGGCGCGCGACTTCGACGGCTGGGCGGCGGCGACTGGCGATGATGCCTGGTCCTGGCAGAATTGTTTGCCGGATTTCAAGGCACATGAGGATCATTACCGGCTGGATGGTGGTGCGAATCCGACGACTGGCGGCAACAGCCGGTTCTCCGACATGCATGGCCACGGCGGCGAATGGCGGATCGAGAAGCAGCGGCTCAAATGGGATATCCTCGAATCGTTCGCCGAGGCGGCTGTCGAGGCCGGCATTCCTCGCTCCGACGATTTCAACAGCGGCGACAACGAGGGCGTCGGCTATTTCGAGGTCAACCAGCGCTCCGGCTGGCGCTGGAACACGTCGAAGGCTTTCTTGCGCCCCGCGAAGAACCGCCCAAACCTGACGATCTGGACGCAATCCCATGTCGAACGGCTGATCCTTGAAACAGTTGGTTCCGGTTGCAAGCGTTGCGCCGGCGTCGTGATCCAGCGGCAGGGGCGGAGCGCAGAGGTCCGTGCCGGCAGGGAGGTCATCCTGTCCGCCGGCGCGATCGGTTCGCCGCAAATCCTGCAACTGTCAGGGATCGGCCCGGCCGGATTGCTGAAGCGTCATGGCATCGAGGTTGTCCGTGACTTGCCGGGCGTCGGGGAAAATCTTCAGGACCATCTGCAAATTCGCGCCGTCTTCAAGGTCGGCAACGCGAAGACGCTGAACACGCTTGCCAACAGCCTGTTCGGCAAGGCGATGATCGGGCTCGAATATGTGCTCAAGCGCAGCGGCCCGATGAGCATGTCGCCCTCGCAACTCGGAGCGTTCACCCGTTCGGACGACCGCCAGGTCCACGCCAACCTGGAATATCACGTCCAGCCGCTCAGTCTCGACGCCTTCGGCGAACCGTTGCACAACGTACCCGCTTTCACCGCGAGTGTGTGCAATCTCAACCCGACCAGTGTGGGAAGCGTGCGCATTCGCTCCGGCCAGGCGTCGGACGCCCCGGCGATTGCACCGAACTATCTCAGCACGGAAGAGGATCGCCGCATCGCTGCCGAGAGTCTCCGGCAAGTGCGCAAGATCGTATCGCAGCCGGCATTGGCCAAATACCAGCCTGGGGAATGGAAGCCCGGCTTGCAGTTCCAGAGCGACGACGAACTGGCGCGGCTGGCGGGCGATATCGCCAACACCATCTTTCATCCGGTCGGGACGACGAAGATGGGTCGTGACGACGATCCGATGGCGGTGGTGGACAGTCGTCTCAGGGTGCGCGGCATCGAGGGCCTGCGCGTCGTCGATGCGGGCATCATGCCGAAGATCACCAGCGGCAACACCAACGCGCCGACGCTGATGATCGCCGAAAAGGCAGCCGGCTGGATCGTCGCCGATGCGCGCGCATTGAGAATTCTTGGGGGGAGAGAAGAGAAATGACATCGATCGTACGTTCCGCGCTTCCGCTTTCCGGCGTTCGGGTGGTTGATTTCGGGCAGTATATCGCCGGCCCGGCTGTCGCCATGATCCTTGGCGATCTCGGCGCGACCGTCGTGCATGTCGATCCGCCCGGCGGTCCGCTGTGGGACAATCCCGCCAACGCCATCCTCAACCGCAATAAGCTGATCGTCACCCTCGACCTCAAGACGGAAGCGGGGTTGGATGAGGCGAAAGCGCTGGTAGCCGAGGCCGATATTGTCGTCGAGAATTTCCGCCCCGGCGTGCTTGTCCGGCTCGGGATCGATTTTGCGGGGTTGCGCAATGCGCGGCCCGAACTGATTACCCTTTCGATCCCCGGCTTTGCCTCCGACGATGAACTTCGCCGGGACTGGCGGGCCTTCGAGACGGTGATCGCGGCCTCATCCGGCGTCTTCACGGATATGGGCCTCAATCGCGTGCTCATGGGTATCAACCCGTCCTTCTCGCCGCTGCCGCTCTCTTCCGCCTACGGCACGATGCTTGCTGCGTCCGCGACAGTGCTGGCGCTTCAGGCGCGCGAGCGTACCGGGCACGGCGATCATATCGAAGTGCCGCTGGCAAGCGCCGTCATGGAAGGCCTCTCCTACAATTCCATTCTGATCGACGATTATCCGCTGCGATACCAGACCCGGCGCGAGCGGGAGATCGAGCGCCGGCGCGGCGAAGGCCTGCCGATGGATATGTCCTATGACGACCTCCAGGAGTTCCTCGATCCCTTCTATCGCAGCTATATGTGTGCCGACGGGCGGATGTTCTATGTCGTCTGCCCCAGCCACAAGAACCATGCGAAGCGCTGCCTGCAAGCTCTAGGCATCTACGATGAGCTGGTGGCCGAGGGACTGCGCGAGGAGGAAGACACCTATCTGCCGGTCTCGCAATGGTCGTCGGACGTTTCGCTCGGCGTCTATCCACTCCCGAAATTCTGGGCTGACAAGATCGCGGCCCGTATGAAGGACATTTTCCTGACCAAGACCGCGGCCGAATGGGAGCGCGTCTTCGGGGAAGGGCTGTTTCCGGGCGCGCCGCAGCGCTGGCTGAAGGAATGGATCGCCGACGATCACGCCAAGGCCGCGGGTCTGATGATCGAGGTAGACGATCCGATTCTTGGCCGCATGACCCAGCCGGGGCCGATGGCATGGCTACAGGAGAGCGCCGAAGCCATGCTGACGCCAAGCCCGAGGCATTGGGGAACGACCAAGGAGGCGCTTGCACTGCTTGCCGGCATGGAGCGTCCTTCCTTGCCGGTTCCCGCCAAGGACGCGCCCGGCGGATGGTTGGACGGTGTCAAAGTTCTCGATCTGTGCAACGTGATCGCCGGCCCGCATTCGGTCGCCTATCTCGCCCGCTTCGGTGCGGAGGTGATCAAGATCGATCCGGCCAAGCCACTCTATGACTGCTGGAATACCGTGATCTTCGGCATGTCGCACATGCGCGGAAAACAGTCCGTGCTGCTGAACATCGGTTCGCCCGACGGCCGCGTCGTCTTCGAGGAACTCGTGCGCTCCGTCGATGTCGTGGTGTGGAATGCCACCGACCGTCAGGTGAAAGCGATGGGGCTCGATGCCGAAAGCCTGAATGCGCTGAACCCCCAGGCGATCTTCTGCCAGCTCGATTGCTTCGGCGGCGTGCGCACCGGCCCGCGCACCGATTATCTCGGCTATGACGATCTCGTGCAATCGGCGACCGGCATCATGCTGCGTTTCGGCGGCTCGATGGGTACGCCGGAAGAACATGCCCATGTCGGCACCATCGACGTCATGTGCGGTTTCGGCGCGGCGCTCGGCATTGCCGCCGCTCTCTACCAGAAATCCAGAACCGGGATCGTCGGTCGTCCACGCACATCGCTGTCGGCGCTGACCGGCCTCGCGCAGATACCCTTCTGCTACGACTATGCCGGGCGCGGCCCCTTCGATGAGCCGTCCGGCCGCGAAACCAAGGGGTATCATGCCCTGTCGCGGCTCTACGAAACGGCAGGCGGCAATCATCTTCTTTTGTGCGCCTCGGAAGCCGATCTTCCGCGCTTCGGCAGGGTTGAAGGTCTGAGAGGGATTGTCGAAATGGCGGCATCCGACCGCGAGGCCTATCTGGCGAAAGCCTTCATGACGGCACCTGCGGAAACCTGGCAGCAGCGCCTGCGGGAAGCCGATATCGGTGCCTCGCTCTGCGAGAACATCGAGACGATCCGCAGCCGCAGTGCCCGCATTGCCGACGGCATGCCGGGCATCGACCGGGGCAGCTATTCCTTCTCCATCTTCCCGGATCATCCGAGCGGACACACCGTCACGCAACTCGACCCCTTCGCCATCCGTCCGGCTGTCGGCAGGGTCAAGGCTGTCGCTCCGGCGGAGAAGTATGGAGCCTCCACGCGCGCCGTTCTCCGCGCCCTGAACTACACGGACGCCGAGATCGACCGGCTGATCGCCTCCGGTGCGATCAGCGAGACATGGAGCGCGGAGTATCTGCCGAGCTAGCAGGAAACGGCGGCTTCGGGTTCCGAGGAGGATACCGAAGCCGCTCGCGGCCCGTCGGGACATGCGATGGCGACGGGCTTGGGACCATCCCGGAAGCCTTCGAGCATCTCTATCTCTACGAGCGGGCGGCTAAGAACCTGATGCTCGTCTACCGTCGTCGCATTTTCCAGCCTCTTGAGGCCTGGTGCGAACGGCTCTCAATCGTCATGATCGAAATAGACATAGCGCGCGCCGGTCGCGAGGTAGCGTGTCATAAGTCACCCGAAGAAATATGCCGTTTGCTTACGCGCCATCCAGAAACTTTTGCGCATACCGTCGCGCTTCTGAAGCGCTGTCTGATAACAAAGTAATGAAGATACGCCTGACATTTGGCGGCAGATAGACCGGTCAAACCCTGCGGGCTCGACAACGGCATGGTCATCGGGACTCCAGCAGACTGCGGCTGAACATATCAGTCCCGAGTGTTCACAGCGACAGTGTGCCTTCACGCAAGATATCGAACGCGATAGACTGCGCATCCGAACCTCTTGGTGTGAGACACTCCACCGGCTCTTGGGATAATAAAAGGCAGCGCAATCTTGGTCGACAGATCCGACTCTCCCTCTCCAATCGTTCGCTTCTGGCTGGCCCTGTTGGCTTTGATCATTCTCGCAGCCGGTCTGTTCTTCGTCATTGGCGGCGGGGTGCTTATCTATCGCGGCGGAAGCTGGTATTTCCTCCTTGCCGGCCTCCTGCTCATGGCGTCTGCCATCCAGATCGGACGCGCACGCATGTCCGGTGCATGGCTGTTCGGGCTGGCTTTTCTGGGCACGGTCCTTTGGTCTTTTTGGGAGGTCGGCCTCGATTATTGGGGCCTTGTCTCTCGCCTTATGGCGATGACGGTCGGCGCGGCGGCCGTCGCCTTCACCGTGCCGCTGCTCGCCCGGAAGCGCAGCGAGACGGTTGCCGCGCTCGTCGCCGGCGCGGTGCTGGCCGTGGTCGCAATCGCCGGCTTCGCCTCGATGTTCCGCATCCATCCGGAGGTTTCCGCCGCGTCCGCCGTCGCCCAGCGGATCGCCGTCGATCCGCAATCGGAGCAGAAGAACTGGGATCATTACGGCAATGACGCGGAACACACGCGCTTCGCCGCGCTCGACCAGATCAATATCGACAATGTGGGTGAGCTCGAAGTCGCCTGGACCTTCCGCACCGGCGACATCCCGCAATCGACCGGCTCCGGCGCGGAAGACCAGTTGACGCCGATGCAGATCGGCGACCGGCTCTTCATCTGCACGCCGAAGAACAATGTGATCGCGCTCGACGTCGACACCGGCGAGCAGATCTGGCGCAGGGATTTCAACGCCAATGTCGGCGGCATCTGGGAACGGTGCCGCGGCATGGCCTATTTCGACGTCAACGCCCCGCTGAAGCAGCCGACGACGCCCGGCTCGACCCCGGTGACCCCCGTTGCGCTCGCCTCCGGCGATACTTGCGAGCGCCGCATCTTCATGAACACGATCGATGCGCGGCTCGTCGCGCTCAAAGCTGACAATGGCGAGCTGTGCACCGGCTTCGGGCGTGAGGGCGTCATCGATCTGACCGAAAACATGGGCGATCTCGGCAACATCGCCTATTACACCATGACGTCCGCGCCGACCGTCGCCGGCACGACGGTGGTCGTCGGCGGACGTGTCGCCGACAACGTCAAGGTGGATATGCCCGGCGGCGTCGTGCGCGGCTTCGACGTCGTCACCGGCCAGATGCGCTGGCATTTCGATCCCGGCAGCGACGATCCCAACGCACCGCTTGATCCCGGCCAGACTTACAGGCGCTCGACACCCAATGTCTGGGCCGGCATGTCCTACGACCCGGCTATGAACACCGTGTTCATGCCGGTGGGAAGCCCCTCCGTCGATCTCTGGGGCGCGAGCCGCACCAGCCTCGATCTCACCTATGGCGCTTCGGTTCTCGCTGTCGACGCAACCACGGGTGCGCGCAGATGGGTTTATCAGACCGTTCACAATGACCTGTGGGATTTCGACGTGCCGATGGCCCCGACGCTGATCGATTTTCCGAAGGCGGACGGAACGCGCGTGCCGGCGCTGGTCGTCGGCACCAAGGCGGGGCAGATCTTCGTGCTTGACCGGCTGACCGGCGAGCCGCTGACCGCGGTCGAGGAACGCCCGGTGCGACCCGGAACGATCCCGAATGAGCCCTATTCCCCCACCCAGCCCTTCTCGGTCGGCATGCCGCAAATCGGAGCCCAGACCCTGAGCGAAGCCGACATGTGGGGTGCTACTCCTTTCGACCAGCTCGTTTGCCGCATCTGGTTCAAGGGCATGCGTTATGACGGCCTATTCACGGTTCCCGATGTCGACGTCTCGCTTTCTTTCCCCGGCTCGCTCGGCGGCATGAACTGGGGCGGAATCTCGGCCGATCCCAACAACGACCTGATCTTCGTCAACGACATGCGGCTCGGCCTCTGGGTCCAGATGGTATCGCAGCAGGCAGGCGGTGCGCTGTCTTCGGGTGGCGAGGCTCCTAATGCCGGCATGGGCGAGGTGCCGCTCGGCGGCACGCCGTTCTCGGTGCTGAAGGACAGGTTCATGTCGCCGCTCGGCGTGCCCTGCCAGAAGCCACCTTTCGGCACGATGACGGCGATCGACCTGAAGACGCAGAAGATCGCCTGGCAGGTGCCGGTCGGAACGGTGGAAGACACCGGCCCGCTGGGTCTCAAGATGATGCTGCCGATCCCCGCCGGCCTCCCGACGCTTGGACCGTCACTCGCCACGCAGGGCGGGCTGCTGTTCTTCGCCGGCACGCAGGATTACTATCTGCGCGCCTGGGATACGGCGACCGGCAGGGAAGTCTGGAAGGCCCGGATGCCGGTTGGCAGCCAGGGCGGGCCGATCACCTACAAGTCTCCGAACACCGGCAAGCAATATGTGGTGATCTCGGCAGGCGGCGCGCGCCAGTCTCCCGATCGCGGTGATTATATCATCGCCTATACACTGCCTTAGCACCGGGTGGCCAGCGGTGTGCCAGACGACTGACTGTCATCGAATTATCTTTTAGATAAAAGACGACGGAGAGGCTTGGGAAGAAAGTCCGGCGTTAGAGCAATTCCAGCAAAAGTGTGAAGCGGTTTTGCGTCCGGAATTGCGTAAAAACAAAGGGATAGAGCGTTAAAGGTGATCCTGTTTTCACCGAAAATGCTCTAGATCCCACGATCGAATATTTCTCCATCGCTGAATAAGTCAGAATTCTTTTCCCAGCCACCGGTCGATCGACAGCCTGCCTCCGCCGAAGGCGGCGATGATTGCCGCACCTGCGGCCCAGAAGGTTGAATTGAATTCCGCCTTGCTTTGCACCTGGTGCAGGAAGGCGGCACCGCCGTCGCCGAGCAAGTGCTGCTGGCCGTCGGCTGTCAGATATTGCAGGTTCTCCTTGAGGAAGGCCACGCCTTCCCCGGTCAGGAAAGCATCCCCGTACGGGTTGGCTATGTGGAACCAGAGAGTGGTCGCCAGCATCAACGCGTTTGCAAGTGCTATCGGACGGGTCAAAAAGCCGACCGCGATCATAAAACCGCCGACGAACTGCATGATTGCGAGCAGCGGCGAAAAAAACCATCCTGCCGGCCAGCCCAGCACGTTCTCGACAAAGCCGATCTGAGCCATGGGTGCGATGATTTTGGGCCACCCCTCGACCATCAGCATCCCGCCGATGGTCACTCGGAACACCGCCCACCCTACGGGTTGAGCAAAGCCGTGATAGAAGGGCGCCATGAACGGCAGGATAAGCCGCTCGCGCGGGCTGGACGTCATTTCCGGTAGGTTACTCATGCATCATCCTCTTGTTCAGCGACACTATCGGCATTGGCAGGCTGAATTTAATCTTCCCGCGCTCTATCAAGTCGCCGCATGGCGTCAAACAGCGCCTCCCGATCGGCAAGGTGGGCCTCCCAGAGCGCGATGAAAATCGTGTTGTCCGTGGAATGCGGCTCCGGCACGTCCTGGGCGCGCCGCATGCTTTCATCGGCTGCGCGCTTCGCCTTGCGAAACTGCAAAAGTGAATTTTCCAAGTCTGATAAACTTTCTCGACGGTGGTTCGATGTCGCATCAAGCGGTCTATTTTCGGCGGCGATCCCGAATTCAGTTCGGAACGCATAGGTCTCTAGTGGATCATGCCGCATATCTTCCGACCAGGCCATCGTCGTCACGCCGCTGAAACCGGCCAGACCTCCCCGCGACCGGATGAATGATGATGGCCTCCTCTGCCAAAAAGCCTTCAGCGAAAGGCTTCGCATCAGTTCAAGCGATGCCGACGCATCACTACAGCACATAATCTTTTCTGAGAATACGAAACTGGAATGTATTTGTCATATTAAAGTTCGAGGTGCGACTTCGATACGCCACACTGGAAGATGTCGCCGGCGGTTAATCCAGCGTCAACGCTTCACCGCAATCACCTGAGTGGAAACTACATGATCTCTCCCCCGATCCCTGTCATCCCCCGACCACACCCGCCATACCTTCCTGCCCTGTGCGCATTCCGGCTGACCTCAACTAAAACGCTTTCCAATAACTGACTGTGATTTCCGCTCCCCACTTGCAATCCTATCCCTTGCTACTCATTTATCTGCCTAGGCAGTGATTTTGAGGTGGTACTGTTTTGATGACGTCCGATGAAGTCCTTCATGCGTCGGTCTCCGAAGAGACCTATGATCCGGTCCGCAACGTCGGCCGCACACTGCACGATGCGGCGGCGCAGATGACCCATGCGGTTGACCGGCGTGCCAGGGCATTCGGGATCACCGGCGCGCAATGGGTGGTGCTGATCCGCATCGGAGGCGGGATCGGCAATACTGCAACCGAGCTTTGCCGAACCCTCGGCTATGACAGCGGTGCAATGACGCGGATGCTCGACCGGCTGGAGAAGCTGGACCTTGTCCGCCGCGCACCCTCGCCACAGGACGGACGGGTTACCGACGTTTTTCTAAGTCCCGCCGGAGAGGCGCTCTATCCTCGTCTGCGACCGATCGCCATCGATGAGCTGAACCGGCATCTGAAAGGATTCTCAACCGCAGAAATCGCGCTGTTCACGAGCTTTCTGGAGCGTGTCATCGCCAATGGGCGGGCAATCGACAGCGAGCCGCCCGATAACCATCCATGCCCGCCTTCCGCCGCCTCCTCTGAAGGGCGCCACAGCAGGAGTGAATGAAATGCAGAACGAACACGTCATTACGGTGCGCGACCTTTCGCTCGCAGCGGCACAAAAGCTCCTGGCGAACGGCCTTGATCACGCGGGTGAGAACGGGATGCGGCTGGCGATTGCGGTTGTCGATCGCGCCGGCAATTTGCTTGCGTTCGCCCGGATGGACGGCGCTGCCATCGTCACCAGCGAAGTGGCCATCGGCAAGGCGCGCACGGCGGCCTTTCTCAAGGCGCCGTCGAAACTCTTCGAAGACATGATCAATTCGGACCTGCCCTCCATGGCCACCACTCCGGGACTACTTCCCCTGCAGGGCGGGATGCCGGTCACCCTTGACGGCGAAGTCATCGGCGCGATCGGCGTCAGCGGTTCATCCGGTAAGAACGATCAGGCCGCGGCGGCGCTGATCGCCGATGGTTTCAGCACCCTTTGACATCGACAGGAAACAACATGAGCGACACATTTCCCAACGCTTCCAAACCAGATCTTGCCACGGAGCGGCGACCGCAACGGGTGAGGCATGAGCTTCGCTTCCGGCTCATCGAAGTGCAGCATGTCGAACGCCTGACCGCACAAATGGTGCGAGTCACGCTTGGCGGCAGCGAACTCGAAGGCTTCCATAGCCCCGGCTTCGATGATCACGTGAAGGTCTTCTTTCCCGCGCCGGGACAAGCTGCCCCGCCGCTGCCGGTGCTGGGCGAGAACGGGTTGAGCTTTCCCGAAGACCAGCCGCGCCCCGCAATGCGGGATTTCACGCCGCGCCGCTACGATCCGGTTGCCGGGGTGCTGGAACTGGATTTCGCGCTGCATGACAGCGGCCCGGCCAGCGATTGGGCGCGACAGGCGACGCAGGGCCAAAAGCTGGTGATTGGCGGGCCACGGGGCTCGTTCATCCTGCCGGTGAATTTCGACTGGCACCTGCTGATCGGTGACGAGACCGCTTTGCCCGCCATCGCCCGGCGGCTGGCGGAACTTCCAGCGAACGCTCGCGCCATCGTGCTGGCGGAGATTGAGGACGAGGCGGGCCGGATCGTGCTCGAGACGCAGACCGATGCCGCCATCCACTGGGCGCATCGCAGCGAGAGCAATCCCGAAACCGATCCACTGATTGCTGCACTAAAGACCATTTCCCTTCCGAACGGCGACTTTCACAGCTGGATCGCGTGCGAGTCCTCCTCGGCCAAACGCCTGCGCCAGATGCTGGTTGAGGACTATGGCGCCAATCCGAAATGGATCCGGGCATCCGGTTACTGGCGACGCGGCGCAGCCGGCGTTCACGACAGTTTTGATGAGAAGGACAAGGCATGACGCATCTGTTTTCCCCGGCCAGCATCGGCCCGCTGCAACTTGACAACCGGATCGTCATTGCACCGATGTGCCAGTTCTCGGCCGCAGCCGGTCAGGCGGGTGACTGGCATATGATGCATCTTGGTACGCTCGCATTGTCCGGGGCCGGTCTCCTGATCCTGGAGTCGACCGCGGTCACACCGGAAGGCCGCATCACCTATGGCGATCTCGGCTTGTGGGATGACCTGACCGAAGCCGCGCTTGCGCGGGTGATCCGCTCGGTGCGGCTCCATTCGAAGATGCCGATCGGCATCCAGCTGTCGCATGCCGGACGCAAGGCCTCGACCGGCTTCGCCAAGGGGCCGGCTTTCGGTCCCGACGATACGCGCGGCTGGCGCACTGTCGCTCCTTCCGCTCTGCCGCTGACAAAGGACGGGCCGCTACCGGATGAACTCGACCTTGAGGGGATCAACCGTATCGTGACGGCTTTTGGCGACGCCGCGGCGCGGGCGGCACGGATGGGGCTGCAACTGATCGAGCTTCACGGAGCCCATGGTTTCCTGATGCACCAGTTCATGTCGCCGATCACCAACCGGCGCACCGACGATTATGGCGGCAGCCTGGAGAACCGCATGCGCCTGACGCTGCGGATTTTCGACGCGGTCAAGGCGGCGGTTCCTGAAAATGTCGCTGTCGGCATCCGCATTTCGGCGACCGACTGGGTCGAGGGCGGCTGGGACGTTGATGACAGCATTGAACTGGCCAAGGCCCTCGACGCCCGGGGGTGCTCTTATATCCATGTCTCGGGCGGCGGTCTCGATCCTGAGCATCAGCAATTGCCGCCGCTGGTGCCGGGCTATCAATTGCCCTATGCCGAGACGATCCGCCAGCATGTGCAGATGCCTGTGGTCGGCGTTGGGCTGATCACCACGCCGCAACAGGCCGAAGCAGCGCTCGCCGAGGGCAAGGCCGATCTGATCGCTCTTGGACGCGGCATTCTCTATAATCCGCGCTGGCCCTGGCATGCCGCGGCCGAGCTGGGGGCCACGGTCCGTGCACCTTTCCAATATGCCGGAAGCGCGCCGCAGGGCAGCAAAGGGCTGTTTGCAAAAGCGTCCTGAATTCTCAGCCCGGTATCAACGGCCACCCGTAAGGCGAGCAGCGAGGGGTCCGGCTCCGGTGAGCCGGACCCCTCGTGTGTTGCGCTTAAACAGGAGGATGCCCAATCCTTCCTCCAGCGCTCTAATCCTCGTGCTGACGCTGGACAAAGATGGCCCGCCCTGCCTCACTCAGGCTATCGAAATCCTCGTCGGAAAGCAGAATTCCGGCCGCCGCGACATTCTCTTCGAGATGGCGCACCTTTGAGGTGCCGGGAATGGGAAGTACAACCGGGCTGCGTTTCAGGAGCCAGGCGAGCGCCACCTGACCGGGCGTCGCCCCGTGCTTCCTGGCGATGGCGTCGAGGATGGAGCCGGGTTTGGCGAGTTCGCCCGAGGCGAGCGGGAACCAGGGGATGAAGCCGATATTTCTGGCCGCGCAGTATTCCAGAACGTCCTCATAGGTGCGATCGACAAGATTGTAGAGGTTCTGGACCGTTGCGACCTTGAAGAAGCGCGATGCCGCTTCGATGTCGGCGACTTTCGCCTCGCTGAGGCCGGCCTGGCGCACGATGCCGGTGTCGATCAGCGTCTTGATCGCATCATACTGCTCGTCCGCCGGCACCTTCGGGTCGATGCGGTGCAACTGCCAAAGGTCGATGCGCTCGACGCCAAGATTGCGCAGGCTCTTATGGGCCTGCTGGATCAGATATTCCGGGCGTCCCAGCGGAACCCATTCGTCGCGGCCTGGCCGGGCCGAGCCCGCCTTGGTGGTGACGAGCATGCCGGGATAGGGATGAAGCGCCTCGCGAATGAGCCGTTCGGATATGTCCGGCCCATAGGAATCGGCCGTGTCGATGAAGTTCACGCCCAGTTCCGGCAGCCGACGCAGGACGCGAAGGGCTTCGGCCCGATCCTCGGGTTCGCCCCAACTCCCTGCTCCCGCCATATGGAGCGTTCCAAAGCCGAGCCGAGAAACCTCGATCTCACCGCCGATTGCAAATGTGCCGGCTGTGCCGGCGTTCGGGTTTGTCATGTTGGAAATCCTTTCGATAGGACGAGCGCGAAAGCGACCCGGTGGTCGCTCACAGATGAATGACGATCGAACCCACCGCCTTGCGAGACGTCAGCCGCTCATATCCGGCCTCGAAGTCCGCGAACTCTACGGCGGTATCGATGATGGGCTTTAGTTTTCCCTGGCCGGCGAGATCGGCGAGCACGCGGAGCGCAGGATAGATGTCTTCGTCCGTTTCGCCATGCAGGCTGTATCCCACGATGTGCTTCTCGTGGGAGAGAAGGTCAGCCACATCGATGGTGGCCTCCATGCCGGCCGTGAAGCCAATGGAGACCAGCGTCCCGCGACGCGCCAGACTGCGGAGAAGCAGATTGATCAGCGGGCCGCCGACAGGATCGAAGGCGAAGTCTGCGCCCTTGCCGCCGGTCAGGTCCCGCACCTTCGCGGCAACATCCTTGACGGCTGACAGGTCGATGACGTCTGATGCGCCGGCCGCTTCGGCTCTGCGCGCTTTCTCGCTCGACGACACCAGTGCGATCGGCCGTGCGCCCAACGCCTTCGCGGTCTGGACGAGCGCATTGCCAACCGAGCCTGTGGCCCCGGATATGGCGACAGTCTGCCCGGCCTCGACCTGAACCGCCTTGGTCAAGGCGCGATACGCTGTCAGATAATTGACGCTCAGCGTCGCACCTTCATCAAGGGTCAGGGTTTCAGGAAGAGGAAACAGGCGTCGATCCTCGACAAGCACCCATTCCTGAAACAGCCCGTCCTCAACAATGCCGAGATCCTTGCCGCCATAGATCGCGACCTTGGCGCCGGCTGCGAAAGCCCGGCTCTCCTCGATGACGCCTGCACCTTCGTTACCCAGAACCAGCGGTGCCGGCACATTGCCGAAGGATGCCGTGCGCAGGAAGTTGGAAAGCTGGTTGATCGTGGCCGCACGCATTCGAACCAGACTATAGCCGGGTTTGATCACCGGCCTCGGGCGGTCTTCAATGACCATTTCCGGCGGATTTCCGGGACGGTTGAGCACGATGGCCTTCATGGGATACCTTTCAGGACAAGCTTTCCCGATCGGAAGAGAACGGCTCTTCCGCGAGGACAGGTTTCGATTTTGGGGCAAGCGGATGGTCCCGACATTCGGAACCATCCGGCAGGGATCAGCCCAGCAACGGCAATGTGCGCAGCGATCTGGACAATTCGATCATGTTCCACGGCGTAAACTCGGCGATCGAGAGGCCGACGATGTCGGCTTCAGCACGCACCGCGTTGAGAATGCCGGCGACATCCTCAAACCGCATCCGGCCCTTGGTGACGCCGTCGAATGTGCCCGGCGCCAGCGACGGATCGTGGAACAGCAGGAAATCGTAGAGCGCGGGGTCGAGAACGTCGACGTCGAAATGAACGGCGATCTTCCTTGCGCCGCTGGCACGGACCCATTCGAGCACCTTGTCCGGCGAACCTGCCAGTTCCTCGGGGCTTAACCGCGCGATGCCGTGCTTCTCGATGAAGCCGGTTTCATAGGGCGTCGTTTCGGTGAGGCCGACATAGAGGATCTGCTTCGCCTCGATCTTGCGCGCCACCATGTCGGTGAAGTCGGGCGCAGCCTCGCCCATCAGCATCGCCAGCACATGGGCGTGGGCGTTCGCCATCTGCTCCGGCCCCATAATGTCGGGATGGGCGTCGACCCAGAGCACCGCCAAATCGTCGCCATAGCGTTCGCTGAGCCAGGCGAAAGGCGCAAAACTGATGTGGCAGTCGCCGCCGAGCGTCACGATGGCTTCCGGCGCATGGCGCTCGATCGCAGCGCGGGCTGCCGCAGCCTGCTCAAGCAGCACCTGACGGGATGCGATCCCGCCTTCGACCGGGCGTTTGTCGCTGGTGGGTGCGGGAACCGGCACGGTTTCTTCCGGTCCTTGCGGATCGGGCGCGATGGCGGCGAGCACGCGGCCACCGATACGGTAGTCGGGACGGTTGCTGCCCTGCCATTGCGGCAGGTTCAGCCGCAGCACGTTCTTCGGATCGATGGCCATTGTTCAGGCTCCTTTCGTGAACGCCGATCAGGCCGCGCGGTAGGGTGCATAGTCGACGTAACCTTTTGCGCCGCCGCCATAATAGGTGTCGCGGTCTGGTGTCGTCAGCGGCCAGCCATTGCGCAGGCGGTCGACCAGATCGGGATTGCCGATGAAGGGCTGGCCGAAAGCGGCAAGGTCGATCGTGCGGGTCTCGATCAGGGCTTCCGCACGGTCGCGGTTCATGCCGCCGGCAAGGATGATCGCGGTGCGAGGCAAAAGGGGACGAAACCGGGCCAGCAGGTGGTCGAACCGTTTCGACAGGGCTTCATCCTTGCTTTCACCCATGGCGTAGCGCGTATGATCCATGAGATGCACATAGGCGATCCCACGCTCGCCAAGCGCCTTCACCAGCATCTCATAGGTGCCGTCGATATCATCGAAGAGCGGCATGTCGTACGCCTGCCCATAGGGCGACAGGCGGATTCCGACGCGTTCCTTGCCGATGCGCGCGGTAACGGCATCCACGACTTCGAGCGCGAACCTCAGGCGGTTCTCCATGGTCGAAGCGCCGTAGTGATCCTTTCGGTCATTGGCGAGCGGATTGATGAACTGATCCACCAGATAGCCATTGGCGCCGTGAATCTCGACGCCGTCGAACCCGGCCTCGACCGCATTGGCGGCCGCCTGCGCGTAGTCGGACACGACGCGGGCAATCTCATCCGTGCTCAAGGCGCGCGGCGGAGAGGCTTCGACGAAACCGGGCTGGCCCTTCTTGTCATAGCCATAGGCCATCGCCCCCACCGCACGTCTTGCCGAAGAACTGACCGGGGCCTCACCGTCCTTCTGGATGCTGGTGTGCGAAACCCGTCCGACATGCCAGATTTGCGCGAAGATGCTGCCGCCAACGGCATGAACGGATCGGGTGGTGAGTTTCCAGCCCTCGATCTGCTCCGGCGTGAAGATGCCGGGGTTGAACAGATAGCCCTGGCCTTCCTTCGAAATCGGCGTGCCTTCGCTGACGATCAGGCCGGCGGTGGCGCGCTGGGCGTAGTAAAGCGCGACCATTTCGGTCGCGATATCATCCGGAGCCCGCGACCGGGTCAGCGGCGCCATGACCACACGGTTGCGCAGAAGGTGGCCGGAAAGATCGAAAGAAGTGAAGAGCTGATTCATGGTGTCCAACGTCCAATTTATCCAGCCTCTCAGATAAGGGCGTTCTTTCAGAGCAAAATACCGGAAATCTGGCATCTCTTTCCACGCTCATGTATAATCGCCTAAAATCGATCTGCGTAAGGTGTTCATGAACCAGCTTCTCGCCATGCGGGCATTTGTGCGGGTCGTCGAAACCGGCTCCTTCAGCCGGGCCGCCGACCAGCTTTCCCTGCCGCGCTCCACGGTCAGCAAGCTCGTCACCGATCTGGAAAGCCATCTTGGCGTCAAACTGATCGAACGGACCACGCGAAGCGTTGCCGTCACCGCCGAAGGCACCGCCTATTATGAACGTGCGGCCCGGCTGATCGGCGAGATCGACGAGGCCGACAATGCGATACGCGGCGCGGGCCTGAAGCCGGGCGGACATCTGCGCATCGACGTGCCGAACTCGTTCGCGCAGACGCTTCTGATCCCGGCATTGCCTGATTTTGCCAGACAATTCCCGGATATGACGCTGGCGCTCGGCATCAGCGACAGGACGGTGAACATCATCGGCGAGGGTGTCCATTGCGCCATCCGGGCCGGAGAGTTGACCGATCCGGCCATGATCGCGCGGCGGCTGATGGAGCTTGCCTATGTCACCTGTGCTGCGCCCGGCTATCTCGAACGCCATGGCGTACCGGCGACGCCCGACGATTTGCGCATCGGTCATTCGATCGTCGGCTATTTCTCGGCCGCCACGGAACGCGCCTCGCCGCTGATCTTCGAGAAGGATGGCGAGCGACTGGAACTGGACTGCCGCTGTTTCTCCGCCAATGACGGGGAGGGTCAGATCGAGATGATGCGTAAAGGTCTCGGGATCGGCCAGAACCTCAAGCGCTTCGTGCAGCCCTTCCTCGATAGCGGAGAGCTTGTTCCGGTTCTCGAAAACTGGTCCAGGCCCGTGCTGCCGTTTCACCTCGTCTATCCGCCGGGCCGGCACCAGAGCGCCAAGCTGCGCGTCTTTATCGATTGGATGATACAGCGCTTTGCTTAGAAGACAGCTCGGAAGCGGAGGCTGTCAATGTTCACTACAAACTCAATCCTTCCCAAATCCGGCGTGTTCTCCGAGTCCGCACCTCGTGGCGCGTGGGCGGGAACGCCTGCCGTGCGAGGTTGCCGGCTGCTCGGGTATGACCTGCTGGCGTCGGCTACGCGACTGGCAGGATGCAGGTCTGTGGGACAAGATCCACCGCCACATGCTCGACCGACTGAACCTCGCAGGTCGGATCGACTGGTCGCGAGCCTGCGTCGATGCCTCGTCCGTGCCCGCCAAAAGGGGGGGCCAGTCGATGTGGCGGGGCTGCCCTCGCCACCTTCGGAAAGTGGCTGCTGATCAAACCGGGGTGGGCGGCTTAACCCAGACGGGCGGTATCCTGCCCCCGGTTATTCAAGGGCAGGATACAATGAATATCACCTGCAAAGATCGCTGACGTTATCGGCTACCTGCTCCAGGCTATCCATCCGATTGGATCCGGCATCATTTTCCCAATCCTTAGAGATCCGAATCGCAAAAACATCGCTTGGGAAAAGGGGAACGAGGATGCCACCAAAGCCGGTCATTGTCGGATAGTAAAAGCTACAACCATTTTGCGAATCCATTTGTCCACGCCAGAATGCATTCTGATAAAATGGCCGTTGATGTTTACCGGTATGAAGACCGACAGGTGTCTCGCCAGGAGCGCTCTTAGCGATAATTTCTGCGTTAAGCAGTTGTTTGTCGCCGAATTTGCCGCCGTTTTGGTAAAGTTTTGAGATTTTCACCAAATCACTAATCGTCGGATAGTAACCATACGCCATCAATGGCTGATCATTAGTTGGATCCGTTTCCATGGTCTTATTAATCGGCGCGTAATGGATGCCGATGGGTTTATAGACTTCTTCGGTGACCATGTCCCAGATCGTAGCATAAGGCTCACCCTTCTTGGCGATGTAGCGCGTCATGGCCTCGCCGAGAAGGAACATGTCCTCATCGCGGTATCGTCCAACCTTACCGGGTCCCCAAGGATATGGTTTTGCACCTTCCAGCAAGGCAGAAACTTTTTCACCAGCGGATGGGGCCTCGTACCATTTGTAATATGCGTCAGGGTAAGGTTCACCCATCTTGTAGGGCTTTTCTTCAGCCGAACCATATCCTACGCCGCTTGCCATATTCAGAAGGTCGCCAAATGTCGTCGTCTCCCAGCCGGGGGCATCCTTGGCTTCGGTGACATAGTCCACGATCTTTTCATCGAAAACACCAGGGCCGAACTTCTCAGCAAGGCGCAGCATCGCGACCGCATTCCCGGCAGATTTTGTGACCGACCAGACGCCAAACCGTTGGCGGTCGCAATACGGTAGCTCGCCTGCGACTGTTGGGCAGGATTTCAGGTAGAATGTTCCATCAATACCGATACCGTTGGCAACGACCTTCTCGGCGCTAATATCGGTGTCAAATACTGCGATTGATTTTTGCCCGACCTTGGCTTCGAGATCCGTCCAGGTGCTCAGATTTTCTGCATCGGCGATGGACTGGGCGTATGTGGCCTTCACCTCCGCTTCATTCGGGATACTGTCGGACTTCAATACCGCGTCGGCTCTGCCTGTCGCCGTGAAATAGTCCTCGACGTAGAATGGCGCTGTCTGCGTCACGATCTGAAAACGGAGGCCTGAAACCTGGCCATCCTTATATAGGAACATCGCGACCCCATTGTGGGTTTCGCCTTCGATCGAATGCATCAACGAAAACGGAAACGATGCGCGAGACCAGCCATCGTCACCTGGCTCAGACCAAACCTTGCCCGCTTGGACGATAATATCCCAAAAGCTTTTACCGTCTGGTGTCGATCCATAGCGCAGGACATCCTGCGTTGTCGGGACCAGATCGCCATCATGCGTTATGAACGACAACACGGCAGCGGGGAAAATGGCGGGGTCTTTGCCAAGTATGTTGTTGCTTTTGAATTTAACAGGGTCAGTTGCCATCACTGTTTCGGAAAGTGTGATGGTGCCCGTAAAGGGCATAATGGCATCTTGCGCATTGGCTGGCGGAAGAAATAACGAGTTTTGAACGAGCTTCGAAGGCTGTTGTGCGCCAACAAAGTCAGCGACTGTCAAATCCGTTCGATCAGCCGCATGGCTCGTCATCGGCCACAATATGCATGTCGCCAAAAGGACCGCTGTGATTTCTCGCATATCTTCTCCTCCATCAACAGGAGGGGGAGCCTACCAGCGAAAAAGAGAACCAATTTTACGTTTTACGCAGCAAGGTTGACGAAATCGGATATCATCCCGCTATTTTCAAGGTGACCGACGACACCGTGACCTCCCGGTTATCGGCTCGAAAATTAATTCAAATCAGAAATTTTACCTGCCTGAAATGACATCACAGGCAATCCGCATGAATGGGAAAAGCACAACGCGGAGACGGCGACACTCAATCCGCTCGGCGAGAAGCTCCTCGGCCTCACTTGCTGGTAGCCGGCCTGACGTGCTCGCCGTTCTTCATGGACGGCAAGCACCGCTGCCGTACATCGATCAGGATATCATCCAATGCCGCCATCGCCGCCGAATATCGCCTGGGATCGGTCGATGCGAAACCGATCATCAATCCGCTGCGCGGCGTGCTGGCCTGATAGTGTGACGAGAGCGCAGTGAGCGACAAGCCTGCATCGGCGGCGCGGCGTGCCACTTCGACATCATCCATTGAGACTCGGAAAGTCCAGACGCATTGCAGACCACCGCCATGGTCGATGCGGCCAAGCCAGTGCCCCAGATGTGCCTCAACCGCCGCAACGAGCGCCTTGCGCTTTTCATTGTACACTGTCGTCATTCGCCGTGCATGCCGTGCGAAATGGCCCTCCTGGATAAACTCCGCCAAGGCACGCTGAACAACGGTGGAGGCCATAGTTCCGATCAGGAAATTGGTGCGGCGGAGTTCCTCCGAAACCGGGGATGGAAAGACGATATACCCCAATCGCAAGTCCGGCAGGAGCGTCTTCGAAAAGCTCCCCACCAGAATGGTCTTGCCAGAACGATCCACGCTTTGCAGGGGAGGAATGCGGCGCGTGAGATTGCTGAACTCGCGATCGAAATCGTCTTCTATGACCCAGGCGCCGACCTCTTCTGCGCGCGCAAGCAGCCTCAATCGTTGTTCGATGTCCATGGACGTTCCCAAGGGGAACTGGCATGCCGGGGTGAGATAAATCACGCGCGGCGCATGGCGGGCGATTGCGTCGATATCCCACTGCGCATCGACGACAGCCATTGATGCAATCTCTGCTCCTGCCCCGAGAAAGGCAGCGCGCGCGCCGGTATAGCCCGGGTCCTCCATGAGGACCACGTCGCCTGGATCCGTCAGCCATTGTGCCAGAAGATTGAACGCACCCTGTGCGCCAGACGTGATGAGCACCTGATCAGCGTGATAGCTCACGCCACGGGCGGCGCTAAGGAAGCCCGCGACGGCCTCGCGCAGCGATCGATCTCCACCGAAGCTCTGATAACCAAAATCGCTGTCGGGCTGGAGGCGGAGCTGCCGGGAGATCAGCCGGCGCCAAAGCGCAAAGGGAAAGGCGCGGGCGTCGGGCTGGCCGGGCTGCAGGATCATGCGAGCCGCATTGCCACCCTGATGATCGACGGCCGCAAGCGCGCGCCCACGATGCGATAAGGCATCCGCAATGGCCGTGACCGATGGTCGGCCCCGATCGAAATTGGTGTCGGGCAGCTGCCTCACCTCTGCGCGGGCGCCTTGCCGGGTCTCGATGTAGCCCTCGGCCTCAAGCTGCTCATAAACCGTTGATGTCGTGTTGCGGGAAATTCCAAGGTCGCTTGCAAGGTTCCGGGTGGACGGCAGGGGCGTGCCGGCGGGTAAACGCCGGTCGAGAATCATGGCTTGAAGCTGGCCATACAACTGGCGAAACAACGGCTCCGACGCATCTCGGTCCAGACGGATCGAATCCAGAAGAACCTCGCCCGGTGCAAAACTGGCATGCTTCCTTTGCCTCAAACTGGCTCTCCTTCAGGGGACAGTTGCATCCTAGCATGGCGGTACGAATTGGCCAGAGCTCCATCGGGGATCGGCGGCAACAAGGGAGAAGCCAAAATGACGTCCAATGCAGATGCGCTTACCAACAAGAGCCTGGAGCATCTGATGTTTCCGTTGGTTCCACGAGATCTGCTTCACGAGCGTGGACCGAATGTCATGGTGAGCGGCAAAGGCCTGCGTGTCGTCAATCAGCATGGCCGCGAACTTCTCGACATGATGAGCACCTCCACGCGTGCGGGCTCGCTCGGATATGGGAACGAGGAAATCGGCGAGGCAATGCGCCGTCAGGCAGTGGAAATGCACTATGCCGGGGCGGGATTGAACATCAGCGTACCCGCCGTGGAGCTGGCTGGGGAACTCGCATCCTTGACGCCCGGGCGGCTCAAGCGCGTGGCCTTCACCAGCGGCGGTTCGGAAGCCACGGAAACCGCGATAAAGATCGCCCGTCACTATCAGAACCAGAGTGGCAGGAAGCCCGGAGCCTGGAAGGTAATCTCGCGGTGGAACGCCTATCATGGTGCGACGCTGGAGGCACGCTCCTGCACCGACTGGCTGTCGGTGCGTGACGACCCCGCGCCCCGTGCGCCCGGACACAGCTTCGTGGCCAATCCCATGTGCTATCGGAATCCCTATGGGCTGGACGAGAAAACCTATACCGACGTTTGCCTGACTCATCTCGAACGCCAGATCAAGCTCGAAGGCCCGGAGCATGTAGCCGCGTTCATTTGCGAGCCCTTCCAACAGGCCAATGGCGTGCAGATCCCGCTGCTGCGCTATTGGCAGGGCGTCCGCGAGATTTGCGACCGCTACGGCGTTCTGCTCATCCTCGACGAGGTCATCACGGGCTTCGGGCGGACCGGCACCTGGTTTGCCGCCGAGCAGATCGGCATCGAGCCCGATATCCTCAACGTCGCGAAGGCCATGGGCGCCGGATACGTTCCTATCGGCGCCGTCATCACGCGCGACGAGATCGCGAACGCCATCGGTCATTTCCGTCATGTCCACACTTATGCCGGCCATGCGGTGAGCTGCGCGGCGTCCCTGAAGGTCATCGAGATCAAGCGCCGGGACGGCTTGATCGAGCGTTCCTCGCGTTTGGCCGAGACATGGCAGGCCGAGATGTCGGCCGCCTTCGGCGAGCATCCGGCCGTCGGCCAGATCCGTGGCCGTGGCTTCTGGCAGGCGATCGATTTTACCACCGACCGTGAAACGCATGCAGCACCCGACACCCGGATGGTCATGGAAATTGCGGATCGGGTGCGCGAACTGGGCGTGATCGTCAGCCCCATCGGGACCGCGATCGAAATCGCGCCCGCGCTGATCGCGACGGAAACCGACCTCGCCCAATGCACGGACGCACTGGCGCAGGCCATTCGCGAAGTCACCCCCCGATACGGCATCGGCGGGTGAGGATACCGGGAACGCAACACCCAACGGGCCAACAAACTGGGAGAAGGCAATGCAGAACGTGAAGGCACACAAATATCCGTTGACCGGCGTATTCGCCGCTATTGTACTGACAGCCGCGCTGCCCGCCGGCGCGGCGGCCGAGGACGTCGAAGTGCTGCACTACTGGACTTCGGGCGGTGAGGCGAAAGCGCTCAATCTCCTGAAGGAAGAAATCGAGGCGAAGGGCTTCGGGTGGAAGGATATGCCGGTAGCCGGCGGCGGCGGTGAGGCCGCGATGACCACCCTTCGCGCTCGCGTGAACGCCGGAAATCCGCCCACGGCGGCGCAGATGACCGGCTTCGATCTCATCGAATGGTCGCGGCAAGGTGACTATCTGGCCGATCTCAATGCGATCGCTCTCGAAGAGAAATGGGATGATGTCATCCCCGATGCCGTCAAGGTCTTCTCGAAGCCGGATGGCGTCTGGATCGCCGCGCCGGTCAATATCCACGCCACCAACTGGGTCTGGGGCAACAAGGCGCTTCTCGATGAACTGGATATTGAAGAGCCGAAGACCTGGGAAGAGTTCGTCGCCGCGATGGAGAAAGTGAAGGCTGCCGGAAAGGTAGGTCTCGCTCACGGTGGCCAGCCCTGGCAGGACGTCACTCTCTTCGACAGCGCCGCTCTCGCCTCCCTGGGCGCGAAGGATTATGTCCGGGCCTTCGTCGATCTCGATCCTGAAGTGCTCGGATCCGACAAGATGCTGGAAGCTTTCCAGAAGATGGAGCAATTGCGCGGCTTCGTCGATGACAACTTCTCCGGCCGCGACTGGAATCTCGCCTCAGCGATGGTGCTCAATGGGGAAGCAGCCTTCCAGATCATGGGAGACTGGGCAAAGGGAGAGTTCATGAGCGCGGGCAAGGCCGCTGGCACGGATTTCGTATGCTTCCAGACACCCGGAACGACCGGGACGGTGCTGCTCGACAGCGACCAGTTCGTCATGTTCAAGATGCCGGACGAGGCCGCGAGAAATGTGCAGACAGCGATGGCGAGCGCCGTCGTCTCTCCAGGCTTCCAGGCTGGGTTCAGCAAGATCAAGGGTTCCGTCCCCGCGCGCATCGACGTTTCCGACGAAGGCTTCGACGAGTGCGCCAAGAAGGGCATTCGTCAGGTCCGCGAGGCGGCCGAAAGCAAAACGCTAATCGGCTCTATGGCGTTGGGACATAGCAATACACCGGCGATCAAGAGCGCGATCACCGATATCGTCACGACGCATTTCAACGGCGAGATCGAGGCCGAGGCGGCAGTTCAAGCACTCGTTGAGGCGGTCGAAGCCGCAAAATAAGAATCGAGGCGCCGGGTGTTGCACACCCGGCGCCTCGATTGCTGAGAGTTGCGTATCCGTGTAGCCAGTCGCAAGCCACACCCGAACACCTGACGGGATCGGGATCATTCCAGCCTCTCAAGGCCACGGACGATCCGCAGCAACGCGTCCACATCGACGTCACTGTCGACAACAACGCGTCGGCCGTTCGCGATCACGATCTCCATGCGACCAGCACCAGACGCCGAAGGCTCCAGATCAGCAACCGGAACAGGATGCTCGGCCGCCGCATCATAATCCGCAACAACGGGGATGAAACCAGCTCACCCCCAAGCCGTCCTTCCCGCACCGCCTTGCGCCAGCTATTCAACTGAAAGCACGTAATCCCATGGCGACGAGCCGTCGCCGATACCTGCTGAGGCCCACTATAGCTCTCCGCGACAATCGCCAGCTTGACCTCGTCACTAAAGTGCCGGCGACGACCTTTCTCTACAATCTCCAGCCGACTGATCTGCCGGCGGCCGCTGCGAATGATATCCATGGGTAAAACACTGGCTATATTGACGTCGATATAGCTGGAGCCTCACCAAAATTCTCAAACAGCAAGGCGTCCTTCCCCGGATGCGTACTGTCGAACGGCGCATTCTCGGCGAAAATCCGCACCTTGTTGCGGGCGCTGGTCTGGCCGGGGCAGACTTTTCCTACGAAGTCGATTGGGCTGATCATCCCGGCGCGATAACTGCTCGGACCGGCGAGACCATTATTGTCATTGATTCGCGAAAGGGTGCCGCCGTCCTTCCTCCCTTGGCGACGAGAGTAGAGGCGCTGATTGCGGAACTGGTTGACGCAGGTCAGGAGCGTATGCCCGGCGATCGGCGTCTGCGCGCACGTGCGAATTCACAGGGTCTGGTCACGATGAGCGACGAAGAATGGCAATCTCTTCAATCGCTTGCTTCAAACGAAGAATAAAGGATGTCAAAAATAGCGCTTGTCGGCGCCGGCAACATGGGCTTTGCGATGCTCCGTAGATGGGGCGACGCATCACAACACGAGCTCATCGCCATAGAGCCGAATGACGATTTGCGCGCCCGCGCCGGAGGAAACGCCTGTAACCTTGCGGGAACAGGTCACGAGCCCGAATGGCACTACGGCAGCAGCGCTGAATGTGCTAATGCGCCCGGAGAGCGGTTTGCAAAGCCTGCTCACATCTGCGGTGGACGCGGCAAAGAAGCGGTCCCGCGAACTGGGAGAGTAGAAAACTGGAGCCGGCCTCATCTAGACAAGCGCTCGACTGGTTCGTTCTGGCGAGCCTGCCGATCCTTCTTTCCACCAATCTGATTTTCGGCCGCAGCATCGCGGGGCATGTCGCTCCTTTCCTGACTGCCTTCTTGCGCTGGTCGGGGACCGTCGTGCTTCTGTTTCCCCTTCTCTGGAGATACCGGGCGGAATGCCTGGCTTTCGTTCGCGGAAATACCGGTCTCTGGCTCTTGGCCGGGACATTGGGAATGGTGATCTGTGGGGGCGTCGTCTACCTGTCGCTCGAACATACCAGCGCGACAAACGCCACTTTGATTTACGCGACATCCCCGCTTTTCGTTTTGGCAATGGATGCCTTGATCAATGACCGCCGAATTGCGGCGCGAGAATTCATCGGCATGTGCCTCGCCACAATGGGAATCGCAGCGATCGCCTTTAATGGCGATGTTTCGGCGGCATATTCCCTTGCGTTCAATCCGGGTGACGTGGGAATCTTACTGGCCGCGATGTCATGGGCCGGTTACACCCTGATATTGCGCAGCAGCAGGTTCGGCTCGCTGCCATCCGCGGCGGCGCTCGGTGTGATGGGGTTTGCCGGAGCGGTCATTCTCCTTCCCTTCGCCGGCTGGGAAGTCGCCACAGGGGCGCCCGTGCCTGCCCGGCTTGCCGACTGGGCAACGCTTGCCGGCATGGTGCTGGTGTCATCGGTGTTTGCATATATCGCCATGCAGTATGCGGTTCGGCGTGTCGGAGCCTCGGCCACAAGTCTGACCATGTACCTCACCCCCATCTCCTCAGCCGTCATGGCCACGCTTTTTCTGGGGGAGCAGATTCATCCCTACCATGTGATGGGCATGGCTCTTGTGCTCGTTGGCCTGGCGCTCGCAACGGCGCGGATGAAATATGGTCGCCTGCGGCGAGCGGGCGGTCCCAAATCACCCCGCAAATCCTAGCCGAACCGCCATTGTGCAATGGCGGTTCGGATGCACTGGTTCACACCCACGAGAAGGGTCGGCAGCGCCGACGGGAGCTCGATCTTCCGCAGGATTTCGCTGTTTGCGGCGCCTACGGCTTTTCCGAGTTCAATTCTTTCGCGCGGGATTTGAGTCATTGCCAGGATCGTCAGGCAGACCATGGGCGCGATGCCGTAGATGATCGTCGAGATGAGGGCGGGTACCGTTCCAAGACCGAAAAGAATAGGCTCTATCTGAGGGAGAACCGGTCATCGGGAAGAGCGCCAAGTACGCATGTATCTTCGACGAGGTCGCGCTGCGATATCCACTGAGCTGGGCGTAGGTCGGGACCTTGAGGGCCAGGCTCGATAAGCCTACCGGAGAGCAACCGGATAGGCCGCCTCGAGAGGGAAGGAAGCGTCCTTATAAGCTGATCAGCGGGATTACAGGTATCGCGATCCCCGATCGGAAGTTTCAATCCAGGCGACTGTGCGCTCGGGTGATCTCAGGATTTAGCTCTTGTGCGAGACTCCATATTACCGGTGGCCGCGGAAATTGTACAGAAAAAGCAAGGGTATAGGCTGTCTCATCTTTGGGACGCAGGTTCGTATCCATTCAAGAGCCTTAGCAAGATGCCGACCCTATCGCTGAGCTGATGCATCGGAGATCGTCCACGGGACTGGTGGAAGCCGTCTCTAAATCGCCGCCGAAATTGCGTCGGCTACGCTCGTGGTCGTCCCATGTCCATTGCAATCCGGGGTCAGGGCGGAGAGACTGCCTCCTGTCACCTCAGCCACTGCGCGCATCATGTCATCAGCGGCGGTATTTTCGCCGAGATGCTCAAGCATCTGGGATCCAGCCCAGATGGTGGCGATCGGGTTTGCCTTTCCATGGCCGACGATATCAGGTGCCGAGCCGTGCACCGGTTCGAACATCGAAGGCACGCCTCCTGCGGGATTGATGTTCGCCGAAGCAGTAAAGCCTAGTCCGCCCTGAATCGCGGCGCCCACATCCGTCAGAATATCACCAAAAAGGTTCGACGCGACAACAACGTCCAGCGTCTCGGGATGGGTCACCATCCGCGCGCAGATCGCATCGATGTGATAGCGGGAGACCGTGACGTCACGGTATTCCGCCGCAAGTTCCTCGGTTACCTCATCCCAGAAGACCATCGAGTGCTTCTGAGCGTTCGACTTTGTAACCGAAGCCAGCCGCCCGGTGCGTTTGCGTGCCTGTTCGAAGCCGTAACGCAAGATGCGCTCAACGCCTGTACGGGTGAAGATAGAGGTCTCGACCGCAACCTCGTTTGCCGTGCCTTGATGCACGCGGCCGCCGGCGCCGGAATATTCGCCTTCGGTGTTCTCTCGGATGCAGAGAATGTCGAAGTTGGTCTTACGCAGGGGGCCCTGAATTCCGGGCAGCAGCCGATGCGGGCGCATGTTCACGTACAGATCGAACTGTTTCCTGATAGGGAGCAGCAATCCATGCAATGAAACATTGTCAGGAACCTTGGCGGGCCAACCGACTGCGCCAAGGAGGATCGCGTCAAAGGCGCGAAGCTGGTCGATACCGTCCTCCGGCATCATCCGCCCGCTTGCGAGCCAAGTCTCGCAGGACCAGGAGAAGGTAGTCTCGTCCAGTGCAAAACCGTGCTTGGCAGCGACGGTGCGGAGCGGCACCAAAGCTGCCGCCACGACCTCGACCCCGATGCCGTCGCCCGGTATCAATGCGATCTTATACCGTTTCATTCAGACGCCCTTTCGTTTTGCTCGCAACGGTATCGCCGCAAAGTGCCGACCATGTCAGTTTTGGGTGAAATCCGGCTTGGATTGGTTCCAAATCCTGCGCGCACGCTTGAATTCTTCCGCAAAGTGTCCCGTCGGCTTCATGTAGTAGCCGGAGCGGGCGAGGGTATAAGCGCCCTTCTTGTGCAAGTCCGCCAACCCCTCCGCCATTTTCAGCGCCATCAGGTTGGGGTTGAGGATCGGCACTTCGGCAGGTTCGCCACCCTCCATCAGATATTCCTGGTATATCGCGGCAATGATGGTGCAGCCCATGATCACCGTCTCGGCGCCGAACCTGTTCGCCGCTTCGGTCGACAAGCGAACGACATCCTGTGCCACGGCGCCTCGATCGTTGATCATGTCCTTCACGAACCAGTCGATGGCATCGACGCCCTTTACCGTCGCGCCCTGTCCGCGCAGCCGGATTTCGTCATAGTGGAAGGGGACAGCTTTCCGGTGATCCGTGAGGATCATTGTCGAATGACCGAAGTTCGATGCCATCTGAAGCGAAGCTTCCAGCGGACCGATGACGGGAATGTCGACCAGTTCGCGCGCCACCCGCAAACCGGGATCGTAGAGGCAGCCGATGATCACCGCATCGAATCCGGTCTCCTCCGAGCGCATGACCTCTTCATAGAGAGACTGTTCGATCATGTGCTTGTTATAGAAGAAGTCGATGTCGGGCGGGCAGTTTTCGAGATGGGTGACGACCATTTCCGTCCCCTCGGCGCAATAGTGGCCGAGGGTCTTCTTGATGATCCCGTCATAGGAGACGGAACCGAAGGGATTGATGAAATTGATCCGGCGCATGATGATCCCAGTCCTCAAATTCGATTGTTCTGACGAGTGAAGCTTCAGGCTGGCCAGCCTGCGGCAGCAAGGTCTTCATCGAGCGAACGCTGTGTTGCGTCGTACTCGGCGATGCTGTCCGGTACGATACGATTGATGACTCCCGACTGCAGTTCCTCGGAAATGTGGGCGATCACGCCCGGGAATGTGGACTGGAGCGCGAGGCCTGTCATTTCGGCGGGTGTGAAACCCATCTGGCCCATGATCCCAGCCAGCATGCCCACGTCGTTCATCACGAGATCATGTTTACCGGTCGCTTTGCGGAATGCTTCGTGGACGGCGGCGTACCATTCGTTCGCCTCTCCCCAGACGCCCTGCGCCTGGGCAAAATTCTTCAGCTTCTCGGCGCGCGGATCGACACCGCGGAACACCTGGTGACCAAAACCAGGAATGCGGCGCTTGGCGGCACGAAGTTCCGCGACAAGGGTTTCCGCGTGCTCCTCCATGCCAAGGCCGGACGCCCTCCATTTGGCGACGCCTTCCGTAATAAAACGGCCGGCATCCTCAGGAGAGACTGCATAGGGACCTGCGCCAAGCATTGCGGCCGATAGGCCTGCCGTCATCTGAGGGTTGACCGACACGATGGCGCGCGCGGCGACGGTACCGGACTTCTGCAGGGCGTAATCCAGAATGGATGACAGGATGACATCCATCATCCGTGCCTCGCCGGGTGTCGGGATGCAGCCGCGGACCAGGAGAAAACTGATCGCAGGATAACTCAGCCTGCCGATGATCTCCTGCATGGGATAACCACGAATATAGATGTCCTCGGGCGTGATCCTGCTGATGGAGGAAACCCAGAAAGAGGGGGATGATGCAGCCATGGTCCGGCTCCCTGACGGTTGAGAAATTGGCCGATCGCTCCGGCTGCGGGGCCGTGAGACGGGCAGATAGGAAGGAGATAACGCACAAACAAAACTCATGCAAATAAAAAAATACCACTGGTAATGTTTAACATACTTGCTAGTATGTAGAAGGATGTGGCGCCGGTTCCGGCTGAATCGGTGTGCTTGTAGATTGGAGAGGAGAGGACATGGCCTTGGAAGCGATCAACCCACCCGGAGCCGCGTGGCCTGGCGTGTCGCAGGGGATTTTGGGGCAGGGCGCCAAGGTCTTCGTTTCTACCGGCCATGTAGGCACCGACGCCAGCGGCGAGCCCGTGACAACCTCGGCGGAAGCCCAGATTGTCGCGCTGTTCGAAAACCTGGGGGCGACGCTTCTGGCCGCAGGGCTTGGCTTCGAGCACGTGGCGCGCGTGACGACTTACGTTAAAAGTTTCGATCCGGAGTTTCTGGCAACGTTTCGCGCCGTGCGTGCCCGCTATCTGAACCAGGATTGCCCGCCCGCCGGTGTCATGGTTGAGGCCGGCCTCTATGATCCTCGCCTCTTGGCGGAAGCTGAAGTTCTCGCGTTTGCTCCTTGAGCGACCGCGCCATCAACCAAAGCCAACTGTTGCATGATTGCGGGCTTTGCCCCGCGGAAGGAGAATTCTAAATGTCCGAGCTTTCAGGACGCATCATCGTGGTCACCGGCGGCGAGACCGGCATCGGCCGGGCCACCGTGCTGGAACTCGCCCGCGCCGGCGCGAATGTCGTCATGGGCGGCATCCTGGCCGACAAGGCGGAAGAGACGATCGCCGAGGCGAGCGGTGCCCCCGGCTCGGTCAGTTTTCAGCAGACCGACGTGCGGCTCGTCGATCAGGTCGACGCCCTCGTCGCCAAGGCAAACGCCGAATATGGCCGGATCGACGGGTTGGTCTGCAATGCCGGCATTTTCGATGGTTTTGCTTCGGGTATCGAGACGAGCGACAGGCTCTGGGACCAGATCATCGACGTGAACCTCCGGGGTACTTTCTATGCCTGCCGCGCCGCGTTGCGTCATATGGTGGAGCAAAAGGCGGGCCGCATCGTGAACGTTGCCTCTATCGGTGGCCTTACCGGCATGGCGGACGGTGCTTCCTATACTGCATCCAAGCATGGGGTCATTGGTCTGACCCGGCATCTTGGCTGCTACTACGCGAAAGATGGCATCACGGTGAATGCAGTTTGCCCCGGCGTGATCACAACGACATTGCGGGACAACTCCACACGTATCCTCGGCGAGGATGCTCCGGTCATGGCTGGCGTTGGTGTCGAAACCGACTGGCTGCCTGTCCGTGTGCCGATGGCGCGCAAGGGTGTGCCCGAGGATATCTCGGCGATGATCACTTTCCTGCTCTCGGAGCGGGCGAACTACATTACCGGTCAGTGCATGACGGTCGATGGCGGCTGGACCGCGAAATGAGAAAACAAGGGCGGCTGCGGGCCGCCCTTCCTCGTCCGGATCAGGAATGCTCATGACCACAGTTTGCCTCACCTTCGATTTCGATGCTGTCTCGCTCTGGCTGAGCAGCTTCCGGACGACCTCGGCAACGCCCGTGTCGCGTGGCGAATTCGGCGCGCGCGTGGCCGTGCCGCGATTGCTCAAACTGCTCGACGGGGCGGGCGTGAAAGCCACCTTCTTCGTGCCTTCGCATACCGCCGTCTCCTATCCGGCGGAGACGATGGCAATCCGCGATGCAGGCCACGAGATCGCCCTGCACGGCTACGTTCATGAAACGCCGGTCGGCTTGGGTCGAGAACAGGAGGCGAAGAATCTCGATGCGTCCCTGGCAAGGCTGTGCAAGGTGCTCGGTTCTGATTTTGTCCCGCTCGGATATCGTTCGCCCGCCTGGGATCTCTCGCCCGACACGGTCGAACTGCTGATCGAGCGCGGCCTGATCTACGACAGCTCCATGATGGCCGACGACTTTCGTCCCTACCGCGCTCGCTCGGGAGACGAGCTGGACGATGACGGCTTCCGACCGGGACCGGAAACCCGGCTCATCGAAATGCCGGTGGCATGGGAACTGGATGACTTTCCCTATTTCGCGTTCCTGAACAAACCGCTCTATCAAGGCCTGCGCGATCCGGCGGAGGTCGGTGCCATCTGGCGCGGCGAATTCGACTACTGCAACGAGGAAGTGGAGGACGGCGTTTTCACGTTGACGATGCATCCCCAGTTCATTGGGCGAGGGCCGCGCATCCGCATGCTGGCGACGCTCATTGACCACATGCGGGATTGCGAGGGAGTCAGGTTCCTGACCCTCGGCGAAGCAGCCCGGGAGGCAGATGCCTCGCTTTCCAAACCTCGTGAAAATTAGCAACTGTTCCATCAGCGGAAGCCGCCAAATGCCCGATTGCCAGATGCCGCAGAATGTTTTCATCGCACTCCGCGATCGGATGTCGCCCGATCCTGGCCGAACGGCCTTGGTGTTCGAGAATGAGTACTTTTCATTCGAGGATGTCGTGGCGTTATCCGAGAACGCCGCTCGCCACCTGATGAGGCTCGGCATCGCCAAGGGCGACAGGGTGGCCGCAATCGCGCAGAACAGGCCCGAAATGCTGCTGCTTTACTACGCAGCGGCGCGGATCGGAGCGATCTACGTTCCGATGAACCCGAACCTCTCGGAGAGCGAACTGAAATATGCTCTCGCTCATTCCGGGGCGAGAATGTTGTTCCATGACGAAGTGTCCGGAGATGGCGTGGCGGCTGCAATTCCCGTCGAGCGGCGCCGACCAATCGATCTGCTCAACGAACCTGCCGGCGGCGTCGATCTCCCCGCAGCATCAGCGGTAATGCCGGACGACGATTTCCTGATCATCTACACGTCCGGAACCACGGGGCAACCCAAGGCGATTCTGCTCACCCATGCGGCCCAGGTGGGCGTTGCCCGCGCCCTGGCTGAAATGTGGGACCTCGGACGGGATGACGTAACGCTTGTGACGCTCCCCCTCGGATTTCTCTACGGTCTCTCCACTGGAGCGGCCGTAGGGCTGCAAGCAGGTGGAAAAGTCGTCCTCCTGCGGCGCTTCCATCCCCGGGACGCACTGGAGGCTTTGGTCGCCCATCGGATAACCATCTACCACGGCGTACCGACGATGTACTCCATGATGCTTGAATTCTGCGAACAGCAGGACAAGCATTTCGATCTGTCGAACGTGCGGGAGATCATCTGCGCCGGCGCGCCGTTGCCTCTCGAAATGCGTCGCAGGTTTGCCACGCGATTTGGCAAATCGCTGCAGAATTATTATGCGATGACGGAAGCGACCCCGGTATTCGGCCACTATAGCCGCGATGACGAAATCGTGCCGGAAGGATCGGTCGGCAAGGCGGCGCCTGGGCTGAGCTACCGGATCGTGCGCCCTGATGGCAGCGATTGCGCACCGGGCGAGCAGGGCGAATTCCTCGTCCGTGCGGCGGCGACCGTGAAGGAATACTATGGGGCACCGGAGCAGACAGCCGGAGCAATGGTCGACGACTATTTCCGTTCAGGCGATCTTGGACATCGCGATGAGAACGGGTTCTTCTTCATCACCGGCCGTATCAAGGACATCATCATCCGTGGTGGGGCGAACATCTCGCCGAGCGAGGTTGAGGAGGCCCTGATATCGCATCCGGCTGTCCAGGATGTATCCGTTGTGGGCGGCGCAGATAGGATTTTCGGGGAAGTCCCCGTGGCGTTCGTGATCCGCCGGGCCGGGGCGGACGTTTCGGTGGACGAACTCGTTGCCCATGCTGAATCCCGGCTTGCCGATTTTAAAGTGCCGCGCACGGTGCGCTTTATCGACACTTTTCCCCTGGGCAAGACCGGCAAGGTCGACAAGGCCGCCTTGAAGACGATGATCGGGAGTGAGTGAACGTGATCAACCTTGAGGAATATCGTAGTCTTGACGGACTCGTGTTGGCTGACCGGCTTGCAAAGGGTGAGGTCTCCCCTGTCGAACTGATGCAGGCGGCGCTCGAGATCGGAGCCCGTTTCGAGCCGATGCTGAATGCGCTTTGCTACATCGATCCCGAGCTAGGCCTTTCGCTGGCGCGAGCCGCCAATCGGAAAGGACCGTTTGGCGCCATCCCGTTCCTGCTGAAGGATTCCGGATTGGCGTCGAGGACGCTCAAGGGGTCCGTCGGTTCACGACTGTTCGAGGGGTCGGGCTCGGCAATCGATGCGACCCTGACCAGCCGCTTTGTCGAAGCGGGGTTCCTACCCTATGGACGCACAACGGTTCCCGAATTCTGCATGGCGCCGACAACGGAGGCGGCGGTTTACGGTGGGCCGACCCGAAATCCCTGGGACTTCGAGCGTTCACCTGGTGGATCGAGCGGCGGAGCCGCGGCGGCCGTTGCCGCGGGCATTGTTCCTGTTGCTCATGGCAGTGACGGCGGCGGCTCAATTCGGATTCCGGCGGCATGCTGTGGTGTCTATGGCCTTAAACCGTCACGAGGCTTGGTGCCCTACGGCCCGCTTCGTGGGGAGGGCTGGGCTGGACTTGCCGTTGACGGAGTAATCTCCCGCAGCGTGCGCGACACTGCGGCAGCAATGGACTCGATCGCCGGGATGGAACGCGGCCAACCTTACGCCGCGCCGGGCCGCCCGGATTCATATCTGGCGCTTCTGGACCGCGCCTTCAACCGTCCCATGCGCATCGCACGCTGGACGAAGGCGTGGGATGATATTCCCATTGCAGCCGAGTGCATCGCGGCGCTCGACAAGGCAACGAAGACCCTCTCCAGTCTGGGACACGAGGTCATCGATGCGGATTTGCCGGAGATTAAGTATGCGAGCTTCATCGAAGCCATCATCGACGTCATGGCGACGAATGTCGCGGTGACGGTAGGCGGCGTCCTCCGCAGTAGGCCGGACGGCGACCCGCGGGATTTGCTTGAGCCTGCGATCCATGACGCATACCAGATGGGCCGTACGATGCCGGCCGAGCGATACGCTCTTGCGGTCACGCGGTTCCATGGCATCGGTCGTACGCTGGAAAACTATATCGCAGGGTTCGATTTCATCCTCACGCCGACCCTGACGAAACCGCCGCTACGGCTCGGCGAGCTTTCGATGAGCGATGACTTCCGTAGCTTCCGCAGGAAGGCCGGACTGTATACGACCTTTCTTGCGATCATAAACGCATCAGGTCAGCCCGCCGCAAACATCCCGTTACATCGCGATGCAGCGGGGATGCCCATCGGTGTACAGCTGATCGCGCCTTTCGGCGGCGAGGCGGATCTCATGCGCCTGTCGGCACAGATCGAGTCTGAGGCGCCCTGGGGCCATCTCCTGCCGCCAATTCCGATTTGAAAACTACGCTCTATCGCACTATCGAGCGATAGCACCGGCGTCCTGGAGCGATATTTCCGGATGGGACCGGTTCCGGCACCCGTCGAGCACCATGGTTATGAAGTGGTCAGCGATATCTGAGGGCTTCAACGCGCGGTTCGGTTTGTACCAGGTGTGCGTGAAGGTGCACATGCCGACGATGCTTGTAACCACGACATATGGGGGAATATCCTTGAAGATGCCCGCCTTGACGCCGCGGCTGTAGGTGCTGGAAAAGAGCCGGTCGAATTCCCTCTTGTGCTCGATGACAATCGCGCTCTGCTCCTCTGTCAGTTCAGACTGATCCCGGAAGTAGATCGCAGTCCATTCGCGCTTGTCCATGACGTTGAGCGCCATTTGGCGGATCATCGCGGCAAGTTGTTCGTCGGCAGGCGTATCTCGCGTGACGATCGCCTGCATCTCCTCCCACCAGGTTTCGTGAATCTTTTTGAAGATCTCCCAGAGCAGCTGGTTCTTGTTTTTGAAGTAATAGTAGACGACCGCTTTCGTGTAGCCGAGCGATGCCGAGACGTCATCCAGCGTGACGGCTCGAAAGCCGCGTTCCGCGAATAGTTCGGCGGCAACCGCCAAAATCTCATCCTGAACATACGCCTGCTTGCGGGCCTTGAGTTCGTTTCGGCGCGTTGTCTTCATCAGAATTCCAATGGCTGTCTCTTGGGCACGACGTGCGTGAAATGGAAGGGCGTTCGGGTGCGCAACCTGCAGCCGAAGGGATTCCGCATATTCGGAAAATCCAACTCTCTAGTCAACCGCGGTATGTTCGCGGACCTATATGAATTTAAAGATGCCTAAAGGTAGTTTTCGTCAACCAATGATATTGACAAAAATACTCATGAGTATGTAAATAAGCCAAATGGTATGACCGAGAGGCAAGGCACCTTCAGCGGCATACCCGCGAAGCCTTTTACGTAAAGACATGGAGCTCAGTATGGACGCCTCGAATCCGGCGGAAAGCATTTCCCTGAACATCGGACCGAACGCGCTGTTCTTCGAGCAGTTCACGGTAGGCCAGGACTGGAAGACGCCGCGCCGTACCGTCACCGAGGCCGACATCGTGCTCTTCGCGGGAATGACCGGCGATTACAACCCCGTCCACACGGACGAGGTTTTTGCCCGTCAGACGCCGTTCGGCACGCGGATCCTTCACGGACCTGCAGTCTTCGCTATTGCCACCGGCCTCGAATTTCGCCTTGGGCTGAAGGAAGGCACGGCCATCGCTTTCCTGGGTATGACCTGGGATCTTAAGGCACCGGTAAAGATCGGCGATACGATCCACGTTTACCAGCGCGTCGAATCTGTCCGGCCCACGAAGAATCCCGCGCGAGGCATCGTTGGATTCTGGGTCGAGGTACGCAATCAGAACGATGAGATCTGCCAGCAGGGCGAGTGGAAGGTGATGTTCCATGCGCGGCCGCCTGTAGATGCCTGATCGCAATAACGGCGGACCGCAGGTCCGGCCAGTCGGCCCGGCCTTGTTCGTTCAGGTGGGTGAGAGATCGCGTCGGCTCAGCGGACTGAGCAGGTCGGCTATGGAGGGAGTGAGTCTTGATCGCGGAAATACAGGCGGGTCCCAGGGTTCCCGAAGCAGCTCCGAACATTCTGGAGGTGCGCAATCTGCGCAAGTCGTTCGGTGTGCACGAAGTGCTGAAGAACATCAATTTCGCGATGCGCAAAGGCGAGGTTGTTGCAGTCATCGGCCCAAGCGGGTCAGGCAAGAGCACCCTCCTACGCTGCCTCAATCAGCTCGAGCCTGCCTCCGGCGGCGAAATTACCATCGATGGACTGACCATCCGGGCCGACCATCAGCTGCGTCGCGCAGAGTTGATGGGCCTGCGCAGGAAAGCCGGTATGGTGTTCCAGTCGTTCAACCTGTTCCCCCACCTGTCGGTGTTGCGAAACATCAGCCTGCCCCAGGAGCGCGTGCTTGGCCGCAGCCGGGCGGAGGCGGAGAAGCGGGCGCATGCACTTCTTGAGCGGGTGGGCCTCGCCGACAAGGCGTCTCAATATCCCGCGCGCTGTTCGGGCGGGCAGCAGCAACGTATCGCCATTGCCCGGGCGCTGGCACTCGATCCCCAGGTCATGCTCTTCGACGAGCCGACGTCGGCACTCGATCCCGAGGTCGGTCTCGAAGTGCTTGCAGTGATGAAGGAACTTGCCGAAGGCGGAATGACGATGGTTGTCGTCACGCACGAGATGCATTTTGCGGAAACCGTTTCGGACCGGGTGCTTCTGATGGCCGATGGCCATATCCTCGAAGAGGGGCCAAGTGCCGAGGTCATGCGCAATCCGAAGTCGGAACGCGCGCAGCGCTTCCTCAAGGCGGTTATGAACAGATGAGCTGGGATTTCGCCATTCTCATCCTGAGCGGCTTGCCATGGACCATCGTGGTGACGATAGGCGCTTTTGCGATGGGGCTCATCCTGGGTGCGCCGCTGTGTGCGATGCATATCTCGCGCAATCCGATCCTTCATTTCCTCGCGCTCGCGATCATCATCTTTCTGCGCTCCATCCCGCCGATTGTCTGGGTGTTCCTGCTGTTTTTCGGCCTTGGTTCCGGTTTCATCAGCATCGGCGCAATTCCGGCGACGATCATTGCGCTCGGCGTGGTCACCGCAGCGAACATGGCGGAAATCTACCGCGGGTCGCTCAGCAGCATTCATGCGGGGCAATGGGAGGCGATCAGTGCACTGGGTCTTCCTCCCGTATCGTCCTTCAAGGATATTATTCTGCCACAGTTGTTCCGTGTGACGCTGCCGTCCGCCGCCAGCTACCTGATCGGTCTTTTCAAGGATTCAGCGATCGCGTCGACCGTCGGCGTGATGGACATCGCTTTCCTGGCGAATTTTGTCGCCCGCAAGAGCTTTGACGGGCTGACGCCCTTCGCGTTCGCGGCGGTTCTCTACATCCTGATCAGCATTCCGATAGCGCTGGTGGCGCGCATCGCCGACGCCCGCCTGAGACAGAAGGTGGCGCAATGAGCGATATTCTCTCTTTTTGGGGAACCTATCTCCCGCAGATATTGGACGGCCTCGGAATCAGCCTGAAGGTCACCGGTGCCTCACTTGCAATCGGAATTCCCGCCGGCCTGGCTCTCGCGTTGATGGTACAGGCGAAATCACGCTTCCTGCGCTGGTTCTGCCTTGCCGTCGTCGAAATCGGTCGCGGCGCTCCAGCGTTGATCCTGCTTCAGTTCGCGTATTTCGGCCTGCCGAATGTCGGGGTGAGCCTGACATCCTTCGCCGCGGCCGTCGCCGCGCTGAGCTGGAGCACGGCAGCCTATACCAGCGAAATTATCCGGGCCGGGCTGCAGGCCGTGCCGCGCGGCCAAATCGAGGCTTCCGACGCGCTGGGCCTGAGTTTTGCCGATCAACTCCGTTTCGTCCTCGTTCCGCAAGGATTGCGGGTGGCGGCGCCGGCACTGCTTGGTTTTGCGGTCCTCATGCTGCAGGCATCCTCCCTGGCCTTTACGATCGCGCTCCCCGAGCTTCTTTCGCAGGCCTACATCATCGGCACCACCACCTTCCGCTACATGCCGATCCTTTGCCTCGCGGGCCTTCTCTACGCCTGTATCTGCATTCCAGCGACGCTTCTTGTCGGCTGGTTCGAACGCCGCCTCGCGCGCCACGCCTGAATGGCGGGTTCGGGTCCGGCAATGTCCAACAGAGGGAACTGACATGCGAAATATTATGATGATGACCGCATTCGCGCTGGCAACGCAGATTTCCGTCGCGGCTGCACAGGACTGCAAGACCGAGGTCGTAACGATCACGCCGGGTAAGCTCGTCGTCGCGGGTTACGACTATCCCCCGTTCTCGCAGACCAATCCGGATGGTTCGCTAAGCGGCATCGATTTCGACGTCGTGAGGGCGGTGGCCGACGAGAATTGCCTGGAAGTCGTTCCCATGGCGGTCGATCCGTCGGCCGCCGTCCAGGCCGTCGTGTCGGGCAAGGCGGATGTTGCCATCGGCGGCTGGAACCGCACCGAAAAGCGCGTCGACGTTCTCGGCATGTCGGCGCCGACCTATCTCGACCCCTCGGCGATTTTCTCCAAGGATGGCATCGATACCATTGCTGGCCTCGAGGGCAAGACGGTCGGGACGGTGTCGGGCTATCTCTTCGTACCGGACCTGCAGGCACTTCTCGGCGCAAACCTGAAGCTCTATCCGAACGGTGTGGCGCTGGCGCAGGACCTCGCGGCCGGCCGGATCGACGCCGCCGTGGACGGCTATACCTACGGCGTCTACAGCCAGAAGAACGCGGGTGCCTACGAGGATATCCAGATCAAGATTCCGGCGGCGGACGAGCGCGTCGGCTCGACCGTTCGCCCGCCGCAGGCCGCCGTCCTTTACACCAAAGGCAATGAAAGCCTCGGCAAGGCACTGGATACCGGTATCGACCGGTTGCACAAGGATGGCAAGCTGACGGCCGCTGTCACGGCCGCCGGCTTCGATGCCTCCCTGGCCGACACCGGTGAACCCTATTTCGTCAAGTAAGCCCGACGGTCTTGAAATATGACTTGCCCCGGCCCGGATTTCCGGCCGGGGTTTCCTTTTTCTGCAAGCCAGGATCCCGCGATGACGCAAACCGACGCTTCCGACTTCCTTCCCCTTGTCACATGGACGGGTGAGGTTCCCATGGATTGGCTCGACTACAATGGCCACATGACGGAGCACCGATATCTTCAAGTCTGTGGCGAAGCGTCCGACAAACTGTATCAAACGATCGGTGTTGACTTTTCCCGCGCTGAGGACGGCGCCTTCTATACGTTGCAGACGCATCTCGTTCACCTCGACGAATGCCGGCAGGGCGCGTCGTTGCAGGCGAGCTCGGAGATCCTTGGCTATGACGAGAAGCGCCTACACCTTTTTCATCGCATCCGTGACGGTAAGGGGCGCCTGCTGGCGACAGGGGAGCACTTGTCGATCCATGTTGCCCGGGGAAAATCCTGCCCGGCCTCGACAGCGATGCTGGAACAGATCGCTTCGCTCTACCAGGTCACCGCGGATAGACCGCTGCCGGAGGGTACGGGAGCCGTCCTGCGCAAGGATCTGGAGTTTCACCGGTGATTGATGGATAAAGGAGAAGGCCGCGCGCCCTAACGGACACGCGGCCTTTTTTACGTTCTGCGGTTGGGTTCAGGTGTTGTACTGCCCCGCTTCCCATCTACGGCGCTCCCGCCAATCGCTTGGCGTGTCCCTGAAACGATCCAGCGAAAGCTGCTCGATCGGCATGCGCGTTGCGCCGTTCATGAGAAGCTCCGATGCTGCAACACCGACGGCAGGGGACATACCAAAGCCGTGGCCTGAGCAAGCTGCGGTCACCAGTCCTTCCGGGCTATCAAAGCGATGGATTGTGGTCATCTGATCGGGGGCGATGTCGACGATCCCGGCCCAGCAACGAAGGAACTGAGCACCCTTCAGGACCGGCATCGTTTCGATGGCGCGCCGCATGATGTTGCGGACGGTCTGGGTGGTCGGCTTTGCGGCTTCCCTGCCGATTTCGAGGTTGATCCACTCATATGGCCCGCCATTCATATGAATATTGCCCCGTTTCGTCTGGCGGATGGAGAGACCGTTGCCGATGAAAGCCTGCTCGAACAGAGGGGGCATCGGTGTCGTTACCAGTGCTTCGAGACGGACCGGCGCAAGAGGGAAATGAATACCGAACGGTTTGAGAAGCAGTGGATTGTGTGCCGCCGCGCAAAGGGCGACATTTCCGCAATGGATTTCACCCTGGGGCGTGCGCACGCCCTTGACCTTGCCAGCTTCAACGAGAACTTCCAGAACCGGAGTGTATTCCCGGATTTCGCCACCGAGATCGGTGAATGCCCAGCCGAATGCCTGGGAGGTCCGCTGCGGGTTGGCGTGACCGGAACGATTCGTCCAGATGCCTCCGAGGCAGCGCTCGCTGAGACAGGGGATCATCTTGCGCATGGTCGCGCCATCGAGGAATTCGAAGGGAACATCCGTCTTCTGGAACGTCCGGTAGAGCTTCTGCAAATCGGCGAACTCATGTTCGTCAAGTGCGGCCCAGATCCGGCCTTTTTGGGTCCACTCGGTCGGATAACCCAGTTCATCGTCCAATCCGTCCCAAAGCTTCTCGGCTTCTTGTGCGAGCGGACTTTCAGCGGGCGTCTCGCCGCGCAAGCTCAGATAGCCGGTTGCGCGTGACGAGGCTTCGTAGGCCGTAGCGCCTGCGTCGAGAACCAGCACTTTCGCACCGGCCTTCTGCGCGCGATACGCGGTGGAAAGTCCGAGGATCCCCGCACCGACGACGATGATGTCATAGCTTTGCATGTTCGTATCCAATATCGAGGAATGATCAGCCCTGGCGGGTCTCATAGGGCCACATCTGCCAGTTCAGGCGAATGTCATCGGTTTCATCGTCATCCGCGATAAGGGTGAGATCGATCGGCCGTAGCGGGAAGCGGTAACTTGCGGGGCGGATCGACTCCAGCCCGATACCGAAGCGGAGCGAGAGTGCGAATATCGCCTCGTCCCGGCAACGCTTGCCCTGACAGTGCCCCATGGACACGCGGGTCATACGCTTCATGAAGTCCTGATTGATGCGGGGTGCGGTCGCGTCGTCGCCATGATTGAGCGGTGTCTGTGGATGGCGCAGGGATTTGCCTAGATACTGTGGCGGCGCGAGACCGCAGAATTCGGCGCGGCTGACGGTTTCGCATTGGCAGAGGACGACGTCGTCCCCACCCGTCTTGTGCAGGGCATCGATCCATGAGGTGATATAGCCGGTAGCAGACACTTTTCGTGATGGCGCCGCGGTCACGCGGCTATCGCGCTCCGCGCCCCCGATCCTGTCAAGGATTGCCGTGTGCAGGTCGCCATTGCCGCCACCGGCATCCGATAGCCAGAATACGCCTTCGAGACTGGTCTCCCCCTGCGCGGTAGTCCGGGGAATCCAGGATGCGGCATCCGCAACGTAGTGCATCTCGCAGCCCATGGCCGCCGGCAACTCGATGTTGGGAAGCGTGGCAATGGCCACTGCAACCGTATCGCAGGCGATCTCCTCGCTTGGTCGATTGTCGAGCGAGACCAGTTTGACGCCGGTGACCGCCGTCTTGCCGATCGCTTCCGCGATGACCTGTCCGAGATGCACAGGAATGTCTTGCGCGGCGAGCCAGGCGGCTGCCTCAGGTCCGGCCACAACGGATTCGCCCGGCTCGACGATGCCTGCCACCTCGACGCCGCGCTCGCGCGCCGATCGAACGACGCGAAGCGCGAGCTCGTCGGAGCCGAGGACGACGACCCGCTTGCCTTCGAACACCTGATAGAGGTCCAGCAGCGCCAGCCCCGCCTTGCCACCGAGTACACCGGGCAGCTCCCAGCCTTTAAAGGACGGAACGAAATCCCGCACTCCGGTCGCGATGATCAAGGCATCGTGTTCGAGGATTTCGTTGCCTTCCCGCGTGACCAGTCCAACCTTGGGCCTCCCGACATGAAGGCAGTTCGGGCCGTTGCGGAAAGCGCCCCAGAGAACGGTGGACACGCGAACGTCGATGCCCGCCTCGATGCATTCCATGAGCTGGGGGCTGGCTTCCAGTACGGACTGCGCGATCGAGTTGTCATTCATGAGGGCGGAGGGAAGGCCGGCCCCATAAAACCAGGGCGCATCGAAGGACATGTCCTTCAGAGCCTGCGGGTGTTCGTCGACGAGGGTGACGTCGTGACCTGCCGCATGCGCTGCAAGGGCGATTTTAAAGCCGGCGTCGCTGGCTCCGGCGATGACGATCTTGCGAGATGACATGGTGGGCGTTCTTCCGGTCTCAAGCTTCGTTTATCTGGGTCAGCCGCTCCATGGCCTCGGAATATTCGAGGATCATGTCGTACATGACGCTTTTCACGGTGGTCGGTTCGTTGACGCGGCCGACGATCTGGCCGGCGGAATAAGTCATCCAGTCCTTTCGGCGCGCACGCTCTACGCGGCGGAAGGGTTCGCCGGAAACGATGGATTGCATCGGCGTGTTCTTGAGGGTGGCGGGAGCGTCGGGGCGGAGCCAGGCTTCGGTGTATTTGGACCGGATCGCGCGACAAGGCTTGCCGGTATATCCAAGCGTGATGACGGCGTCCTCGGCCTTCGCCTCGTAAAGCACTTCACGCATGTCCGGTGTCAGCTCACTCTCGGTGGTGCCGAGCCAGATCGTGCCGCACCAAACGCCCTCGGCGCCGAGGGCGAGGGCTGCCGCCATCTGACGGCCTCGGCCGATGCCGCCGGCTGCGAGTACTGGTGTCGGGGCGACGGCATCGATGATCTCCGGCCAGAGGACAAGCGAGCTGATCTGGCCGGTGTGGCCGCCGGCCTCGGCGCCCTGAGCGACAATGATGTCGATACCGGCCTCGATCTGCTTTTGTGCCTGGCGTGGGCTGCCGACCAGCGCACCGAACTTGATACCCTGTTCGTGCACACGGTCGATGATGTGAGCCGGAGCAACGCCGAGCGCCGAAACGACCAACTTGACCGGATGCCGCAGGGCGACATCGAGCAGCGCCTCGCTGGCCTCCGGGCTGAAGGCGAGGTTGCGAGCATATTCGGCATACCAGCCTTTCTCCTCGTCTTTCGGGAGAGGCGGTACGCCGTCCTCGTCAAGAAGACGGTTTATGAACTCGCGGCTCTCCGCGGGGATGATTTCCCGAGGGCTTTCCTTGAAATCCACCTTCGTCGCCGTCGAGGAGAATACCATATCGACACCGTAGGGCAGGCCATCGATGTGATCGTCGATCCACTTCAGTTCCTGTTCGAGATGCTCCGGCGTCATCCATGCTGCCCCGAGCACACCCATTCCACCTGCCTTGGACGTCGCTACGACGACATCGCGGCAATGGCTGAAGGCGAAGACGGGGGCGTCGATCCCGAACATTTCCGTTGTAACTGTCTTCATCTGAGGGCTCCCTGTGCCTAAGCGTTCGCCGTGTCCGGCCGCGCAACATACCATGTGGCGAAAAAAGATACCGGTAAGTATGAATAAGAGGCTTGATGGTACGGTGTCAACCGGATTGCGCGCGCAGAAAACCATCTGAGCGAAAAAAATACTTGTAAGTATGATATAATACTATATGGTATTGGGAAGAATTTGCTGCAGTTGCCTGCGGCGCTCTCCAGCATGTGCGAGATGTCAAAGGGAAGCCTCATGAAAATCCTGATCCCGGTGAAACGGGTGGTCGACTACAACGTGAAGATCCGGGTGAAGACGGACGGATCGGGCGTTGAGCTTGCCAACGTGAA
>NZ_JAHWXY010000017.1 GCF_024281235.1 Shinella daejeonensis
CCGGGGCCTCGCGCCGGAGGACCCGCCGCTGCTGCACCGGCGGGCGCTCCACCGCGCGCCGCGGTGCGACCGCCGGCCGGACGCCCTGGCCGGTGAGTTGCATCACCCAGGGCGCGGTGAGGTCCGGGCTGACGATGACCGGAGGACGGCTCATGTATCGGTCGTTCGCATGGACCGCGGTCGCGGCGCACAGAATGGTCGTGGCAAGGAGAAAGCGTATCGACATCGGACGTACTCGCTACTGATCGTCGCTGGGTTGCGCCGTGAAGACGACGGACGGCGCGGTTCGGAAAAATGCTTGCACCCTTCGCGCAAGCGAAAGGTAAACGCCGGCGTGTGCGGCGGGAATCGGCCGGATAAAGCTTCCGGTAGGGTTATTACCGGCTTTCCAAAACTGGTTGACATATGGTAAATGCGAACAAAACGGAAACGGAGAAGGCCATGGCCGGGCAGGGGCTGTTGACGGGCGAGGACGGGCGTGACCGCTGCAAGTGGCACGGCAATCTCGACGATTATCGCCGTTATCACGACGAGGAATGGGGCCGGCCGGTGACGGACGATCGCCGCCTGTTCGAGAAGATCTGCCTGGAGGGGTTCCAGTCGGGACTGTCCTGGCTGACGATCCTGCGCAAGCGCGAGGGGTTCCGCGCCGCCTTTGCCGGTTTCGACTTCGACCGCGTCTCTCTCTTCGGAGAAGAGGACATCGCCCGTTGCCTTGCCGATCCCGGCATCGTGCGTCACCGCGGCAAGATCGTCTCGACGATCAACAACGCCCGCCGCGCGCAGGCGCTGCGCGACGAATTCGGCTCGCTCGCCCGTTATTTCTGGGGCTTCGAGCCGCAGCCGGAGGAACGCCCCGCCCGCTGCGACTGGGAGACGCTCGCCGCCATGGCGACGACGCCCGCGTCCATCCGCCTTTCGAAGGACCTGAAGAAGCGCGGCTGGACGTTCGTCGGCCCCACCACCGTTTATGCGTTCATGCAGGCGATGGGCCTGGTCAACGATCACGTCGAGGGCTGCTGCTTTCGCGCGGAAGTGGAGCGCGCCCGCGGCCTGTTTACACGCCCCTGACGGTTGGCGGGAGTGCCGGCGGTTTCAGTTCGGGGCGAATCATGTAACCTGCGGTTAGGCAGCGGAAGCGTTGTAGGGGTAATCGCAACCGGCTTCGTGCTCGTGGTTTGCGGCGCGCCGTGTGATGCTCGATGATTTGGCACGGGGGTGAGGATGCCAGGCGAAGCCTTATCTATGGACGCGTCCATAGAACACTGGGCCTGCGACAGGGCGCAGACGATCATGCTGGAGGAGGGGTTCCGGCTGATCCATTCCGCCCGCAGTGGCACGCCCGGAGACATCCGGGAGACGAGCCTGCGGATGGCGCGGGCCATCGCCGCCTCGCTCGTCGAGGCGCGGGAATCGTCCCGTCCGCGGCAGATGAGAGAGTGATCCCCCGTTTGCAGTGATATCGCGGCTGCCGCATCCAGGCGGCATGCGTCGCCGCCGCATTCAGGCGGCATGCGCCCTTGCCGCCATCGGCCCAATCCGCTAGGGAAACCCGCACAAGAACCCACAGGAATTCCGGGTATCCCGATGAGCGAAAAGCAGAAAAAACCGCACAAGCTGAAGGCGCGCCTGCCGCGCGGCTTCATCGACCGAGATGCCGCCGACATCCGCGCCGTCAACGCGATGACGGCGCGCATTCGCGAGGTCTACGAGCGCTACGGCTTCGATCCGGTCGAGACCCCGCTTTTCGAATATACCGATGCGCTCGGAAAATTCCTGCCCGACAGCGACCGCCCCAACGAGGGCGTCTTCTCGTTGCAGGACGACGACGAGCAGTGGTTGAGCCTGCGCTACGACCTGACGGCGCCGCTTGCCCGCCATGTCGCCGAGAATTTCAACGAGATCCAGCTTCCCTACCGCACCTATCGCGCCGGCTATGTCTTCCGCAACGAGAAGCCGGGACCGGGCCGCTTCCGCCAGTTCATGCAGTTCGACGCCGATACGGTCGGGGCCGCGGGCGTCCAGGCCGACGCCGAAATGTGCATGATGATGGCCGATACGATGGAGGCGCTCGGCATCGCGCGTGGCGACTACGTCATCCGGGTCAACAACCGCAAGGTCCTCGATGGCGTCATGGAGGCCATCGGTCTTGGCGGCGAAGCCGATGCGAACGCCCGCCTCACCGTGTTGCGCGCCATCGACAAGCTGGACAAGTTCGGCCCGGAAGGCGTGCGCCTGCTGCTCGGCGAAGGCCGCAAGGACGAGTCCGGCGATGTCACCAAGGGGGCGGGTCTTGCCGCCGACCAGATCGAGAAGGTGCTGTTCTTCGTCGGCATCACGGATTACGCGGCGAGCATGGCCGACCTCGTGAAACTGGTCGAAGCCAGCGCGCGCGGGGTCGAGGGCGTGGAGGAACTGAACCGGATCGCCCATCTCGTGACGTCCGCCGGCTATGGCCCGGACCGCATCAGGATCGATCCCTCGGTCGTGCGCGGGCTGGAATATTATACCGGCCCGGTGTTCGAGGCGGAACTGCAATTTGCCGTCACCAACGAGAAGGGCGAGAAGGTGGTCTTCGGCTCGGTCGGCGGCGGCGGGCGCTACGATGGCCTCGTTTCCCGCTTCATGGGCCAGCCGGTGCCGGCGACGGGCTTTTCCATCGGCGTCTCGCGGCTGATGACGGCGCTCAAGAACCTCGGCAAACTGGGGCAGGAGGACATCGTCGCGCCGGTGATCGTCTGCGTCATGGACCGCGATGCCGAAAGCCTCGGCCGCTACCAGCGCTTTACGCAGGACCTGCGCAATGCGGGCATCCGCGCGGAGATGTATCAGGGCAATCCGAAAAACTTCGGCAACCAGCTCAAATACGCCGACCGGCGCGGCGCGCCGCTCGCGGTCATCCAGGGCGGCAACGAGCGGGCCGAGGGAATCGTGCAGATCAAGGATCTGATCGAAGGCAAGCGTCTTTCGTCGGAGATCGAGGACAATGCCGCCTGGCGCGAGGCGCGCGTGGCGCAGGTCTCGGTGCCGGAAGGCGATCTCGTCGCCAAGGTGCGCGCCATGCTGGCCCAGCAGGCGGAGGATCGGGCGCGCGATGCCTGACGCATGGATGACCCGCCGGGAGCCGTCCCCATGCCGCTGACCGGTCTTCCACCTTTCGCCGCCGGCCTCGTCGCCGATTTCGAGCGGCTCGGCGCGGAGCGTGTCGACACACCGGTCATCCAGCCGGCCGAGCCCTTCCTCGACATGGCGGGCGAGGACCTGCGCCGCCGCATTTTCATGACGGAGAGCGAAACGGGCAAGAGCCTGTGCCTGCGCCCGGAATTCACCATTCCCGTCTGCATGCGCCATATCGAGACGGCGGCCGGAACGCCGAAGCGCTACGCCTATCTCGGCGAGGTCTTCCGCCAGCGCCGCGATGGCGCAAACGAGTTCTATCAGGCCGGCATCGAGGATCTCGGCGATCCCGACGTCGCCCGCGCCGATGCGCGCGCCATCCATGATGCGTGTCTGGCGCTTTCCGGCTGCCTTCCGGGCGTCGAGCTTTCCGTGACGCTCGGCGACCAGTCGGTCTTCGAGGCGGTCGTGGCCGCCTGCGGCCTGCCGGGCGGCTGGCAGAAGCGGCTGGTGCATGCTTTCGGCAACCAGTCGCGGCTGGCGCGGCTGATCGACGATCTGTCCTCGCCCGGGCCTTCCGGCGTCTTCGGCCCGGAGGTCGACCGCCTCGCCATTCTCGGCAAGCTTGACGACGAGGCGAAGCTCGTCGCGCATATCGAGGAAACCATGGCGGCGACGGGCTATTCCTCCGACACCGGCCGCAGCCCGGTGGAGATCGCCCGCCGGCTGCGCGAGAAGATCGAGCTTTCCAACACCCGTCTCGGCGGCGATACGCTCGGCCCGCTTGCCGAATTCCTGGCGCTGGAGACCGGCCTTGCCGAAGCGCCCGCGGCGCTCGCCGCTTTCGCCGCCCGGAGCGGGCTTGCCCTTGACGGCGCGCTCGGCCGCTTCGGGCGCCGCGTCGATGCGCTGGTGGCCGCCGGCGTCGATCCGGCGGGCATCCGTTATCGCGCGGCCTTCGGCCGGCCGCTCGATTATTATACCGGCCTCGTCTTCGAGATCGCGCCGGCCGGCGTTTCCTCGGTGCTGGCCGGCGGCGGCCGCTTCGACCGGCTCATGACGCTGCTCGGCGCGCGCGAACGCATCCCCGCCGTCGGCTTTTCGCTCTGGCTCGATCGCATCGAGGCGGTGAAGGGAGCTTCCGCATGATCACCATCGGCCTGCCTTCCAAGGGGCGAATGAAGGACGAGGCCTCCGCCATCCTGGCGCGCGCCGGCCTGCCGGTCGCCGCCGTCGGCAACGACCGCTCCTATCGCGGCCGCGTCGAGGGGCGCGAGGATATCGAGATCGCCTTTCTCTCGGCTTCCGAAATCTCCCGCGAGATCGGCAACGGCACGGTCGATTTCGGGGTCACCGGCGAGGATCTGGTGCGCGAGGGCATGGCGGAGGCGGATGCGCGCGTCGAGTTCTGCGCCCGGCTCGGTTTCGGTCATGCGGATGTGGTGGTCGCGGTGCCGGAAATCTGGCTCGATGTCGACACCATGGCCGATCTTGGCGATGTCGCCGCCGATTTCCGCGCCCGTCACGGCCGCCGCCTCACCATCGCCACGAAATACTGGCGGCTGACGCAGCAGTTCTTCTCCGGCAATCACGGCATCCAGCTCTATCGTATCGTCGAAAGCCTCGGCGCGACCGAGGGCGCCCCGGCGTCCGGCTCGGCCGACATCATCGTCGACATCACCTCCACGGGCTCGACGCTTGCAGCCAACCACCTGAAAATCCTGACGGACGGGGTGATCCTCAGGTCGCAGGCCTGCCTCGTTCGCGCCCGCAAGCCGGAGCATGAGGGCGATCCGGCCGTGGCGGAGATTATAGAGCGGGTGCGGCGGGTGGCCTGAACGCCGGCAGGCCCGGCCATTGCGTTATCCGCCTTCCAGGAAACGGCCGGGAAATTTCCGGCCCCATCTGCCATCGCCGGAAAAACTGTCCTATCTATAGGCTCCCTTAAAAGGAGTTCTCCATGGCGGACCTGTCATCCTTCCCCATCACCAAGAAGTGGCCGGCGAAAAATCCCGACGTCATCCAGCTTTATTCCCTCGCGACGCCGAACGGCGTCAAGGTGTCGATCGCGCTGGAGGAACTGGGTCTGCCCTATGAGGCGCATTATGTCGATTTCGGCGAGAATGAGCAGAAGTCGCCGGAGTTCGTTTCGCTCAATCCGAATGGCCGCATTCCTGCGCTCATCGATCCGGACGGCCCCGGCGGCAAGCCGATCGGCTTGTTCGAATCGGGGGCGATCCTGATCTATCTGGCGGAGAAGACCGGAAAGCTCCTTCCGGCCGATGCCGCCGCCCGATACGAGACGCTCTGCTGGGTGATGTTCCAGATGGGAGGCGTCGGGCCGATGTTCGGCCAGTTCGGCCATTTCTATAAATTTGCCGCGGACAAGGTCGCCAACAATTCCTATCCGATGGAACGCTATCGCGACGAGACGAAACGCCTTCTGTCCGTGTTGGAAGAGCGCCTGAAGGACCGCCGGTGGATCATGGGCGAAGAGCACACCATTGCCGATATCGCGCTTTATCCGTGGGTGCGCGGCGCGGATGTCTTCTACGGCGGCCGCGAGGTCCTCGACTATGCGGGCTTCCCGGCGGTCATGGCCTGGCTGGAGCGCTGCCTCGCCCGGCCGGCGGCAATCCGCGGGCTGGAGGTTCCCTCGAAGGGTTGACGCAAATACGGCAGTTAACGACGCAGGCCGGATTGACCTCCGGCTCGCCGCAACGCAACCTCTGGCGAAACGGAACGGAGCCATCGTGAGCGAAAGACTGGTTGTTGCGGGCGGCGGTCAGGCCGCATTTGCGCTTGTCGCCAAATTGCGGGCGCTTGGGGACAGACGCCCGATCACTCTCGTCTCCTCGGAGGCGACCCATCCCTATCAGCGTCCGCCGCTCTCCAAGAAATACCTGCTCGGCGAGGCGGATCTGGAGCGGCTGAAATTCCGCCCTGAAAGCTGGTATGCGGAAAACGACGTGGAGGTGCGGCTTTCGACCGAGGTCGTGTCGATCGATCGCGCCGGCAGGACGGTGGCGCTGAGCGACGGATCCACGCTTTCCTATGGCTGTCTGGCGCTGGCCACCGGCGCGACGCCGCGCCGCCTGCCGGCGGCGATCGGCGGCGATCTCGAAGGCGTCTTCACGGTGCGGGATTATCTCGACGCCGATCGTCTGGGCATCGAGATGCGGGAGGGGCGACGGGCGCTCGTCGTCGGCGGCGGCTATATCGGCCTCGAGGCCGCCGCCGTCGCGCGGGGGCGGGGGCTTCATGTGACGGTCATCGAGATGGCCGACCGTATTCTTGCGCGCGTCGCCTCGCCGGCCACCGCCACGATCCTGAAGGCGATTCATATCGCGCGCGGCGTCGACGTGCGGGAAAAGACGGGCCTTGTCCGGCTTGTCGGGGAAAACGGCCGGGTGACCGGTGCCGAACTGACGGACGGTTTCGTTCTGCCCGTCGATCTGGTCATCGCCGGCATCGGCGTGACGGCGAACGACGGTCTGGCGCGCGCGGCGGGGCTGGAGGTGGATAATGGCATCGTCGTCGACGCCCATGCCCGCACCTCCGATCCCGCAATCTTCGCCATGGGCGACTGCACCGTTCTGCCTTTCGGCGAGGCGCGCGTGCGCATCGAGTCGGTTCAAAATGCCGTCGATCAGGCGGAAGCGGCAGCGGCGGTGATCGCCGGAGGCGATGCGCCTTATGAGCCGAAGCCCTGGTTCTGGTCGGATCAATACGACGTGAAACTCCAGATCGCCGGCTTCTGCATGGGTTTCGACGATACGCTCGTGCGGCCCGGTCAGCGGGAAGGCAGCGTCTCGGTATGGTATTTCCGTGACCACCGCCTGATCGCCGTGGATGCGGTCAACGACGCCAAGGCCTATGTGGTCGGCAAGAAACTGATCGAGATGGGCCGCACGCCCGAGCGGGCCGTGCTGGCGGACCCGGCATCCGATCTCAAGGCGCTGACGGCGTGATCGTCCGGTTGCGCGGGTAAGCGGCCGGCGTCGATTGCCCGGTTCCGGTTCTCGCAGGGACGGTAGAACGGCTTCGCACTTTTGCCGGAAAGGCGCTATTGCCGCCGCAGCGGCCCGCCGGGGTTTGCGAGCTGGAAGCGGGGAAAGGCGAACAGGCCGGTCAGCGATCCGGCGTAATTGTCCTCGAGCCCGGTCGATTCCCCGATACAGAAGACCGGCTGGCGCGGGACGCCGTCGAGATGAATGGTGGTGGAGAAGCAGAACGACGAGGAGGCGGTCGCCGCCTGCTCGAACAGGTCGAGCAGATTGTTGCGATCCGCCGTCTCGTAACAGCGGATGAGATTCAGCAGGCCACAGGCGCGTTCGTCGAGGCCGTGGGCCCGGGCGGTGCATTCGCCCAGCATGAAGACCCCGTTGGCGAGGTCGCCCGTCCAGCGCTCTGCGATGCAATATTGCGCCAGAAGCTCGTTTCCGGTCTCGCTCCCGTCGAGCGAGCCGGGCAGGAATGGCGACGACAAATCCGTCTTGACGATCTTGAACACCTGTTCCCCCCTCAGGGTATTTTGTCCACGGCTCGTCGGCTCCATCCGCACGCTGTACGGACAGGTCGCCTCAAGCCGCTTTCGCAGGATTGAACCGCTCCGGTCAAACCGTGCCCGAAGGATCGGCAGCCCGGATGTGTGACATGCATGAGAATGCCGCCGCCGAACCGATCCAGCCGGTCTGGCCCGTCGCATCTGTCGAAGATTGATGAAGCTGTGTCCGCCCCCACGACCGGCGTCCCCGACGCCCGCCGCTCTACACTCGCTTTCCCGTCCCCTTGAAATCCCGTGTGAATCTTAATGTTCACTTGAAAGCGCCTTATAGGGGCTTTTGTTCCCGCGGCAACGGTCCTGGGTAAGAAAATGTCTGCGCGCGGCCAATTCGCAACGGTGCGGCAAGGCCGGAATGACAAAAGGGCGGCCCGAAGACCGCCCTTTCCGAATAGAACCGATGTCGGACCCGAAGGTCTTACATCATGTCCATGCCGCCAGTTCAGCGCGCTTGACGCGCTGAACCGCTTTGACTGCATGGGGATGCTCGATGGTCATGCTGCGATAGGCTTTCGCCTATCACATCATGTCCATGCCACCCATGCCGCCCATGCCGCCCGGCATGCCGCCAGGGGCATCCTTCTTCGGCAGTTCGGCGATCATGGCTTCCGTCGTGATCAGCAGCGAGGCGACCGAAGCGGCGTTCTGGAGCGCCGTGCGGACAACCTTGACCGGGTCGACGATGCCGAGCTGGATCAGGTCGCCATATTCACCGGTCTGGGCGTTGTAGCCGTAGTTGTCTTCGTTCTTGTCGAGGATCTTGCCGACGACGATGGAGGCTTCGTCACCAGCGTTGTCCGCGATCTGGCGAACGAGCGACTGGAGCGCCTTGCGGACGATGTTGACGCCGGCGTCCTGATCGTCGTTTTCGCCCTTGGAGGCGATCTTGACGGAGGAGCGCAGGAGCGCAACGCCGCCGCCCGGTACGATGCCTTCCTGAACGGCAGCGCGCGTCGCGTTGAGGGCGTCGTCGATGCGGTCCTTCTTTTCCTTCACTTCGACTTCCGTGGAGCCGCCGACGCGGATGACGGCAACGCCGCCAGCGAGCTTGGCGAGACGCTCCTGAAGCTTCTCACGGTCGTAGTCCGAGGTGGTTTCCTCGATCTGCGCCTTGATCTGGGCGACGCGGCCTTCGATTTCGGCCTTCTGGCCGGCGCCGTCGACGATCGTCGTGTTCTCCTTGGAGATCGACACCTTCTTGGCCTTGCCGAGCATGTCGAGCGTGACGTTCTCGAGCTTGATGCCGAGGTCCTCGGAGATCACCGTGCCGCCCGTCAGGATGGCGAGGTCTTCGAGCATGGCCTTGCGGCGGTCGCCGAAGCCCGGAGCCTTGACGGCAGCGATCTTCAGGCCGCCGCGCAGCTTGTTGACGACGAGCGTTGCAAGGGCTTCGCCTTCGACGTCTTCAGCGATGATGACCAGCGGCTTGCCGCTCTGGACGACGGCTTCGAGAACCGGGAGCATCGCCTGGAGGTTCGAGAGCTTCTTCTCGTGCAGGAGAATGTAAGCGTCTTCGAGATCGGCGATCATCTTTTCCGGGTTGGTCACGAAGTAGGGCGACAGGTAGCCGCGGTCAAACTGCATGCCTTCGACGACTTCGAGTTCGGTTTCGGCGGTCTTGGCTTCTTCAACCGTGATGACGCCTTCGTTGCCGACCTTCTGCATGGCTTCGGCAATGTCGAGACCGACCTGCTTGTCGCCGTTTGCGGAGATCGTGCCGACCTGGGCGACTTCTTCCGAGGTGTTGATCTTCTTGGCCTTGGCCTGGAGATCCTTGACGACTTCGGCGACGGCGAGATCGATGCCGCGCTTCAGGTCCATCGGGTTCATGCCGGCGGCAACGGCCTTGTGGCCTTCGCGAACGATGGCCTGGGCCAGAACGGTTGCCGTCGTCGTGCCGTCGCCGGCGATGTCGTTGGTCTTGGAAGCGACCTCACGGACGAGCTGGGCGCCCATGTTCTCGAACTTGTCTTCCAGTTCGATTTCCTTGGCGACGGAAACGCCGTCCTTGGTGATGCGCGGAGCGCCGAACGACTTGTCGATGACGACGTTGCGGCCCTTGGGGCCGAGCGTTACCTTGACGGCGTCTGCGAGAACGTCGACGCCGTGCAGCATCTTTTCACGCGCGCTGCGGCCGAACTTGACTTCTTTGGCTGCCATTTTTCAAAACTCCTGGTTTCGAAACGCCGGAGAGACCGGCTTATTGAAGGGAAAGGTAGGGAGGTTGGCGGCGGATCAGCCGATGACGCCCATGATGTCGGCTTCCTTCATGATCAGAAGGTCTTCGCCGTCGAGCTTGACTTCGGTGCCGGACCACTTGCCGAACAGGATGCGGTCGCCGACCTTGACGTCGAGAGCGACGACCTTGCCGCTTTCGTCACGCGCGCCCGAGCCGACGGCGACGATTTCGCCTTCCTGCGGCTTTTCCTTGGCGGTGTCCGGGATGATGATGCCGCCCTTGGTCTTTTCTTCGGATTCGACGCGACGTACGACGACGCGATCGTGAAGCGGACGGAAGTTGGTGCTTGCCATTGTCTAATCCCTCGATCAAATGACATTGCGGATCCGCGATGGATCCGTTGGAATGGTGTTAGCACTCAGAGCTGTCGAGTGCTAGCGAATGGGAAATAGGATCTGGGAAAGAGCGAGTCAAGGACGGCCGTCTGAAAATATTTCGTCCCGAACGGTCATGGCTTTCCTTCAGATGGGGTTCCGGCCGCCGCCGGTCAAGTCCGCGCAAGCCCGCCGCCGGCGGCAAAATCCGGCGCGAAAGGCTTGTATTCTCGCGCCGCCTTTGCGATGTCAGCCGGGCTCGATTTTTCACGGGAACGGCAGATGACGCAACGCATTCAATCCTTCGATGAAATCACCCGGCATTATGATGCGGTGCTCTGTGATGTCTGGGGTGTCCTCCACAACGGCGTCGAGGCTTTCGCGGCGGCCTCCGAGGCGCTGGCCGCGGCCCGGGCCGCCGGGCTTGCCGTCGTCCTCATCACCAATTCGCCCCGTCCCCATCCCGGCGTGAAGGCGCAGATCCGGGGCCTCGGCGTTCTGGACGCCGCCTATGACCGGATCGTCACCTCCGGCGATGTGACGCGGTCGCTGATCGCCGCCGGCCCGAGGAAGATCCATTTCATCGGTACGGAACGCGATCGGGCGCTGCTCGACGGGCTCGATGTCGAGCCGGTCGCGCCGGAGGCGGCGGAAATCATCGTCTGTGCGGGCCTGCGTGAAGACGAGATCGAGACGGCGGAAGATTATCGCGGCGAGTTGACGCCGCTTGCCGCGCGGGGGCTGCCCCTGATCTGCGCCAATCCCGATCTCGTCGTCGAGCGCGGCCACAAGATCGTGCCCTGCGCCGGTGCGATCGCGGTTCTTTACGAACAAATCGGCGGAACGACGCGGATCGCCGGAAAGCCCCATCGCCCGATCTACGAGAGGTCGCTGGCCGAGGTGCGGGCGGTGCGGGGCGACGTCGCCCTAAATCGCATCGTGGCGATCGGCGACGGCATGCCGACGGACATCCGCGGCGCCGAAGCGGCGGGCCTCGACGTCGTCTATATATCGGGCGGTATCCACGCGGCGGAATATGTCGTCGACGGGCGAACCGACGAGGCGCGCCTTTCGGCGTTCCTCGCGCGCGAGAATGCGTCGCCGAAATGGTGGATGCCCCGGTTGCAGTGACCGGACGGAGACGTTCCAATGACCGTATTCCACCGGAACGCGACGAAGGGGCCTTTGCCGGAGCATCTGCGCGGCGGCGTGATCGCCATCGGCAATTTCGACGGCGTGCACCGCGGCCATCAGACCGTGCTGCAACGGGCGCTGGACATTGCGGCCGAGCGCGGCGCACCCGCGCTCGTACTGACCTTCGAGCCGCATCCGCGCACCGTCTTCCGTCCGCAGACGCCCGTTTTCCGCCTGACGCCCGCGCCGTTGAAGGCGCGCATCCTCGAAGGCATGGGGTTTTCCGCGGTCATCGAATACCCCTTCGACCGGTCCTTCTCGGAGCTGTCGGCCGCCGGCTTCATCCGCGCGGTGCTGCTCGACTGGCTGCATGGCTCGCAGGTGGTCACCGGCTTCGATTTCCATTTCGGCAAGGGCCGGGAGGGCGGTCCGGCCTTCCTGATGGCGGCCGGCGAGGATAACGGCTTCGGCGTGACGCTGGTCGACGCCTTTCGCGACGAAAACGCGTCCGTCATTTCCTCCAGCTTCATCCGCAAGCTGGTCGGCGAGGGGGCGGTCGCCGAGGCGGCGGGCCAGCTCGGCTACCGTTATACCGTCGAGGCCGAGGTCATCGGCGGCAAGCGGCTTGGCCGCACCCTGGGGTATCCGACGGCCAATATGCAGCTTCCGCCGGAAACGGAACTGCGCAACGGGATCTACGCCGTGCGTTTCCGCCGACCCGATGGCAGCCATTATGACGGCGTCGCCAGCTACGGCCGCCGGCCGACGGTCACGTCGAACGGAGCCCCCTTGCTCGAAACCTTCCTTTTCGACTTTTCCGGGGATCTCTACGGCGAAGTCGCTGCCGTTTCCTTCTTCGGGCACCTGCGCGACGAACTGAAATTCGACGGTCTCGATGCGCTTGTCGTGCAGATGAAGCGCGACGAGGAGGAGGCAAGGACGCTGCTTTCCGGCGTCAGGCCGCTCGGCGGCCTCGACCGGCGCCTCTGTTTCTGACCGCAAACGGTGTTGCCGTCTTTTCAAAGCGGCGAAAAACCCGTAAGACCGCGCCATGATGCTCGACCGGCTGACCATCGATCCGCGAATTATCGGCCCGGCCTTCCGCGCGCTCTGAGCGAGGCCGGAAGGTCCGGGATGATGGACGTTCCGGAAACGTCCCCGCCGTCAGTGAAAGCATTTTCAGGAAAAGTGTGAAGCGGTTTTCCGTCCGGAAATGCGAAAAGAAAATTGACCCTGTTTTCCGCCTGCGCGGCGACCGCGCGATGAGACGATAGCCATACCCATGACCGAAACGCCCGAAAAAGTCGATTATTCCTCCACCCTCTACCTGCCGCAGACGGACTTTCCGATGCGCGCCGGCCTGCCGCAGAAGGAGCCGGAGACGGTCGCCCGCTGGCAGAAGATGGGCCTTTACAAGCAGCTGCGCGCCTCGGCCGCCGGCCGCGAGAAATTCGTGCTGCACGACGGCCCGCCCTATGCCAATGGCAACATCCATATCGGCCATGCGCTGAACAAGATCCTGAAGGACGTCATCACCCGCTCCTTCCAGATGCGCGGCCGCGATGCCAATTACGTGCCCGGCTGGGATTGCCACGGCCTGCCGATCGAATGGAAGATCGAGGAGAAATACCGCGAGAAGGGCAAGAACAAGGACGAGGTTCCGGTCAACGAATTCCGCCGGGAATGCCGCGACTTCGCCGCCGAATGGATCCAGATCCAGACGCAGGAGTTCAAGCGCCTCGGCATCGAGGGCGACTTCGACAATCCCTATACGACGATGAACTTCCACGCCGAAGCCCGCATCGCCGGCGAACTCCTGAAGATCGCCAGATCCGGCCAGCTCTACCGCGGCTCCAAGCCGATCATGTGGTCGGTGGTCGAGCGCACGGCGCTGGCCGAGGCGGAAGTCGAATATCAGGACTACGAAAGCGACACGATCTGGGTGAAGTTCCCGGTCGTGGAGGGCGGGGACGACCTCAAGGGCAATTTCATCGTCATCTGGACCACCACGCCCTGGACGATCCCCGGCAACCGCGCCATCGCTTTTTCGTCGCGCTATGCCTATGGCCTCTATGAGGTGACGGCGGCGGAAAACGCCTTTGGCCCGCAGCCGGGCGAAAAGCTGGTCTTCGCCAAGCGGCTTGCCGATGACTGCGCGGCCAAGGCCAAGGTGACGCTCGCGCTCCTGCGCGATCTCGATCCGTCGGAGCTTGACGGCGTCACCTGCGATCATCCGCTGAAGGGTTTTGGCGGCGGCTACGATTTCAAGGTTCCGCTTCTCGACGGTGACCACGTCACCGACGACGCCGGCACCGGCTTCGTGCACACCGCCCCCGGCCATGGCCGCGAGGACTTCGACGCCTGGATGGCCGAGGCCCGCAATCTGGAGGCGCGGGGCATCTCCTCGAAGATCCCCTTCACCGTCGACGACGCCGGTTTCTATACCGCCGACGCGCCCGGCTTCGGCCCGGATCGCGACGGCGGCGCGGCGCGGGTGATCGACGACAAGGGCAAGAAGGGCGACGCCAACGATGCGGTCATCAAGGCGCTGATCGCCGCCGACCGCCTCTTCGCGCGCGGCCGGCTGAAGCACACCTACCCCCATTCCTGGCGCTCCAAGAAGCCGGTGATCTTCCGCAATACGCCGCAATGGTTCGTCTATATGGACAAGGACCTTTCGGACGGGACGACGCTGCGCACGCGCGCGCTCGCCGCCATCGACGACACCCGCTTCGTGCCGTCCGCCGGCCAGAACCGGCTGCGCGCCATGATCGAGAGCCGCCCCGACTGGGTGCTGTCGCGCCAGCGCGCCTGGGGCGTGCCCATCGCCATCTTCGCCGACGAGAAGGGCGAGATCCTCGTGGACGAGGCGGTCAACGCCCGCATCCTCGAAGCCTTCGAGCAGGAAGGGGCCGACGCCTGGTTTGCGGAGGGGGCGAAAGAACGCTTCCTCGGCGGAAATCACGATGCCGATCGCTGGCATCAGGTCATGGACATCCTCGACGTCTGGTTCGATTCAGGCTCGACCCACACCTTCACCCTCGAAGACCGCCCGGACCTGAAGTGGCCGGCCGACGTCTATCTCGAAGGCTCCGACCAGCATCGCGGCTGGTTCCATTCCTCGCTTCTCGAAAGCTGCGCCACGCGCGGCCGCGCGCCCTATGACGCCGTCGTCACCCATGGCTTCACCATGGACGAGAAGGGCGAGAAGATGTCGAAGTCGAAGGGCAATGTCGTCTCGCCGCAGGACGTGATGAAGGAATCGGGCGCCGATATCCTCAGGCTCTGGGTGATGACCACCGACTATTGGGAAGACCAGCGGCTCGGCAAGACGATCATCCAGACCAATATCGACGCCTACCGGAAGCTTCGCAACACCGTCCGCTGGATGCTCGGCACGCTCGCCCATGACACGGGAGAGGATGTCCCCCACGCCGACCTGCCGGAACTGGAACGGCTGATGCTGCACCGGCTGTTCGAACTCGACGCGCAGGTGCGCGAAGGTTACGACGCCTTCGACTTCAAGAAGATCGCCCGCGCGCTGATCGATTTCTCGAATGTCGAACTGTCGGCCTTCTATTTCGACGTGCGCAAGGATGCGCTTTACTGCGACGCGCCGTCCTCGCTCAAGCGCCGCGCGGCGCTTTCGACGATCCGCAGGATCTTCGAATGCCTCGTCACCTGGCTGGCGCCGATGCTGCCCTTCACCATGGAGGAGGCATGGCTGTCCCGGAAGCCCGAGGCGGTTTCCGTGCATCTGGAACAGTTCCCGGCGGTTCCCGCCGAATGGCGCAACGATGCGCTTCAGGCGAAATGGGAGAAAATCCGCGACGTCCGTTCGGTCGTCACCGGCGCGCTGGAGATCGAGCGGCGCGAGAAGCGCATCGGCGCTTCGCTGGAAGCCGCCCCGGTCGTCCATATCGCCGATCCGGAACTGATCGCGGCCCTCGAAGGCGAGGATTTCGCGGAAATCTGCATCACCTCGGCGATCACGGTCGTTGCCGGCGACGGTCCGGCCACGGCCTTCCGTCTGGCCGATGTGGCGAAGGTCTCCGTCGAGCCGAAGCTTGCCGAAGGCCGCAAATGCGCCCGCTCCTGGCGTATCACGACGGATATCGGTTCCGATCCGGACTATCCGGACGTCTCGGCGCGGGACGCCGCGGCGCTGCGTGAACTCGGTTTCCGGCGCGCTGCCTGACGGCGGCCGCCTGTTGACGGCCGGGATTTTTCGGACCCCGGCCGCCGCCGGACGAATTGCGCTTGCGTCCGGCATCCGCTATTGCTGCCTGAAAATGGTCGGAATTTTCCGCCATGGGACGGCGTTCCCGCTCCCTGTGGAGCATGGTTGCGCCGGCCCAGCTGGAAGGATGTTCATCGGAATGACGCGGAATTATCGAGTGCATGGCGGGCTTCTCGGTCTGATCGGCGGCGGGATGCTCCTGACCGGCTGCATGGGGCCGACCTATGGCACCGGCAAGACGGCGGGCGAACAATTGGTCGAGGATATCGGCAGCATCGCCAGCATTGCGCCGGACAACACCGAGGCCCGCAAGATCAAATACCAGCCGCGCGGCTCGCTGGTGGTGCCGAAGACCACGGAGACCGCGCTTGTCGCGCCGCAGCCCTCGCTTGCCGACAAGGACAACGGCCAATGGGTCGAAGGCCCGGAGGAAATGCGCGAGCGCCTGCGCGCGGAGGCGACCGCCAATCAGGACGACCCGAGCTACCGTTCGCCGCTGATCACCCAGCATGCGACGGGGCGCAAGCTTTCGGCCGCCGAACAGCAGCAGGCCTATCGCGATGCGCGCAAGTTGCAGATGGGGACCTATTCGGACAAACGCCGCTACCTGAGCGATCCGCCGCTGGACTATCGCCGTCTCGCCGAGGAAGATCAGGCCAATCTCGGCGAACCCGAGAAGGACAAGGAGCGTCGCCGCAGGAAGGAAGCGCAGGCAGAAGCCAAGGGCGGCTCCAAGTGGTGGCCTTTCTGAGCGCTCCATGACCTATAGCATCCGCCCGGCGACGGCCGGGGACGCCGCCACGATCCTGCGGTTCATCCGCGAACTGGCGGATTACGAAAAGGCGCTGCATGAGGTCGAGGCGACGGAAGCGACCGTCACCGCCTCGCTGTTCGGCCCGGATTCCGTGACGCGCGCGGTGATCTGCGAAGCGGCGGACGGCGCGCCGGCGGGTTTCGCCGTCTGGTTCAAGACCTATTCCACCTGGCAGGCGAAGAACGGCCTCTATCTGGAGGATCTCTATGTGACGCCGGCCCATCGCGGCGCGGGGGTCGGAAAACGCCTGTTGCGCCATCTCGCGCGGATCGCTGTCGCGGAGGGCTGCGGGCGCTTCGAGTGGAGCGTTCTCGACTGGAACACACCGGCCATCCGTGTCTATGATGCTGTCGGCGCCGAGCCGCAGGCGGAGTGGATCCGCTACCGTCTTTCAGGGGAAAAGCTGAGGAACTTCGCGGACGGCTGAGCCCTGTCAGCCCGGCGCGCGCCGTTCCCTGAAGAAGGCCTTGAGGATTTCGGCCGCCGCCATGCCGTCGATACCGGAATAGACGTCGGGCGCGTGATGGCAGGCAGGTTGCGCGAAGAAGCGCACGCCGTTGTCGACCGCGCCGCCTTTCGGATCCTCCGCGCCATAATAAAGCCTGCGGATGCGGGCGAAGGATATGGCGGCGGCGCACATGGTGCAGGGTTCCAGCGTCACATAGAGGTCCGCGCCGGAAAGACGCTCCCGGCCGAGTTCGCGCGCGGCGGCGCGGATGACGGCGATCTCGGCATGTGCGGTGACGTCGTTATCCTCGCGGGTGCGGTTTCCCGCGCGCGCCACGACGCGGCCGTCGAGCACCAGCGCCGCGCCGATCGGCACTTCGTCGCGCAATCCGGCTGCGCGGGCTTCGGCAAGCGCGATCTCCATGAAGCGATTTGTCATGGCCGGCACGAATTCCTCTTAACCCCGGACGCCTGACCTGATAGGACACGGCAAAACGCAGGCAGCACAAATGACATCCAAAGACAAGCCAAAACGGCCGGGCGGCAAGCCCTCGGGCCGGGATCACAAGCCGCGCGGCGCTTCGGCCGCGCCCGGCAAGAAGCCCTTTTCGGGCGCAAAACCCGCCGCGGCCAGGAATGGCGAGCGGACGGGCAAGCCGTTTTCCGGCAAGCCCGCGGCCGGCCGTGGCGAGAAAGCCGAAAGGCCCGCTCCCGCGGCGGCCGGCGGCGATGCCGCGCTTGCGCCCGAACGCATCTCCAAGCTACTCGCCCGCGCGGGCATCGCCTCGCGCCGCGATATCGAGCGGATGATCATGGAGGGGCGTGTCAGCCTCAACGGCAAGATCCTGGAGACGCCGGTCGTCAACGCGACCTTCGCCGACCAGATCGAAGTGGACGGCGAGCGTATTCGCGGCATCGAGCGCACCCGCCTCTGGCTCTATCACAAGCCGGCCGGCCTGGTCACCACCAACGCCGATCCGGAGGGTCGCCCGACGGTGTTCGAGAACCTGCCGGAAGACCTGCCGCGGGTGATCTCCATCGGCCGCCTCGACATCAATACCGAAGGCCTGCTGCTGCTCACCAACGACGGCGGGCTTGCCCGCGTCCTGGAACTGCCGACCACCGGCTGGTTGCGCCGCTACCGGGTGCGCGCCCATGGCAAGATCGAACAGGCGCAGCTCGATACGCTGAAGGAGGGCATCGCCGTCGACGGCGTGCTCTACGGCGCGATCGACGCGACGCTCGACAAGGTGCAGGGATCGAACGTCTGGCTGACGCTCGCGCTACGTGAAGGCAAGAACCGCGAGGTCAAGAACGTGCTCGGTTCGCTGGGTCTGGAGGTCAACCGGCTGATCCGGCTTTCCTACGGTCCGTTCCAGCTCGGCGACCTGCCGGAAGGCCAGGCGCAGGAAATCCGTGGCCGGACGCTTCGCGACCAGCTCGGCCCCCGGCTGGTGGAAGAGGCGAAAGCCAATTTCGACGCGCCGCTTTTCGACGGCCCGCAGGCCCTGTCCGAGGAAGAACCCGTCCGCAAGGCGAAGCCGGCCGGAGAGACGGCGGGCCGGGAATGGGGCGGCCCCGCCAGGCGGGCCGACCGCCGCGAGCCCGCGCGTGACCGGCTCGATACGAAGCGCGACGACCGTTTCCCCGCCAAGCGCGGGGAAGGCCGGGATCGCGACGACCGCTTCGAGGATCGTCCAAAGGCGCGGCCGCCCGCTGGTACGCGCAGGTCCAATGTCTGGATGGCGCCCGGTGCGCGCCCGGTCGCCGAACGGAAGGCTGAAGAGGCCGACGGCCCGAAGCGCGAGCCGCGCCTCCGCCCCGAGGGTGCGCCGAAGACGAAGCGTTACGGCCGCACGGCCGAGGGAACCCTGACGAAATCGGCGCGGAAATTCGATCCCGACCACAAGGGGCCGGCGAGGCCCCGCCCGCAAGGCGGCGCCGCGATGCCGCCGCGGGTCTTGAAGACCCGCGACGAGGACGGGGAATGGATCCGCGCCGGCGAACCGGAGCCGCAGAGGGACGAGGGTGGCTTTGGCCGCAAGCGGTCGCCCGGTGGCGAGGGTCGCGGTCCCCGCGATTTCGGCGATCGGCCGCCCCGCAGTGAACGCGCGCCGCGCGCCGAGGGCGAGCGCTCCTTCGGCGACCGTCCGCCGCGCCGCGAGGGCGCAAAGCCGTTCGGAAACTCCGGCAAGCCCTCTGGCGGCCGGCCCGACAAACCCATGGGCGGCAAACCTTCCGGCGGCAAGCCCGGTGGAAGACCCTTCGGCGGCAAGCCGGCCGGGGGCGGCCGTCCGCGCGGGCGGGGCAAGTAACCGGTCGTGCGGATCGTCGGTGGAGAGTTTCGCGGGCGCACGCTTGCCGCGCCGCGCTCGGATGCGATCCGGCCGACCTCCGACCGGACGCGCGAAAGCCTGTTCAACATTCTCGCCCACGCCTATCCCGAAGCGCTGGACGGCGGCCGGGTCCTCGATCTGTTCGCCGGCACCGGCGCGGTGGGGCTTGAGGCCCTGTCGCGCGGCGCGCGCGCGGCGCTGTTCGTGGAACAGGGCGTCGAGGGGCGCGGGCTGCTGCATTCCAATATCGAGGCGCTCGGGGTGATCGGCCGGGCGAAGATTTTTCGCCGCGACGCCACCGCGCTGGGCGGCGTCGGCACGATGGAGCCCTTCGATCTGCTCTTCGCCGATCCGCCCTATGGCAAGGGTCTCGGCGAACGGGCGCTCGATGCGGCGGCGCGTGGCGGCTGGCTCGTCGATGGCGCTCTTGCGATCCTGGAAGAGCGGGCCGATATTCAGCCCGCCGCCATAGACGGTTTCGCCCTGCTTGACGAACGCGGTTTCGGCGATACACGCATGCATTTCTATCGTTACCGGGCCGGCTAGAGCGGGATCCGCCCGGATCGATGAATTCAGGCCGGTTGCCCCGGATTCATCGCGATCCAGAGCCCGTGCCCGAGGCAAGTCCGCCGATGACCGATCTTCCCCGACCCCTCCCGCATTCGAATCCGGCCGTCGCCCTGGCGCTCGGCGGCGGCGGCGCGCGGGGCCTTGCCCATATCCCCGTCATCGAGACGCTCGACGAATACGGCCTGCAGCCGCAGCTTGTCGCCGGCGCGTCCATCGGCGCGCTGATGGGAGCGGCGCTGGCGGCGGGCATGACCGGGGCGGAGATCCGCGATCACACGCTTTCCGTCATCGGCCGCAAGGGCGAGATCCTGAACCGGCTCTGGAGCCTGCGTCCGGCAAGCCTTTCCGGCGTGGTGGCCGGCGGCTTCCGTTTCGGCCAGTTCGATCTTGAACGCATTCTCAGGGTCTTCCTGCCCGAAAGCCTGCCGGAGACATTCGAGGAACTGGCGATCCCGCTCAAGGTGGTGGCCTCTGATTATTACGGGCAATGCGAATGCCTTTGCGAGAGCGGGCCGCTGTTTCCCGCGCTCGCCGCTTCCGCCGCCTTGCCGGCGGTCTTCCTTCCCGTGGCCATCGGCGGCCGCCTGATGATCGACGGCGGGCTGTGGAACCCGGTTCCCTTCGATCATATCGCCGGCCGCGCCGGCATCACCATCGGGGTCGACGTGATCGGCGCGCCCCTGGCCGGCGTCACCGAAACGCCCAACGGGCTCGACACGCTCTATGGCGCCACGCAACTCACCATGCGTTCCATCGTCACGCTGAAGCTGGAGAGGGGGGCTCCCGACATCTTCCTCCAGCCGGATGTCGGGCGCTTCCGGGTGCTCGATTTCCTGAAGGCGAAGGAAATCCTGGTGGCGGCGGAAGCCGTGCGCGACGATCTGCGACGGGCGCTCGATGCGCGCCTTGCCGCCCTCGGCTGAGGGTCAGGCCTCCACCGTTTCGTCGCCGGCGTCCTCCGTCTTGCGCTTCGGCTTGAGCAGCGGTTCGGGCTTGACGGGTTTGGTGTGCAGCATGTCGCGGCCCGCCGACAGCCCCTCGACCGCCTGCAACTGGAGCCGGGCCTCGTCGCGATCCCGGATATCGTCGGCGATGTCGAGCGAATTGTTCTCGCCAAGGCCGAGCGCCTCCAGCACCTTGCGGCCGAACAGCAGGCCGGACTCCAGCGTTTCGCGGATTTCGTACTGCACCCCGCGCTCGCGCAGCGACAGCGTATGGATGCGATCGTAGGAGCGCACGAAAAGATCGGCATTGGGATATTCGGTCCGCACCAGATCGACGATGCGATCCGTCGTGGCCTTGCTGTGCGTGCATATGGCGACGATCTTCGCCCGCTCGATGCCGGCGGCCAGAAGCACGTCCTTGCGCGTGCCGTCGCCGAAATAGATGCGGAAGCCGAAGCTTGCGGCCTGCCGGACGCGCTCGGTCGAATGGTCGATGACAGTGACCTCGCGGCCGCCGGCCAGCAGGATCTGCGCGGCGATCTGGCCGAACCGCGAAAAGCCGATCATCAGCACGTCCGCCCCCGCGCCGTCGAAATCCTCGTCCATTTCCTCGGCTGCCTCCTCGGTGAGGAAAAAGCGGGCGAGCGCTGCGGAGATGGGGGTGAGCGCCATCGAAACCGTGACGATGGCGACCAGCAGCGAGGCGGTGCTTCCGGAAAAGATGCCGGCGGCGGCCGCCGCCGTGAACAGCACGAAGCCGAATTCGCCGCCTTGCGGCAAGAGCAGGGCGATGCGCACGGCATCATTGTGCGGCGAGCCCGTCAGCCGGCTGAGCCCGTAGATGATCAGGCTCTTGGCGAGCATCATCGCCGGCGTGGCGATGAGGATGACCGGCCAGCCGGAGAAGATGACGTCGATATGCAGCGACAGGCCGACCGCCATGAAGAACAGGCCGAGCAGGATGCCGCGAAACGGTTCCACATCGGCCTGCAATTCATGGCGGTAGGAGGAATCGGCGAGCAGCACGCCGGCGAGAAAGGCTCCCATGGCCATGGAGAGCCCGGCCATCTGCAACAGGTTCGCCGCCGCCAGCACCACGAACAGCGCGGCCGCGATCATCGCCTCGCGCGCGCCGGTGCGGGCGATCACCTGGAACAGCGGATTGAGCAGGTAGCGGCCGGCGACCAGCAGGGCGGTGATGGCGCCGACGGCCACCGCGAAGTCCTCCAGGGCGGTTGTCGGGTCCTCCGGTGACTGGTGGGCGAGAAGCGGGATCACCGCGAGCAGCGGCACGATGGCGAGATCCTGAAAGAGCAGCAGCGAGAAGGCGCGCTGGCCGTAGCGCGTGTTGGTGTCGCCGTTCTCGTCGAGGATCTGTAGCGCGAAGGCGGTGGAGGAAAGCGCCAGCCCGAAGCCGACGATCAGCGCGCCGGCCCAGTCGACGAGGCCCGTCAAAAGCGCCAGCCCGGCAAGCCCGGTTCCGGTCACGGCGACCTGTGCCGCCCCGACGCCGAAAATGTCGCGGCGCATCGCCCACAGGCGCGAGGGCTTCAGCTCCAGCCCGATCAGGAACAGCAGGAAGACGACGCCGAGTTCGGCCACATGCAGCAGTTCCTCGCCGTCGCGGATCTGGTGCAGCAGCGGGCCGATCACCACGCCGGCGGCAAGATAGCCGAGAATCGTGCCGAGCCCCAGCCGCTTGAAAAGCGGCGCGGCCAGAAGCGCGCCGCCCAGCATGAGGAGGACTTCGTAATAGGAACTGTGTGTATAGGTCATACGAAAGAATATCCCCCCGGCGGCGAAACAGGCAAATCGGCGTGACCGCCCTTGATGCCCGTGCCGGCGCACAATAAATGGGGCAGCAAAGAAAGGCCAAGTCATGTCCGATACGATCGATTCCGCAAGCCTGCTTGCGCGCGCCGAGGAACTCATCGCGCGCGCCGTTTCGGCAGGAGCCGACGCCGCCGACGCGGTGATCGTGCGCGGCCGCTCCCGCTCGGTGAGCGTGCGCCTCGGCAAGGTCGAAGGCACGGAGGCCTCCGAAAGCGACGATTTCTCGCTGCGCGTCTTCGTCGGCCGCCGCGTCGCCAGCGTTTCGGCCAGTCCGGGCTTCGACCTGAAGACACTCGCCGAACGGGCCGTCGCCATGGCGAAGGCCTCGCCGGAAGATCCCTTCGCGTCGCTTGCCGACGAGGCGAATCTTGCCCGCCAATGGCCGGATCTCGAACTTTTCGATCCGACCGAGGTTTCCTCGGAGGCGCTTGCCGAAGCGGCGCTGGCCGCCGAAGCCGCCGCGCTGGCCGTGGCGGGCGTCACGAATTCCGGCGGTGCCGGGGCGTCCGCCGGCATGGGCGGCCTGGTGCTCGCGACCTCGCACGGCTTTTCCGGCAGCTATATGGCCAGCCGTTTCGGCCGCTCCGTCAGCGTGATCGCAGGCGAGGGCACGAAGATGGAGCGTGACTACGACTTCGACAGCCAGCTCTATTTCGACCGGTTGCGCGATCCCGCGGCGATTGGCCGCGAGGCGGCGACGCGGACGGTGCGGCGGCTCGATCCGCGCCAGGTGCCGACCGCCCGCGACGTCACGGTCGTCTACGATCCGCGCATGGCGCGGGGCATCGCCGGCCATATCGCCGGGGCGATCAACGGCGCGGCCGTCGCCCGCAAGACCAGCTTCCTGCGCGATCGCATGGGCCGGCAGGTGCTGAAGGCCGGGCTGACGGTGACGGACGATCCGCTGGTGGTGCGCGGCGCTTCCTCGCGTCCCTTCGATGGCGAGGGTGTCTCCGGCCAAAAGCTTGCGATGATCGAGGACGGTATCCTGAAGCACTGGTTCCTCTCCACCTCGACGGCGCGGGAGCTTGGACTTTCGACGAACGGACGCGGCGTGCGCGGCGGCCCCGCCGTCAATCCCGCCTCGACGAACCTCGCGCTGGAGCCCGGCGAGGTTTCGCCGGAAGAGCTGATCCGTTCGGTTGGAACCGGCCTCTACGTCACGGAACTGATCGGTCAGGGCGTCAATATGGTGACGGGCGAATACAGTCGGGGTGCGGCGGGCTACTGGATCGAGAACGGCGAACTGACCTTTCCGGTCTCCGAGGTCACCATCGCCTCCAATCTGTCGGACATGTTCATGCGCATCACGCCGGCAAGCGATATCGACCGCAGCTTCGGCATCGCCGCGCCGACGCTCGCCATCGAGGGCATGACGCTTGCCGGCGCCTGATTTCCCGGCCCGGCCCGCCGCCCGCACAGACTGGAGCGCCGATCTCGATCTGCTGGCGGCGGCGGCCCGGCGCGCCGGCGCGCGCGCGCTGGAATTCTTCGGCAGGCAGCCGGAGGTCTGGTGGAAGAACGGCGGGCGTTCGCCGGTCAGCGCGGCGGACTTCGCGGCCAACGATATCCTGAAGGAAATGCTGCTTTCGGCGCGGCCGGACTACGGCTGGCTGTCGGAGGAAACCGACGATAACGCGGCGCGCCTTGCCCGCCCGACCGTCTTCGTCATCGATCCCATCGACGGCACCCGCGCCTTCATCGCGGGCAAGGATGTCTGGTGCGTCAGCGCCGCCGTCGTCCATGCCGGCCGGCCGGTGGCCGGCGTGCTTTTCGCCCCGGCCCTGGACGAGCTGTTCACGGCCGCCGCCGACGGACCGGCGCTTTGCAACGGCCGGCGGCTTGCCGTCACGCCGCCGGATGCCGCCCGCCCGACGCGGATGGCCGCGCCCGCCGACATGGCCGATCATCTCGATCGCCGGTCGTTCGGCGATGTCGAGCGCATCGCCCATGTCCCCTCGCTTGCCTATCGCCTCGCGATGGTGGCGGACGGACGCATCGATGCGACGCTGGTCAAGCGCGACGCCAACGACTGGGATCTGGCCGCCGCCGATCTCCTGCTCGCGCGGGCCGGTGGCGCGCTGGTGGACATCGACGGCACCGCCATCACCTACAACCGCGCGGTGGTGCGCCACGGCACGCTCTGCGCGGCGGGAGCGGGCCGCCTGCCGGGCCTGCTGACGGCCGCACGGCCATTTTCCGGGCATTGACGTTTGCTGCGGAATGCCCCAAACCCACGCAAAACCTGCTGAAGAAGAACGAGAGAAGACATGACGGAAAGCGGCGATACGAAACAACTCCTGCATCTGGTGTTCGGTGGTGAACTGACGACCTTGAAGGATGTGCAGTTCCGTGATCTCGACAATCTCGATATTGTCGGAATCTTCCCCGATTATGCCAGCGCGCTCACCGCCTGGAAGGCCAAGGCGCAACAGACCGTGGACAATGCCCATATGCGCTACTTCATCGTGCATATGCACCGTTTGCTCGATCCCGGCACGGACTGAGGCGGACAGCCTCGACGTTTCGCCGGTTCCCGGCCGGCAAGGATGCTCCGGGCGGAAATTCACCAGATCCGGAAGGCCGTGGCGCATTTCCGGAGGCTCCCAGCAAGCGGACCCCTCATGATCCTGCAACGCCAGACGGCCGTAACGAAGGCGATCCGCCCATGAGCGGCCGTCTTGCCCGCTTTGCGTTGTGGCTTTATCGCTGGGGGGGCGTTGCGCTCTATCCGGTCGTCGGCCCCTACCTGGCGCTGCGTGTCGCCAAGGGCAAGGAGGACCGCGCCCGCCGCCGCGAGCGCTACGGCGTCGCGAGTGCGGCGCGCCCGGCCGGTCCGCTGGTCTGGTTCCATGCCGCAAGCGTCGGAGAGACGAACGCGCTGGTGCCGCTGATCCGGGAAGTCCGCCGCCGGGGCATCGCCGTGCTGCTCACCACCGGCACGGTGACCTCGGCGAAGATCGTCGCGGAACGGCTCGGCGATACCGTCGTCCACCAATATGTGCCGCTCGACGTCAAGCCCGCCGTCAGCCGCTTCCTGGAGTACTGGCATCCCGACCTCGCCGTGGTCGCCGAATCCGAGATCTGGCCGATGACCATCCTGGAGCTGGGCGCGCGGCGCATTCCCCAGGTGCTGGTGAACGGCCGCATCTCCGACCGTTCCTTCGAACGCTGGAAGCGCCGGCCGGCCTTCGCCGACGCGCTGTTTGAGAATTTCGCGCTCGTCGTCGCCCAGTCGGAGGGCGATGCGGAACGCTTCAGGGCGCTCGGCGCCCTGCCGGTCCTCGTGTCCGGCAACCTCAAGGTCGACACCGATGCGCCGCCGGTCGACCGGGCGGTGCTGCGGACCTACCTCGACCAGATCGGCGAGCGGCGCACCTGGGCGGCTATTTCCACCTTCGAGGGCGAGGAGGAGGCGGTGGCCAATGTGCATCGGGCGCTGCGCCCGCGCACCGGCCTTCTCACCATTCTCGTGCCGCGCCATCCCGAACGCGCCGACGCCATCGAGGAGATGCTGAAGGCGAGAGGCCTCAAGGTCGCGCGCCGTACCCGCAACGATCCGCTGACGCCGGAAACCGATATCTTCCTCGGCGACACGATCGGCGAGATGGGGCTATATCTGCGCCTGACGGAACTTGCCTTCGTCGGCCGCTCGCTGGCGGGCGAGGGTGGCCAGAATCCTCTGGAGCCCGCGATGCTCGGCTGCGCCGTGCTGTCGGGGAGCAATGTGCAGAATTTTCGCGATACCTATCAGACGCTCGTCGCCGGCGGCGGTGCGCGGATCGTGCGCGACGTGGAAATGCTCGCCAAGGGCGTGCATTATCTGCTGATGAACGACGACCGGCGCAAACAGATGATCGAGGCGGGGCAGGAGAGCGTGCAGGAGATGCGCGGCGCGCTGCGCGCAACGGTCAAGGGGCTCGAGCCCTATATCAATCCGCTGACCGTGAAGGCGCGCCTGCACCCGCGCCAGCCCGGTTGACGCGTCTTCCCAACGAAAGATCGACATGACCAAGGCCGCCCAGATTTCCGGAATCCTGTTCGACAAGGACGGGACGCTGCTCGACTACGCCAGGAGCTGGGTGCCGGTGAATTACGAACTGGCGCGCATCGCCGCGCGTGGCGACGAGACGCTTGCCCGCACGCTGCTCGTCGCCGGCGGCATGGATCCCGATAGCGGCCACGTCGCGCCCGACAGTCTGCTGGCCGCCGGCAACACCGTCGAGATCGCCGAGGGCATGGTCGCCGCCGGCGCACCCTTCACGCGCGAAGGGCTGACGGAGCTGTTCGACGGTCTCTTCGCGACGTCGGCGGCCCTTGCCGTGGCGGTCACCGATCTTGCCGATTTCTTCAAGACGCTGCATGCCCGCGGCTACCGGCTGGGGGTCGCCTCCAGCGACAACGAGGCCTCCATCCGGGCGACCGCGGAGCGCTTCGGCTTTGCGGACTATCTGCATTACGTTGCCGGTTATGACAGCGGCTTCGGCACGAAGCCGGAGCCGGGCATGGTGCTGGGCTTCTGCGCCGCGACCGGGCTGGAGCCGCATCAGGTCGCGGTGGTCGGCGATAACAATCACGATCTGCACATGGGGCGTAGCGCGGGCGTCGGCCTCACCGTCGCCGTTCTCACCGGTACCGGATCGCGGGAATCGCTGGCCGCCGCCTCGGATTTCTGCCTCGATGACATCACCGGACTCGTCGCCCTGATGCCGGCGGCGGCCGGCTGAAAGGCTGGGCATCTGCGTTTCACCCGCACCCGGTTGATTTTCCGCAGGTTTTCGCGTTTCTTGCCGCAAGGCCCGTCGTCGCGGCGGCGCCGGGGGAAAATGCATGGTCAGCGAAGCGCCGCCCTTCTGGTGGACCAAGGCCGACTGGCGCGCCTATGCGCTATGGCCGGTGTCGAAACTCTATGGCCTGATCGCCGGACGGCGGATGCGTCGCGGCCGGCGCGCCGACGTGCCGGTGCCGGTGATCTGCGTCGGCAATTTTACGGTGGGCGGCGCGGGCAAGACGCCGACGGCGATCGCGATCGCCCGGGCGGCGAAGGTGCGGGGGCTGAAGCCCGGCTTCCTGTCACGCGGCTATGGCGGTTCCCTCGACGTCACCACGCGCGTCGACCCGGATCGCCACCACGCGCGCGCGGTGGGTGACGAGCCGCTGCTGCTGGCCCGCGAGGCGTTGACGGTCATCGCCCGCAGGCGTCTGAAGGGCGCGCGCAAGCTGGTGGAGGAGGGGGCGGACCTCATCATCATGGACGACGGTTTCCAGAGCGCGCAGATCGTCTTCGATTACGCGCTTCTGGTCATCGACACGCGGCGCGGCATCGGCAACGGCCATCTCGTTCCCGGCGGGCCTGTCCGCGCGCCGCTTGCCGAACAGATCCGCCTTGCCGATGCCCTGCTCGCCATCGGCGACGGCGATGCCGCCGACGGGGTCATCCGTCAGGCCGCCCGCGCCGGCAAGGCGATCCACGAGGCGATACTGGTGACGGTGGGGGCGGGCGACCTCGACGGCGAGGTCGTCATGGCCTGGTCGGGCATCGGCGACAACGAGAAGTTCTTCCGCACCGTGACCGAAACCGGCGCGCATCTCTATGTGACGCGCGGTTTCCCGGATCATCATTATCTCTCCGACGACGAGGTGGAGGAAATTCTCGACCACGCCGAGGCGCTCGGCTACCGGCTGGTGACGACCGCCAAGGACAGCGTGAGGCTCGCCGGCGGCCACGGCCGTTCGGCGGAACTGCGGGAAAGAAGTCGGGTGATCGCCGTGGAAATGCGCTTCGACGATCCGCGCGGCCCGGACGCCATCATCGACGCGGCCATTGCGGCGGCCCGCCGGCGCAAGCTGAAACGCCGCATCGCCGGTTGAAATTCGGAACGGAACGGAAAGAGCAGCGGGTTTCGGCGGTTCAGGGCGTGCGCGCCGGCAGCCTGCCGGCGCGTTTTTCGGCTTCGAGCGAAGCCTCGGCGCCGCTATAGGCCTCCTGACGCGCCACGCTCCAGTAGCGTAATTCGTCGATCGGCACGATCTCGCCGGTGATGGCGCAGACGACATGCGAGCCGGGCACCAGGATCTGGAAATCCCCGTCGAGATATCGGATCTTCGCCTCGCGGCTGCCACGTCCTTCCAAACGGTTCATCATCGCTCTCAGCCTCGGTCGTCGGTTTGCGGCGGGTCCGGCTGCCATATCGCGCCGGCCCGCAAATATCCAGCCTTTTCGCCGCATCGGTCTTCAGCTCCGGCCGAAGAGCCGTTCTATATCGGCAAGCTTCAGCTCGATATAGGTCGGCCTGCCGTGATTGCACTGGCCGGATCCGGGGGTCGCCTCCATCTGGCGCAGGAGGGCGTTCATCTCCTCCGGCCGCAGCCGCCGGCCCGAACGGACGGAACCGTGGCAGGCCATGGTGGCGGCCAGATAGTCGAGCCGGTTCTTCAGGCCGCTGGCCGTATCCCATTCCGCCAGTTCGTCGGCAAGCTGGCGGATCAGTCCGGCGGCGTCCATCTCGCCGAGCATGGCCGGCGTCTCGCGCACGGCGATCGCACCGGGACCGAAGCGCTCGATGCCGAGGCCAAGCCGTGAAAAATCCGCCGCATGGAGAACCAGCCGGTCGCAGTCCTCTTCCGGCAGGTCGACGATCTCCGGGATGAGCAGTGCCTGCGCGGGCACCGGCCGCGTGTCGAGCGCCGTGCGCATCGCTTCGAAGACGAGGCGTTCATGGGCGGCGTGCTGATCGACGATCACCAGCCCGTCGTCGGTCTGGGCGACGATATAATTCGCGTGGATCTGTGCGCGCGCCGCGCCGAGCGGATGGCGCGCGGGCTCGTCATGCCCGGATGGTGTGGCTGGATCGAAAGCGGGTTCGCTGCGCGCCGAAGGCTCGGCGAAGGCCGAAAAGCCGGCCTGCCTTTCCCCGAAGCCGGCTTCGTCCGCCCGCGGTTCGAGCGGGCGATAGGGCGAGGCGGCGGCTGTCCAGGGTGCGGCCGGACGGGATGCGGCGGTATGCGGCGCCTGCGGCCGGAAGGCGCGCATCATGCCGGCTGCTCCCGTGGTGGCGGCGCGGTCGCCCTCGCGCGCCAGCGCCTCGCGGATCGCCCCGACAATCAGGCCGCGCACCAGTCCGGGATCGCGGAAGCGCACGTCCGACTTGGCCGGATGCACGTTGACGTCGACCAGCGCCGGGTCGATGTCGATCCACAGCACCGCGACGGGATAGCGTCCCTGCGGGATCGTTTCGGCATAAGCGCCGCGCAGCGCCGACCAGACGAGCTTGTCCTGCACCGGGCGACCGTTGACGAAGGCGAACTGATGGAGACTGTTGCCGCGATTGTAGGTCGGCACCCCGGCAAAGCCGGTCAGCCGCACTTCCTCGCGCGCCGCGTCGATCTCGATGGCGTTGTCGCGAAAATCGCGGCCGAGGACCTGTGCGATGCGCGCGAGCCGGTCGCCGCCGGTCGACGGGAATTCGAGCGTCGAGCGGTCGGCGCCGGAAAGCACGAAGCGGACGGCCGGAAAGGCGAGCGCCATGCGCCGCACCACGTCGGAGATGGCGGCGGCCTCGGCTTTCTCGCTCTTCAGGAATTTGAGCCGGGCGGGCGTGGCGAAGAACAGATCGCGCACCTCGACGGCGGTGCCGCGATTGGCGGCGGCCGGACGCGCGGGTTCGATCCTGCCGCCGGTGACGGAAATCTCTGCGCCCTCGCTTGCGCCCGCCGGGCGGCTGAGCAGCGTCAGCTTCGCCACGGAGCCGATGGAAGGCAGCGCCTCGCCGCGAAAGCCCAGCGTGCGGATATCGAGAAGGTCGTCGGCCAGCTTGGAGGTGCAATGGCGGCGGACCGCCATTTCGAGGTCCTCCGGCGTCATGCCGGAGCCGTTGTCGGTCACCCGAAGCAGGGTCTTGCCGCCGCCGGCGGTGGCGATCTCCACACGGGTCGCGCCGGCGTCGATGGCGTTTTCGACAAGCTCCTTGACGGCGCTGGCCGGCCGCTCGATCACCTCGCCGGCGGCGATCTGGTTGATGAGGGTTTCGGAAAGATGCCTGATGGTCATGGCGGCATTGTCGTGGATTCGCCGCAACGACGCCAGTGGCCGCGGCCGGTTATCCCGCACTCCCGCCGCAGGCGGCCCGATCCTTAATCGGAGTTTAATAAAATGCTGCCAGCTTGGGACACGCTCGTATGAGCACGAGCTTGCCGGCTCCCGCCGGCGGACGTTTGCAGCGTCGCTGGTCGCTGCCATTGCCTTGCCGTCCAAGGATGTTTTCCGGCATCCATCAGCATGTCGCGCAGGTATCCTTTTCACAGGCGGGGGCGGACAGATGAATGATGGGGCGTCGCAGGACGCGAACATCCGGCTCGATATGCTCGAGGCGGTATGCGAGACCGTCGCCACCGCCGTGGTCGTCTACGACAGGAACGATACGCTGGTCTTCGCCAGCCGCCAGTTTGCACGCCTTTTTCCTGTTTCAGCCGACATTCTCGTGCCGGGAACGCGGCTTCGCGACGTCCTGGGCGCCCTGTTCGACGGCGGTGTGCACTACGGCATCGGCGCAGATAGGCTCGACCGGCCGATGAGCCGGGAAGAATGGATCTCCACGCGGATCTCGGCCCACTGGCGGGAGTATCACGAGGCGGACGACCGGATCGGCCGCGATCGCTGGGTTCATTTCCGCAAGCGCCGCCTGCCGAACGGCTACAGCCTTTCGACCTTCACCGATATCTCGGAACAAAGGAAGCAGGACGAGCAGTCGCGGATCGACCGGGAGCGGACGGTGCTCCTCGAAGAACTTCTGGAAACCCTTCCCGCTCCCCTGATGGTGAAGGATTGCAATCTCGTCCATATCGCCGCCAACCGCGCGTTCCGGGATCTCCACGGCATGGAGACGGTCGCCGTGCTCGGCCGGACCGCCTGGGATCTGACCGACGCCGGGACGGCGGCCCGGATCGAGCAGAGCGATCGCGCCGTGCTGGAAACGGGGCGTCCCTTCAGCGCCGCCGAACATATCGTGCGGGTCGACGGGTCCGATCTCTACGCGATGATCCGCAAATACCGCATCGGCACGCCGGATCATCCCGTGCTCGTCACCTGTCTGGAGGATGCATCCGGCCGCACGGCGGCGGATTTCGCCGAGGGACAGAACTGTTTCGATCCGGTCCGCGACGCCGGCCGCCGCCTCCTGCTCGAGCAGGTCGCCGCAGCGGTCTTGCAGGCGGCGGGCAAGCGGGTGCTCGTGGTGACGGCAAGCCCGCGCGTCGAGGAAATCCTGGTCGGGGCCTTCAGGGCGGAAGGCGCGGATTGCTGCGCGGTGCGCAGCGCGCGTGAATACCTTGCCTTTCTTGGTCTTGCGGCAGAATGGCGTGCTCCGGTCGACCTCGTGGTGCTGGATGGCGATCTGCCCGAGCGCGATCGTGTCGAGGAGAGCCACGGCATCCCGGTGCTGCGCGTCGCGCCCGATGGCGACGGCTCCGGTTTCCTGCGTGCCCTTGTCGCGGCGCAGGCCTGGCTGCCGGCGCAGGGCGAAAGCGCGCCCGACGCATCCTTTCCCGCGACGCCGGATGACGACTGGTACATCACCACCGACGATGCGACCGCGCTGTTTGCCGCAGCTGGCGACATCGAGGTGCTGGTGGCCGAGGACAACCAGATCAACCAGTTCGTCTTCTCGCAGATCCTCGAAGGGCTTGGAATTTCCCACCGCATCGCCGAAAACGGCGAGGAGGCGGTGATGCTGTGGCGCAAGCATCGGCCCCGCCTCGTGCTGATGGATATCGCCATGCCGGTGAAGAACGGCTTCGATGCTGCGCGTGAAATCCGTGAAGCGGAGCAGGCGCTCGGCATCCGCACGCCGATCGTCGCCGTCACCGCGCAGGCGCTGAACGTCGACAGGCAGAGCTGCCTTGCCGCCGGCATGGACGATTACATCGCCAAGCCCGTCAGTCCCGACATGATCGAGGCCGTCTACCGCCGCCATGTCGCAAGGATGGGGCAATATGCGGTCGCCTGACGCGATACCGACAAGCGACGGCGGGTCAACCCCCAGAATTCGGGGTGTGCGGGCGGGTTTTCCGGCAGGCGAGCGAGTGACTTTGTTAACGCTCATGCCCCATCCTGCAGCTATCCAGGGAGACACAGCGCAGATACGGAAAAACATCGATGAAATCGGCTAACCACGCCACGCAGGAAGTCTCCCATACCGATCTCCATGCCATGGCCTATACGGACCCGCTGACGGGCCTTGGCAATATGTATCGGCTGCGCGACCGTGTGCGCCAGATCGCCCATGAAAGGGCGGAAGACCCGGCTCCCTTCACCATCGGCATCGCCAATCTCGACGGCTTCAAGCCGATCAACGATCTTTTCGGCCCGCGCGCCGGCGACGAGATCCTGTGCCAGGTCGCCCACCGCCTCAAGGCCTGCGTTCCCGACGGGGCGACCGTCACACGCCATGGCGGTGACGAATTCGCCTTCGCCCTGCCGCTGGTCTTCGAACGCAAGGGGGCGGAGAAGCTCGGCCAGATGCTGCGCGAGGTGCTCTCCGCGCCCTTCGACCTCGGCGACCGGAACGTGCGGCTTTCCGCCTCCTTCGGCTTTGCGATCTATCCTTTCGCCGGCGAGGACTTCGCCGATCTTCTGGAAAGCGCCGATACGGCGCTTTATCGCTCCAAGCGGCGCGGACGCGGGCAGATCACGGTCTATTCCCAGGAAATCGCCGAGGAGATGAAGCGGGCGACCCATCTCGAACAGGCGCTGCGCAATGCGATCATCGCCCAGGAGGTGGATGTTCATTTCCAGCCCATCGTCGACCTGTGCGACGGCGCCGTGATCGGCTTCGAGGCGCTGGCGCGCTGGAGCGACGCCGACCTCGGCTATGTCTCGCCGGCCGTCTTCGTGCCGCTGGCCGAGGAGCGCGGCTTCATCGACACGCTCTCCGATACGCTCCTGCGGCGGGCGGCCGAGGCGGCGCTGTCCTGGCCGAAGGAACTGTTTCTCTCCTTCAATCTGTCGTCCGCCCAGCTGATGGATCCGAAGACCGCCTTCAACACGCTGGCGATCCTCAACCGGGTCGGTCTCGATCCGCGCCGGCTGGAGCTGGAGATCACCGAGACGGCGGTGATGACCGACGCCGACACGGCGCAGAAGGTCGTGGCGGAATTGCGCGCCTCGGGCGTGCGCGTCTCCCTCGACGATTTCGGCACCGGCCAGTCGAGCCTCGGGCGGCTGCGCGACTTCAGCTTCGACAAGGTGAAGATCGACCGCGCCTTCGTTTCGCAGATCACCGATGACCGCGCGTCCGAACATATCGTCAAGGCCGTCGTGGCCATGTGCGAGGGACTCGACCTTGCCGTCGTGGCCGAGGGGATCGAGGAATATTCCCAGTCGCTGAAGCTGAAGGCGCTGGGCTGCCATATGGGGCAAGGCTATTTCTACGGTCGCCCGGCCGATGCCGCCGCCACCCTGCGCTTCCTGGCGGAGCGATCGGCCGGCACGCACAAGCAGGCGATCGCCCGCTGACGCGCCGTCCGTCCCGGCTCCGGCGGGGAGCGGGCTTGCCAGTCGCTAGAATCCGAACCTTTTCCTTATCCGGCCATCAACCCGATGCCGCTAACCTGTGTCGTATCGGGACGGCCCGTTGGTTCATCGTCGGGCGGCAGCCGGAAAGGGGAAGGGGTCATGCAAAGGAGCGGCGTCATGCGCAGGGAGAGGGCGGCGAGCCGGTCGAAGGTTCGCCTTTACGGGACGGTCAGGGTCATGCGGCAGTCGAGCCCGATGCGGGTCGTCGATCTGTCGCAACAGGGCATGGCGCTCGATATCGAGCGGCCGTTGCAGGTGACGCCGGGCCAGACTGTCGAGGTGGTGACCGAGGAACTGGGGACGATCGAAGGCATCGTCTGCTGGTACGTCAATGGCCGCATGGGGCTGCGTTATCGCATGACCAGCCGCGCGGCCGCCCAGGTGGTCTCCTATTTCCGTTTCTTCCACAGGGCGGCGACGCCGGTGCTGCGGGGCTGAGGGCCGGGATCAGCGCGCCCGGGATCAAGGTGTCTGCGTTCCGCCGCGCCGGCCTTCCTCCAGCAGCCAGTCGCGCACCCGCCGGGCCTGGCTGTTGAGTTCGCGCGAGCGCGGCCAGACGACGTGGAAGGCCGATCCCGTCCGCAGGACGTGATTGCCGATGGCGACGAGCGCGCCGGAGCGCACCTGCTGCTCGATGAGATGCTGCCAGCCGAGCGCCACGCCGTCTCCCGCCAGCACCGCCTGAATGACCAGGACATAATCGTTGATCGCCAGACGGCGCGCCTGCGGCGGGTAGCGGATGCCGGCGCTTGCGAACCATTCGGGCCAGTCGCAGGCCCGCCGCAGCGGTTCTTCCAGATGGATCAGCGGCAGCCCGAGAAGGTCGGCCGGACCTTCCGGCAGCCCCCGGCTTTCGATGAAAGCGGCGCTGGCGACGGGGATGATGACTTCGGGAGCCAGAAGGGCGGCGTGGTCGCGCGGCCACATCGACGGGTCGCCGCCGCGCACCGCGAGCGGGATCGGCTCGTCGTCGAGATCGATGTCGCGCACGCTCGTCTGGATGCGCAGGTCGATATCGGGCAGATCGGCGCGCAGCCGGGCCAGCCGCGGCAGCATCCACATCGAGGCGAAGGCGGTGGAGGCGGCAAGCGTGACATTCGCCGCGCGCTCCTTGCTGCGGATGTCCTCGGCCGACTTCTGGATGCGCGACAGTCCGAGGGTGACATCGGCATGGAAACGTTCCCCCGCCTCCGTCAGCCGCACGGCCCGGTGAACGCGCTGGAAGAGCGGTGCGCCGAGCTGGCTTTCCAGATTGCGCACCGCATAGGAGACCGCCGCCTGCGTCATGCCGAGTTCTTCGGCGGCGCGGGTGAAGTTCTGATGCCGCCCGGCCGCTTCGAAAATGATGAGGCCGGAGGCGGACGGGAGCAGGCGGCGAAAGCTATCCATAAATGGAGCTTATCGCTTCACCAAGTTTTTTCCAGCGTTACAAAGGGTTTTTTCCCGCCTAGCCTCGCAGCGGGATTATGGAGGAAGCGATGGTCGAGGCTCTGGTGGCGGACGTGGGAACGAGGCGGGGGCGGGCGGCGCGGACCGGTCGCCGCGAGGAGGCGGCAAGGATGCCGGGCGCGCCCTATATCATCCGCAATATCCCGACCTATGACGTCCTGTCGGAGGAGAACCTGCAAAGGATCGAGAAGACGGCCGACCGCATCCTTGCGGAGATCGGCATCGAGTTTCGCGACGACCCGGCGGTCCTCGACCACTGGAAGCGCGCCGGCGCATCGGTGGAGGGCGTCCTCGTCCGCTTCGAGCCCGGCATGCTGCGCGAGATCGCCGCGACCGCGCCGGCGGAATTCACGCAATATGCCCGCAACCCGGCAAACAATGTGCAGATCGGCGGCAAGAACGTCGTCTTCGCGCCCGCCTACGGCTCGCCCTTCGTGATGGATACCGACAACGGCCGACGCTACGGCACGCTGGAGGATTTCCGGAATTTCATCAAGCTCGCCCAATCGAGCCCATGGCTGCATCATTCCGGCGGCACGATTTGCGAGCCGGTGGACGTTCCCGTCAACAAGCGCCATCTCGACATGGTCTACAGCCATATCCGCTATTCCGACCGTCCCTTCATGGGCTCGGTCACGGCGGAGGAACGGGCTGAGGACTCCATCGACATGGCCCGCATCCTGTTCGGTGCGGATTTCGTGGACAGGAACTGCGTCATCCTCGGCAATGTCAACGTCAACTCGCCGCTCGTCTGGGACGGCACGATGACGACGTCGCTGCGCGCCTATGCGCGGGCCAATCAGGCGGCGGTCATCGTGCCCTTCATCCTCGGCGGCGCGATGGGGCCGGTGACCAATGCCGGGGCCATCGCGCAGGCCTATGCCGAGACGCTTGCCGGCTGTGCGCTGACGCAGCTCGAAAGGAAGGGCGCGCCGGTCATCTTCGGCAATTTCCTGTCCTCCATGTCGCTGCGCTCCGGGTCGCCGACCTTCGGGACGCCGGAGCCCGCCATCGGCTCGATGGTCGTCGGCCAGCTTGCAAGACGGCTGAACCTGCCGCTGCGCTGCGCCGGCAATTTCACCAACTCCAAGCTTCCCGACGGACAGGCGATGCAGGAGGGGCTGATGTCGATGCTGTCGGCCATCCATTGCGGCGCGAACTTCATCCTGCATTCGGCGGGGTTCCTCGATGGGCTGCTGTCCATGTCCTACGAGAAATTCGTCATGGACGCCGATCTCTGCGGCGCGCTCCACACCTATCTCGCCGGCATTGCCGTCGATGACAATACGCTTGCCTTCGACGCCTTCGAGGAGGTCGGGCCGGGCAGCCATTTCCTCGGCTCCGCCCACACGATGCGCAATTACCAGACGGCCTTCTGGGATTCGACGCTGTCCGACAACGAGCCATTCGAAAAGTGGAGCGACGAAGGCGGCGCGACGGATATCGCCACCCGTGCCAATCGCCAATGGAAGAAGACGCTTGCCGAATACGAGCCGCCGCCGCTCGATGCGGCGATCGACGCGGCGCTGGTCGATTATGTCGAACGGCGGAAAGCCGCCATGGCCGACGCCTGGTACTGATCCGTCGGATGAAGGGGCGCTGGCCCCGGCAATGAAAAGCCCGGCGGGCAGGGATGCCGCCGGGTCTGGAGGTCAGTGCCGGTATCGCACCGGGATTTACGGCGCCGGCTGCGGCGCTGCGCCCATTCCCGGGTCGGCCGGGGCCGCCGCAGCGTTGCGTTCGGCGACCTGCTGCGCCCGGGTCTTGAATTCAGGCGCGGCCTTCAGGCTTTCCGAGGTCTCGGTGGTCGTCAGCGTGACATCGTCGGCATCCGGAGCCTGGGTGATGGAAATGGTGTCGAAGGGAACCGCGACCCATTTCTCGCCGATGCCCAGGAAGCCGCCGACACCCACGACCGCCGCCGCGATGCCGCCGTCCTTCTCGATGATCAGGTCGCTGATCTTGCCGATGTTTTCTTCGGCGCCATTATAGACCGTCTGGCCGATATAGGTATTGGCGCTGACCTGGCTTTCGGACTGGGCGGTGATGTATTTCTCACCCGCCGCAGCGCTGACGTCCGTATCGGTGGTCGCCGTGCCGGCCGTGGAATCCGGTGCCGCGGCATCCGGGGTCGTTGCATCCGGCGTCGTGCCGTCCGTGGCGTCGCCTGTCGTCGTGTCCGGCGCAGCGGCGTCCGGCGTGGTCGCCGTGTCGTCGGGGAGAGTGCCGGGTTCCGGCGTGGCCCCGGGTTGTTCCATGGTCTGGCCGGCGGCCGGATCGCCGCTGTCCTGCGCATAGGCAACCGGGGCGAGGGACGCGCCCAGAAGAAGTGCGCCAGCGGCAACCGAGGTGAAAAGTTTCGTAGTCATCGTAACCTGCCTTTCGTCTGCGTTGGCATCAAGGCGCGCCCGGATTGGGAGTGTCCTGCGCACTGTTGATGCACGATGAACGGCGGGACGGGTTTTTGGTTCCGATAAAAATAAACCGGCGTGTTGTTGATCAGGGCAGGAATTTCGGCTCGAAGCGTCCCTTGACCGGCAGGCCGAGTTCAAATGTCCGGCCGGCCTGCGGATCGTCCGCGCGCGCCGCCGCATCGAGCCCGTCCCAGGCGGAGGTGACGAGCAGCCGGTCCGCTTTCGCGCCGATGAAGGCCGGGCAGGTCGTCTGTGCCGCCGGGATGGAATGGCTTGCGATGCGCGTGCCGTCGGGCCGGTAGACGTCCACCGCGCCTGCGCCCCAGCGGGCGTTCCAGATGAGCCCGTCGGCGTCGCAGACGGAGCCGTCGATACCGCCCGGCTCGCCGGAGCGATCGCTCAGGCATTCCGGCTGGCCTTGCGGAAGCGCGGTTTTCGCATCGATGGCCACGCGCATCAGACGGTTGACGTCGGTGTCGGTGTAATAGGCGGTCGCGCCATCAGGCGAAAAACAGATGCTGTTGGGGATCGTGATGCCGGAGAAAAGCCGCGTCACCCGCTCACCGGCCACATGGTAGATGGCGCCGGAATGTTTTTGCGCGGAGCGTCCCATCGTGCTGGCCCAAAGCGCGCCGGACGGATGGACGCGCGCATCGTTGGAGCGGTTTTGCGGCTTGTCCTCCAGTTTTGCGAAGGGCGTCAGCCGCCCGTCCGCGACCGTGCGGATGAACAGGCCGGCATCGGCGAGGATCAACTGGCGCTGCCCGTCGATCACCGCCAGCGCGCTGCCGTGAACGGGTATGTCGTGCACCTGCTTGCGCATGGTGCCAAGCTGCAACTCATGCAGCTTGCGCTCGAGAATGTCGAACCAGAAGGCGGTGTCGGTCGCCGGGTCGTAGGTCGGCCCTTCGCCGAGCCGGCAGGCGGTGTCGCAGAGCGTGCGGCCGGCAAAGGCTACGGCTTTGGTCATCCATCGGCTCCATAGGCGGCGTCATAGGCCGCGATGGTAGCCCGGGCGCGTTCGCCCACGTCCGCAGCGCTCATGCCGGGTTTGTAGAGGCTGGAGCCGAGACCGAAGCTGCGAATGCCGATCTGCGCATAATCGGCGAAGTTCTTCTCCGAGACGCCGCCGACCGCAGCGATTTCGAGTTCCGCCGGCAGCACGGTGCGGATCGCCTGGATGCCGGCGGGGCCGAGGACGCTGGCGGGGAAGAACTTCAGCCCGGTCGCCCCGGCGCGGGCGGCGGCCAGCGCCTCCGTCGGCGTGAAGACGCCGGGCATCGTCACCATCCCCTTTTCGGCCGCGCGGGCGATGACCGCCGGTTCGACATTCGGGCTGACCATCAGCCGGCCGCCGACGTCGGCGAGCCGGTCGACATCCTCGACCGTCAGAACGGTGCCGCCGCCGATCAGGCAGGAGGCGGGGGCCATGCGCACCGCCATGCCGATGGAGCGGAACGGATCGGGAGAGTTCAGCGGGATCTCGATGGCCGTGAAGCCGGTCTCGATCAGGGTTCCGACCACGGCTTCCGTCTCTTCCGGCCGGAGGCCGCGCAGGATGGCGATCAGGGGATAGGTCATGGGGGGAAAGGGAGTGCGGTTCATTGTTTCGGCTTTCTCGAAAGGAGCGGGGGAGGGCCTTGCGTGTTCAGAGAGACCAGAGGGCTTTCGCCGCATAGGCGAGGCCGGTGCGAACGGCGTCGTCGGCGTCGATGCGGAAGGGGGTGAGGTTGGCGGCGGCAAGCGCCGTCTCGTAAAGTGCGCCGAGCCCGCCGGAGGCCACGAGGGCGACCGGCGTGCCGCTCTCGGCAAGCGACAGGGCGCCGGCGATCTCCAGGCCGATCAGCGTGCCGGAAAGCCTCGCCCGGGCGTCGGCGGGGGCAAGGCCGGCAAGAAGCCCGGCGGCGCGCACGCAAAACAGCCGGTTCGTCGCAAGGCCCGGCGCTGCAAGGGTCGATTCGACCGCGTCGCGGAAGGCGGGACTGTCGCCATCGACCGGGCCGGAGCCGTCGACGGAATGCGAAAGGATCGTGTGCCGGGCGATGGCGTCGAACAATTCGCCCGTCATGAAGGTGGAAAAACCTTCGACCCGGCCGCCGGCAAGCCGCACCCATTTGCTATGGGTGCCCGGCATGCAGACGAGCCGGTCTCCGGCACCAAGCGCATCGGCGGCGCCGAGCAGTTGCGTCTCCTCGCCGCGCATCACGTCGGCGGCGGGAGCGCGCTGGGCAAGGCCCGGCAGGACGCGGATATCCGCGTCCACGTCCGGAATGCGCACGGCGGCGGCGGGTATGGCGGAAAGGGCGGTGGGCGTATCGAGATAGCCCGCCTCGATCCAGCCCTGTTTCGCCCCGGCCATGCCGCAGATCAGCACCGGCAGGTCCCGCGGCGCGCCGACGGCGGCAAGGTGACTGTCGAGCACCGTCTGGAAGCCGGTCCGCGCAGCGGTCGTCATGCCCTCGCCGCTGCGGCGCGTGGCGATCGGTTCTCCGGTCTCGTCGATGAGCCACAGGCGGAAACTGGTGGTTCCCCAGTCGATGGCGACATAGGCGGGTTCGGTCATCGGAACATGCCTCCATCGGCGATCGGTGTTTGTGCGGTGACGGCGGCGTCCGACGCCGGGCAAGGACAGGGGCGGGTCATGATTCTCGCTGCTGACAATGATTGTTCCATTATTTGGAACCTAGTTTGATTATTCGGAATTATTTCGCTACTCTCGCGAACTGTCAAGAGAAAGGGCGGGAAAGCATGGAGACGGAACGCGACACGGACGAGGGCGGCACCGGAACGCTCGGCAAGGCGATGGCCGTGCTGGAAACGGTGACGCTTGCCGAGCGGCCGATGCGTTTCACCGACGTGCTTGCCGTAACGCGACAGCCGCGCGGTACGCTTCATCGCCAGCTTTCCCATCTGGTGCGCGAAGGGTTGCTGGATCTGACGCCCGATCATGTCTATGTGCCGGGCCTGCGCTTGCTGAAGCTTGCCGCCGCGAGCTGGGCGCGCAACGATTTCCGCGTCGTCGCCGCGCCGCATCTGGAGAGGCTGCACGGCCACACCGGCGAGACCGTCCATCTCGGCGTGTTGCGCGGCCGCGAGATCATCTATCTCGACAAGGTCGAAAGCCGGCAGGCGGTGCGGATGAATTCCCAGATCGGCAACGCGTCCCCCGCCTATTGCACGGGCATCGGCAAGGCGGCGCTTTCGGCGCTGCCCCCCGCTGCGCTCGACGCCGCGCTGCGCGGGCCGGAACGACGCCGCTACACGCCGAACACCATCACCGCCCTGCCTGCGCTTCTCGCCGAGTTCGAGACCGTCCGCACCGAAGGCGTCGCCTTCGATCGCGAGGAGCACGAGCCGGGTATCCGCTGTGTGGCGGCGCCGATCCGGGATGTCGAAGGCACCTTCTTCGCCGGCATATCCGTGACCGGCCCGGCCTATCGCGTCAGCCAGGAGCAACTCGCGCTCTGGGCCCCGCAAGTGGTCGAGGCGGCGCGCGCCATCATGGCGGAACTGCCGGCGCGGCTGGGGCCGCAACGATAGGACGAACTGCCGGCGCGGCCGGGGCCGCAACGATAGGACGAACGATGGTGCGGCCGGGGCCGCAACGATAGGGCGAGCCGTGGCGCGCGGACCTACCGCATGCGGCTGTTTTGCCCGCCTGTTTTACGGTAAACTGGAAAAACCCGCTGGACGCGGTCGGGCGTGCGCCTTTAGCTTCCGCTGAAGCATTCGTCGGGAATGCGTCGCCCCTCGTCCTTTCAGGGAGCGGCATGGAGGATCAGGGCAGCTCTTGCGAGGCTGGCCCATTCGGCGTGGCGGTGGAGGCGGCGTCGGGGCGCGGCAGGTCCGTGGAAGCTCCATCGATGCAGGGAAAGACCGGCGAAACAGGGAAGGCGCGGGAGGGGGCGGACATGACGGAGCGACTTGACACGGCGCCTGCATGCCTGGAGGGCTCGGAGCAGCGCGCGCCTTCGGCCCTCGATACGCCGGCTCTCATCGCCGAGAGCCTTTCGGCCCTCGTCGAGGATTACGGCCTTTCCGGTTACGTGCTCATCACGGTTCCCGGCGAGACCTCGACGGATTTTTCCTCCAGCGTCCTCCTGACCTCCTGGCCGGAAGAGATGCTGAAGTCCTACGATCATGCCGGCCTCGTCTTCGGCAGCCCGGTCATCGAGCGGCTTCGCAACAGCACTATCCCCTTTCTCTATGACAGCGAAGCGACCAACCGCCGCCGCGCCGACGGCAAGGCGGAAATCGCGGCCTGCCTTTTTGAGAAATACGGTCTTCCGCGGGGCGCCTATTTCCCAGCCCACAATTCGGCGGGGCTTCGCGGCGCGCTCGCCTTCGGCGGCCGTCGCGCGGCATTGACGGCCCGGGAAATGATCGAGCTGAATGCCGTGGCCAATCACGTCTTCACCCGCATGGTGGCCCTCACGGCCGATCGGTCGGCGCGCGCCGATCTGTCGCGCCGCGAGATCGAATGCCTCTCCTGGGCGTCGGCGGGCAAGACCAGCCTGGAAATGTCCGAAATCCTCGGTCTTTCCGAATATACGGTCAATCATTACCTGAACCGGGCGACGCGCAAGCTCGATGCCGTCAACCGGCCCCAGGCCGTCGCCAAGGCCGTCCGTGCCGGGCTGCTGAACTGATGGAGAATCAAGCGTGCGTCCCTCCGATCCCCGTTCCGCTTCCCGCCCGCCCGGCAAGCCGGGAACCGACAAAAGGCGTCGTGTCGTGACGGCGGCGCGGACCGGAGACGATATCCCGGACGATTTCGAGGAAGGCGTCGAGATCGCCGCCCTTGAAACCCAGTTCGATATCGTGCGCTACATGCGCCGCAAATGCGAGGAATACGGCCTGCGCTATTTCCTTGCCTTCACCCTGCCGGGCTTCGAGGCCGAGAAGCTGTCGGCCTATTCGATCGTCAGCAACTGGCCGCAGGAAGTGCTCGCCCGCTACGATGCGCTGCGGATGATCCGCTATAGCGCGGGCATTCGCAAGCTGCGGGTCACCACGGTCCCCTTTTCCTACGATCTCCAGGAGTGGCTGGGAGAATCGAACGACGCGCCCGAATCCGGCGACCTGCGGGCGCTGATGGATACGCACGGCATGCGCGTCGGGCACTTCTTTCCGGTCCATGATGCGCTCGGCAACCGTGGCGCGATCCTCTGGTCGGGCGAAAACGCCGCGCTGCCGCGCGACGACCGGTTGATGTTGCAGATGATTTCGGTTCACCTTTTCAATCGTCTCGCCGAAATCGGCGCGGCCTGGAAATCGGGACAGGTGACGCTGACCGAACGCGAGGTGCAATGTCTGAGCTGGACGGCCGCCGGCAAGACCAGCCTGGAGATCGCCGAAATCCTCGGGCTTTCCGAACATACCGTCAATCACTACCTCAACCAGGTCACCCGGAAGCTGGAGGCGGTGAACCGCACCCAGGCCGTGGTCAAGGCGATCCGCCGCGGCCTGATCGCCTGAGGTCCGGAAACGACACGGTTTTCCTCGTCCGCCGGCTGCCTGCGGCAAATCGCATCCGGCTTTCAGGGGCTAAATTGTTTGGCGAATGCGGCTGGGTACATTATCTACGCCTCAGGCGCGGACCAATGCCGCGGCAAGTCTCGGGGGTATCATGACGGATGTCAGCAAGGAACAGATTCTCGATCGTCTGAGGACGGTGCGCGGCCCGGACATGGAGGACAATATCGTCGACCTCGGTCTGGTGTCGGACGTTTTCATCGCCGACGGCAAGGCTTATTTCTCCATCACCGTGCCGGCGGAGCGGGCACGCGAGCTGGATCCCCTGCGCGCCGCCGCCGAGCGGGTGGTCCGTGAAATCCCGGGCATCACCGCGGCAATGGTGGCGCTGACGGCCGACAAGCGGGCGGCCACCGGTCCGGCGGCAGCGCGCGCGCCGTCCCCGCCGCCGTCCGGCCGCG
>NZ_JAHWXY010000018.1 GCF_024281235.1 Shinella daejeonensis
TTCCTCTATCACCTCGAAGACAACACGGTGGCGGTCGGCTTCGTGGTGCATCTCAACTACAAGAACCCGTACCTCTATCCCTTCGAGGAATTCCAGCGCTTCAAGACGCATCCGGCGATCCGGGGCACCTTCGAGGGCGGCAAGCGGCTCTCCTATGGTGCCCGCGCCATCACCGAGGGCGGCTATCAGTCGGTGCCGAAGCTGTCGTTCCCCGGCGGCGCGCTGATCGGCTGCTCGGCCGGCTTCGTCAACGTGCCGCGCATCAAGGGCAGCCATAATGCGGTGCTGTCGGGTATGCTGGCGGCGGAAAAGCTGGCGGATGCGATTGCCAACGGTCGGGCCAATGACGAGCCGGTCGAGATCGAGAACGGCTGGCGCGACAGCGCCATCGGTCAGGACCTGAAGAAGGTGCGGAACGTCAAGCCGCTGTGGTCGAGGTTCGGCACGGCCGTGGGCGTCGCGCTCGGCGGCCTCGACATGTGGACGAACACGCTGTTCGGCTTCTCGGTCTTCGGCACGCTGAAGCACGGCAAGACGGACGCCGCCTCGCTGGAGCCGGCGGCCAAGCACAAGCGCATCGACTATCCGAAGCCCGACGGCGTGCTGACCTTCGACCGTCTCTCCTCGGTGTTCCTGTCGAACACCAACCACAAGGAGGACCAGCCGGTCCACCTTCAGGTGAAGGACATGGCCTTGCAGAAAGCGTCGGAACTCGACGTCTATGCCGGCCCGTCCACCCGCTACTGTCCGGCGGGCGTCTACGAATGGGTGGAGAAGGACGGCCAGGACGTCTTCGTCATCAACGCGCAGAACTGCGTGCACTGCAAGACCTGCGACATCAAGGATCCCAACCAGAACATCAACTGGGTGCCGCCGCAAGGGGGCGAAGGGCCGGTCTATCCGAACATGTAATGTTCGGGGAGGCGGCTCCGCACGGGGCCCCGCCTGAAAGAGTTTGGCCCGGACGGCTGACCGTCCGGGCCTTTGACCTTTATAGCAGGGTGCCGCTCAGGATGAGGAGGGCGACGCTGAAGTAGATCACCAGTCCGCTGACGTCGACGAGGGTCGCGACGAAGGGGGCGGAGGCGCTGGCCGGGTCGAAACGCAGCCGTTGCAGCAGGAAGGGCAGCATCGAGCCCACCATGGAGCCGAAGGTGACGATGCCGACCAGGGCGGCGAAGACCGTCAGGCCGATCAGCGGCCAATGCGGACCGTAGTCGTAAAGGCCGATGTGCTGCCACAGCATGATGCGGGCGAAGCCGATGAGGCCGAGAAGAACGCCGAGCGTGATGCCGGTCGGCAGCTCCCGGAAGGCGACGCGCCACCAGTCGGTGAGCTTCAGTTCCCCGAGCGCCAGCGCCCGGATGATCAGCGAGGTGGCCTGCGAGCCGGAGTTGCCGCCGGAACTCATGATCAGCGGGACGAACAGCATCAGCACGACGGCCTTTTCCAGTTCCGCCTCGTAGTGCTGCATTGCGCTGGCCGTCAGCATCTCGCCGAGAAACAACGCGGCGAGCCAGCCGGCCCGCTTGCGGATCATGTGGAAAAGGCCGATCTGCATATAGGGTTTGCCCAGCGCTTCCATGCCGCCGAACTTATGCGCGTCCTCGGTCGTATCAGCGATCATCGTGTCGATCACGTCGTCGACCGTGACGATGCCGGTCAGATGATTCTTCTCGTCGATAACCGGCAGGGCGAGCAGGTTGTGGCTGCGGATGAGCCGGGCGACCTCCTCCTGCGGCATCAGCGGCGTGGCGCAGACGACGCCCTCCTGTCGGGCGACCGTCATGATGCCGGCCGCCGGATCGCCCATGACGAGCTGCCGCAGCGTCACGACGCCGGTCAGCGTGCTGTCGTTGCGGTCGAGCACATAGATCGCGTAGATCGTCTCGCTGGATTTCTCCACCGCGCGCACATGGTCGAGCGCTTCGGCGACCGTGACGTCATCGAACACGCTGACGAATTCGGGAGTCATCATCGCCCCCGCCGAACGCTGCGGATAGGCCATCAGGTGCTCGACGGCATGCGCCGTCGCCGGATCCAGCCGGGCGAAGATCGCCGCCCGGCGCGCTTCATCCTCCATCGCCTGGAAGAGGTCCGTCACGCGGTCGTAGGCGATGTTCCTGAGAAGGCGGGCGGCGTGGTCGGTCGGCAGCGCCGCGACGATGTCGGCGGCGTGATGCAATTCGGGCCGGGAGATGGCCGGAAGCGCCTTTGCTTCGGGCAGATTGGCCAGATATTGCGCGGCGGCGGCGACGTCGAGCCGGTTCATATGCTCGATCCGCTCGGCCGTGGAGCCGGAACTGCGGCCGTTGTGAAGAAAATCACGGGCGGCGCGGCCGGCCCGCTCGGGAAAACGCTGAAGGTTCATTCTTGCTCGCCTTTCCGTCGAAGGGGAAACCCTTGCGGCCGGTCGGCGGGCTGACGCGACGTCAGTGCACGGATGGCCGCTCGGGCGTTCTCGATCGACTGCTACTGTCGCTTGGCATCGTAACGATGGCTCCGTTGAAGATTGCGCGGACCGATGTCCACGCCGCCCTTCAATCCATCCGCCGGACGGGAAAGTCAAGGCGCAAGCGAAAGCGGCCCGCGAAAACGCCCGTTGCGAAGTGCCATTAACCGGCCATTAACCATGATTTTCTAAATCTTCGGTTGCTAACAACATATTAGGGGGCTTTCCGATGGCGATTTCCCGCCGTGTATTCCTGCTTGGCGCGACCGCTCTGGTTGCCGGCTGCGCCACGAACGGCGGCGGCGACCGCGCCAATTACAGCGCGCGGCCCGACGAGAAATTCCCCCTGAAGGCCATGCCGCTCGATCAGATCAAGCCCGAGCTGCGCCGCCAGGAAGTGGCCTATCCGACATCGCATCCCGCCGGCACCGTCGTTGTCGATACGCCGGCGCGCCGGCTTTACTACGTGCTCGGCGGGGGCCGCGCCATGCGTTACGGCATCGGCGTCGGGCGCCAGGGCTATTCGCTTGCCGGCAACGCCACCATCGGCCGCAAGGCGGAATGGCCGAGCTGGACGCCGACGCCGAACATGATCCGCCGCGATCCGGAGCGGAACCGGAAGTACGCCGGCGGCGTACCGGGCGGCATCAACAATCCGCTCGGCGCCCGCGCCATCTATCTCTATCAGAACGGCAACGACACGATGTTCCGCATCCACGGCACCAACCAGCCCCGTTCGATCGACCAGGCGATGTCGAGCGGCTGCGTGCGCATGCTCAATCACGATGTGCTGGACCTCTACGAGCGGGTGAAGGTCGGCGGACGGGTGCATATCATCCAGGGCCGTCGCCTGGCCTGATTCGGCCGCATGAGAGCCGATCGACGGCGGACGGGCTGGCGCAATGCCGGCCTTTTCGCCGTTTTATGCTTTGCGGCCTATGAAAAAGCTGAACCCTATCATAACATTGACCGGGCGGGCCGTCCTCGCGACCTGCCGGGAGGATCGTGTCTTTTGCCTTTCCCATGACGCAATGGGTGCAATTGCGGACGCATTCGTACCGGCATTCGAACCCGTAGCTGTAAAAGTCGAGGGTACGGCATCGTGACAGACGCGTGAGGTGACACCGGCCTCGACGCGAGGCGATCCGTCGGAGGATCGGGAAGACGGCGGCGGCGGCGCATCGGCTTCTCACTTGATGCAACAAAACCGCCGGAAAAATGAGGGAACCGACCATGAAACATCTTCTTGCCACCACTTGCCTTGTTGCCGGCTTCATGGCCATGGCGGGCGCGGCGCAGGCCGACTGCGGCGACGTCACGATCGCCAGCATGAACTGGCAGAGCGCGGAAGTGCTCGCCAGCCTCGACAAGATCATCCTGAACGAAGGCTACGGCTGCAATGCGGACGTCATCGTCGGCGACACGGTTCCGACGATCACCTCGATGATCGAGAAGGGGCAGCCGGACCTGGCGCCGGAAGGCTGGATCGACCTTCTGCCGGACGTCGTCAATCGCGGCATCGAGGAAGGCAAGCTGGTCGGCGCGGCCGTGGCGCTTTCGGATGCGGCGGTGCAGGGCTGGTGGATCCCCAAGTATCTCGCCGATGCGCATCCCGACATCAAGACCATCGACGATATGCTGAAGCATCCCGAGCTGTTCCCGGACCCGGAAGACAAGAGCAAGGGCGCGATCCATAACGGCCCGCAGGGCTGGGGCGGCACGCTCGTCACGACACAGCTCTACAAGGCCTATGACGCCGAGGCGGCGAACTTCACGCTGGTCGACACCGGTTCGGCCGCCGGCCTCGACGGCTCCATCGCCAAGGCCTATGAGCGCGAGGAAGGCTGGGTGGGCTACTACTGGGCTCCGACGGCGCTTCTCGGCAAATACGACATGGTGAAGCTCGAACACGGCGTCCCCTTCGACAAGGCCGAATGGGAGCGCTGCAACACGGTGGCCGATTGCCCGGACCCGAAGAAGAACGACTGGCCGAAGGACACCGTCCAGACGCTGGTCACCAAGTCGTTCTCCGAGCGGGCCGGCGAGGACGTGATGGGCTATCTCAACAAGCGCTCCTGGTCGAACGACACGGTCAACAAGCTGATGGCCTGGATGACCGACAACCAGGCGAGCGGCGAAGATGGCGCCAAGCACTTCCTTCAGGAGAACGAGGCGCTCTGGACGGAGTGGGTCTCTCCGGAGGTCGCCGAGAAGATCAAGGCGGCGCTCTGATCCGTCGCTTTTGACATTCGGGTGGCGGCGTATCCGGCAAGATGCACCGCCACCCGATTTTGCCTGAAGGCCGGCACGAGACCGGCCGCCGCAGAAGGGGACCCACATGGACTGGCTTACGAATTTCCCACATCTGAACGACGGGGCGCTGCGCGATCTGAAAAAGGCGATCGACGAGGGTTTCCGCAGTTTCACGCGTGCCTATGGCGACAGTATTGAAGCTCTGTTCGAGCCGTTGCAGTTCTTTCTCATTCAGGCCGAGCGCTTCATGACGCGCACGCCCTGGCCGATCATCATCCTCCTGATCGCGTTGATCGCGTGGATTGCAAGCCGCAACTGGAAGATCGTCGCCGGCTGTGTCGTCACGCTCCTCACCATCGGCTTCTTCGACATGTGGGACGACACGATGAAGACGATCTCGATGATCCTCGTCTGTACCGTGCTGTCGATCATCATCGGCATCCCGATCGGCATCCTGATGTCCCGCTCGGACCGCCTGCAAAACATGATCAACCCGATCCTCGACGTGATGCAGACCATGCCGAGTTTCGTCTATCTCATTCCCGTCGTCATGCTGCTCGGCATCGGCAAGGTTCCGGGCCTGATCGCCGTGGTCATCTATGCCATCCCGCCGATGATCCGCCTGACTAATCTGGGCATCCGCCTCGTCGACAAGGACGTGCTGGAGGCGGCGGACGCCTTCGGTTCTTCGAGTTGGCAGAAGCTGAAGAACGTGCAGATGCCGCTGGCGCTGCCGACCATCATGGCGGGCATCAACCAGACGATCATGATGGCGCTCGCCATGGTGGTCATCGCGTCGATGATCGGCGTGCAGGGTCTCGGCCAGCCGGTGCTGAAGGCGATCTCAAACCAGTATTTCACGCTGGGCATGTTCAACGGCCTCGCCATCGTCGGCATCGCGATCATCTTCGACCGTGTCAGCCAGGCCTATGGCGCGCGCCTTCAGAAGCATCGCGAGATCATTCACGGCTGACGGGTTTTTCGCTTGGACGTCCGCGGTTGGCTGCGGGCGTCCTTTCCGGCCTCGCTCACTCGGCCGGGCAGGGCGGCGGAGCGGGTTGCCGGTCGGTGCGTTCCAGCGCGAAGGACACAAGGAAGATGGCGAGGCCCACGCAGGCCGTCGCCGCGCCGACGAAGCCGACGGAGGCATAGCCGTAGCCGGCGCCGATCGACAGGCCGCCGAACAGGGCGCCGAGCGCATTGGCGATGTTGAAGGCGGAGTGGTTCAGGGCCGCCGCAAGCGTCTGCGCGTCGCCGGCCACATCCATCAGCCGGGTCTGGAGCGCCGGCCCGACGACGAAGCTGCAACCGATGAGGAAGCAGCAGAGCGCCAGCATGGCCGGCTGATGCGCCGTCAGCGACAGGCCGACCAGCACGAAGAAATAGAGCACGAGCGACCATCCGATCGTGTGCATCAGCGACCGGTCGGCAAGCCTGGCGCCGAAGACGTTGCCGATGATCATGCCCAGGCCGAAGATTGCCATGATGACCGGCACCATGGCGGGCCGGAGCCCTGCGACCTCGGTGGCGATGGGCGAGATATAGGTGAAGACGGCGAACATGCCGCAAAAGCCGGTGGCGGCGACCCCAAGCGTCAGCCAGACCTGCTTGCGCTTCAGCGCACCGAGTTCGCTGAGCGCATTGGCCTGTTTCCGGGCCCGGTCGCGCGGCAGGAAAAGGACGATCAGCGCGACCGTCAGAAGCCCTGTGATACCGACCGCGACGAAGACCAGCTGCCAGTCGAGCACCTGCCCGAAGAAGGTGGCGAGCGGCGTGCCGATCAGCGTGGAGAGGGTGAGGCCGAGCATGACCTTGCCGACGGCCTGGGTGCGTTTGTTGAACGGCACCATGGCGGCGGCCACCAGCGCGGCCACGCCGAAATAGGCCCCGTGCGGCAAGCCGGAGACGAAGCGCATCAGTACGAAGCTTTCGAAGCTGGGCGCGACGGCGCTGGCCAGATTGCCGAGCGCGAAAAGGCCCATCAGCACCAGCAGCAGGTCGCGCCGGCGATAGCGCGCGCCGATGAGCGCGATGACCGGCGCGCCGATGACGACGCCGAGCGCATAGGCGCTGATCACATGGCCCGCCCGGGCCGTCGTCACGCCGAAATCGGCAGCGACATCGGGCAGCACGCCCATGATGGCGAATTCCCCGGTGCCGATGCCGAAGCTGCCCACGGCAAGGGCGAGGATGATGAGGGAAACGGCAAGCGGCGACAGCGGCTCCGTCCCGCTGTGAGGGGCGGCGGTCAGGGACAGTCTGTGATCGGACACGGCAACTCCGCGAAGGGATTGACCCGGCGCGACCTGTCGCACGGCAGCCCTGCCGTCGCGGCCACTCCTCCTGGCTGCTTAAGCATGTTGGGCCGGCCGACAGGCCATGGCGGGAAGAAGACGATGCGGCGACGCCAGCGTACTCCCGACGCCTGCGGCCATCGCTAGATATACCGGGGGACCGGGGTCTGCCTACTGTGATTTTTCATGTTTTCAGACTGTGCGATGACGCGAGCCGTTACATATCCTGCAATCATGGCGCTGCCCGCCCGTGAATCGCCGCTTTCTGTCCGTCTAATGGACTGGATGCCGGCCCTTGGGGACCCTTCCAGGCCATGCAAGGAGCAAGCGAATGCGCGTTCAGGCGATCTTCAACAGGGATGGGGGCACGTTCCGTACCACCGACATGGAGGCCTACGCCCGCCATGCCGAGCGGATTTTCAGCGCCGCCGGCCATCATCTCGATTGCGATATCGTAGACGGGGCCGACATGGCGGCGGCGCTGCGTCGCTGCGCCGTTCGCACTGATCTCGACGCGATGCTCGCCGGCGGCGGCGACGGCACGGTTTCGGCGGCGGCGGGCTTTGCCTGGGAAAGCGGCATGCCGCTCGGCGTCGTGCCGGCGGGCACGATGAACCTTTTTGCCCGATCGCTGAAGATCCCGCTCGATATCTGGCAGGCGCTCGATGCGCTTGCGGAAGGGGAAGTGACCCGCGCGGATATCGGCACCGTCGACGGCCGGGCCTTCGTCCACCAGTTTTCCGCCGGCCTTCATGCCAGGCTCGTCCGGCTGCGCAACGCCATGACCTATCGTTCGCGGCCGGGCAAGATCGCCGCGAGCATCCGCGCCGCGCTCGGTGTCGTTCTGGACCCGCCGGTCTTTACCGTCGAATATGAGGTCGACGGCGTGCGCGAGCGTCGGCAGGTTTCGGCCATCAATGTGTCGAACAACCGCTTCGGCGACAACGGCCTGCTCTATGCGGAGGATTTTGCCGGCGGCCATCTCGGCTTCTACACGACACAGCCGTTGCAGCCGGCGGGCGTCGTCAAGCTCGCCCTCGATATCCTGGGCGGCCGCCTGCGCGACAACGAGGATATCACGGAGATGACCGGAACCTCGGTCGACCTGCATTTTCCGAAGGTCGAGCGGGTGGTCAATTGCGTCATCGACGGCGAATTGCTCCCGCTTGCCCGCGACGTCTCCATCCGCCTGCATCCCGGCGAGTTGAAGGTGATCGTGCCGAAAGCCCAGGCGGGGACGGTCGAGACGAAGGAAACGGCGGCCGCCTGAGGCCGGTCCGCCGTTCCCCTGGCCGGTGTCTGTTCAAAGTCGCGGCAGATAGGTCTGATAGTCGAAATCCGAGACGGTGCGCAGGTAGACGAGCGCTTCCTTGCGCTTGGTATCGGCATAGAGCTTCTGATAGGCCGCGCCGAAAATATCGGCGATAAAGGGCGAGACGGCGAATTCCTCGACGGCTGTCAGGAAATCGTGGGTGAGACGCCTTGCCGGCGGCGGCTCTTTTCCGGGCTCCGTCGCCGGACCGGGATCGAGATTCTCGTCGAGCCCGCGCAGAATGCCGCCGAGAATCGCCGTCAGCAGCAGGTAGGGGTTCACATCCGCACCCGCCACGCGATGCTCGATACGTGCAGCCGGGCCATCCTTGTCCGGGATCCGGATCGCCGTGCCGCGATGGCCGAACCCCCAGGTGAGATCGACAGGAGCGAAGGAGCCCGGCTGGAAGCGCCGGTAGGAATTGGCAAAGGGCGCAAAGACGAGCTGGGCGTCGCGCATCGTCTCCAGCAGGCCGGCGGTGATCGATTTCAGCCGGGCCGGCTCGCCGCCCGCCGCGTCGAGGATGTTCCGGCCGTCGCGATCGACGAGGCTGCAATGGACATGCAGGCCGGAGCCGGCGTGATCGGCATAGGGCTTGGCCATGCAGGTGGACTTCAGCCCGAACCGGCGCGCCGCCTGTTCGGCGATGCGCTTCAGGTAGATGCAGTCGTCGGCCGCCGCCAGCGCATCCGGCCGGTGCAGCAGGTTGATCTCGAACTGGCCGGGGCCGAATTCCGCCGTCGCGGCCTCGGCCGGCAGATCCATGGCCTTCGCAAAGGCGCGCACGGTCTGGAGATAGCCGTCGAGTTCATCGGCCGTGCGCATGTCGTAGAGCTGGAAACCGTTCGGCTGGTTGCGATAGAGGAGGACCGCCGGCGGGCGCGGCCTGCCGGTTTCGCGCCAGTCGTCCTCCATCACGTAGAATTCCAGCTCCATGGCCACCACCGGCGTCAGCCCGTGCGCGGCGAAGCGTTCCAGCATCCGCGCGAGGATGGCGCGCGGGTCCATGAAGGAGGGCGTTCCGTCGAACTCATGCATGGTGGCCAGCACCTGCCGCGATCCCTCGGGCGCCCAGGGCATGGAGACGAAAGATCGGGGGTCGGCGATACAGGCACCGTCCGGGTCGCCGGCCGAAATGGAAAGACCGGTGATGTCGTCGTTGTCGTCGCCCCAGATGTCGAGCGACTGGGTGGAAGAAGGCAGGCGAACCGAACCCTCCCAGATCTTCTTCTCGCATTCCAGCGGCAGCTGCTTGCCGCGCAGATCGCCGTTCATGCCGACGAGGAGGATTTCAATGCGGGGCGGAGCGCCGGCGGACGAAGAACCGGCCGCCTTGTTGTCGTTCGTCATATTGCCTGCTTCGGTTTGGCGGGCGGACTTGAAAAGGTGCCGCGCCAGGTGCCCGATCCCTTGCCAAACGCCTGTTGCAAGGGCATTTTCGTAGCTCATTCTGTCCGGCCGTTCAATATGGCCGGGCTCGCTATCGAAGGATGTATCCCTATGTCGAACAGCCGTGCAGCAGCCGTATCGAACCTCGGCGCCCTCGATGCCGCCCATCATCTTCATCCGTTCTCGGACATGAAGAAGCTGAACGCGGCCGGCACGCGCATCATCGAGCGCGGCGAGGGGTCCTGTATCTTCGACAATCACGGCAAGCGCTATCTCGACGGTTTTGCCGGCCTGTGGTGCGTCAATATTGGTTATGGCCGCAAGGAGATCGCGCAGGCCGTCATGCGCCAGATGAACGAGCTGCCCTATTACAACACCTTCTTCGGCACCACGACGCCGCCCGCCGTGCTGCTCGCCCAGAAGATCGCCTCGCATGCCGGCCCGGACATCAATCGCGTTTTCTTCACCGGCTCGGGCTCCGAGGCCAACGATACCTGGTTCCGCATGGCCCGCGTTTACTGGGGCGCGATGGGAAAGCCAGCCAAGAAGGCGGTCATCGCCCGCAGGAACGGCTATCACGGCTCGACGGTCGCGGGCGCCTCGCTCGGCGGCATGAAGTGGATGCATGAGCAGGGCGACCTTCCCATCGCCGGCATCCACCACATCGGCCAGCCCTATTGGTATGGCGAGGGCGGCGACCTTTCCCCCGACGCATTCGGCCTGAAGATGGCCCGCGAGCTGGAAGACAAGATCGACGAACTTGGCGAGGACACGGTCGCCGCCTTCGTCGCCGAGCCGATCCAGGGGGCCGGCGGCGTCATCGTGCCGCCGGCCAGCTACTGGCCGGAAATCGCCCGCATCTGCAAGGCGAGGAATATCCTGCTGGTCGCGGACGAAGTGATCTGCGGCTTCGGCCGCACCGGCCACTGGTTCGGTCATCAGCATTTCGGCGTCGAGGTGGATCTGGCGCCGATCGCCAAGGGCCTTTCCTCCGGCTATCTGCCGATCGGCGGCGTCATGGTCTCCGACCGTGTCGGCAACGTGCTGGTGGAAGAGGTCGGCGACTTCAACCACGGCTTCACCTATTCCGGCCATCCGGTCTGCGCCGCCGCGGCGCTGGAGAACCTGCGCATCATTGAGGACGAGAGGCTTGTCGAGCGTGTGCGCGACGACATCGGCCCCTATCTCGCCGCCGGCCTGAAATCGCTGGAGGACCTGCCGATCGTCGGCGAGACCCAATGCGTCGGCCTGATGGGCGCAGTCCAGCTCGCCGAGGACAAGGCGACGCGCAAACGCTTCTCCGATGGCGAGGCGGCTGGCGTTGCCGTGCGCAACCATTGCCTGGAAAACGGCCTGGTGCTTCGCGCCACGGGCGACCGCATGCTGTTCTCGCCGCCGCTCGTCATCACCCATGCCGAAGTCGACCAGATGATCGACATCACCCGCAAGGCGCTGGAGCACGCCTGGGGACAACGGGCAGGCTGAGAGCGGGCCGTTACTGGAAGGCCGTCTCGAAGAAGCTCCTGAGCTTGCGCGAATGCAGCTTTTCCGTCGGCATGCCGGCGAGCTTTTCCAGCGCGCGGATGCCGATCAGCAAATGCTGGTTGACCTGCTTGCGGTAGAAGGCGGTCGCCATGCCGGGCAGTTTCAGTTCGCCGTGCAGCGGCTTGTCGGAAACGCAAAGCAGCGTGCCGTAGGGCACGCGGAAGCGGAAACCGTTGGCGGCGATGGTGGCCGATTCCATGTCGAGCGCGATGGCGCGCGATTGCGACAGACGCTTGACGGGGCCGCGCTGGTCGCGCAGCTCCCAGTTGCGGTTGTCGATGGTGGCGACGGTGCCGGTGCGCATGATGCGCTTGAGGTCGTAGCCCTCGAGGCCCGTCACTTCCTCCACCGCCCGTTCGAGCGCCACCTGCACCTCGGCGAGCGCGGGGATCGGCACCCAGACGGGCAGGTCGTCGTCGAGCACATGGTCCTCGCGGACATAGGCGTGCGCCAGCACATAGTCGCCGAGCGCCTGGCTGTTCCTGAGGCCCGCGCAATGGCCGAGCATCAGCCAGGCATGGGGCCTGAGCACGGCGATATGGTCGGTGATCGTCTTGGCGTTGGAAGGCCCGACGCCGATATTGACCAGCGTGATGCCGCCATGGCCCTTCTTCTTGATGTGATAGGCCGGCATCTGCGGCAGGCGGCCGGCGGAGATATTCGGCTCCGGCCGGTCGGAGCCGGCGACGGTGGCGATATTGCCGGGCTCTATGAAGGTCGTATAGCCGTTGCCGCCCTCGGCCATCTGCTGGCGCGCCCATTCGCAAAATTCGTCGACATAGAACTGATAGTTCGTAAAGAGCACGAAATTCTGGAAATGGTGGGCGCTGGTCGCCGTGTAATGGCTGAGGCGGGCCAGCGAGTAGTCGATGCGCTGGGCGGTGAAAGGCGCAAGCGGCAGCGGCTCTCCGGGCCCCGGCTCATGCGATCCGTTGGCGATCTCGTCGTCGGTATTGGTCAGATCCGGCGCGTCGAACAGGTCGCGCAGCGGAACCTCGATATTTTCCGCCACCCCGGCTTCCACATGCGCGCCTTCGCCGAAGGCGAAATGCAGCGGGATCGGGGTCGCCGATTCGGAGAGCGTGACGCGTACCCCGTGATTGCGCATCAGCAGGGCGAATTGTTCCTTGAGGTAGTGGCGGAAGAGCCTGGGCCTCGTGATCGTCGTCGTATAGACGCCGGGCGCCGGCACATAGCCATAGGAAAGCCGCGAGTCGACCAGCCCGAAACTGGTGGTTTCTATGCCGACCTGCGGATAGCACGCGCGGAAGCGCTGTGTCGGCGCGCCGTCCCGTCCGAGTAAGGCGAAGGCGTTCGTCAGGAACGTGGTGTTGCGTTCATAGAGCGCGTCGAGAGCGTCGACGATGGCGGTGGCGTCATCGAAAACCTGCGGCTCGAAAGGCTCGGGCGTGCAAAGGGGAAGGGCTTTGGGAGAGAAGGTGCGATTGCTCATGGAGCACTATAGATCGTTGTTTTTGAAAAGCAAATGACAGAACGTCGATCCCTGCGTCATCGGGGGGCGACGAGGATGATGCCGGCGCCCGTAAGCGCGAGCGTCGCGCCGGCAAGATCGAACCGGTCGGGGCGCATTCCCTCGACAAGCCACAGCCAGGCAAGCGAGCAGGCGATATAGACCCCGCCATAGGCCGCATAGGCGCGGCCGGCGAAAGCGCTGTCGGCCTGAGCCAGAAGCCAGGCGAAAAGGATGAGAAAGACAAGGCCGGGGGCAAGCCAGAAGACGGATTTGTCGAGCCGCCACCAGGCCCAGAAGGCGAAGCAGCCGGCGATCTCGGCAAGGGCTGCGAGAAAAAAGACGAGGACGGTTTTCATGCGGCAGGTTCCGGATTGTATCGCCGGAACGGCTTAGCATGGACGGTGGCGCGGGCCTACCGGCAGGAAATGCCGGCGCGTCATGAAGCGGGTCGGGCGACCGGCTTCATGACGCGCCGGCTTCAGCTCATCGACTGGCGCTGGAGCGTGACGAAGAGAACGAGGCCGGCGCCCTGTTTGGCGATGCCGAGGCCTGCCGTCTTGCTCCAGGCGAGTGCGCCGACCGGGGCGATCATCATCGCGCAGAGCATGAAGATGCGAAGGGCGATGGTGGCGGTGCTGAAGAGGGTGGTGGTCATGGCGCGGTCTTTCGCGAGCGTTTCGGGTAAAATCAGAGCGTGGCCTGGCAGAAATGCGGAACGTTGCAGGCGACAGCTGCGTTACGGGCGTTGCGGCGGTAATCGCTTTCGACCGCCGCCGCGAGCAGAATGGCGAAAATCGCCATCAGCAGCGTGATGATGGTGAGGCGGCGAGCGAGAATGTCCATGATGTCCCTCCGGCAGTCTGCATTCAGTGGGACGGTTGTCGCATATCGGGACTGAACGGCTTCTGAGAAGGCGGTTCATCTCCCGTTCAGGAAAAGCCTGATCGGACCTTGCGGGGGGACGACCAGCGTCCTACGTCTCTGGCTTCAGACAGGAGGCAAGGAATGGCTGATCCCATCGAACTCTATTATTGGCCGACCCCGAACGGCTACAAGATCACCATCATGCTGGAGGAACTCGACGTTCCCTATGTGGTGAAATACATCAATATCGGCAAGGGAGAGCAGTTTGCGCCGGACTTCCTGAAGATCGCGCCGAACAACCGCATGCCGGCCATCGTCGATCCGGACGGTCCCGGCGGAGCGCCCATCTCGATCTTCGAATCCGGCGCCATCCTGCAATATCTCGGCCGCAAATACGGACGCTTCTATCCCGCCGACGAGCGCAGCCGCGTCGAGGTGGAGCAATGGCTGTTCTGGCAGATGGGCGGGCTCGGGCCGATGGCCGGGCAGGCGCATCATTTCCGTCAATATGCGCCGGAAAAGATCGCCTACGGCATCGACCGCTACACCAATGAGGTCAACCGTCTCTACGGCGTCATGGACAGGCGTCTGGCCGACAGGGACTATCTAGCCGGCGATTACTCCATCGCCGACATGGCTTCGGTCGGCTGGATCCGCTCCTACGACAAGCAGGGTCAGGATCTCGCCGATTTCCCGCATCTCAAGCGCTGGTACGAGACGGTCCTCGCCCGGCCGGCGGTCCAGCGCGGCATCGAGGTCGGCCAAGAAGAGCGCGCCCGCCAGGCCAATCTCGCCGACGACAAGGAAGCGCAGAAGATTCTCTTCGGCCAGCGCGCACGCTGACCGGCGGCATTTTCCCGCAACGCCCGCCTTTTCCTTCCGGAAAGGCGGGCGTTGTCGTTTTGCGTGGTTAGCAAAGGGTTGAGGCCGGACGGATGAACGATCGGTAAACTTTTAATCGAATGCGCCGGTTTGCAGGCGTTTCGATGTTTAACGAAAACCCAATTTTACCAAGCGTTTGGACTTTGTTTGTCGCAAATTAAGCATGCATTTTAAACGCCTGTTGAAAGGCGGCGGGCATAGTGGAGCCATAAGACGAGCACGGGAAAACCGGCCGGCAAACCCTTTCGGAAGACCAGCGCCGCGCAAGACGGCAGGCGCCGGAAGGGCAGGTAAAACAGGCAATGCAAGCGGCAACGACAAACAGGGACAATGGCAATGGCACGTTTTAACGCTCATGACTTCGAAACCTCCGCCATGACCGGCGGAGAACCCCGCCCCGAACTGTTCTGTGACATGGGGCTGATGTATGCGACCGGACGCGGATGCGACGTCGATCTGGTCGCCGCGCACAAGTGGCTGAACATCGCGGCCATCCGCGGCTGCGACCGCGCCGCGGAACTGCGGGCCGATCTTGCCGCGACGATGAGCAAGCCGCAGATCGCCGAGGCGCTGCGCGCCGCGCGCGAATGGATGACGATGCACTGACCCGGCCCTTTTCCGGGGCGGGCCTTGTCCGGCTATCGGCTGCGCGCCTGCTTGAGGACGCGGGGCAGGACCTCTTCCAGAAGCGCCATGTCGACTTCCGGCCCGACGCTGATGCGGACGCAGCGGTTGAGCGGGGCGATGCCCGGCATGCGGATGAAGACGCCATGCTCCATTAGCCCGTCGACGATGGCGCGGGCATGAGCGCCGTCGCGACCGCAATCGACGGTGACGAAATTCGTGGCCGAGGGGAGCGGTTGCAGGCCGTTGGCGCGGGCGATGCCGGTGAGGTGCTCGCGCGCGGCGGCGATGCGGCCGGTGACGTCCCTGAGGTAGGCCTGGTCCTGGAGCGCCGCCAGCGCCGCCTCCACCGAAATGCGGGCCATGCCGAAATGATTGCGGATCCTGTCGAAGGCGAGCGCATTGCCGAGCGTGCCGATGGCATAGCCGACGCGCGCGCCGGCAAGCCCGTAAGCCTTGGAGAAGGTGCGCATGCGCAGCACGTTCGGCAGGCCGATCAAGGCGTCGATCGCGGGGGTGGAGCCTTCGGGCGCGGTCTCGCAATAGGCTTCGTCGAGGATCAGCAGGCTGCGCTCCGGCAGCGCGCGGGCAAAGGTCACGACGCTGCCGGCGTCCCACCAGCTTCCCATCGGATTGTCGGGATTGGCGAAATAGACGAGCGGCGCGTCCTCGCGCCGCGCGGCGGCAAGCAGGCCGTCGAGGTCTTCCCGGTCTCCGGCATAGGGCACGCTCACCAGTCGGCCGCCATGGCCGTTCACATGGTAGTTGAAGGTCGGATAGCCGCCGAGCGAGGTGACGACCGGCGTGCCCGGCTCGACGACGAGCCGCACGATCTCCCCGAGCAGCCCGTCGATGCCGCCGCCGATGGCGATATTGTCGCGTGACAGGCCATGGTGGATCGCCAGCGCTTCCTTCAGCGCGAAATTCTCCGGATCGGCATACATCCAGACCGTATCGGCTGCCGCGCGGATCGCTTCCAGCACCGACGGCGCGGGGCCGAAGCCGCTCTCGTTGGCGCCGATGCGTGCGCGCAGGGGAAGGTTGCGGTTGCGCTCGATCGCCTCGGGACCGACGAAGGGCACCGTGGCGGGCAGGGTCTGGGCAAGGGCGGTGAAGCGGGAGAATGCGGACATGGAAAGCTGCCTGGATCGGAAATGTCACGGGTTCGGGCTCCCGCGTGGCGCCTGCCGGGGCAGGACGGACTCGGGATCGCGCCACCCTAGAGCATTTCCCGCAAAAGTGTGAAACGGTTTTGCGTCCGGAAATGCGGCTAAAACAAAGAGATAGAGCGGTTCTGCCGATTCTGTGAAAATTGGCACCGCTCGAACCCAGATCGGCGCAAGGGGAAACGCCTGGATGGCAGCCTGTCCGGCCCGCCCGCCGCAAGGCGGACGGTCACCGGGGGTAAAGGCAGGCGGCCTTACTGGAAGGCCTGAAGGCCCGTCTGCGCGCGGCCGAGGATCAGCGCATGGATGTCATGCGTGCCCTCGTAGGTATTGACCGCTTCGAGGTTCATGACGTGGCGGATGACGCCATATTCGTCGGAAACGCCGTTGCCGCCGTGCATGTCGCGCGAGACGCGCGCGATATCGAGCGCCTTGCCGCAGTTGTTGCGTTTCATCAGCGAGATCAGTTCGGCCGGCGCACGATGCTCGTCGAACAGGCGGCCGAGGCGGAGCGCGCCTTGCAGGCCGAGCGCAATCTCGGTTTCCATGTCGGCGAGCTTCTTCTGGATGAGCTGGGTCGCGGCGAGCGGCTTGCCGAACTGCTTGCGGTCGAGCGTGTACTGGCGTGCGGCGTGCCAGCAGAATTCGGCGGCTCCCATCGCGCCCCAGGCGATGCCGTAGCGGGCGCGGTTGAGGCAGCCGAAGGGGCCGGCAAGCCCGGCAACTTCCGGCAGCAGGTTCTCCTCCGGGACGAAGACGTCCTGCATCATGATCATGCCGGTGACGGAGGCGCGCAGCGAAAACTTGCCGTCGATCTTCGGCGTCTCGAAGCCCTTCATGCCGCGTTCGAGGATGAAACCCTTGATCTTGTCGTCATGGGCGTCGGATTTCGCCCAGACGATGGCGATGTCGGCGATCGGCGAATTGGTGATCCAGTTCTTCGCGCCGGATAGGAGATAGCCGCCGTCGACCTTCTTCGCGCGGGTGATCATCGAGGACGGGTCGGAGCCGTGATCCGGCTCGGTCAGGCCGAAACAGCCGACGATCTCGCCGGAGGCGAGCTTCGGCAGGAACTTCCGGCGGCTTTCCTCGGTGCCAAAGGCGAAGATCGGGTGCATCACCAGCGAGGACTGCACGGACATGGCGGAGCGATAGCCGGAATCGACCCGTTCCACCTCGCGCGCGACAAGGCCGTAGGAAACATAGTTGGCGCCGACGCCGCCGTATTCCTCGGGAACCGTCGGGCCGAGCAGGCCGAGTTCGCCCATCTCGCTCATGATCTCCCGATGGAAGATCTCGTGGCGATTGGCTTCGATGACGCGGGGGACGAGTTTTTCCTGGCAATAGGCGCGCGCCGTATCGCGGATCATGCGCTCTTCGTCGCTGAGCTGGTCCTCCAGCAGGAACGGGTCCGCCCAGTCGAAGGGCGCCATCCGGGCGCGGGCCTGTTGCGGGGTGGCGCTGTGATGCTCGCTCATGGCGTCTTTCCTGTGGTGGTTCATCGGTGAGGAAGTGCTACAACAGCTTGACGCGGACGGGAAGCCGGGGAACGAATTCCCCTCCGCACCGCTTTGGCTATTTGTGAATGCCCTCATGAGCCCCAAGAATGAGGGCGTTCAGGTTTGGCCCCCGTGTCCGGCGTCCGCCGGGCGCTGCAATCCCGCAGGCAATGATGAAGATACGACTGAAAAGGGTTCGCCGCATGCGCGATCGTTTCAAGCGCTCGCTGGAGCGTCTGCTGCCGGCGATGCCGGATATCGGCGTTCTCTCCCCTTCGCCGGCCGCCGGGCGCCGGCGTGCGGCCGCGTCCCTCCGTCGCAAGCGGACCGCGCCGGGCCGGCTGACGGAAATCGCCGAGTTCGGCGCCAATCCGGGCAATCTGCGCATGCTCGTCCATATTCCGGAGGGTTTGCCGGCCGGGCGGCCGCTGGTGCTGGTGCTGCACGGGTGCCGGCAGGAGGCCGAGAGCTACGACCGTGCCTCCGGCTGGTCGCGGCTTGCCGACGAGCGCGGCTTCTGCGTGGTTTACGCCGAGCAGAAGCCGGTGAACAATCCCGCCCGCTGTTTCACCTGGTTCCGCCCGAGCGAGGTCCGGCGCGACCGGGGCGAACTGATGTCGATCCGCCGGATGGTCGCCCATGCCGCGGGCATGGCGAAAACGGACAGGCGGCGGGTCTTCGTCACCGGGCTTTCGGCCGGCGGCGCGATGGCGGCGGCGCTGCTGGCGGTCTATCCCGGGGATTTCGCCGGCGGGGCGATCATCGCCGGGCTGCCCTTCGGCGCGGCGCGGGATGTCCCGCGCGCCCTTGCGGCGATGCGCGAGGCGCCGGCAAGAAGCGCCCGCGAATGGGGCGATCTGGTGCGCGCGGCCTCGCCGCGCATCGTCCGCAAGCCGGTCGTCTCCGTCTGGCACGGCACTGCGGATGAAACGGTCTCGCTTTCGAACGGTCATGCGCTCGTCGAGCAATGGCGCGACCGCTACGGCCTGCCGGGGGAAGGCTTCGTGGAAAAGCGTCTCAAGGGCCGGCGCACGCGCATCTGGCCCGATGGCGAGGGTAGGGCGCTCGTCATCCTCCACGAGATCGACGGCATGGGCCATGGCACCCCGGTGCTGCCCGGCGAGGGCGGCGGTCACGCCGCTTCCGCCGAGCCCTTCATGCTGGAGGCGGGCTTCTCCTCGACGCTGGAAATCGCGAAGGAATGGGGGCTGACGCGGCGGTGGAAGCGATAAAGGCATGCGGAAAAACAAAGGCCTGGATCGTTCCTTGCCGAACGCCCCCGCTCCGTCACCCGCTCAGGCGAGCAGCCATGCGTGCTCCCTGGCGTTGTTGAACTTCCAGATCCGCGTCGGCCCGGCCATGACGTTGAGATAATAGAGATCGTAGCCATGGATGGTGGCGCAGGGGTGATAGCCTTTCGGCACCAGTGTCACGTCCCGGTCCTCCACCGCCATCGCCTCGTCCAGCGAGCGGTCGTCGGTATAGACGCGCTGGAAGGCGAAACCCTGCGGCGGGTTGATGCGGTGGTAATAGGTTTCCTCCAGCAGGCTCTCGTGCGGCAGGTTGTCCTGATCGTGCTTGTGCGAGGGATAGGACGAGGTGTTGCCGCTCGGGGTGATGACTTCGACCACCAGCAGCGAATGGGCGGAATTGTCGTCCTCCGGCATGATGTTGATCACATGGCGGACGTTGGAGCCCTTGCCGCGGCTGATCTGCGGATGGGTGCCCGGCGGAATGGCCTTGGCCTTATGGTCGCCGCCGCCCGGTGCGGAACAGACGGCCAGTTCCAGCTCCGTCTCGGCCGTCACCGACCAGTTCGAGCCGGCCGGCACATAGAGCGCATGCGGCTCGCCCTCGAAGACGCTCATGCGCTCGCCGAGCACGCCGAAATCCCGGCCGCCGGCCACGGCCGCGCCCTTGCCGGTGAGCCAGACGAGGCAGACTTCCCGGCTGCCCGTTTCCGCCGAGACGATCTCGCCGGGTTTCATCCGGTGCACGTCGAAGCCGACATAGGTCCAGCCGGCATTTTCCGGCGTGACATGGGTCACGCGACCGTGATCGCCATCGGGTTTCAACAGCAGTTTCGACATCAGCCTGTTCCTTTCATCGTCGCAAGACGGCGCCGGATGCGCCTATCCCTTGGGAAAGCCCTGCGTTTCCACGGTATAGCCTGCGGCGGCCATCACGCGCATCAGTTCGGCATGGCCGATCTCGGCCATTTTCCGCGGCGGCGCCTGGCGCGGATCCTGTTCGGCCTCGACGACGAACCAGCCCTCGTAGCCGTGGTCGGCGAGCCGCTGGACGATCGCGCCGAAATCGAGCGATCCATCGCCGGGCACGGTGAAGGCGCCGAGCGCCACCGCGTCGAGGAAGGATTGCCGGCTGCGGTCGAGCCCGTCAACCACCGCCTTGCGGATGTCCTTGACGTGGACATGGTTGATGCGGGCGTGATGGTTGTCGATGGCGCGCAGCACGTCGCCGCCGGCAAAGGCGAGATGCCCGGCGTCGAGCAGCAGCGGAATACCTTCGCCGGAGGCGCGCATGAAGGCGTCGAGTTCCGGTTCGGTCTCCACGACGGCCGCCATGTGATGGTGGTAGGAGAGCGGCATGCCCTGATCGGCGCACCATTCGCCGAATTCGGTCATGCGGCGGGCATAGGCCCTCATCTCGTCGTCGGAAAGACGCGGCTTGGTCGCAAGCGGCTTCGAGCGGTCGCCCTGGATGGAGCGGGCGACTTCGCCATAGACGATGCAGGGCGCATCGACCGCCTTGAACAGCTCGATCATCGGCGCGATGCGGTCCTTGTTGACCGCGAGTTCCTCGTCCACCAGCGTGCCGGAAAACCAGCCGCCGCACAGCGTGACGTCGGCGGCGCGCAGGATCGGCAGCATCACCGCCGGATCCTCGGGGAAGCGCCGACCCTTTTCCATGCCGGTGAAGCCGGCGCTGCGCGATTGCCGCAGGCATTCTTCCAGCGAAACATCGTCGCTGAGTTCAGGGAGGTCGTCGTTCCACCAGGCGATGGGCGACATGCCGAGTTTGGCTTTCATCGGTTTCTCCTAGGAGCATTTCCAGCCGAAGCGAGATCGCTTCGGCGTCGGGGAATGCGGTAAAAACAATATATGAGAGCAATCCCGTTGAGCCGGATTTCGCCGGAATTGCTCCAGCTGCGGGAAAGCCGGGCGCGGCTTCCCGCAATTGTCTGCTTCAGCCGATCCTCTGGGCCTTGCGCGCGGCCTCATAGGCGGCGCGCGCCGTGCCGACTTCCGCGCGGGGGCTGACCTCCGGCACCGCCACGTCCCACCAGTGGCCGCCGGCCTCGGTGGTGATGAGCGGATCGGTATCGATGACGATGACCGACGTGCGGTCGTTCGCCCTGCTGTCCCCGATGGCCTTTTCCAGTTCGGCGATGGAAGAAACCTTCACCGCCACGGCCCCCATGCTTTCGGCATGGGCGCGGAAATCGATGTCGGGCATCCGTTCCAGGGCGGCGTCCTGCAAGAGGTTGTTGAAGTTGGCCCCGCCGGTCGCCATTTGCAAGCGGTTGATGCAGCCGTAGCCGCGGTTGTCGAGCACCACGATGGTGAGCTTCTGCCCGAGCATGACGGAGGTCGAAAGCTCGGAGTTCATCATCATGTAGGAGCCGTCGCCGACCATGACGACGACATCGGCCTCCGGCCGCGCCAGCTTGACGCCGAGGCCGCCGGCGATCTCGTAGCCCATGCAGGAAAAACCGTATTCCATGTGATAGCCGCCGGGCTTCACCGCCTGCCAGAGCTTGTGCAATTCGCCCGGAAGCCCGCCGGCGGCGCAGACGAGAACGGAATTCTCGCCGCCGATCGTGCGCTGTACGGCGCCGATCACCTGCGCGTCGGACGGCAGCGCGGCATTGGTGGCGGCGGTCGCCCTGCCGGCGGCCTCCATCCATTCCGCCTTGCGCGTCGCCGCCGCCTCGGCAACGGCGGCCGGAGCCTTCCAGCCGCCGAGCGCTTCGGTCAGCAGCCGCAGGCCCTCGCGCGCGTCTGAGACGAGCGGCTGGCTGTCGTGCTTGGCCGCGTCGAAGGCGGTGGTGTTGAGGCCGATCATCCTCAGGCTTTCGTTCTTGAACAGCGCCCAGGAGCCGGTGGTGAAATCCTGCATGCGGGTGCCGACGGCGAGGATGACGTCGGCTTCCTCCGCAAAGGCATTGGCGGCGGAGGTGCCGGTGACGCCGATTGCGCCCATCGCCAGCGGATGCGTATCGGAAATCGCCGATTTTCCTGCCTGGGTGACGGCGACCGGGATGCCGTGGGCGGCGGCGAAAGCCTGGAGTTCGTCACTCGCCTGCGAATAGAGCACGCCGCCGCCGGCAAGGATCAGCGGCTTTTCCGCTTGGCGCAGCGTGGCGATGGCGGCGGCAAGCTCGTCGCTGTCGGGACGAGGGCGGCGCAGCGTCCAGACCTTTTCCGCAAACAGGCTTTGCGGATAGTCATAGGCTTCCGCCTGCACGTCCTGGCAGAGGGAGAGCGTCACCGGGCCGCAATCCACCGGGTCGGTCAGCACCTGCATGGCGCGCTTCAGCGCCGGAATGATCTGTTCGGGACGGGTGATGCGGTCGAAATAGCGCGAGACGCAGCGAAAGGCGTCATTGACGGAAACGGTGCCGTCGCCGAAATCCTCGATCTGCTGGAGCACGGGGTCGGGAATGCGATTGGCGAAGACGTCGCCCGGCAGGAACAGCACGGGCAGGCGGTTGACATGGGCGACGCCGGCCGCCGTCACCATGTTGAGCGCGCCGGGGCCGATGGAGGTCGTGCAGGCCATGAAGCGGCTGCGGAAGCTCGCCTTGGCGAAGGACACGGCGGCATGCGCCATGCCCTGCTCGTTATGGGCGCGCAGTGTCGGCAGTTCGTCGCGCACCTGATGGAGCGCCTCGCCCATGCCGGCGACATTGCCGTGGCCGAAGATCGCCCAGACGCCGGCGAAGATCGGCGTCTTCCGGCCGTCGACGACGGTCATCTGGGCCTTGAGGAAATGCGTGACGGCCTGCGCCATCGTCAGCCGGATCGTCTTTGTCATGGGCCTGCCCTTCTTCCTTTCTCGCATTCGTCTTTCCCGTCCGCGCGGGGCCGGGGTTGCGCTTTACGCCAGCCCGCGGGTCTTCAGCCAGGCGTCGGTCAGCGCCTTGAAGCGGCCGGCCATGTCGGCAATCGCCGCCTTGTCGTCCAGCCTGCCGGCCATCCAGTCGCGCGCCGCATCGGCGAAGATCGTGCGGCCGACGGCGAAGCCCTTGACGGCCGGCGCCACCTTCGTCGCCTCGAACGCCTCGACGAGGTCGGCGGCCGGCGCGTCGAGGCCGAGCAGCACGATGCCCCGGCAATGGGGATCGTTGCGGGCGATCACCGCCTCGACGTTCTTCCAGGCAGCGGCGGAGGCCTGCGGCTCCAGCTTCCACCAGTCGGGCTTGATGCCGAGATCGTAGAGTTCCTGCAAGGCGGTGGCGATCGTATCGTCTCCAAGCGGCCCGTTCTTGCCGGCGATGATCTCGATCAGCAATTCCCGGCCGATGCGGCGGGCGGCCTCGAAAAGGCTGCGCAGTTTTTCCTGCTGCTCCGTCTTGAGGGCGGCCGGATCGTCGGGATGATAGAAGCACAGGCACTTGATGCAGTGATCGACCGGCCATTCCACCAGCTGAGAGCCGATGTCCTGGCTGAACTCGAAGCGCAGCGGCTTCGAACCCGGCAGTTCCACCGGCCGGCCGAGCCATGAGAAATTCCGGGTGGCGGCATCGAAGAAGGCGTCGCGCCCGAAGCGCTCGTCGATCAGCATGCCGTAGCCCGGCCGGCCATCGGCGACGCGGGCGGCCGCCTCGACCGTCAGCCGCTTGAAATCCGAAATCCGGCTGTGCGGCACGCCGAGTTCGTCGGCGATGTCGACGAGCTGCATGCGGTGGTCGCAGGCCAGCGCCATCAGGAGCGGGATGTCGCCGGTCTTGCGGGTCGTCGCCCAATGGAGATGGTTGATCGCCTCGTCCTTGCGCAGCGCCCGGTGCGGGCTGCCGTTTTCGAGGAAGAACTGCAATTCCTCCCAGGTGGGATATTCCGGCGAGCACAGCAGCCGCGAGACGGCGAAGGCGCCGCAGGCATTGGCCCAGGTGGCCGAGGTGGCGTGGTCCTCGCCGGTCAGCCAGCCGCGCAGGAAGCCCGACATGAAGGCGTCGCCGGCGCCGAGCACGTTGTAGACCTCGATCGGGAACCCCTGTCCGACGATGCCGTCCTCCAGATCGTCGGTGATGGGGCCGTCATAGACGATGCAGCCCATCGCGCCGCGCTTGAGGACGATGGTGGCGGGAGAAATCGCCCGGATGGCCTTCAGCGAGGAAAGCACGTCGTCGGCGCCCGACGCGATCATGATCTCCTCCTCGGTGCCGACGATCAGGTCGCAGTCCGGCAGCACCGACTTCATGATGTCGGACACCCGGTCGGACTTCACGTAGCGCTCGAAGCCTTCCGCGTGGCCGGCAAGCCCCCAGAGATTCGGGCGGTAGTCGATGTCGAAGATCACCTTGCCGCCGGCTTCCCTGGAAAGGCGGATCGCCTTGCGCTGGGCGGCCAGGGTGTTGGGACGCGAGAAATGGGTGCCCGAAACCAGCACGGCGCGGGAGGACTGCACGAAGGCGGGATCGATGTCGCTCTCGTCGAGCGCCATGTCGGCGCAGTCGGTCCGCACGAAGATCATCGGCGAGACGCCTTCCGCCTCGATGGCGAGCAGGACGAGCGCGGTCAGGCGCTCCCGGTCCGTGCCGATGCCCTCGACATTGACACCCTCGCGGGCGGATTGCTCGCGGATGAAGCGCCCCATCTGCTCGTCGCCGACGCGGGTGATCAGCGCGGATTTCAAGCCGAGTCGGGCGGTGCCGATGGCGATATTGGCCGGGCAGCCGCCCACGGATTTCGCGAAGGAGGCGGTATCCTCCAGCCGGGTGCCGAGTTGCTGGCCATAGAGATCGACGGAGGAACGGCCGATGGTGATGACGTCGAGCGTCTTTTCCGAATCCGCATGGCTCCGGTCCAGGGCAATGTCATTCTGCGGCATGTCGTCCTCCAATCTCGCCTTCGTGCCGCCGGTGTTCCGGCGTCATGGTAAAATGAAACATCAATTCCATTATTATGTCAAATCGGAATGTATGTTCTATTTTGTTGCGGCCGTGTTCCGCTGCCGGCCGCGCCGCTTGTCCGCGATGGCGACCGGCAGCGCCATGGCCAGCGCCATCGATGCGGAGAGCGAGCGGAAGCCGGCATAGTCGGCCTCCGAAACCTCGAACCAGCAGGTGGCGCAGGTGGCGAGCGGCGAGAAGGCCGAATCCGTGATCGCGACGATCGGCACGCCGCGCCCGGCCAGTTCCTGCGCCTGATGGAGGCTCTCGGCGGCATAGGGGGCGAAACTGGCGGCGATCACCGCGTCGCGCGGTGTCGCCAGTTGCACGATCTCGGCGTCGATACCGTTCGGCGAGGCGACGATCTGGTGGCGGATGCCGAGCTTGCCGCAGGCATAGGCGATATGGGCCGTCAGCGGATAGGAGCGCCGCTTGGCGACGAGGAAGATCGTTTCGGCGCGCGCCAGCAGATCGACGGCCCGCGTGAAGGTCTCCCCGTCGATGGCGCTCGCCAGCCGCGCGACCGACTGGCTTGCCGCCGTCAGGAAGCCGGAGAGCAGTTCCGTGTCGCTATTGGCGGCAGGCCCCGATTCGAGCGACAGCAGGCGCTCCTCATAGGACAGCGTGCGGTCGCGCAGGCGCGCGCGGAAAACGTTCTGGAGATCGGAAAAACCCTCGTAGCCGAGATGGTGGGCGAGGCGCACCAGCGTCGAAGGCTGCACATCGGCCGCGGCGGCGATGCTGGCGGCCGTGCCGAAGGCCATCTCGTCCGGATTGTCGAGCGCATAGGCGGCCACCTGGGCCAGCCGTTTCGGCATCGCGGTCTTGCGTTCGATGATGACGCTGCGCAAACTGTCGAAATCGCGCGGCACACGCGCCTGGGGCGGTTCGTTCCTGCTCATGGGTATCCGGGCCTCTGCGCCGAAGCGCTTGGATGGTGTGAAATAAATATTCCATTCACTCTGGAAAAGATAGTTTTCGTTCCATATTTTCCCCGCTAAACATGCAGGACGGCGCTACGGCCCCGACACAAACATACCGGATGGAGGACGCGGCATGAAGGCCCTCGGAATCGGATTGATCGGCACGGGATACATGGGCAAGTGCCACGCGCTTGCCTGGAACAATGTCAGCGCGGTGTTCGGCGATGTGGAGCGCCCCCGGCTGGTGCATCTGGCCGAGGCCGATGCGGAACTGGCGTCGAGCCGCGCCCGTGAATTCGGCTTCGCCCGGGCGACGGACAACTGGCGCAGGCTGATCGACGACCCGGAGGTCGACGTCGTTTCCGTCACCACGCCCAACCAGTTCCACGCGGAGATGGCCATCGCCGCGCTGGAGGCGGGCAAGCATGTCTGGTGCGAGAAGCCGATGGCGCCGGCTTTCGCCGATGCCGAGCGCATGCTGGCGGCAGCCCGATCCTCCGGGCGGGTCGCCGTTATGGGCTACAACTATATCCAGAACCCGGCCATCCGCCACATCCGCAGCCTGCTGGACGAAGGCGCCATCGGCACGGTCAATCATGTGCGGGTCGAGATGGACGAGGATTTCATGGCCGACCCGGACGCGCCGTTCTACTGGAAAAGCGAGGCGGCCTCCGGCTATGGCGCGCTGGACGACTTCGCGGTGCATCCGCTGTCGCTGCTGTGGTGCCTGTTCGGCCATGTCGAGGCGGTGATCGCCGAACTTGCCCGGCCCTATGCGGACCGTCCGTTGCAGGACGGCGGCCGGCGCGCCGTCGAGAACCATGATATCGCCAGCGTCCTCATGCGGCTACCGGGCGGCGTCTCGGGCGTGCTGATGGCCAATCGCTCGGCCTGGGGCCGCAAGGGGCGGATCGCCCTCCAGGTCTATGGCTCGAAGGGCTCGATCCTCTACGATCAGGAGCGGATGAACGAATTCCAGCTTTACACGACCGCGGGGCGGGCGAGCGAGCAGGGCTATGCCACCATCCTGACCGCGCCGCATCACAAACCCTACGATCGCTTCATTCCCGCACCCGGCCACGGTCTCGGGTTCAATGATCTCAAGGTGATCGAATGCCGTGAACTGATCGCCGCGATCGCCGGCATGGCCGCCCATGCGATCGACTTCAATCACGGCCTGCGCATCGAAAAATCGGTCCACGCGATGGCCCGCTCCTTCCGCGAAGGCCGCTGGATCGACATCGACGCCGGCTGAAGTCCATGACCCCGCCGTGACCGGCGCACGGCGGTGGCCATGCCGGTGCTCCTGCCGCGATCGCGCCGTCCCGAAGTGCCGGGCGGCCGATCATGACGATGCGGTTATGGAGAGCTACATGGTGGCGTGGACGTCAAACCATTCGTTTTGAGGGCCGACATACGTGTAGTCCTCAGCCCTGACCGATCTGGTAAACAAGGCGCGAAAGGCCTCATAGGCGCGGTTGCGAAGTGATTGGAAATCGCCGCTCTCGGGATCCTTGGAGAGAATCGGTGATGCAGACGGTGGCGTGGTTCAGGCAATGATTTGCGAAATTATCCACATCTTGTGAAATATGTGGACGACAGAACAGCGAGAGAACGCATTCCCGCGATTTTCCCCCACTTCCCCACCACGTTCTCGCATTCTTCTGCAACGAACCGCATTTATCTGCAATTTGGTCTCTTGCCAAATCTCCCGAAATCCTTAGAACGCGGGCAACGGAGAGGTGGCCGAGTGGTCGAAGGCGCTCCCCTGCTAAGGGAGTATACCGGAAACGGTATCGAGGGTTCGAATCCCTTCCTCTCCGCCACTTCGGTCCGCTTCTGGGCACGCCAATCGCCGCCGATGGCCGCACGTTTCCAGAAGAAAGCATTCTCAGCAGTTCCGTCTTCGATCCCATGATACGAACGGCATCGTCTGCGACCTCGACTCGTTGCGCCAGTGCCCGCAGGTGATCCCGCCGATAGCCGCCCTCACGGTTGCGGATACGGTCGCGCGCAACTTTCGAAAAGCGCCGTATCATCTCGGGACTGATTGCAGAGTGGCCGGGACTATCGAGCATGGCTTGCGCGCGGTCGGCATCCACACGGGCCTGGTCGCGAATAACCTTCAGGCCAACTATCCGCTCCTTCAACGCCGGATCATCCAGATCGGCCACTCCCGCCTCGATGGCATCGTAGAGCCGCTTCAGGCGCAGTTCCGATTCTGTGGCCCGTCGTTCCAACTCATCGATGTGTTGCTTGCGCCGTTCGGCCTGTTCAGAGCGGCGGCCGAGAACGCTGCCGAGGAGGTCCTCAAGCCGTTCAGGATCAAGCAGCCGATCTTCAATATGGTTGACGACCATGGTGTCGAGCTTGTCCATCGGGATCGCTCGGCCTTTACAACCTGTCTCGCCCTGTCGGGCCTTGATGGAACAGGCATAGTAGCGGTAGCGTCCGCTTTTGCCGGTGCGGATGGTCATCGCCCCTCCGCAGTTGCCGCAATAGCAGATGCCGGTCAGCAAGGTCGGCCCTATGACCACGCGAGCAGGCATTTCGGTCTTGGGGTTGCGCGCCTGTAGTAGTGCCTGAACCTGATCGAACGTTTCGCGCTCGATGATCGCCGGAACTGGCACGATGACGATCTCACCGGGTGAGCGCGCATCATTATGTTTGCTGCGCTTGCCCCACTCATGTTCACCGATATAGGTGCGGCGCGTCAGAACGCGGTGAACCTGGCCGATGCCCCAACGACCACCGTCGCGGGTGAAGATACCCTTGGCGTTAAGATACTTGACGATGGCCTTCACGCCCATCTGGCCGCTATCGCCATCGCCTTCCAGCGCAAGACGGTAGATCAAGCGGATCGTGTCGGCATGCAACGGGTCGATCTCCAGCTTCTTCTTGGTCTTGGCACCGCGCTGCTCGGCATCTACGACCCGGTAGCCGACCGGTGGCAGCGAACCGTTCCAGAAGCCTTGACGGGCGTTTTCCTTCAAGGCGCGGGTGACGTGCTTGGCGTTTTCCTTGGATTGATATTCATCGAACAGCGCCATGATCTGCCGCATCATGACGTGCATGGGATCATCGCCCATTTCCTGAGTGATGGAGACCAGCTTGATGCCGTTTTTGGCGAGCTTTCTGACGTAAAACTCCAGCTCGAAGTGATCGCGGAAGAAGCGGCTGAACGAATGGACCACGACAACGTCAAAGGGCGCAGGCTTGGACGTGCCCGCTTCGATCATGCGCTGGAACTCGGGCCGCCGGTCATTGGTCGCCGAGGCACCGGGCTCAACGAAGGTCTCGACAAGCTGAAAGCCGCGCGACTCGCACCAGGCTTCGCCTTGCCGCTTCTGGTCGGGAATGGAAACATCGTGTTCGGCCTGCCGCGTGGTCGAGACGCGCAGATAGAGAGCGGCCCGCACGGCAACGGTTGGCGATTTAGCGTTCATTTGCGGGTTCCTTTCGTCTTGCGGCGTTCGACCAATGGCAGGACCAGCTCTACCCGGTCATGGATGAGCCTGGGCACCAGCCTGAGCCCCTTGCCCTTCTCCATCCGGACAAGGCCGCAGGCCGCCATGGTTTTGAGTGTTCGGGACAGGTTGGATTTCGCGCGCCCCGTGATCTGTGCCAGTTCCTCCAGCGATTCCGGCTCCTGTTCACGAATTAGGCGAAGCAACTCGCAATTGGCTGGTGAGAGGAGCTTCGCGAATGACATGGTCGAAGCAAACCACACAGTTGGCTCGCCAGTGCGAGGCCTTTCCTCGCCTCTAGCGATTCGCTGGGTTCGCGATTTCATTTCCTCTGGGTCGGCAATACCGACCCTCAATATTGACATGGCATCGCCCGATCATCCGGCTAAGGTTTTTCGTTATCATAATACGATAACCTCTTTAAGTCATCAGGCAGATCGATTGGGCCGAACATCTCGTCAAAGAAATCGGCAAACCAACGCTCGAAGACTTGGATTTCAGCCTCGGTGATTGGCACATACTCCGGCCAGTCGTCGATGACGGGGAGCCTTTCGACATCGAAAACATGGGACGGACCGCCGCGAGGCGGGCTGATGCGTGGCGCAGGATCGTCAGCGTAGTCGAACAGATCGTTGGGAAGTGCAGTGTGAATAGGCTGTAGAGGCCGTTCTTCTCGGGTCTGATGGGGCTCCGCGCACATAGAAAACTCCTTGATTCTAGTGAATTCGGAGCGTCACAACTCCGCAATCAATCGAACCATGGAGGGAAGTCTGCGGCCTGTAGCGTGCCGCATTTGAGCATATGCGCTGGCGGCACCCTTAGACTCAATTCTATGGCATACTTGGGGTGGGGTGGGAAGCCGAAGGGCGGCTTTTGGTCTGGCAGTGCGTGGAAGCGGTCTTCCAGCGTCGAGAGGGTCAAGCGGCTAAGCACCGTAGACGGCCACTGTCAGCCGAGAGGAAGATACCAGAATAAAGCAGTTTCGGCGCGCTGATCTGTGTCAACGGCATCGTACAGGTGACGATCAAAGCCGCCCAACTTGAAACCGTAGCGCTCGTAGAAACGGCACGCTGCGACGTTGGTATTCTGAGTTTCCACTCGCATGATCGACAGATTGTTCTGCTTGGCCCAGAGCACCGCCTCGTCCATCAGCGCTCGACCTATTCCGGCCCCACGGTGAGGCCGTGAAATCATGATTTCATCGATTTGCGCACACCCATTCCAAGACCGAGAAACAGCGACATAACCGACAACCTCCCCTTTCACGCTGGCCGTCGCAATCATGCGACAAGTATCATTCGGCTCGACATAGAGATCATCATCGCGAACACAAGTTTTCTCGTAGGCCGGAATTGTTTTGATCTTCCCCAAACCTTCCTCGTTGAAAGGAAGGAGCGCTTTTTCAAATACGGTAAAGGAAAAATCTGCGCTTGCCACGGCAACGGCAGATAGCTTGCTGACTCGCTCAATCATCTTAACGCCAGTTCTAAGCACCGACTGATTCGACATGGGAAGCACTCTGCCGCAAAGATCTCGAAATATTCGACAGATATGATCCAAAACCACAGCCACCCGCAAGGTCCGGTTTAAGCATCCTTGCCTCCTGGCATGAACAACTGAAACGGGGTCGGAAGCAGCCAATCTCAGTTTTATGGAAGTTCCGCCGTGCCTTGGCGAAGCGCGATCCGTAACGATGAACCGCTCCAGCATGGGCACGATGAGTTTGACGGGATCGGCTGCGGCAAGGCCGTTTCAGCTGACGCTCCCGTGCGCGGGCCGCACTGGAAAAAACTCGTTGCTCAAGCGCGCGGCGTGTACCTCGGCGCGCGACATTCTTCCAACTAGTCGGCATGCGTGACAAGACTATAGATCGTCCCAATTGACATATTGAAGATGCTATGGCATTTTTCTGCCCATGATTAGTCTTGATCCTGAATCGGCCGCAGCTGCCTCCGCAGTGACCAGAACGCTCCGCTAGCGGCGGAACGTTCTTAGGCATTTTTCACGTTCCGTCGCTGGGAGTTAGCTCGGCGTAGCATGTGTTGCTTCGCCGTTGTTCTCACTACAGCAGCGGACTTTTCCTGTGTTTCGATATATTCTTATGGCGCGGTCTAATCGCGCGTTGGCGGTACGTCCATGGGTCGTACTTACCTGCCTGTCGGTATTGCAATTTCTCATCGCGGTCGATGTAACTATCGTCAATATCGCGCTGCCTTCAATCGGTCGCGCGTTTGACGTTGAGCAGAACACGCTGCCATGGGTCGTTATCGCCTATACTGTCACGGGCGGCGGGCTGCTGATGCTCGGCGGACGTCTGGCTGATGCCTTCGGGCGTCGCAATCTTCTTTTCATCGGAGCAATTGTTTTTGGCCTGGCTTCCCTTGCAGCGGGTTTGGCAGGCTCGTTCTTCGTTCTTGTTATTGCTCGGATACTCCAGGGGGTCGGAGAGGCGTTGGCCCTTCCGGCCGCCATGGCGATGATTGTGCTACTCTTCCCGGACGGTTCTGCTCGCTCAAGGGCCCTAAGCATATGGGCGGCTATCTCCAGTTGCGGTCTGGTCTTAGGGTTTCTCCTATCTGGCATAATTGTCCAGTTTCTCGGGTGGAGATGGATATTCCTGATTGCGGTTCCGATCGTGGTACTCATTCTCGTGACTGCTGCAGCAATATTGCCGCGTGACAAGCCTCGAGATCGCAAACCCCTCGATGTGCTCGGATCGATACTGCTGACCTGTGCACCTCTGTTACTTTCCTATGGCATAGTTGAATTTGGAAATGAAAGAGAGATTGGGTGGTTTCCACTCTTCGCATTTGTCGGAGCATTAGTAGCAGCAGCGCTTTTTGTTAAAGTCGAAAGGCGCGCACGAAATCCCGTGATCCCCCTATCCTTCTTTCGCAATCGGTCAAGAACGCGCGCCAATCTCACCACCGCTCTCCTGAGCGCAGCCTTATCAACCTCTTTCCTACTCTTCACGTTTTCCCTGCAGGATCGGCTTAGATTATCCGCATTGCAGTCGGGCTTGATGCTCGTGCCGTTGGCGGCCTGCCTAGTCATTGCAGTGCTCGTAGTTCCTCGGTTGCTAGGTCGGTGGGGGGCACGCAATTGCTCTCTCGCCGGGATTATCTTCGCGGCGCTTGGATTGATGTTGATAGCGCTGGCCGACCAAGTTGACGCGCCCGTATCGGCATTAGTGCCTGCAATGCTATTGACGGCATTTGGGATGGGCTTAGGTCTTATCGGACTGCAATACGTAGCTGTAACTGACGTCACCGACGATGATGCTGGAGTTGCATCTGGTGTTCAGCGCGCGGCTGACCAGCTCGGCGGCTCTACCGGGGTTGCGCTGTACATTGGCATGGGTTTCTCGCCATCGATGGCCGGGGTGTCTCCGTATCTATTGAGCAGTGGGTTTGCAGTAACAGGACTGGTTGTTGCCGCGTTCATCGCAAGCGGTATCGCTTCAAAACGGCTGGTTAAACCCAATTCTCCAGCCCGCTGCGAGTCATAAAACAAGTGTAATCTACGGGAGGCGCTAACGCCTCCCGTCCCGGCCGATCACCTCCACAGTTCCAACAGAAATCCCATGGTGCGGAGAGGACTGTTCATGGCGGCCAACATCTCGCGGAGTTGAAGGCATGTGCGTCTTTCGCAATACAGCGCACTGGAGGCTTGCGATTAATCGAGAATTTCAGGAGCGCCAATCATGAGAAGGCGTTCATATGATGAGCGATGCGACAAAAGTTTTCCGTATTCTCGGTTAGGCCGTCGGGTACCGTTGACCGCACTTTTGCATGCGATAGCCGTTGCCGAGCATTTGAATTTCCGCCATGCCGCTACCGCGTTGGGAACTAGCCAGTCGAGCGTTAGCGCACGAGTTCGGGCACTGGAGGAAGAACTCGGCATCACAATATTTGAGCGCAACACCCGAGGCGTTAGGCTCACGGAAGCGGGACAAAACTTTGTCGCACGGGTTGCGGTCGGAATCGAGCAAATTGACCATGCAGTATCGACAGCAGCTATGATCCAGAGCGGTAAAGCTGGTAGGATTAGAGTTGCTGTTCCCTCACCGATATCGGTAGGTTTCCTCTCAGAACTATTACATTCCTATCGTCGAGCGTGGCCAAATATCGAAATGGAATTTTTTGATGGACGCGCGCGGGAAGCAATCTCTCGGGTTCGTGAAGGGCGGCTAGACGTGGCGTTCGTTGCGGCGATAAAGGAAATTCCCGATTGCCATTCGCGGCCGCTCTGGACCGAACCCCTCTTCATCGCGGTAGCAGAAAACGATCCTCGCGCGCACGGAAATGGCCTTTCTTGGAACGATTTTCGAGATGATGTTTTCCTTGTCCGTTATGGTGGAACCGGCCCGCAGGCGCATGAACACATTGCGCGCCGGCTAGGTGAACGTGGGCTTCAAGCGAAGGTGCAGCGATGCGACGTAGATCGCTGCACCTTGTTATCGATGGTTGGGGCCGGCTATGGCGTCACGCTTGTCAGCGAGGCTACCAGCAGGATCGCTGTCTCGGGCGTGGCCTTCGTTCCGGTCATGGACGAACCCGAGCCGATCAGATTCGGAGCCGTCTGGTCCCCTTACAATCGCGGCAAGGCCCTTCGCGGGTTGCTCGATCTTGCATGCAGGCGCGCCACTATCTAGCGTTGCAGACTTCGCCGTGCCTTGGCGAAACCGCGATCCGTGGCGATGAAGTGTTGAAGCATCGGCACGATGAGCTTGGCGGGATCGGCGACGGGCTGGCCGCTTTCGCGCGCCAGCACCTCGGCATAGGCGACCAGATCGCGGTGAAGCGGCGCGGGTAGCTCCACCGTCACCTTCACGGGCTTGTCGTCGGGAAGCGGGCCGAGTTTCAGCCTGGTCATGGTCAACGTCCTGCCGGCTCGAATACAAGGTCGCGGGTGACGATGATCCTGACCGGGAAGCCGGGCCGGACGGTCAGCGTCGGCGCGACCTGCAACTGGCGCTGGACGATCTGCTGGCCGGCCTGATTGACGGTATCCTGCGCCCCGTCGCGGATGGCGCGGATCAGCCGGTCCTCGTCGCTGGTGGCAAGTTCGGTTCCGACCGCGAGCAGCGTGGACAGCCCTGCGGCTTTCATCAGATCCCACCAGTGATAATCGACGCCATCCTCAAGGCCGGCGTAGCCGCTGGCGTCCGCGCCCGGCAGGCGCTCCAGAACGATGGAACGGCCGCCCGGCAGGATCAGGCGGTTCCAGACTAGCAACACGCGGCGCTGGTCGAAGGTCACGCCGTCATCATACTGGCCGATGATGCGCGTTCCCTGCGGGATCAGGAGCAGCGAGCCGGTCGGGCTGTCATAGACGTTCTCCGTCACCTGCGCGGTGATCTGGCCCGGAAGGTCGGAACGGATGCCGGTGATGAGTGCGGCGGGGATCACGGCCCCGGCCTGAAGGATATAGGGCGATACCGGCGGCGCAACGCGATCCGGGGCGACGGTCTGCCGATCCACCGGCCCGTTGAGAAACGCCGCGTGGCGATCCTGTGTCGCGGGCTGCCCGCCGAGGCCAAGCCCGGCAAGGCCGGGCGTGGCCGTTCCTGCCGGCGATCCCGTGCGCGGGCCGGACTGGAAAAAGACGTTGCTCAAGCGCGCGGCTTCTTCCTCTGCGAGCCGGCGCTGTTCCTCGGGATCGACTGCGGGCGTCGTCATGACAGGCGGTGCAACGGGCTGGCCCCGGTTCTGCGCGTCGAGGATCGGACGGCCGAGGTCGCCCGGCAATGCCGGCCCCAAGACGGGGCCGGTGTAGTCGCGCGGCAGGCCGGACAAGCCGTCCGCCGTGGGGCGGTTCTCGGTCGAATAGAGTTCGTCGCCGCCCGATCCTGCATCGCGGGTCTGGAGCGCGTAAATCAGCGCCCCGCCGATGCCGAGAAGCGCGACGGCTCCGACGCCTGCCAGCATCTTGCGGGACAGGCGGGTGACGCGGGGCGGTTCGGCGCGCAGCCGCATGGGTGCGGCGGTATCGGTAATCGTGTTGTCTGTCATGACGGGGAGCCTCCGGTCGCGCTGGCGGGCTGTGTGACGGCGGCCTGCGTCGGGTTGGTGCGGACGATCCTGACGACCTGCTGGCGGTTTCCGCTACCAAGGAGCAACTCGGCCGCGCCGAACAGGCGGTCCACGATCAGGACGTTCTGGTGGATGCGGGAATTGACGATCTGCGGCTCGCCGTTCGATCCAAGCACGAAGATCGGCGGCATCTCGCCCTGCACGATCCCGGCCGGGAAGACGACATAGACGCGCCTGCCATCGTCGAAGACGGAAACCGGCCGCCATGGCGGGCTGTCGCCCTGCACCTGTAAGGCGTAGCGATAGTTCCGCGCCGCCTCGGCCGGAATGACGGGTGCGACCGGGACCGTCTGGCGCTGGCCGGCAGGCGGTGCCGGATAGGCCCATGCCACGGCCGGCATGTAGAGCGATTCCCGCGCGCGCAGCTCGAGCATGTATGTGCGCCGGTCGGTGGTGACGACAAGGTTGGTGGAAATGTCCGGCCGCGTCGGCTTCACGAGGATATGGACGCGGCGGTTTGCACCGCTGCCGCTCTCGGTGTCGCCGATGATCCAGCGGGCGGTGTCGCCGGCTGCGATCGGCCCCGCGCCTGTCAGGCTCTCACCCGGCTCCAGCGCGATCGTGGTGATCTGTCCGACTGCGGCATAGACCTGATAGAGCGCGCCTTCGCTCCACGGATATATCTGGATCGCGTTGTAGTAGCCTTCGCGGCGCGGCTCGACACGGGCGGCGGCATTGGCGTTCTCAACGCGGCCGGTCGGTGTGCCGGCAGCCTCGCCGCCCCGCGCCACGGTCCATGCCGGAGGCGTGTGCAGCGGCCGGGGCGTGTCGTTGGTGACGGTCGCCTGCACGGTCGGCAGCGGCGGCACGCTGGCGTCGTAGCTGAATTGCGGCGTCCGGTTGGTGGCGCAGCCTGCGAGCATGGTGGCCGAAAGCAGCACGGCCGCGATTGCCGGGGTGTGGGTGATCGCCCTCATTGGCTCATCTCCCGCGACCACGAAATTGCATTGACGTAAATTCCCAGCGGATTGGCGCGCAGACGCTCGGCGTCGCGCGGGGGCTGGATCACGATGGTCAGGATGGCCGTCCATCGTTCGGTCGTGGAAAGCTGGCTGTTCTCGAAATGCCTTTCCGTCCACGCGACGCGGAAACTGTTGGGCGAGGCCCGGATGACGCTGGACACCTCGACGGCGACCTGCTGGCGACCGACGCGCGTGAAGGGATCATTGGCGCGGGCGTAGTCGTTCAATGCCGCCGCGCCGCGATCCGTGGTCCACTCATACGCCCGAAGCCAGTTCTGGCGGACAATGATCGCGTCGGCCGGAATCGCGCGCACCTGTTCGATGAAGCGGCCGAGATGGAAAGCGATCTGCGGATCGGTGGGGCGATAGTCGGCGTTGGCGGGCGCAACGGTCTGCGCCTGACCGAGATTGTCCACCTGCACCACCCACGGCACCACGGTCCCACGTGCGGACTGCCAGACCAGCGCCGAGGCGAAGCCGGCGGACAGGATCAGCGAGCCGAAGGCCATGAGCCGCCAGTTCTTCGCCTGCACGCGGGCCGAGCCGATGCGCTCGTCCCATGCCTGCGCGGCCTTCTGATAGGGCGTCTCGGGTTCCGGCGATTTGCCGTAATGGGTTGCTGGTCGTTTGAAGATGCTCATGAGCGGTCACTTTCGGAAAGGCTGATGGAGGAACCGGAGCCGTGGCTGTCGCCGGAGCGCACCGCATGGGCTGCCATGGTGGTGCCGTGGTTCATGGCCTGCGAGCGACGCATCCGCTGCGCCCATGCGGGCGGGCTGCCGGCCGGGCCGGATGCTGCTGCGACAGGATCGGCGCTAGTGCCGCCGACCGTGCCTGCGGTGGAAGAACCGCCGGTCATGCCAAAAGCCGCGCGTGCGCCACCGGAAAAGCTTGATTTGACGGATTCGGTGGCTTTCGAGACGGCGCGCTTCAAGGGAGAGACGGCCGCCGATCCTGCGGCGCGGGCAACACCGCCAAGGCCGGAAGCGACACCGGCCGCGCCAGACTGGCCGAGCGCGCCGACGCTATAGGCCGCGGTTGCCGCGCCCGCGGCCGTCGCGCCGCCGCGGACGGCCGC
>NZ_JAHWXY010000019.1 GCF_024281235.1 Shinella daejeonensis
GTCGCACCGCGGCGCGCGGTGGAGCGCCCGCCGGTGCAGCAGCGGCGGGTCCTCCGGCGCGAGGCCCCGGCCCGCGTGCAACAGGCGGCGGTGACGCGCCCGGCCGATCCGGCCCGCACCCGTATCGATCCGATGTATCTGCCGCAGACCGTATCCTATGAGACGAAGCATCCGCCGGGAACCATCGTCATCGACACCAACAACCGCTTCCTCTATCTGGTCACGGAAAACGGCAAGGCGCGGCGCTACGGCGTCGGCGTCGGCAAGCCCGGCTTCGAATGGGCCGGCCGCCACAAGGTCACCCGCAAGGCGGAATGGCCGAGCTGGACGCCGCCGCAGGAGATGATCAAGCGCGAGGCGGCGAAGGGCCACTACCTGCCGGCACATATGAAGGGCGGCCCGGACAATCCGCTCGGCTCGCGCGCCATGTATCTCGGCTCCACCCTCTATCGCATCCACGGCACCAATGCGCCCTGGACCATCGGCTATGCCGTATCCTCCGGCTGCATCCGCATGCGCAACGAGGACGTCGTCGATCTCTACGAGCGCGTGAAGGTCGGAACGAACGTCATCGTCATCTAGAAAACACCGGCGAAAGCGGGCTCGTCCCGGCGGCGCGGACACTTCGCGCCGCCTTTTACCGTCCCGAAATTGCGGGCACGGGAGTTTGAAATCGTCAAAAAGTCGGATAGCTTCTCCACATCGAGACCTTCGAGGGGAACTATCCATGCGGAAATACGCACCATTCCTGCTGGCGGCGTCCGTCGCATTCGCGGTTTCGCTGCCGGCGACCGTGACCAACGCCTTTCCGGCGTCTCCGCAGCAGACGCCGGCGATCGCGGCGTCCGACATAACGCTCGTCGCCCAGCCCAAGCGGCAGGTGCCGACAAAATACAAGCGCACAAAGGTCCGCCTGGTGACGAACGAGAAGCCGGGAACGATCATCGTCGATACGCACAACAAGTTCCTCTATCACGTCGACGGCAAGAACCGGGCGACGCGCTACGGCATCGGGGTGGGACGCGACGGTTTCGGCTGGTCGGGCGTCGTGAACGTCGGCCGCAAGGCGGAATGGCCCGGCTGGACGCCGCCGGCCGAAATGCGCCGCCGCGAGGCGAAGAAGGGCCGCATCCTGCCCGCCTATCAGCCGGGCGGCGTCGACAATCCGCTCGGCGCCCGCGCGCTCTATCTCTACAAGGGCGGCCGCGACACAATCTTCCGCATCCATGGCACCAACCAGCCCTGGACGATCGGCCAGAACATGTCGTCCGGCTGCATCCGCATGATGAACAAGGACGTCGAGCATCTCTATGCCCGCGCGCCGGTCGGCACCCGGGTCGTCGTCGTCGGCCCCGGCGGCCGCGAGGGCGACGTCAGCTTCAACGATCGCGGGTTCGATTTCTTCGCCACGCTGTTCGGCGGCTGAGCGTAGCATTTGCGACAGGCCGTCCGGGTCAGGAAAGCCCGGCCGGCCTGTTTCCGCCATAGGCCCAGTCGAGCAGTTCGACCGTATGCAGGATCGGGATCGCCGTTCCGGTGGCGATCTGGGTGATGCAGCCGATATTGCCGGTGGCGACGACATCGGGCGTCGTCGCCTCGATGTTCTTCACCTTGCGCGTCTTGAGCTTTTCGGAAATCTCGGTCTGCATGATATTGTAGGTGCCTGCGGAGCCGCAGCACAGATGGCCTTCCGCCGGATCGCGCACCGCAAAGCCGGCAGCCTTCAGGAGCGTTTTCGGAACCGTCGTGATCCTCTGGCCGTGCTGCATGGAACAGGCGGAATGATAGGCGACGGTCATGCCGCGCGGTTCCTGCCGGGGCAGATCGAGGGTGGCCAGATACTCCGTCACATCCTTCGCCAGCGCCGAGACGCGGGCCGCCTTTTCCGCATAGGCCGGATCGAGGCGCAGCATGAAACCGTAGTCCTTGATCGTCGTGCCGCAGCCTGACGCCGTGACGATGATCGCATCGAGACCTTCCGTTTCCGCCTCGCGCAGCCAGACATCGACATTGCGGCGCGCCGCTTCCAGCGCCGCCTCCTCGCGGCCCATATGGTGAACCAGCGAGCCGCAGCAGACCTCTCCGCGCGGGGCCACCACCTCGACGCCGAAGCGGGTGAGCAGCCGGATCGTCGCTTCGTTGATTTCCGGCTTCAGCACCGGCTGGGCGCAGCCGGTGAGGATCGCTACCCGGCCGCGGCGCTTGCCTTCGGCCGGATGCGTTGCCGGCAGGGCATCCTTCGAGGGTGGCGGCAGGCGGCGCGGCGCAAGGTCCAGCATGGCGGCAAACGGCCTGAGCGACGCCGACTGGCGCAAGAGCCCCGCGAAGGGCCGCCCGAACGCCGCCAGCCGGAGCGCCAGCCGGAAGCGTTGCGGATAGGGCAGCACGGCCGCCAGCAGATTTCGGGTCAGGCGGTTCCAGAAAGGCCGGCGATAGGTCTTCTCGATATGGGCGCGGGCATGATCGACCAGATGCATGTAATCCACGCCGGAGGGACAGGTGGTCACGCAGGCAAGGCACGACAGGCAGCGATCGATATGGGTCGTCACCTCGACATCGGCCGGACGATCGTTTTCCAGCATGTCCTTGATGAGATAGATGCGGCCGCGCGGGCTGTCGAGTTCGTTGCCGAGCGTCACATAGGTCGGGCAGGTGGCGGTGCAGAAGCCGCAATGCACGCATTTGCGCAGGATCTGCTCCGAATTCGCCACTTGCGGATCGGCAAGCTGCTCGGGCGTGAAATTCGTCTGCATCAGCGGACGTCCTTTCCGTAAACGGCGGCGATAGCGGCCGACATTCCGCATTCAGGCAGTAAAGCCGGGCGGAAAACAGGCCGGTGGGCGGCCGTCCGTTTCATGCGCATATTCCTACTCCGCCACCATCCGCGACACGAAAACCCCCGAAGGGTCGAAGGCCGCCTTGACCCGGCCCTCCAGCGCCGCGAGCGCCTCGGGCTGCGGCTCGAAAACCGGCACGGCGCAAAGCACCTCCGGCCGGGCGCGCAGCAGCGTGGCATGACCGCCGCCGACGGCCCGGACGTAGCGGCGCAGAAGCTCCGCCTCGGCATCGGCTTCCATGCGCAGCCAGACGAGACCGCCCTGCCAGTCGTAGAAGGCATCGACGCCCGTCTCCAGCCGCAGCGCGGCGACAAGCTGATGGCCGGCGGTGGGGCCGACGGAGACGCGCCAGAGCGGCCGCGCCGTACCGTCGGCATAGGGCGCGGCGTCGCGGATCTCCCGCCAGAGCGTCAGCGTCGTCTCCGCGTCCGCCCGGTAGACCGCCCCGAAACGGGCAAGGGCGGCTTCCAGTTTTTCCGCCCGCGCCGTCACGGAGGCGGCAAGGCCCTCCAGCCGGAACACCGTTGCGGCTCCTTCCGGCAACACGCCGCCGGCGAAGCGGCCGCGCACGCTTTCCGGCAGATGCGCCGCGCCGGACACTTCCACCGACAGCGACACGGCGGTCGCCATGGCCGCGACGGCCAGCCCGTCGTCGAGGCCGGAAACGACCACCGTAAGAGCGGTCTCCGGCAGCGGCAGGACCCGGAAGGTCACCTCGGTGAGCAGCGCCAGCGAACCCTGGGAGCCGGTGAGCAGCTTCACGAGATCGAGCCCCGTGACGTTCTTCATCACGCGTCCGCCGGCCTTGACGATTTCTCCCCGGCCGTTGACGAAGCGGACACCGAGCAGGCTGTCGCGGGCCGCGCCCGCCACGAAACGGCGCGGGCCGGACGCATTGGTGGCGAAGACGCCGCCAATCGTCGGCGCGCCGGAGGTGCCGAGCGCGGCGCGCAGGTCGAGCGGCTCGAACGACAGCATCTGGCGGTTTTCGGCAAGCGTCTCGACGATCTCGGAAAGCGGCGTGCCGACGCGCACGGTCATGGTCATTTCCGCGGGCGTATAATCGACGATGCCGGCCAGACCGCGGGTCGACAGGATATCGGCCTCCTCTGGCGGCTGGACGAGACTTCGGGTGCCGCCGCCACGGATCGCAAGTCTTGCGCCGCCAAGCGAGGCGGCCTGGACGAGGCGGGCGGCGGCCGCCTCGGAAAGCGGTTCGTGACGCAGGCTCATGCGGCAGGCCGCCCTTCAAGCGGGAAGACCTTGGAGGGGTTCAAAAGCCATTGCGGATCGAAGGCGGCGCGCACCGCCATCTGCTGGGCCAGGTCCGCTTCGGAATACTGATGGCGCATCAGGTCCCTCTTTTCGATGCCGACGCCGTGCTCACCGGTCAGGCATCCGCCGACATCGACGCAGAGCTTCAGGATATCGTTGCCGGCTGCCTCGGCGCGCGCGGCATCCTCGGGGTCGTTGGCGTTGAAGAGGATGAGCGGATGCATGTTGCCATCCCCGGCATGAAAGACATTGGCGACGCGAAGCCCGTATTTGGCGACGATCTCCGCCGTGCCGCGCAGCACATGCGGCAACTGGCCGAGCGGCACCGTGCCGTCCATGCAAATATAGTCGGCGATACGGCCGGTCGCGCCGAAGGCCGATTTGCGACCCTTCCAGATCAGCGCGGCCTCCATCGCCGACTGGCTTTCCTTCACCACCTTGACGCCGTGGCGGCGCGCGATCTCGATGATCGCGGCGAGCATCGCATCCATCTCCGCCTCGGACCCCTCGACCTCGACGATCAGCAATGCCTCGACATCCATCGGATAGCCGGCCTTGGCAAACGCCTCGCAGATCTCGATGGCCGGCTTGTCCATATATTCGATGGCGACCGGAATGATGCCGGCGCCGATGACGTCGGCGACGCAGGCTCCCGCCTCCTCGGCGCTGTCGAAGCCGAAGAGCACCGGTCGCGCGCCTTCGGGCCTGGCGATCAGGCGCACCGTCGCCTCCGTGACGATACCGAGCTGGCCTTCGCCGCCGCAAACGACGCCGAGCAGGTCGAGGCCCGGGGCATCCAGCGCCTTGCCGCCCAGTTCGACGATCGTGCCGTCGACCAGCACGAGCTTGACGCCGAGCAGGTTGTTGGTGGTGACGCCGTATTTCAGGCAGTGCGCGCCGCCGGAATTCATGCCGATATTGCCGCCGATGGTGCAGGCGAGCTGGGAACTCGGGTCCGGCGCATAGAAATACCCGTCGGCCGACACCGCGTCGGAAATCGCAAGATTGGTGACGCCGGCCTCGACCGTGGCGGTGCGGCTGGCGAAATCCACCTCCAGGATGCGCGACATCTTGGAAAGGCCGAGCACCACCGCATCCTCCTGCGGGATCGCCCCGCCCGAAAGCGAGGTGCCCGCCCCGCGCGGCACGACGGGAATGCCGTAGCGATGACAGTATTTCAGCACGGCCGCCACCTGCTGGGTGGTCTCCGGCAGGGCCACGGCGAGCGGCAGGCGGCGATAGGAGACGAAGGCGTCGGTCTCGAAGGGCACGAGCCGGCGCGGCTCGTGGACGAGACAGCCTTCCGGCAGAAGATCGGCAAGATCGGCGACGATCTCCTCACGGCGGGCGAGCACGCCCGGCCGCGGCGCCAGAAAACCGATCTGCTGCATGATGCGTCTCCCGCCTGAGTGGTCTTTTTTCTTTACCACTTCCTCATCGATGAGGCAAATGATAAGCATCTTTTCCCTTCCGGCAACAATGGGCGCGATTTATGACCAATCTGGGCGATCTGGAAATCTTCTCCCGCGTTATCGCAACCGGCAGCATGTCGGCGGCGGGCCGCGCGCTCGGCCTGTCGCCGGCCGTCGTCTCCAAACGGGTGAAGCGGCTGGAGGAACGGCTCGGGACGCGGCTGTTCCAGCGCACCACCCGGCAGATTTCACTCACCGAGGCCGGACAGGGCTTTCACGAGCGCATCGTCGGCATTCTCGCCGGCATCGAGGAGGCGGAAGCCTTCGTGTCCGGTCGCTCCGGTGCGGCGCGCGGCGTGTTGCGGATTTCGGCGCCGACCTCCTTCGGCCGCCTGCACATCGCACCGCATCTCAAGGGCTTCATGGCCAGCCATCCGGAGCTGGTGGTCAATCTCGTGCTCACCGACGCCTTCTCCGATCTCGTGGCGGAGAGCTTCGATCTGGCGATCCGCATCGGCGAACTGTCGGATTCCTCCCTCGTCGCCCGCCGGCTCGCGCCGGTGCGCCGCCTGCTTTGCGCCGCGCCGTCCTATCTGGAAAAACACGGGCAGCCGCAAAGCATCGACGACCTTGCCCACCATATCTGCCTGCCGCAGCACATTCAGGACGTCTGGCGGCTCGAGGGGCCGGGCGGCACCGTCACCGTGCGGCCGCAGGGGCCGCTCATCACCAATTCCAGCGAGGTGGTGCGCGAAGCGGTGCTCACCGGCATGGGGATCGCGCTGCGCTCCACCTGGGATGTCGGGCCGGACCTCAGGAGCGGCGCGCTGCAGCAGATCCTGCCGGATCACGAGGGATCGCGCAATGTCGTGCTCTCCGCCGTCTATCCCAGCCGCCAGTTCCTTCCCGCCAAGGTCCGGCTGTTCATCGACTATCTCGCCGATCTCTACGGCCCCCTGCCCTATTGGGAGCTTTGAGCGGCCTCAATGCCCCTCCTCGCCGGTGTGACGCTTGCGGATGGCGCGCACGAGCAGCCACATGCCGAGGATCACGAAAGGCACCGCGATGCCGGTCAGCGTTTCCGGCTTGACCGGCAGGCCGAGGCCGTGGGCGGCCTTCGCCGCATAGCCGAACAGGCCGACGACGTAATAGGAGATCGCGGCCACCGACAGGCCCTCGACCGTCTGCTGGAGGCGCAGTTGCAGCCGCGCGCGCCGGTCCATGGAATCGAGCAGCGTGGCGTTGAGCTTCTCCAGTTCCACATCGATCCAGCTTCGAAGCAGCGCGGTGGCGCGGGCAAGCTTGCGCGACAGGTTGGCCTGCCGCTCCTCGACCGACTGGCAGGTGCGCATGGCCGGCGCCAGCCGGCGCTCCAGGAAGGAGCCGAGCGATTCATAGCCCGGTTCCGGCGTCTCGGCGAGCGTATGGATGCGCTCCTGCACGATGCCGTAATAGGCGCGGCTTGCGCCGAAGCGATAGAGACTGAGCGCGGCGTTCGCCTCCAGTTCGGCGGCCAGACGGGTGATTTCCGTCAGCAACGCATCGGCGCTGTCGCGGGCGCGCTGCTTCATGGCGTTGGTGATGCCGGTCAGCCCGTCCTCGATCCGGCGGATGTCCGGCGACAGCGACTGGGCGAGCGGCAGGCCCATCATGGCCAGCGTGCGATAGGTCTCGATATCGAGCAGCCGCTGGACCAGCGCGCCGCGCCCGGCCTCCGTCAGGCCCCGGTCAATGACCAGGATCCGGGTGAGGCCGTCGCCGTCCTGTCGGAAATCGGTGGCGATCGCCGCCTGTCCGCCCTTGACCTCGCTGTAACAGAGGCTCGTCGGGTCGAAGACCGACAGGGCGGCGCGGACGGACGGCGTTTCCGCGCGGATTTCCAGACGCACGCCGGAAATCAGCGTTCCGGGCGGCGAGAAACTGTCGCCGAAAGGATGGACCGGCACCGGATCGCCGAAGGACTCCGGTACGGGCGCATCCCAGAAATAGGTCGAGAATTCCGTATGCCGTTCCCAGCGCAGCGTGCCCTGCCCCCAGCTCAGCGCATGATGGCTGGCATCGCGGCCGGGCGGCGCAATGCCGCGCGAGCGCGAAAGCTCGGCCATGACCGCGTGGTCGACGGCCGAGCCGCCTTCCGTCAGGAAGGCAAGCTGGAAGATGACGCGCGGCGACGGCACCAGCGCGTAGGGCCTGGCGTGAATTTCGCCCAGCGCCTGCGCGCGTGCGGTTGCCTGCGGAAAGGCGAAACTGCCCTTGGTCATATGCGCATCGTCCCCCTGTGATGCGAAGGCATAATCCTGACAAACGCCAGCTTACGCAAGATGGGCGCATTGACGCAGGGTTTCCGGCGTGAAACGACTGGATAAGTTTATTGACCAGTTTCGCCGGTCCTTGCTAGTCTTTCCACGGGAGACCATCGTGACCGAGAGCGCCTTCGACCTTTTCGCCCGCATCAGCCACAGCCGGACCGCCGACGAAGTCGTCCGCCAGATCGAGCTTCTGCTGCTCGAGGGCGTATTGCGCGACGGCGACCGGCTGCCGGGCGAGCGCGAACTGTCGAAACGGCTCGACGTGTCGCGACCGATCCTGCGGGAAGCGTTGAAGGAACTGGAGAACCGCGGCCTGCTCGTCAGCCAGCACGGCGACGGCACCTATGTCGCCGACATCATCGGCCAGGTCTTCTCCCCGCCGGTGGTGGAACTCATCGCCCGCCACCAGCGGGCAACGGCCGATTACATCGAATACCGGCGCGAGCTGGAAGGCATCACCGCGGATCTCGCCGCACGGCGGGCGACCGAATACGACCGGCAGATGCTGACCCGCGTGATGCAGTCGATGCGCGAGGCGCACGAAAGCGGCTCCTTCGACGCCGAACTCGACGCCGACCTCGAATTGCACAACGCCATCGGCGAGGCGGCGCACAATGTGGTGCTGCTGCACACGCTGCGCGCCTGCTACCGGCTGCTGGCGCAGGGCATCTTCTTCCACCGCCATCTCGTCTTCTCCTCGCAGGCGGCGCGCGAGCACCTGCTGGCGCAACACGAGGCGATCCATGCCGCCATCCTGGCCGGCGATCCGGACGCCGCCAGGGCGGCCGCACAGGCGCATATGGACTATATCGCCGCATCGATCCGCGACGCCGAGCGCAGCGGCGAATGGCAGCGCATCGCCCAGCTGCGCATGCAGCAGAGAGGCCTTCTGGACGACGCCTGACGAAAGCCGCAAACCTCCGCTAGAATGACGGCTGTCGGGTCGCTCCCGATTCGCCCTTGCCATTCCACCCTGAAAACGGGCCATCCTGAAAAGCCGGAAAGAAAGACCATCGTGAACCTGATCCGCCGCATCGCCGGCGACGTACATCTGATGTTTCGCCGCCCGGCTCGCATCCAGTATGCCGCGCTCTGCTATCGTGTGCGCAAGAAGCGGGGAACGCTCGAAGTGCTGCTGATCACCAGCCGCGACACCGGCCGCTGGGTCATTCCCAAGGGATGGCCGATGACCGGCCGCCGGCCCTATGAGGTCGCCGTGCGCGAAGCCTTCGAGGAGGCCGGCGTCAAGGGCAGGGTCAACAAGACATCGATCGGTCACTACATGTACCGCAAGGGTATGGCCGGCGGATTGAAGACGGAATGCAAGGTCCGGGTCTACGCGCTGGAAGTGGCGTCGCTCGCCACGAATTTCCCCGAAAAGGGTCAGCGCCGCCTGGAATGGGTGAGCTGCGAGGAAGCCGCCGGCCGCGTGCATGAGCCGGGCCTGAAAGAGCTCTTTCTGTCCTTCGAGGCGACATTTGTGCCGGCAAAAGCCTGAATAAGCCTGAAAAGGCCCCGTTTGACTTTGCCGTCATATTGCCCTTGCCGCTGTCTGGCGATAGTGCCAAGCCGACAAGCGGAGCGCAATCGATGGCAAATTCACAGGCACGACTGGGCAAGCCCACCCTCGACAAGGACCTCGACAAGCTGACACGCGTCGAGGAGGCCGCCCATTTCGTCTCGAAGGGCCTCGTCGCGCCCGGCATCGGCCTGATCTTCCTGGTACTGGTCACGCTGTTCGCCGGCGTTTACGTGATCGATCGCCCCGGCGCGGTCATCGTCATCGCGGCGACCGCCATCGGCGCCTATATGGCGATGAACATCGGCGCCAACGACGTCACCAACAACATCAGCCCGGCGGTGGGCTCGCGTGCGCTCACCATGACCGGCGCGCTGATCATCGCCGCGATCTTCGAGACGCTCGGCGCGATCATCGCCGGCGGCGACGTGGTGGACACGATCTCCAAGGGCATCATCGCGCCCGACGCGGTGCCCTCGCCGACCATCTTCATCTGGGTGATGATGGGCGCGCTGCTTTCCTCCGCGCTGTGGGTCAATCTCGCCACCTGGCTCGGCGCGCCCGTCTCGACCACGCACGCCATCGTCGGCGGCGTGATCGGGGCCGGCATCGCCGCATCCGGCACCGCCTCCGTCGACTGGACGGCCATCACGGCGATCGCCGCAAGCTGGGTGATCTCGCCGCTGCTCGGCGGCATCGTCGCCGCCGCCTTCCTCGCCTTCATCAAGGAATTCATCATCTATCGCGACGACAAGATCGTCGCCGCCCGGACCTGGGTGCCGGTGCTGATCGCGGTCATGACCGGCAGTTTCCTCGCCTATCTGGTTCTCAAGGGGCTGGGCAATCTCATCTCCATCGGCATGCCGCTGACCTTCGCCATCGGCATCGTCGCCAGCGGCATCGCCTATGCGGTCGCCGTGCCGCTGGTGCGGCGGCAGTCGGAGGGACTGGAGAACCGCAACCAGTCGCTGCGGAAGCTTTTCCGCATCCCGCTGATCTTCTCGGCCGCCCTCCTCTCCTTCGCCCATGGCGCCAATGACGTGGCCAACGCCATCGGTCCGCTCGCCGCCATCGTCCATGCCGCGCAGGAAGCCGACATATCGGCGCAGGTCGACGTTCCGTTCTGGGTGATGCTGATCGGCGGTCTCGGCATCTCGGTCGGCCTCTTGCTGTTCGGGCCGCGTCTGGTGGCGCTCGTCGGCGAACAGATCACCAAGCTCAACCCGATGCGCGCCTTCTGCGTCGCCCTGTCGGCGGGGCTGACCGTCATCGTCGCCTCGGCGTTCGGCCTGCCGGTCTCCTCCACCCATATCGCCGTCGGCGCGGTGTTCGGCGTCGGCTTCTTCCGCGAATGGTACACCCGCAAGTCCAAACGCCGTCAGGACTATATCCGCCGGCGCAACGGCAAGGTCGATCCCGAAGAGGTGGAGGAACGCAATCCGGACGAAATGCGCCGCCGCTATCTCGTGCGCCGCTCGCATTTCATGACCATCGTCGCAGCCTGGATCATCACCGTTCCGGCGGCGGCGGGATTGTCGGCGGCGCTCTTCCTGCTGCTGAACGGCCTGTTCGGCTGAGGCGGCCATGCGCGCGAACTACCGGATGCAGCGGCTTTTCGTGACGGACACGCTTTCGGCGGGGGCAGCGCTCGAAGCCTCGCGCGACCATTTTCATTATCTGACGAACGTGCTGCGGATGGGCGACGGCGATGCGGTGCTGCTCTTCAACGGCCGCGACGGCGAATGGCGCGCGGAACTTTCCTTTCCCACCCGCAAGCGCCTGCTGCTGACGCCGGACGAACAGATCCGGCCGCAGCCGCAGCCGGGCGATCTCCACTATCTCTTCGCGCCGCTGAAGACCGGGCGGCTCGACTATATGGTGCAGAAGGCCGTGGAAATGGGCGCAGGCCGGCTGCAACCGGTCATGACCCGGCATGTACAGGGCAAGATCGCCAGTCTCGACCGCCTGCGGGCAAACGCCATCGAGGCGGCCGAACAATGCGGCATCCTTTCGGTTCCCGACGTCGCGCCGCCGCGCCGGCTGGAGGACCTTCTCGCCGACTGGCCGCAGGAACGCCGCATCCTGTTTTGCGACGAGGATCACCAAAGCCAGAACCCGCTGCCGGCGCTTTCGGCCATCACCGAGCGCCGGCTGGCGCTGCTGGTCGGCCCGGAGGGCGGCTTTTCCGAAGCCGAGCGCACGCTGCTGCGCAGCCTTGATTTCGTGACCCCCATCCCCCTCGGTCCACGCATCCTTCGCGCCGACACCGCCGCCGTCGCGGCGCTGGCGGTGATCCAGGCGACGATCGGCGACTGGCGCTAGATTCCAGGCGCTTTACGACAGATACTTATTTGGAAGCGGCATGCCGGCATAGCGCTGAAGAGGATCGATTTTTTTGAACCCATCTTGAAAGGAATTCGCTTGCACCGCATCTAAATCCGGTCCAAGCACCCCTCCAAAAGCCCGCGGTCCCGCCGGGCGCCACCCGTTCGGAAGAAGACGCCCATGGCCCGTGACACCACCGACCAGACGCCGGTCCGCTCGATTGCAGACATGACCGACTATCTCGCCGCCGGCTGCAAGCCGAAAGAAGCATTCCGCATCGGGACCGAACACGAGAAATTCGTCTTCTTTACGGCTGACAACAGCCCGGTGCCCTATTCCGGCGAGGCCAGCATTTCCGCCCTGCTCCACGGCATGCAGGAAAAGACCGGCTGGGAGCCGATCATGGATGCCGGCAACATCATCGGGCTGGCCGAACCCTCGGGCATGGGCGCGATCTCGCTGGAGCCGGGCGGGCAGTTCGAGCTTTCCGGCGCGCCGCTCGAAAACCTGCACGAGACCTGCCGCGAGTCCAACCATCATCTCGCCACGCTGCGCGAGATCGCCGAGCCGCTCGGCATCCGCTTCCTCGGCATGGGCGGCAGCCCCAAATGGAGCTTCGACGAGACGCCGCGCATGCCGAAATCGCGCTACGAGATCATGACCCGCTACATGCCGAAGGTCGGCACCAGGGGGCTGGACATGATGTATCGCACCTGCACGATCCAGGTGAATCTCGACTTTTCCTCCGAGACCGACATGCGGCGCAAGATGCAGGTCTCGCTGAAACTCCAGCCGCTCGCCACCGCACTTTTCGCCAGTTCCCCCTTCACCGAGGGCAAGCCGAACGGCCTGCTTTCCTGGCGCGGCGACATCTGGCGCGACACCGACAACAATCGCGCCGGCCTCATTCCCTTCGCCTTCGCGCCCGATTTCGGCTTTGCCGACTATGTCGAATGGGCGCTGGACGTGCCGATGTATTTCGTCGTGCGCGACAATCGCTACCACGACTGCACCCATATCACCTTCCGCCAGTTCATGGCGGGTGCGCTGAAGGGGGAGATTGCCGACTGGGAACCGAATTTCGGCGACTGGACGAACCATCTTTCGACGCTCTTTCCCGACGTCCGGCTGAAGCGCTTCCTCGAAATGCGCGGCGCCGACGGCGGACCCTGGCGGCGCATCTGTGCCTTGCCGGCCTTCTGGGTCGGCCTGCTTTACGACGATGCGGCGCTCGACGCCGCCGAAGCGTTCACCCGCGACTGGACCGTCGCGGAGGTATCCGCGTTGCGCGACGCCGTTCCGACCCGGGCGCTTGCCGCCGAATTCCGGGGCAGGCCGCTGTTCGACCTCGCCCGCGAGGTTCTCGCCATCTCGCGCATGGGGCTCGCCGGACGCGCCCGCATGAGCAGCGAGGATTTCGACGAGACGGTGTTCCTCGCGCCGCTGGAGGAAACGCTCGCCAAGAAGGCGACGCTCGCCGAGGAAATGCTGGCGCTTTATCACGGCCGCTGGGGCGGCTCGATCGAGCCGGTCTTCACCGAATACCAGTATTGACCCCATTCAAGAAAGCGGTTTGCCGCTTTCGTTTTGCCGTTATAGTGCAGGCATGGATCCGCGATCCCCGCGGGTTCACGCCCGACGACGGAAGGGGTCAGGATGCTTTCGCTCCACGACATGATGATGCAGGCGCAGAACGGCAAGGCCATGGAGGTCATGGCGCGGCAGTTCGGTCTTGCGCAGGAGCAGGCCGCGCAGGCGATGGCCGCGCTGATGCCGGCCTTTTCCGAAGGCTTCCGGCGCAACGCCGCCAACCCCTACGATTTCACCGCTTTCCTGCGGGCGCTCACGACGGGCGACCACGCCAAATATTTCGAGGATATCGGCAAGGCCTTCACGCCGCAGGGGATCGCCGACGGGAACGGCATCCTCGGCCATATCTTCGGCAACAAGGACGTATCGAGGGCCGTCGCCGCGCAGGCGGCGCAGATGACCGGCATCGGCCAGGAGATCTACCGGCAGATGCTGCCCGTTCTGGCGGGCACGCTGATGGGCGGCCTGTTCAAGCAATCCTTCGCCCCCTTCTTTCCCGGCGCCCAGACCGACAGGGCGGCGGCCAACCCATTCGCCGACGCAATGCGGCAATGGGCGGAAGCCAGCGGCTTCGCCAGCAAGCCGGAGCCGGCAAATCCCTTCGACAACCCCTTCATGCAGGCGGCGCGGGACGTCTTCGCCGCCGCCCCAAAAGCGGACGCGGCGGCAAATCCCTTCGCCGGGGTCTTCCGGGACATGATGGCGGGCATGACCGGGCAGCCGGCGGCGCAGGACAAGCGGGACGAAGGGGCGGGCGCGGCCGCGGGGTCGCTGAAGACCCTCGTCGACGCGATGTTCGATACCGGGCTCGACATGCAGAAGGACTATCAGCGCAATATCGAGGCGATTTTCGAAACGATGCGCAACGGCCCGGCCACCGGGCCGGACGATGACAGGCCGGCCTGACGCCAGCCGCCAGGCCCGGAAATGAAAAGGCCCGACGTGGACGGTTTCGTCGCACGTCGGGCAAGCGGCAGGGTTCTTGGCTCTCACCCTGCGGGGAAGAAATTCGGGGTCGGCGGCAGGGCCGCCGCCGTCAATCCGGATAGCCCTGTCGCAGATGACGGCGCGCTCTCTCGCGCGCGGCAAGCGTCAGGTGCAGGCCTGCATCCGAAAAGAAGGAGGCCGCAGCTTCCGCAACATCGCCGCGGCGCAGCCCGAGGTCAAGCAGTTCCCGATCGGTAAGCTCGTTCAACCGCCGGATCGCGCGACGATTCGACCATGCGCGGGTCAATCTGGCTATTCCATGACGGGCGCGGGCGGCAAGACCCGGCAACGGACGTTGCGTTGCGAGACGGTCAAGGGCTGGGGTACGGTCGATCATGCGCATGGCGTTTCTCCTTTCCGGGCAGCGCGCAACGTCGACCGGCGACGGGTTCACGCGGAGCCGCGATATGGCTTTGTCGGCTTGAAGACGAAAGGGCGGGTCTGTCTCCCGACACCTGACCAAGGCAATCTCACAGAAAACCATTGATCAGTCCAACGAATGTTTCTAATGGTATCAATCAAACACGCTTATGGGTGATCCCATGTCCGCCCCGCTCGATATCGACCAGCTCCAGACTTTCGTCGCCATCGCCGATACCGGCAGCTTCACGCGGGCGGCAGAACGGGTGTTCAAGACCCAGTCGGCCGTCTCGATGCAGATGCGCCGCCTCGAGGAGCGCATCGGCAAACGGCTTTTCGTCAAGGACGGGCGGGGCAACCGGCTGACGACCGAGGGCGAACGGCTGCTGAACTATGCCCGCCGCATGATCCGTCTCAACAACGAGGCCATCGCCGCCTTCGACGACAATCGCCTCGAAGGCACGCTGCGCATCGGCACGCCCGACGATTACGCCGACCGCTACATGCCGGAAATCATCATGCGTTTCGCCAAGACGCATCCGAACGTCGAACTGTTCATCGTCTGCGAACCTTCGGTGGATCTTGCCGAGAAGATGAACAAGGGCGAACTCGACATCGCGCTGGTAACGCACAATCCACGCCAGCGGCATTCGGACGTGGTGCGGACCGAGCCCCTGTGCTGGGTGATGTCGGCCAACCATCCGCTGCCGGAAAACGCCCCCGTGCCGCTTGCCGTCGGGCGGCGGGACTGCCTGTGGCGGCAGGTCGCCTGCGGCGCGCTGGATTCACTCGGACGCGAATATCAGGTTCTGTTCACCAGCTGGTCGTCGACCGTCGTCGCGGCGGCCGTCATGGCCGGAATGGCTGTCTCCGTGCTGCCGGAATCGGCACTTCGGCCCGGCATGAAGGTTCTCACGCAGGCCGACGGCTTCCCGCCGCTGGCGCCGGTGCAGATCGGCATCATGCGGCGGCCCGGATTGTCCCAGTCCCTTTCCAACGCGATCGCCAGCCATATCACGGCCTGCCTCGACAATATCACGCCGCTGGCGAGCGAGGACCTGCCGGAATCCGAACTCAAGGTCTTTCCACGCCTGTCGCGGCTGCGCCCCGGCAGCGTGCTGCCCGGCTGGTAAGGCTACGGCCACGCGCCGGGCGCCTCCCCTCCCCGAGAGCGAAGATGCCAGAGCGGTTTCGGGTCTCACACCGTCGGCAGAACCGCTCCATCTCGTTGTTTGAGCCGCATTTCCGGACGGAAAACCGTTTCATACTTTTGCTGGAAATACTCGAAAAGGCCGCCGCGGAAAATCCGCGACGGCCCGGTGTCATCGTCCTTGCGGCTGTTTACTCGGCCGCGGTGCTGATCGCGGAGGCCTCGTAGCCGTGGGCCGCCTTCAGCGCGGCGCGCACGCCATTGCCGTAATCGGGGTGCACCCGGTCGAAATGCCCGAGCTGGCGCTCGACGATAAAGCCCGGAACGCCGCCCATCGCCGCAGCGATATTGGAGAAGAGGCGCGCCTTCTGGCCGTCGTCGAACAGGTTGAACAGCGCGCGGACCTGGACGTAATCGTCATTGCCCTCGCGATGATCGAAGCGCGACATGTCGCCGTCGATCTTCAGCGGCGGCTCGGCGGCGGACTTGTCCTCGAACGGCCCGCTGAAGGAATTGGGCTCGTAATAGGCGTCCGGATTGCCGGTCTTGAGGCCGCCATAGGTATTCATCTGGCCATCGCGGTGATAGTGGTGCACCGGGCATTTCGGCTGGTTGACCAGAATATTCTCGTAATGGGTGCCGAGCCGGTAGCGATGGGCGTCCGCATAGGAGAAGATGCGCGCCTGCAACATCTTGTCCGGCGAATAGGAGATGCCGGGAACGATGTTCGACGGCGAGAAGGCGGCCTGTTCGATCTCGGCGAAATAGTTGTCCGGGTTGCGGTTCAGTTCCATGACGCCGACGTCGATCGGCGGGAATTCCGCATGCGGCCAGACCTTGGTGATGTCGAACGGATTATAGGCGGTCTTTTCGGCCTCTTCTTCCGTCATGATCTGCACCTGCATCTTCCAGCGCGGATATTCACCCTTCTCGATCTTGCCGAAAAGCGCTTCCTGATAGCCCTCGCGGGTCTGGCCGATGAGCTGCCCGGCTTCCGCGTTGGTATAATGCCTGTGGCCCTGCTCGGTCTTGAAATGGAACTTCACCCAGAAGCGCTCGCCGGCCTCGTTGATCAGCGAATAGGTGTGCGATCCGTAGCCGTTCATGAAGGTCGGGTCGACGGGCAGGCCGCGATCCGACATCAGGATCGTCACCTGATGCAGGCTTTCCGGCGACAGCGACCAGAAGTCCCACATGGCCGTCGCCGAGCGCAGGTTGGTCCTCGGATGGCGCTTCTGCGTGTGAATGAAATCGGGGAACTTATAGGCGTCGCGGACGAAGAACACCGGCGTATTGTTGCCGACGAGATCCCAGTTGCCTTCGGGAGAATAGAACTTCAGCGCAAAACCGCGCACGTCGCGTTCGTGATCGGCCGCGCCCAGTTCACCGGCAACGGTGGAAAAACGCGCGAGCATCGGCGTCACCGCGCCCGGTTGCAGACATTTCGCCCTGGTGTATTTCGAGATGTCGCCGGTGATCGTCAGGGTTCCATGCGCGCCCCAGCCCTTGGCGTGGACGGCGCGCTCGGGGATGCGCTCACGGTTCTGATGCGCCAGTTTCTCGATGAGCTGATAGTCCTGGAGCATGACGCCGCCGCGCGGGCCGGCCGTCATCGAATTCTGGTTGTCCGGAACGGGCGCGCCGGCAGTGGTGGTCAGGATGGGGCGATCAGACATGGGTCCTCCTGTATCGATCATTGTCGTGTTGACGGCACCGGAACGGGAAATCCGCACCGGCGGCGAAGGCGAGGAACATCGTCCCGTCACGGCGGCATCGGCCGGCGGGTTTCGCTGTTCCCTGGAGCATTTCCGAGCGCAAAACCGCTGTGTGCTTTTGCCGGAATTACTCTAGAATGTTTCTAACAAAGGATTTGTCGCATGCGGACACGATAATTTCCAATTGTATTTCTGATTACTCATGATAAGATTTTCCTATCATGCTGACGCTTCGCCAGATGCGCTATTTCGATGCGCTCGCCACCGACCGCCATTTCCGCCGCGCCGCAAGCCGCGTCCATGTCAGCCAGCCGGCGCTTTCCACCCAGATCATCGAGATGGAGGCCTATCTTGGCGTGAAGCTCGTCGAGCGCAATCGCGGCAACGTGCTGCTCACGCGCAAGGGCGAGGAAGTGCTTGCCCATGTGCGGGCGGTGCTGGCGGAGGTCGACCGGCTGGAACAGACGGCGCGCCGCGGCAACGGCGTGCTGGAAGGATTGATGCGCATCGGCATCATCCCGACCGTCGCGCCCTATCTCGTGCCGCAATTCGTGCCGCATCTGCGGCAGGCCTATCCGGCGCTGGAGATCGAACTGAAGGAAACGGTGACCGCCGGGCTGATCGCCGATCTTGCCGAGGGCCGGCTCGACGTGGTGATCGCCGCGCTGCCGATCGACGACGAGACCATCGCCACGCGGCCGCTCTTCCGCGACCGTTTCTTCATGGCGATGGCCGAAAACGACAGCCGCGTCCTGATGTCGCCGCTGACCGAATCGGACGTCGACCTGGAGCGCCTGCTGCTGCTAGAGGAAGGCCATTGCCTGCGCGAGCAGGCGCTGGCGGTCTGCGGCGTGGCGGGCAGGCGCAGCCTCGTCAACTTCGGCGCAACCTCGATGGCAACGCTGCTGCAAATGGTTTCCCACGACATGGGCATGACGCTCATCCCGGAGATCGCCATTGCCACCGAGACGGCCCGCAACACCATCCGCATCGTTCCCTTCACGGAGCCGCAGCCCTCACGGGTGATCGGCCTCGCCTGGCGCAAGAGCCTGCCGCGCCCCGCCGACATGGAGGCGCTGGCGCAGGCTATCACCGCCTGCGTCCAGCTTCCCGCGCCATGAGGAAACGGCCGGCGAACCGTCTCAGGCGAGATGTTTCTTCAGGAACTCCACCGTCCGTCCCCAGGCAAGATCGGCGGCCGCCTTGTCGTAGCGCGCAGCGGACGTGTCGTTGTTGAAAGCGTGGTTCACACCCTCGTAGATGTGGATCTCGACACTCTTGCCGTTGGCCTCCAGCGCCTCGCGATAGGCGTCGATGCCGGCGTTGATACGGTCGTCGAGCCCGGCATAATGCAGCATCAGCGCCGCCTCGATGGCCGGCACATCCTCCGCCGGAGCCTGCGCGCCGTAATAGGCGACGCCCGCCTTCAGATCGGGCGCCCGGGTGGCGAGGCGGTTCACGAGGCCGCCGCCCCAGCAGAAGCCGATCGCGCCCACCTTGCCGTTCGTCCCTTCCAGATCGGCAAGGAATTTCAGGCTGGCCTGCGCATCGGCCGCCGTCGCAGCGGCGTCGAGCTTGCCGATCATCTCGCGCGCCTGATCCTCATCCGCAGGCGTGCCGCCGGCCGGCGACAGGAAGTCCGGCGCAAGCGCGACGAAACCCTCCAGCGCCATGCGCCGCGCCACGTCGCGGATATGGGCGTTGAGACCGCGGTTCTCGTGGATGACGATCACGCCGCCAAGCGGACCGGCGGCATCCTTCGGACGAACGAGATAGCCCTTCATTTCGCCGGAGCCGCCGCCATAGACGACATCCCGCCCCTCCAGCCGGTCGTCGTCGGCGGCAATCACTTCCGCGCTTGCCGCATTGGCCGCAAGAAGCGGCGCGATGGCCGCCGCGGCCGCTCCCGAGCCCGCCAGCGCGGTCAGCCGCTCCATGAAACGGCGGCGGTCGAGTGTCAGATGGGTATATTCATCATAGGCGTCTATCATCGCCTGGGTGATCTGCGGCTTGTCCATGACGGATCCTCCGTTTGCCTGACCGCAAACAGGATAGGGCGCAGCCCGGCGTGCGGAAAACACAAGTGCGTTACCGCTTTTGCAGAAGCGGTTTCAGGTAAAGGCGAGCCAGACCCCCAGCCAGACCCACAGCAGCCCCAGCACGATGAACCCGGCCAGGAACAACGGCTGGCGAAGGCGAAGGCGGTTATCGGTGACATGCACATAGGCATGGGCGCAGCGCGACAGCACGAAAAGCCACTGGCCCGCCACGGTGACCGGATTGTCGGCATCGACGAGATAGAGAAGGATGCTGACGGCGTAGAACAGCACCGGCAGTTCGAACTGGTTGGCGAGACTGTTGCGCACCCAGAGGCTTTCGGCCGGCTCGTCGCGATTGTCGCGAAACTGTCCGGGCACGGCACGGCCCGCCCGCACCGCCGCCGCCCGGCGCAGCGCCAGCAGGGCGTAGAGACAAAAGATCAGCGCGACATGCGCGATCATCGGCCAGATCGTGGCTTCCGTGGGAGACATGACCGGGATCCTCCAGCTTCAGGTGAGCCGATCCATAGACCGATTCCGGACAGGATGCGCGGACTTTCGTATCCGCCGCGGAAACGAGAATGCCCGGCGGAACCGGGCATTTCCAGGTGAAGGGTTTCGGCCGCCTCAGGCGACGCCCGGATAGTTCGGGCTTTCACGGGTGATCGTCACATTGTGGGCGTGGCTTTCGCGCAGGCCCGCGCCGGAGATGCGCACGAAGGTCGCCCGCTGCTGGAACTCCTTGATGTCGCGGCCGCCGACATAGCCCATCGAAGCCTTGAGCCCGCCGGCAAGCTGATGCAGGACGCCGGAGACCGGCCCCTTGTAGGGTACCTGCCCCTCGATGCCTTCCGGCACCAGCTTCAGCGTGTCGCGCACTTCCGCCTGGAAGTAGCGGTCTGCCGAGCCGCGCGCCATGGCGCCGACGGAACCCATGCCGCGATAGGCCTTGAAGGAGCGGCCCTGATAGAGGAAGACCTCGCCGGGGGTCTCGTCCGTGCCGGCGAGAAGCGATCCCACCATGACCGCCGAAGCACCGGCGGCGATCGCCTTGGCGAGATCGCCGGAAAATTTGATGCCCCCGTCGGCAATGACCGGAATATCGGCCTTTTCCGCGGCGCTGACCGCTCCCATGACGGCGGCCAGTTGCGGCACGCCGACGCCCGCCACGATCCGGGTCGTGCAGATCGAACCGGGGCCGATGCCGACCTTGACGGCATCGGCACCGGCATCGATCAACGCCTGCGTGCCTCCGGCGGTCGCGACATTGCCCGCCATGACGCGCACGCTGCTGGAAATTTTCTTGACGCGGGTGACGGCATCGAGAACCGCCTGCGAATGGCCATGCGCCGTATCGATCACCAGAAGGTCGACGCCGACGTCGATCAGCCGCTCAGCCCGCTCGAAACCGTCTGCGCCGACCGAGATGGCGGCAGCGGCCCGCAGCCGGCCCTGCGCATCCTTCGAAGCGTTGGGGTTGAGCTGCGACTTCTCCATATCCTTGACCGTGATGAGGCCGACGCAACGGCCGTCGCCATCGACAACCAGCAGCTTTTCGATGCGATGGCGGTGCAGCAGGCGCTTGGCCTCCTGCTGGTCGACATTCTCCTTCACCGTGACGAGATTCTCCCGCGTCATCAGTTCATAGATTTTCTGGGCGGGATCGGAGGCGAAGCGCACGTCACGGTTGGTCAGGATTCCGACCAGGCGACCGGCCTTGCTGGCGCCGCCGTTCTCGACCACCGGAATGCCGGAGATACCATGCGCCTTCATCAGCGCCAGCGCCTCGGCGAGCGTCGCATCGGGGCCGATCGTCACCGGGTTGATGACCATGCCGCTTTCGAATTTCTTGACCTGCCGGACCTCCTCGGCCTGTTCGACCGGCGTCAGGTTCCGGTGAATGACGCCGAGCCCGCCGGCCTGCGCCATGGCGATGGCGAGACGGCTTTCCGTCACCGTATCCATCGCGGAGGAGAGAATGGGCAGGTTCAGCTCGAAATCCGGCGCGATGCGCGTTGCGATATTCGTCTGGCCGGGCATGACCTCGGAATGACCGGGTTGCAGGAGGACGTCGTCGAAGGTGAGAGCTTCGAGTCCGGTTGCCGTTTCGATGATGCGCGCCATGGGCCAAGTTCCTTCAGTGTAAAAACAGGCTGGCCAAGGAGGAACACGGGAGTATGTCCGCCTCGGTCGCTTGCAAGAAATTCTTGGAAGTTGGCGAGGGCAGGTAACACGTTCATGACGGAATGGAAATAGAAAATACCGCCAATCCCCTTCCCGCCGCACTTGCGATCGGCCCCGGACGGTCAATTCGCCATGCCAGACGGCATGCGGTTTGACAGAAGACGACGACAGGCGCAGAAAGCGTCGGCTTGTTGATCACTCGCTTTCACGGTTGCCGATGGCGCGTATCGTCCCCCTCATCCTTGCCGTCGCGCTCTTCATGGAGCAGATGGATTCGACCGTGATCGCCACGTCGCTGCCGGCCATCGCCGCCGATCTCGGCGTCGGGCCGATCACGCTCAAGCTGGCGCTGATGTCCTATATGATCGCGCTCGCCACCTTCATCCCGCTGAGCGGCTGGATGGCCGACCGGTTCGGCGCAAAGCGGGTGTTCCGGCTGGCGATCCTCGTCTTCATCGCCGGGTCCCTCTTGTGCGCGGCGTCGGAAAGCCTCGTCGCCTTCGTCGTCTCGCGCTTCTTCCAGGGCATGGGAGGGGCGATGATGACCCCGGTCGCCCGGCTGGTGCTGGTGCGCAGCACGGCGCGCAGCGATCTCGTCTCGGCCATGGCGCTGCTCACCATACCGGCGCTCGTCGGGCCGCTCGCCGGCCCGCCGCTCGGCGGCTTCATCACGACCTATTTCTCGTGGCACTGGATCTTCCTGATCAATGTGCCGGTGGGGCTTGCGGGCTATATCCTTTCCGGCGTCTACCTGCCGGATCTCAGCGCCGACCGGCCGCCGCCATTCGACCGGACAGGCTTCGTGCTCAGCGCCGTCGCCGCCTCGGGCACGATGTTCGGGCTCTCGGTGATGAGCCTGCCCGCCCTGCCGCCCTGGATAGGCTTCATGACGACGGTGGCGGGCGTCGGCTGCGGCCTCCTCTATATCCGCCATGCGGGCCGTCATCCGGCCCCCCTGCTCGATCTTGCGATCTTCCGCGACAGCGCCTTCCGCACGGCCGCCATCGGCGGCACGCTCTTTCGCATTTCCGTCGGCGCGGTGCCCTTCCTGATGCCGCTGATGCTTCAGGTGGGTTTCGGTCTCTCGCCGTTCCAGTCCGGTCTCGTGACCTTCACCGGCGCGATCGGGGCGATCATCACGAAATTCGTCGCCAGGCGCGTCCTGGTTCTTGCCGGCTTCCGCACCACCCTGCTCGTCGCCTGCCTCAGCGGCGCCGCCCTGACCTTCGTCAACGGCCTCTTCACGCCGGCGACCCCCTTCGCCTTGATGGCCACAGTGCTTCTGATCGCGGGCTTCGCACGCTCCTTCTTCTTCACCAGCGTGAATGCGCTCTCGTTTGCCGATATCCCCGACCGGGACGCCAGCAAGGCGACCTCCATGAGCGCCGTTCTGCAACAGATCAGCCTCGCGCTCGGCGTCGCGATCGCCGGCTCCATCCTGGAAATCGAAACGACGCTGACCGGCTCGCCGCTGGAGCTTTCCGACTTCCAGATCGCCTTCATGATCATCGCCGCCCTGACGCTCACCGCCGTCGTCCCCTTCCTCGCCATGGACAGGAACACGGGCGCGGCCGTATCCGGCCACCGGATGAGGACGGCGGACAGCAAGACGCCGGGTGAATGAAGCCGGCCGGCGCCGCGAGGGGAAGCGCCGTCAGGCGTCTGCGTTGCCATCCGACGCCGCGGCATGCTCCGGCCGGCGTCCCTTGAAGCCCTTGGCGAGCAGGAACATCTCCACCGATTCGGCACGCGAGGCGGCGGGCTTCACATGGATGACCTGCCGGAAATTCTGCTTCAGCATGGTGAGCAGGCCGTGCTCGGTGCCGCCCTGAAAGGTCTTCGCCAGGAAGTGCCCGCCCTCGCCCAGCACCTCGACGGCGAAATGCGCGGCGACCTCGCACAGATGCATCGTGCGCAGATGATCCGTCTGGCGGTGGCCCGTGGTCGGCGCGGCCATGTCGGACATCACCAGATCCGGCGTGCCGCCGACCGCTTCGATCAACTGTCGCGGTGCGTCGGGCTCGAGGAAATCCATCTGGAAGATGCGCACCCCCGGCAGCGGGTCCATTTCCAGGAAATCGATCGCCGCGACGCGTGGATCGGCGTCCGTGGACCCCGTCACCCTGGCGGCGATCTGCGACCAGCTTCCCGGTGCGGCGCCAAGATCGATGATGCGCTTCGCGCCGGCGAGGATGGCGTGCTTCTCGTCGATTTCCAGAAGCTTGAAGACCGCGCGGGCGCGATAGCCCTCAAGCCGCGCGCGCTGCACATAGGGATCGTTGATATGACGCTCGATCCAGCGGCGCGAAGAGGCCTTGAGCTTGCCCTTCTTCACCTTCTGGCCGATCTTGCGGCCGGTGCGGTTGCCGCCGGCGGGGGGCTTGGTCATGAGGACGATCCTTCCGGCCTTGCGGAATTGCGCGGCCCGCGATGACCACGGCGATGCCGGCCGCGCCGCCAGACGCCATCGTCGGCCATCATGTCGGTGAGCAGCCCCTCGCGCAAGCCGCGGTCGGCGACCCGCATGCGCCGCGACGGCCAGCGGTTGCGGATGGCTTCAAGGATCGCGCAGCCGGCCAGCACCAGGTCCGCCCGGTCCGGGCCGATGCAGGGATTGGCCGCACGGGCGGAGAAATCCCACGACAGAAGCCGCGCCTGCATGGCCGTGACCTCCTCGTCGGAAAGCCAGACCCCGTCGACCTGGCGGCGATCGTAGCGCGGCAGGTCGAGATGCACCCCGGCCAGCGTCGTCACCGTGCCGGAGGTGCCGATGAGATGGAAATCGTCCGGCGTCGCCCAGACGGTATCGCTCGGGCAATCGAAATCCGCCAGCAGCGCCTCCACCTCGGCCACCATCCGCGCGAAGCTTTCCGGCGTCACGTCGCGGCCGCCATGGCGCTCGGACAGCGTCACCACGCCGACCGGCAATGACGCCCAATGGGTGATGTGGTTGGCCAGACGCGTGGACCGGTTGTCGCCGATGCGGATGACCGCGATCTCGGACGAGCCGCCGCCGATATCGAACAGCACGACGGATTTCGCCTCGCGGCCGACCAGCGACGAGCAGCCGGATACGGCAAGCCGAGCCTCGGTCTCGCGGTTGATGATCTCCAGTTCCATGCCCGTTTCCGCCCGCACCCGGGCAAGAAAGCGCTCGCCGTTGGCGGCCGCGCGGCAGGCCTCGGTGGCGATCAGCCGGCTGCGGCGGATATTGCGGTTCCGCAGCTTCGTCGCACAGATCCTCAGCGCCTCGACCGAACGGTCCATCGCCTCCTCGGACAGGCGCCCGTTGGCGGCCAGCCCCTCGCCGAGCCGCACGATACGCGAAAATCCGTCGACGACACGGAACTGGCCCGGCCGAGTCGGTTGCGCGATCAGCAGGCGGCAATTGTTGGTGCCGAGGTCCAGCGCGGCGTAAAGCGGCATCTCATGGCCGTTTCGTTCGGCCGGCCGATGCACGGCCGGAGCCTGATGGCCGTTTCGTTCGGCCGGCCGATGCACGGCCGGAGCCTGATGGCCGTTCCGCTCGGCCGGCCGATGCGCGGCCGGAGCCTCATGGCCGCCCCGCTCGGCCGGACGATGCGCAGCCGGAGCCTCACGCCGGAGAGCCGTCCCCGCCGGAGCGGGTGTTTGCGGCCTGTCGGCGGGTGTGCCCGTCGATGAAAGGGATGGCGGCGGTGAAGCTGTAGGGGACGAGCGGCGAGCGCGGTTCTTGCGGCGGCCCTTGCCGCCTTCGGCAGGAGGCTGTCCGGCGGAAGCGGCATCGCGCTGCCCGACGGGCGCAAGCGGCCGCACGTTGTCGCAAGCGACGCTCTTGCCGCGCCGGCGACGCCGGTTCTTGCGCACGGCTTCGCCGGGATGTTGCTGGGAAGGGCGCTCCACCGCGCCGGACGGGCCGGCGGGCGGGCCTGCGGGAGCGGAAACGGCAGACGCGGCACTGACGGCCTTCTGCTTTCCCTTGCGGCGACGCGCCCGCTTCGGCCGCGCCCCGTTGCCCGCATCTTGCGCCCCGGAAACGGGCGGCCTTGGGCCGCGGTCGGGGTCGTTCACATTACTGCCTTAGGCGCCGCGCAAAGCCTTGTCCGCCGCAGCAGGCGCTCTCTCGATTTTCGTTGGCGCGATATTACCAGCGGCGCGCCCTTTCGCCAAATTCTTTTTGCATGCCCCCCGACAAGGCCTTTTCCAGAAGTCTTTCTCGCATTTTGGTGAAAAACCATTTGCATCCGCCGGTCTTTTGGTTATAAGCCCGCCTCACAGGCAGCGGCCAAGCGCCCGCACCGGTGGGGAATAGGTTAACGGTAGACCCACGGACTCTGACTCCGTTAGTCCTGGTTCGAATCCAGGTTCCCCAGCCAAGCCTTTTTCGGCGATATTTTCTTATATTTTTCAATCACTTAGTGGTTTGATTTTTCCGTTGCGTACCTCTGTACGCACCTCTCCAGGTACCTCACCGGAGCCTGTGGAAAACCAATAGACGCCCCGCCTCACAGGAAAACCAAAACAAGTGCAGGGCTACCCTCAAGCGGCCTCGGCCATCACTCGGTAGACCGTAGACCGCGCCACGTTGAACCGCTTGGCTACTGCCGAAGGTTTATCCCCTGCGGCCAAAGCTGCCCGTATGGCGTCACCATCGACCGTCACGGGTCGGCCCTTATAGCGCCCCTCGGCTTTCGCCTTGGCAATCCCTTCAAGCTGCCGCTCTTTCCGAAGGTCAGTCTCAAACTCGGCAATGGCTCCGAGCATGTTGAACATCAGCCGCCCCGTAGGGGTCGTGGTGTCGATGTTCTGTTCCGTGACCACGAGGTCAACGCCCTTGGCCTGCAATTCCTTCGCGATGGCGTGGAGGTCCGACACGGAACGCGCCAGCCGGTCCAGCCGCGTCACCATTAACAAGTCTCCCTTGCGGGCAAACTTGATGGCTTCGGCCAGTTTGGGGCGGCCATTGCGTGACGTGCCGCTGGCCTTCTCTATAAATATCTCTTCCGCTCCCTGACGGTTGAGAATGTCCACTTGGGCGGCTTCGTTCTGGCCGGTGGAGGAAACACGAGCATAGGCGATTTTCATGGATAGCTCCCGTTGTCCGATAAGGTTAAAGACATAATCGGAATATCGTCCGATAAATCGCCTGTCAATCCATATCGGACAGAAAGCAGCTCGTCGCCTTTGTCGCGTGTGGGTATACCTTCTCGGACATAATGCACCTCGCGGCGAGATTATACCGCCGCTCCTGCCTCGATCTTGATTGTGCAAAATGGGCTCACATATATCTCGCAGACCGCAGCCAGAAGCTGGAGCGGTCAAACCTCACATTGTTGAACTCGTTCGGAATATTGGAGATTTCGATGAGCGAGAAAATGTTCGAAAGCCCTGTGTTCGTTAGAGTGGCCGAAGGTCTCATTGAGGAAATTGCCTGTCTCGAAGACGCACTGGAATTTCTCTATGACTGGCCGATGAAAAGGCGTGGTTCAATTCACCAGACAGCCGTTAGAGCCTGTCAAAGGGCATTTGAGGGGAACTTCCCACTGTCTGGTGCACGAGATGCATTTGTCGGGTTCGCCAAGTCAGCCAAGATATTCGAAGACATAAGGGAGCCCATGCCTTGGATGATTGGAAAGTCCGGTCAAGGCGGTGATGCGACTACCTAGGTTCCGCCGAAACGCCAGAAAATGACGGGCCTAGGGGGGGAATGGCCATTGCCTTATAATTGGATTACCGGCTCGAATTTTCGCCCCAAAACAAACCGGCTCTCTCCATCTCCCACGGGATGCCCATTTCCCGCACCCGTGGCGACCGTAGAGCGGCGTCAGGTTGTTCCCAAGGGAAAACCTTCGGCAAGCTGCAAGGAGCGCCCTCAAGACCACCACCGCAGCGAAAAGAATGGTCATGTGGCTGGCTATTGCCCCGACTGCTGTGCCTGATGATCGTATTCACCAAAAAACAGAGCCACGGCTTTAACACCGTGACCCTGTGGGTATGTTCAGGCGGCTTCCTTGCAAAGGCATGGCTGCGCATTGGCCTTCCTTGCCGTGTCAAGATCGCCCGAGAAGTCAGGCAAGGGTCTGTAGCGCCTTCGGATAAGGCCACGATTATCGTCATCTACGATATCATAGGCCGCCCATGCGCCAAGCGACCGGGGTTTGAAGATCGGGGTTGTTCCACGAACCACCATGACCATCGTCTCGGGAGAATGACCACGATCTATCAGCCTCCGGCACAACGGGGGTATCGGGTCTTTACGGGAATAGGTGCTGATGATGCCATCGCAGGTGGCGGTGAAGCTGCGGCCTCTATCGTTGTTCGTAATGTTGATGACCAGCATGAAGGGTTCCTTGCAGTTGTTGCATGCCGATGACCATGGGCCAGAGGCCCGAGGCAAAGCGGCTGGGATGTTTTGAAGAATGAGGACCAGAAACCGGAACGGTTAGTCTTCGGACGAGAACAGCGATCATCATCCTTGCAAGCCCCTTGGTCAGAGCTTGGAAGAAGGCTTCGGTTTAAGCCTTACAGAAAGTATTGATGGAAGATGATGATGAAGGGAATGGCCTAGGACGCAGCTATTGGTTTCCATAAGGGAAACCTAAAGCTAACCTATGGAGATAAGCTATATGCAAACCTAGGGGGGCCTCCCTCCTATTGTGTGGGGTAATTGAGCTTCGATCTTTTCGCACCCGTAGGGACCGTAGGAGCGAACGGGTATAAACAGGGAGGAACCACCTAGAGACGGGCGATTGACGCTCTACGGTCTCTACCGCAGCGAAGAAAACAGACGTAAACCGTTGAGACCGGTTTGGTCTGGCCCCCTACTGTCCTTGTCGCGAATCAACCGATCGGCATATGGTGCCCGCAAGTTTTTGCCCGAGGGGGGCGCTGACAATACATGACGCCACAACAGTTTATTTCCAAATGGCTTAACTCAGCACTCAAAGAACGTGCTGCGGCACAAGAGCATTTCCTTGATCTATGCCGGATGCTGGGCGAACCGACCCCAGCCGATGTTGACCCGACCGGTAAAGATTACGGTTTCGAGGTTGGCGCATCTAAGACCACGGGCGGCAACGGTTTCGCAGATGTGTTCAAACGCGGACACTTTGGTTGGGAGTACAAGGGCACCAAGGCGAACCTAGACACGGCCTTTGCGCAACTTCAACGCTACGCCATCGCTCTAGATAATCCGCCTTTGTTGATCGTCTCCGACATCGGAACGACCATCCGCATTCACACCAACTGGACCAACTCCGTCTCCAAGGTCTATGAGATTGCCATTGCTGATCTTGGCGACCCCGAGAAACGGGGATGGTTGAAGGCGGCACTGTCTGACCCGGAGGCGTTGCGACCATCCAAGACCCGCCAGCAACTGACCGAAGAGGTTGCCGGCGAGTTTGCCGAGCTTGCCCGCCTGTTACGGCAACGCGGTCACGATGCCGAACAGGTTGCTCATTTCATCAATCGGCTGGTCTTCTGCATGTTCGCGGAAGACGTGAAGTTGCTGCCCGACAATATGTTCACTCGGATGCTGGAACGGGCACTCGAAGATCCATCTGAGTTCGAGAGCTTCGCCCGTGACCTCTTCACTGCCATGAAGTCAGGCGGACGTGTCGGCTTCGAAAAGGTCGAATGGTTCAACGGCGGGCTTTTCAACGACGACCTCGTTTTCTCGCTGAGCAAAGATGAAATCAGCATCGTCCACCGCGCGGCCAAGCAATATTGGGGAGACATAGACCCCTCTATTCTCGGCACCCTGTTCGAGCGTGGCCTCGACCCCGACAAACGCAGCCAGCTTGGCGCACACTACACCGACCGCGAGAAGATCATGATGATCATCAACCCGGTCATCGTAGAACCGCTGACGGCGGAATGGGAGAAGGCCAAGGCGGAAATATCCGATCTTATTGAAAAGGCCGCAGCCGCCAAAGGGGGAACACGAACACGCGCCATTAATCAGGCGCAGACCGTACTTGACGATCACCTTCAGCGCCTTGCCGACTATCGAGTTCTCGACCCTGCCTGCGGTTCCGGCAACTTCCTGTATCTTGCTTTGCTGGCTCTCAAGGATTTGGAGCACCTGGCGCAGGTCGAAGCGGAGGCATTAGGGCTGCCACGGGGGTTCCCGAGGATTGGCCCGGAGGTGGTCAAGGGTATCGAGATCAACCCCTACGCTGCCGAACTCGCCCGCGTGTCGGTCTGGATAGGCGAAATTCAGTGGATGATCGGCAACGGCTTCGGAGCCAGCCAAAACCCTATCCTGAAACCGCTGGAGACCATCGAATGCCGTGACGCCCTGATGACATGGGAACCGGGAGCGGGTGAGGAAGACGGACGCTGGGTTGAGGCCGAATGGCCCAAGGCGGACGCCATCATCGGCAATCCGCCATTCCTTGGAACACATAAGCAATGGGACGAGCTAGGTCGAGACTACGTAGATCGCCTTCGCTCCCTTTTCGGCTATCTCCTTCCTGGAAACACCGACTTAGTAGCCTACTGGTTCGAGAAGGCTTGGAAGATGGTAACCGCTGGGCACGTCAATCGTGCGGGCCTTGTCGGTACCAATTCCATGCGAGGCGGAGCAAATCGACAAACGCTTCGCAAGATCGTTTCCTCCGGCTCCATATATGCAGCATGGTCAGATGAAGCATGGACCGTTGAAGGTGCGGCGGTTCGCGTTTCATTGGTTTGTTTCTCCGGCAGTGTTTTACCCGCCCGGCTGGACAACAAGCCGGTTGCATCAATATTTTCAGACCTTACCGCGTCTGTTGTAGGTGCAGACCTCACCGAGGCCGCAAGATTGCGAGAGAATGCCCAAGTCGCCTTTCTTGGAACGAAGAAGGGCGGGCCTTTTGATGTGGAAGGAGAAGTAGCAAGAGAGATTCTCTTAGCACCCATCAATCCAAACGGTCGGTCAAATCGGGATGTCGTTTTCCTTAGAGCGACTGGGGGTGATGTGGCTAGGCGGGCCAGCGATAGGTGGGTCATCGATTTCGGACACGGTATCTCTGAAGCCGATGCTGCCCTCTACGAATTACCGTTTACCTACGTAGTAAAACATGTGAAACCGATGCGGGATTTGAACAAGCGCGAGCGGCGGCGTTCAGCCTATTGGCTTCATGCTGAAACCGCTCCCGGCCTTCGCGAGGCGATCACTAAATTTCAGCGGTACATCGCAACACCACGCGTCTCCAAACACCGCGTCTTTGTCTGGCTCCAAACAAACATATCATTGGACGATGGAGCGGTTGCGATTGCCCATGACGATGACACCCGTTTCGGCATTCTCCATTCCCGGTTCCATGAGCTTTGGTCGCTGCGGATGGGGACATCGTTGGAAGACCGCCCGCGCTACACACCCACGACGACCTTCGAAACCTTCCCGTTTCCTGAAGGACTGACCCCGGACATCCCGGCTGCGGACTATGCCGAAAACCCTCACGCCATCACCATTGCCACGGCAGCGGCGCGTCTCAACGAGCTTCGGGAAAACTGGCTGAACCCGCCCGATCTTGTCCGGCGTGAACCCGAGGTGGTCCCCGGCTACCCTGACCGTATCCTGCCGATCAACGAGGAAGCCGCACAGAAGCTCAAGAAGCGTACCCTGACGAATCTCTACAACGAACGTCCCGCATGGCTACAGCACGCCCACAAGGCGCTGGATGAGGCCGTAGCGGCGGCCTATGGCTGGCCTGCCGATCTATCAGATGACGAAATCTTGGCGCGCCTGTTCGAGCTGAACCAAGAGCGAGCTGCAAAACAGTCATAGCAAGCTGCGGGGGCGATCGTGGAAGCGTGATCGTGACAAGGCGAGGGATAAACTACCCACCACCGTTAACACCTTTCTACGGTTATCACCGCAGCACGAAAAAACCTATTGCCGGGAAACCATCTATCTACCCGACCGAAAACAAGCCTCTGACATGCCCAAGATAAACCTCCCGGTCCCTTGGGGGATTGGCTGCATATCCCCATCCGACCGAGACTGGCGACCATTCTAGCCACATGCTGATACTGGTGAACGGCAGACGCAGGAACAGACCCCTTGGCTTCCATCGGTCATGAAAGAAATCGACATGGCGTCCTACAGCGTCCGCCATAGCGTCCCGAATGTCGCGGCCCAGGTCCGCTGCCTTGACCATGACCGAAGGGAAAGAATGATAATGAACATCACGCATTGAATACCTCCGTTGTGCTCGTGGTGATGATGATGCCGACGGTGACAGGCGGCAGGGGGAAGCCCCCCAAGGGGACGCGTAGGGATTGCCAAAAACACAGCGGTGATGGATGGCTCGTCCTATGCGTCCGCTAAGGGGTTTTGAACCGCCCCGGCTTTACCGGAGACCGTTTGGCTTAAGTTATGCGGCCATGGCTGGTGCGTCCAGCATGG
>NZ_JAHWXY010000001.1 GCF_024281235.1 Shinella daejeonensis
GGATCATTGGCAAGATGATCGCGGGTGGCACTGGGCGCGTGCTTCACACCCACAGAAACAGTTAAAGAAGATTCTTGGTTAGACTCTAAGTTAAGGGCGCGAATCCGCCTGCGATTTCCAGACGTTAAGGCCGGTTTGGGTTCCTGATAGCACGAGCCTCGGGTTCCCGATGGCACGATAGTCCGGGTTCCCGATAGCACGAGCCCGTCCACAGGTTTTCCACAGGGCGGGAGCGGCTCGAACGCGAGCAGCGTGCGCCCGCCGATCTCCATCTCCAGCGACAGGACGTAGCCGGGCAGCGGCTGGCGCCGCACGATGTCGCGCAGCTCGAACGCGAAGCGTTTGAACGGCGACAGACTGCCGGATTTGACGTGGAGGTGGCGCAGGTCGAACCGCCAGCCGTCGCGCTGGCGGCCGCCGTGCTTGCGCACGATGCGGTAGAGCCAGCGGTCGAGGCCGCCGGTCAGATCGAAATAGGCCGGGTCGATTGTGAGGATGAGCGCGTCGTCGAGGACGGCCTTGTAGAACCAGTCGGGGACGATCAGCTCGATGCCGTCCGGCCGCCCATGGCGGTCGGTGCGCTCCTGCCATTCGTTGATCCACGAGAAGCGGTGGCGGCGGCCTTCGGCGGGCTGGCGGATCGATGTCGAGATGGTCGTGGATTGCAGCCGGTCCAGCGCCGCCTTGAGGCGCTGATAGTCGCGCAAGCTGGTGCCGCGTCCGACATAGGTGAGGATTTCATAGGGCGTCGCCGCCATCAGCCTGGACGTGCGAAGCCCGTTGTCGCGGGCTTCGACGATCTGGCTGGCGGCCCAGATCAGGATGTCGGCGTCCCAGATCGTGGCCATGCCATGATCGGGAACGGCCTCGACGCGGATCGTGATGTCGCCGGCTGCGAAGTCGATCGGCGCGACGCGATGGGATTTGGAGAGGGAGAAGAACGGATAGGCCATGAGATCCTGCGCATCTCGTGGCGCGAAGTCGCCGGGGAGCGCGCGAAACAGATCGAGCTGCCCACGCTCCGAGGGGTCACGACGCCGCACCACCATGAAAGGGTCCGGCCACGATCAGCGTGCGAACCGGCCGGCAACCCGGTCGGTCGACGGCGGCTGGCGCTTCGCCGGCAGCACGGAGCCGCGCGGATCGGAGGTCGAGGTGACGGCGCCGCGCTCGGCCCAGGTTTCGAGATCGTCGACGGCATAGACGACGCGCCCGCCGAGTTTGCGGTAGGCCGGGCCGGTGCCGTAGGTCCGGTGCTTTTCGAGGGTGCGGGCAGACAGGCTGAGAAACTCAGCGGCTTCCTTGGTCCGCAGGTAGCGTGGCGGGAGCGCGGCGGTTTCGGGTCGCATGGGGCGGGCCTCCGTGGGGTTGCTGGGGGCCGCTGGCGATCAGCGGCTGACAACGACCACGGTGGCGGAGAACCGTCGGCGGGATGGATGGGGGACTTGAGGTGGCCTAAATCCCCACCCCGGAAACCATGGCGGCGCGGCGACTAAGGGCGGCGGCGCTGGCGAAGGAGTTGCAGGTAGCCCCCGTTGATGAGGGCAAGGCCGCCTTCGACGAAGGCAATGACGGCATCACGGAGCGGCGACGTCTTCCAGGGCTCGGTGTCGACGCGCGCCGCGCCGTAGATTGCAATGGCGATCTCACGATAGGTCGCGCCGTTCATATGGCCGTCGGCGGCGCGCAGCTTCAGCCGAAAGCGCCGCCGCTGCTCGGCGGTCATGCGCGTGTCGCGCGGCGGCGGGCGGCCGAGCCAGATGCGCGCCATTCGCGCCAGGGCATCGATGCGGTCGAGGACGTCGGCATCGAACGGAACCAGCGCCGCGAGCTGGTCGCCTGGAACCGTGCCGGAAAGGAGAAGCACCGGGATGTCGTGCTCGGAGAAGGACGCATAGGCGCCTTCGGGAGCATTACGCCCTACGGCGAACGGGTCGACGGATACAGCGGCGCCAGGCGGCAGAAACTCGGGTCGGCGCGTCAGCATGAGAACGGCGCCATCGCATGAGGGCGACCACAGCACATCTTGGTCCAGCGCGGACAGGCCCGGCCTGGCAGCGAAATCGCAGCCCCCAGAGTTGTTCTGCGTCTTTCGGAAGCGGTGTGGCTTCGGCGGCCGTATTCACAAGACCGCTGTAAAGTTCCTGATAAGGAACGTATCGGCGAAGGCATTCCCAAGCGAGACCTTCGACCGGCAAGCTATCGAAATAGTCGTAACGGCTGTCGTCCCGCCAGTCGCTTGTATCTGGCCTCATAGCGTCCACTCCTCGCAGTTTACGCGCAAGTCGGACGCCTATTTTTCCTATTTAACCCTAGGTAGTAGAAGGACAGGAGAGGACATGACGCGATGTTCAAAGAGCATCGCGCGGACATCGGGCCGATCAGCCGGGGGGCTGGCGCAGAAGGTGCCGATAGCCGGTATGCGTCATCCAGCGGGCGCGAGCGAGATGGCTTTCGTGGATGCGTCGGCAGCGTTCGGGGTCGCCTGATGGATCGAGACCAAACAGGATCTGCACCGCCTCGGTCCAATCGGCGCCATCCGCATCCGCGTCCAGCAAGCGCGCGTACAGTTTGACGTGCGCCTTGTCATAGGCGGTCAGTTCCTGCCCTGCCGGCGCGGTATCTTCGTAAGTCTCGGTCATGGTGCAGGCTCGATTACTATCCGGCTGCTGCATCTTAACCAAGTTTGATCCAAAATGGAGCGATAGCAAGCGCCGGCGGGTTGTGCCCGCCGATCAGCGCGCGGCATTGGATGGGTTGGGCTTATTTCCGCGATCATCGACCAGCAACACTCCTTGCCCTTTATCGGTGGACAGAAGGACGATGCCGGCCGCTTCCAAGGCCCTGCGCACCTGATCGCGCGTCGTCTCGTACACGTCGAGCCCGCTTTCGGATTCGAGGCGTTTGAGCGCGGTCAAGGCTACCTGGGCGCGGTCAGCGAGCGTCTCCTGTGTCCAGCCGAGCAACGCGCGTGCGGCCCGTGATTGTCGGGCGGTGATCATACATGATCACCTCCCATTCAGACCTACGCGCACTCCAGAACTACGACTAATTTAGTCGCTCTTGCTTCTTTTGGCCAGCCTAAAGGCGCCGCGACCAGCCGGTGAAGGGCGCGCTTGTCGCGCATTGATTCGCCGGGCCATGCGCTATCGGGGAGCCTGAAAGGCTGGCCCCGGCCTGCCGCGCGCCGGCGACCGTAATGGGCGGGCGGCGTCTGAAGATGGAGGGGCGGATGTTCCGCCCCGTTTCACGCGAATGGATCGATTTCGGAGACGATGGTGTCGTCGTCGCCGTCATATTCGGTGGCGGGCATCACGCTCATGGTGCCGTCGCCGGCGCGGAAGATGATGATGGCGACCATCAGGGTGGGGGCGAGACTGGCGGCGTAGGCGTTGGCAGTTGCGAGGGTCATTGTCCGGCTCCCGATCTTGGCGGGGACCATTCCCCGCTCGACGGGCGCCCGAAGTGTTCTGGGCTCGGCCGGGGTCATCGCGCAGGCGAAGACGAAGCGACTGCACGCTTTGGGTAGCGGACCCCATGAGGGTTGACCCTGGAAGGCCGGGATCGGAACCAAGGTTAAGCCATAAGAGCGGGGTGGATTCCGCCTGCCGGAGCCGGTTGCCCCTGCATTACCATTGTCGGAGCTGCCTTGGCTCGCCGCCTGACGGTCGCGATCGGCGCCCGCCATCCGTGGCCTGCGTGATGCCCGCCACCGAATATGCGCCTGGCGCTCCCCAGCCCTTCCGATCCTCTCGCGTGAAACGGCGCGCAGCGCCCGAGGCCGTGGTGCAACGCTGGCGGCGATCCGGCGCGAACATGAGAAATCCCGGCGGCTTTCGCCGCCGGGTCTCCGGCCGTCCGATCAGAACGGGATGTCGTCATCCATGTCCCGGTCGTCGCTGCCGTTTTCGGCCTGCTTCGCCCGGCTCAGGAAATCGACGGTCTCGGCGATGATCTCGCAGCCGTAGCGGTCATTGCCCTGCTGATCCTGCCACTTGGTGTAGTGGATGCGGCCGCGAACCAGAACCTTCATGCCCTTTTCGCAATGCTCCTCGATCGTCTTGCCGAGGCCGTTGAAGGCGGTGATCCGGTGCCATTCGGTGTCCTGCACCCGGTAGCCCCGGTCGTCGCGGACCACCTTGCCTTCCGAGTAGCGGGGGCGCGAGGTCGCGAGGGTGAAGTGGGTGATCCTGGTGCCGCCCTGGGTGGTGCGGGTTTCCGGGGTCTGGCCGATGTTGCCAGCGAGGATGACGATGTTCTGCATTGTAGGTCTCCGTTGCTTCTCGGAGGAACCATTCCCTCCGACGAGACCCGGCCAAGGCCGTCTGGAGACTCCTGCAACTGCCGGCTCGCCGGCAGCTCGCCCCTAAGGTCCGGGTGGAGCGGGCAGCCGCGCTCGCGCGGCAACACGGCCGGAAACCGCGGGGGTTGCCGGAAGGAAACAGAACGGACTTAGGGGATCAGTCAGTCGGAGGGATTGGTGCTTCCGTAAGCCCGGTGGAGACCGGAGCCAGAACAGCGTCCTTGCTGGCCGCAGATGACGACAGGGCCAGACGCACCGCCTCGGTGGCGCACCGGCCACGTCCCCGGTCGCCTGCCGATCCGCGCCCTGGCCTCTGAGGCAAGTGAGGACTTCCGCGAGAATGAGGCGCCTGCCGGGTTATCCGCACGATTCGCCGGATCATCGTTCGACGGGACGAGGCTCGATCCCGCGCATTGCAGGATGGCATGAAGATGCTCGCGGCCCAGCTCGTCGCGCAACCATGGACCGATCAGCCCCGCATCGACCGCCGCGCTCGCAGATCCCGCCCGATGCCGACGCTCCGGGCCGGACGGGGCGACCGACACGGCAGCGGCACATCCGGCGACGGTGACGACACTTGCTCTGATCGGATGGCAGGAGGCTTGGCGCGAAAGCTGCTGGGATGGACATGGGAGCGATGGATCGTCGCCGCCCCCCCGTGTCAGCGATTGAAGCCGAATGGCGGAAACGCGCCGAAGGCGTGGTTCCGGCGAAGCCGAAAGCGCGGCACGAAGGGCAACGCCATAGTGATCGCTGCAATCCGGCTTCTATGAACCATTGCAAAAGTCGCTATTCTACAGCGACGCAAAAAATCAGGCGTGAAAGTCTCGCTCCAATCGCGAGTTTTGCGACGGGATCGTGGATGTTGAGTAGTATCGAAAATCTTGGCGTATCCATAAACGCCGAACTGGCGCGGCGACTGATAGCTGCGCAGTTTCCAGAATGGTCTAACTTGCCGGTCACGGCCATAGAACCCGGCGGGTGGGACAATCGCACTTTCCGACTTGGAGATCATATGTCGGTGCGCCTGCCAAGCGCACGCGCCTATGCCGCTCAGGTGGAGAAGGAACACGAATGGTTGCCGAGACTCGCGCCGCACCTGCCGCTACCAATCCCTGTCCCGCTGGCGAAGGGATCACCGGCCGAGGGCTACCCTTGGCCTTGGTCGATTTATGAATGGCTGGATGGCGAGCCGGTAACGGCAGATAATATTTCCGGCTGGACCGGGTTTGCCCGTTCGGTCGCCCGCTTTCTCGCCGCCTTGCATCGTATAGATGCGACGGGCGGGCCTCTGCCGGGACAGCACAATTTCCATCGTGGTGGCCGTCTCGCTCTCTATGATGCGGAAACCCGGTCCACGCTGACGGCGCTCGCCGGGCGCATGGATACGGCGGTTGCAGGTGACATATGGACGGCCGCGCTATCGTCGGAGTGGCACGGCTCGCCGCTATGGGTCCATGGCGATATGTCATCCGGCAACCTTCTCGTGAAGGATGGCGCTCTATGTGCTGTGATTGATTTCGGCTGCTCGGCAGCAGGCGACCCCGCTTGCGATCTTGTGATTGCATGGACGCTGCTTTCCGGCGAGAGCCGGGAAGCATTTCGCGCCGCGCTTCCCCTCGATAGGGACACTTGGAATCGGGCTCGCGGGTGGGCCTTGTGGAAAGCCCTGATTACCGTCGCAGATCAAGGCAAGGGTCAGCCCGAACAGGAATCGTCGTGGCAGGTCATAGGTGAGCTAGTGGCCGACTACCGCCAGCAGCGGAACTAATATCGCAGGACTCCTGACTTTCGGAAGCCGCACAAGTCTACGATTCAAAGGCTGCAAACTCGGAAGTTTTGGACTCCATCTTCGACGTGACATCTCAGAGAATTCAGGAGGAGAGATGACGAAGCATCGAATCTACTCAATGAGCTTCGGGAAGGTCTATCCGCTCCTGGTCGCCAAGGCTGAAAAGAAGGGGCGCACCAAGGCAGACGTTGATCAAATCATCTGTTGGCTGACCGGCTATGATCTGACGACATTGGAGGACCAGTTGGCGAAGAAGACGAACTATGAAGATTTCTTCGCGCAAGCGCCTCAGATGAATCCGTCCCGATCGTTGATCACCGGCGTTGTCTGCGGTGTCCGCGTGGAGGAAATTGAGGAACCTACCATGAGGGAAATCCGCTACTTGGACAAACTGATCGACGAACTCGCGAAGGGAAAAGCGATGATGAAAATCCTGCGAGGATAACCGGGGTCGGGCCGCCCTCATTAATCTGCGCGCAGCACAAGCACATCCGCCGCCCCCGTGTCAGCGATTGAAGCCGAATGGCGGAAACGCGCCAAAGGCGTGGTTCCGGCGAAGCCGAAAGCGCGGCCCGCAGGGAGACACCATAAAAGCCGCTGTAATCCGGTTTCTATGCACCGTCGCAAAAACGGCCATTCTACAGAAATGCAAAACTCAGATGCGAAAGGCTCGCTTTAATCGGATTTTTCTGAGAGCGCCTTGCTTCCAATTCGCTCTTATGACTTGCTCGATCCAAACCATTTGGCAAGTATATAACTTGCCTCAAGAACTGACGACCATCTTTACAGCTTTGGCAATTTATGCGGCTGTTGTTCTTCGCCCCGGTCCAAACTTTACTCTTATAACGCGCCTCGCGGCATCCGGCGCGCGACCTGCCGCATTGGCGGCGACACTCGGTTTTTCCGTGGGTGCGACGGTCTATGCCGTTCTATCCATGACGGGCCTCGCCCTCATCATTACCCGCGTGGGATGGCTGGTCACATTCGTTCAGATCGCCGGCGGCTGCTACCTGATCTATCTTGGTCTATCGGCATGGTTCAGCCACACCGCAAAGACGCTCGATGGTGCCGGGAGTCCGCACATCACCAGTGCGGCGCGCGGGTTTCGTATGGGACTGATCGTTGAGCTATCAAACCCTAAAGGCATCGTGTTTTTCGTCAGTTTCTTCGCTGTCGCTGTTCCTATGGAAACCGCGTTATGGGCCAAGGCAGTAATCCTTGCTGGCGTGCTAATCCTCGAAATCGTGTGGTATGGGGCAGCGTCGTTCTTGCTGTCCACTCGACCAGTGCGCGCCGTCTATGAGCGTTTTGCCATCTGGATCGAGCGCGCTATCGGGACGCTGCTTGCAGGCTTCGGCTTGCGCTTGATCTCGGAAAAGATTTGATCCTGTCGCACAATTAGCGTGGTTCCGGCGACGCCGAAAGCGTGGCCCGCAGGGCGACACCAAATCAGCCCCTGCAATCCGGCTTCTGCCTACGGTCGCTCTTCTACAGCGATGCAAAAATCGGACGCAGAACTCTCGCTTTATTCGGAGATATTGGCGACAACTGTTGCGTTAACAGAAATCAGAAACGGGCACACATCGCCGTCGTGAAAAGGGAGCTGGATCGATGAAGCTGAAGAGATTTCTGGCGGTGACGGGCGCTGTGTGTTTGCTCAGTGGGATAGCCCACGCAGCGGAGCCATCTTTCGAGGGAAAGTACACATTCAACTGGCTCAAGAGCCCCGGCAAGCAAAGCTGCATCAAGATCGATGCAAAGCTCGCGTCCCGTATTGCGTCAAAGGCATTCAGTTGTCACCAGAACGAGGGAAAGATGGAAGCCGGAGAAACCGTTCCGGCCTGCAAGGCGGCACGCGGCAACGTCGAATATCTGATCTTCAATACGCGAGCCTCTTGCGAGAACGAGCGCCAAGCGCAGGACGCGAACTCGGAAGAGGAGTGACACTTCCCTTCCGGCCCATGCCGCCAGCATCACCGGAACGCAAAGTCAGCGCGAAAGCGCAGCCGTTCCGACCGCATTGAGGTTCACCACGGCCGCAATGCCGATGACGATGCCACCGATCCCGCCGAGGATGTTGATGGCGATGGCCGAGTCGATCATGTGCTTGGTCACGCCATGGACCAGCGCATAGCCGGCGATGACGGCCGGAATGGCGAAGATGGCGAGCGCCATCAGGCGCAAGGCGGGGTTCTTGGCGAAGCCGAGGACACCAATCACCGGCACGATCGAGCCGATGGCCGCAGCGACGGCCGCGAGGGCGGACATCATGAAGCCCGAGCCGGTCGCATAGACATATTGGAACGCGGTGATGCCGGTCATCACCGGCAGCGCATAGATGGCGAGATGCCAGGCGATCACGCAGAAGGTGATGGTCAGCGAGATGGCGAGTAGGATCAGCGTCATGGAAACCTCCACTTGAATGGTTGAGGATCACGACAGGCTGACTTGGGATACGCTCTTGCCTGCGACTATGCTGCTTTGCCGGTTCTACAGGTGAGCATCATAAAAGCCTTCATGCCGTCGCTCAAGTATTGGCGGCCATGACAGCCGCCTTTCGGCGGCGCTTACGCGCCGCCGTGCTTCATGACCGGGATGCCGAGCTTGCGGGCCTTGTCCGCGAGATTGTCCTGAATCCCGGTTCCGGGGAAGTGGATGACCCCGATTGGCATGGTGTCGAGCATCGCATCGTTGCGCTTGAACGGCGCTGCCTTGGCGTGCTTGGCCCAATCGGGCTTGAAGGGGATTTCCACGACCTTGCGGCTGTTGGCCCATTTCACGGCGATGAGTTCGGCGCCCTTCGGGCTTCCACCGTGCAGCAGCACCATGTCGGGGTGCTTGGCGTGAACCTGATCGAGCTTGGCCCAGATCAGGCGGTGGTCGTTGTAGTCGAGACCGCCGGTGAAGGCCACTTTCGGGCCGGCCGGTAGGAGCACCTCTTTCTCGGCGCGCTTCTTCGCGGCGATGAAGTCGCGGCTGTCGATCATCGCGGCGGTCAGGTTGCGATGGTTGACCATGGAGCCGGAGCGCGGCCGCCAGATCGAGTGGGTGTGGCGCTCGAAGTGTTCGGCGGCCTGGTCGCGCATCAGCTCGAAGGCGTCGCGCCGTTCGAGAAGGGTCTGCCCCTCTGCCGTCAGGCGCTCCAGCTCGACGGACTTCACCTCGGACCCGTCCTGTTCCCTCTGAAGGCGGCGCTGCGCGACTTCGTTGTCGTCCAGCTCGCGTTCGATCCGGTCGCCGGCGCGCTGGAAGAGGTTGACCGTGCCCCAGAGCAGTTCTTCGAGGTCGGGCTCGAGGCGGGTGTCCGAGAGCGCCACCACGAGGGCGTCGAAGATGTCGGCGATGCTGCCGGCCACGACATTGCCCTCGGGGAGCGGCCGCGGGTCGGGTTCGTCCTCGAAGGGACGGTAGCCGTAGAGCGCCAGTTCCTGCAGGATGTGATCGGTCGGGGAAGATGCGTGGTGCGGTTCGTAGTCGGTGTCGTGGTGTTCGGTCATGGCGGTCTGCCTTCGGCTCGAAGCCGCGCCCATCGCGGCCTTCATGGCGACGAAGGCGTCGGACGGGCCGGACCTGCACCTGACGCGCAGCGGAAGGCCGGAACGCAGAGGAGGATGACGGAGGCCGGCGATTTTGCCTCGCGATGCAAAGCGCCCCTTGGGGCGCGGCGGAAAATCGTCGGGCGCAGGCATTGCCTGTCCGGCACGGCTGACGCCCGATCGCCCTCTCAGAAGGCCGTGGGGGTGGCCTCTCAGCGCCGGAGGTAGATCGTCATGGCTGAACCGGCTCCGCGATACCGCCTTGCCGCTACCACCTGACCGCGACCGATCAGGCCGCCAGCAGCATGAAGCGGGCTATGTCCTGCGAGACGATCTGGTCCCGCAGCCGTGCCGCCAATGCGTCGTGGCCGAGCAGCCTGAGATCTTCGTTGAAGTCGCCGAGCCGTGGCGTGAGCACAACCGCCTCGATCCCGACCGAGCTCGCACGCTCCGTCAGGGTCGCCATCGCACCGTCGCCGGCCGGATCGTTGTCGCGGGCGATATAGAGCCGCCGCAGCGTCGCCGGGAACAGGATGGCGCTGAGATGGGCCGCCGAGAGCGCCGCCAGAGACGGCATCCTGGGCAGAACCGAGCGAACGGACAGCAGCGTTTCGATGCCTTCGCCGGCCGTCATCACCTCGCTGCCCATGCCGAAGCGGACGGCGTTTCCGAGGAGATCACCCATCGCACGCCGGGGCGTCTCGATCGGCGCACGGCCCAGACGCGCCTCGCTGAAGCCGTCGGGATCGAGCCAGGTGCGGTGCGCGCCCGTGATGGTGCCGGCGAGGTCGGTGACGGCGGCGACCATTGCCGGCCAGGTCTCGGTCGGTGCGTTCTCGTCGGCCCGATAGTAGCAGCGGGGATGGAAGCGCAGCGCGTCGGTTTCGTGCAGAGCCGTAATGGCGCGATTGCGTAAATACGTTTCCACGAGCGTCCGCCCGATGGGCTTCGCCATGGCCAGGAGCCGCCGTGACGCTTCGGGCGATCCTGCCGGCGCCGATGCCGGTCGCCAGTCACGATCAGCGGGTTCGGGTTCAGGATGCGGCAGGGCGAGGAAGGACCGCGCCTCGTCGGCAATGTCCTTGAAGTCGATCAGCCCGCAGCTTTCGCGGATGACGTCGAGAAGATCGCCATGCTCGCCCGTGGCGGAATCGGTCCATTTGCCGGCCGCGCCCTTGCCGGTCTCCGGGCCGGTCAGCCGCACGAACATCGAGCGGCCCGGCGCGTTGCGGACGTCGCCGACCTGCCAGTATCGCCCGGCGCGGTGGCCGGACGACAGATAGTGACGGCAAACCGCCTCGGCCTGCCGGCCGAGACGGATCGCGAGTTCGGAGGCGTCGAGGCGAGTCATTTACGCCGCCTCCCGCTCGCCGATGCGCTCGACCGGCCAGCGGTCGAGCAGCTTTGCGAGCACGACCGGCCCATTGGCGTCGACCGGCACGAACATGCGCAGCTTCCACGAGATGATTTCGTGAAACAGGCCATAGGCCGTGAGCCGCTCGCGCATGGTGTCGGTGAAGCCGGAGAGCTCGATGCGGTTCGCGCCCATGACGCGAGCGCGCCGAAGCTGAAGGCCCTCGGCGAGATCGAGAATGGTGCGGCCGTCCATCAGCGCCATGAAGGCGTCATCGGGCGTGAGCGCGGTCGTGCCGGTCGTGGTCGCGTTGGCGGCCCAGGCCGGAGAGACCTTGCGGCCGATGATGCGCTCGCCGTCGTCGGTCTGGAGGCGATACACCCGCGTCGATTGATTCGGCAGGCGCTTCCAGATCGGCAGCAGCAAGCCAGTGACGACATGGATCGTGCTGTCGGCAAACTCCGGCACCTCGGCGATCTCGGCGTTCCAGGCGGCGGCGAACGCATCCTGATCCGCCTCGATCCAGTGGGTTTCGGCCATGGCCTTGATGGGAATGTTATGTCCCTCCGTCGGGCGCAGCAGCCGAACGCGGCGCTCGATCTCGCCATCGTCGAGCATGATGCTGATGGTCGGCACCTGCACGGCGGCGCGGCCGGAACGCTCGTTGACGAGGAGCTTCGCGCGCCGGTCATCGAGATGGCCGAGGGCGGCGTCCAGCGTGAGCGGACGATTGCGCGCGCGCTGCGTGATGGTGAGCAACCGGGTTTCTGCGCCGGTGCCCGGATGAACATAGATGGTCTTGCGGTCGGTGACGATGAACCGCTCGGCGGTCAGCGTCTCCAGCCCGGCGTCATAGGTGCCGCTGGCGATAGCGCCCTCGATGCGCGCCGTCAGAAGCTGCTCGAAGGCGGTGAAGAGGACGCCTTGAAGCTCGATAGTGAGCGCCAACAGCCGATTGAGGAAGGTGGTGATCGGCGGCAGCTCGTCCTTGATGCCGGTCGAATCCATCAGCTTCAGGCCGGTGGCGGACTCGAAGCGGTCGAGCGAGCAGCCCTCGACCTTGCCGCGCACCAGCAGCATGTAGAGTTGGCGCAGCGCATCGCGCGCATAGGAACTTTCCAGATTGTCCTCGGGACGGAACAGGCCCTGTCCGCCGGTCTGGCGCTGGCCCCGCGTGATCGCGCCCAGCGTGTCGAGGCGGCGAGCGATCGTCGACAGGAAGCGCTTCTCGGCCTTCACATCGGTGGCGATGGGCCGAAACAGCGGCGGCTGCGCCTGGTTGGTCCGGTGGGTGCGGCCGAGTCCCTGAATGGCGGCGTCGGCCTTCCAGCCCGGTTCGAGGAGGTAATGGACGCGCAGGCGCGTATTCCGCGCCGAGAGTTCGGCGTGGTAGCTGCGCCCGGTGCCGCCCGCGTCGGAGAAGATCAGGACGCGCTTGTCGTCGTCCATGAATGCCTGCGTCTCGGCCAGATTGGCGGAGGCCGCGCGGTTCTCGACCACCAGACGGTCGATGCCGCCCGGACTGCGCTTCCTGACGATCCGGCGCGAGCGGCCCGTCACCTCGGCCACCATGTCGGCGCCGAAGTGCTGGACGATCTGGTCGAGCGCGCCGGGGACGGCCGGCAGGCTCGCCAGCTTCTCGATCAGCTCGTTGCGGCGGGCGACGGCCTCCCGGCTTTCGACGGGCTGGCCGTCGCGCATGACCGGACGGGACGAGACCTTGCCGTCGCTGTCGGTGAAGGGCTCATAGAGTTGCACGGGGAAGCTGGTTTCGAGGTAGGACAGGACATATTCGCGCGGCGTGATGTCCGCCCGAATATCGTTCCATTCCTCGGTCGGGATGTCGGCCAGCCGCCGTTCGGTCAGCGCCTCGCCGGTCGAGACGATCTGGATCACGGACGAATGGCCGGCGTCCAGATCGGCGGTGATCGACCGGATCAGCGTCGGCGTTTTCATGCTGGTGAGCAGATGGCCGAAGAAGCGTTGCTTCGCGGACTCGAACGCCGATCGCGCAGCGGACTTCGCCTGCTTGTTCAGCGTGCCGGTCGATCCGGTGATGTTGGCGGCCTCCATCGCCGCGTCGAGATTGTTATGGATGATGGCGAAGGCCCCGGCATAGGCATCGTAGATGCGGGTCTGCTCGGGTGTCAGCGCGTGCTCGACCAGCTCGTACTCCACGCCGTCGAACGACAGCGAGCGGGCGGTGTAGAGGCCGAGCGCCCGCAGGTCGCGCGCCAGCACCTCCATCGCCGCGACGCCGCCGGCTTCGATGGCCTCCACAAATTCGGCCCTGGTCGAGAACGGGAAATCCTCGCCGCCCCAGAGGCCGAGCCGCTGGGCATAGGCGAGATTGTGGACGGAGGTGGCGCCGGTCGCCGAGACATAGGTGACGCGGGCGTTGGGGAGCGCGTGCTGGAGGCGGAGCCCCGCGCGGCCCTGCTGCGAGGCGGCGACATCGCCACGTTCACCTTTACCGCCAGCAGCGTTCTGCATGGAATGCGCCTCGTCGAAAATGATTGCTCCATCGAAATCGGAGCCCAACCATTCAACGATCTGCTTGACGCGCGATAGCTTCTCACCGCGGTCGTCGGAGCGCAGCGTGGCGTAGGTTGTAAATAGGACGCCTTCGGGAAGCGTGATCGGCCGCCCTTGCGGGAAACGCGAGAGCGGCGTGACCAGCAGCCGCTCCATGCCGAGCGCGCTCCAGTCGCGTTGCGCGTCCTCCAGCAGCTTGTCGGACTTCGAGATCCAGACCGCCTTGCGCCGGCCTTGCAGCCAGTTGTCGAGGATGATCGCGGCGGACTGGCGGCCCTTGCCGACGCCTGTGCCGTCGCCGATGAAGAAGCCGCGCCGGAAGCGCACGGCCTTCTCGGCATCGTCACGCGCGGCCGAGACGAGATCGAACGTCTCGTCCACGGTCCACGCGCCGGCGAGATAGTCAGAATGGGCCTCGCCGGCATAGACCAGCGTTTCGAGCTGAGCGTCGGATAGAAGCTCGCGGATGTTGGCGGGGAGATGCGGACGATAGCTCGGCTTCGGCGGCGCGACACTCGCCATCGCGGCGGACTGCACCAGCTTCGTGGGGTGAGCCTGAGACCCGGCAATACGGATCGCCTGCAATCCGTATTCCTCATAGATCGCGTCAGAGATGCGGCCATCGTCGTCGGCCCCGGCTTCGGTCTCCGCCAGCGCGTCGATGATCTCATAGTCGAGCGGAACGCCTTCCGGCTCGGCCGCGACGGCGGCGGGCGCGATCCTGGCGGCGCGGTTGAGATAGCCGCGCACGCTGCGCGCGGCGGCGGGCTCAGCGGCCGGAACGATGACGGACGGGTCGACCGGCAGGCGCGGCGGAAGATGCGCGCCGATCCAGTCCATGAGCGTCGCGGCGTCCGGCGCGGTGCCCGGCGAGACCGGGAAGACCGTGGGATCGTCGGCGGGCAGCTTGTCGATGACGGTCAGCCGCGTGGCGAACGTCGTGCCATGCTTGGCATAGACCGCGCCATCGATCCCGGCGGAGAACACGACGCGGCCGCGCTCCTGCAAGCGGGTGAAGGCGGAAACCCACGCCGGGGCTTCCGGGCCGAAGTTCGCGCCGGTGATCGTGACGAGACGCCCGCCGGGCGCCAGGCGCGCGAGCGCGGCGGCGACATGGCGGAACGCGGCATCAGCCACGCGGCCCTCGACATGGACCATGGCCGAGAACGGCGGGTTCATCAGCACGACGGACGGGACAGCGGCGGGATCGAGATGATCGTCGATCTGCGCCGCGTCGAAGCGGGTGACGGGAATGGCCGGGAAGAGAGAAGAGAGAAGCGAGGCGCGCGTGTCGGCCAGCTCGTTCAGCACGAGCGAGCCGCCAGCGATCTCCGCGAGGATGGCGAGCAGCCCGGTTCCGGCCGAGGGTTCGAGCACACGGTCGGCGGTCGTGATCGCGGCGGCGGTCGCGGCGACCAGGCCGAGCGGGATCGGCGTCGAGAATTGCTGGAGCGCCTGGCTCTCTTGCGAGCGGCGGGTATGGGTCGGCATCAGCCCGACGATCTTGCCGAGCAGCGGCAGCGCGGCGGCCGCAGAACCGGCTTTGCGGAAAAGCGCCTTTCCGTATTTGCGCAGAAACAGGACGGTCGCGACCTCGCACGCCTCATAAGCGGTTTTCCAGTCCCAGAGGCCGGTGGCGTCGGAACCGCCGAAGGCCGTTTCCATCGCGCCGCGCAGGGCGACAGCATCGACGCGGGCACCGCGTTCGAGATGCGGCAGGATCAGGAGGGCGGCAGCGTGGACGGCGGCAGCGTCATCGCCGGGCGCTGCGAGCGGCGTCGCCGGCAGCGTGTCGGCCAGGGGAAGCAGAGCGTTCATCGGGAAGTCCTCGGGAGAGCGGAAACGGGCAAGCCCGCCGGCGCTCTCTCTTGGACCGGACGGGCTCGAACCCGTCCCGGCCACTCTCTCCCTCTGATGCCGTGGCGGTAGCCGGCATGAAAAAGGCGCCCGGCCGTACGGCGGGGCGCCTGTTGAGGTCAGTCGATGGCGCTGTAGATCGCAGACGCCTCGGGATGGCGGTCGAGATAGCGATGAAGCCGCTCGTAGCCGTTGGCGAGGAAATCGGACTCGAACCGGAACGACAGGTGCGAGAAGGCGAACAGCGTGGCGATGATCCCTGCCGCTTCGGCCGACACCTCACCGCGATATTCGGTGATCGCGCTTTCGATGCTGTTACGCGGCTTGGAGGTCGGCGCGAGAAACAAGGGCTGCGTCCCGATCTCGTAGAAGTTCCAGAGGCCGCCGCCGTAGTCTCGCGGGCTGAGGCGCTCCATGAGGGAATAGACCGAGTTCTCGGCCACGATCACGAGCGGCAGGCTGAACAGGGTCGGCAGGAACAGTTCGCGCCGATCTTCGGGAACAATGGTGGCGGGCATGGTCATTCTCCCCGCACTTGTTCTGCCGACAGGAAGCCCGACGGGTTGGCGGGGTCCGGCGGGAGATAGGCGTCGTAGGGATTGCCGTCTGCGAGATGGCCGAACGGCGTCATGACGTAATCGGCATGATCGCGGCCAACGGCGCAAAGGACGTAGCGGGTCTGGCCTGAGACGGCATCGAGGCACTCCATGAGGGCCAGATTGCCGTCGCTTGCCGCGCGCAGCAGGGTGTTGAAGTTCGTGCGGGCATGATCGGGGATAGCCATGAGAGTCTCCTGAAACTACGAAACCCGGCGCGAGGCCGGGTCGAATGAAAGAAAGGGCCGCGGGAAATCAGGCGGCCAGCGGCATTCGCAGAAGCTCGGCGGCAGTCTCGCGCCAGAACGCATCGACCAGCCGCGCCTCAAGCTGGCTGGCGCGGTAGCGATAGTCGCGGGCCGGGCCGTGCTCGCCGCGACCGACTGCGGCGAAGGCTGCACCGCGCAGTTTGCTGGCCTCGGTCACGATCTGGCGGGCCTCGGCGTCGGATGCGACCGGCTGCTGCCAGAGGATGATGCCGGCGCGGACGGTTCCGGCGAGAACCACGCCCTGATCGCAGTCCTGAATGACGATCATGCGCGGGCGGAAGCGGAGCATGTCGTCGGTCCCGACGCGAATATCGCCGCGGGCGATCCGGCCACTGGCGACGGACATGGCCTCTTCGGGCGACGGGTATTCGCCGAGGGCGACAATCTGGTCGAAACTGTGGGCTTCCACGCCCTCGTAGCTGGCGGTGCCGATGCAGGAGATCCGCAGCGGGAATTTCTGTGCGCGCTCCAGGGTCGGCAGGACATGGTGCGCGAGAATGGCGCCGATCGGGGCGACGCGAGATTGGCGAGCAAGGGTCATGGGATCAATTCCGCGACGGGCGGCGGAAGCCTCTCCTCCACCTCGTAACCCGTCACGGCCAGGCCGACCGGCCTCTGCCTCTCTCCACTCTTGGAAGCCGGCCGTGGCCACCATGAAAAATGCGCCCCACCGGATGATGGGGCGCATGTTTCGATCATTCGGCCGCGACGAGAACGACTTGCTCGTCTTCGGTCTCGGTGGCTTCGTCCTCGTCGCCATCGCCAGCCAGGAAGTCCGGCAGGGCCTCGCCGTCACCGGCATCGCCAGCGTCACCGGCGTCACCGTCGAGTTCGACCAGGCGCAGCGGCTCGGGCAGCCAGCCGGTTTCGGCCAGCAGGCGCTCGGCCTCCTTCGCCATGTCGCCCTTCTTCAGATGGCTGATGAGCTGGGCGGCGCGCTCGCCCGCACCTTCGCGAACGGCTTCGAGGATGCGGGGCTTGGTGACGCGGCCGAGATAATTGTCGACCGTGGGCCTCCAGCCGCCGTCGATCACCATGTCGAAGCCGGTGGCGCGGGCGATGCGATCCGCGCCGGAGAGGCGACGATCAAGGCCGAACTGCGAGACGCCGGAACCGCTGTGCGGATTGGGCCGCTCGTAGAGGGCGTTGACGCCGTAGCTGACGCAATGGGCGAGCAGCGCCATCCGGCTCGTATCGTCGAGCGCGGCGATCCAGTCCCAGACCGCGCTTTCATCGGTCGGGACGTCGGCCTTCCAGGCGTCGAAGCGTTCGTCGATGGCCTTGGCCGAGGGCGTGTCGCCTAGATCGCTGCCCTGCACACCGAGATGCCGCTGCTTCACGAAGATCTCCATGCAGCCGTTCGGCGCCGAGTAGTGATAACGCTGCATGACCAGGCGGTGCAGGAGCGCCGTCATCGCGACATGGGGGTTGTTGGCGAGCGCGTCATGGAGCGCGAGCGTGCGATGGGCGGTGAGTTCGATCACCAGCCGTTCGGGGAGCGGCTTGATCGCGTCATCCTCGTCGTCCTCCGCATCGACCGGCTCGCCGCCGATGGTGATGACGGCCCGCTGGACGCTGGCCTGGGCCGCGACCGCGCCGCCTTCGGCGTCACGCTCGCCATCGCCGGCATCATCCTCGCCGTCGACGGTGACGGGCGCCTCGTCCTCGGGACGGACATAGCCGCGAGCGACGACGAGCTGGCCGGCACGGTCGATGCTGATGAAGACACCGGCACGGCCGATCTCGTCGGCGTCATAGATCGCCGGGCGGTTCTCGAAGGCGGACAGTGCGGTCTCGATCTCGCCGAGGCGCGCGTCGATGTCGTCGGGCAGCTCGTCGTAATCGGCATGTTCGGCCTCGAGCCGCTCATATTCCTCGCGCAGCGCCTCGCGGGTCGCGCGCTCGGCATCCGTGAGGTCGAGCGGCGTTGAGGCGAGAACGCGCAGGCCGCGATCGTGGCCGTAGGGCAGATCGGTGTCGACCTCGATCCACTTCCAGCCTTCGGCCGCGACGTCATCGGCGATGCCCTTCAGCTTGTCGGAGACCAGCCGGTCGAGCAGCTCGGGATTTTCCAGCCAGCCTTCGTCCTCATCGGAGAAGAGATCGCGCAGCATCACGCCGCCGGCCTGTTCATAGGCTTCGACGCCGACGAACTGCACGCGCTTGTCCTCGATCGGAACCGTGGTCTCGGTCAGGAGATCGCGGATATACCAGGGCTGGCGGTTGTGCGAACGCTGGATCGCCTCCCAGACCTGCTCCTGACGGGCATGATCGGGGTTGACGGTGAACGCCTCCAGCATCGCCAGCGTCATCTCGGTGCGCGCATAGGCATCCATGAGCGACGGCGCGACGCGGGCAAGGCGAAGGCGCTGGGCGATGTAGCGCGGCGTGGTGCGATAGGCGTCGGCGACTTCCTCCTTCGACATGCCGCCATCGACCATGCGCTTGAACGCCTTGAACTGGTCGAGCGGATGGAGCGCCAGCCGGATGACGTTCTCGGCATAGGAATCGTCGACGGCCGAGGTCTTCGCATTGGCCTTTTTCACGAGGCAGGGAACGAGACCGTCTTCGGGGAAACGGCCTGCCGCGACCAGGCGGGCGATGGCGCGGTAGCGCCGGCCGCCGGCGGGGGTCTCGAAATCGCCGGTCTCTGCGCCGGCTTCGTCGAGAACGGCACGGACATTGAGGCCCATCACGAGGTCTTCACGGCGGTCGATGTCCTGGGTCAACTCGTCGAGACCCTCTTCAACGCCGATCTCGCGGACATTGCTGTCCGAGAGTTTGATGCGGTTGAACGGAATGTCGCGCGTGCGGGAAAACTCGATCATCGCGACGGCGGGGTTCTTCTTGCGGGCAGCTTTGGCCATGGTCTTCACTCCACGACGGGCGCCGAGAGCCTCTCTCTCGAACCTAACCCGTCATGAAATCCCCATCCCCTCTCTCCCTCTATCGGCGGTGCGGCTGGCGGGACGCCAACCGTGGCAGCGCCACGGCTGCTCATGGCCGGACACCTCCGGCGATCGTGACGGGGACGATCCGTTGGACGGTGACGGGCCGCGTCTCGGCGGCCTGCGCCAGCCGCTCGATCAGCGCGACGTCGGCATCCGAGCATTCGCCGCGCACCTCGATCTCAACGCGATGATCGGCGTGGTGAAGATGGGAATCACGCAGGCGATGGTCGGACCCGGCGTAGAATCCCGCCGAGCGATCAATAGGATGGACCCGTTCGCTCAGAAACAGGATGCCCGATCCGAGATTGCCGCAGAACAGCCGCTCATCGCTTTCGGCCCTGTTCGAGCCGCCCGCGATCCTGCGCTTGCCGATCTGGCGGAAAGCCTCGTGGAAGCTCGACGGATTGCGGGTGATGCCGGCCGAGCGCGCCTGATGGAAGACCCACGGCGGCCTCTCGGGATCGAGCTTGCCGACGGCGATCTGATGGAGGAAATCGGCGAAGCTCGCCGGATCGGCGGGATATGGGCAGGTCCGCCAGATTTCGCGAACGCGGGCGCGCAAGGGATCGGGCAGCGCAAAGAGCCGGGCACGGCCTTTGTGCCACCAGGCCGCGCGCTGATTGCGACGATCGCGTTCATACTCGTCCCACCAGATGGTGCGGCGAGCCATTTCCTCGTCGACGCCATTCTGGGTGGCGGCGATGTCCTCGGCAAAGAGCGGCAGGGCCTCGCGTTCGAGGCGCTGCTTGCGATGGAAGGCCGCGCGTTTGCGCGACGTGTCCCGATAGGGTTCGGGGCGGTGTCCGCGGCGGAAGCGCATCACGCGGCTCTCCGCAAATCGTCGGCGTCGGGCAGATGCTTCGCGTCCGGCTGGAAGGACAGAAGCCAGTCGGCCGCCTTGCTCGCCTGCGAGGCGGCGCGGACGATGGCGCGATTGTCCTCGCGCAGCACCTCCAGCCACGAACCGATATAGTCGGCATGGCGCACGGTCGGGACGATGCCGAGCGCGGCGCAGCAGAAGGCCGAGGTCAGCTCCGCCGTGATTTCCTCGACCGAATAGAGCTTCGAGCCGAAAGAGCCGGAGAGGTTTCGGTTCAGCCGGTGCGCTGCGCCGCTCGCGTGACCGAGTTCGTGCAGCGCCGTCCGGTGCCAGTTGATCGGCTCGAAATAGGCGGCCGGGGGAGGGACTTGCACGTAGTCGAGGGACGGCACGTAGAACGCCCGGTTGCCACCGATGCGGAAGTCGATGCCGGTCGCCTTGATGAGCGCGTCGACCTGGGGCTCGATCATGCCGGGCGGCGGAGGAGGGGCGGCCGCCTCGATGCCGTCGGGCAGATCGTCGCATTGCGCTGTGTTGAACACCGTGAAGCGCTTCAGGAACGGGATCGCCTGCGCTTCTTCGCCGGCCTCGAAGGCGCGGCGTTTCTCGTCCTCCGGCGTGAAGCGATCGGCATAGACGACGGTGGTGCCGCGCTCGCCCTTGCGGACGTGGCCGCCGAGCGACAGCGCCTGGCGAAAGGTGAGCCAGCCCTGGCCGGGAAAGCCGTGCTCGATGACGGCGCCCCAGAGGATCAGCACATTGATGCCGCTGTAGCTGCGCGCGGTCGCGGCGTTGCGCGGCAGGCCCAGCGGAGCCTTGGCCGCCGTGGTGCCCCAGGGCTGGACCCACGGCACGCGGCCGGCTTCTAGCTCGGCGATGATCTTGCCGGTGATTTCGTCGTAGAGGTTCGCGCGGTCAGCGCCGGTGCGAGGGGTGCGGTCATGTCTGGACATCGCGGTTCTCCGCGACGGGCGCCGGAAGCCTCTCCTCCAGCTCTCTACCCGTCACGGCAAAACCCGTCCGCACTCTCACTCTCGAAGGAGACGTTGCGGGGATCTCCGGGCGTCGGGAATTTGTGCAACAGGCCGTTGCACAAATTCGGGGACGATAGACCTTCGATCGGCGCCCGGTGGAGTGCCGTATTTGCGCATATGCGCTGACGGCCCCTCGGCGTGCGAAGCGCTGCCGAATTTGCTATTCCGGGATGCAAGAAAGATCAGACGGGAAGCCGATTCAGCGATCGGTGCGGATTTCGGAGAGGCCGGTGGAAATCACCTTCGAGCGGGACAGCGTGTGTGCTGGCGACGATGTGCTGGCCCCCAACAGCAGGACGATCGCCTTTTCCGACAAGCCGCGCCTGAGCGAAATCCTGAGCGAGAGCGGCCCGCTACTCGCCTATATGCCCTGCGTTCAGGCGTCGACGACGCACTGGCTGGCGTGGATCGACAAGGAATGCGTCGCCAAGGTTGCCTTCACCTGTGAGCCGCAGCGTGTGCTTGCCGTCTCGATGCTGGTGCCCGATCGGTGCATCGACGCGAACCGGATCTATTTCAGCGAGGACGGACAAGAGCGCGCCGGCCAATCCTGAGCAAAATCCGGTGAGTGGCCCACATGGGATGCTCGGTGAGCATTTCGGGTGAAAGGGGGCGTTGCGGGGTCTCCCCGCAGAAGGGGTCGACCGAGACGCAAGGCTCGGTCGCAGGGGAAGGCTTTCCCCGCACCGGTCTTAGCCGCCACACGAAGACGAATGATTTAGAGCGCGAAAGCTGCCTGACGATGCACTTCCAGATGTCGCTCAACGCGAAATGTCCCTTTTGGGAGCGCCCGCAGGAGATCCGGCTCGGGCCGCGTCAAATCTAGCCAGGCCATACGCTCCTCGCGGCGCAAAACCACCATCTGACGATCATGGTACGGAGCGATGTCGTCATTCGCCTCGACCGTCAGGATGGCGTAGGCTTCGGGCCAGTCGCGAGTGGCAGGACGCCAGATGCCGGCGAAGTAGAACCAATCACCGTCCGCCAGCATGAAGCGATAGTGCTTGCCCTGGCTGCGGTGCCGAAATTCCGAGGCAGGGATCAGGCAACGAAACGTTGGAAAGGTCCGACCCTCGGCCCGCACGACGGTAAACGGCCGTTCGCCGGATTCGCGTGGTTGCAAGCCCCAAGGAAGCTCGACCATCTCAACACCGCTGCCATCGCGTCGTATGATGACACGGCGATCGTCGAGCGACGTGGCTGAGTCGAAGGCCGTAGCGCTCATGATGTCGAGAACGTACCAAGAACATGATCGCCGCGCAAGGCGATAGAGCTGGAGGATGGATGTGCAATGACTATCGCCTGACCGTCGATCTCGCTTCGATCATGGAGGATTTCGCGGATCTCAAGATCAAGATCCGCTTCTCGGAGGGCCGTCCCAACGTCGAGGCGCGACAGGATATCAAGATCACCGACACTGCGCCGATCGTCAGAACGGTTGATGGGGTGCGCGGCGAAGGCGATCTCGTAAACCGGCGCTGGAGCTGGCCCGGGCAGAACAAGCGGCCGGTTTACAACTTTCGATCCGAGGGCAGGGAGTTCAAATCCAACCGCTGCCTGATCATCGCCGACGGCTTCTATGAGTTCACCGATCCCGTCGACCCGAAGAAGAAGCGGAAGGACAAATGGCTGTTCACGAAGACGGACGAGAGGATTTTCGCGATCGCCGGCATCTGGCGCGAGACGAACGATGTGGGCGAGGCCTTCACCATGCTGACGATGGAGCCTGGGCCCGACATCGCACCATACCATGACCGACAGATCGTCATTCTCGAACGCGACGCCTGGGCCGACTGGCTCGATCCGTCCGTGCCGGCGCAGTCGCTGATCCGGCCGCTTTCAGCCGGAGCCTTGCAGGTTGCGCAGGTTGGATAAATATCTGCATTGATAACGGGGCTAAGGATTCTGATGCAGCAAGAGGAAATCGAAGAGCGGCTTGAGCGGATGCGTAAGCTCGGTAGCGTCAGCTCTTCGGAGTGGCAGGCTTATACATGGAAGAACGAGCTGGCTGAACAAAAGCGGCGTATCGAATTGCATCTTGGTGACGCGCTCAGGGACAACGAGACTGAATACAATCCCTATCATATGCTTGAACGAGCCATAGGCGTCGCGGCGGTTTGCATGCGGCGACTTATCGAGTGCCGATTGGTGACGGATCGTTTTCGCGATACAGCGCTGGAGGTTCACGAGATACACGCCAAGGCGGATACGGACTGGCGCGAACCGTTCATAAGCCAGACGGCGAGCGAGATTTTTAACAACTACGACCTGACAGCACGGCGCACAGAGAAGCGAATACCGAAGGTGATTTCCGACAAGATGCTGCATGCGCGCGTCATCGGCGTACTGTCCGGCAACGCCTATATGCCCGACGGTCTTCTCATCGCGTCGGACACGCAAAGCAAGACCCAGCTTTTTCATTTCACGCCGCCCGAGATTGCATCGATCTTCGATGCTTTTCTCGACGATCAGGTTCGATCCTCGACGGATGGATACTTAGATAAGAACGGTGATTTCAAGGGAACGCGCAGGGTGTTCGCGACTAGGGATTAGTCGCCGCCTGTGTGTGGCGGAGGGCCGGGTGCCCACGAACGAGAGGATTGCAGTGCCAGACCGTAAGCTTTCACCATGCGCCCGTCAGACCGAGGCAGAGATCGAAAACTACTATCGCAATCAGCCCGAGGGATCGCGGGCCGTGGTTCGCCGGACCCACGGTGGCATCCTGACCTACCAGATCACGACCTTCGGCCTGCGGCGCACGCGCTCCGGCCGGATCAACGTGGAAGGAGTAGGCGACTTCTACATGAAGTCCGGCAAGAACTGCTGGGAGCCGACCGGCCAAACGAGATTGGTTGTCCCGACGGACGAAGTATTGGCTTGGGCCGCCGAGAACCCTCGCGGTAAGACGGGTGTGAGCATCTACGCTGACGAGCCGTTCTGGAAAAGAGCGCCGTTCACAAGGTGAGCCGCCGTCAGGTTTGCCGCTATGAGCGATCCTTGATGACGACCAGCGATCCGATCGGGCCAACTTCGGCGCGGACCTGTTCGATCACGCGTTGTCGATCCTCGATTGGAGCCGAAATCAGCTCCCTGACGTAGGCAGGGGGGTCGTATCGAAGACCCGGAACGTCGAACCTTGCATCGGCGCTGGCCGCGCGTTCCGCCAAAAACCTCACAATACCGTCCGCGCGCCGTGGAAGTGAGGGGTCATCAGATGAGCCGGCGAAGCCTCGGCAACACACCAAGCATCGAAGCGGTACGGACACTGGGCCGAGGGTCGAGATTCCAACGCCGCCTTGCTTTATCAGCGGTTTCACTGCGGCGGCAAACGCGACGGTGCAGCCGAGCTGCTCGAGCTGCGGCGGGGTGGAGTGACAGTTCCAACTCAGCTTGGGGAAAGTCAGAAGACTGTGGTTGTACAGAAAATACAGAGCCGGAATGCCTTTGAGATTGGCCTGGTCTAGTAGGATGTCGATCTGCGGACGGCCACGCACCTTGTGCTTGATAGAGGAGTATAGATTGGCCTTTGCTTTGAGAACTTTCGCCTGGATCAGCAGTCCGACCCATTCCCGCCCGTTGGTCAGCCACCATTCCCAGTCTGCGCCAGTCACTGACTCCTCAGGCTTTGTGAACTGAAAGGTCGCGACTTCAGCAGGGTGGGCGCTCTGAACGTCCAAGAGGAAATTGTCAGTAATAGTTTCTTCGCCGCGATTGATTCCGAGCATCCTCGCGCGACCAAGGTCCGTCCATATCTTCTGTGCCATTGCAACGAACGTGCCGCAGAGTGGATCAGACGGCAGAAGTCCGCTTGCGGTAATTGCTGAACCTACGGTCATTTGTGTGAGGAATTCCTATTCGAGGGGCTCCGCGACCGCGTGCTGGTCGTCCTGGACATCAGCCTCGCTTTGCAAAGGCCAGGACGCGAGTGCTGAAGTGCGTCAGCTCCAGGTCGTTTATCGCTGCGGTCTCGTAAGCGGCATTCGTGTCGTGATGAAAGCGGTTGGCATAGGCGAGCAGCGCGCGCAGCTCGTCGATATCCGCCTGGTTGAGAAGCTGATTTGGCTGTCCGACCCTTTGTTGGCAGACACCCATGAACGGGCCGAGCAGCATCCCGGGCGGAAAGGCGCTTGGGTACGCGACGCGCATGAATGCCTCAAGGATGTGACGCAGAGCGGCGGCGACGCGCCGCTCCGTGGCGGGATCGGCTGCGTCAAGATAGGCGGCCACGAGCGCGTGACGCCTATCGTGTTCGGTAATGCAGTCCTGATTGACGTCCCAGGCGGCCAAGGTCGACCCGACCGCATCGCGGCGGATGAGGATTGCTTGCCGGGCAGCCGTGTCTGCGCCTTCCCAGAGCTGGCACAAAAACGGCTTGGAGTGCGACAGCACGATGACCTGACGCACTCGCGCGGCCAGCCGGCGCATCTCCTGCACGGTCGTCAACGAACGGTGCTCGTCGAGGCTGGTCATCGGATCGTCGATGACCACGATTTTCCGCGCAAGCTGTGGGTCTTGATCGAGCGAAGCGAAGAAGAACGCAAGGGCGAGGGTGTTGCGGTCTCCAGCGCTGAGGGTGTTCCGGAACGCTGGCCCCGCATCAGCGGTCAGCGCCACCGCTACGTTGTTGATGACGACGTTGTAGTTGCAAGATGAGCCGCCGCGATTGTTGACGGGGCTCACGGCGGCCAAGCGGAACCCTGCATTGAAGCGCTGCAGGTAGGTGTTGATGGCCACTTCATAGGCCGGGAATACGTTTTGACGATAGTTATCGAGGGCAGCTCGCGCCTGTCTGCGTTGCGTTTCGGTGGCCGTCTTAGCCGCCTTCTCTGCCAGATAGTCGGCGCACTGCGTGTTGGTAGGCTCGCTGTGACGTCGCTGGACAGCCTGCAATCGCGCGAGATCGGCCGTGAGAGCGGGGACACTGGCGGCTGCCGCTTGCTCCTTCACGATTGCAATCGGCGCGTTGCACGCGACGAGGCCGTCAGAGACAGCGCCGATTGTGGCACGGACATTGTGATAGGCGGCGACCATAGCGAGGACGTCTTGCGGAAGGTTCATCTCGTCGAGTGGCGCCGCGGCTTTCGCCCGGAGGACGGTGAGCACGCCATCACGGGCGGAGGTCCAGGCGCGGAGGATTGCAGCGGTATCGATATTCACTTCCGGAACATCGGTGAAGGCATTCCAGAACGTGCGATTTTCAACGGCGACCCGTACGGCTCGCTCGAAGGCCGCGGGCACGTCGCCGGCATGTGCCGTGTTGATGCCCTGTCCGACATCGTTGATCGCCGTCCTGAGATTTCGATACGCCTCGCTGAAATAGGCTTGATAGTGCTGGATGACTGGAGACCCGTCCAAATCCTGGGCGCAGAAAGGGCAGACCTCGTGGTCGTGCCCTTCGGACGCAGGCCCGACGCGCGTCATGCCGTCACCGACCCATGCCTCGCCACCGCGACCAAGGCTGCGTAAATGATCCCTCACGCGCCCGGCAGCCTCGGCTTCAAGATCGGGAAGGGTGCGCGCGAGGAGCGTGTCGATTTCGGCAACGTCGAAGCTGGGAAGGGAAAGCGGTTGGAATTCCGAGCGTTGTCTGATGGCCTCCGCCGAACGGCCCGCCGCCAGATTCCGTTCGGCGGCGGCGAGGGCCGCATCAATATCGGGGTTCGCCGGTAGCGCGCAAAAATCGTCGACCTCCATGCCGCCGCGCGCGGCAGCGGGTATGGCATTGCTCCTTTGAGTGAGAGCTCGGTTATGCTCCTCGATGCGTGCGACATGCCCTTGAAGGGCGACGTTAAGGGCGACGCCCTGGGCGCCGAGAATCAGCTCATGCAGGTTCTGACGGTGACCGGCTCCGATCTCGACGCCTGAGCAGACATTGGCGGCGACGAAAGCATCGTCGAATATCGCGATCTCGGGCATTGGCGCCGGCCATGCCCCGTTGTGAAACTGTACCGTTGTCCCTGCGATTCCGAGCACGACATGCGGCGGATTCGCGGCTCCGAGCCTTTGGCGCTCCAGTACAAGATCGGCGGCCCCCGTCCCAAGCGATCGCAATATCGAGGCGAGCGTGGTTTTTCCCCGGCCATTTTCGGCATAGATCAGCGTGAGGTTGGCGAACGGGAGTTGTGCGCCAGCGTTTACCGAGTCGAATTGCCCGATATTGCGCAGCAGTTGGATACGTTCGAGCAATTGAGACCCCCTCTACGCCCCGAGATTGTTATCGGTTACTTTCTCATTGGATCGATCCTTGCCGTAAGCGGCGCTTGACGCTGCCCGATTCCGGATTTCCTCCACCTAGATGCTGATGCCAAGCTTATCCGAGGCTTGACTAAATTTCGATCAATGGAAGTTGCGGCTGCGCACTTTTATCGTGTCGATGTGTAGGTCCGGAATATAGATGTCGCGCGTGCGCAGGCCCTTGGGGGGCAGCTCGCGCGGATCGGGACCGGCACCGCCGTTGCGGACCTGATCGCCGCGGCCATGCGGGAGCGGGAATTCCGCATCACGGCTGCCGACGCTGGCGAGATCGGCCGAGAGGTCGGTAATGCGCTGGGCAACCAGGTGAACAACGTCGCCCTCGCGTTGTATCCGACCGCGCACCGCCATCATACTGGCCGACAGGACGGCGCGGCGGTTCGCCTCGAAAATCTTTGCCCAGACAATGAGGTTAGCGATACCCGTCTCATCCTCCAGAGTGATGAACATCACGCCCTTGGCGCTGCCTGGGCGCTGACGGACGAGCACGATGCCAGCCGCCTCAAGCCAACGCCCGTCACGGGTCGCCATGGCCTCTGCACAGGTGACGATTCGCCGCCGCTGGAGATCCTCGCGCAGAAAGCTCAGGGGGTGAGCCCGTAGCGTCAGCCCGACATGGCCATAATCCTCGACCACCTCGCTTCCCGCCTTCATCGGCCGCAGCTCGAAGGTGGGCTCATTCAACTCGGGCACGATCTCCGCCTCTCGGGTGGATGCGGCCGCGAATAGTGGAAGCGGCTCGTCCCGGAGCGCCTTGATCGCCCATAGAGCCTCGCGGCGGGCAAGCCCCAGCGCGGGACGGAAAGCGTCGGCTTCGGCGAGCTGGACCAAGGCGGCGGACGGCACGCCCGCGCGATGCCAGAGATCATCGATGGAGGCGAAGGGCTGGTCGGCCCTTGCCCCGACGATCGTGGCTCCGTGGGTATTGGCGAGGCCTTTGACCATTCGCAGTCCGAGCCGCACGGCAAAGCGACTGTCATCGTCAGTCGGCTCCAGCGTGCAGTCCCAACGGGAGGTATTGGCGCAGACGGGCCGGATTTCGACGCCATGTTCCAACGCGTCGCGGACGATCTGAGCGGGAGCATAGAACCCCATCGGCTGGGCGTTGAGCAGTGCCGCGCAGAAGACGTCGGGATGCCAGCATTTTAGCCACGCACTGGCGTAGGCGATCAGTGCAAAAGAGGCAGCGTGCGATTCCGGAAATCCATAAGAGCCGAAGCCTTCAAGTTGCTTGAACGTGCCCTCCGCGAAATCGCGATCATAACCGTTGTCGACCATCCCCTCGATCAGCTTCTTCTTGAAGCTCGATACGCCGCCGGTGAATTTGAAGGTGGCCATCGACTTGCGGAGCATGTCGGCTTCGCCTGGCGTAAAGCCGGCGCATTCGATGGCGACGCGCATGGCCTGCTCCTGAAATAGCGGCACACCTAAGGTTTTTCCAAGAACCTTCTCTAGGGCGGGCTTAGGAAAGATGACCGGCTCCAGGCCTTCACGGCGGCGCAGATATGGATGCACCATATCGCCTTGAATTGGCCCCGGCCTCACGATCGCGACTTGCACCACAAGATCGTAGAAGGTGCGCGGCTTGAGCCGCGGCAGCATGGACATCTGCGCCCGGCTCTCGATCTGGAAAGTGCCGAGCGTGTCAGCTTTTCTAATCATCGCATAGGTTCGGGGGTCTTCGGCCGGGATAGTGGCGAGATCCAGTGCGATGCCTTTGTGCTCGGCCAGGAGATCGAGGCCGAACTTCATGCAGGTCAACATCCCAAGCGCCAGAACGTCGACCTTCATGAAACGCAGCGCGTCGATGTCGTCTTTGTCCCATTCGATCACCTGCCGGTCTTCCATGGCGGCGGGCTCGATCGGCACGAGATCGTCCAGCCGATCGTTCGTAAGAACGAAACCGCCTGGATGCTGCGACAAGTGCCGGGGAGCGCCCATGAGCTGGCGTGCGAGGTCGAGTGTGAGCCGCAATCGCCGATCGGTGGCATTGAGGTTGAGCTGCTCGACCTGTCTTTCGGTCACGCATTCGTCGGACCAGCCCCAGACCTGACCGGAGAGGGTCTTGATAAGGTCCTCCGGCAAGCCCAGTGCCTTACCCACATCGCGCAGCGCGCCCTTTGTCCTGTAGCGCGTGACCGTCGAGCAAAGAGCGGCATGGTCTCGGCCGTAGGTGTTGAACACCCACTGCATCACGATCTCGCGGCGGGCATGTTCGAAATCGACGTCGATGTCCGGAGGCTCGGCGCGCTCCTCGCTGACGAAGCGTTCGAACAGGAGATCGTTTCGGCCAGGATCGATCGAGGTGATGCCCAGCACGAAACAGACTGCGGAATTGGCCGCCGAACCGCGTCCCTGGCAGAGAATGTCCTGTGACCGCGCAAAGCGGACGATCGCGTTCACGGTCAAGAAATATGGCGCGTAGTCGAGCTTCGCGATCAACCGCAGCTCATGCTGCAAGGTCGCGCGGACGCTATCGGGGAGTCCTTCCGGATAGCGGCGCTCGGCACCCTCCCAGGTGAGTTTTTCGAGGGTCTGCTGTGGCGTCAGCGAGGGGTCGTCGCGCTCCTCGGGATATTGATAGGCTAGTTCGTCCAGGCTGAAGCGGCAGCGCTCGGCGATCGCCAGCGTGCGGGCGAGCGCCTCGGGATAGCGGCCGAAGAGCCTGTGCATTTCCTCGGGCGGCTTCAGATACCGATCCGCATGACGTTCACGTCGATGGCCCAAGGCGTCGATCGTGACGTTGTGACGGATCGCGGTCACGACATCCTGCAGGATGCGGCGCGACGGCTCGTGAAACAGGACGTCATTGGTAACAACGGTCGCAACACGCATCTGCGCAGCGAGATTCGACAGGTTGTGCAGGCGAAGCTGATCGTTCGGTCGGCGCCGCAGGGTCAGCGCCATATAGGCGCGATCGCCGAACGCCTCCCGTAACCGGCGCAATTGCAGTCCGCATTCCGCATCGGCGACTTCGGGAAGAAGCACGGCGATCAGCCCGTCGCCATAGGCCACGAGGTCGTCCCAATGCAGAAGACACTTTCCCTTGCCGGCCCGGCTCTTGCCTAGGGTCAGGAGACGACATAGCCGCGAATAGGCGGGCCGGTCGGTCGGATAGACGAGAACGGACACGCCATCGCTCAGATCGAGACGACATCCGACGATCAGGCGCACGCCCGTTCCTTTGGCGGCTTCACGGGCGCGCACGATACCGGCCAGCGAGTTGCGATCGACGATGGCGAGCGCCTCGATACCAATGGCCGCGGCCCGAGAAAACAGCTCATCGGCCGAGGATGCGCCCCGAAGAAAGCTGAAGTGGCTCGTGACCTGGAGCTCGACATAGCGGGCGCTCATCCGAACACCCCATGGAGAAACCAGCGATGCGAGCCGGTGGTCGCGTCCTCGCCGTCACCAGCCCGATAGATCCAGTAACGTTCGCCGGCGTCATCCTCGACGCGGAAATAGTCTCTGACCGCGGCCAGCTCCGCATCGCGCATCCACCATTCGCCAAAGACGCGCTCGGGGCCGTCGGCGCGCTTTACCCGTCGACGAATACCGCGCCAGGTGAACGAGACCGGCGGATGATCGGGCAGAAGCGCCACGGTCTCGATCGTTTCCGGGCGGCCGAGGAGTCTTGCCGGACGCGGCCAGTGGCTTGGCCAAGCCGCACCGCTCTCGGGAGCCATCGCGGGTATCCGACATACCGAGCGTTCCGGCACGTCGCTTGCGGCGGGGGCCATCCGGTAGATCGCGCGTTCGCCGACACGGTTGGCGAGCGTATCGATCAGGTCGGAAATATCAGGAGCCGCGACCTCGATGAGGCTGCTGGCCATCTGCCTGCGTTCAAGCGGCTCGGCGATGGTGGCGGTCAGAGTCATGACCTCGATCCCGAAGCCAGGATCGATCGTCTCGATCTTGTCGGATAGCAATCGCGTGAGGCGTTTCGCGTCGCGCACTGGTTGGGCCATCCCGACGCGCACGGCGGCAAGGCGATTGTCCACGCGATGACAGATGAGATCCAGCCGGCGCGCGCCGAGGCCCTTTTCTTCTAGGGCTTCACAGAGCTGGGTCGTCAGCTTGCCGATGTAGCGGGCGATTGTTTCGGCCGCGCCGATCGGCTCGGGGAAGGCCCTGCGTATGGAAATCAAATCAGGCGGCCTGACGGGTTCGATAGGTTCCGCCAGAATGCCGAGCGCCTGATCGATGCGCCGACCGAGCTGCGGACCGAAGCGCAGCGTCAGGGGTGCCCGCGGTTGCGACAGGAGATCGGCGATGCGCTCGAATCCGAGCAACCGCAAATCAGACGATGTTGGACGGGGCAGTCGCAGCGCCTCCAGCGGCAGCACGTCCAATACCGATGAGCCGTGGCCGGGAGGAGCGACATAGGTCGCCGTCCCAGCAAACCGCGCCAGCGCGTGCGCCGCACCCCAGCTATCGGCGATGGCCGCCCGGGCCGTCACGCCGGACATGATCAAGCGGCCGACCAGGGCGTCCAGCATTGCTTGCTCGCCGCCATGAAGATGGTCGGCGCCGGTCGTGTCGATGACGATCCCATCTGGCGCGTCCGGTGCGACGATCGGCGCAAAGCGTTGCAGCACCCAGAGCGCCAAACGTTCAAGTCCGGCTTCATCCTCGATCGGTTCTGCGTCCCTCACGATCAGGCCGGGCACCAGAACCTGCGCTTTGGCGGCAGGCATGCCTACGAAGACGCCGGCAGCCCGCGCTGCGGCATCCGACGCCACCACCAGCCGCTTGCTTCCCTCCCGGCCGATCAGGACGAGCGGCGCCTCAGACGGAGGCGCCGCGTCGCCAGCCTTCCGCCGAAGCCGGTCGGTAGGCCAGGTCGGCAGGAAGAGCGAGACAACCCGTGTCATCGCAGGCCTCCAACTCGAAGTCCGCACTTTCGCCAGCACGAGCGCGGATCAACTCAACTAGCCAGCGGTGCCGGCCGACGCCGGGCACCGGAAGCGGTTCAGACGGCAGCATGGACACGCGCCATCGGGTCATTGCAGCGGTGGGCTGACCAAAATCCGATGCCTCGGTAGGTCGTCGCCAGCGCCGAAGCGCGATGCCGATCGTCCCTGTCCCCTCGGCTGCTAGCTGAAGGCGGCGCGATGCTGTCATGGACAAGCGGGCGGTCTCGGCGACGACGGCGCCTAAACCGCCATGACGCAGTCCTTCCTCCATGCAGGCGAGGACCGTCTTGTCGTCGCCTGCTTCGAGATAGACGACCCGATCGGACGTAAGACCGGCTTGCGCGAGAGCGGGGGCGAAGAGATCAGGCCGAGTGATGCACCACAGGACTTTGCCGGTCGTCCTGGCCGCTATGCCAGCAGAGAACAGAGCAGCGGCGGCGCCGTCGACAGCGCCGTTTCCGCCGCCAGCGACTTCATGAAGAGCCCCCCGCGCCAGGCCTCCGCCCGGGAGTCGCGAGTCTACGTCGGCGATCCCGAAGGGGAGCACCGATTTCGCGCGCCGGCTCTTGCCTTCGATCCGTTCGATCTGCGCGCGCAAAGACTCTATGGCGGGCTCGGGCCGCAAGTTCGTTCCTGACCTCCTGGGGCGGGTTCGCTTTCATGTTCACTATTTGTTCTTCTTTTCAGCCGAAAGAGACAAGGGAGAAGCTAGCGGGCGTCATCGCATTTCCTCGTCGGCGATGGCCTGCACCACCTTCATGTCCATTTCCGCATCGGGTGACAGGCGCGCGACCTCCGAGGCGACCTTGGCCCAATGCCAGAACTCGTGCCTGTTTCCTCGTGCGCGACTGCGTGCGGCAAGCCGCTGAGCCGCATAATAGGCGTGACGGCCGTGCGACTCGATCATGGCCCGCGCGTCCTGCTTCCAGCGTTGGCGAATCTGTCTGCGCTTTTCCATCCAGGCGGCCAGACGATGGAACATTCAGCCCCCCTTTCCGCCACGCGCCCGCGACTGTTTCGGTTCAGCCAGGAACCTCGTGCCGACATCGATCGCGCGCCGCGCGCTTTCCCGCCAGCGTCGATCATGAAATCCCGCAAGGTATGCTCGATCCCGATGCGCAACTTGACGACGGACATGAACGGAAAGCCGCACCGCTAGACCTCCGCAGCCGGTCTTGTGATCCGCGGCCGCCGCGTGACCGGGACCGCCGGGGGCTGCGTCGACGTCAGCAACGCTTCTTCTGCCGTTTCCTGTGGGTACATGAACGTCGTGCGATCGGCGATATATTCGCCAAGGGCTTTCGGGTTCTCTTTTGACGGTATCGGCGCGTCATATGTGAGCGACAGGAAGGATGTGAGCGCGATCCTGTAGAGTGGAGCGGCATATTCGAAGACGGTGCGCTGAGGCGTGGCGAGGAGTAGCGTGCTCCGGTCAACCGGATTGCCGTGGAGGAAATCGTTGCGGCAGTCATAGAGCGTCTGGATCAGCCACGAAGCTAGCGTCCGCTTCACCTTCGTCTTCCCGCCGGTGTCGTGCGCGCGCCGGCTGCTGGCAGGGATCGCCCACGGCGTCCGCTCGATCAGTTCGAATACCTTTTCCCGGTTGGCCTGGCCGCTTCCGCCGGGATGAACCAAAATTTCGAAGGCGCTGACCCAGAGCGATACAATCCGGCCGACGTCGTAGAACGTCGTGTCGGTCCCTGCAGGCAGCAGCGAAGCCTGATAGGCCATGTTGAGCGAACGCATCAGCGCCACGTCCTCCCACGCCGGTTCCTGGGCCTCATATCGCCGTCGCCACCGCGCTAACAGCATGGCGAGCAGCGGTGCGTCGATGTCGCTCGCCGCGAGCGGTGTGCGAAAAAGGGTCGGCGACGATTGGCCTCGGAAGCTGGAAACCAGATGCGAGCCGAGGATCGCCGGCGTGCTGCCGATGACGTCCTTGTAGTGCCGGTCGAGCATCCACGGATAGATCGCGACGGCTTCCCCGAACAGAACGCGATGCCCGCGTGGATAACGCAGCTCCTGAGCCCGCCCATGGGTGACGGCTGACAAAGCCACGATGTCTCGGAAGCTTCCTAGGGCGGCGACGTCGCCGAAGCTTGGTGGCGCATCGGCATCGAGGAGGAGGACGGCCGGCTCGAACTTCTCCCCGAAATTGTCCGAGAAGCGATTGAGGAATTGCTTGAACGTCGGGTGGGCGCGTTTCAGAGCTTTGACGCGATGGTCGTGAGCCGGCGCTATCGCCGCGATCTCGCATCCGACGGCTTGGTCAAGCGGCACGTTGGGCAGGACAAACACCGGCGTCCATTCGACGGTCATATTCTATTCCTCACATCGCACGCCTAACCGCGGGGCTGTCGGTCCTTCCATTGGCGATGCTGCTCACGCAGCGCTGCCTCGATGGCCGCGAGCTGGGCGCCGTAGTCCAGCCCGTGCGGACTTCTGGCGGCGACCCCGGAGGACGCGATGACGAGGCGCCACGCGCCATATTCGTGAAAGGGGTTAAGTCCAATGACGTTGCCGAGCGCGAGATCGCTGGGTGTCGGCGCGGCCAACAGCTTGGCGAAGGCCGCGATCGCAGCGTTCATGTCCCAATCGCTGACGAATAGCACCAGCGCGCAGAGGGCAAGTAATGCGGGCGGCGCACCTTTCCATCGATAATGTTCAGGTTGGCGCTTGCCGAAATCGATGTTGCTGTTTGCAGCGACAAAAACGCAAAGCGAGAGCGCGGCCTCGTAGTATGGCTGGAGCTTGGTGGTGTCGAACACCTCGCGACCGTGGTTTTTCCGGGCGAGTTCGCCCGCCTGTTTCCACGTCGCCTCATCGGAGGGCACGAGGCGGCCAGTCACCAGATCGAACAGATCAAGGTGCTCTTCGGTGAATTGCTTTTTCGCGGCGGCTTTCCAGTCGAAGGCCGGCATCTCCGCTTGAGACGGATGGAACTGCCAGCGCTGATAGTGGGGATGACGCTGAAGCGAATAGGCCCACTGGATTGCCTCTAGCGGCAAGGACACGGTGAAGCGGGAGGCGGATTTGAGATCGAAAAACCACTGTCGCATGTCCCGGATACGACGTTGGTCAAAGATACCCTGCTCGATGCCCTTGCAGACGAGGAGTCGGATTGCGCGGGTTTCCGAGCTTTTCTCTGATCCAAAGTCGAGAAGGCTGTCCTGAGTCGAGCGGGTTTCGTCGTCGCCATAGAATTCACAGAACGGGTGATGGGCGTCGCCACCGTTGGGATCGACAAACCTGAAATGCGCCTGCCGGAGAACCGCCCTGGATACCCGCGACCTTGCCGAGCGAACGACGCTAGCTCCGAATTTGCCGCACGATGAGCATTGAATGTCGGCGCGGATCGCATCGCCAAACCCACTGAGAAGCTCAGCCCCGTCGCGGTCCTGCGTTGGCTGTGCGCCGGTCATTAGGGTGGCGAGCTGGTCGACGTCGAGTTCGCGCGCGAACTTCACAGAAAATGCGGTTGCTGGCATTGGCCCCCCAGCCACGTCTATCGTTATGCGTCGGGCGACAGATCGAACGATCCGACAATACTATTTATCAATACTAGCGTTGGTTTCACTTTCGGGAACGATTTCGAGCATTCCTTCCACTGTCATCAAGTCGATTGCAAGATTCAAGGCTTCCTTTTCAGTGTCGGTAAATGCGGCCGATTGGTGCCGGGAGCCAAGATCAGCGCTCAACTCTTCGACGAGACGAAGGATCATGTAAATATGCAGGGCGTAAGATCGTCTTGCGAGCCCCGCATCGGTTTCCGGAAAATAGCGTGTCATGTTTGTCGGGCCGGGCAATCCGTCCGAGTCGCCGTCCCACATGGTTGCGCTCTGCACGATGCCGTGTCGGGACACATGAGCGGCGGCGGAAAGCCCGCCGTATAGACGGGCGAGCGATTGCTCGAGGGCTGCGACATTCGGAGCGCCATTGGGCTTTCGCCGGTTCGCACCAACCGCCTTGAGCTGCGCGAGGATTTCCAGTTCCTGACGCAGCATCGCGTGCGCCTGTAGATAGCGCGCCTCGGAGATCGCTCTCTCACAGGGTTCGAGGCCGATAACAAATGCAGCAAATAGAGCGTCACGTTCGAATGCGGTCTGATCGCCTTCAACTACGGCGCCGTTGATGCGCAAGAGGCCACTCGCGAGTACCCCGGTCGCCAGCATGTGGGCGTCGATCAGCCGTCCGTATGCGGCCATGGCCTTGGCCTTGGCTTGATCGCCGTATACCTTCTGGACTGCGTAGAGGGTGGCGGCGGGCTCGATCAGCGCCTGCTTGTGCCGCTCGATGGCTTCCTCGTTGAGCGTCTCAGTCATCGGCGTTCAAAACCTTGAGGTCGGCGAGGAAGATCGTGCCGATCTCAACGGCCTGCTTTGCCGCATCCGAGTCGACGTCGACGCCATGCGACGCTTCGTTCATAACCCGCAGCGCGCCGAGCATCTCATCGGTGCTCGCAGGCACCGGACCCTGCCGTCGTAGGTCGCGCAGCATGTTCACAATACCTGTGGGGCGATCGAAGACGATACCTCTTGCGAAGGCGAGGTCGCGGACCGCCCGCTCGATTTCAATGCGAAGCTTGACCACGGACATCAAGGGGAACTCGCGCGCGAACTCCGCAACGGTCGGCAGATCCTCAGCAAACTGGGGTGGGAGCGCATGGGAGAGCTGATACTGAGCGACGCCCATCGGTTTACTGGAATCTCGCAGCGCGTATTCGACGATCACCTCGTTGCGCCCCTTGCACACGATGATGCCGATGGTTGGCTTGTCATCCGGATGGCGCAACTGCTCGTCGACGGCCGACAGGTAGAAATTCATCTTGCCCGCAAACTCAGGCTTGAAGTCCTCGATCTTCAGCTCGATCACCACGAAGCAGCGCAGGCGGAGGTGGTAGAAAAGCAGGTCGAGGTAATAGTCCTGACCGCCCACTTCGAGGTGATACTGGCTCTCGACGAAAGCGAAGCCCTTGCCGAGTTCGAGGATCAGCGAGCGCAGATGCTCGATCAGCCCGCGTTCCAGATCCCGCTCCAGCATGTCCGGGCCGAGCGAGAGGAAGTCGAAGGTGTAGGGGTCTTTGAGGAGCTGTTGGGCAAGCTCGGATTGCGCGGCCGGCAGGGTGCGCGAGAAATTGGTGAGCGCGCTGCCTTGGCGGACGAACAGATTGCTCTCGATCTGATGGACGAGGACGGGCCGGGTCCAGCCATGCTCGATCGCCTGCCGGGCATACCAGGCGCGTTCTTCGGGCGCCTTCACGGCATCTAGCAGGCTGACGTTATGGCCCCAGGGCAATTGTGCAACGACCCGTTGCACAATTTCGGGATCGGGCCAGGCATCGGCCAAAGCCCGCATATATTTGAGGTTTCGGGACGAAAGTCCGGTCATCTCGGGAAACGCCAGCCGGAGATCCCCGGCCAACCGGTCGACGACCTTGGTACCCCAACCCTCGCGTTCCTGCCGAGCGAGAATATCCCGCCCGATGGTCCAGTAGAGCACGATCATCTCGCGGTTCACCGACATGCTGGCGCGGTGCCGGGCTTCGATGATCTTCTGCTTCAGGTCGCCGACGAAGGCCGCATAGCTTTGCGGGTCGATGTCGGTGGCCGCCGCGCCGGTCTTCGCGCGGCGAGGGGCAGGGGATTTGGGCGGCAGCGTCATCAAGCAGCCGCCTTCAGGCGCTTCTTCGCCAGCATGGCGCGGACGAACTTGTCCCATTTCGCCATGCCCGCGCGCTTCTCGACCATATAGTGCCAGCGGTCGTAGTGCTTGGAGCTGACGTCCTGCAGCGCGTGGTTCTGGAGGCGGTCGCGGATTTCCTTCGATATGCCCGCCTTGCCGGCGAGCGTCTTGAAGGTGCGGCGCAGATCGCGATTCGTCGCATAGGGGATCACACCCCGATCGCGCTGACGCCAGACGAAGCTATAGAGCGTGCCGTGGCTGACGGGCTTTGACGGGTCTTTGGCAGACGGGAAGAACCAGCCGTATTCGTTCGGCGTGATCGACTCGATCAACTCGGCGGCGAGCAAGGGCACCGGAACGGCGTGAGGCTGGTCGTTCTTGGTCTTGGACCAGTCGATGATGCGCTCCTTGGCATCCCACTGATCGACATGCAGGCGCGCAATCTCTTCGACGCGCTGGCCGGTCAGCATGATGATCTGCACGGCGCGCGGGTAGGACGGATGGACCGGGGTGTCGGGGCATTCGAGCCACCGATAGAGCTGGACGAACTCGTCTTCATCGAGCCAGCGCGTGCCCTGAACCTTCGGCTCGGTCGGGATGCCCGTCGCCGGATTGAACGGGATGCGGAAGCGGCGGGAGGATTGCTGCCGATAGTCGTTGTCGGACTTCATGCCCCAGGCGAAGGCGGCATGGAGATAGGAGCGCACATGGTCGGCCATCGACTTCGCGCCGCGATCGTAGATAGGGCGGATGATTTCGATGATCTCCTCAGCCTCGATCTCGCGGGCGAGGCGATTGCGCCCGAGCGTGTCGGCGATCTTGTTGAGGCCCTTTTCGGTCTCCTTCCACGAGGGCTTTCCGGCGTCCTTGAGCGCGGCGACATAGCCCTCGAACAGATCGGCGACCGTGCCGGGGCGCGTGTCGGTGGCGATCTTGATGCTCCGGCCTTTCTGGATGACGTCGGCAAAGTCGCGCTTGAAGATCTCGCGGGCCTGGGCGAGCGACATCGAGGGATAGGCGCCGAGCTTCTTCTTTGTGCGCTTACCGTCGCGCCATTGCTGCGCCATCCAGTCGGCGGTGACACGCTTCGGCATTGGTTTGAGAACGAGGACGAGACGGCCGGTGCCGCGTCCTTCACCATCGGCGAGGTTTTCCTGCTTCTGGCTCAACTCGACGCGCTTGAGCGCATGTCTGATCGTGGAGTCGGTGAGTGCGGCCATGGCGTTTCCTCCTTTCCGGAACTGGGATCGGTCGAGGAGAAACAGGGATCGCTAGCTGGGAGCGGAAGGCCGTTTATTACCCCGATTACAGCCCCCAATTTGCCAAAACCGCCCCCAGTACGCAAGGGCCAAAAATCGCTAATTCCTTAGTGTTTCAGCGTGCTTGAGCGTGATCTAGTGTGATCGAAATGAGTGAGTGGGGTGATTGTGGACGAGAATGATGGCGGTGGCCGAGAGTTCCAGCGCGCGGCGCACCACTTCGCGCGGATAGACCGGAGTGTGATCCACCGTGCCGTAGCCTTGCACCTCGTCGGCGATCAGCGCGTTGCGCTTGTCGAGGAACAGGATGCGGAATTGTTCGCGCGGCTCATGCGCCATGGCGGCGTGGCAATACTGGATGACAGCCGCCCAGGAGGAGAGCACCTGCTTGTTGCGGATTTCGCTTTTCAGCGTGCGCCGGGCGACGGCTGCGACCAGCTTGAGGTCGAGCGCGACCGATTCGCCGATGCCCTTCACCTCCATGAGAAGAGCGGGCGACGCGCCGAAGACGCCCGAAAGCGTGCCGAAGCGATCCAGCAGCGCCTTGGCGACCGGTTTCGTATCGCGCCGGGGAATGAGGCGGAAGAGCAGCAGTTCGAGGATTTCATAATCGGCCAGAGCGCCGTCGCCGCTGTCGCGAAAGCGGGTGCGCAGCCTTTCGCGATGGCCGTGATAATGCTGATCCTGCACGTTCCGCACGGCGGGCCTTGCGCTGAGCGGAGCCTGCGCCGGCCGCTCGTGGAAGTGGGCGCGCTCGTCGTTCTCGTGAAAGGCCGGGTTTTCGCGAGCGGCCGGGTTCTCGCGAAAGCTGGCTTCCGATGATCGGTCGCGCGGGTCTTTCGGCGATCCTGCCATGCCGGACCTATGCGGCAAGGCCGGGCCGGTCGAGACCGGCGGGCGACAATGTGAAGATCTCGCAGCCGTCCGCCGTGACGCCGACGGTGTGCTCATATTGTGCCGAAAGCGAGCGGTCGCGGGTCACCGCCGTCCAGCCGTCGGAAAGCACCTTCACATGCGGCCGGCCGAGATTGATCATCGGTTCGATGGTGAAGATCATGCCCTCGCGCATTTCCGGCCCCTCGTTGGCGCGGCCGTAATGCAGGATATTCGGCGTATCGTGGAAGAGCCGTCCGACGCCATGGCCGCAGAAGTCGCGCACCACGGAGCAGCGTTCGGCCTCGGCATAGGTCTGGATCGCTTCGCCGATCGCCCCGGTGCGCGCGCCGGGCTTCACCGCCGCGATGCCGCGCATCAGGCATTCGTGGGTGACCTCCAGCAACCGTTCGGCGGCGCGCTTGATCTCGCCCACTGGATACATGCGGCTTGCGTCACCGTGCCAGCCATCGACGATATAGGTCACGTCGATATTGACCACATCCCCCTCGCGCAGCGGTTTGTCGTTCGGGATGCCGTGGCAGACGACATGGTTGATGGACGTGCAGGTGAAGCGGGTATAGCCGCGATAATTCAGGGTCGCGGGCAGGGCGCCGTGATCCATGCCGAATTCACAGACGAAACGATCGATCACATCCGTGGGTACGCCTGGCTTCACCAGCGGATAGAGTTCGTCGAGGCAGCGGGCCGTCAGTTGGCAGGCCTTGCGCATTCCGGCGAAAGCTTCCTCGTCGTAGAGACGGATAACACCGGTGTTCTTGAGGGGTGCGGCGGCGGCGTCGATATAGGTAACCATGTCGGAACTCTCAAATATCTGTCCGCCTGTTCATAGAGCAGCGGGCAGGGGTTCGTCCATGGCGATGAGGGACAGCGGCCGAATTTGCGCCGGCGTGACGGTGCATTTGAGCGCATAGGCCTCGACGCCGCGCGCGCGGGCGCGCCGGAAGCCGGCCGCATAGACCGGGTCGAGATCCGCACAGATCCGGAAGCTCTCGCAATCTTCCCGCTGCACCAGATAGAGCATGACGGCGCGAAAGCCCGCTTCGGCCATGTCGCCGAGCTCTTCAAGGTGCTTGGCGCCGCGCGCCGTCACCGTGTCGGGGAATTCCACGACGCCCGGCGTGCGGCGAAAATGGACATTCTTCACCTCCACATAGGCGGGCGGGCGGCCGCCGCCCGACAGGAGGAAGTCGATGCGCGAATTGCGGCCGTATTTCCGTTCTCGTTCGAGGACCGGATAATCGGCGAGGTCTGCGACCATTCCCGCGCGCATTGCCGCCTCCGCCAGCCGGTTGGGAAGGCCGGTGTTGATCCCGACCACCGTTCCGTCCGCCTCGACCAGTTCGAGACGGTGGCGATACTTGCGGCCCGGCCCGTCATGCTCGGATATCCATATGCGTGATCCCGGCGCGGTAAGGCCGCGCATCGAGCCGGTATTCGGGCAGGAGCCGGTGATCGCCGTTCCGTCGTCGAGAATGGCGTCGAAGAGAAAACGCTTGTAACGCTGGACCAGCGTTGCGGGAACGAGTGGCGGATCGAAGGTCATGTCGGTTGCCGCACGCGCTCAGGCCCGGACCCGGACATAGGAGCCGGGCGCTTCCTCAAGGGAGTTCATCGACCCTCCCGTCTTGCGGGCCGGCACCCTGCGGTCGTCCTGCGCGCTGATCCATTCGTGCCAGTGCGGCCACCAAGAGCCGGGTGTCTCCGTGGCCTTCCGGACCCAGTTCTCGAATTCGCCCCGCGCGGGGCCGCCGGTCCAATACTGGTATTTCTTCCTGTCGGGCGGATTGACCACGCCGGCGATATGGCCGGAGCCGGACAGGACGTAGGTGACCTTGCCGCCGAAGAACCGGCTGCCGACGAACACCGATTTCGGCGGCGCGATATGATCCTCCCGGGTGGCCAGATTGTAGACCGGGATCTTCACGTCCTTGAGCGAAAGCGTCTTTCCGGCAAGCACCATCCTGCCTTGCGAAAGCGTGTTGTTAAGGTAGCAATTCCTTAGATAAAACGAGTGGTTGGCAGCGGGCATTCGCGTGGAGTCCGAATTCCAGTAAAGCAGGTCGAAGGGCATGGGCTCCTGCCCCTTGAGATAATTGTTGACGAAATAGGGCCAGATGAGTTCCGACGCCCGCAGCATGTTGAAAGCGGTCGCCATCTTCGAGCCGTCGAGATAGCCGGTGGCTTTCATGCCGCGTTCGATGAGGTCGATCTGCTCCTCGTCGGCGAAAACCTTGAGATCGCCTGCATGGGTGAAGTCGACCTGCGTGGTGAAAAGCGTGGCGCTGCGGATGCGCCGGTCGCGCTCCTGCGCGTGCAGCGCCAGCGTCGCCGCCAGCAGCGTGCCGCCGACGCAATAGCCGATGGCGTTCACGTCCTTCTCGCCGGTCGCCTGCTCGATCGTATCCAGAGCGAAGCCCACGCCCTCCCGCGCATAGGATTCCCAGTCCTTGCCGGCATGGCGTTCATCCGGATTGACCCAGGAGATGACGAAGACGGTATGTCCCTGGTCGATCGCCCATTTGATGAAGGATTTCTGGGGGTTGAGATCGAGAACGTAGAATTTGTTGATCCACGGCGGGCAGATGAGGAGGGGGCGCTTCAAGACGTCCGGCGTCGTCGCGTCATATTGGATCACCTGGCAGACATCGCTCTGCGCAAGCACTTTTCCCGGCGTCAGCGCAAGGTTTTCGCCGATCGCGAACTTGCTCGTATCCGTCTGGCGCAGTTTCAGATCGCCCCGCCCGGCGGCGATATCCTCGGCGAGCATTCTCATCCCGCGAACGAGGTTCTCGCCCTTCGACGCGACGGTTTCCCGATAGAGTTGCGGATTGGTCGTGAGGAAGTTGCTCGGCGAGATCGCGCTGGCGATTTGTCTGACGTAGAAAGACGCCTTGTGACGCGTATTCTCGTCCAGGCCGTCCGCCTCCGAGACGAGAAGTTCGGCCCAGTCGGATGTCGCGAAATAGGCGCGGCGCAGGAAGTCGAAGAACGGGTTTTTCACCCAGTCCTCATCGGTGAAGCGCTTGTCCTTGCGATGCGGATCTTCCTCCGCCTCATCGGGCGTGTCGACGGCAAGCCGGTTCAGCGTGTGCGACCATAGAGTGAAATAGCTGCCGAGCAGCGCCGTTTGCGCCTCCAGCGTGCGATGCGGATCGGACAGCCAGTATTCGGAGACTTTCGACAACGTCTTGACCATGTCGACCATCGGTTCGGCGACGGTGTCGACCTTCTCGCCGCTTTCGCGCGGCGCAAGCCAGGCGGAAGCCGCTTTTCCCAATTGCTCGACGGCACGGGCGATATTGACCGTCAGCGCTTCGGGATCGCGCAGGATGTAGGGCTCGATGGAGGCGGGATCGAAGGCGGAAAATCCGGATGCATCGGAGCCGGTCGCGCCTTCGCCTGACTTGTTCTGACCAGCCACGGACCACTCCTGATTTTGTTGTTACTTTTGTATTTTTACATTCTGCCCGAAAAAGATTACAAGCGCCAGACAGCCTTTCCGCAGCGGGAAGGGAAGGGGCGGAACGGCGCAGGATTGACGCCGCGCGGGCCGCCTCGTCGTCGGCAATGGGAGCGGAGTGCCCTGATGGCGTTCGAAATGAGAAGGATGCACGCGGCGGCGGCCGTTGCGGTGTTGTCGCTATGCCTGGTGTCCTGCACGTCCACCTCGCGCGAGGAAACCGTCTCCACGGCCAATGCCGGAGCGGATCGTTCGGGCGTCTATCCGGACATCACGGCGCCGGTGAGCGCGGCCGCTCCGCAGATGAGCAACGCGGCGGCGCAGGAAATGGAGGCCCGGCTTTCGGCGCTCGCGGGCCAGCGACGTTCCGGGGCGGTCTCCGAGGCGGAATACCGCCGGCGCCTCGCGGAGCTTCAGGCGCTGGGCCAGAGCCACGGGAAAGAGACGCTGGCGGCGATCGAGGGCGAGAATTAACGCTTGCCTTTCTTGCTGTTTGGCAGCAAAGCCAGCGATGGTCCGAAACAGCCTCCGGTACGGAAAAGCGCCTTTTTCTGACCGTATTTTCTGTTACTCGGGAACGTCATCCGCGCGGATCTTCGTCCAATCCGGCAGTCCCGCCGGAAGGGTCCGCGCCCAACGGGGTTAGAAATGGAAGAGTTTCACAAAGTCCGCCGCCTGCCGCCATATGTTTTCGAACAGGTCAACCGTTTGAAGGCAAGCGCGCGAGCCGGCGGGGCCGATATCATCGACCTCGGCATGGGCAACCCCGACCTGCCGACGCCGAAGGCCATCGTCGACAAGCTGTGTGAAGTGGTGCAGGATCCGCGCACCCACCGGTATTCCTCGTCGAAGGGCATTCCGGGCCTGCGCCGCGCCCAGGCGGCCTATTATGAACGCCGTTTCGGGGTCAAGCTCGATCCGGAGACGCAGGTCGTCGCCACGCTCGGCTCCAAGGAAGGCTTCGCCAATATGGCCCAGGCGATCACCGCGCCGGGCGATGTCATCCTGTGCCCGAATCCCACCTATCCCATTCATGCCTTCGGCTTCCTGATGGCCGGCGGCGTCATCCGTTCGATGTCGGTCGAGCCGGACGAGAGCTTCTTCGCGCCGCTCGAGCGCGCGGTGCGCCACTCCATTCCGAAGCCGCTGGCGCTGATCCTGAACTATCCGTCGAACCCGACGGCCCATGTCGCGACGCTCGATTTCTACAAGGACGTCATCGCGTTTGCGAAGAAGAACGACATCATCGTCCTGTCGGACCTTGCCTATTCGGAGATCTATTTCGATGGCGCGCCGCCGCCTTCGGTGCTCGAGGTTCCCGGCGCGGTCGATATCACGGTCGAATTCACCTCCATGTCGAAGACCTTCTCCATGCCCGGCTGGCGCATGGGCTTTGCGGTCGGCAACGAGCGGCTGATCGCCGCCCTGACGCGCGTCAAGTCCTATCTCGACTATGGCGCCTTCACGCCGATCCAGGTCGCCGCGACCCACGCCCTGAACGGCGACGGTTCCGACATTGCCGAAGTGCGCAACGTCTACAAGCGCCGCCGCGACGTCATGGTGGAAAGCTTCGGCAAAGCCGGGTTCGTCGTGCCGCCGCCTGCGGCGACCATGTTCGCATGGGCGAAGATTCCGGAAAAATTCCGCCATCTCGGCTCGCTGGAATTTTCCAAGCTGCTGGTCGAGAAGGCGGATGTGGCTGTCGCTCCCGGTATCGGCTTCGGCGAGCAGGGCGATGATTACGTGCGTCTGGCGCTCGTGGAAAACGAGCACCGCATTCGTCAGGCGGCGCGCAACATCAAGAAATTCTTCTCCACCGCCGACGAGACGTTGCATAACGTCGTTTCGATCAACTCCCACCGCTGACCCGTTCCCTCCGCAATCGGCGGGGGACTTTCAATAAACGTTAGGACATGACCATGGCTGATGCCCTGAAGATCGGCATTGCAGGCTTGGGAACCGTCGGTTCCGCGCTTGCGAGGATTCTCGTCGAACGCAGGGACATGCTTGAAACGACATGCGGACGGCCGATCGAGATTTCGGCCGTCTCCGCCCGCGATCGCGATCGCGACCGGGGCATCGATCTTTCCGGCGCACAATGGTTCGACGATCCGGTCGCCCTTGCGCGCGAGGGCGGGATCGATGTTTTCGTGGAACTGATGGGCGGTGCGGACGACCCGGCCTATGCGGCCGTGAAGAAGGCGCTGTCGCGGGGCCTTCATGTCGTTACCGCCAATAAGGCGCTGCTGGCCGCCCACGGCGTGGAGCTTGCCGTTCTGGCGGAAAAGCACGGCTGCCTGCTCAATTACGAAGCGGCCGTCGCCGGTGGCATTCCGGTCATCAAGGCGCTGCGGGAATCGCTGACGGGCAACACGATTTCGCGCGTCTACGGCATCATGAACGGCACCTGTAACTACATCCTGACCAAGATGGAGAAGGAGGGGCTCACGTTCGAGGCCTGCCTGACCGAGGCGCAGCGTCTCGGCTATGCCGAAGCCGATCCGACCTTCGACATCGAGGGTAACGACACCGCCCACAAGCTGGCGATCCTCACCACGCTCGCCTTCGGCACGAAAATCGCCGCGGACGATATCTATCTGGAAGGCATTTCCAATATCTCCATCGACGACATCCGGGCGGCGGCCGATCTCGGGTATCGTATCAAGCTCCTGGGTGTGGCCCAGAGGACGGATACGGGCATCGAACAGCGGGTCCATCCGACGATGGTGCCGCTCGATTCGGTGATCGCCGAAGTCGACGGCGTTACCAATGCGGTGGCGATCGAATCGGATATCCTCGGCGAATTGCTGATGGTCGGCCCCGGCGCCGGCGGTAACGCCACGGCCTCCGCCGTGCTGGGCGACATCGCCGATATCGCCAAGAGCCGGCCGGGCGCGCAGACCGTGCCGGTTCTCGGCCGTCCCGCCGCCACGCTCGCCTCTTACAAGCGTGCCCAGATCCGCAAGCATCATGGCGGCTATTTCATCCGCCTGTCGGTCGAAGATCGCACGGGCGTCTTCGCCAGCATCGCAAGGCACATGGCGGACAACGGCATTTCGCTCGAATCGATCGTGCAGCGCGCGCAGGCGGTTGCCGAAGGTGACGAAAACGATTCCAAGACGATCATTCTCGTCACCCATGCGACGATGGAGGATTCGGTGCGCAAGGCCGTGGCCGCCATCAGAAATGAAGGATATCTGGTGGGCGAGCCGCAGGTCATTCGCATCGAACGTCCGAAGACCAGCTGATTGACCGGCCGCGAAAGCGATCTTCTTCCCGTGCCCGCCTTCGGCCATTTCTTCGAAGAGCGGGCATGGTGTTTCCAAGGCTCTTTCGGGAGTTGACATGAGCATGCTGGAAAACGCGGATCCGGTAAACCGGGCTTTCCTTGGCGTCGAACGCTCGGCCAGCGGCCAGCGCTGGGTCGCCAGGCTCGACCAGGCCGGAGAGAATCGGGCGCTGGCCATGAGCCAGCTTCACGGCCTGCCGGAGCTTATCGCGCGGGTTCTCGCCTCCCGCCGCGTCGCATCCGAAACCGCGCTCGAATTCCTCGACCCGACCTTGCGCCGGTTGATGCCCGAGCCCTACAGTCTCATGGATTGCGAGGCGGCGGCCGAGCGGCTGGCGCGGGCCATCGAGCGTCGGGAGCGCGTGGCGATCTTCGGCGATTACGACGTGGACGGCGCGGCATCCTCGGCCTTGCTCTACCGTTTCCTCTCGCATTTCGGCATCGAGGCGGAGATCTACATTCCGGATCGTATTTTCGAGGGCTACGGCCCCAATCCGGCGGCGATCGGCCAGCTCGTCGACCGTGGCGCGCAATTGATCGTCACGGTGGACTGCGGGTCGACAAGTCACGAATCGCTTGCCACGGCACGCGAGCGCGGCATCGATGTGGTGGTGATCGATCACCATCAGGTGGGCGAGAGCCTGCCGCCGGCGCTTGCCCTGGTCAACCCGAACCGCGAGGACGACCTTTCCGGACAGGGGAATCTTTCGGCCGCCGGCGTGGTCTTTCTCGTTCTGGTCGCCTTGCAGCGGCTGCTGCGCGGCCGTGGTGACGGTCGTGCCGGTTCGTTCGATCTCCTGACGATGCTCGATCTCGTCGCCCTCTCGACGGTCTGCGACGTGGTGCCGCTCAAGGGACTGAACCGCGCCTATGTGGTCAAGGGGCTCATCGCCGCGCGGCATCTCGGCAATGTCGGACTGACGGCGCTTCTCAAGCAGGCAGGCATCGGCGGGCCGGTGACGCCCTACCATCTGGGCTTTCTCGTCGGCCCGCGCATCAATGCCGGCGGCCGCATCGGCGACGCGGCGCTGGGAAGCCGGCTGCTCACCCTAGACGACCCCGCCGAGGCCGAACGCATCGCCCGCCAGCTCGACGAACTGAACCGCGAGCGCCAGGCCATGGAAGTGGCGATGCTGGCCGAGGCGGATGCCGAGGCTCAGGCCGAATACGGATCCGGGGAAAACGCCTCGGTCATCGTCACGGCGCGGGAAGGGTGGCATCCGGGCGTCGTCGGCCTGCTCGCCTCCCGCCTCAAGGATCGCTACCGCAGGCCCGCCTTCGCCATCGCCTTCGATCCGTCCGGGCGGGGGACGGGATCCGGCCGCTCGATCAGCGGCTTCGATCTCGGCCGCATGGTGCGCGCGGCTGTGGAGGAGGGGCTTCTCGTCAAGGGCGGGGGGCATGCCATGGCGGCCGGGCTGACGGTAGAGCGGGCCAATCTTGGCCGTTTGCGCACCTTCTTCGAGGAGCGCTCCGCGCGCAGCGTGCGGGATCTCGTCGCCCGCGAGACGCTGAAGATCGACGGCGCGCTTGCCGCAAGCGGCGCGACGCTGGCGCTTGCCGACCTCCTGGAGCAGGCCGGGCCCTATGGCTCGGGTCATCCCCAGCCGGTCTTTGCCCTGCCCGCCCATCGCATCCGGGACGTGCGTTCGGTCGGCGCCAACCATTTGCGCGTCGCGCTCGAAGGTCCCGATGGCGGACGGCTGGACGCGATGGCCTTTCGTGCGGCTGAAACCGACCTCGGTCTTTTCCTGGTCAAGGCGCGGGGAGAGGCGGCGCATGTCGCCGGAACATTGTCGGCCGATAGCTGGCAGGGAAGCCGCCGCATCCAGTTCCGCATTCTCGATGCGGCAAAGGCGTTCTGAGACCGTTCCGCTTCGCAAGCAGCGTCGGACGGTTATCGCCGGGCGTTGTCTTTAAAAAAAGGGGAGGGTGGCACGCCCTAGGGGAATCGAACCCCTCTTTCCAGAATGAAAATCTGGCGTCCTAACCGATAGACGAAGGGCGCGTGCGATGGTCGTCTTCTAGACGGGAGCGTTGCTTTCCGCAAGCCCTAAATGCAGGATTTTTTTATGTTTATTGCCCTTGACGAGGTGGCGCTTCGAATACGGCGCGAGGCTTGCGTCTGATCGGGGAGGGTGGCACGCCCTAGGGGAGTCGAACCCCTCTTTCCAGAATGAAAATCTGGCGTCCTAACCGATAGACGAAGGGCGCGTGCGGTGGCCGTCTTCTAATCACGTCCCGGCGGATTCGCAAGCGTCAAAATCGCTTCGCCGACACTTTTTCCAAAGCATTTGGAAGGGAGGAATCCAGAACACTCTGGCTGAGATGATCAAAGGGGAAATGGAGAAGAAGGTGGCACGCCCTAGGGGAGTCGAACCCCTCTTTCCAGAATGAAAATCTGGCGTCCTAACCGATAGACGAAGGGCGCGTGCGATGGCCGTCTTATAGAGGGCGCTCCCGGCTTCCGCAAGTCGGAAAAAACGCCTCTCGTCAAAAAAGAGATACCCGGCCGGAAGTGGGTCTCGACATAAATAATCGAATGAATACCGCCTATTGGGGCGACGTTTCATTTTTTACGGCGGCAGTTCCAGTTCCAGTCGCGCTCGGGGCCGATATCGATATGAACCGATTCCGTGTGGCAATAGGTTCCGACCCCGCCACGCCCTGGAAGGCTCCGCAGATAGTTCGCAAGCTCCCATTTGTCGACGCCGGCGATCTGGATGTCCGCCGCCTCGCACCGGGTGTGCAGGGATTGTTTCGCCCGGTTACGCTTTACACCGCGCAGGCCGGACGTGACGATGATCGGCTTGCCATAATGGTTTTCGACAGTCTTCAGGACGTTCAGCAGTTCCGGCTTGAAGCAGCCGGTCTTGACGTTTTCCGTCTGTAGCCAGAGACCGTTGGGCGCCAGACGGGCGAGCCCGGCGAGCGAGGCAACTTCCTTGAATTCCGGCTGACCGTGATTCTCGGCTGCTTCCTCCGCCTCGCTGTGACTGCTATCCGAAGGCAGGCTGCTGACGGAGACACCGGGAAGATTGGTGTTGCTGAAGCCAAGGGATGCCCTGCGGGTGGCCGCCGCGCTGTCGCGATTAAGGACCTGCCGCGGTTGCCTCGGCGTGGCGGCATCGGGCGACGGCTCCGCAAGCGGTTGTTTGCGCGTGAAAAGCGAAGCGAGCGTCTTGGGCTTTCCGCTTTCCGCCGGCTTCGTTCCGGCGGTTTCCCCGGCCATCGCCTTCACCGCCGTTTCGGCATTGGCCTGAAGGGCGTATTCGGCGGCGTTGCGGCTGCCCTTTTCATCGATGAGCGCCGTCCGGACGGATGTCGGGACCGGCACCTGCTCCGGCAGGATCGCTGATTGCTCGTCGCTTTCCGTGGTGTAGGGCGGGGAGGCGCCGGCGTCGGTTCTCGGCATGTCATCCACCGGCAGGCGGCCCGTTTCGGCGGTAGCCCCGCTGGAGTAGAGACTGTTGACGGCGGCATTGGTTCTGACGCTTTCCGCCCGATAGGCCGGAACGCTGCCGCCGCTCGAATAGATGCTGGAAGCGCCGGCGTTGAGTTGCGTCGGCTGCATGACTACGTCGGCCATGTCGGCGCCTGTCGCTTCCGCTGCCGGATCGGTCGGGCCGGATGCAGCGGCGGACGCAATTCCGGCCTCGGGTTGCGCTGCGGGGACTTCCGCCGTCGCCGGATTTTCTTCCGTCGCAAGCGGCGGGCTATCGTCGGCGTCGGCGCGCATATCCGATGTGACGGCCGATACGCACCCTGACAGGGCGATCAGCGAGGCGGCAAGCAGCAGGCCGTAACGAAATGATTTGAGGCCTGTCGGCTTTCCATGGGTGTCAGGCAAAGGTTTTCCCCCGCTTTCGACATTCTGGCCCTTCGGTCTTGCCGCCGGTCAGGCATTTCATTCAAAAGATCACAACCGCATCCGGAAAAGCACGAAGTGCACGGCGCGGCTACTGCGATTGGGAGGTTCCGACCGCAGGAATGCGGCCGAAAACCAAAACGGTTACTAAACAAATGCCGGCATTATGGAAATGACCAGAATTCGCCTCTTCCCGCGGCGAATCGACCGGTAGCAAGTTCCCGGTCGATTGCGGCGATAAAATGTTGACAGCGAATAGAGATAGGCGACGGGCGTTGCCCGGACCTTGCGTCCCGGTCGCTCCTACCACTCGCCGGTATTGGCCATGCTGGCCCAGGGTTCGGCAGGGGCGAGGCTTTCGCCCTTCTGGAGGATTTCGATGGAGATGCCGTCCGGCGAGCGGACGAAGGCCATATGTCCGTCGCGCGGCGGACGATTGATGGTGACGCCGTTGTCCATGAGCTTCTGGCAGGCCGCATAGATATCGTCGACCTCATAGGCGAGATGGCCGAAGTTTCGCCCGCCCGTGTATTCCTCGGGATCCCAGTTGTAGGTGAGTTCGAGGCAGGGCGCCTTGTTGTCGCGCGCCGCGTCCACGTCTCCGGGGGCAGCCAGGAAAATCAGTGTGAAACGGCCCTTCTCGCTTTCGCGACGCTGCACTTCGACCAGGCCGAACACGGTGCAATAGAAATGCAGCGATGCGTCGATGTCTTTCACGCGGACCATCGTATGAAGATAACGCATTGGAATGTCCTCCAGATATTGAACCGGTCATAAGACTTAGATTTTTGTCAGCTTGAGGCAAGCCTTGACGCCTATGCTGGCGGTGGGCAAAACTTTTAAAAGGGCTTGCGCGCTCGCGGCGGGACAATGTTATCTTGATCGACAAGAATCAGTTAACCGTAAGTCGTGTGACGCGTAAATTAAGGGGCTGGCAGGCGATGGCGGACAGGATGTCTTCGAAGGAAGTCACGATGCGTGATGACCAGAGCGGCGACGCCGTCGATCTGATCGAGATCACCGGCGCCATCAAGTGGTTCGATATCGCCAAGGGATTCGGCTTCATCGTGCCGGACAACGGCATGGAAGATGTGCTGTTGCATGTGACGTGCCTGCGCCGCGACGGGTATCAGACCGTGCTCGAGGGAACCCGTATCGTGGCGTTGATCCAGCGGCGCGAGCGCGGCTATCAGGCCTTCCGCATCCTTTCCATGGATCAGTCCACGGCTGTGCATCCTTCGCAACTGCCGCCCGTCAAGACGCATGTGCAGGTGACGCCGACGAGCGGGCTGGAGCGCGTTCTGGTCAAATGGTTCAACCGCACGAAGGGTTTCGGCTTCCTGACCCGCGGCGAGGGCACCGAGGACATCTTTATCCATATGGAGACGTTGCGCCGTTTCGGCCTGACGGAGCTGCGACCGGGGCAGGTGGTGCTCGTCCGCTTCGGCGACGGCGAGAAGGGCCTGATGGCGGCGGAGATTCATCCGGATACGCCGCTTCCGGGCAACAGGGCCCATTGATGCGGCTCGCCCTGCCGTGCGCGGCGGTTATCCGGCTTGTCGTCGGGTTGGCGATCCTGTCCTTCATGCTTTCGGTTCCCGTACGGGCGGATGAAGCCCTTGAGACCCAGTCGCTGCGGATCGAGGTGGCGAAGGGAAAGCATCATGATTTCACCGTCGAGATGGCGATCACCCCGCGCCAGCGCGAACGCGGCCTGATGCACCGCAGGGAAATGGCGCCGGACCGGGGCATGCTCTTTGCTTTCGGCGAGACGCGGCAGGTCCTGATGTGGATGCGTAACACCTATCTGCCGCTCGATATGCTGTTCATCGGCCGCGACGGCAGGATCCGCAGCATTCACGAAAACGCTAAACCTCTTTCCGAGGCGATCATCGATTCGAAAGTGCCGGTCGACTTCGTGCTGGAACTCAATGCCGGCACTGTGCGGCAATTCGGTATCAGGACCGGAAATCGCGTGAGAAACGCGCTGATCGAACAAGCCGGCCAGACCCCCTGACGATCTTTCGCTGCACAACGGCCATTTGCTGTTGCGACGTCGGCAGGTTCCGTGTATCTCCCATCGCGTCCGCAACGGACGGAGTGTAGCGCAGCCTGGTAGCGCATCTGGTTTGGGACCAGAGGGTCGGGAGTTCGAATCTCTCCACTCCGACCACCGCCTTCCCCTGCGGGGCAAGGCTTGGAAGTGTGACCCATCCCAATCGACGCATCGCCGCTGCACATCCTTGTTATTGCGCCAATTCGGGCTCAAGGCGGCCTCTCATTCATTCTTTCCTGCCGAAAATGCCGGATACCCCCGGATCGTCAGCCGGCGGAGTCGCGCAGAAGGAGGATGTCGCAGGCCTCGCCGGCGGCCGCCGGCGGAGCGAAGGGGGGGCGGACGATGAGGGCGTCCGAGCGGGCGAAGTCCTTCATCATCGAGGAATCCTGCTTGTCGAACGGGGTTGCGGCCCATTCGCCCGATGGCGTGCGGGAAAGGCTGGCGCGCATGTAGTCCTGACGGTGCTCGTTTTGCCGAAGAGGGGTGGCGGTGACCGCACGGCGCAGCCGGTCGAGCGGCGGCAGACCGGCCAGCCGGCGCACCAGCGGTTCCAGGAAAAGCGTGGAGCAGACGAGGCTCGAAACAGGGTTTCCGGGTAATCCGACGACACGGACGCCCGCCATGCGGCCGACCATCAGCGGCTTTCCCGGCCGCATGGCGATGCGCCAGAAATCAAGCTCCATCCCGGCTTCACGCAATACCGGCTGGACGAGATCGTGGTCGCCCACCGATGCGCCGCCAAGGGTCACCAGAACGTCGATACCGAGATCGCGAACCTGCCCGACGGCGGCCAGAAGCGCGCCACGATCATCGGCGACGATACCGAGATCGATCACTTCCGCGCCGGCGGCGCGTGCGATCGCGGCGACGCCGAAGCTGTTGGAGGCGATGATCCGGCCCGGGCCGGGTGTCGTGCCCACCGCAACGAGTTCGTCGCCGGTGGCCAGCAGAGCGACGCGCGGACGGGCGCGGACGACGACCGCAGGGTGATTCATGGCGGCGGCCACGGTCAGACGGCCCGCATCGAGCCGTTGGCCGGTCTGCAACACGGTCTCGCCCTCGGTGAAATCCTGACCACGCCGGCGAATGTGACGCCCTTTCGCAGTGACGAAGGTGGTGCGGATACGGCCGTCTTCCAGCCGTTCCGCGTCTTCTTGCAGGAGCACGGTATCGGCGAAGGCGGGCAGGGGAGCGCCCGTAAAGATGCGCACGGCTTCGCCCGGCCCCGCCGTTCCCTCGAAAAAATGGCCGGCCGCCGCCTGGCCGACGACGCGCAGGACGGAACCGGGTTCGGCGATATCGGCATGGCGGACGGCATAGCCGTCCATGGCGGAATTGTCGAAAGGCGGTTGGGTCAGCCGGGCGGCGAGATCTTCGGCGAGGATCCGTCCTTCCGCATCGGCAAGGGCGATACGCTCCGTGCGGGCGACGGGAGCGGCGTCTGCAAGCAGGCGGTCGAGGGCGTCGGCGACGGGAAGGAGAGCCATCAGCCGGCTTCCTGTCGCCGGTAATCGCCGGAACGGCCGCCGGATTTCGCCGTCAGCCGAATGCCGCCGATCTCCATTTCCCGGTCGGCGGCCTTCGCCATGTCGTAGAGTGTCAGGCAGGCGATGCTGACGGCGGTCAGCGCCTCCATCTCGACCCCGGTGCGCCCGGTAAGCTTCACCGTCGCCTCCACCCGAAGGCCGGGCAGGGCCCGGTCCTCGCGGATGTCGACGGAAACCTTGCTCAGCATCAGCGGGTGGCAGAGCGGGATGAGGCTTGCCGTCTGCTTGGCGGCCATGATGCCGGCAAGACGGGCCGTGCCGATCACGTCGCCTTTCCGGACGTTGCCGGCGAGGATGAGGTCGAGCGTGGCGGCGGTCATGCGGATATGGCCCTCGGCGGTGGCGATGCGCACGGTCTCGGCCTTGTCGCCGACGTCGACCATGCTTGCCTCGCCGGACGCGTCGATATGGGTCAGTCCGCCGCCCGTCATCTTACTGCCCCGGCCTCGCCGGAAAGAAGGGCGCGGGTGGCGACCTCCACATCGTCCTTCCGCATCAGGCTTTCGCCGACAAGAAAGGTCGAGATTCCGACCTTGCCGAGCCTCTGGCAATCCGCATGGGTAAAGATGCCGCTTTCGCCGACGAGGAGCCGGTCCTCGGGGACCATCGCCGCCAGTGTCTCCGACGTGGCGAGATCGACCTCGAAGGTGCGCAGGTTGCGGTTGTTGATGCCGATGAGCCTGGAACGCAGTTTCAGCGCACGCTCCATTTCCGCCCTGTCGTGGACTTCCACCAGCACGTCCATGCCGAGCGAGAAGGCGGCATCCTCGAGCGCGGCGGCCTCGTTGTCGTCGAGCGACGCCATGATGAGGAGAATGCAGTCCGCGCCCCAGGCCCGGGCCTCCAGCACCTGATAGCTGTCGAACATGAAATCCTTGCGCAGCGCCGGCAGCGCGCAGGCCTGTCTGGCGGTCGTGAGGAACTCCGGCGCGCCCTGAAAGCTCGGGCGATCGGTGAGGACGGAAAGACAGGCTGCACCGCCCGCCTCATAGGCGCGGGCGAGCGCCGGCGGATCGAAGTCCGGCCGGATCAGGCCCTTCGAGGGACTGGCCTTCTTGATTTCGGCGATCAGGCCGAAGGCGCCTTGTTGCTTCCTTGCGGCAAGCGAAGCGAGGAAGCCGCGCGGCGGCTCCTGGTCGCGGATGCGCGCGCGAAGCTCGACGGCCGGGGTTTGCGCCCTGGCGGCGGCGATCTCGTCGCGTTTGTAGGTTTCGATCTTCTTCAGGATATCGGTCAAGGCGTGCTCCTATTCCGCCGTCTCTTCGTTGGAAACGGCGACGAGCCGTTCGAGCGCCGTATTGGCCCGGCCGCTTTCCAGCGAGTCGACAGCCAGCGCCATGCCCTCCTTCAGAGTCTCGGCCCTGCCGGCGATTACCAAGGAGGCGGCGGCATTGGCGAGCGCGATGTCCCGATAGGGCATATGCGCGCCGCCCAGCACCGAAAGAAGCGCTGCGGCATTGTGCGCGCCGTCACCGCCGCGGATGTCGTCGAGCGTCACTTGCGGCAGGCCGAAATCGGCCGGTGTCAGTTCGAACGTGCGGATAGCGCCGTCTTCCAGCGCCGCCACCTGCGTCGTGCCGGTGGTGGTAATCTCGTCGAGGCCGGAGCCATGCACCACCCAGATGCTTTCCGAACCCAGTTCCCGCATGACCTCGGCAATCGGCACGACCCAATGCGGCGAGTAGACGCCGAGCAATTGCCGCTTGACGCCGCCGGGATTGGAAAGCGGGCCGAGCAGGTTGAAGATCGTGCGGGTGCCGAGTTCGACCCGCGACGGGCCGACATGCTTCATGGCCGGATGGTGCTGTTGCGCGAACATGAAGCCGAGACCCGCCTCACGCACGCAACGCGCGATGCCGGCCGGGCTCGCATCGAGATTGACGCCGAGGCAGGACAAGGCGTCGGCCGTGCCGGATTTCGAACTGAGCGCGCGGTTGCCGTGCTTGGCGACCGGAACGCCGGCGCCGGCCACGATGATCGCGGCGAGGGTGGAGATATTATAGGTGCCGGCGCCGTCGCCGCCCGTGCCGACGATATCGACGGCATCGGCGGGGACATCGACGGGCAGCATCCGCGCCCGCATGGAGCCGACTGCGCCGCAGATTTCCTCGACAGTCTCGCCGCGCACCCGCAGCGCCATCAGGAAGCCGCCGATCTGCGACGGCGTGGCTGCGCCCGACATGATGATTTCGAAGGCGGCGCGCGCCTCCGTCCGGTCGAGCGGCGTGCCGAGGGCGACCTTCGCGATATGGGATTTCAGGTCGGACATGGAGCTCCGCCTCCTCTTAGCGGGGAACGTTCTGTTCGGCGAGCGTGCGGTTGATGGAAACGCCGTAGCGAGCCTGGAGGGCATTGACCATCTGGTCGAGAATGTCGTCGCCGCTGGCGCGGGCGACGGCTGCGACCTGTTGCTCCTCGCCGGACAGCGCGTCGCCGGCAGCGCCGGCATCGACTTCCGTCACCTGGAGAAGGATCTGGCCCTCGCCGTCGACGCCCGGAGCATTGGCGATGTGGCCGGCCGGCCCGCCGAAGGCGGCGGTGACCGCCGCAGCGCTCAGGACAGGATCCTGTGCTCCGCGCTTGAGACCGGTCTTGGTTTCGACCGCCAGGCCCATGTCGCTGGCAACCGTCGCCAGATCGTCGCCGTTGCGAAGGCTTTCCGCCAGTTCGCCGGCCTTTTCCGCGAGCGACTGGCGCTGCTGTTCGGCCGTCCAGTCGGCCACGACGCGATCGCGAACCTCCTCCAGCGTGCGGTCCCGGTCCGGAATGATGTCCAGCACCTCGAACCAGGCGTATCCTTCACGCCCGATGTTGACCGGCGCCGTCTCGGCGCCGACATCCGCCTTGAAGACATCGGCGAGAAGGGCCGTACGCTCGGGAATGCCGATGATTTCCTCACCTTCCGCATCATTACCCCGGGCGTCGATCGCCTCGATCGTGACGGCCTTGAGATTGGCCTGCTGCGCCGCCTCGGCAAGCGTCGCACCCTCGGCGCGGCTGTCCTCGATACGGTCGTGAACGCCGAGAATCCCTTCGGAGGCTTCCGACAGGGCGAGTTCCTGACGCAGTTCTTCCTTGACCTCGTCGAAGGATTTGACCGTTTCGGCGCGGATATTGGTGATCCGCAGGATGACCGGCCCGAAAGCGCCTTCTACGACGGGCGTCGTGCCGCCGTCGGCGGCGACGGCAAAGGCGGCTTCCGCCAGTTTCGGGTCGGGCAGGCCGCCGCTGGTGAAATCGCCGAGCAGCACGTCGGTCGAGGATTTTCCCTGTTCCCGGACGAGATCGTCGAAGGTGGAGCCGGAGGAAAGCTTCGCCGCCGCCGCATCCGCTGCTGCGCGGTCGGGGAAGGCGAGTTGCTCGACGGTGCGCGTGGCGGGCGTGCGGTAACGCTCCTTGATACGATCGTATTCGGCGTGGATCGCCTCCTCCGTCACGGTGGCCGTATCGACGAGGTCCTTCGGTTCCAGCGAGACATAGACGAATTTGCGATACTCGGGCGCCCGGTAGTTCGCCTTGTTTTGTTCGAACCACGGAGCGAGCACATCGTCGCCGGGGGCCTTGACCGGATCGATATTGGCGTTGGTCAGCAGCAGGTAATCGATGGTGCGGCTTTCGTCCCGGTAAAGGCGCAGCGCATCGACCAGTGTCGCGGGCGCCTCATAGCCGTCGGAAAGAGCCTCGACGATCTGGGTGCGGACCGCCACCTGGCTGCGGTTGTTGATATAGTCGTTTTCCGAAAGGCCGGCGTTGCGCAGGATCGCCGAGAAGGCGAGGCGATCGAACTGGCCGTTCGCGCCGTGGAACGCCGGATCGTCGGCGATGAGCTGCGCCAGCCGCCCTTCCGAAAGGCCGAGGTTCATGTCGCGCGAGAGCTGATCGAGGGCGGCTCCCGCGACGAGCTCGGCGTAAACCTGATTTTCGACGCCGAAGGCGCGCGCCTGTTCGGCGGTGAGCCGCGTGCCGAAGCGTTGCGAGAGCGTGGCCACCTGACGCTCATAGGCAAGCCGGAAATCAGTGGGTGAAACGGTGACATCCCCGACGGTGACCACCGCGTTGGCCCCGCCGGTTACGACGGAACTTGAAACGCCCCAGACCGCGAAGGAACCGACCAGAATGATAAGCAGGCCTTTGGCAACCCAGGTCTGGGCGCCGCGTCTCAGTGCGTCGAGCATCGTCTCTATGTCCTCATGTGGCGGCGGGTCGGCCGGAACCCGTCTCATAACGGAAAGTTCGGCGGAATTGAAGTCCGCGAACATGCGGTTTGAAACGCCTGTTTCCGGCAGTCTTTCCGCCGCCGGCGCAAATGGAGCAGGCAAGAGCGGTTTCTTTCGCCGGCAAAGGATTTTTTTCTGAAATTATACGCTTATCTCCGGGTTCCGCACTTTCGTTTATGGCCGGTTCATGCTCGCATGGGCGGCTTGCGCGGAGGTGGTCCCGGGCGCAGACGGAGCCGATAGATAGAGGATAGCCGTGGAATCGACCGTTGTCATGATCAACCTGTTCGGAGCGGTGGCGTTGCTGCTGTTCGGCCTGACGCTGGTCAAGGACGGTATGACCCGGGCTTTCGGCGTGCGGCTGCGCCGTGGCCTCGGGGTGGGGACGGGCGGTCCGGTGCGTTCTTTCGCCGCCGGCTTCATCGCCACGGTCGCGCTCCAGAGCTCCACGGCGACGGCGCTGATGATCGCTTCCTTTGTCGAACGCAATCTCGTTCGCGCCCGTATGGCGCAGGTCGTGCTGCTGGGAGCCAATGTCGGCACTGCCGTCACGGCCTGGCTGGTGGCTTCGGGCATCGAGTCCATATCGCCGCTGATCATCCTGACGGGGGTCGTCATCTACAAGTCGAGCAGTTCCAGCGCGCGCCAGGGACTGGGTTTCGCGCTCGTCGGCATCGGCCTGATGCTCCTGTCGCTGCACCTGCTCGGCCTTGCCACGGAGCCGATGCGCCAGTCGCCGGCGCTCGGAGCCTTCCTGACGCTGCTCGACGGGGCATGGCCGGCGGCGCTCGCCTTCTCGACCGTGCTTGCCATCCTCTCCTCGTCGAGCCTCGCGGTGGTCGTGCTGATCCTCTCGCTTTCGGCCATGGGCATCCTGTCGCCGCCGCTGACCGTCATTCTCGTCCTCGGCGCCAATCTCGGCGGCGCGGTGCCGCCGGTCATCGCGACGCTGAACGCGGCCGCCCCGGCGCGGCGGGTGACGATCGGCAATCTGCTGGTGCGGGCGATCGGCTGCCTGGCCGCGCTGCCGCTCGCCGACGAGATCGCCATGCTGCTCGCGGCGCTGCCGCTGCCGCCTTCGAAACTGCCGGTCGATGTCCATCTCGCCTTCAACATTGTCGTGGCGCTGGTCTTCTGGCCGCTCTCCGGGCTGCTGTCGCGGCTGATGGAACGGCTGGTTCCGGAAGAGGCGCAGCCGGAAACCGGCCCGAAATATCTCGACGAATCGGCCTTCTCCAGTCCGGTGGTGGCGCTCTCCGGCGCCACCCGCGAGGTGCTGCGCGTCGGCGATCTCATCGAAACCATGCTGATCAGGACGATGCGGGCCTTCAACGAGAACGATCTGGCGCCGCTCAAGGATATCGATGCGCTGGAGCAGCAGGTCGATGCCTTGCAGCAGGAGGTGAAGATCTATCTTTCCCGCCTCGGGCGGAAGGGTATCACCGGCGAGAATGCCGCCCGCTCCAGCGTCATCATCGATTATGCCATCAACCTCGAGCATATCGGCGACATCATCGACAAGAGCCTGCAAGGGCAGGTGCGCAAGAAGATCGTCAACGGCATGAAGTTTTCCGAGGACGGCTATCAGGAACTGTGCAACCTGTTCAACCTGACCATCGAGAACCTGCGCATCGCGCAGACGATCTTCGTCACCCGCGACACGGGGCTTGCCCGCCAGCTCATGGAGGTGAAGGTGGAGGTCCGGCATATGGAGAAGGACTCTTCCGAACGCCACCTCGAACGGTTGCGCGACGGCCGGCTCGACAGTCTCCAGACGAGTTCCGTCCATCTCGATATCCTGCGCGATCTCAAGCGCATCACCGCCCATGTCGTTTCCGTCGCCTATCCGATTCTCGACGAAAGCGGGCTGCTTTCCGAAAGCCGCCTGCGCAGCAGCGCCGAATAGACCGCAGGCGGCGTCGCTTTCCCGGTCGAAATCCCTTTGTGCGGCGCGATGGCTTTTTGCTAAGAAGCGGCAAGATCGAAAGACAGACGAGGATTCCCATGACCGCCGCTTCGACGAAACGTACATCCCTTGCCGTCGTTCTGGCCGCCGGCGAGAGCACGCGCATGAAATCGTCGCGTTCCAAGGTGCTGCATCCCGTGGCCAACCGGCCGATGATCGCGCATGTCGTCGATACGCTCGCCGGGGCGGGCATTTCGGAGGTGGCGCTGGTGCTCGGCCGCGACGCGGAGAAAGTGGCGGCGGCGGCGGCCCATCCGTCTGTCGAAAGCTCCGTCCATATCCAGACGGAACGTCTCGGCACCGCGCATGCCGTGCTTGCCGCCCGTGAGGCCATCGCGAAAGGGCACGACGACCTGATCGTCGTCTTCGGCGATACCCCGCTCATCACCGCAGCGACGCTCGAAGCCGCGCGTGCGCAGCTTGCGGACGGCGCGGACGTCGTGGTCATCGGCTTCCGCACCGCCGATCCGACCGGTTACGGCCGGCTGATCATCGAGGGCGAGGAACTGCTGGCGATCCGCGAGCACAAGGATGCGAGCGAGGCGGAGCGCGCCATAACCTATTGCAACGGCGGCCTGATGGCGCTGAACGGCTACAAGGCGCTCGACCTGATCGCGCGTATCGGCAATGCCAATGCCAAGGGCGAATATTACCTCACCGATATCGTCGAGGTGGCGCGGGCGGCGGGCGGCAGGGCCGTCGCGGTCGAAGCGGCCGAGGCGGAACTGACCGGCTGCAACAACCGCGCGGAACTCGCATTCATCGAGAAGCTGTGGCAGGAGCGCCGGCGGCGGGAGATGATGGTCGACGGCGGCGTCTCCATGATCGCGCCCGAAACGGTCTTCCTGTCCTGGGATACCGAAATCGCCGGCGATGTGACGATCGAGCCGAATGTCGTCTTCGGCCCCGGTGTCCGTATCGAGAGCGGCGCGGTGATCCACGCCTTTTCGCATATCGAGGGCGCGCGGGTGGCCGCCGGCGCGCAGATCGGTCCCTACGCCCGCCTGCGGCCCGGCGCATCGGTCGGCGAGGGTGCGCGGGTCGGTAATTTCTGCGAAGTGAAAAAGGCTGAGATCGGCCCCGGCGCGAAGGTCAACCATCTGACCTATATCGGCGACGCCTTCATCGGTGCGCGAACCAATATCGGCGCCGGCACGATCACCTGCAATTACGACGGCATCAACAAGCACGTGACGCAGATCGGCGCTGACGCCTTCATCGGATCGAACACCTCGCTTGTCGCGCCGGTCTCGGTCGGCGAGGGGGCCTATGTCGCCTCGGGCAGCGTTATCACCGCCGACGTGCCGGACGATGCCGTGGCCTTCGGCCGCGCCCGCCAGGAAAACAAGGAAGGGCGCGCCGCCGTCATCCGCGAGCGCAACAGGGCGCTCAAGGACGCGCGCGGCAAGTCCGGCGCCTGAGGCCCTTCGCCTGCAACAGCCGTGGTCGTCCGCGTTAACGCTTGCAATCGAAAGTGAGCACCCCCGTGTTGCGCCCCGGGCAAAAACCTCTACCAAGGGGCAAACATCTTCAGGCCTGATCGAGGGAAGCGGCTCATGTGCGGAATTGTCGGTATCGTTGGAAACCAGCCTGTTGCCGGCCGGCTCGTGGAAGCGCTCAAGCGGCTGGAATACCGGGGCTACGATTCGGCGGGCGTCGCCACCATCGTCGACGGCCGGCTGGAGCGCCGCCGCGCCGAAGGCAAGCTGTTCAACCTGGAGAGGCGGCTGGCCGAGGAGCCGCTGGGCGGCACGATCGGCGTGGCCCATACGCGCTGGGCGACCCACGGCGCGCCGACCGAAGCCAACGCCCATCCGCATTTCGTGGAGGGTGTCGCCGTCGTTCACAACGGCATCATCGAGAATTTCTCGGAGATCCGCGATGAAATGACCGCCGAAGGCGCCGCCTTCACCACCGAGACCGATACGGAAGTGGTGGCGCAACTGCTGGCGAAATATCGCCGCGAAGGCCTTGGCCGCCGTGAGGCGATGCATGCCATGTTGCGCCGCGTGACGGGAGCCTATGCGCTGGCGGTGATCTTCGAGGACGACCCGTCCACGATCATGGCGGCGCGCAGCGGTCCGCCGCTCGCCATCGGCTATGGCCAGGGCGAAATGTTCCTCGGCTCCGACGCGATCGCGCTTGCGCCCTTCACCAATGAGATCGCCTATCTGGTCGACGGCGACTGGGCGATCCTCGGCCGTGACGGCGCTTTCATCTTCGATAACGACGGCAATCGGGTCGAGCGTCCGCGCCAGATCTCGTCCGCCGCCGCCTATCTCATCGACAAGGGCAACCACCGGCATTTCATGGAAAAGGAAATCCATGAGCAGCCGGAGGCGATTTCCCACGCGCTGGGCCACTATGTGGATTTCCTGCGCCACGAGGTGAAGCCGGTCACGGGCGAGATCGATTTCGCATCGGTGCCGAGCCTTGCGATTTCGGCCTGCGGCACCGCCTACCTGTCCGGCCTGATCGGCAAATACTGGTTCGAGCGCTACGCGCGCCTGCCGGTCGAAATCGACGTGGCCTCCGAGTTCCGATACCGTGAAATCCCGCTCAATCCGGCCTCGGCCGCGCTCTTCATCTCGCAATCCGGCGAGACCGCCGACACGCTGGCGTCGCTGCGCTATTGCCGCGAACAGGGCCTGAAGATCGGCGCGGTGGTCAATACGCGCGAATCGACCATCGCGCGCGAAGCCGATTCCGTCTTCCCCATTCTCGCCGGGCCGGAAATCGGCGTGGCCTCGACCAAGGCGTTCACCTGCCAGCTCGCCGTGCTGGCGGCGCTTTCCGTCGGGGCGGGCAGGGCGCGGGGCACGATTTCGGCGGAAGAGGAAAGGGAACTCGTTCGCCATCTGTGCGAAATGCCGCGCATCATGAGCCGCGTGCTCAACACCATCCAGCCGGCCATCGAGCAATTGTCGCGCGATCTCTCGAAATGCCGCGACGTGCTCTATCTCGGCCGGGGAACCAGCTATCCGCTCGCCATGGAGGGCGCGCTGAAGCTCAAGGAGATTTCCTATATCCACGCGGAAGGCTACGCCGCCGGCGAACTCAAGCACGGACCGATCGCGCTGATCGACGAGAACATGCCGGTCATCGTCATTGCGCCGCACGACCGCTTTTTCGAGAAGACCGTATCCAACATGCAGGAAGTCGCCGCGCGCGGCGGACGGATCATCTTCATGACCGATGAGAAGGGGGCGGCGGCCTCGCGGCTGGAGACCATGGCGACCATCGTCATGCCGACCGTCCACGAGATCGTCGCGCCGATGATCTATTCCCTGCCGATCCAGCTTCTCGCCTATCATACGGCGGTCTTCATGGGCACGGACGTCGACCAGCCGCGCAATCTTGCGAAGTCTGTGACCGTCGAGTGATCGTCCGGACCGAGCAGGGCGGCGATGTCGAGGCGATCCGTCACCTGACGGAGAGGGCGTTTGCGAGCGCGCCGCATACGGACGGGACGGAACATCTGATCATCGATCGTCTGCGGGCCGCGGCGGCGCTGACGCTTTCGCTGGTCGCCGAGGACGCCACCGGGATCGTCGGCCATGTGGCCTTCTCACCGGTCGCTCTTTCGGACGGGACGGACGGCTGGTTCGGCCTCGGTCCCCTTTCGGTTGCGCCCGAACGGCAGCGGACGGGGATCGGCGGCGCGCTGGTGCGAACCGGCCTTGCCCGCCTGCGGGAAAAGCCGGCAGCCGGTTGCGTGCTGCTTGGCGATCCGGCCTATTATGGCCGTTTCGGTTTTGTCGCAGATGCGCGCCTGCGGCTGGAGGGCGTGCCGCCGGAGTATTTCCAGTCTGTGGCGTTTTCGCCGGTTTACGGCGAGCGAACGGTTACCTATCATCCCGCTTTTTACGGCTGAGCGCCTCCCACGTTCAGGCCGGTCTCGCCATGATGCTGGATGATCGATGAACGAAACGGTTCCGAGACAGTCGCTTGCAATGCGGCTGCGCAATAACTTTCTGGCCGGCCTCGTCATCTGCGCGCCGATCGCTATCACCATCTGGCTGACGTGGACCTTCATCCATTGGGCCGACAGCTGGGTGAAGCCCTATATTCCCGCCCGGTATAATCCGGAAAGCTATCTGCAATTCGCCATTCCCGGCTTCGGTCTGCTGATCGCCCTGGTCCTGATCACCCTCGTCGGCTTTCTCGGCAAGAACCTGATCGGACGTTCCGTCCTGCAATTCGGCGATTCGCTGTTCTACCGGATGCCGCTGGTGCGCACGGTGCACAAGAGCCTCAAGCAGATTTTCGAGACGGTGCTGCGCGACAAGGGAACCTCCTTCACGCAGGCGGCGCTGGTCGAATATCCAAGCGCCGGCCTGTGGTCGGTCGTCTTCGTGGCGACCGACGCGCGCGGCGAGATCGCCACGAAATTCCGGGCGATGGGCAAGGATATGGTCGCCTGCTTCCTGCCGCCGACGCCGTTTCCAACCGCGGGTTTCCTTGTCTATGTGCCGCGCGAGAAGATCGTCCCGCTCGACATGAGCGCCGAGGACGCCGCGAAGCTGATCATCTCCGTCGGCCTCGTGACGCCGCCGGTTGCATCAGGCGCGCCGCCCAAACCCGCGGAAACGGGCACGGCGGAGACATAGGCCGGCGTAAGGGGCCTGCCGTTATCACTCTGCGTCGGCGGGCGTCGTATCGCCATCCCGCTGGAGCACCGGAGCTTCCGTTGCCGGCAGGCGTTCCTGCTTCTGGGTGGTGCGGACGCTTGCCGTGACGATCGTCCGGTCGATATCGGCGGCGGCGCTTGCCTTGGTGTGCCATGCGCAATCGGCCAGAGCGGCCGAGGGTGAAAGCGCAAGCACGACTGCGACTGCGAGAACTGTCTTCATGGCATTTCTCCTTTTCGCGGATGGACCATAATGCGGCTACCGCAGCCATCTGCGAAATCACGTTTTCGTGGCGATGGAGAAGTCCCGTCAGCCGGCGCGCAGGAAGCGGATCGCCTCGTCGCGGCGATAGAGGTAAAGCAGGGTGCGGATCGCCTCGCCGCGTTCGCCCGTCAGGTCCGGATCGCGCTCCAGCGTATAGGCCGCATCCTTGCGGGCGATCTCCAGCAGATCGCCATGCGCCTCCAGGCTTGCGACGCGAAAGCCGGGCGTTCCCGACTGCCGGGTGCCGAGAAGCTCGCCTTCGCCCCTGAGTTTCAGATCCTCCTCCGCGATCCGGAATCCATCTTCCGTTTCGCGCATGATCGATAGCCGGGCGCGGCCGTTCTCGCTGAGCGGCCCCTTGTAGAGCAGGATGCAACTCGATGCCTCGTCGCCGCGCCCGACGCGACCGCGCAACTGATGAAGCTGTGCCAGTCCGAAGCGTTCGGCATGTTCGATCACCATGATCGTGGCGTCGGGAATGTCGACACCGACCTCGACGACGGTCGTGGCCACCAGAAGCCGGGTCTCGCCGTTCTTGAAGGCGAGCATCGCGGCGTCCTTCTCCGGCCCGCTCATCCGCCCGTGCACGAGGCCGGCAGCCGGGCCGAAGACACCCGCAAGCGTCGCATGCCGCTCCTCGACGGACATGAGATCGCTTTCCTCCGATTCCTCGACCAGCGGGCAGATCCAATAGGCCTTCTTTCCGGCGCCGAGTGCGCTGCGCAGGCGGTCGACGATCTCGCCGGTCCGCTCCTGCGGCATCACGACGGTCTGGATCGGCTTGCGGCCGGCCGGTTTCTCCGTGAGCCTGGACACGTCCATGTCGCCGAAGGCGGCGAGCACGAGGGTGCGGGGAATGGGGGTCGCTGTCATCACCAGCATATGCGGGGAAATGCCCTTTGCCGTCAGCCGCAGGCGCTGATGCACGCCGAACCGGTGCTGCTCGTCGACCACGGCGAGCACGAGATCATGGTAGCTGACATTGTCCTGAAAGAGCGCATGGGTGCCGATGACGATCTGTGTCTCGCCCGAGGCGATACGCTCCAGGATGGCGTCGCGCTCGCGTCCCTTGGTGCGGCCGGTGAGCACGTCGATCGCCACACCCGACGGCCCGGCCATGCGGGAAATCGTCGCGAAATGCTGGCGTGCGAGAATTTCGGTCGGCGCCATCAGCACCGCCTGTCCGCCCGATTCGACCGCCGCCAGCATGGCCATCAGCGCCACCGCCGTCTTGCCCGCGCCGACGTCGCCCTGAAGCAGCCGCAGCATCCGCAGGTCCTTGCCCATGTCCGCGAGAACATCGGCAATCGCCGCTTCCTGGCTGTTCGTCAGCGAAAACGGCAGGGCGTCGACGACGGGAGCGGTGAGCAGGCCGGTTGCCCGCACGGGCCGGCCCGCCACCTTGCGCAGTTTCTGCCGCACCAGCGCCAGCGAGATCTGTCCCGCCAGGAACTCGTCATAGGCAAGGCGGCGGCGCGCCGGAGCCTGCGGATCGAGATCGGTCTCGTCGCGCGGGTCGTGCAGGCGCTGGAAGGCGGCGGCGGCGCTGGAAAAACCCTGTTGCCGGCGCAGGCTTTCCTCGATCCATTCCGGAAGGTCGGGCAGGCGGGCGACGGCGGTTTCGACGGCCTTGCGCAGCACTTTCGGCGAGAGCCCGGCGGTGAGCGGATGGACAGGCTCCACCAGCGGCAGGTTCTCCTGCTCGTCGAGGCGGACCATGTGATCCGGATGCACCATCGAGGCGCGACCGTTGAACCAGTCCACCTTGCCGCTGACGACCACCGTCTCGTCGAGCGGAAGCGCCTTTTCCAGCCAGTTTCCCTTCACGCGGAAGAAGGTCAGCGCCAGTTCGCCGGTGTCGTCATGCAGGAAAACCCGATAGGGCACGCTGGATTTTCCGGAAGGCGGCGGCTGGTGCCGGTCGACACGGCCGGTAATGGTGACGATCGTCCCTTGCGGCGCATGGGCGATGCCGGGCTGGTTGCGCCGGTCGACGATACTGTGGGGGAAATGGAACAGGAGATCGACGACGCGGCAATCGTCGATGCTTTCCGCGTCGAGCAGGCGGGCGAAAAGCTCTCCCACTTTCGGCCCGATACCGGGAAGCGAGGCGAGCGGAGCGAAAAGGGGATCGAGCAGGGCCGGGCGCATGCCGGCAAAATCGCCGGAGAAGGACGCTTTGGCAAGGCTGACAAGCGGCTTTTGCCGGTTTATAGAGGCCACGACAGTCGCATGCGGTGAAGAAAGGCGGAACGATCATGACGGGAACGACACGCTCGAGTGCGGGGATCGATCCGCGCCGCAAGCGCATCCTGTTTCGCTGCTGGCATCGGGGCATCCGCGAAATGGATCTGGTTCTCGGTGCCTTTGCCGATGCGGAGATCGCGACGCTCGACGAGGCCGAACTCGACGAACTGGAGGAGATCATGGCGAAAGAAGACGCCGATCTCGTGAAATGGGTGACGGGAGAAGCGCCGCCACCGGAACGATATCGGACCGGCCTGTTCCCGCGGATTGCCGCCTACAGGCCCGATTTCTCGCCGCTCTTCGTCGAACGCACCGGAACAGACCCATGATCGCCGGCTTCTTTCCCGAGCGCGTCGCCGCCGCCGGCCAGCCGCTGACTATCGGCGGGGTTCCTTCCGGGCTCGAACCGCTGATCCTCGCCGATCTCGTGCGCGCCACGGGGCCGGTCGCCTATGTCCTATCCGACGGGCAGCGCATCGCCGATCTGGAGCAGATGCTGGGCTTCGTCGCCCCGGATGTTCCGGTCTTGACGCTGCCGGGCTGGGATTGTCTTCCCTATGACCGCGTTTCCCCGAGCGCCGAAGTTTCCGCGCGCCGGCTGTCGGCGCTTTCGGCGCTGATCGCGCACGCGAAAAAGCCGCATCCCGCCATCGTTCTCGTCACCGTCAACGCGCTGTTGCAGAAGACCGCGCCGCGCACCGTCATCGAGAGCCTCGCCTTTTCCGCCCGCCCCGGCAACCAGATCCGAATGGACGATATCGCCGGGCGGCTGGAGCGCAACGGTTTCGAGCGCGTGGCGACCGTCCGGGAGGTCGGCGAATACGCCGTCCGCGGCGGCATCCTCGATGTCTTCGTGCCGGGCAGCGGCGAGCCGCTGCGCCTCGATTTCTTCGGCGATACGCTGGAATCGATCCGCTCCTTCGATCCGGCAAGCCAGCGCACGACGGGTCAGGCCCGTTCTCTCGATCTCAACCCGATGAGCGAGGTGACGCTGACGCCGGAAACCATTTCCCGCTTCCGCACGCAATATCTCGCGCTCTTCGGCGCCGCGACCCGGGACGACGCGCTTTACCAGGCGGTTTCCGAAGGCCGTCGTTTCGCCGGGATGGAGCATTGGCTGCCGCTGTTCTACGACGGGCTGGAAACGATCTTCGACTATCTGGCGGGATTTCGGATCGTCACCGATCACACCGTGCGCGAGGCGGCGGTCGAACGCTCGCGGCTGGTGCGCGACTATTACGATGCGCGCCTCGCCTCGGCCACGCCCGGCAAGGGACAGGTGGCGCAGGCCACGCCCTACAAGCCGGTGCCGCCCGGCCAGTTCTATCTGGAGGCGGATCGCTTTGCGCGCGACCTCGATGAGCGCAACGCCATCCGGCTGTCTCCGTTCAACGAGCATGAGGGCGAAGCGCGCCATGTGGTGACCGTGGAGGCGCGGCCGGGCGTGCGCTGGGCGCGGCCCGTCGGCGGCGACGATGCGGAGACGGCGCGCGTCAATGTCTTCGAGCAGGCGGTGAAACATATCGCCGCGCGCCGGGCCGACGGCGACAAGGTGCTGGTGACGGGCTGGTCGGAAGGTTCGCTCGATCGTCTGCTACAGGTGCTGGCGGAACACGGGCTCGGCAATGTCGTGCCGGTGGAAAAGCTCTCCGATCTCGGCAGGCTGAAGCCGGGCGAGGCGGCATCGGCCGTTCTCAGCCTCGAAAGCGGCTTCGAGACCGGCGATATCGTCGTCATCGGCGAGCAGGATATTCTCGGCGACCGCATGGTGCGGCGTTCCAAACGCCGCAAGCGCGGCGCCGATTTCATCACCGAGGTTGCCGGCCTCGACGAGGGGTCCATCGTCGTCCATGCCGAGCACGGCATCGGCCGCTTCGTCGGCCTTCGCACCATCGAGGCTGCGGGCGCGCCCCATGCCTGCCTCGAATTGCGCTACGCGGACGACGCGAAGCTGTTCCTGCCGGTGGAAAACATCGACCTGCTTTCGCGCTACGGCGGCGAGGGAACGGATGCGGTTCTCGACAAGCTGGGCGGTGTCGCCTGGCAGGCGCGCAAGGCCAGGCTCAAGAAGCGCCTGCTTGAAATGGCCAATGGTCTCATTCAGGTCGCCGCGGCGCGGCTCGTTCGCCATGCGCCGGTGCTGACGGCGACGGACGGCGTCTACGACGAATTCGCCGCGCGCTTTCCCTATGAGGAAACGGATGATCAGGCGGGCGCCATCGATGCGGTGCGCGACGATCTCGTCGCCGGCCGGCCGATGGATCGGCTCGTCTGCGGCGACGTTGGTTTCGGCAAGACGGAAGTGGCGCTGCGCGCGGCCTTCATCGCGGCGATGAACGGCGTGCAGGTGGCCGTCGTGGTGCCGACGACACTGCTTGCCCGACAGCACTTCAAGACCTTCTCCGACCGTTTTCGCGGCTTGCCGATCCGCGTGCAGCAGGCCTCGCGCCTCGTTGGATCGAAGGAGCTGGCGCTCGTCAAGAAGGAGCTGGCCGACGGCAAGACCGATATCGTCGTCGGCACGCATGCATTGCTGGCAAGTTCGACCAGATTTGCCAATCTCGGCCTGCTCGTCATCGACGAGGAGCAGCATTTCGGCGTCAAGCACAAGGAGCGGCTGAAGGAGCTGAAGAGCGACGTCCATGTCCTCACACTTTCGGCGACGCCGATCCCGCGGACGCTCCAGCTTGCCATGACGGGCGTGCGGGAGCTGTCGCTGATCACCACGCCGCCGGTCGACCGCATGGCGGTGCGCACCTTCATTTCGCCCTTCGATCCGCTGGTCATCCGCGAGACGCTGATGCGCGAGCATTATCGCGGCGGCCAGAGTTTCTATGTCTGCCCGCGTATCAGCGATCTGGCGGAGATCCACGACTTCCTGCAACAGGACGTGCCGGAACTGAAAGTCGCCGTCGCACACGGCCAGATGCCGGCGACCGAGCTTGAAGACATCATGAACGCCTTCTACGATGGCCGCTACGACGTATTGTTGTCGACGACCATTGTCGAATCGGGCCTCGACGTTCCCACAGCCAACACGATGATCGTGCATCGCGCCGACATGTTCGGGCTGGCGCAGCTTTATCAGCTGCGCGGCCGTGTCGGCCGCTCGAAGGTGCGCGCCTTCGCACTGATGACGCTTCCGGTGAACCGCAAGCTGACCGGCACGGCGGAGCGGCGGCTGAAGGTGCTGCAATCGCTCGATACGCTCGGCGCCGGCTTCCAGCTCGCCAGCCACGATCTCGATATCCGCGGTGCGGGCAATCTGCTCGGCGAGGAACAGTCCGGCCATATCAAGGAGGTCGGTTTCGAACTCTATCAGCAGATGCTGGAGGAGGCGGTCGCCGAGATCAAGGGCGACGAGGAGGTCCTCGATACGGGCTGGTCGCCGCAGATTTCGGTCGGCACGCCGGTCATGATCCCCGACGACTACGTGCCGGATCTGCACCTGCGTCTCGGTCTTTACCGCCGCCTCGGCGAAATCACCGACCTTGCCGACATCGACGCCTTCGGCGCGGAACTGATCGACCGTTTCGGTCCCTTGCCGCTGGAGGTTCAGCACCTTCTGAAGATCGTCTATATCAAATCGCTTTGCCGTGTGGCCAATGTCGAGAAGCTCGATGCCGGGCCGAAGGGCGTGGTCGTGCAGTTCCGCAACAAGGAGTTTCCGAACCCGGCCGCCCTCGTCGGCCATATCGCAAGACAGGGCACCCTTGCGAAGATCCGGCCGGATCAGAGCCTCTTCCTCGCACGCGACTATCCGACCCCGGAAAAGCGTCTGACCGGGGCAGCGCAGGTGATGACACAACTTGCGGGACTGGCGAAACAGGAGGCCTGAGCCGGCGCCGCCGGTTCAGGCGGGCCTCAACAAGGCCGATCAGCTTGCGCCGGCGCGTTCCTGCGCCTTGAGCGCTGCGATTTCGCGGAAGGCATTGGCAAGGACGTCCGGGGTCTGCGCACCCATCACGGCATATTTGTTGTCGATGATGAAGCAGGGGACGCCGGTGACGCCCATTTCACGCGCCAGGCCGATTTCGTCCTGAACGGAATCGACGTCCGCGCCGGCTGAAAACAGAGCGCAGACGACGGCCCTGTCCATGCCGCTTTTTTCGGCGATATCAAGCAATACCGCCCGGTCGCCGACATCGCGGCCTTCCTCGAAATAGGCACGGAAGAGAGCAAGCCCCACGCGATCCTGGATCTCGGGGCCTTCGATCATCGCCCAGCGTAGCAGCCGATGGGCGTCGAGCGTGTTGGGGCTTAATTTCACCGCCGCAAAATCGAAGCGGATGCCGTCCTCCCGCCCGAGGTCGGCAAGCTTTTCATGGGCGCGCTGCACGGCTTCCGGGCCGCCGAGCTTTTCAGCGAGATGCGTCTTGTGGTCGACGCCTTCGGGCGGCGTGTCCGGATTGAGCTGATAGGGCCGAAACGCCACCGTGACGTGAAGGTCGCCGGCCACCGCCTCGATCGCCTTTTCCAGCCGCTTCCGGCCGAGATAGCACCAGGGGCATACCACATCGGAGACGATATCGACGGTGATGGTTTCCATCCGAAGTTCCTTTCGCATGCCGCACATGGCATCGCCCCTTCGAGATAGGAGCGATGGCTTTGCCGTTCAACCGGCGGACATCGTTCCACGAGGCGCCGCCAGACCGGATTACTGGGCGTTCTCGTCCCACCAGGCCGGCAGCTGATAGCCGTAGAGCGACGTGGCTTGTGGTCTTCCGATATGCTTCGACCGGGCGACCCATTGCTCGCCGAGATGATAGAGAGGCACGACATAATAGCCGGAAAGCAGCATCCTGTCGTGCAGCCGGACCGCGGAGCGGAAGTCTTCTTCGCTACGCGCCGTCAGGATCGCCTGCAGGATGCGGTCGATGTCCGGATCGGCGACACCGGCGAAATTCGAGCTGCCCGGCCGCTCGCGCGAGATCGATCCCCAGTAGCTGATCTGGTCGATGCCCGGCGAAAGCGACGAGGGGAAGGCCTTGATGATGACGTCGTAGTCGAACGTCTGGCTGCGCCGCTGATACTGCGAATCGTCGACCGTGCGCACGGATACGTCCACGCCGAGAGCCGCCAGGAAGCGCTGATAGGCGAGCGCCAGTTTCTCCTGGTCGGTGTTCTGCGTCATGATCTCGAAGGCGAGCGGCTGGCCGTCCCGTGAGACCATCCGCCCGTTGCGGATCGTGTAGCCGGCCTTCTCGAAATGATCCATCGCCAGGCGCAGCACCTTGCGGTCACGACCCGAGCCGTCGGTGACGGGCAGCCGGTGCGTTCCCGCCAGGATGTCCGGATCGATACGGGAAAGGGCAGGGCCGGCGATCGTGCGTTCCCGCGCGTCGGCGGCCACGCCCATGGAGGACAGGTCGGAGTTTTGCCAGTAGCTCTCGGTGCGCCTGTAGGCGTTTTCGAACAGGCTGCGGTTCACCCACTGGAAATCGAAGGCGAGCGTCAGTGCCTTGCGCAGCTCGACGTCGGTGAACGTCTCCCGCCGCGTGTTGAAGACGAAACCCAGCATGCCGGACGGTGTCTTGGGCTGGAACGCGTCGCGGACGACCATGCCGTTCCTGACGGCGGGGAAATCATAGCCGCGCGCCCATTTCGTGGGATTTCCTTCCTGGTATATGTCGATCACGCCCTTCTTGAAGGCTTCGAAGAGCGTATTCTCCTGAAGGAAATATTCGATGGAAATCTCGTCGTAATTGTCGAACCCGACCTTGGAGGGCAGGTCCCTGGCCCAATAGTCGGGGTTGCGGGCGTAGACGATCTTCTCGCCCGGCTTCACCTCCTTCACGCGATAGGGGCCGGAGCCGAGGGGCAAGGCGAGTGTTGTCCTGTCGAAACCGTCCACGTCGGTCGCGTGCTTCGGCAGTACCGGCGAAAGCGCAATGAGAAGAGGGGTTTCCCGGTCTGCCTTCTCGTTGAAGGTGAAGCGAACGCTGTGTTCGCCGCGCTTCTCCATCGCCTTCACGCCCTCAAGCCGGCGATTGAACGGCGCGCGGGCCTTGTCGCGCAGAAGCTCGAAGGTGAAGATGACATCTTCCGGCGTGACCGGCTCGCCGTCCGCCCATTTCGCTTCGGGATTGAGATTGAACTGGATGAAGGTCCGGTCGTCGTCCCACTCCACCGTTTTGGCGATAAGGCCGTACATGGTGAAGGCCTCGTCGCGCGAACGCTGCATCAGCGATTCGTAGACGAGATTGCCGAATTCCGGGTCCCACATGCCGCGCGCCGTCGTGCGCATGCTTTTCAGGATGAAGGGATTGAGATTGTCGAAGGTGCCGACCACTCCATAGGCGATATGGCCACCCTTCTTCACATCCGGATTGACGTAGGAGAAATGTGCGTAATCCGCAGGCAGGGCCGGTTCGCCGTGCATGGCGATGCCGTGCAGCGGCGCGGCAAGCGCCGCCGACGCCGCCAGGGCGAAGACGCCCGACAGGACGGCCGTGAGTAGTCGGTGCAAGATTGTCTCCTGTTGAACGCCGCTGATTCCCGGCCGCATTATAACGCCGCAGGCGCCATATCGGCACGACCTGCGCCGGATTTGAGGCAGCGCCATGAAAAACGCAAGAAAAGCTGGATATCCGATGCAGCCCATTGTAACAGAAAACCCGGAACCGGGTCATGCAAATGCCTCATTTCGCCGACACCAGAGCGCTCGACTGACCCAATCGCAAGAGAGCGAAAACCGTCGCTTCGGCACCGGACTTCAGGAGACAGAAACAATATGATCTTCACTTCCCATTTTCTCCGGCGAACCGCGCTTTCCGCGTTCGCATTGTCTGTCGCCGCTGCCGCGATGCCCTCGGCCGCGCTCGCCCAGCAGGCGGCCGCTCCCAAGGGCTGGTTCAAGGTGTGCACGAAGCAGGAGGACAACGATGTCTGCATCGTGCAGAATCTCCTGACCGCCAACAGCGGCCAGCTTCTGACCGCCGTCGGCCTGATCACGGTCAGCGGGAAGACGAATCGCAAGCTGATGCAGGTTTCCGTTCCGAGCGCGCGCCTCGTGCCTCCGGGTGTCCAGATGCAGATCGACGGCGGCAAGGCGCAGAAGATCGATTACGCCATCTGCATGCCGGACAAATGCGTCGCCGAGGTGCCGCTCACCGACCAGATGATCGCCAGCCTGAAAAAGGGCAACGAAGTCGTCTTCACCTCCATCAACTTCCAGCGCGCGCCGAACCCGATCAAGATCTCGCTTGAGGGCTTCACGGGTGCATTCGACGGCGACCCGGTCGAGCAGTCGCAGCTCGAAGAGCGCCAGCGCCTGTTGCAGGAAGAAATGCAGAAGAAGGCGGAAGAAGCCCGCAAGAAGCTGGAAGAGGCCCAGAAGGCCGCCAAGGGCCAGCAGTAAGCCGGCCGGGACCGGAGTGGACGCGTCCTGCATGCATCCGAAGGGATGATCGCGGGGCGCTCCGCGCAACGATTACGAAAAAGCCGGCGGAGATTTCCAACCGCCGGCTTTTTCTCGTTTTGCTTATACCGACGGTTACAATCCGTCGAGGATGGCGGACTGGTCGCTTTTCTGATCGCTCGCATCCTCGTTCAGAAGCACTTCGACATCCGTGTTGACGCCGGCCTTCACGGTGAAATCGCGCTGATAGATCTTTTCCTTGTTGCGGGCGATGGCGATGTAGCTGCCTTCGGCAAGAACCAGCGTGGGGAAGGCCCCGACGCTTTCGCTCACCGTATCGCCGGAAGACGTCAGGATCGACCAGGCCGTATCGGCGAGCGCTTCGCCGCCGGGTTCGGAGACCAGCTTGAGTGTCAGCTTGGCGGCGCGATGCTGGATGATCGCGCTCGTGAGCTTGCCCGCCTCTACCTGGATGTCCGCTCGAATGGCGGCATTGACCGTGCCGTAGTCGGAGACCACATGATAGGTGCCGGCATTGAGGCGCACCACGGTATTGGCCTTCACGTCGGCGAGCACGAGATTGCGTTCGCCGTCCTCGCGCACTTCGGCGGAATAGATCGAGAAGCTCAGTTCCTGCGGCGGGATGCGCACATCCGCGCCGGAAACGGCATTGAGCATGATGCCGCCGGCGTCGAGGATCATCACCTGCTTGTCGACCGCACCGCTTGCCGGGACGATCAGCTTCTTCGTCGCGCCGGCCCGGCCGAAGGCGACATTGACGAAATATTCGCCCGGTACGAGCTGGAAGGCCGCCGATCCGCCTTCGGAACTGGCAAGCAGCGGGAGTTTTCCGTCAGCGGCGGGAATAGGAGAGAAGACGCGCCAGGTCAGGCCGTGCCGCATCGGCTCGCCGTCCTTGACGAGCAGCGCCTCGCAAACCACCTCGTGCAGATCTTCCGAGGGCGCGGCCTTTCCCGTCACGAGCGGGTTGAAGGAGGTGATCTTGCCGCCCTTGAGAGGTGTGGTGATCTGCGAGAAGCTGTCCAGCGTATCCTGCGCCCACACGGGAAGCACCGGGGAAACAACGAAAAATGTGACCACGCCGAGGACGGCGACGGGGTTGATCGGCAAGCGCATGGCGAAGGTTGACTTCCTGACTGTGAGGCTCCACTTGAAGACCCGGCTAGTGGCATTTTCATGACCGCATCACGGCGTGTTTTTCATGGCCGCATCGCGGCACGTTATTGGAACTCCTTTGCAATGCAAACTGAAATCAAGTTGATCGATTACCTTTCGACGCGCCGTTCGATCCCGGCATTCCAGATGAGCGAGCCCGGCCCGTCGGCGGCGCAGGTCGAATCGATGCTGAAGCTCGCCTCGCGCGTGCCCGACCACGGCAAGCTCGCGCCATGGCGGTTCATCGTCTATCGCGGCGCCGAGCGGCGGCGCATCAGCGAGGAACTGGCGACGATCGCGCTTGCGAAAAAGCCGGACATGTCCGACGAGATGCGCAAGGTGGAAAACACCCGGCTGACCCGCGCGCCGGTCGTCGTCGCGGTGGTCAGCCGCGCCGCGCCGCATGCGAAGATTCCGGAGTGGGAACAGCTCATGTCGGCGGGTGCCGTCTGCCTGAACATGCTGATGGCGGCCAACGCCCACGGTTTCGCCTCCAACTGGCTCACCGAATGGTTCGCCTATGACGAAAGCGCCTATCCCGTCCTCGGCGTGAACGCAGGCGAGAAAGTGGCCGGCTTCATCCATATCGGCATGCCCTCCGTGCCGCCGACCGAAAGGCCGCGTCCGGATCTCGCCGAAGTCGTCACCTGGGTCGGCGAGAATGACTGAGCGCCGTTTCTACGAAACGGCGACCAATGCGCACGGCCTTGCGCATGATCCCTTCAAGGCCATCGTGACGCCACGTCCGATCGGCTGGATCGGTTCGAGGGCCGCCGACGGGCGGCTGAACCTTGCGCCCTATTCGTTCTTCAACGCCGTTTCGGACCGGCCGAAGCTGGTCATGTTTTCGTCCAGCGGCCGCAAGGACAGCGTGGCGAATATCGAGGAAACGGGTGTCTTCACCTGCTCGCTGGCAAGCGGCAATCTGGCGGCGGCGGTGAACGCCAGTTCCGTTGCCGTTCCCCATGGGGTGGACGAGTTCGCGATCGCCGGCCTGACCCCGGTTGCGGGCCGTCTCGTCGATGCGCCCTATGTCGCGGAGGCTTTCGCAGCGCTCGAGTGCCGGGCGACGCAGATCATGCGCCCCCTGGACCTCGATGGGCGGCAGACGGAGAACTGGGTGGTCTACGGCCAGGTCGTCGGCGTCCATATCCGCGACGACATCGTTCGAGACGGCCGGCTGGACATGGCCATCGCCCGCCCGCTCGCCCGCATGGGCTATATGGACTACTGCGAGGCGGGCGACGTCTTTGAAATGATGCGGCCGAAAGCGCCGTGAGGGTCAGGGGACAGCATAGAGCTGCTCGATGACGGCGATCTGCTCTGTCGTCGCCGCAAGGCAGCCGTAAAAGCCATCGTCCCGCGAGCGTTCGCAGATCCTTGCGAAAATGGCCGGTTCGTGCGGCTCGGCCGAATCGTAGACCGGAAGACCCGCCGCCCGTCCGGCAAGGAGCGCGGCGGCGCGGGCGGCTGCGAAAGGCGCCGTCCAGTTGCCTGCTTCCGTCTCGCAACGACGCGCGCCGAGGGTGCGGACGAGCGCTCCATGATCCCACACCAGTCCGGCCAGCCGGCGCACGGTAATCGCAAGAGCGGCTGCCAGATCGGCGGGAGCCGGCAGGATGCCGTCCGTCAGCCAGAGGATGCGCAGCGCGCCATCTGCCATCCCTTCCTCGGCTTCCGCGACATCCAGAAGAACGGCCAATCGCTGGAGGGCTTCGCCTTGCCGGCATCCGGAAAGCGCAACCCCGGCAAAACCGGCGGCAACCGCCCGGCGCAGATCGGAAAGCCGCTCATGTCCGCTTTCCTGGACCAGGAACGCACCTGCGCCAACATCTTCCATCGTGTCCGCGGCCAACAAGGCGCCGGGGCGAGCGGTCTGTCGGGTGGCGTGATGGATCAGGGCGCGGGGCAGGGCGGTCATGGCACCGGTCTAACGCTCCGTCCGCCCGCAAGGCAAGATGGTTTGGTTAAGGGACATGGTGAACCAATCTTAAACGTTTTGCCGCTAGGCTTGCGCCCATCGACAAAGCATTCAGGAATTGGGGCATTCCTTGATCGTTCACGCTTTTCTCCGCTGGGTGGAAACCGCAAGATCGTCCGACAGGGCCAAGGCTGCAAGCGTACTGGCGCGGGCGTTCGCCCGCAACCGTATCGCGGCCGGCGACCGGCATGCGGCGGAAATGGCCATGATTTTCCTGCTCGACGATCCCGCGCATCAGGTGCGGCTTGCCTTGGCGGAGGAACTGGCCGATTGCCCCCATGCCCCGCGCGCCGTCATCCTGCCGCTTGCCGAGGATCAGCCCGAGGTCGCAGCGCGGGTGTTGCTGCGTTCGCCGGTTCTGGCGGATGGCGATCTCGTGGATATCGCCGCCAAGGGCAACGGGGTCACCCGCATGCTGATCGCCCATCGCGCCTTCGTATCGCGGCCGGTATCGGCGGCGCTGGCTGAAATCGGCGAGGAAGCGGAGACGATGGTTCTTCTGGAGAATCCCGGCGCCATCCTGTCGCGCAGCAGTCTGGCGCGGCTGGCGGAACGATTCGCCGATCACGGCGAGATTCGCGCCCTGCTTCTTGGCCGCGACGATCTGTCGGGCGACGCCCGCTCACTGTTGATCGAGAAGGTCGGCGAGGCGCTCGCCGGTCTCGATCTGGTTCGCGCCACCATCGGTTCCGGCCGTGTCGAACGGGTAATGCGCGAGGCCTGCGATGTTGCCACCCTCGTCATGGCCGGCGAAGCGCCGGAGGCGGACATGCCGGCGCTCGTCGAGCATCTGCGCGTCAATGGCCGCCTGACGCCCGTCTTCCTGATGCACGCGCTTTGCACCGGTCGCGCCGAATTCTTCGCCACCGCCATCGTCAACCTGTCCGGTCATCAGGAGCGCCGGGTCCGTGCGCTGCTGTCGGACGGCCGGGAGGCGGCCTTGCGCGCGCTTTACGAGACCTGTGGCCTTGGCGGCGAGATCGCCGGGCTCTTCGCGCAGGCGACACTCATCCGGCGGCGCGGGACTGCGGCAGACGATGCGGCCTTCTCCGTGTCGGAACGCCTTCTGGCGGAAGCCCGCGGGCGCGATGACGCCGCCTGTCAGTCGTTGCTGGAACTGGTCGAGCGGCTGGCGCTCGCCGAGCAGCGGCGCACGGCGCGCAGCTACGCCATGCTGGTCACCCGGGAGGCCGCCTGACGCGGCGCAGCCTCAATCCGTAAGCCGGCGAACGACCCAGGCATAGCCGTCCTCGATCGTATGGACCGGCTTGACAAAGACCGCCTTGACATCGGCCGCATCGGGAAGCGCACCCTTGACGAAATCGAGCGTGCGCGCGGCCAGACCTTGTTTTGCTTTCGCATCGGGCGGGGCAGGCGCCTGCGCAACCGCAGTGCCCGGAGTATCCGCGGTATCGGCTTCGCCTTCCGCAAGCGAGCCGGCGTCCCGGTCCTCCATGCTTTCACAGACGGCGACGATGACCGGGTAGGGGCTGTTCTGATGACGGTTGATGTAGCTTTCCGCATCGGCGTCACAGAGCGACACCGTCTGCCAGCTTCTGTCGGTCGTATCGATGTAATGACATTGGGTGACGCTGTCATCGCACCCCATGATCGTCATGACGATAAGTGCGGCTTTCATGGCCTTTCCTTGCGCAAATGACGGCGGCCGTCAGGCGTGGTCCGCTCAGATATCCAGATTTTCGACGAAGACCGCGCGCTCCTGGATGAAGCGGAAGCGGGCTTCCGGCTTCGTCCCCATCAGGTCGTCGACGGCGGTGCGCGTGCCCTCGAAGTCGATGTCGTCGATCTCCACTTTCAGCAGCGTGCGTTTGGCCGGATCCATCGTGGTCTCCTTGAGCTGCGAGGGCAGCATCTCGCCAAGACCCTTGAAGCGGCCGATCTCGACCTTGCCGCGGCCGTTGAACTGGCTGCGCATCAGTTCCTCGCGATGCTGGTCGTCACGGGCATAAAGGGTCTTTCCGCCCTGACTGAGGCGGTAGAGCGGCGGTACGGCGAGATAAAGATGCCCGCCGCGGATGAGTTCCGGCATCTCCTGATAAAAGAAAGTGATGAGCAGGGAGGCGATATGGGCTCCGTCGACGTCGGCGTCCGTCATGACGATGACGCGCTCGTAGCGCAGGTCTTCCTCGCGGTATTTCGAGCGGGTGCCGCAGCCCAGCGCCTGCACGAGATCGGAAATCTGCTGGTTGGCGCCCAGCTTCTCCCGCCCCGCGCTCGCCACGTTGAGGATCTTCCCGCGCAGTGGGAGAATAGCCTGATTGGCGCGGTTTCGCGCCTGCTTGGCGGAACCGCCGGCCGAATCGCCCTCGACGATAAAAAGCTCCGCGCCGGCGGCTGAACTCTGCGAGCAATCGGCGAGTTTCCCCGGCAGGCGCAGCTTCCTGACCGCCGTCTTGCGGCTCACTTCCTTTTCCTTGCGCCGGCGCAGGCGTTCCTCCGCGCGCTCGATCACCCAGTCGAGCAGCTTTGCCGCCTCGGCGGGGTTATCGGCGAGATAATGGTCGAACGGGTCGCGCAGCGCATTCTCGACAAGGCGCTGGGCCTCGGCGGTCGCAAGCTTGTCCTTCGTCTGGCCGACGAATTCCGGCTCGCGGATGAAGACCGAAAGCATGCCGATGGCCGAAATCATCACATCGTCGGTGGAGATCATCGACGCGCGCTTGTTCTGCGTCAGTTCGGCGTAGTTCTTGAGCCCCCTGGTCAGCGCGATGCGCAGGCCCGCCTCATGGGTGCCGCCGTCGCCTGTCGGGATGGTGTTGCAATAGGAATGGATGAGCGAATCGCCGCCATGCCACGTCACCGCCCATTCGATCGATCCGTGGCCGCCGGCCTTCTCGCTCTTGCCGGCGAAGATCTCCCGGGTGACGGTATAATCCTTGCCGAGCGTCGCCTGAAGATAGTCCTTCAGGCCGCCGGGGAAGTGGAACACCGCCTTTTCCGGCGTGTCGGAACCTTCGGGCAACAAGGCGGGATCGCAACTCCAGCGGATCTCCACGCCGCCGAAAAGATAGGCCTTGGACCGGGCCATGCGGAACACCCGCCCCGGATCGAAGCGCACCTGCGGGCCGAAGATCTGCGGATCGGGATGGAACCGGACCTTCGTTCCGCGACGGTTGTGGACATCGCCCAGTTCCTCCAGCGGCCCGAGCGGCTTGCCCCGGGAAAAGCACTGGCGATAGAGCTTGCGGTTTCGCGCGACTTCCACCTCGAGGCGATCGGACAGCGCATTGACCACCGAGACGCCGACGCCGTGCAGGCCGCCCGAGGTCTCATAGGCCTTGCCGTCGAACTTGCCGCCGGCGTGAAGCACGGTGAGAATCACCTCCAGCGTCGACTTGCCGGGCATTTGCGGATGGTTTTCCACAGGAATGCCGCGACCATTGTCGGTGACGGACAGAAAGCCCTCGGCGTCGAGATTGACCTCGATGAAATTGGCATGGCCAGCGACGGCCTCGTCCATCGCGTTGTCGATGACTTCCGAAAACAGATGGTGCAGGGCCTTTTCGTCCGTGCCGCCGATATACATGCCCGGACGCATGCGCACCGGTTCGAGCCCTTCGAGAACGCGGATTGCCGAGGCATCGTAATCGTCGCCGCCGCCGCCGTTTGCCGGCGCGGCGCGGGATGCGGGTTCCCGTAGCGGTTTCACAGCCGCGGGCACCGGCTGCCGTGCGGGCTCGGAGGGAAACTGGGCGAAGAGATCGTTGTCGTCCTGCATGGGCTGTTCAGATTTTGTTCCGTGCGTCATTTTCGCGTCGCGGCCGGTGCGGCCTTTGGATGGGCGATGGGTGTCGGTTGGGCGAATCACTTGCGACTTTGCCAGATTCCGCGCGATTTCGCGATGCTGCGCCGCATAGTGGTCTCGGGAGGGCCGCATTGCGGTCTCGCGAGGATTGCGTCTGCCGCAGGCGGATGGCAAGAGTTTTCACCTGAATGGATCGACAGTTTATGCCAAAGTCCACAATTCATTGTCTCTTCCGGATGGCATGCGCCATATGGCTCACCGTCGTTTCGGCAAACGGCGCGGCCGCGCTGACGCTTGAGCCGTGGAAGGACGACCTCTTCTCCTACGGCGAGGTCGTGGAAACGGCCGAAGGCGGCGCCCTGCGGGTGATCGACTATCAGGAGATGCGCGACATCAACGGCCGCGACCAGACGCCGGAGCGCCGGGTCAGATCCGCCTATGTCTCGACCGACATCCGGAAGGTCCAGCAGAACCTGGCGCTGGAAACGCCGGCCGGCCGTCTGGACGTGACGATGACCGGAAAGGCGCAGGGCGCGTCCTTCACCGTCATCTTCATCCACGGGCGTGGAGGAGACCGCAGGCTGGGCGGCAACGACTGGACGTTCGGCGGCAACTTCAATCGTCTGAAGAACCTCGCGGCGCGCAACGGCGGCGTCTATTATGCCCCGAGCGTGCCATCCTTCGACGACCGGGGCAGGGCGCTGGTCTCCGGCCTCATCGGCAAGGCGAAGGCCGCTTCGCCGGGCGCGCCCGTGGTGCTTGCCTGTGCGTCCATGGGCAGTTTCATCTGCGCCCGCGTGGCGCGTGACTCCGAGGCCGTCGGCAATCTCTCGGGCATGATCCTGATGGGCGGCGCAGCCGATGCGGAGTACCTTTCGACGCCGGCCTTCCGGGCGAAGCTGCCGGTCTATTTCACCCATGGGGACATGGACGGCGTCTATCAGGCGAATGACCAGATCGCCCTGTTCCGCAAGCTGCGCAAGGCGGGGATCCCCACGCGTTTCGTCCTGTTCCAGACCGGCGGCCACGGCACGCCCGTCCGCATGACCGACTGGCGCGAGGCGCTCAACTGGATTTTCGCCCGCTGAGAGGAAAAGCGGGCAATTCGCACCAAAGGGCGCGGCGCTCTTTCGCGGAGCCACGCGATTTGCTACGCCCCGGAACACAACGATATGGCAGGAAAGGGAGGCCACATGACACCGGACGTAACCCCGCTCGTCGCCGGCAACTGGAAAATGAACGGCACGCGCGCATCGCTCGACCAGATCAAGGCGATGGCCGAAGGTGTGAAGGGCGCGCTTTCCGACAAGGTCGAAACGCTGATCTGCCCGCCCGCCACGCTGCTTTACGTCGCGACCGCGCTTTGCGACGACAGCCCCCTTTGCATCGGCGCGCAGGATTGCCATGAAAAGGCGTCGGGCGCCCATACGGGCGATATCTCGGCGGAAATGATCGCCGACTGCTTCGGAACCCATGTCATCGTGGGGCACTCCGAGCGGCGCAGCGACCACGGCGAAAGCGACGCCCTCGTGCGCGCCAAGGCGGAAATCGCCCATGCCAGCGATCTCGTCGCCATCGTCTGCATCGGCGAGACGGGGCAGGAGCGCGAGGCCGGCCGGACGCTCGATGTCCTGAAAGCGCAGCTTGCGGGCTCCGTACCGGACGGGGCGACGGCCGCCAATACCGTCATCGCCTATGAGCCCGTGTGGGCGATCGGCACCGGCGTGACGCCGACGGCGGCGGATGTAGAGGCTGCCCATGCCTTCATGCGTGCGGAACTGGAGGCGCGTTTCAAGGACGAGGGGGCGAAGATGCGCATCCTTTACGGCGGTTCGGTCAAGCCCGGCAATGCGCAGGAACTGATGGGCGTGAAGAACGTCGACGGCGCGCTGATCGGCGGGGCCAGCTTGAAAGCGGCGGACTTCCTCGCCATCTACCGGGCTTACGAAACGCTGCTGGCCTGAGGCGGGGAATGCCGGCCAAGGGCTTGGAATGCGGCCCGTCATGGTATAAGTGAGCCGCAAATCTTTCATTTGGGCCTCTCGGTCCGGGATATCAAAACATGCAGACCATCTTGCTCGTCATCTATCTCATGGTCGTCGTCGTGCTGATCGGCGTCGTGCTGATCCAGCGGTCTGAAGGCGGCGGCCTTGGCATTGGCGGCGGATCCGGCTTCATGTCGGCGCGCGGCACGGCCAATGCGCTCACGCGCACCACGGCGATCCTGGCGGCGCTGTTCTTCGTGCTCGCGCTCGGCATGGGCATTCTCGCCCGCTACGAATCGCGCCCGACCGACATTCTCGACCGCATTCCCGGCACGACCGGCACCGGTGGCGTTCTCGACGCGCTCGGCGGCGCCGAAGAAAGCCAGCCGCAGAGCGATGCCGCCACCCCGCCGCCTGCGACCGACGGCGTCCCGACCGAAGGCGGAACCGCCGCGCCCGCGCCGTCGGGCGGGGGAGCCACTGAGAATAATTCCGGCGTTCCGAGCGGCCAGTAACCGCCAGCGCCCGAACGAGCCGGCCGGTTGGAGAAAACCAACCGGCCTTCTTCTTGTGTAAAACGCAGATTGCCCCTTCCCGAAAGTCCCGCCGGGTGATTTTTCGGTAGCGGAATCGTTTTTGAAAAGGTATCCGGTGAATCCCATGGCGCGATATGTATTCATCACTGGCGGCGTGGTTTCCTCTCTCGGAAAGGGCATCGCGGCCGCCGCTCTCGGAGCCCTCCTTCAGGCCCGGGGTTACCGGGTCCGTCTCAGGAAGCTGGACCCCTACCTCAACGTCGATCCGGGCACGATGAGCCCGACGCAGCACGGCGAGGTCTTCGTCACCGACGACGGCGCGGAGACCGATCTGGACCTCGGCCACTACGAGCGCTTCACCGGCCGTTCCGCCACGAAGACCGACAACATCACCACCGGCCGCATCTACAAGAACATCATCGACAAGGAACGTCGCGGCGATTATCTCGGCGCGACCGTGCAGGTGATCCCGCACGTCACCAATGAGATCAAGAATTTCGTCATTGACGGCAACGACGATTACGACTTCGTGCTCTGCGAGATCGGCGGCACGGTAGGCGATATCGAGGCCATGCCGTTCATGGAGGCCATCCGCCAGCTCGGCAACGATCTGCCGCGCAATACGGCCGTCTACGTCCATCTGACGCTGATGCCCTATATAAAGGCCGCCGGAGAACTGAAGACCAAGCCGACGCAGCATTCCGTCAAGGAGTTGCAGGCGCTCGGCATCCATCCCGACATTCTTCTGGTGCGCGCCGACCGGGAAATCCCCGAGTCGGAGCGTCGCAAGCTGTCGCTGTTCTGCAATGTCCGCCCGTCCGCGGTGATCCAGGCGCTGGACGTTTCCTCCATCTACGACGTGCCGCTCGCCTACCACAAGGAGGGCCTGGACGACGAAGTGCTGGCCGCCTTCGGCATCGAGCCGGCGCCCAAGCCGCGCCTCCAGCCGTGGCAGGACGTGGCCGAGCGCATCCGCACGCCGGAAGGCGAGGTGACGATCGCCATCGTCGGCAAGTACACCGACCTCAAGGACGCGTACAAGTCGCTGATCGAGGCGTTGCATCATGGCGGCATCGCAAACCGCATCAAGGTCAATCTCGAATGGATCGAGGCGGAAGTCTTCGAAAAGGAAGACGCCGCGCCCTATCTCGAGAAGGTGCACGGCATTCTCGTGCCCGGCGGCTTCGGCGAGCGCGGCGCGCAGGGCAAGATCAACGCCGCCCGTTTCGCCCGCGAGCGCAAGGTTCCCTATTTCGGAATCTGCTTCGGCATGCAGATGGCGGTCGTCGAGGCGGCGCGCAATCTTGCCGGTATCGAGGCTGCCTCCTCCACCGAGTTCGGCCGCACGGCCGAGCCCGTCGTCGGCCTGATGACCGAATGGCTCAAGGGCAACGAACTGGAAAAGCGCTCCGCCAGCGGCGATCTCGGCGGCACGATGCGCCTCGGCACCTATCGCGCCACGCTCAAGACCGGCACGAAGATCGCCGAAATCTACGGCTCGACCGATATTTCCGAACGCCACCGCCATCGCTACGAGGTGAATGTCGCCTACAAGGACCGGCTGGAGACATGCGGCCTCGTATTTTCCGGAATGTCACCCGACGGCCTGCTGCCGGAAACCATCGAATATCCGGACCACCCGTGGTTCATCGGCGTGCAGTACCATCCGGAACTGAAGAGCCGGCCGCTCGATCCGCACCCGCTTTTCGCAAGCTTCGTCGCCGCCGCGCTGGAGCAGAGCCGCCTCGTCTGACCAGCGGCATCTACTGTTTGAATACAAGAAAACCGGCCGCAAGGCCGGTTTTTCTGTTGCGGGTTCATGACCTCGATCGCGGTGTCCGGCTGCAACCGGAAAACCTCCCGCCCGGAAGCGGGAGGCCGCCGTGTCCGCTCAGGCGGAATAGTACATGTCGAATTCGACCGGATGCGGCGTCATCTCGTAGCGGATGACCTCGGCCATCTTCAGCTCGATGAAGGCGTCGATCTGGTCGTCGTCGAAGACGCCGCCGGCCGTCAGGAACTTGCGGTCCTTGTCGAGGCTTTCCAGCGCCTCGCGCAGGCTGCCGCAAACCGTCGGGATCTTCTTCAGTTCCTTCGGCGGCAGATCGTAAAGATCCTTGTCCATGGCCTTGCCCGGATGGATCTTGTTCTTGATGCCGTCGATGCCGGCCATCAGCATGGCGGCGAAGGCCAGATAGGGATTGGCCAGCGGATCGGGAAAGCGGACCTCGACGCGCTTGGACTTGGGCCCGGTGCTGAGCGGGATGCGGCAGGAGGCCGAGCGGTTGCGGGCGGAATAGGCGAGAAGCACCGGCGCTTCGTAACCCGGGACGAGACGCTTGTAGGAGTTCGTCGTCGGATTGGTGAAGGCGTTGATCGCCTTGGCGTGCTTGATGATGCCGCCGATATAATAGAGGCAGCTTTCCGACAGGCCGGCGTATTCGTCGCCGGCGAAGGTCGGCTTGCCGTCCTTCCAGATCGACTGGTGCACATGCATGCCCGAGCCGTTGTCGCCGAAAACCGGCTTCGGCATGAATGTTGCGGTCTTGCCGTAGGCGTTGGCGACCTGATGCACGACATATTTGTAGATCTGGATCTTGTCGGCGTTGCGGAGCAGCGTGTCGAACTTGACGCCGAGTTCGTGCTGGGCGGCGGCGACCTCATGGTGCTGCTTTTCGACGGTGACGCCCATTTCGGCAAGAACCGTCAGCATTTCCGAGCGCATGTCCTGGCAGCTGTCGATCGGCGGAACCGGCATGTAGCCGCCCTTGAGGCGCGGCCGATGACCGAGATTGCCGGTTTCATAGGCCGTATCGTCGTTGGAGGGCAGTTCCGACGAATCGAGCTTGAAACCGGTGTTGTAGGGGCTCGCCTTGTATTTGACGTCGTCGAAGACGAAGAATTCCGGCTCGGGACCGACGAAGACGGTGTCGCCGATGCCGGAGGCCTTCAGGTAGGCTTCCGCCTTCCTGGCCGTGCCGCGCGGATCGCGATTATAGGCTTCACCGGAAACCGGGTCGAGGATGTCGCACATCACGACCATCGTGGACTGCGCGAAGAACGGGTCCATATGGACCGTGGCCGGATCGGGCATCAGCACCATGTCGGATTCGTTGATCGCCTTCCAGCCGCCGATCGAGGACCCGTCGAACATGATGCCGTCGGCGAACATGTCCTCGTCGACGCAGGAAACGTCCATCGTGATGTGGTGCATCTTCCCCCTGGGATCGGTGAAGCGCACGTCGAGGAACTTGACGTCGTTTTCCTTGATTTGCTTGAGAATGTCGTTGGCAGTCGTCATAAGTATGTTTCCTGTGAGGGGACGAAATGGAAGGCCACGGCCGGAAGGGCCGGGCAGTGCTAGATGGCGTCGGTACCGGTTTCGCCGGTGCGGATGCGGATGACTTCCTCGACATGAGAGACGAAGATCTTGCCGTCGCCGATGCGGCCGGTTTGCGCCGCATTGCGGATCGCCTCGATCACGGCGTCCGCATTCTCATCCGCCAGGACGACCTCGACCTTCACCTTGGGCAGAAAGTCGACCACGTATTCGGCGCCGCGATAAAGCTCCGTGTGCCCCTTCTGGCGTCCAAAACCCTTCGCCTCGGTGACGGTGATGCCCTGAACGCCGACCTCCTGCAAGGCCTCCTTCACCTCATCCAGCTTGAAGGGCTTGATGATCGCTTCGATCTTTTTCATGTGAAAATGTCTCTCCGCTTTGACTTGCCGCGGGGCCATCCCGCGGACCATTTCCAATACACGTTCACAAGCATGTCGCGTGCCAACTTTTGCAGATTCCATGCCAGACGGGAGAAATCGGTGTTTCTTTCGTTCCTCCGCCTGCCTGGCGGCGGTGATGATGCGGCTTTCGCGGCGAAAGGGCTAGGGGAGGGATCGGGAAAATTATCCCCATCCGGGAGACTGTCGATTTCCTGAGCCGCCCGCGAAGGCTTCCGGTATGGCGTGAGATGCCGGCCGAGGCGTGAAAACGGGCATATGCCTAAAAAATGTGCGGTTGCCGGGGTGATTTCAGGCCTGTTCGCATGGCGGGTTTCTTGGCATGGTGACGATGATGCACAAGGAACTCGAAACACTCATCATCCCGCCGGACGTCATGAACGACATAGACCGTGCGGCCGCCGGAGAAGGGCTGGACAGTCTCGGTCTCATGGAGCGCGCCGGCCGGGCCGTCGGTGCGGCGGCGCTGCGGCGCTATCCCGGGGCGTTGCGCTTCGTCGTGCTCTGCGGTCCGGGCAACAACGGCGGCGACGGTTATGTGGCCGCGCGCCATCTCCGCGAGGCAGGAGCGCCGCCGGCGGTCCATGCGCTTGGTGATCCGGCCATGCTTACAGGAGACGCGGCCGCGATGGCCACGGCCTTCGGCGGGCCGATCCTGCCGCTTTCGGACTTTGCGCCGCGCCCCGGCGATGTCGTCATCGACGCCCTTTTCGGCGCGGGCCTCTCGCGCGATGTTCCCGCCGACGTCATCGCTATCATCGGGCGCGTACGCGATCTGGCGCTGCCCGTTCTGGCCGTCGACCTGCCTTCGGGTGTTGACGGGCGGACGGGAGGCATATGCGGCGCGGCCTTCCAGGCCGAGGCGACCGTCACTTTCGTCTGTCGCAAGCCCGGACACCTGCTGCTGCCGGGCCGCATGCTGAGCGGGACGGTGGAACTGTTCGACATCGGCATCCCGGCGCGGACCGTCCTGCGCCATTCCAGTCACCTGCGCGTCAATTCTCCGTCGATCTGGCGCAGTGCCCTGACGCCCGCCGGCGCGGGCAGCCATAAATATACGCGTGGACATCTCGCCGTCTTCTCGGGACCTTTCACCGCGACGGGTGCGGCCCGCCTTGCCGCCGCCGCCGGCCTGCGCGCCGGGGCGGGGCTGGTCACCGTGCTCGCCGCAGGGCCGGCGCTTGCCGCGAACGCCGCGCATCTGACGGCCGTCATGCTGCGGCGGATCGATGACGGCGAGGGGCTTTCCGCACTTCTGGAGGACCGCCGGGTGACAATTTTCGTCCTCGGCCCGGGCTTCGGCGATGGCGAAAGGGCACGGGACTATGCCGCCCGGATCGCCGCGGCCGGCCGGCGTCTCGTTCTCGACGCCGACGGTATCAGCGCGTTCCGCGATGCGCCGGATCGGCTTTTCTCGCTATTCTCCGGGCAGGTCCGTCTGGTGCTGACACCCCACGATGGTGAATTCGAACGCCTCTTTCCCGATCTTGCCGCCAATCGCACTTTTTCCAGGATCGATCGGGCCTTGCAGGCAGCCGCCCGCAGCAACGCCGTCGTCATCCTGAAAGGGGCCGATACGGTGATCGCCGTGCCGGACGGGCGGGCGCTGGTCAATGTAAACGCGCCGCCTTTCCTGGCGACGGCCGGCTCCGGTGATGTGCTTTCGGGCATCGTCGGTGCGCATCTGGCGCAGGGGCTTGCTCCCTTCGAGGCCGCCGCGAGCGCGGTCTGGCGTCACGGCGAGGCGGGCCGGATCGCCGGCGACGGGCTGACGGCGGAGGATTTGCCGGATGCCGTTCCGCCCTGGCCGCGCGATTGAACGCCGCCGTCAGGCGACCTTGCGCTGCAACGCGCGCGCGCCGTTCGGGGCATTAACCTTGCCGGAGGTGATGAAGAAGGCGAAGACGTCGCGCGGTTGCCTGGCGGGTCTCGTGCCCGGATCGATCCGCGGCAGGTCGGCAGGTTCGCCGCCCTTCGCCCAGTCCTCCAGCCGCCCGGCCCAGGCGTCGAGCGCTGCGGGCGCATAGCAGGTCTCGATCTCGTCGGAGCCCTGTTGCAGGCGCGCATAGACGAAATCGGCGGTCACATCGGCGATCTCGGGATAGGCGGGATGATGGGCATAGACGATGGCCGCGCCGCACTTGCGGGCGAGCGCGGCGAACTCCGGAACCTTGAAGGAATCATGCCGCACCTCCAGTGCATGCCGTAGCGGCAGGCCGTCCCGGCTTTTTGGCAGGAGCTTGAGAAAGCCCTCGAAATCTTCCGGGTCGAAAGCCTTCGTGGGGGCGAACTGCCAGAGGATCGGCCCCAGGCGGTCGCCCAGTTCGGTCAATCCTTGCCCAAGGAATTTTTCAATTGATTCAGACGATTGTGAGAGTATCTTGCGATTTGTCGTGAAGCGGCTTGCCTTGAGGGAGAAGACAAAGCCGTCCGGTACGTCGGCTGCCCATTTGGCAAAGGTTTCCGGCTTCTGCGAACCGTAATAGGTGCCGTTGATCTCGATCGTCGCCAGTTCCTGCCCGGCGAACTGGAGCTGTCGCGTCTTCGGAAGCTTGTCGGGGTAGAAGGTGCCTTCCCACGGCGCGAAGGTCCAGCCGCCGATTCCGGTGCGGATGGTGCCGGATGTGCTCATGTCGTCTCCTCCTGCGCTTCGCTTCACTCCGCCGCGACGGTCCGCATCGGCCGGCGTTCCAGAAGATCCCTCAGGAACCGGCCGGTATAGGAGCGCTCGATCTTCACCACGTCTTCCGGCGTGCCCTGCGCGATGACCTCGCCGCCGCCGTCGCCGCCCTCGGGGCCGAAGTCGATGACCCAGTCGGCTGTCTTGATGACTTCCAGATTATGTTCGATCACGGCGATGGAATTGCCCTGATCGACCAGTTCGTGCAGCACCTCCAGCAGTTTCGCCACGTCGTGGAAATGAAGTCCGGTGGTGGGCTCGTCGAGGATATAGAGCGTGCGGCCGGTGGAGCGCTTGGACAGTTCCTTGGCGAGCTTGACGCGCTGCGCTTCGCCGCCCGACAGGGTATTCGCCTGCTGGCCGACCTTGATATAGCCGAGCCCGACGCGATTGAGCGTGACGAGCTTGTCGCGCACCGCCGGCACGGCGGCGAAGAACTCGACGCCTTCCTCGACCGTCATGTCCAGCACATCGGCGATCGACTTGCCCTTGAAGGTCACGTCGAGCGTCTCGCGATTATAGCGTTTGCCGTGGCAGACGTCGCAGGTGACATAGACGTCCGGCAGGAAGTGCATCTCGATCTTGATGACGCCGTCGCCCTGGCAAGCCTCGCAGCGTCCGCCCTTGACGTTGAAGGAAAAACGGCCTGGCTGATAGCCGCGCGCCTTTGCCTCCGGAAGGCCGGCGAACCAGTCGCGGATCGGCGTGAAGGCGCCGGTATAGGTCGCCGGATTGGAACGCGGCGTGCGGCCGATCGGCAACTGGTCGATATCGATCACCTTGTCGATATATTCGAAGCCGTCGATGCGCTCGTGCTCGGCGGGGATTTCGCGCGCACCCATGATGCGGCGGGCCGCGGATTTGTAGAGCGTCTCGATCAGGAACGTCGACTTGCCACCGCCCGAAACCCCGGTGACGGCGGTGAAGACGCCAAGCGGGATGGCCGCGGTGACATTCTTCAGATTGTTAGCTTTCGCGCCGACGATCTTGATTTCCTTGCCTTTCTTCGGCTTCCGCCTTTCCGGGGGAACCGGGACGGAAAGCGCGCCGGCAAGATATTTTCCCGTCAGCGAGGCCGGATTGGCGATGATTTCTGCCGGCGTGCCCTCGGCCACGACCTGGCCGCCGTGGATGCCGGCGGCCGGCCCGATGTCGACGACATAGTCGGCCGTCAGGATGGCATCCTCGTCGTGCTCGACGACGATCACCGTATTGCCGATATCGCGCAGATGCCGCAGCGTGTCGAGCAGGCGGGCGTTATCGCGCTGGTGCAGGCCGATCGAGGGTTCGTCGAGGACGTAGAGAACCCCCGTCAGGCCCGAGCCGATTTGCGAGGCGAGCCGGATGCGCTGGCTCTCGCCCCCCGACAGCGTGCCGGAATTGCGCGACAGGCTCAGATATTCCAGCCCGACATCGTTCAGGAAGCGCAGACGTTCGCGGATCTCCTTGAGGATGCGGACGGCGATTTCGTTCTGCTTGGCGTTGAGCCGTTCCGGCAGGCCGTCGAACCAGTCGCGCGCGGTGCGGATCGACATGTTGGTGACTTCGCCGATATGCAGCGTGTCGACCTTCACCGCCAGCGCCTCGGGCTTCAGCCGATAGCCGTTGCACGCCGGGCAGGGGGCCGCCGACATGTAGCGCTCGATTTCCTCGCGCGCCCAGGCGGAATCGGTTTCCTTCCAGCGTCGTTCGAGATTGGGGACGATGCCCTCGAAGCTCTTCACCGTCTTGTAGGAGCGGGCGCCGTCCTTATAGTGGAACTCGACCTTCTCCTTCGTTCCGTTGAGGATGGCGTTCCGCGCCGCGTCCGACAGGTCCGACCAGCGGTCCGACAGCTTGAAGCCGTAAGCCGCGCCCAGCGCTTCCAGTGTCTGGTTGTAATAGGGCGAGGAGGATTTCGCCCAGGGCGCAATCGCCCCGCCGCGCAATGTCCGCTGGGCCTCCGGCACGATCAGGTCCGGGTCGATCTTCTGCTGGCTGCCGAGGCCGTCGCAGGTCGGGCAGGCGCCGAAGGGATTGTTGAAGGAGAAGAGCCGGGGCTCGATTTCCGAGATGGTGAAACCGGAAACCGGGCAGGCGAATTTTTCCGAGAACAGCACGCGTTCGTGGGTTTCATTCAACGACTTGTTGGCCGAACCACCCGCCGCCGTTTCTTCCACAGGCAGCGGTTTTTCCGCGAATTCGGCGATGGCGAGCCCTTCGGCGAGCGTAAGGCAGGTCTCGAGGCTGTCGGCCAGTCGCGCGGCGAGGTCCGGCCGCACGACGACGCGGTCCACCACGACATCGATATCGTGCTTGTATTTCTTGTCGAGCGGCGGGACGTCGGCGATCTCGTAGAACTGACCATCGACCTTGACGCGCTGGAACCCCTTTTTCATCAGTTCCGCGAGTTCCTTGCGATACTCGCCCTTCCGGCCGCGCACGATCGGCGCGAGGATATAGAGCCGCGTTCCCTCGTCGAACTCCAGCACCCGGTCGACCATCTGGCTGACGGTCTGGCTTTCGATCGGCAGGCCGGTCGCCGGCGAATAGGGAATTCCCACCCGCGCGAACAGTAGCCGCATGTAGTCGTAAATCTCCGTCACCGTGCCGACGGTGGACCGCGGGTTCTTCGAGGTCGTCTTCTGCTCGATGGAGATGGCCGGCGACAGGCCGTCGATCTGGTCGACGTCCGGCTTCTGCATCATCTCCAGGAACTGGCGTGCGTAAGCCGAAAGGCTTTCGACATAGCGCCGCTGTCCTTCGGCATAGATCGTGTCGAAGGCGAGCGACGATTTGCCGGAGCCCGATAGCCCGGTCATGACGATCAGGCTGTTGCGGGGCAAGTCGAGATCGATGCCCTTGAGATTGTGTTCGCGTGCGCCGCGGATGGAAATTGTCTTGAGTTCGCTCATGATGTCCAGCGTCAGAAATCCCTGCGCACCCTATGTAGGAACTGGCCCGGGCCTGTCCATGCGCAACCTGCTAATCCGTGGCCCTTTCCGATTCGATTGACAAGATAGTAGGAAAATATTAGAACAAATAAAGAACGAATTGCGCAATTGATCTGTGGATTACGTTGCAAGCGGGGCGGCGCGGCAAAGGCGCAGCCGATAAGATGCCGTATTCGTAGGATGAGATGGTGCCGGCTTCAGGTTCGGCCGACAACGGAAAGCGACAGGTATGGCTGGTAGCGTCAACAAGGTGATCTTGATCGGAAACGTCGGGGCGGATCCGGAAATCCGTCGGACGCAGGACGGCCGGCCGATCGCCAATCTCCGTCTCGCGACGTCGGAATCCTGGCGCGACCGCAATAGCGGCGAGCGCCGCGAACGTACCGAATGGCATACGATCGTCATCTTCAACGAAGGCCTGTGCAAGGTCGTCGAGCAATATGTGAAGAAGGGGGCGAAGCTCTATATCGAGGGGCAGCTCCAGACGCGCAAATGGCAGGACCAGAACGGCAACGACCGCTACAGCACCGAAATCGTTCTGCAAGGCTTCAACTCGACGCTGACCATGCTTGACGGGCGCGGCGAGGGCGGCGGCGAGCGTCGCGGCGGTGGCGATTTCGGAGGCGCTCCGAACTATGACGACTACGGTTCTCGTCCGGCGTCCGGCGGCGCGCGCCCTGCGGGCGGATCGTCGATTTCGCGCGACATGGATGACGACATTCCGTTCTGACGGGAATGGCGGCCGCCGCTATCGGGACCGCCTGATCTTTCGGGATCGTTCAGGGACGACACCGCAAGCGGCACGGTCCGTTTCGGGTCGCAAAAGGCGTTGCCGGCAATGAAGGTCGCGTCGGATGGCGCGGCGAAACCCTCCGTAAGGGTGGGGAACAGGGTCGATAGTCGATCGGCCCCGATCCGGTTCGGCGTGTCGGCTTGGCGCGATCGCCGTCCTATTCCGGAAGTTTGCGCGGGGCGATCTGCGGCAGCAGGTCGCGTGGATAGTTTTCGCCCCCGATGAAGTCGAAGCCTTTGGTCTTTTCAATCGCGAACTGGTTGAACGGCAGTGCGAGGATGGGATTCTGCACCGCCTCGGCGAAGTAGATCGCGTATGGGGCCACCAGCGTCGGTTCGAATTTCCGGGAGTGCTGCCAGATGGAGGCGGAGAAATCGTCTCCCCCGACGATGCCGCCCTCCATCACCTTCGGATAGATCTGGATCAGGTCGATGGCGATGCCCCGCAGGGTGTGGTCCCCGTCGATATAGGCCAGCCCGAGAGAGGCGTCGGCAATTTCGGGCGCCGCCTCCAGGGTCGTGCCGCGCAGGACGATCCGGCGGTCCGCCGCGAATTCGGTCTTTTCCATCGCCTGCCGATAGGCGTCCTCGAACACATCCCGCTCGGTATTATAGGGCTTGTTCCATTGCTCCAGCGGACGCCACGGGTCGATCATGTAATAGCGCTCCAGGCCGGGACACGCGCTGAGGATCGCCTTTGCGAAATCACCCCGCCAGACACCGACCTCGACCATCGCCTTGATCTTCAGCCTGTTGATCGTTTCTATCCAGAGGGCGGCTCTGTTTGCGGGCCGGAACGTACGCAGGGTATCGATATGCATGAGGGAGATCCACAGTAGCTGCTATCTGGCCTTGTATCCCATCGGCATCGAAAGGGTGCAACCGAAAAAGCCGTTGCTTTTCGAACGATCTTGCCTTCGTTGCGATGATCGGTTTGGATGCGCGGCGATCACGGTTATGTCGTCCACCGCCGGATGTCGCTCCGGAACAGGAAAGGCGGCGACACCGTTTTTTCCGCTGCGGCGACCGATCCGGATCTTTTTATCGACTGGCGCGTCTAGCAGGGATTTTTACGCATGAGCAGGACGAACTGACGTATGGATGTGAATCTCCCTTCCTTTCTCTGTATCGGCGCGCAGAAGGCCGGAACGACCTGGCTGCATCGGAATCTCGAAAAAAACCCATGCCTGTGGATGGCCGATTTCAAGGAATGTCAGTTCTTCAATTCCGTGCATGAGCCGAGACATCGCGCCTGGAGCGGCGGGCACGTCAGGAAAATATGCGTCCGCCATATAAGGCGCGAAATCGCGAGCGGGAAGGCGAACTTCCGGTCGATCGAGCGCTATGCGAAACTCGGCCAGGCGGGTTTCATGTTCACCGACGAATGGTATCGGCTGATCTTCACGCATCCGGCGGCGCAGGGGAAGATCACGGGCGACATCACGCCGGAATATAGCGCCATGCCGAAATCGGGAATCGAGCATGCGCTTCGAATGCTGGGACCGGTGCCGGTCATCTACCTGATAAGGGATCCCGTGGCTCGTGGTCTTTCCCATGTGAAAATGCGGGTGAGTCGCAAGAAGCTGGCGATCCCGCAGGTCGACTGGATCGCCGAGGTCAACGACTGGAACACGCTCAATCGCGGCGATTACAAGTCCGCTATTCCGCTGTGGGAATCGGTCTGGCCGCGCGAGAAGATCCTCTATATCCCGTTCGGAAGGATCAGAAGCGAGCCGGAACGGGTGATGGCGGACGTGGAGAACTTCCTCGGGATCGACACGGTCGCCTATAGCGGGCTTGAAGATGAGGTCTTCAAGGGGCCGGAGATCGAGATCCCGCCGGAAGCCGTCGACGCGATGCATCGCGTCATGGCGGGGCAGGCGGAGTTTCTGGGTGAACGCTTTGGCGAGGAATTCCTGAAGCAGATAAAATAGCCATGATTCCCATGGAAAGATTCGATTGATGGCGGAAGGTCGTGCGATGCACCCTTATCAGGATCTCGACGAGAAGCATTTCTGGGCCACCGCCGTCGCGCAAAGGACGATGGACGGGATCGATCGCCTCTGGGAGCCGAAATTCCGCATCCGGCGGAAGACGAAAGTCGCGACTTACGGCTCCTGTTTCGCCCAGCATATCGGCCGCGCATTGCACGGGCGGGGATTTCACTGGCTTATAACCGAGCCCGGCCCTTCCGGCCTGTCGAAAGAGGCGGCGAAGCAATTCAATTACGGTGTTTTCTCGGCCCGGACAGGAAATATCTACACGGCCTCTCTCTTGCAGCAGTGGGTCGACTGGGCTTTGGGCGAAAAAACGGTTCCCGAGGAGATATGGCAGGCGGGCGATCGCTTCTTCGACCCGTTTCGGCCGCGAATCGAGCCGGACGGCTTCCAGTCCCGCGAAGAACTCGTCCGTTCGCGGGAAGGGGCGATCCGCGCCTTCCGGTCCTCGATCGTCGACGCCGATGTTTTCGTCTTCACCCTGGGACTGACGGAAAGCTGGTTCAACAGGGCGGACGGCTACGAGTATCCCATGTGTCCGGGGACCGTGGCCGGGACGTTCGATGCCGGGAGGCATGTCTTCCTCAATCAGCAATATCAATTCGTCCGATCCCGATTGGTCGACGCCATCCGGAAGATGCGCGCGGCGAACCCCCGGCTGAAGATCCTCCTCACCGTCTCTCCCGTCCCGTTGACCGCGACCGCATCGGGAAACCATGTGCTTGTCGCCACGACGCAATCGAAGTCGGTGCTGCGGGCGGTGGCGGGTTCGTTGCAGGACCAACTCCGCTTTGTCGATTATTTTCCGTCGTACGAGATCATCACCGCTCCGCCTTTTCAGGGCAAATTCTACGAGAAGAACCAGAGAAGCGTCACGCCGGAAGGCGTGAACCACGTCATGGCGACCTTCTTCAAATGCCTCTCGGAGACCTTCGATAAGGACGGACCGGCTCCCGCAGAGGGCAAATCGAAGGAAGCTTCAAGCAACGATACGAAGGTTTCCGAAGAGGACATCGTCTGCGAGGAAGAGTTGCTGGATGCCTTTTCGCCGCGTTGAGGGTAGGGCCAAATTGAGTAGCGGAAAAATACGGGTCTGCGTCATCGGCAATAGCCATGTGGCTTGCGTGAAACGGGCGTGGGATGACATTCGGCACGAGCAACCCGGAGTGGAATTGACGTTCTTCGCCGCCCGGGGCCGTGCCTTGCAGTTCCTCGAGGTGGCGGGTCGCGTTCTCGCGGCCGGCGATGAGAGGCTCAGGGAAAACCTGGTCTTCACCAGTGGCGGGCGTGCTGAGATCGATCCGGAAGAGTATGATTTTTTTCTGTTGTTCGGCCTTGGATTTCAGCTTCCCGGGATAGCCTCCTTCACGTCATCGGCCGCCGCAAGCCAGGCCAGCGCCGGCTCTTTCGATCGCAGCCTGAACTGCAAGATCGCCGGGCTCCTCCGGCAGGTGACCGACAAGGACATTTTCATCGGCCATAACCCGCAGTGGGCGAAAAATGCGGAGAAGGCCTATCATGAAGGGGTGTATGACATCGCCTTCGGGCTGGTCCGATCCGCGGTTCGGGAACGGGGCTTCACGCTGGTGCGGCAGCCGGCGCAAACGATCGTCGACGGCTGGTTCACGGAGCCGGCGCTTTCCGCAGGATCGTTGCGTCTCGATGTGTCCGGCAAGGTGGCCGGGGAGGCGCACCGTCAGAAAGACGTGTCCCACATGAACGTCACGTTCGGAAAAATCTGGCTGACGGAATTCCTGCGCCTGCACGCAACGCGGCCGACGGCGATCACGGCGGACGTGCTTCCCTGATAAGACGCCGGCGATGGCTCGACCCGGAAAGGCAGCACGCAGGAGCGAATCCTGGGGCCGTGAAAAAAAGCGGACGAATCTAAAAGTCAATAAAATAAATGGTTTAAGTGGTGAGCGCGCAGGGATTCGAACCCTGGACCTACTGATTAAAAGTCAGTTGCTCTACCGGCTGAGCTACGCGCTCCCTGATGGGGCGAGCGCCCTCTGGAAGTGGGCGGAACATATGCAGGAGGCCATGCGGGGTCAACCCGGAAAATGCGGCTTCAAAAGGCTTTTGCTGCATTTCGCCGCGTTCTCCAAAAGGTGACTGGCCGCCGGCGGCGAGGCCGGCTATCAGGAGGCCGATCCTTGCGGGGCGCAGCGGCGGTTTGTGCCGGCGGCCTGCCGAACGGTCACGGAGTCGTACTGGTGTCCATTGCCGATATTTCCCTGCTGAGCGCGCTGCTGGCCGGTGCGCTTTCCTTCCTGTCGCCCTGCGTGCTGCCGCTGGTTCCGCCCTATCTGTGCTATATGGCGGGCGTATCGGTGGAGCAGTTCCGGGGCGACGCACCGGCATCCGGCCGCGGCACGAGAGGCGCGGTCCTGCTCGCCGCCGTCTGTTTCACCCTCGGATTCGCCACCGTCTTCGTGGCGCTCGGCGCAGGCGCGTCGACGATCGGCATGACGCTGCGGCGACATATCGATATTCTGGCGCAGGTGGGCGGGGTGGTCATCATCCTGATGGGTCTGCATTTCCTCGGCGTCCTGCGCATCGGTCTCTTCGCCCGTGAAGCGCGATTCCAGGGGGGCGGCAAGCCGGCGACCGCCTCCGGCGCCTATGTCATGGGGCTGGCCTTCGCCTTCGGCTGGACCCCGTGCATCGGTCCCGTGCTCGGCGCGATCCTCGCCGTCGCGGCCGCCCGCGAGACGGTGAGCGACGGGGCGTCGCTGCTGGCCGTCTATTCGCTCGGCCTCGCCATCCCGTTCTGGATTGCCGCAGGTTTTTCAGGCGCATTCATGCGCTTCCTGATCCGGTTTCGCAGGCATCTCGGAACGGTCGAGAAAGTCATGGGCGGCCTGCTCGTGCTGACGGGGCTCGCCTTCATCTTCGGCTATATCAGCGTCGTGGCCATCTGGTTCCAGCAGACGTTCCCGATCCTCTCGCAGATCGGGTGATCCGGAAGCATTTCCAGCAAAAGCGTGAAACGGTTTTGCGTCCGGAAATGCGGCTAGAAAAAAGAGATAGAGCGGTTCTACCGAACCTGTGAAAACCGGAACCGCTAGCCGTTCAGGCGCTTCTGCGATCCAGGCGCTGCCGGATCTCCTCCCGAAACGCCTTCAGCGCCCCGCCGGGTTCGATCCCCTCGCGCATGGCAAGGCCTCTCAGCGGCCCCAGCGCGCCGAGCAGGTGAAGTCCGGCGGCGCGCAGGAATTGCACCGGCAGGAAATCGGAAAGCAGCGACCGGTTGAGCAGATCGACGCTTGCCGTGCGCGAACGCACATCGGCGCGCCGCCGCCGGTCAAAGCGATCGCCGAGCGTTTCATAAGCGCCGCCGCCGCGCAGCAGATCTTCCAGTGCGATGATGTCGCGCAGGCTCAGATTGAGCCCCTGCGCGCCGATGGGCGGAAAGGCGTGGCCGGCTTCGCCGATGAGCGCGACACGACCACGGCCGAAACGCTCGGCTGTCATGCCGGAGAGCGGAAAACTCTGGACATCGCCTGCGAGCGCGACTTTTCCGAGCATGGACTGCATGCGATCCTCGATCGCGCGGGCGATTTCGTCTGCTGTCTTCCGCCGCATGACGTCCGCCTGGGGGGGCGGCAGGACCCAGACAAGGCTGGACCGGTCGCCCGGCAGCGGCACCTGCGTGAAGGGGCCGCTTTCGGTATGGAATTCGCAGGATGCGTTTCCATGCGGCCGCTCGTGGGAAAAGTTCAACACCAGCGCCGTCTGGGGATAGGACCAGCTCTTCACGCCGATTCCGGCGGCTTCCCGGACCAACGACCTGCGCCCGTCGGCGCCGATGACGAAACGCGTCGTCAGTCTTTCGCCGTCGGCAGGGGTCAGTTCGATATGGTCAGGGTGAAATGTCAGCGCGGTGACGCCGGCCGTCACACGCTCGATTTCCGGCCGCGCCGCGATCCTTTCCTCCAGCAGCGCGATGAAGGGCGCATTGGGAATATTGTAGCCGAAGGCGTCGAGGCCGACCTCCCTTGCCCGGAACGTGACGGCCGGCGCGCGCAACAGCCGGCTGGTGCCGTCGAGGATGCGCATCGCCTCGAGGGGCGCGGCATGCGGTGCGACGGCCTCCCAGATGCCGAGGCGCTTCAGGAAGGCGATGGACTGGTCCATGAGCGCCGTGGTGCGTCCGTCGCCGGCGTGCGCCGGCGGCGCGACAAGCGCCACGCGACGTCCGGCTTCGGCCAGCGCCAGCGCTGCCAGGCTGCCGGCGAGGCCTGCGCCGACGACCGCAATATCGAATTCCTTCATGACCCGACCTCCGCAAGACGGATATGTTGCCCGCAGGCTTCTAGCGCCTCAGGTTAGGTCGGCAAAGGAGGAATTTCCATGGGGTGAAACGGCGCAGGCCTGTGAAACCCCGGCACAGAGAGAGGACATTGGCGATTTTCTCTGGCGACAAGGGGCAATCAATGCATATTACCGTCATAAAAAGGCCGGACAGGGCGCGGTCGGCGGTTCGTGGCCGGCAGACGCTTTGCAGGATGGACAGCGAAAGACGATGAAGTTCTTCAACTACCGGCGCGTTCCCTATGCGGAGATCCGCGCCTTTTCCGTACATATCCTGACAGCCTCCGGCTCCTTTCTCGCCTTTCTGGGCGTGGTCGCCGCAGCGGAGCATCGTTTCGTGGATATGTTCTGGTGGCTTGCCCTGGCGCTGCTGGTGGACGGCATCGACGGACCGATCGCCCGCAAGGTCCGGGTCAAGGACGTGTTGCCCAACTGGTCGGGCGATACGCTCGACAATGTGATCGACTATGTGACCTATGTTCTGCTGCCGGCTTTCGCCCTCTACCAGAGCGGCATGATCGGCGAGCCCTGGTCCTTCGTCGCCGCCGGAGCGATCGTGGTGTCGAGCGCCATCTATTACGCCGATATGGGCATGAAGACGGGGGAGAACTTCTTCTCCGGATTCCCGGTCGTCTGGAACATGCTGATCTTTACGCTTTTCGTGATCGAGCCGAGCGAGGCGCAGGCGTCGGTCATTGTGTTCGTGTCGGTTCTGCTCACCTTCATGCCCGTCAATTTCCTCCACCCGGTGCGCGTCGAGCGGTTGCGTCCGCTCAACCTGGCGGTTTTCTGCCTCTGGGCGCTTTTTGGTGGTTATGCATTGCTTCTCCATTTCGATACGCCGGCCTGGGTGGTCTGGGGCGTCGTCGGCAGCGGGGTCTATCTTTACGTGATCGGCGCCGTGTTGCAGGCGTTTCCCAATCTCGGCCGGCGCCAGCGGGCATGAGCATCCGGAGTATTTCCAGCAGAAGTGTGAAACGGTTTTGCGTCCGGAAATGCGGCTGAAACAGAGATGGAGCGGTTCTGCCTACTTTGAAAGAACCGGAACCGCTCTAACGTTCAGGAGAATGACATGACCAGAGCGATCGTTGTGCGCAGCCTTGGCGGCCCGCAGGTGCTGAAGCTGGAGGACGTGCCGCTTGAAGCTCCCGGACCGGGGGAGGTGCAGATCCGTCAGGCGGCGATCGGGCTGAATTTCATCGACGTTTATTACCGCACCGGGCTCTACACGACGGAACTGCCCTTCGTGCCCGGCAAGGAGGGCGCGGGCGTCGTGACGGCGCTCGGCGAGGGGGTGGAGAGCTTTTCCGTGGGCGATCGGGTGGCTTACGCCTCGGCCGACGGCGCCTATGCGCAGGAACGCAATGTCGCCGCGCGACATCTGGTCAAGGTGCCGGAAGACATAACGCTCGAAACTGCTGCCGCGATGATGCTGAAAGGCATGACTGCGCAATATCTGCTGATGCAGACCTATCCCGTCGGCCCCGCGACGACGTTGCTGTTCCACGCCGCCGCCGGCGGCGTCGGCCTCATCGCCGGCCAATGGGCAAAGGCGCTGGGCGCAACCGTGATCGGCACGGCGGGGTCGCCGGAGAAGGCGAAGCTGGCGCTTGCGCATGGCTACGACCATGTCATCGACTATTCGCAGGAGGATTTCGTCGCCCGGGTGCGGGAAATCACCGGCGGCGCCGGCGTCGACGTCGTCTATGATTCTGTCGGCAAGGACACGTTTCCCAGATCTCTCGATTGCCTGAAGATGCGTGGTCTTTTCGTCAGTTTCGGCAATTCCTCGGGGCCGGTCGGCGGTTTCGACATGGGCCTTCTGGCGCAGAAGGGCTCGCTCTTCGCCACCCGCCCGACGCTCTTTCATTACATCGCCGGGCGTAAGGCGCTGGATGCATGTGCAAACTCGCTCTTTGATGTTGTGCGCACCAGCAAAGTGCGTATCAATATCAATCAGACTTATGCGCTTGCCGACGCCGGGCAGGCGCATGCCGATCTGGAAGCAAGAAGAACAAGCGGAACCACGCTGCTCCTTCCATAAGGGAAACCTGAACGGGCAGCCGGGAAAGAGCCGCGGAAGAGAGGGGAAGCGTGTCAGCCGTTGCAGCGTCCGGGGCCAGCCCTTTGCTGGCCGTCCGCAGCCTGACCAAATTGTTCGGCTCTTTCGCCGCCTGCAATGCCATCGATCTCGAGGTCAGGCCGGGTGAGATCCATGCCTTGCTGGGAGAGAACGGCGCCGGCAAGTCCACGCTCGTGAAGATGCTTTTCGGCGTCCTCGCGCCGACCAGCGGGCAGATCCTCTGGAAGAGCCGGCCTGTCGTCATCTCCAGCCCCGGCGTGGCGCGACGTATCGGCATCGGCATGGTCTTCCAGCATTTTTCGCTGTTCGAGGCGCTGACCGTGGCCGAGAATATCGCCCTGTCGCTGCCGCCCGGCATCTCGCTCGGCAAGGTCGCGGAGGAGGCATCGCGCCTGTCGGAACTTTATGGCCTGCCGCTCGATCCCAAGGCGCATGTAGCCGATCTTTCGGTCGGTGAGCGCCAGCGTATCGAGATCGTGCGCGCGCTGCTGCAAAATCCTGATCTGATCATCCTCGACGAGCCGACCTCGGTTCTGACCCCGCAGGAAGCCGACCGCCTTTTCGAAACGCTCGCCAAACTGAAGGCCGAGGGGCGCTCCGTTCTCTACATCAGCCACCGTCTCGAGGAGGTGCAGCGCATCTGCGACCGCGCCACCGTTCTGCGCCATGGCAAGGTGACCGGAGCCTGCGATCCGCGAGCCGAAACGCCGGCCTCGCTCGCCCGCATGATGGTCGGCAGCGACGTCGCCGCCGTCAACGCCGTGCAAGTCGCGGCGAAGGGCGACGTGCTGCTGGAAACGAGAAATCTCAGTGTCCCGGCCCGCAGTCCCTTTGCCGTTTCGCTGAAGAACGTCTGTCTTGAGGTTCATGCCGGAGAGATCCTCGCCATCGCCGGCGTCGCCGGAAATGGCCAGAGCGAATTGTTCGATGCGCTTTCCGGCGAATTTCCCGTGGCGGACGCCGGCACCGTCTCCATTCGCGGCAGGCCGGTGGGCGCGCTCGGAATTTCGGCGCGGCGGCTTCTCGGCGCGGGCTTCGTTCCGGAAGAGCGTCACGGCCATGCGGCGGTGCCGTCCCTGCCGTTGTCGGACAATCTGGTTCTGGCGCGCAATCAGTCGGATCGCCGGAGCTTTCTTGGCGGCGGCGTGCTCGGCATCATCCGCCATGCCGCCGTGCGCCTGGCGTCGCAAAGGATTTCCCAAACGATGGATGTGCGCAAGAGCGGCGAGGATCCGGCCGCTGGCTCGCTGTCCGGCGGCAACCTGCAAAAATATATCGTCGGGCGTGAGCTTGATCGCCAGCCCGCCGTTCTGGTCGTCAATCAGCCGACCTGGGGCGTGGACGCCGGTGCGGCGAGCCGCATCCGCCAGGCGCTGGTCGATCTGGCGCGATCCGGCTCCGCGGTGCTGGTGATCAGCCAGGATCTCGACGAAATCTTCGAGGTGGCGACCGAGGTCGCGGTGATCAGCGAGGGGCGCCTTTCCGAGATCCATCCGACGACGACCCTGACGCGCGAGAAGATCGGCCTGCTGATGGGCGGCATGCACGGCAGGAACGAGAGCGGGGAGGCGGCCCATGCGCATTGAGCTGGAGAAACGGGCGAAGCCTTCGATGCTGCTGTCCATTCTTTCGCCCTTCCTCGCTCTCGGTCTGACGGTTATCGCCGGCGGCATCATGTTCGCGCTTCTCGGGAAAAGCCCGGGCATGGCGCTCTACAGCTTTTTCGTCGAGCCGCTGCTCGATGTCTGGTCGCTGCACGAGATCGCGATCAAGGCGACGCCGCTCATTCTCATCGGCGCGGGCCTCACCGTCTGCTATCGATCCAACAACTGGAACATCGGCGCCGAGGGCCAGTTCATCGCCGGCGCCATCGCCGGCGCCATTGTTCCGGTGCTCTTCCACGACTGGCATTCGCCGCTCGTGCTGCCGCTGATGCTGGTGTTCGGCATGATCGGCGGCGCGCTCTATGCCGCCATTCCCGCCTTCCTCAAGGCGCATATGAACACCAATGAAATCCTGACCAGCCTGATGCTCGTCTATATCGCCCAGCTCTTTCTCGACTGGCTGGTGCGCGGCCCCTGGCGCAGTCCGGATGCCTATAATTTCCCCGTGACGCGCGACTTCATGCCCGAGGCGGTGCTGCCGGAGATTCTTGCGTCCGGCCGCACCAACCTCGGATTCGTCTTCGCCCTCGTCGCAGCGGCCGGCCTGTGGTTCATGATGCGCTACACGCTGAAGGGCTTCGAGATTTCCGTGCTCGGCCAGTCGGAGCGGGCAGGGCGCTTCGCGGGCTTCTCTTCCCGCCGCATGATCTGGTTCTCGATGCTCGTTTCCGGCGGGCTTGCGGGCCTTGCCGGCGTATCCGAGGTCAGCGGCGTCATCAACAAGCTGCAACCGATCATCTCCCCCGGCTACGGCTTCACCGCCATCATCGTCGCCTTTCTCGGCCGTCTCAATCCTCTCGGCGTCATCGCCGCCGGGCTGGTTCTGGCGCTGACCTACGTCGGCGGCGAAGCGGTGCAGCTCACGCTCAACATCTCCGACAAGATCACGCGTGTATTTCAGGGACTGCTGCTGTTCTTCGTCCTTTCCTGCGATACGCTCATTCAATACCGGATCAGGCTGGTCTTTTCCCGGATCGGCCGGTCCAGCGAAGGCGGAGCGCTCTGATGGGCATGATCGAAGCCATTCTGCTGACCGTCATCACCGCCGCCACGCCGCTGGTCATTGCATCGCTCGGTGAACTGGTGACGGAGCGCTCCGGCGTGCTGAACCTCGGCGTCGAGGGCATGATGGTGATGGGGGCGGCGATCGCCTTCGCCATGACACAGGTGACCGGCTCGCCCTATCTCGGCCTGCTGGCCGGGATCGGCGGCGGCGCGCTTTTCTCCCTGCTGTTCGGTTTCCTGACGCTGACCCTCGTCGCCAATCAGGTCGCCACGGGTCTTGCGCTCACCATCCTCGGACTTGGGATTTCCGGCCAGATCGGCGAGCCCTATGTCGGCGTTTCGGGGATCAAGCTGCCGCAGATCGTGGTTCCCGTCCTTTCCGACATTCCCTTTTTCGGACCGGTGCTCTTCCGGCAGGACCTCGTTTTCTATCTGTCGATCACCCTGGTGGCAGGCGTCTCATGGTTCCTGTTCAGAAGCCGGACGGGCCTCAAGATGCGGGCGATCGGCGACAATCACGCCTCCGCTCATGCGCTCGGGATCCATGTCATCCGCACCCGCTATCTCGCCGTCATGTTCGGCGGCGCCTGCGCGGGGCTGGCCGGGGCGCAGCTCTCGCTAGTCTATACGCCGCAATGGGTGGAAAACATGTCGGCCGGGCGTGGCTGGATCGCGCTGGCGCTGGTGGTCTTCGCCTCCTGGCGGCCGTGGCGCGTGCTGGCCGGCGGCTATCTTTTCGGCGCGGTCTCGATCAGCCAGCTGCATGCCCAGGCCTTCGGCGTGGGCATCCCCTCGCAGTTCCTGTCAGCGCTTCCCTATGCGGCGACGATTGTCGTCCTGATCCTGATATCCCACAATCGGCGGGTGACGCTGATCAATACGCCGGCCTCGCTGGGCAAGCCCTTCGTACCCGACCGTTGAGACCAACCGGAAAAAGACTTCACCGCGAACCTACAGAGGACCCCATGAAGAAACTCATTTTCGCCCTTGCAACCTCGGCCGCCGTCCTTGGCTTCACCGCCGCCACCAGTGCGCAGGACAAGACCAAGGTCTGCTTCATCTATGTCGGCCCCAAGACCGACGGCGGCTATTCCGAAGCCCACGACCACGGACGCCAGGCTCTCGAAAAGGCGCTTGGCGACAAGGTCGAGACCGCCTATCTCGAAAACGTTCCGGAAGGCCCAGACGCCGAACGCGCCGTCGAACGCATGGCGCGCTCCGGCTGCGCGCTGGTCTTCACCACCTCCTTCGGCTTCATGGACGCCACCATCAAGGTCGCGCAGAAGTTCCCCGACGTGAAGTTCGAGCATGCGACCGGTTTCAAAAGCTCGGAAAACGTCGGCACATACAATGCGCGCTTCTATGAAGGCCGCTATATCCAGGGCGTGATCGCCGCCAAGACGTCCAAAGCCGGCGTTGCCGGCTATATCGCCTCCTTCCCGATCCCCGAAGTGGTGATGGGCATCAACGCCTTCATGCTGGGCGCGCAATCCGTCAATCCCGACTTCAAGGTGAAAATCGTCTGGGCCAACACCTGGGCCGATCCGGGCAAGGAAGCCGATGCCGCCAAGGCGCTGGCCGACCAGGGCGTCGATATCCTGACCCAGCACACCGATTCGACCGCGCCGATGCAGGTTGCCGCCGAGCGCGGCATCAAGGCCTTCGGCCAGGCGTCCGACATGATCGCCGCCGGGCCGCAGACGCAGCTGACCTCCATCGTCGACACCTGGGGCAATTACTATATAAAGCGCACCGAGGCCGTCATCGACGGCACCTGGAAATCCGAACAGATCTGGGACGGTCTCAAGGACGGTATCCTGGAGATGGCGCCCTACACCAACATGCCCGACGACGCGAAGGCGCTTGCAGAAGAGACGGAAGCGAAAATCCGCTCCGGCGAGCTTCATCCCTTCACCGGCCCGGTCAAGAAGCAGGACGGTTCCGATTGGCTGGCCGATGGCGAAGTGTCCGATGACGGCACGCTGCTCGGCATGAACTTCTACGTGGCCGGCATCGACGACAAGCTTCCGGACTGAGCCCGGCTTTTCCATCTTCAGGGAAAGGGCGCTTTCTTCCGGGAAGCGCCCTTTCCTGTGTCGCGTGCGGTGCGCGGGCTTTGCGGAACCGGCCGTGCGTGTTCTATATCATTTGCAAAGCCTTCGGCAGCGTGGGCGGCCGGAGAGGGGAGGAAGCCTTGCGCAGGGGATTGCTGGAAACCGTCATCAGTGGCGTCAGCACGCGCACCAGCCATGCGCAGGTGGTCAATGAGATCGGTCGGGCGATCGTCGCGGGCGATTATCCCGTCGGCAGCATCCTGCCGGGCGATGCCGAACTGGCAGCCCGCTTCCGGGTTTCCCGCACGGTGCTGCGCGAGGCGATGAAGACGCTGGCGGCCAAGGGGCTGATCGTTCCGCGCGCGCGCATCGGAACCCGGGTGATGCCCGATACCCAGTGGAACCTCTTCGACAGCGATATCCTCACCTGGTATTTCGCCGTCGGCCTCAATGAGGCGTTCCTCGTTCATCTGAGCGAGGTGAGGCTGGCGTTCGAGCCGCATGCGGCGGCGCTGGCCGCCCGGCATGCTTCCCCCGAGGATATCAGCCAGATGATGCGCCTTGCCGTCGCCATGGGCGATCCCGCCCATACCGCGGAGACCATGGCGGTGGCCGACCTGAAATTCCATCTCTGCGTGCTGGAGGTTTCGGGCAACCCGTTCCTGCGCACCGTCGGCAGTCTCATCGAGGCGGCGCTGGTTGGCGCGTTCAAACTGAGTTCGCCCGCCGCCGACCGGGCCAAGATCGACGAAGCGGCCGCCAATCACATCCGTATCGTCGAGGCGATCGACCGCCACGATGAGGACGATGCGCGCCGGGCGATGGAGCATGTCATCAAGCTCGGGCGGGAACGGGTGGTGCAGGCGCTCAAGGCCTGACGGAAGCCGGCCCGTGTGGCGCCAGGCGAGGATGCCGGCCGGGGATGACTTTCATCATCCCCGGGGAGGTGGATCAGCTCTGCGGCATCAGGGTGACGGACGTACCCGTGGCGGCGAGATTGAGGCCGAGCTGGCCGCCGACGCTCAGCGTCTGGAGCTGGATCGAGCCGGATGTGCCGCCGACCAGGATATTGGCGCCGACGCCTGCCAGCACCGTCGCCTCGGCCGTCGCGCCCTGATAGAGCCCGCCGAGCGAGCCGCGATGATAGCCGGCGGTGGGGGCGAAGACGGCCCAGACGATGCGGCCGCGCGTGGTGAAGCCGATGTCGACGCCCATCTTGCGGATGACGCCGGAATAAACGTCCTCCTCGCCGCGCACCGACTTGAAGATGCAGTCGACGGACTTGGCCGACCCCAGGACGTAGCCGACGCCGCCGCCGACGTCGCAGGTCAGAACGCCAAGCTTGACGCCGTCGCGCGAATCCGCCTCGCGGTAGACCGGGGCCGGCTCGGGGGAAACCATGTCGGCTGCACTGACGGCCGTCGCAGCCAGCGGTATCACGGTCATGGCAAGGATGGTTCCGAGCTTTTTCATGAGAGGGTCTCCTTCTGTTCGAACAGAAATGACGCCGGCAGGGAATCGTTCCCCGTCTTGCCGTCACTCTTTTCCAAAACGTGCCACGATCATGGCGGAGTAGAGGCGGCACCGCCAAGCACACGCCCTTATTGACGCCACCCCGCTCCACCCTGTAAAGCCGCTGCACCAACCGGAAACGGAAGAGTGGCCGAGCGGTTTAAGGCACCGGTCTTGAAAACCGGCGTGCGGGAGACCGTACCGTGGGTTCGAATCCCACCTCTTCCGCCATTTCGGTATGAAACCGGGAATGCCGGTTCCGCAGATAGTCGACGATCATGGGGCGAGCAGTTCATCGGGACCGCGCGATCTTTGCGGCCCGTCTTTGGCGGGCGACCTTGTGACGCTATGGTTGAAAATGCGCCGTCCGCTTTTCGCCGTTGCAGAGAGGACGGCGATTTGATACCAAATCCGACGGCTCGGGACGACGGTTCCGGGTCGGGGGGCTTTTATTTTCAGTCAACCGGCCGCAAGGAGGCCGGCAATCAGAAAGAAGCGGCGCGATGGCGGAACGTTCTCAAAATCTGCAGGATCTTTTTCTCAATACCGTTCGCAAGCAGAAGATTTCCCTGACGATCTTTCTCATCAACGGCGTGAAGCTGACGGGAGTGGTCACCTCTTTCGACAATTTTTGCGTGCTCCTGCGTCGCGACGGTCATTCCCAACTGGTTTACAAGCACGCCATCTCGACCATCATGCCGGGCCAGCCGTTGCAGATGTTCGAGTCGGAAGACAACGGCGCCTGACGGGACGATATCATTCACAAGTCCGGGACATCCAGGGATTCCAACATTCCGCACGTTGACAAGAACCGGGACGACATGCGCGCTGTCGTCATCGTTCCGGTCCTGAAGGCCGCAACACGCGCCACGGCGGAGGCCTCCGCCACCTTGCAACGCTCCGATGAGGCGCGTCTGGAAGAGGCCGTCGGCCTTGCCCGCGCCATCGACCTTGAAATCGTTCACGCCGCCGTCGTGCCGGTCAGCCAGCCGAAGCCCGGCACTTTGCTCGGCGGCGGCAAGATCGCCGAGATCGGCGCGGTGCTCGATGCGCAAGAGGCGGGGCTCGTCATCGTCGATCATCCGCTGACGCCGGTGCAGCAGCGCAATCTGGAAAAGGAATGGGACGCCAAGGTCATCGACCGCACCGGCCTCATCCTTGAAATCTTCGGCCGCCGCGCCTCCACCAGGGAGGGCGTGTTGCAGGTGGAACTGGCGCATCTCAACTACCAGAAGGGCCGGCTGGTCCGTAGCTGGACCCACCTCGAACGCCAGCGCGGCGGAGCGGGCTTCCTCGGAGGACCCGGCGAAACGCAGATCGAGGCCGACCGGCGACTGTTGCAGGAAAGGATCGTGCGGCTTGAGCGCGAGCTGGAGCAGGTGCGCCGCACCCGCCAGCTTCACCGCTCCAAGCGCAAGAAGGTGCCGCATCCGATCGTGGCGCTCGTCGGCTATACCAACGCCGGCAAGTCGACGCTGTTCAACCGGATCACCGGGGCAGGGGTGCTCGCCGAGGACATGCTGTTTGCAACCCTCGATCCGACTTTGCGGCGCATGAAGCTGCCGCAGGGGCGCACCGTGATCCTGTCGGATACGGTCGGCTTCATCTCCGATCTCCCGACCCATCTCGTCGCGGCCTTCCGGGCGACGCTGGAAGAGGTTCTGGAAGCCGACCTGATCCTGCATGTCCGCGATCTGTCCGATCCCGACAATGTCGCCCAATCGGCCGATGTCCTGCGTATTCTGACCGATCTCGGCATCGACGAGAAGGACAGGGCCCAGCGCATCCTGGAGGTCTGGAACAAGATCGACCGGCTGGAGCCGGAGGCCCGCGCCGCACTGGTGCAGAAGGCGGAAAGCCAGCCGAACGTCATCGCGGTCTCCGCCGTCAACGGCGAGGGCGTCGACCGGCTGCTCAGCGAAATCAACGAACGGCTTTCCGGCGTGCTCGTCTACCGCAGCGCCGTCGTGCCCCTCGAAAAGCTTCAGTTGCTGCCCTGGATCTACGATCACTCCATCGTCGATGCGCGCGAGGACTTGGAAGACGGCAACGTACGGCTCGAACTGCGGCTGACCGAAACGGAAGCCGCCGAACTCGACCGCCGTCTTGGCGTCATCGCAAAGCCGCGGCGCGAGGATTGGGAACGCGAGTAGGAGCGTCTCCCGGCTCGCAGACGAAAAATCCCGGAACGTTACCGGAGCAGTTGCCGCTCGATTGTCTTGGCGGCCTGCCACAATTCCTCCATCCGCTCCAGCGTCGCCGCTTCGAGGCTTTCGCCATTGGCGGCGAGGCTTTCCTCGATATGGGAAAAACGGTTGCGAAACTTGGTGTTCGTTCCCCGCAGCGCCATTTCGGGATCGGCGCCGACATGCCGGCCGATATTGACGAGAGCGAAGATCAGGTCGCCGAGTTCGTCGGTGACGGCAGCACTGTCCCCCTCGGCGAGCGCCTCGCGCAATTCGCCGATCTCCTCCTCGATCTTGTCGAGGATCGGCGCGGGCTCCGACCAGTCGAAGCCGACCCTGGCGGCGCGCTCCTGAAGCTTCAGCGCCTCGACGAGCGCGGGAAAGGATCGCTGCACGGAGCCGAGATGGCCATGCAGCGGATCGTCCGGCAGGCCGCGGCGCGCGCGCCGCTCGCGGCGTTCGTGCTTTTCCGCCTGCTTGATGGCATCCCACTGCAATTTCACAGCCTCGGGCGTCTCGGCGCCGGAGCGGGAAAAGACATGCGGGTGACGGCGGATCATCTTGCGCGTTACCGCCTCGACGACATTGCCGAAATCGAAATCCCCGCGCTCCTCGGCGATACGGGCATGGAAGACGACCTGAAGCAGGAGATCGCCGAGTTCCTCGCACAGGTCGTCCATGTCCGCCCGCTCGATGGCGTCGGCGACCTCATAGGCCTCCTCGATCGTATAGGGCTTGATCGTCTCGAACGTCTGCACGACGTCCCACGGGCAGCCGGTTTCCGGCTGGCGAAGGGCCGTCATAATGTCGAGAAGGCGCTGGATGTCGCGGCTGGGTTCCATGGTCGAAGTCCCGGTCAGTTGAGCGGAATGCTGTTTGCCGACTTGCCGGACTGGTAGACGGCTGAAAGATCGGCATAGGCGCCACGGATTTCCTCAGCCTTGCTCTTCAATGCCGAGCGCACCGGCTCTGCCACCGTCGAGACGAGATCGGAAATCGCCGCGGAACGCCAGAAGGCGTTGGTTGCGGCGTAGCCGCCGGGGTCGAGCCGGAACACTTCCTTGAGAATGCGCAGATCGTGCGGGATGGCGAAACGGTCGCGCGAATCCGCATGACTGAAGAAATAGTAGAAATTGTCGAAGCCGGCCCAGGTGATGGCGGAAAGGCACATCGAACAGGGTTCGTGCGTGGACAGGAACAGGAGGTCCTTCGTATCCGGCCGTCCGGCCTGCTCGTAGAAGCGCTTCAACGCGTGGACTTCCCCGTGCCAGAGCGGGTTCTCGGTTTCGTTGTTGGTTTCGGCAAGGACCAGTGAGAGGTCCGCCTTGCGCAGGATCGCCGCGCCGAACACCTTGTTGCCGGCCGCGACGCCCCGCCGGGTCAGGGGCAGGATGTCGACTTCGATGACCTCGAGAAGGCGTTTGGAAAGTGTGGCGTGATCCATGGCGCGATGCCCCGGCTGAAACGGATAGGGGCTTCCTTACCGGTCGCCGGCGGCCGGAGGCAAGAGGCTTGTGGGAGGGGGCCTGCACGGCCGGCGGATGGAATCTCCTTCCCGCCGTTCCGGTCGGCGCAGGGCGCCAGAGAGCGTCCGGGCATGCCCATGCTCAAAATGCCATGCGGGCGAGTAAAACAATACGCTCCCGGAGCGACGGGAGGATTTCTGTTTCTTCCGATGCTGGCCGGTTTTCGCGATAGTGCGCAGACTTTAACGGGACCGTACGATGACCAGCGCAAACGACAAGCTGACGACCTTTCCGGCCTTCTTCCGCGTGAGCGGCAGAAGCGTCGTGATCGTGGGCGAGGGCGACGAGGCTTTCGCCAAGGCGCGGCTCGTCGCCAATACGCAGGCCCATATCGTCGTCGTCGCGGAAAATCCCGAGCCGGCTTTCGCGCGTTATATCTCCGAACACGGCATTCAACTGAAGCGGCAGGCATTTTCCGACGAAACGCTCGCCGGCGCGACGCTCGCCTTCGCTGCAACCGGCGACGCGGCTGCCGACCGGGCGATCGCCGCTGCCGCGCGTGCGCGGGCGGTTCCGGTCAATGCGGTCGACCAGCCGGAGGTCTGCGACTTCTTCACGCCCGCCCTCGTCAACCGGGCTCCCGTCGCCGTGGCGATCGGCACGGAAGGGGCGGGACCTGTTCTGGCGCAGATGATCCGTGCGCAGGTCGACCGGATTCTTTCTCCTTCCCTCGGGCCGCTGGCAAGGCTTGCGGCAAGCTATCGCGAGGTCGCGGAATCGGTATTGCCGCGCGGTTTCGTCCGCCGGCGCTTCTGGCATGCGTTCTTCGGTGGCGCCGTGGCGGCCGCCGTTAGCCGGGGCGATACGGAAGCGGCGCGGCGCGCCGCCAACGGGCTTCTCAATACCGCTCACCGCGCGGAGGGCCGCGTCTGGCTCGTCGGGGCGGGGCCTGGAGCGGAGGACCTGCTGACGCTGCGCGCCCAGCGCGTGATGATGGATGCCGATGTGCTCGTCCACGATGCGCTGGTGCCCCAGGCCGTCATCGACATGGGACGCCGCGACGCCGAGCGCATTTCCGTCGGCAAGCGCAAGGGCTGCCATTCGAAGTCGCAGGACGAGATCAACGATCTTCTGGTGGCGCTTGCCCGCGCCGGCAAGCGTGTCGTGCGTCTGAAATCCGGCGATCCGCTGGTCTATGGCCGGGCGGGCGAGGAAATGGCGGCGCTGCGCCAGGCGGGTATCGGCTACGAGATCGTGCCGGGCATCACCTCGGCTTTCGCCGCCGCCGCCGATTTCGAACTGCCGCTGACGTTGCGCGGCGTCGCGTCCTCCCTGGTTTTCACCACCGGCCACGATCTGACGGGCGATGTGTTGCCGGATTGGGCGCGCCTTGCGGTGTCGGGTGCGACCGTCGCCGTCTATATGGGGCGCACGGTGGCGGCTTCGGTCGCCGGCCGCCTGATGCAGGCCGGCCTTCCGCCGGAGACGACGGTCGCCGTCGTCGAGAACGCCAGCCGCGCCGACAAGCGCCTGCTGCACGGCACGCTCAAGGACCTGCCGGGGCTGGAGCGCTACGACGATCTTTCGGGTCCCGTCATGGTGATTATCGGCGATGCGGTCGCCGGTGCGAATTTCGAACGGTCCGAGCCGCTCGCCTACGGCGAGCCGGCACGCGCCACTGCAACATTGGGAGCATGACATGGCCGACAAGGTTCTGACAGCAAACCGCCTCTGCGACGGCGTTTCCGTTTGGCTGGACGCCGCCGGCAACTGGAACGAATGCCTTCAGGCCGCCTTCGTCGCACGCCACAAGGAGGCCGTCGAAGCACTGGAGGCCACGGGCCGGCAGGCTTTCGCCGACAACAAGGTCGTCGACGTCAATGTCGTCGACGTAGAGGAGGTCGAGGGCGTCCTGCAACCGCTGCGCATGCGCGAGCGCATTCGCGCCCAGGGCCCGACCATCACCTATGCTGCCGGCTACGCCGGCCTGACCGTCACCGACCGCCCGGCGGCCTGAGGATTTTCTTCAATGTATCGTTACGATGAATTCGACCATGCCTTCGTCGCCGGCCGCGTGGAGCAGTTCCGCGATCAGGTAGCGCGCCGCCGCTCCGGGGAGCTGACGGAAGACGCCTTCAAGCCGCTCCGGCTGATGAACGGCGTCTATCTTCAGCTGCATGCCTATATGCTGCGCATCGCCATTCCCTATGGCACGCTGAGTTCGCGCCAGATGCGGATGCTCGCCCATATCGGCCGCAAGTACGACCGAGGCTATGGCCATTTCACGACCCGCCAGAACATCCAGTTCAACTGGCCGAAGCTGTCCGAAATCCCGGATGCGCTTGCCGAACTCGCCGGCGTGGAAATGCATGCGCTCCAGACCTCGGGCAACTGCATCCGCAACGTCACGGCGGATCATTTCGCAGGCGCCGCCGCAGATGAAGCAGCCGATCCGCGCCCCTATGCGGAGATCCTGCGGCAATGGTCCTCCGTCCATCCGGAATTCTCCTTCCTGCCGCGCAAGTTCAAGATCGCCGTCACCGGAGCCGAACGCGACCGCGCCGCAATCCAGGTGCACGATATCGGCCTGCATCTGAAGAAGAACGATCGGGGCGAGATCGGCTTTTCCGTCTACGTCGGCGGCGGGCAGGGCCGTACGCCGATGGTGGCGAAGAAGATCCGCGACTTCCTGCCCGAGGCCGACCTGCTTTCCTACACCACCGCGATCATGCGCGTGTACAATCTGCATGGCCGCCGCGACAACAAATACAAGGCGCGCATCAAGATTCTCGTCCATGAGACGGGTGCGGAGGAACTGGCGCGTCAGGTGGAAGCGGAGTTCGCCGAACTGCGCAACGGCGAACTGACGTTGCCGGCCCAGGATATCGCCGCCATCGCCGCCTATTTCGCGCCGCCGTCCTTGCCGCCGCGCGCCGAGGGCTGGGCAAGTCTTGCGCAATGGAAGAAGGCGGATGCCGAATTCGCGCGCTGGGTGGGGCAGAACGTTCAGCCGCACAAGCATCCCGACTACGGCATGGTGACGATCTCGCTCAAGGCCATCGGCGGCATTCCCGGCGACGCGACGTCCGAACAGATGGAGGCGGTCGCCGATATCGCCGAGGAATATGCTTTCGACGAAATCCGCGTCAGCCACGAGCAGAACCTGATCCTGCCGCATGTGGCGCTCGCCGATCTGGAGCCCGTCTATCGCGGATTGCTCGCCGCCGGCCTTGCGACCGCCAATGCGGGTTTGATCACCGATATCATCGCCTGCCCGGGTCTCGATTATTGCGCGCTCGCCAATGCACGCTCGATCCCGGTGGCGCAGGAGATTTCCACGCGGTTCGGCGCCGCCGCGCGCCAGACGGAAATCGGGGAGCTGAAGATCAAGATCTCCGGCTGCATCAACGCCTGCGGCCATCATCATGTCGGCCATATCGGCCTTCTCGGGGTGGAGAAGAAGGGTGAGGAGCTTTACCAGATCACGCTTGGCGGCTCCGGCGACGAGAACACCTCCATTGGCGAGATCATCGGCCGCGGCTTCGCGCCGGAAAAGGTGACGGATGCGGTCGAGGTGATCGTCGATACCTATCTCGGCCTGCGCCTCTCCGCTTCGGAAACCTTTCTGGCGGCCTATCGGCGCGTCGGTCCGCAGCCGTTCAAGCAGGCGCTTTACGGCAATGCGGCGGAAGCGGCCTGAGGAGCATGACGATGATGAAAATCTGGAACGAAGCCGGCTTCGTGACCGACGATCCCTGGCTCGTCGAGACGGAGGAAACCAAGGCGGGTTCGAACGAGAAGGTTCTCCTCTCCCTCGACGATTTCCTCGAACGGGTCGCGGAAACGGCGGAAACCGGGCTGGGCGTGCTGATCCAGCCTGCCGACGACATCCGCCGGCTGGAAGGCCATCTCGACCGGCTGGCGCTCGTCGCGCTCGCTTTCCCGGCTTTCAGCGACGGGCGTTCCTTCAGCCATGCGGCGCTTCTGCGGTCGCGCCTTGGCTATGCCGGAGAGGTGAGGGCGGTCGGCGACGTGCTGATCGATCAGATCCCGCACATGCTTCGCTGCGGCATCGACAGCTTTGCCGTCACCAATGCCACGGCGTTGAAACGGCTTGCCGAAAGACGCCTGCCCGGCATCGACGTTCACTATCAGCCGGCGGCCCAACCTTCCGTTGCTGCCGGTTCCTATAGCTGGCGGCGGCTGGCCCGGCCGGCGGTTTGAACCGGCGGGAGCTTTCCCGCTGGCAGGGGAACACCGAAAATTGCGCGACCAATGCGCGCAATGGAATGGAAGTGCTTCCTTTGCCGACCTATTTGTCCTATTGGCTGCATCCGGAAGCAGACACGTAAACTCAGGATCGATCCGAGCATGAACGCACCTGCCAAACAACAGGAATTCGCGACCAGCGTGCCCGCCGGCGTCTTCGCCGAGACGGTGACGGAGGTGCAGCACTATACGGACCATCTGTTCCGGTTCCGCATGACGCGGCCGGAAAGCTTCCGCTTCCGCTCGGGCGAATTCGCGATGATCGGCCTCGTGGTGGACGGCAAGCCGATCTATCGCGCCTACTCCGTCGCCAGCCCCGCCTGGGATGAGGAACTGGAGTTCTTTTCCATCAAGGTGGCGGACGGGCCACTGACCTCGCACCTTCAGAAGATTAAGCCCGGCGATACGGTGCTGATGCGCAAGAAGCCGACCGGTACGCTCGTGCTCGACGCCCTGACGCCCGGCAAGCGCCTCTATATGTTCTCGACCGGCACCGGGATCGCCCCCTTCGCGAGCCTTATCCGCGATCCGGAAACCTACGAGAAATTCGACGAGGTCATCCTGACGCATACCTGCCGCGAAGTGGCGGAGCTGCAATACGGCTTCGACCTGATCGAGGGGATCCGCAATCACGAATTCCTGTCGGAGATCGTCGGCGACAAGCTGCGTCACTATGCGACGGTCACGCGGGAGGACTATCCGTTCCGCGGACGCATCACCGATCTGATCAGCAGCGGAAAGATGTTCGATGATCTCGGCCTGCCGCCGTTCGATCCCGCCGTCGATCGCGGCATGATCTGCGGGTCCGCCGCCATGCTGAAGGACACCAAGGCGCTGCTGGAAACGGCAGGGCTGACGGAAGGTGCCAACAGCAAGCCCGGCGAATTCGTCATCGAGCGCGCCTTCGTCGACTGAGACGTTCCAGGTCAGGCTGTGCGGTGGTCCATAAGGTCCGCCATGGCGGTGGCGGCGAGCGGCCCGTCCGCTTGGCGGATGGCGCGAATGACCCGGACGTGCAGTTCGATCGAACGCTCCATGCGCCGGTCGTCGGTTCTGGAGAACCAGAGACGGCGTGAATGGGTCCTGAGGGGCGCGAGGCTCGCTGTCAGAAACCGGTTGGGGCAGGCGTCTTCCATGACCTCGTCGAAGGCCGTGTCAGCCGCCAGAAACCCCTCCGCATCGAGATCGATGGCGCAGGCCGTCATGGCTTGAGCGCAGACGACAAGCCGCCTGCGATGATCTTCCCCGGCATGACGCGCCACCAGATCGGCGGCCAAAGGCTCCAGCCGACCGCGCGCCTGCATGACATCGGCATGATCCTCCGGCCCGATAGCGGCTATACGCAGCCCGGCCCGGGGACGCACCTCCAGCAGGCCCTGCCATTCCAGTTTCTGGATCGCCTCGCGCCCCGGCGTGCGGCCCTGGCCGGCAAGCTCGACGAGCTGCTTTTCGGTGACCATCGCTCCCGGTTTCAGTTTCAAGGTGACGATTGCGCCTTCGAGCGCGCGATAGGCGAGGTGGGACAACGGTGTCGTCGGTTCCGGCATGTTTGCCCCTTCTGATATATCACGCCTCGCCATGTCGCAAATAGCGCTAGACACGCCGTGATATATCAGAGTGCTTTGCAGCAGGGAAGGCAGGCATAGGGTGGCTGGATGGGAAGACGGGGGCGGACGGCCGCCTACAGGCTGAAGGCCGAGCGAACGCCGTCCACGACGAATTGCACCGACAGGGCGGCGAGAATGACGCCGAGAAGCCGCGTCAGGATCGCGCGTCCCGTCGCCCCGAGGAAGCGGTCGACCCGTTCGGCGATGACGAGAGACAGGAAAAGGATGCCGATACAGGCGGCCAGCACGCCGATCAGTTCCAGCCGTTCCAGCGCCGAGGGAAAAGAACCGGCAAGCAGAATCGTCGCCGAGATCGCGCCCGGACCGGCGATCAGCGGCAGGGCGAGCGGAAAGGCGGCGATATTGTGCATATGGTCGCGGGTGATGGCGACCTCGCTGGTCTTTTCCTTGCGCTCGTTGCGCCGTTCGAAAATCATCTCGAAGGCGATCCAGAAGAGCAGCAGTCCACCGGCGATCCGAAAGGCTCCGATGGAGATCCCGAGAAGCGACAGCACGGCCGAACCGGTCAGCGCGAAGACGGCGAGGATACAGAAGGCGATAATCGACCCGCGCAACGCCACGAGGCGGCGCTGCGCCCGGGTCATGCCGACGGTCAGGCCGAGGAAGATCGGCGCGAGCCCCGGCGGGTCGATGGTGACGAGCAGGGTTGTCGTGGCGTTGACGATATGATCGATGTCGAACATCCGGCCGTTCTCCTCCCGTGCGGACCGGCCTCCTCGCCACGCCGCGCACCGGCATTTCTAGGCGAGAGCGGCGGGTGAGGGAAGGGCGTTGCCCGTCGGGCGGCGGGGCGGCCACGAAAAAGCGGAAATCGGCGGCTTATATCGGAAAAGCCTGTTCAAAACCGCGCACGAAATTGGCGCTGACAGCGCTGGTAGGCTATAAATTCCCGAATGATTCTGAACAAAGATCGTGATCGGCATTGACAGACCAAGCGACCCCCGGCGGCAAGACCCCTCCCGGCATTGAACCTATTTCCATCGTCGAGGAGATGCAGCGCTCCTATCTCGATTACGCCATGAGCGTGATCGTCAGCCGCGCGCTTCCCGACGTGCGCGACGGCCTCAAGCCCGTGCACCGGCGCATCCTCTACTCGATGAGCGAGATGGGCGTCGACTGGAACAAGAAATATGTGAAGTCGGCCCGCGTGACCGGTGACGTGATGGGTAAATACCATCCGCACGGCGACTCCGCCATCTACGATGCGCTTGCGCGCATGGCCCAGGACTGGTCGCTCCGCCTGCCGCTGATCGACGGCCAGGGCAATTTCGGCTCGGTCGACGGCGATCCGCCGGCCGCCCAGCGTTATACGGAATGCCGCCTCCAGAAGGCCGCGCATTCTCTGCTCGACGACCTTGACAAGGATACGGTCAATTTTCGCGACAACTACGACGGTACGCTTGCGGAGCCCGTCGTCGTCCCTGCGAAGTTCCCGAACCTGCTCGTCAACGGCGCCGGCGGCATCGCCGTCGGCATGGCGACCAATATCCCGCCCCACAACCTCGGCGAAGTCATCAACGGCTGCATCGCGCTGATCGACAATCCGGCAATGGAACTGCCGGAGCTGATGCAGATCATCCCCGGCCCCGACTTTCCTACCGGGGCGATGATCCTCGGCCGCTCCGGCATCAAGCATGCCTATGAGACCGGCCGCGGCTCCGTCATCATGCGTGGCGTCGCCCGTATCGAGCCGATGCGCGGCGACCGCGAGCAGATCATCATCACCGAGATTCCCTATCAGGTGAACAAGGCGACGATGATCGAGAAGATGGCCGAACTGGTGCGCGACAAGCGGATAGAGGGCATCTCGGACCTGCGCGACGAATCCGACCGCGAGGGCTATCGCGTCGTCATCGAGCTGAAGCGCGACGCCAACGCGGAGGTCATCCTCAACCAGCTCTACCGCTATACGCCGCTGCAGACCTCCTTCGGCTGCAACATGGTGGCGCTGAACGGCGGCAAGCCGGAACAGATGACCCTGTTCGACATGCTGCGCGCCTTCATCGCCTTCCGCGAGGAGGTCGTCAGCCGCCGCACGAAATATCTTCTGCGCAAGGCGCGCGATCGCGCTCACGTCCTGGTCGGCCTCGCCATCGCCGTCGCCAATATCGACGAGGTGATCAACCTCATCCGCCGCGCGCCCGATCCGCAGACGGCGCGCGAGCAGCTGATGGAGCGCCGCTGGCCGGCGAAGGACGTCGAAAGCCTGATCCGCCTGATCGACGATCCGCGTCACCGGATCAACGAGGATCTGACCTACAATCTCTCCGAGGAACAGGCCCGCGCCATTCTCGAACTGCGCCTCGCCCGCCTCACGGCGCTGGGTCGCGACGAGATCGATGACGAATTGAACAAGATCGGCGACGAGATCAAGGATTATCTCGACATCCTGTCGTCGCGCCTGCGCATCATGACCATCGTCAAGGACGAGCTTGCGGTCGTTCGCGACGAGTTCGGCACGCCGCGCCGCACCGAGATCGCCGACGGCGGCCCGGACATGGACGACGAGGACCTGATCGCCCGCGAGGACATGGTGGTCACGGTCTCGCACGCCGGCTATGTCAAGCGCGTGCCGCTCGCCACCTATCGCGCCCAGCGCCGCGGCGGCAAGGGCCGCTCCGGCATGGCCATGAAGAACGAGGATTTCGCAACCCGTCTCTTTGTCGCCAATACGCATACGCCGGTCCTTTTCTTCTCCTCGCGTGGCATCGTCTACAAGGAAAAGGTCTGGCGTCTGCCGATCGGAACCCCGCAATCGAAGGGAAAGGCGCTCATCAACATGCTGCCGATCGAGCCCGGCGAGCGCATCACCACGATCCTGCCGCTGCCCGAGGACGAATCGACCTGGCAGGACCTCGACGTGATGTTCGCCACGACGCGCGGCACGGTCCGGCGCAACAAGCTCGGCGACTTCGTCCAGGTCAATCGCAACGGCAAGATCGCCATGAAGCTCGAGGAAGAGGGCGACGAGATCCTCAATGTCGAGGTCTGCACGGATCGCGACGACGTGCTGCTGACGACGGCGCTTGGCCAGTGCATCCGCTTCCCGGTGGATGACGTGCGGGTCTTTGCCGGCCGCAATTCGGTCGGCGTAAGGGGCATTTCGCTCGGCAACGCCGATCGCATCATCTCGATGTCGATCGTCAGCCATGTGAGCGCCGAACCGTGGGAGCGGGCCGCCTATCTGAAACGCTCCGCCGCCGAGCGGCGCGCAAGCGGCGCGGACGACGACGAAATCGCCCTTGTCGGTGAGGAAGTCGGGGAAATGGGCGAGCTTTCCGAGGAGCGCTACCAGGAACTCAAGGGCCGCGAAGAATTCGTCCTGACCGTGTCGGAAAAGGGGTTCGGCAAGCGCTCGTCGTCTTATGATTTCCGCACGTCGGGTCGCGGCGGCAAGGGGATCCGCGCCACCGATACGTCGAAAACCGGCGAGATCGGCGAATTGGTCGCTGCATTCCCGATCGAGGAAACCGACCAGATCATGCTCGTCTCCGACGGCGGCCAGCTCATCCGCGTGCCGGTGCACGGTATCCGCATCGCCAGCCGCGCCACCAAGGGCGTGACGATCTTCTCGACCGCAAGGGATGAAAAGGTCGTATCGGTCGAGCGCATCAGCGAGCCGGAGAGCGACGACGATGATGGCGAGGAGGAGAGCCTTGCCGACGGCGTCGAGGGGAACGGCGAGATAGAGGCGACCGGGGAATAGACCCCGACAGCCTGATGCAAACGAAAAAGCCGGACGGGCAGGGAACGACCGTCCGGCTTTTCAATGTCGCGGAGCGCCTGGAGGCAACGCGCACCGCGTCGTGACGGGGGCTCACACGCCGAAACCGCCTGTCCGTGTCTTGAGCCTGTTGCGTTTCAGCATCGCGCGATCCTTGTTGATCTCGCGAATGGTATGCGCGAAGTCGACGGTGAAGACGACGCTGATGAACAGGGCGAAAAGAATGCCGACCGCTTCCATTCTGCCTCCTCGCCTAGCGCAGCCATTTGCCGCGGATCGCGGACTTCGGCGCGACGGGGCGAGCCTCCTGCCGCAGCGCATGCAGCGTTGCGGCAGTCATGGCGATGAACATGGTCATGCAGAAAATAGCGAGGGCCATTGCGACTTTCCTTCCAGCCAGAGGAAACGCGATACGTGGTTTCAAGGTGTCGAACCTGCAATGCGCGATTGCGCCGTTTGTTCCCGACATTGGTCATTCAGCCATAATCGGGCTGAAACACGCTTGAACGCCCCGTTCACGCGCCATTCAGGTTCGCGAACGGGGACAACCGCAGGCCGGGGAACCTGGAGCCTTGCGGAAACCGGCCGTCCGTGACACAAGGCGGCAAACGAGGCCTTGCCGATGACCATTGCCTTTTATCCCGGATCCTTCGATCCGATCACCAACGGCCATGTCGATGTGCTGGTGCAGGCGTTGAACGTCGCGCCGAAGGTCATCGTGGCGATCGGCATTCATCCCGGCAAGACGCCGCTCTTTTCTTTCCATGAGCGCGCGGACCTGATCCGCCGTTCGATTGCCGCCGTGCTTCCCGAGCGGGCGCAGGACGTGAGCGTCGTCTCCTTCGATAACCTCGTCGTCGACGCGGCGCGCGAATATGGCGCCGGTCTCCTCATCCGCGGATTGCGCGACGGAACCGATCTCGATTACGAAATGCAGATGGCGGGCATGAACCGGCAGATGGCGTCCGATGTCCAGACGGTGTTCCTGCCGGCCGGCGCCCTCTCGCGGCCCATTACCGCCACATTGGTCCGCCAGATCGCGGCTATGGGTGGCGATATCAGGTCTTTCGTTCCCGCGCCCGTTTTCGAAGCCCTGAGCGCAAGGCGCGAGGGCTGAACGTCGTTCCATAGCAACGCTTGAGAGAACCCATCATGAATATCCTTCGCATCGCCTTCGCCGGAGCCGCTTTCGTCGCTTGTGCCGCCGGCGCGACGCTCGCCCAGGCCGCCGAGAACCTGACGATCCAGCTCAAGGACGGCCCGGTCGTCATCGAGCTTCTTTCGGATGTGGCGCCGAAACACGTCGAACGGATCAAGGAACTGGCCACCGCCGGGGAATATGACAATGTCGCCTTCCACCGGGTGATCGACGGCTTCATGGCCCAGACCGGCGACGTGGAATTCGGCGATATGGAAGATGGCTATCAGCCGCAGCGCGCCGGCACGGGCGGCTCCAGCAAGCCGAACCTGCCGGCGGAGTTTTCCGAGGTGCCTTTCGAGCGCGGCACGGTCGGCATGGCGCGCTCGCAGGATCCGAATTCCGCCAATTCGCAGTTCTTCATCATGTTCGCGCCCGGCGACTTCCTGAACGGCCAGTACACGGTCGTCGGCAAGGTCATCGAAGGCATGGAGAACGTCGACAAGATCAAGCGCGGCGACGAAGCCGCCAACGGTTCGGTGAACGATCCCGACCGCATGATCAAGGTAACGGCGGGCGAGTGACCCGCTTGCGTCCCACATTTCATTTTCGAGAAGGAGAAAACCATGGCCGAGATCAAGGACCCGGAAAACACCGTCATCATGGAGACCACGAAGGGCAGGGTGGTCATCCAGCTTCTTCCCGATCTCGCCCCGGGCCATGTAGCGCGTGTCAAGGAATTGACGCGGGAAGGCGCCTATGACGGCGTCGTTTTCCACCGGGTCATCGAGGACTTCATGGCGCAGACCGGCGACGTCAAGTTCGGCAAGAAGGGCGGCGAGAACTTCAACCCGTCCCGCGCGGGCATGGGCGGCTCCGACAAGCCGGATCTTGCGGCCGAATTCTCCAACATGAGCCATGTGCGCGGCACCTGCTCCATGGCGCGCAGCCAGGCGCCGAATTCCGCGAATTCGCAGTTCTTCATCTGCTTCACCGATGCGCCCTGGCTCAACAAGCAGTATTCGGTCTGGGGCCAGGTTATCGAAGGCATGGAAAGCATCGACAAGATCAAGCGTGGCGAGCCGGTGAGCGATCCCGATTCCATCGTTTCGATGAAGGTTGCCGCAGACGTTACGGCCTGATAGAAAACCGTCGATTTCAACCGCGCTCGCCTCCAGCGGGCGCGGTTTTCTTTTGTCGCTTTTGCAAGAGTATTGATATGGCTGCATTCCTATGGGCGCTGCTCGCCGTGGCCGCCGGCGCTTGCATCGCGATCCAGGCACCCATCAATGCGCTGCTCGGCCGGGGTCTCGGCATGCCGGTTGCGGCGGCCTGCATTTCCTTTGTCGCCGGCGCGATCGTGCTGGCGTTCCTCGTGCTGGTGGTGACGGCGTTCGAAGGCCGGGCTCCCGCCTGGCGCACGCCCGATGGCTGGCTCTATGTCGTCGGCGGCGTTCTCGGCACGGTCTATGTCACGACCGCAATCTATCTGACGCCCCGCATCGGCGCCGCCGCCGTCATGGCGTTTGCCGTCTCGGGCCAGCTTCTCGCCGGCCTGCTGCTCGACCGGATCGGCTTTCTCGGCATGGCGGTGCGCGAGCTTTCCCTCGGCCGGGTTGCGGGCGCGGTGCTGCTCGTTGCCGGCGCGCTTATGATCCGCGTCTTCTGAGGCCCCCATGCGCGTCGACCTCTTCGATTTCGATCTGCCGGAAGACCTTATCGCGCTTCGCCCCGTCACGCCGCGCGAGGCCGCGAGATTGCTTGTCGTGCGCCCGGGGGGCCGGCCGGCCTGCGAGGATCGGACGGTGGGCGACCTGCCTGGTCTGCTTCGGCCCGGCGATGCGCTCGTTTTCAACGATACGCGGGTCATCCCCGCACAACTGGAAGGCATTCGCCGCCGTGACGGCGCCACCGGCCAGAAGATTTCCGCAACGCTGCACATGCGCACCGCCGCCAATTGCTGGAAAGCCTTCGCCCGGCCGGCAAAACGCATCAGGACCGGCGATCGCATATCGTTCGGCGCGGCCGGGGAACTTTCGGCGACGGTCGGGGAAAAGGGCGAGGGCGGCGAGGTCGCGCTTCACTTCGATGCTTCCGGCCCGGAACTCGATCGCGCCATCGCAGGCGTGGGCCATATCCCCTTGCCGCCCTATATCGCCGCCAGACGCGACGAGGACGCGGCCGACCGGCGGGATTATCAAACCATCTATGCCCGCGAGGAAGGCGCCGTCGCGGCACCCACCGCAGGCCTGCATTTCACCGATTCCCTTTTCCGCAATCTCGACGCCCTCGGCGTGGAACGGCATTTCGTGACGCTGCATGTCGGCGCCGGAACGTTCCTGCCGGTCAAGGCCGACGATACGGCCGATCACGTCATGCATGAGGAGATCGGCTACGTTGCGGAAGAAACGGCCGCGGCACTCAACGCGGTCAAGGCGAGGGGCGGGCGGATCGTCTCCGTCGGCACGACCTCGCTGCGGCTGCTCGAAAGTGCCGCCGATGCGGATGGCACGATCAGGCCATGGTCGGGTGCGACGGGCATCTTCATCACGCCCGGCTATCGCTTCCGCACCGCCGACATGCTGATGACCAATTTCCATCTGCCGAAATCGACGCTTTTCATGCTCGTTTCGGCCTTCAGCGGTCTTGAGACGATGCGCGACGCCTATGCCCATGCGATCGCGACCGGCTACCGCTTCTATTCCTACGGCGACTCCAGCCTGCTTTTCCGGGACGAGCGATGACACAGACCTTCCAGTTCAAGCTGCTTGCCACCGATGGCAAGGCGCGGCGCGGCGCGGTCAGCATGCCGCGCGGCACGATCCGCACACCGGCTTTCATGCCTGTCGGCACGGCGGGCACGGTCAAGGCGATGTATCTCGACCAGGTCCGCGATCTCGGGGCCGATATCATCCTTGGCAACACCTATCACCTGATGCTGCGGCCCGGCCCGGAGCGCGTCGCACGCCTTGGCGGCCTGCACGAGCTTATCCGCTGGCCCTGGCCGATCCTCACCGATTCCGGCGGCTTTCAGGTGATGTCTCTGGCCGGGCTGCGCAAGCTCGATGAAAAGGGCGTGACCTTCAAGAGCCATATCGATGGCGTGCTGCATCATATGTCGCCGGAGCGCTCCATCGAGATCCAGGGCCTGCTCGACAGCGATATCCAGATGCAGCTCGACGAATGCGTGGCGCTGCCGGCCGCTCCGAAGGAAATCGAGCGGGCCATGGAGATGTCGCTTCGCTGGGCGGAGCGCTGCAAGGTGGCCTTCGGTGACCAGCCCGGCAAGGCGATGTTCGGTATCGTGCAGGGCGGCGATATCGCGCCTTTGCGCGAGCGCTCGGCCGCAGCGCTCGCCGGGCTCGATCTCAAGGGCTACGCCATCGGCGGTCTTGCCGTCGGCGAACCGCAGGCCGTCATGCTCGACATGATCGATGCGACCGTTCCGCATCTGCCGCAGCAAAAACCGCGATACCTGATGGGCGTCGGCACGCCCGACGATATGCTGAAATCGATTGCGCGCGGCATTGACATGTTCGATTGCGTGATGCCGACACGCGCCGGTCGCCACGGTCTCGCGTTCACCCGCCACGGCCGTATCAACCTGCGCAATGCGCGCCATGCGGAGGATATGCGTCCGCTCGACGCAGAATCGAATTGCCCGGCCGCCCGCGACTATTCGCGGGCCTATCTGCATCATCTCGTGCGCGCCAATGAGTCGCTCGGCGGCATGCTGCTGACCTGGAACAATCTTTCCTACTATCAGGACCTGATGGCCGGCAGCCGAAAGGCGATCGAGGATGGGCGTTTTACCGAATTTACGGCGGAAACCGCGGATGGCTGGGCGAGGGGGGATCTGGCGCCGTTGTAAGGACGCCGGTCGCCGGACACCAGACCCCCCATCGGCGATGAAAGAGACGTCGTCAAAAAGACCCGCTATCCGAATGGGATAGCGGGCCTGAAAAAAGTCAGGAAAGGAATTCCGGGCACTGTTAGCGGCTGAGGACCACGATCCCGGCGTCGCCGGCGTCGTTCATCTGCACCGTGGCATGGGAGCCGGCGCCGAGGTTTGCCGGAATGGCGACGTCGGATGCGATGGCGACGGTCTTGCCGCTTGCGAACGTGATGACGCGGGCCGCGGGATCATAGGACTGGACCGCGCCGCTGACGGGCATGGCTGCGAAAGCGGAACCGGCGATCAGGGCGAAAGCGGCGGCGGAGAGAGCGATTTTTTTCATTTCAGTCACCTTGTTTGTTTGTCGCTCGAAGCGGTCTGTCCGTTTCGATGAGGAATAGATAGACGCGCAGGATCGTTCAGAGAAGACGATAAATATTGACCATATCGTTCACTAGAAATGAACGATATGGTGTTATCCCGTCAGTGTGCGGTAAGGATCATTGGCACGGCGCGAGTTGCCCGGAGCGCTATCGCTTCCAGCCCGTGCAAGTGTCGCAGATAATTGCGGAGAGGATCGGGGCGAGGGGCGTTCATCCCCTCGACAGGGGGACCGCTCAGATACCGGGGCCTGGCGCGGCGCGCACCAGATGCATGCCGTTGATACGCCAGCTATCGTCCGGCAGGCGCACAAGCTGGTAAAGCACCGTCCAGTCCTTGCCGTCCGGACCGGAAATCAATACTTCCTGCACCACTGCATTCTGTTCCAGCTTCACCCGACCGAAAGCAAAATTGCCGGGCCGGTAGACCGGGGCATATTGCTGTTTCACCATATCGAGGAAACCCGCCCCGGTCCGGAACCGCTCGCGAACCGGCGGCGACGCGAGCGCATAGGCGGTCGCGGCGTCGTCCTTCATAAAGGCCCGGATTTGTTGCTCGATGATTTCCTGCACGACAAATGTCGGGTCCTCCGGCGTCGTATCCGGCGCAACGGAAAGGGAGACGCAGAGCATCAGGGCAAGGGCAAGTTTCATCGGGCGAATCCTCCGCGTCTCCGATTCTAGGGGCGTGAACCGGTGAGGTCCAGCAAAGGATGTGGGCGATCGAAACATAAAAAGACCCGCTATCCGGACAGGAGAGCGGGCCTGAAAAGCCAGGAAAGGAATTCCGGGGACTGTTAGCGGCTGAGAACCACGATCCCGGCATCACCGGCGTCGTTCATCTGCACCGTGGCGTGGGAGCCGGCGCCGAGGTTCGCCGGAATGGCGACGTCGGAGGCGATGGCGACGGTCTTGCCGCTTACGAACGTGATGACGCGGGCCGCGGGGTCATAGGACTGGACAGCGCCGCTGACGGGCATGGCTGCGAAAGCAGAACCGGCAGCAAGGGCGAAAGCAGCGGCGGAGAGAGCGATTTTTTTCATTTCAGTCACCTTGATTGTTTGTTTGTCGCTCGAAGCGGTCTGTCCGTTTCGATAAGTAATAGATGGGTTTTCGGGACCGTAAAAATAAGATCACGATGTTGAACACACTGTTCGTCAGATTGAACGATGGGATTCTACAGTATCAACAAGAGTGACAATCCCTGATTGTGCTATGCGAAGCGGTGAAGTCAGACAGTCGACAGGGCATCGCATCCTTTATGGACGAAGGATGGCATTCATTATAAAAATTCCATCTTTCTGATCTTGAAGGAGACACTGCATGGACCATTTTTCAGGTGGTTGCCTTTGCGGAAACGTCCGGATCGCGGCGTCAGGACGCCCATATCGGGTCGGCCTTTGTCACTGTCTCGAATGCCGCAAGCACCACGGTGCTCTTTTTCATGCTTCGGCGATCTTTCCGGAGGATGCCGTGAGGATCGAGGGCGAGACCCGCGATTACGCGGGGCGATTTTTCTGCCCGCACTGCGGCTCGTCCGTTTTCGCACGCACCGCGGACGAGATCGAAATCAACCTCGGTTCTCTGGACGCGCCCGACCAGTTGATGCCGACCTACGAAAGCTGGACCGTCCGCCGCGAATCCTGGCTGCCGCCATTTCCGCTTGCAAGACGATACAGGCACGATCGCGATCATACCGGTCGGCTGGAGGAGTAGGCGCGTTTCATTGCAGCGTCCTTGCGAGTGACAACCCATTGGTATCATTCGCAAGTCGCACTTCATCCTTGAACCCACCCGGCTACACACAATAATCGCATAAGATAGATTATGGAACTATCGTCCATGAAAGATCGGCCGTTGCTGTGCGGTATGTGGGCGCTCGGTCCTTTCCGTCTTGACCCCATGCGGTTGCGGGCCGTAAGCGGAAATGCAAAATGGACACCAACCCGAAGGCCATGCCGATGAGCGATTTGCGCACTCTCTCCGACGCCCATATTCCGGAATTGCCGAACCGCTACAAGGGCAAGGTTCGCGAGAATTACGATCTTCCCGACGGACGACGCATCATCATCGCGACCGACCGGCTCAGCGCCTTCGACGTCATCCTGACGTCCATTCCGTTCAAGGGCCAGGTCCTGACCCAGACGGCGCGCTACTGGTTCGAGGAAACGGCGGATATCTGCCCCAATCATGTGCTCGATTATCCGGATCCGAACGTCGTCATCGGCACCCGGCTCGACATCCTGCCGGTTGAAATTGTCGTACGCGGTTATCTTGCCGGCACCACCAGCACCTCGATCCTCACCAAATACCGCAAGGGCGAGCGCGAGATGTATGGCATCCGGCTTCCGGACGGCCTGAAAGACAACGAGAAACTGCCCGAACCGATCATAACGCCCACCAGCAAGGCCTTCGACGGCGGCCACGACGAGCCGTTGTCCGGCGCGGAGATCCTTTCCAAGGGCCTGCTGACGGCCGAGCAATGGGAAACCGTGTCGCGCCACGCGCTGGCGCTTTTTGCGCGTGGCCAGAGCCGCGCGGCCGAACGCGGACTGATCCTCGTCGACACGAAATACGAATTCGGCACCGACAAGGACGGCCGCATCGTGCTGGCGGACGAGATCCATACACCGGATTCGAGCCGTTACTGGATTGCCGACAGCTATAAAAGGACCTTCGCCGAAGGTGGACGACCGGCAAGCTTCGACAAGGATTTCGTGCGCGCCTGGGTCACGGAACGCTGCGATCCCTACAAGGATCCGATCCCGGAAATTCCCCGCGACATTATCGAGCAGACGTCGAAGGTCTACAGGGAGGCCTTTGAGAAAATCACCGGCAATACGTTCGTGCCCGATTTGTCCGGAGCCACGGTGCTTGAGCGCATCCGCACCAATCTCAAGCCCTACTTTTCCTGAGCGGCCCTATTTTTCCTGAACGGCCCTACTTTTCCGGAACGGAAAGAGGCTCCGGAATGACGAATTCGAAACGCAATCCGTCATAGGCGGGCTCGACGTGGTCCGGCGTCTCCCGCGCCACGGTGTCATAGTCGAGCGGCACATGCATATGGGTCAGGATCGCCCGTGCCGGCTTCAGCCGGTCGATCCATTGCAGCGCCTGCGACAATGACAGATGACTGGAATGGAAGCGATATTGCAGCGCGTCGATGACGAGCACGTCGAGACCGGAAAGCAGCGGCAGCGTGTCGTCGGGAAAATCGCTGACATCGCTGCAATAGGCGACGTCGCCGATGCGGAACCCCAGCGAGTGGATCGAACCGTGAACCTGGACGAGCGGCTGGAAGGTGATCGGCCCCCCTGCTCCGAAGATCGTCAGCGGCCGATCCATCGGCTCGATCAGGTTTTCCGTGACGATCGGCGGATACATGCTGCCCGGCGGCGTCTTGAGGCAATAGCCGAAGCCCTCGTGGATGCGCGCCATCGTAAAGGCGTCGGCCCAGATCGGCACCTGCCGGTGATTGTGCAGGACGAAGCCGCGGATATCGTCGATGCCGTGGATATGGTCCGCGTGGCCATGCGTATATAGCACCGCGTCGATGGCCTGGACGCCGCTTGCGATCATCTGCTCGCGGAAATCCGGCCCGGTGTCGATAACCACGGTCGTAAGGCCCTCCGGGCCGATCTGCTCGACGAGAAAGGCGGCGCGGCTGCGGCGGTTCTTCGGATTCTCGGGATCGCAGGCGCCCCAGTCGCCGGTGATGCGCGGCACGCCGGGCGACGAGCCGCAACCGAGAATCGTGAAGCGACGCCGGTAGACCAAAGCACTATACCTTCGGCATTTTCGAGAAGATGCGGAAGGCGTTTTCCGTGGTGATGCGGGAAATCTCCTCCATGCTCACGCCGATGGTATCGGCAAGCACGGCGGCGGTATGGGTCACATAGGCCGGCTCGTTGCGCTTGCCGCGGAACGGCTTCGGCGCGAGATAGGGCGCATCGGTCTCGACCAGCATGCGCTCCGGTGGAACGGTGCGGGCGATCGCCCGCAATTCTTCCGATTTCGGGAAGGTCAGGATACCGGAAAAGGAGATATAGCCGCCCAGTTCGACGCCGGTGCGGGCAAGCTCCGGGCCGGCCGTGAAGCAATGCAGCAGAAAGGGAAAAGCCCCCTTCCCCGTTTCCTCCGTCAGGATCGCCGCCATGTCCTCATCGGCCGAACGGCTATGGATGACCAGCGGCAGGCCGGTCTCGCGCGCTGCGGCGATATGGTTGCGCAGGCCGATGGCCTGCGCCTCGCGCGGTGCATTGTCGTAATGATAGTCCAGGCCCGCCTCGCCGATGGCGACGACACGGGGGTGGCGCGACAGTTCCACGAGTTGCGAAACGGAAATATCCAGTTCCTCATCCGCATAGTGCGGATGGGTGCCGACGGAGCAGAACACCGTCGGATATTTTTCCGCGATGGCGAGGATGTTCGCGAAGCGTCGGACGCGTGTGGAGATGGTGATCATCTGCCCGATGCCGGCCGCATGCGCCCGCGCGACGATCTCGTCGCGTTCCGCCTCGAAATCCGGAAAATCCAGATGGCAATGGGAGTCGATCAGCATCGCCCTTCACGCCTCCGGCGCGACGTAGCGCGGGAAGACCGGCGTCGGCGCGTCGAGCGCCGTGCCGCTGACGAGGCGGCCAGTCGGCCCGAGTGCGGAAAAACCGCGCCTGTCCGCCGGCACGGCCACCAGATCGAGCAGCTTTACCGCCGACTGCGGCATGAAAGGCTGCAACAGGATGGCGATCTGGCGCACCACTTCCGCCGTGACATAGAGCACCGTGCCCATGCGGGCCGGATCGGTCTTCTTCAGCGCCCAGGGTGCTTCGCCGGCAAAATAACGGTCGGCCTCGGAGACGACGGCGATGATCGCCGCCAGCGCCCTGTGAATCTGCTGCCGGTTCATCTCCTCGCGGGTTGCGCCATGCAGCGCATCGGCGGAAGCGAGCATTGCCCGGTCGGCATCGGTCAGCTCGCCGCATTCCGGGATTTTCCCATCGCAGTTCTTGACGATCATCGATAGCGAGCGGCTGGCGAGATTGCCGATGCCGTTGGCGAGATCGGAATTGATGCGCGTTGCGATCGCCTCTTCGCTATAGCTTCCGTCCTGGCCGAAGGAGACTTCCCGCAGGAAGAAATAGCGGATCTGGTCCAGCCCGAAATGGTTCACCAGGTTTTCCGGGTCGACCACATTGCCGAGCGACTTCGACATCTTCTCGCCCTTGTTGAGCAGGAATCCGTGGGCGAAGACGCGGCCCGGCAGCGGCAGCCCGGCCGACATCAGGAAGGCCGGCCAGTAGACGGCATGAAACCGGATGATGTCCTTGCCGATGACATGAAGGTTGGCCGGCCAGTATTTCGCGCGCGGGCCGTCGGGGTCGGTGAGATAGCCGGTCGCGGTCACATAGTTGGTGAGCGCGTCGACCCAGACATACATGACATGCGCCGGATCGTCCGGCACTTCGATGCCCCAGTCGAAGGTGGTGCGGGAGATCGACAGGTCCTTGAGACCCGACTTGACGAAGGAAATCACCTCATTGCGGCGTTCGGCAGGCCCGATGAAGTCCGGGTTTTCTTCATAATGCTTCAGGAGCCGGTCCTGATAGGCGGAGAGGCGGAAGAAATAGCTTTCCTCCTCCACCCATTCCACGGGCGTGTCCTGCGGCCCGTAGCGCACGCCGTCGGCGCGCAGCTCCGTCTCGCTCTCCTGATAGTAGGCTTCGTCGCGCACCGAATACCAGCCCGCGTAGCCGCCCTTGTAGATATCGCCGCTGGCCGCCATGCGCCGCCAGATCTCGCGGCTGGCTTCATGGTGGCGGGCTTCGGTGGTGCGGATGAAATCATCGTTCGATGCATTAAGAAGAACCGCCATCTTCTTGAATTCAGCGGAATTCTTTTCCGCTAACTCGCGCGGTGAAATGCCTTCCTTACGTGCTGTTTGCTGCATCTTCTGGCCGTGCTCGTCGGTTCCCGTCAGGAAGAACACGTCCCGCCCGTCGAGGCGCTCGTAGCGCGCCATGGCATCTGTCGCCATCAGTTCGTAGGCATGGCCGATATGCGGCTTGCCGTTCGGATAGGAGATGGCGGTGGTGATGTAATAAGGAGACGTATCGGTCATGGGTCCGGTCTGGCTGGGAGGATGCGATGCCGTAGGCTAATAGCCCATGCGGGCGGACAGGGAAAGCAGCTTTCCCCCGCCCCTGCGGCTTTCCGTCAAAGCGCAGCCCGGATATCGTCGAGAAGGCCGATAATCGTCTGCTTGCGATCGAGATTATAGGCCTGCGCCACGCCGATCCTTTCGACGATCTCGCTGGAAAGCGCGGCCAGCCGGTCGGCACGCGGCAGGTCGCCTGCCTGGGCTGCCTGGCGTGCCGCGTCCGTCACGAAGTCGCAGACATGCTGGCAGAAGAAGCCGAAGACGATATCGCTGTCTTTCGCCGAGAGCACTTCGGCCAGCTTGTGCACGTCGCGGCGCGGCGCGTCCTTCTCACTTGCGACGATCGTCCGGAAGGCTTCCAGAATATCGAACCCGCCATAGTTGACGAGCTTGAGGGCCTGCGAGACGCTGCCATGGGCGGCGTCGAGCACCTCCCCTGCCCGTGCGCCGGATGGCATCGCGCCAAGACTTTCGAGCGCCGAGGCGAGGTCGGCTGACGACAACGGTGACAGCGAGAGCGGCAGGCAGCGCGACCGGATGGTCGGCAGCAGCTTGCCCGGCGCATGGGTCAGCACGAGGAACAGCGCCCGCTTTGGCGGTTCCTCGAGGATCTTGAGGATGGCGTTGGCGGCGCTGCGGTTGAGATCGTCCGCCGGATCGATGATCACGATGCGCCAGTTTCCCGTGCCCGAGGTCTGCGCGAGGAACTTTCCGGCCTTGCGGACCTCATCGACGGTGATGGCGGATTTCAGCCTGCCGGTCTTCTCATCCGCCGGTCGGGAGATGTGCAGGAGATGATGCGAGGCGCCGCCGACGAGTTGCCGTGTCACGATCGAGTCGGGCGAGGGATCGGCGATGGTTTCCGGCGCCTGCAAGGGTTCCGGATGGCTGAGGACATGATTGGCGAAGCGGAAGGCGAGCGTCGCCTTGCCGATCCCTTGCGGTCCCTCCATCAGGATGGCGTGATGGCCCTTGCCGGAGCGATAGGACCGCGCGAGGAACGCCTGCGCCTCCGCATGGCCGAACAGCGCCGTCTGCTCGGCGGGGTGGCGCGCGCCATCGAGCACATCGGGACGATCCGCGCTCATGGCGCGGTCTCCGGGGCCGGCGTCGGTATTTGCCCCGCCACCGGCAGCAGCGGCTCGACGATGGCCTGAATTTCGACGGCGACCTGTTCTTCCGGCTTCGTGGCATCGATCACCCGGCAGCGCTCCGGCTCGCGCATGGCGATGTCGAGAAAGGCTTCGCGGCGTTTCTCGTGCGTTTCCAGTTCTTCCCTCTCGAAACGGTCAGGCGTGTCCTCACCTTGATGATCGGCGCGCCGGCGGGCGCGCTCCAGCCCGACGATTGCGGGAAGATCGAAGACGATGGTGCAGTCGGGCGCGACGCCGTTGATCGCCACCCGCTCCAGCGTCTCGACGAAAGCCGGTTCCAGATTGCCGGTGATGCCCTGATAGACGCGGGAGGAATCCAGGAAGCGGTCGCAAAGCACCACCACACCCTCGGCAAGCGCCGGCCGGATGACGCGTTCCACATGGTCGCTGCGCGCGGCGGCGAAAAGGATCGCCTCCATGCGCACGCCGAACGGTTCGGCCGCGCCGGAAAGCAGCACATGGCGCACCGCTTCCGCCCCTTTCGAGCCGCCGGGCTCGCGGGTCTCCAGGACGCGGAACCCCCGTTGGCGCAGCGCTGCGGCCAGCCGCCTGATCTGCGTCGATTTGCCGGCCCCTTCGCCGCCTTCGAATGTGACAAACAAACCCGGTGCGGCCGCCACGTCCCGTTTCCATTCCCATCGTCGCAGCAAGGCGACGCATCAGCATTTCACAATCCACCCGGGCGGGCGGCGTTTCGAACCACTACTAACCGATGTTACCCGTTGGCGAAACGGCTTTCGGCCTTTTCTCAAAGCCAGAAGAACAGCAGTTCCAGCATCGCGTCGAGCGCGCGGGAGCGCAGGCTGCCCACGCCGACGGCGGCGGCCGTGCGGACGGGGACTTCCCGCAACAATTGCGTGTCGTTGGAAATCCGCAGCACACCCACCTCCCGCCCCGGCTCCACCGGCGCGCGGATGGGCCAGGTATAGACGACGCGCGCCGTCAGGCGCTGGGAGTTGTCGACGGGCAGGAACACATCCACCTTGCTGTCCGCAACGAGCGGAACCCTGGAGACCGCGCCGCCGTAGACGCTCGCCTCGGCAACGGTTTCGCCTGCCTCGAACAGCGTGCGGCGTTCGAAGGTGGAAAGCGCCCATTCGATCAGCCGGCGCGACTCCGAGACGCGCAGTTTGTCCGTCTCGATGCCGCCCATGGCGAAGATGAGTTTCTTGCCGTCGCGGCTGACGGAGGCGACGATGGAATAGCCGTCCTCCTCCGAATAGCCGGTCGTAAATCCGCTGACGCCGAGATCAAGCGCCAGCAGCGGATTGCGATTGCGCTGCCGGATCTTGTTCCACTCGAATTCCGGCTCGTCGTAATAGTGCAGATACTCGGGATAGGCGGTCATCAGGTGGTGGGCCAGCAGGACCGTCTCGCGCATCGTCACCCGGTTTTGCGGGGACGGCAGACCGGTCGCATTGGCAAAATTCAGGCTGTCGAGCCCGAGCGCCCTCGCCTCCTGCGTCATGCGTGCGGCAAAGGCGCTTTCGGAACCGGCAAGCCCTTCCGCCAGAATGATGCAGGCATCATTGGCGAATTGCACGGCGATGCCGCGCAAAAGATCCTCCACCCGGATATTCGACTTCAGCGCCGCAAACATCGTGGCGGTGCGCGACGGCGCGCCGCCGGTGCGCCACGCATGTTCCGTTACCGGATAGGTCGTCTCCAGCGTGGTATCGCCATTTTTCAGCGCCTTGAAGACCACGGCCATCGTCATCAGCTTGGCGAGCGAGGCGGCGGGAACCGGCCGGTCCTCGTTCCGGGCGAGCAGAACAGTGCCCGTTTCGGCCTCGATCAGGTAGACCTGCCGCGCCTTGACGTCGAATCCCGCCACCGGCTGCTGCCCGAAGGCGGCGGCCGCGGAGAGTAGAAACAGGATGAGGCAGGCGAAAAGGCGACGATGCATGGCGACTCCAGGACTGTCGTCACCTTTTCATGTCGCTGCGCGCCACGCAAACGGCTCCCGGTGCGGATCGCCGCGCCGCGCCGCCGGAACGACGGGCCAGGGGAGCAATCTAACCGGCATTGCCGGTCGGCCCCGAAAGCGGCGTCAAGGAGCCATCGAGATGAAGGATCGCATCGAAAGCGCCGGCTGCGTCCCGCACCCGCTCGTCGGCATAGGCCGAGGCGTAGCTGGGATCGGCCGCAAAGCCCGGAACGAAATTCGGCCGCTCGACAGGCATCGGGCCGACGTCCGGCAGCAGGGAGAATTGTTCCAGCGCCTGGAAGGCGTCCGGCGCGGATGTCGACGTTTCGGCCAGCGCCGTCATCGTGCCGCTGGCCGGCGTCGGAACCCGCAGGATGTTTTCGCCGCTGTCGGGCAGCGAACGGGGATCGGCGGATGCGACCATCACGCCCGTCGCGATCTGCCCGCCCGGATCGACCGCCGGAACGCGCGATCCCTTCGGGATGTAGGATGCCATCAGATACGGCATGTCGTGGCCGTCCATCCGGGCCTTGCCGACATATTCGACACGCACCTTGGCCGTGCCGTTGCGCTTCATTTCCAAGAGGTCGGCCGCCTTGGAGGAGACGTCGATGATGCGATTGTCGTGGAAAGGACCGCGATCGTTGACCCTGACGACGACGGATGTGCCGGTGTCGAGGTTCGTCACCCGGGCGTAGCTCGGCAGGGGGAACGTGGGATGGGCCGCCGAGAGATGATATTTGTCGTAGATTTCGCCATTTGCCGTCTGGCGGCCGTGAAAGGCCGAACCGTACCAGGACGCGAGGCCGACCTTGCTATAGTTCGGATTTTCTTCCGGCTTGTACCATTTGCCCCGCACCTGATAGGGCTTTCCGACCTGATAGCGCCCGCCCCCCTTGGGAACGGAACTTCCTTCCTGAACGACGCGGGGGCTCGCCTTCACGCCATATTCGGATTCTGCGAAGAATTCCTTGCTTCGTGCCTTCTTCTTGGGCGGCGGCGTCGTCGTCGCGCAGGCGGCGAGGCCAGCGCAGAGGAAGGGAATGGCCAAAAGACGGATCTTCCTGCCGAAGCGCCTTTTGCCGTTTTCAAGTGTATGCTGTCCCACGCCGCTTTCGTCCCCAAGGGTAGTATCGACCCGCCTGCCTTGCCCCCGGCAGGCGCGTCGTCATTGCCATTCAGTCGATAACAGTGCGTTAATCATGCCAACAACATGGCAAAAATGCGAACGAAGCTTCGCTCGCCCGCCGGATAATACGCACCTATGGTTGATGTCTGGTTAAATGTACCCGTTGTGTTCGCATTTCCTGACGCAATACCGGAAACGGAGTCTCAATTGCGGCCGGCGTGGAGACTATCGGCGATCTTCTGGGGATCGCGGACGCCCTGACGATAGAGCGCGATGATGGAGCGGGCGAGCGAACGCGCGCTTTCTTCGTCCCGCGCCCGGGGATCCGTCGCATTGATGCAAGCGAAAGCTTTTTGCAGGATGACGACATCCTGCGGCTCGAAAATTCCGGTATGCGCCGCATCATGAAGCATGTCCATCAAGGCCTCCTTCCGAGCGGAGCGGGACTTGTGCCCGACTGAATGGCCAGAGCCTAAAGGACCAATGCGACGATAACAAGTCGCTAAATCCGGCCTTTGAAGCGCACCGCGAAACGGACCTGAAGGAAAAGGGTCTCCGGCGCCGTCAGACCGGCACCGCCATGTCGAGTTCCGCGCCCCGCCCGAGCTGGACCATCCATTCGCTGAAGCGGGGTTGCGCGACAAGCTGGCGACCGTAGTGATGGCGCAACGCGGTGACGAGAGCCCCCTTGCGGCCCAGAAGCTCGTCGGCATAGGTCACCATGCGTGAGTTCGGCCAGGCTTGCGGCCGGACGGCGACGAGGCGCGCAAACAGGCTTTCGGCCTCCTCCTGCGGGGCGGCGAGCGCCATCAAGGCCAGCATCGCGGCGGTGGAGCGCGATACGCCCATGTGGCAATGCACGAGCAGGTGCGCGTCGCGGCCGCTTTCGCGGCTGTCCGCGAATTCCTCGCCGAACCGCAGGATGGCTTCGACATGTTCCTGCTGCGGCATCAGCCGGTTCGGGTCCGGTGCGATGATATCGTGGAAGCGGAGCGTCGTGCGATGGTGATCGCCGTAGTTGGTGAACGCCTCGATCTCCGGATAATCCGGATCGAGGACGGAAAGCACATGCGTCACACGCCGCCCGCTCTGCGCCTGAAGCTCATCGATGCCGCATATCGTCAATTCGGGAACGGATAGGATCGTCATGGCAGGCTCCTTGCAGCTTTCTTGCAGATGTCGGTTCGACCCTTACGGTGTGCACCCAGGCACCGGCAAATACAAGGCGGCCGGCGGCCAGATTCCACGGCCTCCCGCCGGTCAGAAATACTGGATGCTGACCCGGAAAAGCTGTTCGACATGACGCACCGCCGAAGCGGTGGCGAAAAGCACGACGCGGTCCCGCGCCTTGATCCGCGTGTCCCCGTTGGGACGGACGAAGGCCTTGTCGCGATAGATGCCGCCGATGCGGACGCCCTCCGGCAGTTCGGTTTCCCGCAACGGCCGGCCCACCAGCGGCGAGGTCTCCAGCGCCTCGGCCTCGATGACCTCGGCCGATCCCTGCTGCACGGCGTAGACCGCGCGGATCCGGCCCTTGCGGACATGCTGGAGGATTCCCGAAATCGTCACCGCACGCGGATTGATCTGGGCGTCGATGCCAAGGCTCTTGGTGAAATCCTGATAGCTGGGATCGTTGATCAGCACGAGATTCTGCTTGCAGCCGAGCCGCTTGGCCATGACGCTGCCGAGAATGTTGATCTGGTCGTTGTTGGTGAGCGCGATCACCAGATCGGCCGACTGGATATCGGCCTGCAACAGCATCTTCCGGTCGAGCGCCGAGCCGTGCAACACGACGGCATGGCGCAGCTTGTCGGCGATGGCGATGGCGCGCTCGCGGTCGTTCTCGATGATCTTGAGCCGTGTGCGCGGCTGATAGTCCTCGATGGCGTTGGCGACGAAGTAGCCGATATTGCCGCCGCCGGCGATGACGATGCGCGCCGCTTCCTTCTCTTCATGGCCAAAGAGCGCCAGCGTGCGCCGGACATGGTCGCGGTCGCAGACCACATAGGCGAGGTCGCCGGAATGCAGCCGGTCGGTGGAGGTCGGCACGAACAGCCGGCCGTTGGTGAAAATGCCGGTCACCGTGGCGTTGAGGTCCGGAAACAGCTCGCTCAGCTGCTTGAGCGGCGTCTCGACGACCGGGCAATCCTCCATGCATTCGATCGCGATCATCATGATGCGATCCTCGGCGAAGCGCACCACGTCCGTCGCACCGGGAAAGGAGATGCGCCGCAACACCATCTTGCCGACCTCGATTTCCGGCGAGATCGCCACGTCGATCGGAATATCGTCGCGGGAAAACAAATCGGCATATTCCGGCGCAAGATAGCTTTGCGAGCGGATGCGGGCGATCTTGGTCGGCACGTTGAACAGCGAATGGGCCACCTGGCAGGCGACCATATTGATCTCGTCGAAGAGCGTGACGGCAATGATCATGTCGGCCTGGTCGGCGCCTGCCTTCGCCAGCACGTCCGGATAGGCGCCATGGCCGACATGGCCGCGCACGTCCAGCGTCTCCGTTATCGCGGCGATGAGCGACGGCTGCGTATCGATGACCGATACGTCGTTGCCCTCTTCCGACAGGCGCTCGGCGATGCCGTAGCCGACGCGGCCGGCGCCGCAGATGATGACCCTCATGCTTTCATCCCCATCCCGCGCGGCTTGCCGCCTGCGGCCTTAGAGCACCTGACAGAACCTCTGGGCGGAGGATGGCCGAGGGATTTTCGTTCGTCGGCAAGGAGCCAACCACAGTCGATGCCGGAGGCATCGGCGAGGATTGACGACACAGCGGGCGACGAAAAGAACCGGCCAGGCGACCCCATGAGGTTTCGTCAGGCGCTCTTATACGCCAAGCGATTTCAGTTTGCGATGGAGAGCCGAACGTTCCATGCCGACGAATTCGGCCGTGCGCGAGATATTGCCGCCGAACCGGTTGATCTGCGCCACCAGATAGTCCCGCTCGAACATCTCCCGCGCCTCGCGCAGCGGCAGCGTCATGATATGCTGGTCGCCCTGGCTCGACACCTTCGGCAGCATGTCGCCCACTTCCGTCGGCAGCATGTCGGCGGTGATCGCCGTATCGGGGCCGTCGCTGCGCGCCAGGATCATCAGCCGCTCGATATTGTTGCGCAGCTGGCGGATATTGCCGGGCCAGTCATGGGCCTGAAGAACGGCGAGCGCATCGTCGCCGATCCGGCGGGCGCGGATGCCGGCCTGTTCGCTGATCTGGCGCATGAACTGGTCGACGAAGAAGGGAATATCCTCCCGCCGCTCGGCAAGCGAGGGCACGCGGACCGGCACGACGGCGAGACGATGGTAGAGATCTTCCCGGAAGAGACCTTCAGCGATCATGCTCTCCAGATTGTAGGCGGTGGAGGAGATGATCCGCACGTCCACCTTCACCCGTTTCGACCCGCCGACGCGCTCGAACTGCTGGTCCACGAGGACGCGCAGGATCTTGTTCTGGGTCTCGCGCGGCATTTCGCCGATCTCGTCGAGATAGAGAATACCGCCATGCGCCTCCTCGAGCGCACCGGTCTTGCGTGACTGGCCGGGCGAGCCCTCGGTGCCGAACAGCGCGATCTCCATCCGGTCCGGCGTGATCGCCGCCGCGTTCAGCGCCACGAAGGCGCCGTTGGCGCGGTTCGACTTGCGATGGATCATCCGCGCGACCAGTTCCTTGCCCGAGCCGGAGGGGCCGAGAATCATGATGCGGCTGTTGGTCGGGGCCACCTTGTCTATGGTCTGGCGAAGCTGCGAAACGGCGACGGATGTGCCGATCAGTTCGACCGGATCGCCGGACCGCTTCTTCAGTTCCGTCACCTCGCGCCTGAGCTTGGAGGCTTCGAGCGCCCGTTCGGCGATCAGGATCAGCCGGTCCGCCTTGAAGGGCTTCTCGATGAAGTCATAGGCGCCGCGGCGGATCGCCGACACCGCGGTCTCGATATTGCCGTGGCCGGAAATCATCACCACCGGCAGGTCGGGGTAGCGGCTCTTGATCTCGTCGAGCAGCGCCAGCCCGTCCAGCCGGCTGCCTTGCATCCAGATATCGAGAAAGACCAGCCGCGGCACGCGATCGCCGATCGAGGCGAGCGCGCTGTCGCTGTCGTGGGCGGTCCGCGTCTCATGCCCTTCGTCGGAAAGAATGCCGGAGACGATCTCGCGAATGTCCTCCTCGTCGTCCACCACCAGAATATCAGAGGCCATGGGTCAATTCCTTGTCGTTCTTGTCGTCGTCGCCGGCTGGCGTTTCCGCAAACGGAAGCATCACGCGGATCATTGCGCCGCGGCCGTCGTCGAAGTCTTGAGGTGCGTCGTTCAGCTCGATCTGGCCGCCGTGATCCTCGATGATCTTCTTGACGATGGCGAGGCCGAGACCCGTCCCCTTCTCGCGCATCGTCATATAGGGTTCGAGGATGCGCTGCCGGTTCTGGATCGGCAGGCCCTTGCCGTTGTCCATGATGTCGACGACGAAATGCCGGGCGTCGACATCCTTGCGCGCCCGCGCCAGAATTCTCGGCTCCTCGCGCTGGGCCTCCGGCGGCACCGCCTCGATGGCCTCGACGGCGTTCTTGATGAGGTTGCCGAAGGCCTGCCCGAGCATCCGCGCATCGAAGAGCCCTTCGAGCACCTCGTCGCCGAAATCCTTGTAAAAGGTGATATGGGTATTCCCCATTTCGCGCAGGAAGACGGCATCCTTGAGAATGCCGCGCAGGTCCGCCTTTTCCTTGGTCGGCTTCGGCATGCGCGCGAAGGCGGAAAACTCGTCGACCATCCGGCCGATGTCCTCGACCTGCCGGACGATCGTATCGGTGCACTGGTCGAAGACCGCGCGGTCCTCCTGGTCGATCTGCTTGCCGTAACGACGCCGGATCCGCTCGGCCGAAAGCTGGATCGGCGTCAGCGGATTCTTGATCTCATGGGCGATGCGGCGGGCGACGTCGGCCCAGGCGGTGGAGCGTTGCGCCAGCACCAGGTCGGTGATGTCGTCGATGGTGATGACGTGGGATTCCTTGGCGTCGTTCGTCTCTTCCCGTGTCACCTGCACATTGAGCGTGCATTCCTTGCCGCCCTGCATCAGGTTGATCTGCTTGCGGTAGTCGTTGCGGTGACGTCCGGCGGCCTCGGCAAGCACCCCGGCGATCTCCGGCGCGACATCGATAAGCGGCTTGCCGACGAGATCCTCGGCATCCCGGCCGGTCAGAAGCTCGGCGGACGTATTGGCGATGGTGATCCTGCCGTCTTCCTCGACGCCGATGACCGCCGCCGTGACACCGGACAGCACCGCCTCGATGAAGCGCCGGCGGTGGTCCATCTCGTCCTTGGCGTCGATGATCTGCTCCTGCTGGGCGCGGATTTCGGCGATCATCTTGTTGAAGGTGCGCGAAAGGCTGCCGACGTCGCCATCGGCCGTGCGCACGGGCACGCTGACGTCGAGATTGCCGGACGCCACGCTGTCGGCGGCGCCGATCAGCAGGCGGATCGGCCGGACGATCCGGTCGGCGACGGCGATCGCCGTCCAGATGGCGGCCAGCAGAACGATCAGCGCGAACCCAAGATAAAGCACGCCGAAGGCGAACTGGAGGGGCGCTCGCCCGGCCTCCAGCGCACGATACTCGGCCGTATTTTCCTCCATCAACCGCATGGAGCGCATGACCTCCGGATCGACGGTACGCACCGTATAGAGGATCGCGCCGGGGATATTGTTGAGCTTGATTACCGCGCCGACCAGATTGGTCGTCCCCGGTGGGATGAGCGTCGGCTGGCCGGCCGCCGAGGCGTCGAGCGATTCCTCCGGCACCGGCGGCAATGGATTTTCCGTGAGGATGCTCGCCTGAAGGATCGTCGAGCCGTCCGCGCGCAACAGGAAAGCGCCGAGCATGCCGCGACCGCGCGCCTGCCGCGTCATCAGGTCTATGAAACCGGTGCGGTCGAGGCTGTAGAGCTGGCGATTGCGGTCGAGGTCGTTGGCCATCGACACCGTCTGCCCTTGCAGATAGCTCGCATTTTCAAGAACATAGGCTTGGGCCACATTGAGCGAGGAACTGACGATCGACTGGGTGCGGATCGAAAACCAGCGGTCGAGGCCGACGTCGAGGGTGATGGAAGCGAAGATCGCCACCAGCACCGCCGGCGTGATCGCCACGATGGAGAAGAGCGCAACGATGCGGACATGCAGCCGCGCCGCCGCCCGCCCGCGCCGCCGCGCCCTGACGAGGCGGGTGATCTCGCGGCCGATGAGATAGAGCAGACCGACCACGAAGAGGGCGTTGACGGTCGCCGAGGCGATGACGACATTGGCCTCCGGCCGCACCGGCGTCAGACCGAGCAGGATGAACAGCGAAACCGTCGCCGCGACGAGCGCGCCACCGGCCAGCAGCAGCCCCGGAAGCGCAAAGGAGGCGCGCCGGTCGCCACCGGCGCCGCCGTCGTTTCCGCCCGCAAGCAGGCTCACCCCGTCCGCCATTTGCGTATTCGACTCCCCGCCGCGCCGCAAAGGCGCGGTCTTGTCCTGGCCGCGAGCGACTCATGGCCGCTCCTGTTACCCTCAAGCAACAGATTGTGGCCAAAATGCAACGCATTCGCGCGCGAAGTCAAGCGGAACGGGTCGGCCGATAGACCGAGACGCCGCGTTCGCGGATCTTCTTGCGCAGCGTGTTCCGGTTGAGACCGAGCAGTTCCGCGGCCTTGATCTGGTTTCCGCGCGTGGCGCTCAAAGCCGCCAGAATAAGGGGATATTCCACCTCCGCCAGAACCCGTTCATAAAGGCCGGGCGGCGGCAGGTCTTCACCGAAATCGGCGAAATAGCGGCGCATGTTTTCCTCGACCGCCTGCGCGATGGTGGTGGGCGATCCGCCGTGACCGGTCGCCGCCGGCGGCTCTCCCGACGTTTCCGATCGCAGTTCCGTCGCAATGATCCCCGGCGTGATCACCTCCTGCGGATATAGCGCCGTCAGCCGCCGCACGAGATTTTCCAGCTCGCGAACGTTTCCGGGCCAGGGATAGGTCTTCATCAGGTCGAGCGCTTCCGGGGCGAAGCGCTTCACGTCCAGCCCCTCCCGTTCGGCCTGCTGCATGAAATGACGCACAAGATCGGGAATGTCCCCCGCCCTTTCGCGCAGCGGCGGCAGACGCAGCGGCACGACGTTCAACCGGTAATAAAGGTCCTCGCGAAACAGCCCGCGATTGATCGATTGCTTGAGGTCGCGGTTGGTCGCGGCCACGATGCGCACATCGGTGCGGATCGGCGTGCGCCCGCCGACCGTGGTATATTCGCCCTGCTGCAACACGCGCAGCAGCCGCGTCTGGGCGTCCATCGGCATATCGCCGATCTCGTCGAGGAACAGGGTTCCGCCCTCGGCCTGCTCGAAACGGCCGCTGGAGCGCGCCTGCGCGCCGGTGAAGGCCCCCTTCTCGTGACCGAACAGTTCCGATTCGATCAGATCGCGCGGGATGGCGGCCATGTTGATCGCCACGAAGGGGCCGTTGCGGCGCTTGCCATAGTCATGCAGCGCGCGGGCCACCAGTTCCTTGCCCGTACCCGACTCGCCGGTGATCATCAGCGTCAGGTCCGTCTGCATGAGGCGCGCCAATACGCGATAGATCTCCTGCATGGCGGCCGAACGGCCGACGAGCGGCATGGTCTCCTGCCCGTCGTCTTCCGCCCGCTCGGGCGCGTGGCGCGGCTCCGAAAGCGCCCTCCCGATGATGGCGATGAGTTCGGTCAGGTCGAAGGGTTTCGGCAGATAGTCGTAAGCGCCCTTTTCAGAGGCCTTGACCGCCGTCATGAAGGTGTTTTGCGCGCTCATGACGAGCACCGGCAGGTCCGGCCGGGCCTTCTTGATACGCGGCAGAAGATCAAAGGCGTTCTCGTCGGGCATCACCACGTCGGTCACCACGATATCGCCTTCGCCGGCGGCGATCCATCGCCACAGGGTCGCCGCGTTGGATGTGATGCGCACGTCGTAGCCGGCGCGGCTCAGGGCCTGGTTGAGGACCGTCCGGATCGCGGCGTCGTCGTCCGCGACAAGAACTGTGGCGTTTGTCATCGATCGGATCCTCCGGTTTGCTGCCGGCCGGCATCCTCTGCGGGGTCGCGGGAGGCGGGCATCAGCACGCGAAAGGTGGTTCGGGCGGGATGGCTGTCGCATTCGACGATGCCGCCGTGATCGCCGACGAGCTTGGCGACCAGCGCCAGCCCGAGGCCCGAGCCGTTGGTCTTGGTGGTGATGAAGGGATCGAACAGAAGCGCCAGCAGATCGGCGGGCACGCCCGGTCCGTTGTCGCGCACGCAGAATTCCATCGGCAGCGAGATTTTCTCGCGGCTGCCGGTGACGGAAAGACGGATGCCGGGACGATAGGCGGTCGTAAGCTGGATCTCGCCATCGGGCCGCGCGCCGATCGCTTCGGCAGCGTTCTTCACGAGGTTGAGAAATATCTGCACGAGCTGATCGCGATTGGCATGCACCGGCGGAAGCGAGGGGTCGTAAAGCTCGCTGATGCGGATATGGCGGGCGAATCCGGCTTTCGCGACGGCCTTCACATGATCGAGCACCGCATGGATGTTGAGCGGCGCGCGATCGACGGGGCGCTCGTCCGAAAACACCTCCATGCGGTCGACCAGCGCGACGATACGGTCGGTCTCCTCGCGGATAAGCCGGGTCAGCGCCCGGTCCTCGTCGGCGGCCGACATTTCCAGCAGTTGCGCCGCACCGCGAATGCCGGAAAGAGGGTTCTTGATCTCGTGGGCGAGCATGGAGGCAAGGCCGGTGACGGAGCGGGCCGCGCCGCGGTGGGTGAGCTGGCGGTCGATCTTGTCGGCCATCGAGCGCTCCTGGAAGACGATCACCACACCGCCGCCCTCGCCTGTCGCCGGCGCGACATGGATATCGACGAGCTTGTCCGTCCCGAGCCTCGGCGTGCTGAGGTCGACGCGATATTCGTTGACCGCACCGCGCCCCTGCCGCACCTCGTCGATCAGCCCGAGCAGCGGGCTCCCGAAGGGGACAAGCGCATCAATGCGCTGACGCGCCAGAGCGGCGGCGCTCGCCCCGAAGAACGCTTCGGCTTCCCAGTTCGCAAAGACGACATGCCCCGCCTCATCCACCATGATCACCGGATTGCGAATGCCGTTCAGCACCGTCATCGCAAGGTCTCCGCCCTGCCCTTCCGCCATCTTGGCGGCTTGCGCCGTCATGCGGCCTCTCCCTGCGGCGGATGGCGATCGCCCAAGAATGCCGCCTTCAGCTTCTCGATGACGGCGGCGCTGTCCCGCGCCGTCATGATGTCCGCCTTCTCCGATCCGGGAAGGGCCGCCGCGAAACGGTCGAGATACCAGCCGAGGTGTTTGCGGGCATGGCGAAGGCCGGCATCCGGGCCGTAAAAATCCAGCATCATGCGATAGTGCTCCACGGCGATCTCGGCGGCCTCCTGTCGCGAAGGCGGCGAACAGGCGCCGGCAAGCACCGCCGGATGCCATGGCCGTCCCTGTGCGGAACGGCCGACCATCACGGCATCGGCTCCGGAACGGCGAAGGATCTCGCGCGCGTCCTCGGCCGTATCCACATCTCCATTGGCGATCAGCGGCACGGAGACGGCCTCCCGCACCGCGCGAATGGCGTCCCAGTCGGCCTTTCCCTCGTAGAACTGCATGCGGGTACGCCCGTGCACGGTGATCAGCACCGCGCCGGCCGCTTCGGCGCGGGCGGCGATTTCCGGCGCGTTGATCGAGGCGTGATCCCAGCCGAGCCGCATCTTGACGCTCACCGGAACGCTGACCGCATTGACCGTCGCCTCGATCAGCGACAGCGCATGATCGGGATCGCGCATCAGCGCGGAGCCGGAATACCCGCCGATCACTTTCTTGGCGGGACATCCCATATTGATGTCGATGATATCCGCCCCCTCGCCGGCGGCGATGCGGGCGGCCTCCGCCATCCAGTGCGGCTCCCGTCCGGCGAGCTGGACCATATGCGGACGGATGCCGCAATTGCGAATGCGCGCCCAGCTTTCGCGGGCATTGAGCGCCAGTTCGCGGCTCGCCACCATCTCCGTGACCACGAGCCCCGCGCCGAAACGCCAGGCAAGATCACGGAACGGCAGGTCGGTGACGCCGGACATCGGCGCAAGAACGACCCGGTTGCGCAGCGCAAGTCCGCCGATACGGAGTTGTTTCGAAAGATCGGGAATCAATGAGTGCTCATCTTTCATGCATATATGGAAGATGCTTTATTTTTAACCAGCCCTGATGACCTTGCCAAGCGTCAATATACGCTGGCGTGAATTTTCCGAATGCCGCTGGCTTTGGCCCGTCCTTCCGGCTAGACCACGGGAAACGCTATGATTTCGGAGCCGGTAGAGAGGCATGCAGGCGGAAAACACGATGAAGTGCGGCGTGGTGATCGTCGCCGCCGGCCGCGGCGAACGCGCCGGCGGCCCTGCCGAAGGCCCGAAACAGTATCGCCGGATCGGCGGGCGGCCGGTGATATCCCATACGCTCGACCTTTTTATCGGCTGGCGACCGGCCCGGCAGATCGTCGTGGTGATCCACCCGGACGACGAGGCGCTTTTCAGCGACGCCCGGAAAGCGGCCCTTTCGGCCGGAAACCGCCTTACGGTCGTACACGGGGGCGCGACCCGGCAGCAGTCGGTGCTGGCCGGCCTGGAGGCTCTGGCTGGATCCGATGTCGACCACGTCCTCATTCACGACGCCGTGCGGCCGTTCGCCGAACCCGCCCTTCTCGACCGGATTCTCGTGGCCCTGCGTGCCGGCGCTCCGGCGGTCCTGCCGGCCGTGGCGGTCGCCGATACGCTGAAGCGGGCCGACGCCGAGGGCAATGTCGCCGAAACCGTGCCGCGCGAAGGTCTTCATGCGGCGCAGACCCCGCAGTCGTTTCAATTCGCCGCCATCCTGCAAGCCCACCGCCGCGCAGCCGCCTCGGGCCGCACGGATTTCACCGATGACGCCGCCATCGCCGAATGGGCCGGAATGCCGGTGCAACTCGTGGATGGCAGCGCCGGCAACGTCAAGCTCACCCTTCAGAAGGATATCGCCATGGCCGACAACCGGCTTTCCTCCACCTTGCCGGATGTCCGCACCGGCAACGGCTACGATGTGCATCGGCTGGTCGAGGGCGACGGCGTGATACTCTGCGGCCTCTTCATTCCGCATGATCAGGCGCTTTCCGGTCACTCCGATGCCGACGTGGCGCTGCATGCCCTGACCGATGCCTTGCTCGCCACCTGCGGCGCAGGCGACATCGGCGATCATTTTCCGCCGTCCGATCCGCAATGGAAAGGGGCCGCCTCGCGCATTTTTCTGGAACATGCCGTCGATATCGTACGCACCCGCGGCGGAACGATCATGAACGCCGATGTCACGCTGATCGTCGAAGCGCCCCGGATCGGGCCGCATCGCGAGGCGATGCGCCGGAACCTTTCGGATATGCTCGGCATTGCGCTGGAACGCTGCTCCGTCAAGGCGACGACCAACGAGACAGTCGGCTTCGTCGGCCGGCGGGAAGGTATCGCCGCCATCGCGACGGCGACCGTCGTCTTCAGGGAAACCGATCCATGAGCTTCTGGCCCGCCGATATCGAGGAAACCGCAAAACGCATCGTTGCCGATTTCACCGAACGCAAGCTTCTGGCCGCCACGGCCGAATCCTGCACGGCGGGGCTGATCGCCGGGGCCATTACCGAGATCGCCGGATCCTCCACCATGTTCGACCGCGGCTTCGTCACCTATTCCAATGACGCCAAACAGGAGATGCTCGGGGTTTCCGGTAAAACGCTGGCCGCCTTCGGCGCGGTTTCCCGGCAGACCGCGCTGGAGATGGCCGAGGGCGCCATCGAAAGGTCCGCCGCCGTCATCTCCGTCGCCGTGACGGGGATTGCCGGTCCGGGCGGCGGCTCGCCGGAAAAGCCGGTCGGCCTCGTCCATCTCGCGGCCGCCCGCAAGGGGTATCCGACGCTTCACCGCGAAATGCGCTATGGCGATATCGGCCGCTCCGCGGTTCGCCTTGCGACCCTGCGCACCGCCTTCGAGATGCTCGAGGAACTAGGCCGCTGACGAGCCGTAGATCACCACCGCCCGTTTCTCGAAGGAATCGGTGAACAGGCGGAAAGCGCGGTCGAACATCGAGCCCATCAATGCCCCGAGAATGCGGCTCTTGAATTCGTAGTCGATGAAGAAATCTACGGTCGAACTGCCGTCGGGCAGCGCCTCGAAGCGCCAGCGGTTGTCCAGATAGCGGAACGGCCCGTCGATATATTTGACGTCTATCGTCCGTTCGGCCCGGTTCAGCAGCACCTGCGTCGTGAAGGTTTCACGGATCGCCTTGTAGCCCACCGTCATGTCGGCGACGAGCAGTTCCTTGCCGTCGCGCTCCTTGCGCGACCGGATGGTCAGCGCCTCGCACAGCGGCAGGAATTCCGGATAACGCTCGACGTCTGCAACGAGGTCGAACATTTCTTCGGACGAATGGGGAACCGGGCGGCGGGTTTCGAACTGGGGCATGGCCGAGAGCTAATAAACCCGGCCCGGCCTGACAAGTGGCAGGCCGATTTCGAAGCGGGATTTCAACACGCAAAGCACTCCATCCGGTCGAAATGCCGCAAGCATTCCCGAAATTTCCGGGTTTTCGGCGACCGGATCCGTCATCGGGCAGCCCCTGAAACGCGGCGGTCGGGACACCTATTCGGCGGCAACCAGCAGCTTGCGCTCGCGGGCGGCCCTCAGACGCGCGAAATCATCGCCGGCATGATGGGAAGAGCGCGTCAGCGGGCTCGACGAAACCATGAGGAAACCCTTGGTGTAGGCGACGGTCTCATAGGATTTGAATTCCTCCGGCGTCACGAAGCGTTCGATCTTGTGATGCTTGCGCGTCGGCTGGAGGTACTGGCCAATCGTCAGGAAATCGACATCGGCGGTGCGAAGGTCGTCCATCAGCTGGAGCACTTCGTTACGCTCCTCGCCGAGGCCCACCATGATGCCCGACTTGGTGAACATGGTCGGGTCCAGTTCCTTGACCCGCTGCAACAGGCGGACGGAGTGGAAGTAGCGCGCACCCGGACGCACGGTCAGGTAATTGCCCGGCACGGTTTCCAGATTGTGGTTGAAGACGTCCGGTCTGGCGGCGACGACACGCTCCAGCGCGCCCGGCTTCTTGAGGAAGTCCGGCGTCAGGATCTCGATCGTCGTCTGCGGTGAGGCCGCGCGGATTGCAAAGATTACCTTCTCGAAATGCTCGGCCCCGCCGTCGTCGAGATCGTCGCGGTCGACCGATGTGACGACGACATGGGAAAGTCCCATTTGCAGGACGGCCTTGGCGACATTTTCCGGTTCGCTCTGATCCAGCGGGTTGGGCTTGCCTGTCGCCACGTTGCAGAAGGCGCAGGCCCGCGTACAGATCTCGCCCATGATCATGAAGGTCGCGTGCTTCTTGTCCCAGCACTCGCCGATGTTGGGGCAGCCCGCTTCCTCGCAGACCGTCACCAGATTGTGACTGCGCACGAGGTCGCGCGTCTCCTGATACCCCTTGGACACCGGCGCGCGAACGCGGATCCATTCCGGCTTGCGCATCACCTCCGTATCCGGCCGGTGGGCTTTCTCCGGATGGCGTACCCGCCCGGCGTCGGGAGCAAGATTGGTGCGGTCAAGAATTGTGACCATGTCGAACCCACTTTCCTAGCAAGCGCCTTCGCGCCCGTCCTGCGGACCGATTGCCCGTCCTGCGGACCGATTGAATGAGCCCGCCCCGTCAGAATGCGGCAGGCTCTATCATGTTCAGGCGTTCAGCGCACGCCCGTATGCGTCCAGCACGCTCTCCTTCAGCGTTTCCGAAATCGTCGGGTGCGGGAAGATCGTGTGCATCAGCTCTTCCTCGGTGGTCTCCAGGTTCATGGCGATGACGAAACCCTGGATGAGTTCGGTGACTTCCGCGCCGACGAGATGCGCACCGATGAGTTCGCCGGTCTTCTTGTCGAAGATCGTCTTGACGAGACCCTGATCCTCGCCGAGCGCGATCGCCTTGCCGTTGGCCACGAAGGGAAAACGGCCGACGCGGATGTCGCGGCCCTCGGCCTTGGCTTTGGCCTCCGTCAGGCCGATCGATGCGACCTGCGGGTGGCAATAGGTGCAGCCGGGGATCTTCGACTTGTCCATCGGATGGACGTTCGGCAGGCCGGCGATCTTCTCGATGCAGATCACCGCCTCGTGCTCGGCCTTGTGGGCGAGCATCGGGGGACCTGCGACATCGCCGATGGCGTAGATGCCGGAAACATTGGTCTTGCCGTAGCCGTCGATGGCGATGAAGCCGCGATCGGTCTTCACGCCGAGCGCTTCGAGACCGATATTCTCGATATTGGCCTCAACGCCGACGGCCGAGATCATGCGGTCGGCGGTGATCTTCTCGATCTTGCCGTCCTTGGTCTCGACATGGGCGGTGATCGAGTTCGCGCTCTTCTCCACCTTGGCGACCTTGGCGTCGAGCAGGATCTTCATACCCTGCTTTTCGAACTGTTTCTTCGCCAGCGCCGAGATTTCGGCGTCCTCGACCGGCATCACCTGCGCCATCACCTCGACCACGGTCACCTCGACGCCGAGCGTGCGATAGAAGGAGGCGAATTCGATGCCGATGGCGCCCGAGCCCATGACGAGCAGCGACTTCGGCATTTCCTCCGGCTTCATCGCCTCGAAATAGGTCCAGATCAGCTTTCCGTCCGGCTCGATGCCTGGCAGCGCGCGCGGGCGTGCGCCGGTGGCGATCACGATATGCTTGGCCGTATAGGTGCCTTCGGGAAGAACGGTCTTCGGCAGCGGCGCTTGCGGTTGCTGGATTTCCTTCGTCGTTTTGGTAACGACGATCTCGCCCGGCTTGGTGATCTTCGCCTCGCCCCAGATGATATCGACCTTGTTCTTCTTCATCAGGAAGCCGACACCGGCATTCATGCGGCTTGCGATGCCGCGCGAGCGGGCGACGATGCCTTTCAGATCGGGCGTCACCGCGCCTTCGATCTTCACGCCGTAATCATCCGGGTTCTTCGCATAATGAAAGATCTCGGCGGAACGCAGCAGCGCCTTGGTCGGGATGCAGCCCCAGTTGGAGCAGATGCCGGCAAGATGCTCGCGCTCGACGATGGCCGTCTTCAGGCCAAGCTGCGCAGCGCGGATCGCCGCGATATAACCGCCCGGCCCCGAACCGATGATAATGACGTCATAGGATTGAGCCATGTCGTTTCCTGCCTTGTTCCTTGCGCGGAAGAAGCGCCGCGCTCTTGAATTCCTGGGTTACAGTCCGAGCATCACGCGCACGACGGGTTCCAGTCCCCGGCCCAGCGCCCGCGTGTTCTCCGCATCGAGATGGACCCCGTCGAGCGGCGTGGTCCTGGCCACCGATCCCGCGTCGAAGAAACCGCACCCGCTCTCGTCGGCAAGATCGGCATAGAGCGTCGCCAGCATCGGCGACTGCTCGGTGCCGCCCGCAAACATCGCGGCGAAGGCGGCGTTCGCCGTCTCGCAGAGCGGCGGTGGCGCGACGATCAGGATTTCCGGCGCCTCATGGTCCTCGAAGGACCAGGCGTGATGGCGGATCAGTTCCACCAGCCGCGACATCCCCTGCGCGGCACCGAAGGCGGTGCCGCAAATGGCGGGCTTCATATCGTTGCTACCGAGTAGGAGGATCACCAGATCGATCGGATCGTGGCTATGAAGGATGGTCGGCAGGATACGCGCGCCATTGCGATCGCAATCGGCCATATGGTCGTCATAGGCCGTCGTGCGGCCGTTCAGCCCTTCGGCAATGACGGTGCCCCCCTCCCCGAGCGCGCGCGCCAGCACGCTCGGCCAGCGGTCCTCGAAGGGGTGCCGTTCCAGCTTGTCGGCGCTGTATCCCCAGGTCAGGCTGTCGCCATAGCAGAGAACCGTCTTCATGGCCGACCTCCGTGATCAGACGAGCATCGCCATCGGTTCTTCGATATAGCGCTTGAAGGCGCCGAGCAGTTCCGCTCCGAGTGCGCCATCGACGCAGCGATGGTCGGTGGAAAGCGTCACGCTCATCGCGTTGACGATCACCATCTCGCCCTTCTTGACCACGACCCGCTCTTCGCCGGTCCCGACCGCCAGGATCGTCGCATGCGGCGGGTTGACGACGGCGGCGAAATTCTTCACCCCCATCATGCCCATGTTGGAGACGGCGGTGGTCCCGCCCTGATATTCCTCGGGCTTCAGCTTGCGCTCTTTCGCGCGCTTGCCGAGATCCCTCATCTCGTTGGAGATCGCCGACAGGCTCTTCGTTTCGGCCTTGCGGACGATAGGGGTGATCAGGCCGCCGGGGATCGATACCGCGACACCGACATCCGAATGCTTGTGCTTGACCATATTCGTCTCGGTCCAGGAGACATTGGCGTCCGGAACGTCGCGCAGCGCCAGCGCCATGGCCTTGATCACCATATCGTTGACCGAGACCTTATAGGCCGGCTTGCCGTCCTTTTCGGGGGCTGCGGCATTGATCTGGGCCCGCAAGGCGAGCAGCGCATCGAGTTCGCAATCGACGGAGGCATAGAAATGCGGGATCGTCTGCTTGGATTCCTGTAGCCGCCGCGCGATGGTCTTGCGCATGCCGTCATGCGGCACGAGTTCATAGGAGTCGGGATCGAACAGCTTGAGAACCGCGTCGTCGGATGGCGCTTTCGCGGTTGCAGGTTCAGCCGTGGCGGGCGCCGCCGCTTTGCCGCCGCCGGCCAGCGCCGCCTCGACGTCGCTCTTCACGACGCGTCCGCGCGGCCCGGATCCGGAGATCGCGGCAATATCGATGCCGGCATCCCTGGCGATACGGCGGGCGAGCGGCGAGGAGAAGACACGCTTTCCATCCGCCGCAGCCGAGGCCGGAGCTGGAGTGGGAGCGGGAGACGCGCTGGCTTGCGCCGGTGCGGCGGACGATTGCTCATCACCTTTCGCCGCCGCCGTGCCGGCGGGCTCGTCCTTCGTCCCAGTCTTCGGGGCTTCGGCGGTCGCCGTCCCTTCGCCGGAGGCCGCCGCTGCGGTCACGTCCTCGCCTTCGGCGGCAAGGATGGCGATCACCGCATTGACCTTCACGCCGTCGGTTCCGGCCGGAACGACGATCCTGGCGACCGTTCCTTCGTCCACGGCCTCGACTTCCATCGTCGCCTTGTCGGTCTCGATTTCGGCGATCACGTCACCGGATTTGACCGTATCGCCTTCGTTGACGAGCCATTTGGCCAGATTGCCCTCTTCCATCGTCGGCGAAAGGGCGGGCATCGTGATGTTGATCGGCATGTCTCCGCCCCTTCCTATTTGTAGCAGACGGCTTTCACCGCCTGAACCACTTCATCGACGTGCGGCAATGCGAGCTTTTCGAGATTGGCTGCATAAGGCATCGGAACATCCCTGCCGGCAATGGTGACAATCGGCGCGTCGAGATAATCGAAAGCCTCGCGCTGGACGCTGTTGGCGATGAAATCGCCAACCGACGACTGCGGGAAACCCTCCTCGATGGTGACGAGACGGCCGGTTTTCCTGACCGATTCGATGACCGTGGGCAGATCCATCGGCCGGATGGTGCGCAGGTCGATCAATTCGACGTCGATGCCGGCGGCTTCCAGTTCCGCCACCGCCTTGACCGCATAGGTCATGCCGATGCCGAAGGAGACCAGCGTCGCATCCTTGCCCTTGCGGTGAATACGCGCCTTGCCGATCGGCAGCACGAAATCGTCGAGTTTCGGCACGTCGAAATGCTGGCCGTAGAGGATTTCGTTTTCGAGGAAGATGACCGGGTTGGGGTCGCGGATCGCCGCCTTGAGCAGGCCCTTCGCATCCGCCGCCGTATAGGGCATGACGACCTTGAGGCCCGGAATGTGGCTGTACCATGCGGCATAGCACTGGGAATGCTGCGCTGCGACCCGCGCCGCCGCCCCGCTCGGACCCCGGAAGACGATCGGCGCGCCCATCTGGCCGCCGGACATGTAAAGCGTCTTGGCCGCCGAGTTGACGATCTGGTCGATCGCCTGCATGGCGAAGTTGAAGGTCATGAACTCGACGATGGGCTTCAGGCCGGCCATCGAGGCGCCGACGCCGACGCCGGCAAAGCCGTGCTCGGTAATCGGCGTATCGATGACACGCTGCGCGCCGAATTCCTGCAACAGGCCCTGCGTGATCTTGTAGGCGCCCTGGTATTCGGCGACCTCCTCGCCCATGACGAAGACGTCGCCGTCGCGGCGCATTTCCTCGGCCATGGCGTCGCGCAGCGCCTCGCGCACCGTCGTCGACACCATTTCGGTTCCGGCCGGGATATCCGGGTCGGCGGCGGCCTCGACCTTCGGGGCCGCCGGAACGGGGGCAGGAGCAGCCGCAGCCGCTTCAGCAGCCGGCGTTTCCGCTTGCGTGGGCTTTTCCTCGACTTTCGGCGCGGAAAGCGCGTCGGCGCTTTCACCGTCCTGGAGCAGGAGCGCGATCGGCGTATTGACCTTCACGGCTTCGGAGCCGGCGGGGATCAGGATCTTGCCGATCACCCCCTCGTCCACCGCCTCGACCTCCATCGTGGCCTTGTCGGTTTCGATCTCGGCGATCACATCGCCGGATTTCACCGCCTCGCCTTCCGCCTTGAGCCATTTCGAGAGCGTGCCTTCCTCCATGGTCGGAGACAGGGCGGGCATGAGAATTTCTACAGGCATGAATGGTCCCTCCCCGGCTTAAAGCAGGATGTCGGTATAGAGTTCGGAGACATCCGGCTCCGGATCGGACTGGGCGAAGTCGGCGCTGTCGGCGACGATGTCGCGCACGTCCTTGTCGATCTGCTTGAGATCGTCCTCGCTGGCCCAGCCGTTCTCAAGCAGGCGCGCGCGCACCTGTTCGATCGGATCGTGCTCGGAGCGCATCTTCTGCACTTCGTCCTTGGTGCGATATTTCGCCGGGTCGGACATCGAATGGCCGCGATAGCGATAGGTCAGCATTTCGAGGATGATCGGACCCTTGCCGGAGCGGCAATGCTCGACGGCTTCGTCGGCTGCGGCCTTGACGGCGCGCACATCCATGCCGTCGACCTGATAGCCCGGGATCCCGAGGGACGCGCCGCGCTGCGAGAAGTCCGTCTGGGCGGAAGCGCGCGAAACGGCGGTGCCCATCGCATAGCGGTTGTTCTCGATGATATAGACCACCGGCAGCTTCCACAGCGACGCCATGTTGAAGCTTTCATAGACCTGGCCCTGGTTGGCCGCGCCGTCGCCGAAGTAGGTCAGCGACACATTGTCGTTGCCCCGGTAGCGATTGGCGAAGGCAAGTCCCGTACCGAGAGAAACCTGCGCGGCGACGATGCCGTGCCCTCCGTAGAAGTTCTTCTCCTTGGAGAACATGTGCATGGAGCCGCCCTTGCCCTTGGAGTAGCCGCCCCGGCGTCCGGTAAGCTCCGCCATCACGCCGCGCGCGTTCATGCCGCAGGCCAGCATATGGCCGTGGTCGCGATAGCCGGTGATGACCTGATCGCCATCCTTCAGCGCCATCTGCATGCCGATGACGACTGCCTCCTGGCCGATATAGAGATGACAGAAGCCGCCGATGAAGCCCATGCCATAGAGCTGGCCGGCCTTTTCCTCGAAACGCCGGATGAGCAGCATCTCGCGATAGACCTTCAGGTCTTCTTCCTTGGAGAATTCGGCGAATGTACCACCGTTGAAATCTTTTCTCGCGGGCCTGGACGTGGACTTGCGGCCGGATGTGGACGTGGACGCGGGTTTACGCGGAGCCATTCGTTCCTCCCCATGGGGTTGCGTTGACCAGACCATAAGGGAGTTTTTCGGCCGCAGCAATGCTATAATTGCATGCCTAGTATTCGCCACAAAGCATTAATATGCAAAGGGAATTGGCGATTAACCTGATTCCGGCTAATTGCGGAAATCAGTGGAATATGATGATTTCCTCGACCCTCGACATGTTCAGCGCGTAGCGCGCGCGCTCGTCCAGCATGTCGCGCTCCAGCGAACCGTCGCTCAGCAGGGCAACCTCCTTTTCCAGCATCCGCCGCTGCCGGACCAGCACATCGAGCCGCGACTGACGCTCCACGCGCTGGCGCTCGAAAGCCTCCATCGCGTTGAGCCCGAAATCGCCATGAATGGAATGGTAGCTGAAATAGGAGAGAAAAGCGACGGTAATCGCCGGCAGCACCAGCCGCCCGAGTTTCCGCTTCTTGTGATGTCTGGTCCACATGCTGGTGCCCCGATACGCAATACGGGGCAAAGACTAGCGCGAAGCGGTTAACCGACCATTGACCATGAAACGGCAGGCAAGAAAAAACCCGCATCCACCGATGCGGGTCTCCTCATGTCCCGGACGGATGGTGTCCGATCAGCCGCGAAGAATGCCGCGGCCGGCATATTTCGCCTGCGCGCCGAGCTGTTCCTCGATACGGATGAGCTGGTTGTATTTGGCGGTGCGGTCGGAGCGGGCGAGCGACCCCGTCTTGATCTGTCCGCAATTGGTGGCGACCGCGAGATCGGCGATCGTCGAGTCCTCGGTCTCGCCGGAGCGATGCGACATGACCGCCGTATAGGCCGCCTTATGGGCCGTTTCCACTGCGTCGAGCGTCTCGGAGAGCGAGCCGATCTGGTTCACCTTGACGAGGATCGAGTTGGCGACACCCATCTTGATGCCGTCGCGCAGGCGCGCCGAATTGGTGACGAACAGATCGTCGCCAACGAGTTGCACCGACTTGCCGACCTTGTCCGTCAACAGCTTCCAGCCGTCCCAGTCATCTTCCGCCATGCCGTCCTCGATGGAGAAGATCGGGTATTTCGCAGCCAGTTCGGCAAGATACTCGGCCATCGCGCCGGGCTCCAGCGTCCGTCCCTCGCCTTCCAGAACGTAATTGCCGTCCTTGAAGAATTCGGTCGAAGCGCAGTCGAGCGCGATATGCATGTCGTCGCCCGGCCGGTAGCCGGCCTTTTCGATGGACTGCATGATGAAATCGAGTGCCGCGGGGGCAGATGCAAGACCAGGCGCGAAACCGCCCTCGTCGCCGACATTGGTATTATGGCCGTCAGCGGCAAGCTGCTTCTTCAGCGTATGGAAGACTTCGGAGCCCATGCGCACAGCGTCACGAACCGTTTCGGCGCCCACCGGCACGATCATGAATTCCTGGAAGTCGATCGGGTTGTCGGCGTGGGCGCCGCCATTGATGATGTTCATCATCGGAACCGGCAGGACGCGGGCATTCGGGCCGCCGACATAGCGGTAGAGCGGCAGGTTGGCGGCTTCGGCGGCGGCCTTGGCGACGGCGAGCGATACACCGAGGATGGCGTTAGCGCCGAGGCGCGCCTTGTTCGGCGTGCCGTCGAGTTCGATCATCGCCTGGTCGATCTGGATCTGGTCTTCCGCATCGAGACCGCCGATCGCCTCGAAGATCTCGCCGTTGACGGCGGTGACGGCGCTTTCCACGCCCTTGCCAAGATAGCGCGTGCCGCCGTCGCGAAGCTCCACGGCCTCATGCGCGCCGGTCGAGGCGCCGGACGGCACCGCCGCACGGCCGAAGCTGCCGTCCTCCAGGTGTACGTCCACTTCCACCGTGGGATTGCCGCGGCTGTCGAGGATCTCGCGGCCGATGATGTCGATGATTGCTGTCATGGATATCGTCCTGGTTCGGGGTTTATAAATCGATTGAAATCACTCTTAGCCGATGCGGTGGAAATTACAATGCCGCCGCTCGACAGGCGCAGGCCTCCGGGGTTGCCGGTTTCCATCGCGGCGCGCAGGGGGCGCATCAGCCTTTGGCGATCGCATCAAAAGCCAGCAGTCTTTCCAGAAGCTGCGGCATGTCCTTCAGATGTACCATGTTCGGGCCGTCGGACGGGGCGTTGTCCGGGTCCTCGTGGGTCTCGACGAACAGGCCGGCGATGCCGACGGCGACGGCCGCACGCGCCAGCGTTTCGACGAACTCGCGCTGGCCGCCGGTCGAGCCGCCCTGCCCGCCGGGCTGCTGCACCGAATGGGTCGCGTCGAAGACGACCGGAGCGCCGAGGCCGGCCATGATCGGCAGCGAACGCATGTCGGAAACAAGCGTATTATAGCCGAAGGACGCCCCCCGCTCGCACAGCAGCACATTCGGGTTGCCGCTGTCGGTGAACTTGGCGAGCACGTTCTTCATGTCCCAGGGGGCCAGGAATTGTCCCTTCTTGACGTTGATCGTCCGGCCGGTGCGGGCGGCGGCGACAAGCAGGTCGGTCTGGCGGCAGAGGAACGCCGGAATCTGAAGGATGTCGACCGTTTCCGCGACGATCGCGCATTGCTCTTCGGTGTGAATATCCGTCAGCACCGGAAAGCCGAAGTCCTTCTTGAGGTCGGCGAAGATCTCCATGGCCTTTTCCAGGCCGATGCCGCGCCGGCCCGAAAGCGAGGTTCGGTTCGCCTTGTCGAAGGAGGATTTATAGATGAGACCCATGCCGAGGCGATCGCAAAGCTCGGACAGCGTGCCGGCGATCATATAGGCATGATCACGGCTTTCCATCTGGCAGGGCCCGGCGATCAGGGAGAGACGCGCGTCCTGCGAGAAGGTGACCTTCTTCCGCCCTTCGCCGACGATAACGGTGGAGTTGGTTTTCATGTCATTCTCCGAAGACAAAAAGGACGCCCTGGCCGGGCGCAGCGGCAACATGGAGGCGGCCGTCCCGCTCCGCAAAGGATACGCCCCGTTGCGTGAAGAGCTTGCGACATTCCGAAAGATCCGCGACGCGGAAGACCAGCGCCATACCCTTGAGGCCGCGGTCCGTCGCAGGCGGCGTCAGGCCGTAAAAGCCGTGCAACCCCGCCTCGTTCAGCACGGTGATGCGTCCGCGCGGTGTTTCGACGGACATGCCGAACGACAGCGCCTCCACCTCGCGCTCATCGGTCGCTTCCTGTAGCAGATACTGGAAATCGGTGGGGTTCTGTTCAAACAGCACGGCTTCGGTAAGCGCTGAAACCCCGTTGTCGTGCACGTCGAGCGACGACCGGTCGGCGGGGAGCGGCACCACGCGTTGCGAGGCGAAGAAGAAGAAATCCGGTGCGCGGGCATCGGCCGCGAAGGCGAGGCGGAAGGAACCCGTAGCGCTGCTTCCGTCCGGCAATGCCATATCCCGGGAAAAATCGAGCGCATCGCCGCCGCGAAGTCCCGCCGCCGCATAGCGTGCGTCATCGGCCCGGGCGTCGTCGCTGGCCATGGCGATGGCGGAAAAGCCCTCCAGGCCACAGCGGAAACGGAATGCCTGATCACGCGCCACGAAAGTGTTGCCCAGCCGGGCCGCTTCCTCGCATTCTTCCCGATTGGCGATGCCGAGAGGTTCGATATAGCTGCCGTCCCCGAGGAAAACGCAGCAGTTTTCCGTTCCGAAGGGATGGCGGGCATCCTTCGCCACGGTGAAGCCCAATTGCGTCAGTCGCTTTCGGGCCAACTCCAGATCCGCTACCGGCAGCACCAGGTGATCGATCGGGCGAGGCGTTCGGATACGCACGGACATAGCGGCTCCTCAAGTGTTTCAGGCGCCCGTGCTTTGCATGCTTTGGCGGCTGTTTGCAAGCGCAAGCCGGTCTTGCCGACCGGGAGGAACATTCTCCGCGATCGTCCCTCCGTCGCGGCCATCCCTGCAACGCAAGCGAACCGATCGTGGGATTAGCAGAACAGGGTGACAGTCCTATCACGGCGAAAGTGGGGACCGGCTCTGCGTCCGGAATTGGGGATAGGGTCTTTCCCATGATCCCGTTTCCAGCACGGATACTCTGGAAGGAAGGACAAAGGCTTGAAATCGGACCCCACCCGCCGGTCGCTTCGCGGTCGTTTTCTTTACGCAAAAGAACATGCCGGATACGCCATCGCATCCGGCATGTTCGCAATCTGACCGCCGCATCGGCCGGCCGTCGCCGGCTGACGATCAAAGGATGAAATCGGTTGCCTTCATCGCCAGAAGCAGGTCGAGCCTGATCGAAAAATCGGCCTTGCCGTCACCGTTGACGTCACCGCTGATGAAGGTGTCGCCATTCGACTGGTGGTAGCGCAATTCACCAGCCACCTTATGGAAATCGGCCTTCCCGATGAACTTGAACGCCTGATTGCCGCCGATCTTCGTATTGGCGTCGATCGCGCCCAGATCGATCTTGTCACCCTGACCGCGCTTGAAGTCGAAGATCGTGTCGCGGCCGCCGGCGCCGACGGTCGATTCGGAAACGGCCTTGAAGATGAACCGGTCCGCCCCCGCGCCGCCATAAAGCTGGTCCGCGCCGGCGCCGCCATAGAGCTTGTCGCTTCCGGCGCCGCCCCGCAACACGTCCTTGCCGGCCCCGCCGTTCAGGACATCGTTGCCGGTGGAACCGTGGATCTTGTCATTACCGTTCCCGCCGTTCAGCGTGTCATGGCCGGCGCCGCCGACGAGCGTATCGTGGCCGCCGCCGCCGTTGAGCGTATCGTTTCCGCCATAGCCATAGAGCGTGTCGCTGCCGCCATTGCCGGACAGGACATTCTTGGCCTGGTTGCCGTGGATGACGTCGTTACCGGCGCCGCCCTTGGCGTTTTCAATCAGCGAGCGCTGGTCGCCCTTGTAGAGCAACGCATTGAAGATGTTGCCCCGGGCATAACCATCGAACGGCCCGCCGCCGAGCCAGGCCAGTTGCACCGGGCTGAACTTGGAATATCCGCCCGGTCGCAGGTCGAGGCTGAGATCGGTCTTATAGGCGGAAAGGTCGTAGGTATCGGTTCCGCCGCCGTCCCAGATCGTCGCGAAAATGCGGTTGTCACCTGGTTCGATGGCCAGTTTGCCGTTGACGAACGTGTCGCCGCTGTCGGGGGTCCACCGGTAGACGGTATTGCCGCTGTTGACCTTGAAATTCGCGCCATACATATATTGCAGGGCCGCGATGTCGGCCATCATGAACGTTTGGGGCGCACCGAACATCTCGTAATCGTAGCCGGACCAGATGTCTCCTACGAAGCTACGATAGCTCATGATGCTGAATTCGATACTGTTCGTCTCGTCCGGCATCGAACCGTAAATCGCCGTTTCCTGCGGATGCTTCAGGCCGAGCGCATGCCCCAGTTCGTGCAGGAGCGTATGCCAGGCGTAATTGCCGGCGCGCGGGGCGCGAAGATCATTGTGGGTGCCGGCATAGGCCGTTCCGAACCAGATATCGCCATCGTCGGCGGAATCGGGCGTCAGCACGTTCCCCGGAAAATCCGCGACTTCCGCCGTTCCCGGCTCGTCCGACTGGGCAAAGCGGATGGTGGCGTTGTTGGCGTTGCCGAGGGTGAATTTCAGATTAGTGAAACCCTCGACGGAAAAGCCGTCGTTGGCCTTGTTGCCATCGGAAGTCTCCATTCCGAAAAGCGCTGCGGCTTTCTGCGCCTGGGAAATGGAGTTAAAGCCGTATTCCTTGTATCCGGAATAGCTATAGTTCGAGGATAGTTCCGGAAAAGCGTATGTTATTGTCTTTGTTGCCCACGCTTTTCCGACAAGCATGGAATCGACAAAAATATCACCGGTGGCGTCCACCGTTCTCGTAGATGTTACAAGACCCGACATCTCCCATCCCCCTCAAAAATTTAGGATCTCCGGTTTTCCCTGTAAAACGGCCCTTCCCAAGGGACCGTTTTCTGCCTTATCATAATAAGCAGTAGATCATATAACGCGCAAACTTGATATGATATTAGCAACGGTTGTAAAGATTTTTTTTATTGTCTCGCTCGGGATGGTTTCACCCGGGATTGCGCCTGAAAACGACTTAACCCGAAATGGAAGGCTGACCTCGATGGAAACGCCACCGGATCCGGAAAAGGCGGTTGCGGCGGAATACGAGAGGCTGCGCGCCAAGGGCACCCGTGCCGCACTCGAACTGTTCATCGCCCGCCACCCCTCCCACCCGCTGGCGAACAAGGCCCGCGAGGAAATAAGGGCCATGCCCGCGCCCGGAGATTGACGGCGGCGATCCCGTTGCGGACAGTCGCAGCAGCCGGTCACAGCCTCGGCCATGCCCGGCCGAACCCCGCAACCCCTTGATGTTTCACGGCGCCACCCCAAATAATCATCCGAAAGGTAGGTACGCCATGAAAATGCGAAGCGCAAAATTTGCGATCGGCGACGTGGTCCGCCACCGGGATTTTCCCTTCCGTGGCGTGATCTTCGACGTCGATCCCGAATTCTCCAATACGGAGGAATGGTGGAACGCCATTCCGGTCGCCATAAGACCCGCGAGGGATCAGCCGTTCTATCATCTCTTCGCCGAGAATGACGAGACGGACTATGTCGCCTATGTCTCCGAACAGAACCTGGTGGCCGACGACAGCGGCACGCCGATCCGTCACCCGCAGGTGCGGGCGTTGATGGATGTGGCGAACGGGCATTATCGCTGGAAACAGCAGGATACCCTCTTCCACTGAGAACACCGATTGAAAAGGCCCGGCCGGAGCGATCCGGCCGGGCCTTTGTCATGTCACGCGGCGGCCCGCATCCTCAGGCAAGGCCAGCCTTGCGCTTGAGATCGGGGGCCATGGCCTCCAGCCGCAGGGCCTCGATCGCCGCGTCGAGCGCCATCGGCGTCTGGTTCTGCGAGCCGAGGCGGCGGATATTGACGGAGCCCTCCTCCGCCTCGCGCCGGCCGCAGACGAGAATGACCGGCACCTTGGTCACCGAATGCTCGCGGACCTTGTAGTTGATCTTCTCGTTGCGAAGATCGGTCTCGACGGTCAGCCCCGCCTCGCGCAGCCTGTCCGCCACCTCGCGGGCGTAATCGTCCGCCTCGGAGGTGATGGTCGCCACCACCACCTGCAAGGGCGAGATCCACAGCGGCATGTGGCCGGCGAAATTCTCGATCAGGATGCCGAGGAAGCGCTCCATGGAGCCGCAGATGGCGCGGTGGATCATCACCGGCTGCCGCTTCTCCGAATTCTGGTCGATATAGAAGGCGCCGAAGCGTTCGGGCAGGTTGAAGTCGACCTGCGTGGTGCCGCACTGCCATTCGCGGCCGATGGCGTCCTTGAGCGTATATTCGAACTTCGGCCCGTAGAACGCGCCCTCGCCCGGCAGGACACCGGTCTTGATGCGCCCGCCGGATTGCGCCTCGATCTCTTTCAGAACGTCCATCATGACGCTTTCGGCCCGGTCCCAGAGATCGTCGGAACCGACACGCTTTTCCGGGCGGGTGGAGAGTTTCACCACGACCTCGTCGAAGCCGAAATCCTTGTAGACCGAGAGGATGAGGTCGTTGATGCGAAGGCATTCGGCCGCCATCTGCTCGTCGGTGCAGAAGACATGGGCATCGTCCTGGGTGAAGCCGCGCACGCGCATCAACCCATGCAGCGCGCCGGAAGGCTCGTAGCGATGCACATTGCCGAATTCCGCAAGACGGACAGGCAGTTCGCGATAGGACTTCAAGCCATGCTTGAAGATCTGAACATGGCCCGGGCAGTTCATCGGCTTCAGCGCGAAGACGCGCTCGTCGTCGGTCTCGTCGCCGGCGACCGTCACCTTGAACATATTGTCGCGATACCAGCCCCAGTGGCCGGACGTTTCCCAGAGCGACTTGTCGAGCACCTGCGGCGCGTTCACCTCTTCATAGGTGCCGTCGAGCCGCCGGCGCATATAGGCGACAAGCGTCTGGAATATGCGCCAGCCCTTGCCGTGCCAGAAGACGACGCCCGGTCCCTCCTCCTGAAAATGGAACAGGTCCATTTCGCGGCCAAGCCGGCGATGGTCGCGCTTTTCGGCCTCGGCGAGAATGTTGAGATAGGTGTCGAGTTCCTGCTGCGTGCGCCAGGCGGTGCCGTAGATGCGCGTCAGCATCGGGTTGTTGCTGTCGCCGCGCCAATAGGCGCCCGCCACCTTCATCAGCTTGAAGGCCGTGCCGATCTGGCCGGTCGCCGCCATATGCGGCCCGCGGCAGAGGTCGAACCAGTCGCCCTGATAATAGATCTTGAGATCCTGCCCCTCGGGAATCGCATCGACCAGCTCGACCTTGTAGGCCTCGCCCTTGTCGGCAAAGACCTGCTTCGCCTTGTCGCGCGACCACACCTCCCGGGTGAAGGGCTTGTTGCGCTGGATGATCTCTTTCATGCGCTTTTCGATCTTCGGCAGATCGTCCGGCGTGAAGGGCTCGTCCTTGGCGAAATCGTAATAGAAGCCGTTGTCGATGACCGGCCCGATGGTCACCTGCGTGCCGGGCCACAGTTCCTGCACGGCCTCGGCCATCACATGGGCGGCGTCGTGGCGGATCAGTTCCAGCGCCCGGTCGTCCTCGCGGGTGACGATCTCGATCCGCCCGTTTGCAACGGTGTCGGAGAGATCGCGCAGCTCGCCATCGAGCGCGATGGCGATCGCCTTCTTGGCCAGCGACTTGGAAATCGCCTCGGCCACGTCGCGGCCCGTCGAGCCCGCGGGATATTCGCGGACGGAGCCATCGGGAAAAGTCAGGGAAACAGGTGCGGACATCATAAAGTCTCCTATCCAGTCCCGCCAACGAATGCGGGTGGTATGCGAAGGAATGCGCCGGGAAAGCCGGCATGTTGCGCAGGCGGTATAAGGGGAAATCGGATGGATTGGAAGGGGCGGGAGCTAACCGCCGTCTTCAGAACGGGACCGTCAGCCGCGCTCGCCCTTCGAGACGCGCCACAGGCGCCAGGGCGCCCACCAGCGCCAGCGGCTTTCTCGCACTTCTGGCACGGGATCGAAACCGTGCGTGCCGCCCGGGCCGCAGCGGGCGACGCGGAAGAGCGTCAGGAAGCCGCCCTGCCAGAGGCCGTGGCGCGCAACCGCCTCGTAGCCGTATTCGGAACAGGTCGGCAGGTGCCGGCAGGCATTGCCGATGAAACCGGAAAGCGTCAGCTGATAGAGCCGGATCAGCCCCATGCCGAACAGGCGTCCCGGCGTCCGGCGGAACGCGCCCCGCCAGTTGCGGCCGGAATGGCGCGGGCGTTCGGGGCGGTGTTGGGACGGATGGCCGCAACCGGGAGCGTCACACATCGGCGCGTCCCGCCCTCACCCGGCCGTTTCCAGCCGTTTCGCCTCGATCTGGCCGATGGCGTCGACCACCGCGTCGAACGTCAGCATGGTGGAGGCGTGGCGGGCCTTGTAGTCCTTGACGGGCTTGAGGAAGCGCATGTCCTCGAAACGGCCTTCCGGTCCCTCGCCGCCGGCCTTCAGCATGGCGAGCATGTCCTCGCGCGCCTTGCGGATCTCGGCCACCGTCGCGCCCACCGCATGGCGCGCCATGATCGAGGAGGACGCCTGGCCGAGCGCGCAGGCCCTCACCTCATGGGCGAAATCGCTGACGCGATCGCCGTCGAGCTTCAACCATACCCGGACACGCGATCCGCACAGCTTCGAATGGGCGCCGGCCTCCGCATCGGCGTCGGCAAGCGTGCCGATGCGCGGGATATTGCCGGCGAATTCAAGGATACGGCTGTTGTAGATATCGTCCATCATGGTTCGGTGATCCGCGATTTTTGCTGAAACTTCAATGATCCGCGTCAATTATTCCAGGGTCGTCGAGAAAAAAGCACGGCGTGTCGCCATCGGCCCCTTTCGCAACGCCCGACCGATATTATATGATAACTCGTGTTGGGGTGAGCGTTTTGCAAGCGTGAGACACTCACCTGTTGTTTGGGAAACCGTGCCGGACGGTCGATGGCAGTGACAAGCCGCGACCCGAAAGCCCCGGAGCCCGCCAACGGAACCCATGCCTGCAGGTTAGGCGAATGGCCAGTGGCGAGTCCGAGATACACGTCAGATAACCTGTAGAGAGGTCAGTTCCGTCATGGACGCCATCGTCAAGAATTTCCCGCGTGTCGAGGATGACTCCGCACGCCCGACGCAGAAGGAAGCCGAGGACGCCGTCCGCGTGCTGTTGCGCTGGGCCGGCGACGACCCGACGCGCGAAGGGCTGCTCGATACGCCGTCGCGCGTCGCCAAGGCCTATCGCGAGCTGTTTTCCGGCTATGACCTGGCCGCCGAGGATGTTCTCGGCCGCACCTTCGAGGAGGTGGCCGGCTATGACGACATGGTGCTGGTCAAGGATATTTCCTTCTTCTCCCATTGCGAGCACCACATGGTCCCGATCATCGGCAGGGCGCATGTCGCCTATCTGCCGAAGGGGCGCGTTCTCGGCCTGTCGAAGATCGCGCGCGTGGTCGAGATTTTCGGCCGGCGTCTTCAGACGCAGGAAACCATGACCGCGCAGATCGCCACGGCGATCGACGAGACGCTCGATCCCCGCGGCGTGGCGGTGATGATCGAGGCCGAGCATATGTGCATGGCGATGCGCGGCATCCAGAAACAGGGCTCGACGACGCTGACCACCACCTTCACCGGCGCCTTCAAGACCGAGCCCGCCGAACAGGCGCGCTTCATGACGATGCTGCGGAGCTGACGGCTCCCCAACCGGACGGACCGGACAAGATGCCGATGACCTTCCCTCCTCCCTCCCGGGACAAGGCCGCGCTTGAAACCGGCGCGGTCTTCACGCCCCGTTTCGACGGAAACGGCCTCGTCACCGCCGTGGTTACCGACGCGCGCGACGGCGAATTGCTGATGGTCGCGCATATGAACGCCGAAGCCCTGGCGCTCACGCTTCAGACCGGCATCGCTCATTACTGGAGCCGCTCGAGAAATGCGCTGTGGAAGAAGGGCGAAAGCTCGGGCAATCTCCAGACCGTGGTGGAACTGCGCACGGATTGCGATCAGGACGCCGTCTGGCTGAAGGTCTCGGTCGCCGGCCACGACGCCACCTGCCACACCGGCCGCCGCTCCTGCTTCTACCGCACCGTCTCGGCCGCCCCCGGAGGCGCGACCCTTGCGATGACCGGCGGCGAACCGCAGTTCGATCCTGATACGGTCTATAGCAACTCATAGGCTGTGCTCGCACCGGACGGTTGGCACTGTCCGATTCCGGCACGGATTCACCAATTTGCAACGGGTTGAGCGCCTAATGACAGCAGGATGACGGCACCTGCCCCGTCATGTGGGTGAAATAATGGAACCCTTTCGCTGGAATGCGTCACGACCGGCTTCGAGTCTCCGCCTATGTGGGACCAGACAGGCGTGCACGGATTTCCCGCTTCTCAGTCCGCCGCCGCTTTCGACGGGCAACCAGACGCAAAATCTCGTCCCCGCAGTCACGGATTGCGCTATCCTTGTCTTCGAACGTGAAGCCATCGCGGCCTATTGGGAGGAACCGATTGCGCGGCTGCGAATTTCTCTTCAGGAGGGAGACGTGGCATGTTGAACTGGAGTCTTAATCGCAATCTGGAAGCCAGCGCCTCCGACTTTGGCGACCCGACCTTGAACGACATGCCCCCCGAGCCAATTGCAGCCCCGCCCGTCAAGCCGAAGATAGCCCTCGCATTGGGCGGCGGTGCCGCGCGCGGCTGGGCGCACATCGGCGTCCTGCGTGCGCTCGACGAGGAGGGGATAGACGTCAGCATGATTGCCGGGACCTCCATCGGCGCGCTGGTCGGCGGCTGTTATCTGGCCGGCAAACTCGATGAACTGGAAGCCTTTGCCCGCTCGCTCACCATGCGGCGTATCGCAAGCCTTCTCGATTTCACGATCCGCGGTTCCGGGCTTTTTGGCGGCATGCGGCTGACGCGGCGCATGCAGGAGCATCTGGAAACCCATCTGATCGAGGATCTCGGACGGCCCTTCGTGGCCGTTGCGACCGAGGTCAACAGCGGTCACGAGGTCTGGATCAACAGCGGATCGCTGATCACCGCCATCCGCGCCTCCTATGCGTTGCCGGGTATCTTCGAACCGGTCAAATGCAATGGCCGCACGCTGGTCGACGGCGCACTGGTCAATCCAGTCCCGGTTTCCGTCTGCCGCTCCTACGAGGAGCAGCTGGTGGTGGCCGTCAATCTCAACTACGACCTCTACGGCCGATCGGCGGTGATCAAGCACAACGCCGGAACGCAGGGGCCGGAAGAGCCCCGGCAGGAGAGCGGCGCCGCCCGGCTGGGCCTTGCCGCCGTCATGGTGCAGTCCTTCAACATCATTCAGGACCGCGTGACCCGGGCGCGGCTTGCCGGCGATCCGCCGGACATGGCGCTGCACCCGAAATTGTCGGATATCGGTCTGTCGGAATTCCACCGCGCCGGCGAGGCGATCGAGCGGGGCTATCTGGAAGCCAAGGCGCGGATTTTCGAGATCACACGGATACTGGACGTGATACACGCCCGATAGGCGATGGGAAGAGCTGTGACCGGAATTTCTCGGGGGTATGGGTTGGCGGGCGAAGCGGAACAATCCCTCCGCCCGGCAAAAATCAGCTGGCGATATAGGCCTTGATGGCGTCCGCTTCCCGTTCGATGACGCGGATATGGGATTTCACCACGTCGCCGATGGAGATGATGCCGACGAGACGGCCGTCCTTTTCGACCGGGATATGACGAGCGCGGAAATTGCTCATCATTTCCATGATCTCCTCGACGGTCTGGGTTTCGTCGCACCGGTGGACGTTCCCCCACATGATGGAGGATATCGGCTTATCCAGGCATTCGCCTCCGACCCGGGCGATGGCCGCCACGATATCGCGCTCGGTAAGGATTCCGGCGATCCGGTCGTTGCGGTCGACAATGACGATGGCGCCGATATGGTTTTCATGAAGATAGACGGCGGCCTGCCGAACCGTCAGTTGCGGACCGCCGGTAACGACGTTACGGCCCTTCTCGTCCAGGATCGTCTTCACATGCATGCTTACCTCCCGTGTACATCATGACCAGAGAGGCGGGGCCGCCGTACAGGCTCGCCCTGCCAGCCTCGACGGCTCCCTCCTCCAGAGAGAAACCGCCGAACCGGCCGCATGCGCGACCGGAACACGATCATGGTGCGTCACGAAAAAGGCGAATGCAAGACCGCTCACGGACTATCGTTAATCCCGTGCGTGGCCCGGCCCACCGCATCGAAAAGCGGGAAGAATATGAAACCGAACAGGAAACCGCCGATATGCGCTTCCCAGGCGATCGCCGCGCCGGAGGCCGCACCGAAAAGCTGGCCGAAGCCGATCAGGAAATTGGTCAGGAACCAGATACCGGAGAAAACGAGGACGGATCGGTTCGACAGGGACTGGCGGATCGTCAGCCGGCGATTGAGGTGGGAAAACTGGCGGCTGATCCGCCCGCTCGGCGAGAAGACGAAGCGCGCCGCAGCACCCATCAGCGCCGAGACAACGCCGGAAGCGCCGACGACCACGATCATCTCGCCCCAATGCATCGCCGAATGCAGGGCCACGGCCGCCGCCGCCGAAAGGCACCAGAAAAGAACAAAACGCGCCGGGCCGATGCGGCGGGCGACGGGCGCGCCGAAGGCGACCATCCAGAAGGCGTTGAAGACCAGATGTTCCCAGCTGCCGTGCAACAATGAATAGGTGACCGGGCTCCACAGCCAGCCAAGGTCCTGGCCGGCCAGCGGCATGGCGTAGCGGGCAGGAATGAAGGCGAACGTCAGGATGACGAACTCATCGGTGGAGGGCGAAAGAAGGTAGCTGCGCAGGATATGGATCGCCGTCAGCAGGGCCAGCGCCGCCACCAGGCTTCCCGGCAGGTTGAATGCGGGCTCCCGCCGGGAAAGACGCATTTCCGCACCGCCCTCGTTTTGTTCCGTGTCATTCATCGTCGGCCCACCGCTTCCTCAATCATGCGTCATTTTCCAATACAGACCGGAAACGGTCTTGCAGTCGATACCGGCCGCCGGGGCTCCGGATCCCGATGATGAATCAAACGGGCCGCAGACACATTTGCCGATGGAGAAGGCCGGACGTTTTCCCAAGATGCGCGACAAGGCAACGCAATGCGGTCATTAACCTTAACGGCGAGGTGGCACGAAACTCGCAAGTTCCGGTTCGACGATCCCTTCCGGCGCCATTTCGTACCGGAACGGGACGATTGGCCATTGGAATTCGGAATATGCAGACCACAGCAGCGATTACCCTTCATAGCTACTGGACGGAACGACGCGGCAGGCGACCGGCGCCGTTGCGCAGCGAAATAGAGCCGGCGCACCTTGCGACCATCCTGCCGGACGTCTTCATTCTGGAAAGCGACCGGCGGGGTCCGCGTATCCGCCTTGCCGGCACGCGCTTCTGCGCACAGTTCGGCCGGGAACTGAAAGGCTGCGCTTTCGCGGAACTCTTCACAATGGCCGGGCGCGAGCGCGTCCTGCGCGCCGCCGACCGGGTGTTGAAGGATCAGATGCCCGTCGTCCTGACCGCTCATGCCGAAGGCGCAGACCGGGATACAACCGTTGTGGAAATGGTCCTTCTCCCCCTCGCCTCGCGTGAACGCACAGTGGATCGGATCCTCGGCGCCTTCGCCCCCTTTGCCAACCAGCGCATGCCGCTTGCGGCGTTCCGGCATATGATGCTCGGGAGCCTGGCAGTCGTTCGTGACCATCCTGTGGCCGACGACAACGCGATCCACGCACCCGCGTCCCTCACCATCGCCCGGCCGGCCGAAGCCGGCGGAACCATGCAGCGCGTCCTGCACCTGCGAATCTTCGATGGCGGCAAACGATAGGCCGGAATACAACCCGACACATCCAAAAGCTGCACAAGGCGCCAGAAAGTCATCCGCCCGCGGGTAAGGCAAACCTTCTATTAACCCGGTAAGCTTAAGGCTGTAGCCGATAGTATAGGCGGGCGCTCGCACTCATGTATTCACCTCAGCAGACATCCTTCTCCTCGGCAAGGCCGCAGCCGGAGCAACGCAGTTTCCAGCACGTCACGGTCAACCTGCCCGGTCGCCTGATGCTGCCGAGCCATGAGGAATACAACTGCACCATCATCGACATGTCGCCGGGTGAAGCCACCTTCACCTGCCCGGCCCGTCCGCGCCTCGGCGATCGTGTTATCGCTTACATGGACCATATCGGCCGCCTTGAGGGAACCGTCACGGGATTTCAGGCCGACGGCTTCGAGTTGCAGCTGACCGCGACGGAACGCAAACGCGAGAAACTCGCAGCGCAACTGACGTGGATCGCCAACCGCCATGAACTCGGCCTTCCCGAAGATCGGCGTCACGGGCGGCTTACGCCCCGCAACACCCTCACCGAACTCACGCTGGACGACGGCAGCCGGGTCCATTGCAGGATCATCGACCTCTCGCTTTCGGGAGCGGCCATCGACACCGATCTGCGCCCTGCCCTTCAGACGCCGGTGCGTCTTGGCCATATGCAAGGGCGCGTCGTCCGGCATTTCCAGGAGGGAATCGCCATCGAATTCTCTTCCATCCAGCCAAAGGAAGCGCTGACGGCGTTCCTCTGAGGGAAAAAGCCGCAAACCAACCACGAGACAAGGGCCTGCGAGGCCCTTTTTTTATCTCTGGCATGCGTGGTTTTCCGAATAAAAAATCGAAAGATTTTTTCCAGCGTCCGGCCTCCCGCGAGCAACGGGAGCGTTCGATCCGCTCTCCTTCCCGTTGGACTTGCGGAACGGGCGCGAGCCGTCATGCCGTCGATACGATCTGCGGCGAAAGGCTGACGATGCGCGCTTCCAAAGATACACCGTCTTTTCAATAGGTTGCAGGATTCCCTCCAGCGACCCGCCGATGCGATTTCACTAAAATTCTAATCAAATTTTCCTAAATATAGATTCAAATATATCTCTAATTCTATTCTTTATTTAGTCTTATTTTTCGAAAAATATACTTCGCAACTTGGCGGAGAAGCAAAACATCCGTGTCATTGTCGACCCATCAAACGGGGACAAGGCAATGACAAAAAGAAACTTCAGGACAGGGACGCTCGGTTTTCTCTTTTCCCTCGCGATGGCACAGGCGGCCGTCGCGCTTCCGGCCAACATTCCGGTCGCGGGTACGACGAACCAGCCCATCGGCCATTACGAATTCTGCAAGCGCGCTGCCGGCGAGTGCCGGGCGATCGCCAAGGACGCCGGTCCTCTGGTTCTGACGCAGGACAACTGGAAAACGATCCTGCGCGTGAACTACGACATCAATGCCGCCATCGAGCCGATGACCGACATGGAACTCTACGGCGTCGAGGAACACTGGGTTTATCCGACCACCGCCGGCGACTGCGAGGACTATGTCCTGCTGAAGCGCAAATTGCTGATGGACGCCGGCATTTCGGCGTCGAATCTCCTGATCACCGTCGTATTGCAGCCGAACGGCGAAGGCCATGCGGTCCTGACGGTCCGCACCGATCGCGGCGACTTCATTCTCGACAACATGCGCAACAAGGTCATGCTCTGGTCGGAAACGGAATATCGCTACCTGAAGCGTCAATCCTCCAGGCATGCCGGAAAATGGGTCAAGCTTCAGGACGGCCGCGCCGATCTCGTCGGCAGCGTCAGATAGGATCCCGCATGAATTTCGCCCCGGCCGTCGTCGTCCGGGGCGCGAAACGGGCCCGGTCAGTCCCCTATCCCTGTCCCAGACCACGGCCCCGCGGCCGGCTCTCCTGTCCCGGAGCCGGCCGCTTTTCTTTTGCCCCTCCCCGGCCTTTACGGGAAATTAACCACATTCCCCGACGCTTGCGCATGACGCACCGGCAGAACGCCCCGCCACACTCCTGAGCGGCGACGCGCCGGCAAGGCGGAGAGGATAATGACGACGGCATCGCCAGGCACATCCATCGGCAGCAAGGATGACGCCCCCCTGCTCTCCACCCGGTTTCTCACCCGGCTGACATTGGGGATCGCGATCCTGGCCGGTCTTTCGGTCGCTGTCAGCCTTGCCGGCCGGACACTCGGGCAACGGATAGCCCTTGCCGGCCATAGCGAAAGCACAAGACCGGTCGATCTTCACGTCGGACAGGACCATCTGCGCCTCCCGGAAAACGTCATCCGCTTTGCCGAGCAGCGACAGGACGGGCGCGCCGAGCGGATCGACCTCTACCTCGCCTGGCCTGAAATGCAGGGTTACTCCCATGCCGGGCGCGACCGCTTCAACAACGGGTCACGCCCCGAGGGGCTGATCTTTCTCAATATTTCACAAAGCACCATGTCGAAAGACATGTCCGGCCGGCTTGCGCCGATCTATCGCCACATCTTCGCCGGCACAGCGGAAAGCGGCCCGGCCGGCCTCTCCCTCCATCGCCTCAAGCCGCAATCGGGCTATGGTGACGAAATCTTCTTCACCGGCCGCCTGACGGATGGTTCCGATTATGTGGTGCGCTGCATGATCCCGGCGGAAGAAAGCCGGACGACGAGCGCGGATTGCCAGCGCGACATCCATCTCGGCAGGGATCTTTCCGTACTCTACCGCTTTTCGAGCAGACTTTTGCCGCAGTGGCGCAGCATGGAGAAGGGCGTGCGCGCCTATCTGGCCGACGCGCTCACCGTCGGAGGCAGTCGATAAAATACGTGAGATTCCTGAAACCGATGATTCATCATAAACCGATTGGTAACGCTATGCCGATAGCCTCAAGGGCACGGTCATCTCCGGGAGAGGCACCGTCCGCCCCGTAATTCGCAATCCGAGACTGAAGAGTACCCCTGTGTCCCGATCCGTGTTCTCCGCCTTTCTCCCCCGCCCCTGCCGCGCTTTTGCAGCCGCTGCGAAAAGCCTGATACTGGCGGGCGCGATCGTCACCGTCGTGCACGCGGCGCCAGCCGAGGCAAATCCGAAATATGCCGGAATTGTTGTCGATGCGCGATCGGGCAAGGTTCTCTACAGCGAAGATGCGGATGCGCTGCGCTATCCGGCCTCCCTGACGAAGATGATGACGCTCTATTTAACCTTCGAGGCTCTGGAGGCCGGCAAAATCCGCCTCAACACGCGCGTTCCGGTTTCCAGGAACGCCGCCGCGGAACCGCCTTCGAAGCTCGGCGTCGGCGCTGGCAATTCACTGACCGTCGAGCAGGCGATCCTCGCCCTCGTCACCCGTTCGGCCAACGACGTGGCGACCGCGCTCGGTGAATTTCTCGGCGGTTCCGAAGAGCGCTTCGGACGGATCATGACCCAGAAGGCGCGCGCACTCGGCATGACGCGCACCGTCTACCGTAACGCCCATGGCCTGCCGAACACCGCACAGGTGACGACCGCTCGCGATCAGGCGCGACTCGGCATGGCGCTGCGCCAGCATTTCCCGCAATATTACAGCTATTTTTCCACGCGCAGCTTTCGCTTCGGCAAGAGCGTGATCGGCAATCACAACCGTTTGCTCGGCAATGTGACCGGCGTCGACGGCATCAAGACCGGTTATACGCGCGCTTCCGGCTATAATCTCGTCACCTCCGCTGTCGTCAACGGCCGCAGCGTCGTCGGTGTCGTCATGGGCGGCCGTTCCGGCGCGTCCCGCGACCAGCAGATGCGCAAGCTCATCGCCGCCTACCTTCCGAAGGCCTCGCGCCGTGGCGGCGGCAATTTCATTGCCGAAACCCGCAACGCGCCGACGCTCACCGCCCAGGCGGCAGAAAATGCCGTCGCAAGCCGCATGGCGGAATTGCCGGAGAACGGCCCGGTCCCGGCCGTCCGCTATGAGACCAGCGGTTTCGAGACCGCCTATGCCGCCCCCATGAATTCCGCCGATGTCGTCGGCAAGCGGGCGCTCGCCGCCACGCTGAAGCAACAGCAGGCCGTCGCCGTGCCGCAACCCGCACCGGTCGAGGACGTGGCCGCCGAAGTCGATGCGCTGACCACATCCTCCACCACGGCGGCATCATCCGACGCACTCCCCTCCGGCTGGGTCATCCAGATCGGCGCCACGCCCGATCGCGGCATGGCGGAAGAACTTCTGGCGAAGGCCCACAGCCAGGGCGGCAAGGCCCTCTCGGGCACGAAGCCCTTCACCGTTGCGGTGTCGAGCGGCGGCGGCCAGCTCTATCGCGCCCGGTTTGGCGGCTTCGCCAGTCAGGATAGCGCATCCACGGCCTGCAAGGCGCTGAAACGAAAGGGTTTCGCCTGCTGGGCCAGCATGCAGTGAGATCGATGCGGCGGCCGCAAGCTTGGCTCGCCGCGTCCCGATAATTCTGCCTTGCGTTCCCCTCGATCGCCGGACCGGTATCGCGTACCGGAGATCGGGAATGCAAGGCGGGTGAAGCCGGCGCAGGCAGGCTCCACCATCCTCGATAGGTATTGCGTACGAGGCAGATCATGGCGATGAACGAAAACCGGTTCGATATCCCGGCAACACCGCACGACGAAAGGCGCAGGTCGCTGAGGGGCACGTTGCATCCCCTGCACGAGGCAGCGATGCGGATCGCCGATATCGGGCTTGGCCGCTCGCGCAATCGGACGAAGGACCTGGTGGGCGCGCTGCTTGCCCATGGCGCGCGCGCCTGGCGCTCCGGCCAGCCCGTGGCCGGCCTTCATCTCCATATCGGCGTATCCGGCCGGCGCTATCCCGTCCGTCTTCGCCTGCGGTAGGAGCCGGGACGATCAGAGCAGGCCGAGTTCGGCCAGTTCGCGCCGCAGTTCCAGCGGCAGATCGGTTGCCCCGTCGCCAAGTCCGGCAAGATCGCGCGGGGCATCGTCCTGCTGGAGATAGCGCCATCCCTGGAATGCCCGACGCGGCTGTAGCACCGTCTCGATGACCTCCGGTCCCAGAACCAGTTCGCAGCGTGAAATGCCGTTGGAATCGGTGAAGGGCTTGATGTCCAGCAGCCGTTGCCTGGCCTGCACCTGCCCCTTGATGACCCAGTAAAGCGATCCGCCATCCAGCAGTTCACCATCCCGTTTCGGGATCATCCGCGTGATATGGGTCGAATGCGGCTCTTGTCCTGCCGCAATGGCGATAAGCGCGCGCTCCGACACCCATTCACGCAGATCGTCGATGGTGTCGGCTCCGACGCAGAGTTTGAGAAGATGAAGGGTCATGCCCTTTTGAACGCCGTTGCGGCGGCCGGGTCAAGGGGCCGCCGTGTCGCACCCACAGGCTGGGGATAGAGCGGTTCCGGCTTTCACAGAAGCGGTAGAATCGCTCTATCTCTTTGTTCCAGCCGCATTTCCGGACACAAAACCGTTTCACGCTTTTGCTGGAAATGCTCTAGCCGGCGCCTCAGCACTCCACCACATTGACGGCGAGGCCGCCGGTCGAGGTTTCCTTGTACTTCTCGTTCATGTCGGCGCCGGTCTGGCGCATCGTCTCGATACAGGCGTCGAGCGGCACGAAATGCTGGCCGTCCCCCTTGAGCGCCAGGGACGCCGCCGTGACGGCCTTGACCGCGCCGAGCGCATTGCGCTCGATACAGGGCACCTGCACGAGACCGGCGATCGGATCGCAGGTCATGCCGAGGTGATGCTCGAGCGCGATTTCGGCGGCATTCTCCACCTGTTCCGGCGTGCCGCCCATGACGGCCGCAAGTCCGGCCGCCGCCATGGCGGAAGCGGAGCCCACCTCCCCCTGACATCCGACTTCCGCGCCGGAGATCGACGCATTATGCTTGATGATGCCGCCGATCGCCGCCGCCGTCAGAAGATAATCGCGGATGCCCGCGTCATCGGCGTCGTCATGAAAATGCATATAATAGCGCACGGTCGCCGGCACGACGCCGGCCGCGCCGTTGGTCGGCGAGGTGACGACGCGTCCGCCGGCGGCGTTCTCCTCATTGACGGCCATGGCGTAGACCGACAGCCAGTCGTTGGCCATCAGCGGGTTCGCCTTGTTGGAGCGCCATTCCTCCTGCAATTTGTCATGGATCGAGCGGGCGCGCCGGCGGACTTTCAGGCCGCCCGGCATGATGCCTTCGTTGCGCAGTCCGCGATCGATACAGTCCTTCATCGCACCCCAGATCCGGTCGAGCCCGGCGTCCAGGTCCTCGCGCGACATCGTGGCTTCCTCGTTCGCGCGCTTCATCTGCGCAATGGTGAGGCCCGAGCGTTGCGACATTTCCAGCATCTGCTTGGCACTGGCGAAGGGAAAGGGCACCTTCTGGCCCGGCGCAACCGCCTTTCCGGAGCGCATCGTCTCCAGTTCGGTATCCGTCACCACGAAGCCGCCGCCCACGGAATAGTAGATGCGCTTCAGAAGCAGCCTGTCGTCGCGATCATAGGCGGAGAAGGTCATGCCGTTGGCATGGCCGGGCAAGGGATTCTTCTTGTCGAAGACGAGATCGGTCTTCGGCTGAAACGCATAGCCCGGATGCCCCGGCGGCGTGACGCGCCCGCTGCGTTCCACCGCCGCGACGATATCCTCCATGCGATCCGGATCGACGGTGTCCGGCCGCTCGCCCATCAGGCCGAGGATAACCGCGCGATCGGACGCGTGACCGACGCCGGTATAGGCGAGAGAACCATGCAGGCTCATGCGGATGGCGGCGACCTGCGCCCCGGCCGGCCGCGGCCAGTCCGGCGACAGGATCAGTTCGAGAAACCGGTTGGCGGCCGACATCGGCCCCATCGTATGCGAACTCGACGGACCGATGCCGATCTTGAAAACATCAAATACCGAAAGAAACATGCCCGGACTTCTCCCTGCCATGAAAGGCTGCGCTCGCCTGCTGAGGCTACGTTATCATAGCGGCAGTCTAAGGCGATCTGCCGACATCGGGTTTTACAACCGCGACATCATCGATGCCATCGTATGACACCGGAATCGAAACGGCGCGCCCGGAGGGGCGCGCCGTTCGAAAAAGAGTTGAGTCTTTAAGCCGACTCAGACGCCGCCAAAGAGATAGGCGAGAAGCAAGACAGTCGTGAAACCTATGACTGCTCGGACGGCGACGCCCCAGCAGGACTTCTGAACGGTGCTTTCCATGATTTCCCTATTTGACGAATTCCTTGCAGAGCACGCGGCGTCTGCATGGGCGCCTTAATAATGAACACTGGGTAAAACCTCAACCTTCAAAGATGGCGAAAACGTGGCAAGGTCTGCATAGGAGGGTTGCGCCCAGCACATGGCGGCCCCCGTTCAATGGCGGTTTGCGGCGAAAACCGTTTCCACGGCGGGCCGGCTTTCCGCCCCGCTTTCGCCGCAAGTCTGAACGAGGGTGCGCAGGCTTCCGGCCGCAACCGAAGTCTCCGGCCCGGATCCTCACTGACGGCTTGCAAATCGCCGAATCCATGGCACAAACCTTTCATGATCAATGCCGATTTCATCGCCCTTGCCGTCTTCGCCTTCCTGTGGATCGGCTATTCCTGGCTCACCGACCGGGCCCGGCTGTTCGACCGGGTCAGCCTGTCGCGGGCAATGACCGCGCAGCGCGCGATATGGATCCGCACCGCCATGCATCGCGACCTGCGGATGATCGATACGCAAATCATGTCCGGACTGCAAAACGGGACGGCCTTCTTCGCCTCCACCTCGATGTTCGCGCTCGGAAGCTGTTTTGCGCTGCTCGGGGCGACGGATCAGGTCTTCGCGCTCTTCGATCACCTGCCTCAGTTGTTCCAGGCAAGCCGCGCGAGCTTCGAACTGAAGGTCGGCGGCCTTGCCTGCATCTTCGGCTATGCCTTTTTCAAGTTCGGCTGGTCCTATCGGCTGTTCAACTATTGCACGATCCTGCTCGGCGCCATTCCCATGAACAGCGAGATCGAAAAGGACCCAGCCGCAGCGGAGCTTGCCGCCGACAAGGTCATCCACATGAATGTCCTTGCCGCCAAGCATTTCAACAAGGGGCTGCGGGCGATCTTCCTGTCCATCGGTTATCTCGGCTGGTTCGTCAGTCCCTATCTCTTCATGGCGACCAGCGTGGCGATCATCGTCGTCCTCATCCGGCGGCAGTTCTATTCCGAAGCGCGGCTCGCCATCCTGCACGGGATGGAGTGACGCCGCCTTTCACTCACCCGCCCGGCGCAAGCCCGGCGTGACATATTCTTGCGGAACCAGACCATGCGGCGACCCCGAACCATGACCCCGACGGTGATAGACGGCTGCCCCGACGACGCCAGCGCTCCGGCGCGCCGGCCGCCGCGCATCCCGCTGATCGACTGGTTGCGCGGCTTCGCCCTCGTCGCGATGGCCGTCTATCATTTCACCTGGGATCTCGGTTACTTCGGCTATATCGATCCTTCGACGGCGACCACCGGCGGATGGCGCTTCTTCGCGCGGATGATCGCCAGCAGTTTCCTCTTTCTCGCCGGTTTCAGCCTCGTGCTGGCGCACGCCCGCGGCCTGCGGCCGAAGCCGTTCATGATCCGGCTTGTCCGTATCCTCGCAGCGGCCCTCGTCATCACCGCTGGCACCTGGTTCGCCTTTCCCGATACGTTCATCTTCTTCGGCATCTTGCATGCGATCGCGGCGGCAAGTGTGATCGGACTTATCTTCCTGCGCCTGCCGGTCGCCGCCATCCTTGTCGCCGCCGTCGCCGTCACCGCCGCGCCGCTTTATCTGCGCGCACCGGTTTTCGATCACCCCGCCCTCTGGTGGGTCGGTCTTTCGCTACAGATCCCGCGTTCCAATGACTATGTCCCGCTCCTGCCCTGGCTTGCGCCCTTTCTCGCCGGCATGGCCGCCTGCCGGTTGCTGCTTGCGGGAAAACTGGCGGAACGGCTGGCGGCAATCGGAACAGGCGTGCATTCCCGGTGGATAACCCTGTTGGAAAAGGCCGGCCGCCACAGTCTCGCCATCTACCTTGTCCATCAGCCGGTCCTGATTGCGCTTCTCTATGGCATCTCGCTGGTTGCGCCGGCGCCTGCGGTCGACCTGGCCGCGGCCTACCGGTCCAGCTGCATCGACGCCTGCGAGGTCGAGCGGGAGGAAACGTTCTGCCGGTCTTTCTGCCCCTGCACCCTGGAGCGGCTGATAGAGCAGAACCTTTTCAGCGATCTCATGCGCAACGCCATCGACGTGGCGCAGGATGACCGCATCGCGGAAATCTCGTCGCAATGCACGATGGCGACCGAATCCGGGAGCGCCGCAAAGGAGTAGGACCGTGAATGCCTATCGCATGAAGCCGCTTGCCTTTCCCTGGCCGCCGTTCATCTATGCGCTGGCGGTCGCCGCCGCGTTCCTGCTCGACGCCTGGCTTCCGCTTTCGGTTGCCGCAACCGATGTCTGGCTGGCGCGGGCCGCAGGATGCGCGCTGATCGCCATGGCGCTGACGCTCGACATATGGGCCATGCGCACGCTGCTCGATTGCCGCACCACCATCCTGCCGAACCGGGGGTCCTCCCACCTCGTGACGACAGGCCCCTACCGCTTCACCCGCAATCCCATCTATCTCGGCTATACGCTGACGACCGCCGGCCTCGGCCTCATCATGCTCAATCCCTGGTGCCTGATCACCGCGATGATCGCCGCCGGCGTTACCCATCTGGTCGCCATCCGCCGCGAGGAGATGCATCTGCTCTCCCGTTTCGGCATCGATTTCGAACGGTACTGCATCCGCACGGCGCGCTGGATCTGAAGAACCCGACGGTTTCCCGGCATCAGGTCATCAGGTACTGACGCCGATTTCGGCGAGCCGCGTCAGACAGGCTTCCTCGACATTGTCGAGTTCGGCCAGCGTTTCCTCGATATCGCGCCGTTTCTGCCGCAACTCATCGCGCTTCTCGTTCACTTTCTTCATCAGAAGTTCGAGCTGCCCCACCTCGCCCGGCGGATCCTTGTAGACCTGAATGATCTCGCGGATCTCCGCGATGGTGAAGCCGATGCGCCGGCCGCGCAGGATCTCCTGAATGAGGCGACGGTCGGCGGGGCGGAACAGCCGCGTGCGGCCCCGTCGCTCGGGAAAGAGCAATCCCTCGTCCTCATAGAAGCGTAAAGTCCGGGTGGAAATTCCGAATTCGCGCGTCAGCTCGGTGATGGTATAATATTTGTCCACGCCGCAACGGCCTCTTCTGGTGGCCGGCCATTGTATTGACTTTTACGTGCAAGTCAATTTTGTCACCGTATGACGAACCACCATGTGGCGATCCCGAGAAAGGCGAAGAAGCCGACGATATCGGTGACGGCCGTGACGAAAACCGCCGAGGAAACGGCCGGGTCGGCGCCCGCGCGGTCCAGAAACAGGGGGATGGCGATCCCGGCAAGGGCCGCCGCCGTCATGTTGATCAACATCGCCGCCGCTATGACGAAGCCGATATCGGGACTTTGGAACCAGAACCCGGCGACGACGCCGATCACCATCCCGAAAGCGACCCCGTGCAGAATCCCGACACCCGCTTCGCGCCGCACCACCCGCCAGGCGTTGTGAATATCGAGGTTGCGCGTGGCGAGCGCGCGCACCGTCACGGTCATCGTCTGGGACCCGGCGTTGCCGCCCATGCCCGCCACGATCGGCATCAGCACCGCAAGCGCGACGATTTCCTCGATGGTCGCCTCGAACAGCGAGATCACCGAGGCCGCGATGAAAGCCGTCAGCAGGTTGACGAGCAGCCAGGGCGCCCTTGAGCGCACGGTGTCCAGCGTCGTATCCGACAGTTCTTCGTCGCCCACGCCGCCAAGACGCAACAGGTCCTCCTCCGCCTCCTCCTGAATGACGTCGACCACATCGTCGATGGTGAGCACGCCGACGAGCCTATCGTTCTCATCCACGACGGCCGCCGACAGCAGGTCGTATTGCTCGAAAAGCTGGGCGGCTTCCTCCTGATCCATCTCCGCGGGGATGGGATGGTTGGTCTCCCGCATGATCGCCTCGATCCGCGTGCCCCGCGGCGCGCGGAGAAGACGGTCGAGATCGACCGCCCCCAGCAACCGGAAGGTCGGGTCGATGACGAAGATCTGTGTGAAGCTTTCGGGAAGATCCCGGTCCTCGCGCATGTAGTCGATCGTCTGGCCGACGGTCCAGAATGGCGGAACGGCGACGAACTCCGTCTGCATGCGCCGCCCGGCCGTGCTTTCCGGATAATCGAGCGACCGGCGCAGACGGACGCGTTCGGTAAACGACAGCTTGGAAAGAATCTCTTCCTGATCCGCCTGGTCGAGATCTTCCAGGATGTAGACCGCGTCGTCCGAATCCATTTCCCCGATGGCAGCGGCGATCTGGTCGCTCGGCAGATGCTCGACGATGTCGAGACGGATCGCCTCATCGACCTCCGTGAGCGCGGCAAGGTCGAAGTCGCTGCCGAGCAGGGAGACGAGTTTTCGCCGCTGCTCGGGCTGGATCGCCTCCAGCAGGTCGCCCATTTCCGATTCGTGCAGCCTTGCCACATGCCGGCGCAGGAAAAGCAGATCGCTATCGGCGATCGCCGCCCCGACATACATGAGGAAGTCGGAGCGGATGGAGCCATCCTCGGCATAGATATCCTCGCCGCTGAAAGCGTCGCGAAGGGTCGCGGCCGGCTCCCTGCGGTCGTCTTCGCCGGTGTTTTCCATCGGACCGCTCCTCCGGGGAAGTCGTCACGGGCCGGTCAGGCAACCGCTCGCCGACGACGGGGACTGCATATGGGTCAAAGCCCCGCGGACACCCGCGACGGCCGTTTTCCTGCTAACGCAAAGCGTGTTTCCGGTCCACCGTTGATAAAGCGCAAAGCTCTCGGGAGCCGAAGTTTTGTGCCGCTGTCGCAAATCCGCGCGCACCAGGAAGCGGCCCGTGGCTGCGAGAGCATTTCCAGCCGAAGCGTGATCGCTTCCGCGCCGGACAATGCGGGCAAACAACAAACCAGCGCAATTCCAGCAGAAGGGGATTCGGGTTTCGCGGGAAAGGAGCGACACTCTACCTATGAGTGCCCCTTGTTTTTAGAGTGCCGGTGAGATTGGATGCACGATCGAGGGAACGCCGGACGCCAATTCGAAAGAGAGCTATCGAGAATGCCAACCAATTTTGCTGTTTTCGCCTATCCGAGAACCGGATCGTATCACCTGGTCAGCCTGTTGAACTCCGCTCGTGACGTGGTCTGTCACGGCGAGATCTTCAAAGGCGGCAAGGTCGAGCTCAACAAATGGCACAAGCGGCAATTTCCCGGCCTTTCTCCGGATCATCGCGACCAGAACGGGAAAGAGTTCATCGAAAAACTCAGGAGCCTCAACCCACACAAGCACTTTGGCTTCAAGTTTTTCCTCGACCACGCGAAGCGCGCCGATCACCTGCATACCGTCATGAACAGCGATGCATGGAAAAAGATCGCCTTGGTTCGGGATCCGGTCGAGGTTTACGCGTCCCATATCCGCGCCAGAAAGACGAGTATCTGGGGCGTGAAAGTCGACCGTGAAAAGCCGGACGACAGCCTATTGAACATGCAGGTCGATTTCACGCCGGAAAGCTGGGACGGGCACGTCAGACATTACGCATTGTTCCTGCAGAAAGTGGCCTCGCTGCGTAACGTCATCATTGCCCGATATGGTGAGTATGCGACCCCTGAAGGGCTTGCGCCGATCCTGGATTTCATCGGATCCCGCGCAGATCCGGAGACCCTTCAGGAAGGAAGGGTGAAGCAATTCACCCGGTCCACCCAGGAGGCGTTCTCCAACTGGGCCGAATTCCAGGATTATCTCGCCCGCAAACCGGCCCCGGCCATTCCATGACAAAGGCCGCTTCCCGGCGGCCACGCGACCATGACCATCTGGCCCGAACACGTCGGATGAAAGTCAATGCAGATAATTAGGAATTCATACTATACTGCTGAATTTCCAGCGAAATTTGGTGACCCCTGCAGGGCTCGAACCTGCGACATTCTGCTTAGAAGGCAGATGCTCTATCCAGCTGAGCTAAGGGGCCGGCCGGGAACCTCAGTGGGTCCAGGGCTGCATGCGGTTGAAACGAAAATTGTCCGGATAGGCCACGCGCTTGCGCGTTTCCTCATTGGGTTCGATGACGCGGTATTCGATGCCCTCGCGCTCGGCATAGGCGATGGCCTGCTCGCGGCTGTCGAAGGTCAGCTTCACCTGCTGATACATATCGCCCGAACTGGTGTAGCCCATGATCGGGTCGATCGTCCGCGGCTGGGCGGGATCGAATTCCAGCACCCACAGGCGGGTCTTGGCCTTGCCGGACTGCATGGCGGTCTTGGCGGGACGATAGATCTTCGCAGGCATCGAAACGGCTCCAGAATTCTGACCAGGGACACATGCGCCGGCCCAGCCCGGCGACATGCCGCTTTGCAATTTCCCGATCGTCCCACGCATCGGGACGAACCGGTATCGCAGCGCTCGTTTTCCGGCGTCTATAGCCGTGAACCGGCGCTGGAGCAACGAGGAAATAACGGCATTCCTATTACCATTCATCTCCAGGCGCCATTCCCGATTAACGTGCGCGCCTCCACAACCCGGAGCGGGTTTTGCCCCTTGCGGAACACATATGGAACAGATACTGTATGTTCTGTATTTGTTTCCCGATTCCCGATGGAGCGGCCATGCTGACGCGCAAGCAACAGGAACTTCTTTTGTTCATCCACGAGAGGATGAAGGAAAGCGGCATTCCGCCGTCCTTCGAGGAGATGAAGGAGGCGCTGGATCTTGCGTCCAAATCCGGCATTCACCGGCTGATCACCGCGCTGGAGGAACGCGGCTTCATTCGCCGTCTGCCGAACCGGGCGCGGGCACTGGAGATCATCAAACTGCCGGAGGCCTATGCGGCGGAAAAACCGCCGCGCCGGGGCTTTTCCCCGGCCGTCATCGAGGGAAGTCGCGACAAGGCGCCCGTTTCGGGATTGAAGCCCCGTCCGGTGGAGGAATTGTCGGCATCCGTTTCCGTTCCGGTGATGGGCCGTATCGCCGCCGGCGTTCCGATCTCGGCGATCCAGAACAATACGCACGACATCACCGTGCCGTCCGAGATGATCGGCGGCGGCGAACATTACGCGCTGGAAGTGAAGGGCGATTCGATGATCGAGGCCGGGATCCTGGACGGCGATACGGTGATCATCCGCAACGCCAATACCGCCAGCCCGGGCGAAATCGTCGTGGCGCTGGTCGACGACGAGGAGGCGACGCTCAAGCGGTTCCGCCGCAAGGGCGCTTCCATCGCGCTGGAGGCGGCGAACCCGGCCTATGAAACACGGATATTCGGCCCCGAGCGCGTGAAAATCCAGGGCAGGCTTGTCGGCCTCATCCGCCGCTATCACTGATCGGCGGCGGTATCGGGCAGGAAACTGTCGCTACGCCAGTCATAGGCCCGATGGCGAGACCAGGCGCGATCGAGGACAAGGAAGGACGGGCGGACCACGGCGCTGGAAAAAGCGCTCTTTCGCCCTTGTTGTGGACCGCTGTCCAACCGCCCTTCTTCGGTCGAATAGATTTCCAGGGCTCCGGTCTTTCGCAGGTGCCTGGCCGTCACAAGCGTTGCGCCGGAACGGCAGGCCTCGATCCGCAAAGGCAGGGAAATGACGACGAGATCCGCACCGTCGCAGGCGGTCCCGAGGAAGGCCGGCTCATCGAGGGTCACGACACGCCAGCCGCTCGGGGAGACGCCTGCGCAAAAGGCGCGCCTTTCGCAGACGAACCGGTTCTCGCGGCGGGCCTTATCCAGGGCTGCGACGAGGGCCGCGGCGGCCTTCTCGCGATCCGCCTTGCGGCGGGGATAACGGGTGTCCGGCGTCGCAGAGGGAGTGTCCTGCGGCAGCAGCAATCCGGCGGTCTTTCGCATGGCGGGCGTATCCATCTCGCCGAGGCCCAGCGCACGCCGCCACTGGGCATAGATGAAATCGGGCGGTTTCGTCCGGTTGATCAGGGTCGGGCCGTCCCTCAGCATCGCGACGAGGCGGCCGTCCTCCGATACCAGCAGCTCTGGTCGTTTTCCCGCCCCTCCGGCAAGGCCCGCCAGAGCCCCCACCAGAACCATGGCAAGACCCGTGAGACGCAGGCGCGTGCGCAAGATGCAGGCAAGCCCGCCCCCGAGCGCGACCAGCAGGAAAACCGATGGCGCAATCCGCCCGGTGACGATCTCGCCTTCCCAGCCGGCAACCCACTTCGCCAGCAGCACCATGCAGTCGATACCTTTTCCCATGATCGCGAAAGGCAAGGCGTCGAGGCCGAAAGGCATGAGCAGCATCGCCAGCAGGCCGAACGGCATGACCACGATGCTGATGACAGGCATCGCCACGATATTGCCGATCAGGCCATAGGCCGGAATGCGGTGGAAATGGCCGATCGAATAGATCAGCGTCGAGAAGCCGCCGATCAGCGAGGACAGGACGAGGCCGCCGAGGAAGCGTCCGAACGCCCCGGTGAACGGACCGGAAAGCCCGGGCGCGCCCTCCGGACGATAGGGCCGTTCCCGCCAGGCGGCATAGCCGGCGATCAGGCCGAGCGTGGCCGCATAGGACATCTGGAAGCCGGCGTTGGTCACCGCGGAGGGTGTCACCGCCAGAATGAGAATGGCCGAGAGCGCGACGTTCCGCAGGCTGATGGCCGACCGGTTGAACAGGACCGCGATCAGCATGATGCAGATCATGATCCAGGAGCGAACGGCGGAAATTGCACCGCCGGAAACGAGGATATAGAGCGTCACCATCACCAGCGCGCCGAGCGCGGCGATCTTCTTGGCCGGATAGCGCTCGGCAAACCCTGGGACGATGGCCAGCAGCATGCGCGCGCCCACCATGAAGGTCCCCGCCGCCAGAACCATATTGAGGCCGGAGATCGCCAGCACATGGGCAAGGCCCGCCTGACGCATCGCCTCGATCGTTTCCTCGCTGATCGTACGCTGTTCGGCGGTGACGAGCGCGGCGGCGATAGCGCCGGCGTCGCCGCCGATACGTCCACGGATGTGGTCGGTCAGGCTGGCCCGCCAGGTCGCGATACGCTGGCCGAGACGCGTCATGACATCGGCTTCGCCGACATCGATGGCCACCGGCGGCCGATAGAAGAAGCCGACGGCCCCCGTTCCGGAAAAATAGGCGTTGAACGCGAAATCATTGAGCCCGGCGAGCGCCGGTCCGGACGGCGGACTGAGGCGGGCCGTGCCGGCGATGCCGCTGCCGATGGCAATCGGCTCGCCGCCGCCCCGCGCCAGCGCCGTCACGACCTCCGGCGGCCGGCGGATCGTCGGATTTTGTGTCGTCTCGAGGGCGATGCGGTAGCGGATTGCCCCCTTGTCGTTGCTTTCGCGCGCCAGAATGCGTCCGGTGATCTGCGTCGTGACGGGCGAGTCGAGAATGACGGTGTCGAGGCGCGCCGTCTCGAAAGCCGCAAGCAGCATACCGACCGGCACGAAAAACGCCGCGCCCGCCGCAAGCGCCGTCCAGTCGTCGCGATGGCGAAAGCGCCAGGCCGGCCAAAGGGCGGCCACGGCGAAAAACATTATCACGGCAAGCGGCGGATCGCGTCCGGCGGAAAACCAGACGCCGGCCCCGATCCCGAGGAAAACCGGGACGAACAGGAAAAAATGACCGTAGGCCCTTTCCACGACAAGGGCGCGCGAACGCGCGGAGCCGCCCGGGCGTGCGCCGACAAGCGTCGCCAGCAGTCGCTGCCGCTTATGCAGGAGCGCCCTTGCGGTTATGTCGTCAGGCGACAGGGCAGCGCCCGCCGCCGCGGCAGGCCAGCGGACCGTGGCTTTGCGGCTTTCCGCCCCGTCTTCCAGCTGCGTGCCCGCCATGGCGACACCCGCCTCCCCGTCTCCATAGTGCCGGGCGCAGCAGGGATATTCAATCCTTCAGAAAATTCGCGACACGACGCCTTCACAGAATCCGCATTACTAAGGAAGGCATAAGAAATGCTCCCTCCGAAATTTTGAAACTACGCTCAAAGATTGCTTGCAACTTGCCCGGAACCGTAGATATTGCGTTGCCAGAACTTGGCTTTTGCAGCGCACAAACCGGCCCTTCGTCTTGCTTGGCACGGGTGAAAAAATGGGATAGCAAACGAGCACATTCGTGAGCGCGGCCCGGTTCCGCGCCGGATTCTAGGGTAATTCCTGCAAAAGCGTGCAGCGGTTTTGCGTCCGGAATTGCGGAAAAACAAAGAGATGGAGCGTTTTCGCGATTCGAAGAAAAGCGGAAATACTCTAAACACAACGGAGGATCGTCATGACAGGAACAAGTGCGGGTGTATCGATCGGTGATAAATCAATCGAGCTGCCCACCCGATCCGGTACGATCGGCCCGGATGTCATCGACATCGGAACGCTCTACAAACAGACGGGCGCCTTCACCTACGACCCGGGTTTCACATCCACCGCGTCCTGCGAATCGAAGATCACCTATATCGACGGCGACGAAGGCGTGCTGCTGCATCGCGGCTATCCGATCGAGCAGCTGGCCGAACATGGTGACTTCCTGGAGGCCTGCTACCTTCTTCTTTACGGCGAGTTGCCCACCAAGGCGCAGAAGGACGATTTCGACTATCGCGTGACGCATCATACGATGGTGCATGAGCAGATGACGAAGTTCTTTACCGGCTTCCGTCGCGACGCCCATCCGATGGCGGTGGTCTGCGGCGTCGTCGGTGCATTGTCGGCCTTTTACCACGATTCCACCGACATCACCGATCCGCACCAGCGCATGGTCGCCTCGCTGCGCATGATCGCCAAGATGCCGACCATCGCCGCGATGGCCTATAAGTATCATGTCGGACAGCCGTTCGTTTATCCCAAGAACGATCTCGACTACGCGTCGAATTTCCTGCGCATGTGCTTCGCTGTCCCTTGCGAGGAATATGTGCCCAATCCGGTTCTGTCGCGCGCCATGGACCGAATCTTCATTCTGCATGCCGATCATGAGCAGAACGCCTCGACGTCCACCGTGCGGCTTGCCGGCTCGTCGGGAGCCAATCCCTTCGCCTGTATCGCCGCCGGCATCGCCTGCCTGTGGGGCCCTGCCCACGGCGGGGCAAACGAGGCCGCGCTCAACATGCTGGCGGAAATCGGCACGGCCGACCGCATTCCCGAATATGTCGCCCGCGCCAAGGACAAGAACGATCCCTTCCGCCTGATGGGCTTCGGTCATCGCGTCTACAAGCATTACGACCCGCGCGCCCGCATCATGCAGAAGACGACGCATGAGGTTCTGAGCGAACTCGGCATCAAGGATGACCCGATGCTGGAGGTCGCGCTGGAACTGGAGCGCATCGCCCTCACCGACGACTATTTCATCGAGAAGAAGCTCTATCCGAATATCGACTTCTATTCGGGCATCACGCTCAAGGCGCTCGGCTTCCCCACCACCATGTTCACGGTGCTTTTCGCACTCGCCCGCACGGTCGGCTGGATCGCCCAGTGGAACGAGATGATCGAGGATCCGGAACAGCGCATCGGCCGTCCGCGCCAGCTCTATACCGGCGCACCACAGCGCGATTACGTGCCGCTCTCCAAACGCTGAGCCGGCGCGCGCCATGTCGACGAAAAAGCCCGGTCAGATACGACCGGGCTTTGTTTTATGCAAGAGATCGAGAACCACCGCGGCGGCCGTCTCGCCCGGCGGCCGCGCCGTTCGCATACGGTCATGGACCGTGTCGAAGCCCTGGAGCATCGCCGCGCGCTGAAGCGTATCCGTGGAAAGCCGCTCGAACCAGCGCGTCAGGCTGCCGGGACGAACCACCTCGTTCACATATTCCGGAACCACGGCATAATCGGCGATAAGGTTCGGCAAGGCGGCCGTCCAGATGCGGATGCGACTCGTCATCAGCTTCACCAGCCAGTCGACCTTATAAGCAGAGACGACCGGCACACCGGCAAGCGCCAGCTCAAGAATGACCGTCCCCGACGCGGCGATCGCGGCATCGGCCTCGGCGAAGGCCGCCCACTTCTCCCCGGGTGTTACGGTGATCTCGGGCTGCACCGTCCAGCCCGCGGTCAGGTGACGGACCAGCCGCTCCTGCCGGGGCACGGTCGGAAGCAGGAACCGCACCGCGGAATTGCGGGCATGAAGCTCCTCCGCGGCCTGGCCGAAGACGGGCAGGAGCCGTTTGATTTCGCCGCCCCGCGATCCCGGCAACAACAGGCAGGTCTTGCTCTCCGCCGCGGCCCGCCGGCTGCGGGCGGCGCGCACATGCCCGACATCCTCGTCCGTCACGAGGCGATGGCCGACATAGGTGGTCGGCGGCCCGGCCAGACGCTCCATGACCGCCGGCTCGAAGGGCAAAAGCGCCAGCACATGATCGACATAGGCGCGCATGCGGGGAGCGCGCTCCGCCTTCCAGGCCCACACGCTCGGGCAGACATAATTGACGACCGGCATTCCAGGCAGGATCTTGCGCACCCGCCGCGCCACGCGATGGGTGAAATCCGGACTGTCGATGATGATCAGCACATCCGGGCGGGCGGCGACAATGGCATCGGCCGTCTGCCGGATGCGCTTGAGAAGCAACGGCAGGCGCGCCAGCACCTGCGAAAGTCCCATGATGGAAAGCTCGGAAAAATCGAACAGCGAAACGAGCCCCTGCCGCTGGAGCGCTTCGCCGCCGACGCCGACCAGTTCCACCGGCCGATCCGTCTGTCGCCGGAGGGCGGCCACGAGGTCGCCGCCGAGAAGATCCCCGGATACTTCCCCGGCGATCACGCCGATCTTCAGGGGTCTGTCGCTCATGCCACCTTGCTTTCGAATGGACACGCCATCGGCGCGTTTTTCGGATCAATCGTCTCTTGCGGCCGATGCCCCATCGTCCGCCATGACGCGCTGCGGACATATTCCAACGATGAAAAGGCCTGCGGCATCCGCCTCTGCGATCAGCTTTTCCCGCTCGAGAACCAGCGAGCGCCCGGCCTCGACCGCGATCCCGGCCAGCCCTGCCGCGACGGCCCGGCGCAGCGTATCGAGACCGATCGACGGAAGATCGGCGCGCATATCCTGCCCGGGTTTGCAAAGTTTGACCAGAACGCCTTTTCGCCGCGTCGAGATACGGCCAAGCCGCCGCAGCTCCGCCACACGCTCCAGCATCAGGTCCGTGCCTTCCGCCCCCTCCAGCGCCACCACACGGCCACCGACGGCAACGCATCCCTGGCCGATATCGAGCCGCCCCAGAACGAGGGTCGCCGCAGTCGCCGCCGCAATATCGGCGCGCGCCTTCGCGTCGGCAGACCGGTTTCCGAGCGGCCCTTCCGCACCGAGAAGGTCGGGAACGATCTCATGGGCGCCGACGACGCGAACGCCATCGGCTTCCAGCAGCCGGATGACCATGCGCAGCACCGCGTCGTCGCCGCCGCGCAGAAGCGTACGCACCACCGCCGGCAGCAGCGGGATGGCGCGCAACGGCGCGCGAATATCCCGCCATTCAGGCCGGCGGCGCACCCAGCCGGAAAGCACCACGCGACCGATCCCCTCCTCCGCGATCGTCCGGCGGATACCGGCATAATCGCCGACGGAAACGGTCCTGTGGTCGAAATCGGACCAGTCCTGCATGGATTCCCGGGCGAGCGCGAATATATAGGGGTTCTCGCCGCGCGCGCGCGCCGCCTCGGCGACGAAATGCGGCAACAGCCCGCCTCCGGCGATAACGGCCAGCCGGTTGGACACCTCTGGCCGGTCCCTCGCCATGGCGTCAGCCCTTCTTGCCCCGATTGGGCGAGGAGATCGCCCGCTCGCCGCCGGCGGCGATGAAGTCGAGAATATGCAGCACAGGCGCGCAATCGAGATAATCCTCGCGAATGGCGGCCGCATTGTTCCGGATCGAGCCGGTTTCCTCGAAAATCTGCTTGAAGGCGCGACGAACGCGATGGATTTCCGAACGTTCGATGCCGCTGCGCGTCATGCCGACGACATTGAGCCCTCCGAGAATCCCCGGATTGCCATTCAGCATGCCGTAGGGAATGACATCGTAGGAGACGGCGGAAAGGCCGCCGACAAACGCCTGCCGGCCGATCCGCGTGAACTGATGAACGGCGCTGCCGCCGCCGAGGATCGCACGGTCCTCGACCGTCACATGACCGGCCAGCATGACATTGTTCGAGAGGATGACATTGTTGCCGACCTGGCAATCGTGAGCGACGTGGGAATAGGCCAGGAACAGGTTGTTGTCGCCGACGACCGTCTTGCCGCCGCCCTCGGTCGTGCCGGCGTTCATCGTCACCCCTTCGCGGATGGTGCAATTGTCGCCGACCGTAAGCGTCGTTTCCGCGCCGTCATGATGGACGCTCTGCGGTTCGCCGCCGATCACCGCGGAAGGAAAGATGCGCGTGCCGCGACCGATGACCGTTCGGCCGGTCACGACCACATGCGAGAGCAGTTCCACGCCATCCCCAAGAACGGTTTTCGCGCCGACATGACAGAAAGGACCGACAACGACGTTCTCGCCGATCACCGCCCCCTCGTCGACGACGGAGAGCGGATGGATCTTCGCGCTGGAAGCAATCATTGGCCGGCATCTTCCTTCTTGACAATCATCGCGCCGATATCAGCTTCGGCCACGAGTTGCCCGTCAACTTTTGCGTCGCAGTGAAACTTCCAGATATTGCCGCGCTGCTTCTGCTTGACGACATGGAACTCCACCCGGTCTCCCGGTATGACGGGCTTGCGAAAGCGGGCGTTGTCGATCGTCATGAAATAGACGAGGCTGGAGCCGCTGCGCGACTTGCGCGCGCAGATGGCGCCCGCCGTCTGCGCCATGCCTTCGATCAGCAACACGCCCGGCATGATCGGATGCTCGGGAAAATGGCCCATGAAATGAGGCTCGTTGACCGTCACATTCTTGATGCCGATCGCCGATTCGTCATCGTCGATCTCGATGATCTTGTCGACGAGAAGGAACGGGTAGCGATGGGGCAGTAGCGTCAGGATCTCCCGCAGATCGGCAACCCCGAGCGTGGCCTTCGTTTCTTCACTCATCACGACCCCCTTTCCTGCGATTCCTATTGGTCGCGCGCATCGACATTTCGGCGACGTCGCGCAGAAAATCGCGCAACGGGCGTGCCGGAACGCCGCCATATCGTTCACCGGCCGGCACATCGGCCGCGACGCCGCTCATGGCGGCGATCTGGGCGCGATCGCCAATCGTGATATGGCCGTTGACGCCGCTGGCGCCGCCGATCATGACGCCGTCGCCGATGCGGGTGCTGCCGGCAATACCGACCTGGCTGACGATGCCGCAATGACGGCCGATGCGCACGTTGTGGCCAACCTGCACCAGATTGTCGATCTTCGTGCCCTCGCCGATCACCGTGTCGTCCATGGTGCCGCGGTCGATCGTCGTATTCGCGCCGATCTCGACATTGTCCTGAATGATCACGCGGCCGACCTGCACGATCTTGATCATCCCGCCCTTCGGTCCCGGGCCATAGCCGAAACCGTCCTGGCCGATGCGTGCGCCGGGATGGATGATGACATCATTGCCGACGAGCGCGCATTGTACCGTCGCACCGGCCGCAATCGTGCAATTGCGACCGATCCGGACGCCGGTTCCGATCACCGCGCCCGGACCGATATGGGTCCCTTCGCCGATTTCCACGTCCCGGCCGATCACGGCCATCGGCTCGACCACGACATCGGCCTCGAGCCGCGCGGTCCCGTCGATGAAGGCTGCGGCCGAAATCCCCCCGGCCGACACGGTCATCGGTTCCGGCTTCATGGCGGAGGGATGCAGCAATGCACCTGCGAGCGCGAAAGCCGTATGGGCATGCGGCGTGAAAAGGATAGCGACATCGGCCGGCACGATATCGCGAAGCGCCGGATCGCAAATGATCGCTGTCGCCTGACAGGTCGCGAGATCCGCCTTGAACTTGCGGGAAAGGATATAGCAGAGATCGCCATCCTGCGCCCTGCCGACCGGCGAAACGCTGCGCACCATCCGATCGGCATGCGCAGCATCAGCCAGTTCCGCCCCGACGGCTGCCGCCAGGTCTGCCAGACGGATGCCTTCGTGGGGCGGGAAAAACCGGTTGCTCTCCATCAGCGAGACTCCGGAACATCCGTGTAGCTGCGGTTCTGGACTGCCGGCATCAGAACTGCGTGGCAATGCCGAACTTGAAGCGCTGGACCTCGTCGAAGGATTCCTTCTTGACCGGGATTGCGTAGTCGAAGCGCAACGGTCCGAACGGCGACGCCCAGATGATGCTCGCGCCGACCGAAGCGCGCCAAGCGAGATCCGTGCCGTCCACCATATCGGCAGCGACGGTTTTTACATCGTTGCCGTAGAGCGTGCCGACATCGGCGAAGAATGCCCCCCGGAAGCCCGAGTCGCGGGAGATGAAGGGCAAGGGGAACGACGCTTCCGCCGAAGCCGTGAAATAGGTCGTTCCGCCCAGCGAGTCGCCGGTGGAGGTGGCGCGCGGGCCGATACCGCCGTTCTCGAAGCCGCGGATATCGTTGCCGCCCAGCGTGAACTGGTCGAACACCTTCAACCGGCCGCTGGTGCCGACGACATGGCCGGCTCCTGCCGTGATCGAGCCGATGACATCGGCGTCATCCATCAGGAGATGATAGTAACGCGCCTTGCCGGACACCTTGTAATAATTGGAATCGCCGCCGAGGCCCGCGAATTCCTGCGTGAAGTTCGCCAGAATGCCCTCGCGCGGCAGGATCCGATCGTCCGTGGTGTCATAGGTGATCACATGAGAGACCGACGAGCGAACCCACGGGCTGCCGTTGACCGCATCCACGTAAGGAGACGACAGTCTCGTCGGATCGGAGGACTTATATTTGAACTGCGTATAATTGTAGCGCAGCGATGTCGACAGATTCTCGGTGATCGGGGCCGTCACCCGCAGGGTGAAGCCGCGCGTATCGACGGTGTAGAAATCTTCGCTATCGTCGGAATTGCTGAAGATATCGAAGCCGGCGGCAAGGCGGTAGCCGAGGAAATAGGGCTCGGTGAAGGACAAGGAGTAGTCCCGCGAGTCCCGTCCCGTACCGGCCGCCAGTCGGATATACTGGCCGCGGCCCAGGAAGTTCTTTTCCTCGATGGAGGCCTCGAACTTGAAGCCGGATCCCTTGCCGGTCTCATAGCCGGCGCCGATGCCGAACGAACCGGTCGACTGATCCTCGACGTCGACGATGATCACGACGCGATCGGGTTCGCTGCCCGGCGCCGTCGAGATGTTGACGGCGGAGAAGAAGCCGAGGGCATCGAGCCGGCGCTTCGCCCGGGCGATCATTTCCTGATTGAAGGCGTCGCCTTCGCCGATGTCGAACTCACGACGGATGACGTAGTCGCGGGTGCGGGTATTGCCGCGAATCTCGATCCGCTCGACATAGGCGCGCTCGCCCTGGTCGACGAGATAGTCGACGGCGATCGTGCCGCTGCCGATATCGCGGTTGCCGCGCGGCGTCACGCGCGCGAAGGGATACCCCTTGGCCGCAACGCTTTGCGAAATTTCCGACATCGTCCTTTGAACGTCACGGGCGCGGTAGACGCCGCCCGAACGCGAGCGCACGAGACCCTGCAACTCCTCGGCATCGAGGCCTTCGACGGTGGACTCGACGTTCATCTGCCCGAAATCGTAACGCGGCCCTTCATCGACGGTGAAGGTGATGGCGTATTCGTTCGTCGATTCGTCCAGTGTCGCCTGCGAGGAAACGATCCGGAAATCGGCATAGCCGTGGTTGAAATAGAACTGGCGCAGCGCTTCCTCATCGGCCTGCAGCTTGCGCTCGTCATAGATGTCGTTGCGCGTCAGGAAGGAGAAAAGGCCTGATTCCTTCGTCGCGATGACCGACTCGAGGCGGCTGTTGCTGTACGCCTGATTGCCGACGAAGTTGATCTGCGAAATCTTGGTGCGGTCGCCTTCGTTGATGACGAAGGCGAGGTTCACGCGGCCGTTGCCGAGCGAATGGATCTGCGTCGTCACCGTGGCGTCGCTACGGCCGATCGCCGCATAGGCCTCGCGGATGGTCTGGATATCCGCCTGGATGCTGGTCTCGCTATAAGGGCCGAGCGACTGCGAGCGGACCATGCCGCGCAGCTTGTCGTCCTTGATCTTGCGGTTACCGTTGAAGACGACCTGATTGATCAGTTCGTTCTCGCTGACCGTCACGACGAGCGTGCTGCCGGAGACCGAAATCCTCACATCGGAGAAATAACCGGTCGAGAAAAGCCGGCGGATCGATTCGTCGATATCGGCATTGGAAAAGTTCTGACCGGGAACGATGGACAGATTGGCCTTCACCGTATCGGCGCTGACCCGGTCCGCGCCGTGAACCTGAACGCTGCGAACGACGGCGGCGTGGGCGGAGGTGACGGAGACGAGCGTGCCAACGGAAGCTCCCGTGACAATCATGCTCGCCGACAGTGCAACAGCCGACACCGCGTTCAAAAGGTTTGAACCAGCTTTCATCTTCACCACTTACCTTCGCTTCCACGCTCCGAGGGGCCTTGGCCCCATTCCGGTCACGTTTGCCGTTTTAACCGCTTTTGCCATACAAGCAAGGTCGAGCGTTAATTTCTGTTTACTTCAATTCCAACCGTGGCCCTAAGGTCACTACGCGATTGGAACAAGGTAAACAGACGGTTAGCGTTCCCCGCTTGCCGCAGCCTGCGGCATCTTCCCTGTCGTCCGTCGATGGCGGTCGCCGCCGGATCAGCCCAGCAGCATCGAGATATCGTTCCAGGTCGCAAAAACCATCAGCATCAGCACGAGCGCCATGCCGATACGGAACGCAACCTCCTGCGCCCCGGGACCGACCGGTCGTCCCCGGATTGCCTCAACCGCATAGAACATCAGATGTCCGCCATCAAGTACCGGAATCGGCATAAGGTTCAAAAGCCCGATCGAGACCGACAGAACGGCGGCAAGCTGCAACAGCGCCGCCACGCCGAGCGTCGCCATCTGGCCGGAGGCCTGCGCCACGCGGATGGGACCGCCGAGCTGATCGGCCTTCATGCGCCCCGCCACGAGATTCGACAGATAGTCGAATGTGCCGGTGACGATATGCCAGCTTTGCAGGGCGCCCTGCCCGATCGCCTCGACCGGCCCGTATTCCACGACCCGGAAATTCCCGGTTTCCTGATTGGTGACGACGCCGATGATTCCGAGTTCCATCTTGTTGCCGAACTGGTCGGTCATTTCGGTTCTCTGCGGCACGACCGGCAGTTCCATCGTCTCGCCGTCACGCTTTACGGTGACGAGAATGCGCATTTCCGGGCGAACGCTGACATAGCGGCGCACATCGTCGAATGTGGTAACGGGCGCGCCGTCAAGCGCCACGAGGAGGTCGCCCGGGCGAATCCCGGCCGCCGCCGCCGCGCTGTCCTCGCGAACCTCGGCCACCACCGGATCGGCGACCTGGCGGCCGTAGATGGAAAACATCACCGCAAAGATCGCGATGGCGAGAATGAAATTGGCGATGGGGCCTGCCGCAACCGTCACGGCGCGCTTCCACAGGGCCGCTCCCATGAAGGTGCCGCGCCGCTCCTCCTCGCTCAGCGAATCGAAGGCCTCGTAATCCGGAATCGAGGCGGCGTCCTCGTCGCCACGGAACTTGACGTAGCCGCCGAGCGGAATGGCCGAGAGCTTCCAGCGCGTGCCGTGGCGATCCGTAAAGCCGAAAAGCTCCGGTCCGAAACCGACGGAAAAGGCCGTGACGCCGATGCCGGACCATCGCCCGGCCAGATAGTGCCCCATTTCGTGCACGAAGACGATCAGCGTCAGCACGATGAGGAAGGGAACGATGTAGCCCGTCAGAAAACCGGCGGAGCCGATCAGCAATTCCATGATTCTTTCCCCAGTCCTGCGAGATTACGGGCCGGCGGGCAACACTCCCGCCACACCGATCGGCTGTCCCGAAACGACCGCGGCGACCATCATGATGAGGAACGCGGCGAAACAGGCGAAAACAAGGCCATCCACCCGGTCCATGACGCCGCCGTGTCCCGGAATGAGGCGGCCGGAGTCCTTCACGCCGAATCGGCGCTTGATGAAGGATTCGAACAGGTCGCCAATCTGGCTGAACACCGACAGTACAAGCGCCAGCGCCGGAACCAGAAGGCTTGCCAGCGGAACGAAGGCCATATGGACGAGCGCTCCGGCGATCACGGCGGCAATCGCCCCGCCGATGGCGCCCGACCAGGTCTTGCCGGGCGAGATCCTGGGCGCAAGCTTCGGCCCGCCGATGGCCCGGCCGACGAAATACGCGAGGATATCCGTCGCCCAGACCACGGCGAAAATGAAGAGCATGGCGGCAAGCCCGCTCTGCGTATCGCCGCGGATAGCCGAAAGCGCCACCGCCGTCAGGCCGGAATAGGCGATCCCGCCCGCCAGCCAGCCGCTTGCCCGCGTTGCGATCCCATAGACGACGGCAAGCACCACCGCGCCGGCCAGCGCCGCGACCGCATAGCCGGTAGAACCGGCGACGGCGAGCGCACAGACGAGGGCCATGGCCACCCAGCCAGCCGCATGGCCGCGAAAATCCCGCGCGGCAATGCCCGCCATCGTCGTCCACTCGGAATAGACCAGAAGGGCGATCGCCGCCGCCAGCAGGCGGAAGGTGATGCCGCCGAGCCAGGTCGCCATGAGAACGACGACGGCCAGGACGATGCCCGAAACGACGCGCAACCTGAGTTCTCTCGACATCACGACCCCACTGCCAGCGTCGTCGCCGGCTGCAAGCCGCCGAAGCGCCGCTCGCGGCCCGCATAACGCGCCAGCGCGGCGCGGAAGGTCTCGCGCGAGAAATCGGGCCAGAAATCGGGAATGAACATCAGTTCGGCATAGGCTGCCTGCCACAGCAGGAAATTGGACAACCGCTCCTCCCCGCTGGTGCGGATGATAAGGTCCGGATCCGGGATCCCGGCGGTGTCGAGCGCCGCCTCGATGCGCCCGGCGGTGATGTCTTCCGGATCGATCCGGCCCGCCGCCACCTCGCCCGCCAGCCTGCGCATCGCCCGGACGATCTCGTCGCGCGCGCCGTAATTGAAGGCGATGACCAGCGTGATGCCGCTGTTGTCCTGCGTGGTCTCCTCCGCCTCCAGCAGGAGCGGCAGGATGTCGCTTGCAAGGGTGGTACGGTCGCCGATCACCCGGATGCGGACATTCTCGCGGTGCAGAACCGCAAGATCACGCCGGATGAACGTTCTCAGCAGTCCCATCAGGTCGGAGATCTCGCCTTCGGGGCGGCTCCAGTTCTCCGAGGAGAAGGCAAACAGCGTCAGATAGGAAATGCCGCATTCCGACGCGGCGCGAACCGCCTCGCGCAGGGCTTCCACGCCCTTGCGATGCCCCATCGCCCGCGGCAGGCCGCGGGCGCTCGCCCATCGTCCGTTGCCGTCCATGATAATGGCGACATGCGACGGGATACGGCTTGGGGAAAGATGTGTCATGTGCGATCCGGATCGGGGAATCGGAGGTGCCGCGGCGCCTAAACCTGCATGATTTCCTTTTCCTTGTCGGCAAGCAAGCGATCGACCTCGGAAATCGTCTCGTCGGTCATCTTCTGCACCCGGTCGGACTGGCTTCGGCTGATATCCTGGCTGATATCGCCGTCCTTTTCCGCCTTCTTCAGCGTTTCCATGCCGTCACGACGGACGTGACGCGCCGCGACCTTGGCTTTTTCGGCATAGTCATGCGCGACCTTCACCAGAGACTTGCGGCGCTCCTCGTTCAGTTCCGGCAGCGGGATGCGCAGGTTCTGCCCGTCGACGATCGGATTGAGACCGAGGTTCGATTCACGGATCGCGCGCTCCACCGCCGCGACCATGCTCTTGTCCCAGATCGACACGCCGAGCATGCGCGGCTCGGGAACCGTGATATTCGCCACCTGGTTCAGCGGAACGCGGGAGCCATAGGCTTCCACCTGCACGGGGTCGAGCACATTGGCCGAGGCCCGGCCGGTGCGAAGCGACGCGATGTCGTTCTTGAAAGCGGAAACAGCGCCGTCCATACGACGCTTCAGTTCGGTGAGGTCCACACCTTCGCTCATCGGAATACTCCCGTTGTCAAATGGCGGCCGCCTGATGCGCCGGCCGGTTCGGAATCAATTGTCGGTTACGATGGTGCCGCGACCGCCACCGGTCAATATTTCGGCAAAGCCGCCCTTCTCATGGATCGAGAAGACGATGATCGGGATGGCGTTTTCCCGCGCGAGAGCAACGGCGGCCACATCCATGACCGCAAGCCCCTTTTCCAGAACCTCGCCATGGGTCAGCCGGTCGAAACGGGTGGCGGTCGGGTCCTTCTTCGGATCGGCGGAATAGATGCCGTCGACCTGGGTGCCCTTGAAGATCGCCTCCGCGCCCACTTCCGCCGCGCGCAGCGCCGCGGCCGAATCGGTGGTGAAAAAGGGATTTCCCGTCCCGCCGGCGAAGATGACCACGCGGCCCTGGGAAAGATGATGGATGGCGGCGCGCTGCGAGAAGCTCTCGCAGATTTCCGGCATGGCGATCGCCGACAGAACCACCGTGTCGATCTGAAGCTTGCGCAGCGAGGTGGCCAGTGCCAGGGCGTTGATGACGGTCGCCAGCATGCCCATGTAATCGCCCGTCACCCGGTCTCCGCCCTTGGAAGCGACCGCGACGCCGCGGAAGATATTGCCGCCGCCGACAACGACACCCACTTCCACGCCCAGCGCGCGCGCCTCGGAGATATCCGAAGCGATGCGATCGGCGACGGCGACATCGATCCCGAAGCCCTGCGAACCCATCAGCGCCTCACCGGAGGCTTTCAGCAGAACACGTTTATACAGTGGCTTGGCAGTCATCGTCGCTCCTGAATTCTCAATTCTTCCGCCTCGCCGGCAGGCGCTCCGGAACGGGGCGGCCCTGTTCCGGACATGACCTTGGCCGGGAGAAAATATCGGGCAGGCATTTCGGCCTTGCCGGATACACGAAGGGCGCCGCGTTGTCACGCGGCGCCCGGGTTCTTTTCCCTTCAGGGTTTAGGAAAATCAGCCCTTGGCGGCCGCAGCGACTTCGGCAGCGAAGTCGCCCGCTTCCTTTTCGACGCCTTCGCCGAGCATCAGGCGCACCATGCCGACGACTTCGATCGGCGCGCCGACCGTTGCTTCGGCTTCCTTGACGGCAGCGGCGACGGTCAGGTCGGGGTTGATCACGAAAGCCTGCGAAAGCAGCGCGACTTCCTCGAAGAACTTGCGCATGCGGCCTTCCACCATCTTCTCGATGATGTTGTCCGGCTTGCCGGATTCACGCGACTGCTCGATGAAGACGTTGCGCTCGCGCTCGGCGACGGCGGCGTCGACTTCCTCGGCGCGGACAGCGAGCGGGTTGGTGGCGGCGACATGCATGGCGACCTGGCGGCCGATCGCGTTGAGAGCCGCCTTGTCGCCCGTCGACTTCAGGGCGACGAGGACGCCGAGCCGGCCGAGGCCGTCGGCCACACCGTTGTGGATATAGCTTGCCACGACGCCGTCATCGACCGACAGCATCGCCGAGCGGCGCAGGTTGATGTTTTCGCCGATGGTGGCGACGGCGTCGGTGACGGTGTCCTGAACCGACTTGCCGGTTGCCGGGTAGTTCGCGGCGGCCACGGCCTCGACGGAACCGTCCGTTCCCATCGCCACTTCGGCAACGCCGCGGACGAGGTCCTGGAAGGCCTCGTTGCGGGCGACGAAGTCGGTTTCGGAGTTGATTTCCACGACGACGGCCTTGTTGTCGGAACCGGTGATGCCGATCAGGCCTTCGGCGGCGGTGCGGCCGGACTTCTTGTCAGCCTTGGCGATGCCCTTGGCGCGCAGCCAGTCGATGGCGGCTTCCATGTCGCCGTTGGTCTCGGCCAGAGCCTTCTTGCAATCCATCATGCCTGCGCCGGTCTTCTCGCGCAGTTCCTTCACCATTGCTGCTGTAACAGTCATCGTATCGCCTCTTTGCGGGTTCTGGGGAAACAGGCCGGCGCGACGTGCGCCACGGTTCCCGGTTTGCAACAGGGAATGGCCCCTGAATGTAACGGGGTGATGTCCGGCACCACCCGCTTTCCGGCCCGACGCGTCAAAGCGGTGCCGGGACTGGAAAACGAACAAGGCCGCTCGACCTTTCGGCGGGAACGGCCTTGTCCTGATTTTTCACCGGGAGGCGACACATTGCCGTCGCCGCCCTGCCCGATCAGGCTTCGGCTTCGTCGAGCGCCGGCTCGATCGGAGCCTCGGCGGACGCGCCGAGGTCGCGGCCCGAAGCGCCCTGCTGGCGCGCGATGCCGTCGATGGCAGCACGGGCGACGAGGTCGCAGTAAAGGGCGATGGCGCGCGAGGCGTCGTCATTGCCGGGGATCGCGTAGTTGATCGGATCCGGATCGCAGTTGGAATCGATGATGGCGACGATCGGAATGCCGAGACGCTTGGCTTCCTCGATGGCGATCGATTCCTTGTTGGTGTCGATGATGAACATCAGGTCCGGCGTGCCGCCCATATCGCGAATACCGCCGAGCGCCTTCTCAAGCTTCTCGCGTTCGCGCTCGAGGTTCAGGCGCTCCTTCTTGGAGTAGCCGGACGTTTCCGACGCCAGGATGTCGTCGAGCTTGCGCAGGCGCTGGATCGAGTTGGAGATCGTCTTCCAGTTCGTCAGCATGCCGCCGAGCCAGCGGGAGTTGACATAATACTGGGCCGAACGCTTGGCGGCGTCGGCGATGATCTCCGAAGCCTGGCGCTTGGTGCCGACGAAGAGAACGCGGCCACCGCCTGCGACGGTGTCGCTGACGACCTGAAGGGCGCGGCTCAGCATCGGAACGGTCTGGGCCAGATCGATGATATGGACGTTGTTGCGGTCGCCGAAGATGTAGGGCTTCATCTTCGGGTTCCAGCGGTGGGTCTGGTGGCCGAAGTGAACGCCGGCTTCCAAAAGCTGACGCATGCTGAAATCAGGCAATGCCATGCCTTGTCTCCTTTTCCGGTTGAACCTCCGCGAGACGATCAGCCGGCCTTTGCGGACCGGCCACCGGCGGAACCGCCCGGATTTCTCCCGGGCCATCCCATGCCTCACGTGTGGAATGCCTGCCCCTTAACCGCAGATTCCCGAAAAATCAAGAGGAACCCGGCAGAAAGCCGCTATTTGCAGGCCGCTTCCTTGAACAGCTCCAGCTTCGCGAGCTTTCCGGTCAGAACGAATTCGCCGTAGTCCATCGTCAGGTCGCGCGTGATGCCGTTGTCGTAAAGCTTGAAGGACATCCGGTAAGTCGGAACGGCGTCCCCCGTCTCGCCGTCATCGTAATAGGCGATCGACACCGGCCAGAAGGCCTCTGCGGAAAATCCGCCGGCCCTGGCGGCGTCCGGATCGCCCGCCGCAGGCAGCGTCTTGTCGCCGACCACCGTCGTCGTCATCATCGCCTTGTCGCCGGAATCCGAACCGTCGAAGATGCGCGCCTCGAAGAAGCGCTCCCCCTTCTTCGCGCGGTCGATCACCTCGATCATGTGCTCGGTCGGGAAGCGGCTTTCCGCCAGTTCGACCTCGCGTTTTTCGGGCGAAGCGAGATCGACGTGCACGCCGCGGGCTTCCTCCTGCGCGGAGCCGCGCACCTCCTTGTCGAGTTTTTCGTCGGTGAACGTTCGCGTGAGGAAGCGGAAACTGCCGTTCTTCAGGTCCTCATAGGTAGTCGTCTGCTGGTCGGTCATCCGCGTTTCGTCGCCGGTATCGACCTGCGTCATGAAACGGAAGCTGACCGTATAGCCCTCGCAGGCGCTCCCGTTGAATTCGTAGACCATGCGACCGTACATGCCGGCGATCCCCGAACGGTCGGAGGCGTTCTTGAGCCTGAGATCGTAGACGGCGCGATGCGGAGCGAGCCCGCCGGGGGCGGCGGCGGCGGGAAAGCCGGCGGCCAGACATGTCCCGGCCAGCGCGGCCGCGACAAAGGATGAGCGAAACATCCGTTTCCTCCTGTTGAAGTCGGCCGCGATGTTATAAGAACTCTTCCGGCAAAAGCGAGGCAATATCGCCGGCCGCGTCACAATCGGACGCAAGCGGCCTCGTCGCTAGAAAACGGAACACCCGCCGGGCAGGCGCGTGACATTGGACAAGTGAAAGGAAGAGGCATGTCGGCTGACATCGAAAACCGCGTCAAGGAACTGGGTTACGAGATTCCCGTGGCGGCGGCGCCTGCGGCAAACTACGTGTCTTTCGTGATCAGCGGAAACATACTGCATATCTCCGGCCAGCTTCCGATGCTCGACGGCAAGCTTGCCGCCACCGGCCACCTCGGCCGCGATGTCGATGTCGCCGCCGGCCAGAAGGCCGCCGAACTATGCGCCGTCAACCTGCTCGCCCAGGCGAAGGCGGCCCTCGGCGATCTCTCCCGCATCAGGCGCGTCATCAAGATCAACGGCTTCGTCGCCTCCGCTCCGGAATTCGTCGAGCAGCATCTGGTGATCAACGGCGCCTCCAACCTGCTGGTCGCCGCGCTCGGCGAGGCCGGCAAGCACGCCCGCGCCGCCGTGGGCATGGCCGCGCTGCCGCTCAATGCCGCCGTCGAGGTCGACGCCATCATGGAAATCGCCTGATGAGCCTTGCCTGGCTGACCGAACGGCCCATTGCCCATCGTGGTTTTCACGACCTCAATCGCAGCGTGTGGGAAAACACGCTGACGGCCTTCGCCAGGGCGGCGGAGGCGGGCTTCAGCATCGAATGCGATCTGCAATATTCGGCCGACGCGATGCCGGTCGTCTTCCATGACGACGATCTTGGCCGCATATGCGGTATTCGGGGCGATGTGCGTCAGCGCATGGCCGGCGAACTCGGCCTGCTGCCCGTCGGCGGCACGGCCGATCGCATTCCGACCCTGCGGCAGCTCCTCTCGCTCGTCGCCGGCCGTGTTCCGCTGGTCCTGGAGCTGAAGGGCCGCCGGAATGAGGACGACGGCTTCGCCATGGCGGTCGTCGAAGCCGTCGAGAACTACGAAGGGCCCGTCGCCCTGATGAGCTTCGACCATTGGCTGCTGAAGGACCTGAAGGAGACGGGCACGGATCGCCCGGTCGGCCTGACGGCGGAGGGCCTTGCGCCGGAGGAACTGGCCGCGCATGAAGCGGCGATGCAGCTCGGGCTCGACTTCGTCTCCTATAATTACCGGCATCTGCCCAATGCCTTCGTCACGCGACAGCGCGCGCTCGGACGGCCGGTCCTCACCTGGACCGTCTGCGACGACGAGGGGCGCACGCGCACGGCCCTCCATGCGGACCAGATGACCTTCGAAGGGTTCGATCCGCGCGAAGCGCTCACGGCCTGACATGACGAAAGCCGTGCATATCCGCGTCGAAACGCAGTTCGCCGCCATCGCGGCGGACGCGTGGGGACGCCTTGCCGGAACCTCACGTGAAACTTCGGAAATTCCATACAACCCCTTCGTCAGTCACGCCTTTCTGTCGTCGCTGGAGGAATCGGGATGCGCCACGGCGGAAACCGGCTGGCTCGGCCAGCATCTGCTGCTGGAGGCCGGCGACGGGTCGCTCCTCGGCGCCCTGCCGGCCTATCTGAAAAGCCACAGCCAAGGCGAATATGTCTTCGACCATGGCTGGGCCGACGCCTTCGAGCGGGCGGGCGGACGTTACTATCCGAAACTTCAGGCTTCCATTCCCTTCACACCGGCGACCGGTCCGCGGCTGCTGCATCAAACCGGCCAGCCGGTCCTTGAGACACAGGCCGCACTTTGCGAAGGCTTGAAAGAACTGACGCGCCGCCACGGCATCTCTTCCGCGCATGCGACCTTCGTGCCGGCATCGGAAATGGCGGTCTTCGAGGCGGCCGGCTATCTGCATCGCACCGACCAGCAGTTTCACTTCATCAACGACCGCTACGGCTCCTACGACGATTTTCTTGCGACCTTGTCGTCGCGCAAGCGCAAGGCCCTGAAGAAGGAGCGCCGCGTCGCAACCGAGAACGACATCTCCATCGACTGGCTGAGCGGGTCGGACCTGACGGAAGCGGTCTGGGACCAGTTCTTCGCCTTCTACATGGATACCGGCGAGCGCAAGTGGGGAAGACCCTATCTCAACCGCCTGTTCTACAGCCTGATCGGTGACCGCATGGCCGAGGACATCCTGCTCGTCATGGCGAGGCGCGATGGCCGCTACATCGCCGGCGCGATCAATTTCATCGGCGGCGATACGCTCTACGGGCGGCATTGGGGCTGTATCGAGGATCATCCCTTCCTGCATTTCGAGATCTGCTATCATCAGGCCATCGATTTCGCCATCGCCCGCGGGTTGAAGCGGGTCGAGGCCGGCGCGCAGGGCGAACACAAGCTGGCGCGCGGCTATCTGCCGGTGACCACCCATTCGGCCCATTACATCGCCCATGCGGGCCTTCGCCGCGCGGTCGACGACTATCTTCAGCGCGAGCGCGAAGACGTGGCGGCGGTGGGCGACTATCTCACGCGGCACGGCCCCTTCCGCAAGGACGCCGGACGCAACGACGACACGGACTGAACAGGAGACCGGCATGACGGCCTATGACGACAGCAATATCTTCGCAAAAATCCTGCGCGGCGAAATTCCCTCGCATCGTGTCTATGAGGACGATCACGCAATCGCCTTCATGGACGTGATGCCACAGGCGGCCGGCCATACGCTCGTCGTTCCGAAGAGCCCCTCGCGCAATCTTCTCGACGCGGATCCGCAGGCGCTGACGCAACTGATTCCCGTTGTCCAGAAGGTGGCGGTCGCCGCGAAGGAAGCCTTTGCCGCAGACGGCATCACGGTCATCCAGTTCAACGAGCCCGCCGCCGGCCAGACCGTCTACCACCTGCATTTCCACGTCATTCCACGCATCGAGGGCGTCGCTCTCAAACCGCATTCGGGCACGATGGAAGACCCGGCCGTGCTGGCGGCCCATGCCGAAAAGCTGCGGCGGGCGCTGGCGCGCTGATCGGGCGGCTCAGGTCCCCGTCAGGGCGAGGCCGGCGGCCAGGAAAGCGACCGACGCACCGATGCCGACGATCTGGCGGCGGCCGGCCGCGAAGAAGCATGCCGCGCCGAACAGCACGGCCGCGATGCGCAATGCGAACGGCGAGCCCGCCAGCGCGCCGGTCGGAAACAGGATGAGCCGGGCGATCACGGCGGCGACGAGGGCGGTGGCGACCGCCCTCACCCATTGCAGCAGTTCCGACCTCTCGTCGATGCGATTGCCGAAGAGAACGCCGAGCCAGCGCCAGATGTCGGTCGCCAGCCAGCCGGCGACGACGATGAAGACATAGGGCCACAGACCGTCGTAACTCATGCCGCGCCGGCCTTGCGAAGCCTGAAGGCCCGCTCCGCCCACCAGGCCAGCGTGCCGCCGACGACGCCCGCGAGCAGGATATCGTATTGCGGCGCAACGACCGCGAAGATGCCGCCGAAGACCAGTCCCGCGCCGAGCGCCCAATAGACGACCCGATGCCTTGCCGACAGCCAGATGGAGGTGAGGAAATAGACCGGCGTCAGGAAAAACAGGCAGCCGGAGACCAGCGGCGGGAATTCCTCCACCGCGCCATAGGCGAGGCCGACCAGAACGACATTGGTCATCGTCAGCGTGATGCCGAAGCCGGCGAAAAAGGCGACGCGCCCTTCCCGCGGCACGGCCTGGATCCGCTCCATGGCGAAGACCCAGGCGGTGATGGCCACGAAATGCGACAGCAGCAGCAACAGCCATGTCGGCGTGCGCCTTGTGCGGATTTCCGGCACGAGCGAGGCAACCATCGGCATCATCCGCACCGAGGAGAGCGTGACCGCCAGAAAGGCCGTCACCAGATGCGCGCCCGACAGCATCGATCCGACGAGGATCACCTTTGCCGGCAGCGCCCAGACGATTCCCGTCATGAAGATCGCCTGTTCCACCGGAATGCCCGCCTCCGCTGTGAAGGCGGCGAAGCCGACGAAAGACAACGCGAGGATGAGCGACGGCAGGCTGAAGATCCCGCGCATGCCGAAGACAAACCAGCGGGCTTGTACCCGAAGGGGAGAAGAGGAAACGGTTTGCGGGGCTGCGGTCATCCGCGCTCTCGGGCCTTGAGACAAAAGAAAGCCGGGCAGTCGCCTGCCCGGCCCGGATGATCGATGGAAGGACTATTTCTTGCGCGGCACCTTGGGAACGGCGCCGGACTTGCGCGGCGCTTCCCCGGCCTGCGCCGGATCGTCCCCCGCCTTCGTCTCGGCGGTCTTCCTTCCCTTCGCGCGCGCCGGCGCGGCCCCGGCCGTAACGGCCTCCCGGGGCTTGCGCGGCTTCGCCGGTTTCCTGCCGGCCCCGCCGACCTCCGCCTTCGGCTTGATCGGTGCGGTTTCCGGAACGGCGTCGAGCATCAGTTCCCTGGTGCCGTCCTCCTTCGTTTCCACCGAGACACGGACGACGCCGCCCTTCTTGAGCTTGCCAAAGAGAATCTCGTCGGCGAGCTTCTTCTTGATGCTTTCCTGGATGACGCGGGCGAGCGGACGCGCGCCCATCCGCTCGTCGTATCCCTTTTCCGCCAGCCAGGCGATGGCTTCCGGCTGGAGGTCGAAGGTGACGTTGCGTTCGGCAAGCTGGGTCTCCAGTTGCATGACGAACTTCTGCACGACCTGATGGATGACCGGCGTCGGCAGCGAACCGAACGGGATGATCGCATCGAGACGGTTGCGGAATTCCGGCGTGAACAGGCGGTTGATCGCCTCCATGTCCTCACCCTCCCGCTTCGACGAGCCGAAGCCGATCGCCGCCTTCGCCATGTCGGACGCGCCCGCGTTGGTCGTCATGATCAGGATGACGTTGCGGAAATCGATCTTCTTGCCGTTGTGGTCGGTGAGCGAGCCGTGATCCATGACCTGCAACAGAATGTTGTAGAGGTCCGGATGCGCCTTCTCGATCTCGTCGAGCAGCAGAACGCAATGCGGGTGCTGGTCGACGCCGTCAGTCAGGAGGCCGCCCTGATCGAAACCGACATAGCCGGGAGGCGCACCGAGCAGGCGGGAAACCGTGTGCCGTTCCATGTATTCCGACATGTCGAAGCGCAGGAGTTCCACACCGAGCGAACTGGCGAGCTGCTTGGCGACCTCCGTCTTGCCGACGCCGGTCGGGCCTGAAAACAGGTAGCAGCCGATCGGCTTGTTCGGTTCGCGCAGGCCCGCGCGGGCAAGCTTGATCGCCGATGCCAGCGCGTCTATGGCCAGATCCTGGCCATAGACCACCGAGCGCAACTCCTTGTCGAGGTTGGCGAGAACCTGCTCGTCATCCTTGGAAACGGTCTTGGGCGGAATGCGGGCCATGGTGGCGACCGTCGCCTCGATTTCCCGTTCGGTGATCAGCTTGCGCCGCTTGCCGGCCGGCAGCAGCATCTGCGCCGCGCCGGTCTCGTCGATCACGTCGATCGCCTTGTCGGGCAGCTTGCGGTCGTTGATGTAGCGCGCCGACAGTTCCACCGCCGTCTTGATCGCCTCGTTGGAGTAGCGAAGCTTGTGATACTCCTCGAAATAGGGCTTGAGGCCCTTCATGATCTCGATCGTGTCGTCGATGGTCGGCTCGTTGACGTCGATCTTCTGGAAACGGCGGACGAGCGCCCGGTCCTTCTCGAAGAACTGGCGGTACTCCTTGTAGGTCGTGGAACCGATGCAGCGGATCGCACCGGACGAAAGCGCCGGCTTCAGGAGGTTGGAGGCATCCATCGCGCCACCGGAGGTCGCGCCGGCGCCGATAACCGTGTGGATCTCGTCGATGAACAGCACCGCGCCCGGATAGTCCTCCAGTTCCTTGACGACCTGCTTCAGGCGTTCCTCGAAGTCACCGCGATAGCGGGTGCCGGCCAGCAGCGTCCCCATGTCGAGCGAGAAGATCGTCGCATCGGCAAGCGCCTCCGGCACCTTGCCTTCGACGATGCGCTTGGCGAGACCTTCGGCGATGGCCGTCTTGCCGACGCCGGGGTCGCCCACATAGAGCGGGTTGTTCTTGGAGCGGCGGCAAAGGACCTGGATCGTCCGGTTGACCTCGGCATGGCGGCCGATCAGCGGATCGATCCTGCCGCTGCGCGCCTTCTCGTTGAGGTTGACACAGTAGGCGCTGAGCGCGTCCTGCTTCTTGGCGGCTTCCTCTTCGCCGCCGTTGCGGGCCGGCTTCTGCTCGCTCTCGCCTTCCTCCGCGCCGCGCACGGGGCGCTGCTCGGAGACGCCGGGACGCTTGCCGATGCCGTGGGAGATGAAGTTGACCGCGTCGTAGCGGGTCATCTCCTGCTCCTGGAGGAAATAGGCGGCGTGGCTCTCGCGCTCGGCGAAGATGGCGACGAGCACATTCGCCCCGGTCACTTCCTCGCGGCCGGACGACTGGACATGGATCACCGCGCGCTGGATGACCCGCTGGAAACTGGAGGTCGGTTTCGAATCCTCCTCGTATCCCGTGACGAGATTGGCCAGATCGTTGTCGACATAATCGCCCACCGTCTTGCGCAGCGTGTCGAGATCGACGTTGCAAGCGCCCATTACCGCGGCGGCATCCGCATCGTCGATCAGCGCCAGCAGGAGATGCTCCAGCGTCGCATATTCATGATGACGCTCGTTGGCGTAGGTCAGTGCCTGATGAAGGGCCTTTTCAAGGCTTGGAGAAAATGTTGGCACGTTTCGTTCCTCATTTCTTTTCCATGACGCATTGCAGCGGATGCTGGTGCTGGCGGGAGAAATCCATCACTTGCGTCACTTTCGTTTCGGCAACCTCGTAGGTGAACACTCCGCACTCGCCCACGCCATGATTGTGCACATGCAACATGATCCGCGTGGCTGCTTCCCTGTCCTTGTGAAAGAAGCGTTCCAGGATGTGGATCACGAACTCCATCGGCGTATAATCGTCGTTCAGGAGCAGCACGCGATAAAGGCTGGGTTTCTTGGTCTTGGGCTTCGTGCGGGTAATGACGGACGTACTGCGACCCGGAGTATCGCCGCTTCCGTCATTTCCCTGCATTCTGGCCCGTATCACATTCATTCGCATTCATTCCCTCGCGTGACCGGGCGCCCTTCCTGCGATCGGTCGGTGGCGGTCGACACATGGCCCTTATCTAGTGCTTCGCGACCCGATTGTAAGGCCATCGTCCTGCGCTGCAATCATAATCCCGACGATGCCGAATGAAATAGACAAATTTGCCGTCGGCCGGCCAGCCTCGCGCAACGTCCGGCGCGCCGGGATGCAAAAAGGCCGGCCCGCAGACGCCTGCGGACCGGCCTTCGAACAGGAATTTCAGGTGATCGGCCGGATTATGCGGCAGTGGCTGCGGCGGACTTCGCGGAAGCAGCCGGCGTCTTGGCGACGGGGGCTTCGTAGGGCTTGTAGGCCTCCTTGGCGAGATCGGCATAGATTTCACCGATCCGGGTCGCCTGCGCGACGAAACCCTCATAGGCGGACTTGGCATAGTCCGACTGGAGTTCGAAGGCCGCCTCGACGCTCTTGACCGTCGAAAGCTTCTCGACGTGGGCAAGGCCTTCCTCGAAAGAGCGCTTGGAATAGTCGGCCGTCTCGGCGGCAATCGACTGCATACCCTTCGACGCGGCGGCGCAGCTCTTGACGAACGTGTCGACGGCTTCCTTGCCCTTCTTGTTGGTGTCCTCGAAATTGAACATCTGCGTCTCCTTTGGATAGAGCGGATAGGAGACCAGGCTATGTGCAATGCACAATAAAGTCAATTCTTATATTGCAATGCAATATTTCCAAGGAAAAGCAACCGCTTGTCCAAAACGAAAAGGCCCGGCGCGTCAGCGGCCGGGCCTTCGTCCGCAGGTCGCGGACGTCATTCCTACAGGTCGATGTCGAGGATCGCCATCGAGAAGTTATAGGACAGTTCGCCGTCCTCGTCGTCGCGGAAGATGACGCCGAGAAATTCGTCGGCGAGATAGACTTCCGCGGATTCGTCCTTGCGCGGCCGGGCCTTGACGACGATCTCCTTGTTGAGATTGCGTTTAAAATAGGCCTCGAGCTTCCTGACTTCTTCCGGCTTCACGATCTTTCTCCGTCAACGATTGGGTTGGCGCGCTTCTCGCACCTGCTCTGGAGCATGTAAAGTGCCGGAGACGTGCGCTTTTCGACTTTTCCCGGTTACAGATCGTAATCGAAGGCGGCCAGAAGCTGGTCCATGGCGCGCGAAGGCTCCGAGCAACCGGCCTCGCCGATAACCCGCGCCGGAACGCCCGCGACCGTCGATTTCGGCGGAACCGTCTTCAGCACGACGGACCCCGCCGCGATCCGCGAGCAACTGCCGATGGAGATATTGCCGAGGATCTTCGCGCCGGCCCCGATCATCACGCCGTCGCCGATCTTGGGATGGCGGTCTCCGCCTTCCTTGCCGGTGCCGCCGAGCGTCACATTGTGAAGAATCGACACATTGTCCCCGATCACCGCCGTTTCGCCCACGACGAGACCTGTCGCGTGATCGAGGAAAATACCCTTGCCGATCCTTGCCGCCGGGTTGATATCGGTCTGGAAGACGCTGGACGACCGGCTCTGGAGATAGAGCGCCAGATCGCGCCGCCCGCGATTGTGCAGCCAATGGGCAAGACGGTGCGTCTGCATCGCCTGGAACCCCTTGAAATAGAGCACGGCGTCGAGGAACCGCAGACAGGCCGGGTCGCGATCGTAGACGGCCTGGATATCGACCCGCAGGATAGCGCCCCAATCCGCCCAGTCGTCCACCATCTCGTCGAAAATCTGGCGCAGGAGATTGGCCTGAAGATCCGGATGGTCGAGCCGTTCGCAGACGCGATGCACGATGCTGTCTTCCAGCGTGCGATGATTGATGACCGTCGAATAAAGGAAGGCGGCCAGCAGCGGCTCGTTTTCGGCGGCCTGGCGCGCTTCCTCGCGCAACGTGTCCCAGATCGGGTCCATCGTTTGCAGCCGCTCCCCGGCACGCTGTTCGTTCATCGCGACCATTGCCGCACTCCTTGTCGCCTGTTTCGCCCTTTATACAGGGCAATGCCGTCTGTTCCGCCCATTATATAGGGCAATCGGGCCTCATGCGAAATGGCAAAAGCCCGGCGCCTTCCCGTCTATATCCGATGATCGCCGATTTCGGCGTAAAATTCGAGCACCGCCCGCTTGAACACCCGGTCGCCGACCGCCAGCATGTGGTCGCGGTTCGGAATGTCGAGGGCGCGCGCGTCCGGCATCAGGTCCGCGAGCGGTTGCGGCGCGCCGGCGATATCGTCCTTCGTTCCGACGCCGATCAGCGCCGGAACGGCGATACGGCCCACGTCCTCCCGCGTCAACAGGTCACGCGAGGTCCGGATGCAGGCGGCAAGCGCCTGGCGGTCGGACTTCGTCTGTTCGGCGAAGGCGCGGAACATGCGTCCGCGCTCATGGGTGACGTCGTCGAGCGAGGGCGCGAGCAATGCGTCGGCGATCGGGTCCCAGTCGCCGACCCCCGTCACCATGCCGATGCCAAGCCCTCCGAAGACGACGGAACGCATCCGGTGGGGATGGTCGAGCGCCATGAAGGCGGCGATGCGCGCGCCCATCGAATAACCGAAGACATGGGCTTCCGGCAGTCCGAGATGATCCAGCAGCGCGGCCGCGTCCCCGGCCATCAGCGGCGTGCGGTAAAGCTCCGGGTCGTGCGGCTTGGCGCTGGCGCCATGCCCGCGATTGTCGATGGCGATCACCCGGTAGCCGGCCTCCCCGAGCGTCTTCAGCCAGCCCGGGTATACCCAGTTGACGCTGGCGCTGGAGGCAAAGCCGTGAATCAGCAGGACGGGATCGCCGGACGGATCGCCCGCATCGAAAAAGGCAAGGTCCAGCCCCTCGTGCGTGAAATGGGAGAAGGTCGGGGGATCGAGGTTCATCGCGGGATTCCTTCATTTTTCCGGCGGACGACAGAGGTCCGGCCGGCGGCAAGAGGCCGATCCGCACGAATTCTCGCCGGACGCGACCGTTTTGCATCTACACAATCCGGGCGAAGGCGACTATGGTCCGCCGCAAGAAAAGACCTATCGCATGGAGCATGACATGGCTGGCCACAGAATTCCCCATTTCCAGAACGACGGCGGTCATCGGTCGATCGAGATCGGTGTGAAGGAATTCATGTGCGTGGGCGCCTCCATCCCCTTCGACCATCCCCACGTCTTTCTCGACATGGGCGACGACGGCGAAAAGGTCTGCCCCTACTGCTCCACCCTCTATCGGTTCAATCCGGCCCTCAAGGCGACCCAGACGGAACCGGTCGGCTGTACCTTCACCAATATCGCGGTGGCGTAAGGGCGGCCGGGACCGGTGCGTTCATGACCGGGCCGAAACATGTCGTCATCGTGGGAGCCGGCATTGCCGGCCTCACCGCGGCGCTGGCGCTGGCGCAAAAGGGCATCGCCAGCCACCTGCTCGAACAGGCGGAAAGCCTTGAGGAAGTCGGCGCTGGGCTGCAACTTTCTCCCAACGCCACCCGCATCCTGGACGATCTGGGCCTTGCCGATGCCCTCGCCGGCCGCTGGAGCGAGCCGGATCACATTCTTCTTTCCTCCGGAAGTTCGCTTGCTCCGCTGGCATCGGTTCCCGCCGGCGCGGCGGCGAGGCGGCGCTGGGGCTCTCCCTATGGCGTCTTGCATCGGGCGGATCTTCAGGCGGTTCTGCTCGATGCGGTCCGGCGGGAACCGCTCTGCACGGTGACGAGCGGTGTCAGGATCGGGCAAAGCCGTCAGATCGTGGAGATCGCCGGGGACAAGGGTGATCTGGTGATCGGCGCCGACGGGGTCTGGTCGCGCCTGCGTCATGAGGTGAAGGGCGCCCTGCCGGCACGCTATTCCGGCAATATTGCCTGGCGCTTCATGTTGCCGCTTGGCGATGCGCCCGCCTGCCTCAATCCGCGCACGGTCACGGCCTTTCTCGGTCCTCGCGCCCATCTCGTCGCCTATCCCCTTGCCCGGCGGGGTGTCTTCAATATCGTCGCCATCCACCAGTGCGGACACGCCCCGGCGGAAAACTGGTCGTCCGAAGGCGACGAGGCCGCGCGCACACGGCTTGCCGGAGCGTTTTCGGGCTGGCATGCGCAATTGCGCCGGCTCGTCGAAGCGGCCGAAACGCCGCTGATGTGGCCGCTGCACGAGAGTCCCGACGGACCGTGGACGGACGGACGGCGCATCGTGCTGATCGGCGACGCCGCCCATGCGATGACGCCCTTCGCCGCACAGGGCGCGGCGATGGCCATCGAGGACGCCGCAGGGCTCGCCCGGCATCTCGCCGGCGCTGCGGACCTGCCGGCGGCGCTCGGTCGTTTCGAGCGGGAACGCCGCCAGCGGGTCGGCCGCGTGCGCGCCCGCGGGGCGTTCAACCGCTTCGCCTATCACGCGCGCGGCCCGCTGGCGCTCGGCCGCAACCTCGTGCTCTCGCTGCGCCGGCCGGAAAGCCTCGCCGCCGATTTCGACTGGCTTTACGGCTACCGCATGCCGGACTGACCCTCAGACCTCCCGCGCCGCCTTCAGGCCACGCTCGATATCCGCCTTGATGTCCTTCACGTCCTCCAGCCCGATCTGGAGCCGCAGGACCGGTCCCTCCGTCGGCCCCTTGCAGATGCGGCGGTCGGAAAGGTTCACATGGACGGCGAGGCACTCGAATCCGCCCCAGGAATAACCGAGGCCGAAGATGCGGAGCGCATCGAGGAAGGCATGCGCCTTGGCCCGGAAGCGCTCGGGCGAACCGCCGTCGAGAACGATGGAGAAAATGCCGCTCGCACCGGTGAAGTCCCGCTTCCAGAGGTCGTGGCCGGGAAAACTCGGCAGCGCCGGGTGAAGAACGCGCGCCACATCCTCGAAGCCCTCCAGCCAGCCGGCAACGTCCAGCGCGCTTTCCTGATGGCGCTCCAGCCGCAGGCCCATCGTGCGCAGGCCGCGCAGGACCTGATAGGCGTCGTCGGGCGCGCCGCAGGTTCCAAGCGTGATCTGCGCCTCGTGCAGGCGCTCCCAATGTTCGGCATTGGCCGAGACCGTTCCCATCAGGATGTCGGAATGTCCGGCCGGATATTTCGTGGCCGCATGAATGGAAATGTCGACGCCGTGATCGAGCGGGCGGAAATAAAGCGGCGTCGCCCAGGTGTTGTCCATCGTCACGACCGCGCCGTGCCGGTGGGCCGCCGCCGCGATCGCTGCGATATCCTGCATCTCGAAGGTATTGGAACCGGGCGCTTCGGTGTGAACGAGCCGGGTGTTCGGCCGGATCAGCGCTTCGATCCCCGCGCCGGCCGCCGGGTCGTAATATTCGACCGTCACCCCGAGACGCGTCAGCATCGTATCGCAGAAATGGCGGGTCGGATGATAGACGGAATCGACGATGAGCGCATGGTCGCCCGCCGACAGGAAGGCGAGGAAAGGCACCGTCACCGCCGCAAGTCCCGATGGCACGATGATCGTGCCGGCGGAGCCTTCGAGTTCGTCGATGGCGGCGCAAAGCGCATCCGTCGTCGGCGTGCCGCGTGTGCCGTAGGTATATTTCTGTTGCCGGTTCTCCATCGTCGCGGCATCGGGAAAGAGCACCGTCGACGCGTGGACCACCGGCGGATTGACGAAACCGTGGAAGTCGGCCGGATCGTTTCCAGCGTGGGCAAGGCGGGTGTTCACGCCAGCGCCGGCGAGGATTTCGTCTCTGTCTTTCATAGCGGGAATCCGGGAAAATCTGGAGGAATGAGAAGCCGGATTGTTTCGCCCGGCACGACGGCGGTCAAGCCCCGACCTGCCGTTTCCGGATCATTCCGGACATTGGCGGAGGCGGGTCGCGGATAGTGCCGACAGGTTTGCGCGAGCTTGCATCCGGGTCGGGCGGATTTCGGCCGGCGGCAGGAAAATGGCCCCGGTCCCTTGACCATCCGCGAATTTACGCATGAGATAGGTTGTCTCGCGCCGGGAGGGCGACGAGTTCCGCAAGGCCTGAATCCAAGGGAAAAGGGTTCGGCCTGCGACAAAAATAAAGACAACAGAAAAAGGTTGGGAAAACATGGCTAAAAAAATCGTGACCGCGCTCGCCGGCGTCGCTGCCCTGGGAATCGGTGTGACCACGGCCAACGCGGATACGCTTTCCGACGTCAAGGCGAAAGGCTTCGTGCAATGCGGCGTGAACGGCTCCAATCTTGCCGGTTTCGGAGCGCAGGACTCCTCCGGTAACTGGACCGGCCTCGACGTCGACCTCTGCAAGGCCGTCGCGGCCGCCATATTCGGCGATGTCAGCAAGGTCAAATACACGCCGCTTTCGGCCAAGGACCGCTTCCCGGCACTTCAATCCGGCGAGATCGACCTGCTCTCGCGCAACACGACGTGGAGCATCAGCCGCGACAGCCAGCTCGGCTTCGATTTCCGCGCCGTGAACTATTACGACGGCCAGGGCTTCATGGTGCGCAAGGAACTCGGCGTGAAATCCGCTCTGGAACTGAGCGGCGCATCGGTCTGCGTCCAGTCCGGAACGACCACGGAACTGAACCTCGCCGACTATTTCCGCGCCAACAACATGGATTTCAAGCCGGTCGTCTTCGAAGCGCAGGACGAAGCGGATGCGGCCTATAACGCCGGCCGTTGCGACGCCTATACGACCGACGCCTCCGGCCTTTATTCCATTCGCCTGAAGCTCGGCAATCCGGACGATCATATGGTTCTGCCCGAAATCATCTCCAAGGAGCCGCTCGGCCCGGCGGTGCGCCAGAACGATTCACGCTGGCTCGATATCGTGAGCTGGTCCTATTACGCCATGGTGGCGGCCGAGGAGTTCGGCATCACGCAGGCCAATGTCGACGAGATGAAGGGGTCCGACAATCCGGACATCAAGCGCTTCCTCGGCGAGGAAGCCGATTCGACGATCGGTTCCGACCTCGGCCTGCCGAAGGACTGGGCCTACCAGATCGTCAAATCCGTCGGCAATTACGGCGAATCCTTCGAGCGCAATGTCGGTCAGGGCTCGCCGCTGAAGATCGAGCGCGGCCTCAACGCGCTGTGGACGAAGGGCGGCCTGCAATACGCCCCGCCGGTTCGCTAAATCCGGCCTCGACGCCGAAACGGGAGGGCGGTCAACGCCCTCCCCCTTGATGAACGCCCGAAAAAACAGGGCGACGACAACAAAGAACGGGGAACAGTATGGCACTTGCGGACACCCGAGAAGGGTCCGGCGATCCGCCGAAGGTATCTCTTTTTTACAACCCTAAGCTTCGAAGCTACCTCTTTCAGGCGCTGACGCTTCTCTTCATCGTCTGGGTCATATGGTACGCTTGGCACAACGCGGCCCAGAACCTCGCCAGAGCCAATATGACCGCCGGCTTCGGCTTCCTGAAAAGCCGCGCCGGCTTCGACCTCGCCCAGAGCCTGATCATCTATTCGAGCGATTCCACCTATCTTCGCGCCTTGCAGGTGGGTCTCATCAACACGCTTGTGGTGGCGGCCGCAGGCATCGTCACGGCCACCATCGTCGGCCTGCTCATCGGCACGGGCCGGCTCTCGCACAACTGGCTGATTTCGCGACTGTGCACCGTCTATATCGAAATCTTCCGCAACATCCCGCCGCTGCTCGTCATTTTCTTCTGGTATCTCGGCGTTCTGGCGCTGCTGCCGTCGATCCGCAGCATTTTCCAGCATCTGGAGGAAAATCCCGACGCGGTCTTCTTCATTTCCAATCGCGGCATCTATCTCCCGGCCCCGGTCTCCGAGGACGGCTTCGTCGCGGTGGTCGTCGCGCTGGCGATCGGCATCGTCGCAGCCATCGCCTTCACGTTCTGGGCGAACGCCCGTCAACGGGCGACGGGGCGGAGGCCGCCGGTCGGCCTAATCAACATCGGCCTGATCGTCCTGCCGCCGCTTGCGGTCTTTTTTGCAAACGGCATGCCGCTCTCCTTCGATTACCCGGTGCCCGGCTCCTTCAACATGCGCGGGGGCATGGTCATCGGTCCCGAATTCCTGGCGCTCTATCTGGCGCTGTCGCTCTATACGGCCGCCTTCATCGCCGAAATCGTGCGGGCCGGCATCCGCGGCGTTCCGCAAGGCCAGACGGAAGCAGCCTATGCGCTGGGCCTGCGGCCGCGTGCGACGACGCGGCTGGTGGTGCTGCCGCAGGCGCTGCGCATCATCATTCCGCCGCTGACCTCGCAATATCTGAACCTCATCAAGAACTCCTCGCTCGCCGTCGCCGTCGGCTACGCCGATCTGGTGGCGGTCGGCGGCACCATCCTCAACCAGTCCGGCCGATCCATCGAGGTGATCGCGATCTGGATGGTGGTCTACGTCTCGATCAGCCTCATCACGTCGCTGTTCATGAACTGGTTCAATGCCAAGATGGCACTGGTGGAGCGCTAGGATGACGACGAACAGCATGACCTACGTGCGCGACAACTTCATCGCACCGGAAGCGCCGCCCCTTTCCAACGCCTCCGTGATCGGCTGGATGCGCACGAACCTCTTCTCCAGCTGGAAGGACACGCTTTTGACGCTGCTGGCGGCGGCGGCCGTTCTGTACCTGCTGCCGCCGGCCATCGACTGGCTGTTCATCTCCGCCGTATGGACCGGCGTCGATCGCACCGCATGCCTCACCGTCGATCAGGGCGGTCAACTGGCAAGCGGCTGGAGCGGCGCCTGCTGGGCCTATGTCGGGGACCGTTTCGAACAGTTCATGTTCGGCTCCTACCCGCGCGACCTGCTCTGGCGACCGCTGTTGGTCGTGGGCCTCTTCGTGGCGCTGCTGACGCCGCTGCTCATCCCGAGGGTCCCGCGCAAGGGGCTGAACGCGCTGCTGCTGCTCGTCGCGCTGCCGATCGTCGCCTTCGTGCTGCTGCTCGGCGGCCCCTTCGGTCTTCGCCATGTGGAAACCACGCTCTGGGGCGGGCTGATGGTCACGCTGATCATCTCCTTTGTCGGCATTGCGATTTCCCTGCCGGTCGGCATCCTGCTGGCGCTTGGGCGCCGGTCGCAAATGCCGATCGTCAAGATGAGTTGCATCGCCTTCATCGAACTCGTTCGCGGCGTTCCGCTGATCACCGTCCTGTTCATGGCGAGCGTGCTCCTGCCGCTGTTTCTGGAGCCGGGGAACAATATCGACAAGTTCCTGCGCGCCCTGATCGGGGTGTCGATCTTCGCTTCGGCCTATATGGCGGAAGTGATCCGTGGCGGCCTCCAGGCGATTCCCAAGGGACAATATGAGGCCGCCGACGCGCTCGGCCTCAATTATCCCTACAAGATGATGTTCGTTATCCTGCCACAGGCACTGAAACTCGTCATTCCGGGGATCGTCAACACCTTCATCGGCATGTTCAAGGACACGTCGCTGGTCACCATCATCTCGATGTACGACCTCCTCGGCATCGTGAAAGCCAGCTTCGGCGACTCGGGCTGGATCACGCCGGTCACGCCTTTGACCGGCCTGATCTTCGCAGGCTTCGTCTTCTGGCTTTTCTGCTTCAGCATGTCGCGCTATTCGGCATTCGTGGAACACCGGCTCGACAAGAGCTACCAGAGATAAAACAAGGGGAATACGACAATGGCAAACCAGTCCCAAGCCCACGCGATGACCGTGTCGGCCACCGACGTCGCCGTTGAAATCATCAACATGAACAAGTGGTACGGTGAATTCCACGTCCTGCGCGACATCAATCTGAAAGTCATGCGCGGCGAGCGGATCGTCATCGCCGGCCCGTCGGGTTCCGGCAAATCGACGATGATCCGCTGCATCAACCGGCTGGAGGAACACCAGAAAGGCCAGATCCTCGTCGACGGCAACGAGCTTACCAACGACCTGAAGAAGATCGATGAAGTGCGCCGCGAGGTCGGCATGGTGTTCCAGCACTTCAACCTCTTCCCGCATCTGACGATCCTGGAAAACTGCACGCTTGCGCCGATCTGGGTGCGCAAGATGCCGAAGAGGGAAGCCGAGGAGGTCGCGATGCACTATCTGACGCGCGTCAAGATCCCCGAACAGGCCAACAAGTATCCGGGCCAGCTTTCCGGCGGCCAGCAGCAGCGCGTGGCGATCGCCCGCTCGCTCTGCATGAAGCCGAAGATCATGCTCTTCGACGAGCCGACCTCGGCGCTCGATCCGGAAATGGTGAAGGAAGTGCTCGACACCATGGTCTCGCTGGCCGAGGAAGGCATGACCATGCTGTGCGTCACCCACGAAATGGGCTTTGCCCGCCAGGTCGCCAATCGCGTGATCTTCATGGACCAGGGCCAGATCGTGGAAGAGAACGCCCCGGCCGAATTCTTCGACAATCCGCAGCACGAGCGCACGAAGCTGTTCCTCAGCCAGATCCTGCACTGACGATCGGACTCGCCCCTTCGCTTGCCGGAAAGCCCGCCCATTCACATGCGGCGGGCTTTTTTCCGTGTCGTGACACCGGTTTTCAGGAGCGGGGAAGGTCGCCTGCCTTTCTGATCGCAGATTACCGGAACCTGAGGCGCAGTCGTGCGTTTTCGCAACGAACGGAAAAGAAAGGGGTCTTTCATGTGGAGATTGAGAAGAATACTGACGATCGCCGCCCTGTCCGTCGCAGTCGGGCTGCCCACGATGTCTCCGGCCGCCGCTGTAACCTTCACGAAGGTGCCGGTTCCGAAGATGTCCGATGTCGAGCAGATACAGTACCGCCGCCACCGGGACCGCGACGCACGGCACTGGCATGGCCATCGCGGCTACAGGTATCAGCGTCCCGGCTATCGTCGCCATTCCGATGGCTGGTGGTATCCGCTCGCCGCGTTCGGCATCGGCACGGTCATCGGCGGCGCCATCGCCAATCAGCCGGCGGCCGGCAGTTCGTCCCATGTCAACTGGTGCGCAAACCGCTATCGCTCCTACAGGGCCTACGACAACACCTTCCAGCCCTACAACGGCCCGCGCCGGGAGTGCCTCTCCCCCTACTCCCGCTGACGGCACAGCGCGTGTCCGAACGGGCGGCCGCAACGCCGCCCGAAGTCTGACGAGGATCCGGATTCCGGACGAAAAAGCCCGCCACACGCCGGTGGCGGGCTGTCCGGCCGGTCGGCTTCAGTGCTGGCCGCCCTTGCGCCCCGCTTCGGAGGCCCGTTCACGGTCTTCCGCGAAATTGCCCTTGCCGCCGCGATGGCTGCTTTCATCCTGCTTCTGGCTGGCAGAGGCCTGACGGGTCTTGTCGTCGTTCTTGTGGCTCTGCTGGCCAGCCTTCACATGCTGCTCATGGGTTCCGCCTTGGTTCGGCATAATGCTTCTCCCGGGTTTGAACACGCAGGGCATTCTTCACCCTGCACCAGCCCCAAACGACAACTGCCGGGCTCCGTTCCTTCACGTAATATTACTTGATCGGAGGACCTTCCGGCGGGCACAGCGGCAATGCGCAGACGCCGCTTCTTTCCGTATCGGCGTTTTCTTCCCTACAATCCGGAAAGGCCGCCGGCGCTTGCCGCTCCGCGCCATTGGTGCTTTGCTGTGCGCCGTCTCGATGGGAACAGGGAGTTCGACGATGCGCCTGGCGATTGCGATTGCCGCCATGGCGGCGGGCCTCACCGCCGCCTATGCCTCCGACGATCCGGCTGCGGACCTTCAAAAGGCGGACCGGGAGTTGAACCGCCTTTACAAAGAGGTCGAAAAACGTCTCGCCGACGACCCCGCCGGCAAGACCCGCCTCGTCCATGCGCAACGGGCATGGATCGCTTTCCGGGACGCCGAATGCGCCTTCCAGTCCGGCGGCGAGGATGGCGGCAGCATCGCGCCCACCATCGCCGCCCTATGTCAGGCATCCTTGACGTCCGACCGCGCGGACCGGCTGCATCACTATCTCAAGTGCGAGGAAGGCGACCTGTCCTGCCCGGTGCCTGCCGATTGATGCAGGATTTCTTTCAAATCGGGCGGGATAGCTCCCCGCCGCCCTTGCGGCTTGTCGGTCGGCCCCCATGTATGATTACTTCAACCTCAGTCCTCAACCCCGATCCGGGAGATCACTATGCGCCCCATCCTAGCGTCCGCACTTTTGATACTGGCATCGACCGCCGCCCACGCTGCCGCGCCTGAGGGCGCGAAGCTCTCCGAGATCATCGCCAAGATCGAGCAAAATCCCGACGTCGAATATATCGATGAAGTCGATTGGAATGATCGTGGCTATTATGAAATCGAATACGTCATGAAGAACGGCGCGGAGGCCGAGATCAAGATCGATCCCAAGACCGGAGAAGCGGTAAGGTAGCGGATGGAAGAGTTCCTGGAGCGCTTCGGACAACAGACATGGCTGCCCTTTTCCGTCATCGCCGCAAGATTGTTCCTCGCGGCCCTGCTCGGCTCGCTGGTCGGCATGGAACGCGAATGGCGTAAACGGCCGGCGGGCCTCAGAACGCATATCCTCATTTGCGTCGCAACCGCCCTGATCTCGATCCTGGCCATCGAAATCACCCATGTCGACGTGTTCGCCGGGCAGGAGATCAGGATCGACCCGCTCCGCCTCATCGAAGCGACCACCGCGGGCGTCGCCTTCCTCGCCGCCGGACTCATTTTCTTCGCCAAGGGCGAGGTGCACGGCCTCACCACCGGCGCCGGCATGTGGCTGGCCGGGGCGATCGGCCTGGCGGTGGGCCTGGGATTCTGGCAGATCGCCGTTCTGGGGACGATCCTTGCCCTCGTCGTCCTCGGCCTGCTGCATATTTTCGTGGGCGACAGCGTCGAGCACGATTCCCGCTAGGTCCGACGCAAAGCGCGCCCCCCGCAACCGCAAGGAACGGTAATGAAAACAAAAAACCCGGCTCATGGCCGGGTTTTTGGTGCGGTCGAGAAGACTCGAACTTCCACGGGTTGCCCCACAGCGACCTCAACGCTGCGCGTCTACCAATTCCGCCACGACCGCATCGTGGTAGGCGCCGAATTGCTCCGGCGCGGCTGCATGTAGCAAAAGCCTCTGGGGTACACAAGGCCGGCCCGAAAGAAAAATGCGGAAAAGCGGAACAATTTCAGACGCTCTTTCAACGCCTTGGGGAACACCCTGAAATCCTTGCATCTTTGCCCCCATATCTGGCAGAACGGATGTAAAAAGGACCCTTTCCATGCAACGGCAGGACATCGATACATCGCTCTTTCCGGTTGCCGGCTTTCCGCCGGTGCGCTGGCGCGTCGCGCGCCATCTCGTACCCTATGATAGCGCCGTCGAAACCATGGAACGCGAGGCGGGCGCGATCGCGCGCGGCGAGGCCGACGAACTCGTCTGGCTGGTCGAACACCCCCCGCTCTACACGGCCGGCACCAGCGCCGATCCGGCGGACCTCGTGTCTCCCTACCGCTTCCCGGTGTTTTCCACCGGCCGGGGTGGGGAATACACCTATCACGGGCCCGGCCAGCGCGTCGTCTATGTGATGCTCGATCTCAAACGCCGCCGGCCGGACGTTCGCGCTTTCGTCGCCGGGCTGGAGGCCGTGGTGATCGATGCGCTCGCGTCGATGAATGTCCGTGGCGAACGGCGCGAGGATCGCGTCGGCGTATGGGTGCGGCGGCCGGACCGTCCGCCGCTGCCCGACGGTTCGCCGGCGGAAGACAAGATCGCCGCCATCGGCATCCGCCTGCGGCGCTGGGTGAGCTTCCACGGCTTTTCGCTCAACGTCGATCCCGACCTGGAGCATTTCTCCGGCATCGTGCCTTGCGGCATTCGCGGCTACGGCGTGACGAGCCTCGTCGATCTCGGCCTGCCGGTCATGACGAGCGATGTCGATATGCGCATCCGCACCGCCTTCGAACGAACCTTCGGCCCGACGATCCCGGACCGCGACTGAGCGCAAGCGGAAACGGCGTCAGTCGAAGGCCATGTCGGCCGAAGCCCGGCGGCGCGTCTTGTGCTCGCGCCAGATGATGAAAAGGCCGGAGGCGACGATGACGGCGATCCCCAGCCATTTCGAGGCGGTCGGGAAATCGCCGAAGATCGCATAGCCGAGCACCGTCGCCGAGATGATCTCGAAATACTGGAAAGGCGCCAGCAGCGACAGGGGCGCAAGACGAAAGGCGCGCACCACGAGAAGATGCGCGTAACCGGACAGCGCGCCGAGGATCAGCAGCAGGAGAAGACCGAGCCCTGTCGCCGGCAGCGAGGGCTCGAAATCGCCCACACCCGCCGAATGGCCGGCAAAGATGGCGCCTGCCATGAAGACCGTCCCTCCGACGCCGGCGATCGTCTGCATGGTCAGCGGCGAATCGGCATCGCCGAGCGCGCGGTTCATGAACAGATAGAGCGAATAGAGAAACGCACAGGCGACCGGCAACAGCGCCATCCAGCCGAACAGCAGGAAACTCGGCTGGATGACGATGAGCGCGCCGCCGAAGCCGACGAGAATCGCCAGCCAGCGTCGCCAGCCGACCTTCTCCCCAAGGAAGGCGGCCGACATCGCCGTGAGGATGAAGGGCTCGACGAAATAGATCGCGAAGACATCGGCAAGCGGCATGTATTTGACGGCGGTGAAGAACAGGAGGCTCGCCGCGCCGTGGATCACCCCGCGCAGGAGATTGAGCCAGGGCTGCCGCGCCCGGAACATCGCCGTTCCCGCGACCACCACCAGCGGCAGGGTACCGGCGACCTGGAAGAAGAAGCGATAGAAGGTGACCTGCGCCGGCGACATGTTCTCGAATGTCGCCATATATTTCGCAATGGCGTCCATGCCCGGCAGCATCAGCATTGCGAAAGCCATCAGGACAATGCCCTGCATGATGCCGCTATCCGCCGGATTGCGGCCTGCCGAAGATGCATTGCCCGTCATGATGTCTCCTCTTCCCGCCGTTCTGCTTAGCTCTTTTACAATTTCTGGCAATGTAGAAATTTTCATCGTCCTCACCCGCCACGCCATGCCACGACGCATTCCGGTCATCGCCCGCCGAAGACCGGCTGTAAGCTCGGCGGGAAGGAAAAGGAGCAAGCGATGACCCTTCCCGGCGATGGCAACACCATTCCCTTCCCCAGGCTTCGTCCCGACACGGACACGCTGGGCGGCCGGATCTGGCGCGCCCGCGATGCGCTCGGCCTGTCGTTGTGCGATCTCGCCGCCCGGCTGCACCTTCCCGAAGATCTGGTCAGCGGCTGGGAGCGGGACCGGGCCGAACCGCCCGTCGATGCGCTCTCGACGCTTGCCGGCGTTCTTTCGGTCTCGCCGGACTGGTTGGCGGCCGGCATCGGCAAGGCGCCCGCCGAACCCGTCACCCCGGAGGAGCAGACCCGGCTGTGGCTGAAACTGGCGCGCGTGCGCGAGTTGCACGCGGAGACGACGCGCGCCATCGCCGCGCTCGAATCCGAGATCACCCGCCTCGCCCGCCGTGGAAGAGCCTGATTTCTTCAACCGCGAGGCTTGAGACCTCAGGCCTGCTCTGCAATGGTCTGCCCGACGAGAATCCATTCAGGGAGTAAGGATATGGACGTACGCGCCGCCGTTGCGGTTCAGGCCGGAAAGCCGCTGGAACTCATGACCGTTCAGCTCGAAGGCCCGCGGGCCGGCGAGGTGCTGATCGAGGTCAAGGCGACCGGCATCTGCCATACCGACGAATTCACGCTGTCGGGCGCCGACCCGGAAGGTATCTTTCCGGCGATCCTCGGCCACGAGGGCGCAGGCGTCGTCGTCGACATCGGCCCGGGCGTCACCTCGCTGAAGAAGGGCGACCACGTCATTCCGCTCTATACGCCGGAATGCCGCTCCTGCCCGTCGTGTCTGTCCCGCAAGACCAACCTGTGCACGGCGATCCGCGCCACGCAGGGCCAGGGCCTGATGCCGGATGGCAGCAGCCGCTTCTCCATCGGCAAGGACAAGATCTTCCACTATATGGGCTGCTCGACCTTCGCCAACTACACGGTCCTGCCGGAGATCGCCGTCGCCAAGGTCAACCCGGACGCCCCCTTCGACAAGATCTGCTACATCGGCTGCGGGGTCACGACCGGCATCGGCGCGGTCATCAACACGGCGAAGGTGGAGATCGGCGCGACGGCCATCGTCTTCGGCCTCGGCGGCATCGGTCTCAACGTCATCCAGGGCCTGCGCCTTGCCGGCGCCGACATGATCATCGGCGTCGACCTCAACAACGACAAGAAGGAATGGGGCGAGCGCTTCGGCATGACCCATTTCGTCAACCCGTCGGAAGTGGACGGCGACATCGTGGCCTATCTCGTCAATATGACGAAGCGCGGCGCCGACCAGATCGGCGGCGCGGACTACACGTTCGACTGCACGGGCAACACCAAGGTGATGCGCCAGGCGCTCGAATCCTCCCATCGCGGCTGGGGCAAGTCGGTCATCATCGGCGTCGCCGGCGCGGGACAGGAAATCTCGACCCGTCCGTTCCAGCTCGTCACCGGGCGGACCTGGATGGGAACGGCCTTCGGCGGCGCGCGCGGCCGCACCGACGTGCCGCAGATCGTCGACTGGTACATGGAGGGCAAGATCGAGATCGACCCGATGATCACCCACACCATGCCGCTCGAAGACATCAACAAGGGCTTCGACCTGATGAACCAGGGCAAGTCCATCCGCAGCGTCGTCGTTTATTGACGACGCTTCCGGCTCCGGCCGATACGAGGAAAGGGCGGGGAGCGCATGCACTCCCCGCCGTCATGTTTCTGCCGTCGGGCCACTTGATGTCACGGGGAGCCGAAGCGTCATGATCTACGTCGATGCCGACGCCTGCCCTGTCAAGGCGGAGGTCCTGAAAGTGGCCGAGCGCCACGCGATCGGGGTGACCTTCGTCGCCAATTCCGGGCTTCGTCCCTCCCGCGATCCGATGGTCCGGAACGTCATCGTGCCGGGCTCCTTCGACGCCGCCGACGACTGGATCGCCGAGCGGGCCGGCGACGGTGACATCGTGGTGACCGCGGACGTTCCGCTTGCCGGGCGCTGCGTGGCTGGCGGCGCATTGGTGACCGGCCCGTCCGGCCGTATCTTCGACAGGACGAATATCGGCATGGCAACGGCCATGCGCGATCTCGGCGCGCATCTTCGCGAGACCGGAGAGAGCAAGGGCTACAACGCCGCCTTCACGCCGCGCGACCGGTCCGCCTTCCTGGAAACACTCGAAAGGCTTTGCCGGCGGGCCAAAGGCGGAGGCCCGAACGCGTGATGCGCAAGGCGGGGCGGCAGATGGCCACGATGGGGCGGCATACCCCCTTCTACGTGGGTGCGGTCGCCGCCGCCCTCGTCGTGCCGCCGGTCCTGTGGCTTGCGCCGGCCTATGGGGTCGAGGCTCCGGCCATCGTCTTCTTCCTGTGCTATCTCGTCCTGACCGCCTGCCGTTTTCCACGCCTGACAGCCGATCGTCTCGAAAGGCATATCTCCGAGGCGGATGAGCCGGTCTGGAGCATCTTCGCCGTAACGCTTGCGGCCGCCACGGCATCGATCGCCTCGCTGTTCATCGTCCTCAACCAGAAAAACACCGCTCCGGGCCTGCAAATCGCGCTTGCCTTTGCGCCCGTGGCGCTTGGCTGGATGACCATTCATGTCATGGCGGCCATGCATTACGCCCATCTCTACTGGAGCCCCTCGCCCCATGGCGGCGGCGCCGGCAAGGGTCTCGATTTCCCGCAGACCGAACGGCCGGCCGTTTATGACTTCCTCTATTTCTCCTTCGTCATCGGCATGACCGCCCAGACATCCGATGTCGCCATCACCGCGACGGCGATGCGCAAGGTGAACCTTCTGCACGCTATCGTCTCCTTCTTCTTCAATACGGTGCTGGTCGCCGCCGCCGTCAACACGGCGGTGACGCTCGCCACCTGAGCTTCCAGGAGTTTTCCTCATGAAAGTGATTTCCCAAAATCGCGCCTTCGGCGGTACGCAGGGCGTCTATGCCCATGACTCCGAGGCCTGCGGCTGCGAGATGACCTTCGCGGTCTTCGTGCCGCCGCAGGCGGCCGATGGGCCAAGACCGGTGTTGTGGTATCTCTCCGGCCTGACCTGCACTCACGCCAACGTCATGGATAAAGGCGAATACCGCCGCATGGCCGCCGAACTGGGCCTCATCATCGTCTGCCCGGACACCAGCCCGCGCGGCGATGCCGTCGCCGACGAGGCAACGAACTGGCAGATGGGCAAGGGCGCCGGCTTCTATCTCGACGCCACCGAAAAGCCCTGGGCGGATCATTACCGCATGTACAGCTACATCACCGGGGAACTGCCCGCGCTGATCGCCGAGAATTTCCCGGTCGACATGGCGCGCCAGGGCATTTTCGGTCATTCCATGGGCGGCCACGGCGCCATGACCATCGCGCTCCGGAACCCGGATCGCTTCAAGAGCTGCTCCGCCTTCGCGCCCATCGTCGAGCCCTCGACGGCGGACTGGTCCGCACCGGCTCTGGAAAAATATCTCGGCACGGATCAGGCGGCCTGGCGGCCCTACGACGCCTGCGCGCTGGTGGCCGACGGCGCGCGCTTCCCCGAATTCCTGATCGACCAGGGCAAGGCGGACGGCTTCCTCGAAAACGGCCTGCGCCCGTGGCTCTTCGAAAAGGCGGTGGAAGGCACCGGCATCGCGCTGACGCTGCGCATGCACGAAGGCTATGACCACTCCTATTATTTCATCTCCACCTTCATGGACGACCATCTGCGGTGGCACGCCGAACGGCTGGGATAACCGCGGCTTCCGACAGGACGCGGGTGCATGGCTGCCATGCACCCTTAGCCTTGCCTGCCGAAACGACTTTTGAAATAATGCGCGCGGCAGACGGCTGCCGCCGGGCGTTTCATCCGGTCACGATCGCGGGGACGGCCTCGCTCCCTTGAAACGGAGTCTGCCGTCATGTCCTGGATCCTTCTCACCCTTGCGGGCATTTTTGAAATCGGCTGGGCCGTCGGTCTCAAATACACCGAGGGTTTCACAAGGCCGCTTCCCACCGCCCTCACCGCCTTTTCGATGCTGATCAGCGTCGTGCTGCTCGGCCTGGCCGTGAAATCGCTGCCGATGGGCACCGCCTATGCGGTCTGGACCGGTATCGGAACGGTCGGAACCGTGATCCTGAGCATCTTCCTCTTTGCAGAACCCGCGACGGCCTTGCGCCTCGGCTGCATCGCGCTCATCGTCACGGGTATCGTCGGCCTGAAATTCGTCGGCTGAGGATCAGCCGGAGGGGAACGGTTCCCGGCGGGCAGCACTGCGCAATGTCACCGGGCGCCGCTCTCAGTTGCGGATTTCCGCGAGAATCCGGGCGGCGATCTCCATCTCCTCGCGCCGCATTTCGCGCCGGCGGAAAGCCTCCTCATCCGTGCCCCAATGCTCGATCTGCCAATCCTCGTCGATATGGGCGAGCGTCCAGGCGCGCTCGACATCGATAAAGCCCTCGGCCAGCGCCAGCGCCACGATGGCCGACCCGGTCAGCGTGGTGACCGTATGCAGGCAGGCGAGCGTCAGCGGCTCGCGATGGGAGGACAGCGCCGTCGCGAAGGCCTGAAGGGCGAGCACAGGCTGCTCCTGATGCATCACCCCTTCCACCAGGATAAAATGCGCGCCGTTCACATCCGCCGCCCAGCGGATCAGCGGATCCCAGCTCTCACGCTGACGGACGACGAGTTCGGCCGGCGAATCCGCCCGGTAGCAGAGAAGATCCGTGCCGGCAAAGCGCACGATCTCGTCGAACACCGCGTCCATATTGGTCGAAACGCCATCGATGGCGCTATTGACGAGCCGGGTCACCGGCATTTTTCCGGGATCGACCTCCTCGGCCTGCGCCTGCCATTCGGCACTGAGCCTTTCGGCGATCGCCCGCGAGGAAACGGCGAGCAGGTTCCTGGCCGGCGTGCGGACCGGACGGCCATCCAGAAGCACGCCGAAGCCGCCTTCCAGCGGACCGACGGCCGCTTCCTTGTAGAAACGCTTCGGCAGCGCCCGCTTCATCTGGATCTGTGCGCGGCGCACGGGATCAGCATCGCTCATCGCATCGGAAAGGTCGTCCAGAATGTCACGCATCGGAAATCTCCAGCCATTCGATGAGGTCGGCGGGCGTGCGCAGGATATGGTCCGCGCCCGCCTCCGCCAGTTCGGGAACCGTGGCGTAGCCCCAGGAAACGCCGACAGCCGTCGCGCCGGCCGCCTTGGCCATCTGCATGTCGTAGATCGCGTCGCCCACGACCACCGTGCGCACCGCGTCGATCCCGGCTTCGTTGCAGCATTCCGAAACCATGGCCGGATGCGGCTTGGATGGACAGTCGTCCGCCGTCCGAGACACGAAGAATGTACGCTCGAACCCGTGCGACTCGCGGATCAGGTCGAGCCCCCGCCGCGATTTCCCGGTCACCGCGCCCAGAATCAGCGCGTCCTCGCGCTCAAGCCGGTCCATCATGGTCGTAATGCCGGGAAACAGCGGCTCGCGGAAACCGGGCTCGGCGCGCACGCCGCCGTAGATCGCCTTGTAATGGGCGGTCATGGCGCTCGCCTCGTCGTCGACATGCGGCCGGCCGAGCAGCCGGGCGATGGCGATGTCGAGCGTCAGGCCGATGATCGATTTGGTCGCTTCGAGCGCCGGACGCGCATGGCCGTGATCGACGAAGGTACGGGCCATGACCTCGTGGATCAGCCCGGCGCTGTCGACCAGCGTACCGTCACAATCGAAAAGCACCAGTCGCATCACGTATCCTCTTCATCCGCGGCGTTCTGATCGAAGCCGAAGAGATTCCAGGTCTGCACCATGTGCGGCGACAGCGGCGCGGTCACCCGCAGCCGCCCGCCCGAAGGGTGCGGAATATCGATATGGCGGGCATGGAGATGCAGGCGGTTCTGGACGCCGCCCGGAAAATTCCAGTTCGGATCGGCCTCGAAATATTTCGGGTCGCCGAGGATCGGGTGGCCGATATGAGCGGCATGGACGCGCAATTGGTGCGTGCGCCCCGTATAGGGCTCCATCTCCAGCCAGGCGAAGGTCTGGCCCGCCTGTTCCACGATCCGGTAGTAGGAGACGGCATGATCGGCCCCCTCCTCGCCATGCCGCGCGATGCGCATGCGGTCGCCGTCCGGCGTCTGCTCCTTCACCAGCCAGGTGGAGATCTTGTCTTCGCGCTTGCGCGGCACGCCGGTCACCAGCGCCCAATAGGTCTTCTTCGTATCGCGCTCGCGGAAGGCGGCGGTGAGCTTCTGGGCTGCGCCGCGCGTACGCGCGATGACGAGGACCCCGGAGGTGTCGCGGTCGAGACGGTGCACCAGCCGCGGCTTCTCGCCCTTCTGGCTCGTCCAGGCCTCCAGCATCTTGTCGATATGCCGCGTGACGCCGGAGCCGCCCTGCACGGCGATGCCGGCCGGCTTGTTCAGCACGAAGACCTTGTCGTCCTCATGCAGCAGCATGCGCGAAAGCAGTTCCCCGTCCGGAGAGTGGCGAAGGTCCCGCCCGCCGATCGGTCCGCTTTTCACGCTCTTGGGATCCACGTCCATCGGCGGTATGCGAATGGTCTGCCCCAGTTGCACGCGGGTGTCGCTCTTGACGCGGCCGCCGTCGACCCGGACCTGGCCGGAGCGCAACAGCTTCTGCAACTGACCGAAGCCGAGGCCCGGATAATGCACCTTGAACCAGCGGTCGAGACGCATGCCCGCCTCGTCGCCGTCAACTGTCCTGTGTTCGATCCCTGCCATTGCCGCCTTCTTTCGTTGCGCCGTGCTTTAGCGCAAGTCGGACCGAAGGGGAAGTTTGCAAGGGTTGCGGAGCGGAATTGTTCAGAAGGCCCGGAAGGTGAGCGTCGTCAGCGACCGCACGATGCCCGGAATCGAGGCGACGTGATCGTTGATGAGCTTGCCGACGTCCTCGTCGCTTCCGACATAGATCTTCAGCAGCAAATCATACTCGCCGCTCGTCGAATAAAGCTCGGAAATCAATTCGGTAGCATAAAGAGCGTCAGCGACGTCGTAAGTCTTTCCGGGAGCACATTGCAGTTGAACGAAAATCGGCTTCATAAGACCCTCCGGCACCATGGCCGCACGCGTTGCGCCACCCGATTCCGCAGGCAGCCCGTATCCCTTCTTATGACGATATTCCGGCAGCATTGGCAAGCAAGCACCGAAACCGGCCATCTCGTTAAAATATCGCTAAAATACAACCTGAAATATTAGCACCAGGAAAACACACAGCGGCTAGATTGTGACGGAAGAGTAACAAAGCCGTCGCCATGACCCAGATCGTAACCGTATCGCCGCCGACCGCCGCCTATGTCGCGCAAGGGCTGAAGACCCATGTCCGCCCCGGCGCGTCCTCGCTCTTCGAGCAGCATATCGAAGTCTGGAGCGAGAAGGCCCGCCGCGCCGACGATGCCCATATCCGCAATCTCGTGACGGTGATCCAGCCGCCGGCGCTGGTTCTCGCCTTCATCACCGCCGCCCGGGAAAATCCGGCAGTGACGGTTGGCGAGGCCCTGCGCCGCTATGGCGAGAACGTGGCCCCACCCGGGCGGCCCTGAACCTCTCCCGATGCCGGAAACCGGCTTTTCAGGCTCCTTGCGGGGCCTTTTTTCGCGTAGGATAGCTACGACAAAAATTTGCTTTCAGGCGACACTTGGCTCTTGCCAAAGTTGCGCCGAGACCGTTATCTGGAACGACCTCGCTGGGAGAAACCGGCCGTCCGCAAGGAACCGGCCGGTGCCGAAGGAGCAACCGCCCCGGAAACTCTCAGGCAAAAGGACCAGCAAGGTGCCGACAGAACTCTGGAGAGAGGCGCGCAAGCGCCCGCCGAAGGGATAACAATCTCAGGCGAAAGGACAGGGGGGGCTCGAATATGCGACGCGCGATTAGGAAGATCGATTGCGTTGCTGGAGTGAGCCGGCGCCATCGTCTTTCAGGGGCGCCACAGGACTGGAGGGCGCCTTTTGGACGAAACGTCTGAACTCAAGAAAACCCCGCTTCATACGCTGCATCTGTCGCTTGGCGCACGTATGGTGCCGTTCGCCGGCTACGACATGCCGGTGCAATATCCGGCCGGCGTGCTGAAGGAACATCTTCACACCCGCAGCCAGGCCGGACTGTTCGATGTGTCCCATATGGGGCAGATCGTCCTGCGCGCCCGTTCCGGCGACAACGCCGACGCCGCCCGTGCCCTTGAAACGCTGGTGCCGGTCGATGTGCTCGGCCTTGGCGAGGGCCGCCAGCGTTATGCGCTCTTCACCAACGACCGGGGCGGCATCCTCGACGATCTGATGATCGCCAATCGCGGCGACCATTTCTACATCGTCGTCAACGCCGCCTGCAAGGATGCGGATTTCGCCCATATGCAGGCCGCCATCGGCGACCGCTGCGAGATCAAGATGCATGACGACCGTGCGCTGGTCGCGCTTCAGGGTCCCCGTGCCGAAGCCGTGCTGGGCGAATTCTGGTCCGACGTGACGGAAATGCGCTTCATGGACGTGCGCGCCTGCGATCTGCACGACGCCGACTGTATCGTCTCGCGTTCGGGCTATACGGGCGAAGACGGTTTCGAAATCTCCATTCCCGCCGATCAGGCGCATATCGTGTGCAGCCGCCTGCTCGATCATCCGGATGTGATGCCCATCGGTCTCGGCGCGCGCGATTCGCTGCGGCTGGAGGCCGGTCTCTGCCTCTATGGCAACGAGATCGATGCGCAGACGACGCCCGTGGAAGCCGCCCTCGAATGGGCGATCCAGAAGGTGCGCCGCAAGGGCGGCGAACGGGCCGGCGGGTTCCCCGGTGCGGACGTCATCCTCGGGCAGCTGGAAAACGGCGCGACACGCCGGCGCGTTGGTCTTCGGCCGGAAGGCCGCGCGCCCGTGCGCGGCGGCGTGGTCCTTTCCACCGACCCGGCCGGCGAGAACGCGGTCGGCACGGTGACGTCCGGCGGCTTCGGCCCGAGCGTCGAGGGTCCGGTCGCCATGGGATACGTCACGACGGACCAGGCCGTGATCGGCACGCAGCTTCACGCCGATGTGCGCGGCAAGGCCCTGCCCGTCACGATCGCCCCCCTGCCCTTCGTCAAAAGCACCGTCAAGCGCTGACAGGCCCCGCCTGCCCGCCGGAAACGGCGGGCATGATCACGGCACGAATACGAACGAAAACCTTCCCGGAGAGAGGAACCACCATGCTGAAATTTACCGAAGAACACGAATGGCTCCAGATCGACGGCGACATCGCGACCGTCGGCATCACCACGCACGCCGCCGAACAGCTCGGCGATCTCGTCTTCGTCGAACTGCCGGAAGTCGGCGGCACCCACGCCAAGGGCGGCGATGCGGCAACCGTCGAATCGGTCAAGGCGGCCTCAGACGTGTTTTGTCCCCTCGACGGCGAGATCGTCGAGATCAACGAGGCGATCGTCACCGATCCGTCGCTCGTCAATTCCGATCCGCAGGGCGCCGGCTGGTTCTTCAAACTGAAGCTCGCCAATCGGTCGGATGCTGACGCCCTGCTCGATGAAGCCGCCTACAAGGAGCTCGTGGGCTGATGACGCTGTCCAAGGATTTCGCCTTCACCGACTACCAGCCCTACGACTTCGCCAACCGCCGTCATATCGGTCCGTCCCCGGAAGAGATGGCGGCCATGCTGAAGACGGTCGGCTACGACAGTCTCGATGCGCTGATCGATGATACGGTGCCGCAATCGATCCGCCAGAAGACGGCGCTTTCCTGGGGGCCGGCGATGAGCGAACGCGAAGCCCTCGACATGCTGCACGAAACGGCGCGCCGCAACGTCAAGCACGTCTCGCTGATCGGCCAGGGCTATTACGGCACCATCACGCCGCCGGTCATCCAGCGCAACATCCTGGAGAACCCCGCCTGGTACACGGCCTATACGCCCTACCAGCCGGAAATCAGCCAGGGACGCCTCGAGGCCCTGCTCAACTATCAGACGATGATCTGCGACCTGACGGGCCTCGACGTCGCCAACGCCTCGCTGCTCGACGAGGCGACGGCCGCCGCCGAAGGCATGGCGATGGCGCAACGTGTCGCCAAGTCGAAGGCAACCGCCTTCTTCGTCGATGAGAACTGCCATCCACAGACCATCGCGCTGCTGAAGACCCGGGCCGAACCGCTCGGCTGGACCGTCATCGTCGGCGATCCTTTCGCCGATCTCGATCCCGTCGACGTCTTCGGCGCGGTCTTCCAGTATCCGGGCACCTACGGTCACGTCCGCGATTTTACCGGCCTGATCGCCCGCCTGCACCAGACCGGGGCGATCGCCGTCATGGCCGCCGATCCCATGGCGCTGGCATTGCTGAAATCGCCGGGCGAGATGAACGCCGACATCGCCGTCGGCTCGACGCAGCGCTTCGGCGTTCCGATGGGATACGGCGGGCCGCACGCCGCCTATATGGCGGTGAAGGACGCCTACAAGCGCTCCATGCCGGGTCGCCTTGTCGGGGTCTCCATCGACGCGCGCGGCAACCGCGCCTATCGTCTGGCGCTCCAGACGCGCGAGCAGCATATCCGCCGCGAGAAGGCGACCTCGAACATCTGCACCGCCCAGGTGCTGCTGGCCGTCATGGCCTCGATGTATGTCGTCTTCCACGGGCCGCAGGGCCTCAAGGCGATTGCCGAAGGCATTCACCGCAAGGCCGTTCGCCTTGCCGCCGGCCTCGAAAAGCTCGGCTACGCGGTGGAACCCGCCGCCTTCTTCGATACAATCACCATTCACGTCGGCAAGTTGCAGGCCGTCATCCTGAAGACAGCGGTCTCCGAGGGCGTGAACCTGCGCAAGATCGGCGACGACCGTATCGGCATCAGCCTCGACGAGCGGTCGCGCCCCTCCACGCTGGAAGCCGTCCTGCGCGCCTTCGGCGGCGATGAACAGGTGACGGATTTCTCCCCCGCCTCCCGCCTGCCGCAAGACCTGCTGCGTACCACCGACTATCTCACCCACCCGATCTTCCACATGAACCGGGCGGAAAGCGAGATGGTGCGCTACATCCGCCGCCTCTCGGATCGCGACCTCGCGCTCGACCGGGCGATGATCCCGCTCGGCTCCTGCACGATGAAGCTGAACGCCACTGCCGAGATGCTGCCGATCACCTGGCCGGAATTCTCGGAGATCCATCCCTTCGTTCCGGCCGATCAGGCGGAGGGCTACCGCTATCTGGTCGAGGATCTGTCGCGAAAACTCTGCGACATCACCGGCTACGACGCCTTCTCCATGCAGCCGAATTCCGGCGCGCAGGGTGAATACGCTGGGCTCCTGACGATCCGCGCCTATCACCGCGCCAACGGTCAGGCGCATCGCGACGTCTGCCTCATCCCCACTTCGGCGCATGGGACCAATCCGGCGTCCGCCCAGATGGCCGGCATGAAGGTCGTGGTCGTCAAGGTCTCGGATAACGGCGACATCGACATGGAGGATTTCCGCGCGAAAGCAGAGCGATATGCGGAAAACCTCTCGTGCTGCATGATCACCTATCCCTCAACCCACGGCGTTTTCGAGGAGAATGTCCGCGAGGTCTGCGAGATCGTGCACCGGCATGGCGGCCAGGTCTATCTGGACGGCGCCAACATGAACGCCATGGTGGGGCTTGCCCGGCCTGGCGACATCGGCTCCGACGTCAGCCATCTCAACCTGCACAAGACCTTCTGCATTCCCCACGGCGGCGGCGGCCCCGGCATGGGACCGATCGGCGTCAAGGCCCATCTGGCTCCCTACCTGCCGGGCCATCCGGAAGTTTCCGACCTCGGCGGCGCAGGCGCGGTTTCGGCCGCTCCCTTCGGCTCGACCTCGATCCTGCCGATCTCCTGGAGCTATTGCCTGATGATGGGCGGCGAAGGACTGACGCAGGCGACGAAGGTGGCGATCCTCAGCGCCAACTACATCGCCGCCCGGCTGAAGGGCGCTTACGACGTGCTCTACGCCTCCGCCAGGGGGCGCGTGGCGCATGAATGCATCATCGACACCCGCCCGCTCGTCGAAAGCGCGGGCGTGACCGTCGATGACATCGCCAAGCGGCTGATCGATTGCGGCTTCCACGCGCCGACCATGAGCTGGCCGGTTGCCGGAACGCTGATGGTCGAGCCGACCGAATCGGAAACCAAGGCGGAGATCGACCGCTTCTGCGATGCGATGCTGGCGATCCGCGAGGAGGCCCGCGCCATCGAGGAAGGCCGGATGGACCGGGAGAACAACCCGCTCAAGAACGCCCCGCATACGGTGGAGGATCTGGTCGGCGAATGGGACCGGCCGTATTCGCGCGAACAGGCCTGCTTCCCGCCGGGCGCGTTCCGGGTGGACAAATACTGGTCCCCGGTCAACCGCGTCGACAATGTCTATGGCGACCGCAATCTCGTCTGCTCCTGCCCGCCGCTGGAAGATTATGCGGAGGCTGCGGAATAGCCGCAAGCCTCTCGGACACGACGTCGCCCCGGCCGGTTTCATCCTACCGGGGCGTTCATCCGGCGCGGATTACGCGCGGGGAAAGTACACGGTGAAACGGCAGCCGGCGATATTCAGCCGACGCGGACGGTCGGGGCTCCGGACGCCGCAAGGGCCGCCAGATCGGCGGGCTTCAGTTCCACGGATTCGCCACAGCCGCAGGCCGACGTCTGATTGGGATTGTTGAAGGTGAATCCGGAACGCAGCGTCGTCACCTCGAAATCCATCTGCGTGCCGAGCAGATAAAGCACCGCTTCCGGCGCGATCCACACGCTCGCTCCGGCACGCTCGATCAGGTCGTCCTTGGGATTGGGATCCGTCACCAGGTCGATGGCGTATTCCATACCCGCGCATCCGCCCTTCTTGATGGCGATGCGGATACCTCTTGCCGTCCCGCCGGCATTCCCGACGATCGCCTTGACGCGATCGGCCGCCGCATCAGTCAGTGTCATCACAGCAAAGGCCATGGGTCCGTTCTCCTTCACCGGCCGGGTTGAAGGCCCGGCGGTTTCCGAATCCGAATTTAGTAACGACGGGTCGACGGATCAAGCCGTGACGGCGTCGGAAGACGGCCGCTCGCGCTGCCTTCGGGCCGCCCGTCAGTACCAGCCGACGGCCACCTGCGCTTCTTCCGACATGCGGTCGGGTGTCCACGGCGGATCGAATGTCATGCTGACCTCGACGCCGGAAACGCCTTCCACCGCGCCGACGGCATTTTCCACCCATCCCGGCATTTCGCCGGCCACCGGGCAACCCGGCGCGGTCAGCGTCATGTCGATCTTCACCATCCGGTCGTCCTCGATGTCGATCTTGTAGATCAGGCCGAGTTCGAAGATGTCGGCGGGGATTTCCGGGTCGTAGACCGTCTTCAGCGCTGCGATAATATCATCGCTCAGGCGCGCCACCTCGTCGGCCGGGATCGCCGAAGTGACGATGCCTTCGCGGGTGTCGTGATTGTTTTCCGTGGCTTCGGCAGACATGGAAGCACTCCTCAGGAAAAGAACTTGCGGGCATGATCGAGCGCATCGGCGAGAATGTCGACCTCCGCGCGCGTATTATACATGCCGAAGGATGCCCGGCATGTGGAGGTGACGCCGAAGCGCTTCAGAAGCGGCTGGGCGCAATGGGTGCCGGCCCGCACCGCGACGCCCGCCCGGTCGATGACCATGGAGACGTCATGGGCGTGGATCCCCTCCAGTTCGAAGGAGAAGATCGCTCCCTTGCCGGGCGCGGTGCCGAAAAGACGCAGCGCGTTGATCGCCGACAGGCGTTCATGGGCGTAGGCGGCCACATCGGCCTCATGCGCCGCGATCGCCGCGCGCCCGACGCTTTCCATATAGTCGAGCGCATAGCCGAGCCCGATCGCCTGGACGATCGGCGGCGTGCCGGCCTCGAAGCGGTGCGGCGGATCGTTATAGGTGACCATGTCTTCGGCCACGTCGACGATCATTTCACCACCGCCCTGGAAGGGGCGCATCTCGCGAAGGCGATCCGCCTTTCCGTAAAGGACGCCGATGCCGGATGGACCGTAAAGCTTGTGACCGGTCATCACATACCAGTCGCAGTCGATATCGCGCACGTCGACCGGCATGTGAACCGCGGCCTGCGACCCGTCGACCAGCACCGGGATGCCCCGCTCACGGGCGATGCGGCAGACGTCCTTGATCGGAACCACGGTTCCGAGCGCATTCGACATATGGGTGATGGCGACGAGCTTCGTGCGCTCGCTGAGGCACTTCTCGAAATCCTCGATGCGGAAGGCGCCGCTGTCGTCGACCGGCGCCCAAACGATCTTTGCGCCCTGACGTTCGCGAATGAAGTGCCAAGGCACGATGTTGGAATGGTGCTCCATGATCGACACGACGATCTCGTCGCCCTCGCCGATCTTCGGCATGCCGTAGCCGTAAGCGACCGTGTTGATCGCCTCGGTCGAGGATTTCGTGAAGATGATCTCGTCCACCGAGGCGGCGTTCAGGAAGCGGCGCACCTTCTCGCGCGCCGCCTCATAGGCATCCGTCGCCGCATTGGACAGGAAGTGAAGGCCGCGATGCACATTGGCGTATTCATCCGAATAGGCCCTGGCGATCGCATCGATCACCGCCTGCGGCTTCTGCGCCGACGCTCCGTTGTCGAGATAGACCAGCGGTTTGCCGTAGACGGTCCTCGACAGGATCGGAAAATCCCGGCGGATCGCCTCCACGTCATAGTCCTGCAAGGGTGTCGGCACTACGTGTTCCATCTCTGCATCCTCGTCGTTTCGTCAGGCGTGCTTTTCCAGCCAGCGGTCGATAACCGCCTCCAGCGCCTCGACGAGCGGCTCGTCTTCCAGTTCCTCGACGATTTCCGCCACGAAGGCGTTGACCAGCATCGCCCGCGCCCGGTTTTCGGGAATACCGCGCGCCATCAGGTAGAAGAGCTGCGTGTGATCGATGTCGATCACCGTCGCGCCATGGCCGCACTGGACGTCGTCCGCGAAGATCTCCAGTTCGGGCTTGGCCGAAAAATCGGCGTCGTCCGACAGGAGAAGCGTGTTGCAGGACATTTTCGCATCGGTCTTCTGGGCGTCCTGCGCAACGCAGATCTGCCCCTGGAAAACACCGTGCGCCCGGTCGAACACCACATTGCGGATGATTTCCGACGACGTCGTGTGCGGAACGTTATGGGCCGCGGTGAAGGTCAGGTCGTTATGCGTGTCGCCGCCGAGCAGGTTGATGCCACGCAGGATGAAGTCGGCTTCCTCGCCGGCCACCTCCACATGGACCTCCTGCCGCACCAGCTTGCCGCCGGCATTGACGACATAGAGACGAAGCTTCGATCCCGCCCCGAGCCGGATACGGACCTGGCCGAAATGGGTATCCGTCACGCCCTGCGCCTGGAGGATAATCCAGGTCACATCGGCATTGTCGTCCAGCGTCACGTCGCTGAGCGTGGTGACGAAGGCCGCGCCCTCGCCAAGCGCCAGATGGCGCTCGATGACGGTCGCCGTCGACCCCGCCCCGAAGGCGACGGGAAAGCGCGCATGGGTCTGTCCGCCGTTCTGAACCGTCTGCAACTCGATCGGCTTTTCCAGGGCCGCACCGGCCGGGACGTCGAGTGCGAAACCGCCACGAACGAAGGCGCCGTTGATTTTCCCGATAAGATCGTCGCGATTGCGGGCGGAAAGGCCCGCTGCCGCCGAACCGTCTGCCAGCGTCTCCGCGAGGGCGCGAACCTCGACGCCCGGCAAGGAAAAATCGCCCGCGACAAGACCGTTCTCGACCGAAAGCACCGTCGATCCCTCGACCAGCGGCTCCACCCTTGCGGCGGAGGCCACGGGCGCCCTGTCCGGCAGCGTGCGCAACAGCGCCTTGAGGTCGGTATAATGCCAGTCCTCGATCCGCCGGGTCGGCAGACCGCCGGCCTTGAATTCGCTGATGAGGCCATCGCGCGCCGTCAGCACCGCGGCGTCGCCCGGCAATTCCCCGACCGCATGGTCATAGGCCTCGCAGAGCGCCATTTCGGCGACGGATAGTTTCATGCCTGTTTGCATGTTCATGAAATCACTCCTTCACCACAAGTCAGGCGGCGTCGCCGATGATGTCCGCATAGCCATTCGCTTCCAGGTCGTGCGCCAGCGTCTTGTCGCCCGACTTGATCACCTGCCCCTTGTAGAGCACATGGACCGCGTCCGGCACGATGTAGTCGAGCAGGCGCTGATAGTGGGTGATGACGACGATGGCGCGATCCGGCGAACGCAACGCATTGACGCCGTCGGCGACGATCTTCAGCGCATCGATGTCGAGTCCGGAATCGGTTTCGTCGAGAATGCAAAGCTTCGGCTCAAGCAGCGACATCTGGAGGATTTCCGCCCGCTTCTTTTCACCGCCGGAAAAACCGACGTTGAGCGGACGGCGCAGCATGCTCTGCTCGATCTTCAGTTCCGCTGCGGCTTCCTTGACGCGGCGCATGAACTCCGGCGTCGTCAACTCGTCCTCGCCGCGCGCCTTGCGCTGCTCGTTCATCGCCACCTTCAGGAACTGCATCGTGGCGACGCCGGGGATCTCCACCGGATACTGGAAGGCGAGGAAGATGCCCTTGGCCGCACGCTCGGACGGATCGAGTTCGAGAATGCTTTCGCCGTTGTAGAGAATTTCGCCCTCGGTGACCTCGTAGTCCTCGCGCCCCGAGAGGATATAGGAAAGCGTCGACTTTCCGGAGCCGTTCGGCCCCATGATGGCGGCGACCTCGCCGGCCTTGACGGTAAGGTTCAGCCCGCGAATGATTTCGGTGCCGTCTTCGGCGATGCGAGCGTGCAGGTTCTTGATTTCAAGCATGAAGATATCCTTTTCGGACGTATTCCAACAATTGGCGCGCGAGCGACCGCGCGGCCGGATTTATTTGCAGCCGAACCTCAGCCGACCGAGCCTTCCAGCGAGATGCCGATCAGCTTCTGCGCCTCGACGGCGAACTCCATCGGCAGTTCCTGAATGACCTCCTTGACGAAGCCGTTGACGATCAGCGCAATCGCCGCTTCTTCGGGAATGCCCCGCTGGAGGCAGTAGAAGAGCTGGTCCTCGGAGATCTTCGAGGTGGTCGCCTCGTGCTCGAAATGCGCGGTGGCGTTCTTCGCCTCGATATAGGGCACGGTATGCGCGCCGCACTTGTCCCCGATCAGCAGCGAATCGCACTGGGTGAAATTGCGCGCGTTCTCCGCCTTGCGGTGGGCCGAAACCTGGCCGCGATAGGTGTTGCTGGAGAAGCCCGCGGAAATCCCCTTCGAGATGATGCGGCTCGACGTGTTCTTGCCGAGGTGGATCATCTTGGTGCCCGAGTCGATCTGCTGATGGCCGTTCGACACGGCGATCGAGTAGAATTCGCCCTGCGAGCCGTCGCCGCGCAGGATGCAGGACGGGTATTTCCAGGTGATCGCCGAACCGGTTTCGACCTGCGTCCAGGAAATCTTCGAGTTCCGGCCGCGGCAGTCGCCGCGCTTGGTGACGAAGTTATAGACGCCGCCCTTGCCTTCCTTGTCGCCCGGATACCAGTTCTGGACGGTGGAATATTTGATCTCGGCATCGTCGAGCGCGATCAGTTCGACAACGGCGGCGTGAAGCTGGTTCTCGTCGCGCTGCGGCGCGGTGCACCCTTCGAGATAGGAGACGTAAGCGCTGTCTTCCGCGATGATCAGCGTGCGCTCGAACTGGCCGGTGCCCTTCTCGTTGATGCGGAAATAGGTCGACAGTTCCATCGGGCAGCGAACGCCCTTCGGCACATAGACGAAGGAGCCGTCGGTGAAGACCGCGGAGTTCAGCGTCGCATAATAGTTATCGGTGGTCGGGACGACGGTGCCGAGATATTTCTTCACGAGGTCGGGATATTCGCGGATCGCCTCCGAGATCGACATGAAGATCACGCCGGCCTTCTTCAGCTCTTCCTTGAAGGTGGTCACGACCGAAACCGAATCGAAGACGGCGTCGACGGCGATCTTCGAGGTCTGGACGCCCGCCAGAATCTCCTGCTCGCGCAGCGGAATGCCGAGCTTCTCGTAGGTTCGCAGCAATTCCGGATCGACGTCGTCGATGGATTGCGGCCCGACATGATTCTTCGGAGCGGCGTAATAGTAAAGATCGTTGAAATCGATCTTCGGATAATCGACGCGGGCCCAGCCGGGCTCTTCCATCGTCAGCCAGCGGCGATAGGCGTCGAGGCGCCATTCGAGCATCCACTCCGGCTCGTTCTTTTTGTCCGAAATGAAGCGGATGATGTCCTCGGACAGCCCCTTGGGGGCCTTCTCCATCTCGATGTTCGTTTCGAAACCGTATTTATACTGGTCCACGTCAATCTGGCGGACCTGATCGATCGTTTCCTGCACCGCAGGCATAGCGTTCTCCAATCTTGCCGGAGACAAGGTCCGGCAGTTTGTCAACGTCTGGCGGTATCACCGCCGGTTATGTAAGCCTCAAAGGTGGCTTTTCCCACCTTCTGGCAAGGGAAAACTTGCATTCGCGCAAAATTCCCTCAGGCTGCGTCGGCTCTCCCGCGTCGGCGCGCAACGATCCGCGCGAAAGCCGCGAGGAATCGCTCCACGTCGGTTTCCGTCGTCGACGGGCCGATGGACACGCGAAGCCCTCCCGTCGAGGCGTCGAACCCCATCGCCGTCAGCACATGGCTCTGCCCCACCTTGCCGGAAGAACAGGCCGAGCCGGCCGAAAGCGCGATCCCTTCCAGGTCGAAGGCGATCTGCCCGGTCTCCGATTTCAGGCCCGGCAGGCTGAAGAAGACCGTATTGGAAAGCCGTTCCGTCCCGCTGCCGTAGACGATCGCCCCGTTGGCCACCCGCCGCATGCCGGCCTCCAGCCGGTCACGCAGCGCGGCGATGCGCGCATTGCGCTCCGCAAGACCGTCGAGCGCAAACCGGGCCGCGGCCGCAAAGCCTGCAAGCGCGGCCGGGTTTTCCGTGCCGGAGCGATGACCTTTTTCCTGCCCGCCACCGCGCACCAGCGCGGCCGGCATCAGCACCTCCCCGCGCGAGACCAGCGCGCCGGCTCCCTTGGGACCGCCGAGCTTGTGCGAGGACAGGATCAGGAAGTCCGCATCGAGAGCGGAAATGGCGATGGGCAGCCGCCCCGCCGCCTGCACCGCATCGATCACCAGAAGCCCGCCGTACCGGCGAACGATCTCCGCCACGGCGGCGACGGGCTGGACGATCCCCGTCTCGTTATTGGCGAGCATCACGGCGACCATGGGCATGCCGGCGGCCGTGTCGTGCGCCGCCAGAAGCGCATCGAGCGCGCCGGTATCCACGATACCGTCCGGCGTCACCGGCACGCCGGTAACGCTTTCGCGCGGAAAACGCCCCCCTTCGCGCACGGCCGGATGCTCGATCTCCGAGACGAAGAGCCGGCCGATCGACAGCGGCGTGCGCCCCATGCGGAAATCCGGTGTCAGCACCATGTTCGCGGCCTCTGTCGCGCCGCTGGTGAAGACCACATGCGCCGGCTCCGCCCCGACAAGCGCCGCCACATCCCGTCGCGCCGCCTCGACCAGCATGCGCAGCGCCCTGCCCTCGCCATGCACCGACGAGGGATTGCCGGTCATGCCGAGCGCGGCAAGCATGGCCTCACGCGCCTGCGGCAACAATGGCGCCGTCGCGTTCCAGTCCAGATATGTGCGCTCGAGTCTCGTCATTCCTCGCCTGTGATCGCTTCCGCCTGCCCCGGGTTTCACGGTCCGGACGCATTTTCCTTGTCTTTTCCGCCGGGCTTGTCTTATGACACAGGCACGCGGCCGTGTAGCCCGCAAAGTTTCGAATGGTTCTAAAGTAGGTTCTAGAAAAGCTGACTTGTTTAGTCAAGACTGCAATTGACAAGAACCCGTTCCAGAACTGAACATCCGGAGTGAGAATGCCCGAAATCATCTTCAACGGACCCGCCGGTCGCCTCGAAGGCCGTTACCAGCCGTCCAAGCAGAAGAACGCCCCGATCGCCATCGTCCTGCATCCGCATCCGCAATTCGGCGGCACGATGAACAATCAGATTGTCTACCAGCTCTTTTACATGTTCCAGAAGCGCGGCTTCACGACGCTGCGCTTCAATTTCCGCAGCATCGGCCGCAGCCAGGGCGAATTCGACCATGGCGCGGGCGAACTGTCCGATGCCGCCTCCGCGCTCGACTGGGTGCAGAGCCTGCATCCCGATTCCAAGAGCTGCTGGGTCGCCGGCTATTCCTTCGGCGCCTGGATCGGCATGCAGCTTCTCATGCGCCGGCCGGAAATCGAAGGCTTCATGTCCATCGCGCCACAGCCGAACATCTATGACTTCTCCTTCCTCGCGCCCTGCCCGTCCTCCGGCCTGATCATCAATGGCGACGCCGACAAGGTCGCACCGGAAAAGGACGTCAACGGCCTGGTCGAGAAGTTGAAGACCCAGAAGGGCATCCTCATCACCCATCGCACCTTGCCGGGCGCCAACCATTTCTTCAACGGCCATGTGGAAACGCTGATGGCCGAATGCGAGGATTATCTCGACCGGCGCCTCGCCGGCGAACTGGTCCCCGAGCCGGCCGCCAAGCGTATCCGCTGACGGCGCCAACGTCGGCATGAATCGAAAAAGCCCGGTGACACCCGTCGCCGGGCTTTTTCCGTCTCAGGCCTGCCTCAGGATTTCAACGACCGCCGGGCCGCCTGCCTCCCGCACGCAATTGCGTCCGGCATTCTTGGCCGCATAAAGGGCTTCATCGCAGCGCGCCATCGCGAAATGCAACGGCTCTCCCCGGCTGATCGCGGCAACGCCGAAGCTTGCCGAAACGCGGGCCTCCACCGGCAGGCCGCAAATGGAGGTCAACGCATGGCTCGCCCGCAGCGCCTGTGCGAAAAGTGCGGCGGCGGCCTGTTCCGTCTGCGGCAGGATAAGCGCGAATTCCTCGCCGCCGATCCTGGCGGCCAGCGCGCCTTCCGGCGCTGCCTCCCGCAACCGGGTCGAGAAGGCGCGAATGACCTGGTCGCCCGCCTGATGGCCATAGCGATCGTTGACGGACTTGAAGTTGTCGAGATCGCACAGGACGAGACTGTGGGAGCCCGGCTGCGCCAGCAGCATGTCGGCGCGACTGTCAAAGCCGCGACGGTTGAGAAGACCCGACAGCGGATCGATCTCCGCATTCCTGCGTTCCTGCGCCAGCACGTCGAGCACGAGCACCCAGAGGAGCGCCAGCCCGAGCGCCACGACCATGACGGCGGTCGTGCTCTGGGAGAAGAGTGCAAACCGGCTGGCGATATAGCCGCTCGCCGTGCCGCCGGCGCCGGCCAGAACGGCGAGAAAGGCCTTGGCGATGAAATGCAGGCTCGTCAGCGCCAGCATGACGACGAGCGCGCGGTCGACGCCGTGGCATTTTTCTGCCCGGCGCACCGCATCCATGCTCCAGGCCACCGCCACGGCGAAAGGCAGCTGATAAAGAATGGCATGCGGAAACGCCCCGCGCGGCAGATCGTAGATCGCGCAATCGAGCGCGACGAAAGCGACGAAGAGCAGCGCCAGAACGGCGAGGTTGGTCGAGGTCCCGTAAAGACGTCCGATGCCGACGCGCAGCAAAAGCAGGCCCGCAAGCAGGCTGGCGAAAGCGAGGATCGCCCAAACCCGGGTGAACGGCAGTATGGCGACCAGAAGTTCACAGATCGCCGACAGCGATGCGACGCTGAAAGCGGCGGCCAGCCAGCGCGCGGCAATACGATTACGGCTACGAACGGAAACCGCAAGAAAGGAAAGACAGAAACACTGGGCAATGAAAAAATTCACCGCCAGCAGGAAAGCCGCGCCACTCATGGACCATCCCAGGCAAGGCCGCCGGCCCGGACGATTCCGGTCCGCATCCGAACGATGCTAGCGGAGCTGAAACGAAAAAACCGTTAATCCTGCCGCGCCGGCTTTTTCGCCTGCAGGCCGCCCGTCACCGGCTTTTCGACGCCGGTCGTGCCGGGAAAGGTCAGCGGCAGGCCGGTGAGCGAGCGAACGGCGAGATAGGCCCAGGCCTCCGCCTCCATGCTGTCGCCATCGAACCCCGCGACTTCGGCGGACACCACCCGCGCGCCCTCCATCCCGGCCAGCCGGGCAAGGTCGCCCATGATCGTCCGGTTGAGCCTGCCGCCGCCGCTGACGACATAGAGCGACGGTCGCGCCGGCAGATGGCGCGCCGACAGGACGATCGCCGACGCCGTGACATGGGCAAGGGTCCGCGCGCCATCCTCAAGGGTTGCAGCGCTTCCCGCAGGCGGACGAAAATCGTTTCGGTCGAGCGAGCGCCTGACCGGATCGGTAAAGAACGAATGGGCGAGATAGCGCTCCGCCAGCGCCGTATCGACACGGCCTTCGGATGCGATCATGCCGTCCTGGTCGAAGGGAACGCCGGCATGGGCCTCCACCCATTGGTCGATCAGCGTGTTGCCCGGCCCGCTGTCAAAAGCGAGTATCTCGCCCGAGGCGCCGATGAAGGTCAGATTGGAAATTCCGCCGATGTTCACGAAGGCGACGCCCGCTTGCGGCCTCTCCGTCAGTCCGGCCGCCAGCGCCGCATGATAGACGGGGATCAGCGGCGCGCCCTGCCCGCCGTGGCGCATGTCGTTCGCCCGCATGTCGTAGACGACGTCGATCCCGGTCTTGCGGGCGAGCAGCGCCCCGTCGCCCAGTTGCACCGTCAGCCCTTCCATCGGCCTGTGCAGCACCGTCTGGCCGTGAAAGCCGATCACCGCCACGGCCTCCGCCGTCAGCTCGTTTTCTGCAAGGAAGCTCCGCACCGCCTCCGCATGGCGCAACGTCAGCTCCCGTTCGATTTCGGCAAGGTCGCCCGGACGTTCCTCGCGCCGCCCGATGGCCTTTGCGGTTTCCAGAGCCGCCTGCAACCGACGGCGGAAGGCGGCGTCATAGGCAAAGCTCGTCGCCGGCCCCCGCTCGACCATCCGCTCGCCGTCCGTGCGCAGCAACGCGATATCGATGCCGTCGAGGCTCGTGCCGCTCATCAGACCGATCGCCGTCCGCATCGTCATGGATTTCGCTCCCGAATCGTTCCAGCGCACTTTTAAAGTGATTATGCGCGGGAAGGATGCTAAACGCCCGGCGGTCCCGGCGGAAACATTTCCCAGCAGGCATTCCACAGGAAGCATCCCGAGAAAGACAGGCCATGTCCGAATTCAAGTCAGATTTTCTTCGCACGCTGAAAGAGCGCGGCTTCATCCATCAGATCTCCGATGAAACCGGCCTCGATGATCTTCTCGCCAGGGAAACCGTGACCGCCTATATCGGCTTCGACCCGACGGCGCCCAGCCTTCACGCCGGCGGCCTCATCCAGATCATGATGCTGCACTGGCTCCAGCAGACCGGCCACCGGCCGATATCGCTGATGGGCGGCGGCACGGGCATGGTCGGCGATCCTTCCTTCAAGGACGAGGCGCGCCAGTTGATGACGCCGGCGACCATCACCGACAATATCGCCGGCATCAAGAAGGTCTTCTCCCGGTATCTGACCTATGGCGACGGCCCCCGGGATGCGCAGATGGTCAACAACGCCGACTGGCTCATGACCATCAATTATCTGGAATTCCTGCGCGATGTCGGGCGACACTTCTCGGTCAACCGAATGCTTTCTTTCGACAGCGTGAAGCTGCGGCTCGAACGGGAACAGTCGCTCTCCTTCCTGGAATTCAATTACATGATCCTCCAGGCCTACGATTTCGTCGAACTGAACAAGCGCTACGACGTGCGGCTGCAAATGGGCGGCTCCGACCAGTGGGGCAACATCATCAACGGCATCGACCTCGGCCATCGCATGGGCACGCCCCAACTCCACGCGCTGACCTCGCCGCTGCTGACGACCGCCTCCGGCGCGAAAATGGGCAAATCACTCTCCGGCGCTGTCTGGCTGAATCCGGAAATGCTGTCCGCCTACGACTTCTGGCAATACTGGCGCAACACGGAAGACGCCGACGTCTCGCGCTTCCTGAAGCTCTACACGACGCTGCCGATGGACGAGATCGCGCGCCTCTCGGCGCTCGGCGGCTCCGAAATCAACGAAGTGAAGAAGATCCTCGCCACCGAGGTCACCGCCATGCTGCATGGCCGCGACGCCGCCGAACAGGCGGCCGAAACCGCCCGCAAGACCTTCGAGGAAGGGGCGATCGCCGAGAACCTGCCCTCCATCGACATCGCCGGGAGCGAGCTTGAGGCGGGCCTCGGTCTTCTCACGCTTCTGGTGCGCGCCGGCCTTGCCGGCTCGAACGGCGAGGCGCGGCGGCATGTGCAGGGCGGCGCCGTGCGCATCAACGACACGCCGGTTTCCGACGAGCGGCGCACGGTCGGTTCCGTCGACCTGACCGGCGACGGCGTGATCAAGCTCTCGCTCGGCCGCAAGAAGCACATCCTCGTGCGTCCCGCCTGAAGCAAAAACAGCAGGATCATGGAAAGTCGCCTTCGGGCGGCTTTTCACTGGAACTCGAAAATACCGCGAAAGACCCCTGGAGCGATGATCGACAGGGGATTGATCGCCAGTTGCGGCTTGTGCAACGCGCCGGTGAGCTTGAAGGTGATGCCGATCAGGCCGCGGTCGCGACCGTTGCCGAGAATGACGCCGATCAGCGGCAGTTCGGCAAAAAGCCGGTTGAGCCCGTAGGCGGGCATGAAGGTGCCGGTCATGTCGATCCGGCCATTGGCGTCGCGCACCGTGCCCTGGAAGGTCGCACCGACCGTCTGGCCCCGCAGGACGCCGCCGTCCAGGCTGAGCGCGCCCCCGCTGACGCGCAGCCGCGCAAACCCGCGCTGGAAACTGACGGCGCTCACATCGATATCGCGACGCACCGCATCGTTGAGGCTTTTTCCGCCCTCTCCGGCCGGTGTCGAGACGAGCGACCGCAGCCGCTCTTCCCCGACCAGCGAGAAACGGCGGATGTCCACGGAACCGATCCAGTCGTCGGCGGTGGTTTCCCGCAGACGCAGGTTGAGAAGCCCGCCCCGCATGTGACCATAGATGTCGGCGAAGCGGGCAAGCGCTCCTGCGTCGCCGCTGGTCAGTTCGATCACTTCCCCGTTACCGCGTCGCACAAGCGAGGCGATAACCGGCGCATTGCCGTCTGTAACGGCCGAAAGATCAAGGGCGGAGATCCGCCGGCCGGCGCTTTCGTAGCGAAGCTGCACGTTTGAAAGTCCCTCGCCATTGAAGCCGAGGGCGCGTTTGAGATCGAGGCGCACGGCCAGCGCCTGCGCCTTTCCGCCCGGCTTGCCATCGCCCGTGCTGTCCTTGATTTGCGCCAGCACGGGCCGCAGGTCGGCCGCCTCCCCCTCGGCCACCGCAAGATAGCCGCCCTTGTCCCGCGTCAGCCGCAAGCGGAAATTATCCTGCGCCGACAGCTTGACGGTCGAAAAACCGGCGCTGTCGAGCACGCCGCCGCGCAATGCAAGATCGCCCCCGATGCTGAAGCCGTCGCCGGAGAAGCTGAACTGCGACACTTTCGTGAGATCATTCTCCGTGGTGGCCGTAAAGGACGCGCGGGCGGCGATCCCCGCACCTTTCGTCCAGCCGATCCATGGCAGCGTGACCACCGCCTTGCCGAGGTCCGCCTCGATCAGGCTCACCCCGTCGCCTTCCTGCTCCATCCGCACCGCCATCGGTCCCCGGACGATATCCGCAAGTCCCGGCAGCAGCCTGCGGCGCGCCGCGTCGTCCAATGTGCCCGAAAGCGTGATCTGCCGCTCAGCGCCGGCTTCCCGGTCGACGGGCTCCGTCAGCGCGATATCCATGGCGACGCCGTCGATGCTTCCCCTGGCCTTGAGTTCGGCGCGGGCCGGCGTGATGGCGAGCGTTCCATCGATCCCGGCGACCGCGCGGCCGTCGATGGGCTTGTTGACATCGACCCCGTCGAGAACCAGATCCACCGTCCATTCGGGCGGCGGCGGATGATGCGCGGCGATCAGGCCGAAATGCGCCTTCACGTCCGCCTTGACCGTTCCGGAAAAATCATCCGGCGCAAAACCCGTCGAGGGCAGGACACGGATCGGGCGATAGGTCACCAGTTCGGCGACCGCGTCGGCATCCCCGGAAACGTCGATGTCCATATCCGCCATGAGGGGTTTGCGATAGCCGTCCGGCAGGACGAAGGTGCCTTCCTCCAGCGCCACCGTGCGGCCGGAGGGAAGATAGGCGGTGCCGCCACTGATCATAATTTCGGTGCGCGCGCCGCGCAGCCGGAACCGGCCTGAGGTATCGCGTATCGGCGGGATCTCGCCGGCCACATTCATGCGCGCGCCCTCGATATCGAAATCGATCTTCAACTCGTCGGCGTCGAGTTCGAGCTGCGTTCCCGGCTCGTACTCCCGGTCGGCGGACAGAAAAACCTCGATGCGGCCATTTGTGACCGTGCCGCCGAAAATATTCTTCGCCACCCAGCTGCGCGCGGTTTTCGCCATCCAGTAGGGCCAGAACTGCTTGACCGCCGCCGATTGCAGCCGGTCGGCGATCATCACGAAGCTGACCTGCGGATTGGCGTCGCCGAAATGGGTGGCGAGCGAGCCGGCGAAGGCTCCCTTTTCACTGGAAACCGCCAGTTCCTCGAAGAACAGGTCGCGGCTTGCCGGCAGATAGTAGCCGCTCACCTTCGCATCGAAACGGATCGGCGCTTCATCCGTATCGACGGGGCGGCTCACCGCATCGCGGAATACGAGGTCGATGGCGAAGCCCTTGTCGCGGCGATCCGATACCCGATCGAGATCGATCAGCCCGCCCGTGAAGGGGAAAAGCGATTGGCCGATCCCGACGGTCTTCGAGGCAAGCTCGATCGATCCCTTGTCGAAACTGTAGCTCGCGCGAACGGTGGCGGGCTTCACCTCGGCAGCGATACCGTCGGCGTAGAGCGTTCCCAACGACAGCGCGATATCCAGGCCGAGCGAAGGATCGCCCTTGCCCTTCCGGGCAGCATGGATACGGATATCGGCCATGCTGCTGAGGCCGATATGCGGTTCTCCCTCCGCATCGCGCATCAGCAGAAATGTATCGAGCGCCACACCGCGGACCGTCCCGTCCAGCATCGCCAGCGAGGCGTCGCGCTCCGAAGCCGTCAGGTCGATCTCGCCCGCACGGCCGTCGAGCGTGAAGCGGCCCTTGATCGCCATCGTGCCATTGCCGTCGCGCGTGAAGTCCACGCGTGGAACGGCCAGCGTCACCGGCCGGCCGCCGGGCGCCCGCATGGCGATGCTGAAATCGGAGATGCGCACGCGCTGCATGCCGTTGCCGACGATCAGCCGCCGCATGCCGTCGAGACGCTCGAAAGCCTGTTCCAGATAATCCGGCACGTCGGAAATCCGTATGGCCTCCAGATCGACCGGATCGCCACCGGGCAACAGCGCCGTATCGAATCGCGCTCCGTCGAGATCGAGCCGCGTGACGGCTATCCGGCCGGAGGCGAGCGCCAGCGGGTTGAACACCAGCGCCACGGACGCGGTGGTCGCCAGTTCCTGTCCCGTCTCCACATCGACGATGCGGGCGTTCTCGGCCTTGAGCGCCAGGCACCCGAGGCTTGAAAAACGCAGCACCGTGTGGTCGACCGAAGCGCTGTAGCGCGGGCCAAGAGCGGTGTTGAGCGCTGCGACCGCCCGCGCGTTCAGCGGACGGTCGAGAAAGCCCGTTTCGACGAGGCCGACCAGCAGCCCGCCAAAGAGGACGACGACCGCGACAAGGGCCGCCAAAACGCGGCAGACGATCCCCGTGCGGGAGCGTGTCGCGTGCAGCACGATCGGATCGATCGCTTGCGCGGACGGCAATTCATGCAAGGCGACCACGTCCTCCTTGCGGAACACCACCTTCTCGCCGCGGATTTCTCCCATGCCCTGACTGCGCCCTTTAAACCTTGCGTAAGCCGCATTCGCGCGAAATCGGCCCTTTGCATCGCTCGCCGCTAGACGATTCTGCCTGTCACTATATATGCGGGATGCCGGCCCATGACTCAAAAAGCCGGCCAAAGAAAGGAAATCCGATGGCGGTACTGGTTCCGGGCGCTGAAGCGCCCGATTTTACGCTTCCCCGTGACGGCGGCGGAACGATTTCGCTGGCCGGCTTTCGCGGCCGTCCGGTCGTACTGTTCTTCTACCCGAAGGACGACACCCAGGGCTGCACGCTGGAAGCCCGCGACTTCACCGCGCTGATGCCCGCCTTCGAAGCCGCCGGCGTCGGCCTGCTCGGGCTGTCCCCCGATCCGGTCACGAAACACGACCGCTTCATAGCCAAGCATGACCTTGCCGTCCCGCTCGCCTCCGACGAAACCCACGAGGTTCTGGAAGCCTACGGCGTCTGGAAGGAAAAGAGCATGTACGGCCGCCGCTATATGGGCGTGGAGCGCACCACCGTTCTCATCGACGCGGAAGGCCGCATCGCCAGGATCTGGCCGAAGGTGAAGGTCAAGGGCCATGCCGAGGCCGTTCTCGAAGCCGCTAAAACGCTTTAAATAAAGTCAGCAAAGAAATGGAATGCCTGAAAATTTAAAGATTGAAAGCCTGCGGGGCGGCGCCACGGCGGCCATCGCCGCATCCGACCTCGATTTCAAGACCGCGCTGACGCAGGAGACCGCGCGGCGATGGTTCGCCCGCACCCTTTCGATCCGGTCACCGCGCGATCCGGCCCTCGCCGATCGGCCGGGCCGGCCGGAAAGACCCGTCCTGATTCCGCCGAAACACATGGAAAAGCGCTCGCTGCACACCCTCAAGGGCCGCATCGCCCTGTTGCACGCGCTCGCCCATATCGAATTGAATGCGGTCGATCTGGCGCTCGATATCGTCGCCCGCTTCACGATGGAGCGGGTGCCCCATTCCTTTTTCGACGGCTGGATGCAGGTGGCCTTCGAAGAGGCCAAGCATTTCCGCCTCGTCCGCGACCGGCTGCGGGAACTCGGCGCGGACTACGGCGACCTGCCCGCCCACGACGGACTGTGGCAGGCGGCACAGGACACCCGCAACGACCTGACCGCGCGGCTCGCCGTCGTGCCGCTCATCCTGGAGGCCCGTGGCCTCGACGTGACGCCGGCCCTCCAGGCCAAGATGCGCGAGACGGGCGATCATGCCAGCGCCGCCGTCCTCGACATCATCTACAACGACGAGAAGGGCCATGTCGCCGTCGGCGCCAAATGGTTCCGGTTTCTCTGCGCGCGCGAGAAGAAAGACCCTTCGGCGACGTTCAAGGCGCTGGTGCGCGCAAATTTCCGTGGCCCGCTGAAGCCGCCCTTCAACGATGTCGCCCGTGCCGAGGCCGGCCTGACGCCGTCCTTCTATCGCGCTCTGGTTTCCGTCAGCCAGAGCTGAGGTGCGTGCGCAAGCAATGCTTTATTAACCCTAACGATGTGTAATTCCCCTCAGGGAGACCAGCAAGAATCGGTCGGGGAGTTCCTTGTGTCTGAGCGTTCTGAAAACCGCGTCTTCGGAAAACGCAAGCAACAGCATGTCGTGATCCTCGCAAGCGGTGACCGGATCCGCCACATGACCATCCGTCCGTGGATGACCGCGGTGGCCTTCTGCTGCACCGGCATGTTCGCCGTGGGCTATTTGGCCGCCACCTCCTATCTCGTGCTGCGCGACGACCTGATCGGAGCCACCATGGCCCGGCAGGCCCGCATGCAGCACGATTACGAGGATCGCATTTCCGCCTTGCGGGCGCAGGTCGACCGTGTCACCAGCCGCCAGCTTCTCGATCAGCAGGTGGTAGAGGAGAAAGTGGAGAAGCTGATGCGTCAGCAGCTTGCCCTTTCGGCCCGCCACGGCAAACTGGACGCCCTGCTCAACCGCGCGGAAAACGCCGGCCTCCCGACAACCGCCAGCGTGCCGGACCCGGAACGAAAGCCGGTCATCGGCGAACGGCAGGCCGATGCCGGCGGCGCGCTTCGCGCCATCGAGGTGATCACGGCAACGACATCGCCATCCGCGCGCAAGACCGCAAAGCTCGCCTATGCGGCCGAACCCCAGACCGTCGCCGATCGCGCCGACCGCCTGTTCTCCCGGGTCACGCTTTCGCTGAAAGACATCGAAAGCGAGCAGATCGTCCGCATCCAGTCGCTGGCCGCCGACGCCTCCGAAACCGCCGACGCGATCCGCACCATTCTGCGCCGCACCGGCGTCGAAGTGACGGAGCCCGACCAGAAGGACCCGGATGCCGATATCGAGGCGATGGGCGGCCCCTTCGTGGAGCCGGTGGCGCAGGAGACCTTCGAAGAATCCATCAATGACCTCGACATGGCGCTCGCACGCCTCGATACGGCCCGCAGGACCGCCCGGCAGCTGCCCTTCGGCAATCCCTCACCGGGCAGCGACATCAGCAGCCGCTTCGGCAACCGGACGGATCCGTTCCTCAAGCGGCTGGCGCTGCATGCCGGCATCGACTTCCGCGTGCGCAGCGGCACAAAGGTTCGCTCCGCCGGGGCCGGCACGGTGACCGTCGCCGGCCGCACCGGCGGCTATGGCAACATGGTCGAGATCGACCACGGCAACGGCCTGACCAGCCGCTACGCGCACCTTAAGCGCGTTCTCGTCAAGATCGGCGATTCCATCGACACCTCCGACATCGTCGGCCTGTCCGGCACGACGGGGCGTTCCACCGGTCCGCATCTTCATTACGAGGTTCGCCGCAACGGCAAGGCCATCGATCCCATGCGCTTCCTGACGGCCGGCATGAAGCTGACGACCTATATGGAGTGATCCGCGTTCGGCAGCCCGGATGCGCCCTTTCGCGAAAGAATTTCTGCTTTTCGCCGTTTTTCTTGACTTTCCGGCGCTTTGGGCATATGTGCGCTGCAACCCGTGGCGTCACGCCCTCGGAACTCCCCAATGTGTTCGCAAGAACCGGAACGGAACAGTTTTCCCTTTGACCACTTTTGCTGATCTTGGCCTGAGCCCGAAAGTTCTTTCTGCCGTCACCGACGCAGGCTATACGATCCCGACGCCGATCCAGGCAGGGGCCATTCCACTAGCCCTTTCGCGGCGCGATATTCTCGGCATCGCCCAGACCGGAACCGGCAAGACGGCCTCCTTCGTCCTGCCTATGCTGACCCTTCTGGAGAAGGGACGCGCCCGGGCCCGCATGCCGCGCACGCTGATTCTCGAACCGACGCGCGAACTGGCGGCCCAGGTGGCGGAAAACTTCGAGAAATACGGCAAGAATCACAAGCTCAACGTCGCGCTGCTGATCGGTGGCGTTTCCTTCGACGAGCAGGACCGCAAGCTGGAACGCGGCGCCGACGTGCTGATCTGCACCCCCGGCCGCCTGCTCGATCATAGCGAACGCGGCAAGCTCCTGATGACCGGCGTCGAAATCCTCGTCATCGACGAGGCCGACCGGATGCTCGACATGGGCTTCATCCCCGATATCGAGCGGATCGCCAAGCTCATTCCCTTCACGCGCCAGACCCTGTTCTTCTCGGCGACGATGCCGCCGGAAATCCAGAAACTCGCCGACCGCTTCCTCCAGAACCCCGAGCGGATCGAGGTGGCTCCGCCCTCCTCCACCGCCAAGACGGTCACCCAGCGCCTCCTCGCCGCCCACGGCAAGGATTACGAGAAGCGCGCCGCCCTGCGCGATCTCATCCGCGCCCAGGAGAACCTGAAGAACGCGATCATCTTCTGCAATCGCAAGGTCGATGTCGCCGATCTTTTCCGCTCCCTGAGCCGCCACGGCTTTTCGGTCGGCGCCCTGCATGGCGACATGGATCAACGCTCCCGCACGACCATGCTGGCCAACTTCAAGGACGGCAACATCCAGTTGCTCGTCGCCTCGGATGTTGCCGCCCGTGGTCTCGACATCCCGGACGTGAGCCACGTCTTCAACTTCGACGTTCCCATCCATGCGGAAGACTATGTCCACCGCATCGGCCGCACCGGCCGTGCCGGCCGCTCCGGCGCCGCCTTCACACTCGTCTGCAAGCGCGACACGAAATATGTCGATGCGATCGAAAAGCTGATCGACCAGAAGATCGAATGGCTGAATGGAAGCATCGACGCGCTGCCGCCGCAGGCCGAAAGTGAGGAGCACGAGCCCTCCCGCCGCGGACGGGGACGCGATCGCGACCGTTCGGGTAGCCGCCGGGGAGAAAGCCGCACGGCGACACCCCGCACCGGACAGAATGCAGCCGAAGAAAAGGTGGACGCCGTGAAAGCGGAACGCAAGCCGGAAAACCGCTCGCAGGAGCCCGCACGCAACCCGCGCGCCGTCAACCACAATGCGCCGCGCCCGGCCAATGACGATCATCTTCGCGACAGACGCAACCGCTATCGTCGCGACGAGGACGACGGCCCGACTCCCGTCGGTTTCGGCGACGAGATCCCGGCCTTCATGCTGGTTGCCGGCAAGGCCTGACAGGGGCCGGTGCAAGGCCGGCGAGAAACCGATGGCGGGATAGCCGCCGCCGGATTCCATGACGAACACGCGTCTGACCTTATCGCAATCCGCCCGATGCCGTCCGCAAGGCGGCCTCCCAGGCCCGCCGCACCCATAGTGCCATGATGTCGGGATCGTCGAACGCTTCCTCCGGAACGGACCAATAGGGCATGCGCACCGGCGCGCCGCCTTGCCGGCGGCAATAGGCCCATTGCCGGCAGCCGGCGGCGGAAAACGCCGGCGCGCTTCGGTCATCCGCCTTGAGCAGCATCTCCCCGTCGACCTCCAGCGCGAGGATGCGTCCCGCGTGATAGATTCCCTTGCCGCCGAACATACGTCTCACGGTCACGGGACCAAGCACCTGAAACATCTCCGCGATTGCCACCTCGTCCATCGCTCAGTCCTTCAGGATCCCGCCGGCCGCCAGAACGGCCTCCGGCGTGTCCACATCGATGCGCGCCGCCTCACCGATCTCCACATCGATGACCTCAAGGCCGGCGCTTTCGACGATATGACGCGCACCGACATCTCCCTCCAGCTGTAGAACCGCCGGAAAGACACGGCGCGGCAGGACCACGGGATTGCCCCGCTGCCCACCCGCAACCGCCCGGACGACGGCATGGCCGCCCGCCTGCCGGAAAGCCTCGATCAGCCGGAAGATATCCTTGCCGGTGACATTCGGCATATCGGCCAGCAGGATCACCGCGCCATGATAGTCCGGCGCCAATGCGGCGACGCCCGCTCCAAGCGAGGCCGACATGCCGAGCGCATGATCGCGATTACGGACGATTTCGACGGGAAGTCCGGAAAGCGCGGCCTCGATTTCCTCCGCCCGATGGCCGGTGACGACGACGACCTGTCCGGGCCGGGCGGCAAGCGCCGCCTCCGCCGCGCGGCGCACAAGTGCGATACCGTCGAATTCGGCAAGCAGTTTATGCCGTCCGTCCATCCGGCTCGCCGCGCCGGCGGCAAGCAGGATCACCGCGACCGGCAGCGGTTCCTGCGCGTCCGCCTTGCGCATGTCGCGTGGTTGCGGCCGGCCCGGAATTTCGGCAAGCAGCCCGCCGACCCCCATGCCGGCGATTTCATGGGCGCCCGGATTTTCGCCGGCGAAGATGCGCGCCAGAACCCAGTCGAAACCGTTTTCCCGCGGACTGCGGGCACAGCCGGGCGCACCGACGACCGGCACCCCTCCAAGCCGGCCGAGGACCAGAAGATTGCCGGGATCGACGGGCATTCCCACCCGCTCCACCGCACCGCCCGCCGCCCGGATCGCCGCCGGGATCACGTCGTTCGGATCGGAAGCCGCGGAAGCGCCGAAAATGACGACGAGGTCGCTTGCCGACACCGCGCCGGAGATCGCCGCAGCCACATCGGCCGTACGATGCGGCACCCGCGTTTCGCCGACCAGCCGGCTACCGGAGGGCTGGAGCCGCTGCTCGAAAAGCCGCCGCGTCTTGTCCATGACCGACGGCTTCAGCGACCGCAGTTCGGTGGCGATCATCGCGACGCGGCGGGGCGCGAAGGGCTTGACGCACAGGGCGTCGCTTCCCGCCACGACCGCCGCCGCCCGGCGCACCAGTTCGCCCGGCACCGCCAGAGGGATGATCTTGATCGTCGCCACCATGTCGCCTGCCGCCACGCTCGCATGATCCGCGACGGTGGCGATGGTGATCGCCGGATCGAGGCGATTGAAGCGGTCGACGAGCGCACGGTCCACCACGAACAGGCCGTTGGCGGCGGCATGCAGGTTGAGACGTCCCGTCGATGGCGGCGCAAGAACGAGGTGGTCCGGTGCAATCGCCTCGGCAATCGCCGCCGCTGCGGCATCCTCGTCGATATCGCCCGGTTCGAGGCGAACGGCGATGACGCTTTCGATGCCGGCCGCCGCCAGGGCGGCGCGGTCCGCAGCCGTTACCGCATGGCCCTTGCGCAAGGTCAGGCCCGCTGCGCGGATGCTGTGCGCAAGCCGCGTACCCTCGCTTTGCGAAACCGAAACCTCGCCGTAGATCATGGCGCGTCCTCCCGCAACGGCCGCCGGCGCAGCGACCGGATGATATCGGCAAGAATGGCCACGGCAATCTCCGGCGGGTTCGCCGCGCCGATATCGAGGCCGATCGGCGCGGAAATACGCGCGATGTCGGCAGCGTCAATACCGAGGGCCGTGAGCCTCTCCACCCGCCGGGCATGGGTTTTCCGGCTGCCGAGCGCTCCGACGTAGAAGCAGCCGGCGCGCAGCGCCTCGGCCAGCGGATGGTCGTCGATCTTCGGATCGTGCGTCACGGCGACAAGCGCCGTATAGCTATCGAGCGGACGGAGCTTCAATACGTCCTCCGGCCACTCCGCGACAAGATCGACGCCCGAGAACCGCTCTGCGGTGGCGAAGGCGCTGCGCGGATCCACGATCGTCACCGCAAAGCCGGTGCTCTCCGCCATGCCCGCCAGCGTCTGGCTGATATGGACGGCGCCGATGATGACGATTTTGGGAGGCGGCAGATGGATATTCAGGAAGAACGACCGCCCCTCGACCTCGGCCACGCCGGATTTTCCCGAGCGGAATGCCGCCGCCACGGCCTCGCCAAGCGCCCCGGCCACCGGATCGCCCTCACGGATCACCCGGTCGCGGCCCCCCTCTAGCTCGGTCAGGTGGAGGACGGCGCGCCGCGCGCGCCGCTCCCGGTTCAGCTTGCGCAGGAGATGCGGATCCATCAGCCCAGCCGCTCCACATAGACACGGATGCGCCCGCCGCAGGAGAGCCCGACCCGCCAGGCCGTCTCGTCGACGACACCGAAATCCAGCATACGCGGTTCCCCCGTCCCGATCACCTCCATCGCCTCGCCGATCACCGCCCCCTCGACGCAACCGCCCGATACCGAGCCATGGAAATTGCCGTTTTCATCGACCACCAGATGGCTACCGGCCGGACGGGGGGCCGAACCCCATGTGTCGACGACGGTGGCGATCGCCACCATGCGTCCATCATCCATCCATCGTTCGGCAATCGACAGCGGATCGAGATCGTCGTCTGCAATGCCCTCCATCGCCTCCTCCCTATCTCCGTGGCGCGAATCGTCGCGGATCGCCGCTCTCGCGCGCCGCCTTTCCCGAAAGCGCCGACACCAGATCGCCCATGGCTTCCAGATTGTGAACCGGGCGCAACTCGTCCACATGCCGCAGCATCGTCCGCACGCCGCGTGCCCGCGGCTCGAAGCCGTCGAAACGCAACAGCGGATTGAGCCAGACGAGCCTGCGGCAGGAGCGATGCAGCCGATCGATCTCCTTCTCCAGCAAAGCGACACCGTCGCGCTCCAGACCGTCCGTGATGACGAGAACCACCGCGCCCTGCCCGAGAACCCGACGGGACCAGAGCCGGTTGAACGTCTCCAGCGCCTCTCCGATACGCGTGCCGCCGGACCAGTCGCTGACGGCGCGGCTGCATGCGTCCACCGCTGCATCCGGATCGCGGCTTCGCATCTGGCGGGTGACATTGGTGAGCCGGGTGCCGAACAGGAAGGCATGCACGCGCCGCCGGCTTTCGCCGAGCGCATGCAGGAAATGCAGGAAAACCCGAGTATACTGGCTCATCGAGCCGGAAATATCGGCCAGCACGACAAGCGGCGGATGAACGGTCTTCGGCGCACGATAGCGCGGCACGATCAGGTCGCCGCCCGTGCGCAACGCCTGGCGCATGGTGGCGCGCGCATCGATCGCCGCCGGCCGGTTGGCGCGGCGAAAGCGGCGCGTCGGAACCTCGTCCATGGGCAACACGAGGCCGGCGATCGCCCGCTTCGCCGCCTCCAGTTCCGCCGCCGTCATCTGGGCGAAATCCCTGCGGCGCAGCGCCTCGCTGGCGGAAGTGGTGAAACGGGCGTCGATTTCGATATCCGGCTCCTCACGCGGCGGCCGCACATCAGGACGATTGCCGAACAATGCATCGGAAACCCGGGTCTCGCCGGCCTTCTTCTCCCGCTCCACAGGACGCGTCACCACCGGCGACATCATGGCGATCATCTTGCCGACGAAATCGCGCGGGCGCCAGAACAGCCGGAACGCCTCGTCGAAAACGGCGTCGTCTTCGTGGCGCTTCACCAGCGTGGCATGAAGGGCGGTGTAGAATTCCTCGCGGTCGCCGATGCCGATGGCCTCCACCGCCGCTATGGCGTCCGTCACGGCGGCAGGGCCGAGGCGCAGCCCCGCATTACGCAGGACCCGGGCGAAATAGACGATATTGTCGGCAAGCCGGCCCGCTCCCGCGGGCGTATCGGGAGAAAGCGCATCCGGTTTTCCATCAGGCAACGGTGCGCTCGCCATGGCTCACTCCGCCGCCGCCAGATCGGCCTTGACGGTCTCCAGCAGTTTGCGCCCTTCCGCCCCTTCGATCCGCGCGATGTCGTCCTGATATTTCAGGAGCGCGCCGAGCGTATCGGACACGGTCTCGGGATCGAGCGCCGTACGGTCGAGTTCCGTCAGCGCCGTCGCCCAGTCGATGGTTTCGGCAACCCCCGGATTCTTGAAGAGATCGAATGTCCTCAGCTTCTGGACATAGGCCACCACCTGCCGCGACAGCACGTCGTTGCAGTTCGGCACCTTGCGGCGGATGATTTCCAGTTCCTGCCCGGCCTGCGGATAATCGACCCAGTGGTAGAGACAGCGGCGCTTCAGCGCATCATGCACCTCGCGCGTGCGATTGGTGGTGATGATGACGATCGGCGGTTCGGCGGCGCGTATGGTTCCCAGTTCCGGAACGGTCACCTGGAAATCCGACAGAACCTCCAGCAGGAACGCCTCGAATGCCTCGTCGGTGCGATCGAGTTCATCGATCAGGAAGACCGGCGCGCGCCCGCCCGGAGCGGACAGCGCCTGCAACACCGGACGGCGGATCAGATACCGCTCGGAAAAGATATCCGCCTCGATACTGTCCCGATCCGTCGTTCCGGCCGCCTCCGCAAGACGGATTTCCAGCATCTGCGCCGGATAGTTCCATTCATAGACCGCCGAAGCGACATCCAGCCCTTCGTAGCATTGCAGCCGGATCAGCGGCCGGTCGAGGACGGCGGCGAGAACCTTGGCGATCTCCGTCTTGCCGACGCCCGCCTCCCCTTCGAGAAACAGCGGCCGCTTCATGCGCAGGCAAAGAAAGACCACGGTCGCAAGCGCGCGTCCGGCGAGATAGTTCCCGGCCGCGAGCATTTCCGCGGTTTCCGCGATCGTCGTCGGTTGACGGCCCGTTTCGTAAGCCACGCTGCGCCTCCGTCCTCAAGCCGGAAACTTACAGCGCGCGATAGCTCCGGTCCATATAGAGAAGCGCGGGTTTGTGTTCCCCGAAGGTCAGGCTCATCACTTCCCCGATGAGAATCATATGCGTGGCCACGACCTTCAGCTCGATCAGCCGGCAATCGAAGCTCGCAAGCGTTCCCTTCAGCACCGGCGCTCCGGTCACCAGCTCCTGCCAGTCGCCGATGGCGAAGCGCTGTTCGGACGTCAGCGACGGGTTGCGGCCCGAAAAGGTATTGGCAAGCTCGATCTGGTCGTCGGCAAGCGCATTGAGCGCGAAATTGCCGCTTTTGCGGAAGATCGCATTGCTCGGGTTGGAGACGTTGAGGCAGGCAAGCACGGTCGCCGGATTGTCGGATACCGAGCAGGCGGCGGTGATGGTCACACCGCGCCTTTCGCCCTCATGCGCCGTCGTCACGATTTGCACATGGCCGGCATAACGGCTCATCGCATCCCGATAGAGCGACGGTTCCGGCATCAGTCTGTCCAACACGGCAGTCTCCTTTTACACTGGAGATACAAGGGGAAAATGAAGAAAAATGTAACCCCTGCGACGGAATTTTCCGGTTCGGCGAAAATGCTGCGCCATAGCGGCCGATCTTTTGCTTTGACGGCGCGGATGCGATCCTTACAAGGAACGGGATGATTACGGAATAGCGATGAAGACCGCCCTCCTTTTGCCGGTTGCCCTTTGCCTGCTTGCCGCTCCGGCCTTCGCCGACGGGCTGACGCTCGCCGTCGTCGCACCGGTCGAGGGGCCGCTGGCGATCCTCGGCCGGCAGATCCTCGACGGCGCACGCTTTGCGGCCGAGGCGAACGGCGACCGGATCGCCGTGATCCCCGAAGCCTGCGACGAGGAAAGGGACAGCGGCCTTGCCGCGCAAATCCGCGCCACGGGCGCCGACGCGGCCATCGGCTTTCTCTGCACCGAAGGGCTTGCGCACGCCCTGCCCGCCCTTGCCGAAGCGAAGGTGCCGGCGATCACGCTCTCGGTGCGCTCCGGCATCCTCATGGAGGACGCGCTCAAGAAGGGCAGGCCGCTCTTTCGCATGGCCCCCGATCCGAAGGCGGAAGCGACGAGGGCCATCGAGGTCATCGCAAGGGACTGGGCGGCCGAGCCTTTCGCCCTGATCGACGACGGCACCATCCACGCCCGCGAACTGGTTGAGGCGATCCGGCTCCGGCTGGAGGAACGCGGCCTGAAGGCGACCTTCGTCGACACCTTCCGGCCGGGACAGGAGCAGCAGATCGCGCTGGTGCGGCGTCTTGCCAAAACCGGGGTGACCCGCGTCTTCATCGGCGGCGACCGCGCCGACACCGCCGTCATCGCCCGCGACGCGGCCGCCGAGAAGAGCAGACTGCGCCTTCTGGGTTCGGAAGCGCTGATGGCGCCCGATCAGGGCGTTCCGCTTGCCGACGGCGTCGAGGCCATCGCGCTTCCGGATCATGCGGCGCTGCCGGAAGGCGAAGCGGTCGCGCGCGCCATGCGCGAAAGCCGGATCGTTGCCGAAGGCTATGTGCTGCCGGCCCATGCCGCCGCGACGCTGGTCGCCGCGGCGGCGGCGAAAGGCGGCGACCTCGTCGAGGCCATCACCGGCGGCCGCTTCGAAACCGCTATCGGACCGGTCGCTTTCGACGCCGATCACGAATTGCGCGACAATCCCTATCGCCTGCTGCAATGGCGGGGGACCGCCTTCGTCCCGGTCGACGACCGGCCGGAGGACACGCCGTGAAGCCCGGAGCCCGCAACAGCATCACCGATGTCGCGGGGCTTCTGGTCGGCAACGCCGGCGATACCGCCCTGAAATCCGGCGTCACGGTCATCGTCGCGGAAGAACCGGCGACCGCCGCCGTGCAGGTGATGGGCGGAGCTCCCGGCACGCGGGAAACCGACCTGCTCGAACCGCATAACACCGTCGCGGCCGTGGATGCGGTGGCGCTGTCCGGCGGCTCCGCCTTCGGCCTCGATGCCGCCTCCGGCGTGCAGGCGGCGCTGCGCGAGGCCGGCCGCGGCTTTGCCGTCGGCCCGGTCCGCGTCCCGATCGTCCCTGCGGCGATCCTCTTCGACCTCATCAACGGCGGCGACAAGGCCTGGGGCCGCTATCCGCCCTATCGCGATCTCGGCCATGCCGCGACCCGGGCCGCCGCCCGGGATTTCGCGACGGGAAGCGCCGGCGCGGGCCTGGGCGCGCTCACCGCCACCTTCAAGGGCGGGCTCGGCACCGCCTCCGCCGTGCTCGAATGCGGTTTCACGGTCGGCGCGCTCGTCGCCGTCAATGCGCTCGGTTCGGCGACCGTCGGCAGGACCCGCCATTTCTGGGCCGCCCCCTTCGAGGAGAACCGCGAATTCGGCGGCCTCGGCCTTCCGCATCCCTTTCCGTCCGAGGCGCGCAATCCGCTCACCAAGATGTCGCAACAGCCGACATCGGTGGAAAACACCACCATCGCGGTGATCGCCACCGACGCGCCCCTGACCAAGGCGGAAGCCAAACGGCTCGCCATCGCCGCCCACGACGGTTTTTCCCGCGCGCTGTGGCCGTCCCATACGCCGCTGGACGGCGATCTCGTCTTCGCGCTTGCCACCGGCCGCCAGCCGCACCCGCCGGAGGCCGCCGACTTCATCGCGCTCTGCGCAGCGGCGGCGGCGACCATGGCGCGGGCGATCGCGCGCGGCGTCCACGACGCCGTCCCGCAGCAAGGCGATCTCCTGCCCGCCTGGTCGCAAGCGCCCGCCCTGCGGTGATTTCGTCCGTTGTTCCCCTTTGCCGGGGATGATATGCCCACGGCAAACCCACCCTGAACGGAGCCTGCCATGACCCGTCCCATCCGGATCGCCCCCTCCATCCTCGCCGCCGACTACGCCCGGCTCGGAGAAGACGTCCGCGACGTGGTCGCCGCCGGCGCGGACTGGATCCATCTCGACATCATGGACGGTCATTTCGTTCCCAACATCTCCTTCGGCCCCGACGTGGTGAAGGCGCTGCGCCCGCATACGGACGCATTCTTCGACTGCCATCTGATGATCGCGCCGGCCGACCCCTATCTGGAGGCTTTCGCCAAGGCGGGCTGCGACGGCATCACCGTCCACGCCGAGGCCGGTCCGCATCTCGACCGCTCGCTCCAGGCGATCCGGGCGCTCGGCAAGCGCGCCGGCGTCGCCATCAATCCCGCGACCCCGGAAAGCGTGCTCGATTATCTCCTCGACAAGATCGACCTCATCCTCGTCATGACCGTCAACCCCGGGTTCGGCGGTCAGAAGTTCATTCCCGCCATGGCGGAGAAGCTCCGCCGCGTGCGGGCGCTCGTCGGCGACCGGCCCATCGATATCCAGGTGGACGGCGGCATCGCGCTCGACACCATCGCCACGCCGGCCGGCGCGGGTGCGAATGTCTTCGTCGCCGGATCGGCGATCTTCGGCGGCGGCGATGTCGACGCCTATCGCAAGACGATCGCGACGCTGCGCGCCAATGCCGAAGGCGCTGTCCCGTGACGGCCCCGGTCAGGGCGTTCGCCGGCCTCGTCCTGTTGCTGCTCCTTGCCGGAGGGGCGACGGCGGGCGATTTCTCGACCTTCCGGCCGATCGGCTTTTCCGATGACGGTTCGGTCTTCGCCTTCGAGGAATTCGGCATCCAGGACGGATCCGGCTTCCCCTACTCCAATATCTATTTCATCGACACGGAAAAGGACGCTTTTCTGGCCGGCACCCCGATCCGCATACGCCTCGACGACGAGGCCGCCGGCCTTGATGACGCCCGCGCCGAAAGCCGGGAAAAGGCCCGGCCGCTCGTCGAGCGCCATCGGCTGTTTTCCAATCCCGGCGTGCTCGCGGCCTTCAATCCGATGGGCGAGATCACCGCTGACCGTCACAGGATAGAATATCTGCCGCATGCCGTTGAGCCCACGCCCGGCGGCAGCTATGCGCTCGCGCTGGACGAAATCGCGCTCGATCTGCCGGAAAAATGCACCAACCTCACCCCGGAAGGCGGCAAGGGATTTCGCCTGCGCCTCGTCCGGCGTGACGGCGAAGACATCGACCGGACGATCCACGAGGACGCGCGCATTCCCGACAGCCGCCATTGCCCGCTTTCCTACCAGATCGCCGGCGCGATGACCCATCACGCCTTCGGCAGCGATCCGGTGCATATCGCGCTGGTGCTCGTGCGCAGCTTCGGCTTCGAAGGCAGCGACGGCCGCTGGATCGCCGTACCGTTCAAACCCTGAGCGCAAGGCCCGGGCGCCGGCTGCTTCCGGCAGCCGCAAGCCTGTGGCTTGCCCGGCCAATGCGTTGAGCTTGGCGGCCATCTTTGCTAAAGCGGCGCAACATCCACCCCCAAGGAAAGTCTAGAACCGATGATCCCTCGCTATTCCCGACCCGACATGGTCGCGATCTGGTCGCCCGAAACGAAGTTCCGCATCTGGTTCGAAATCGAGGCGCACGCCTGCGACGCGCTGGCCGAACTGGGCGTCATCCCGAAGGACGCGGCCCGAAACATCTGGGAAAAGGGCGGCGCAGCCACCTTCGACGTCGCCCGCATCGACGAGATCGAGGCGGTCACCAAGCATGACGTCATCGCCTTCCTGACGCATCTGGCCGAGATCGTCGGTCCCGACGCCCGCTTCGTGCATCAGGGCATGACCTCTTCCGACGTGCTCGACACCTGCTTCAATATCCAGCTCGTCCGCGCCACCGATATCCTGCTTGCCGATCTGGACCGGCTTCTGGCGGCGCTGAAGCGCCGCGCCTTCGAGCACAAGGACACCATCACCATCGGCCGCTCGCACGCCATCCATGCCGAACCCACGACCTTCGGCGTGAAGATGGCGCTGGCCTATGCCGAGTTCGAGCGTTGCCGCACCCGCCTCGTCGCGGCGCGGGAGGAAATCGCCACCTGCGCCATTTCCGGCGCTGTCGGCACCTTCGCCAATATCGATCCGCGCGTCGAGGAGCATGTCGCCCGCGCGCTCGGCCTTGCCCCCGAGCCGGTCTCCACGCAGGTCATCCCGCGCGACCGCCACGCCATGTATTTCGCCACGCTCGGCGTCGTCGCCTCCTCGATCGAGCGGCTGGCGACCGAGATCCGCCATTTGCAGCGAACCGAAGTGCTGGAGGCCGAGGAATATTTCTCCCCGGGCCAGAAGGGCTCCTCGGCGATGCCGCACAAGCGCAACCCGGTACTGACGGAAAACCTGACGGGTCTTGCCCGCATGGTCCGGGCTTTCGCGATCCCCGCGATGGAGAATGTCGCCCTCTGGCACGAGCGTGACATCTCGCATTCGTCGGTCGAGCGCATGATTGGCCCCGATGCCACGGTGACCCTCGACTTCGCGCTGGCGCGGCTCACCGGCGTTATCGACAAGCTTCTCGTCTATCCCGAGAACATGATGAAGAATCTCGACAAGTTCCGCGGGCTCGTCCATTCGCAACGCGTGCTCCTGGCGCTGACCCAGGCCGGCGTCTCGCGCGAGGACAGCTATCGCCTCGTCCAGCGCAACGCCATGAAGGTCTGGGAAGAGGGCAAGGATTTCCTGGAGGAGCTCCTGGCCGATTCCGAGGTCCGGGCCGCTCTTTCGGAAGAGGAAATCCGGGAGAAATTCGACCTCGGCTACCATACCAAGCACGTCGATACGATCTTCCGCCGGGTCTTCGGCGCGGTGTGACACGATCACCCGACGGGCGGCGGTGACCGCCGCCCGTCGGCGCCCTTATCGTGTCCGCTCGTCGACGACGATCTTGCGATAGAGATGCCAGGTGGCATGACCAAGGATCGGCATGACGACGGCGAGGCCGACGAAAAGCGGAATGGTGCCGACAATCAGCAATGCGGCCACGATCAGCCCCCAGCAGACGATCGGCAGCGGATTGACGAGAGTGGCGCGCAGCGAGGTTTCCACCGCCACGACCGCACCGACATCGCGGTCGATCAACAGCGGAAACGCGATCACCGAGGTCGCCAGCACCACCAGCGCGAAGCAGAAGCCGATGGCGTTGCCCGCCAGCATCAGCAACTCGCCGTTTTCCGTGCCGAAGACCGAGGCGAGGAAGAGCGAAAGCGATTGCGGCGGCTGCGGACCGAACAGGCTGACATAGAGCGCCTGCGCCGTCAGCAGCCAGACGAGAAACAGCACGAGCAACATCGCACCGACCGCCAGGATCGCCGGCAGCGCCGGTGAATGACGCAATTCCAGCGCATGACGCCATGAAGCGTCGAGCCTCAGTTCGCGCCGGCGGCTGATCTCGTAGAGCCCGACCGCCAGAAGCGGCCCGAGCAGCGCAAAACCCGCAATCAACGGAAAGACCAGAGGCAGCATATTCGCCCCGGAACTCCAGGTGACGAGCACGACGCCGCAGATGGGATAGATCAGGCTTATGAAGACATAATGCGAGGGCTTGGCGAGAAAGTCGTCCAATCCCAGCGACAGCGCCTCGCGCACGTCGTCGAGCCCGATCCGCCGGATTACCGGACGCATCACCGTTTCGTCCGGTCCCGCCATTACATGAAATGTCGTCATGAACGCTTCTCCTTGCCGGCTGTGCCGCCACGAGAACCGCGGGAAACGGACATCCGCCACCACGCTGAACCGCGACTGGCCTTGTCATTCGTCAATCATACAGGAAAGGCGCAGAATGTGCTGCCCTCTTGACTTCAGGACTTCGTGATCGCACATGCCAGGGCATGAAAGCCTCCGAAGCCGATATCCTGATCGTCCCCGGTTACAAGAATTCCGGACCCGACCACTGGCAAAGCCGCTGGCAGTCGAGGCTCCGCACGGCACGGCGGGTCGAGCAGGCGGAATGGGCAAAGCCGGTGCGCGAGGACTGGATACGCCGCCTCGTCGAGGACGTCGAAAAGGCGACAAGGCCGGTGGTGCTGGTCGCCCATTCGCTCGGCGTCGCCGCCAGCATCCACGCCGCGCCGGAAATCGCCGGCAAGGTGGCCGGCGCATTCTTCGTCGCGCCGCCGGATGTCGCCAACCCGAAAATCCGGCCGAAGCACTTCATGACCTTCGGCCCCTACCCGCGCGAGCCGCTCCCCTTCCCCTCGGTCGTCGTCGCCAGCCGCAACGATCCGTTCGGCTCCTACGAGCATGCCGACGACATCGCCGCCGCCTGGGGTTCCCTGCTGCTCGATGCCGGTCATTCCGGTCATATCGATACCGATTCCGGCCACGGCCCCTGGCCGGAGGGCACGATGGTCTTCGCGCGCTTCCTCTCGCGCCTCAGGCCCGCCTGAAAGGCCGCCTTACACCATTAAGGGGAACTTCATAGAGTTTTGCCAGTCTCCCGGCGTCGAGTCACGAGCAGGCATCGCGCTTCATGGTAAAATCGCCCGGCCCCGCCGCCATTGCCACACCGGATGCGGCGGACCTCCGCGAAACCGGCGCCCCTTTTTCCCGATCCGCCTTTGGATTTGCGACACTGTCGGCCGACGGGCGCATTCTTTATGCCAACGCCGCCTTCCTGCGCGCCCTGCATCTGCAAGCCGGCAGCGATCTTCCCCTGCTTGAGGACATCGTCTCGCCGAAGGACCACGCGGCGCTGGAACAGGCGCTGGAAGACCGGCAGGCCGAACAGGCCCCCTGGGAAATCCGCTTCCGGCGCGCCGATCGCAGCGAATTCTGGGTGCTCGCATCCTTCACATCGGCCGGAAAGGCGGACGCGGACCGGGGCGTTGCCCGTCTTCTCCAGACGGTGGATATCGACGAGCGCAAGCGCAACACCCTTGAACTCTGCGAACGCGAGGCGCGCTGGAACCAGGCGCTTGAATCGGCCGGCCAGGGCGTATGGGACCATGACTTCGCCCGAAACTCTCTTTTCTATTCCCGCCAGTGGCGTTCCATCCGCGGGATCGACGCCGACGAACAGCCGGATTTCTCCCTTTCCAACTGGATCGGCAATGTTCACCCCGACGATCGGGCGCATGTCATCGCGGAAATCAACCGGCAGGAAAGCGGCGAGACGCCGTTCAACGTCTTCGCCTATCGCGAGAAGCATCGCGACGGCCACTGGATCTGGATCGAAAGCCGTGGCGCGGTCGTTGAATATGGCGACGACGGCAAGCCGAGCCGGACCGCCGGAACCGATACGGACATCACCGATCGCAAGGAGGCCGAGGAACGGCTCGCCCAGCTTTCGCATCGTCTCGCCCTGGCGTTCCAGGTCTCGAATTTCGGGGTTTTCGACGTCAACCTGCGGACCGGCGAAGTGAAATGGGATGACCGGATCATGGAAATCTACGGCATGACGGAAACGCCCGACGCCACCAGCTGGGAAGCAGCGCTGCACCCGGAGGATCGCCGGAAGGCGGTGACGAAGGTCGAGCGCGGCCTTGCCAGCCGTCGGGATTTTCCCAACGCCTTTCGCATCATCCGCGGTGACGGCGAAATCCGCCACATTCGCGGGCGCTCCACCCATTATATCGATCTGGCCGGCATACCGCACCTCATCGGCGCCAACTGGGACGTCACGGAGGACGTCCGGGTCCAGGAAGAACTCAAGCATGCCCGGGATCTCGCAGAGGCGCGCAACGTCGAGCTTGAGGCAGCCCGGGACCGGATCGAATATACGGCGCTGCACGATCATCTGACCGGCCTTCCGAACCGCCGCTACCTCGACCGCGTCATCGGGGCGGCCGCCGGCGAGGCGCGGCACACCGGCGAGCGGCTTGCCGTCCTGCACATTGACCTCGACCGTTTCAAGGAAATCAACGACACGCTCGGCCATCTCGCCGGCGACCGCATGCTGAGCCATGCTGCAGCCGTGCTGACCTTGCTGAAGAGGCCCGACGATTTTGTCGCCCGCATCGGCGGCGACGAGTTCGTCTTCCTCGCACGCGGCGCGGCAAAGAGAAATCTCTCCGCCCTCGCCGACCGGATCGTCACCGAAATGCGCAAGCCCGTGCCCTTCGAGGGCCATGTCTGCCGCTTCGGCGCAAGCGTCGGCATCGCCAGTCAGGCCGGCGAGGCCATCGATCCCCGCCAGTTGCTCCTCAATGCCGATCTGGCCCTCTACCGCGCCAAGAATCGCGGCCGCGGCCGGCATGAATTCTTCACGAACGATATCCAGGCGCAGATCATCGTCACCAAGCAGACGGCGGACGACATTCTCGCCGGCATCGAGCAGCGACGCTTCCTGCCCTATTATCAGCCGCAATTCTGCGCCAGGACACTCGATATCGTCAGCCTCGAGACGCTGGCGCGCTGGAACCATCCCACACGCGGCATCCTTGGCCCGGACGCCTTCCTGAAGATCGCCGAGGATCTCGATTGCGTGGCGACGATCGACGGGATCGTGCTGGAAAAGGCGCTTGACGATTTCGCCCGCTGGGAGGAGCGCGGTCTCGGCATCCACCGGATATCGACCAACGTCTCGGCAAAGCGCCTGCATGATCCCGAATTGCGCCACACCCTGCGCCGCCTTCCCATCCGGCCGCAGACCCTTTCGTTCGAATTGCTGGAATCGATTTTCCTCGATGATTGCGACCGCACCGTGCTGGAAAACCTCGCGGAAATCCGCCGTCTCGGCATCGATATCGAGATCGACGACTTCGGCACCGGCCACGCCTCGATCATCAGCCTGCTGAAACTCGGCCCCCGCCGGTTGAAGATCGACCGCCAGCTGGTGAAGCCGGTCAACCGCTCGCCGGGCCAGCGCAAGCTGGTCGGCACGATCATCGAGATCGGCCGCTCACTTGATATCGAGGTCATCGCCGAGGGCGTAGAGACCTCGGCGCATGTCGCGATCCTGCGGGACCTCGGATGCAACATCCTTCAGGGGTTCGCCCTTGCCCGCCCGCTTCCCGCCGAGGCGATAGCGGATTTCGTCTTGGGCCAGCAGTGGCGTGAGGCCGCCGCCGTCTACCCTTTCCCGCCCGATCTGCGCCGGACGCATGCTCGCCTTTGAACGGGGCGAGCCCGTGAAAAAGCCGCCCGGCTGAACCGAGCGGCTTTTCGATGTCTGTCGATGCGACCGTGACGCGAGGCGTCAGTCGGCTTCCAGCTGGGCGATGGCGACGGCGAGCAGTTCGATCAGCTGCGTGCGGATGTCGTCCTCGCTGCGGGCGATGCCGGCGGCGTCGAAATCCGCCTTGATCTTGCGCACGACGTCCTCGTGGCCGGCCTCCTCGAAATCGGCGGCCACAACCTCTCTGGCATAGGCGTCGGCGGCTTCTCCCGTCTTGCCGAGCAGGCCGGCGGCCCAAAGGCCGACAAGCTTGTTGCGGCGGGCCTCGGCCTTGAAGCGCAGTTCCTCGTCAAGCGCGAACTTGGCTTCATAGGCCTTCATGCGATCCTGCAAATTGGTCATCTGGGACTCCCGTAGATTCTCTTTCCCGAAGGGTTGCTTTCCCCATAAAACAAAACCCCGGCAAAAGTGCAAATAGGAAGTTTGTGACCGGCGCAACAGCCCGAAAAGCCTGAAATGAGGGGATGGCACGTCACGCCGATTGTTAAACTCCGGCATTTCGTTTAAGGGAGCGCGAAAGACCGACAGCGGCGCGCGCCCAAGCGCGCCAGAACAGAGATAAAATCCATGAACCGTCGCCGCCGTATCTACGAGGGCAAGGCCAAGATTCTTTATGAGGGTCCTGAGCCGGGCACCCTGATCCAGTTCTTCAAGGATGACGCCACCGCGTTCAACCGCAAGAAGCACGACGTCATTGACGGCAAGGGTGTGCTGAACAACCGGATTTCCGAATATATCTTCACGCAGCTCAACAAGATGGGCATCCCGACCCATTTCATCCGCTGCCTCAACATGCGCGAGCAACTGATCAAGGAAGTGGAGATCATTCCGCTCGAGGTCGTCGTGCGCAACGTGGCGGCCGGCTCGCTCTCCAAGCGCCTCGGCATCGACGAAGGCACGGTCCTGCCCCGCTCGATCATCGAGTTCTACTTCAAGGCGGATGCGCTTGAGGATCCGATGGTTTCCGAAGAGCACATCACCGCCTTCGGCTGGGCGAGCCCGCAGGAACTCGATGACATCATGGCGCTCGCCATCCGCGTCAACGATTTCCTCTCCGGCCTTTTCCTCGGCGTCGGCATCCAGCTCGTCGATTTCAAGATCGAATGCGGCCGCCTCTACGAGGGCGACATGATGCGCATCATCATCGCCGACGAGATTTCCCCCGACAGCTGCCGCCTCTGGGACATCGCGACCCAGGAGCGGATGGACAAGGACCGCTTCCGCAGCGACATGGGCGGACTGGTCGAAGCCTATCAGGAAGTGGCCCGCCGCCTCGGCATCATGAATGCGAACGAACCGCTGCGCGGCACCGGGCCGGTTCTCGTCAAGTAAACGTCCCAACACTGGAAGAGTAGAACATGATCAAGGCACGTGTAACGGTGACGCTCAAGAACGGCGTGCTCGACCCGCAGGGCAAGGCCATCGAAGGCGCGCTCGGCAGCCTCGGCTTCGAGGGCGTTCATCAGGTCCGCCAGGGCAAGGTCTTCGATCTGGAACTCGACACGGCCGACCGCGCGAAGGCCGAAGCCGACCTCACGGCGATGTGCGAGAAGCTTCTGGCCAACACGGTGATCGAAAACTATACTATCGCCTTTCCCTGAGGGTTGAAGGGACCGAGGGCGGACTCCGGTTTCGCAAAGCCGACACCCGGGCTCCGACCGTATCGACAACCGCCTCGAACAGCAGAGGCCCAGGCAAGGTTTGAGCCACACCCATGAGATCCGCCGTCGTCCAGCTTCCCGGCCTTAATCGCGACCGCGACATGATCGCGGCGCTGACCAAGATTTCCGGCACCGCTCCGGTCACCGTCTGGCAGACGGAAACCGAGCTGCCCGATGTCGATCTCATCGTCATTCCCGGCGGCTTTTCCTATGGCGACTATCTGCGCTGCGGCGCGATCGCCGCGCGCATGCCGATCATGCAGGCGATCAAGGCCAGGGCCGAAGCCGGCGTGAAGGTGCTCGGCGTCTGCAACGGTTTCCAGATCCTGCTTGAAGCCGGCTTGCTGCCGGGCGCGCTAATGCGCAACGCCTCGCTGAAATTCGTCTGCCGCGAGGTGAAGCTGGAGGTGGTTAACGCCGAGACCGATTTCACCCGGGCCTATGCGCAGGGCCAGATCATCCGCTGCCCCGTCGCCCACCATGACGGCAACTATTTTACCGACGCGGAGACGCTCGCGGCGATCGAAGGCAACGGTCAGGTCGTCTTCCGCTATGCGGAAGGCACGAATCCGAACGGCTCGATCAACGATATCGCCGGCGTCATGAACGCGAAGGGCAATGTGCTCGGCCTCATGCCCCATCCGGAAAACCTGATCGAGGCCGCTCACGGCGGCGGCGACGGCCGCGGCCTCTTCGCCTCCGCCCTGAACGTCATCGCCGCCTGATCCTTCCTGCACGTCCCGCCCCGCGGCAAGCCAAGGGGTGCATGTCCCGTCATCAAGGAGCCGCCATGCGCCTCGCCCCGACGAAGCTCCTCGTGACGCTCGCGACAGCGGCGGCCCTTGCCGCCTGCCAGTCGAAGGCGCCACCCGCGGTCGACCGGGCGGCCCTGCCCACCATGGAGCGGGTCGCGCTCGGCGCCAGCGCCTGCTGGTTCAAGTCGGGCGACGCCGCCTTCAAGGCCTATCGTCTCGCACCGGAACTCAACTCCTTCACCGGCCGGCCGCGCATCCTGCTGGTCCATCGCAACGCACCGGAATCCCGCCCCCTTCTCGTGGTCCAGGCGGAAGGCAATCCCGCCAGGCTCGACGCCTTCGGGCCGCTGATGGGCGAGCCGGCGGCCGCCCGCATCGAAACCGATGTCAAACGCTGGGCGTCCGGTGGTAAAAACTGCTGAGGAGCGTCCGACGATGATGAAAGCCCGAATTCTGCACAATCCGCGCTGTTCCACCTCACGCGCCGTCCTCGAGCAACTTCGCGCTGCCGGTATCGAGCCGGAGATCGTGGAATATCTGAAGACGCCGCCGTCACGCGAGGAGCTTCTCGCCATGCTGGTGGCGATGGAAGCCGGCCCCCGCGACATCCTGCGCGCCAGGGAGCCGCTGGCGGCCGAACTCGGCCTTCTCGCCCCGGAGCGCTCCGACCGTGAATTGCTCGATGCGCTTGCCGACAATCCGGTGCTGATCGAGCGGCCGATCGTCATCACCGAGAAGGGCGTCCGCCTGTGCCGCCCGGCCGAACGGCTACAGGAAATCCTCTGACCGCCGGGCGGTCTGCCGAATGCGGCATTTTCCTGTCGCGCCAGGGGGCGGCATAGGCTAAAGAGACCGCAAAGCCAGCCCTCCTAGACAAGACGAGCGACGATGACCATTTCCAACACCCGCCCGATCACCCCGGAGTTGATTGCCGCCCACGGATTGAAGCCCGATGAGTACGAACGGATCCTCTCGCTGATCGGCCGTGAGCCGACCTTCACCGAGCTTGGCATCTTTTCGGCCATGTGGAACGAGCACTGCTCCTACAAGTCCTCCAAGAAATGGCTGCGCACCCTGCCGACCACCGGCGCGCGCGTCATCCAGGGGCCGGGCGAGAACGCCGGGGTCGTCGATATCGACGATGGCGACTGCGTGGTCTTCAAGATGGAAAGCCACAACCATCCGTCCTATATCGAACCCTATCAGGGCGCGGCGACAGGCGTCGGCGGCATCCTGCGCGACGTCTTCACCATGGGCGCGCGGCCGATCGCCGCGATGAACGCCCTGCGCTTCGGTGAGCCCGACCATCCGAAGACCCGTCATCTCGTTTCCGGCGTCGTCTCCGGCGTCGGCGGCTACGGCAACGCCTTCGGCGTGCCGACCGTCGGCGGCGAGGTCGAATTCGACGCGCGCTACAACGGCAACATCCTCGTCAACGCCTTTGCCGCCGGATTGGCGAAGTCCGACGCGATCTTCTATTCCAAGGCGGAGGGCGTCGGCCTGCCCGTCGTCTATCTCGGCGCCAAGACCGGCCGCGACGGGGTCGGCGGCGCAACCATGGCGTCCGCCGAATTCGACGAATCCATCGATGAAAAGCGCCCGACCGTTCAGGTCGGCGACCCCTTCACGGAAAAATGCCTTCTGGAGGCCTGCCTCGAACTGATGCAGACCGGCGCGGTCATCGCCATTCAGGACATGGGGGCGGCCGGCCTCACCTGCTCCGCCGTCGAGATGGGCGCCAAGGGCGACCTCGGCATCGAACTGACGCTCGACCATGTGCCGGTGCGTGAAGAACGGATGACGGCCTACGAGATGATGCTGTCGGAAAGCCAGGAGCGCATGCTCATGGTGCTGAAGCCGGAGAAGGAAGAGGAAGCCAAGGCGATCTTCGTCAAATGGGGCCTCGACTTCGCCATCGTCGGCAAGACCACGGACGACCTGCGCTTCCGCGTCCTGCACGAGGGCGAGGAGGTCGCCAACCTTCCCATCAAGGAACTGGGCGACGAGGCTCCCGAATATGACCGCCCCTGGCGCGAGCCGAGCCGGCCCGCCCCGCTGCCGGCCTCGCTCGTCGCCGAGCCGGAAGACTACGGCCTCGCCCTTCTCCAGCTGGTGGGCTCGCCCAACCAGTCGAGCCGCCGCTGGGTCTACGAGCAGTACGACACGCTGATCCAGGGCAATTCGCTCCAGCTTCCGGGCGGCGACGCGGGCGTCGTCCGGGTCGAGGGCCATCCGACCAAGGCGCTGGCCTTCTCCTCCGACGTAACGCCGCGCTATGTCGAGGCCGACCCCTTCGAGGGCGGCAAGCAGGCGGTCGCCGAATGCTGGCGCAACATCACGGCGACGGGGGCCGAACCGCTCGCCGCCACGGACAACCTCAACTTCGGCAATCCCGAGCGGCCCGAGATCATGGGCCAGCTGGTCAAGGCGATCGAAGGCATCGGCGAGGCCTGCCGCGCGCTGTCCTTCCCCATCGTCTCCGGCAACGTCTCGCTCTATAACGAGACCAACGGCGAGGGAATCCTGCCGACCCCGACCATCGCCGGCGTCGGTCTCCTGCCCGACTGGTCGCGGATGGCGCGCATCGGTTCGGCGCATGACGGCGACCATCTGGTCCTGATCGGCGGCGACGGCACGCATCTCGGCCAGTCCGTCTATCTGCGCGACGTGCTCGGCATCGCCGACGGTCCCGCCCCGGAGGTCGACCTGCATGCCGAGCGCCGCAATGGCGACTTCGTACGCGCGGCGATCAACAACGGGCAGATCACCGCCTGCCACGACATCTCCTCGGGCGGCCTTGCCGTCACGCTGGCGGAAATGGTCATGGCCTCCGGCAAGGGCGCGCAGATCGATCTTTCGGCGGCCGGCGGCCCGGCGCACGCGCTGCTGTTCGGCGAGGATCAGGCCCGCTACGTGATCACCGTCCCGGCGGATCTGGCGAATTTCATCTGCGCCAATGCCGAGGGCATGGGCGTTCCCTTCCGCCGCATCGGCAAGGTGGGCGGCGACGCGCTGACCGTCACGGGCCTCTTCTCCGTGACGATCCCGGACCTGCGCGATGCGCACGAATCCTGGTTCCCCGCCTTCATGGACGGCAAGCCCGCCTGACGGCATCGAGACCGCGGGCAAACCCTTAAAACAGGCCCGTCCCCCTTGCGGGGATGGGGATGCCCGGTGCGGCATGGTTGACCTTTACCGACCGAACCTCCTATCCTTGCAGGGAAACAACGAAGCAGGAGAGTATCACCGTGGCAATGCAGGCCGGCGACATCGAGAAACTCATCAAGGAAGGCATCCCGGGCGCCAAGGTGATCATCCGCGACCTTGCCGGCGACGGCAATCACTACGCTGCCGAAGTCGTGGCGGAAAGCTTCCGTGGCAAGACACGGGTGCAGCAGCACCAGATGGTCTATGAGGCGCTGAAGGGCAATATGGGCGACGTTCTTCACGCCCTGGCGCTTCAGACGTCCGCGCCGGACTGAAGCCGCCGTGGCCGGACTTGTCGGCAGCTTCCTCCGCAGCGTGGTCAATGCCGCGCTGAAGGAGGTTTTACGCAAGACCACCGCAGGAACGGGCCGCTCTCGCGGCAGGTCCGGCGGTGGCGGCCTTCTCGGCGGCATCCTCGATGCCGTCCTGAAACCGGCGCGCAAGCCGCGCAGGCAGACCACCCGAAAGCGGTCTTCTTCAACCCGCCGCCGTTGACGCGATCCGGACAGGGCCACCTTGATGGAAAGATGCCGGAAGACCGATGGCCGGAGGCGGCAAGGCGGACGTTAACGGGTTTTTTGCCCGTCGCTGCTGGTAATCCCCGGGCCGGGTTGCTATCTAGATCGGACAGTTCATCGCATCGGCCCTTGACGCCGACTTGCCAAGGAATAGCGCTATGAGTGGCATCCACGATTTCATCGCCAACGAAGTAAAGACCAACGACGTCGTCCTGTTCATGAAGGGCACGCCGGAGTTTCCACAGTGTGGTTTTTCCGGTCAGGTCGTCCAGATTCTTGATTATGTGGGGGTCGATTACAAGGGCATCAACGTGCTTGCCGACGCCGATATCCGCCAGGGCATCAAGGACTATTCCAGCTGGCCGACAATTCCACAGCTCTATGTCAAGGGCGAGTTCGTCGGCGGTTGCGACATCATTCGCGAAATGTTCCAGGCGGGCGAATTGCAGTCGCACCTCCAGCAGCAGGGGATCGCTCTCAAGGGCGCTGCCTGATTACGCCCGACGGGCTTTCGAACAGCTTTTAAAAAGGCGCCGCTCCCAACGGCGCCTTCTCTCTTTCATGGAAAAAAATTATTATGTCAGCACTCTCGCCCGAAGCTGCCCAGCGTTTGAAGGGAATGGGCAAGATCGAGTTCATCGCCCTGATGGCGTTCCTGATGGCGCTCAATGCGCTGGCGATCGACATCATGCTCCCCGGCCTTCAGGAGATCGGCGCAAGTCTCGGCGTCGAGAATGAAAATCATCGCCAGTACGTTATATCCGCCTATCTGATCGGCTTCGCCTTCGCCCAACTCGCCTACGGCCCGATCTCCGACCGCTTCGGCCGGCGCGCACCGATGTTCTGGGGCCTTGCCATCTATATCGTCGCATCGCTTGCGGCGGTGCTCGTACCGACATTCGCCCTGCTGCTGACCGTACGCTTCATTCAGGGCATCGGTTCAGCCGCGACCAGGGTCATCACGGTCTCCATCGTCCGGGACGTTTTCGGCGGCCGCGCCATGGCCGAGATCATGTCGCTGATCATGATGGTCTTCATGGTCGTGCCGGTCATGGCGCCCGGCACGGGCCAGATCATCATGCTGTTCGGCGAGTGGCATCTGATCTTCATTTTCATGGCGGTGATAACGGCGCTCGTCTGGGCCTGGATGGCGCTGCGCCTGCCGGAAACGCTGGCCCCCGAGGACGTCCGTCCCTTCACGGCCAGATCCGTCATCGCAGGCTTCCGCATCGTTCTGACCAATCGCATCGCGCTTTGCTATACGCTCGCCAGCACCTTCATCTTCGGCGCGCTGTTCGGCTTCATCAATTCGGCGCAGCAGATCTACGTCGGCATCTACGATCTCGGCGTCTGGTTCCCCGTCGCCTTCGCCGGCGTGGCGACCTTCATGGCCTTGTCTTCCTTCGTGAATGCGCGCTTCGTCGGCCGGTTCGGCATGCGCCGCCTTTCGCATGGCGCGCTTGTCGGCTTTCTCTCCATCAACGGCCTGTGGCTGGTCCTGACGCTCCTTTGGACAGGGCCGCTGCCCTTCCCGATATTCATCACCCTCTTCGCGCTGGCGATGTTCCAGTTCGGCTGGATCGGCTCGAACTTCAATTCGCTCGCCATGGAGCCGCTCGGGCATGTCGCCGGAACCGCATCGTCGGTCCTCGGCTTCATGGGCACGGCCGGCGGCGCGGCGATCGGCGGGGTGATCGGCCAAGCCTATGACGGAACGTCGCTTCCCCTCGTCGCGGGCTTCTTCAGCGTTTCGGTAATCGGCCTCTTCTTCGTCCTGCTGGCCGAGCGCGGGCGGCTCTTCCAGCCGCACAGCAAACCGGTCTGAACGCAGCCCACGGACGGCAAAAGACCCGGCCGCATGTTCCTTGCGGCCGGGTCTTGATTTTATTCCTCAGTCGACGAAGACCTCGCGGCGTAGCAACTCCCAGCTTTCCCTGTCGGGCGCGAGCAGCAGGCCGCCCTCGACGTGATGCGGATGGTATTCCGACCCGTCGAGTCGGGCTGCATAGGCGCCTGCCTCCTGCGCGATCAGCGTCCCGGCGAGATGATCCCAGGGCATCAGCTTGTTGTACATCAGATAGTGCAGATTGCCGCCGGCGAAGGTGCGGTATTCATGCGCCGCGCAACGATAGCTGGCGGCGAAAGCCACACGGGACAGGTTCTGCATCACCCGCGCGCGCCGCTCCGGGTGGAGGGAGCCCGTGGAGGCCATTCCGGTCATCGCATCCAGCGGCACGGCGTCGCAGGCCCTCAGCCGCACGGAAGGCTTGTGGTCGCCCGTCTGCCAGGCCCCGCCGCCTTTTTCCGCAATGACGAAATCGTCGCCCATCGGATCGTAGATGACGCCGGCGACGGTCTCTCCGCCGGAAACCACCGCCGCCATGACGCCGAACAGCGGCACGCCCGAAGCGAAGTTGAACGTGCCGTCGATCGGATCGACGACGATCGCGAGATCGGCCTGTCCGAGCTTCGGCAGCAGGGACGGATCGGCGGCGACCGATTCCTCTCCCACAAACAGCGCCTCCGGGAATTGCGCCGCCACCTCACGCCCGATGAAGCGTTCCGCCGCCTCGTCGGCTTCCGTCACCAGATCGTTGGCGTCCGCCTTGGTGCGGATATCGTCCTTTGCAAGCGCGCGGAAGCGCGGGCGGATTTCCGCCGCGGCCGCCTGCGCCAGAATGAAGGCCAGGGCATTGATATCAATCGTCGTCATTGCGCTTTACCGTTTCGAGGGAGGAAAAATCGAACAATCCGGGATCGAGGAGATGCGAAGGTTTGGCGTGACCGAGCGCCCGCAGGATGGCGTCCTTGCGGCCCGGCATCCGTGCTTCGATATCGGCGAGCATCGCCTTCATGGCGTTGCGTTGCAGGCCATCCTGCGAGCCGCAAAGATCACAGGGAATGATCGGGAAACGCATGGCGACCGCGAATCGCGCCAGATCCTCCTCCGCGGCATAGGCCAGCGGACGCAGCACCATCAGGTCGCCCTCGTCATTGACGAGCTTCGGGGGCATCGTCGCAAGCCGTCCGCCATGAAACAGGTTCATGAAGAAGGTTTCGAGAATATCCTCGCGATGATGGCCGAGAACGAGCGCATCGCATCCTTCCTCCCGGGCAATGCGATAGAGATTGCCGCGCCGCAGCCGCGAGCAGAGCGAGCAATAGGTCGCTCCGGCCGGCATCTTTTCCTTCACGACCGAATAGGTGTCGCGATATTCGATCCGGTGCGGCACGCCGAGGGAGGCGAGATACTCCGGCAGGACATGCTTTGGAAAATTCGGCTGTCCCTGATCGAGATTGCAGGCGACGAGTTCGACCGGCAGCAGGCCGCGCCATTGCAGGTCCATCAGCAGCGCCAGCAGGCCGTAGCTGTCCTTGCCGCCGGAAAGGGCGACGAGCCAGCGCTTCTGGCCCTTCAGCATGGAGAAATCGTCGATGGCCTGCCGCACCTGCCGCAGCAGCCGCTTGCGCAACTTGTTGAACGAAACGCTGGAAGGCGCGTCGGCGAAAAGCGGGTGGCGTGGCGCCGCCTCCGCGCTGTCGTCTTCCGCCTCGGTGAATGCGAGCGTCATGGGCCGGTGTCCATCCTGATTGGGTTTTGCAATGCCCCGAACCGGCCGCGTAATCAAGCCCCGAAGACGGACCAGCCGGTTCGGGCGGCAAGCATTTCAAGCGCCAGCGATCCCAGCAGCGAATTGCCGTTCTCGTTGAGCCCCGGCGACCAGACGGCGATCGACGCCTTGCCGGGCGCAACGGCGAGAATGCCGCCGCCGACACCGCTCTTGGCGGGCAGCCCGACGCGATAGGCAAAGTCGCCCGAGCCGTCGTAATGACCGCAGGTCAGCATCAGCGCGTTGATGCGCCGCGCCCTCAGGTGGGAAACCACCCGGTGTCCCGTCAGGGGGTTCCTGCCATTGGCGGCAAGGAACAGGCCGGCGCGGGCAAGCTGCCGGCAACTCATGGCCAATGCGCATTGATGAAAATAGACGCCGAGCACCAGTTCCGCCGGATGATCGAGCCGGCCGAAAGCGCGCATGAAGTTGGCGAGCGCGAAATTACGGAACCCCGTGGCCTGTTCCGAACGCGCCACCGCCTGATCGACGATGATGTCGTCCTCGTCGGCGAGATAGCGCACGAAGCGAACGATCTCGCCGATCGCTTCCTTCGGCGTATGGCCGGCCAGCACCAGATCGGTCACGGCGATCGCCCCGGCATTGATGAACGGGTTGCGCGGCAGCCCCTCCTCCCGTTCGAGCTGGACGATGGAATCGAACGCTAAGCCCGATGGCTCCCGCCCGACCCGCTTCCAGAGCGCCTCACCATGCTTGCCGAGCGCCAGTGTCAGCGTGAAGACCTTGGAGATGCTCTGGATGGAGAACGGCTCCTCGGCATCGCCGGCAAGATGGACCGCGCCGTCGACTGTGACGACGGCGATCCCGAATCGCCGCGCATCGACATGCGCGAGCTGGGGAATGTAGTCGGCCACCCGGCCCTCGCCGCGCCGCGGCAGGAGCGCCGCATGGATGTCTTCCACGATGGCCTGAAGATCCGTCACGCCCACCCTCCGAAGACTATGGCCGAGAAAAGAAAAAGCCGCCCGTTTGTGGGCGGCTTCTCCGGATTTGGCAAGCTCGGCTCGCGATTAGCGCGAGTAGAACTCGACGACCAGGTTCGGTTCCATGATGACCGGGTACGGAACATCGGAAAGGGCCGGAACGCGAACGAAGGTCGCGACCATCTTGTTGTGGTCGGCATCGATGTAGTCCGGAACGTCGCGCTCGGCGAGCTGGACGGCTTCCAGCACCGAGACGAGCTGCTTGGACTTTTCGCGCACTTCGATGACGTCGCCCGGCTTGCAGCGGTAGGAACCGATGTTGACGCGGACGCCGTTGACCTTGACGTGGCCATGGTTGACAAACTGACGGGCGGCAAAGACCGTCGGAACGAACTTGGCGCGATAGACGATGGCGTCGAGGCGCGATTCCAGAAGACCGATCAGGTTTTCACCGGCGTCGCCCTTGCGACGGTTGGCTTCGACGTAGATCGCGTGGAACTGCTTCTCGCGGATATCGCCATAGTAGCCCTTCAGCTTCTGCTTGGCGCGAAGCTGAACGCCGAAGTCCGACATCTTGGACTTGCGGCGCTGGCCGTGCTGGCCGGGGCCGTATTCGCGGCGATTGACCGGGGACTTCGGACGGCCCCAGATGTTTTCGCCCATGCGGCGGTCGATTTTATACTTGGATGCAGCGCGCTTGCTCATCGCATTTCCTTATCAGTAGGTTAGTCCGGTTTATTTCCAAACCGGTTCAAGGAAACACGCCCTCCTCTGAATCCCTTTTTCAAGCGATTCTGACAGGTTTCTCACGATCGCGACCGGAGAAGCCACGGGACATGTCAAATGAAATACCGGACATCGCTGCCCGGTATCGGCGCGTCAGTAGGCGGATTTTCGTGCTTTGTCAACGCGCACAGCCCGAAATCCCAGCTATTCCGCCGCATCGCGGTGGCTTTGCGCCCTGTCCGGCGCGTTGGCGTCGCCGGGAAGCGTTTCGCAACCGAGGTCCGGAAAAGCCACGATCCTGTGACCGGCCAGATCGCTATGCACGACCACAAGCCCCTGCTCTTCGAAATAGCCGAGCAGGCGGCGCGCGCGGCGGGCCGAATGGGTTCCGTAGGCGCGGGCGATCATCGCGTCCGAAGGGCAGGAAAGCCCGCGCACCGCCGCCTGGGCGACCAGCAGGAACACGCCTTGCAGATCTTCGCTCACCCGGCCGGAAAGATCGAGAGCCGTTTTCCAGCTGTCGGTCGCGGCGGTTTGCGCATCGACGCCCGACCGGGCGATCGCGACCTTGCGGCGAAAAGCGGGAAGCGCCGGCGGCGCGCCCGGCACGCGCCGGATACGGCAGCGCACGAGAAAATCCTGAAACAGCTCGGCATCGGAGCGAAAGGCGGCATCGGGACCGTCGAGCACTTCGGCAAGGGCCTGTTCGATCAGGCTTTCGCGTTCCTCCGCAGAGATTTCGACAGCCGGCGCGCGCGCCGGCTCCGTCACCTGTTCGGGTCGCGCCCGGGAAAGTTCGGCAAGAATATCCGTGGTCGGCCGTGGCGCGGGCGCGACGCGTCGCGCGACGGGCCGGGAAAATTCTTCCGGATCGGGTGTGAAGATCAGGTCCTCGACATCGTCCATCTTGTCCGGCAGCGGCATCAGTTTCGGGCTGGTGGAGCGCGCCGAGGTTTCGACGGGGCCGATCGTCACCGGCAGCGGCCGGCGGGACAGCGCCGGGCCGAGCGCCACGAAAGCGCCGCGCTGGAGATCGCGGAACATTTCCGCCTGCCGGCGGTCCATGCCGAGAAGATCGGCCGCCCGCGCCATATCGATATCGAGGAAAGTCCGCCCCATCAGGAAGTTGGAGGCTTCCGCCGCCACGTTCTTGGCCAGTTTGGCGAGCCGCTGGGTCGCGATGACGCCGGCAAGCCCTCGCTTGCGGCCACGACACATCAGGTTCGTCATCGCGCCGAGAGACAGCTTTCGCGCCTCTTCCGAGACTTCCCCGCCCACGGCGGGCGCGAAAAGCTGCGCCTCGTCAACGACCACGAGCACCGGATACCAATATTCCCGGTCCGCCTCGAACAGCGCATTGAGAAAGATGCCGGCCGCACGCATCTGCTCGTCGGCCTCCAGTCCTTCCAGCGAGAGCACGCAGGAAACGCGATGCTGGCGGATCCGGTTGGCGATGCCGACAAGCTCGGCCTCGCTGCGCTCGCCATCGACGACGACATGGCCGAACCGATCCGAAAGCGTGACGAAATCGCCCTCCGGATCGATGATCACCTGCTGCACCCATTCCGCCGACTGCTCCAGCAGCCGGCGCAGCAGATGCGACTTGCCCGATCCCGAATTTCCCTGCACCAGCAGGCGCGTCGCCAGCAATTCCTCGATATCGAGCCTGGCCGGTGCGCCGCCCTGCACCGTTCCCATGTCGATGCCGACCTTCATGCCGTTCCTCGTTCCTGAAACCGTCGATTGCCCCGCAGCCGACCGGCGACCCTTAGCACTGAATCGCCCGCCGTTGCCGCCCGCTTTTTCTTAACCCACAGGAATGGCGACCTCAAACCACCCTGAGCCCGAACCCCTGCATCAGCCGGCAGGTGGCGAAATCGGGCTTGCCGGAGGTGAAGATCGCAATGTCCTCACCGGGGGCGGTATCGTCGAGCGGCGGCGTCAGGCGACGGATCTGGCGGGCAATCGCCTCGGCCGGGTCCAGCCAGTCGACCGGCCAGGGGGCGAGCCGACGAAACACATTGGCCATGAAGGGGTAATGGGTGCAGGCCAGCACCACGATATCCGTCTTGCGGCCATCCCGTTCGACGAAACAGGGAGCGATCTCGTCAAGCACGGCCGCATCGGCGATCGCTTCACCGCGGATATAGGCCTCCGCCATGCGCGCGAGATTTTCCGATCCGACGAGATCGACGTCGCAGCGGCGGGCGAAAGAGGAAATGAGATCGCGCGTATAGGCGCGCTGCACGGTGCCCGGCGTCGCCAGCACCGAGACGAGGCCGGAACGCGTCCGCTCCGCCGCCGGCTTGATCGCCGGCACGGTGCCGACGAAACGCATGCCGGGAAAGGCCGCGCGCAGTTCCGCGCCGGCAAGCGTGAAGGCCGTATTGCAGGCGATGACGCTAAGTTCCGGATCGTGGTCGGCAAGCAGCCGCTTGAAGAGCGCGATGAGATGCGCCCGCAGTTCCGTCTCCGGCCAGCCGCCATAGGGAAAGCCGGCGTCATCCGCGACATAGATGAAATGTCGCTCGGGAATCAGCACCCGCGCCTCGCGCAGGACAGTCAGCCCGCCGATGCCGCTGTCGAAGACCAGAACGGGCTTTGCGCTAGTCGCCGTCACGGGAAACCTTCGGACGCCGGTTGCGCGTGCGGTTCGGGTTGGTCATGCCGCGAGGCGATTCCCGCGTGAAACGGTCGAGACAGGAGATCACGCCGCGAAGGACCTGGATTTCCGAGCCGGTGAAGGACGGACGGGTGAGGATCGCACGCAGGTTTTCCACGAGTTTCGGCTTTTTGGCGGCAGGCCGGAAATATCCGCGGGCGTCCAGCGTCTCCTCGACGTGATCAAAAAGCCCTTGCAGCTCATCCTTGCGCGCCGGCCGCTGCGGCAGGGCACCGAACGGCGTGGCCTCGACCGAGGAAAGTCCGCTCTTCATCCATTCGTAGCTCATCAGGAGAACGGCCTGCGCCAGATTGAGCGAGGCGAAGGCCGGGTTGACGGGGAAGGTCACCAGTTCGTCGGCAAGGGCGATCTCCTCGTTGGTCAGCCCCGTGCGCTCACGGCCGAAGAGGATGCCGGTCTTCTGTCCGGCCCGGAAACGTCCGCGCAGGTCATCGGCGGCGACGACCGGCGAACGCACCTCCTTGAAGCCGTAGCGATCACGCGCCGTCGTCGCATAGACGAACTCCAGATCGGCGATGGCCGTCTCCAGCGAGGGATAGACGCTCGCCGCCGCGATGACGTGATCGGCATTACTGGCCGCCGAAATCGCCTTCTCGCTCGGCCAGCCGTCCCTCGGGTTGACGAGCCGCAATTCGGCCAGGCCGAAATTCGCCATCGCACGCGCCACCATGCCGATGTTTTCGCCCAGTTGCGGGTGAACGAGAATGATCGCCGGTCCTTCGGCGATCAGCGTGCGTTCGCTGTTCGTGCCTGCCATGCCTGTCCGTCCTTGAGGGTTGCGGTTCAGTGGCACAATTGCCGGAAAATGAAAAGCGGCGATCCGCGCCGCGATCACTCCGCTCCGTCGTCCGGCATTACCTCCTGCTCGCGTCCCTCCATCCCGGCGGCGGTGATTTCCTGCATTTCCGCCTTCAGCGAACCGCCGCCTTCCGTATTCTCGCGGTCGATATCGTCGATCACCGGCCGTCCGTCTTCCTCGATCAGCGAGAAGACGAGCGTCACCGGCTTCCAGCCGGCGTCGCGGTTCTCCTCGAAGCAATAGGTATTGTCGAACGTCACGGTGACCTGCGTTTGCCCGTCCCCGGCAACCGCCTCGCCGATCGTCAGGTCCTTGAGCGCGCATCCGTCCTGCCCGCCGATGATCGGATCATAGGCGAAGGGCGAACCGTCGTCCTCATAGGCCGGATATTTCGCCGCCTGGCGGTATCTTGCGACAAAGTCGCGGCTGTAGAGCCGCTTGAGCGCATCCTCGCTGAAATAATCGACATAGGCCGGCGGTTCTTCCGAGGCGGCGTCGAAGTCCACCCAGTTGCTGGTGGCGGCGGCCATGATTTCCCTTACCGGCGCTGTCGCATCCGCGGCGAACGCCGGCAGAGGCAGGATGAGAACGAGCGCAACGAGACCGGAACGCAGCATGTATTTTCTCCCGATGGAATGAACGGCGACGCGGCGGGCCGTGGCGACTCGCCTCGATCCAACGCCGACGCGAATCGAACTTATACCGGCAGGCGGCGAAAATAAGCCCTCCGCGACCCTGGTCGGCTTTGCCTTGCGCACACGCGATGCTATAGGGCCAGTCGGCTTTCAATGCCCACGATCCGGGGCACCCTGCCCCTACAAATAACGAGGCTCCCCATGGCAAAGATCAAGGTCGCGAATCCGGTCGTCGAACTCGACGGCGACGAGATGACGCGCATCATCTGGCAGTTCATCAAGGACAAGCTGATCCACCCCTATCTGGATATCGATCTCGAATATTACGATCTGGGCATGGAAAACCGCGACGCCACCGACGACCAGGTGACGATCGATGCTGCCAACGCCATCAGGAAGCACGGCGTCGGCGTCAAATGCGCGACGATCACCCCGGATGAGGCCCGCGTCGAGGAATTCAAGCTGAAGAAGATGTGGAAGTCGCCGAACGGCACGATCCGCAACATTCTCGGCGGCGTCATCTTCCGCGAGCCGATCATCTGCAAGAACGTCCCGCGCCTCGTTCCCGGCTGGACCAAGCCGATCATCGTCGGCCGCCATGCCTTTGGCGACCAGTATCGCGCCACCGACTTCACCTTCCCCGGCAAGGGCAAGCTCTACATGAAGTTCATCGGCGAGGACGGCCAGGAAATCGAGCACGAAATCTACGACGCGCCCTCGGCCGGCGTGGCGCTCGGCATGTACAATCTCGACCAGTCGATCACCGAATTCGCCCGCGCCTCGTTCAACTACGGCCTTCAGCGCAAGGTGCCGGTCTATCTTTCGACCAAGAACACCATCCTCAAGGTCTATGACGGCCGCTTCAAGGATATCTTCCAGAAGGTCTTCGACGAGGAATTCGCCGAAAAGTTCAAGGCCGAAAAGCTCTGGTACGAACATCGCCTGATCGACGACATGGTCGCTTCGGCGCTCAAGTGGTCGGGCGGCTACGTCTGGGCCTGCAAGAACTACGACGGCGACGTGCAGTCGGATATCGTCGCGCAGGGCTTCGGCTCGCTCGGCCTGATGACGTCGGTGCTGATGACGCCGGACGGCAAGACGGTGGAAGCCGAAGCCGCCCACGGCACGGTAACGCGCCACTACCGCCAGCACGAGCGCGGCGAGGAAACCTCCACCAACTCCATCGCCTCGATCTTCGCCTGGACGCGCGGCCTCGCCCATCGCGCCAAGCTCGACGACAATACGGAACTGGCGAAATTCTCAGAAACACTGGAGCGGGTCTGCATCGAGACGGTCGAATCCGGCTTCATGACCAAGGATCTCGCGCTGCTGATCGGTCCCGATCAGCCCTGGCTTTCGACAACCGGCTTCCTCGACAAGATCGACGAAAACCTGAAAATCGCCATGGCGGCCTGACCCGGCCCCAGCGCCAACCGACGAAAGCCCGGCCCGCGCCGGGCTTTTTCATTTCTCCCGTTGTCTCCGCCCGTCTCCGGCCTATTCTTTTTCAGAGCGCATGGAGGAGATGGCATGGCCGACGAACTGGTTTTCTATACCCATCCGATGTCGCGGGGCCGCATCGTCCGCTGGATGCTCGAAGAAACAGGTGCGCGCTACCGCACGGAAATCCTCACCTTCGACGGCTCCATGAAGGAAGCCGGCTATCTGGCCGTCAATCCGCTCGGCAAGGTTCCCGCCATCCGCCACGGCGAAACGGTCGTGACCGAGGCGGCGGCCGTCTGCGCCTATCTCGCCGACGCCTTCCCTGCCGCCGGTCTTGCGCCGCCGCCGGCCGAAAGGGGCGATTATTATCGCTGGCTGTTCTTCGCCGCCGGGCCGCTGGAAATGACGGTCGCGCTGAAATGGCTGGACGTCAAGGTGCCCGACGATCGCCGCCGCGCCATCGGGTGCGGCGATTATCCGGCCGTGATGGACAGCCTGGCGCTTGCCGTCTCCCGTCATCCCTATGTGGCGGGGGATCGTTTCACCGCCGCCGATGTCTATGTGGCGTCCCACATCGCCTGGGGAACGCATTTCGGCGGCATAGAGTCCCGTCCGGCGTTTCTTGCCTATCTGGAGCGTCTGGCGACCCGTCCCGCCGCCATCCGCGCCGCCGCGCTCGACGACGCGGAGGCCGCCCGCCTGCCGGAAGCCGGATGAGCACGGCGCAGGAACCGCCGGGCGCCTGATCCGCAGCCGCAGCACGGTGCACGGCGGCCGCATTGCAAATCCGTGCGACTCGGGCTGAGATACGGCCGCCGCGATCCTTTCCCCTCGCGGCCCGGGGATGCCATGAACGATCTATTGATGCCCAAGCTCGCCACCGTCGTCAGGGAGGGCTACGGTCCCGCGCGCCTGAAGGCGGACGTGCTGGCGGGGTTGACCGTCGCGATCGTCGCCCTGCCCTTGTCGATGGCGATCGCCATCGCCTCGGGGGTCACGCCCGACCGGGGGCTCTATACCGCCATCATCGGCGGTTTCCTCGTCTCCGCGCTCGGCGGCAGCCGTTTCCAGGTCGGCGGCCCGGCCGGAGCCTTCATCGTGCTGGTCGCCGCCACGGTCACCCGGCACGGCGTGGAAGGCCTGCTGCTGGCGACGTTTTTATCCGGCCTCATGCTGACGCTCGCCGGCTATCTCCGCTTTGGAAAATACATCAAGCTCATTCCCTATCCGGTGACGGTCGGCTTTACGGCCGGCATCGCAGTCATCATCTTCGCAAGCCAGATCGCGGAACTCTTCGGTCTTCGGCTTGCCGGCGGCGAGCCGGGTCCGATCGTGGAGAAGGTGCCGGCCCTCTGGGCGGCGCGCGACAGCTTCAATCCGGCCGCCCTCGGCGTGGCGGCGCTCACCATCGGCGTCATTCTCGTTTTACGGCGGTTGCGTCCCTCCTGGCCGAACCTGCTGATCGGCGTGGCCGTCGCCGCGGCCGCCACAGCCCTGCTAGCCCTGCCGGCCGACACGATCGGGACGCGCTTCGGCGGCATTCCGCGCGGATTGCCGGTTCCGGCCCTGCCCGCCTTCTCGCCCGGCCTCGTGCTCGCCGTCCTGCCGGATGCGGTCGCCTTCACCATTCTCGGCGCCATCGAATCGCTGCTTTCCGCCGTCGTCGCCGACGGCATGACCGGACGGCGGCATCGCTCCAGCATGGAACTGATCGCCCAGGGCATCGCCAACATCGGCTCCGCGCTCTTCGGCGGCATCTGCGTGACCGGCACCATCGCCCGCACCGCGACCAATGTACGTTCCGGCGCGACGAGCCCGGTTTCGGGCATGCTGCATTCAGCCTTCCTGCTCGCCTTCATGCTTCTTGCCGCACCGCTGGCGAGCTATATCCCGCTCGCCGCGCTTGCCGGCGTGCTGGCCGTCGTCGCCTTCAACATGATCGAGCGGCCAGCGATCGCCGCCCTCATCCGCGCCTCGCGCGGCGACGCGGCCATTCTGGCCGTCACCTTTTTCCTGGTGGTGCTGCGCGACCTGACCGAAGGCATCGTCGTCGGCTTCCTGCTCGGCGCGGTGCTGTTCATCGACCGGATGGGCAAGGCGGTGGACATCCGTGCGGAAACCGTGCCCCGGACAGTGCGCGCCATGGAGAACGCCGGGGAGGATTTCGGGCAGCCGGAATCTCCCCTCGTCGCCGACGATCCGGCGACCGTCATCTACCGTATCAGCGGCGTCTTCTTCTTCGGCGCGGCGGCCAGCGTCGGCAGCGTGCTCGACCGTATCGCCGACCGGCATCGCAATTTCGTGATCGACTGCACCGAGGTGGCCCTGCTCGACTCCACCGCCGCCAGCATCGTGGAGGGCCTGATGCGCAAGGCGAAGCGCAACGGCACGCGCATCTTCATTTCCGGCCTGCGGCCGGACATGCGCCGCCTGCTGGAAGCCCACGGCATCCGGCCCCCGCATGTCACCTTCACCGACACCACCGACGAGGCCACCGCGCTCATCGCCGCGGCCGGCTGACGCCCCGACGCCTCACACCAAGACGGCGGGAAACCCGCCCGCCGTCTTTAGCGCGATTGATCCCGTTTCGGGACCGGGACAGGGGAGAAAACACAAAGCTGAAGCGACGATGCGAACAGCAAACGCCGCGACACGCCTCAGCTTGCCAAGGCGCCGGCAACGGCGTCGATCGCCTCGGCGGCTTTCGCGCCTTCCGGCCCGCCGGCCTGCGCCATGTCGGCACGGCCGCCGCCGCCCTTGCCGCCCAGCGCCTCCGAGGCGCGCCGCACCAGATCGACCGCGCTGATGCGGCCTGTCAGGTCATCGGTCACCGCGACGACGGCGCTTGCCTTGCCATCCGGCGATACGCCGACGAAGGCGACGACGCCGGAGCCGAGGCTCTTCTTGCCATCGTCGGCGAGGCTCTTCAAATCCCTCGGCTCGACGCCGGTCACCACCTTGCCGAGGAATTTCAGACCGGCAACCTCCCTGACGCCGTCATCGCCGCCGCCCGGCCCGGCCGAAAGCGCCAGCTTCTTGCGGGCGTCCGTCAGTTCGCGTTCGAGCTTGCGCCGCTCGTCGACAAGCGCCTCGACGCGGGCGATCAGTTCGGCGGGCTGCACCTTCAGGCTGCCGGCAAGCGACTTCACCCGCTCGTCCTGCTCTGCGAGATAGGCGCGGGCCGTCTCGCCCGTCAGCGCTTCCAGCCGCCGCACACCGGAGCCCACCGCGCTTTCCGAAACGATACGGACAAGGCCGATCTCGCCCGTCGCCCCGACATGGGTGCCGCCGCAGAGTTCGACCGAATAGGCCCGGCCCGCCTTGACGCCGCGCACGCCGGTGCCCATGGACACCACACGCACCTCGTCACCGTATTTTTCACCGAACAATGCCATCGCGCCCTCGGCGATCGCATCGTCGACAGTCATCAGCCGCGTCGTCACCGGCGCATTCTGGACGATGATTTCATTGGCCATGTCCTCGATGCGGGCAAGCTCCTCCCCCGTCATCGGCTTGGGATGCGAGACGTCGAAGCGCAGGCGCTCGGGCGCCACCAGAGAGCCCTTCTGGGCGACATGGGTGCCGAGAACCTCACGCAGCGCCTCATGCAGCAGGTGCGTCGCCGAATGGTTGGCCCGAAGCCGCGACCGGCGGGCGTGATCGACGGCGAGAAGGGCAGCGTCGCCAACCTTGATCACCCCGTCTTCCACCCGCACGCTGTGGACGAAAACGCCCTCGCCCTTCTTTTGCGTATCGGTGACGACGAGACGGGCATCGTCGGTGGAAATCACACCGCTGTCCCCCATCTGGCCGCCCGATTCACCGTAAAACGGCGTCTGGTTCAGCACGAGTTGAACGCTCTCGCCCGCCGAAGCGCTATCGACGACCTTGCCGTCGCGAACGATCGCCTGCACCACGCCCTCGGCGGTCTCGGTATCGTAGCCGAGGAATTCCGTGGCCCCGACCTTCTCCCCCAGTTCGAACCAAACCGTCTCGGTCGCGGCCTCGCCGGAACCCGCCCAATGGGCGCGCGCTTCCGCTTTCTGCCGCTCCATCGCATCGGTGAAGCCGGAAAGATCGACGCCGATGCCGCGGCCGCGCAGCGCATCCTGCGTAAGATCGAGCGGGAAGCCATAGGTGTCATAGAGCTTGAAGGCGGTTTCCCCGTCCAGCGTCGCGCCCTTGTGAAGGGTCGACGTCGCCTCCGACAGCAGGGTCAGGCCACGCTCCAGCGTCGTGCGGAAACGGGTCTCCTCCAGCTTCAGCGTCTCGGAGATCAGCGCTTCGGCGCGTTGCAATTCCGGATAGGCCCGGCCCATCTCGCCGACCAGCACCGGCAGCAGCCGCCACATCAGCGGATCCTTCGCGCCGAGAAGCTGGGCATGGCGCATGGCGCGGCGCATGATACGGCGCAGGACATAGCCGCGACCGTCCTTGGCCGGCAGCACGCCGTCGGCGATCAGAAACGCCGAGGACCGCAGATGGTCGGCGATGACGCGGTGGCTGGCCCTCGCCTCGCCCTCCGCCGCGACGCCGGTCGCCTCGACGGAAGCGGCAATCAGCGCCTGGAACAGGTCGATGTCGTAATTGTCGTGCTTGCCTTGCAGCAAGGCCGCGACACGCTCGATCCCCATGCCGGTATCGATCGAGGGACGCGGCAGGTCGACGCGCTGCTCCTTCGTCACCTGCTCGTATTGCATGAAAACGAGGTTCCAGATTTCGATGAAGCGGTCGCCGTCCTCGTCCGGCGAGCCGGGCGGGCCGCCCCAGATGTGATCGCCGTGATCGTAGAAGATTTCCGAACAGGGACCGCAGGGGCCGGTATCGCCCATCGCCCAGAAATTGTCGCTCGTCGGGATCCGAATGATACGGTCGTCCGACAGACCCGCGATCTTTTTCCACAGGTCGAAGGCCTGATCGTCCGTGTGATAGACCGTGACGAGCAGCCGGTTCCGGTCGATGCCGAACTCCCGGGTGATCAGGTTCCACGCAAGCTCGATCGCCTGCTCCTTGAAATAATCGCCAAAGGAGAAATTTCCGAGCATCTCGAAGAACGTATGGTGGCGCGCGGTATAGCCGACATTGTCGAGGTCGTTGTGCTTGCCGCCGGCACGCACGCATTTCTGCGCGGTCACCGCCGTGGAATAGGGACGCGTCTCGAGACCGGTGAAGACGTTCTTGAACTGCACCATTCCGGCGTTGGTGAACATCAGCGTCGGGTCGTTTCTCGGAACGAGCGGGCTGGACGGCACGATCTCGTGTCCGTTCTTGCGAAAATAGTCGAGAAACGTCGACCGGATTTCATTCACGCCGCTCATCTTGCGTCCTTCATATTGCATCGAAGGCGCCTGAACGCGGCGCTTCGCCCACCAGTTTTCCGGCACGGAGGAAAAACGTCCGCCGGCCCGGGCGCGCGCCGGAAAGACCGCCATCCGGTCCTTCCTTATGCGTATCCCGTCGAAAGCACATACGGTTTCGAGCGCCGCCGGAATGACGGGCTTGCCCGCATGTGCGAGAATTCAAGGCTTTTATCGTTCGCCTCGACGGCTGTCCAGAGACGAAAAACCGGCCCGTTCCGAAGGAACAGGCCGGCCATTCAAGGTTCTTCATCCGGGTCGCCCCGGTTCTGAATTACAATTCCGCCGCGTCGTCGCCGTCGTTCGGATCCGGCCCGCCGTTCTCCAGGAACCGGTCGGCGATGAGCCCGGCATTCTGGCGCAGCGCCGTCTCGATCTCGCGGGCGAGATCGGGATTGTCGCGCAGGAAGTTCTTGGCGTTCTCCCGGCCCTGCCCGAGGCGCTGGCTGTTATAGGAAAACCAGGCGCCCGACTTCTCGACGATGCCGGCCTTGACGCCGAGGTCGATCAATTCGCCGGTCTTGGAAACGCCCTCGCCATACATGATGTCGAATTCGACCTGCTTGAAGGGCGGAGCCATCTTGTTCTTGACGACCTTGACGCGGGTCTGGTTGCCGATCACCTCGTCGCGCTCCTTGACCGCGCCGATACGGCGGATGTCGAGGCGGACCGAGGCGTAGAACTTGAGCGCGTTGCCGCCCGTCGTGGTTTCCGGCGAACCGAACATCACGCCGATCTTCATGCGGATCTGGTTGATGAAGATCACCATCGTATTGGATTTGGAGATCGAGGCGGTCAGCTTGCGCAGCGCCTGGCTCATCAGACGGGCCTGAAGGCCCGGCAGGCTGTCGCCCATCTCACCCTCGATTTCGGCGCGCGGCGTCAGCGCCGCCACCGAGTCGATGACCAGCACGTCGATCGCGCCGGAGCGCACCAGCGTATCGGTGATCTCCAGCGCCTGCTCGCCGGTGTCCGGCTGGGAGATGAGAAGGTTCTCAAGGTCGACGCCCAGCTTGCGGGCATAGACCGGATCGAGCGCATGCTCCGCGTCGACGAAAGCGCAGATGCCGCCCTTCTTCTGCGCCTCGGCGATCGTTTGCAGCGCCAGCGTCGTCTTGCCCGAGCTTTCCGGCCCGTAGATCTCTATGATACGCCCCTTCGGCAGGCCACCGACCCCAAGCGCGATATCGAGGCTGAGCGAGCCTGTCGGGACCGTCTCGATCTCGACCACGCTGTCCTTGGAGCCGAGCTTCATGATGGAGCCCTTGCCAAAGGAGCGCTCGATCTGGGAGAGCGCCGCTTCGAGTGCCTTGCTTTTGTCCACTGCTTTATCCTCTACGAGCCGCAAAGTGTTCTGTGCCATTCTGTCCACCTTTAGGTTATTGGAACAAGACAGGCAATGAACCCGCCGATACACGCTATGTACACCCTTTGTTCTCATTCCGCAAGAGAGCTACATCCGGTTGAATCGTTTCATAAATCCCATGTATGTTCTTTTTTTGTTTCAAACCGCGCAAAAGGCGGGGAAATTCGCCACCGATTCGCCGTTGCAGCCGTCTGAACGGCGCGAATCGGCCGGAGGCCGCGACGATTGAGGGACGACGATGACGGGCAGAACGATCCTGGTCATGGGCGGCGCGCATGTGGACCGCCGCGGGCGCATCGCCGGCGACACGGCGCCGGGAGCCAGCAATCCCGGCTCCTGGCTCGTTGAAGCCGGCGGCGGCGGCTTCAATGTGGCGCGCAATCTCGCCCGTCTTCGGCATGCGGTGCGGCTGGTGTCGCCCCGCGGCGGCGATCCGGAAGGCGAACTCGTCGCGACGGCCGCGCTTGCCGCCGGCGTCGAGGATACGCCTTTCGTCTTCCTCGACCGGGCGACGCCGAGCTATACGGCGATCATCGAGCGCAACGGCGATCTGGTGATCGCGCTTGCCGACATGGATCTCTACCGGCTCTTTTCTCCCCGCCGTCTGGAGCAGCGCGCCATGCGCGCGGCCATCGCCGCCGCCGACCTCGTGGTGACCGACGCCAACCTGCCGGCCGAAACGCTGACCCGGCTGGCACATGCCGCGAAGGCGGCGCATACGCCGCTTGCCGGCATCGCCATTTCCCCGGCGAAGGTCGGCCGGTTCCGCGCGGCGCTGGACTCGCTTGCCTTTCTTTTCATGAACGAGGCGGAGGCGCGGGCCCTGACGGGCGCGACACCGGCTGAAACCGCCGGCTGGCCGGACCTGCTGCGAAAGTCGGGTCTTGCCGCCGGCGTCGTCACGCGCGGCAGCCGCGAGGCCGTCGCCTTCGACCGGCAGACGGCCGTCCTCGTCCGGCCGCCGCAGATTGCCGGGCTTTGCGACGTGACCGGCGCGGGCGATGCGCTCGCTTCCGGCTTCCTCGACGCCTGGCTGGCCGGCGGTCCGCCGGGCGAGGCCCTGCGCCGCGGGGTCGCAGCGGCGGCCATTGCGCTGCGCTCGCCCCGCGCCGTCGCCGAAAACATGTCCGGGGACGCGATCGCCGCGGCACTCGCCCATGTACCGCCGGCCGAAATTCTGCCATGAGACTCTTTTGCCGACATTCCGCGAGGATATCGTATGACCAGATCCGCCTCCCCCGCCCTGCCGATCGCATATTCGCAGGAGGTCGCCGCCGCCCGGGCCCGCGCCGCGCCGCTCGTCGCGCTCGAATCGACGATCATCACTCACGGCATGCCCTATCCCGGCAATCTTGACATGGCGCGCAGCGTGGAGAGCATCATCCGCGCCGAGGGCGCGGTGCCGGCGACCATCGCGGTCATCGACGGCGTTCTGCATATCGGTCTCGAGACCGCGCAACTGGAAGCGCTGGCGCAGACCGACGGCGCGATGAAGCTGTCGCGCGCCGATCTCGCCTTCGCCATCGCCGAGCGGCGCACCGGCGCGACGACGGTCGCCGCCACGATGATCGCCGCCGCCCGGGCCGGCATCCGGGTCTTTGCGACCGGCGGCATCGGCGGTGTGCACCGCAAGGCCGAGGAAACCTTCGATATTTCCGCCGACCTCGAGGAATTGTCGCGCACCGGCGTCATCGTCGTCTGCGCCGGCCCCAAGGCCATCCTCGACATTCCGAAGACGCTGGAGGTCCTGGAAACGCGGGGCGTGCCGGTGGTCAGCTACGACAGCCCGGTTTTCCCGGCCTTCTGGTCGCGCGATTCCGGCCTGCCGAGCCCGCTGATGCTGAACAGCCCCGCCGCCATCGCCAATTTCCAGAAGACACGCGACCAGCTCGGGGTGGACGGCGGCATGCTGATCGCCAATCCCGTACCGGCGGAAAGCGAAATCCCGCGCGAGGAAATGGAGATCTATATCACCCGCGCATTGGACAATGCCGAACGCGACGAGATCGCCGGCAAGGAGGTCACCCCCTATCTGCTCGACGCGCTGTTCCGCCTGACGGACGGCCGGAGCCTTGCGACCAATATCGCGCTGGTGGAAAACAACGCCCGCCTGGCGGCGGAAATCGCGGTGGCCCTGAGCGAATAGTCCTTTCCGAAGGCATGCATGAAAGAGGCCGGGGAACGCTCCCCGGCCTCTTTCTGCTTGACGATATCCGTTTCGCCTTTGGGTCCTTGCTCCGTGTAGCCGGAAGGCGGCCCGCAGAACCTGCGCTCAGGCGGCGGCGCCCGCGCGGCGGTCGGTCAAGCCGCCGCCATAGCCCTGCGGATCGCGCGTGCGGAAATGGTCGATCTTGTCGGTCAGTTCCTCCACCCGGCGACGCAAACCGTGGATTTCGGCGGTGTTTTCCTCGACCATGGCGGCATTCTGCTGCGTGATGAGCTCGACCTCTTGAACCGCCTGGTTCACCTCGTTCAAGCCCTGATACTGCTCGGCCGCCGCCGCCTCGATGCCACCGACGAGTTCGTGGATCGAGGAGATCTGCGCGTTGATCACGGTCAGCGCCTGACCGGTCTCGGTGACGAGCGCCACGCCGTTCTTGACCTGTACGGAGCTGTCGGAAATCAGCCCCTTGATCTCGCGGGCCGCACCGGCGCACCGCTGCGCGAGTTCACGCACCTCCTGCGCGACGACGGCGAAGCCGCGCCCCGCCTCGCCGGCCCGGGCAGCCTCCACGCCGGCATTGAGCGCCAGCAGGTTGGTCTGGAAGGCGATCTCGTCGATAACGCCGATGATCGTGCCGATCCGCTCGGAGGAATGCCTGATCTCGTCCATGGCGCTGACCGCTCTTGCGACCACCTCGCCGGAACGGATCGCGTAATCATGCGTCTCGTCGACGGAAGCCGCCGTCTTTTGCGCGCTTTCAGCCGTGGTCCGGACGATATCGGTCAGTTGGCGCAGCGCCCGCGAGCTTTCCTCCAGCGCCGCCGCCTGCTGTTCGGTACGGCGCGCGAGATCGTCGGCCGAAGCGGCGAGGTTCCCCGTACCGCCGTTGATCTCCACCGTCGCCGCACGCACGTCGGAGAGCGTGGCGCGCAGCGCCTCCACGGCATTGTTGTAAGTGCGGGCCATGGCGACGTAATCGGCCGCCAGCGCCTCGGTCATGCTTTCTTCCAGATTGCCGGCGGCAAGCTGGCCGAGCACATCCGACAGCGCCGTCAGCGCCTCGTTCTGCTCCGCTTCGATACGCGCCCGCTCCGCGGCGCGGCGTGCCTCATCCTCGGCGGAGAGGCGGCGCTGCGTCTCGGCCGCCTCTTCTAGGCGGATATTCTCCCGCGCCGCATCGCGGAAGACGGCGACCGAGCGCACCATGTCGCCGATCTCGTCGCCGCGATGACGGCCGTCGATACGGATATCAAGGTCGCCGCCGGCCAGCCGCGACATGGCTTCGGTCACGCGCTTGAGGGGCCCGCGCAGCGTTTCTACCAGCATCAGACCGCCGATGACGGCAAGAATCGTTCCAGCGATCATCGCGAAGATCGACACATTGGCGGAGCGCTCGCTATCCTGCCTGCCGGCCTCCTGCGCACTGGAGACGAAGTTTTCCAGCGTCTGGCTGGCTTCGGCCACGAGCCCGTGGGCTTCGGCGCGCGCCGCCCGCCATTTCTCGCCCACGGCGATAAGCTGCTGCGTCCCGTCCTCGATGCGGTCGAGCGAAGGCGCAAGCTTGCCGGAAAGCCCGTGGAGCGCGGCGTTCTTCGCGCCGCGCTTGGATAGTTCCGCCGCAGTGGCCGAAATCCGGGTGATGGCCGAAAGAACCGCCTCACGCGTCTCGTCCCCGAGATGGCGATGCAGTTCGCTGATATGGAAGCGGGTATCGTCGACGCCCTTGAAGGTGCTGCTCATCAGCCCGATCAGCGTCTTCAACTGCGAAATTTCCGCATCCATGCCGACGAAACGCCGCGCGGCGGTGTCGGAATTCTCGCCCGCCGCCTTGACGAAGTCGGCCTCGAATTTCGACAGCTTTGCAAGCACCGGTACGAAGGCCGATTTCTTCGCGTCCAGATCGTCGCTGCTGGCGAGAATGGACTTGATGGCCGCGATCTCGGCATCGAGCGGTTCGATCCCCTCCAGCGCCTTCGGCGAGGCGATCGATTTGGATTCGGCCAGTTGCTTGACGAGATGCGGCAGATAGGTGTCGGCCGCCTTGACCTTGTCCTCCGGCTTCATGGCGAGCGCGACCGGCTTGCGGAGCTTGCCGATGCGCTCGGCAAGCCCCTGATAGGCGGCGGCATCGAAAAGCAGCGTCTTGGCGAAAACTTCCTTGGCGTTCGATTCGCTGCGCAGCACCGCGATCTGCTTTTCCGCAAATTCACTGTCGTGCATCATCGTGGCAAGCGCATCGTCGAGCGCGGCCGTGACGGCGCGGCGCTCCCCGTCCACCGCCCACAGCGTTTCGGTCTGCGCCCGCATCCTGTCGGCAAGCGCCACGACGGAGGCGATCTTCTCCCGTTGCGCATCCTCATGCAACAGGTCCTCCAGCGACCGGATGCCGGCCTCCTGCTCGTCGATGCGCCCGATAAGGACGTCGCGTGTCTCCGGCCCGGGCCGGTCGATAAAATCCTGAAGGCCGGTGCGCAGATTCTGGAAATCGGAAAGACTTTTGATCGTCTCGCGCGTCACGGTCATATGCCCGTTCAACGTGCGGGCCGTGAAGAGGCCGGCAAGGCCCACTCCGGCGATAAGCACGACGAGCGGCACCACGAAAAGCAGCACTTTCGTGACGATCCGCCGCTGCTGGAGCAATCGGTCGATGAAAGACATGGGGTTCCCCGGGTTCTTCTTTGTTTTTTCATGATCCCGCCGGGCGGCGCGAAAAGCCGTTGGAGGCCGCACCCGTCGCATCATGCGAGGTCAGTCCGGGATTGCAAGACGATAGAGAGGGAAGCTTAATGAAACCCTTCGCGCAAACCACCGGATTTCCGGGCATCGCGCCCCTCAGTCCATCTTTTGCATAGCCCGTCGTTCTGGCCATGGCGCAAAGCCGGAATTGTGCCTATGAGTGAAGAAAATCGCTCGGAATCATCTCCATGGCTCTTGACGGAAATGCCAGAGGCGCGCTGTTCATGGTGATCGCCATGGCGAGCTTCACCTGCAACGACGCATTCGTCAAATCGGTGACCGGCGAGTTACCGGTCGCGCAGATCATGTTCGTCCGTGGCGCCATGACGACGGCGATCGTTCTGGCGATCGCCCTCTGGATGGGCGCGCTGGCGCCGCTGCGCTCCATCCTGCAACCGGCGATGGCGCTGCGGGTCGTGGCCGAAATCGTGGCCTCCCTCACCTATATTTCCGCCCTCGGCGCGATGCCTTTCGCCAATACCGTGTCAATTCTACAGGCGCTGCCGCTCGCCGTTACCCTCGGCGCAGCGCTCTTTCTCGGCGAGATCGTCGGCTGGCGGCGCTGGCTTGCCATCTTCGCCGGCTTTGCCGGCGTCCTCATCGTCATGCGGCCGGGACCGGAAGGTTTTTCCATGGCGTCCTTCTTCGTCGTCGCCTCGGTTATCGGCGCAGCCACGCGGGACCTGTGTACACGACGCATCCGCCGCGACATTTCCTCCCTCTTCATCAGCCTGACCACGGCCGTTTCGCTAACGCTGACGAGCGCCTTGCTGATACCGGTGACCGGTGGCTGGCAGCCGCTGTCCGGCGAAGCCTTCTTCAAGCTCGCAGGCGCAAGCGCACTGCTCTTCGTCGGCTATCAGACCATCGTTTTCGCCATGCGCGTCGGCGATATCTCCTTCGTCGCCCCGTTTCGCTACACCAGCCTGCTCTGGGCGCTGACGATCGGCTTCCTCGTCTTTGCCGAAGTGCCAGACCTCTGGATGATCGCGGGCGTCGCGATCATCGTGGCCTCCGGCCTCTACACGTTCTACCGTGAAAACCGCCGGCGCGTGAAAGGCGTCGCGCAGGCATGCGAACCACGCTCGCCATGATGTTTCCGGTGGTGGAGATCCCTTTTTCAACATCGGTCTGTCGGGCAATCCCGCCGATACGGAAATCCGGTTATGGTTTTTGAAACGATGAGCACACCGAAAATCTTCGGCATTGCCGGATGGAAGAACTCCGGCAAGACCGGTCTGGCGGTCCGGCTGGTCAGCGAACTGGTGGCGCGCGGCTATCGCGTCTCGACGATCAAGCACGCCCATCACGATTTCGACATCGACAAGGTGGGGGCGGACAGCTTTCGCCACCGCCAGGCCGGCGCCCATGAGGTGACGATCGTCTCCGGCACCCGCTACGCCATCATGCACGAATTGCGCGGCGCGCCGGAACCGGCCTTCTCGGAAATCCTGGCGCGGATCGCGCCCTGCGACATCGTGCTGATCGAAGGCTACAAGCGCGAGCCGATCCCGAAGATCGAGGCACGCCGGCGGGAGGCCGCCAACCGCACGCCGCTTGCCGACGAAGATCCGCATATCGTGGCGATCGCCGCCGACCATCCGGTGACCGGCACCGCGCTTCCCGTCTTCGATCTCGACGATACAGTCGCAATTGCCGATTTCGTGGTGGCCGTCACCGGATTGGCGAAGCCGGACTGAATGCGCCATCGGGCGCGGGGCTCCCGCCGGCGCCTGCCGACCGAAAGCTTACGAATCCAGCATTTCCCGCACCGCCTCGGCCAGTTGTTTCAGCGAGAAGGGTTTCGGCAGGAAACCGAATTTGGCCTCGGCCGGCAGGTTGCGCGCAAAAGCATCCTCGGCATAGCCGGAAACGAAGATGAACTTCAGGTCCGGATAGGACTTGCGCAATTCGCGCAGCAGTGTCGGCCCGTCCATCTCCGGCATCACCACGTCGGACACGACGATATCGACCGCGCCGCCGAGTTCCTCCATGATATCGAGCGCCTCGATGCCGGATCCGGCTTCATGAACGGTATAGCCGCGCGTTTCGAGCATCCGCTTGCCGCCGCGCCGGACGGCTTCCTCGTCCTCGACGAGCAGAACCACCGCCGAATCGCCCGTCAGATCGCGCGGCTCCTTCTCGGGACCGCCGGACGCCGACCCCGTACCGGCCGAAGTCCCGGTCCCGGCCTGATCAACGGCCAGGGACGCGACGTCGGTTTCCGCCGGCAACGCCTCTTCCTCATGCCGCGGCATGAGGATGCGGAACGTCGTGCCCTTGCCCACGTCCGACTCGAGATAGATATAGCCGCCCGATTGCCGGACGATGCCGTAGACCATCGAGAGGCCGAGGCCCGTGCCCTTGCCCACCTCCTTCGTCGTGAAGAAGGGCTCGAAGATCTTGTCGATGATTTCCTGCGGAATGCCGGTTCCCTCGTCGGCGATCTCGACCTCCACGAGATCGCCCGGCGGCAGGTCGCGCAGGTTGCGCGCCATGGCCTCCGTCTCCGGAACGTTGCGGGTGCGGAATGTGAGGGTGCCGCCGTCGGGCATCGCATCGCGCGCGTTGACCGCCAGATTGATCAGCACCTGTTCGAACTGGCCGAGATCGGTCTTCACCGGCCAGAGGTCGCGGCCGTACTCCACATTGATCTTGACGTTCGTGCCTGTCATGCGGTCGACGAGCATGCGCAGGTCGCCGATGACGTCGGTCAGGTTGAGCACGGTCGGGCGCATGGTCTGCTTGCGCGAGAAGGCGAGAAGCTGGCGCACCAGAACCGCGGCGCGATTGGCGTTGCGCTTGATCTCCATCAGGTCCGCGAAGCTCGCATCGGACGGACGCGCCGAAAGCAGCAGGTGATCCGACGACAGCAGGATCGCCGTCAGCACGTTGTTGAAGTCATGCGCGATCCCGCCGGCGAGCGTTCCGACGGCGTTCATCTTCTGCGTCTGCGCCATCTGTGTCTCGAGCGCCTTCTGCTCGGTGGTCTCGACCGCATAGACGATGGCCGCCTCTTCCGGCGCCTCGTCGCTCTGGTCGATGACGGCGTTCACATAGAAGCGGAAATGCCGCCCGTCGTCGGACGGATGCAGGGAGTCGATCGGCGCGATGTCGCTCTGCCGGTCGCGCGCGGCGTCGAGGCCGGCCTGCATGCGGGCCCGGTCGGCCGGATGGATGATGGAATCGATGCGGATGCCGCGATCGATATCGTCCCGCGTGACGATGCCGGAAAACAGTTTCAGGAATGGCGCGTTGGTCCGCAGGATACGCCCGTCGCCATCGACCGAGGCGATGGCCATCGGCGTATTGTTGAAAAAGCGCGTGAAGCGCATGGAGGCGATCGAGGCGGATTGGTCGCGTTCGCCGCCTTCCTCGCGCGCCAGGACGATGGTGCGGCTTTCGCCCGGTGCGCCGTCGCGCGTCGTCGAAACGCGATGGACGAGACGCACGGGCAGGCTGCGGCCGTTCGACTTGCGCAGGTCGAGATCGAGCGTTCCGGTCTTCTTGAGGCCGGGCTCGGCCTGCACCGACTGGATCAGCGCCAGCCCCTCGCCCGCCACCAGATCGCCGATGGCGAGCGATCCCGGCTGGAACTTCGCCAGGTCGATGCCCAGCCATTCGGCGAGCGTGGCGTTGAGATAGACGACCTCACCCTTGCGGCCGGCCGAGAAGAAACCGGCCGGCGCGTGGTCGAGGTAATCGATCGCGTTCTGCAATTCCTTGAAGAAGCGCTCCTGATCCTCGCGCTCGTAACTGATGTCGGAGACCTGCCATATATAGAGCGGCGGCCCCTTTTTCTGCCGGTCGGGAAGAACCCTGGCCTTGAGGCGATACCAATGCGCGCCGGTGGCGCTGCTGGTCTCGGGGTTCAGCGGCTTCATGAGGCGGAATTCCTCAGCCCCTTCCTTGCCCTCGTGCAAACCGTTGGTCAGCCGGTAGACGGCCTCGGTCGAATCCCGGTTGCGCGACAGCAGTGTCTCCAGCGTCTGCACGTCCGCCTCGCCGGTCGCTCCCGTCATCGCCCCATAGGCGGCGTTGGCATAGACGACACGGCCCTTGCGATCGGTGATCAATGTGCCGTCGGGATGGGAATCGAGAAAACGGCGCGCCAGTTCGTCCGAGCCTTCAGACTGCGGCATGACCTCGATAAAGCCGATCAGCGCCGAAACGACGAAGAAGATGCCCGCCATCGCGAGCACGCCCAGAACGCCCAGCACGATCTCGTTTTCAAGCTGGTTCTTGAAGACGATGAAGGCGCCGGCCGAAGCCGTCAGCACGATGGCCAGAAGAACGATGCGCAGCACCAGCGCCGGCCGCACGCCGCGGTCCACTATGGGCGAGATGTCCTCGCCAGGCCGCCTGTTCTTCGTCATCGATCCCTCGTCCAAGAGTCTGCCCGCTGGCGTTTCCCGCCGGGCCTGCCTCCAGAATCATGTTTATCTGCCCGAGGGAAGCGCAAAAAGCCGCCAATGGGAAGCAAGAGGGCGAATTCACAGGGAATATTACACCGGCAGCACCGGAAATTCCCGACGGCTCAGGCGCGATCCACCGATGGACGGGGACAATCCGCGCTGGACAACCGCGTCCGGCGGCTTGTAGGAGCCCGAAAAAAGCCGTCAAATGCCGCCACTGTGCCGAAAAGGAGCCCCACCCCATGTTCGAACAGATTCTTGCCGACAACGGCACGAAATTCGCGGTCGCAGCCGTCGTGGTGCTGCTCGGCCTTCTCTGCCTGGCGCTGGTGCTGTGGATCGTCCGGGGACGCCCCTCCTCTCCCTTCATCCGCGGCGGCCGCAACCGCACGCCACGTCTCGCCGTGCTGGACGCCGCCGCCATCGATACGCGCCGGCGGCTCGTTTTGCTGCGCCGCGACGACGTCGAGCATCTCGTCATGATCGGCGGCCCGACCGATATCGTGATCGAAACACGGATCGTCGGCGCATCGCCCGCGACGGTGGTGGCCGAGGCTCAGCCTGCCGCGGCGGACGCTCCATCCGCCCGCCCGCCGGCGGCCGCCAGAACAGCGGCGCGCATCACGCCGCGCCCCGTCCAGACGCCTGAAACCGTCTCCGGCATGGGGAAGGTGCTTTACGCCGGCGACGAGACCGAGGCATCCCACCCATCGCGCATACCGGCACCGGCACCGGCGCAGGCCCCGACGCGCCCGCAGCCCGTCTCGGGGCCACCCCCGGCCCAGTCCGCGCCGCGGGAAGCCGTTCAGCCGCCGCCCGCCGCGACATCCGCACGTCCGCCTGCCGATCCGCTTCGGCCCGGCGCCTCCATGCCGGAACGCCGGGCCGAAGCGATGCTGGAGGAAGCGCGGCAGCGCGTTCTGCCGACCGGCCCCGCGCCGCAGGCCGCTTCACCCCGTCCGGCTCCGCCTCATGCATCCGCCGCCGCTGCGGCCGCCCCTCAGGCGGCAATCACCAATCCCGCCGCCAGCGCCGCCGACAATCCGGCCCTCGTCAGCGAGTTTGAAAAGATGCTCGAAGCGGAAATGGAAGCCGCCGCGCCACGCCTGACGCCGCAGCAGATTCAGGCGACCGCGCTCGGGGCGGCGAATGCCGCAAACAGCCAGCCCGACGCAAGAACACGCGAAGAAACCGAAGCGGAGATGGCCCGCCTGCTGGGCGAGATCGCCGTCAACCGAAAGAACTGATCCTCGACGACCCGCAACCAAAAACCGGAATGCCGCCCGGCCGAGCCGGGCGGCATTCTTTTCCGGGATGGCGTTCGATATCCATCGCCTCCCGCCGTTGCCGGCGGCGGGCATGAAAGACGGGCGCGCCGCTTTTCGCCGCGCCGTGACCCTTCACTCGTCGCGATACACCTTTTCGCGGCGCTCGTGACGCTCCTGCGCTTCGATCGACAAGGTGGCGATCGGCCGGGCGTCGAGGCGCTTGAGGCCGATCGGCTCGCCGGTCTCCTCGCAATAGCCGTAGGTTCCCTCGTCCAGACGCTGCAACGCCGCATCGATCTTGGAGATCAGCTTGCGCTGCCTGTCACGCGCGCGCAACTCGATGGCGCGGTCTGTTTCGGAGGAAGCCCGGTCGGCGAGATCCGGGTGGTTGGCGCTTTCTTCCGCCAGATGGTCGAGGGTTTCGCGCGCTTCGCGCAGAATGTCGTTTTTCCAGGCGTTGAGCTTTGCTCGGAAGTAAGCCCGCTGGCTGACATTCATGAAATCCCCACCCTCATCCAGGACGGCATTTCTAAGATCGATCTTCTCACTCACGCGATTCTCCTGAAGAACATCTCAAGGGGCGCTGTATATCCCCACAGATAATGCGATTCAAGCCTTCCGGGGATTGCCCACGCATTTATGATCTGCCCGTTTCTTCACCTCCAAACGACCAATATTTCATCACGATTACAATGGGATGGCAAATCGATGAAAAAGCGGAAGCAAAACTGTGGATTTTCATCGCCTGAAGACCGCCGCGGCGGGCCGGCCCTGGTGAGGGACACCGGCCGGCCGCAGTGCGAAAGCGGTTGATCTTTTCCGGCAGGAACGACAGAAATCACCGGGAGCGCATTCCGCGCCGCATGGAGAAACGCCTTGGCAACGCTCGGCAGCCCTGCATTCCGCCTCTATCTCCTGCGTCATGCCCGCAGCGCCCCGGGCCGGCCGGGACAGCGGGATTTCGACCGGCCGCTCGATGACGAAGGCTTCGCGGAAGCCGAGGTCATCGCCGAGGAGGCGGCCGATCAGGGCTATCGGCCGGATGTGATCATCTCCTCCACGGCCGTGCGATGCCGCCAGACGGCCGCTCCCTTCCGGCGGACCATGAGCGAAGAACTGCCCGTCGAATATATCGATGCGCTCTATTCCGGCGCGGTCGGCGCCTATGCGGAAATCGCCTTTGCCGGACGGCGGGAAAAATCCGTGATGCTGGTCGGCCACAATCCGATGATCGAGGAATTCTTCCATCGCCTTGCCGGAGATGCCGTCATCGCCGCCGCCATCCCGCTCGGCTATCCGACGGCGGGCCTGGCGATCATCGACTTCGACACACGACCGACCGAGACGGAACACGGCGGCGGACGCTTTTCCGGTTTCGTCACGCCGCACGGCAAGGGTTAACCTCGCAGGAACAGGAGATCGCGCACCCCTTTTCTATTCCCGGCGCGCATCCTATATCGTTTGTGATGCTGGAAAGAGACCTTGCCGCCTAGACTGACCACCCTTACCGACGAGGCCCGCCTGGCGCTCGACACGCTTGCCGGACGTGCGGCCAGCCTCGTCAGCCCTTCCGTCCGCCTCGGTGTGACCGGCCTTTCGCGTGCCGGCAAGACCGTTTTCATTTCCGCCCTTGTCCACAATCTCCTGAACGGAGGCCGCCTGCCGCTCGTCGAGGCGATCCGTTCCGGCCGCGTCTCCCGCGTCCGCCTCGAACCGCAGCCTGACGACGCCGTGCCGCGCTTCCAGTATGAGGATCATATCCACGCGCTGGTCACCGACCGCATCTGGCCGGATTCCACCCGCGCGATCTCGCAGCTTCGCATCACGCTCGATTACGAAAGCGCCAGCGGCTGGGGCCGCCTGCTGTCGCCGGGGCGGCTGTCCATCGACATCGTCGACTATCCGGGTGAATGGCTGCTCGACCTGCCGCTGCTCACACAGGATTATCGCACCTTCAGCAAGAATACGGCCGCGCTTGCCGGCGGCGGCATCCGGGCGGAACTCGCCCGCGACTGGCTCGCCCTTTCCGCAACCGTCGATCCCGAGGCCACGGCCGAGGAAGCCACGGCCCGCAAGCTGGCGGAAGCTTTCACCGGATACCTGAAAGCCTGCAAATCCGACGAGCGCTCGCTTTCCACCCTGCCCCCCGGCCGCTTCCTCATGCCCGGCGACCTGGAGGGCTCGCCCGCCCTCACCTTCGCGCCGCTCCCCGCCCTTGCGGACGGCCGGCCGGGGAAAGATTCGCTGCACGCGATGATGGAACGCCGCTACGAGGCCTATAAGACGCATGTCGTGCGTCCCTTCTTCCGGGAGCATTTCGCCCGGCTCGACCGGCAGATCGTGCTGGTCGACGCGCTTCAGGCGGTCAATCGCGGTGCGGAGGCGGTCCATGATCTGGAGCGGGCGCTCGGCGACGTGCTTGCCTGCTTCCGTCCCGGCGCGAACAGTTTCCTGTCGTCGCTGCTCACAAGGCGCATCGACCGCGTCGTCATCGCCGCCACCAAGGCCGACCACCTGCACCACGAAAGCCACCCCCGGCTGGAGGCGCTGACCCGCCGTCTCGTCGAGCGCGCCATCGACCGCATCGGCATGAGCGGCGCGGGCATCGAGGTCATGGCGCTCGCCGCCGTGCGCGCCACCCGCGAGGCGACCGTCCGGCATGACGGGCAGGACCTGCCGGTGATCGTCGGAACACCGATCGCCGGCGAGACGATCAATGGCGAGACCTTCGACGGCGAAAAGAAAACCGCCATATTTCCCGGGGACTTGCCGGAAAGTCCGGATTCACTTTTTCAGGCGCTTGAATCGATTCCTGAAGGGGATGCTCCCGCATTGTTCAACTTCGTGCGGTTCCGGCCGCCGCCGCTCGAAGAGACGGGCGGCGGACTGAGATTATCCGTGCCGCACATCCGCCTCGACCGGGCACTGCAATATCTGATCGGAGACCGGCTGGCATGAACGATCGTCCCCGCAAGCCCGCCGCCTTCCCGCTGCCGGACGATAGCCCGGCCGAAGCGCCATCGGCCCGCAAGCCGCGCATGCCCGCCACCTTCGACGATGCCGTGACGCTGACGCCCGACGCCGAAGATCCGTTCATCGCCACGACGGCGGACCTGCCTGGACTGACGCCGCCGGTCGCAACGCCGCGCCGGCGACGGCTGACGCTCGGCCGTATCGCCGCCGGCGCCCTCGGCCTGCTGGTCTCGCTAGCGCTCGGTCTGTGGATCGATGCGCTGATCCGCGACCTCTTCAGCCGCAACGACTGGCTCGGCTACCTCGCCGTCGCGGCCGCCGGGACGGCGGCGCTCGCGCTTCTCGCCATCGTGCTGCGCGAACTGTCCGGCCTGCGCCGGCTCGCCGCCGTGCAGGATCTCAAGCAGGCGGTGACGGAGGCCGCGCAGGCCTCCTCTCCGGCCGGCGGCAGGGCCATCGTCGACCGTCTCGTGCATCTTCTCGCCGCCCGTCCGCAGACGGCGCGCGGCCGCGCCCGGCTTGCCGAAACGACGGACGAGATCATCGATTCGGCCCATCTCGTGGATCTTGCCGAACGCGAGCTCATGGCCCCGCTCGACCGCGAGGCGCGCGCCCTCATCCTCGGCGCGGCCAAGCGCGTCTCCATCGTCACGGCCGTCAGCCCGCGCGCGTTGATCGACCTCGGCTACGTCCTTTTCGAATGCAGCCGGCTGGTGCGCGCCATGGCCGAACTCTATGGCGCACGGCCGGGACGCATCGGCATGCTGCGGCTGATGCGCGACGTCGTCGCCCATCTCGCCGTCACGGGATCGATCGCCATGGGCGACGGACTGGTGCAGCAGGTGCTCGGCCACGGCCTTGCCTCGAAGCTTTCCGCCCGCCTCGGCGAGGGCGTGGTGAACGGCCTGATGACCGCGCGCATCGGCATCGCCGCCATGGACCTGTGCCGGCCCATGCCTTTCCGGGCGCTGCGTCGCCCCGGCATCGGCGATTTCGTTTCGGACCTGACGCCACGGGGAAACGCCGAGCTGCGCGACCGGGCGTGACCGGACTGCAACACCCCGCCGATCATCGCCGGAAATCACCGCGCAACCGGGGCCGCGACGGCCATCCGCAAACCGTTCATTAACCATTTTCGCGCAAACCTGCGGCATCCAGAGCAGGCCGCAAGGCCGATGCCCATCAAGGAACGTTCATGTATTCGCGCACCTCTTTGATCGCCGGCCTCTCCGCCACGGCCATGCTTGCAACCGCCTTCGCCGCGCCCGTCTTCGCCGGGTCGCGCGACAAGGCGTTCTTCGAGCAGGTCGCCGGAAGCTGGTCCGGCCGCGGCGAGATCGTCGCCGGCAAGTACAAGGGCACCAAATTCAATTGCGACCTGACCGGTGATTCGAGCCCGGAAAAGACGGTCGGCATCAAGCTGGACGGCTTTTGCCGGGTCGGTGTGTTCAAGCAGCCGATGTCGGCGCTGATCTCGCAGGCGGGCAGCACCTACAAGGGCAAGTTCCTCGACGGCGCGGCCGGCAAGGGCATGGATATCACCTCCGGCCAGGTCAAGGGCAACAAGGTCGTCGTCGGCATCAACCGCCAGAAGCTGAACGGCGCGATGGTCGCCAGCCTCGACGATGCCAACACGATGAACATCACCATCTCGGTGAAGGTCGAGGATCGGATGATCCCCGTCATCGGCATGTCGCTCAACCGCGACCTCGACACGATCGCCGTCGGCTCGATCAAATAGGCGTCGCGTCGGAATGAAGATCAGGGCGGGACCGTTTCAGTCCCGCCACCAGTCCGGCCCGGCGTCTGCCGGTTCGATCCCCGTCACATCCGCCCGCGAAAGCCACTCCCGCACCGTCCTGCCTTCGACGACAAGATCGGGCGCGATATCGCAAAGCGGCATCAGCACGAAGCCGCGCCCGCTCATGCGCGGATGCGGCAGTTCCAGCCGTCCGCCGGTCTGCTCCACGCCCTCGTAGGTCAAGACGTCGATATCGATGGTGCGCGGCCCCCAGCGCTCGGCCCGCACCCGCTTCATGGCCTTCTCGATATCGAGACAGGCGTCGAGAAGGGATTCCGGTCCAAGCGTCGTGTCGACGAGCGCGCAGGCGTTGAAGAACCAGTCCTGATCGGTCTTTCCCCACGGCGGCGTGCGATAGAGGCGCGAGACGGCGAAGACCCGGCAGTCGGCCCGTGCGTCGATGCAACGCAACGCTTCCGCCATCGCCCGCGCCGGATCGCCGATATTGCCGCCGAGACCGAGCGCGGCGCGGCGCCAGCCGTCAGACGACATGATCGACGGTCACCTGCACATAGTCGAGCACGCCCGGCACCGGTGCATTGGGCTTGCGCACGGTGATGCGCGCCCGGCCGATCTGCGGAAACCGCTGGACGAGCACCGTCGCGATCTCCTGCGCCAGCGCCTCGATGAGATAACGGCGGCGGCCGGTGACGATCTTCTCGATTTCCTGGAAGGCGACGCCGTAATCGACGGTGGAATCGATCTCGTCGTCCGACAACGGCTTCAGCGGCCGCACCTCCAGTTCGGCATCCACGAAGAAGCGCTGGCCGAGGAATTCCTCCGCGTCATGCAGCCCGTGCCGCGCGAAGAAGGCGCAATTCTTGAGCAAGATCGTATAGGTGGTGGTCATCGGTTCATCCTGTCTCGCCTCAGCCGCGGCTCTCGCGCGCCTTCACCTTGCGTCCGGCCTCCAGCATAGCATCCGCCATGCGGAGCGCATCCCTGTTGATTGCGACATCATGCACCCGGAAGATCGCCGCGCCGGCCTGACGCAACAGCGCCGTGGCGGCCGCCGTGCCCGCATCCCGCTCCGCCAGGTCGCGGCCGGTCACCGCCCCGATGAAGCGCTTGCGCGAGACGCCGGCGAGCATTGGCAGTTCAAAGCCGAAAAGCTCGCCGAAACGCGCCATCAGTTCCAGATCCTCCGCCGTATCCTTGGCGAAACCGAAGCCGGGATCGAGCACGATCGCCTCCCTGTTCACGCCGGCTTCCCGCGCGATTTCCAGCGAGCCGTTGAGGAAGTAGTAATGATCTTCCACCAGGTCCGGCAATTTTTCACGGTCGCGCCCCGTATGCATGATGCAGAGCCCCGCCCCGGTTTCGGCCGCAACACGGGCGATCTCCGGCTCGCGCTGCAATCCATGCACGTCGTTGACGATATGCGCGCCCGCCGCCACCGCCAGACGGGCGGTCCCGGCGCGATAGGTATCGACGGAAATCAGAGCGTCGGTGGTCTTCGCCAGCGCCTCGATGACCGGCAGGATACGCGCCTGCTCCTCCTCGGCGCTGACAGGCGCGCCCCCCGGTCGCGTCGATTCTCCGCCGATATCGAGGATTTCCGCCCCCTCTTCGACACAGAGGATCGCCCGCGCGACCGCCCTGTCGGCGCTGTCAAAGCGGCCTCCGTCGGAGAAGGAATCCGGCGTAACATTGACGATCGCCATCAACACGCCGCGCGGCCCCAGTTCCAGATCGCGGCCATGGGCCAGCCTCCAGCGGAAAGGGGCGGACGGAGAAAACATGTCGGTATCCTTCGGCGGCCGGCCAGGGGACCGGAAAGGGTGTTGCGCTCGCGGTGGCTATGCCTCAAGCTTAAGCGAAGTTCAACCGGCGACCCAAGCCGCCGGTGACGAAAGGAATACGGACAAGAATGAATTATGTCGCGCGTCTGCTCGTTCTCGCCACCCTCGCCTGTCTCCCCCTCCAGCCAGCCCGCGCAGAAACGGTCATCACCAAAAGCTTTTCCTATTTTCCTGTTGGCGGGAAAACCGCCGCGGAACTCGATGCGGAACTCGCCAGGCGGGGTCCGGTCATGAGGCGGAACGGCGCTCGTCATCCCGGTGCGACACGCATCAAATGGGGCGGCTCGGTCACCTATGTGCGCCGCGGCACCCGTTGCGCAGTTGGCGAGGCGACGGTCACGCTGTCCACGCAGATTATCCTGCCGCGCTGGAAGAACCGGCGGCGGGCCGAGCCCTCGCTGGCGCTCGTCTGGGACACGCTGTCCCGGGATATCAAGCGGCATGAGGAGCGTCATGCGGAAATCGCCCGCAATCATGCCCGGGCGCTGGAACGCACCCTCACCCGGCTGCCCGCACAGGCCGACTGCGCCCGCATGCAGACGCGCGTCGACCGCGCCACGGCGGATGCCGTCGCCGCCCATGACGCCGATCAGGCCCGCTTCGACCGGGTGGAGGCGAAAAACTTCGACGCCCGCATGATGCGGCTCCTGACCTATCGGCTGAAGGGCCAGACGCAGTAAGCGCCGGCTGCATGCAATGCCCGGAGCATCCGGACTTGCCGTAGCGCACGCATTCCGAATCGAATTCCGGCCGCCCTATGTATTGATTAACAAGAGATTAACGAATCTCTCCCATATCGCGGAAAACCGGCCATTTTTCACGGAAAATACTGGTGAATTCTAGCGATAGCAGACATTCGTCAAGCGCTCTATTGTCGATACAACGAGATGCGCGGGAAGGAACTCACGCGATCCCCGCAGTCTCCAGATCGTTTTGATACAGGTTCTCCCGGCGCATCCCCGGTATGCAGCAGGTTTCTCCTCCCTCCCTGTTGCGATGCGCCCTCCTTGCCTCGCTCGCCCTAACCGGTCGGCGAGGCATTTTTTTCGTGGTCATTCCTCACCGGCCGCCGCGCCGCGAAGCTTTTTCGCCACCCGTGTCGAGGTCGTATATTCGAGCGTCGTGCGCCCACCACCGGCAAGGCGTCGCCGCACGGCCTGCGTCATCAGCGCCGCCTCGTGGAAGCCGGACAGGATGAGCCGCAGCTTTCCGGGATAATGGCAGGCGTCCCCGATGGCGAAGACGCCGGCCGTCGTGGTCTCGAAGGTTTCCGCCCCGACCCGGAAGGCATCGCCCGTCCGGGCAAGCGGCCAGTCGCGGGAGGGGCCTGGCCGGAGACACGCCTCGCCGTCCTCCCGATGAAAGGCGCCAAGCCCCGTTGCAAGGACGACGGTCCGCGCCGACAGGCTCTCCGCGCCGTCCAGCAAGACGCGCAAGCGCCCGTCCTCTTCCGCCGCAAACCCGGAGACGGTCCGGCCGAAGGAGAAGGTCGGAGAAAAAGGTGCGATCTGCGTCATCAGCCGCGCCGTCAGTTCCTCGCCGTCGATGGCGGGAAAGCCGGGAACGTCGTGGATCGGCTTGTCGGGATAAAGCGCGATGCACTGGCCGCCCGCCCGGTCGAGACTGTCGACGAGATGGCACGTCAGCCCGTAGAGACCGAGCTGGAATACGGAAAACAGCGCGACGGGACCGGCCCCGATCAGAACCACATCCGCATCGGCAAGCCCGGCCATGAAAACTCCTGTCGGCGCGGTGACGTCAGGCCTGACGCTCGGGAACGTGAACCACGAGCCCGTCCAGCGCATCCGACATCTTGATCTGACAGGAAAGGCGCGAGGTCGGGCGAACCTCATAGGCAAAATCCAGCATGTCTTCTTCCATTGCCGCCGGCGGCCCGACCACCTCGGTCCAGGCATCGTCGACATAGACGTGACAGGTCGCACAGGCGCAGGCGCCGCCGCATTCCGCCTCGATGCCGGGCACGGAATTGCGGACGGCATTCTCCATGACCGTGGTGCCGGGGGCGACATCCAGTTCGTGGCGCGCGCCATCGAAGGCGACAATGATGAGTTTGCTCATGTCTGGTTCCGGATCCTGTGGATGCCCGTGCCGGGCCGTGTGGAGAGAGCCGGCGGCGGCCCCGAAAGGCCGGATCACCGGTATTTCGGGGTTACTTCCACGAAAAACCCGCCGCAGTCAACATGAGGAAGCGCCGGCGCGACGGTCGGTCCGTCCGCGCCTTCCGCCATCTCGCATGCGCCGGTGCTTCGGCGGGACGGCCCTCAGCGGCAGAGCTTGAGAATGAAGTTTTCCGCCTCGATCACCGCGGCGGCGGTCGCCGAAAGCGTGCCGGCATCGTCGGGCTGGTCTTCAAGCGCCTGTGCGGCCTGGCTGACCCGGCCTGCGCCGACCGCCTGCGCGGATCCCTTGAGCCGATGGGCCGCCGCCGCCCGCGCCGCGCCGGAGGATCCGGAAAGTTCCTTCATGCTGGCGCGCGCCTGACGCGCAAAAAGCTGCAACACTTCCAGTTCCAGCGCCTTGTCACCCAGCGTCTGGCGGGCGATATGCTCGAAATCGATCGGCCTTTCGGAAAATTGCCCGCTGCCGCCGCCGTTGTCCGGCGCGTCGAACGCAATACTCAGTGCCGCCATTGCCAGGTCTCCTTGCTGTGCCGTTGTGGCGCATGCCCACTCTGTCCGCCGGCGTTTTCCGGGGCCGGAGCCCGTCCGCACGTAAGACCAGTCTGGCCTGCGCAATGCGGCTATTCCCCTAAAAGACGGCAGTGTGAAGGCGGGAATCGCAAACTATGGTTAACGGCGCCAAAATTGCCGTTTTTGCAGTTAATCCAGAATGATACAGCCGCGCCCGCATTAACCTTCCGTTAAGTTTCGCGGGAAGGGAGATCGCAACGAATTGTGTGATACCGGGGAATGTGTCACTACGATACGGTCGGGAAAGTCCCGGTGGATAAGCCGCTTTCGGAGATACTTCCATCCCCGGTTTCGGTTTATCGAGCAAGTTTGGAATGAAGGGGGACCGGACGCCGTACGACCATGAGGGTTTACGGCAAGACCGGGCCGCCATCCGAACCGGTTCGCACATGCCTGAGCAGCGGCGGGACGTGTGGGAAGCGAATTCGGACATGGTAACGAGGCGTATCCGCATGGCGACGAACAAGTCCACCGAGTCGATCGACGACAAGGCCTTTCAGGCCCTTGAAGAGGCCCTGAGAATCGACTTCGACGATTTTGCGCCAGAGACGCCCGCGAAGAAGGACGCGTCGGAGGCTCGTATGTCTGAACCCGCAAGCCGCAGTCCGAACACGCCGGCGGAAAGCACCGCCGAAGCACCGCCGCGCGGTCCCGATCCGGCTCCCCGCGCCCCGGTTTTCGCGCCGGCCAATGACGGCTCGCGCAAGTCTCCGGCCGCCATCCTCAAGTCGCTGGACGTGCGCTCCGGCCGCGGACCGCTGCGCATGGCGACGCTGGTCTCCACGCTCTGGATCATCGGCGGCCTCGGCGTCGCCAATCTTCTCTACGCACCCCAGATCTGGCAAATCCGCTCCATTGGAGAGATCGTCGCGCTGCCCGGCGTGGTCGGGCTCGCCGTGGCGATCCTCATGCCGGTCCTCCTGTTCTTCGCCTTCGCGACAATGATCTCGCGCGCCCACGAATTGCGCAGCGCCGCACGGTCCATGGCGGAGGTGGCCCTGCGCCTCTCCGAACCGGAAACCGTGGCGACCGACCGCATCATGTCCGTCGGTCAGGCTGTCCGCCGCGAGGTCTCGGCGATGAACGAGGGTATCGAGCGCACGATCGCCCGGGCGACCGAACTCGAAACCCTGGTCCATTCCGAGGTCAACGCCCTCGAACGCAGCTATGCCGACAACGAGATGCGCGTGCGCACGCTGGTGCAGGAGCTTGGCAACGAGCGCGAGGCGATCGTCAGCCACGCGGAACGCATCCGCTCGTCCATTTCCGGCGCGCATGAGCAGTTGAAGGAAGAACTGGCGACCGCCGGCGAAGACATCGCCGGTCGTCTCGCCACCTCCGGCGAGGCCTTCGCCTCGCTCCTCGACACCCGCGCCGCCATGCTGATGGAGAAATCCGACGCCGCGTCGCAATCGATCGGCGACATGCTTTCGGCCCGCACCGACAGCCTGCTGTCCACCCTGAGTTCCTCCGGCCTGGCGCTCGCCAACGAATTCGACAACCGTCTCGAACAGCTCGCCGGCACGCTGGACACCCGGGGCCAGGCTCTGTTGCAGCAATTCGAAACGCGCGCCTCCACGCTCGACGCCAATACGGAAAAGCTCAACGCCGCGCTGAACGAGCGCGCCCGCCAGCTCAACGAGACGCTGATCGCCCGCACCCGCGAGATCAGTGAGAGCCTCTCCGTCGGCCAGCACGCCGTCACCGACGGGCTCGATACCGTCATCCAGTCCATGAACGCCGCTCTCGACGAAAAGGGCGCGCAGTTCCGCCAGAGCCTGAAGAACGCCGCCGACGACACGATCATGGATCTCGATCTGCGCACCGGCTTCTTCGACGAGCGCATGCAGGCGACCGTCGGCCAGATCGCCGGCGCCTTCGACCAGCGGGTCGAGGAATTCACCCAGGCCTTCGACCGCCGTGCCGGCTCTCTCGACTCCAAGCTGATGGAAAGCCTCGCCCGCATCAATGAGACCGTGGCGAGCGGAAGCGAATCCATCGAAGGCATCCTGGCCTCCAGCATCGACCATCTCGGCACGACGCTGACCGACCAGTCGCTCGCGCTGGCCACCACACTCGGCACCAGCCAGGAGGTCTTCGAAAGCTCGGTTTCCGGCCATGCCGAAGCTATCGGCAACGCCGTCTCCGGGGCGCATGCGCGTATCGGTTCGGTGCTTTCGGAAAAATCCACCGCCCTTCTCGGCGGTCTCGCCGAGGTGCAGAACCGCATCGAATCGGGCTTTGCCGCCCGCGCCGACGCGCTGGCCGACATCGTAGCGGGAAGCGAACGCCGCCTGACCGAAACGCTTCAAACACACGGCTCGGCGATAGCCGACAGCATCGCCGCCGGACACGATCGCATCGACGCCGCGCTTGCCGAGCGCAGCGCCGCCCTTTCGGGCATGCTCGACCGCACCGGCGGCCAGCTCGAACAGACCGTCGGCGCCGCCGCCCAACGCATGGAGACAGCCGCCTCCGACGCCGCCCGCCAGATCGACGATCTGGTGACCGCCCGCACCACGACGCTGGCCGGCACGCTCACCGAAAGCACGGGTGCGCTGCACGGCGTCATCAGCGCCGCAGCCGACCGCGTCGAAACGGCCCTAACGGAAGGCAGCCGCGAGCTTGGCGGTGTCCTGCAAGGTCAGGCAACCGAATTCGCCGATGCCTTCTCCGGCCGCGCCGCCGATATCGCCGAAACGCTGTCCGGCCGTGCGGCGGAGCTTGCCGGCTCGCTGGTTTCCACCCACGAGCAGATCCGGACCACGCTCGACGAGCGCATCGACGTCATTCGCACGACGATCGCCACCGGCCGCGAACAGCTCGCCGAAACGCTGAACGATCAGGCCACCAGCATCGGCACGTCGATCGCCACCAGCGCCGGCATGCTGGAACTGTCGCTCGAACAGCACGAGGAAGCCCTTCGCCGCGCCATCGACGGCAGCGCCGCCTCGCTCGACCAGCGCGTCCGCGACAGCGCCGGCGCCGTCGCCGGCCGCCTGGATGAAACCTCGCGGCAGATCGCCGCCGCCGCCGACGCCTTCGGCGAGCGCATGAACCAGACCCTCGACGGCGTCTCCGGCCGCTTCGACAGCGTCGGCGGCCAGCTCGACGAGCACATCGGCAAGCTCGAAGCCCGCGTCGGAAGCAGTGTCGACACCGTGTCCGGCATCGTCGACACCGCTGCCGCACGCATCTCCGATACGCTGGCGGAACGCCTCGCCGATCTCGACCAGGTCGGCAGCGACGTGTCGCTGCGCATTTCCGACGCCATGTCCCGTCCGCTTTCCGAAGTCGACCGTATCGGCGACGAGACGACAGCCCGCATCGCCGCAGCGCTTGCCGGCCGCGTCACGGATATCGAACGCGTCAGCGCGGCCGCTTCCGAACGCATCGAGACATCGCTTTCCAGTCATGCCGAAGCAATCGCACGGGCCGGAAACGATGTCGCCGGCCGCATCGACGACGTCCTCACCGGCCGCGTCGGCGATATCGAACGGGTCACCGACGAAGCGAGCCGGCGGATCGACGGCGCACTAGACGGCCGTGTCGACGCCATCGAGAAGGCGGGCGACGAGATCGCCGGACGGATCGAGAGCACGCTTGCAAACCGGGTCGGCGACATAGAGCGCGTCGCGGCCGAGGCCGGCGACCGGGTCGATAGCGTGCTGACCGGCCGCATCGGCGATCTGGAGCGCGCTACCGGCGACGCCGTCCAGCGCATCGCCACCTCCATGGACGAGCATACCGGCCGCATCGACGAACGCCTCGGCACGATGGATCGCGCCCTGACGATCGGCCTCGAAAACGTCAATGCCACCATCGACGGCAAGGCCGCCGGCCTTGCCCAGACGCTGCGCGTAGCGGTTTCCCAGGCAGCACAGGATCTCGACGCCGAGGCCCTTCGCTCCGCCCAGTCGCTTGCCCGCACCGGCGAGGAATTCACCAATCTCAGCAACTCCCTGCGCGGCGCCGTCTCGCGCGCGGCCCAGGAAATGGGAACGGAAGCCCAGCGTGCGGCCGAGACCATGGCCCGCACCGGCGAGGAATTCGCCGGCAACCTGACGGCGCGCAACGAGGCTTTCGCCCGCACGGTGGACGAAACCACCGCCGCCGCCGTCGCCCGCTTCGCCGAGACGGAAGGCAAGCTGGAAGGCCAGGCGGAGGCGATCCGCACCGGCCTGAGCGACGTCGAGAAAGCGCTGGAGGCGCGCGGCGCGTCCATCCGCACGACGCTCGACGATCGCACCCGCGAACTGAACTCGATGCTGGCCAGCCGCACCGAGGAACTCTCCCGTCTCATCGATGAGGAAGCACGCCCGGTCGTCGAACGCTATGCCGCGACCGGCCGCGAAGCCGCCGACAATCTCGCCAGTGCGGCCCGTGAAGGCGCGGAGCGCCTGCGCAACGAGAATACGGCGCTGATCGAGGCGATCACCGCCCGCACCTCCGATACGCTCGCAGCGATCAGCAGCCGCACCGAGGAGGCCGCCGGCGCGATGCGCGATATCGAGAACGGCTTGCAGGCCAATGTCCTCAGCCTCATCTCCCGCCTCTCCCAGAGCAATGGCGCCATCGCCGGCCTCGTGAGCGAGGCAAGCGAGACGCTGTCGGCCGTCGACCAGACCCTGACCGCCGGTTCCGAACGCTTCTCCGCCTCTGCCGAACGCGCCGCCGACATGGTCTCGACCTCGTCGCGGCTGCTGGAAGGCAAGGTCGACCGTCTCACCGATATCTCCACCGGCACCCTGTCGCAGATCGGCGGCATCGTCGGCCGTTTCGAGGATCACTCCAAGATCCTCTCGCAGGCCTCGGACCTGCTGGCCGCCGCCCAGTCGAACCTGGTCTCCACGCTCGAGGAACGCCAGGACGCCCTGCGGACCCTGTCCGTCGGCCTGGTGCAGCGTTCGGAGGAAATCGAGAACACCATGCGCGGCCTCGAAGGCATGGTGGAAGGCGTCTTTACCCGCGCCGAGGAGCGTTCCGGCCAGATCGCCGGCAACCTGCGCGGCGGCATCCAGAACACCTTCACCCAGGTCGGCCATATTCTCGGCGAGACCGAGAAGCGCGCCGAAGCCGCCGCCAGCACGCTGCGCGAAGCGCTCGTCAAGGCAGGCGAGGAAGCGGGACAGTCCGTCGAGGGCGCTTTCCTGCGCGCCGAGGAGCGCACCAGGGATGTCGCAGACCGCCTGCGCGGCAGCGTCGGCGCCTCGCTCTCCGACGTCAATCGCCTGATCGACGAGTCCGGCAAGAAGTCGGAGGCCGCCACCAGCCAGATGCGCGACGCGATGCGGCTGGCGGTCGAGGAAGCCGTCGGAAAATTCTCCGGCGCGACCGAGGAGATCCGCCGTGCCGCCTCCGATATCCGCCGCGAACTCGACGAGACGCGCGGAGAGCTGAAGCGGGGGGCGTTCGACCTGCCCGAGGAAGCCAAGGAAAACGCCGCCCAGATGCGCCGCGCCGTCAGCGAGCAGATCAAGGCCTTGCAGGACCTGTCCGACATCATCGGGAAATCCTCCTCCGCCCTGGAAGTCTCGCGCCCGATCCCGGCCGCGGCCCCCGCCCCTGCTCCGCAACCGCCGGCCGTCAATCGCGAGCCCGCCCCGGAAGCCCGGCCGCAGCCGCGCCGTGAGGACAGCCCGCCGCTGCGCGGCAGCCTGGGGCTCGAGCGCGCAGCCGCGGCGGTGCCGCAGCAGCGCGTACAGCCCCCGTCCGCAGAGCCGGAAACCCGGCCGTCCGGCGAAGGCGGCTGGATGCGCGACCTGTTGCGCAATGCTTCGCGCGAGGAAGGCCAGTTCGGCCAGCCGCGCACCGAGGCCCAGCCGGCCCGCCCGGCCGACAACCGCAACCCGCGCCATGTGGTGGAATCGCTGAACTCGCTGTCGGTCGACATCGCCCGCGCCATCGATCACGATGCCTCCGTCGATCTCTGGCGACGCTACCAGCGCGGCGAGCGCGACGTCTTCACCCGTCGTCTCTACACGCTGAAGGGCCAGCAGACCTTCGACGAGATCAAGCGCAAATACGAACGCGAGCCGGAATTCCGCACCGCCGTCGACCGCTATATCTCGGACTTCGAGAAGCTGCTCGCCGATGTCGCCCGCAACGATCGCGACAAGACGATGACGCAGACCTATCTCACATCCGATACGGGCAAGGTCTACACGATGCTCGCCCATGCCGCGGGGCGCTTCAATTAAAACAATCCCGGAACGGCTCCCGGGAAGCGCTTGAAAAACGATGATCGACGGCCGCCTCCGGGCGGCCGTTTCCGTTCATGGGGCCGCTCGCTCGCCTCCTGCCCGGCCAAGCTGGCAAACCAGCCGCGCATATTTCACCGGCCGCCCTTATAATTCGCGGCGGTATTCTCTATATGCCGGGGACCTATCGGAAAACCGGGTAACAAAGGGGCGGAAATGATTTTCATACAAGGCTTTGGGCGCGTGCTGGCCATGCTCTCGGTGGCGCTCATGGTGATCGTGACGACGGTGGACGTGGCGGAAGCCCGCCGGGGCGGCGGCGGTTTCGGCAGTCGCGGCAGCCGCACATTCTCGACACCGTCGACGACGCGCACGGCGCCGACGCCGGCACAGCCGATCGACCGGACCATGACGCGCCAGCAACCCGGCCAGCAAGCAGCACAGCCCGCCGCGGGCCGCAACGCCGCCGGCGCCACCCAGCGCTCCGGCTTGCTTGGCGGCCTGGGCGGATCGCTTCTCGGCGGCCTCATGCTCGGCGGTCTCGTCGGCATGCTGCTCGGACACGGCCTTGGCGGCGGTCTCGGCTTCCTCGGGCTAATCGTGCAGCTGCTGCTCGTCGCCGGCCTGTTCATCGCGCTTCGCCGCCTGTTTGCCCGGCAGAACACCCCCGCCTATGCCGGAAGCGCCCATGCGCGTACAGCCGCCGGCGGCAACGCTCCAGGCTTTGAAATCCCGCGCATCGGCGGCAACCGCCAGACGCCGGCCCCGGCAGCCGCGTCCGGCGACGAGATCGGCATCGGCCCGGAGGATCTCGACCGTTTCGAGACGATGCTGAAGGAGGTCCAGGCCGCCTATGCGAGCGAAGACTTCCGCCTGCTGCGCCAGCTCACGACACCGGAAGCCATGTCCTATCTCGCCGAGGAAATCGGCGACAACGCCACGCAGGGCCTGCGCAACGAAGTGCGCGACATCCACCTCGTCCAGGGTGACGTCGCCGAAGCCTGGCGCGAAGGCGACGACGAATACGCCACCGTCGCCATGCGTTACGAAAGCATCGATGTGATGCGCGACCGGACCTCCGGCGCACTCGTCTCCGGCGATCCAGACAGGCTTACGGAATCGGTGGAAGCCTGGACCTTCCTGCGGCGTAACGGCGGCGACTGGAAGGTATCCGCCATCCAGGGCGCCCAGGACGACGCCTGACGCAAAAGGGGCGCGCCGCCCAGGAGCATTTCCAGCAAAAGCATGAAGCGGTTTTGCGTCCGGAAATGCTCCTGGGCGGCGCGCCCCTTTCCGTTTGCCGCGAAGGCCGGATCGATCAGATCGACGCCAGCGTCCAGCCGACGATATCGGCGACCACCGCCTGAAACGCGGTATCGAGCCCTTTCACGAAGGCCGCATTGCCGGAACCCCGCACGGGCGCGGTGGCGCGAAACACCTTCTGCGCCCTGACGGTTCCGTTGCGGTCATTGAGCAGCTTGGCCGAAATCTCCACGATTGCCGTGGCCGGACCGCCCATCCGCACCTCGAAGGCCCGGATGTCCGTCACCACCTGATAGTCGATGGCGAGCCCCTCGCCCGGCTTGCCGACGCCGCCGAGCCGGCCGCTGTTTTCAAAGGCCTGCACGAGCTTCGCCTGAACCATCTTCGTCAGGCTGTCGCTCCATTGCGAACTGGCGAGATACTGGATTTCCGCGGCCGTCGGCCGGATGACGATCTGCTCGCTGTCGAGCGCCTTCAATGCGGAAGGCTGCGGCACGAGAATCTGCCGGTTCCGCGCCGAAGGCCCGGAAATCTCGCCCACGCCGGAAAGCCCGAACGTGTCGTTACGCGCCTGCCCGCCGGCGCAACCCGCCAGCGCCGCCACGAGGGCGGCCATGACAGCCGGACGCGACATCGCGTTGTTCCGCCACCACTGCCTCACCGATGCCGTCATGTTTTCTCGAACCCGTTGCAATCCTGTGTGGCAGTCGCCGCTGCATTCCGCTCCCGGCAACCATGAAGGGTTAGGACAATTTCAACCAATCGCCAAGCCCCGCGCGGATGAATGCGGACGGGCGCCCGCCGGTTCCGCTCACCGCCGTGTCCGTCCGTCATACTGCTTCACCGTCTCGCCCCCGAAAATCAGGCGTTGCGGGTTGCGTTCGAACCCCGAGATCGCGCTATCGAGATTCTGGATGGTGCGGCGGGTATCGGAAACGAGCGATTCGACATCGCGCAGTCCGCTGCCGGAAAAGCGCTGGAGATTTTCGGCGATCGGACCGATTCGGGCATTCAGCGTGTCGGCCGCCTGCTTGATCGACTGGAGCGTCGCCTTCGCCTCGGCAAACAGCGATTCGGAATCGCCCTCGCCGAGGAAGCCGTCCAGCTTGGCGAGAATGCCGTCGACGCGGCTCGACGCGGCATTGAGCTTGTTGGTCATCTGCTGCGTGTCGGAGATGATGGCGTCGATATCCTCCTCCCGCGCGCCGATCCGGTTGGCGACACCGGTGACGGAGGCGATCGCCTTGCGGGCGTCCGCGCTGGCGACCGAGATATTGTCGACGGCGCCGCTCACCTTCTGCGTATCGACGGCGGCGATCAGCGTATCGAACCGGTCGAGCGTGGCGCTGGCGCTCTTGCCGAAGGTGTCGAAGGTCGCCGCGGTGCGGCGAATGCCCTCGATCGTTTCCCGGACCTCTCCTGACGCATCCGCAAGATCGCTCGTCACCTTCTCGACATTGGAGACGACGTGATCGACTTTCTTCGCATCGACCGACCTGATCAGCGTCTCGACGGCGGAAAGCGTGCTGTCGAGCCGGCCGGACAGGCCGTTGAACGTATCCGAAAGGCCGCCGACGCTCTTCAGGAAGGCATCGATATTGGCGGCGTTGCGGGTCAGCGCGCCGGAGAAGTTCTCGGCATTGCGGATCGTATTGGTGAGCGGCTGGCGCGCGTCCTTGACGAAGCCCTGGAGATCGGAAATGGCGTCGTCCGCCTTGCGCAGGATCCGGTCGGCCGTCGCAAGGATATTGGTGACGCCGGATTGCTGGGCTTCCAGAACCGCCGTCGTCTCCGTTTCGATGGCCTGTTGCAGGATATTGGGATCGGAGGCGTTGCCGCCGCTGAGCTCGACATAGGCGGCCCCGGTCAGCCCCTGAACTTCAAGAACGGCGGTGGTCGAGCTCTTGACCGGCGCGGTCGTCGAGACCTCGGTCAACGCCACCGAAAAGCGCGGGTCGTTCGGATCGATCGCCAGACTGCGCACCGAACCCACCGGAATGCCGTTGAACCGCACGGGCGAGCCGATGCTGAGGCCGTTGGCGGAGCCGGGGATGCGGATCGCCAGAGAGGCCATTTCACCGCCCCGGCCGTATTGCGACATCCAGTAGACGAAGCCGAAAGCGGCGGCGATGACGAGGACGGTAAAAAAACCGACGAGGGCGTAGTTGGCTTTGGTTTCCATGGTTCCGGCTATCCCGCGTTTTCATCCGTCAGCGGCCTTGAGGCCGGCAAGGACGCATCTCGGGCGTCGCGCACGATGGAGCGGGCGCGCTTGCCCTGGAAATAGGACTGCACCCAGGCATCGTCACAGGCCAGCATGTCCTCGATCGTTCCCTCGACCAGAACCTGCTTCCGTCCGAGAACCGCGATGCGGTCACAGACCGAAAACAGGCTGTCGAGATCGTGTGTCACCATATACACGGTCAATCCCAGGGTGTCGCGCAGTTTGGCGATCAGGTCGTCGAACTCCGCCGCGCCGATGGGATCGAGGCCGGACGTCGGCTCGTCGAGGAACACCAGCGCCGGGTCGAGCGCCAGCGCACGCGCCAGCGCCGCCCGCTTGATCATGCCGCCCGAAAGCTCGGAAGGAAACTTGTCCGCCGCCTCCGGCGCAAGCCCCACCAGTTCGATCTTCAGCCGCGCCAGTTCGTCCATCAGGTCTTGCGGCAGGTCGAGATATTCGCGCATCGGCACCTGGATATTCTCGCGCACCGTCAGGGCGGAAAACAGCGCCCCGTGCTGGAACAGCACCCCGAGCTTCATATCGAGACGCAGCCGCTCTTCCTCGCTCGCCTTGTCGAAGTCGATGCCGAAGATGCGGATCGTGCCGCCGCGGCGGGGCAAAAGCCGCAGCACGGTGCGCATCAGCACGGATTTCCCGGTGCCGGACGCTCCGACGAAGCCGAGGATCTCGCCGCGATAGATATCGAGGTTGAGCTTGTCGAGCACGATGTTGCTGCCGAACCCGACCGTCAGGTCCTTGACCGACAGCATCACCTCGTCCTGTTGCGTCCCGCTCGCCTCCATACCGCCTCCCCTAGAAATTGATCGCGGCATAGAACATGGCGAAGAGCCCGTCCATGAGGATGACGACGAAGATCGATTTCACCACGGATGCGGTCACCCGGCGGCCGAGCGATTCGGCGCTGCCGCCCACCTTCAGCCCCTCCACCGAGGCGACGATGCCGATGATCAGCGCCATGAACGGCGCCTTGATCATGCCGGCGAGCACCGTGGACAGATCGACCGCCTCGCGCAGGCGCGACAGGAACGTTTCGAAGGTGATCCCCGAATAGGACCAGGCGACCACGGCCGCGCCGAACAGCGCCGCGAAATTGGCGATGATGGTGAGAAGCGGCAGCGCCACCGTCAGCGCGACAAGGCGCGGGAAGACAAGAACGCCGACGGGGCTGAGCCCCATCACCTTCAACGCGTCCACCTCCTCGCGCATCTTCATCGAGCCGATTTCGGCGGTGATGGCGCTGCCGGAGCGTCCGGCGATCATGATGGCCGTCAACAGCACGCCGATCTCGCGCAACTGGAGGATGCCGACGAGATCGACGACGAAGACCTCGGCCCCGAAATAGCGCAGCTGGAATGCGCCCTGCTGTGCGATGATCGCGCCGATCAGGAAGGACATCAGCGTGATGATGGGAACGGCGCGCACGCCCATGCGGTCGATCTGATGCACGATGGCCGCCGGTGAAACAGCGCTCTGACGGCCGAGCTTGAGCTGTGCGCCGCGCACGGCGGAGCCGAGGATGAACATCGCCGCCACGACATCGTCCCAGATCGCCATCATCAACTCGCCGAGTGGCGAAAACAGCTGCTGGAAGCGCGTATCATAGGCCGGCCGGTCCGCCTTCGGTTCCGAAAGCCGCTCCGGCAGCGCCGCGATAAGGTCAGCGTAGCGACCGTTATCGCCCGGCGTGAGATGCACCTCGCCGCCGCCTTCGCGCCGCTTCCCGATGGCGCGACGCAACAGCCATGCCCCGGCCGTATCCATGGCGCGGACGCCGCTGAGGTCGATTTCCAGCCTGCCGCCGTTTGCGGCCGTATCGGCCAGCCGCTTGCGGATGGCGATGGCGGTCGCATTGGTCCAGTCGCCGGAAAGGCGCCATACCTCTCCCGCGCCGTCCGGCAGCGTCTCGCTCGCGATGTCGGCCTGGCTCTGGGCTGCGGCGCTCAAATCTTCTGCATCTTCCCGGCTGCGGATAAAACCTGAGGTCTCTCATACCGGCTTGCCGGCGCTCTGTCACCGAACGAACCGATGAAAGCCCCGTCGTCCCGCAATTTTTGACGTCTGGCGGTTCCGGTCAGGCAGCTTTGGCGCGCAGGATGGACGTCAGCGCCTTCGTTTCGCCGTCGATATCCTCCGGCCTCTCGGTCGCCTTCTGCCAGGTGATCAGTTCCATCCGTCCGTCCTGGTGCTCGGCAATCGCCGTGCAGCTCTCCACCCAGTCGCCGGTGTTGATATAGCGGATGCCGTCGATGTCCGCGATGACGGCGTGGTGGATATGACCGCAGATGACGCCGTCCGCCTCGTGGCGGCGCGCCTCATCGGCCACGGCCTGCTGGAACGCCCCGATGAAATTGACCGCCGTCTTCACCTGCTGCTTGGCCCAGCAGGAAAAGGACCAGTAAGGCAGCCCGAGCCGGCGGCGCACCGCCGCAAAGGCGATATTGAGGCCGATCGCCAGATCATAGGCCCAGTCGCCGAGATAGGCGAGCACCCGGGCATGACGCACCACCACGTCGAATTCGTCGCCATGCAGCACCAGATAGCGCCGCCCGTCGGCCGCCTCGTGGATGATCCTCTGCGCGACCTCGACGCCGCCGAAATGCACGCCGGGAAAATCGCGCAGGAATTCGTCGTGATTGCCGGGGATATAGATGATCCGCGTGCCCTTGCGCGCCTTGCGCAGCAGCTTCTGGGTCACATCGTTGCAGACCTGCGGCCAGTACCAGTTCCGCTTCAGTCGCCAGCCGTCGACGATGTCGCCGACGAGCACGATGGTCTCGGCCTCGTGATGACGCAGGAAATCGATGAGGAAATCCGCCCGCGCCGCCCTTGATCCCAGATGCACGTCCGAGATGAACAGCGTGCGGAAGTGGCGGACATCGGGAACGACGGGGGTCACGGTCATGATCGGGCATCTCCCTCGGGCTTCCGCCGCCGGCAAAGGCGGCCTTGCGGCCTGAAAAGCAGAGTCCTGTTTCAGGAAGATGACAACCGGCCCGCCGACATCGGCGGCACGGCCGTTGCAAGAGCGGCCATTTGCGGATTTAACCTTGGGCGGCTTCACGTAGGGACGCTTCCATGCGAGGAAGAGCCGATGATCATGAAAGGTGGCAGGAGACGATGAGTACGGGCGACAAATCCAGGGGAAATCCGGTTCCCACCAGCGGGGATATCGACCAGCAGGCCTTGTTCTTCCATCGCCATCCACGCCCCGGCAAGCTGGAAATCAACCCGACCAAGCCGCTCGGCAACCAGCGTGACCTGGCGCTCGCCTATTCTCCGGGGGTCGCGGCCCCATGCCTGGCGATTCGCGACGATCCGAACGCGGCCGCCGATTACACCGCCCGCGCCAATCTCGTCGCCGTCATCTCCAACGGCACGGCCGTCCTCGGCCTCGGCAATATCGGCCCGCTCGCCTCCAAGCCGGTGATGGAGGGCAAGGCGGTGCTCTTCAAGAAGTTTGCCGGCATCGACGTCTTCGACATCGAGATCGACGCCCCCACGGTCGACGAGATGGTCGAGGTGATATCGGCGCTGGAACCCACCTTCGGCGGCATCAACCTGGAAGACATCAAGGCGCCGGAATGTTTCGAGGTGGAACGCCGCCTGCGCGAGACGATGGACATTCCCGTCTTCCACGACGATCAGCACGGCACCGCGATCATCGTGGCGGCCGCGGTCCTCAACGGGCTGGGGCTGGCCGGAAAGTCCCTTTCCGAGGCGAAGATCGTCACCTCCGGCGCCGGCGCGGCGGCCATCGCCTGTCTCAACCTGCTCGTTTCGCTGGGTGCGAAGATCGGCAATATCTGGGTCCACGACATCGAGGGTCTGGTCTATCAGGGCCGTGAAGAACTGATGGACGAATGGAAGGCCGTCTATGCGCAGGCAAGCGACAAGCGCCGGCTTTCCGAGACCATCGACGGGGCCGATGTCTTCCTCGGCGTGTCGGCGGCCGGCGTGCTCAAGCCGGAGCTGTTGCAGCGCATGGCGGACAATCCGCTTATCCTGGCGCTTGCCAATCCGACCCCCGAGATCATGCCGGAACTGGCCCGCAGCGTCCGGCCGGACGCCATGATCTGCACCGGCCGTTCGGATTTTCCGAATCAGGTCAACAACGTCCTGTGCTTCCCCCATATCTTCCGCGGCGCGCTCGATTGCGGCGCCCGCACGATCAACGAGGAGATGAAGATGGCGGCGGTCCAGGCGATCGCCGCGCTCGCCCGCGAGGAGGTTTCCGACGTCGCCGCCCGCGCCTATAGCGGCGATACCCCGAGTTTCGGCGCGAACTATCTAATCCCCTCGCCCTTCGACCAGCGGCTGATCCTGCGCATCGCGCCGGCGGTGGCCCGCGCGGCGGCCGAAAGCGGCGTCGCCACGCGGCCGATCGCCGATTTCGACGCCTATCTCGACCAGTTGAACCGTTTCGTCTGGCGCTCCGGCTTCCTGATGAAGCCGATCTTCGTCGCCGCCAGGAAGGCCACGCGCAACCGCGTGATCTTCGCGGAAGGCGAGGACGAGCGGGTGCTGCGCGCCGCGCAGGTCCTGCTGGAGGAGGACATCGCCCGGCCGATCCTCGTCGGGCGGCCGCAGATCATCGAGACCCGGCTGAAGCGCTATGGCCTGCGCATCCGTCCCGAGACGGATTTCGAGGTCGTGAACCCCGAGGGCGACCCCCGCTACCGCGACTATGTGGACGACTATTTCCGCATCGTCGGACGCCAGGGCGTCACCCCCGAGGCCGCCCGCACCGTGGTGCGCACCAACCAGACCGTCATCGGCGCGCTCTCCGTCCGGCGCGGCGAGGCCGATGCGCTGATCTGCGGCGTCGAGGGCCATTACGCCAAACATCTGCGCGATGTGCGCCAGATCATCGGCAAGCGCGAGGGCGTGCTCGATTTCTCGGCGCTGAGCCTGCTGATCTCGCAGCGCGGCGCCACCTTCTTCACCGACACCTATGTCAAATTCGACCCGACGGCCGAGGAGGTCGCGCAGATGACGGTGATGGCGGCCCGCGAGATCCGTCGCTTCGGCATCACCCCGCGCGCCGCCCTCGTCTCGCATTCGAATTTCGGCTCCCGTGATTCCGTCAGCGCCTTCAAGATGCGCCGGGCGATGGAACTGGTGCGCGAGGCGGCGCCGGATCTGGAGGCGGACGGCGAGATGCATGGCGATTCGGCGATCTCCGAAGTGCTGCGCCAGCGCGTCATGCCGCACACGACGCTGACGGGCGAGGCCAATCTGCTGGTCTTCCCGAACCTCGATGCGGCCAATATCACGCTCGGCGTGGTCAAGAGCATGACGGACGGCCTGCATGTCGGGCCGATCCTGCTCGGGGCCGCCATGCCCGCCCATATCCTGTCGCCGTCCGTCACGTCGCGCGGTGTCGTCAACATGGCCGCGCTCGCCGTCGTCGAGGCTTCCAACCCGACGGCCTGATCCATTCGTTCTCCCGCAAACGTTAATCACGAATGCGGGAGAATGTTGCTTTGCGCGTTGCCGGGCCTATCATGCGGGGATCATCCAGTCCTGCCATCGGGGTTCGTAACGTGAGAGCGGCAGCCCGCCTCGTCATCGCCGGTCTTTCCTGCCTGCCGCTGCTGTTGTGGGGCGATGCGGCGATGGCCGACCGTTGCGACCGCCTCCGGACCGAACTCGCCAACCTGCCTCGTGTCGTCGCCGATACGAAGGGCGCGCGCAAATATGCCAGCGCCATCGCCCGTCAGAATATCCAGCTGCGCAAGGCGAAGGACCAGATGCGCCGGCTTGGTTGCAGCGGCGGCAGCATCGTCGTCTTCGGCGGCCGCAACGCAGCGGCCTGCGGCACGCTGGCCGACGCCGCCGACCGGATGCAGCGCAACCTCCAGGTCCTCGACAGCAAGCGGCGCGAACTGGCCGCTGGAAAGTCGAACAACGGCCGGCGCACCCGGCTTCTCGCCGCGCTGGAAACCGGCCGCTGCAACGAACGAAAGGTCGACGTGATGCCGGCGGCGACCACCGAGACCCTCCGCGCGCTCACCGACGAGGGAAAGAACGGCCAGGGCTTCGGCATGCTTCCGGAAGGCGGCGACCGTCTCGGTCTGCGCCCGCTCGGCACGCCGCGCGGCCACGGCAACCTGCGCACCGTCTGCGTGCGCACCTGCGACGGCGGCTTCTTTCCGATCTCCTCGGGCGCGACCCCGCTCGATTTCCGCCGCGACCAGCAGGTCTGCGCCATGATGTGCCCGCAGACCGAAACGGAACTCTTCTATCATCCGCTGACCGGTATGCAGGGAACCGAACAGATGACGTCGAGCGTCACGGGTCGCCGCTATTCGGAACTGCCCAACGCCTTTGCCTACCGCACCCGCGACCTTTCCCGGCCGGATACCTGCGGCTGCAATCTGGGCGCCTACCATCGGGAGATGATCCGGCGCGAAAAGGCGCTGAAGGGGGAAGACGCGCCCGCCGGAAACCACAGTTCCATCACGCATGTCCGCGGCACGTTGCCGCCGGAAGCCGTAGCGCAGGACGACATGCCGGCCTCGCCGCCCGCGCCGGTTGTCGAGCGCGCCTACGATCCGGACGCAAGGAAGGTCCGCATCGTCGGTCCGGTCTTTCTGCCGGCCGATACGTCCTCCATCGATCTCCGCCATCCCGCCGGCGTCAACTGATCGCACCGGCCCGCGACGAACCCCGTTTCAGCGCGGGACGGGCGCGTAGCGCACATAGGCGAAGCGACGCCCGTCGGGGGACCAGTTCGGTACGTTCATCGTCCCCTGCCCGCCGAAAAGCGTGAACAGCACCCGGTCGTCGCCGCCATTCATGTCCATGAGACGCAAGCGCACGTCGAGGTCGCGGGGATGATCGAAAACGTCGCCATCATAGGACAGCACAAGAAGGTTGCGCCCGTCCGGCGAAGGATGCGGGAACCAGTCGCCATAGGGGCTGTCGGTGATGCGCGTCGGGGCGCTGCCGTCGGGGCGCACGCGCCAGATCTGCATGCGGCCGGTGCGGCTGGAGTTGAAATAGATCCATTCTCCGTCCGCCGACCAGTCCGGCCCGTCGTTGCGGCCCTCGCCGAAGGTCAGGCGGCGTTCCTCGCCGCCATCGACGGCGATCGTGTAGATATCGAAGACATCGTCGCGGATGCCGCAATAGCTGATCTGCGAACCGTCGGGCGACCAGCCATGCCAGTAGGACGGCCGGTTCGGCGTCACCGGACGCGGCGTGCCGCCCTCGACCGGCAGCACGTAGATCGCCGCCTGGCCGAACTCGGCCTTGTCGGTGATCGCCAGCAGGCGGCCGTCGGGCGACAGCCCGTGATCGTTGTTGCAGCGGGTGGCGAAACCCGTATCGATCCGCTCCGGCTCGCCGCCATCGATCGGCAGCCGATAGATCAGTCCGTCGCCGTTGACGACGAGGAAGCGGCCGTCCCGTGAAAAATTCGGCGCTTCCAGCAGCCGCTCCGTCCGCCACACGACCTGCGTCCGGCCGATCGCGATATCATGGATCTCGACGGAGCTTCGCATGGATCAACCGCGATCGCGGAAACGGTTGGTGATCGGATAACGGCGATCGCGGCCAAAATTCTTCTTGGTGATCTTCACGCCGGGAGCGGACTGGCGGCGCTTGTATTCGGCGATATAGAGCAGATGCTCGATACGGTGCACGGTCGCCTCGTCATGGCCGCGCCCGACGATGTCCTCGGTGCTCATCTCCAGTTCCACAAGGCATTCGAGAATATCGTCGAGGACGGGATAGGGCGGCAGCGAATCCTGGTCCGTCTGGTTGGGCCGCAATTCGGCGGAGGGGACCTTGTCGATGATGTTTTGCGGAATGACCTCGCCCGTCGGCCCGAGGGCGCCCGGCGGCATATGCGCGTTGCGCCAGCGCGACAGCGCATAGACCTGCATCTTGTAGAGGTCCTTGATCGGATTGAAGCCCCCGTTCATATCGCCGTAAAGCGTGGCGTAACCGACCGACATCTCCGACTTGTTGCCGGTCGTCACCACCATCGAGCCGAACTTGTTGGAGATCGCCATGAGGATGGTGCCGCGCGCGCGGCTTTGCAGGTTCTCCTCGGTGATGCCCGTTTCCGTACCCTCGAACAGTTCCGCCAGCGAGGACAGGAAGCCGGCGACCGGCGCCTCGATCGGAACGATGTCATAGCGGCAGCCGAGCGCGCGGGCGCAATCGGCCGCGTCCTTGAGCGATTCCTCCGAAGTATAGCGATAGGGCAGCATGACGCAGCGGACCCGCTCCTCGCCGAGGGCATCCACCGCGATGGCCGCGCAGATCGCCGAATCGATACCGCCCGACAGGCCGATCACGACGCTTCGGAAACCGTTCTTGTTCACATAATCGCGGAAGCCGAGCATGCAGGCGCGATAGTCGGCCTCCTCCCGTTCGGCGATATGCGCCATCGGCCCCCGGTCGCAGACCCAGCCCTCGCCGCGTTTCCTCCAGGTGGTGAGCGCGACGGTCTCCTCGAACTGGCTCATCTGGAAGGCGAGCGTCTTGTCGGTGTTGAAGGCGAAGCTCGCGCCGTCGAACACCAGTTCGTCCTGCCCACCGAGCTGGTTGGCGTAGAGAACGGGCAGGCCCGTCTCGATCACCTGCTTCAGCACGACCTGATGGCGCACGTCGACCTTGCCACGATAATAGGGCGAACCATTCGGCGACAGCAGGATTTCCGCACCGCTTTCCGCCAGCGTCTCGCAAACGCCGAGATCCCCCCACAGGTCCTCGCAGATCGGAATGCCGATGCGCACGCCACGGAAGTTGACCGGTCCGGGCATCGCGCCTTCGTCGAAAACACGCTTCTCGTCGAACTCGCCGTAGTTCGGCAGGTCCACCTTGTCCCGCACGGCGACGATCTCGCCGCCATCGAGCACCGCGACGGAATTGTAGCGGCCGGTCTCATCCCGGCGGGGAAAGCCCACGATGACGCCGGGGCCCCCATCGGACGTGTCGGCGGCAAGCGCATCGAGCGCGCCGCGGCAGGCGTGGAGGAAAGCCGGCTTCAGCACCAGATCCTCCGGCGGATAGCCGGACAGGAAGAGTTCCGTCAAAAGCAGCAGGTCCGCGCCCTGCCCTGCGGCTTCGGCGCGGGCGGCGCGGGCTTTTGCAAGATTGCCGGCGATATCGCCCACCGTCGGGTTCAATTGCGCGACCGCGATGCGCAGCGTCGTCTTTTCAGCGTCTGAAATCATGTCCGCGACCGTCTCCATCCTTGGCCGGCGCCAAGCCGTCGTAGCGGCCGGCAACACGCTCCTTAGAGCATGCGGCGGCTTTTGGAAATGCGTCAGCCGATGAACGTGGCGATGCGGTCCGAATGACGGATCGGCCGCATGAAGCGTTTAAAAACCGTTCATCCCCTGTTCAACACGCCCCCTTTATGACAGTTCAATGACATTCAAATGACAGTTTTGTAACGATCCGGAGACGGCATTGGCCCTTTGGACTTCCCAGACGACGGCAGTCGCCACGAGCGAGACGATCACGCTCGAAAACGGCGGTGAAGCAGGCTTTCTCCAGCGCCACGCCCGCAGCGTTGCCGTCCTCGGCTCCCTTGCAGTCTCCATTCTTCTTTCCCTTCTCACCGTCATCGGCATCGAATGGATCACCCGCGGCTCGCTACGCGAGACCTACGGCTTCCTGACCAATCCCAACCAGCCCGGCTGGACGACGCTCGGCGTCTTTTTTCTGCTCTATCTCGCCATCGACGCGCTGATCGGACGGCAGCACAAAGCGGTTCTGCTCGTCTCGCCGCTCGTCCTGCTGATGGGCGTCGTCTCGCAGCAGAAGCAGGTGTTCCTGACCGACCCGCTCTATCCGACCGACCTGCTGTTCGGCTGGCAGATCGTCGAACTGCTGCCCGTCCTCATCGAGGACCGGCCGTGGACGGCGCTGGCGCTCGGCCTAGGCGTCGTCGTCGCATGCGTCGCCCTTGTCTTCCTGTGGGTCTTCGCCTGGCGGCATTTCCGGCCGCTCACCCGTACGGAACGGCTGCTGCGGCTCGTCATCGCGCTTCCGATTCTCGCCGGCTTCGTCTCGGTGATGGACTACAACCATTTCTCCTGGGTCCGCGACAGGATGAAAGTCTATCCGATCCTCTGGGACCAGGCCGAAAACTACCGCCATAACGGCTTCACCATGGCCTTCGCCATCAATCTGCCCATGGCGAATGTTCATGCGCCGGCGGGCTATTCGACCGCCGCCATCGACGCTATTCCCGCAAAGCTGCTGCCCGCCGGAACCTCGCACCGTTCCAAACCCGACGTCATCGTCGTCATGAGCGAATCGCTGTGGGATCCGACCCGGCTCGACGGCATGACGCTTGCGCCCGATCCGATGCCGGTTCTGCGCGAGAACCTGAGCGGCGGCGTCTTCTCTCCGGAATTCGGCGGCCTGACCGCCAATGTGGAATTCGAGGCGCTGACCGGCTTTTCCAATGCGTTCCTGCCGACCGGAAGCATTCCCTATCAGCAATATATCCGCAATCCGCTCCCCTCGCTCGCCACCTTCTTCCGCGCCGAAGGTTATAGCGCGCAGGCGATGCACCCTTTCCGTGGCTGGTTCTGGAACCGCACGAACGTCTACGAGGCCCTCGGCTTCGAGACCTTCCGGGATTCGGACGCCATGCCGCCGCTTCAAAAGCGCGGAAAATTCGTCTCGGACGAGGCGCTGACCCGGGAAATCATCCGCGAGGCGGACAGGCAGAAGGCGCCGTTCTTCTTCTTCGCCGTAACGCTACAGGGCCACGGCCCCTATGAGGCCGGCCGTTATGCCCGCAACACCATCACGGTGGAGGGCGGTCTCGACGCCCGCGACAGCCAGATGCTCGCCACCTATGCCCAGGGCGTGAAAGAGGCGGACGACAGTCTGAAGATGCTGATGGACTGGGCCGCTACACGTGACCGTGAAACGATTATCGTCACCTTCGGCGATCACCTCCCGCCCCTCAACACCGTCTACAGGAACACCGGTTTCATGCCCGGCGTCACCGCCTCGCGCAAGGGCACGCCCGAACAGATGACGCGGGAGCATGAGACCCCGCTCGTCATCTGGTCGAACCGCGGCGGCGCGCAAAAGGACGTCGGCCCGGTCAGCCCCGCCTTCCTGCCCTATTATATCCTGACGGCCACCGGCTTCGAGCACCCCTATTACACCGGCTTCCTCGGCGATCTGCGGGAGAAGTACCGGGTGATCGACCGCTACCTGCTGATTGGCGACAAGGGCGACACCCAGCAGGACTGGGCACGCAAGAAATCGGTCGATCCGCTGGTGCACGATTTCCGCCTGCTCCAGCACGATATCCTGTTCGGCAGGCAGAAAGGACTGGAGCGCTTCTTCACGTCCCATGCCGACGTCGCCGAAGCCGGCGTCTGACATAGGCCGATCCCTCAAGTCCGTTACACCACAGGCGCAAGCAATAGCTGTATTCCTAAAAAATACAATCTAAAGGAGAAATTAAGACTCTCGGGACACCATCAGGCTGTATCCGTCATCGACACGGTACGGGAAATGCTTCGCTCTCGGACAATTCCAGGGAGGAAATGTCATGCATGCCTTGTCCCGCCTGATGAAAGAACGTTCCGGCACATCGGCGCTGGAATTCGCGATTGTCGCGCCGCTCTTCTTCCTCGCCCTCTTCACGCTGATCGCCTACGGCGTCTACCTGAGCGTCACCCACTCGGTACAGCAGATCGCCGCCGACGCCGCACGCACCGCCGTCGCCGGGCTCGACGCCGGGGAGCGGGTCCAGCTCGTCAACCGCTATCTCGACGCCTCCGGCTTCGATTACAGCTTCATCGACCGGCGCAAGATGCAGGTCACCGTCGCGGAGGACCCGAACAATCCCGACCAGTTCACCGTCCGCATCGCCTATGACTCGGGCGACCTGCCGATCTGGAACCTCTTCACCTTCGCCTTGCCGCAGGAACGGATCGAACGCTATGCGACGATCCGCATCGGGGGGATCTGACGATGCCGCATCCGTTCGTCCATCGCTTCCGTCTTTCCCGCCTCCTTCCGGCCCGTGAGGGCAACATCGGCACGCTCGCCGCCCTCACGTTCCCGCTGATGGTCTTTTCCACCGCACTCGGCGTCGACTATGGCTACCTGACGCTGCAACAGCGCCGGTTGCAGGCCTCCGCCGACCTTGCCGCCATCGCCGCCGCCGCGCGCATCTCGACGGCGGAAGAGGCGGTCGCCCGTCATTTCGCCGACAACGGCGAGCCCGTCAGCGTCCTTCGTCCCGGCGGCGGTGTCATCCCGCCGGAAAGCGTGCCGGGCGGGCTCACGGATACCGCCACCGCTTACGTCGAACGCGGCCGTTATATCGCCGATCCGGCCATCGATCCGGCGGATCGCTTCACGCCGGCCGGGGCCGACGCGGACGCGGCGCGCGTAAACCTCAGCCGCCGGGCCGATCTCTTCATCGCCACCTTCTTCAATGCCGAGCCTCCCATGCTCGCCGCGACGGGCGTCGCCGCCCGCCAGAAGGTCGCGGCCTTTTCCGTCGGCACGCGCCTTGCCAGCCTCAATGCCGGGCTGCTCAACGCGCTTCTCGGCGAGATGCTCGGCACGACGCTCTCGCTGAACCTCATGGACTATCGCGCCCTCATCGACGCGGACATCGCCGTTCACCCGTTTCTCAAGGCCGTCGCCGCCGATCTCGACCTGACGGCCGCAACCTACGACGAGGTTCTGGCAGCCGACCTGACCGTCCCGCAACTGGCGGGCGTCATGCGCGGCGTAACGGGCCTGTCCGGCCCCGTCCGCTCGGCGCTACGCGCAATCGAGCAGGCGACCGCCGGCAGCCGCACGACGTTTCCGCTTTCGCACCTGCTCAACATCGATCCGAAACGGGGACTGGCGATCACCTCCGGAGGCGACTGGGCCATGTCCGTGAACGTCCTCCAGATCATCTCGGCCGCCGCAGGCCTTGCCAACGGTTCCGAACAGATCAGCCTCGATGTCGGCGCGTTCCTTCCCGGCATCGCCACCACCACAATCCGGCTGGCGATCGGCGAGCCGCCCGTCGAAACGCCGGCCCACCGCCTCGGCGCCCCCGGAAGCGCCGTCAGGAGCGCCCAGACGCGTCTTTCGGTGGAAGCCGGCATTGACGGATTGTCGCTGCTCGCCGGCCTGCGCATCAAGCTGCCGCTCTATATCGAGGTCGCGGCCTCGGAGGCGAGGCTTGCCGATATCCGCTGTCTTGGCGGGAGCCCGCATAACGCCGGCGTTTCCATCGATGCCGTGCCGGGCCTTGCCGAGATCGCAATCGGAAAGGTCGATCCGTCCGTCCTGTCGGACTTCTCCAGCGAGGCGCGGGTGAAAAAGGCGCGAATCGTCGATTCCCTGCTCCTCTCGATCGACGCGATCGCCCATGTGGAGGCGAAGAACATGACGCGTTCGCGAATATCCTTCACTCCAACGGAGATTTCGGCAGGCGCCGTGAAGACGGTCTCGACCCGTCACGCGCTGACCTCCGTCACAAGGACCCTGCTCGACAATCTCGATCTCGACGTGAATGTGCTGATCCTCACCCTCGGCACGCCGAAAGCCGTGACGTCGGCGCTCGCCGCAACGCTCGGTTCCGTCACGCCGGCCCTTGACGAACTGGTCTATAATCTTCTGCTGGTCGTCGGCGTGCGCATCGGGGAGGCCGATATACGGGTCACCGGCGCGGAATGCCGGCGGCCGGCACTGGTACAATAGGGCGGTTCCGGTTTTCACAGGTTCGGCAGAACCGCTCTATCTCTTTGTTCCAGACGTATTTCCAGGTCATCGCGGCTGGCAGGTCAGGGGCGGCCCGCCGGATATTGCTCGGCATCGGCCGGAATATCGTAATAGTCGCCCTTGTCGGCGCAATAGATATGATAGCCGATCGTCAGTCCTGTCGGCCCGTCGAAGGCTCCGGCCAGGATCGACGTGTAGTCGAGATCGTCAGCCTTCCAGAACAGGGCCGATCCGCACACACGGCAGAATCCCCGCCCCGCCGCCGCACTTGCCCGATACCAGGTGACATTCTCTCCGCCCTCGACCGAAAATTCATCGTCGCGCACATTGGTCGCCGCATAATGATGCCCCGTCTGCCGCCGGCACTGGCTGCAATGACAGGCGATGACCGCGCGCAATGTCCCGAAGGTGCGAAACCGCACCGCTCCGCACAGACATTGTCCGTGATGCTCTTCCATGGCCCCTCCCAAAAGAAAACCGGGCCAGCTTCATCAGCCGGCCCGGTCCTGTCAAATCCGGTTTTCTGAACCTTCGGATCATTTTACCTGATCGAAGGATCAGAAGGTGAACGAAAGACGATCAGCCGTTCACCACCATGCGCTTCTCGTCGCGTCCGCCCTTCATGCGCTCGGCAAGAAGGAAGGCGAGTTCCAGCGCCTGATCGGCATTGAGACGCGGATCGCAATGGGTGTGGTAACGGTCGGCGAGATCGTCGCCCGACAGCGCCCGCGCCCCGCCCGTGCATTCGGTCACGTCGTTACCGGTCATCTCGATATGGATGCCGCCCGGATGCGTGCCCTCGGCGCGATGGATCTGGAAGAAGCTCTCGACTTCCGACAGGATCCGCTCGAAGGGCCGCGTCTTGTAGTTGTTGAGCGTGATCGTATTGCCATGCATCGGATCGCAGGACCAGACGACCTTCTTGCCTTCCCGCTCGACGGCGCGGATGAGGCGCGGCAGGTTCTCCGCCACCTTGTCATGGCCGAAACGGCAGATCAGCGTCAGCCGGCCCGCCTCATTGGCCGGGTTCAGCAGGTCGATCAGTTCCAGCAGGCCGTCACCGGTCAGCGACGGGCCGCACTTGAGGCCGATCGGGTTCTTGATGCCACGGCAATATTCCACATGCGCATGGTCGGGCTGGCGCGTGCGGTCGCCGATCCAGATCATGTGGCCGGACGTCGCATACCAGTCGCCCGACGTCGAATCGACGCGCGTCAGCGCCTGCTCGTAGCCGAGCAGCAGCGCCTCATGGCTGGTGAAGAAATCGGTCTCGCGCAGGCTCGAATTGTTCTCCGAGGTGATGCCGACGGCCTTCATGAAGTCCATCGTCTCGGAAATCCGGTCGGCAAGCTTGCGGTAGCGCTCGGCCTGCGGCGAGTCCTTGACGAAGCCCAGCATCCACTGATGCACGTTCTCCAGATTGGCGTAGCCGCCCATGGCGAAGGCGCGCAGCAGGTTCAGCGTCGCCGCCGACTGGCGATAGGCCATGATCTGGCGTTCCGGATTCGGGATCCGCGCATCTTCCGTGAATTCGATACCGTTGATGATATCGCCGCGATAGGACGGCAGCGCCATGTCGCCCTGCTTTTCCATCGGCGAGGAACGCGGCTTGGCGAACTGACCCGCGATACGGCCGACCTTCACCACCGGCTGCTGCGCGCCGAAGGTCAGGACAACCGCCATCTGGAGGAAGGCGCGGAAGAAATCGCGGATCGTGTCGGCGCCATGCTCGGCGAAGCTCTCGGCGCAATCGCCGCCCTGGAGCAGGAAGCCGTTGCCCTCGGCCACATTGGCAAGCGCGGTCTTGAGGCGGCGCGCCTCGCCCGCGAAAACGAGCGGCGGGTATTTCGCAAGGCGTTCTTCGGTCGCCGCCACCGCGGCGAGATCGGGGTATTCCGGAACCTGCTGGATGGGCTTGTCCCGCCAGCTGCTCGGGGTCCAATTCTGTGCCATTCTACTCACCTGTCCTCAGGCGCCCGACCGCAAGCGTGCGCCTCCTGCAATTGAAGATGCGGGCTTATAGACCCTTCGGAGTGTCTTGCATAGCCGCAGTTCCGGCGTCCGGCGGCTCAAACCCGCTCGCCGTCGCGGATTCGATAGCTCGGCTGATACATCGTCACCAGTTCTTCCGCCGCCGTCGGATGCACCGCCATGGTGCGGTCGAAATCGTCCTTGGTGCAGCCGGCCTTGAGGGAGATGCCGAGAAGCTGCGCCATCTCGCCCGCGTCATGGCCGAGGATATGCGCGCCCACGACCTTGCGGTCGGCGGCATTGACGATCAGCTTCATGATCGTCTTTTCGGCCCGCCCCGAAAGCGTCGCCTTCATCGGGCGGAACTCGGCGCGATAGACCTCCAGTTCCGCGTGAGCCTGGGCCGCCGCCTCTTCCGTCAGGCCGACCGTGCCGATCTCCGGCTGCGAGAAGACCGCCGTCGCGATCAGGTCGTGATCGGGCGAGACCGGGTTGCCGCGCAGTTCGGTTTCCACGAAGCACATCGCCTCATGAATGGCGACCGGGGTGAGCTGAACGCGATCGGTGACATCGCCGAGCGCGAAGATGCCGGGGACATTGGTGCGCGAATAATCGTCGACGAGGATCGCACCGCGCGCATCTGTCTTCACCCCCGCCGCCTCCAGGCCGAGACCCGCGGTATTCGGCGCACGCCCGAGCGCCAGCATCACCTGATCGACGGCGAGCGTGTCGCCGGTCTTCGTTTCCGCCAGGCGCCGGCCGTCGTCCGTCAGCGTCACCGCCTTGATGACATCCTCGCACAGGATGCGGATTCCCTTCGCCTCCATGGCCGCATGCAGTCCGCGCCGCATGTCGCCATCGAAGCGCGAGAGGATCTCCTTGCCGCGATAGATCAGCGTCGTCTCGACGCCGAGGCCATGGAAGATATTGGCGAATTCCACCGCGATATAGCCGCCGCCGGCGATCAGGATCGACTTCGGCAGCTCCGGCAGGTCGAAAGCCTCGTTGGAGGTGATGCAGTGCTCGTGACCCGGCAGATCCGGGTGCGGCGTCGGATGACCGCCGACGGCGATCACGATGCGCTCCGCGGTCACCGTTTCTCCGGTCGCCAGCAGCTTCACGCTGTTGGGACCCGTCAGGACCGCCCGGCTTTCGAGAATGGTCGCACCGGCATTGTCCAGCCCCTTGCGATAAAGCCCCTCCAGCCGCGCGATTTCCCTGTCCTTGGCCGCGACGAGCGCCTTCCAGTCGAAGCGGCTTTCGCCGACCTGCCAGCCGAAACCGGCGGCATCCTCGAAATGCTCGGAGAATTGCGATGCATAGACATAGAGCTTCTTGGGCACGCAGCCGCGAATGACGCAGGTGCCGCCGTAGCGGAATTCCTCCGCGATCGCCACCTTCCGTCCCATCGATGCAGCCAGCCGCGCGCTGCGCACGCCGCCCGAGCCTCCGCCGATGACGAAGAGGTCGTAATCATATGCGGTCATGGATGATCTCCCGGAAACGAGGTGGACCGGTCCGGTCCGGATGAAGGCGGCGGCCGAATCCGGCCTGTCGACCACAGATATAGGGACTGGCCGGGCAAAAGGAAAAGGCCGTCTTGCCCCGGCCCGCCACAACCGCGACCGATCGGGCCAGAAATGGGTAATGCCGGCGTCACCTTTGCTGTTTACGTCCGCCGACTTCTTCGCTTAGAACTGCTACGCTCAATAATGGGCTAACCGGATGATAGATATGAATATTTTCAAACTGTCGGCCATCGCCTCGGCTGTGGTCGCGATGTTTGCCGTCCCGGCGCATGCCGACGATCTCACCTTCACGCTCAAGAACGGCACCCAGTCGATCCTGACCCACTTCTATACCTCGCCGGTCGGGACCGACGACTGGGAGGATGATGTGTTCGGCAACCAGATCCTGAATCCGGGCGAAACGATGGAGATCACCATCGCCGACGGCCGCCGGGTCTGCCAATACGATATGCGTTTCGAATTCACCGAGGATTCCGACCTCGACACCACCACGGACACGCAGAACCTCTGCGAACTCGGCAGCTATACGCTCCACGAGTGATCTGGAGCCGGGAAAGGCGCCGGCGCGGTTTTTAGCCGGCCGGCGCCTGCTGCGCCATGCGAAAGCTTTTCGAGACCGCCGCGAACTTCAGCGCCTGCCAGCGACGATAATCCTCCACCAGATGCGGCGAGACCCAGCAGTCCCCGCGGTTTCCCGGCCTGTCCCAGCCGATCAGCCCCGCATCGCGCGCCCGCGCAAGGATGCGCGCCGTATGGCTCTGGGAGATGAGATATCGACCCGAAATGCCGTTGGAACTCACCGGTCCGACGGGAACCCGTTCGCCGCCCCATCGCCATGGCGCCCGTGACACGAGATCGTGAATGACGTTGCTGCCCGATTCCGCCCGCGTGAAAAGCCCGACCGAACAGGGCGGGTCGTACCAGCCCGCATCGGCCAGAAGCAGGCGGGCCATTGCAGGCTGAGCCCGGTCGATCAAATGGGGACTGGCGTCGAGCGCCGCTGCTCTTGCGCCGCCGTCCATGACATCCAGCGCATGAAGATGCGTTCCATACCAGCGGCGGATCAGATCCTCGCTGTGCGGCGGCGCGACGAAGGCCTTGCGGCGACGGTCGCCTGCCGCCGCAGGCTCGATAAGCCGGTAATAACCAAGCTCGCCGAGAAAGGCGATCACCGTATTACGGCTGGCAATCACCGTATTACGGCTGGCAATCACCGTGCCGGAAAGAAGCCGCAGAAGCGCGCTTGGCGAAATCGGCGGGCAGGCCGGATCGCCCTTGTGCTCGAAATGCAGAACGAAGATCGCCTGGCTCAACAGCCATTTGCGCAGGTCGGCCAGATAGCGGACCTCGCGCGGAATTTCGCGATGCGTGGCCAGAAGCGACTCGACGGAGGTCGTCAGACACTCGTGAAACCGGGGCTGCGCAAGCAGTTCTTCCGGGACATAAGCCTTGAATAACGACACGATGAAACTCGAAGAACGCGCGGAACGCGCCCATGCCCGACAGGTGGCGGGCCGGAAAAGACGGCCCGCGCCGGATTTGGCCTACTGCTGCTGCTCCGGCGCCGGCGCGGCATCGGCCCCGAGAACGGTCTGAAGCTTCTTCTCGCTTTCGGTGGCCAGATCGCGCTGGATGCCGGAAGCCCAGATTTCGGCCGCCTTCACCAGTTCGCGGGTCGCGATCGGTCCGTCCTTCAGCAGCTTCTTGCCGACCGCCGAACCGTAGAAATCGCCGATCGCCTTCAGTTCGTCCTGGGTAAAGGTCTTGGCGTAGATCGTGGCGGCTTCCCGCTCGAGGTCGGCACGGCGCGCCGCCAGCGTCAGGGCCTGCTCGTCGACGACCGCGTTGATCTCGGCTTCATGATTGGGCGAGGCCTGAATCAGGGTCGCCTTCAGCCGCTCGGCAATGCTCGGCAGGATATTGTCGAAATTGATCGTCGCATTCAGCGCATCGATCGCACTGCGGGCGGACTGGATCTGTTCGTCGGTCACGTCCTGCGCCTTGACCGCACCGGCAAGGCTCGCCGAAACGATGAGGGTCGCCGCGAGAGTCCGGCCGAAACCAGCAAACTTGATCATGGTGTCAGTGCTCCTGTCTATTCTTTCGCCGTAAGCGTGCGCGCGCCAGCAGGTCCCGCAATGATGGCAAGCGATGCCATATTGATGAAGAGCCCGTGTTCGACGACGCCGGGTATGGTGTTGAGGCTGCTTGCCAGCGCATCTGCATCAGGAATGAGGCCAAAAGATGCGTCGAAAATATAATGGCCGCCGTCCGTCGTGAACGGGCCGTCGCCGGAACGGCGCAGGATCAACTCGCCGGAAAGCCCGAGCCGCGCAGCCACCTTCTCGATGGCCAGCCGGGTCACGGTCAGGCCGAACGGATTGACCTCGATCGGCAGCTTGAACGCGCCGAGCGTCTCGACGACCTTGCTTTCGTCGGCGATCACGATCATCCGCGCCGATGCGCTCGCCACGATCTTCTCGCGCAGGAGCGCGCCACCGCCGCCCTTGATCAGCCGCAGGCGGCCATCCACCTCGTCGGCGCCGTCGATCGTCAGGTCGAGTTCCGGCATTTCCTCCAGCGATTTCAGCGGCACGCCCAGTTCCAGGCAGAGCCGCGCGGTGCGCTCCGACGTCGGAACGCCCGCCACCGTCAGCCCGCCGGCGACCCGTTCGGCCAGAAGCCGCACGAACTCCTCGGCGGTCGATCCCGTACCGATACCGAGGCGCATCCCGTCCTCGACATGGGACAGGGCCGCTTCGGCGGCCTTTATCTTCATTTCGCGGGCGTCCATGCGCCACACACTCCCCTTGTTTATTATCGTTCGGCCGTCATTGCGCCGGCCACAGATTCCGGTGAGACACTTACACGCCCTCCACCGCAAACGAAAGCCAAAATCGCCTCGCCCCTCCGCCGTCAAAGACGATTGCAAAACCCGGCTCTATCGCCTACCCCGAAAGCCCACCCCGAAACCTCCCAGCCAGGGTCCCTGCCATGTCCGCTCCCCTCGTCGTCTTCGATCTCGACGGCACCCTCGTCGATACCGCCGGCGATCTTGTCGCAAGCCTCAACCATACCATTGGCCTGGAGGGGCTGGAGCCCGTCGGCTACGATGACCTCACCTGGCTCGTCGGCCACGGCGCGCAGGTGATGATCAGCCGCGCCTTCGCGCTGCGCGGCCGCGAACTCTCCGACGGCGATCTCGCCCGCATGCTCGCGGTCTTCGTCGATCACTACGCCGAAGCCATGCCCGGCGTTTCGAAGCCGTATCCGGGCCTGCTGGCCGCCATGGACCGGCTGGCAGCAGCCGGAGCCGGCCTTGCCGTCTGCACCAACAAGCTGGAGCCGCTCGCCCGCCGGCTGATCGACGGCCTCGGCCTGTCGCCGCGCTTTTCCGCCATCACCGGAGGCGACACCTTCGCGGTGCGCAAGCCGGATGCCGAACATCTGCTCGGAACGGTGCGCCTTGCCGGCGGCGATCCCGCCCGTACCGTCATGATCGGCGACAGCCTCAACGACATGGCCGTTGCCCGCAATGCCGGCATTCCCTCCATCGGCGTGCCCTTCGGCTATTCCGACGTACCGGTGGCCGAACTCGAACCGACCCGCATCATCGCCCATTTCGACGAACTGACGCCCACTCTCGTCGAGGATCTTCTGGCGACCCGCCGGTCGTAAACGTCGCGGCCCCGGCCCTTCCGGAAACGGAAAAGAGCGGCCGGAGCCGCTCTTTGACCGCCTGAACACGTCAGCTGACAGACGCCGGCTGTCAGCCCTGCGCCTCGCGCGCCGTACGCGTGGCGGCGAAGGCCTTGCGGACATAGTCGTCGCGGCCATAGACGTCGTCGAAATACTCGACCTTGCCGTCCTTGTTCGGCCAGGCGGTGAAATAGGCGATATAGATCGGAATATCCGCCTCGACCCTGGCAGCCCGGTTGCCGCCCTTCGCGATCTGCGCGCCGACATCGTCCGTCGTCGTTCCGAGCACCGCCGCCGCCATCCGGCGCGGGTCGGCAAGGCGCACGCAGCCATGGCTGAGCGCCCGCATGTCCCGCTTGAAGAAACCCTTCGACGGCGTGTCGTGCATATAGATGGCGTGACTGTTGGGAAACAGGATCTTCAGTTCGCCAAGCGCATTGTCGCTGCTCGGCGGCTGGCGGACGGAGACGCCGGCCGTCGATCCATACCAGTCGATCGACGACGACGGCACCGCACGGCCGCCGACCGCCACCTCATAGCCGAGCCGGTCGAGATAGGACGGATCGTTGCGCAATCTTGGCAGCATCTCGTTGATGATGATCGATTGCGGCACGCCCCAATAGGGATTGAACTCGACCGTCTGGATGCGATCCTGGAAAAAATAGGTCTGGTTCGATTTCGTGCCGATCACCACGCGCATGGAAAACTGTTCCACGCCATCTTCGTGGTAATAGACTTCGTAGGCCGGCTGGTTGATCAGCACATAGCGCGCGCCGAGGTCCGGCGGCAGCCAGCGCGCCTGTTCCATGGCGACCTCGATCTTAGCGATCTTCGAGGCCACCGAATCGCCGCCGGTCAGCAGACGGATCGACGCGTTGCCGACGATACCGTCGGGCTTCAGCCCCTTCTCCTTCTGGAAGGCCTCGACCAGCGACACCAGTTCCGGCGTATAGTCGGGCGTTCCCGCGTAGTCGACGAGGGTCAGCGCATGATCGGTCTTCAGCGCATCCGAACCGTAACGGATGATCCCCTTGACGATGTGAGCAAGCTCGGCGCTGCTCTGGCCGGGCTTCAGCAGCGTGCCGGGAGCGATGATGATCTCTTCCTGCGCCTCCGACGAAACCTTCAGGCGGGCAAGCTCGGCCTTGAGCGCCTGAAAGTGCGCCCCGCGCGGCGAGCGGCTTTCCAGATAGGCCCTGACGTCGCCGCTGATCGCGACGTTCTTCAGAGCCGCGACGAGGTTCACCGTCTTGCGTTCGAAATCGTGATATCCGGAAATCCGGTTAGGATCGATCCGGCCTCGCGTGGCGTCGAGCACATAGGTGGCAACGGCGGCCGACAGCTCGATTTCGAACTGGGCCAGCGCCTCCTCGCGGCTGATGGCGGCGTCGGAAGACGGCATCGCCACGGCGTAATCGGCGGGATCGAGGCCCACCGCCGCCGCATCGGCAAGAACGGCAAGCGCCGCGCGCGCCCGCGCATTGGGGGCCTGCCCGTCGACCCAGACCAGCCGCTCCTGTTCGCGATAGAAGCTTTCCAGGGCCTGCGCGCTTTCTGCCGGCGCGCTGACGTTCACCGTGGCGAAGGCGGCGCGGATGGCCGCCGCGCCCGTGAGGTCGACATTCGATGGATCGCCTCCGACCGAACCCGTCACCATGGGATCGGTCAGCTTGTCGGCGGCGACACGCGTCAGGCCGGCGGCCTTGTAGGTATAGTAGCGGGGACCGGTAACGCGTGGCAGCGGCTTTGCCTCGCGCTGCGCCTGGCGGGCGTCGCGGGCAGCCTGGTCGGCTTCCGGCGAACCGGTCTGCGGCTCGCTCGCCCGCGTCCTGCCGCGCAGCATGTCCATGATCGTCAGGGAGCCGGCCGAGGCGGGCGTCGTATCGATGGTGACGAAGGCGCAGGACAGGGCCAGCGCGGCCGCCGCCGCAGTCGTGAGTGATTTCATCCGTATTCCATTCCCCGTATCCTGGAGAGCGCGAGATATCCGGCGGCGCCGAGCCGGTAGTTATAAGAAAGGACGGCAAGTTATAAGAAAGGATGGTGAATGAAAAGAAAACGCACGCTTTCGACGTGGTCCGGCCGCCGCAGGGCCGCAATTTCCGACGCCCCCCGCAGCCTCTTGTAACAATTCAGGTTTCCGCTTCGAGGCCCGCGCATTCCCTTCCCGTTCCCTGCCGATGCAAAAAATACGCCGCAACCTGTCGTCGATCGTGGCCGAAAAAACACAAACGGCGAAAGCCGCACCTCACGGGCCTAATCGATTTTAGTCGGAGGTCGCCCCTTGCGGCCGTCCCCACCCCTTTACAAGCGCCCCCCGGATGGGTCAGAGAAAGGCCCGATTTCGCACCGGCGGGCTTCGTCTGAAGACCCGTCAGTCCGGTTCGTCGCCCGCCATGCGGCGGCGCGGCCGGCGGCATGACGAAGCGCATGGCTGAAAGCGGGAAACAGTGATGACGACTACGCGCACCGAAACGGATACATTCGGCCCCATCGAGGTGGACAACAGCCGCTATTGGGGCGCCCAGGCCCAGCGCTCGCTCGGCAACTTCAGGATCGGCTGGGAAAAACAGCCCCTTTCCGTCATCCGCGCCCTCGGCATCGTCAAGCAGGCCGCCGCCCGCGCCAACGCGGAACTCGGCCGCCTCGATCCGCAGATCAGCAAGACGATCGTCGCCGCCGCGCAGGAGGTGATCGACGGCAAGCTCGACGACCATTTCCCCCTCGTCGTCTGGCAGACGGGCTCCGGCACCCAGTCCAACATGAACGCCAACGAGGTCATCTCCAACCGGGCGATAGAAATGCTCGGCGGCGTCATGGGCTCGAAGACGCCGGTGCACCCGAACGACCACGTCAACATGAGCCAGTCGTCGAACGACACCTATCCGACGGCCATGCACATCGCCTGCGCCGAGCGCGTCGTCCATGACCTGCTGCCGGCGCTGAAGCACCTTCACGCCGCCCTCGAAGCCAAGGTGAAGGCCTTCGATCACATCATCAAGATCGGCCGCACGCACACGCAGGACGCGACCCCCCTCACCCTCGGCCAGGAATTCTCCGGCTATGCCGCCCAGGTCGCCTCGTCCATCGCGCGCATCGAGATGACGCTGCCGGGCCTGTGCGAACTCGCCCAGGGCGGCACGGCCGTCGGCACCGGCCTCAACGCCCCGGTCGGCTTCGCCGAAAAGGTCGCCGAGCATATCGCGCAGATCACCGGCATCGGCTTCAAGACCGCGCCGAACAAGTTCGAGGCGCTCGCCGCCCACGATTCGATGGTCTTCTCCCATGGCGCGATCAACGCCGCTGCCGCCGCGCTCTTCAAGATCGCCAACGACATCCGCTTCCTCGGTTCCGGCCCCCGCTCGGGGCTCGGCGAACTGTCGCTGCCGGAAAACGAGCCCGGTTCCTCCATCATGCCGGGCAAGGTCAACCCGACCCAGTGCGAGGCGCTGACGCAGGTCTGCGTGCAGGTATTCGGCAACCATGCCGCCCTGACCTTCGCCGGCAGCCAGGGTCATTTCGAGCTGAACGTCTACAATCCGCTGATGGCCTACAACTTCCTGCAATCCGTGCAGCTTCTCTCGGACTCGGTCATCTCGTTCACCGACAATTGCGTCACGGGTATCGAGGCGCGGGAAGACAACATCAAGGCCGCGCTCGACCGCTCGCTGATGCTCGTCACCGCGCTGGCGCCGAAGATCGGCTATGACAATGCCGCCCGGATCGCCAAGACCGCCCACAAGAACGGCACGACGCTGCGCGAGGAAGCCGTCGGCGGCGGCTATGTCACCGATGCGGAATTCGACGAGGTCGTCCGGCCCGAAAAAATGATCATGCCTGGCTGATCCTCCATTCGGGAAGGCCGTGGACGCTGGCGTTCACGGCCTTCCGGTCTTTGCCCGCAAACATGACGAAGGCCAATCTTCGTTAATCCTTCTCAAAGTATTTGCTTCTTATTTTAGCTTCAGGACACACGCCCTCCAGGAGCATTGCCATGACCTCCGCAACCGTACAGAAAGTATCGGTGCCGGATATAGCAGCGCAGGTCACCCATGCGATGCGCATCATGGGCGTCGCTCCGATCCCCCGCAATTACGAGCTCTTCTACGAAGCCTATATCGGCTCCAACCCGAAGCTGACGCGCGAACTGGCCGCGCTCGGCAGCAGGGCCGCGCAGGAAGAACTGGACGTGATCGGCGCCCAGTATTTCGGCCACCACCGCGTCGAGGCCATCAACGGCGCCCATACCAGGATCGTTGGCGAACTGGAGGCGCTGCTGCAACTGCTCCGCCAGGAGCAGTCTTCACTCGAAAGCTACAACCAGCTTCTGGACGAGACCTATGTACGGATTTCCGGCAAAAACGCGGCCAGCAACGAAATCCTGAAAAGCGCCATAGACGTCCTCAGCGAGGCGACCGGCGACACGCTCTCCTTCGGAAAGGAGATGGTCGAGAATGTCACCCAGAGTTCGCGTGAAATGGATGTCGTGCGCCGGGAACTGGATGAATACAAGCGCATCGCCAGCACCGATTCCCTGACGCAACTGGCCAATCGCCGGGCCTTCGACGACAAGCTCGCCGCGGTCTTCAATTCGCCGATGACGCTCAATGTGACGGCGCTGGTGCTGGCCGATATCGATCATTTCAAGAAGATCAACGATACCTACGGCCATCCGGTGGGCGACAAGATCCTCGCCTCGGTCGCCAGCCTGCTGCGCACCCATCTGCGCAAGGATATTTTCATCGCGCGCGCCGGGGGCGAGGAATTCGCGATGATCATCGAGGGCAACACGATGGAGGAAGCCCGCACGATTGCCGAGCGCATCCGCGTCGCGCTGGAAAATACCCCCTTCAAGAACTCCCGCACCGGGGTCAACTACGGGCCGGTCACCATCTCCCTCGGCCTGTGCATGGCCTCGGAGGCGGACGGTCCGGGCGAACTCTATTCCAATGTCGATATCGCGCTCTATTGCGCCAAGAACGGCGGCCGCAACCGCACGGTCGTCTACGACGACGGCATGAAGAAGGATTTCGCCAAGAACTGGCTGATCTATCGGCGGTAAATCGGGCGCCGGCAGTTATCGCGGCTTTTCCGAACGGTCCCGGGTCATCCCTTTTTCCGCAAGCTCCCGCTCGTAGTCGGAAAAAAGCGCCTCGCCGTTCTCTCCCAGTTCACGCAGATAGGACCAGCTGTAGATGCCGGTATCGTGGAAATCATCGAAGCCGATGCGCACGGCGTAATTGCCGGTCGGGATCATCGAGATGATCGCGACGTTGCGTTTGCCGGGAACGGTCACGCGCTGGCCGGGACCATGTCCCTTCACTTCCGCCGAAGGCGACAGGACCCGCAGGATTTCGGCGGAAAGATCGAAGCTGGCACCGTCGTTGAAGCTTACCTGCAACCGCTGCCGGTCCTTGGAGACGCGCAACTCCGTCGGCCAGAATTCGCTCATCGTTTCGCCTTCCCTTTCCTGCACGCGAAGGACTATGCCGCAAGGCGGGGATGTGCAAGCGCAAAAATGATGTCATAATCGGCCTGTCGTCTGTCGGCCGGACGTTGCCTCATCTGCGGGCACGCCGGTCGTTCTGGAGAACATGCCGTGAATACCCATACCGGACCGTTCCGCAGCCCCGTCGCAATCGAGCGCTCTGCCGCACCGATGATCGATCCGTTCGGACGCGCGATCACCTATCTGCGCGTCTCGGTCACCGACCGCTGCGATTTCCGCTGCACCTATTGCATGTCGGAGCACATGACCTTCCTGCCGAAGAAGGACCTGCTGACGCTGGAGGAACTGAACCGGCTCTGTTCCGCCTTTATCGCCAAGGGCGTGCGCAAGCTGCGACTGACCGGCGGCGAACCGCTGGTGCGCAAGAATATCCTGTTCCTGGTGCGCGCGCTCGGCGAGCATGTTCGCGACGGCCGGCTCGACGAGCTGACGCTGACGACCAACGGCTCGCAGCTGGCCCGCCATGCCGCCGAGCTCGTCGATTGCGGCGTGCGGCGCATCAACGTGTCGCTCGATACGCTCGACCCGGAAAAATTCCGCGCCGTCACCCGCTGGGGCGATCTGTCGAAGGTGATGGAAGGGCTCGACGCCGCCCGCAAGGCGGGACTGAGCATCAAGATCAACACGGTCGCGCTCAAGGATTTCAATGATCGGGAGATACCCGCCCTCCTGCGCTGGGCGCATGGGCTCGGCATGGACCTGACACTGATCGAGACCATGCCGATGGGCGAGATCGAGGAGGATCGCACCGACCGCTACATGCCGCTGTCGCAGATGCGCGCCCGGCTTTCGGAAGAATTCACGCTGACGGACGACCCCTATCGCACCGGCGGCCCCGCCCGTTACGTCCAGGTGGCCGAAACCGGCGGCCGGCTCGGCTTCATCACGCCGATGACCCATAATTTCTGCGAGAGCTGCAACCGCGTCCGGCTGACCTGCACCGGCACGCTCTACATGTGCCTCGGACAGGAGGACGCGGCCGATCTGCGCCTGCCGCTGCGGGCAAGCACGGATGACGCGCTGCTGTCGAGGGCAATCGACGAGGCGATCGCCCGCAAGCCGAAGGGGCACGATTTCATTATCGACCGCCGCAACCGGCCCTCCGTTTCCCGCCATATGAGCATGACCGGCGGCTGAGTTCCCGTATCCGCGGGCCGGGTGCCAGGAAGGCCGGTCGAAAACACAAAGGTGGAACCGTTCGCGTTTACGAGTTCAGGCCGATTCGACCTGAACTCATCGCGATTTGGGGCATCGAAGCCGTGCCGGTGCCGGCCGGCGCTACCGTTCCAGCGACGCCGGCTTCACCAGCGGCGTGACGCGGCGAATGGTGACGCGGCGGTTCAGTTGCTCCGGCCCGTCCGTGTCGATCTTGAGGAAGCGCTCGCCATATCCCTGGGTGGCGAGATTTTCCGGCGGGATGTCATAGACATCCGTCAGGACGTCCGCCACGGTTTCCGCCCGGTGATCGGAAAGAACGAGGTTGGATTCGTCCGACCCGACCGCATCGGTATGGCCCTCGATCAGGAAAGTCTCGCCCGGATCCTCGTCAAGGATGGCGTTGATGGCGTCGGCGACCCCGCGTAGCGTCGAGGCCTGATCCATCGACACGTCCGCACTTCCCGTTGCGAAAGTGATCGTATCGAGATCGATACGCCGCACCTTGTCGCGAAGACGCGCGGAATAGCGCACCTCGTCCAGCGTATAGACCCGCTCGACCGGCTCGACAGGCGGCTGCTCCAGAAACGCGCGATAATCCCGCGGCGCATCGGAGGACGTGTCGATGATATAGTCGGAAAGCGGCACGCCGAGACGCATCGGCGGCAGATGGAGGCCTGGATCGACAAAGTCACGGCGGTTGTCGTAGTCCGTGGCCGGCGCATAGAACATCACATATTCGCGCCCCGACCGATCGATGCGCGAACGCTGGATGACCTCGCCATAGCGATCGCGGATGGTGACCACCCGGTCGCCGTTCGGCCGCACGATGACCTCGCGCACGCGTCCGTGCGGCAGATCCTCGTAATAGGTTTCGGCGGCGCGGCGGGCGAGCCTGCGGTTGTCGTCCGAGCGGACGATAATGCGGTTGTCGATCTGAATCAGCACGCGATTGTCGACACGGCGCTCGACATGCCAGCCATCGCGCCGGTCGAAGTCCGGCCGCCGGTCACGCCGCTTGCCCCGCTCATGTTCGGCGGATTCGTAACGCACCGGCGGACGGCGCTTGCCGTCGCGGCCAACCTGCGCATCCCGGTCCGAGCGTGGAACGACGACTTTGACCTTGCTGCGCTCTTCCGCCCGCTTGCGGCGCATTTCTCCGCGCGAAAGGTCGCGCCGGTTGTCCCAGTCCTTGTCGCTGTCGAGCACCGCCGCCCCGCCTTCGAAGGGCAGTTCGATGGTGTCGACCGTCTTCGACGGGTCACGGGCGATGCGCTCACGCTCGGCGTCCCGCTTGCGTGGCCGGCGCTCGGCGCGATCTTCCGGCTTCTTCTGGCGATCCGTTCCTGCCTCGCGCTGGCGCTGCTCCTCGCGGGCCTTGCGCTCCGCATCGCGCTGCTTGTCTTCCGTGGCCTGACGCTGCTTCTGCCGGTCGTCTCGGGCTTTTTCATCCTGACGGCGCTGCTCGCGCTCGGCGTCGCGCTGCTTCTGCTTGCCTTCGTCCGCCTGCCGCTGCTTCTGCTGGCGCTGTTCCTCGCGGGCCTTGCGCTCCGTATCGCGCTGCTTGTCTTCCGTGGCCTGACGCTGTTTCTGCCGGTCGTCACGGGCTTTTTCATCCTGACGACGCTGCTCGCGTTCGGCATCGCGCTGCTTCTGCTTGCCTTCGTCCGCCTGCCGCTGCTTCTGCTGACGCTGTTCCTCGCGAGCCTTGCGCTCCGTATCGCGCTGCTTGTCTTCGCCGGCCTGACGCTGTTTCTGCCGGTCGTCACGGGCTTTTTCATCCTGACGGCGCTGCTGTTTCTGGCCTTCGTCCACCTGACGCTGTTTCTGCTGGCGCTGCTCCTCGCGAGCCTTGCCGCCGCCCTCCTTGCCCTGTTGCTGGCCTTTCTCCCTTTTTTCCTGACGTTGCTTCTGCCGCTCCTGCTGCTTCTTGCGGCGCAGCAGCTCTTCCGCATCGGTGTTCTGCGCCTGCACCGTCTTGACGTCGGACGCCTGAACAGGAGAAAGCACCGGCCCGATCGGCGCAGCGTATACCGGCTGCCAGACGAGCGAAGCGATCGGCAGCGCCACCGTAGCCAGAAGTCTTATCCGTTTACCCATGGAGAAATTCCTCGTGCGTTGTCGTGACTGCAAGTTTCGGAGCGGGGTCGACCTGCATTTTCATCGGGCTTCCCGATCATGCCGTCAGGCTAACACCCGCGCCTGAACTTGCGATGAACCGGAAACACGCAAGGCCGCCGGAGAGTTCCGGCGGCCTTGCGACGGTTCAGCGCAATTCGGCCACGGGGCGGATGAGCGTCGACACACGGCGGATCGTCACGCGCCGGTTCTGCTGTTCGGCGGCCTCCGTGCGGACTTTCAGGAACCGCTCGCCATATCCCTGTGTCTGGAGATTTTCCGGCGGAATGCCGTAGACGTCGGTCAAGAGGTCGGCGATCGACTCGGCGCGCCGGTCGGACAGGACGAGATTGGACGCATCGGATCCCACCGCGTCCGTATGACCCTCGATCAGGAAGGTCTCGCCGGGGTCCCGGTCGAGAATCTTCTGCATCGCCTCGGCGACGCTGCGCAGGGTGCGGGCCTGCGACAGCGGAACCTCGGCGCTGCCGGTTGCAAAGGTGATCGTATCGAGGTCGATCCGCCGGACCTTGTCGCGCAGGCGCGCCGACTGCTTCACCTCGTTGATCGAATAGACCCGCTCCACCTGCTCGACCGGCGGCTCGGAGAGGAAGTCGTAATAGTCCCGGTCCGGATCGCTCGACGTGTCGATGATATAGTCCTCGACCGGAATGCGCAGCCGCATCGGCGGCAGTTCGTAACCGACGTCGACGAGATCCGCGCGACGCCCGCCCCCTTCCCGCTCCGGGAAATAGGCGAGAACATATTCCCGCCCGTCCCGGCCGACGCGCGAGCGCTGGATGACGTCGCCATAGCGGTTGTAGACCGTCACGATCCGCACGCCGCCTGCGCGCACGATGGTCTCGCGCACGCGGTCGCGCGACAGATCGTCATAATAAACCTCCTCGGAATCGCGGCGCAGGCGCGGGCGGTCGTCGCCGCGCACGATCAGCCGGTCGCCGACCTGCAACACCGTACGGTTGTCGACCCGGTCGCGCACACGGACCGCACCCATCCCGTTATTGATTGTGGTGTTGTTGACCGTCGTATTGTTGATCACCGTGTTGTTGACGATGTTGGTGGTCTCCGGGAGGGCGAAGTCGGGCGCTTCACGGACGCGCCGGCCCTCCTCCTGGATTGCCGCCTCGATCCTTTGCGGCACCGCCTCCCGCACGCTTTCCGAAATATCGGCCTGTGCGCCGGCATCCGAATCGGGCAGCCGGGTCTCCTCCTCCCCGCGCAGTTTCTCACGCGCCTTGCGACGGGTTTCGCGACTTTCCGCGCCGCCGCTGTTGTCGGCATCCTTGTCGCTGTCGAGCACCGCCGCGCCGTTCTCGACAGGAAGCACCACCGTCTCATCGGTCCCGGACGGATCGGCGGCGATCGCCTCCTTTTCCGCAGCACTACGGGCATCGTCGATCGCCGGCAGCGGTTCGGCCGCAGGGGCTTCGGTCGCCTGCGGTTCCTCCATCCCGGTCTGAGGGACCGGAACGGGAGCCTCACCAGGCCCGGCAGTTCCCTCTCCGCTCTCCGTCTCGCCTTGCCCGCCGCCGGCAGGACCGGCCTCTTCGGGTGCCGCCGGCCGTTCTTGCGGCACGGGCTCCACCGGCGGCTGTTCCGCATCCGGCGCATTTGGCTCACCACCGGCTTCCGGTTCCGTCGGAACGGGAACGGGTTCCTCCGCGGCGGCGGCGGGCGGCTCATCGGCAGGATCGGCCGCCGCCGGCGGTTCTTCCGCGGGGACATCCGGCTCGGCAACAGGCGGCGGTTCTTCCGTCTCCGGGCGCGGCTCCGGCACCGGCTGCTCCGCCGCATCAGGCGATGGCCGATCCTCACCATCCGACGCTTCGGGCGCGGGCGGCGCTTCTTCCGGCTGGGCCTCCTCGACCTGCGGCTCCTCCGCAGCCGGCGCGGACGCCTCAGCCGGTGGCTCTTCCTCCGGCGGTACGGGCGCTTCCGCCTCCGAGGCCCCGGCTGGGCGCTGATCGTCTTGCGGAGCCTCCTGCTGCTGCAAAAGCAGGTCTTCGTCGGGCACGACACCGCCTTCATCCTGCTGCGCCAGCTCGAAGGATTTCGTCAGGGCATCGGCAAGCGTCGGGGTCGCGACGAGGGAACTCGCCAGAATGGGTAGCGCGACGGTGGCGAAAAGTCTGGATCTGAAAGTCATCGTGTCATCCTCACGGGCGTCCCGTCCTGTTTCGTTGCGACCGGCAACCGGATTCTGCGGCCGTTTGCGCGCGCGGTCGATTTTTTCCGCCGTGGCTCGCGGTCAATGAGCTTTGCCGTCGGATAGCGGCTGAAAAGCGGCGCGAATTCTGTTGATTTTCTGGCGGAAAAAGGCCGATGATCGCGTTAAGCGGGAAAGACCTCCGCTTCAAAATCGGGCCGGAGAACAAGAACACACCGCCGGCCTTCAACAGAGAGGAAGAAAATGCGTATTTCGAAACGTATCATGCTGGCGGCTTCCGCCGCAGCGCTCGCGCTGTTTTCGACACAGGCGATGGCCGACAAGATCGTGATCGGCACCGAAGGCGCCTATCCGCCCTTCAACAACCTGGAAACCGACGGCACGCTGACGGGCTTCGATATCGATATCGCAAAGGCGCTCTGCGAGGAAATGAAGGCCGAATGCACCTTCGTCACGCAGGACTGGGACGGCATGATTCCCGCGCTGATCGCCAAGAAGTTCGACGCCATCATCGCCTCCATGTCGATCACCGAGGAGCGCAAGCAGCAGATCGACTTCTCCAAGAAATACTACAACACCCCGCCGGCCATCGTCGTGCCGAAGGATTCGGACCTTACGGAAGCGTCCTACGAAGCCTTCGACGGCAAGTCGCTGGGCGCCCAGTCCTCCACCACGCACGGCAATTATGCCGAAGCGCATATGAAGGGCGCGGACATCAAGCTCTATCCGACCGCCGAGGAATACAAACTCGACCTCGTCAACGGTCGCATCGACGGAGCGATCGACGATGTGGTGGTGCTGTCGGAATGGCTGAAGACGGACGAAGGCGCCTGCTGCAAGATGCTCGGTACGCTGCCGGTTGACGTGGCGATCAACGGCGAAGGCATCGGCGTCGCGGTTCGCAAGGGCGAAACGGATCTCGCCGATCGCTTCTCCAACGCCATCGCCGCAATCCGCGACAACGGCAAGTATCAGGAAATCAACGCCAAGTACTTCCCGTTCGACGTCTACGGCGAGTGAGGCGGAGGAAAAGACGCTTCATGCGTTTTTTTTCTGATCCAATCATCACAATGCAAGGACGGGAGGGGTTGCCCTCCCGTCCGTTTTGCTTGAGAACGGGCACATAAGGCGCGAAAAGCGCCGCGATAAGAAGCGCAAAGCGCATCGGGGGTTCTTTTGGCATGAGCGGATTTTTCGCTGCCGTTGCCGAGGCGGTATCCGCGTTCCTGGGGGTGGTCGACCCTCTTTGCGGACCGGTCGGCATCTTCTCGCTCTTTGCGAAAAACACACTCCTGTCGTGCGGTGATGCGGGCTGGGGCGACGAGATCGCCTACGGTTTCCTCGTAACCGCGAGCCTGGCGCTGGCGACGCTGCCGGTGGGCCTTGCCGCCGGCTTCTTCATCGCGCTCGCCAAGCAATCGGAGGAGAAGTCGCTGCGACTGGCGGCGAATATCTACACCACGCTCTTTCGCGGCCTGCCGGAGCTGCTCACGCTTTTCATCGTCTATTACGGGCTGCAAATCCTCGTGCAGAATCTGATGACGGCCATCGGCTACGACGGCCGGGTCGAGATCAACGCCTTCTTCGCCGGCATGATCGCGCTCGGCGTGGTCTTCTCGGCCTATTGCTCGGAAGTGCTGCTGTCGGCCTTCAAGGCCATACCGCGCGGCCAGTACGAAGCCGGTTACGCGCTGGGCCTGCGCCACGGGAAGACCATGCGGCTGATCATCCTGCCGCAACTCGTCCGCGTCGCCCTGCCGGGCCTTGGCAATCTCTGGATGGCGCTGCTCAAGGACACGGCCCTCGTTTCGGTCATCGGCCTGCCCGATATCCTGCGCCAGACCGGCATCGCCGCGCGCATCACCAAGCAGGCCTTCGAATTCTATTCGCTCGCCTGCCTCCTGTTCCTGGTCCTGGCCTTCCTGTCCTCACTGGCCTTCTCGGCCATCGAGAACTGGACGAAACGCTCGGAGGCCACGCGATGAGCCACACCGCCACGCTCATTCCGCCGCAGGCGCCGCCGCCGGTCCCGCCCCGCCCCTTCACCGCCGCCCGGTTTTTCGGCAACGCCTTCATGGGGGTCTGGCTGGCGCTGACCGTCGGCGTGTTCCTGATGATGGCCGGCGGCTGGGATCCGCAGAAAATCACCCGCTACGGACCGGGATATCTTTCCGGCCTCGGCGTCACGCTGCTTCTCGTCGGCCTGTCGGTGGTGCTCGGCGGCCTGCTGTCGCTGCCGCTCGCCTTCGCCCGCATGTCGAAGAACCGGATCTTTTCCGGCTTCGCCTATGTCTATGTCTATTTCTTTCGCGGCACGCCGCTCCTGACGCAGCTTTTCCTCGTCTACTACGGGCTCGGCAGTTTCTCGGCCGAACTGAAGGCGATGGGGCTGTGGTGGTTCTTCCGCGACGCGTGGAACTGCGCGCTTCTCACCTTCACCCTCAACACCGCCGCCTATCAGGCGGAGATCCTGCGCGGCGCCATCGAGAGCGTGCCGCGCGGCCAGCACGAGGGCGCGGCCGCGCTCGGCCTGCCCCGTTCCGTCGCCTTCCTCAAGGTGATCCTGCCGCAGGCGCTGATCGTGGCGCTGCGCCCCTATGGCAACGAGATCATCCTGATGATCAAGGGGTCGGCCATCGTCGCCATCGTCACGGTCTTCGACCTGATGGGCGAGACCCGCCGCGCCTTCTCGCGCACCTTCGACTATCAGGCCTATCTCTGGGCGGCGCTGCTCTATCTTCTGGTGGTGGAGATCCTGCGCAACCTCTGGACCTGGCTGGAAAACCGCCTGACACGCCATCTCAAGCGCTGATTTTCACTGGCGTTGACCTTGCTGGCAGCGCTCGCGGATGAGGGCTGCCAATTCATTGAATAAAAAGAATATTCTTCGTAGAAGGCCAAAAATAAACGCTTGATTAACCCTGCTGTCGTTTCATCATAGGGACCATCATTCAAGACGAAATGAGGTCCGGAATGACAAACGACCTGTCGATACAGCTGAAGGGCTACGGCCTGACGACGGCGCAAATCCTCTACCGCATGCCCGATCATCCCAGCCTGCTGCAAAGCTACACCTGGCAGCACTACGACCTCGCACCCGATTTCCCGGAGATGCGCGGCTTCCTGAAATTCTGGCAGGAGACGCTGGACGGCCCGCTCCATTCGGTGCGCTATGTCCACAGCAAGCTGATCTCGGCGACCGAATGGCGCGCGCTGAAGGGAGAATTCGTCATCAACTGAGTGTCAGGCCGGCCGGTCACACATGCACAGATCCATGCGTCAGCTCGCTGTCGGACATATCGACCCGCAGGGAGCCGTAGACGATGAGCGCATAGAACAGCGCCACGGCGACCAGAACGACGACGCCGCCGATCGGCCCCAGCGCGGCATGGGCCACGACATTCTCGAAGGCGAGCGCGATGTCCCGGCCCGACGAGCCCTGCGCCTGCATGCTGGAGGACGAGATCTTCAATGCCCAGGCGAGAAGCAGGATCAGATACATCCAGCAATAATTCCGCCGCAGCCGCCGGCAGAGCGCCGCCCGATAGCCGATCAGGAATTCCGGTTCGCGCAGGCTGTTGGCGATCGGCGCCGCCCAGTCGGTGGCGAGTGCTCCGCGCGGATTGAGGATTTCGGCGAAATAGAAACGCTCGAGCTGCCGCACCCGCGCCCGATAGACATCGAAGAACCGATAGCGCCGCGCCTCGATCAAAAGCAGCAGCGTCACGAGCAGCATGGCGAAGAGCAGCACGCCGTGGTGCGAGGTGGACGTCGACAGAGAAACGGAAAGCAGCGCCGCGACCACCGTGATCGCCCAGTTGCTCGTGCGGTCGATCCGGTCGCGCCAGCCGGCCATCCGGCCGAGTTCGCCGCGATAGTAGTGGACCATCGTGTTGATGGTCTCGACCGGCGTCGAAGGAAGGGCGGGACTGCCCCGCGCGGCGGCTTCAGCGCGAAGCGAAAGCGATGGCATATCGGCGGGCATGCATTCCTCCTCCCGGTCTTTTTGGTCTTGCGGCGATCATGCGCCCGTTTCATCGATTGATAAACGCCTATTTGGGGCCTAAGAGGGCGGAAAGACGCACGGACGGATTGCCCCTGAAGGGCCTGACCGGATTTTCCAAGAGACCAATATGAAGAAGATCGACGAAGACGCGCTCGCGGACGCCTACAACCGCGCCCTCGCCCTGGAGAAATCCGGCGATTTCGACGCCGCCGCGGCGGCCTATGCCGACGTCCTCGCCCTCGATCCGGAGGATCACGGCGGCGCGGCGGTGCGGCTTGCCTCCATGGGGCGCGGCGAGACGCCGGAGAAGGCGCCGGACGCCTATGTCGCCACCCTCTTCGACCAGCATGCCGAAGTCTTCGACGATGTGCTCGTCGAACAGCTCGGCTACTGCGTTCCGCTGCTGGTGCGCCAACGTTTCCAGGCGCTCGGCCTCGGCCCCTTCCCGCGCGTTCTGGATCTCGGTTGCGGCACCGGGCTGAGCGGAGGCGCACTGCGCGACATGGCCGAAGATATCACCGGCGTCGACCTTTCCGAGAACATGGTCGAGATCGCGCATGAGAAGGATCTCTACGAGACGCTTTATGTCGCCGAGGCCGTCGACTTTCTGGACGATAACGACGAGGTCCCCTTCGACCTCGTCATCGCCACCGACGTCCTGCCCTATCTCGGCGCACTGGAGGCACTGTTCTTCGGCGCGGCCGACAATCTCGTCGCCGGCGGCCTCTTCGCCTTTTCCTCGGAAACCTTGCCGGAAGACGCTTTCGCCGGACAGCCGTTCCGGGTCGGCCCGCATCAGCGCTTCGCCCATGCGCCCGCCTATCTCCGCCAACGCCTCGACGAGACCGGCTTCGATCTCGTCGAGATCGGCGACATCACCGTGCGCATGGAGGAAGGCGAGCCCATCCCCGGCCATCTGGTCATCGCGAAATATCGCGGCTGAGGGAAAACGTCGCTTCTGCCGTCAAAGGCTTCCGCCGGGGTCGATGATCCGCTACATCTCCCATAATGCAAGGACGGGAGGTCACGGCATGGCAAAAGTTGCATTCATCGGTCTCGGCGTCATGGGCTATCCCATGGCGGGTCATCTCAAGGTCAAGGGCGGCCATGACGTGGCGGTCTATAACCGCACCTTCGCCAAGGCCGAAAAATGGAGCGCCGAATTCGGTGGCGAGGCCTTCCATACCCCGGCCGAGGCCGCCGCGGACGCCGATTTCGTCTTCACCTGCGTCGGCAACGACGACGACCTGCGCGCCGTGACGACCGGCAAGGGCGGCGTCCTGGAGGGCATGAAGCAGGGGGCGATCCTCATCGACAACACCACCGCTTCGGCGGAAGTCGCCCGCGAACTCGACGCGGCGGCGAAAGCCAGAGGCTGCGGTTTCATCGACGCCCCCGTCTCCGGTGGCCAGGCCGGCGCGGAAAACGGCGTTCTGACCGTCATGTGCGGTGGCGACGAAGCCTCCTTCGAAAAGGCCCGCCCCGTGATCGAAGCCTATGCCCGGATGATCGGCCTGATGGGGCCGTCGGGCGCCGGACAGCTCACCAAGATGATCAACCAGATCTGCATCGCCGGTCTGGTGCAGGGCCTTGCCGAAGGCATCCATTTCGGCAAGCGTGCCGGTCTCGACATCGAGAACGTCGTTTCGGTGATCTCCAAGGGCGCCGCCGGCTCCTGGCAGATGGAAAACCGCCACAAGACGATGAACGCCGGCCAATACGACTTCGGCTTCGCGATCGACTGGATGCGCAAGGATCTCGACATCGTGCTGGCCGAAGCCCGCCGCAACGGCGCGACGCTCCCCGTCACCGCCCTCGTCGACCAGTTCTATTCCGACTTGCAGGCCATGGGCGGCAACCGCTGGGATACGTCCTCGCTGCTGGCGCGGCTGGAACGGGACTAAGGCCAGCCGCGCAAAAAATGCGCTGCGGTTTTGCCCTAACGACGGGCGGGAATGCGCCTGAAGGATCGCGCGTCCCGCCTACTCCTCGCCGCTCCGACTGTCGACGATCAGGTAATCGAGCGGCAATTCCGTCGTATATTTGATCTGTTCCATCGCGAAGGCGGAGGAGACGTTGCGGATTTCGATGCGCGCGATCAGCCGCTTGTAGAACGCGTCATAGGCCGCGATATCGGGCACGACAACGCGCAGGAGATAATCCACGTCGCCACTCATGCGATAGAATTCGACGACCTCCGGAAATTCCGACACCACTTCGGAAAAACGCTTCAGCCATTCCATCGAATGGGCATTGGTACGGATAGAGACGAAGACCGTCACCTTGGTGTTGACCTTGACCGGATCGAGCAGCGCCACGCGCTTGCGGATGACGCCGTCCTCCTCCATCTTCTGGATGCGCCGCCAGCAGGGGGTGGTCGATAGGCCCACCTTCTTCGCCAGGTCGGCGACGGCGAGCGTGGAATCTTCCTGCAAAAGACGCAGGATCTTGCGGTCCAGTCGGTCCATGGATGCCCTCAATGAAAATTCATTCCATCATACCCCGTTATAAACGGAAACCAAAAGAATCTCATTTCACTCGATAAGGGTTTTCACCTGCTTTCGCAATTCCGGCAGCACATCCTCGCCAAACCAGGGATTGCGCTTGAGCCAGGCCGTGTTGCGCCAGCTCGGATGCGGCAGCGGCAGCACGCCCGGCCCGTCGTTGCGGCCGAGGTGGCGACGCCAGTCGCGCACCGTCTCCGTCATGCTCGCCGCCCTGGCGCTTCCCAGATGCCAGGCCTGCGCATATTGCCCGATCGCCAGCACCAGTTCGATCTGCGGCATGGCGGCCATCACCCGCCCCCGCCACAGGGGCGCGCATTCGCGCCGCGGCGGCAGGTCGCTGCCCTTGGCGTCGTAGCCGGGAAAGCAGAACCCCATCGGAACGATCGCGAAGCGGTCTGGATCGTAGAAGGTCTCCCGCGACACCCCCAGCCAGTCGCGCAGCCGGTCGCCGGAGGCGTCGTTGAAGGGAAGGCCGCTCTCATGCACGCGCAGGCCCGGCGCCTGTCCGGCGATCAGGATGCGGGCGCGCGCGGAAATCACCGCCACCGGCCGGGGTTCATGCGGCAGCCGGTCGCCGGGGCCGCGCGCCGGCGCGTCGCGGCAAATCCGGCAGGCGGCGATAGCGGCGCGCAGATCCGCCAGATCATCCCCCTGTTCCGCGTCCGCCATGACCTTCCCTTCGTCAATCAAGCCCGACAAGCGCCCCGATCCATCCCATGAAGCCGGACTTCACGACATGCCCTTCTTCCTCCGGCCGGCCGTTGCTGCGTCGCCAGGCCTGCGGCATGTCGAACTGCGCGCCCCAAAGTCCCGCCCGTTCGGCCCGCGCCAGCAGCTCTATATCCTCATAATCGCCATAGGCCACGGCAAGTCCCTCCCGCACCAGCCGTGCGCCGATATCGCCCGCCGCCGCAGTCTCACAGCGCGAAAGCAGGCGGGCGTATTTGTCCGTAGCCTGCCCGACGCAGGTCACGGGACCGGCATGCAGCAGTTCGGCCAGCCGCGCACGGGCGGAGGCGCCGCAGCCCCAGGACGCACCGTCGCGCATGCAGGTCTGCGCCAGTTCCGGCGCATCCATGCCAAGAAGACGGATGCGCTTGCCGCCAAGTGTCAGCGTATCGCCGTCCGCCGCCCGGGCAATCCCTGAGAGCGTTTCCCCTTCCTCCCCGCCGAGCCGTGCCACCACCAGCGTCACCAGTACGAGAATGGCGATGGCAACGCCCACATCGCGCAGCCGTGCCCTTATCCCCATTGCGTTTGCCTTCCTCATCATGAGCGATCCTGCCCGGCCGGCGAATCCGGCCGCCGCAATCGTCTTTGCGCAAAACACGGGAATGGTTCGCAAACGGTTTATTCCCGGCAGCATCTTCTTAAGATTTCACACCTAATATCCGATCCCAACCGCAACTGTCACAACCGTAATGAATACCGGCGTCAGCACATCGACCGACAAGATCATCGTCGACAAATCGCGCAGCCATAGAAACAAGGCTGTTTCGCGGGCTGTACGCGCGACCCGCGAGCGATTGCAGACGACCGGCGGCGTTTCGCCGGGCTTCGAACGCGAGATGCTGAACCTGCATCTTGCTTCCGCCATGCAGAATGCCCTCACCGTGCCGCTGGTCGTGGCGCTGGTGGCCGGTGTCGGCGTCTACCTCACGCAGGAGACGGGGCTGATCGCCTGGGCGCTTCTGGCGCTCAGCGTGCATGCGATCGGCCTGATCGTCGTCCGGCGCGCGCGCGGCCAGGGGATCACCGCCGAAAACGCCGCCCGCTGGCAGCGGCGCTTCCTGATCGCCCAGGCGCTGATGGGCATCGCCTGGGCCGCCTTCGCCCTGCAGGATTGCGGCGCCTGCGGCGGCGTGGCCTTCCCCTTCTACAAAGGGTCGTCCCTGCTGGTGGCGCTCGCCGTCACGGCCGCAAGCACCCTGATGCTGCGCCATGCCGTGCTTTTCGCCTTTGTGCCGACCGTCCTCGTTCTTGCCACAGCCGCCATCCTCAGGCCCGATCCGGCCACCATCGGCATGGCGGCCATTATTCCCGCCGCCCTCGTCTTCCTGCTCTTCATGACGCGGCGGCTGCGCCATACCAGCGCTCTTCTTCTCTCCTTCAAATCCGAGAAGGACGACCTGATCGCCGAACTGGAAGTCGCCAAATCGATGTCCGACGAGGCCCGCCGGCGCGCCGAGGAGGCCAATCTGGCGAAATCCCGCTTCCTCGCCTCCATGTCGCACGAGTTGCGCACGCCCCTCAACGCCATCCTCGGCTTTTCCGAGGTCATGTCCTCGGAGATCCTCGGCCCGCTCGAAAACCCGGTCTACAAGGAATATACCACCGATATCCACCGCTCGGGCCAGCACCTGCTGGACCTCATCAACGAGATCCTCGATCTTTCCCGCATCGAGGCCGGAAAATACGACCTTTCGGAAGACACGGTCCATCTCGTCGACATCGCCGAGGACTGCATCGGCATGGTGCAACTTCGCGCGGGCGCGAAGAACCTGACGATCCAGCAGCAGTTTGAAACCGGCATGCCCGCCGTCTGGGCGGATGAAAAAGCGATGCGGCAGGTCGTTCTCAACCTCCTGTCCAATGCGGTGAAGTTCACGCCTCAGGGCGGCGAGATCTTCGTCAAGGCCGGCTGGACAGCGGGCGGCGGCCAATATGTCTCCATCCGCGACAACGGCTCCGGCATCCCGGAGGAGGAGATCCCGATCGTGCTCTCGGCCTTCGGCCAGGGCTCGATCGCCATCAAGAGCGCGGAACAGGGCACCGGCCTCGGCCTGCCCATCGTGCAGGCCATCCTCGCCAAGCACAACGGCGAGTTCATCCTGAAATCGAAGCTGCGCGAGGGCACGGAAGTCATCGCCATCCTGCCGGCCAAGCGCGTCCTCCAGAGCCTTCCCGCCGTGGAGGAGATCGAGGCCGTCAAGCCGCGCCGCAGGAGTTTCGCCTGAGCCCCCCCCTACAGGGAGGGATACAGAAGGTTGGAAAAAACCACATAGCCGGCATAGCCGGCATTGGCGATGATCAGGCAGAAGCAGGCAAACGAGCCGAGATCCTTGGCGTGCCTGCCCATATCGGAGATTTCGGGAGAGACCCGGTCGACGATTTCCTCGATGGCGGTGTTGATCGCCTCGAAGGCCATCATCAGGAGGAACAGGATGGCCATGACGACGAATTCGAAGAAATGCGCGCCCACCAGCAGGAAGACCACCATCGCGAAGGCAAACGCCAGCAACTCGTGGCGGAAGGCGGCCTCGCCCAGCAGGCGGCGCAAACCGCCCGCCGAATAACGCGCCGCGGCGACGAGATGGTCGAAGCCGGCCTTCTTCTGGATCGGTCCCTTGTTCATTGAAGCATCCTGTTTTGCCGCCCGCGCCCGAAAGCTCTTCGCTCCCGTGGCGCAACACCCTTGCGCAAGGACTATGAACGGTTGCTGACACCAGCCTGAACGAAGGTCGCCATGCCGGAATGGCAGGCTGCCGCCGCCTTGACGATACCGGCGGCAAGTGCGGCCCCCGTACCCTCGCCCAGTCGCATGCCGAGCGCCAGAAGCGGCGTCTTGCCGAGCTTCTCGATGGATTTCAGATGCCCCGGCTCCGCCGAGACATGACCGATCAGGCAATGGTCGAGCGCGCCGGGGTTCATGGCGCGCAGCACCGCGCCGGCGGCCGTAGCGACATAGCCGTCGATGATCACCGGGATCTTCTGCATGCGGGCGGCGAGAATGGCTCCCGCCATGGCGGCGATCTCCCGGCCGCCGAGCCGGCGCAGAACCTCCAGCGGATCGGACAGATGCGCCCTGTGCAGCGCCACGGCCTTTTCCACCGCCGCGATCTTGCGCTCCAGCGTCTCGCCTTGGGATCCGGTGCCCGGTCCCACCCATTCCTCCGCCGTGCCGCCGTAGAGCGCCAGGTTGATGGCGGCGGCGACGGTCGTATTGCCGATGCCCATCTCGCCCACGCACAGCAGGTCCGTGCCGCCGGCGATGGCCTCCATGCCGAACGCCATGGTGGCCGCGCAATCCCGCTCCGACAGCGCCGCCTCCTGCGTGATGTCGGCGGTCGGATAGTCCAGCGCCAGGTCGAACACCTTGAGGCCGAGATCATGCGTCACGCAGATCTGGTTGATCGCCGCGCCGCCGGCGGCGAAATTCTCCACCATCTGCGCCGTGACCGAAGACGGATAGGGCGTGATGCCCTGCTGCGTCACGCCGTGGTTGCCGGCGAAGATGGCGACGAGCGGTCGTGTCACGGCCGGGGGACGGCCGGTCCAGGCGGCAAGCCAGAAGGCGATTTCCTCCAGCCGGCCGAGAGCCCCCGGCGGCTTGGTAAGCTGTGCGTCGCGCTCGCGCGCGGCAACCAGCGCGGCCGAATCCGGCCCCGGCAGATTGCGCAGCAATTCACGGAAATCATCGAACGGCAGGCCGCTGGCACTCATCTTGGGGAATTCCTTAAGTTTCGGCTTTCAAAGGCGGGGCTTTGGTGTCTCCTAATAGAGGCCGGGCGTGAGTCCGACAACCGCATTTGCGGCAGGCACCGCCGCCTTTTGCGGCGGCGCGGCCAGAACGACGGAGAGCTCGAGCGTGACGACCATCCAGGATTACATCAACGACACGGCGCGCTCCGTCGCCTTCCTGTCCCGCCTGCCGCTGCCGCAGCGCTATTTCACCGGCTATGACGGCAGGCTCTCGCGGGCGGTTCGGGCCTTTCCGCTGGCCGGCGTCATCGTCACGCTTCCAGCCGCGGTGCTTGCCGCCCTTCTGTCCGCGGCGGGCGCCCCGCCCCTTCTCATCGCTTTTGCGGCGCTGACGCTGGTGACGCTGACGACCGGCGCGCTGCATGAGGACGGGCTTGCCGACTGCGCCGACGGCATCGGCGGCGGACGCGACCGCGACAGCGCGCTCGCCATCATGAAAGACAGCCGCACCGGTTCCTACGGCGTGGTCTGCCTGGTGCTGGTCTTCGGCCTGCGCGCCGCCGCCATCGCCGCCCTTGTCCCGGCGCTTACGCCCTCGGGCCTTGGCATGACCCTCCTCGCCGTCGGCGCAGCCAGCCGTGCCGCCATGGCCTGGCACTGGTCACGGCTTCCTCCCGCCCGCCGCGAGGGCGTCGCCGCTTCCGTCGGCGAGCCGGATGGCGGCGCGGTCCTATTCGCGCTGGCAAGCGGGATCCTCGCAGCCATCCTCCTCACGCTGCCGCATGTCCCGCTCGCTGCCCTCGTTCTGGCCCTCGTGCTGGTGATCGGCGTCGTACTTCCGTTCAATCGCGTCGTGATCGGCAAAATCGGCGGCCACACCGGGGATACGATTGGAGCGACGCAACAACTGGCCGAGGCCGCGACGCTCTTCGCCCTTGCACTGGCGGCCTGAGCCGCCGATATAGAGCGTCGGGCCCAAGCGGAGGAACCATGGAATCCCCCTGCATTCTCGTCTGTTCGATCGACATGAAGACCGGTTACTGCTTCGGCTGCGGCCGCACGAGCGACGAGATCGGCCAGTGGACGCTCTACACGCCGGAGCGACGCCGGGCGATCATGGCCGAATTGCAGGCCCGCCTCGCCACCGTCGAACGCAAGCCCCGGCGCGAGACCCGGCGCACGCGCATGGCGCGGGAACGTGGAGAGACATGAGATATTACGCCCTCCTCGGCCTTGTCGGCATCGGGCTCCTGCTGCTTTTGCTGAACCACGACAACGGCCAGACCTTCGGTCTCGACAATGACGCCTTCGGCCGCTTCGTGAAGCTTTCGGCGGTCGGCGCGCTGATCGGCAGCGGCTTTCTCATCGCCGGCCGCCGCAGGCTCGGCGAAAGCCTGCGGCAGGCGGCCATCTGGCTCCTGATCATCCTGGCGCTTTCCACCCTCTATCTCTATCGCTTCGATCTCCAGCAAACCGCAAGCCGGTTGACGGCCGGCCTCATTCCCGGCCGCGCGGTGGTCACGACCGGGGCGGACGGCAGCCGCGTGCTGGTGATCCACAAGGGGCTTGGCGGCCATTTCCAGACGCAGGTCGCCATAGACGGCATGCCGCTTTCCATGCTGGTCGATACGGGAGCCAGTTCCGTTGTCCTGTCCTGGGAGGACGCGGAGCGCATCGGCGTCGATCCGCAGGACCTCGTCTATTCCGTCGAGGTTTCCACCGCCAACGGCCGCGCCCGCGCGGCCCCCCTGACGCTCGACGAAGTCGCCATCGGTCCGATCCGCCGCCAGAAGGTGCGCGCGCTCGTCACGGAAGAGGGCCGGCTCGACCAGAGTCTGCTCGGCATGACCTTCCTGGAAACCCTCGGCTCCATCGAGATTACCCGCGATGAACTGCGGTTGCGGGATTGAGAAAACCCGCCGTCAGCTTTTCAGCTTATATCCCGTCTTGAAGATCCATGCCGTCACCGACAGGCAGGCGACGAGGAAACCGACGACGATCGCCAGGCTCACGGCCGGATTGACGTCGGCGATCTCGTAGAAGCTCCAGCGGAAGCCCGAGACCAGATAGAGCACCGGATTGAAGTGGCTCACCGTCTGCCAGAACGGCGGCAGCATGTTGATCGAATAGAAGCTGCCGCCGAGGAAGACCAGCGGCGGGATGACGAGCATCGGGAAAATGTTCAACTGCTCGAAATCCTTCGCCCAGATGCCGATCATGAAGCCGAACAGGCTGAAGGTCACGGCGGTCAGCACGAAGAACAGCGCCATCAGGAACGGATGCGCGATGGAGATGTCGACGAAGGCCGAGGCGGTCAGCAGGATGATCGTGCCGACGATCAGCCCCTTCGTCGCCGCCGCGCCGACATAGCCGATGAGGATCTCGGCCGTCGAAATCGGCGAAGAAAGGATCTCATAGATCGTGCCGGTGAATTTCGGGAAATAGATGCCGAAGGAGCCATTGCCGATGCACTGGTTGAGCAACGTCAGCATGATGAGCCCCGGCGCGATGAAAGCGCCGTAGGAGATGCCGTCGACTTCCTGCATGCGCGACCCGATCGCCGCGCCGAAGACGATGAAATAGAGCGAGGTGGTGATGACCGGCGAAACGACGCTCTGCAACAGCGTCCGGCGCATGCGCGCCATTTCAAACAGATAGATGGCCCGGACGCCTTCGATGTTCATCTATCTTCTCCCACCAGTTCCACGAAAATATCCTCCAGCGAGCTTTGCTCGGTGGAGACGTCCCTTACCCTCAGTCCCGCCTGCGACAGCGCCGACAGCAGGGAGGAGATCCCGGTGCGCTCGCCGGTCGTGCTGAATTCGTAGACGAGCCTTTCGCCCGTCCCGGCAAGCGCCAGCCCGAAGGGCGCAAGCGACGGCGGGATGGCCGCCAGCGGCTCCGCCAGTTCCACGGTGAGCTGCTTGCGGCCGAGCTTGGTCATCAGCGCCTTCTTGTCCTCGACGAGCAGGATCCGGCCGCCGTTGATCACACCGATCCGGTCGGCGATCTCCTCGGCTTCCTCGATATAATGGGTCGTCAGGATGATGGTGACGCCGGCAGCGCGAAGCCGCTCGACGAGTTGCCACATGTCCTTGCGCAGGCTGACGTCGACGCCCGCCGTCGGTTCGTCGAGGAACAGCACCTTCGGCTCGTAGGACAGCGCCTTGGCGATCAGCACGCGCCGGCGCATGCCGCCGGAAAGATGGCGCAGCATCGTGTCCTTCTTGTCGTAGAGCGACAGGTCCTTGAGGATGCGCTCGATCAGCGCCGGATCGGGCTTGCGCCCGTGCAGTCCGCGCGAGAAGGAAACCGTGCTCCAGACCGTCTCGAAGGAATCGAGCGTCAATTCCTGCGGCACCAGACCGATGATCGAGCGCGTCTTGCGGTAATCGGCGAGGATATCGTGTCCCGCGACGGTCACGGTCCCGCCCGACGGCGTGACGATGCCGCAGATGATCGAGATCATCGTCGTCTTGCCCGCGCCATTGGGGCCGAGAAGCGCGAGGATCTCGCCCTCCTCGATATCGAGATCGACGCCTTTCAGCGCCGTAAACCCCGTCGCGTAGCGTTTGGTGAGATTGCGAATGGAAACGATGGGCGCCATGGGATGGTCCGGAATTGAGGGGCGTTCACAGGGAAGGACACCCTATATGGCGCATCCCCTGACGATTTTCACCTGCCGGAGCGAAAAATGCGCTCAGGTATAGATGCTGAAGAGAAAACGCGCCGCCACGAAGATCAGGAAGACGCCGAATCCCACTTCAAGTTGCCGCTTGCTCAGCGAATGCGCCAGCCGCACGCCGAGCGGCGTGACGACGAGGGCGATAGGAATGATCAGCGCCACGGCGACCCAGTTGATGAACCCGGTGGAAAAGGGCGGCAGGCCGGGCAGGCCCCAGCCGGCCCACATATAGCCGAGGATGCCGGGAATGGAGATCAGCACGCCGACGCCGGAAGACGTCGCCACCGCCTGGTGGATCGGCCGGCCGAAGGACGTCATATAGGTATTGTTCAGCACGCCGCCGCCGATCCCCATCAGGCCGGACAGCGTTCCGATCACCACGCCTGCGAACTGGCTGGCGATGCCGGTCGGCAATTCGTCGCCGACACGCCAGCTGTCGCGGTTGAACAGCATACGCACGGCGACCAGCAGCGCGATGGACACAAAGACAAGGCGAAGCCCGATGCTGGAGATCATCGCCGCGATGACGGAAGCGAGGATCGCCCCCAGCGGCAATGCGACGATCCAGCTCTTCAGCAGCGCCACGTCCACGGCCCCGCGCTTGCGATGCGAGGTGAAGGAACGGATCGAGGTCGGAACGATGATGGCGATCGAAGTGCCGACGGAAAGATGCATCCGCACCGCCTCCGGCACGTCCAGATAGCCGAAAACCTGATAAAAGACCGGCACCAGAACCGCCCCGCCGCCAATTCCGAAGATTCCGGCCAGCAGACCGGAGACGACGCCGGCCGCAACGAGCGCCAGGGCGAACAGGGCAAGGTCTGCGATGGGTGGCATGGAGACGTTCCTCGGTACAAACGGGGGATAGCGATTCGCGCTGACGCTGCGACGGGCCGCAACTGTCATCAAGCCGTGACACTTTTCAACCATTGTCCGGCCGAGGCCATGATGGAAACCGCAACTTTCCGCCAGTCCGGAGCCCCCCTGCCCCGGCACGGCCGGCCTTCTCCCGTCTCAGGCGGGAGCCTTGCAACGCCTGTGGCCAGTCACCGGGTCCCGGGCGCGGAATGTGACATTCCACGGCGGCGGCGCTCCTGCCCCGTCGCTTTTTTGGCCGGCGTCCCCCGCCGGCCCTTTTTTTGCCCGATCGTCAGGGGAGCGCGGACACCTGCATTTACGGGGGCGTTTTGCAGGCTCCCGCTCCGGCGCTCACAGGCTGCAATGCCGGTAGCCGGACTTGCGAACGCGCAGGTCGAAATGAAAATGGTCCTTGTGATAGCGATCGCTGCCCGGCCCGAGCACGGTGGAGAAATATTTGCAGCTGTCGCCACGCACCGATTTCAGCAGGCCCTTTTCGCGAAAGGCGAAGAAGCCCTTCGGCTCGATGGCGATGGCCTTGCCGTTCTTCAGCACGATCTTTCCGACATCGATGGCGTTCCCCCGGGCGTGTTCCGACATGGCCGCGCCGCGCCGGGAGTTCATCGTCCGGCAGGAATAGGAGGACATCTGGTGAACGGCCGCGACGCCGGAGAGATAGCGCACGCGCGTGGACGGCACGAGTTCCTGCTTCACCCAGCGGGCGAACGCCTCGGTGATCTGGCAGTTCACCTGCGCGGCCGGCTTGATCTCGATGCCGCCGGCAAGTCCGGAAAGCTCCACGGGCCAGTCGATACCGCAGGATTTCCCCCGCGAGATGCGCGGCACGTCGCGGTAGCGAACCCCGAGCTTTTGCAGCCGGAGCCGGCAGGCCTTTTCCGCCGCCGGCATGCCGCCGGAACTTTCGGGCGTCTGCATGGGACTGGAAGCGCGGGGCAGGAAAGCGATTTTCTGCTCGCCGCCGGTCATTGCCGGAGCGCGCTCGCCCATCTCCGGCATGGGCAGCGAGCCGATCTGCCGGGGCGAATCGGTGCCGATCCCGCCAACGACCACCTGCGTCGCCTCGCCTTCGGCGATTTCGGCGGCCTGCGCCTCGGCGAGCCCCTGTACCCGCCCCACGCCGAGCCCCTCGTCCATATTGACGCCGCCTTCGGGGATCGCCAGCCCGCCGGCGGAATCCCCTGCCGGCTGGCCGATGGCCATCGCCTCCTCGCTGTCGATCATCGGCAGGGCCTGGCGCGGCGCGGCCGTCTCAGCGGGAGGCGTGTCGATTCGCGGCCCGTCGCTATGCGCAGGCCGGATCGCACCGACGCCGACGCCGTCGATATCGTCGGGCGGAACGAAAGAGCCGCCCGAACAGGCGACCAGTATTGCCGGGAAAACAAGCAGCCCGAGCGTTCTGCGCAGGCGGAAAACAGACGCGATACCCATTGTTCCTTCCGCTTCGAGCCGTGCGCGCTCAGTGTTGCGGACGCAGGCGATTGTCCGGTCATGGTGCATGGCGGCTTTGGCCGTATTCGGACGGCCCGGTCCGCAAAGGAGCGCCACCCGCCCATGCTCTTGCGAATGCGCGGTATTTTATCGCCTCATGGTAAACGAAGGGTTTGTCCCTTCCCCGCATCCCCCTTTTTCCCGCAAGCGCCTTGCGTTACATCGGAAGGAACGATGGAGAGGATCCGCCGCATGATCGAAACGCCCCAGCCAAACGGACAACTCACCCTGCGCACGCTTGCCATGCCCGCCGACGCCAACGCGGCCGGCGATATTTTCGGAGGCTGGGTCATGGCCCAGATGGACCTTGCCTGCGGTATCCGCGCGGCCGAGCGCGCAAGCGGCCGCGTCGTCACCGCGGCGGTGAAGGAAATGGCCTTCGAACTGCCGGTGAAGATCGGCGACACACTCAGCATCTATACCGACATCACCCGCGTCGGCCGCACCTCGATCACCCTGTCGGTGGAAGCCTGGGCGCAGCGTTACCTGACGACGACGCTCGAAAGGGTGACGGGCGCCACATTCGTCATGGTCGCGCTCGACAGCGACGGGCATCCGACGCCGGTTCCGGTGGAATGACCGTCCACCAACCTATCCCTTGAACACGAAAGCCGCCCCGAGCGCGATCAGCGCGAAGCCGACGGCGTGATTCCACGTCAGGCTTTCCTTGAGCCAGAAGACGGAAAAGCCCGCGAAGACCACCAGCGTGACGATCTCCTGGATCGTCTTCAACTGGGCTGCCGAATAGACCGCGTGTCCCATCCGGTTTGCCGGGACCGCGAGGCAATATTCGAAAAAGGCGATGCCCCAACTGGCCAGGATGACGACGAGAAGCGGCGCGGACTTGTATTTCAGGTGGCCGTACCAGGCAAACGTCATGAACACGTTGGAAAGGCAAAGCAGCAGGACCGGCCAGATGGCGGCGGAGAGACCGAGGGGCATGGCTGAAAATCCGGTAAGAGAGGGAACTGGAAAAGCGCATAGCGAAACCCGCGCCGCCGTCAAGACGGCGTTGCGACAAGCCGCCGCGCACGGCAAGGCGACTGGCTGTTCGTTTCCCTTTTGTACCCGTCCCCCTTCCCTTTCGCGTTGACTCTCTCCATATTCCCCCCATGGCCAGATCATCGAAGAAATCCACCCCCCCGACCCCAGGTTTCGAGGAAGCTCCGCAGTCTGCCCTCGAAGGCGCGCCGCTTTCCGGCGGCGTTTCCGACTGGGTGAAGCAGCTTGAGGCCGAAGCGGAGGCCGAGAGTTTCGAGAGCCGGCGCGAGGTCGCCTCCAGGGCCGGCCGGCATCGCAAGACGGTGGAAAACGCCGCGCGCCGCCAGTCGGAGAAGGTGACGGCCTCCAAAACGTCCCGCGGCGTCTCCATCGGCGGATCGTCCGACCCGAAGACACGCGCCGCCGCCGGCCTCAATCCCGTCGCCGGCCTCGATGTGTCGCTGGAAGAGGCCTCGTCGCTCAATGCCGGCTCCGGCGTCACCGCCACCGTCGAAGCGCTTTCGAAACTGATCGAGAGCGGCAATCCGCTGTTCAAGGACGGCAAGCTGTGGACCCCGCACCGCCCCGCGCGGCCGGAGAAGTCGGAAGGCGGCGTCCCGATCCGCATGGTGACGGAATACAAGCCCTCCGGCGACCAGCCGACCGCCATCCGCGATCTCGTCGAGGGACTTTCGTCCGGCGAGCGGTCGCAGGTGCTGCTCGGCGTGACCGGCTCGGGGAAAACCTTCACCATGGCCAAGGTGATCGAGGAGACCCAACGCCCCGCCGTCATCCTCGCGCCGAACAAGACGCTCGCCGCGCAACTCTATTCCGAGTTCAAGAACTTCTTCCCGGAAAACGCGGTGGAATATTTCGTTTCCTACTACGATTACTACCAGCCGGAAGCTTATGTGCCGCGTTCGGACACCTATATCGAGAAGGAATCCTCGATCAACGAGCAGATCGACCGCATGCGCCATGCTGCGACCCGATCCCTGCTCGAACGCGACGACTGCATCATCGTCGCCTCGGTCTCCTGTATCTACGGTATCGGCTCGGTCGAGACCTATACGGCCATGACGTTCCAGATGCAGGTCGGCGACCGGCTCGACCAGCGACAGCTCCTGGCCGATCTCGTGGCGCAGCAATACAAGCGCCGCGACATGGATTTCCAGCGCGGTTCGTTCCGCGTGCGCGGCGATACGATCGAAATCTTCCCCGCCCACCTGGAGGACGCGGCCTGGCGCATCTCGATGTTCGGCGACGAGATCGACGCCATCACCGAATTCGACCCGCTGACCGGCGGCAAGACCGGCGACCTGCAATCCGTGAAAATATACGCCAATTCGCACTATGTCACGCCGCGCCCGACGCTGAACGGCGCGATCAAGGCGATACGCGAGGAACTGAAGCAGCGTCTTGCAGAACTGGAGAAGGCCGGGCGGCTGCTGGAGGCGCAACGGCTCGAACAGCGCACCCGCTACGATATCGAAATGCTGGAGGCCACGGGCTCCTGCGCCGGCATCGAGAATTATTCGCGCTATCTGACGGGCCGCAAACCCGGCGAGCCGCCGCCGACGCTCTTCGAATATATCCCCGACGACGCGCTGATCTTCATCGACGAGAGCCACGTCACCATTCCGCAGATCGGCGGCATGTACCGGGGCGACTTCCGCCGCAAGGCGACACTCGCCGAATACGGCTTCCGCCTGCCCTCCTGCATGGACAACCGGCCATTGCGCTTCGAGGAATGGGACGCCATGCGCCCCGACACGATCGCCGTTTCGGCCACGCCCGGCAACTGGGAAATGGAGCAAGCCGGCGGCGTCTTCGCCGAACAGGTCATCCGCCCGACCGGCCTCATCGATCCGCCCGTCGAGGTGCGCTCCGCCAAGACCCAGGTGGACGACGTGCTGGGCGAAATCCGCGAGACCGCGCAGGCCGGCTATCGCACCCTCGTCACCGTCCTCACCAAGCGCATGGCCGAGGACCTGACCGAATATCTGCACGAACAGGGTATTCGCGTGCGCTACATGCATTCGGATATCGACACGCTGGAACGCATCGAGATCATCCGTGACCTGCGTCTCGGCGCTTTCGACTGCCTCGTCGGCATCAACCTGCTGCGCGAGGGTCTCGACATTCCCGAATGCGGCTTCGTGGCGATCCTCGATGCCGACAAGGAGGGCTTCCTGCGCTCCGAAACCTCGCTTGTCCAGACGATCGGCCGCGCGGCGCGAAATGTCGACGGCAAGGTCATCCTCTATGCCGACACCGTCACCGGCTCGATGCAGCGGGCGATGGACGAGACCAGCCGCCGGCGCGAAAAGCAGGTGGCCTATAACGAGGAAAACGGCATCACGCCGGAATCGGTGAAGGCGAAGATTTCCGATATTCTCGATTCGGTCTACGAGCGCGACCATGTGCGCGCCGACATTTCCGGCGTCTCCGGCAAGGGCTTCGCCGACGCCGGACATCTCGTCGGCAACAATCTCAAGGCGCATCTCGAAGCGCTGGAAAAGCAGATGCGCGACGCCGCCGCCGATCTCGACTTCGAAACCGCCGCCCGTATCCGCGACGAGATCAAGCGGCTGAAGGCCGCCGAACTCGCCGTCATGGACGACCCGATGGCGCGGCAGGAGGCGAGATCGCAGGAGGGCGGCCGCAAGGCCGCTTCGAAATCCCTGTTCCAGAAACCGTCGCTGGACGACATGGGTCCCGGCACGGACGTCGCACGCCCTCTCGGCCGCAACGGCGCGCAGGAGGAAACCGGCTACTTCAGGAAGAACAGCCTCGACGAAATGACGGTCGGCCGCACGGAAAAGCCGGTCGACAGGCGGCAGGAAACCCGGGCGGAATCCGATAGCGCTCCAAAGCGCTTCCCGCATCCGTCCGCGGGCGATGCCGCGGCGGGCGACGGTCCCGGTCAGACACGCCGGGGCAAGATCGGTGTCGGCAGCTACGAGGATCCGGCCGAGCAGAAGCGCAAGGGACGAACCAAAGGCAAGACCGGACGTCCGGGGAAATAGCGGCAGACCTCACCGGCCGCCGGCAACGGACGGTTCCGCGAGGATCGGGGTCTTGACGGCGATTTTCGCGCGATCGTCCAGACGGCGATGGCGCTTCTACGTGGGAGACTGCGAGACTTGCGGTCGATCAGCACCGGCAGACAGCGATATCCCTATGTCCGGCCCTTGCAGACGAATGTCGAAATATCGGCTTGACGGCCGGCATCGGCGCGTCACCGCCGCCGCCTCTTCCGCTGCTTTCTCACCGGGCCGGAATTGCCTCTACCCTTGCTTACGCTTCCGCACCGGCGCCGGCGTGGGGGCGGGCTCCATGGTTTCCCGGGCAAGACGCTGCGCCCGCAGCCTCTCGGTCTTCTTGTCGCGGTCAGCCGCCTCCTGGGCAATGATGCCTTTCGCGATGGAGTTCGTGTCCTCCGCCTTCTTTGCGGCGCTGGCCTTGGTCGGCTTGAAAAATTGCTGTCGGGTTGCTGTCATCGGTCGCTCCTCTGCCGCAGATAGCGGCTTTGCGTCGTCACCCGGTTCCGCCTTGAAATGGCTTCCCCCGGGCTGCCGGAAGGCTCCCTCCTTCAGAGCGGTTCCGGTTTCACAGGATCGGTAGAACCGCTCTATCTCTTTATTCTAGCCGCATTTCCGCACGCAAAACCGCTTCGCACTTTTGCTGGAAATGCTCCGGAAGACCGCGCCGGGTCTCCGATCCTTTAAGGCGCCCGGCTCATGGCGGCGCCATGGATAATTCATACGGGCCAAAAAACAAAAAGGCCGGGCATGACCCGACCTCTTCCTGTCGATCACCGTCACCGCTGCCAGTACATCCGTGGTCAGCGATGCGGTACGACAATTCTTATACGGCGCGCAGGTTGTCGGCCGAGCTCTTGCCGGACTTGCGGTCCTGGACGATGTCGTAGCTGATCTTCTGACCTTCGTTGAGGGAACGAAGACCGGCGCGCTCAACGGCCGAGATGTGAACGAAGACGTCGTTCGCGCCGTCGTCCGGAGCGATGAAGCCGAAACCCTTGGTGCTGTTGAACCACTTGACTGTGCCTGTATTCATAACGATATCCTTCCAATCGTTTGAGAAAGCGGCCCGAGAGCCGCAGGTAGATCGACGATGAGAGGAAATCTGACCGAGCCGAAGAGGCAAAAGACAAAGGTCACTAGCAAAGTTCGATAGCACTTAAATAGGCTGTTATCGACCAATAGGCAAGGCCATTCTTTTCAGCCACACACTTTCGTCCGCGGGATACCGATGAAATATTCAATATAATCAAACGGATATATGGCGATATAATTTTCAGCGCCCGCATCGCCCCCCTCTCCTGGAAGGCCGCGCGATCTCAAAATCCGGAGCAAAAGGCCCGGCGCTGGCCGGCGTCACCGGACTCCTTGACGGACCATGGGCGATATGCCGCTGCCGGCCGGGCGGCTATTCCGCCGCCTCGCCTTCGAGCGCCTCGACGGGAGCGGACGTGCCGATCCCGGACGCCGCAAGCTCATAGGAATAGCCTTCCAGCATGGCATAGGCCTGCTCGATGGCGCCGATCTGGCTTTCGGCGTTGCGGATCGCCTCGCCGATCGACTGCGAGCGGGCGCGCAGCATGGAGCCCAGAAAATCGGTGCCGGCCTTGCGGCCGAGCCGGTCGATGTGCTGGCGCACACGGTTGCGGTGGCGCTCCAGCTCGAGAATGTGGAACCGGCTCTTGACGATGTCGTCGGAAAGCTTCCGGCGCATCGCGGCCAGGGGATCGAAGCTGCCGGGCTCGCGCTCGTCGAGGATGACGTCGTTGACCAGCGGCTCGAGCAGCATCAGGCCCTTGAGATCGCGCGGATCGGCAAGCTGCGGATCGAAACCGGTGTCGTCATAGACTTTCCGCCGCACGGGATCGCGCAACAGGTCGTAGCAGGCCTGCAAGCGCGCGAACTGATCGGCGTCGCCGCCGGAATCGGGATGCATGCCCTTGGCGGCCTTGCGATAGGCGGTCTTGACGGTCTGTTCGTCGGCATCGCGTGCAATGTCGAGCGTGGCATAGGGATCGATCACCCGGTCACCTGTATCGTCTTCGTTCCGGTCTTGCCCACACCTAGCCGCCCGAGGGGCGGGCATCAAGGGTGAAGCGGCGCAAGTTTCGGCCGCCGAGGCGACGAAATTGTGGTCGCGCGGCGGCCGTGCACAGGAAGATCACTCGGCCGCCTGCGCCGCCGGCCGGGCGGAAAGGACGGCGTCGAAAGCGGCATGGATCACCTCCGGCCCCGCGCCGGGCCGCGTCGCCTCCGTCGAAAGGATCTGCCGGTAGCGCCGCGCGCCGGGAAATCCCTGGAAAAGCCCGATCATGTGGCGCGTCACATTCGCCACCCGCCCCCCTTCGGCCATCACCTCCGCGGCATGGGTGGCCATGGCGTCCCGGACCGCCTCCCAGCGGGAAGCCGGCAGGCTGCGCGGATCGCCCGGCAATCCGGCGGAAACGAAGGCTTGCGGTTGCAGCGGATGGGGGAAAAGCCCGTCCACCCCGGTCAAAAGCCCGCTATCCTGATAGGCGGCCCGCCCGAGCATGACGCCGTCGAGGCCTTCCATCGCGGCCACCGCTTGACTCAACGTATGAAGCCCGCCGTTCAGCCCTATGAAAAGTCCGGGATTTTCCGCTTTCACCTGGCGAACGAGACCATAGTCGAGCGGCGGAATATCGCGGTTTTCCTTCGGCGAAAGCCCCTGTAGCCAGGCCTTTCGCGCATGCACCCAGACCGCATCCGCTCCGGCGGCGGCGACCCGGGAGACAAGCGCGCGCAACGCGACCTCCGGCTCCTGGTCGTCGACGCCGATCCGGCACTTGACGGTGACGGGTATGGACACCGCCGCCCGCATCGCCGCCACGCATCTGGCGACCGTTTCCGGTTCGAGCATCAGGCAGGCGCCGAACGTACCGGATTGCACCCGGTCCGAGGGACATCCCACATTGAGGTTGATCTCGTCGTATCCGAACCCGGCTCCGATCCGCGCCGCCTCGGCAAGCTTTTGCGGGTCGCTGCCGCCGAGCTGGAGGGCGACGGGATGTTCCGCCGGACGACAGCCGAGCAGCCGCTCCCGATTGCCCCGCAGGATAGCGTCGGCGACGATCATTTCGGTATAGAGCAGCGCGTTTTTCGTGAGCTGGCGCGCGAAATAACGGTAGCGGGAATCGGACCAGTCGATCATCGGCGCGGTGGCGAAGATCTTCGTCCCGCCGCTCACGGCGCGGTGATAGAATGTGTTGCGCGACGTCTGCATCATGGGCGGCACATACTCCATCCTGACTGCGAAAACCACCCTTGCGCCTTGCCCCGGACCGCAGGTCGCATGCTAAGGTCCGGAATCAACGCCTCTTGCGGAGTTTCGCCCATGCCGCTCTATATGCTCGACGACATTGCACCGACGCTGCCGCCGGAAGGCCGCTACTGGATCGCGCCGGACGCCCATGTCATCGGCCGGGTCGTTCTCGGCGAGGATGTCGGCATCTGGTTCGGGGCGGTGCTGCGCGGCGACAATGAACCGATCGTCGTCGGCGCCCGCTCGAACATCCAGGAAGGCGTGGTCGTTCACACCGACCCCGGAAAACCCGTCACCATCGGCGAAGGCTGCACCATCGGCCACCGCGCCATCATCCATGGCTGCACCATCGGCGACAATTCGCTGATCGGCATGGGCGCGACCGTGTTGAACGGCGCGGAAATCGGCAGGAACTGCCTCGTCGGCGCCAATGCGCTGGTGACGGAAGGCAAGGTCTTTCCCGACAATTCCCTGATCGTCGGAGCGCCGGCCAGGGCCATCCGCCAGCTCGACGAGGCGGCCGTCGAGGCATTGCGCCAGTCGGCGGAAAGCTACGTGCGCAACTGGCAACGCTTTTCCGGCGGAATGAAGCGGATCGACTGATCCGCCGTCAGGCGCATCCCGCGCACTGGCCGCGGATCTCGATCGTCGTCTTGTCGGTCTTGAAGTTCCGGGCGCGGGCAAAGCCCTTCAGCCGTTCCTCCAGCACATGATCGTGGAACTCCGTCACCTGGCCGCAGGTTTCGCAGATGATGAAGGCGGTCACGCCATGAGCATGGCAGTCTTCCTCCGGATGCGCGCAGGCCACGAAGGCGCTGATGCTTTCCAGCCGGTGCACGATGCCGATTTCCAGAAGCTTGTCCAGCGCCCGATAGACCTGCAACGGAGCGCGAAATCCGTCCCCCCGCAACTTGTCGAGGATCGTATAGGCGCTGAGCGGCGCTTCCGCTTCGCTCAGCACGTCGAAGACCAGCGCCTGATTGCGCGTGAGCCGATGTGTGGTCATGCCCGACCTCCCTGGCTGGTTCCGGACTGGTCCGCCACCCGCGTTCCCGCTTTCGAAACGAGGCTTGCGATGAACAGCGCAAGCGCTGCGACGACGATGGACGGGCCGGAAGGCGTATCGAATTTCAGCGAGCCGAACAGCCCGCCCGCGACCGCGAGCGCGCCGATCACCGAGGCGGCGGTGGCCATGGTTTCGGGACTACGCGCGAAACGGCGCGCGGTGGCTGCCGGAATGATGAGCAGCGACGTGATGAGCAGGATGCCGACGATCTTCATGGCAATAGCGATGACAAGCGCCATCAGCAGCATGAAGGCAAGCCGCGCCTTCTCCGGCTCCAGCCCTTCGGCCGCCGCCAGTTCCGGATTGACGGTCGAGGCCACCAGCGGCCGCCACAGGCGGATGACGGCGAAAAGCACGAGAATGCCGCCGCCCCAGACGAGTTGCACATCGGCCAGGCTGACGGCGAGAATATCGCCGAAGAGAAAGCCGACGAGGTCGATGCGCACCCACGTCATGAAGGAAACGATGACGAGGCCGACGGCGAGCGTGGCATGCGAGAGAATGCCGAGCAACGCGTCGGTGGACAGAGTTCCCCGTTTCTGGAGAAGGAGCAGCAGCAGCGATACCGCCGTGGCGACGGCGAAGACGCTCAGCGTCAGGTTCAATTCCATCAGCAGCGACAGGGCGACGCCGAGAAGCGCCGAATGGGCCATCGTATCGCCGAAATAGGCCATCCGCCGCCAGACCACGAAACAGCCGAGCGGCCCGACCGTGAGCGCCAGTCCTATGCCTGCGGCAAGCGCCCGTATGAAGAAATCGTCAAACATCGCGCCGCGCCTCCGCCGCTTCGGAGCCTTCCGCCGGGCCGTGATCGTGCCCGCAGGCGCAATCCGGGCCATGGGCGTGGACGATACGCATCGGACCGGCGCGGCCATTGGGCAGGACCTGCTCGTGATGGCCGTCATCGGGCCGGCAGCTATCGGTGATCGAGCCGTCGGCATGCAGGACGCGGCCGTCCGGCAGGTGGGTGTGATCGTGATGATGGCTGTAGAAGGCCAGCGTTTCGCTCGCCCGCACGCCGAAAAGCTGGCGATATTCCTCGCTCCGGCTCACCGTTTCCGGCGTGCCGCGGCAGCAGACGTGGCCGTTGAGACAGATCACCGTATCGGTCTCGGCCATCACCACATGCAAATCGTGGGAAATCAGCAGGATGCCGCAGCCGGTCCGGTTGCGGATCGTCTTGATCAGGTCGTAGAGCGCGATCTCGCCGGAAAAATCGACGCCCTGCACCGGTTCGTCGAGCACCAGCAAATCCGGCTTTCGGGCGATCGCCCGAGCGAGCAGCGCGCGCTGGAACTCGCCGCCGGAAAGATGCTGCACCTCCGCGCGCGCGAGGTGAGCAATTCCGGTCGCGGCAAGCGCGGCCTCCGTCTCGGCTCCCTTCAGCGGCCCGGTCAGCGTCATCAGCCGCTCGACGGTGAGCGGCATGGTCCAGTCGATCGCCAGCTTCTGCGGCACATAGCCCACGCGCAATCCAGCTCGCCGCTCCACCCGGCCCTCGTCGGGCCTGAAGACGCCGATGGCCGCCTTGGCGGTGGTGGACTTTCCCGAGCCATTGGGGCCGATCAGCGTCACGATCTCCCCCGGGGCAATGGAGAAATCCACATCGCGGACCAGCCAGCGCCCCTGACGGCGCACCCCCATCCCGGCAAGCGAGACGAGCGGTGAAAGATTTCCTGCATTCGTTTGCAACATCGATTTTTCCAAGCCGGCTGTTGCCACTTGCTATGACACACGTTATAGCATTACGCAATAAATGTAATAACATTACCAACGCAATCAAGATGGACCCGCTCATGAACAAGGCCTTGCGCATCTTCCTTCTCACCACGGCTCTCACTGCGACGGGCGCGATCGCCGCCCGGGCCGGGACGCCGGATGTGGTCGTCTCGGTCAAGCCGATTCATTCGCTCGTCGCCGCGATCATGCAGGGCGTCGGCGAGCCGGGGCTGATCGTCGAGGGTGCCGCTTCGCCGCACACCTACTCCATGAAGCCCTCCAACGCGACGGCCCTGCAAAAGGCGGATCTGGTGTTCTGGGTCGGCCCGGGACTCGAACCTTTCCTTGAAAAGCCGCTTGAAACGCTCGGCGTCAAGGCCACGGTGGTCGAACTGGAGGATGCGCCCGGACTGGAAAAACTCCCCTTCCGTGAGGGCGGTCCCTTCGAGGACCATGATCATGGACACGCGCACGCCGAGGACGAGCAGCACGCCCATCAAGACGGTCACGACCACGGCACGGAAACCGGGGAAAACCACGACCATGAGAAAGAGGCCGGACACAAAGACCATGAGCATGGCGAGAGTGAAGGCCACGAGCATGGCGAGACGGAAGGCCATGAACATGCCCACGAAGAAGGCCACGATCACGATCACGGCGCCTTCGACAGCCATCTCTGGCTCGATCCGCAGAACGCCCGCGCAATGGCTGCGGAAATCGCCAGCAAACTCGTCGAAAAGGACGCCGCCAACGCCCCTTCCTACGAGGCCAATCTTGCAGCGCTCAATGAGCGGCTGGATGCCCTCGACCGGGAAATCGTCGAGATCGTCGCGCCGGTCAGGGACAAGCCGTTCATCGTCTTCCACGACGCCTATCAATATTTCGAGCACCGCTACGGCGTACGCACGGCAGGCTCGATCACGGTCAGCCCGGAATCCCTGCCGGGCGCCGACCGGCTTTCGAAAATCCGCCAGAAAGTCGTCGACCTCGGCGCGACCTGCGTCTTCGCCGAACCGCAATTCGAGCCGAAGCTGGTGAATGTCGTTCTGGAGGGAACCCCGGCGAAATCCGGCACGCTCGATCCGGAAGCCGCCACCTTCGATGCCGGTCCGGAGCTTTATTTCACGCTGATGAAGGGCATCGCCACATCGCTGCGCGATTGCCTCGGCGAACCCGGCTGACGCGGATTATCCCCCTTCCCGCCTGTCCGGGAAGGGGTCGTCCGGCGGAACACGGGGTGTCGCCGCACCCTCGCCTCAGTCGCGCTCGGCGGAACGCTTCCACAGGTTGATGTCGGCTTCCCGGGCGTAATTGTCGATCTCCGCCAGTTCCGCAGCCGTGAAGTCCAGATTTTCCAGCGCCTTGACGCAATCGACGATCTGCGAGGAACGGCTGGCGCCGATGAGCGCCGAGGTGACGCGGCCGCCCCGCAGCACCCAGGCGATCGCCAGTTGCGCCAGCGTCTGGCCACGCCCTTCGGCGATGGCGCTGAGCTTGCGGATATTGTCGATGATCTCGGGACGGATGAAGTCCTTCTTCAGGAAATGATTGAGCGCCGCACGGCTGTCTTCCGGAATGCCTCCGAGATATTTCGACGTCAGCATCCCCTGCGCCAATGGCGAAAAGACGATGGACCCGATGCCGAGATCGTCGAGCGCGTCGAGCAGGCCGTCGTCCTCGACCCAGCGGTTAAGCATGGAATAGCTCGGCTGGTGGATGAGGCAGGGCGTGCCGAGATCCTTGAGGATCGCCGCCGCTTCACGGGTTCGCTGCGAATTGTAGGAGGAAATCCCGACATAGAGCGCCCGGCCCGAGCGCACGATATGATCGAGCGCGCCGCAGGTTTCCTCAAGCGGCGTATCGGGATCGAAGCGGTGCGAATAGAAGATGTCGACATAGTCGAGCCCCATGCGCTTCAGGCTCTGGTCACAGGAGGCGATCAGATACTTGCGGCCGCCCCATTCGCCATAGGGACCCGGCCACATATCGTAGCCGGCCTTGGAGGAAATGATCAGCTCATCGCGCAGACCGGCAAAATCCGTGCGCAGGATCTCCCCGAAGGCGATTTCCGCCGTGCCGGGCGGCGGGCCGTAATTATTGGCGAGGTCGAAATGGGTGATGCCCAGATCGAAGGCCGTCCGGCACATATCGACCTTGCGCTCATGCGGCGTGTCGTCGCCGAAATTGTGCCAGAGACCGAGCGAGATCGCCGGCAATTTCAGGCCGGAGCGCCCCACGCGGTTATAGGTCATGGTATCGTAACGATTGTCGGCCGGCTGCCATGCCATGGTCTTCTCCTCCACGTCGATCCGTTGTCGTTTCGCGTCCCGCCCGTCAGGCTGACGGGGCATTTTATCCGCATGTCTGGCGCGACAGCGCCCGTGCCGGCATGGCGAGGTCGAAATGCGTCAAACGATTCCTCCCTCGCCCCCTCCTCCGTCCGGCCATCTGCCAAAACGCACGCGGCCCGACCATTCGGCCGGGCCTTGCTCCTTCGCTCCGCAGTATGCCTCAGGCGTTGAGGCCGGAACCCCAGGGGCCATGATGGCTGTCGGCACCATCGACGCGGTCGAAACCATGCGCGCCGAAGAAATCACGTTGCGCCTGGATGATGTTCGCCGTGCCGCGGGCGCGGCGATAGCTGTCGAAATAGCCGAGCGCCGAAGCAAGCGCCGGCGTCGGCAGACCGGAAAGCGCCGCCGTCGAAACGACGCGGCGCAGCGCGCCGTCCGTTTCCTTCACCATCGAGGCGAAGGCCGGGGTGACGATGAGGTTCGCCACGTCCGGCGCTTTCGTGAAGGCGCTGGTGATCTCGTCGAGGAACTGCGAGCGGATGATGCAGCCGGCACGCCAGATCTTCGCGATCGTCGGCATCGGCAGGTTCCAGCCATATTCCTTCGAGGCCGCGGCCATGACGGCGAAGCCCTGCGCATAGGCGCCGATCTTGCCGGCGAGCAGCGCATTTTCCAGATCCTTGATGAAGGCGGCCCTGTCGGCCACCTTGAGTTCGGGAACGTCCGGCAGGCCGAGGATCGTCTCCGCCGCCTCGCGCTCGCCCTTCATGGAGGAAATCGAGCGGGCCGCGACCGCCGCCTCGATCCCGGTCGCCGGGACGCCCATGTTCTGCGCTTCGATGGCGGACCACTTGCCCGTGCCCTTCTGGCCGGCCTTGTCGAGGATCATGTCGACCATCGGCGTGCCGCTGATCGGATCGGCGGCGGCCAGAACCTTGGCGGTGATCTCGGTGAGATAGGATTCCAGCCGCCCCTTGTTCCATTCCGCAAAGACCGCGCCGATCTCGTCGGCGCTCATCTTCAGTCCGTCCCGCAGGATGCCGTAGATTTCGGCGATCATCTGCATGTCGGCATATTCGATGCCGTTATGGATGGTCTTGACGAAATGGCCCGCGCCGTTCTCACCGAGCCAGGCGACGCAGGGGTCGTCCTTGTACTTGGCGGCGATCGAGGTCAGAACCTTCTCGACGCGCTTCCAGCTTTCCTCGGTCCCGCCCACCATGATCGACGGCCCGTGGCGCGCGCCTTCCTCGCCACCGGAAACGCCCATGCCGATGAAGGTGAGGCCGGAATCCTTGAGCGCGTCGAAGCGGCGCATCGTGTCGCGGAAATTCGCATTGCCGGCATCGATCATGATGTCGTTCTTTTCGAGATGGGGGCGCAGCAGTTCCATCTGCTGGTCGACCGCGGCACCGGCCTGGATCATGATGATGATCGGGCGCGGCGGACGGATGGCGGCGACGAATTCCTCGATGGTCTCGCAAGGAACGACCTGGTCCTTCAGCGCGCCGGCTTCCGCGTAGAATTCCTTCGTGCGGGCGGCGGTGCGGTTGAACACCGCGATCCTGTTGCCCTTCTCGGCAATGTTGAGCGCCAGGTTCGACCCCATGACGCCGAGACCGATAAGCCCGATTTCCGCCTGTGCCACGTCTATACCTCCGTAGGAAGGCGCAGCGCCGGAGAAAGGGAGCGTTCGTCCGCAACGCTGCGCAGGAATCTGGATGAGGAGCCATGGTGATCGATCCGGCCAACCACGCTCCATCGGTTCGTGTTTTGGCACTCAAATCGATTAAGTACAAGCAATTGTTTGCTCGCGCGGGGCATTTTGCCGCCGCCAGGCCGGCGGCCTAGGTGTCCGGCCGGTCGTCGCCATCGTCCAGCACGCGCCAGGACGCGCCGTCGATATCGTCGTACTGGCCGTTTCTGACCGACCAGAGAAAAGCGACCAGACCCATCCCGCCAAGAAACAGCGCGATGGGAATGAGGTAGAGCAGCGTGTTCATGCGGCCTCGGCGAGTGGGGTTTGCGGCGCATCGGCGGTCTTGCGTCGGCTGAAGGCCGGCGGTGCCCCGCGCAGCCGCAGCGAATTCGCCACGACCACGATCGAAGACGTCGACATGGCGATGGCGGCGATCAGCGGCGTGGCATGACCGAGCAGCGCGATCGGGACCGCAAGCACGTTGTAGCCGATGGCCAGGGCGAAATTCTGGCGGATGCCCCGGCCGGCCCGGCGCGCCGTCTCGATCGCGAAAGGCAACGCCTCGAAACTGTCATGCAGGAAGACGAAGTCGGCGGCCTGCCGCCCGACATCGGCGGCCGTCGCCGGCGCCATGGAGACATGCGCCGCCGCCAGCGCCGGCGCATCGTTGATGCCGTCGCCGACCATCAGCACGCGATGTCCCGCCGCCGCCCGGTCGGCCACCCGCTCGGTCTTTTCGCGCGGCGAAAGGCCCGCCTGCCAACGCTCGATGCCGAGCTGGCCCGCAATGCGCGCCACCGCCGGCGCGCGGTCCCCCGACAGGATCGCCATGTCAATACCGCCGGCGCGCAGCTGTGCGACGGCCTCCTTAGCGCCGGGCCTCAGCGCATCCTCGAAACGGAACGTCTCGATCAGCCTGCCGTCGCGCGACAGAACGACCTCGGAAAGAGCATGATCCCCCTCGCCCTGCGCCGCCGCGCCGCAGGCAAAGGCGCGGTTGCCGAGCCGCAGAAGCCCTTCCGGCGTTTCGGCCTCCATTCCGCCGCCGGCGATCTCGCGCACGTCGTCGAGAAGCCGCACCGGCCCGGCGTGGGCCGCCGCCAGCGCTTCCGAAAGCGGATGGCGGGAACGGATCGCCAGGGCTGCGGCAAGCGCGAGATTCGAGCGATCCACGCGCTCGCGCCCGACAAGGCGCGGCCGTCCGAGCGTCAGCGTGCCGGTCTTGTCGAAGATGGCGGTGTCGATCTCGGCGAGGCGCTCCATGGCGGAGCCTTCCTTCACCATGACGCCGCCGGCAAAGAGGCGTCCGGCCGCCACGACCTGCACGACCGGCACGGCGAGCCCCAGCGCGCAGGGGCAGGTGATGATGAGGACGGCGATCGCCACGAGCATGGCATGCTTCCAGTCGCCGTCATAAAAGCCCCAGCCGAGGAAGGCGACGAGCGCCAGAATATGCACGACGGGCGAATAGATCTGCGCGGCGCGGTCGGCGATACGGCGATAGCGCGCCCGGCCGCCCTCGGCCGCTTCCATCAGCGCGATCACCTCGGAAAGGAAGGAATCGCGCGCCGTGGCGACAGCCTCGACGAGGAGCGCGCCGGTCAGGTTCATCGCGCCCGCCTCCAGGCGCGTTCCCGCCTCGACGGAGACCGGCGCGCTTTCGCCGTTGACGATCGAGCGGTCGACGTCGCTCGCGCCGGACAGCACGCGACAGTCGAGGGGAATGCGCTCGCCGGCCGCCACCGAGAGATGCGCGCCGATGGCGATCTCCTCGACCGGCCGATAGTCCCGCGCGCCGTCCGCCGTCACCACCATCGCCCCGCGGGGCGACAGCCGGGCAAGGCTCGTGACGGCGGAGCGGGCGCGGTCGCGCATCACGTGATCGAGCGTGCGGCCGATCAGCAGGAAGAAGAGCAGGCTCACCGTTGCGTCGAACCAGACATGTTGCGCGCCGTGCAGCGTCTCCCACAGCGAGACGACATAGGAAAGCGTGATGGCGAGCGCGATCGGCACGTCCATATTGGTACGCCCGTGCCGGAGCGCGTTCCATGCCGAATAATAGAAGAAGCGGCCCGAATAGAGGAGCGTCGGCCCGGCGATCAGCGCGGAGATCCAGTGGAACAGATCGCGCGTCGCCGCATCCGCGCCGGACCATACCGAGACGGAGAGCAGCATGATGTTCATCGAGGCGAAGCCGGCGACCGCCAGCGCGCGGATCAGCTGGTTGCGCAGCCTGTCGTGGCCTTCCGCCGCCAGCGAGAAGAGATGGGCGTCGTATCCCCTGTCCCGGATGGCGCGAGCAAAGCCCTGCGGGTCCGTCGTCCGGCCGTCCACGCTTTCCCGCCACACCACCGAAACGCGCCGGGAGGAAAGGTTGACACGGGCCTGCACGACTTCGGGGAGCGCCTTGAGCGCGCTTTCGATCGTCGTGATGCAGGCGCCGCAATGGATGCCCGGCACGCTGAGATCGCTCTGCCTTTCGCCCTCGTTGACGATGCGGCTCGCCAGTATCAGTTCTTCGGTCGAGGGAAGCGCCTGCGCGGCACGGGCGATTTCGCCCGCCGCTTCCACACCCGGAGCACAGCAGCTCATGTCCCGTCTCCCCCGACGACGGTGCGGATCGTCTGGTGGAACACTGGCCCGCCCTCGTGCCCGGCGCTGATATCGACGATCCACTGCCCCGGAGCGATCTGCCGTTCCCCGGTGAAGAGGCCGTCGGCGGCGGGTGAAAGCGACAGCGTGAAATCCGCCCGCTCGTCCACCGGCCGCTTGAAACGTGCGCTCACCTCGTCGGCGACGACCGGCATGCCCTGCGCGTCGACCAGGCGATAGGCGACCTTGCCGCCCTCGATGGTGAGTTCGCCCTCCATTCCGCTTGCCGCCAGCGCGCGCGCCGCCGCCACCTTGCCGTTGAACTGCTGGCTGGCGACATAGGTATTCTGCACGACGAGACCGCTCCAGGTCCGCGAGGCATTCCACGCCATGACCAGATTGACGGTAATGATCGTGCCGAAGAACAGCAGCATGATCACCAGCATATGCCAGCCGGTGAAGACGAAACCGTCCGGCCGGCGATCCAGTTTTTCCATTATCGTGCTCCCGGGATATTGAAACGAGCGGAATAGACGTCGCGTTCGTGACCCTGACGGTCCTCGGCGATCAGTTCGAATCCATCGGTCGCTTCTGCGAGATTGTCTTTCGGCAGTGTAACGAAAACACGCAGCGCCGTCACCTTGTCGGGGTCGACCGGGACCGCGACAAACCGTCCGTCCACGCTGTCGTGGCCGCTCACCCGCATCGTCGCGCCGGGCAGTCCCTCCAGCGAAAGCGTGATGACGCGCGGCTCGGGGATCATGTTGAGAAGCTTCACGGCGTAGCCGTTGCGGATCGATCCGTCCGATTCGACGACGAACTGCGGATTGCGGTCGTGGATGACGTTGAGTTCCAGCCGCTCGCGCGCCAGCAGCGCGACGAGCAACCCGACGCCAGCCAGCGACCAGATGCCGAAATACACCAGCGTGCGCGGCCGGAAGATCACACGCCAGTTGAAATGACGCACGGCGCTCGACAGGTTGCCGTTCTCGTCGCGCATCCGGGCGGGGTCGATCGTCGCCGCCCCGCCAGCCGTCGCCAGCGCCATATTGGCGGAATAGTCCGAAAGCGTGGCGTAGTGGATCAGCCCCCGTTCCTTGCCGATCCTGTCCATGACGTTGTCGCAGGCGTCGATGCAGAGCGCACAGGTGATGCATTCGAGCTGCTGGCCGTCCCTTATGTCGATGCCCATGGGACAGACGGCCACGCAGGCGTTGCAATCGACGCAATCGCCGACGCTTTCGCCCGCCGCAAGCGCCCTCTTGGAATGACGCGAGCGGGGCTCGCCGCGCCAGTCGTTATAGGTCACGACCAGCGAATTCTCATCCAGCATCGCCGCCTGGATGCGCGGCCAGGGGCACATATAGGTGCAGACCTGCTCGCGCATCAGCCCGCCGAAGACATAGGTCGTCGCCGTAAGGATCGCGACGGTGATATAAGCGACCGTCGGCGCCTGGAACATCACGAAATCGATGAGCAGCGTCGGCGCGTCGGCGAAGTAGAAGATCCATGCGCCGCCGGTGGCGACCGCGATGAACAGCCAGACCGCATGCTTGCTTGTCCGCTTCCACAGCTTGCCGAACGTCCAGGGCGCGGTCTCCAGCTTGATACGCGCATTGCGATCGCCCTCGATCGCCCGCTCCACGACGAGGAACAGGTCGACCCAGACCGTCTGGGGACAGGCGTAGCCGCACCACGCCCGCCCGACGGCGGAGGTGACGAGGAACAGGCCGAACCCCGCCATGACGAGAAGTCCCGCCACGAAGAAGAATTCCTGCGGCCAGATCTCAATGAAGAAGAAATAGAACCGGCGGCCGGCCAGATCGACGAGAACGGCCTGATCCGGCGCGTGCGCGCCGCGATCCCAGCGAATCCACGGCGTCAGATAGTAGATGCCGAGCGTCACCAGCATCACCAGCCACTTGAAACGGCGGAAACGGCCCTCCGCCCGTTTGGGGAAGATTTTCTTGCGCTTTTCGTAGAGAGGCTTTCGGGCCTTCGCCGAATTGACGGGCTCCGCCTCCAGCCGCTCGATGGAATTGTAAACTGTGGTGGTCCCTTGCCGCATCGTCCTGGCCGCATGTCACGATATAACGGGACAATGCCGTCAACGGGCGCGCCTATCGTTGATCCATGTCAATTTTTGCATTTGTCAGGGCGCGGCGGGTTGCCGCACGGCCGGCAGGCGGGTTATCGGAAGGACCGCGTTCCGTTTTCGCGTGAAAACCGTCGCCCGCACCGACCGGCTCACCGCAAGGAGAACACCGATGCCAATCATGCCCGCCCGGATCATCCATCGCACCATCGCCCGCGACTGGCGCGACGTCTATGCTTTCGCCAGCCGCCCGGAGAACATGCCGGCCTGGGCGTCCGGCCTTGCTGCGGGACTGACCCGCAACGGCGACGAATGGATCGCCGACGGCGGTCCCATTGGCGCGGTGCGCGTCCGTTTCGCCCCGGATAACGATTTCGGCGTCATCGATCATAGGGTGACGCTGCCGGACGGCGGCATCGTCGAAAACGCGCTGCGTGTCGTACCGAACGGCGATGGCGCGGAAGTGATGTTCACCCTGTTGAAACAGCCGGGCATGGATGAGGCCGCCTTCGAGGCGGACGCCGCCCATGTGGCCCGCGACCTCGACGCTCTCGCCAGCCTGCTTGAGATAACGCCGGGCCGTAGCGCCTAGCGGCTTCGGAAGCGCCAACCGACGCCGATGCACCGCGCAGGCCGCTGGAGACGACGGCATTTTAACGATCGCATTCAATCTTTCTCAACGGATAGCTTCTAGGCAGGTCCCGCACCCTCCCAAACGGCCGGCTTTCCTGCGATGTTCAGACTCTTCCTCAAGGCGCTCGCCGTCGGCATAGCCTCGACGCTCGCCTCGCTCGCCATCAGCCTGATCTTCGTTCCGCTCATGGGCGGCCGGGTGGCCGGCGCCGGCCTCGTCATGACGATCGTCTGCCCGCTCGCCATTTCGATCCCCGTCTCGCTGTTCCATTTCCACCAGGCCGGCAAACTGCGCGCCGCAAACCTTGCCCTGGCCGAGGCGCGCGACAAGCTCGACGCGGCCTATCGGCTGCTGCAAAGCCAGTCGCGGCGCGATCCCCTCACCAGTCTTCTCAACCGCGCCGCCTTCATGGCCGAGCTGCAACTGCTCAGCAACGCCGGCGCCCATGGCGGGCTGCTGTTTCTCGATATCGATCACTTCAAGTCGATCAACGACCGCTTCGGCCACGCCGCCGGCGACGAGGCCCTGCGCCGGACCGGCGTCCTGATCGCGCGGCTCGCCGGCAACGACAATCCGGCCGGCCGGCTCGGCGGCGAGGAGTTCGCCGTCTTCTTCGGCGGTGTCTCCGATCACGAAATGATGGAACGGTCGCAACACATACGCCGCGCGGTCGAGGCTCTCGACCTGCGGGCCCCGGACGGAACGCCCATCCTGCTCAGAATGAGCATCGGCGCATTCCACTGCGGGCCGCGCTTCGATCCGGAAAAGGCGCTCGCCGCCTCCGACCGCAATCTCTACCGCGCCAAGTCGATGGGCCGGAACCGCGTCGTCGCCTGAACTCTTCCCCGCCCACAACGAAAACGGGGCGCGACCATGCGGCCGCGCCCCGTTTTTCCGTTACCGGCAAAAGCAGTGCCGCTATTCGCCGCCGCCCAGCGAATGGACGAAGATTGCGAGCTGCTTGACGGTCGGCTCACCGAGCCTGCCGAGCCAGGACGGCATGACGCCATGCTTCGGCGCGCGCACCTGCGCGACGACGGACGCCTCGTCCCCGCCGTAAAGCCAGATCGCATCGGCAAGGTTCGGAGCGCCGAACTCCCGGTCGCCACGCGCATCCTCGCCATGGCAGGACGCACAATTGGCGGCGAACACCTCCTTGCCGGGTTCGATTATTTCCGGTTTTGCAGGCGTCGCCGTGAGGCTCACCACATAGGCGGAAACCTGCCTGATTTCCTCCGACGACAGGATATCGGCGAAGGCCGGCATCTCGGCGAAGCGCGTGTCGTCTTCACCGGGGTGACGCACGCCATGCGCGATGGTGTCGAAGATGTCCTGGGCGGAGCCGCCCCAGATCCAGTCGTCGTCATTCAGGTTCGGATAGCCCGGAGAGCCCGCCGCGCCCGAACCGTGGCACTGGACACAGTTGACGCGGAACGCCGCCGCGCCGCCGCTGATGGCGAATTGGGACAATTGCGGATCGGCGAGAATGTCGTCGAGCGGCATTTCCACCACCTGCGTCAGAAGCGACGCCTGCGCCTGCCGGGCATCCGCCAGTTCGACAGCGACATTGGCGCGGCTGGACCAGCCGAGCAGGCCGCTGGTGGCGTCGGAGATCAGCGGCCAGGCGGGAAAGGCGATCGTGTAGCCGATGGCCCAGACGATCGTGACATAGAAAGTCCAGACCCACCACCGGGGCATCGGGTTGTTCAGTTCCCGAATACCGTCCCATTCGTGGCCCGTGGTCTCGACGCCGGAAATCTCGTCGATATGCTTTTCAGCCATGATCAGTCCTCCTTGAGAGGGATAGCGGCGGCCTCGTTGGCCGCCTTGCGCGCGCCGGGCCGGAAGACGAAGAGAACGACGCCGATGAAGAACAGCGTCATGGCCAGAAGGCCCCAGCTATCGGCGAAGTGCCGCATGGCGGTATAGGTTTCCATCCCGGCCTCCTCAGCGATAGCCGCTGGCGTCGTCATAAGTGGAGAAGTCCACCAGCGTGCCGAGAATCTGGAGATAGGCGACGAGCGCATCCATTTCCGTCAGCCTGGCCGGATCGCCGTCGAAATCGCCGATCTTGGCTTTCGGATAGCGCGCCTCCACGCCGCTGGTATCGGCGTTCGGGTCCGCCTGGGCCTTCAGATCGGCCTCGGCGTTTTCAACCATCTCGTCGGTATAGGGCACGCCCACGCGCCGGTTGGCGGAAAGATGCATGCCGACATCCCTCACCTCGACCGGCGTTTCCTTCAGGAAGGCGTAGCTCGGCATGATGGATTCCGGCACCACCGAGCGCGGTTCGATCAGGTGCTGGACATGCCACTCGTTGGAATAGCGATCTCCGACGCGGGAAAGGTCCGGGCCGGTTCGCTTCGAGCCCCACTGGAACGGATGGTCGTACATCGATTCCGCCGCGAGCGAGTAATGCCCGTAACGCTCGACCTCGTCGCGGAACGGCCGGATCATCTGGCTGTGACAGGTATAGCAGCCTTCCCGGATATAGATGTCGCGGCCGGCAAGCTCGAGCGGCGAGTAGGGCCGCATGCCCTCCACCTTCTCGATGGTGTTCTCCAGATAGAAGAGCGGCGCGATCTCGACGATGCCGCCGATCGTGACGACGAAGAACGAGCCGACCAGAAGAAGCGTCGCGTTGCGTTCGAAGATGACGTGTTTGTCAAGAATGGACATCGGTCCACCTCCTATTCGGCCGGCTGGAGACGCGGCGCGGCGCCCGGGATCGGGGCCTCGTCACGCTCGTAGCCGAGGATTGTCATGGTCACGTTGTAGGCCATGATCAGCGCGCCGAGCAGGAACAGGCCGCCGCCGATCGCGCGCGTCACATAGTAGGGGAACATCGCGGACACGGTTTCGGCGAAGGAATAGACCAGGAAGCCCTGCTCGTCGTATTCGCGCCACATCAGGCCCTGCTGGATACCGGCCACCCACATGACGGCCGCATAGACGACGATGCCGAGGGTCGCGAGCCAGAAGTGCCAGTTGACCATGCGGATCGAATAGAGCCGTTCCCGCTTCCACAGCTTGGGCACGAGATAGTAGATCGCGCCGAAGGTGATGAGGCCGTTCCAGCCAAGCGCCCCCGAATGCACATGGCCGATCGTCCAGTCGGTATAATGGCTGAGCGAATTGACCGTCTTGATCGACATCATCGGCCCTTCGAAGGTCGCCATGCCGTAGAAGGCGACGGCCATGACCATCATGCGCACGATCGGATCGGTGCGGATCTTGTCCCAGGCGCCGGAAAGCGTCATCAGGCCGTTGATCATGCCGCCCCAGGAGGGCATCCACAGCATGATGGAGAACACCATGCCGAGCGTCTGCGCCCAGTCGGGCAGCGCCGTGTAGTGCAGGTGGTGCGGACCCGCCCAGATATACATGAAGATCAGCGCCCAGAAGTGGATGATCGACAGCCGGTAGGAATAGACCGGCCGGTTCACCTGCTTGGGAATGAAGTAATACATCATCCCGAGGAAACCGGCCGTCAGGAAGAAGCCCACCGCGTTGTGGCCGTACCACCACTGGGTCAGGGCGTCCTGCACCCCGGAGAAGGCCGAGTAGCTCTTCGAGCCGAGGAAGGAGACCGGGACCGCCAGATTGTTGACGATGTGCAGCATGGCGATCGTAACGATGAACGACAGGAAGAACCAGTTCGCCACATAGATATGCGGCTCCTTGCGGGTGGCGATCGTGCCGAGGAAGGCGACCAGATAGGCGACCCAGACGATCGTCAGCCAGATGTCGACATACCATTCCGGCTCCGCATATTCGCGGCTCTGGGTGATGCCGAGCAGATAGCCGGTCGCGGCCATGACGATGAAGAGCTGATAGCCCCAGAACACGAACCAGCCGAGATTTCCACCGAACAGCCGCGCACGCGAGGTCCGCTGCACGACATAGAAGGAGGTCGCGATCAGCGCGTTGCCCCCGAAGGCGAAGATCACCGCCGAGGTGTGCAGCGGACGCGTGCGGCCGAAGTTGAACCAGGGCTCGACGTTGAGGTCGGGGAAGGCGAGCTGGAGCGCCACGAGCACCCCGACCAGAAAGCCGACGACGCCCCAGAAGACGGTGGCGATGACGCCATAGCGCACGACGTCGTCGAAATAGCCGTCGGCGTCTTCACCGGACTTTTTGGCGGCGGCCGGCGCGAAGGACACCCGCCGCAGCATGAAGACCGTGCTGGCGAGCAGCACGAAGAAGAGAACCCACATATGGGCCTCGAAAAACCTGTCCCGGGCGAAGGCCGCGCCGAGCAGCGCGACGAAGGCCCCGATGGCCAGGACTATCGTAGGTGTTACAAAATTCATCGTTGGCTTCCCCCAACCCGGACAGACCCGCAGAAGGTCGAATCCCTCGCGGACCGACCTATGCGCTCGCAGCACGGATCGCAGATCGCCCGGGCCGTCTCCTTGATTTGAATCAAGGCAAGCCCTGCCTGCTGTGGGCATCTGGAACGGGATGGCGCAGCCGCCGCGCGGCGCGTGGACGGAGTGCTCGATATGACGGATGACTATGGCATCCTGCGGCTATTGTCGGACTGCCCGACCGGGGCCGTTTCGCTGGAATGGCTGGAACGCGCCTATGAGGTGCAACTTGCGATCTGCGACACCTTGGAGGAAATCGCCGACAGTCTGCCCGCCAATGTCGATCCCCGGAAATGCCTCGACGTCGCCCGCGTGCTGCTGCCGCTGGTCATGGACGTCCACCGCTACGAGGAAGACACGCTTTTCCCGACCGTCACCGCCCCGGACGGCGAGGAAACGCTGACGGCCTCCCTCGCAAGGCTTCGCTTCGAGCATGTCGAGGACGAATGTTTCGCGGAGGAACTGACGGATACGCTCAATCGCCTCGGCCGCGACGACCGGACGGTGAATGCGGAAGCCGCCGGCTACATGCTGCGCGGCTTTTTCGAATCGATCCGCCGCCACATCGCCTTCGAACGCCAGTTCGTGCTGAAGGGCACCGCCCCGGCGCCATGATGCCGGAACGCCGGCAACCGGCCGTCACGCCTTCCGGAAATCCGCAAGGCTGCGCTTGATGTTCCAGCGGTCGTGATACCACAGCCACTGACCCGGATATTCCCGCACCCATTGCTCGACCTTGTCGTTGAGAAGCTGCGCGGTCGCCTCGACGTCGACGCTGCCGTTGTCACGGCGGGGGATCGTCAGGGCCGGTTCCAGTTCCAGCCGGTAACGGTTGCCCGGCAGGCGGATGCAACGGGCCGGATAGACCTCGCAGCCGAACTGCCGCACCAGCTTGGCAAGCAGCGGGTTGGTCTGCACCTCGCGCCCGAAGAACGTCGTATGCAGCCCCTTGTTGAACTTCTGGTCGACCAGAACGCCGACCGGGCCGCCCGCCTCCAGCTTGCGCGCCAGCGTGAAGGAGGAGCCCGCATGCGAAGGCACCAGATGGCCCATGCGCTGGCGGCGGAACTCGAAGACCTTCTCGGCGATATAGGGATTGTTCGGCGGCCGGAACAGCACCGTCACAGAAAGCCCGAAGGCGGCGCCGGCGACAGGCAGGATCTCGAAATTCCCGGTATGGGCCGTAAAGACGATGAAGGGTCGCGGATTGTCGCGCAGATCCATGAAAAGCGGGATGCCGGCGACTTCCACGCGGCCGGGAGCCGGACGCTCGGGATCGAAGTCGAACAACCGGTCGAGGAAGACATATTCGGCGGCAAGCCGGCCCATGTTGCCCCAGGACTCCAGCGCGATCGCCTCCAGCTCCGCCTCCGGCTTGTCCGGAAAGGCGTTGCGCAGGTTGGTGAGCATCAGCCCGTGCCGCCGGGTCTTCGGGCCGATGCGGCGGGCGAAGCGGTCGGCGAAATTGAGCGCCCCGTCGGCGGGAAAGAGCTTCAGCAGGTTGAGCAGGCCGAAAGCGAATTGCGCCACGAGCCACTGCTTGGTTTTCCTCAGCGCCAGAACGAGGCGTGTGACGAACATCCGCAAGGCGTCAATCCAGCTTCAGGACGATCTTGCCGAAGACCTGGCGGGTTTCCATCCGTTCCAGCGCCGTGGCGATACCGTCGAAGGTCACTTCCGTGTCGATGACCGGCGAAACCAGGCCGCGCGCCATCTTCTGCATGGCGTTCGCCATGTTTTCCATCCGGCAGCCGAAGGAGCCGAAGAGCTTCAATTGCTGCTGGAACAGCATCATCAGGTTCATCTCTGTCGAGACGCCCGACGTGGAGCCGCAGGTGACGAGCCGCCCTCCCCGCTTCAGGCACAGCATCGAGCCCGCCCAGGTATCCTTGCCGACATGTTCGAAGACGACGTCGACGCCCTTCTTCTTCGTCAGCTTGCGCACCACGCCTTCGAAACGGTCCTCGCGGTAATTGATGACATGGTCCGCGCCCAGCGCCTTCGCCTTCTCGACCTTGTCGTTCGAACCGACCGTGGTGATGACGGTGCAGCCGATTTTCTTCGCAAGCTGGATCGCCGCCGTGCCGATGCCGGAGCCGCCGGCGTGGACGAGGATCGTCTCGCCGGGTTCGAGCCTCGCGTTGTCGAACAGCATATGCTCGACGGTGCCGAAGGTGACGGGCGCCACCGCCGCGCCGACCGCATCGACGCCGGGCGGGGCCGGCACCAGCAGCCGGGCCGGAAGGTTCACCTTCTCCTGCGCGAAACCGTCGAGATGAAAGCCGTGCACCCCGCCGACGTGCTCGCAGAGATTGTCCCGGCCCTCGCGGCAGGCCTTGCAGAGACCGCAGGTGCGCGCGCCATAGATCGAGACCAGCTGGCCCGGCAGCACATTGGAAACGCCCGGACCGAGCGTCTCGACCACGCCGGACGCTTCCGCGCCGATGACCAGCGGCATCTTGCGCTTGGCGAACGCCATGCCGCGCCAGCCCCAGACATCGATATGATTGAGGGCGACGGCCTTGACGCGCAGCGTCACCTCGCCGGGGCCGGGTGCGTCCGGTTCGGGAATGTCGGTGAGTTCAAGCTTGCGGTCGTCGAGAAGCTGGAGGGCGCGCATGGCTACTTTCCTGTCAGGCGGGTTCCGCCGTCATCACGAGGCTGGCGTTCTGGCCGCCGAAGCCGAAGGAGTTGGACAGAACCGCCGTCACCGGCGCATCGCGCTTCACGTTCGCTACGACGTCGAGAACGATGGCAGGATCGGGGTTCTGGTAATTGATCGTCGGGGGCAAGGTGCCGGTCAGCATGGTCTGGATCGAGAACACCGCCTCGACCGCGCCGGCCGCCGTCAGCGTATGGCCGATCATCGACTTGTTGGACGAGACCGGAATATCCGCCAGCGCCTCGCCGAAAACCGTCGACATGGAGAGATACTCCATCTTGTCGTTTTCCGGCGTCGACGTGCCGTGGGCGTTGATATAGCCGATGCCGCTCTCGTCGATGCCGGCGTCTTCCAGCGCCGCGCGGATCGTCGCGATGGCCGGGCCGCCGTCCGGCGAGGAGCGGGTGCGATGGAAGTGATCGGCCTTCTCGCCGCACCCCTTCAGGATGCCGAGCACGCGGGCGCCGCGGGCAACCGCCGATTCCAGCGATTCCAGCACCAGCGTCGCCGCCCCTTCCGCGATGACGAAGCCGTCGCGATCCTTGCTGAACGGCTTCGACGCCTTCTCCGGCGGATCGTTCTGGGTGGAGAGCGCGGACAAAAGCGCAAAGCGGATCAGCGCCTCCGCCGTCACGGAACCGTCGGTTCCGACCGTCAGGGCCCGGTCGGTGCGCCCCTGGCGGATCGCCTCCACGCCAAGCTGGATGGCGGTGGCGCCGGAGGCGCAGGCCGTCGAGAGCGTGACCGGCAGGCCACGCGTGCCGTAGCGATCGGAAAGCCGTTCGGAAATCGCGCCGAAGGCCCAGGCCTCGTGCAGCTTCGGATCGGGATTTTCCCGCAGCACGGCAAAGAACCGGTCATAGGCGTCGCCCGGCCGCTGCGAGGGAGCGGCGCGGTCGGCAAGCGCGAAACGGTCGCGCCAGTCCGGCTCGATCGGCGGCGCGGCGAGGAAAAGCGGTCCGCCGAATTCACCGGCAAGGCCGGCCTGCGCCAGCGCCTCGTCCGTCGTCTCGCGGGCATAGGCATAGGAGCGTTCGACGGGATTTTCGACGGGAACCCCGATAAAATCGACCATGCCGGAAATGCGGGTGTTCAACCCGTCGACCGGAAAGCGGGTGATGCCGTGGATCCCGGAGACGCCGCCGGTGAGCGCGGCCCAGTTATCCTCGACCCCCTGCCCCAGCGAGGTGACGACCCCCATGCCGGTGACGGCGACGATGGGACGACCGAGATGATCCCTGAAAGCGGATTTCGTCATGGCCGGAACCTCACGTCTCTGCCGAAAGGATGGCGAGGCCCTCGCCGCGCGCATGGCCGACGGTCGTGACCACCGCCGTCGTGGCGGGGCCGGGCATCGGCGTCTCGGCATGGGCATCGAAAGGCGGAACGGGCTGGCCGTTGCCGAGCGCCAGCGCCGCCAGCGCCAGGCCCAGCGGAAATTGCGCCTCCAGCGCCTGCCCCGTGACGGCGCTGTAGCCGCGCAGCGCACTGCCGGCGAAGCGCCCGCCGGCCCAGGCTTTTTCCCGCGCCGTCAGGTCGTGCGCGCCGGATGCGCCGGAAAAGACGACGGTTCCCGCCGGATCCGCGTCGAGATCGCCGGCAAGCCGGTCGAGCCGCGCTTCCAGCCGGCCCGCCTCGCGATTGCCGCGATCGCCGCCGATGGCGTCGATCGTCGCATAGATGCGCGCACCCCGCGCCTCGGCGTTCTGACGGGATTCCAGCACCAGGAAAGCGGCGGCCGACCCGGTAATGATGCCGCCGCCAGCACTTTCGTCACGCGACCACAAGGGCGTCCAGCCGCCGGTCGCATGGGCGCTGATGGCCTCGTAGAGAAGGATGACGTCCTGCCGTTCCGCCACAAGCGCGCTGCCGACGAGCGTATGCGTCGACTGGCCGGCGCGAATCCGGTGAAAGGCGGTTTCCACGGCGCTGATGCCGGCGGCTTCCTCTCCCATGAAGGTGCGGGAAGAACCGGTGACCTTATGCACGATGGAAATATTGCCGGCGAGAAGATTGGAAAGCTGCGCGAGGAACAGCGTCGGCCGCAGTTCGGTCGTCAGTTTCTCGTTCAGCAGCCGCTCGCGGTCATTGCGCTTCAACGCCTCGTCGACGATCAGCGAATCGACCGCGATATCGCGTTCGCCGCCGCCCGCCGCCACGATCATGTCCATCGAGCCGCAGGCGTCCGCATCGTCCTTGAACCCGGCGTCGTCAAGCGCGAGCCCCGCGGTGAAGACGCCGAGACGCTGCCAGTTTTCCATCTGCCGCTGGTCGCCGCGCCTGGCGATCTGCTCGCTCCAGTCGATCGCCGGCAGCGGATGCACCGGATAGGGCGAAAAGCGTTCGGTATCGATCTTCAGCACCGGCGCGTCGGCAGCCGAAAGCATGGCGGCATGCGCCCCGGCTCCGACGCCCTGACAGCTCACGATCCCGATGCCGGTGATCACCACGTCGTTGCCTGCCCTGGTCATGGTCAATTCTCCCCGGCCGTCGCGGCCAGCGCATCGAGCAATCCGACCTCGTCGGCACGCTTGCGCACGATCGCCGCCAGCGGCACTTCCGCGAAAGGCATGGTGCGCAGCTTCAGCTGCGCGTCGCAGACCTTCTTGCCCGCAGACGAGATTTTCGCCTTCGTCACCGCATAGCCCGATCCGTCGTGCTCCAGCACCGCTTCGATGTCGAGCACCGCATCGGGTTCGACGAAGGCGCGCATCTTGGCCCCGTCGACGCTCATCAGGAACGGCATGGCGGCGAAATCGCTTGCCGCGAGCACGAGAAAGCCCGAGGCCTGCGCCATGGTTTCGATCAGCAGGACGCCGGGAACGAGCGGCATGCCGGGGAAATGTCCCTCGAAGACCGGGCTTTCCGCCGGCACGACCGAGCGGGCCTTCAGCACGCGGCGCGCGCCATCGACGGCCTCCACACGATCGATCATCTGGAAATATTCTAGCAGCATCGGATATCATGCCTCCGGCGAAATCCGGAAATCGAAAGGCCTGCCGCAAACGGCAGGCCGCAAGCCAATCGCGCCGGCTTCATCCGGCGCAACACCGCGCGGGGCGGCCTGTCGCTGTCGTGTCAGGCCTTGGCGGCCCTGAGTTCGTCGATCTTGGCGCAAAGGTTCTTCAGGACGAAATATTCCTCCGTCCCCACCTTGCCTTCATTGACTTCCTGGGTCCACTGTTCCAGCGGAATCTTGATGCCGAATTCCTTGTCGATCGCAAAGACGATATCGAGAAAATCAAGACTGTCGATACCGAGATCGTCGATCGTGTGGCTATCGGGCGCGATCGTCCCGCGATCGATCTCGCTCGTCTCGGCGATAATGTCGGCAACCTTGTCGAATGTAGCAGTCACGCCCATACCTCATAAATCTTCAGTCGGGCGATCCTATATGGAAAAGCGACGCCGTTGCCAATGGGCTTGATGACAGGCCAGGGGATTCCGCCTTGCAGTGTTGCGCAAACAGCATGTGACGGACGGCGATCGAACACCTTCTCCGGCCCCTGACACGACAGGCGTCGAACGCCGCACCCCTTTCAGACAGGCTTCCACCGGCTCGCAGCGCAAGATACGCTTCCCACGGTAGGCATGGAGCCGGCCGGCAAAAAGCAGGAAGCGTTTGATTTTGATCAAATCACCGGCCGCAGGGCCCGTTAGTTTGACAAGTGTCAGGAAGCGCCACTTTGCCGCGAGACACACCGCTTTATAAGCGCGCCGGCGTACATTAGGTATGGTCTTGCGCGTGGCGTTCGACGAACGACCCGCATACGTGACGAACGGAAGGAAACGGCATGGGAATTCTGCATCGGGATATCCGCTCCTCCTCCGACGTTCCGCTCGTCTGCCGGGCCTGCGAGGCGCGACACGGCGGTGTCTGCGCCGCCCTGTCGCCGGAGCAGCTGTCCGAGCTGAGCAGGCGCTCCACCCGCCATCGGCTCGATGCCGGCACGGAAGTCGTCGGCCAGGGCGAATCCATGGAGCGCTACTCGAACATCGTCCGTGGCGTCGTCAAGCTGACCAAGGTCATGGCGGACGGTCGCCAGCAGATCGTCGGCCTGCAATTCGCGCCGGATTTCCTCGGGCGTCTGTTTCTGTCCGAAAGCGCCGTCGCCGCCGAAGCCGCCACTGATACGGAAATCTGCTCCTTCTCGCGCGGAACGCTCGACCAGCTCGTCACCAGGACGCCGGAACTGGGAGAGAAGCTGCATCGCCAGGCGCTGAAGGAACTGGACGAGGCGCGCGACTGGATGCTGACCCTCGGCCGCAAGTCGGCACAGGAAAAAGTCGCCAGCTTCCTCCATCTGATCGCCGTCAACATCGATCCGGAAAACGACAGCACCGCGTCCTTCGACCTGCCGCTGTCGCGCGCCGACATCGCCGACTTCCTCGGCCTCACCATCGAGACCGTGAGCCGGCAGTTCACCAGGCTGCGCAAGGAAAACGTCATCCGCCTCGTCAATAACCGTCAGGTCACGGTGCCGGACATGGCGCTGCTCACCCGCCTTGCCGGCAACGATTGACCGCAAGCCTCAGCGCGCCACCACGATACGCGTATTGGCAAGGCCGGCGGCCCGGGCGAGACGGAAGAAGGTCGCCGCATTGTCCGGATGCAACCGTACGCAACCATGCGAAGCCGGCCGTCCGAGACGTTTCGTGTCATAGGTGGCGTGAACGGCATAGCCGCCATTGTAGAAGACGGCAAAGGGCATGGGCGCATTGTTGTATTTGCGCGAACGATGATTGCGCGAGAGCCATTTGGCCGACCAGGTCCCCTTCGGCGTGCCATAACCCTTCCGTCCCGTGGAAACCGGCCAGCGATACTTGACCACGCCGTTCTGGCTGACGGTCATCGTCTGGCCGGACACGCTCACCCGCGCGACCAGAGTGGCGGCGGAAGCGCTGACGGCCTGGAACTGGACAAGAAGAATTGCGGATAAGACCAGTAATACCCGGCGCATGCCTCCCCCTCTTCACCATTCATGATGGCTTTTCATGATCCCCATTTCCGGGGACTGAGAATATTCTGAAAGATTAAAGATTTGACGAAGCCTGCGGATCGGATCAACCGCAGTTGAGAAGGACAGCCAGCCCCGCGACGATGACGGCGAGCGCCGTGCAGGCGCCGGAAAAGACAGACAGGGCCGTCTCCATATCCGCCACGGTGACCGCCGCCCGTCCGGCGGCGTTCATCATCGGCTCATCGACCAGCACGCCGCCATAGATGCGCGGCCCGGCAAGCCCGATGCCGAGCGCGCCCGCCATCGCCGCTTCCGGCCAGCCGGAATTGGGCGAGCGGTGCAATCCGCTATCGCGCAACGCCGCGTCCAGCGCGTCGCGCGCCGCCGGCCAGCCCCGGCGTCCCCAGGCTCCAAGCGCCAGAAACAGGATGGAAAGACGCGCCGCCGGCCAGTTCGCGACATCGTCGAGCCGGGCCGCCGCACGGCCGAAATCGATATATCTCGGGTTTTTATGGCCGATCATCGAATCGGCCGTATTGAGCATCTTGTATGCGAAGAGGCCCGGCAGGCCGAAGACCACGTACCAGAGCGCCGGCGCCACGACGCCGTCGGAAAAATTTTCAGCAAGGCTTTCGATGGCGGCGCGGCAGATCGCCGGTTCGTCGAGCGTCGCCGGATCGCGGCCGACGATCATCGCCACGGCCCGCCGCCCGCCGTCGAGCCCCCCGGCCCGCAACCCCTCGGCCACCGCGCGCACATGGTCGTACAGGCTTTTCTGCGCAAGAAAGACGGCGACGACGACCGCCTCGACAAGCAGGCCGGCCCAGCCGAGCCGCAGGAGAAGCCCGTGGAGCGCGAGGCCGAGGCCGACGCTTGCCACCAGCAACACCACGATGCCGGCCGCGCCGTTGAAACGTCGCATCCGGCCACTCGACGCGGCGACGTTGAAGACGCGGTCGAAAACACCGATCGCCCGTCCGAACAGCGCCACCGGATGGGGCAGCCGCCGCCAGACGCGATCCGGGTCACCGACGATGCGGTCCAGCACGAGCGCGAGAAAGAGGATGAAAAGGGTCGCGGCCATCGTCACTCCGCAGCGCCGGCAAGCGCCGCCGCCAGCCGCGCATCCCCCGCCACATCCGGCGAGAGACCGAAACGCAGCCAGCGCGGATCGTAGTCAAAGGAGCGCACGAGGATATGATGCCGGCAAAGCCTTGCATGGATCGCCGCCGCATCGGCCCGCTCGACCAGCGAAAACAGCGCCGTGCCGCCGACGACCGGCAGGCCGGCTTCCGCCAGAACCCTGTCGAGCGCGCGCTTGCGCGCCTCGATCGTCGTGCGGATCGCCGCCGTATCGCCGGCCATGAGTTGCGTCGCGATGGCAAGGGCCGGGCCGGAAACCGCCCAGGGGCCGAGCCAGTCCTCCATCCGGTCGAGCGTCGCCGGCGCGCCGATCACGAAACCGAGGCGCAGGCCGGCAAGGCCGAAGAACTTGCCGAAGGAACGGAAGACGACAAGCCCCGGCCGGCCCGCTCCGGCAAAGCCCGCGACGCTCTCGCGCGGATCCATGTCGCCGAAGGCTTCGTCGACGACGAGGACACCGCCATCCGCCGCCACGCGGTCATGGAGTTCCAGAAGCGCGTCGCGCGCCAGCAACCGGCCATCGGGATTGTTCGGATTGACGGCGACGACGAGTCCATGGGCGGGCGTCACGGCATAGGGCGAAGCGACACGGTCGACCGCAAGCCCGGCATTGCCGAGCACGCGGGCATATTCGCCATAGGTCGGCGACAATACCGCCACGCGGCGCTTCGCGGGAACGAGACGCGGCAGCAGCTGGATGACGGACTGCGTCCCCGGCACGGGAAGCGGCAACGCGCCCACCGTCCCGTAATAGCCGGCGGCAGCACGGCGGGCCGCCTCCTGGCGATGCGAATCCGGCAACCGGTGCCAGGCGGCGATATCGACCGGCGGCAGCGCGACGGGATTGGGGTTGATGCCGGTGGAAAGGTCCAGCCAGTCCTCCGGCCGGCCGCCGTGGCGGGCCGCGGCGGCGGCGATCCCGCCGCCATGCGCGATCCGGGGCGCACCCGTTTTCTCCATCAGCCGCATCACGCCGCCTCCGGCAGAAGGTCGATGAGATGCAGATAGGAGCCGGAAACCGCGCCGCGCCGCAGTCCCACCGAGCCGAGCGGCGCGCCCGTCGCGTCGGTTGCCGAAAACAGGCGATCCGCCGGCCCTTCCTCGATGACCGTGGAATAGTGAAACTCATGCGCGCTCATCGGCCGGTCGAAGCCCGCGCCGGCAAGCGGCGTCACGCGGCGGTATCCGAGATGCCGGCGCCTTTCGGCAAAGCTGGTGACGAGCGGCAGCAGCCCGAGCATCGCATGACGCGTCCCGTCCGCCGCCACGAGCCCCTCCCCGAGCGTCATATAGCCTCCGCATTCGCCGTAGATCCGGACGCCCCGTTCGACGGCCCCGGTCATGCCGTGGCGAAAGTTTCCCGCTCCCGCAAGCGTACCGCCGTGCAGTTCCGGATAGCCGCCGGGAAGATAGACGGCATCGGCGGCGGGATCCGGCCCCTCGTCGGCAAGCGGGGAGAAGAAGGAGATTTCCGCCCCGGTCGCCCGCCAGCCATAAAGCAGGTGATCGTAGAGAAAGGCGAAGGCGCGGTCGCGGGCAATGGCGATACGCTGGCCAGGCGGCGCGATGCGCGCCCCGGTCCCGGCCGCCGGCGGCAGGAACGCCTGCGTGGCGGCCAGCGCCGCCAGAGCGTCGAGATCGCAGGCCCGTGCGACCGCCGCCGCCGCGCCGGCGATGAAACCGTCCAGCGCCTCATGCTCGCCCGCCTGAACCAGTCCGAGATGGCGTTCCGGCAGGACGAGCGCCGGATCCTGCCGGAGGACACCGAAGACGCGGAGCCCCGCGCCTTTCAACGCATCGAGAAGCATCGCCTCGTGACGCGCGCTTCCCACCTTGTTGAGGATGACGCCGGCCACACGCACATCGCTGCGGAACTCCGCATATCCCTTGACCATCGCCGCCACCGATTGCGACAGACGGCTGCAATCCACCACGAGAACGACCGGCAGGCCGAGGATGACGGCAAGATCCGCCGGCGAGCCGGAGCCGTCGGCGGCCCCATCGAACAGCCCCATCATCGCTTCGATCAGCAGCAGTCTGCCGCCTCCGGCCTGCATGGCGGCATTGGCGCGAAGATGCTCCGGCCGCATCGCCCAGGGATCGTAATTGAGGCAGACGCTGCGGCTGGCGGCGGCGTGAAAGGCCGGGTCGATGTAATCCGGCCCCGCCTTGCCGGACGAAAGCGGCACGCCGGCGTCCGAAAGCGCCCGCGCCAGCCCGAGCGTCACCGTGGTCTTGCCGGCGCCGGAGGCCGGCGCGGCGATCAGCAGGCCGCTCATGCGGGATCCTTCAGCACGGGGTGGAAGGGATCGGGCGCAAGCCTGCGCCCCTCGGTCAGCGCCCCCAGCCAGTCGAGCGACGGACGCAGGCGCACCACCTCTCCGACCACGACGACGGCCGGAGGCTCCATGCCGGAAGCGGCGACATCGGCCTCCGCGCGGGCAAGCGTCGTTTCCAACACCCGCTGTTCCGCCGTCGCGGCATTGCAGACGAAGGCGACCGGCTCGTCGCCGGCGCGGCCGGCCGCCATCAATTCGGCGGCGATCCGGCCGATATGTTTCATCGCCATATACATGACGATGACCGGGGAGCCGCGGGCGATCCCGTCCCAGTCGATCCTGTCGGGGACCGCGCCGGAGGAATCGTGGCCGGTCAGGAAGGTGACGGCATGGTTCACCTCGCGGTGCGTGGCCGGAATGCCCGCATAGGCAAGACCGCCGATACCAGCCGTGATGCCCGGCACGATACGGAAGGGAATACCGTTTTCGGCAAGCGTCAGCGCTTCCTCGCCGCCCCGGCCGAAAACGAAGGGATCGCCGCCCTTGAGCCGCAGCACGCGCGCGCCGGCGCGCGCCAGCTCCACCAGCCGCAGCGAGATATCGCGCTGCTTCGCCGAGGGCTTTCCGCCCCTCTTGCCCGCATATTCGATCAGCGATCCCGGTCGGGCGAGCGCAAGGCATTCACCATTGACGAGCGCATCATGGACGATGACATCGGCCTGCCGCAGGGCGTTGACGGCATGAAGCGTCAACAGTCCCGGATCGCCGGGCCCGGCCCCCACCAGCCAGACGGTCCCCTTCTCCATCGCCGGAAGGGAAGAAAGCAAGGCGTCCATCACAGCCGCTCCGCAGATGAATCGAAACATGAAGACGTGGAATCACTTCCTGAACCTTCGCCCGCAAGCGACTGGAACGATTCGCCAATCGCCGCCGTCGCTCGCGCCGACAGGGTCTTTTCCACCAGCAGCCGGCCGCCCTCGCCCGCCGCCGCCAGAGCCGCCGCCTCGGCGACGCCGTGGCATCCCGTATGGGAGAAGACGACCGTCGAAGGATTGGCGAGGCGCGGCGTTTCCGCCTCCAGCCGCGGCGCATCGAACGTCACGAGCGGCACGCCGTAACGACGCGCGACGGCGAGCATCGCCGGCTCTTGCGCCCTGATATCGAGCGTGGCGACGGACGCCAGCCGTCCGGCACCGCAGCGCGCCAGAACCTTTTTCGAAAGAGCGAGCAATTCGTCCGCCGGCGTCCCGCGTTCGCAGCCGAGGCCGAGCACGAACCGCCGCGCATTCTGCTCCGTATCTGGTGAGAAGGCATCTTCGGGCATCCCGGTCCTCGCGAAATTTCCATGCGAAAGGCCCGGCTTCACCGTAACCGACGATTCCGGATCTGGCCCCGTTTTGGGTCGGCCGCACCGGACACCGCTCGGCCTGCAATCCGCAGGCACCGTCGCTTTCTCCTGTGTAGCCGAGCGGCCGGAACCGGTCAAACCGGATTGCGCCACCGGCAGGGCCGTATGCGGCATCGCCGGAGGTCTATGCAAGATGCGACGGAAGGAATATGGAAGGCCGATTGCCCCGTCCCATGGGAACCGCCTTGGCCGACCTCACCCTTCATCTTCTCGTTTTCCTGTTCATCGCCGCCTTTATCGCCGGTTTCATCGATTCCATTGCCGGCGGCGGCGGCATGATCACCATTCCCGCCATGCTGCTCGTCGGCATCCCGCCGCTTGAAACGCTCGGCACCAACAAGTTGCAGGCGCTGTTCGGTTCCGGCTCCGCCACGCTGGCCTATACGCGAGCCGGGCATATCCGCCTCACGGAACAATTGCCGATGGCGGCCCTTTCGCTGGCCGGATCGATGGCCGGCGCCTTTCTGGCGACCGTGCTGCCAAGCGATGTGCTCAAGGTGGCCCTGCCCTTCCTCCTCGTCGGCATCGCACTCTATTTCGGCTTCAAGCCGAACATCGGCGATCTCGACAGCCACCGCCGCATGGGTGTTTTTGCCTTCAGCGCGACGGTGGTGCCGATGATCGGCTTCTACGACGGCGTCTTCGGTCCGGGTGCCGGTTCGTTCTTCATGCTGGCCTTCGTGTCGCTCGCCGGCTTCGGCGTGCTGAAGGCGACGGCCCATACGAAACTCCTGAACTTCGGCTCCAATATCGGCGGTTTCGCCGTTTTCCTGTTCTATGGCGTGGTGCTGTGGAAGGTCGGGCTCGTCATGGGCGTCGCCCAGTTCATCGGCGCGCAGGTCGGCTCGCGCCTGGCGATGAAGAACGGCGCCAGGATCATCAAGCCGCTCCTCGTTCTCACCTCCATCACCCTCGCCGTCCGGCTGATGGCCGATCCCGGCCATCCGCTGAGGTTATGGGCAGGCTGGTGAGGACATCGCGCCCTGCGGGCTAGAACTCGACGCCCTGCTGCGCCTTGATGCCCGAGCGGAAGGGGTGCTTCACCAGTTCCATCTCCGTCACCAGATCGGCGATCTCGATCAGGCCGTCCTTCGCGTTGCGGCCCGTCAGAACCACATGCGTCATCGCCGGCTTCTCGGTCGTCAGAAACGCCACGACCTCGTCGAGATCGATATAGTCGTAGCGCAGGGCGATGTTGATCTCGTCCAGCAACACCATGGAATTGCGTTCGTCGCGGATCAGGTCCTTGGCCTTTTCCCAGGCTTTCCCCGCCATGGCCATGTCACGGGCGCGGTCCTGCGTTTCCCAGGTGAAGCCTTCGCCGAGCGTGTGGAACTGGCAGAGATCGGAGAAATGGGCCTCGATCAGTTCCCGTTCGCCCGTCACCATCGCCCCCTTGATGAATTGTACGACGGCGCAGGGCATTCCATGCGCGATATGGCGGAAGATCATGCCGAAACCGGCGGTCGACTTGCCCTTGCCCTTGCCGGTATGAACGATCACCAGACCTTTCTCATCGGTCTTCGTCGCCATGATCTTCTCGCGCGCCTGCTTCTTCTTCGCCATCTTTTCCGAATGGCGCGCCAGTTCGGCTTCGCTCATGCCTGCGGTTTCGTCGTGGTTGTCGGTCATCTTGTCTTCCCTTCGGTCCTGATCGGTCGTCATGAGGCCTTAAGCCCGCCCAGCATGTCGAGGTCGAAGCGCGCGGAATTGGACCGCGGCGTCCAGAGGCCCCGATCGATCGCCTCGGCGAAGCGCGCCGCCATTTCGGCGAGCGCGGCCGGGTTCTTGCGCAAAAGGAAATCGCGGACCTTCTCGTCGAGCAGATAGGCCCGATAGGCCGCCTCGAAATGATGATCCTTCACCGCGCCGGTCGTGGCGGCGAAGGCGAACATGAAATCCACCGTCGCGGCGATCTCGAACGCGCCCTTGTAGCCGTGCCGCATCACGCCCTCTATCCATTTCGGATTGACGACGCGCGCGCGCACCACCCGGCCGATCTCGTCTTCCAGCGTACGCACCACCGGTTTTTCCGGCCGCGACAGATCGTTGTGATAGACGACGGGCTGCCGGCCCGACAGATGTCCGGCCGCCGCCGCCATGCCGCCCTCGAACTGGTAATATTCATCGCTGTCGAGCAGGTCGTGCTCGCGGCTGTCCTGATTCTGCACCACCGCCTGAAGCGTCCGCATGCGGGCCTCCAGCCGCTCGCGCATCGGCACGCTGTCGCCATCGCCGTCATAGGCATGCGCGCCCCAGGCAAGCCAGGCCTCGGCAAGATCGCCGCGATCGGTCCACAGCCCCTCGTCCATCATGGTCTGGAGGCCGGCGCCGTAGCTGCCCGACTGCGCGCCGAAAACGCGGAAACCCGACTGCCGCTTCGCCTCCTCCGCCGAAGCGCCCCGCGCCGCCAGCATGGCCGCCTCGGCGCGCATCCGCGTGGCGATGGGATTGTCGGCGCCGTCCTCATCGAGTGCGCCGACGGCGCGCACCGCCCGGTCGAAGAGCGCGACCTGCTCGGGGAAGGCGTCGCGGAAGAAGCCGGAAATGCGCAAGGTCACGTCGACGCGCGGATGGCGCAGCACCGCGGTCGGCATGATCTCGAACCCCGTGACCCGGCGCGACGCCATATCCCAGGTCGGCTTGACGCCGATCAGCGCCATGGCCTGGGCGATATCGTCGCCGCCGGTGCGCATGTTGGATGTGCCCCAGGCGGTGATGCCGAAGGAGGTCGGCCATTCGCCATGGTCCTGCGCATAGCGGGTCACCATGAGCTCGGCGGATTTCCGCCCCAGTTCCCAGGCCGCCGGCGTCGGCACGGCGCGGCTGTCGACGGAGTAGAAATTGCGGCCTGTCGGCAGCACGTCCGGCCGCCCCCGAGTCGGCGCGCCGGACGGGCCAGGCTCGATGAAGCACCCGTCGAGCCCCCGCATCAGCGCCGAGATCTCCGCCGGCCCGCAGGCGACGATGGCCGGACGGATGGAGCTTTCGACGGTCGCGAGAACGGCAAGGGTGGCCTTCCAGTCCGGCGGACAGGCCACACGCCGCTCCACCAGCTTTGCCGCCAGCAGTTCGATACGCTCCACCGTGTCGCCGTGGCTGCGCCAGGGGTCGTCGGACTGCATGGCGAGGATCGGCGGCCGGGACCCCGTCCACGGGTCGGAAGCAAGACAATCGAGCGGATCGAAGGCCGGCTCCGCCGCCCCCAGCGCATCCGCCGCGATCGCCCGGTGGAGGCTTGCGTCTCCGCCCTCGCCCTCACCGCGCGGCAGGCGGGCAAGCGCGACCGTCAGATCGGCAAGAAGCCGGCCCTCCGGCGAGACGCCGAAGATGTGCAGGCCGTCGCGGATCTGCATTTCCTTGAGGTCGCAAAGATAGGCGTCGAGCTTTTGCAGCGCCGCCGCCTCGCCGTCGGAAACGGCGATCCCGGCATCGCGGTCGAGGCCGATATCCCGCACGAGGTCGAGAATCTGTCTGGAAAGCAGTTTCAGGCGTCGCGGATCGCCGCCGGACGCGTCGTAATATTCGTCCACCAGCGCTTCCAGATCCTTGAGCGGCCCATAGGTCTCGGCCCGCGTCAGGGGCGGCGTCAGGTGATCGACGATGACGGCGGCGGTGCGCCGCTTGGCCTGTGTGCCTTCGCCCGGATCGTTGACGATGAAGGGGTAGAGATGCGGCAGCGGACCGAGAACGGCCTCCGGATAGCAGGCTTGCGAGAGTGCCAGCGCCTTGCCCGGCAGCCATTCGAGATTGCCGTGCTTGCCCATGTGCACGATCGCGTGGGCGCCGTAGTGGCGGCGGAGATAGGCGTAGAAGGCGATATAGCCATGCGGCGGCACGAGATCCGGCGAGTGATAGCTGTCCTTCGGATCGATATTGTAGCCGCGCGCCGGCTGGATACCGACCACGGTTTCGCCGAAGCGGCAAAGCGGCAGCGCGAAAATGTCGTCGACAACGAAGGGATCGTTTTCCGGCGCACCCCAGCGCGCCGTCACCTCATCCTGAATCGAAGCAGGAAGGGAGGAAAAGAACACCTTGTAATCACTTACGGAAATCCTCTCGCGAATTTCACGGCCGTCGCTTGCCGAATTGGTCGGGCCGGCCATCAGATGGGCGATCAGCGCATCGCCGCCTTCGGGCAGGCCGGCGACCGGATAACCGTCCGCCGCCATCGTCCGGAGCACCTGAAGCGTGGCGGCGGGCGTATCGAGGCCGACCCCGTTGCCAAGCCGGCCGTCGCGGTTCGGATAATTCGCCATGATCAGCGCCACACGCCGGCGGGTCGGCGATGTCCGCCGCAGCCGCGCCCAGCCGGCAGCGAGTTTCGCAACGAAGCGGATGCGATCCTCGACCGGATCGAGGCCGACGATATTCGCCTCGACACACTCGTCGTAGCGGGCGGTCGCCTTGAAGGAGACGGCGCGCGTAAGCACCCGTCCGTCCACTTCCGGCAGCGCCACGTTCATGCCGAGATCACGCGCCGTCAGTCCCTGCCCCGAGCCCTCCCAGGCCGCGCGCGAGGAACCGGAAAACACCATCTGGAACACCGGCGATCCGGTCTCGTCCAGCACGGTCGGCTTGCGGTCGGCGCCCGGCGCGGAGACGGCGAAGCTGGTGGCGTTCAGCACCACCTCCGGGCGGACCGCCGCAAAAGCGGCGCGCACCAGCGCCATGGAAGCCGGCTCCTTGAGGCTGGAGACGAAGATCGGCAACGCCCGCACCCCTTCGGCGGCAAGCGCCTCGATCAACATCTCCACGGGCCGCGTCTCGCCGCTCTGGACATAGGCGCGGTAAAAGCAGATCGCCGCCGTGGGCAGCGAGGCATCCTGCGCGCACCTTTGCCATGCCGCGACGTCCGTCACGCCGGATCCCGGCCACCAGATGCCGGCCTTCTCCAGCGGCGTGGCCGCAGCCGGCTTGTCGCCGCCATGCACCAGCGCATCGGTATAGGCAAGGAAGCGATCCGCGTTCTCCGCTCCGCCCTCGTTGAGATAGGCCCAGAGCCGCAGGCGGTCGGCCTCGTCGATACGGTTGAAGGGCGACAGCCCGTCATCCGGCCGGTCGTCGCCCGGCAGCACGACGAGCCCGATACCGTTGGCGACGGCCGTCGCCAGCAGCGCCTCTAGCACGTAGCGGAAGTAACTGGTGCCGCCGAGCGCCCGCACGACGATCAGCTTGGCATGCCGCGCCGTGCGCTCGACATAGGTATCGACCGACATGGGATGGGCGAGCGTGGCAAGGCTTACGAGCCGCAGCCGCGTCTGCGAGCCTCGTCCGCGATGGGCGGCAGCGATGGCGGCCAGTTCCGTATCGGCGGCCGAAAGAAAGAGCACGTCTCCCGGCGTCTGGCCGAGATCGATCGCCTCGCCGCTCTCGGCGATCGTGCCTTTCTGGGCTAGGAGAAGATGCATGGCGCGCCTCCCCGGCCAACGGGAGGCATCCGCTCTTCCGCTCGCCGGGTCTCTGGTCCGGAGCGAGGCAAGCCGGGGCCGCCGAAGGTTCCGTGTCCCGTCACAGCGATCACACCGCTGCGGCGATGGCGGCGCGCACGGCGGCTTCGTCCATATCGTGCAGGCCGATGACGACGAGACGGGTGGCGCGCATCTCGCCGGGCGCCCAGGCGCGCTCGAAATACTGGTCGACACGGCTGCCGACAGCCTGCACGAGCAACCGCATCGGCTTGCCGGGCACATCGGCAAACCCCTTCAGGCGCAACACGTCATGCGCGGCGATCACCGGCTTGAGGCGTTCGACGAAGGCGGCGGGATCGGCAATCGGTCCAAGCTCGACGACGAAACTGTCGAATTCGTCATGGTCGTGCTCCTCGCCGTTCTCATGGTCCAGATCGTGGTGCGACTTGCGATTGGCGATATCGTCCTCGGTGCCGACGTTGAGACCGAGCAGCACGGCGGCCGGAACATCGCCGTTGCGCGCCTCGATCATCGACGGCTTGCGGGCGATGCGGGAGAAAACCTCCTCGCGCACCGTCTTCAGCCCGGCGGCGTCGACAAGGTCCGCCTTGTTGAGAACGATGAGGTCGGCGGCGGTGAGCTGATCCTCGAAAAGCTCCTCCAGCGGGCTTTCGTGATCGAGGTTCTCATCGGTGACGCGCAGCGCATCCACCCGGTCGTGATCGTCGGCGAAACGGCCGGCCGCAACGGCGGCGCTGTCCACCACCGTCACGACGCCGTCGACCGTCACCTGCGTCTTGATCTCCGGCCAGTTGAAGGCGGCGATGAGCGGTTGCGGCAACGCGAGACCGGAGGTCTCGATGACGATATGATCGGGCCGGTTCTCCCGCTCCAGAAGCTTCGTCATGGTGGGGATGAAGTCATCGGCGACGGTGCAGCAGATGCAGCCGTTGGTGAGTTCGATGATATCGTCTTCCGTGCAGGTCTCCACGCCGCAGCCCTTGAGCACGTCGCCGTCGACGCCCAGATCGCCGAATTCGTTGATGATGAGCGCGATGCGCTTGCCTTCCGCGTTCTGGAGCAGATTGCGGATCATCGTCGTCTTGCCTGCGCCGAGGAAGCCGGTGATGACGGTCGCGGGGATCTTCTGTTGCAACATGGGGTCAACCCTTCATTTTCAGCGGCAATCCGGCCGCGATGAAATAGACATCTTGTGCGAGCGCCGCCACCTGCTGGTGCAGTCGCCCGGCATGGTCGCGAAAGTCGCGCGCCATGCGGTTTTCGGGAACGATGCCGAATCCGACCTCGTTCGAAACGATGACGACCGGTCCCTCTGCGCGCTCAAGCGCTGCGTCAAGACCGGCGAAAGCCGCCGCGATATCGCGGTCCTCCAGCATCAGATTGGTGATCCAGAGCGTCAGGCAATCGATCAGAACGGCCCGGTCGGGCCGCACTGTGGCGGTAATCCGTTCCGCCAGCGCCAGGGGCTCCTCATGCGTCACCCATCCGTCGCCACGGTCGCGCCGGTGCTTCGCGATGCGGTCGCGCATCTCGTCGTCGAAGGCGCGGCCGGTGGCGATATAATGCCGCGAAAGGCCGGTCTCGACGACCAGCCTTTCGGCGAAGGCGGATTTTCCGGAACGGGCGCCGCCCAGAACGAGGACCGTCCGGGACGGCGTCATTCGCATCAGGCGTCCTTGGCGATCTTCTGGTTGGCGAAGCCCATCGACAGGCCGAGCACGATCCAGAAGAACAGCGTCGTAGCCAGCGCCGCCACGGCGAATTCCGCGCCGAGAACGGCCGGAACGTCGCTCGATATGTCGGTCGGCTGCGGCGCGCCATAGATCTGCGGCGCGGCGATCAGCACGAGACCGGCGATCTTGGCGACGATGCCCGGCTTCAGGAACAGGAGATAGAGGCCGGCCGCCGACAGAAGGACGGTGACCACCCACCAGAGCTGACGGTCGCCAAGTTCGGCCGCCGGGAAGCCCGGAAGCTCCGGCGGCAACCCGATGGCCGGCAGCAGATGCACGGCAAGCCAGCCCGCCGCCCCCCAGAGCGCGCCATTGGCCACTGTCACCGGATGGCCGGAAATCAGGCTGATGCCGGCGAGCAGCAGCGCAAAACCCGCGCCGGTGACGAGATTGGCCAGCAGCGTTCCCGAAAACCGGCTCATGCCGAACAGGATGCCGCCGTCCTCATGGTCCTCGCCCGCATGAGCATGCGCCACCGAAACCGGAGACAGATAGGCGGCGACCTGGGAAAGCGCGCTGCCGAGCGAGGAATGCTCATGCGACTGCCCCTCGGCGGCGGGCGCGGCGTCCTCGGCCGCCGGCGTCTCGTCGCCGCCTTCATATTCCTCCGCGTGGAGAATGAGCGGGACGACACGCGCTTCCTGGGCCAGCGTCATGAAGACGCCCGAAAACAACCCGGCCACCAGCGCGGCCAAGAGATATCTGACAATCATGTCGCTACTCCTTAGTGGCAGGGAAAGCCGTAAGAGTGGCGGGTGTCATGCGCCGTATCGTGCAGGACGGACGAATTTGCCAGACCCGCGCCGAACACCAGGAAGGCGCCGATGATAAGCGCGATCACGCCGGCCGTGAGCCGGTCGCTTTGCGTAAGAGAGATAGAAGACGTATTCGAAACAGCCATGACAACCTCCGTGCTGGCAGCGGGATTCCTCCCGGGCGGGCGACATGCCCTTCAGCGGATGGCAGGTTTCCTGGCTCGTGGTTTCAGGCGGTCTCACGCCTGCGGGATATTCTCGCCTTCCCGGGATCTGTTACATGACGAAAGGCGGACGATTCGTAGAAAAAGAGGCGTCCAGCCCGGCTCATCGCCATGTCCCCAGTGGCTTTTCCGCTGGCTGCGAGCCCTGCCCCGGGAAAGCACGATTGCTTCTTTCGAACGGGGCCCCCTGCCAGCCGGATGAATGTCCCTCGCCACTCTACAGTCGCGGGGTCGGCCGTGATTACGATGCCCTGCATGGGTCCATCGCGTCACATTCCCATTTACTCCCCGTTCCGTCTCCGGCCCGGGGAACCATCCAACTCATCGATGAATATGCCTCGCATGAGACGGTGTCAATGAGCCGGCAGCGGCACGGGCTTTGTCGAAACCGCCAGTCCTCGGCCTCGCCGATAACCGGACCTGTCAATAGCCAGGTATGATCACGACGCCGCCGCCGCGGTAGTATCCGCCGCCCTCGTAATAGGGATCGACCGGATAGCCGTCACGGGGACCTTCGAGGATCTCGTATCCGCGCCGGTAGCGGTTTTCCCGCGCCGTGACATATTGCGCGGCTTCGCGCAGCGCGCGGTACTGGCGGCGGCCCAGATATCCGTCGGCCCGGAAACCCGCCGACCGCTGCCAGCCGGAGATTGCCGCACGACTGCGCGGCCCGAACACCCCGTCCGCGCCGCGGGTGTCGAATCCGAGCAGCGTCAGCCAGCGCTGCGCCTGCGCGCGGCTTGCCCTGTCGAGGTAGGCTTCCCGGCTGTCCACCACCGGCCGGCGCTCGGGCGCGGGCCGCTCGGCTTGCGCCCTGTCGTCCGGTTTTGCTCTTTCGGCCAGCGCCGCGAGACGTTGACGGGCATCCTTGACAAAACGTCCCGACGGGAAGGCCCGCAGATAGGCGCGGAAATCCTCGGTCGATCCGCTCGCCACCGCCTTGCGCCAGATCTCGTCCTCGCGCTTTTCCGCAGCCGCTTCGGCCGCCTCCCCGCGATCGGCAGCACCCTTGAGGTCCTCGCCGGCAAGTTCCCGCGTTCCGGCGGCCTTCGGCTCGTCCGCAGCCTTCGCCTCCGCCTCGTCCCGGCCTTCCTGCGCCACGGCAGTTTTGCCGGCCTGGCGGGCCGCCTCATCGGCAAGGCGGGCGGCGTCAGCGGCTCTCGCCTCCGCCTCCGCTGCCGCTTTCACGGCCTCGGCCTTCAACCGTTCCGCCTCGGCGGCCTTTTCCTCGGCAAGCTTGCGGGCTTCGTCCACCTCGCGCTCCAGCCGCGCCCGATCCTCGGCCACCTGCTGCTCGGCCTCTCGGCGGGCCGCAGCCTCCTGATCGGCCCGCGCTTTTTCAGCCGCGGCGGCTTCCTCTGCCTGCCTGCGCTCGGCTTCGGCCTTGAGGCGGGCCTCCTCCTCCGTCTTCGCCTTCGCTTCCGCCGCCTCGGCCGCAGTCTTCAGGCGCGCGGCCTCCGCCGCCGCCTTCTCATCGGCAAGCTTGCGGGCGGCCGCTTCCTGTTCCGCTTTTTCGGCCTCACGCCGCAAGGCCGCTTCGGCACGCGCTTTTTCCGCCGCCTCGGCCTTCGCCTTTTCAGCCTCGGCACGTTTCTGCGCCTCGGCGTCAGCCGCCTTGCGTTCCGTTTCCGCCTTCAGCGCCGCAGGATCGCCCGCCGGTGTCTCCGTCGCGACATTCTTATCCGGTGTTTTTTCGGCGGAGGCGGCCGTGCTCTTCGCCGCCGCCTGCAATTCGGCGATCCGCAGCCGGGCCATGGAGGCGAACGTACCGGTCGGATACTGTTTCAGATAATCTTCATAGGCGGCAATGTCGGTCCCCGAGGAGACCTTCTGCCACATAGAGAATTCCGTTTCCCAGCGTTTGCCGGCATTGGCCGCCGGTTTGCCGGCGTCCTGCGCGACGCCCCATCCCGGCGCGCCCGCAAGCGAGAGGCCGAGGAGGCCCGCAAGCCCGATGCGCATCCACATCCCAGGAGCAAGACGTCCAGAACTCATTTCGTCACCCTGCCTTGAAGCCGCGCCGGTTGCGCGGACGGAGTTTCACCACTTTTCGCACCAGAATCTGGCGCAACTTTGGTGCCGCCCAGCGGGCGTCCTTCCCGAAGCCCCATCAGGGTCCGGCCAGAAGCCGTTCGAGCCAGCCACGGTCGAGCACCGTCTCCAGTTCCGCCGCAACGGCATCCAGCGCTTCATCCACGCTGCGGCGATAATCGAAGCCGCCCCCTGTCACGCCGAAATCCGACAGCAACCGCGCCCGGAAGTCGTTGCTGGAGAAAAGCCCGTGCAGATAGGTACCCATGACCCGCCCGTCCGGTGAAACCGCTCCGTCCGGCCGGCCGTCGATCATGACGGCAGGGCGCAGGGCATCCGGTCCCGTGGACCGGCCAAGATGGATCTCGTAGCCTTCCAGCGGCACGTCATAGGGCACGGATCGCGCGCGGCTGTTGCGCACGACCTTTTCCGGAGCCATCTCCGTTTCCACCGCCAGCAGCCCGAGCCCCTCGACCGTCTGCGGGCGCCCCTCGATGCCGAGCGGATCGCCGATGCGCGTTCCCAGCATCTGATAGCCGCCGCAGATACCGATCACCCGGCCGCCGCGGCGCATGTGCAGGGCGAGATCCGCATCCCAGCCGGCGGCGCGCAGATCGGCAAGGTCGGCGATGGTCGATTTCGAGCCGGGCAGGACGACAAGCCCGGCGTCCGCCGGCAGGCGCTCGCCCGGACGCACGAAGACCAGATCGACCTCCGGCTCCGCCTTCAGCGGATCGAGATCGTCGAAATTGGCGATGCGCGGCAGAAGCGGAACGGCGACCCTGAGCGCCCCTCCCGCCCCGCCGGCAAGCCGCTCCAGCACGACGGAGTCTTCCGCCGGCAGGCGCGCGGCCGGCTTCAGCCAGGGCACGACGCCGAAACAGGGCCAGCCGGTGAACCGGCCGACCGCCTCGATGCCCGCATCGAACAGACTGACGTCGCCGCGAAACTTGTTGACGAGATAGCCGGTCACCATCCGCCGGTCTTCTTCCGAAAGGATCGTATGGGTGCCGACCAGAGAGGCGATCACGCCGCCCCTGTCGATATCGCCCACGAGAACGACGGGCACGCCCGCGCGCGTCGCAAATCCCATATTGGCGATATCGCCGGCGCGAAGGTTGATCTCGGCCGGCGACCCGGCGCCTTCCACGACCACGAGGTCCGCCCCTTCCGAAACCCTGGCGAAACTGTCGAGTACGGCATCCATCAGCTTCGGCTTCAGCGCCTGATAGTCGCGCCCCCGCGCCTCACCCGCGACCTTGCCCTGCACGACGATCTGGCTGCCGGTTTCCGACTGCGGCTTGAGCAGCACGGGGTTCATATGCACCGAGGACGGCACGCGGGCGGCAAGCGATTGCAGCCATTGCGCCCGGCCGATCTCGCCGCCGTCGGCCGAAACGGCGGCATTGTTGGACATGTTCTGCGGCTTGAAGGGCCGCACCTTGAGGCCGCGATTGGCGGCGATACGGCACAGGCCCGCCACCAATACCGTTTTTCCGACATCGGAACCGGTTCCCTGCAACATGATCGTTCGTGTCATGCCCGCTCCTAACATTCCGCCGGCAGCCCGGAAAGAGCTGAAATTCCGCATTCCCGCCACATTTCACACTGCCGGGAGAATGCGAGGCCGCCCTTCCCCGCCGCAGGCCCGGCGACCTTTTGACCCCATGTCCCGTTTGCGACATCACGCGCCGGGAACAGTCGTCGTTTCCGGCATGGACGGCCCTATATCCGGCTTATCGGACGGCCGGGGCGGATGGCCCCGGAATTCAAGGAAAATGACCATGCTGTTCATCTTCAGCAAGCCCAATTTCGTCCAGATCGCCTGGAATGGCCGCGCGCCGAAAAACCAGTCGCGCGAACGCAATATCGTCATGGACGCCCCCTTTGGGCCGCTTCACGTCGTGCGCACGCGCAATATCGGCTGATCGCCTCCCGCGCCGCTGCTCCGACACGCCGCCTCTTCCGGGAGGCGGCTTTTGGCGCCTCGAACGGCAAAAGCCGTGCATCGCGAAGATGCACGGCCTGCCAATGATACGCATGGCGACTTCCGACAAAAACGCGTCGAAGCCTGGTCACCCCGGTACGCAAGACCTTTCCGGGGCGGGCGGCGGTGTCCCCCGCCGTGGGAGAACAATTAGCGGCACATCCTTACCGGACCGTTATCGAGACCTTAAGCAATGATGAATCGGCCGTATTTTTTGCAAGGTGTCCGACATTTCGAAAAACCTGCCAAACGCCGGGAAAAACCGCGAAAAATCAGCCGCGCGATCATGCTTCGGTCACAACTGCGGACAATGAAGGAACGTCGGCAGGCGGTTGATTTATCTTGAGGATCCCTTAGGCTTTCTACCGACGCAAGGGCTTTTCCGCCGGCGGCGCCCGCGCCGGCCCACAACAACGGCCCGGCGGCGCGGCAACCGGGCCCGGGAGGGCTGACCCCCATGAAGAAGCTGCTGGCTTCGGCAATTCTGGCGCTGTTTTTTTCCGGCTTCACCTCCGGCACGCAAGCGGCCGAATGCGGCACGGTGTCGATCGCCGAAATGAAATGGCCGTCGGCGGGGATCGCCGCGCATGTCGACAGAATGGTGCTCGAGGCCGGCTACGGCTGTTCCGTGACCCTGGTGTCGGGCGACACGATCCCGACCTTCGCCTCGATGAACGAGAAGGGCACGCCGGACCTTGCGCCGGAGCTCTGGGCGAACGCGGTGCGCGGGCAACTCGACAGGGCGATTTCCGAAGGCCGGTTATTGCAAATGGCGCCGATCCTTTCGGATGGCGGCATCGAGGGCTGGTGGATCCCGAAGTTCATCGCCGACGAGCATCGCAATATCCGGACGGTGGAGGACGCGCTCAAGCATCCGGAACTCTTTCCCGCGCCCGGCAATCCGGAAAAGGGCGCGGTCCATACATGCCCGCCGGACTGGAGTTGCCGCGCGGCGACCGACAATCTGTTTCATGCCCTCAACGGTACGGCGGCCGGATTCGACCTGATAAGCCCCGCCACACCCGCCGAATTCGACAATTCGATCGTCCACGCCTTCGAGGCGAAAACCGGATGGCTCGGCTATTACTGGGCGCCGACGGCGCTTCTCGGCAAATATGAAATGGTCAAGCTTTCCTTCGGCGTCGGCCACGACCGGATGGAATGGGAGCGCTGCACCGCCATTGCCGACTGCCCCGACCCGAAAGTGAATTCCTATCCGATTTCCGACGTCTTCACCGTCGTCACCAAACGCTTCTCGCAGAAGGCCGCCGTGACGATGGATTACATGAAGGTGCGCAAATGGGATAATGCCACCATCGGCAAAGTCATGGCCTGGATGGACGAAAACGGCGCCACGACCGAGGAGGCCGCCCGTCACTTTTTCGAGACCTATCCCGACCTCTGGCGAACCTGGGTAACGCCGGACGTCGCCGCCCGCATCAAGGCGGCGCTGGACGAGGGAGGAAAAAAGCAGGGAACCGAATAGCTCCTGAACGTCGAAAAAGTCGCAAACAGTCAAATATTTTCCCCCCGCTCATGCGATGAAGGAACGGCGCGGCGGCGGGACAAAGCATAAAGACAACGGAACAATGCTGCCGAAGCATGGGAGGGAACATATGGTCAGTCACGCAATCGAGGTGCGCAACCTCTACAAGATCTTCGGCCCCCGCAGCGCCGATTATGTCGATGCCGTCAAGAGCGGCATGAGCAAGGCCGAACTGAACCAGAAACACGGGCATGTGCTCGGCCTCAGCGACATCAACATCTCGATGCCCGCCGGCGGCATCATGGTGGTCATGGGCCTTTCCGGATCGGGTAAATCGACCCTCATCCGCCACATCAACCGGTTGATCGACCCGACGGCGGGCGAAGTGCTCTACGATGGCGTCGACGTCTGCCGGATGAACGAAAAGGACCTGCGCCAGTTCCGCCGCCACAAGACGGCGATGGTCTTCCAGAAATTCGCGCTGCTGCCGCATCGCACGGTTCTGGAAAACACCGTCTACGGCCTGGAGGTTCAGGGCGTTCAGTCCGCCGAGCGTGAAAAGCGTGCGCATCAGTGGATCGATCGGGTCGGCCTCGCCGGTTTCGAGAACCACTATCCGAACCAGCTTTCAGGCGGCATGCAGCAACGCGTCGGCCTCGCGCGCGCGCTGACCAACGATGCCGACATCCTGCTGATGGACGAGGCCTTTTCCGCGCTCGACCCGCTGATTCGCGTCGACATGCAGACCGTGCTTCTCGACCTGCAAAAGGAGCTGAAGAAGACCATCGTCTTCATCACCCACGATCTCGACGAGGCGCTGCGGCTCGGCGACAAGATCGCCATCCTGCGCGACGGTCTGGTGGTTCAGCAGGGAACCGGGCAGGAGATCGTGCTGAATCCCGCCGACGAATATATCACCGCCTTCGTCAAGGAGGTGAACCGCGGCCGGGTGGTGAATATCGAAACCATCATGTCGCCGCCGGCCGGCGAGCCGGAGGGCCTGGCCATCCCGCGCGGCACCGTGCTCGAAAGCGTCGCGCGGCAGATGACGGAGGCCCATCAGACCAAGGCTCACGTCGTCGACGAGGCGAACCGTCCGATCGGCGCGGTGACGCTCAGCACCGTCATCGCCGGCATGGTGTCCCCCATCGGCCACGAACAGACCGCGGCCTGAGGGGCCGCTCCGCCGTCCTTTCCGGGCGCAACGTTCCGCATGCTGCCGGTCGCCCGGATCCGGCCGGCAAAACGTTGCAATCGCATAAGGAAAGCTTTATATGCGGGGAAAACAAAGGATACGCTCATGACCGCGACGAACCCGCTTGCCCGGCTTCTGGCCGAAAAGCCTTTCCTGCTGGCCGATGGCGCGACGGGAACATCGCTTTTCGCCATGGGACTGGAGGCCGGGGAAGCGCCGGAACTGTGGAACGAGAGCCGTCCGGAAAACATCACCAAGCTGCATCAGGATTTCGTCGACGCCGGCGCGGACATCATCCTGACGAACACCTTCGGCGGCACCCGCCACCGCCTCAAGCTGCACCGGGCCGAGGACCGCGTCTTCGATCTCAACCGCCGCGCCGCCGAGATCGCCCGTGCGGTCGCGGACAAGGCTTCGCGCACCGTCATCGTCGCCGGATCGGTCGGCCCGACCGGAGAATTGCTGATTCCGCTGGGCGCGCTGACATATGAGGACGCCGTATCGGCCTTTGCCGAACAGATGGAAGGCCTGAAGGCCGGTGGCGCCGACGTCGCCTGGATCGAGACCATGTCGTCGCCCGAGGAAATCCGGGCCGCCGCCGAGGCCGCCGTCAAGGTCGGCCTGCCCTTCGTCTATACGGGTTCCTTCGATACGGCCGGCAAGACGATGATGGGCCTGCATCCGAAGGATATCCATGCCGTCGCCGGCGATATCGGCGAAGGGCCGCTTGCCGTCGGCGCGAATTGCGGCGTCGGCGCGTCCGATATCCTTTCCTCGCTGCTCGACATGACCGGCGCGGATCCCGCCGCGACCGTCGTCGTGAAAGGAAACTGCGGCATTCCCGAATATCGCGGCGCGGTAATCCATTATTCCGGCACGCCGCCGCTGATGGCGGAATACGCGCGGCTCGCCCGCGACGCCGGCGCACGCATCATCGGCGGCTGCTGCGGCACGTCCTGCGAACATCTCGCCGCCATGCGCCAGGCACTCGACTCCCATGAACCGCGGCCCCGGCCGACGCTGGAGGCGATCATCGGGACGATCGGCCCGATGCGCAACAAGACCGCGGCCGAAAGCGCGGCCCAGCCCACCCGCGAACGCGGCGGCCGCCGGCGCCCGGCATAATCTGCGAAAACAGCGAGAAATTCGTCCTCACCTGCCGTCGAGATAGTCCCGCCAGGCGGCAAGGCCCGGCTCGATGTTTCGACGGCCGAAGCCGACACGGAACCGGTCCATCGGCACCGGCAGCAGGTCGGAGAGATAGAGGCTTGCCGGCAGCAGGAGAACGCCCTTCTCCTCCACCAGCCGGCGGCAGTGCTCCTCCACGCCATCCGCCCCCTTGTAGCGTGCAAAGGCGACACAGCCGCCATCGGGCGCCGACCAGTCGTAAAGATCCGGATAGGCGGCAAAGAAAGCCCCGAGCTTCTCGAGGTTTTCCGCGCAGAGCGCGCGATTGCGGTCAAGGATCGTCTCACGCCCCTTGAGCGCAATGCCGGCCAGCACCTCGGACGGGGCGGCGTTGCAGATCGAAAGATAGTGTTTCATCTTTTCCATCCGCGCGAGAAGCGCATGATCGCGGCTGGCGATCCAGCCGATGCGCAGGCCCGGCAGACCATAGGCCTTGGACATGACGTTAAGCGACACGCCGCGCTCGTAAAGCTCGGCGGCCTGCGGCAGCCGGCGCGCCGCATCCCGTTCCAGCCCGCGATAAACCTCGTCGGAAAACAGATGGATGCCGCGGTGAGCGCAAAGATCGACGATCTGCCGGAAAACCGCCTGATCGGCGATCACTCCGGTGGGATTGTTCGGGAAATTGACGGCGACGACCTTCGTTTCCGGCCGAAGCGCCGCACGCAGATCATCGGGATCGGGCTGCCAGCGGTTTTCGGGCCGCAGCGCCACGCCCGTCACCTGACCGGAAATGGCCACTGGCATGGTTTCCATCGACTGGTAGTTGGGGACGGTGACCACCGCATGGTCGCCCGGACCGAGCAGCGCCAGCATGGCGCAATAAAGCCCCTCCTCCGCGCCCGCGAAGGTCAGGATATCGGCTGCGGAAAGGCCGTCGTAGGTATCCGCGATGATGTCGCGCAGCGACGGCGCGCCCCAGGTCTGCGTGTAGCCGAGCGCCAGACGATCCCACGCCTCGCGGTCCTCCGGCCCGGCGAGCGACAATAGCTCGGCCATGGTCATGGTCTCGGCATCGCTCGCCGTCATATGATGACGCGCCTGGAACTCCCAGCGCGAAAAATGGGTTTCGAGGCGGAAATCCGGCAATAGGGTCACGGCGTCCTGTCCTTATCGTTCATGCGCCGGGCATCGGCGAGATAATTGTAGATGGAGGCGCGGGATACCCCGAGAAGCGCCGCCAGATGATCGACCGCATTCCGGGTATGGAAAAGGCCACGCGTATCGAGCGCCGCGGTCAACGCCACCCGATCATCGCGCCGCAACCCCGGCAGGGAAAGCCCTTCCGCCCGCAGCCAGACATGAACCGCATCATCGATCGCCGCGCGCCAGTCGCCGGAAAAGAGTAAAGCCGGACGGGGCGCGGGCGCTCCGACGAAGGCGGCAAGTAACGCCGCCGCCGCATCGAAGCGCGAAACATCGAGATTGATGCAGAGAAGGCCAACCGGCTGTTCCGTCCCATCCCGCAGGACAGCGGTCACCGACTTGATCTTCCGGCCGTCGGCCTCCGTTTTCTCATAGGGGCCGAGGACGGCGGACGCGCCCGTGAAATCGGGCTCCACGAGCGATTCCATACCGGGCTTGCGGCCGGAAAAGGCGTTCCACAGCCCGGCAATCCTGCCGGTCGCCAGATCGTGCAGCACCACCTCGCCATGGGGATCGAGAAGCGCGGCAACGGCTGCGGCGGTGGCCCCGTGGACCTTCAGTAGGGATTCGGAAGTCTTGCTCGTCATTCTGGATAATTCATCCAGAATTATACTTATTGTCAATATTGAAATGAAGCCTTCCAACACCTTCCCCGGGTTGCCGACAGCGGGCGGGCGCTTTATCCAGAGTGGTGACGATTCTTGACGGAGGTGGAGATGAACGCGGAACCCGTCGCCTTCCCGGATCGGGGCACCGTTGCCGACCGGCTGGCCCGCCTCGATGAAAGCGACCGCGCCTGGCTGGAACTGCTGATGGAAAATCCACCGCAGGACGAGGCCTTTCTGGAAGGCATGCACCATGCCCTCGACCGCGCGGCGACGGCGCGCTTCCTCAATTCCCTGAAACTGGAAAAACTCGGGGAATGGCTGGGGGCCGTCGCTCCGACACGGCTGCAAATCCGGCTCACGGAAATCGCCCGATCCAGCCAGCACCCCGCCTATGCGGCATTGCGCGCCGGCCTTTCCCGCTCCGGCGGGCTCGAAAAAGCCTATCCAAGCGCCTGAACCGGTTCGGCCGGCGCAAGCGGCGCGAAGGCTTTGCGGATCACGTCGACCAGCCCGTCGATGGCGGGTCCGCCGCGCCGGGGATTGCGCTTCAGCACGACCTGCGAGGTATCGATCTGCGAGAAACCGTCCTCGATCGTCAGTTCGCGCGTGCCCGGCGGCAGCGTGCTGCGCGACAGGGGCGCGATGGCCAGCCCGCTCGTGATGGCGGACCGCAGGCCCCCGCTCGTATCGCAGGTATAGGCGATACGCCAGGGAATGGCGTGCAGGTCGAGCGAGCGCAATGCGAAGTCGCGACACCAGCTTGAGCGCCAGTAGACAGCGACCGGCACGGGGCGTTCGAGATAGCGGTCATGGCTGACCGACGTGACCCAGACGGTTGGATCGATGGCGAGCAGTTCGCCGGAGACGCCCTCACGCCAGTCGAAGATGACGGCCAGATCGAGCTTGCCTGCCTCCAGCGCCTCCATCTGCTGGGCGGTATAGCCGCACATGACCGTGACTTCCGTCGCCGGATGGGTTTCGGAAAAGGCGGCCAGCGCGCGCGGCAGGATCGTCTGGCTGTATTCCTCCGGGATACCCACCCGCACAGGCCCGTCGAGGGGCTTCATCCGCATCGCCGCCGTCGTCTCGTCGACGAGCCCGACGATACGCCGCGCATAAGGCAGCAGCCGCTGCCCCTCCATCGTCAGCGACACGCCGCGCGGCCCGCGTTCGAACAGCGGCGTGCCGACCGATTCCTCCAGTTTGCGGATCTGCATGCTGACGGCCGACTGGGTGCGGCCGAGCGTATCGGCGGCGCGCGTCACATTCTCCGCCTGGGCCACGGTGGCGAAGATCCGCAGAAGATCGCTTTCAAGGGGAGGGAACATATTGCCATCTCTTTTTCTGATGGCAGCCATAATCGCTATTCGTTTGTCAAATGTCCATGGCTTTGCTTGGCTGGTGGCAGCAAACAGGAAAGGCGACGGTCATGGGTGTTCCCGGACATTGGATGCAGACAATCGGAAAGGCCGCGAAACGGCTCCGCCAGCAACGGGCGGAGCGTCAGGCGATGCGATCCGTTCTCTCGCGCGACAGCGCCCGCCTGCTGCGCGACGTCGGGCTTGAGGCCGGGGAGCCGTTGCCGCTCGCCGTCCTTTCACGGCCAGGCGCAACGGCCACGCCACACCCGCTGGCGCAGGAGGAAAACGGGGCGACGGAGCATCGCGCGCTGGCGGACAAGCAGCGCGACGCCCGTATCCTGCCCTTCCCGACTATTGCGCTGCTTCCTCCGCAAGACCGGCGGCGAGCCGGGTGAGCGTCAGGAATTCCGCGCGGTAGCCGAAAGGATCGTTACCCCGCGCCGCCTCGGCCAGCCCGAGGATCGATCCATAGGCATAATCCTGAAGGGCGGGCACGCCCTTCAGTTTCTGCCCGAAGGCGGCGACAGCCACCGAAAAACGCACATCCTGCGGAACGCTGTCCGGATCGGCAACCACGTCGGCGTCGGTCACCGGCAGGGTGGAAAGCTCGCTGCGTTCGGCATCCGGCTTTTTCCAGCTCAGCTTGAGAAAGGCGAGTTCCGAACGGTCGGCCGGGGCCGCCGCCCCCTCCGCCTTGTCGGCGTAGCGCAGCGGATCGTTGAGGACGGCGGGGCTACCCTTGGGGGTGATCTCGTAAATCGCCGTCACGCGATGGCCGGATCCGATATCGCCGGCGTCCACCCGGTCGTCGTTGAAATCCTCGCGATTGAGCGCCCGCGTCTCATAACCGATCAACCGGTATTCCGCGATGCGCGCGGGATTGAACTCGATCTGGAACTTCACGTCGCTGGCGATGGGAAAGAGCGTCGAACCCGCCTCTTCCACCAGCGTCTTCTCCGCCTCGGCCAGCGTATCGATATAGGCGGCCGTGCCGTTGCCGTTCTGCGCCAGAGCCTGCATCGCGCCGTCGTTGTAATTGCCCCGGCCGAAGCCGAGCACCGAGAGGAAGATGCCCTGCCGGCGCTTCGCCTCGATCAGCGCCTTCAGGTCTTCGTCGCTCGACGGCCCGATGTTGAAATCGCCGTCCGTCGCCAGCATCACCCGGTTGACGCCGTCCTTGCGGAAGGCTTTGGCGGCCAGCGCATAGGCCGCCTCGATACCGCCGGCGCCCGCCGTCGAGCCGCCCGGCCGCAGACCATCAATGGCGGCGAGGATCGCTGCCCGGTCCTTCGCGGCAGTCGGCTCCAGAATCGTTCCCGCCTCCCCGGCATAGGTGACGATGGACACGGTGTCGCTGTCCTTCAGCTTGCCGACCAGCAGGCGGAAGGCGCTCTTCAGAAGCGGCAATTTGTCCGGCTGATCCATCGAACCGGAAACATCGATGAGAAACACCAGATTGGCCGCAGGCTGCCTGTCCGGCGTGGCTTCAAAGCCCTTGATGCCGATATGCAGCAGTTCCGTATCCTTGTTCCAGGGCGTCGGCATGACGGTGACGGCGGCGTGGAAGGGTATTTCCGCCGTGTCCGGCCCCTTCCAGTCGTAAGGGAAGTAATTCACCATTTCCTCGACACGCACCGCGTCGCGATCCGGCAGACTGCCGGCCAGCAGAGACCGGCGGACATAGGAATAGGAGGCGGTGTCGACATCCGCGGAGAAGGTCGAGACCGGGTCGCTGGCCACGCTTTTCACCGGGTTGGGGTCGGCCGCGGTGAAGCGTTCGCGGTCTTCCCGCTGCGGCAGCGGGCGCGCCATCTCCGGCGCCTCGCGCGTCAGGGAAAGAGCGTTGCGCGCCGCATGATGCGCTTGCGGCACGGCGCCGCCGAGTGCGGCAACCCCATCCTGCCGTGCGGGCAGCGTCAACATCCGCCGGCCCTCTGCGGCCGGCGGCGCGGAGGCCATGGTTTCCGCCGCAGGCGCGCCGGCGATCGTATCGGCGGGCGCGGGCGTCGACAGAGAGATCGGACCGCTGCGCATCAGCTCATAGGTGAGAAGGCCGGCGGCCGGCACGACAAGAAGCGTGGCCAACGCCGATCCGGCGAGAAATCTGCGGTTCATGACAGGGCTCCATATCCGGTTGAACATGGCGCTTCGACGTCCGCCGGCGGTCGATCCTTGGGGCGAATGGAGATTTTCCTGGTCCGCGTCGAAAGCCTGCATGGCCGCGGAGAGCGCACGGGCGCGTGCATCGGCGTCGGGAGCCGGCGGGCGGCGGGCGGCGAGTTTCTCGAAATCGGCATCGGTCATCGTCTTCATCCTTCCGTCACGGACGCACCGGCACGAAGCAGCACCTTCAGGCGTTTTCGGGCTTCGTGCACATGCCAGGACATCGTGGTTTCGGCGCAGCCCAGCACCTCGGCTGCGGCCGCGTGGGTCAGTCCCTCGCCATAGATCAGCAGAACCGCGTCGCGCTGCCGGTCCGGCAGTTGCCCGACAGCAAGCCACAGCGCCTCGCCGCCGTCGTCTTCCGCCTCGCCGGCCGAAAGCGTCGTCTGCTCGCGCAGCCATGCCGCATCGCGCCCTTGCGCCCGGCGGCGCTGGCGCAACTGGTCGCGCGCGGCGTTCAGGGTAATCGCGTAGATCCAGGTGGTGAAGCGGCTCGTCCCCTTGAAGCCGCGGATGGCCGACGCCAGACGGATGCAGACCTCCTGCGCGACATCTTCCGCATCCTGCCGATTCCCGCACCACCGCCAGGCGACGGCATGGATGAAATCATAGCGGCTTTCGACGAGACGGGCGAAAGCCGCCCTGTCACCCGACGCCGCCTTTTCCACGAGTTCTGTTTCCAAGAGCCCATTCCGGTTGCATGTATTCCGTTCTCGGACGTCACCCGCATCGTAATCCTTGGGGCAGTCCCCGAAAAATTACCAGGGCAGGCCGCGCACCACGGCGATGATCGTTCCCATGACGGCAAGACGATCGCGCCGGCGCACCTCAGGCGAATATAGGCTGGAAATACTGCCATCGAGGAAAAGCGCGTCACGGCAACCGAGCCGGTCGCGGAAAAGCGTCGCAAAATCATGAAAACGCACGCGATTCTTCGAAATCACAAAGGCGACCCGCCCGTCGGGCAGGATTCCGACGCCATTGCGGATTTGCAGGCTGGTGCCATCGGGCAGGAATTTCGGATGGATCGCCCCGTCGATCACCAGCATCGGGCCGGACTGCGTCGCGGCGTGCGGCGCAAGCGCGGCCTTCTCATAGGCCTGCGTTTCCATCACCCCGGCCCTGCCGTCGCCGACCCAGAACACGCCGTTCGGCTTCAGAAAGAAGTTGCCGGCCGCCGCCGCCCGATTGAGCGCGCCGATCTCCCGCCCCTGCTCGACCAGGAGGCCAACCGGCCCATAGCCGGGGTGATACATGCCGCCGTTCATGGCGAAGGTGGTATATTCGCCGTTTCGCAGCAGATGCGTATTGAGCCGGTCATAGGTGGCACCGCCGCCGCCAAGCGTCGCCGCACCATAAAGCCGGATGTCGTCGACGGCGGGGTCGAAGGTGCAGACGAGATAACGGCCGGAAAGATGCTCGATCGGCGCGCATTTGGGCGGCTCGGCCATGGCGTCACGCGGGCCGGCGAGAAGGAGAAGGACGACAAAGGCAACCGGCAGGCATCGCATTCAGACCGCTTCTTTCCCGAATGCGCCGATTTTAGGGGGAAGCCGCGGCAAAATCAAAGCGACAGCGCCGCCATGTGGAAACGCAACTGGTCACCGCCATAGCGATAGTCCGCACCGACCGGACAGGCGGCGCGGGCAAGACAGCCGGCGATCATGCAATCCGCCTGTCCCCGAACGCCGCGCAGATGATCGCGGCAGGCCGCGACATCGAAGCCGCCCGCCCGCACCGCGCCGGCCGGACAGGTCGAAAGACAGGGCTTTTCCACGCAGGCTTCACAAGGATGCGGTCCCGCCGGCTCCGAAGCGGCCTCCAGCCGGTCTTCGAACCCCAGCGCACCACGATAGCCGTGCCAGAGGCCGTAGACCGGATGGATGAGAATGCCGAGCGGTGACGGGCGCAGCCCTTCCGCCCGCATCGCCCATCGCTGGAAAGGCTGCCAGGGCGGGTCGGATGGGAACCAGGCCGTCGCGTCGAGCCGTGCCGCCAGCGGCCGGATTACCGTCTTCGACCAGTCGTCGAGCGGATTTTCCCCGCCGTCATCGGCACGCCCGCGCCGCCACTGCCGAAAGGCCGGCCACATCGATCCGCCGATATTGCCGATGAGCGCAACGCTTGCGGCGGGACGCCCGCAAGCAAGGCGCGGCGCATCGGCGGCCCCGTCGAAAGCCACGACGCCACGCAAAAAAAGTCCGTGCGGCGCAAGAGCCGCACGGACTGTCTCGATATCGGGGCGACCGTCCGTCACCGGGTCGGATCCCCCTTCAGTTCATAATGCGGGCGCCAGACCTCCTTCTGGATCATGTCGGCCACCCGCGCCGCTCCGCCTTGCTCCCTGGCGCGATCGGGACCCTTTCAAGTGAAGGCGTCGGGCATCGACTCCTTGCGCCTGGCGATGAAGTCGAGGAGCGCCTCGTCGATCGCCGGGTCGAGATGCGGCGCCTCGTAGCTTTCCAGCCAGGTGCGGCAGAGGGCGTTGGCGCGCTCCTCGATACGCTTCGAGCCTTCGATCTCCCACTGCTCGAACGAGTTGTTGTCGGCAAGCGGCGAGCGATAGAAGGCGGTCTGGAAATTGGCCTGCGTGTGGGCGCAGCCGAGATAGTGGCTGCCGGGACCGACTTCGCGGATGGCGTCCAGCGCCTGCGCGTTTTCCGAAAGATCCACGCCCTCCGCCATCTTCTGCATCATGCCGAGCTGGTCCTGGTCGATCATGAACTTCTCGTAGGACGAGACGAGGCCGCCTTCCAGCCATCCCGCCGCATGAAGCACGAAGTTCGTGCCCGCAAGCAGCGTCATGTTGATCGTATTGGCCGACTCGTGCGCCGCCTGCGCGTCCGGCACCTTGGAGCCGCAGAGCGATCCGCCGGTTCTGAACGGCAGGCCGAGGCGGCGGGCGAGCTGCGCCGCGCCATAGGAGACGAGCGACGGCTCCGGCGTGCCGAAGGTCGGCGCGCCCGACTGCATGGAGATCGAGGCGGCGAAGGTGCCGAACAGCACCGGCGCGCCCTTGCGGATCAGCTGGGTGAAGGAGGCTCCGGCGAGAACCTCGGCAAGGATCTGCGTCAGCGTGCCGGTTACCGTGACCGGGCTCATCGCGCCCGACAGGATGAACGGCGAGACGACGCAGGCCTGATTGTGACGGGCGTAGACCTTCAGCGCGCCCACCATGGTCTCGTCGAAGACCATCGGCGAATTGGCGTTGATGAGGTTCAGCGTCACCGTATTCTGCTCGACGAAGTCATCCCCGAAGACGAGCTTCGCCATGGCGATCGTGTCCTCGGCGCGTTCCGGCGCGGTGACCGAGCCCATGAACGGCTTGTCGGAATATTTGATGTGGCTGTAGATCATGTCCAGATGGCGCTTGTTCACCGGCACATCCACCGGCTCGCAGACCGTGCCGCCGGAAGAATGCATGGACGGCGCCATATAGGCGAGCTTCACGAAATTGCGGAAGTCCTCGATCGTCGCATAACGACGGTTGCCTTCGAGATCGCGCACGAAGGGCGGGCCATAGACCGGCGCGAAGACGGTGGCCTTGCCGCCGATATGGCAATTGCGGTCGCCGTTGCGGGCGTGCCAGGTGAAATCGGAAGGCGCGGTCTTCAGCAGTTCCCGACAAAGCCCCTTGGGGAAATGCACCCGCTCGCCCCGAACGTCCGCGCCGGCGTCCTTCCACAAGGCAAGCGCCTCGGGATCCTCGCGGAATTCGATGCCGATCTCCTCCAGGATACGATCGGCATTGGCCTCGATGAGGTGAAGACCCTCGTCGTCGAGAACCTCGTACTCCCTGATCTTGCGCTGGATATAGGGCAAGGACGGCCCCGGACCGCCGCCGGTGCGCGACGCGCGCCTTGCAGCGGCGCCCCGCCCCTCGCGCGAGCGGCGCCCGCCACCCTCCCCTTCAACCTGCCGGATTTCCTCATTCATGATGCGCGTTTCCTCATTGTCGCCAGTGTCTTCGGACACCCTGTCTTATGCTAGCAAGCCGCCGGAACAGGGCGGGTCTTTATGCGCCAAGCGATGGCGCACGCTGGATACCGTCCATACAGGCCAGCATAGCCCCGAAACGGCCGCGCTCGTAGCCGTCTTCCATATGTTTGCACTGTCAATTCACGGCTTTGCGGGTTATGCATGGGAAGGTGGCGACGGGTCGCTTTCATCATCGGCGACGTCGCATTCAAAAGGGAGGGCGGTGCCGGTTGAAGGGTATCAATGATACGACACGCCTGCCGAACGCCGCAGCGCCGATGGAGCCGAGGAACCAACCATGTCTGACGATGAAATCATTCTCGCCGATCTCTCCGACGAAGAGCTCGTGCAGCAGATGCATGACGACCTTTACGACGGCCTGAAGGAAGAAATCGAAGAAGGCACCAATATCCTGCTCGAACGGGGCTGGATCCCCTACGATGTGCTGACGCAGGCGCTCGTCGAGGGCATGCGCATCGTCGGCATCGATTTCCGCGACGGCATCCTCTTCGTGCCGGAGGTGCTGCTTTCGGCCAATGCGATGAAGGCCGGCATGGCCATCCTGCGCCCGCTTCTGGCCGCCACCGGCGCCCCCAAGCAGGGCAAGATGGTCATCGGCACCGTCAAGGGCGACATCCACGACATCGGCAAGAACCTCGTCGGCATGATGATGGAGGGCGCCGGCTTCGACGTGATCGACCTCGGCATCAACAATCCGGTCGAAAACTATCTGGAAGCCCTGGAGCGTGAACAGCCCGACATCCTCGGCATGTCCGCGCTGCTCACCACCACCATGCCCTATATGAAGGTCGTCATCGACACGATGAAGGAAAAGGGCCTGCGGGACGACTATATCGTCCTGGTCGGCGGTGCGCCGCTCAACGAGGAATTCGGCAAGGCGGTGGGCGCCGACGCCTATTGTCGCGACGCGGCGGTCGCCGTGGAGACGGCGAAGGAATTCATCAAGCGCAAGCACAACATGCTTGCCGGCGCCTGAGCGTTCTTGAAGATCCCACACGGCGCGACCCTGCGCCGTGTGGAAGCAATGCTGCTATTCGGCAGCCCGCGAGACCCGGTTTCCGGCATCTTGCGTAGCATCGACGGCATTGGCCGTATCCTGACCCATGCCGCGGATGGTGTTGCCGCAGGCGCTCAGCGCCAGAAGCGCGGCGAAAACAATGCCGATACGGGAAATCTGTGTCGCGATCATGGTCGGGAGTCCTCTTCATGGATAAGATTGAAACGCAGGCCGGGCAAAATATCCCCATCGATCAACGCGCGAAAGCGGAAAAAGTTCGCATCATCGCCTGCGGCGCGATCGCCCGCGAGATCGTCGCCATCCGGGAGGCGAATGGCCTCGACCATATCGACCTTCAGTGTCTTCCCGCCATCTGGCACGCCCACCCGCAAAAAATCACCCCCGGCGTCGAACAGGCGATCGCGGAGGCGCGCGCCGAGGGATATTCGCGCATCTTCGTCGGCTATGCCGATTGCGGCACGGGCGGCCTGCTCGACAGGCTCTGCGAGCGGGAGGGCGTCGAGCGCATCGCCGGTCCGCACTGTTACTCCTTCTTTGTCGGCAACGAGGCCTTCGCCGCGAAGGACGACGACGTGACGGCCTTCTTCCTGACCGATTTCCTCGCCCGCCAGTTCCACTCTTTCGTCATCGAGCCGCTGGGGCTCGACCGCCATCCGGAACTGAAGGAAATGTATTTCGGCAATTACACCCGCCTCGTCTATCTCTCGCAGGTCGAGGATGAAGCCCTGCAACGCAAGGCGCGCGAAGCGGCCGACTACCTCGGCCTCGTCTACGAATATCGCTATACGGGCTATGGCGACCTTACGGCCGAACTGCTAAGCGCCCGCTAAGGTTTTTCAGCCGCATCGGGCCGGATCGTCATCGAGACGACGGGCGACGCATCCCGGCTCCCCAAGATTTTGAAAACAGCGCCTCCGGCAGGAATGGCGGGATGACCGTTCCGGCGCGCATTACACAACGGCGTTAAGAGACGGCATCTGGCGATCCGTCAAGGCCAGCGGATCGCGCGTCGTTTTTGAACATGGGGCAGTCGTGGCGAGTGAAGCCCGCGCCGCGGCTGCAAAGCATTGTCAACGCGAGGAGAACTTTCGACATGGCTGACCGCATCATCGTCTACTGGCGCGACATCCCCGCCCAGGTCATCATCAAGCAGGGCCGCAAGAACGCCAAGCGGGAATTGTCGCTGCGTTTCACCGAGGCCATCGACATGTGCGCCATGCGCACCGGCGCGGCCGAGACGGACGACTATCTCGCCGAATGGCGCAAGGCCGATCCGGTTCCGGTTTCCGACGACCTGGAAGCCGAGGCCGACAAGGCCGTGGCCGAACTGGAAGCCGCCTTCGACCGCGAGCGCCTCGTCGCCCTCGTGAAGGCCGGAGGCCGCGACAATGGCTGACCCGAAGCCCGGCAACGCCGCGCCGGCGAGAAAGGCCGCGACCGGGGCATACACGCCGGTCGAGGTCTCGCCGAACCGGCGCGCCCGCCGCAAATATACCGTACGCCTCTGGGCGGTGCGCCATTCCCGCTTCTTCGAGTGGTTCTACACCCGCTTTGCAGAGGCCTTCCTGCTTTTGCACCCGGTCTGGAACCTCTTCGGATACCAGCGCGTGGAGCGGCCCGTCACCTTCGTGGAGCGCCATGTGAAGGGCTTTCTCTTCGATTGTCGCATGTGCGGCCAGTGCGTGCTGTCCTCCACCGGCATGTCCTGCCCGATGAACTGTCCCAAGCAGCTTCGCAACGGCCCCTGCGGCGGCGTTCGCGCCAACGGCAATTGCGAGGTGGAGCCCGACATGCCCTGCGTCTGGGTCCAGGCCTGGAAGGGCTCGCAGAACATGGCGAGGGGAAATACCATCATGAACGTGCAGAAGCCGGTGAACCAGTCGCTGCGCGAAACATCCTCCTGGCTGCGCGTGACGGCGGAAGCCGCCGCGGCGAGGCAAACGGCCGCCGGAAAGGACGCCTGAACCATGGCGCATTTCGACGAGAACCCGCTCGGGCCTCACCTGCCGCTCGATCCCCTGCCCGGCCATTCCTCGCCCGGGCGTCTCGAACGCGTGCTGCGGCGCGGCGAATTCGCCGTCACCGCGGAACTCAACCCGCCCGACAGCGCCGACCCCGAGGACGTCTACGAGCGCGCGGCGATCTTCGACGGCTGGGTGGACGGCATCAACGCCGTCGACGCCTCGGGCGCCAACTGCCACATGTCGTCGGTCGGCATCTGCGCGCTTCTGACCCGCATGGGCTACGCCCCGATCATGCAGATCGCCTGCCGCGACAAGAACCGCATCGCCATCCAGGGCGACGTGCTCGGCGCAGCCGCCATGGGGGTGTGCAATATCATGTGCCTGACCGGCGACGGCGTGCAGGCCGGCGACCAGCCGGGCGCCAAGCCCGTCTTCGACCTCGATTGCATGTCCCTGCTCGAAACCGTGCGGATCATGCGGGACAATGCGAAATTCCTCTCCGGCCGCAAGCTGACCACGCCGCCGAAGGTCTTCCTCGGCGCGGCGATCAATCCCTTCGCGCCGCCCTACGACTTCCGCCCCTTCCGTCTCGCCAAGAAGATCGAGGCGGGGGCGCAGTTCGTGCAGAGCCAGTATTGCTTCGACGTCCCCATGTTCCGGGAATACATGAAGAAGGTGCGCGACCTCGGCCTCCACGAGAAATGCTTCATCCTCGTCGGCGTCGGCCCGATGGCCTCCGCCAAGACCGCGAAATGGATCCGCTCCAACGTTCCGGGCATTCATATTCCCGACGCGATCATCAAGCGGCTCGAAGGCGCAGAGGACCAGAAGAAGGAAGGCAAGCAGCTTTGCATCGACATCATCAACGAGGTGAAGGAGATCGAGGGCGTGGCGGGCGTTCACGTCATGGCCTATCGCCAGGAGGAATATGTGGCGGAGATCGTCCACGAATCCGGCGTCCTGAAGGGTCGACAGCCTTGGAAACGCGAGCCGAATCCGGTCGACCAGCTCGTCGCCGAGCGTATCGAGCAGACCCGTGAGGGCGTCGAACAGAACCAGCAGCAGATGGCCGAAGTCGCCGCCCAGCAGCCCCATTGACCGGAAAGCCGATCATCCATGCCGGAGATTCCCGTCATCCGCCCGCCGGCCGCGTCTCCCGGTGGGCAACAGGTGGCCCGAAGGGTCGCGAGAGGGGATTGCCGCTCCGGCCGCCGCCAGCATTGCAACAGTGAAAATCGCACGCTAGATCAAATCCAGCGCCCTGCCCCAGAGGAAACTATATGACCCGCACCATCGTCGCCTCGGCCACCCGCGAAATCGTCATCGGCTTCGACCAGCCGTTCTGCGTCATCGGCGAACGCATCAATCCCACCGGCCGCAAGAAACTCGCCGCCGAGATGATCGAGGGCAATTTCGATACGGTGCGGAAGGACGCGCTCGAACAGGTCGCAGCCGGCGCCACGATGCTCGACATCAACGCCGGCGTCACCTCCGTCAACCCGAACGAGACGGAGCCCGGCCTGCTGGTGCAGACGCTGGAGATCGTCCAGGGCCTCGTCGACATCCCGCTCGCCATCGACAGTTCGGTGACGGCGGCCATCGAGGCCGGCCTCAAGGTCGCCAAGGGCCGCCCGCTGGTCAATTCGGTCACCGGCGAGGAGGAGAAGCTTGAAGCCATCCTGCCGCTCATCAAGAAATACAACGTACCGGTCGTCGCCATCTCGAACGACGAATCGGGCATCTCCATGGATCCCGACGTGCGCTTCGCGGTCGCCAAGAAGATTGTCGAACGCGCCATGGATCACGGCATCAAGCCGGAGGACGTGGTGGTGGATCCGCTGGTCATGCCGATCGGCGCGCTCGGCGACGCCGGCCGCCAGGTCTTCGCGCTGCTGCGGCGGCTCCGCGAGGAACTGAAGGTCAACACGACCTGCGGCCTTTCCAACATCTCCTTCGGCCTGCCACACCGCCACGGCATCAATGCCGGCTTCATTCCGATGGTGATCGGCGCCGGCATGACATCGGCCATCATGAACCCGTGCCGGCCCCAGGAGATGGAGGCCGTGCGCGCCGCCAACGTGCTGAGCGGCACGGACGCCAATTGCACCAACTGGATCATGACCTATCGCGATCACAAGCCGGCAGAGGCGGGCGGAGCGGCAACGGCCGCCGCGCCTGCGGCAGGCCGACGTGGCGGTCGCGCCGCGCGCACCGGCGCGGGCGCGCGCGGGGAATAGGCGCAAACGCCATTTCCCCTTACCACGAGGCCCGCCCGGCAAGGCCGGAGGGGCCGGCAACCACGGATCACCTTGCGCCGGCCCGCAAGGTGATCTTTCGATGTCGGGAATTGACCAGCCTCCGTTCCATTTCCGGTCCACTCTGGCGGTAATGGCCGGCCGGCCCGGGAGAGCGAGCAAAATGCGTTTCGACGGCACCTCAGAGAACCAGAACACCATGAGCGAATCCTCGGCGAAAGACCCTCTCGTCCTCTTCATGCCTTCCGGCAAGCGCGGCCGCTTCCCCATCGGAACCCCGGTTCTGGACGCGGCGCGAAAGCTCGGCGTCTATGTCGAGAGCGTCTGCGGCGGCCGGGCCACCTGCGGACGCTGTCAGATCGAGGTGCAGGAAGGCAATTTCGCCAAGCACAAGATCGTCTCCTCGCTCAACCACATCTCACAAAAGGGTCCGAAGGAGGAGCGTTACGAGAAGATCCGCGGACTGGCCGATGGCCGCCGCCTGTCCTGTTCCGCCCTGATCCTCGGCGATCTCGTCGTCGATGTGCCGCAGGACACCGTGATCAACGCGCAGGTCGTGCGCAAGGCGGCGACGGATCGCCATATCGAGCGCAACCCCGCCGTCCAGCTCTGCTATGTCGAGGTGGAAGAACCCGACATGCACAAGCCGCTCGGCGATCTCGACCGTCTCAAGGCGGCGCTCGAAAAAGACTGGGGCTGGAAGGATCTGCTGATCGCCCCCCATCTCATCCCGGCGTTGCAGTCGATCCTGCGCAAGGGCGAATGGGGCGTGACCGCGGCGATCCACCGCGACACGGATACCTCCCGGCCCTTCATCATCGGCCTCTGGCCGGGCCTCAAGAACGAGGCCTACGGGATTGCCTGCGACATCGGTTCGACGACGATCGCCATGCACCTCGTCTCGCTGTTGTCGGGCCGTATCGCCGCCTCCTCCGGGACATCGAACCCGCAGATCCGCTTCGGCGAGGACCTGATGAGCCGCGTGTCCTACGTCATGATGAACCCCGACGGCCGCGAGGCGATGACGAAAGCCGTTCGCGAGGCGGTCAACGGGCTGATCGGCAAGGTCTGCGAGGAAGGCGCCGTCGACCGGCACGACATTCTGGACATGGTCTTCGTCGCCAACCCGATCATGCACCATCTCTTTCTCGGTATCGACCCGACGGAACTCGGCCAGGCTCCCTTCGCGCTGGCGGTCTCCGGCGCGCTGCAATATTGGGCGCACGACATTGAAATCGACGTCAACCGCGGCGCGCGGCTCTATCTTCTGCCCTGCATCGCCGGCCATGTCGGAGCGGATGCGGCCGGCGCGACGCTGGCCGAAGCACCCTACAAGCAGGATCGCATGATGCTGCTCGTCGATGTCGGCACCAATGCGGAAATTGTGCTCGGCAATCGGAACCGCGTCGTCGCCGCGTCCTCCCCCACCGGACCGGCCTTCGAAGGCGCGGAAATCTCCTCCGGCCAGCGCGCCGCCCCCGGCGCAATCGAACGCGTGCGCATCGACACCGAAACGCTGGAACCGAAGTTCCGCATCATCGGCGTCGACAAATGGTCCGACGAGGAGGGTTTTGCGGAGGCCGCCGCCACCGTCGGCGTCACCGGCATCTGCGGCTCGGCGATCATCGAGGTCGTGGCCGAAATGTATCTTGCCGGCCTCATCTCGGAGGATGGCGTGATCGACGGCGCGATGGCGGCCAGGAGCCCGCGCGTCCTCCAGAACGGCCGCACGTTCTCCTATCTGCTGCATGACGGCGAGCCCCGCATCACGGTGACACAGGGCGACATCCGCGCAATCCAGCTTGCAAAGTCCGCACTTTACGCGGGCATCAAGCTCCTGATGGAGAAACAGGGCGTCGAGCATGTCGACATGATCCGCTTTGCCGGCGCCTTCGGCACCTTCATCGATCCGAAATACGCCATGGTGCTCGGCCTCATTCCCGATTGCGATCTCGCCGAGGTCAAGGCGGTCGGAAACGCATCCGGAACCGGCGCGCTGATGGCGCTGCTCAATCGCGACCACCGTCGCGAGATCGAGCAGGAGGTCAACCGCATCGAGAAGATCGAAACGGCCCTCGAACCCAAGTTCCAGGAGCATTTCGTCAACGCCATGGCCCTGCCGAACAAGGTCGACGCCTTTCCGAACCTCACCCGCGTCGTCACCCTGCCGGAGCGCAAGGTGCTGGCCGAGGACGGCGGCGGCGAAGGCGGCGGCCGGCGGCGGCGACGCAGCCGGGAATAGAGCATTTCCAGCAAAAGTGCGGAGCGGTTTTGCATCCGGAAATGCGGCTCTCTCAAAAAGATAGAGCGGTTCCGCCGCTTCTGTGAAAACCGAAACCACCCTGGAAGGCACGCACCGCCTCAGCAGGCCACCGGCAAAGCCTCCATCGGCCGCTGTTCGATACGGGCGAAAGCGGCGCGGATATAATCGGCGACCGCAAGGGCCGGAGCGTCCGCGCGTTCCGCCACCACCTGCCCGATCTGGTAGTGGCCGAGATCGGGCAGCCCGTCCTTCTCGCCAAGCGCCACCATATCCTCGCCGACCAGAAAGCGCGCCAGCGGCGCAACTGCCAGATCGGCGCGGATGGCGGCTCGCTGGCCCATGTGATGGGCGCAAAAATAGGCGATGCGGAACTCGCGGCTGGACCGGCTGAGTTCTTCCAGCGCGCGCGCGCGCCAGATACAGCCCTCTTCCCAGATCGAGATCGGCAGCGGCCTTTTCAGATGGGCCGTGCCGCATCTGCGCCCGGCCCAGACCAGTTGCTCGCGCATCAGGATTTCACCGGCGGCCGGCACGGCGCCGTCGGCCGCATTGAAGACCGCAAGATCCAGCCGCCGCTCGGCCACGCCCCGCCGCAGATCGCTGCTCGAACCGATCGAAACATTGACCGCAATGGAGGGATAGGTCTCCGCAAAGCGTTTCAGAACGTCCGGAAGGATCAGTTCCCCCACGTCGTCCGGCGCTCCGAGCCGCACGATACCGCTCATTTCCGGCATCATGAAGCGGGACACCGCCTCGTTGCTGAGGGCGAGCAGCCGCCGGGCATAGGACAGCAGCATCTCCCCGTGATGGGTCAGCGTCACCGATCGCGCGTCGCGGCGGAAAAGGACGCAGCCCAGCTGGTCCTCCAGCTTCTTGATCTGCATCGAAACGGCCGAAGGGGTGCGATGCACCGCCCCGGCCGCCGTCGTGAAATTGCCGGTCTCGGCGATCGCCACGAAAGTCTTGAGCACATCGAGTTCAAGCAATGGCAGGGCCGGGCGCGTCAGCAGGCTCATGGTCGCCTCCAAGGATCAGAAAATATGAACCATATCGTCATTCCATTTCGTTTGATTGAATATCCACTGAGAGCGATAGTCAAGTCACAAGCCAACCGAACGAGAGGAAATAGCCATGAGCCCGCATAAAGCATCCTCCGGCGACACAGATCTCGCCGTTCGCGTCGAGGGAAAAGGCTTCTACTACGCCATCCGCCATTTTCTGGGTGAGATCACCGAAGAACGGCGCCAGCGCCGGCTCGCCCGCCGCACGCTGGCGGAACTCTCCACCATGCCGGATCACATGAAGGACGACATCGGCTGGACCGACTTCCAGAGAAAGGCGCGCTGCGGCCCGCCGGCAACCGGAGCACACCGGTAATCCCGGTGGGTTCCCCAAGACAAAGTTCATCTGCCCCGGTCGCTATTCTGAAGGAGACCGTCATGACCACGATTCCCGGCTATCCTATTGCGCACGGCCAACTCCCCCGCTGGAGGCCCGTCCACCCGTTAAACCAGCTTTTTGAACGGCTTGCCTGCCTGCGGAAGGCGCGCCGCCGCCGCAACGACATGGAGCGAATGCCCTATGCCCTGCGCAAGGATATCGGCTTTCGCACCGCCGACCCCTGCGACCGCTAGATCGTTCGTCGTTTCGCGAAAACGGCGAAGCGATCCAAGCCTTTGTTTTTACGCAAGTCCGGACGGAAAGCCATTTCGCGCTTTTCCTGGAATTGCTCTTGCACCATCCCGGCGGGGGCGTTTCCGCGTCCGCCGGAGTCGCAAATGCGCAAGCACCGCCACGCCGCCCCAATTTCGCCTGAACCTACTGACATTTCAATGAAACGGGAGCCCGTGCAGTCGTATCCATCCTTGCGAATGTCGCAAAAATGTTAGTCTTGCCGCGCACCGCGAGCGACCATTGTGGCAGGCCTCGAGCATGGATGTCGTCGGATGAACAAGCAGAACGTCAAGAAGCGGTCCCTGGTGTTTTTCCTGGTGCCCAATTTTTCGATGCTGCCCTTCTCGGCCGCCATCGAGACGCTGCGTATCGCCAATCGCATGCTCGGCTACGACGCCTATACGTGGCGGCTCGCGTCGACCGATGGCCAGCAGGTGCTCGCCTCCAGCGGCATCGGCATCGAGGTCAACGCCTCGCTTGCCGACGAACGCAAATATCTTGCCGGCGAAAATCGCCCTTCGATGGTGCTGGTCTGTTCGGGCGTCGATGTCGAGGGGTTTGTCAACCGGTCGGTGAACGCCTGGCTGCGCGAGGTCTATAACCGCGGCATCGCCGTCGGCTCCCTGTGCACCGGCGCACATGTGCTGGCGCAGGCCGGACTGCTGAACGGAAAGCGCTGCGCCATTCATTGGGAGAACCTGCCCGGCTTCGCCGAAGCCTTCCCGCAGGTCGACGTCTATGCGGATCTCTACGAAATCGACGGCAATATCTATACCTGCGCCGGCGGCACCGCCTCACTGGACATGATGCTGAGCCTGATCGATCAGGACTTCGGTGAAACCCTCGTCAACAGCGTCTGCGAGCAGGCGCTGACCGACCGCGTGCGCGGCCCGCACGATCGCCAGCGCCTGCCGCTGCGCGCCCGCCTCGGCGTGCAGAACGCGAAGGTCCTGTCGATCATCGAACTGATGGAGAGCCACCTGTCGGAACCGCTCTCGCTGCTGGAGATAGCCGACAGCGTCGATCTCTCCCGGCGCCAGATCGAGCGCCTGTTCCGCCAGGAGATGGGCCGCTCGCCCGCCCGCTACTATCTGGAGATACGCCTCGACCGCGCCCGCCACCTGCTGGTGCAATCCTCCATGCCGGTGGTCGAGGTCGCCGTCGCCTGCGGCTTCGTCTCCGCGTCGCATTTTTCCAAGTGTTATCGCGAGCTTTACAACCGCTCGCCGCAGCAGGAGCGCGCCGAGCGCAAGCTGACGCTTTCGGCCGCCGCCGCGCGGTAACGCGACGGGGGCCGCCGCCGCAGCCATTTTCCTTCAGCTGGCCAGACGCTGTTGCGCCGCCCGGATCTGCGTCAGCGTGTCGAGGTTCTGGTTGACGCGGCAGTAGAACTCCTCGTCGATGAACGGCCGCATGATGAAATCATTGCCGCCGGCCTTGAGGAACCGGGCCGAAAGCAGCCGGTCGGTCGATGACGACACCCCAATGATCCTGAGACGATGCGAGCCGATCGCGCCGCGAATGCGTCGCGTCAGCTCGAAACCGTCGATATCCGGCATATGGTAGTCGGTGATCATCAGACCGATATCCGGATTGTCCTTCAGCAGCGCCAGCGCGGATGCGCCGCTGTCTGCCGTGCTGACGCGGAAATTGTAGCGCTTGAGACGGCTCGACAACAGGGCGCGGGCCGTGGCGCTATCGTCGACGATCAGGACATGGTGCTGATGGTTGGTCAGGAACCGGCAGACCGATTCCACCAGCAGTTCCACCGCGAAGATATTGTCCTTGATGATGTAGTCGACAATCTCCCGTGACAGAAGCTCGTCGCGGGTCGTCTGCTGGAAGGTCCCGGTGAAGACGATGGTGGGAATGCTGAGATCGACGAGATAGCCGAGCGCCTCGCCGTTTTCCGCACCCGGCAGATTGATGTTGGAGATCGCCAGCGTCACCTTCTCGACGGATTTGTCATAGGCAAGTTCGAGATCCTCGAAACTGCGGCAGATATCGACATCGATATCGAACAGTTCCTTGAGCCGCTTCGAAATCATCGAGGTGAAGACATTCGAATCTTCCGCAAGGAGGATGCGGTGATGCGAAAGAGACGCGCCGGAATACTGCATCCCGGAAATGCCGATAAACGCCATGACTTGCCTTTATTATCAGAAATATTCCCCGTCTCAGGGGTAGCGGCAACGCTTTGCCAAAGCGTTAAGCCACAGGGGCAAATCCCGGCGACACTGGCGGTTCCGTTACTTGACCGAGGCGGTTCCGCTCTCGATCTCGATGGTCTCGCCGCCCGTCAGCGCAATACGGTCGCCGCTGGGAAGCGTCACGAAGCAACCGGCGGGACAGATCGTCTCCGTCATCCCGGCCTCGACGGCGATTTCCATGCGGCTGCCACCCTCGGTGACGACCAGAACATAGGCGCTGTCGTCCTTGTTGACGACCGTCGCGGCCCAGGCGCTCGCGCTTGTCGCGGTCAACGCCAGCAGCATCGTGATCATTCGCATCCTCGTCATCCCGGCGTCATAGCGCCGCCCTCTTGTCCATCCGCAGGCGAAACCGGCGTTTCCTCGGCGGACCTGCATGTTTTATACGACCGGCCTGAACCGGGCGTGAATACGTACTGGCGGCGTCTCAGGGGTTATCCTCGCCGGAGGACGCCCTGCCCCGCCGCCTTGCGGGCCTGCTCCGGATGGCCTCTGCCGCCTGGCCGACGATTTCTCCGAGCAGTTCGGCGCCTTCCGGCGAAATCTTGACCGGCACTTCCGGCGCTGCCGGCGCGCCGATGGCGATATCATCCTCGCGAAGCCGCAGCAGGATCGCCGCCCGCAGATCCGACTTGACCGCACCCGCCGTCAGGATATCGGCGACGAAGGCGCGGATCTCGAAATCCAGCGTCGCCGCCGAAAAGGCCATGAAGACGACGGAGGGCTCGGGATTGCGCAGCAGGCCCGGCTGCGCGCGCACCACCTCGAAGAGGATATCGCGCACGCGGAGGGGATCGTTTCCGGCATGGACGCTGAGCGCAAGCTCGAGCCGGCCGAGCTTGTTGCGGTGGGTCCAGTTTCCGACCTGGCCATTGATCAGCACCGAATTAGGAACGATCACGGTCTGGCGCTGGAACGTCTCGATCTCCGTCGCCCGCACGGAGATCCGACGCACGAAGCCTTCGGTCGTTCCGGCCACCACCCAGTCCCCGACCTTGAACGGCCTTTCGGCAAGCAGGATAAGCCCCGAGACGAAGTTCGAGAAGATATTCTGCAAGCCGAAACCGATACCGAGCGACAAGGCGCCGGCGACAAGCGCCAGGCTCGAAAGATTGATGCCGGCCGCCGAAATGCCGATCAATCCCGCCAGCGCCACGCCCGCATAGCCGATCGCGGTGCGAACGGAATTGCGGACACCGGCATCGACCTGGCTTCGCGCCAGGACATGGCCGTCGAGCCAGCGCTGCAACCAGCGCGTAAGGAGGAAGCCGATCGTGAAGAGCATCAGGCCGGCGAAGATGCCGACCAGCGATATGGTGATCGAGCCGATATGGATTTCCGTGAAAAGCCGATAGGCTCCCGCCTCGATATCCGCGATCTGGAAGCCCCATTGCAGCAGGATCAACGGTATGAAGCAGGCGAAGACAAGGATATGGATGCCGAAACCGGCCGCCAGCCCCATCTGGTCGAGCCCCAGCTGGCTGAGCCCGAAGCGCGCCTCCAGGCGCTTGCCCATCGCCGTCTCCGCAAAGGCGTTGGGAGCCGACACGGCGCGGCCGGAAAGCACGCCGATATACATCGTGACGAGAAGCGCGCCCGTGACCACGATCTGCGTGGCGACGAAGCGGGAAAGTCCGACATAGCCGAGCAAAGCCGAAACGACGAGACCCGCGCCGATGAACACCAGGGCGAGGAAGATCGGCCGCGGCCAGGGACGGCCGGGCGCGTCGGGCGGCTCGCCCTTTTTCAGGATCGGCCGGACAAAGGCGGTCACGATAAGCAGCACGCCGATCACGATCGATGCGAGGAAGCTCTTCGCCACCGTCAGGACCACCGGGGAACCGAGCGCTTCGCTGATCGCGGCCAGAACATAGTCCGCGCCGTTGACGACCGCCATCACGGCAATCAGCAGCCAGAGCCGGAAGGCTCCGCGATCCGACAGCCGCACAAGCCGCCAGTTTCCGTCGCCCGGGCACAGGACGGCATTCATCAGCTTCAGCACGAAGAAGACCACCACGCCGATAGCGAGCGCGATGGCCACCAGCGGCGCAATATCCGGCCGCAGGACGTTGAAGACGTCGAGAAGGAAATAACTCGTCACGGCGAAGACCGTCGCCGCCATGCTGGGCAGGATCGTCGACCAGAAGGCGACGGAAAGCCGCGTCATATAGGTCGGCCGCTCGGTGACACTTGCCCGGTTGAAATACGGAGAAAACATCCGCAAACTGCCGACAAGCAGCACCAAGGCGACGAGCAGCGACAATCCGATTGCCGAAAGCAGGGCCAGCCGCTTGAACTTCCAGACGAATTTCCCCCACGCCGCAACGGTCCGGCCAAGCGTGCGGACTTCTGTCACCAGCGCGTCGCCGGCCCGCGTGAAGATATCGCCGGAAATCTCCGTGCGTTTCAGGATCGCATCCGTGAACAGCGAACGGCGGATTTCCGTGATGCTGTTGGCAAGCTTCGTCGCCTCGATCGACAGGTTCTCCGCCTCGCCCGTCAGCGCGTTGATCGCATTGCGGTCGGCCGCAAGCTTCTTGCGCTCCTCCACGACGATGGCCGCTTCCGGCGCCGAATCCTCACCCGGCGGATCGCCAAGTTCGGCCTGACGCGCCTTGATCGCTTCCAGTCGCGGCCGCGTGGCGACGGAAATGGCGAGAAGCGAACGGTTCAGCGCCTCCGCCTCGTTCTTCAGTTCCACAAGCCGGGCGTCGTCCTCCCGATGCTGATCCACCTTGTCGGCGATGACGGCAAGCTGCGCGCCCGCCTTCTGCAAGCCGGCCTCGGCCTCCTCGACGGACGGCGTCCTGGCCGGAGCCATCTCGGCGCGCACGGGCGCAAGCAGCAGCAGGGACGCCGCAAGGAACAGAAGGACGGAACGGACGATGACGGACAAGCCTGCCTCGCTGCAAGGAACCATGGACGAAGCCGGAACGACGCATGCACACCGGTTCGTCCCGTTTTAACCGGGATTACAGCGAAACGAAATGCGCTTGTCCCATTCAGAAGCCGGCGCCGGGCGTCGCGAGATAGGCTTCCTCCTCCGGCGTGGAGTCCCGTCCCACGATCGCATTGCGGTGCGGAAAGCGACCGTATTTCGCAATGACGTCGCGGTGGCGCACCGCATAGTCGAGATATCCCTCGTCTCCGAGTGCCTCGAAAAGCCGGACGGACAAATCCTGATCCGCGATATCTTCCGAATGCTCGAAGGGGAGATAAAAGAAATGCCGCCGCCCGGCATCGACCTCCCGGTCCGCGCCGGCGTCCAGCGCAAGCCGCGCTTCGCGAAGCGCGATCCAGTCGGAGGAAAAGGCGAGCGGCGAGGCGCGGTACATATTGCGCGGAAACTGGTCGAGAACGATGAGCGCGGCAAGGCGCGCCTCCGGGTTCGCCCGCCATTGCGGCGCGATCTCGCGCGAAAGCGCAAGATGGGTGGCGGCGAAACGCATGCGGATCTGCGTGTCGAGGTCCGGCGTCGAATTGAACCAGTCAGCAGGCGTCAGCGTCTTGCACCAATAGGCCACCACCGCCTCGGGGGTGCTGATCAGATCTTCGCTCATGGACTGTCTCCCGTTTTTTTTCCGACCCGCACTATGGCGAGAAGAAGCCGGGTTGCAAAGGGCCGTTCCGACGCTGACGCCAGGCCGGAGAACAGCGCGGGAAGCGAAAGGAATCGACAACCGGCGCGAAAGCCTCCGTCCGGTCGATGCGGTTGGGGGCGGATCGAGGCCCGGGAACGCCTCGTTCGCTCACCGGACCTCTCTCACAACCGGCTGCTGCCAGTCACGCCCCGGTAATGCCCCTCCGGCCGGTTTGTTCCCGACCGGGAGGAAGGATCGCATAACGGCCATGGGCCGCTGTGTCAGGATCGGAATTGCTCGCCCCTCTCTCCAAGACGGAGGTTGGCGAATCCCTTCTCGGCCAGCGCTATCGGGCGGGACAAGAAGCCATTGCGGCCATCAGGCGCGAATAGGAAATGAAACCGTAAAAGTCTGCTTCACTGGAAAACGCGGGTTGGTAGAAAACCGCTAAGAAGTTGAATTTGGTGGGTGATCACGGGCTCGAACCGTGGACCCGCTGATTAAGAGTCAGCTGCTCTACCAACTGAGCTAATCACCCACACGACCGCTCCAGCGGTCTGGTGGGGCGTATAACGGTGTTCACGAAGCTTGTCCATACGCCTGCCGGAAAATTCTGCACGCGATCGATTTTTTCCCGTGGCACGACGGGCGTTACAAATAAAGCTGGCCCGCAGCGATGCGCACGGCCTGCCCGCCGATCCGCGCCGCGGCGATCGCCCCGCCGGCCACATCGAGATGCAGATGAATGAAGGAGGGGCGCTCCATCTCCACGCCCTGCTCGACCAGGAAGGCGTGATGACCGTCGATGAGGCGGTCGAAATGATGAATGGCCCCGGAAAGGGCGGCGACGGCCGACCCCGTGGCGGGATCCTCCCCAAGCCCCATGTCCGGCGCGAACATCCGCGCATGAAAGCGCGCCTTGTGATGGACCCCGCCCCGGCAATAGACATAGGCCGACGCCAGCCGCCCTTCCGCGAAAGGGGCGCAACGCTCCCAGAACGCCGGATCGAACTCGATGGATTGCGCCGCCGCCAGATCGTGCACGGGGATCGTCACGAAAGCGACGCCGGCGCTCCACAGCGACGGCGCATGGTTCTCGAAGCCGATCTGCGCAGGCTTCAGACTGAGCGCATCGGCGATGGCCTGGCGGTTGAACTGCGCAGCGATACGCGCCGACAGGCGCGGCACGTCGAATTCCGCGAAAGCCGCGTCCGGCCGGTCGAGCTTCACCGCGCAACGCACGGGGCCGACGTTTTCTTCCAGAACGCAGACGAGGTCGAGCGGCCGGGCGGCGCTTTCGTTTGCGGCCTCCGCCAGCGCCACCGCCGCGCCCACCGTCGGATGGCCGGCAAACGGCAGTTCCAGACCGGGCGTGAAGATCCGCAGCCGCACCGTATGCGCCGGATTTTCCGGCGGCAGCACGAACACCGTCTCCGACAGGTTGAACTCGCGTGCGATCCGCTGCATCGTCCGCTCGTCCAGCCCCTGCGCATCGAAGACCACCGCAAGCGGGTTGCCGGCGAGGCGCACGTCGGTGAAGACATCATAGATGGCGTAGCTGCGGGCCAAGAGGTTTCCCCGATTTTCGACAGACGGCGTCAAACTGCCCGAGCCTGTTCGAAGCGGCAAGAAAAATTCGCGCAAGCGGCGCGCATCATTCAGACATCGAGCGTCATCACCACCGGGCAATGGTCGGAGGCCTTCGGGCGATCCCAGCCGATCCGCGGATAGCGCTCGACCTCCTGCCCCGGCGGGAAGAGCGTGCGATACGGCTGGCCCGCCCGGATGATCTCCGGCACATGCCGGGCATTCCGCTCGGCAAGGGCGGGCGACAGCCAGATATAGTCGAGCTGGCAGAGATGCCGTTCCTGCGGGCCGCGGCTGTGATAGAGGGTCCAGCGGTCATCCGCGGGCCGGCGCAGCATCGGGTTGACCGCAAAACCATTGGCGCTGAAGACATCGAGCGCGCTTTCCGGCTCCGGCGTCGGGATGAAACGGTAGCCGTTGCGTCGGTCGCCCTCGATCACCAGCCGCTCCTGATAATCGTTCATGTCACCGCAGATGGCGAAGGATTTTCCCGCCGTATGCCCCGGCCCGAAGCGGTCCTCGATGATCCGCCGCACGGCGCGCGCTTCCGCGGCCCGCACGGGCATGGTGGAGGTGCGCCCGTCCAACCCCTCGCGTCCCGGCCCCATCGACTTGAAATGCACCACATAGAGGGTGAACGGCCGGCCACCGATGCGAAAATCGAGCTCCAGGCAATCGCGTTTGAACACCTTGTCGTCGGGACGCAGCCCCGGCCCGAGTTCCGGGACATAAAGGTCGAAGTCGCGATAGGTGATCGTCGCATGGCTGCGCACGTCGACGCATTCGATCGGCTGCCCGTCCCGCGTCTCCTCGCGCACCAGGACGCAGACGTCGATGCCGCGCGAATCGTTGCCTTCGATCAGGTAGCGCTGCCGGTAGCCGTTGCCGACCATGCGGAAGAGATAGCCGTATTCGAACGCCTGCAACGCCGCCATGTTGTCGACCTCCTGCAAGCAGAGAATATCGGCATCCGCATCGGCGATGGCGAGCGCCGACTGCTGGCGCGTGTCGTCCGTGTGGGCGACGGTGCGCGCTTCCTCCAGTCGCTGATATTCCGCCTCGTTGCGGATATCGAACAGCCGCAGCACGCGATCCTGGCGAAGCTGGTTGCGGAAACCGGAGAAATCAAAGCGGGTGATCAGGTTCTCGATATTGAACGTGGCGAGGCGTAGCGACATGTTTTCCTTCCGATATTGCGCGACAGTGTAGCCGCGCCGACGGGAATGGAAAACGCCCTTTCGAAGGGAAAGCCGTTTCTCATCGAAAGGCCGCGCGCCGGTTCCGGAAACCGGTGCTCAGCCCGCCGGACGCTCGGCCTGCCCGGCGCTCCGGGCGATCGCCCGGCCAAGGCGGGAAATCCCCTCCTCGATGGTTTGCGCATCCGCGCAGGAGAAGCTGAGGCGAAGCGTGTTCGCACCGCTGCCGTCGGCATGAAACGCCTTCCCCGGCACGAAGGCCACCTTCTCCGTCTCGATGGCGCGGGCGAGCAGCGCCGCGCCGTCCATACCGGCCGGCAGGGTCACCCAGATGAACATGCCGCCTTCCGGCCGCGTCCATTCCACGCCCTCCGGCATATGGCGGGCGAGCGCGGCGAGCATGGCGTCGCGGCGGGCGCTGTAGACGGCGCGGATCTTTTCGACCTGCGCATCGAAGCCCCGCGCGGCGACATCGGCGATGGCGATCTGGTTGAGAGTGGAGGAGTGCAGGTCCGCGGCCTGTTTCATCAGAACCAGCTTGCGGATGAGCGGCGCGGCGGCGCAGACGAAACCGACCCGCAGGCCCGGCGCCAGAGTCTTGGAAAAACTGCCGCAATAGATGGTGCGCGCCGCGTCGATCCCACCCGTCCGGGCGATTTCCAGCGCGAGGATCGGCGGGATCGCCTCGCCATCGTAGCGCAGCGACTGATAGGCGGCGTCCTCGATGATCGGAATATCCAGTTCGCCGGCCAGATCCAGTAGCCTTTCGCGGCCCTCTAAATCGAGGGTCTCGCCGGTCGGATTGGCGAAATCCGCGGAGAGATAGGCGAATTTCACCCGGCCGCCGGCCGCCGCCGCCGTCTGGCGATAGGCGTCGGGCGTCCGGTTGCCGGCAAGGTTCAGCCGGTCGTAGGACGGCTCATAGGCGTTGAAGGCCTGAAGCGCGCCGAGATAGGTCGGCCAGGTGACCAGCGCCGTATCGCCGGGCGAAAGAAAGAGCCGGCCCAGGTAATCGAGGCCCTGCTGGGAACCGGAAACAATGAAGATATTGTCAGCCGTGCAGGCGACACCGAGCGTCGCCATCCGTTCGGCCAGCCATTCGCGCAGCGGCTTGTAGCCTTCGCTGACGGAATATTGCAGCCCCGCGGCCGCCCCCTCTCCCGACAGGGCATCCGCATAGGCGGCGCTGAAAGCCTCTTTCGGAAACAGCGCGGGATCCGGAATGCCGCCGGCGAAGGAAATGATATCGGGCCGTTCCAGCAGTTTCAGCAGCTCACGGATTTCGGACGCCTTCATGCGCGACGCGCGCGTGGCGAAGGCCTGATTCCAGTCGAACATCGGGGATTTCCTTGCGGATGATTGATCGCGCGAGGAAACCACGCGGCACGTATTATGTCAACAATGCTGACCTATATAACCAGCCGCCACGCCGCTGTTTTGCCTCGGAAAAATATCGGGAAGGTACACCGAAAGCAGGTCCGGAAAAAATCGGACGCCGCACGCCTTCGGGACAGGCCGCACCCCGCATGCGCCTCGAAAGGACCACGTGAAGATTCTGCGTTCCGCAACCGCGTCCAGCCTTCGTGGCGTCGCCTCATTCACCGCTTCCGCCGGACGCCCATGCCTGCCTTTACCTATGTGGCGCAAACCTGTCAGCGGGACGCCATCTGATCGTAAAGGCTACACAGAACCAACACAGCGATGGCAGTCAGAATAATAAGATCCATCACCGCGAAATATTCGAAGACAGTGCTCATTGCGCTACCCTCCATATTTGGACCAGGACGAACTATAGTTTGCACCCTGTCACCGGTTTCGGCAAGACTATTTCATGATGCACCGCAATATCGCTATGCTGAAATACAAAAAGGCCGGGCGATTTTCGCCCGGCCTCGACTTTTTGAAAACTGTTTCCAGATCAGTTTACCGACTTGTCGACCAGCTTGTTCTTGCCGATCCAGGGCATCATGCCGCGCAGCTTCGCGCCGACTTCCTCGATCTGGTGCGAGTCGTTGTTGCGGCGGATACCCTTGAAGCGGGCGCCGCCGGCCTTCCATTCCTGCATCCACTCGGAGGTGAACTTGCCGGTCTGGATGTCCTTCAGGACGCGCTTCATCTCGGCCTTGGTCTCCTCCGTGATGATGCGCGGGCCGGAAACATACTCGCCCCACTCGGCCGTGTTGGAGATCGAGTAGTTCATGTTGGCGATACCGCCCTCATAGATGAGATCGACGATCAGCTTCACTTCGTGCAGGCATTCGAAATAGGCCATTTCCGGCGCATAACCGGCTTCGACCAGGGTCTCGAAGCCGGCACGGATGAGTTCCACCAGACCGCCGCACAGGACGACCTGCTCGCCGAAGAGGTCGGTTTCGCACTCTTCCTTGAAGTTGGTCTCGATGATGCCCGAACGGCCGCCACCGACGCCGCAGGCATAGGAAAGCGCAAGATCAAGGGCGTTGCCGGACGCGTTCTGATGAACCGCGACGAGGCAGGGAACCCCGCCGCCCTTCTGGTATTCGCCGCGAACCGTATGACCGGGGCCCTTCGGCGCGATCATGACGACGTCGACCGAAGACTTCGGCTCGATCAGGCCGAAGTGGACGTTGAGGCCGTGCGCAAAGGCGATGGCCGCGCCGTCGCGGATATTCCCGGCGATCTCGTCCTTGTAGATATCGGCCTGCAATTCATCCGGCGTCGCCATCATCAGGAGATCCGCCCACTTGGCGGCCTCGGCCACCGTCATGACCTTGAAGCCGTCGGCTTCGGCCTTCTTGACGGTCGGCGAACCGGCCTTCAGCGCGATGACGACGTTCTTCGCGCCGGAATCCTTGAGGTTGAGGGCGTGGGCGCGGCCCTGGGAGCCGTAACCGACGACGACGACGTTCTTCGCCTTGATGAGGTTGAGATCGGCATCACGATCATAATAGACGCGCATGGATGGTTCCTTCCCTTAGCTGGTCTGTTTGCATATCCGGGTCGGCGGGAATCCGCCGGCCTTATCCTTTCACGCCGTAAAGCCGGAGGAAGGCGTCCACCGCCTTCTCCGCCCGCGGCGTGAATTCCTGTCGGAGCGCCCCGGTGTCCTCGCCGAGCAGCATGCGCAGATGCATGTCCGACACGATGAGGCCGTAAAGCGTCCCGTAAGTCTCTTCGGCGCTGTCGAAGGCGATGAGGCCGGCCTTCCGGCCCGCCTCCAGCAGCGCTGCGGCCCGCCGGCCGATCTGCCGGCGCCCGCGCTCCTGCAACAAGCGCCCGAGTTTCGCGCCCTCGCGGCTTGCCTGGCCGATCGCCAGCCGGTTCAGCGCCAGCGATACGTCTCCCGACAGCACGTCGATCAGATCGCGCGCGAAGGCGACAAGATGCAGGCGCAGGCGCTCCGCCGTCAGCGTTTCCGCCTCGACCTCGACCGTGCGGACCTTGCCGGCCTGATAGGCGATCATCGCCGACAGCAGCCCGTCGCGGTCTCCGAACCACTTGTAGAGGCTTTCCTTCGAGCAATTGGCCGCGCGCGCCACCCCGGCGGTGGTCAGCGCCCGCTCGCCGCCTTCCACGAGAAGGCCGAGCGCGCGCTCCAGCACCGTGCCCTGACGCTTCGTCAGTCCACCGCCGCCTTCGCTCGCCCCGCCTTGCGCCGCGACCTGCAAGATACCAGTCCTCTCGCCTTATGCGTACCGTACGGTACGGTTCGGATTTCTTGTAACCGCAAGCCGCAGACGCGTCAACAGCCATGGGAATCGGTTTGCAAAACGCTCTCCATCCTCGCCCGCGGCAAGCGCGATTCCTCCGGAATGCGGCAAAATTTCGCTGCGGCGCACAAAAGAGAAAAAAATTTCCTTCCTGCTATTCCTATGATTTGAAAAAGATTTCCGGAATAATCCCTTCTTCCCTCCCCGGCGAACAATATTTTTCGCTTCCCAAGTCATGTCCGCTCGTAAACAATCGTGAGGCGTGATTGGCTTTCCTGCCGCCTCCCAAGCGGCCGCAGCCGTCATGCCACACCCGCAGTCACTGAAGACCCTTACGCACAAGGAGACAGAAAATGTCGAATTTCCTGCCCCCTCTTCACGAGGGCCATGCTCCCATCACGCTTCAGCAACTGTTCGGCGAAGCCCTTCACGCGCTGGACGCATGGGAGGGGGAGCGCGCGGAACCGGCGGTGATCTATGAGGACCGCCTGGTCCCGATCAGCGCCGTCTTTGAAAACATGCGCGCCTGCACGGATATCCTGCCCCGCACGATGGCGGAAATCATCGCCGACAAGGTTGTCGGCTCCCCGCCGGCGGCATCCTCCCCGGATGCCCTGACCTTTGCCGATGCAGCGCAGACGGCGATCACGATCATCGAGCAGCACCGTCTCTATGGCGAATCGGCCATCGCGAGCTTTCTCGATCATCACCGGGTGGACAAGCGCCGCCCGGCCTGACGCGCACCGCCTCGCGGCCCTGTCCCGGCAGGGCCGCGAACAGCGGATAAAGCCCTGCCCGCCGCCGGACTGTCTTGACCGCCCCCGACGAAGCACCTATCTGCTGCGCATCGAGATTTGAACGTTGACTTATGTATTTGTGCGCCCTGCGTACAGTTCCACGAGCTTTCCCTTCAAATTCGACCGCCCGCGATCGCGGCGCCTGCCGTGATCAAAGATTGATTTGACGGATAGAAAGGTTTCGTCATGGCGACTGGTACAGTCAAGTGGTTCAACGCCACCAAGGGTTACGGTTTCATTCAGCAGGATAGCGGTGAGCCGGACGTTTTCGTTCACATTTCCGCCGTTCAGCGCGCGGGCCTCGCCGGTCTCGATGAAGGCCAGAAGGTCAGCTTCGAACTGGTGCGCGACCGCAAGTCCGGCAAGATGTCGGCCGATCAGCTCGTCGCCGCCTGAAGCGTCTCCGTCCCAAGCGGGACGAACCTGTCGATGAACGAAAAAGGCCGGCATTCCCGGCCTTTTTCATGGCCGCATCTCACTCCGCATAGTCCACCGGCAGCTTGGTGCCGCTCTTCAGGACCTCCATCGAAATGGAGGCGGAAACATCGAAAAGCTCCACCCGCCGCACGATCCGCTTATAGACCACGTCGTAATGCTCCACCCTCGGCAGGACGATCTTGAGAATATAATCATGGTTTCCCGTCAGCCGGTGCGCTTCCACCACCTCCGGAATATCGGCGATGGCGCGGGAAAACAGCTCGATCCACTCATCGCTGTGATGCGCGGTCTTGATCAGCGCGAAAACCGTGGTCGGCACGCCGATCCGGTCGCGGTCGAGCAGCGCCACACGCCCGAGGATGTGGCCGCTCTCCTCCAGCCGCTGGATACGCCGCGCGCAGGCGGAAAGCGAAAGGCTGACCTTTTCCGCAAGCATGCTGACCGGCGTGCCCGCATCCTCCTGCAAGAGCGCCAGCAAGCGCCGATCCCGATCGTCCAGCATACCGAATGAATCTCCACGTTCTCGCTCACAGGCGCGAACTTATCGCGAATTCCCATCCATATACAGGAATATTTCCGGAAAACACGCCACCCTTCCGGAACAATCGCGAACAATCGCCTCCCGCCCCGGCGCATTCTCTCCTCACGACAATCCATTCCGAGGAAGAAACCATGAAAACCATCGGCCTGATCGGCGGCATGAGCTTCGAAAGCACCACCATCTACTACCAGATGATCAACGAGGCGGTCCGCGAACGGCTCGGCGGCCTGCATTCGGCCGAGATCCTGATCCACTCCGTCAATTTCGAGTCGATCGTCGCGCTTCAGAAGGCCGGTCGCTGGGATGCCGCCGGCGCGCGGCTCGCAGGCGTTGCGGCCGGACTGGAGACGGCCGGTGCCGATTGCATCCTCATCTGCACCAACACGATGCATCTGGTCTCCGAGGCGGTGCAGGCCGCCGTCAAGGGTCCGGTGATCCACATCGTCGACGAGACCGCCCGCGCCCTCAAGGCCGCCGGCCGCCAGCGGCCGTTGCTGCTCGCCACGCGCTATACGATGGAGCACGGCTTCTATACGGAGCGGATGAAGGCGCACGGCCTCGACGTCATGGTGCCGGACGCCGACGGTCGCACACTGATGCACGACGTCATCTTCGGAGAACTTTGCCAGGGCAAGGTACACGACCTGTCGCGTGACCGCGTCATGAAGGTTATCGAGACTGCCCGCGCGCAGGGCGCCGACAGCGTCATCCTCGGCTGCACGGAAATCTGCCTGCTGCTCGATCCGGACGCGCTGCCGCTGCCGGGATTCGATTCGACCGCCATCCATGCCGCCGCCGCCGTCGACTTCGCTCTGGCCGACATCGCGCAACACCGCGCCGCCTGAGCCTTCCGGTTCCTGCGGCGCGTCAGGCCGGACGTGCCGCAAAATCCTCCGGCCAGCGGCATTCCGCAAGGCCGGCTTTCGCGAACGGATCGATGAGCGTGCCTGAAACGATGGCCGCAAGCATCCGCGGTGCGGGCGGCACGCGCGCCATCGTCGCGACAAGCCTGTCGCGCACCCAGGCGATGCTCCGCGAATCCGATTGATAGAACGGCGTGAACGCATAGGAGAGAAGCTGGAAAAGCCGCACATGGTTTCGCCGTGCGGCGGCATAGGCTTCGAGCGCCCGTTCGACCGTTTCCGCCTGCCCGATCGCATGCGCCAGCGCCGCCGCATCCAGCAGCGCCATATTCGCCCCCTGCCCGAGTTGCGGGCTGGTGGAATGCGCGCTGTCGCCGATGAAGGCGATGCCGTCGGCATAGGGCCGCGCCATCGTACGATGGGCGTAGCGCGCCAGCGTCATCTGATCCCAGTCCCGGATCTGATCGAGAAACGGTGCAGTCGCGGGCCAATAGGCACGGATGGCGGCCTTCCAGCGGTCGAGGTCCCCCTGCCGCACGAGATCGGCTTCTGCCGTCTTCAGGCTCCAGAAGAAAGCCGCCTTTCGCGTTTCCCCCGGACTGGCGCGGCCGGCCGGCAGTACGCCGATCATGATCCGCGCCGCATCATAGCGTTGCGTCAGGGCGTGCGGCTCATGCGGGACGTCCTCGCAATCGAGCGTCGCCCAAAGTGCGCCCCAGGGCAACGCACGCATACGCGGCGCGGCGACGGAAGCCGCCGCCAGCCGGGACCGCGCGCCCGATGCATCGATGACCAGATCGTAATCGCCGACGATCTCGCCGTCCGGATCGTGCAGCGCGGTACGCGCGCGCCGGGTCTCCGCCTTGTCGAGCGTTATGCCCGTACGCAGGGGAACGCCCTCGGCCAGCACCGCCTCGTGCAACGTTCCGAACAGAGCGTCCCGCTGCACGGCAAGGCCGTAGCGGCCGCCGGCCAGCGCATCGTAACGAACATCGAGAACCGTCCGCCCACTCAAGGCGTCCGCACCGTGCAGCCGGTCGATCCGATTGCCGAGCGCATGAATGGCGGGCGACAGGCCGAGCGCGTCGAGCACCGTCAGTCCGGTCGGTTGCAGCAACAGGCCGGAGCCGACGGGCGCGGCCACGTCGAACCGCTCGATCAGTTCCACCCGATGGCCGGCGCGCGACAGGAACAGCGCCGCCGCAAGACCTGCCGGCCCCGCGCCCGCAATACCGATCTCCAATCCCTTCATTCCGCGATCCCGCCCCCGCCTCACACCCCGTTTTCGTCGAAGATCCGCCGCGCCGCGCGGATTTCGGCATGATGTTCGCCCGACCAGCGCACCAGGGAACGCAACAGTTCGAGAAACGAACGGCCGAGTGGCGTCAAGGCATATTCGACGCTGGGCGGCTTGGTCGGGAAAACCGTTCGCGCCAGATAGCCGTCACGCTGGAGATCGCGCAACGTCTGGGTCAGCATGCGCTGGGAAATATCGGGGATGAGACGGCGCAACTGCGAGAACCGGCGAGGTCCCTCGGCAAGGCTGAGGATCATCAGCGAATTCCACTTGCCGCCGACACTGCCCAGGACGTCACGCACGGGACAATCGTCCACCGATATCGCCAGTCCGTCGATCATGATCACCCGCGATCCTTCCGGTTTTCCGGCGGTCGTGTTCATAGCCGGTATCCTCCGTGTAACCATGACAGCAAAAGCTGCCTTCTTTACAGCAGCTATCAAGTTACCAGATAAGATCAAGTCTCAATAAGAGATCATATGAACCGGCGGCATCCAACCCGCCCATCGCTCCCGAAAGGCAATCCCATGTCCGACACGCTTCTCGTCACCGGCGCTTCCGGCCATCTCGGCCGTCTCGTGCTCGACGCCCTTCTTGCCTCCGGCAAGGTGGCGCCGCAAAACATCATCGCCACGTCGCGCGACACCGCGAAGCTGGACGCCTACGCGGCCCGGGGGATCACCGTCCGCGCCGCCGACTTCGACGATCCGTCCTCGCTCGACGAGGCTTTCGCCGGCGCCTCGCGCATCCTCCTCGTTTCCACCGATGCGCTCGACCGTCCCGGCCGGCGGCTTGCCCAGCACAAGGCCGCCGTGGCCGCCGCGCAGCGTGCGGGCGCAAGGCACATCCTCTACACGTCGATGCCGCAGCCGGACGATTCCCGCGTCACTTTCGCGCCCGATCACCTCGGCACCGAGGACGCGATCAAGGCGACCGGCATCGCTTACACGATCCTGCGCAACGGCTGGTATGCGGAAAACCTCTTCATGGCGCTGCCGCAGGCGTTGCGGACGGGCGTCTGGCACAGCGCGACGGGCGACGGCCGTATCGCCCATGTCACCCGCGCCGACATCGCCGACGCCCTTGCCGGCGCATTGCTGAACGCGGGAAGCGACAGCCGCACCTATACGCTGACGGGGCCGAAAGCCTACACCGCTGACGAGATCGCCGCCGTGGTGTCGGAGACGACCGGAAAGCCGCTGAAGGTGATGCATGTTTCCGATGCCGAACTCGCAGCCGGCCTGAAGCAGGCAGGCTTGCCCGAAGCCGTCATTCCGACCGTGGTTTCCTTCGATACCAATACGCGCGACGGCAAGATCGCCATGGTCACCAACGACATCGAGCGGCTGTCCGGCCATGCGCCGATGGCCTTCGAAGAATTCGTGAAGGCAAACAGGGCGGCCTTCATCGGCTGAGGTCCGCAAGGCAAACGAGGATCGGGCAGCCGCAAAGCCGCCCGCCCCTCACACCGTCTGGCCGCAGGCGCGGCGGAAGCGACGCACCGTTTCCGCCATGCCGTATTCGAGCGCATCCGCTGTCAGGCCATGGCCGATGGAGACTTCCGCCAGATGCGGAATGCGGGCGGCAAGCATCGGCAGGTTGGCGACCGTCAGGTCATGTCCGGCGTTGACGCCGAGCCCGACATCGAGCGCGACGGCCGCCGTTTCCCCGAGGCGATCCGCCAGCCGCACGGCTTCGGCAGGATCGGCATGGCAGCCGCCATAGGGGCCGGTATAAAGCTCGATGCGATCCGCCCCGACCTCACGCGCGATCGACAGCGCCTCGCGATCCGGCTCTCCATCGGCGAAAAGCGACACCCGGAGCCCCAGCGCCTTGATCCGGCCGACGACGCGGAGGAGCAATTCCCGGTCCTTGCGGAAGTCCCAGCCGTGGTCGGAGGTCGCCTGCGCGGGATCGTCGGGCACGAGCGTCACCTGATCGGGCCGGTGCTCCTCGACGAGACGCAGGAAGTCCTCCTGCGGAAACCCTTCGATATTGAATTCGGCCTGCGGAAACTCGCCATCGATCAGCGCGCGGATCGGCTGCAAATCCGAAAAGCGGATATGCCGCTGGTCGGGGCGCGGATGGACCGTTAGGCCGCTCGCGCCGGCCGCAAGCGCGATACGGCCAAGGTTCGTCACGCTCGGCCAGGGCAGGTCCCGCCGATTGCGCAGCATGGCGATGGCGTTGAGATTGACCGACAACTTGGCAGGCATGCGAAGGAGACTCCCGTTGGCGCTCCACCTCTAGCCGGTTGTTTCCACAAGCGCAATCGGCTCCGTTCCGGCGTCCTGCGGCGGCAGCGACACTTTGTCGGCACGCCTCTTGCCGATCGTCCGGAATCACCGATAATCTCCCCGTGCCGGAGCGCGCCCATGCGCGGCCGTCCTTCCCGAGGATTTCAAGGAAACAAGCGAAGACGATGGTTTTCCGCCCGATGACCCGATGAACCTGACCGACCGACCGGCTAACGACACCGTTCGCAACGCGCTTCGGGCCGTGCTGTCGAGCGAGGCTTTCGCGCGATCGGAACGGCTGCGTTCCTTTCTCGCCTATGTCGTGGAGAACGAACTGGCCGGCAAGGCGGCGCAATTGAAAGGCTACAGCATCGGCATCGACGTTTTCGGCCGCTCCACCGGCTTCGATGCGGGCAACGATCCGCTCGTACGCGTGCAGGCGGGCAAGCTGCGCAAACTCCTCGATCTCTATTATGCCACCGAAGGCGCAACGGACGATCTGCGCATCCGCATACCGATCGGAAGCTATGTTCCCGAGTACCGGCTTCCGAAGCCGCCGGCGGCCGTCGCGCCGCAGCCAGCGCAACCATCGGCGGCCAGAAAGCCACACCAGCCGGGATCGAGGCGCTGTAACTGGCTGCCGGCGCCCGTTTCCTCGCCGCTCGCCATGCTGTCGCTGCTGCCTCTGCTTGTCCTCGCACCGGCCGCCCATCCCGATTCCATTTCAACCGGGATTGCCAACAGCGAACTGATTCTTGCCGTACAGCATAAGCTCGCCGGACCGGATTCGACGCTGCCCCAGGTGCAGATCCTCCGTTGCTGGCCGGCCGGCGCGCAATGCAGCGCCATCGCCGAGGCCGTCGCCGGCGCCGCCCGCTACTATCCGACGATCCGGCTCTTGCGCGAAGACGACACGCCTTCGGCACACGATCTTTCCTATTCCGTGCGGATCGACCGTCAGCCCGGCGACGACGCGCTGTTCCTGCGTCTCGTGCACGATCGGGGCGGCGAGACCGTCTATGCCCGCAGGATCGGGCAAAGCCAGATGCAGATGGACAGCAGCCTCACCTATGAGGCGGTTTCCTTCGGCATACGGGCTTTTTCACCGAACGGTCTTCTCTACCGCCACGCTGCGCGCAACGGCGCAGCCACTCCTGTGATGGAATGCCTCGCTCGCGCGCATCATTCATCGCAGGAAGCGGCTTCCGCCCGATGCAGCGGCCCGGTTGGCGTCACGCTGGCGGAAGAGCAAAACGGCGGCCCCGCACCAGCCTTCATCCGTTAATCGCACCGCCGGCGATCAACGCACGACGGTCAGCGTCTCGGCCGCGCGGGTAATCGCCGTATAGAGCCAGCGCTCGCGGGTATCGCGGAAAGCCCAGCTTTCGTCGAACAGAACGACATCGTTCCATTGCGAACCCTGAGCCTTGTGGACCGTCAGCGCATAGCCGAAATCGAATTCGTCATAGCGCCGCCGAGTCGACCAGGGAATCTCGCCGTCCCCGTTTTCGAAGGCCGCCTTGAGCAGCTTGATCTTCGCCGCCCCGCGATCCATGTCGTCATCCTCCGGACGGATCATCAGGTTGATGCCGGGCTTTACCGTCTCCTTGGAGGAACTCATCACCTGCCAGAGCGAGCCGTTGAGCAGGCCCTTGGCCGGATCGTTGCGCAGGCAGACCAGCTTGTCGCCGGACTGCGGATATTCGGTGGAAAATCCCTTTAGCTCGCGCAGGCGCTGATTGTATCGCCGGCGCGTGCGATTGGTGCCGACGAGCACCTGGTCGGCATCGAGGACGAGCGACTGGCTGACGTCGCCGCGACCGATCACCCGCGCCGCGCCATAGTCGCCATAATCGATGGTCCCGCCCTCGCGCACCTGCATGGCCAGCCGGATGATCGGATTGTCGCGCGCCTGCCGGTGGATCTCCGTCAAAAGATAGTCCGGCTCCTCGTCGGTGAAGAAGCCGCCGCCGGAAACCGGCGGAAGCTGGCCGGGATCGCCGAGCACGAGGATCGGCGTACCGAAGGTCATGAGATCGCGGCCCAGCGCCTCGTCCACCATCGAGCACTCGTCGACGACGACCAGCGCCGCCTTGGCGACCGGGCTCTGGCGGTTGATGGAGAACATCGGCGAAACCGAAGTCTTTCCGGTTTCCTCGTCCGCGACCTCCTCCTCGCCGCGCGGGCGGTAGATCAGCGAATGGATGGTCCTGGCATTGCTCGCGCCCCTCGAACGCAGCACCTGCGCCGCCTTGCCGGTGAAGGCCGCAAACAGGACGTCCCCGTCCACATGCTCGGCGAAATGGCGGGCAAGCGTCGTCTTGCCGGTGCCGGCATAGCCGAACAGCCGGAAGAGCGGCTTGCGCCCCTCCTTCAGCCATGTCGCGACGGCCTTGAGCGCTTCATCCTGTTGCGGTGCGAATTCCATGGCCGGACTTGGCAGGATTCGCCCGGTGGACGCAAGAGCCCCGCCGCCCGCGAGCCTCTCCATCCCGGGATTTGGCCCTGTTCCCGACGCCGGCCATCCTGTATTGGAAGCGGACAACTCCCGCCCGGAACCGTTTCTTGCCCTCCTCCGACCGCTCCATCGCCGAAAGACAGCTGCCGCCGGCCGGTTTCGGCCGGATGCCGCCCTTGCTCCAGTGGTTGTGCCTGGCGGCGCTGTCGATCGTCACGACCCTTCCGCTCGAACTGGCCGGTTTTCCCGCCGCCCTGCTGATGGGGCCGATGGCCGCAGGTATCGTCGCCGCACTCTCCGGCAGCACGATCCGCCTGCCGCCGGCCTTCTTCTTCCTCGTGCAGGTGGTGCTCGCCCTGATGATCGCCGCCACGGTCTCGCGGGATTTCATCGGCACCTTCGTCGACAACTGGCCGGTCATGCTCTTCGTCGTCCTGTCGGTCATCGCCGTCAGCACGGTGAGCGGCTGGTCCATCGCCCGCACCGGCATCCTCCCCGGCACGACCGCCATATGGGGATCTTCGGCCGGCGCCGCCGCGACAATGATGATCATGGCCGAGGCCTATGGCGCAGACGCCCGTCTCGTCGCCTTCATGCAGTATCTCCGCGTCATCTTCGTCGCGAGCCTCGCAACGCTCGTCGCGCATTTCGGCGGCCACGCCGCCGGCATCGCCGCGCCGCAGGACTGGTTCGCACCCGCCCCTGTGCTGCCGCTCGTCGCCATGCTCGCCGGCGGGATCGCCGTCGCGCTGATCGCCCGGCGGCTGCGCCTTCCGGCCAGCGCCTTCCTCGCCCCCTTCGCCGTCGCCTCGGCATTGAACCTTTCCGGCGCGATCACGATCGAGCTGCCGCCGTGGCTGCTTGCGGCCGCCTTCACCCTGCTCGGCTGGAACATCGGCCTCGGCTTCACCCGCGCCATCCTCGCACACGCGCGCCGGGCGCTCTTTCCCACCGTCCTTTCCATCGTCGTGCTGATTTCCTGTTCGGGCCTGCTCGCCGGCCTGCTCATCTGGCTGCTCGACGTCGATCCGCTGACGGCCTATCTCGCCACCAGCCCGGGCGGACTGGATTCCATCGCCATCATCGCCGCCAGCAGCACCGTCGACGTGGCCTTCGTCATGGCGCTGCAAACGGCGCGGCTGATCCTGGTCACGCTGTTCGGCCCGGCGCTGGCCCGCTTCGTCGCCGACCGGGCATGATGAACGCGGCCTGCCGTCCTTGCCGGAACTACGCCTAGCGCAGCATAGGCCAGAGGCTGGCGACCAGCAGCAGCGCCATCGAGATATTGAACCATTTCAGCCGCACCGGATGCGACAGCCACTGGCGAAGAGCCGATCCGAAACCGGCCCAGGTGGAGACGCTCGGAAAGTTGACGATGGCGAAGGCCAATCCGACGATCATCACGCTCGCCGCATAATTCTGCGCGTTCGTATAGGTCGCCATGGCCGTGACCGCCATGATCCAGGCCTTGGGATTGACCCACTGAAAGGCGGCCGCCTCGAGAAAGCGCATCGGCCGCGCCCCGGCCTTGCCCTCGTCGAGGCTGCGCGACGTACCGATCTTCCAGGCGATCCACAGGAGATAGCCGCCACCGGCGAATTTCAGCGCGGTATAGAAAAGCGGCACCGTCTCCAGCAGCGCGCCGAGCCCGAAGCCGACGGCGAGCAAAAGAACGAGAAAGCCGACGCCGATGCCGCACATATGCGGGATCGTCCGGAGGAAGCCGAAATTCACGCCCGAGGCGAACAGCATCATGTTGTTCGGGCCGGGCGTAACGGAGGTCGTGAAGGCGAAAACGAGAAGCGCCAGGAAGATTTCGGTCTGCATACGATCACTGCATTTCTGTTAATCTTGCGCATTGATAGTCGACCCTCTTGGAACGACCAGCGAATTCTTGTCATAAGTACCATTCGATACCGTGATGCGTATCGTCAGGATATGGAGTGCGACATGAAGGCTGAACTTCCGGCTGTCACCCTGCCCGGCGGGCGGCAGGTCCCCGCCCTGGGCCTCGGCACCTGGCACATGGGCGAACGCCGCGCCTCGGCCGCCGACGAGGTAGCCAGCCTGCGGACGGGTCTCGACCTCGGCATGACGGTGATCGACACGGCGGAAATGTATGCCGATGGCGGCGCGGAGATCGTCACCGGCGAGGCCATCGACGGCCGCCGCGACGAGGTCTTCGTCGTCAGCAAGGTCCTTCCCTCCAACGCCAGCCGCCGGGGGACGATCGCCGCCTGCGAGGCGAGCCTGCAACGCCTTCGCACCGACCGGATCGACCTTTACCTTCTGCACTGGCGCGGACATCATCCGCTCGCCGAAACCGTCGCGGCCTTCGAAACGCTGAAGCAACAGGGAAAGATCCGGGGCTGGGGCGTCTCGAATTTCGATCAGGACGACATGGAGGAACTGCTCGAGGTAGCCGAGCCGGCGCGGCCCGCCGCCAATCAGGTGCTCTACAACCTCGCACGGCGCGGGATCGAATTCGATCTTCTGCGCTGGAGCCAGGTGCAGGGCATTCCGCTGATGGCCTATTCGCCGCTTGATGAGGGCCGCCTCGTCGGCCACCCGGTTCTGGCGAAGATCGGCCGCCTCCACGATGCCAGCGCCGCGCAGGTGGCGCTGGCCTTCCTGTTGACGAGACAGGGAACCATCGCCATCCCGAAATCCGGCTCGCCGGAGCGCGTTCGCGAGAATTTCCGCGCGGCGGAAATACGCCTGACCGCCGAGGATCTGCAACTGCTCGACGAAACCTTTCCCCCGCCGACCCGAAAGCGGCCGCTGGAAATGATCTAGAGCATTTCCAGCCGAAGCGAGATCGCTTCGGCGTCGGATAATGCGGTAAGAACACAATAGTGGAGCAATCCCGGTGAGCCGGTTTTCAGCGGAATTGCTCCAGTTCCGAAAGGAAGGGCCTTTCGAGCCAGCGTTCGCTTCAGGAAAGGCCTGGGGACGGACGAGGACTACATGCCCTGCGGACCCCGATTCATAGCCGCGATACCGGTCCGGCAGACCTCGGAGAGACCGAGCGGCTTCATGACGGCCACGAACTGGTCGACCTTCGAGGACTTCCCGGTCATTTCGAAGATGAAGTGATCGACGGTGGCGTCCACCACCTTGGCGTTGAAGGCGTCGGCAAGCCGCAGCGTTTCCGCCCGCATCTCGCCGGAGCCAGACACTTTCACCAGCGCCACCTCGCGCTCGATCGGCCGTTCCTGTCCCAGCATGCGGGCGCGAACGGTGAGATCGACGACCCGGTGCACCGGCACGATCCGCTCCAGTTGCGACTTGATCTGCTCCAGCACGCCCGGCGTGCCGCGCGTCACGATGGTGATGCGCGACAGATGCGCCTCATGTTCCGTCTCCGACACCGTGAGGCTTTCGATATTGTAGCCGCGGCCGGAGAAGAGGCCGATGACGCGGGCAAGGACGCCCGGCTCGTTGTCGACGAGGATGGAAAGCGTATGACTTTCCGCGACCTGCGTTTCATGGGCGATGAAATAGGCCGAGCCCGTGGGCTGTAGATGTGCGTTCATTTCGGTTTCTACCTTTTCATCAAACGAGCTGGCGGCCCTTGGCGTCGATCGCATTGGCGACCGCCTCATCCGTGGCCTCGTCGGGCAGCAGCATTTCGTTATGCGCCTTGCCCGAGGGGATCATCGGGAAGCAGTTGGCGAGGTTCGCCACACGGCAATCGAAGATCACCGGCCGCCGGACGTCGATCATTTCCTGGATCGCCCCGTCGAGATCGCCGGGCTTGTCGCAGGCGATGCCGACGCCGCCGTAGGCTTCCGCGAGCTTGACGAAATCCGGCATCGCCTCCGTATAGGAGTTCGACAGGCGGTTGCCGTGCAGGAGCTGCTGCCACTGGCGCACCATGCCCATGTACTGGTTGTTCAGGATGAAGATCTTGACCGGCAGGTCATATTGTACGGCGCAGCTCATTTCCTGGATGCACATCTGGATCGAGGCGTCGCCGGCAATATCGATGACCAGACTGTCGCGATGGGCGACCTGTACGCCGATGGCCGCCGGAAAGCCGTAGCCCATGGTCCCGAGGCCGCCCGAGGTCATCCAGCGGTTGGGCTGCTCGAAGCCGTAGAACTGCGCCGCCCACATCTGATGCTGCCCGACTTCGGTCGTGATGTAGGTGTCGCGGTTCTTGGTCAGTTCATAGAGCCGCTGGATCGCATATTGCGGCATGATGACGTCGTCGCTCGGCTTGTAGGCGAAGGAATTGCGGGCGCGCCACCGGGCGATGGAGGTCCACCACGCGTCCATGCCGGACTTGTCGAAATCCTTCGCCGCCGCGCGCCACTGTCGCACGATATCCTCCAGCACCGCGCCGACATCGCCGACGATCGGAATATCGACATGGACGTTCTTGTTGATGGAGGACGGATCGATATCGATATGGATCTTCTTCGAATTCGGCGAAAAGGCGTTGAGGCGGCCGGTGATGCGATCATCGAACCGCGCGCCGATACAGACCATGACGTCGCAATCGTGCATCGCCATGTTGGCCTCGTAGGAGCCGTGCATGCCGAGCATGCCGAGCCAGCTCTTGCCGGAGGCGGGATAAGCCCCCAGTCCCATCAGCGTCGAGGTGATCGGAAAGCCGGTGATTTCCACCAGTTCGCGCAGCAGCCGCGCGGCCTCCGGACCGGAATTGACGACGCCGCCGCCGGAGTAGATGACCGGCCGGCGGGCTGTCTTCATCAAGCTGATGGCGGCGGCGATCTGGTTCGCGTCGCCCTGGACCTTCGGCTGATAGCTCTTCTGGATCGGCGCTGCCGAGGGCGGCGTATAGGTACCGGTGGCGAACTGCACGTCCTTCGGAATATCGACGACGACGGGGCCGGGCCGGCCGCTCTGCGCGATGCGGAACGCCTCGTGGATGACACGGGCGAGATCGTTGACGTCCTTCACCAGCCAGTTGTGCTTGGTGCAGGGGCGCGTGATGCCGACCGTGTCGCACTCCTGGAAGGCGTCGGAGCCGATGAGCGTGGTCGGAACCTGACCGGTGATGCAGACGAGCGGGATCGAATCCATCAGCGCGTCCTGAAGCGGCGTCACCGCATTGGTTGCGCCGGGACCGGACGTGACGAGCATGACGCCGACCTTGCCGGTGGAACGCGCGTAGCCTTCGGCCATATGGCCGGCGCCCTGCTCGTGGCGCACGAGGATATGCTCGATGTCGTCCTGCTGGAAGATCTCGTCATAGATCGGCAGGACGGCGCCGCCCGGATAGCCGAAGATATGCTTGACGCCGTTGTCCTTCAGGGCCTGGAGAACGATCTCGGCGCCTGTCATCTGGTTTTCTGTTCCGCTCATCGGATGTTTCCGTCCGTCTCTTTCAGGTATTTCCGGTGTGATTAACGAATATCAGGGCATAAAAAAAGGCCCCCTGGGGAGCCTGCTTACCGCGCATGGGAGCTTTCGCCGGGTGGTTACACCACCCTGCCCATGCGCGTTCCCACCACGAGAATGAATGCGACGTGATTATTCATGGCGTGAATTGTTAGACACAAAGTTCCCTCCCGTCAACGCCTGCCATGCGGGTTTCGGGGCGGCTTCACGCGGCCGCCGTCCGGACGCCGTATTTCCACCGCCTGCGCAAGACGTTGTTAAGCGGGAGACGTTAGACTGGGCAGTTAACGGCAGGGAGTGGACCTTTTGCTGAACGATGAGCTGAAAAACGCGCTTGCCGCCGGCGAGCAGGAACGCCGCAACGACGATGGGCGCGGCAACCGCCTGCTCGGCCGGGTCGTATCCTGCAACGGCTCGCGCGCGACGATCAGCGCCATCGCGGAAGCCGGCAGCACGACGCTGACCGAACTCTGGTCCGTCGGCCGCCTGATCTCCATTTCCGTCGGCGCCAAGCGCATCGTCGCTCTGGTCTATGCCATGTCGACCGACCAGCAGAGCTGGGCCGAGAACCAGGACACGATCTTCCGCGTCGACGTGGAGCTTCTGGGCGAGGTCAAGGCGGGGCCGGACGGCCGCGAGGAGTTCTTCGCCGGCGTCACCGATTATCCGCATCTGGGCGCCGTCGCCCACCGCATCCGCGCCTCCGACCTTGCGAAAGTCTACGACACGGGCAAGAGCGACGTCTGCGCCATCGGCAAGCTGACGCAGGACGAGCGGCTGGACGCGACGATCCATGTGCCGTCCATGCTGGAAAAGCATTTCGCCATCGTCGGCACCACCGGCGTCGGAAAGTCAACGGCGGTGACGCTGCTGTTGCACAAGGCGATCCAGGCCGATCCGAACCTGCGCGTCCTGATCCTCGATCCGCACAACGAATTCGCGGCCGCCTTCGGCGATCTCGCCGTCGTCATCGACACGGAGACGCTCGACCTGCCTTTCTGGCTGTTCAGGCTGGAGGAATTCAGCGAGGTGATCTTCCGCAGCCGCCCGCCGGTGCCGGAGGAAATGGATATCCTGCGCGATCTCATTCCCGAGGCCCGCCGCGCCTTTCGCGGCTCGGGCGAAGGCGGCCTGATGCGGCGGTCCAGCGAGAAAAGCTCGATCACCGCCGATACCCCCGTCCCGTTCCGCATCGCCGACCTGCTCGCCCTCGTCGACGAGCGCCTCGGTCGCCTGGAGGGGCGGGCGGAGAAGCCGCATCTGCGGTCGCTCAAGGTTCGCATCATGTCGGCGATCAACGACCCACGCTATCGCTTCATGTTCTCCTCAAACACGATCACCGACACGATCCTCGACACCATCGCCCGCATCTTCCGCATACCCGGCGACGGCAAGCCGGTCGCCACCTTCCAGCTTTCCGGCATCCCGTCCGAAGTGGTCAACTCCGTCGCCTCGGTCCTGTGCCGCATGGCCTTCGAGATCGGCCTGTGGAGCAATGGCGGCGTGCATATGCTGGTGGTCTGCGAGGAAGCGCACCGCTACGTGCCGGCGGACGCCAAGCTCGGCTTCCTGCCGACGCGGCAGGCGATCGCCCGCATCGCCAAGGAAGGGCGCAAATACGGCGTTTCGCTCGGCATCGTCACGCAGCGTCCCGGCGAACTCGACCCGACGATCCTGTCCCAGTGCTCGACCGTCTTCGCAATGCGCCTCGCCAACGATCACGATCAGGACATCATCCGCTCGGCGATCCCGGATTCCTCGACCTCGACCACGAGCTTCATTTCCTCCATCGGCAACGGCGAGGCCATCGCCTTCGGCGAGGCGGTGGCGGTTCCCATGCGCATGCGCTTTTCGCGGGTGGATCGCGCCCGCCTGCCCAAAGCCAACGGCGCCGTCCCCCACACGGGCGAGGAAAGCCCGAACACCCTCGATCTGCGGGCGGTGGTGGCGCGCATGCGCGCGGTCAGCGGCCCGGATATTTCCGGCTTCCAGAATACCTATTCTGCGGCTCAGGCGCACAATACGGTGCCGGCCGGCTTCGAGGATATCCCCTATGAGGACGAGGAAGATTACGTCCCGCCGTCCCGTCCCGCTTCGTCGCCGGCCGGCACTGCTCCGGCCGGAACTCAGCCAGCCCCGGCGGCTCCGGCCTCGGAACCCTATCGCGCGGACATGCTGCCCGGATCCGGCAGCCTTTACGATGCGCCGCCGCCGCCACGGCCCGAACCCGCCAGGCAGTTTCCCGAGCCGCCGCCGCTCGACACCGCCGAGCGCCGCCGCGATCCCTCGATCCGCGAACAGCTTCTGAAAAAGCCCCTCAGCAGCCTGATCAGGCGATAAACCCGCGCGGTCCGTCCCGCCTGCCGAAATGCGTCAGGGGACGAAATCGGCGTGCGGATCGATGCGCCGCCAGCTTGCATCCAGCTGATTGCGGAACCATGTCATCTGCCGCTTGGCATATTGGCGCGTGGCGGCAGCACTCCGCTCGGCGACTTCGGCTTCCGTCATCGCGCCGCGCAGCATTGCCGCAATCTGCGGGACGCCGATCGCCTTCATCGCCGGCATATCCGGCGGCAGATGAAGCGACAGGAGCGCCCTCACCTCCTCGACCGCGCCCGAGCGCAGCATCTGCCCGAAGCGCCGGTCGATCCGCCGCGCGAGAACATCCCGCTCCGGCTGCACGACAAGCTTCAGCGCCCGTTCCGGATCGATCACCGCCGCCCCGCCCGCCGTCTGGAACGCGCCGATGCCCCGCCCGGTCGCCTCGAATATCTCCAGCGCCCGCACGATCCGCTGCCCGTCGCCCGGATTGAGCCGGGCCGCGGTCGCGGGGTCGCAGGCGGCAAGCGCCCGGTGAAGCGCCGGCGCGCCCTCGGCGGCAAGACGCGCGCGCAACGCCTCGCGCACGGCCGGGGGAATGGCCGGCATCTGCGAAAGCCCGCCGGCAAGCGCGCGGAAATAGAGGCCCGTGCCCCCCACGAAGACCGGCAAGCGCCGCAACCGCCGCAGCACCGCCACCAGAGCGGCGCTCTCGCGCAGCCAGTCGCCCGTCGAATAGGCGACGCTCGCCGGCACATGTCCGTAAAGCCGGTGATCCACCTGCCCCATATCCGCCGGCTGCGGCCGGGCCGTCAGGACGGAAAGCGTGTCATAGACCTGCATGCTGTCGGCGTTGATCACCACGCCGTCATGCGCTTCGGCCAGCCGCAGGGCGAGCGCGGACTTGCCGCTCGCCGTCGGCCCGGTTATCAGGATCGCGCCCCGTTCTCGATCAAGGTCCTTCATCATGGCTTTCGTTGCCACGCTTATCGCCAATCCGTCAAACCCTGTTCTTGTCCCCGCCCTTGCCGAGGCGGCCGCCGAACGGGTGAAAGCCTCCGGGCTTTACTGGCTCGCCGATGGCGTGGCCTGCGACATCGCGCTTCGCGACGGCGACGACCCCGGCGCCGCCGGGAACGCCATCCGGGCGATCCTCGGCGATGCGCCGGTCGATCTCGCGGTGCAGGCGGCCGAAACGCGACGCAGGAAACTGCTGATCGCCGATATGGATTCGACGATGATCGGTCAGGAGTGCATCGACGAACTGGCCGCCGAGGTTGGCCTCAAGGACAGGGTCGCGGCGATCACCGCCCGCGCGATGAACGGCGAGATCGCCTTCGAGCCCGCCCTTCGCGAACGGGTCGCTCTGCTGAAGGGCCTGCCCGTCCCGGTCATCGACCAGGTGATCGAAAATCGCATCACGCTGACGCCCGGCGGGCGCGAGCTGATCGCCACGATGAAAGCGAAGGGATATTATACGGCGCTCGTTTCCGGCGGCTTCACCGCCTTTACGAGCCGCATCGGCGCAATGCTCGGCTTCGACGAAAATCGCGCCAACACGCTTCTGGAGGCCGATGGGCTGCTGACCGGCACCGTGGCCGAACCGATCCTCGGCAAACAGGCGAAGGTGGACGCGCTGATCGAGATTTCCGCCCGCCTCGGCATCGACCCGCAGGAGGCGATGGCCGTCGGCGACGGTGCGAACGATCTCGGCATGCTGCATCTGTCGGGCGCCGGCGTGGCCCTGCACGCCAAGCCGGCCGTCGCCGCGGAAGCGAAAATCCGCATCGACCACGGCGACCTCACCGCCCTGCTCTACCTGCAAGGCTATCGCAAATCCGACTTCGTTTCCCCTTCGTGATCCACGCAACGATAAGACAGGGCGGGATGCGGGCAGGAAAAGGCCGCTGAAGCGCTGCTCCAATGGCCTGAATCAATCTTTCGGCCGCGATCCGCAAGCCATTGGCAGGAATAGTCTTTTCCTCAATCGATCCGCACGGTGACGAAGCGCAGCGCTCCCGTCTTGTCGGCGATCATCATGAGCGCGTTGCGCCGGTCTTCGGATTTCAGCCGCGCCAGACGGCTTGTCACGTCCTCGGGCGAGGATACGCTCTCCTGGCCGATCTCCACGATCACGTCGCCCGCGACGATGCCGCGCTCGGCCGCCGGGGTCTCCGGCCGGACTTCGGTGATGACCACGCCCTGAACCGTATCGGAGATACCGAAGGTCTCGCGCGCCGCCGCGTCCAGCGGGCCGAAGGCCATGCCGAGCGCGCCGCTGGTTGCCGGCGCGACATCGGCCGGCTCTTCCCTATCCGATTGCTCGTCGGGCGCACCGTTCTCGACCGTCTCTTCCGCCTGCGCCCCGGCCGCCTTCCCGTCATCCTCGAGCCGCCCCAGCGTGACCTTGACGTTGATCTCCTTGCCGCCCCGCATCAGCACCACGTCCACCGCCTTGCCGACCGGGCTTTCGGCGACGACCCGCGGCAGGTCGCGCATTTCCCGCACCTCCTTGCCGTCGAAGCGCACGATCACGTCGCCAGGACGGACGGAGCCGTCGTCGACGGGACCGCCCTTGATGATGCCGGCGACCAGCGCGCCCTGCGTCCGGTTCATGCCGAGGCTTTCGGCAATATCGTCCGTCACCGGCTGGATGCGCACGCCGAGCCACCCCCGCCTTGTCTCGCCATAGTCGCGAAGCTGGGTGAAGATGTTCTCCGCCAGTTCGGTCGGCACGGAAAAGCCGATACCGATGGAACCGCCGGTCGGCGAGATGATCACCGTGTTGATGCCGATGACCTCGCCATGCATGTTGAACAGCGGGCCGCCGGAATTGCCCCGGTTGATCGCCGCATCCGTCTGGATGAAATTGTCATAGGGACCGGCATTGATGTTGCGCCCGCGCGCCGAAATGATGCCGACCGTCACGGAACCGCCAAGCCCGAAGGGATTGCCGATGGCCATCACCCAGTCGCCGATGCGCATCTTGCGGGAATCGCCGAAAGGCACCGCCGTGAGCGGCGTCTTCGGCTCGACCTTCAGGAGCGCGAGATCGGTCTTCGGATCCGTGCCGACAAGCCTTGCCTTCAGTTTGGAGCCATCGGCGAAATTGACCTCGATATCATCGGCCCCCTCGATGACGTGATTGTTCGTCGCGACGAAACCCGAAGGGTCGATCACGAAGCCCGAGCCGAGAGAATTCACCGTGCGCTGCTGGCTGCCCTCGCCGCCTTCGCCCTTGAAGAACTCATCGAAGAAATCCTGGAACGGCGAACCTTCCGGCACTTCCGGTGCCGGGGCCCGGTCGTCGCTCTTCACATTCTGCGAGGTGGAGATATTGACGACGGCATCAAGCAGTCCTTCGGCAAGATCCGCCACCGATTCCGGTCCGGCCGCAGCGATCGTCGTCTTCGTGCTCTCGGCCGCGGCCGGATGCCAGCCGCCCGCGACGACGGAAAGGCCGATACCAAGGGCGATACCCGCCCACAACACGCTGGACCTCTGCTTGAATGCCATGTTCGGCGTCCTCATTCGTCTTTGCTGCATCCGGCCACTCTTGGCCCACGATGCGGCGAAAATCGGTTCGCCGCGTTGAAAAGGCCTCACGCAGTCCTCGCCTGTCGACTTTCCACCGCAAGGCCGGCCGGTTCATCCCCGGATCGACCATACGAGAAGAACGCCCAGCGCCACCGCAAAAAGACCGGAAAGACGAAGCTGGCTTTCCGGAATACGCGGCAGCAGCGACGCCATACGCGCCAAGAAGGAAGGGGCCAGTGCGTACACCAGCCCCTCGATGATCAGGAAGAACGCGATTCCCGTCAGGAAATCGTCCATGCCTGCTCTCAGTTTTCCGTCGGGGGCGTGCTTGCCCCGCGTGCTGGCGCGGCTCCGTCAGCGTCCTCGAAATAGCGGAAGAACTCCGACTGGGGCGACAGCACCAGCGTCGTATCCGAAGACGCCGCCAGCGAATCGCGATAGGCGCTCATCGACCGGTAAAAGTCGAAGAAGCCCGGATCCCTGGAGAAGGCTTCGCCGAACACGCGGTTGCGCTCGCCTTCGCCTTCACCGCGCAGGATTTCCGAATCACGCTGGGCCTCCGCCACCAGTTCGACGACCTGACGATCGGCGATGGCGCGACGGCGCTGGCCTTGCTCGTTACCGCGGGCGCGGATGAGTTCGGCCTCGGCCAGACGTTCGGCCTTCATGCGTTCATAGGTCTGCTGCGAGACTTCCTGCGTCAGATCGGTGCGACGGATACGCACGTCCGAAATGGTGATGCCGAGATTTTCGGCGTCGGAGGTCAGTTCGCCGCGCACTTCACGCATCATCGATGCACGCTCCTCGGAAAGCGCCGCTTCGAAGCCGCGCAGACCGTAAACCCGGCGCAATGCCGAATCGAGACGCGTGCGCAAGCGCGATTCGGCGGATTCCCGGTCGCCCGAGACCGACTGGAGGAAGCGACGGGCATCGGTGATCTTGTAGACCACGAAGGCGTCGACCTCGTAGAACTTGCCGCCCGAGACCTGCACGCGAATGTCGTCCAGGTCGAAACGCAGCGCCTGATCCTGAACATATTGGACCCGGTCGGCGTCCATGAAGCCGAACGGCAGCTTGAAATAAAGTCCGGGCTCCGACTTCACGTCCTGAATCTGACCGAAGCGGATGACAATCGCCTGCTGCCGTTCGTTGACCACGAAGACCGACGAATAGGCGATGAAGAGAAGAACGCCGATAGCGATGAGAATGGCTGGCATACGGTTGCTCATTTACTGCGTGCCTCCCGTTGCCGGTTGCTGCTGTTGCTGGCCCGTCGTCCTGCCAAGCTCGTTCAACGGCAGATAGGGAACGACGCCCTGCCCGCCCTGCTTGTCGTCGATAATGACCTTCTTCGAATTCTTCATGACCTCTTCCATCGTTTCCAGGAAGAGACGCTTGCGCGTCACATCAGGCGCGAGCCTGTACTGGTCGTAAACGGAAATGAAGCGGGCCGCCTCACCTTCCGCCTCCTTGACGACGCGGTCCTTGTAGGCGGCCGCCTCTTCGCGGATCTGCGCGGCCTGACCGCGCGCGCGGCCCAGCCGCTGGTTGGCGTACTGATTGGCCTCCTCGACGAAACGGTCCTCGTCCTGCTCGGCGCGCTGCACCTCGTCGAACGCATCGGCCACTTCGCGCGGCGGCGCCGCATCCTCGATCGCCACCGTGTTGATCGAGATGCCGGCCTGATAGGCATCCATCGTCGCCTGGATCGTCGCCTTGACGCCTTCGGCGATCGCCTGCCGGTTGTCGCGGAAGATGTCCTGCGCCGGACGGCGGCCGACGATCTCGCGCATCGCGCTTTCGGCGACCTGCCGCATGGTCTCGGCCGGATTCTCGAGATTGAAGAGATAGGCCTTGGGGTCGGTCACCGAAAACAGCACGGAGAACTGGACGTTCACGATATTCTGGTCGCCGCTCAACATCAGCCCGGCGTTATCCGCACTCGTGGCCGAGGCGCGACGGCCGATATTCTGCTGCTGCTCGGTGATCTTGACCATCTCGACGGTTTCCAGCGGCCAGAAATGGAAATGCAGGCCGGGCATGGAAATCTCGTCCTTCGGCTTGCCGAAGCGCAGTTCGACGCCGCGTTCGTCAGGCTGGACGGTATAGATGGCGTTCATCAGCCAGAAGATGCCGACGAGCAACACCGCGATGACCACGATGCCGCCGTTGAAGCCGCCGGGCATGATATTTTTCAGCTGGTCCTGGCCGCGCCGGATGATCTCTTCCAGATCCGGCGGCCCGCCGGAGCCACCGCCGCCGCCACGCGGGCGTTGCGGCCCCTGGCCCCAGGGCCCCTGATTGTTTCCGCCGCCGCCGCCCCACGGGCCGCCGCCGCCGTTCTGATTGCTCCAGGGCATCAATACCTCTTTCTCTGGAATCCCCTATATGCCGCATTTCGCGAAATGTTTCCCGCGATGAGCGAAGTGGAACCGTTATAGGTATCTCGCCAGCGGCTTTCAACAAATCCACGGCCCCATGCGAGCCGATGCGTCAAAATAGTTCGTGATCGGCCGGATTTTCCGGGCGGCGCGCCGTCTTGCGCACCCAGGTGACGAAATGCATGGGGTGGCTGTCGCGCTCGCCCTGCGGAATCGGCTCTTCCAACGCCCGGGTGAAAAGCGCCGGATCGATGTCGGGAAAGCGCGTATCGCCTTCCACCTCGGCCTCGACACGGGTGACATGGAGGATATCCGCCCGATCGAAGAGCTGACGGTAGATCTCGCCGCCGCCGATCACGCAGACCTCGTCGACGCCGAGCGCCCGCGCCTCGCTTGCCGCCATCGAAAGGCCGGCTTCCACTGACGTTGCGACGCTGGCTCCCGGCGCGGAAAAATCCGGGTCGCGGGTGACGACGATATTGGGACGTCCCGGCAGCGGCCTGCCGATCGACGTCCAGGTCTTGCGTCCCATCAGCACCGGCTTGCCCAGCGTCAATTGCTTGAAGCGCTTGAGGTCGGACGGAAGCCGCCAGGGCAGATCGCCATCGCGGCCGATGACGCCGTTCTTCGACACGGCGACGACAAGGACGATCCGCACCTCGCTCATAGGAAACACCTTTCCGGGATATCAGACGGCGATCGGCGCCTTGATGCTTGCATCGGCTTCGTAACCGACCAGGGTAAAGTCCTCGAAGCTGAAGGAGAAAAGATCCTTCACGTCGGGGTTCAGCCGCATGGAGGGCAAGGCCTTCGGCCGGCGTGCAAGCTGCTCGCGCACCTGCTCGAAATGGTTGCTGTAGACATGGGCGTCCCCAAGCGTGTGGACGAAGTCGCCCGGCTCCAGCCCCGTCACCTGCGCCACCATCAGCGTCAGCAGCGCATAGGAGGCAATGTTGAAGGGCACGCCGAGGAAGATATCCGCTGAGCGCTGATAGAGCTGGCAGGAAAGGCGCCCTTCGGCCACATGGAACTGGAACAGGCAGTGGCAGGGCGGCAGCGCCATGTCTTCCACCAGCGCCGGATTCCACGCCGAAACGATATGGCGGCGGGAATAGGGATTGGTGCGGATATTTTCCAACACGGCGGAAATCTGGTCGAGATGACGGCCGTCAGGGGTCGGCCAGGAGCGCCACTGATAGCCGTAGACCGGGCCGAGATCGCCGTTCTCGTCCGCCCATTCATCCCAGATCGTCACGCCGTTCTCGCGCAGATAGGCGATATTGGTGTCGCCGCGCAGGAACCACAGCAATTCATGGATGATGGAGCGCAGGTGCAGCTTCTTCGTCGTCAGAACCGGAAAACCTTCCGAAAGGTCGAAGCGCATCTGGTAGCCGAAAACGCCACGCGTGCCGGTGCCTGTCCGGTCGGACCGGTCGACGCCGTTTTCCATCACATGGGAAAGAAGATCGAGATATTGCCGCATAGCCGTCGCCGTTTCGTTTTCAAGCTTCGGAGTCCGGGACTTTCCGGTGAAAACGGGGCCACCGGAAAAGCTCCATCTCCGTCTCCTCGTGCTCATAGACCGGCAGCGGCGACGGCCATAGGGGAAAAACGGGTTGTCCCGGCTTTCCTCAGGCGAGGAGGTCGAGTTTTCCAAGCTCCTTGGCCGCCAGATAATAGAAGGTCACCCGCGACTTGCTCCTGTCGGCGGACATCGCCTTGCAGACCGCCTCGATGGCGCTGTCGGCGGAACCGTCCGTCACGCCCAGCTTCTTGCCGCACCACTTTTCCCTGACCCGCGCCAGCTCTTCCGGGTCGGAGCAGGATACGAGCGAGGAATCGCGGTTACGCAACGCGATGCCCAGATGCGTAACGATTTTCTTGACGATGGCCTCATCGGCTCCACTGTCGTACTTGCGGACATCTGCGAGATAGTCGGTCATGGGGTTCCTCTCCTTTGCGCCGGCTTCGCCTTCCTGGCGGTCCACCGTAGCGCCATGTTTTTCAAGCCGGCGCGGCAAGTCAAGCGTAAATAACGCTCGGGCGAAAACCGTCCGTCAAAGTTTGCAGGAGGACAGGCTGCCCCTTTCATTCGCTCGCGCAAGCGCCTATATAGGGAGTGCCGCTTCGGCGGCTATGGCGATAAACGAGCGATGCAATAAACCCATTGGACCCGGGGGCGGTACCCGGCGCCTCCACCAAAAACCGGTCGCGGGGACCGGCTTTTGCTGGGGGCGAAATAGGATCGACAAGGGCGTAAAGATCGACTTTTTGCTCGGCATTGTACCACCGTTATCGGGCTAAAATTGTAGTTGCAAACGACAACTATGCGGAAGCTCGTCTCGCTGCCTAATGGTGGTGTGACACTTCACTCAAAGTCCTGACGGGTCGCACCGGCAGGCGGGGTCCGAAGGCACCTGGCAACAGAAGCCTTCACCTTCTCCATTTCCGTGAAATGCTTTATAAGCCGTCAGAATGACTCGCCGCCCGCAAGGCGACGGGAGCCGTCCGGCCATATGCCGGCGGCCGGAAGGAAGATCAGGAAGAAAGACAGGAACTGATGGCGCAAGACCATATCCGCTACGACATTCTCGCCCAGGACGCGCTGCGCGGCGTCATTCGAAAGGTCCTGTCGGAGACAGCGGCAACAGGCCATCTGCCGGGCGACCACCACTTTTTCATCACCTTCCTGACCAATGCGCCAGGCGTGCGCATCTCCCAGCATCTCAAATCCAAATATCCCGAAGAGATGACCATCGTTATCCAGCACCAGTTCTGGGACCTGAAGATCACGGAAAGCCTGTTCGAAATCTGCCTCTCCTTCTCCGATACGCCGGAGCGGCTGGTCATTCCCTTCAACGCCATTCGCGGCTTCTATGACCCGGCGGTGAGTTTCGAGCTGGAATTCGACGTTCCGCTTCAGGTGGAAAACGAACAGAGCGCCGAGATCACCGCCCATCCGGCCACCGCCGATACCGACGAGGAGCCGGACGACGAGCCGACGCCTCCTCCGGCGGGCGGCGACGACAACAAGGGCGCCTCGGTCGTGTCGCTCGATTCCTTCCGCAAGAAGAACTGAGCACGCCCGATGAGCGGCGACATCGTCAATCTGCGCCAGTTCCGCAAGCAGAAGGCGCGCGGCGAAAAGGAGAAGCAGGCCGAACAGAACCGGCTCTCCTACGGCCGGACCAAAGCGGAAAAGACTTTGACGCACGCGCGCAACGAAAAAGCGGAAAAGACGCTCGATCAGGGCCGGAGGGAACGACCGGGCAAGGACGACGAATAGCTGCGATCGGCATGAAAATTCTCGCGTTTCCAATGACTTGACCACACTCGCTGAATCGGTTCCGCAGCGTCTTGATTCAATTCGTGAGGGCCGTCCGTTGATCCGCAAGTATTCCACGACATTGCATGGCCACCGCACCAGCTTTTCGCTGGAAAGCGCCTTTCACGATGAACTGAAGGCCGTCGCCGCCGCCCGCCGCATACCGCTCGCAGCCCTGATCCGCGAAGTGGACGACACCCGTGACCCGCAAAGCAACCTGTCCTCGGCGCTGCGTCTTTACGTTCTCGAATGGCTTCGCGCGCAAGTACGGGAGATCAGTTGAAATCGGGCAGCATGTCGAAATCCAGCATCTGCCCACCCATGGGCGGCGGCAGGTCGCTGCCGCGCTCCACCCCCTCCTGTGAGGGCACCGGCAGGCGCCGCTCCTCTTCGCGGGCACGCCGCGCCGCCGCCTCCGCCTCAAGCCGCCGGCGCTCCTCCTCCGTTGCCGCACGGCGCTTGCGCTCCGCTTCCTCCACCGCGCGCCGTTCCCGCTCCGCCGCTTCCGCCGCGCGGCGCAACTCGGTTTCCCGCTCGACCCTTTCGCGGGCCGCCGCACGCCGGCGGTCTTCCTCCGCCTGTTGCAACCGCTCAGCCGCAAGCTGCGCCGCGCGTGCCTGCACCCGGGCGCGATAAAGCGCCGCCTCGCGGCGCAGCCGCTGCTTTTCCAGCACATTCGCCTGAAGCGTCTCGACACGACGACGCTCGTTTTCGAAACGCCTCAGCGACAGATAATTGACGAGCGGCTGGACGTTCATCTCCATATCGGGCGCCACCAGAAGCCCGCGATAACCGAGCACCACCTCCGGTTCGGTTCCCTCCTGCGCCTCCTCCCCGGCATCGAAAGCAACGGCAAGGCTGCCGGTCATCGAACCGTCGGCCAGATCGATATCCGCATCGCCGGTCAGCCGCGCCCCGGCGGCATCGGCCGAAAGGCTCTGCACGCGCAGGCGGCCGCTTGCGACCGCAAAGGGGATATGAGCCGCCCCGACCGGGGTGTCGCCGCGCAGGATGGCGGCCGGCGCGAAACCTGCAACTTCCTCCGGCGTGATATCGCTCTCTATTGCCTCGGCTCCTGCGATCAGCGCGGGAAAGGCACCCGCATCGATCCCGCGCAGCAGAAGGTCCGAGGTCGCGATCTCGCCCGAACCGCTGGCGCTTTCCATCATGGCGCGAACGCTCTGTCCGGACGCGTCGATGGCGATGGTGACGTCCGCCCGACCGGTGGCGACGACGCCCGCTGGTCCCGTCCAGACGGCTTTCGACAGATCGACGCCGGAAAGTCCGGCACGGGCCTCGAACAGGCCGTTCTCCTCCGCATTGGCCAGCTTGATCCGGCCGGAAAGCTGCCCACCCAGCCATTCGCCCTGCATGTCCGTCAGCGCCAGATCGCTGCCTTTCCAGAGGAGATCGGCGTGAAAATCCTTCACCGCGCCATAGAGTCCCGGCCAGAAGGCGTCCGCACCCAGCGTTATCGACAGATCCGCCGCCTCCTGGAATGGCTGCGAAAGCGGCGCGGTGCTCGGCCCGCCGCGCATCGCATCGCTGACCGGACCGAAAACGGCTTCGGCAAGATAGGCGAAGTCGATCGTGTCGAAGCGGAAGGCCCCCTCGCCCTTCGGCAGCGCCGCCGTTCGATCCAGGGCCATCCGGCCGGAAAAGGCGTTCCGGTCCACCGTCCCCGCGAGATCGGTGATCGTGATCGTTGCGGTATCGGTCGCCACCGTCGCAGAAAGGTCGAGCGGCAATCCGGCCCCCGTCTGCGGCAGTGCGATGCCGTTCATCACCAGATAGGGCTCGATATCCGCGCTCCGCGCGGCAAGAGCAAGCGAGCCGTTCAGATAGCCCTCCGCGGAAAGCACCGCCGTTCCCCGGGCGGAAAACGTCGTGCTGCCCGCCGTGACGCTGGCGCTCACCGTTGCCGGCCCTTCCGCCGCCTTCTTCGCATGCAAGGTCGCGCTGGCATTCGGCTCTCCGTCGAAGGGAAGCGGATCGAGCCCGAGCTGCCCGGCAAGCACGACGGAATGCGGATTGAAGAGACTGCCCTCCAGCTCGAAAGCCCCGCCCCCGAGAAGATCCGCCACGGTCGGCGCGGAAAGGCGCAGGTCGAGGCGGCCATCGTTCACCGGCCCGCTCACGTTCACCGTCACGGGACCCCCGGCGTCCTTGCTTGCGGCGCGCAGCCGAAGGTCGAAACTGTCGTAATAGCCGGCGCTGGCGACGAAACGTGTCAGCAACGGATGGGCAGGCAGATGACGCGCCAGAAGATCGGCGAAAGCCTGCATGGACGGGGCCTTGATATGCCCGTCGAGCGCGGCTTCCGGCTCCGGCAACGTGCCGCCGAGCGTCCCCTTCAGCGTCACCCCGGCGCCTGCAAGCGATGCCACATCGAAACGGTCGATCGTCAGGGCGCCGTCGCTCAGGGTGAGGACCGCATTCACCCCTTCCGCGGTCTCCCCGAAGGCTTCGAACCGTCCCGCCCTGAGACTGAGGGCGATCGAATGATCAAGCACGCTTTCCAGCGATGCGTCACCCGCAAGAAGTCCGGCAAGCGCTTGCAGCGATTCGAGCCGCACCGTGTCGCCGCGCAATTCCGCCGACAGCATCGGCGCCCTTGCCGCCGCTGATTCCCGCTCCAGCCGGCCGTGAAGCGACGCATTGCCGATGGCGATCTCCAGGCTCTCGAAACGCTGGAGATCATCCGTCAGATCGACCCGGGCGGAAAATCCGGCGGTCTTCAACTGACGGATTTCCGCATCCACCGAGCCGGTCAGCCAGGCCGCCAGACCCGAAGGCTGACTTGAAGCCAGCAGAAGATCGCCGGAAAAGCCGCGCTCTCCCTTGAGACGAAGCCGGCCCCGGGCTTCGAGCGTCGTACGGCCGGGCAGAAGCGCGTCGGCGCGATCGACCAGCCAGCCGTCGCCGTCCGGCTTCACATCGAGGCGCAATTCGCGAACCGTCGTATCGCCGACGACGAGCGCCGGCAAAGCGAGACTTGCGCGCCCCGGCACCTGCGGCACCGGAATATCCGCGAGAATACCCAGCAGAGCCTGAAGCCGCTGGCGGGCGGAAACCTGCGGGTTGCGGCCGGTCTTGCCGGCATCGCCATGGTTTGCGAAGCGGCTGACGTCGATCTGCTGGCCCTCGGCGGTGAGCAGGAATTCCGGCGCAAGCCCGGTATCGAGCGTCGCTTCGCCCGTCACCACATAGGGGTCGTCACGCGGGCCTGCCTCCAGCCTGTATTCCGGCACGCGCAAGCGCTCGTTGGAAAGCTCGAACCGGCCGGCCACCCTGATCGCATCCGTCTTCGGCTCCTCCGCCGGCCGGCGTTTCTCCGCAAGGGTAAAGTCGCCGCTATATTGCGGGCGAAAATCGGAAATCCGCACTGTCCCGTCGAGATCGGCGGTATAGGAAAGCCGCTCCGGAACGATACGCGCGCGCAGCCCCAGCGCACCCTCGGCGTCGGCCTGCCCGCTCAGCAGCTGGAATGCGCCGGCTTCGCCGTCGAGACTGCCGCGTCCGTCGACACGCCAGGGACCGGCAAGCGAGCGGGCGGAGACCTGCGCGTCAAGGTCCGTGACGCGGCGCGTGCGTCCCGTCTGCTCGTCCACAAGCTCGATTTCGCCGCCGCTGATGGTGATATTTTCCAGCACCACGGTTCGCGCGGGAATATCGGACTTCCGTCCCCGCGCCCAATCCAGCGTACCGTCGGCAAACAGCCGGACACGCGCCTTCGGCTCCTCCAGCCGCATATCGAAAATCAGCGCTTCGCCGGAGAGGAAAGGCGCAAGTTCCGCTTCCATCGAGAACCGGGCGACCTCCACCATCGGCTGGCCATCCTCCGCTTCTCCCATCCGCACGTCGTTCAGCGTCACGGACGGAAACGGCAACAGGCGGGCGTCGACGCTGCCATGCACCACGACGCTGCGCCCCATGATGCGGCTCGCCTCGCGTTCGAATTCCTCTCGGAAACTGGTCCAGTCGATGAAGAGCGGCGCGATCAGGGCGGCAAACAACGCCGCAACGACAAGTCCGCCGATGATGAGCATAAGCCTGGAAAGCACGCCACCTGCCTCTGGAGCTGTTCCGCAGGCATGAAAAGCCGCGAAAGACGCTCCGTTCTGTCTCTGTCGAACCTGCTGCCCACACCATGCGGCAACAGTCGCATCAAACCGTCGACACCATGCAGGATAGCGCGAATTACGGCCAGCCTGTCGGGAAAATCTTGCCGGGGTTGAGAATACCGTCCGGGTCGAGCGCCTGTTTGACCTGGCGCATCAGCCCGACCGAGCCGCCCAGTTCCTGCGGCAGGAACACCTGCTTGCCCTGCCCGATTCCGTGTTCGCCGGTGCAGGTGCCGTCCATCGCCAGTGCGCGGGCGTTCAGTCTGGTGATGAACGCCTCGGCGATCTCCACATCGGCCGGACTGCCGTCGTCCAGCAGCAGACTCACATGAAAATTCCCGTCACCGGCATGACCGACGATCGGCGCGATCAGCCCGTGCGCCTCGATATCGGCCTCCGTTTCGGAAACGCAATCGGCAAGACGGGAGATCGGAACGCAAACGTCGGTCGCGATCACCGCGAACCCCGGGCGCAACCCCTTGGCGGCCCAATAGACGTCATGGCGTGCTTTCCACAGCTTTGCCCGTTCCGCCGCGTCGGCCGTCCAGTTAAACGTTCCCCCGCCATATTCGGCGGCGATCGCCCCGAATTCCTCCGATTGCAGCCGCACGGTTTCCGCGCTGCCGTGAAATTCCAGGAACAACGTCGGCTGTTCGGGCAATTGCAGGCCGGAATAGGCGTTGCAGGCGCGGACCTGAAGAGTATTCAGCAATTCGATGCGGGCGACCGGAATACCGAGCTGGATCGTCATGATCACCGCGTTGCAGGCATCCGTGAGCGTCGGGAAACCGCAGACGCCGCCGGCGATGACGGCGGGTATCCCCTGAAGACGCAAGGTCACCGAGGTCAGTACGCCGAGCGTTCCTTCCGACCCGACGAGAAGCGCGGTGAGATCATAGCCCGCCGACGACTTGCGGGCGCGGGTGGCGGTGCGGATTTCCTCGCCGGTCGCCGTCACCGCCGTCACCGCAAGGACATTGTCCTTCATCGTGCCGTAACGCACCGCGTTGGTGCCCGAGGCGCGCGTCGACGCCATACCGCCGATCGAGGCGTTGGCGCCGGGATCGATGGGAAAGAACAGGCCGGTGTCGCGCAGATAGGTGTTCAGCGCCTCGCGGGTGATGCCCGGCTCCACGGTGCAGTCGAGATCCTCGGCATTGACGGAAAGGACGCGGTTCATGCGGCTGAAGTCGAGCGAGATGCCGCCGTGCGGCGCATTCACCTGTCCTTCCAGCGAGGAGCCGGTTCCGAAGGGGATGAGCGGCACCTTGAGCGCCGCGCAGATCGCCACCGCCGCCTTCACGTCATCGGCGCTTTCCACGAAGAGCACGCCGTCCGGCAATTGCGGGGGAATATAGGTGGTCGTATGGGCGTGCTGGGCGCGGATCGCCTGTCCGGTCTGGAAGTTCGGGCCGAAGCGCGCCGAAAATCGCGTCAGCGCCTCGGCGATCGCCTGCTCGTTCCTGAACCCGGTTCTGATATCCGCTAACGCCATGATCCTGGCCCTCCATCGTGGGCGTAATGTGCAAATTGGCGCGCGGCTGTCCAGACGCAATATCGCGATGTTTCCCGCTGTCGGCGGCAAGATCACTCCGCCGGCTGCGGCACTTCGCCCTTTGCCCGGCTTGCGATGACTGCCGCCTGCTCCATTTCCGCCTGAAGACGCTTTTCCTCGTCCACATGCGGGCTGGTGAAACGGGCAATCGTCAGATAGGCGACGGGCGTCAGGAACAGGGTGACGATAGTGGCAAGCCCGAGCCCGCCGACCAGCACCCAGCCGAGCGCCACGCGCGCCTCGGCGCCCGCCCCGCTCGCCAGCACCAGCGGCAGCGCGCCGACCACCGTGGCGATCATCGTCATCATCACCGGGCGCAGGCGGATATTCGCCGCGTTCTCGATGGCGCTGCGCACGTCCTGGCCGCGGTCGCGAAGCTGGTTGGCGAATTCCACGATGAGGATGCCGTTCTTCGCCATGATGCCGACAAGCAGCACGAGACCGATCTGGCTATAGATGTTGAGCGTCGTCCCGGTGACGATCATCGCGAAGATGGCGCAGGCAAGGCCGAGCGGCACCGTCGTCATGATGATCAGCGCGCTGATGAAACTCTCGAACTGCGCCGCCAGCACCAGGAAAATGATCACGATGGCGAAGCCGAAGGTGATGGCGAGGCCGCTTGCGTTCTCATTGAGGGTCGCGGCTTCCGCAAGCGGAACGAGCCGGCTGCCGGGCGGCAACAGCGGTTCGGCGATCTGCTCGGCGATCGCCAGGGCCTCGCCAAGCGCGATATCGTCCCTGTAGCCGGTCGAGATCGTCACCGAGCGGAGCTGCTGCTCGCGGGAAAGCTGCGGAGCGACCGCCTTTTCCTCAAGTCGGGCGATGGAGGACATCGGCACGATCTTGCCGTCGCCGGTCTTCAAGAAGATGTTTTCCAGATCGGTCGGATCGTTGATCGGATTGGTGGTGGACGACAGGATGATCGGATAGGACTGGCCCTCGACGTAGATGTCGACGACGCTGCTGCCGTCGAGCATCGCCTGAAGCGCGGCCGACAGGCCGGTGATATTGATCCCGAGATCCGACGCGCGATCACGGTCGATGGACACGGAAAGCTGCGCCTGATTGGCCTCGTAGTTGAGACGCACGTTCTCGAAACGACCGTCCTGCTCCAGCGCCCGTTTCAGCGCCGTCGAGGCCGCGCCCAGCTTCTCGTAATCGTTGCCGAGCATCGCCACCTGAAGCCCGTTGCCCGCGCCGCGGATGCCAAGGCTGTTCGGCTGGATGACGAAGGCGTTGACCGAGGGAATATTGCGCATGCCCGCATTGATGTCGGCGACGATCTCCCGCTGGTTGCGCTCGCGTTCGCTCCAGGGAGCAAGCGTCAGCACCATGAAGCCGCTGTTGGCGGAACTGCCTTGCCCGGAGATCGAGAAGATATTGACGATCTCGCCCTTTTCGAACAGCGGTTGCAACCGGTTCTCGACGAGCTTCATCTGTTCCTGGGCATAGTCGAGCGAAACGCCCTGCGGCGCATTGATGCGCAGCATCACCATCGAGCGGTCCTCGCGCGGCGTCAGCTCCGATTTCAGCGTCAGATAGCCCCCCGCCCCGGCCACCGTGAAAAGACCGGCGACGACGAAGACGAGCAGCGGCACACCAAGGCAGGCATGCAGCGCGCGGCGATAGAGGCCGGCAAGCAGGCGGCCGAACCGCCCGACGATGCCGCTCCGGTGGCTTTGCGCCATGTCCTTCCTGAGCATCCGCGACGCGAGCATCGGGCAGAGCGTCAACGCCACGAAGGAGGACAGCAGGATGGCATAGGCCAGCACGAAGCCGAATTCACGGAACAGCCGGCCCGTCTGCCCGGGCAGGAAGGAAAGCGGCAGGAACACTGCCACCAGCGTGGCCGTCGTGGCGATGACGGCGAAGAACACCTCCAGCGTGCCGAGCACCGCCGCCGCACGCGGGCCAAGCCCCTCGGCGCGGCGGCGCACGATGTTCTCCAGAACCACGATGGCGTCGTCGACCACGAGGCCGGTGGCAAGAACGATGGCCAGCAGGGTCAGGATATTGATCGAGAACCCCGAAAGGTAGATCGCCGCGATCGTCCCGATGAGGGCGATCGGCATGGAGATCGTCGGGATCAGCGTCGCCCGCCAGTCGAGAAGGAAAATATAGATGACCAGCGTCACGATCAGGATCGCCACGACGAGGGCGATCTGAACCTCGTGGATCGCTCCCTCGATGAAGACGGCGTCATCGCTGGTGATGGCGATATGCGTGCCTTCCGGCAAGATGGAGCCGAGATGCTGGACGACGTCCTTCACACCCTGCGAGATATCGAGCGTATTGGATTGCGCCTGACGGATGATGCCGAGACCGATACCCTGCCGGCCGTTGGAACGCAGCGCTGTCGTGCCGGTATCCGGCCCGAGCGTCACCGACGCGACGTCGCGCAGCCGGACGCGGCTGTTGATCAGCAGGTTCTCGAAATCGGCCGGTGTCGTAAGATCGGCCGTCGCACGCACGCTGATGTCCTGGCTCCGGCTGGTGAGCGAACCGGCCGGCACGTCGAAGGCCGCGGTGGCGAGCGTATTGCGCAGGTCCGCGACCGTGAGGCCGCGGCTTGCAAGCTTCACCTGATCCACATCGACGCGGAACACCTTCTCCTGCTCGCCGTAGACCGCCACATCCGCCACGCCCTCGACGGCGGCGAGCCGGTCGGACACCTCGTTTTCGACGAGCAGCGTCATGTCCTCCATCGACATGCGGTCGGATGTGAGGGCAAGGCGCATGATCGGCTGGCTGTCCGCATCGGCCTTGACGACGCGGGGTTCGTCCGCATCGTCGGGCATCTGGTTGGCGATCCGGCCGAGCGCATCGCGCACGTCGTTCGCCGCCTGGTTGACGTCGCTGGAGTCGGAGAATTCCAGCGTCACCCGGCTGCGGGCGAAGGAGGATTGCGAGGAGATGCTCTGGATGCCCTGCACCCGGGACACCGCGCCTTCCACCACCCGCGTCAGTTCGCGGTCGACCGTTTCGGGAGAAGCGCCGTCGAACGTCGTCGAGACGGTGACGACCGGCCGGTCGACCGAAGGCAGTTCGCGGATTTCCACACCGCTGAAAGCTGCAAGCCCCGCCACGATGACCAGCGTATTGACCACCAGCGCGAGGATCGGACGACGGACGAAAAGCGCCGTGAAACCGGCCTGTCCGCCCTGGGTTCCCGTCTGGACCGGCGCCGCCATCACGATCCCTCCGTCGACCCGGCCGACGGCAGGGCGCTGACGTCGCCGGCCATGACCCGGACCTCGCTGCCGGCATTGAGATGCTGGGTGCCCTCGGTCACCACCTGATCGTCTTCGGCAAGTTCCGCATTGACGAGCACCTTGTCGGGATTGCGCTGGATGATCTGGACATCGACCCGCTCGGCGCGGCCGCCGGAGATCCGCCAGACATAGGACCCTTCCGCGCTCCATTGCACTGCGAGCGGGTCCACGCTCGGATAGCGTTCGCCCGGGAAGCTCATCGTCACCTGGAAGGACATGCCGGCGCGCAGCAGGTCATCGGGATTGTCGACCTGCGCGCGGACCCGCAGCGTGCGGCTTTCCTGGTCGATGCGATTGTCCACTGCCTGCACCTTGCCCTTGAAGACCTCCCCCGGCCGGGCGATGGCGACGGCGGCGATCTCCTCGCCGACACGCACGCTGGTGGCGAAACGTTCCGGCACCCAGAAGTCGACGAGGATCTCGGAACGGTCGTCGATGCGGGCGATCTGCGTTGTGGTGGTGACATAGTCGCCGACGTTCACCGAGATGATGCCGACAATGCCGCTATAGGGCGCGACGATGGCGCGCCGCCGCAAATTCAGTTCCGCATTCTGAAGGGCGAGTTCGGCCGCCTTCAGTCCCGATTCCGCATCCTGAAAGTCCGCGGTGCTGACGGCGGAAGCGTTGCGCAGGCTTTCCAGCCGCGTCAGCTTCTGCGCCGCCAGATCGCGGCTGACACGGGCCTGATCGGCGGCGATACGCTGCTCGTCGCTGTCGAGGCGGGCGATCACCTGTCCCTGCTTCACGCGCTCGCCGGAAGCGACCAGCACGTCCGTCAGATTGCCGGTCGCATAGGGCGTCACCGTCACGGACCGGATCGCCTCGCCGTCGCCGATAGCGTTCAACCGGTCGTTCACCAGCGCCAGCGCGACCGGTTGCGTCACCACCAGCGAGGCGTCGCCGAAAGCATTTCGGGGAGCCTGCCCCCCGCTCTCCGCCTTGCCGGCGGGCGAGAGCACGGCCACCAGGCCGTCCGGCAGCCGCGCCGCCTTCAGCATGTCGTTTGCGCCAGGCACGAAGCGCCCCCACAAAAGCAGCCCGGCGGCGATGACCCCGAGGCTGATGAGGAGTTGTTTCCAGACGCGCATGCAATTCATCTCCGACAAGAGCGATCGCCACGACGAGCGATCCGGCATAGCGCAAATATCCCGTCCGGAAATGAACGGGCAATGAAAGAATGCGTTCATTACCGATTTGTAAGATTGACGGTCGCCGTCTTACCGGAATGTAACGGAATAAGACGGAAACCGCCATTTTTCTCTTGCGAAGGGGCTGTTTCGCCGCGCAGCGGCTGCTTTCCACAATCTTTGCGCTTCGCGGAATAAAAGCAGAACGGAAAACTGGCCTTTCGGGACCGAATCACTACATTGAGCCCCATGACCAGCGGCTATGACGACATTCCCTTCTTCGACGAGGACCCGCAACTTTCCGGCCAGCCGGCGCCGCCTGCGGGCAAGGCCGCTGGCGGTATCGCCGCGCGCGCCATGGCTGCCCGCGACGCCGGGCGCGCGCCGGACTATCTTTCCGGCCTCAATCCCGAGCAGCGCGAGGCGGTGGAAACGCTCGACGGCCCCGTTCTCGTGCTGGCCGGCGCCGGCACCGGCAAGACACGGGTACTGACGACCCGCATCGCCCATATTCTCGCCACCGGCCATGCCTTTCCCAGCCAGATCCTCGCGGTGACCTTCACCAACAAGGCGGCCCGCGAGATGAAGGAGCGCATCGGCCTGCTGGTCGGCGGCGTGGTGGAAGGCATGCCCTGGCTCGGCACCTTCCACTCCATCGGCGTCAAGCTCCTACGCCGCCATGCCGAACTGGCGGGGCTGAGAAGCGATTTCTCGATCCTCGACACCGATGATGTGATCCGGCTGATCAAGCAGATCCTCCAGGCCGAAGGGATCGACGACAAGCGCTGGCCGGCAAAGCAGTTCGCCGGCATGATCGACACCTGGAAGAACAAGGGGCTCGATCCGGCGCAGGTTCCGGAAGGCGACGCCCGCGCCTTCGCCAACGGCAAGGGCCGCGAACTCTATACCGCCTATCAGAACCGGCTGAAGACGCTGAACGCCTGCGATTTCGGCGACCTGCTGCTGCATCCGATCCGCCTGTTGCGCGCCAATCCGGATGTCCTGGCCGAATACCACCGGAAGTTCCGCTACATCCTCGTCGACGAGTATCAGGACACCAACACCGCGCAATACATGTGGCTGCGCCTGCTTGCCCAGCGGCCGCGGCAAACCGGGACGACGGCTCCCGGCGGCGCGGCGGCGGGCGTGAACCTGTGCTGCGTCGGCGACGACGACCAGTCGATCTATGGCTGGCGCGGCGCGGAGGTGGATAATATCCTGCGCTTCGAAAAGGATTTTCCGGGCGCGAAAGTGATCAAGCTGGAGCGCAATTACCGCTCCACCGCGCATATCCTCGGCGCGGCCGGTCATCTCATCAGCCATAACGAGGACCGGCTCGGCAAGACGCTGTTCACCGATCACCTCGACCCGGAAGACGGCAAGGTGATGGTGCATGCCGCCTGGGATTCGGAAGAAGAGGCCCGCGCCATCGGCGAGGAGATCGAACAGCACCAGCGCCGGCAGCACAAGCTCAACGACATGGCGATCCTCGTGCGCGCCTCCTTCCAGATGCGCGAGTTCGAAGACCGCTTCGTCACGCTCGGCCTCAACTATCGCGTCATCGGCGGCCCGCGCTTTTATGAGCGGCTGGAAATCCGCGACGCCATGGCCTATTTTCGGCTCGTCTGCCAGCCGGCCGACGACCTCGCCTTCGAACGGATCGTCAACACGCCGAAACGCGGCCTCGGCGATACGACGGTGCGCAATCTGCACGATTATGCCCGCGCCCGCGATATCCCCATGCTGGCCGCCGCCGCGGAGATCGTCGAGACGGACGAACTGAAGCCGCGCGCGCGCAAGGCGTTGTCCGACGTGGTGGCGGATTTCCGGCGCTGGCAAAACCTTCTGGAAAATACGCCGCACACCGAGCTTGCCGAGCAGATCCTCGACGAAAGCGGCTACACCGCCATGTGGCAGGCGGACAAATCCGCCGAAGCGCCGGGACGGCTGGAAAACCTCAAGGAACTGATCCGCTCGATGGAAGCCTTCGAATCGATGCGCGGCTTCCTGGAGCATGTCTCCCTCGTCATGGACACGGAGCAGAACGAGAACCTCGACGCCGTCTCGATCATGACGCTGCATTCCGCCAAGGGGCTGGAGTTCGACACCGTCTTCCTGCCGGGCTGGGAGGAAGGCCTGTTCCCGCACCAGCGCGCCCTCGACGAGGGCGGCCGGTCCGGCCTGGAGGAAGAGCGCCGCCTCGCCTATGTCGGCCTCACCCGCGCCAAGCGCCACTGCCACATCTGGTTCGTTTCCAACCGCCGCATCCACGGCCTCTGGCAATCCACCCTGCCGTCCCGCTTCCTCGAGGAATTGCCGGAAGCGCATGTCGAGGTGGCCGAAATGGAGCAGACCTATGGCGGATACGGCCGCGGATACGGCCAGTCACGCTTCGACAAGCAGGAGCCCTTCCAGAACGCCTATTCCACCCCCGGCTGGCGGCGCGCGCAGGCAAACCGCAACGACGCCACCCGCGACAACTGGGGCACCCGCTCCGGCCATGCGGTGGAGCGCATCGGCTATGGCGAATCCGGCCCGCGATCGCGCGTCATCGAGGGCGAACTGGTCGCCCGCTCGACAACCAGCGAAGCGTCGCGCTTCTCGATCGGCGACCGTGTGTTCCACCTGAAGTTCGGCAACGGCAACATCGCCGCCATCGAAGGCAACAAGCTGACCATCGACTTCGACCGCGCCGGCCAGAAACGCGTTCTCGACGGCTTCGTCGAAAAGGCCTGACCCGGCGCCTCACGCCGCCTTGCGGTAGAGCGCGGCGATCTGCGTGCGCGAGTTCGGCATCTGCGGCACGACGACCAGCGTATCGACATGGCCGCGCTTGAAGGCGTTGAGGAACGGCTCGTAGTTCTGGAAGGCGACGCAGCCGTGCGAGCCGATCTGGCCGCGCAGGAGATTGGTGTGCGTCAGAAGTCCCGTGCGGTTCTGCGGATCACGCCCGTCGATGGAAAGCATACGGATCGCCTCGACGCCATGGAAACGCCGTTCGCGCATCCGCAGCCGATAGATGCCCGCCGGCGTCGGCCCCTTCATCTTCACGTGGGAGTATTTCGGATTGTCGCGCATCTTGCCGATCCCGGAATGGGCGCGCAGCTTCGTGCCGTCGGGCATATGGACGGTCGCGCCGGAAACGTCGTAGATCGCGATCTTGGTGCCCTTTCCGGGCCAGCCGCCGGCACTCGAATCCCCGTTGCGGCCACCGCCGAAAAGCGTTCCGAACAACGTGCGGTCCGGCTTTGCATAGGCGACGTCTTCGGTCTTCGGCTTGGAGGAACGGGCGGCGGATTGCGTCGCGGGTTTCGCCCTGGCGGGCTTTTCCTCGACGACCACGGCTTCCAGCGCCGGCCTTGTTTCCGGCAGCGGAATATGGCCGAGGATCATTTCCTCGGATGTTTCAGGCTTCGCCATCACCGAATCGAAGGGCCGGGCTCCGACGTCTTCGCGGGCCGAAACAGGTTCGGCAAGCGCGGTCAGCAGAGCAGGTTCGCCGGAGATCGCGCGCTCCTCGATGACCGAACGTTCGGCGCGGGCGATGGCGCGCTCGATCCGCTCCGCCTTGGCCTTCTCGCGCTTGACGGCGGCGGCGAGCCGGATGGCGATTCCGCGCTGGTGCGAGACCTGGATTGCCTCCGCCGTCAGCTGACTCTGGCGCTGTTCGCTTTCACTGGGTGGCGAGAGCCGTGAGAATTTGGCGATCCGGACGATCCGGGTCTCGTCGCCCGCGCCGGCAGTTCCAGCCGACAGGGCGACAGGAGCCTTATACTCCGTCGCCAACGCCGATGCCGCCTGCTGCAACGCTTCGAAAGTCGAGACGACGGCCCAGGCCGAACCGGCGATGACGCCGCAGGCCAGGAGTGCGCCGAGGAGGATTCCGCCGGAACGCCCACGGCGGGACTGGATCGCAAGACGCGATGAATCGTGAAAAGACGCCATGATACTCGTTACCCGATACTCGTTACTCGACGCAGCCCCGGAAGACCGTTTCCCAGGACCATGGCCCCGGCGACAGGCTTCGGGCTTACGCGCCCCGGCCACCCGCCGGACGGCAAGAGAATGACGAAATATGGTAAGCAATTCCTTTACGACGCCTCACGATCCGAACGGGACACCGGCGCGCTTTCCCCGGCAGCCGGCATCTCCCCCTGTCATCCGAATGGGGCGCTGACATGTCCGGACCACAATATCGCTACAAATCGGGCTGTCGCGAGAGGAAGTCGGTCGCCTTTTCATAGGCGGCTGCAAGCGCCAGCACGGCCCCGTCGGCTTGCGGCGGGCCGATGATCTGGATGCCCGCCGGCAGGCCGCAAGCGCCGAAACCCGCCGGCATGGCGGCGACCGGCAGGCCCGCGAGCGTCGGCCCGATCACCACTTCCATCCAGCGATGATAGGTATCCATGGCCCGGCCGGCGATGGTTTTCGGCCAGTCGATCCCGGCGTCGAAAGGAAACACCTGTGCGGCCGGCAGCACCAGGAAATCGAAGCGCGCGAAGAGCGCAAGGATATGACGATACCAGTCGCTGCGCACCCGCGATGCCGCGTAGACGTCCGCCGCGGTCAGGGTCCGGCCGTTCTCGATTTCCCAGATCAGCTCCGGCTTCATCCGCGCGCGCCGCTCGCGATCGTCGTAATCCGCCGCCTGCGCGCCGGCGACGAGCGCGTGCCGCAGCGCCAGCCAGGCGCGCCAGAGGCGGTCCATATCGAAGCCGGAACCGCTGTCGGAAACCGCGCAACCCAGCCGGCGGAAAACGTCGAGCGAGGCCCGGCAGAGGTCCAGCACACCCGGCTCGACGGCGAGATAGCCGTCGAAATCACCGAGCCAGCCGATCCGCGCGCCGGCGAAATCCCGCTCCGGAGCGAAGACGAGTCCGTCCCCGGAAACCGACAACGGATCGCGCGGGTCATGGCCCGCCTGCGTGGCGAGAAGAGCGGCGACATCGCCGACCGAGCGGCCCATCGGCCCGTTGACGGCAAGCTGGTTGAGGAAAAGCTCATTGCCGAGCGCCGGAACGCGCCCGAAGGACGGCCGGAATCCGACGACGTTGTTGAAGGCCGCCGGGTTGCGCAGCGACCCCATCATGTCGCTGCCGTCGGCGACGGGAAGCAGGCGCGCCGCCAGCGCCGCCGCCGCTCCGCCCGATGAGCCTCCCGCGCTCCGGGACGGATCGTAGGGATTGCGCGTCACCCCGAACACCGGATTGTAGCTGTGCGACCCGAGCCCCATTTCGGGCGTATTGGTCTTGCCGATAAGGATCGCCCCCGCCGCGCGGATACGCTCCACCTGGATATCGTCGTAATCCGGCACGAAATCCGCATAATTGGCGGACCCGAAAGAACACGGCAGTCCGGCCGCCTCGGAAAGATCCTTCACCGCGAAGGGAAGACCATGCAGCCAGCCGCGCCGGTTTCCCGCCGCAAGCTCCGCATCCGCCCCCCGCGCGGCGGCCAGCAGCTCCTCGGCCGGACGCAGGTTGACGATGGCGTTGATGCGGGGATTGATCGCCGCGATCCGCCCCAGGAAGGCCTCCATGATCCGAAGGCATGAAAGCCGGCGCGTGGCGACGGCTTCGGAAAGATCGCGGGCGGAAAGGCTTGTGATATCCTGCACGGCGGGCTCCGATGGTTGCATCGACCAGAGCTGGAACATTTCCAGCGAGAATGTGAAGCGGTTTTGCGTCCGCAAATGCGGCTAAAACAAAGAGATAAACCGATTTTGCCAATTCTGTGAAAACCAGAACCGCTCTAGCAGGCCGGCCCGGGACACGCCAGTCCCGGCGACAAGCTGCATGAAGTCAGGCGGATGGCCGCTTTTCCTGAATCGATTCCCGAAGCGGCTCGCGTTTGCGGCGAAGAGGGACAGGCAGGCAGGGCCCGAAACTATCGACATTGTGTCACCACAGCCCGCCTCCCTTCGACGACCGTTGAAAACCACCGGTTCAAGCGGTTCCTTTCGAAGGAAATTTATGGTTATATTGAATGAACGTTCAGCAAATAATGGGGAACGGCATGAATGAGATGATGCGCGATATCCGCGTTCCGGAAGATTGGGACCGCAGCGGCCTTCCCGGCTGGTGCTACCACAGCCCGGCCCTTCTGGAGCTTGAGAAGCAGCATGTCTTCCGCGAGCACTGGCAGATCGCCTGCCATGTTTCCGACGTTGCGGAGCCAGGCGATTACCGCACGATGGACGTCATCGGGGAGCGGGCGCTGGTGCTGCGCACGCAGGACGGCGACATCCGCGCCTTCCACAATATCTGTCGCCACCGCGGCTCCCGGCTCGTCGCCGACGAGAGCGGGCATTGCCGCAACGCGCTCGTCTGTCCCTTCCACGGCTGGGTCTACAATCTCGACGGCACGCTGCGCGGCGCCGCCCGGCCGCAAAGCTTCCCGCCCCTCGACAAGCAGGAATTCGCGCTGAAGCCGCTCGAATGCGAAATCTGGCAGGGTTTCGTCTTCATCCGTTTCGCACCCGGCCCGCAACCCTCCGTGGCGGAACTGATGAAGCCGTTCGAGGCCGAACTGGCCCATTACCGCTCCGCCGACATGGTGCCGGCCGGCGGAATGTGGACGCAGGAGACGCCCGTCAACTGGAAATCGGTCCGCGACGTCGACAACGAGGGCTACCATGTCGCCATGGCGCACCCCGCGTTGCAGGATCTCTACGGCTCGACCTATTACGACGAGCCCTTCGTCGACGGATTGTGCCGCTCCTTCGCCACCTACAATCCGCATGCCGGCCGCCGCTGGAGCGTGCGCCACTATGTCAATATCTCGCCGGAAAACCCCGACCTTCCCGCTCCCCTGCGCAAGGCATGGATCTATTTCGGGATCTTTCCGAACGCGGTGATCGCCGTCACGCCGGAGACGGTGCAGTTCTATCAGGAATTTCCGCTGGGGGTCGGCCGCACGCTGCTGCGCGGCGGCATCTATCGCCGACGCGAGGAGACCCGCGCCCACAGGCTCGCCCGCTATCTCGCCTGCCGCATCGATCGCGACACGCAGGCCGAGGACGTGCAACTGACGATCTGGTCGAACGAGGCGATGACCTCCGACGCTTTCGCCGGCTTCTACCTCTCCGATCTCGAATATGGCGTGCGCACCCACCACGACCATCTGCGCAAGGCCCTGCCGGTCGTGACGCTGGATGAAGCCCCGGGCGAAACCGAGATGGCGGCCATAAACGCCCACATGGCGAAGGGCGACCAGCCCTGACCGGAACGGGACGGGGACGCCTTCGCGGCGCCCCGTTTGCACCCTCCTTTACCGGCGGTCAGCCCTTCCAGAGCCCTTCGCGCACCAGATCGTCCATCGTCAGTTCGATGCCCCGGCGCAGGATGGCGACCATCTCGTCGATCTGCGCAAGCGAAATGGTCAGGGGCGGCGACATCACGCACATATGGATGAGCGGACGCACGAGAAGACCCAGTTCCTGGCAATGCCGGTCGATGCGCTTGCCCACCTCGATGTCGAGCGTCAGCGGGTTCCGGCTCTCGTGGTCGGCGACGCATTCGACACAGGCCATCAGACCGAGGCCGCGCACCTCGCCGACCAGCGGAAGTTCCTCCAGCGCCTTGAGGCTGTTCTGGAAATGGCCGGAAATCGCGCGCGCGTGGTCGAGCAATCCCTCTTCCAGCAGATCGAGGTTCTTCAGGGCCACCGCGCAGCCGACCGGATGACTGGAATAGGTCAGCCCGTGGGCGAACATCGCATCGGAATGGTTGGAGCGGCGAAGCTCCTCGAACAACCGGCCGGCGATCATCACCCCGCCGAGCGGGAAATAGCCGGACGTCACCCCCTTGGCGAAGGTGATCATGTCCGGCTCGATGCCGAAGACCTCCTTCGAGGCGAAGACATGGCCGAGGCGGCCGAAGGCCGTGACCACCTCGTCGGCGATGAAGAGGATGTCGTTGTCCCGGCAAAGTTGCCCCATGCGCAGGAGATAGCCTTCCGGCGGCACGATGACGCCGCCCGACGCCATCACCGGCTCGGCGATGAAGGCGGCGATGCGATCCGCTCCCCTGTCCTCGATCACCTGCCGGAACTCCTCCACGAGGACGTCGCAGAACTGGCCGACGCTCATTCCGGCCGGCCGGCGGAACGGATCCGGGCACGTCAGCTTGACCACCAGGTCGGCGGCGCTGTCCATCCAGTCGTGATCGCGCGGCCGGCCATTGAGCGAGGCGGCAAGATAGGTCGAGCCGTGATAACCGCCCTGACGCGAGACGATCAGCTTCTTCTCCGGCCGCCCCTTCACATTGTTGGCGAACTGGGCGAAGCGCAGCGCCGTCTCGACGGCGGAGGAACCGCCGGTCGTGTAGAAGGCATGATCGAGCCCGTTCGGAGCATGGCCGGCAAGCCGCGCCGAAAGCTGCGCCGATGGCGCGTTCGTCGTGTACCAGGGCGAATTATAGGAGAGCGCCATCGCCTGCCCGGCCATCGCCTCGGCAAGCGCGCGGTTGCGATGGCCGGCATTGACACACCACATCCCCGCCGGCCCGTCGATGAGCCGCCGGCCTTCCGCATCGGTCACATAGATGCCGTCGCCCGCGTCGAGCCGCCCGCGCGCTTCCGCGCCGATGGAGCCGGACACCGGCCAGGGTTGCACGAGATGCCGCTCGGCCAGCCGCATGACAGCATCGTCCGCCCCGTCGCCGGCACCCCGTCCCTCTTCCGACGTCATCGGCTGCGCAGCCATTTCGAACCTCCATAAAACAAAATAATATCAGGACAATCATTTGATAAACATTGAATTTTTCATTTATATTGAATGTCCGTTCAGTCAATATTGCAGAAATAACGCTTGATTTCAACGGGGTTTCCGGTCCATGCTGCAAAAACGGGAACAGACAAGCCGGAAAGGCGTCACGATGGGAAGACCCTGCCTCATAGTGTACGATTGTCGCCGCTGCCGGAGGCAGCGCGGATGACGGCGACGGCGCTTGCCGCCGAAACGTCCCCCGACCGGCCAGGCCGGCGGGCCTGGAGGCGCAGCGAGGAAGCGCGCGGCCTCGCCATGATCTCGCCGACCTTCCTCTACGCGCTGGCGCTGCTGCTGTTGCCGGTGCTGGTCGTCGTCACCTACAGCTTCTGGACGCAGGATTATCTGGAGATCGACCGCACCTTCACGCTGGAGAATTACCGCCAGGCGCTGAGCGAGCCGATCTATCGCGATCTCTTCCTGCGCTCCCTATGGATTTCCCTCGCCGTCAGCGTCGCGACCGTGGTCTTTTCCTATCCCGTCGCCTGGTTCATCTCGTTCCACGGCGGCGTGCACAGGAACCTCTGGCTGTTTCTCGTCACCATTCCCTGCTGGACGAGCTACCTGCTGCGCGTCATGTCGTGGAAGGTCATCCTCGGTTATGGCGGCGTGCTGAACACCGGGCTGATCAATCTCGGCGTCATCGACGCGCCGCTCACCTCGCTTCTCTACAATTCGAACGCCGTCGTCATCACGCTGGTCCATAGCTGGGCGGCCTTCGCCATCCTGCCGATCTACGTTTCGCTACAGAAGATCGACCGCAGCCTGATCGAGGCGGCGCGCGACCTCGGCGACAGCCGCCTGCGCGCCTTCTTGCGCATCACGCTGCCCCTGTCGCTACCCGGCGTCATCTCGGCCTTCCTGATCGTCATGATCCCGACGGTCGGCGACTATGTGACGCCGCGCCTCGTCGGCGGCAAGGACGGCATGATGATCGCCAACGCCATCCAGGCGCAATTCGGCAAGGCGGCAAACTGGCCGCTCGGCGCGGCCCTTTCCGTCACCACCATGGTGCTCGTCTCGCTGTCCGCCGCGGCCGTGGTGCTGGCGTTGCGCTTCGCCTTGGGGAGGATGAAATGAGTTTCCTGACGCAACGCCTGCGTTTCCTGCCCTGGCTGCCGGCCTATATGGCGGTCTATTTCCTCTTCCTCTATCTGCCGATCCTGCTGCTGCCGGTCTTTTCCTTCAACGATGCCGCGACGACGACCTTTCCCCTGACGGGCTTCACCACCAAATGGTACGCTTCGCTTGCCGGCAACACCGCCATGCTGGAGGCGGCGCGCAACAGCCTTGTCGTCGGCGTCTGCGTCGCCTTGCTGTCCACCGTCCTCGGCATCTGCGCCGCCCGCGCCATCACGCGCTACCGCTTCCGGGGCCAGAAGGCCGCCGCCGGCCTCATCATGTCGCCGCTGTTCCTGCCGGAAATCATCGTCGCGGTCTCGCTGCTGATGATCGTGCTGGCGATCGGCCTGGAACTGTCGCTGATCACCGTGATCCTCGGCCAGACGGTCTTTTGCGTGCCCTACGCCATGTCCGTGCTCGTTTCCGGCTTCGAGGGCTTCGACCGCAGCCTGGAGGAAGCCTCCTACGATCTCGGCGAGACGGCGTTCGGCACCTTCCGCCGTGTCACGCTGCCGGTCGTGGCGCCGGCCATCGTCTCCAGCCTGCTCGTCACCTTCACTATTTCGCTGGATGAATTCATCCTGGCCTTCTTCCTTGCCGGCACATCGCCGACCTTGCCGCTCTATATCTGGGGCCAGTTGCGCTTTCCGGCGAAACTGCCCGCCGTGCTGGCGCTCGGCACCATCATGATCGTCCTGTCCATTGTCATGCTTACGCTCGCCGAAACCCTGCGCCGGCGCGCCGAACGGCGCACGCGCATGGCGTCCGCGCCGCCCCAGGAGGCCTGAATGACCGATCGCACCATGATCCGCATCGACGCCGTGTCGAAGTTCTACGGCATCTACAAGGCGCTGGACGCCGTCTCCCTGACCATCGGCGAAGGCGAATTCTTTTCGCTGCTCGGCCCTTCCGGCTGCGGCAAGACCACGCTGCTGCGATCCATCGCCGGCTTCGAGACGCCGACGAGCGGCGAGATCCATATCGACGGCGTACCGTCGGTCATGCTGCCGCCGAACCGCCGCCCGACCAATATGGTGTTCCAGAGCTACGCCATCTTCCCTCATCTCGACGTCGCCGAAAACGTCGCCTACGGCCTGAAACGGCTGCGGCTTTCGCGGGAAGACGAGGCAAGGCGGGTGGGGGATGCACTCGAACAGGTGCGCCTCGCGGGCCTTGGAAAACGCCAGGCGCACGAATTGTCGGGCGGCCAGCGCCAGCGCGTGGCGCTGGCCCGCGCGCTCGTCATGCGGCCGAAGGTGCTGCTTCTCGACGAGCCCCTGTCGGCGCTCGACAAGAAACTGCGCGAGGAGATGCAGGTGGAATTGCGCCAATTGCAGAAGGCCGTCGGCATCACCTTCATTCTCGTCACCCACGATCAATACGAGGCGCTGGCGCTGTCGGACCGCATCGCGGTGATGTTCGGCGGAAAAATCGCCCAGGTCGCGACACCGAAGGAAATCTACCAGCATCCGCGCACCCGCAAGGTCGCCGACTTCCTCGGCGGCATGAACTTCCTGAGCGGCCGGATTCTCGGCGAACAGGCCGGCACCGTCTCCGTCGACGCCGCCCGCTTCGGCGCCGTCAACCTCGGCAAGCCGCCGGGGTTCACCGCCGCCGACGGCCGCGTGACCCTCGGTATCCGTCCCGAGCGGCTACGGTTGCTGTGGGACGACGAGCGCGCCCCGCACGAACTTTCCGGCCGCCTCGAGAACCGCGCCTATTTCGGTGAAGTCACCCATCTGTCCGTCGGCGTGGAGGGGCTGGAAGCCCCCCTGTCGATGGTGGAAACCAATAGCTACGGCGCGGACGACCTGCCCATCGGGGCGGAAATCCGGCTTGCCTACGATCCCGACGCCTTCGTCCTTCTGGCGGAAGATCCGCCCGTCTCAAGAGTGTGAAGGCCGCCTTCTCCCCGCCGGAGGAGAAGACGGCCCGCAAGGGCGAAGGGATATCGGAGAAAGGTGGCCGCGCCGCCTGTCAGTACCCCGCCTTGATCTTCTCGAACTCCGCGATCATCTTCTGGCGCAGTTCTATCGGCATGGGCGACTGGAACAGCGTGTTGGCGACAAAGGCGTCGACATCGTCATAGCCTTTTTCGGCGAGAATCTCCGGTGCGACGGCGGCCATGCCCTTGGCGTTGGAATGGCCGTAGCCCCAGCTTTCCACCATATAGGCGGCGGCTTCCGGGTCGGTGATGGCGTTGAGATAGTCATAGGCGAGCGCCTCGCTGCCCTCCCCGTCCTTCAGCCGCACATAGCCGCAGACCCAGGTTGAAAGCCCCTCCGTCGTGCCCTTGTTCATGGCCACCGGGATATCGTCGGCCTGAAGCGTGGTGGCGGTCTCGTTCCACGCCCAGGCCAGATCGACCTCGCCGCTGCCCATCGCCTGGCTGAGATCGGTGTTGTCCGTCCAGTAGAGCCGCACGTTCTTGTGCACGGCACGCAGGAAATCCGACGCTTCGGCAAATTGCGCATCGGTCATCTGCGCCCAGTCCTTGAGCCCGATCGCCAGGCTCGCCAGCGCATAGGCGTCGTCCACATTGTCGCCGATCGACACCCGGTCCTTGAACTTCGGGTCCGCGAAGGCCTTGAGCGAGGTCACCTCTTCGGGCTGCACGGTATCGGTGCGATAGGTCAGCACGGTATTGCCCCACTCGAACGGCAGGAACCAGGCCGTTCCGTCCTCCGAGGTCATCAGGTTCTTCATGCCGGAAATGCTCGGCAGGACATCAGCCCAATGGGTAAGCTTCGATGTATCCAGCGGCTCCAGCAATCCCGCCTCGCGCCATTTGACGACGCTCTGCGAGCAGGGGTGCGCAAGGTCCGCCTTGAAGCCGGAGCGCAATTTCTGGAATGCTTCCTCCTCATCGCCGAAAAAGCTGAAATCCGGCGAGCCGCCATGCTTTTCCGTATAGGCCGGGTGGAACGCCGGGTCCTCGTAGCCCGACCAGTCGAACACGGTCAGCGTATCGTCGGCAAGGACCGGAAGGGCGGTCCCCAGTGAAAGGAGCGCGGTCAACGCCGCCATCGTGAAACGTCTTGCGATGATTGCTCTTGTCATGCCGTTCTCCTCCTCTTGTGCAGACCCGGTCTAGGGCGCGGCGGGTCCTTGCCGCGTCAGATGCCTCGGAAAAATATTGACGACAAACTCGATGGCCGCCTCCAGCGCCTTCTCGCGCGTGGTCCCGTCCCCCATCATCAGGCGAAGCCAGAGACCTTCGAGCAGGGCGCAAAGCGAGATCGCCATCGGCTCCGGCGCATAGCTGTATCCGCCCTCCGCCTTCAGTTCAGCGCAAAGCTGGATCACCGTCTCCTGATATTTCACGTCGCGTGCACCGCATAGCGCCTGATAGGTTGGCCGGGATTTCGCCTCGCCCCAGAAGGCGCACCAGGCGGCAAGCTTGCGTTTCGTGCAGATACGGCGGTCGAAATCGGCCTGCACCAGCGCCCAGAGGCGGCTTGCGGCGGAAGGACCGACCCGCTCCAGCGCGCCGCCCCAATGGTCCGCATATTCCTCCGCCATATATTGCAGCGTGGCGACGAGCAGGTTCTCCTTGCTCTCGAAATGAAAATTGACGATGCCGCGCGAAAGCCCCGCTCCGTCCGCGACGTCGGCAAGTGTGGTCTCGGAATAGCCGCGCTTGGCAAGCGAATCGATCGTCGCCTCGATGAGCTGCTGCCGCCGCGTCTCCTTGGAAGCCTTGCGCCCGCGCTTTTCGCCCTCGCCCGAAACCCGCTCCGCAGCCTTCATCGAAGCCTTGCCCGCCGTGCCTGCCCGCATCTTCGTCGCCGCCTTTCCGTCAGGGTCACGCAGCATCGCGATCAGGATCCCGATCCGGCCGGCCCGCTGCCGCCGGGATAAGCGGAAGAAAACGGCCGGCCGTCAAGAACCTTCCGCAGCTTGAACCCGAAGGCGGCTGCGCGCGCCGCGACGGCCCGCCGCTGCCCTGCCGTATCCTGTCTGCCCGCCGTCGCCATGACTTTCCTTCGCCTTCCGCCTCGTTGCGGCTCCGATACCTGAAAAAATTGTAGCGGATAATCAGCCCATTGCAATAACCTTGCTGAACGATCATTCAGAATAACTGGACAACGTTTTGCTTTTGATGCAGCTTTTAGAAACAAGGGAGGCATCGATATGCGGAAATTCGACGCGATTATCGTCGGCGGAGGACATAATGGGCTGGTGACCGCCTGCTATCTCCAGCGCGCCGGCCTCAATGTCGCGGTTCTGGAAAAGAACGGCTGGGTCGGCGGTGCGGCGACGAGCCGGGAGCTGACGCCCGGCTTCCTCTATTCGAACTGTTCCTACGTCTGCTCGCTCTTCCGGCCGGAGATCATGCGCGATCTCGAATTGCCGAAACACGGGCTCCAGGTCATCGCCTACGAGGGCGGCGCGGTCTTCACCCGCGATGGCGACTATCTCGCCTCCTACCGCGACCACGACAGCCATCGCCGCGAGTTTTCCCGCTATTCGAAGCGCGACGCCGAAGCCTACGACCGTTACGCCCGCGACGTCACCCGGCAATGCCGTTTCATTCAGCCGCTGCTGATGCGGACGGCCCCCGACCCCTTCGGCTTCCGCCCGCGCGATATTTCCGAACTGCTCTATCTGGCGCGCAAGTTCGGCGAATTCGGCCCGCAGGAAATGGCGCAGACGCTGCGCTTCTGGACCATGTCGATTGCCGATTTCCTCGACGAATATTTCGAGACCGACGTGATCAAGGCCTATCTGGCGCTCTCGGGCATCATCGGCACGGCGCTGGGGCCGATGTCGCCGGGCACGGCCTATGTGCTGCTGCATCATTACATGGGCGAGGTGGACGGTTCGGTCGGCGCCTGGGGCTATGCGCGCGGCGGCATGGGCGCCGTCACGCAGGCGCTTGCCCGCTCCTTCGAGGCCTCCGGCGGCACGATCCGCACCGATGCCCCCGTGGACAGGATCCTGTCGCGGGGCGGCCGGACGAGCGGCGTCGTTCTGGAGGATGGAGAGGAAGTGCGCGCGCCGCTCGTCGTGTCCAACGCCGATGTGAAGCGGACCTTCCTCGATCTCGTTTCCGAAAAGGACCTGCCGGGCGACTTCGTGCACCGCGTGAAGCATTTCAAGATGCGCGGCTCCTCCGGCAAGGTGAATATCGCCCTCGACAGCCTGCCGGAATTTCCCGCCCTGCCGGAGGGCTCGGCCTGTATTCGCGGCGACATGCATTTCACCGATTCCGTCGAACGGATGGAACGCGCCTATGACGACTGGAAGGCCGGGCGCTGGTCGGCCGATCCCTTCCTCGACATGATGATCCCGACCACCATCGACCCGACCATGACGTCCCCCGGCAAGCATTTCATGAGCTGTTTCGTGCAATATTGCCCGCCGAAACTTGCAGGCCGCGAGTGGACGGACGCCGACCGTGACGCCTTCGCGGAAACGGTGGTCAGCCAGATCGCCGAATATTCTCCCGGCTTCCGCGACCGCATCGTGCATATGGAGGTGCGAACCCCGCGCGAGATCGAACGCGAGGTCGGCATCACGGAAGGCAATATCTTCCAGGGCGAACTGACGTTCGACCAGTTGCTGTTCAATCGGCCGGTGCCCGGCTATGCGCAATACCGCAGCCCCATCGCCGGCCTTTACATGTGCGGCTCCTCCACCCATCCGGGCGGCGGGGTCATGGGCGCGCCGGGCCGCAATGCGGCAATCGAGATCCTGCGCGATCTCAAGCGTCCCACCGAACGGATGAGCAAAGCCCATGAAGTCGTCTGACACGTTGCAATCTTCCTATGACGTCATCGTCATCGGCGCCGGCCACAACGGGCTTGCCGCCGCTGCGAAACTGGCGAAAGCCGGCCGCAGCGTGCTCGTTCTCGAAGCGGCGGCGGAACCGGGCGGCGCGCTGGTCGGCCGGGAATTTTCGCCCGGCTACCGCTCCGCCGGCCTCGGCCATATCCTCAACCGGCTGGACGCCGAGGCCGCGCGGGATATCGGCCTCGACCTGGCCGTCGGCCGCAGCCTCGCCCCCACGACGGCCCTCGACGGTTCGGGACGCGCGGTGGTCCTGCGCGGCGCCTATGGCGAGGAGGTCGAGGGCGTGAGCGCCGCCGACGCCGACGCCTTTTACCGGCTGCGCAAGAAACTGATCTTCCAGGCCGCCGTGCTCAAGCGCTTCCTGCGCCGGCCACCGCCAAGGCTCGACGGGGTTTCGCCCGGCGACATCGCCGGCTTTGCCGCCGCCGGCCTCGGCCTTTTGCGCAAGGGGCGCGGAGAGGCGCGCGACTTCCTGCGCATGTTGCTGATGAATGTCGCCGACGTGGCCGACGAATATCTCGCCGACGACCGGCTGAAAGGGCTTCTGGCCTTCGACGCGACCCTCGGCATCCATCTCGGCCCCCGCTCGCCGACATCGCTTCTCGGGCTCTACTATCGCCTGACGGGCGAGATATCCGGCAAGCCCGGCGGCCAGATCGTTCCCGAAGGCGGAATGGCGGCGCTCGCCCCGGCCTTTCGGCGGGCGGCGGAAAACGCCGGCGTGACGATCCGCTGCAACACGCCCGTCGCACGCGTCCTTGTCGACCGGGGGCGCGCCAGCGGCGTTTTGACGGAGGACGGAACGGAAATCGCCGCCACCGTCATCGTCTCGGCGATCCATCCGCAGAAGACCTTCCTCGATCTGGTCGACCCCGCCGAAAGCGACACCGGTTTCATCCGGTCGATGCGCAATCTGCGCAGCCATGGCAATGTCGCAAGGCTCGACCTCGCGCTCGACCGGTTGCCGACCTTCTCCGGCCTTCCCGCCGATGCGCGACACGGCCGCATCGTGCTTGTCCGCTCGATGGAGCAGGTGGAAACGGCCTTCAACCCGGCGAAATATGGAGAATTCTCCCCCGATCCGGTGATGGAGATCACCTTCCCGAGCCTTGCCGACCCTTCGCTGGCCCCGCCGGGCGGCTGCACGCTTTCGGCGCTCGTCCAATATGCCCCCTACCGCCTGAAACAGGGGTGGGAGAGCGGAAAGCCGGCGTTCCTGAAGATCCTTCTCGACACGCTCGAACAGCACGCGCCCGGCATCGGCTGGTCCATCGCCGCCGCCGACCTGATGACGCCCGTCGATATCGAACGGGAATACAACCTGCCCGGCGGCCACTGGCACCACGGCGAGCTTCAGGCCGACCATCTTCTGGTCAACCGCCCGATCAACGCCGCCTCCCGCTACGCGACACCCGTCGAGGGGCTTTATCTCGCCAGCGCCGGCGCGCATCCGGGCGGCGGCATTTCCGCCCTGCCCGGCTGGAACGCCGCACGCCACATTCTCGCGGGAGCCACGCCATGACCACGATCTTTGCCGAGGGACGCCGCGCCGCGCAAACCCATATTCTCACACCGCGCCTCGAAACGCCTTTCCATGCCCGTCTTGCCGCGCTGGATACGCTCAACGAATGGTACACATGGAGCGGCTGCAAAGCGCCGCACGCCCTTTCCGATCCGGAACTGGAATATTTCGCCATCCGCTCGACGGCAGCGCTTTTCGATATCTCGCCGATGGTGAAATATCGCATCGCCGGCCCGGATGCCGAACGTTATCTCAACCGGCTGACGCTGCGCGACGTGCGCCGGCTCGCCGTCAATCGTGTCCATTATACCGCCTGGTGCGACGACCACGGCCATGTGCTGGACGACGGCACCCTGTTCCGGCTCGGCGAGACGGATTTCCGCCTGTGCTGCCAGGAACGTCACCTGCCCTGGCTTCTGGACAGCGCCTTCGGCTTTTCCGTCGATATCCGCGAGGAAACCGAGGCCGTCGCCGGCCTCGCCCTTCAGGGGCCCACCAGTTTCGCGGTTCTTGCAGCAGCCGGCTTCGGGGACGTCCAGCAGTTGAAGCCCTTCGACAGCACGACGCTTCCCCATGACGACGTCAGCGTGACGATCTCGCGCACCGGCTTCACCGGCGATCTCGGCTACGAGCTGTTCGTGCCGCGCGCGCGTGCGCTCTCGCTCTGGGACCGGCTGTGGACGGCGGGTGCGGCCCACGGCATCCGCGCCATCGGCTATGACGCGCTCAACCAGGCTCGCATCGAGGCCGGCTTCATCGTAGCCAATGGCGATTTCATCACCGCCGACGGCGCGCTTCGCGCCGACCGTGTGCGCATGCCCGACGAGATCGGCCTCGACTGGCTGGTCGATCCGGACAAGCCGCACTTCAACGGCCGCAATGCGATCCTGGCGGCACGGCGGAATCAAACTCTTAAAAACATCCTCGTCGGCCTTGAAATCGAAGGAAATATTCCGGCGGAGCATGCATTGGTCTACCATCGCCGTAAGCATGAGGCCGGCATCGTCACCGCCGGCATCTGGTCCCCCACCGCCAAGCGCAATATCGCGATCGCCAGTCTCGAGCGCCCATATGGCTCGCTCTACAAGGACGATCTCTGGGTGGAGATCTACGCCCTGCGCGAATTGAAATACCAGAAGATGATGAAACGGGCGAAGATCGTACCGCGCCCGTTCCTTCGGCTGGCGCGGCGCAGCGCCACACCGCCGGGCCTGAGGTAGAGATCATGGATGCGCAGACACGCCGCAACTGGCGGATCATCATGACGCCGCCGGGGGCGGAATGGTCCGGGCGGGCGCGCTACGCCGCGGCGATGTATTTCTATCAGCGCGGCGACATGGCGTCGGATACGCTGGAGGTCTATCGCATCTGTTCCAGGATCGACACGGAAAACCCCGTCGACGTCCTCAAGCGCTGGCGGATCGGGGCGGAATGGATCGGGCGGCTGGAGGAGGCTTGCCGAGCCATGGACAGCGCACCGGATCCGCAATGATGGTATCCCTCAACGTCCGCCGGGACACCCATCGCGATCGCTTTCAAGGATCTGGCCGAGCGCGAAGCTGCGGAACAGCCGGCTGACGCCTTCGCGTCCTTCCGCCACGATATCGAAGCGGCGGCCGAACAGCAGCCATTCCGCGCAAAGCCCCTTGATCATCCAGCGCAGGGTCGACGCCGCCGACTGCGGCGTCCAGATCCGGTTCATGCGCCCCTGCTCCAGGGCCCGTGCAAAAACCGTTTCCAGCGCGAGCATATGACGGTCGTCGATATCGTGCTGGCGGGTGCAGACATCGGCGAATTCGCCGCCATAATCGCAGCGCAGCAGGATCGACAGGATGCGCTGGCGTTGCTCATCCCGGGAAAGAAGCTCGATCCATTCGCCGACGAGCCGCTCCATCAGCGCCAGCGCATCGGTTTCCGGAGCCTCCAGTCCTCGGGCGAGAAGGTCTTCCTGCGGCAGCGGCACCGAATTGCAGAGAGCCATGAACAATTCGGAGCGATTGGCGAAATGCCAGTAGATGGCGCCCCGCGTGACGCCGGCCGCGCGCGCGACCTCCTCCATGGAGGCATTGGCGACGCCCTTCTCGTAGAAGACCCGCTCGGCCGCCAGCAGGATCTGCTGGCGGGTTTCCCTGGCCCGCGCCTTGCTTCGACGCATGGCGTCACTCCACGGCGGTCGGCGCGCTTTCGGCGGTCTCCTTGCGCTTGCCGTAACCGAACAACCGCATCACGAAGACGAAGAACACCGGCACGAAGAACACCGCAAGCACCGTCGCCGAGATCATCCCGCCCATGACGCCGGTGCCGATGGCCCGCTGGCTGCCCGAGCTTGCGCCCGAAGCGATCACCAGCGGCAGAACGCCGAGCGTGAAGGCGAGCGAGGTCATGAGGATCGGACGGAAGCGCAGGTGGCAGGCCTCGATGGCCGCCTCCAGCAGCGGCTTGCCCTCCGCCATCTGCTCCTTGGCGAACTCGATGATCAGGATCGCGTTCTTCGCCGACAGGCCGATGATCGCGATCAGGCCGACCTTGAAGTAGACGTCGTTCGACATGTCGCGCAGCATGACGAACAGCACCGAGCCGATCACCCCGAGCGGCACCGCCAGGATGACGGCGATCGGAATCGACCAGCTTTCATAAAGGGCCGCAAGGCACAGGAAGACGAGCAGGCACGACAGGCCGATGAGGATCGGCGCTTGCGAGCCCGACTGGATTTCCTGCAGCGACTGCCCCGTCCATTCGTAGCCGAAGCCCGGCGGCAATTGCGCAAACAGCCGCTCCATTTCCGCAATGGCGTCGCCGGAGGAGAAGCCCGGCTTGGTGTCGCCGCTGATGCGGACGGCGGGATAACCGTTGTAGCCCACGGTCTGCGTCGGCGCCTTGACCCATTCCACCACCGCGAAGGCGGACAGCGGAACCATGCCGCCATTCGAGTTGCGGACGTTGAGGTTGAGGAGATCGGCAACCTGCATGCGCTTGTTCTCGTCCGCCTGCACCGTCACGCGCTGCATGCGGCCCGCATTCGGAAAGTCGTTCACATAGGTCGAGCCGAGATTGGTCGAGATCGTCGAATTGATATCGGCGAAGGTCACGCCGAACGTGTTGGCCTTCTCGCGATCGATGACGATATCGAGCTGGGCGGCGTCCGGCATGCCTTCGAAGCGGACGCCCAGCAGGACGGGGCTCTCGGCGGCAAGGCCGATAAGCTGGTCGCGCGCTGCGGCCAGCGCCGCCTCGCCAAGACCGGCGCGGTCCTGCAGGCGGAAGGAGAAGCCCCCCGTCGTGCCGAGGCCCTGGATCGGCGGCGGCGACAGCGCGAAGCTGATCGCATCCTTGATCTGGCTCATGGCCATCGTGGCCCGGCCGGCGATCGATTGCGCCGAATCGTCCGGCCCGCGCGTGCTCCAGTCATGCAGCGTGACGAAGGCGAGGCCGGCGTTCTGGCCGCTGCCGAAGAAGGAAAAGCCGTTGATCGCGACGATGGTGTTGACCGCGTCCTCCTGGCCGAAGATCTTCTCCGTCTGGGCGATCACCTCGTCCGTCCGGTGGCCGGTCGCCTCCGAGGGGAGTTGCATCATCACGATGACGAAGCCCTGGTCCTCATCCGGCAGGAAGGAGGACGGAAGCTGTATGAACAGATAGCCGAGGCCGGCCAGAAGCGCCACATAGATCACCATGACGCGGCCGATCCGGTGCACCAGCCAGCCGACCGTCGAGGAATAGCCGTGCGAGGTGCGGTCGAAGGAGCGGTTGAACCAGCCGAAGAAGCCGCGCTTCACCTGATGATGCCCCTTCGGCACCTGCTTCAGGAAGCTGGCGCAAAGCGCCGGCGTCAGCGACAACGCGAGGAAGGCCGAGAACAGGATCGATACGACCATCGTCAGCGAGAACTGCTGGTAGATGACGCCGACCGCGCCGGGAAAGAAACCCATCGGAATGAACACCGAGGCCAGCACCAGCGTGATGCCGATGACGGCGCCGGTGATCTGCTTCATCGCCTTGCGGGTGGCTTCCCTGGGCGGCAGCCCCTCCTCCGACATGATGCGCTCGACGTTTTCGACGACGATGATCGCATCGTCCACGAGAATGCCGATGGCCAGCACCATGGCGAACATGGTCAGCACGTTGATCGAGAAGCCCATCGCCAGCATCACCGCGCAGGCCCCGAGCAGCGCGATCGGCACGACGATCGTCGGGATCACCGTGTAGCGGATGTTCTGAAGGAAGAGGAAGATCACGAGGAAGACGAGCCCCACCGCCTCGAGCAGCGTGTGCAGCACTTTCTCGATCGAGACCTTCACGAAGGGAGAGGTGTCATAGGGGATCGAATATTCGAGGCCCGGCGGGAAGAACTTCGACAGTTCGTCCATCCGCTCCTTGATGGCGGCGGAGGTTTCCATGGCGTTGCCGGTCGGGGCGAGCTGGACGCCGATGGCCGCGGAGGGCCGGCCGTTGAGGCGGGTCGAGAAGTTGTAGCTTTCGCCGCCGACCTCGATGCGGGCGACGTCGCGCAGCCGCACGGCCGAGCCGTCGGCATTGGCGCGCAGAACGATGGCGCCGAATTCCTCCGGCGTGCCGAGCTGGCCCTTGATATTGACGGGCGCCGCGATCTGCTGGGTGATCGGGTTCGGCTGCGCGCCGATGGAGCCGGCGGCGATCTGCGCGTTCTGCACCTGGATTGCGGCCGTCACATCGGCGGCCGTCAGGTTGAGGCCGAGCATCCGGTCGGGATCGAGCCAGACGCGCATGGAGCGCTGGGTGGCGAAGACCTGTGCGCGGCCGACACCCGGCACGCGCTGGATCTCGCTGAGCACGTTGCGGTTCAGGTAATCGCCGAGGCCGATGGCGTCCGTCGACCCGTCAAGCGAGGTCAGCGCCACGATCAGCAGGAAGCCGGAGCCCGCCTCGTCGACCTGAACGCCCTGACGCTTGACGCTGTCGGGAAGGCGCGGCTCGACGCGGCGCACGCGGTTCTGCACCTCGACGGCCGCCTGGCCGGCGTCCGTACCCGGCGCGAAGGTGACGTCGATGCCGACCGAGCCGGAAGACGACGAGGTCGATTCGAAATAGAGCAGCCCCTCGATGCCGTTCAACTCGTTCTCGATGAGTTGCGTGACGCTCTGATAGGTGTCCTGCGAGGACGCGCCGGCATAGGTGGTGTTGATCGAGATCTGCGGCGGCGCGACATTCGGATATTGCGAAACGGGCAGCAGCGGGATCGCGATGACCCCGGCCAGCATGATGAAAATGGCGACGACCCAGGCAAAGATCGGCCTGTCGATGAAAAAACCGGGCATCGTTCAGATCCTCACTTCGCTTCCGTTGCGGGCGCGGCATCCGAACCGTCTCCGGCCGTGTCCCCGTCGGGAGAAGGGGCGGCCTCGTCGGTTTTGGCCGGTGCGGCTTCGGCCGGCTGATCGCCCGAAAGCGCTTCTGCGGCAGGCGTCCATTCGGCCGGAGCGACCTCGCCGCCGGGCTGCACCTTCTGGAAGCCCTCGACGATGATCTTCTCCCCGTTCTTCAGGCCGTCGGTGACGACCCAGCGCGTGTCGACCGCCCGGCCGACGGTCACCTGCCGGATGCTGGTCTTGTTTTCGTCGTTGACGACGTAGACCTGCGCCCTGCCGGAGCTGTCGCGCTGAACCGCCTGCTGCGGCACGAGGATCGCATCCTTCTGCACGCCCTGTTCGATCAGCACGCGCACATACATGCCCGGCAGAAGATCGCCCTCGGGATTGGGGAACTCGCCGCGCAGCGTCACCTGTCCGGTCGAAGCGTCGACCGCGGCTTCGGAGAAGAGCAGCTTGCCGTCATGGGCATAGGTGGTGCCGTCGTCGAGAAGAAGCTTCACATCGGCCGCATTGCTGTCGTCGATGAGGGCGCCATCCTCCAGCGCCTTGCGCAGGCGCATGAGATCGGTCGCCGGCTGGGTGAAGTCGGCATAGACCGGATCGAGTTGCTGGATCGTCGCCATGTTCTCGCCGCTGGCGCTGACGAGCGCGCCCTCGGTGATGAGCGCGCGGCCGATGCGGCCGCTGATCGGCGCCGTCACATTGGCGTATTCGAGATTGAGCTGCGCGGAAGCAAGACCGGCATCCGCAATGCCGACGTCGGCGTCGGCCTGCGCGAGCTGGGCGACAGCGTCGTCATATTGCTGGGCCGATGCGACATTCGACTTGCGGAGCTGTTCCTGCCGGTCGGCCGCCTGCCTTGCCTGCATCTGCACTGCCTGGGCGCGGCGCAGCGTCGCCTCGGCGCTGTCTACCTGCACCTGGAAGGGCTTGGGATCGATCCGATAAAGCACGTCCCCCTGCTGAACCATCGAGCCCTGCTCGAACACCCGCTCGACGATGATGCCCGAAACACGCGGACGGACCTCCGCCGTACGGGTGGCGGCGATACGTCCCGGCAGATCGTTGGTCAGCGGCAGCACTTCGGCCTTTACGGTCACGACGGCCACTTGCGGCGGCGGGAAGGCGGCGTCTGCCTGCTGCGCCTGTTCCTCCTTGCAGCCGGCCAGGATCATCAGGGCGCAAAGGGTCGCAATCGAAAAGGGTCTCGTGAAACGCATGGGATCTTCCATCGTCGAAATTCGGCCAGAAGGGCCGCAAAGCTGAAAACAGGCCGATGCGGCGGATCCTTGCCCGGCCTCATCGCAACATACAAACAGGGCTGTATGTTAAATCCTGCCTTTTGACAATCGCGCCGAAAACACAGGCGTGAAGAAATGGCGGATCATCACGATTTTATGATGAGGGGCCTCATCGTATCGCTCGTCCATCAGCGCCGAAGCGGTGCATCTGTTCGCCCGCCGGCGTGGCGAAGACCTCTTCGCCGGGGTGATAGTGATGCTCGCCGAACAGCCGGACCGTGACGATCCCGGCCTTTTCCGATTCGAGATAGAGGATCGTGTCGGCCCCGAGATGTTCCACATGCGCGACATTCGTCGCCCATTCGCCGCTCTGGCGCGACAGCGTGATATGCTCCGGGCGAATGCCGATCGTCCTCGCCTCCTGAATGCCGAGACGCTCCGCATCGATGAAATTCATGCTCGGCGAGCCGATGAAGCCCGCCACGAAGAGATTGGCCGGCCGGTTGTAGAGTTCCATCGGCGAGCCGATCTGCTGGATCACGCCACCGTCGAGCACGACGATCTTGTCGGCGAGCGTCATCGCCTCCACCTGATCGTGCGTGACATAGATCATCGTCGCCTTCAGGTCCCGATGCAGCCGGGCGATCTCCAGCCGCGTATTGACGCGCAGCGCCGCATCGAGATTGGACAGCGGTTCGTCGAACAGGAACAGCTTCGGCTCGCGCACGATGGCGCGGCCGATGGCGACACGCTGGCGCTGCCCCCCGGACAGTTCGGCCGGCCGGCGGTCCAGATAAGGCTCAAGCGACAGCATCGCCGCCGCCGCCTTCACCCGCGTCGCGACCTCCGCCTTCGACGCGCCCGCCTGCTTGAGGCCGAGGCCCATGTTGTCGCGAACATTCAGGTGCGGATAGAGCGCATAGGACTGGAACACCATGGCGATACCGCGTTTGGCGGGCGGCACCGCCGAGACCTCAGCGCCGTCGATCAGGATGGCGCCCGAGGTCGCATCCTCCAGGCCGGCGATGATGCGCAGCAACGTCGATTTCCCGCAGCCCGATGGTCCGACGAAGATGACCAGTTCCCCGTCCTCCACCTCCAGGTCGATGCCCTTGAGGACATCGACCGAGCCGAAGGCTTTGTGCACGGATTTCAATGTGAGAGAGCCCACGAAACGTCCCCTTAGAGCTTGACCGGCCGGCCGGTGCGGACGCTTTCGTCCGCCGCCAGGCATATGCGCAGCGACTGCACGGCGTCGTCCATGTGCCGCGACAGATCGAGGTCCTCGCGGATGGCCCTGAGCACGAAGGCCTGCTCCCGGTCGCACAATTCCTGATGCCCCGGCTCCCCGTCCATGACGAGATCCTCGTCCCGCCGCACGAAAGCGCCGTCCGGTCCCGTTTCGGCGCTGTGCAGGCGGATGACCGCGGTCTTCGTATGGGTGTCGATATCGTCGGACCGGGCGTTCGGGTCCATGACGATGGAGACCGATCCCTTCGGCGACATGACGTCCTTCACGAAAAAGGCGGTTTCCGAGATCATCGGACCCCAGGCGGCCTCGTACCAGCCGAGCGAACCGTCGGCGAACAGAACCTGCAAATGGCCGTAATTATACATCTGCGGCGCGATCTCGTCGGACAGGCGCAGCCCCATGCCGCGAACCTCGACGGCCTTCGCGTCGGTGATCTGGCACATCACGTCGAGGTAATGCACGCCGCAGTCGACGATCGGCGGCGTGCTTTCCAGCAGCGCCTTGTGGGTCGCCCAGGTCGGTCCGCTCGACTGCTGGTTCAGGTTCATGCGGAAGACATAGGGGCCGCCGAGCTTGCGGGCTTCCTCGATGAGACGCATCCAGGACGGATGATGGCGCAGGATATAGCCGACCACCAGCTTGCGGCCGTTGGCGCGGGCGCAGGCGACGACGCGCTCCGCATCCGCCACCGTGGTCGCCAGCGGCTTCTCCACGAAGACATGGGCGCCCGCCTCCATCGCCATGACGGCATAGTCCGCATGACTGTCGGAATAGGTATTGATCGAGCAAAGTTCCGGCTGCAACGCCTTCAGCGCCTCCTTGAAGGAGGGCAGGATCTCGTAGCCGGACAGCGCTTCCGGAAGCGCGACCTTCGAGCGGTTGACCAGCCCGGCGATCTCGAAGCCGGGGTTCTCGTGATAGGCGAGCGCATGGCTGCGCCCCATATTGCCAAGGCCCGCGGAAAGAACGCGGATGGGGGATGCCGTCAAGGTCATTTCACTGCTCCGGAAGTAATGCCGCGGATGAGCTGCCGCGAGAAAGCGAGATAAAGGACGAGAACCGGCAGAATCGCCAGCGACAGCGCCGCAAGCACGGCGTTCCAGTTGGTGACGAACTGGCCGATGAACATCTGTGCGCCGAGCGTCACCGTCTTGGTCGCCTCGCCGGGTGCGAGAATCAGCGGGAACCACAGGTCGTTCCAGATCGGGATCATCGTGAAGACGGCGACCGTCGCCATGGCCGGGCGCACCAGCGGCAGCACGAGACGGAAGAAGATCGCATATTCCGAAAGCCCGTCGATGCGGCCGGCATTTTTGAGGTCGTCGGAAACGGTCCGCATGAACTCCGACAGGATGAAGACCGCAAGCGGGATCCCCTGCGCCGTATAGACGAGGATCAGCGCCGTCAGCGTGTTGACGAGCCCGGTCGCCACCATACCCTGGAGGATCGCCACGGTGCCGAGCCGGATGGGAATCATGATGCCGAGCGCAAGATAGAGCCCCATCAGCGAATTGCCGCGGAAGCGGTATTCCGACAGCGCGAAAGCGGCCATCGCGCCGAACAGCAGCACCAGCGCGATCGCAACGACGGTGACGATCATGCTGTTCTGGAAATAGCTGGCGAAATCGCCCTGCTTGAGAACCGTCGCATAGCCGACAAGGTCGAAGGTCTCCGCCGTCGGCAATTGCATGGGATTGCGGAAGATCGCGTTCCGGCTCTTCACCGAATTGATCAGCGTCAGGAAGACCGGAAAGAGCGAGACCAGTGCATAGGCGACGAGCGCCAGATGGACCAGCGCCATGCGTGAAAACGAAATGCGTGCCCTGGGCAACATGCCAGCTTCTCCCGGCTCAGAACTGGTAGCGGCGGATACGCCGCTGCACGACGAAGAGATAGAAGGCGACGCCGGCGAGGATGATCAGGAACATCACCGTGGCGATGGTCGCGCCCATCGAGCGGTCGCCGAGCTGGAGCTGGAAGCCGAAGAAGGTGCGATAGAGCAGCGTGCCGAGGATGTCGGTCGACTTGTCCGGCCCGGCAAGCGCGCCCTGCACGGTGTAGACGAGGTCGAAGGCGTTGAAATTGCCGACGAAGGTCAGGATCGAGATGATGCCGATGGCCGGCAGGACCAGCGGCAGCTTGATCTTCCAGAACTGGCTCCAGCCGGTGACGCCGTCGCATTCGGCCGCCTCGATCACCTCGTCGGGAATGTTGAGCAATGCGGCATAGATCAGCATCATCGGAATGCCCACATATTGCCACACGGAGATCAGCGACACGGCGATCAGCGCCGAATCCGGCTTGCCGAGCCAGGGGGAAAACAATGATTTCAGCCCGACCAGATCCATCAGATAGGGCGAGACGCCCCAGATCGGCGAGAGGATCAGCTTCCAGATGAAACCGACGATCACGAAGGACAGGAGCGTCGGCAGGAAGATCGCGGTGCGGTAGACGGCGGAAAACCGCAGCTTCGGTGTCGACAGCATGGCGGCGAGCGCCACGCCGATCGGGTTCTGCACCAGCATGTGGATGGCGAAGAAGATGAAGTTGTTCTTCAGCGCATTCCAGAAGTCCGCAGCCCAGCGGGCATCCCCGAACAGCACCTTGAAGTTGCCCAGGCCGACGAAGGTCGACTGGCCGTCCACCGTATTGAACAGCGACAGGCGCAGCGTCTCGACGAGCGGCAGGATCATCACCGCCGTATAGACGAGAACGGCCGGCAGCAGGAACACCGCGATATGCCAGCGGCGAGGCCGTCTCGCCACGCCGGCTGCATCCTGAAAGAGGGTTGCGTCGCTCATGGCCCTGCTTGCTCCGTCCGGTCCATCAATGCCTGCCGTTCCTGCCTGTCGCCCATGCCTGTCGCCCATGGCAACGCGCGCGGTACGCGCGGCCCGCGACCGTCCATGCGAACCTCGGCCTGCAAGATTATGCCGGGGCGGCCGCTTCAGCCCTCCTCCCCGGCGGGGAGGAGGATGACAGGCGAAGGAAGCGCCTGCCGAAAGACGGCAAGGAGCTTGCCTTACTCAGCCGGCTTGTACCAGCTGTCGAGTCCGTCCTGGAGCTTCTTGGCCGCCTCTTCCGGCGTATCGATGCCGTTGATGACGTTGGCCGATTCCGTCCAGGTCTCGTTTTCCAGATTCGGCGTTCCGCGCGACAGGATCTGGTAGGTCGAACGGATCGTCGGCTGGCACTTTTCACGCCAGGAGACGAACTCCTGCGCCAGCGGATCCTCCATCTTCACCGCCGTCGAGTTCAGGCTGAAGAAGCCCGGCAGCGAATTGGCGTAGATGTCGGCGAATTCCGGCGACGCCACGAAGGACAGGAACGTCTTCGCCGCATCCGCATTGGCGCTCTTGGCGTTGAGGCCGATGCCGATATCGTTGTGGTCGGAGATATAGCAGGTGTCGCCCGCCGTCTTCACCGGCGGCGGGAATGCGCCCATGTTGAACTGGGCCTGGGTATTGAACAGGCCGATTTCCCAGGATCCGGCCGGGAAGATCGCCGCGCGGCCGAGCGAGAACAGGTTCTGGCTGTCGGGATAGGTCTGCGCCTCGAAGCCATCGCCGAGATAGTCCTTCCACTTGGCGAGAACGCGGAACGGCTCGACCCAGCCCTCATCCGTCAGCTTCTGCGTGCCGGCGATCAGCGCCTTGCGGCCCTCCTCGCCCTTCCAGTAGGTCGGGCCGATATTCTGGTAACCCATGGTCGCGGCTTCCCAGAGGTCCTTGGTGCCCATGGCCATCGGGATGTAATTGCCGTCGGCCTTGATCTTGTCGAGAAGCGCGAAGAACTCGTCTTCCGTCGCCGGCGGCGCAAGTCCCAGTTCGTCGAAGATGTCCTTGTTGTAGATGAAGCCGTGAATGACCGAGGCCATCGGCACGCAGAAGGTGGTCGCGCCATCGTCCGTCGTCCAGGCGGACCGGGCGACATCGGAGAAGTTCTCCATGCCCGGCAGATCGTTGAGGCTGGTCAGATGCCCCTTGTTGTAGAGTTCCAGAGAGGCGTCGAAGGGGCGGCAGGTGATGAGGTCGCCCGCCGACCCCGCGTCGAGCTTGGCGTTCAGGGCGGCGTTATACTCGGTCGGAGCCGATGGCGAGAACACCACCTTGATGCCCGGGTTCTTCGCCTCGAAGGCCGGAATGATCTTCTCCTGCCAGATGGAAAGGTCGTCGTTGCGCCAGCTTTCGACGGTCAGCGTCACGTCCTCGGCCTGCGCCGCTCCGGCCATGGCGAGAACGCTCGTGGCAAGAAGCAGGCCCCTGATTGTGCTGCGTGTCATGTCTTTCTCCCCTTTTTTGCGCGCATGCGCGATCGAGTTCGTCCTATCCGAATGTTTCGAGGGCCCGGCGCAAGCTCTGCCCCGACCGTTCGAGCGCCGCCGCCGCAGCGCGCGAATCCGCCGCACCCGCCGCCAGCAGCACCGCCGTCTTGACCGAACCGCCGGAGCGCGCAAGCAGGCGTTCCGCCTCGTCGAAATCGACGCCGGCGATATCGGAGACGATGCGCGCCGCCCGCCCCCTCAGCTTGATATTATCCGCCTTGAGATTGACCATATGCCCGTCATGGACATGGCCGAGATGAATGCCGACAAGCGTGGAAAACAGATTGAGGGCGATCTTCTGCGCCGTGCCCGCCCCCATGCGCGTCGAGCCGGAAACCACCTCCGGCGGCGTCGCCAGCACAATGGACGCGTCCGCGCCCGAAAACAGCGGCGCGCCGGGGTTATTGGCAAGCGCCACAAGACGCGCGCCTCTTGCCCGGCCATATTCGGCGACCGCCACCGCATAGGGTGTCGAACCGCTGGCCGAGACGACGACAACGCAATCCTTCGCGCCGATCGCCGCCGCTTCGGCGTCCGCCGCCCCTTGCGCCCGATCGTCCTCGAAGCCGCCGGCCAGATCCTCAAGGCTCGCCATGCCGCCAGCAAGCAGGATAACGATACGTTCGCGCGCGATACCATAGGTCCCGGGAAGCTCAAGCGCATCCGCCATTGCCATCAGGCCCGAACTGCCGGCGCCGGCATAGACGAGGCGCCCGCCCGCCGAAAGCGCGTCCGCCGCAAGCCGCGCAGCCGTCGCGATATCCGCAAGGGCTGCATCGACCACCGCCGCGGCCGCCTTCTGGGCGTCTGCCAGCACCTTCAGCACGTCGACCGGGCGAAGCTCGTCCAGTCCCGCCGCGCTCCGGTGCCTGCCCTCGGTCTCGCCTGTGGCCATCCTCGCTCCTCCTTGGATAAATTAATGCCAAAAAAAGACCAATTGTCTACCGCAAATTAACTTTCGGTTTCATTTTCCCAATACGAAATATTTTAATCTTTATTAATCAACAGGCTACGGTTCGCCCGCATTGCCCGTCAGCTTTCCTCTTGGTTATTGGTATTTTTTTGGTATCGTCAGCGCCGGAGGTTCTCATGGCTCATCACATCCTCGGCATCGATGGTGGCGGCACCAGTTGCCGCGCGGCGGTCGCCGACCGGCAAGGCGTCGTCCTCGGGCGCGGGCGCAGTGGTGCGGCCAATATCCTGACGGACCCCAACAGCGCCATCGTCTCCATCACCGAGGCCGCACGCGCCGCCTTCCGCGACGCCGGGCTCGACGAGGACGGCGTCGCCGACGCCTCGGCCTTCCTCGGCCTTGCCGGGACCAATGTCGGCGACCTGACCCGATATGTGCGCGACCGGCTGCCCTTCCGGCATACGGATATCGATTCCGACGGCCTGATCGCCTTGCAGGGCGCACTCGGCGATGGCGACGGAGCCGTGGCGATCCTCGGCACCGGCTCCATCTATATGGGCCGCCTCAAGGGCGTCACCCGTTATGTTGGCGGCTGGGGTTTCGTCGTCGGCGATCTCGGCGGCGGCGCGCGGCTTGGTCATGCCCTGTTGCAGGAAGCGCTGCTGGCCCATGATCGCGTCCATCCGCCAGGCAGCGCGACCGAAGCCGTACTTGCGGAATTCCGGCACGATCCGCGCCACATCGTCGAATTCGCCCGCCTGTCGAAGCCCGGCGATTTCGGCCGCTTCGCGCCGCTGGTCTTCGAGCACGCCGGAAAGGGCGACGCCTGCGCGCTCGCCCTCATCGAGGCGGCTGCCGCAGCGGTCAACGAATCGCTCGACGCCATCGCGACGCTGAGCGGCGCGCCGCGTCTCTGCCTGCTCGGCGGCCTCGCGCCGCTCTATCCGCCATGGCTTGCACAACGGCATCGGTCGATCCTTGTCGAGCCCGAAGCCGATGCGTTGGCCGGCGCCGTGGCGCTGGCCGCCAGCCACCTCCGCGACCGGATGGGGAAGCAGGCCAGGACGGGGGAACAGGCATGACCGGGACGCTCGCGGCGATCCTCTCGCCGCAAAGCCTTCAGGCCGGCGGCCCCGGGCCGCTCTATCTCAAGCTGCGCCAGGCGCTGGAAGATGCGATCAGTTCCGGAAAGCTCAATCATGGCGACGCCCTGCCACCCGAACGCGATCTCGCCGGCTATGCCAATATCAGCCGCGTCACGGTACGCAAGGCTGTCGACGACCTTGTGAAGGACGGACTGCTGGTGCGCCGCCAGGGGTCGGGGACCTTCGTCGTCAAGCCGGTGGCCAAGGTGGAGCAATCCCTCTCGCGTCTCACTTCCTTCACCGAGGACATGGCGCGACGCGGCCTTGCCACCCGCGCGCGCTGGCTCGACCGCGACCTCTGCCATCCCTCCCCGGACGAGATGATGATGCTCGGCCTGCCGGCGGACGCGCTGGTCGCCCGGCTGGGGCGCCTGCGCATCGCCGGCGACATGCCGCTCGCCATCGAACGCGCCTGTATCTCCGCGGAATTCCTGCCCGACCCGCTGGAGGTGACGGGTTCGCTCTATGCGACGCTGGAGCGCCGTGGCTGCCGGCCGGTACGCGCCGTCCAGCGCATCTCCGCCTACAACATGAAGGACCCCGACGCCTCCATCCTGGATGTTCCGGTCGGCGCGGCCGGTCTGTCCATCGAACGGGTCTCCTACCTTCGTTCCGGCCGGGTGGTGGAGTTCACCCGTTCGGTCTACCGTGGCGACGCCTACGACTTCGTCGCCGAACTGACGCTCTCCGGCCCGTGACGGCCAACGGACGCCGCCAACCGACGAAAGGCAAATCATGCAGACCGATATGCGCCGTGAAATCGATGAGATTCCCGAGGCGGCCGCCCGCTTGCTGGCCAATGCCTCGGATGCCATCGCCGGCACCGGCCGCGCATTACGCAGGCATGACCCGCGCTTCCTGGTCACCGTGGCGCGCGGATCGTCCGATCATGCCGCCCTCTTCCTGAGATACGCCATCGCGCTGACCGCCGGCCGGCCGGTCGCCGCGCTCGGCCCGTCGCTTGCGTCCATTTACGGCGCCCCCCTGAAACTGGAGGGCGGCGCGGCGATCGCCATCTCGCAATCCGGGAAAAGCCCGGACATCGTCGCCCTGGCCGAAAGCGCCACGGCGGGCGGCGCGCTTTCCATCGCGCTCACCAATACGCTCCCCTCGCCGCTTTCGAGCGCCTGCACCCACGCGCTCGACCTGAACGCCGGACCGGAGATCAGCGTCGCGGCGACCAAGTCCTATGTGAACTCCATCGTCGCCGGTCTCGCCATCCTGGCGGAATGGACCGGCGACAGCGCGCTGACGCGCGCCGTCGCAGCGCTTCCCGATCACCTTGCCCGCGCCGTCGCGCTCGACTGGAGCAACCTGTCCGAGGGACTGGCCGGCGCGCAATCGCTCTATGTCCTCGGGCGCGGGCCGGCGCTCGCCATCGCCAGCGAGGCGGCGCTGAAGTTCAAGGAAACCTGCGGCATGCACGCCGAGGCCTATTCGTCGGCGGAGGTGCTGCATGGCCCGGTCGCGCTGGTCGGCCCCGCTTTTCCGGTCATCGCCCTTGCCGCGCGCGACGCCGCCGAGGCTTCGGTGCGCGCCATGGCCGACGAGATCGCCGGACGCGGCGCCTTCGCCTGCGTCACCGCCGATGGCGCAAAACGCGCAGCCGGCCTGCCTTACGTGGCGACCGGCCACCCGCTCACCGACGCGCTGGCCCTGATCGTTCCCTTCTACGGCTTCGTGGAATCCTGGTCGCGCAGCCGCGGCCTTGATCCCGACAAGCCGGTCAATCTCAAGAAAGTGACGGAAACCCGATGAACGCCCTAACCGCCATTACCGGAGCCCGGATCTTCGACGGCGACCTCTGGCACGACGACAGCGCCCTCCTGTTCGAAGACGGCAGGATCGCCGGCATCGTCGGCGAGCGTGAGGTGCCGGCGGCCGCCCGGACGGTGGCCATGGCCGGGCTTTCGCTCGTTCCCGGCTTCATCGATCTCCAGGTCAACGGCGGCGGCGGCGTGCTGCTCAACGAGCGCCCCGACATCGACGGCATCCGCGCCATTTGCGCCGCCCATGCCCGCTTCGGCACCACGGCGCTGTTGCCGACGCTGATCACCGACACGCCCGACGTCACCGAAGCCGCCATCGACGCCGGCGTGAAGGCCCGTCGCTCCGGCGTCCCGGGCTTTCTCGGGCTTCATCTGGAAGGGCCGCATCTGTCGCTTGCCCGCAAGGGAGCCCATGATCCGCAATTCATCCGGCCGATGGAGCAGGCCGATCTCGACCGGACCGTCGCCGCCTGCGCGCAACTCGATGTTCTGCTCATGACGCTTGCACCCGAAAACGTCACCAATGAACAGATCGCCGCTCTGGCCGCCGCCGGCGTCATCGTCAGCCTCGGCCATTCGGACACCGGCTACGCCACCGCCGCCGCGGCGATCGAGGCCGGCGCGCGGATGGCGACCCATCTTTTCAACGCCATGAGCCCGCTTTCCCATCGCGAGCCCGGACTGGTCGGCGCGGTGCTGGATCTCGGCCATGTCCATGCCGGCCTGATCGCCGACGGATATCATGTCGATCCCGCCGCCATCGGCGTGGCGCTGCGCGCCAAGCGCGGGCCCGGCCGCATCTTCCTCGTCACCGACGCCATGGCGCCGCTCGGTACCGACATGACCGGCTTCCGCCTTAACGGCCGCGAAATCTTCCGCAAGGACGGGCGGCTGACGCTTGCCGACGGAACGCTCGCCGGCGCGGATACCGACATGATGGCCTGCGTGCGCTTCATGCACCGGCACGTCGGTCTCGATCTCGACGAAGCCTTGCGCATGGCCTCGCTCTATCCCGCCGAAGCCATCGGCATGACCGGCCGCAAGGGACGGCTGACCCATGGTCACGACGCCGATTTCGCCGCGCTGGATGCAAGCCTCTCGGTCGCCGCCACCTGGATCGGCGGCAGGCCTGCCTTCGCCGCATGAGACCCGCGACCGCTACCACGCGCCTTGCGAGGCGTGGTGGAATCGGCTCTACCCTTGTCCGTGACCGCCGCCGGAATCCGGCGCAGACGGCTCTCAACCCTTGCCCCGGAGTGGCGGATGCAACTGATTTTCGATGGCCATAACGATGTTCTTTCAAGGCTTTGGGATCATGCGCGCGAAGGCGCGGACCCGGTTGCCGAATTCGTCGAGGGAACCGGCAAGGGCCATATCGACGCGCCGCGCGCGCGCAAGGGCGGGCTTGCCGGCGGCTTCTGCGCCATCTATGTCGCGACCCCCGGCGGCTATCCGCCCCGCGTCGTCGACGAGAACGGCCATTATGACATTCCCATGGTCGGGCCGCTGGATCAGGCCGCAGCCCTCGACACGGCGCTGGAAATGGCCGCCATCGCCTTCCGGCTGGAACGCGCCGGGGCGCTCTCGATCTGCCGTTCGACCGCCGAGATCCGCGCCGCGATGGCGGCCGGCCGCTTTGCCGCCGTGCTCCACATCGAAGGCTGCGAGCCGCTTTCCGACAATCTCGCCACGCTGGAAACGCTTCATGCCGCCGGGTTGCGCTCGCTCGGACCGGTCTGGAGCCGGCACAACCGGTTCGGCCACGGCGTGCCCTTCGCCTTTCCCTCCTCGCCCGACACCGGCCCCGGCCTCACCGACGCCGGTTTCGAACTGGTCAGGGCCTGCGACCGGCTGGGCGTGATGATCGACCTTTCCCATATCACCGAACAGGGCTTCTGGGATGTGGCCCGGACCAGCACCGCGCCGCTCGTCGCCACCCATTCCAACGCCCATGCCCTGACGCCGATCTCGCGCAACCTCACCGACCGGCAACTCGACGCCATCCGCGAACGCAAGGGCGTCGCCGGCCTCAACTACGCCACCACCATGTTGCGTCCCGACGGTCTCGAAAACGCCGACACGCCGCTTTCCGACATGGTGCGCCACATCGACTATATGGTCGAACGGATGGGCATCGATTGCGTGGCGATCGGTTCCGACTTCGACGGCGCGACGATCCCGGCGGCAATCGGCGACGCGGCGGGCAATCAGGCGCTCGTCCAGGCGCTTGCCGCTGCCGGATATGACGAGCAGGATCTGGCGAAACTGTGCCGCGAAAACTGGCTGCGTCTTCTGGGAACCGTCTGGCGCGAGACCTGAACCGGATCCCCGCGCGGTTTTGTTGAATGCTCAAGGCCCTGGCAAGCGAACAAGGAGATCCGCATGTCGCAGAAAACGAACCGGGCGAAACGCCTGACGCCGATCGCCGTTCTCATGGCTGTCTTCTCCGCCCTGCCCGCCGCCGCCGAGACCGTGGGCAAGGTCGGCGTCGACTGGATCGGCAACGACATCTATGTCGACGCGGTCACCGATCCCGAGGTCGAGGGCGTCACCTGCCACATCACCTATTTCGACCGCAGCGTCATCGACCGGCTGAAGAAGGGCAACTGGTTCGAGGATCCCTCGAACAACGCGATCGCCTGCCGGCAGAGGGGGCCGGTGACGGTCGGCGATATCGATCTGGGGAAAGGCGGAGAGGAGGTCTTCAAGTCCGGCCTGTCGCTGATCTGGAAGTCCCTGGTGGTCACCCGCATCTACGATCGCAAGAACGATACGCTCATCTATCTCGCCCATTCGCGGCAGGTCACCGAAGGTTCCGCGAAAATGTCGATCTCGACCGTGCCGCTCTACGGTGAAGCGGTCACCTGGAAGAACGGCAAGCCGGAATAAGAGCACCTGATAAAACCTCCGGGCGGAGGATGGCCGAGGGATTCTCCTGCGTCCGCAAGGCGGCAACCGCAGTCGATGCCAGAGGTATCGGCGAGGATTGACGGCGCAGCAGGCGACCAAAAGAACCGGCCAGCCGTCCCCATGAGGTTTCATGGGGTGCTCCAGAAGACGCCCCGGCCATCAACGGGCCGGGGCGCGTTCCGGAATGAATCCTCGAGAAGACCATTACTTGACGTAGACGATCCGGCTGCCGTCGGCGGCGGACTGGATGTCGACGACATTCTGGAGCTGGACGTTCTGCGCGGCAAGCGCTGCTTCCAGAGCCGGATCATTGGCGAGTTCGGCCTGGGTCTTTTCCACCTCGCCGGGCGTGTTCATCTTGCTCTGGAGGCGGTTGAGGTCGGCGCTCAGATTGCTGTCGCCTTCCATCGAACCGATGTTCACGACGCGGATGCTGTCGGTCGAAATCGCGCCGGTGCTCATCGTATCGGCGGGCATGGTTTCCTGCGCGTAGGCCACGCCGGCCAGCGGAGAAACCGCAAGCATCGACGAAACGACGAGTGTAACCATCTTGTTCATGACAATCTCCATTGGTTTCCAGGTGCGGAAAGCAATGGAAAAACGACGACAAGCCCGGACGGTTCCCATAAATTTACGGAAACTGCCGATTGTTACCACATGGTAATCTTCCATCACGTTGACGTGAACCGCCTGAAGCCGGCGGTTCACGCATCAGGAAGAGCCCGATCGTCAGGCGGCCTGGGCGAGTTCGTCCGCGATGACGGTATCCAGATTGAGGAAGCAGACCATCGACTTCTCCAGTGCAACGATGCCGCGGCAGAAGGCGCGCTGGGCTTCGGGAATGATCTCCGGCGGCGGTTGCAGGTCCTCGGCGCGAATGGTCATCATGTCCGAGACCTGCTCGACCAGAAGCCCCACGAGCTTTCCGGCGATGTCGGTGACGATGATCGCCGACCGTTCCGACGGCTCCGTCATCTTCATGCCGAGCCGGCAGGCCATGTCGATGACCGGGATGACCGCACCGCGCAGGTTGATGAGACCGAGCACGTAGGACGGCGTGTGCGGCATCGGCGTCACGGGGGCCCATCCGCGGATTTCCCGGATGGCCATGATGTCGATGCAGAACTCCTGGTCCGCAAGGTGAAAGGAGACGATCTCGAGATAGTCGCCGGACTGCTTGATGGCATTGGACATAACTGGAACTCTTCCCGGATGCATGAATTTTGATGAACCGTGCCAAAGATACATTAACAAAGCCTGAGGAAAGGCCGCTAAAGCTGGCGATCGCCGCTGCCGGAGCCCTTTGGCCCGGCACCGCCGCACCCGCCGGCGGGCATTTTCATTCCCGGCTTTCGACGCTATAGTGACGGCATGAACAGAACCGGCCCATCGCTTGCCCTGCTTTCCCTCGCCCTGCTTGCCGCGGGCGCCGGCGGCGCGCTTCTCGCGGCCGCCTTTTCCGGCTGGATCGAGCACGGGTCCGCGATCTTCCTCAGCCTTGCCGAATCCGGTCTTGCCTGGTGCCTGTAATGCCGTGCTTGCGGCAATTGGCGCCTTTTCCGGTCCTTGCAAAAAGCCTATGGAACAGGCAGCCCGCAGCGTGGCGCCGGCAAAGCCTGACAGGCCGACGTAAAGCCTGACGGGTGAAGGCCTGCCGCATTTCCGAAGGATAGCCATGAAAACCGTACGCCTCACCCTCTGGATCGCCGTTGCCCTCGTCGCGGCCCTTCTCGGCTGGCTGACGCTGGAAATGACCCGCTCGAACCAGGCGACGGCCGAAGGCCCCTTCGGCGTGCCTTTCCAGCTTGTGGCCCAGGATGGATCACCGATCACCGAAAAGGCGTTCACCGGCAAGCCGTCCGCCCTGTTCTTCGGCTTCACCCATTGCCCGGAAGTCTGCCCGACCACGCTGTTCGAGCTGGACGGCTGGCTCAACAAGGTCGATCCCGACGGCTCGAAGCTCCAGGCCTATTTCGTGACCGTGGATCCCGAGCGCGACACGCCGGAGATCGTCGGCCAATACGTCGGAAACGTCTCCAAGCGCATCACCGCCATTTCCGGCGCGCCGCAGGACGTTCTCGCCATGGCCAAGGGGTTCCGCGTCTATTACCGCAAGGTGCCGCTCGACGAGAAGAAGCCCGACGGCGACTACACGATGGATCACACCGCATCGGTCTTCCTGCTCGATTCGCAAGGGCGGTTCCGCGGCACGATCGCCTATGGCGAAAATGCCGAGGTCGCCGAGCAGAAGCTCGCCAATCTCTCCGAAAAATAGCGCAACCGGCAGGAACGCCGGAACCCGCGCAGGACGGCCCGCCCGGCTTTGACCGCGGGCCACCCGCCGTGCTAGGCGGACGCCAGCGCAACAGGGACCGCCACCGTGAGCGAAATCCGCCTCTATACCTCGACGACCGAAAAGGATGCCGGGGCGATTCTCGATCTTCTGACGGATGCCTTCGAGGAAGAGGGCTACGCCATCGCCACCATGGAGGTCGACGAGAAGAACGACGTCTGGGAAGCCTCGGTCTACCTGATGACGAGCGAGGCGGAGGCGATAGGCGAACGGTTCGCCGCCCTGCTCGCCGCCCCCTTCCCCGGCCTTTCGATCGAGCGCGAGGTGCTGCCGGACGTCGACTGGATCGCGCTGTCGCTCGAAGGGCTGAAACCGGTACGGGCCGGACGCTTCGTGGTGCACGGCTCGCATGACCGCGGCGCCGTGCGGGCCGGCGAGATCGCCATCGAGATCGACGCCGGACAGGCCTTTGGCACCGGTCATCACGGCACGACGGCCGGCTGTCTCGAAATGATCGCCGGCGTTCTGCGCTCGCGCAAGATCCGGCGCGTGCTCGATCTCGGCACCGGCAGCGGCGTTCTGGCGATCGCCGCGCGCAAGTTCGCGCCCGTCCGCGTGCTGGCGACCGATATCGATCCGGTCGCCACGAAGGTCGCCCGCGAGAACGTCCGCCTCAACGGCATCACCTCGGATATCACGCTCGAGACCGCGCCGGGTTTCCATTCCACGGCCTTCCGCCGGCACGGACCGTTCGATCTGATCATCGCCAATATCCTCGCCCGGCCCCTGATGCGCATGGCTCCCCGGCTGGCCGCCGAACTTGCGCCGGGCGGCCACGTCATCCTGTCGGGCATTCTCGCCGAACAGCGCTGGAAGGTGCTCGCCGCCTATAACGGCGCGGGCCTGCGCCATGTGCGCACGATCTGGCGCGACGGCTGGGTCACCATTCACCTCGATCGCAACTGAGCGGGAACAAAAAAGAAAGGCGGTGCCAGAGGCACCGCCTTCGGACCGGAAACCCGGCCTTGCCCGCGAGCTGAGGAGGAGGAGTGCTCAAGCGGGCCTATGCATTCCGAACGTCTTCCCGGAGGAGGGAGGAGGAGTGACCGGCAAGACGCCTGATCGGAATGCCTAGCTTTTTCTCCACGTCTGCGAGATCTTCCAAGCAAGATGTAAAGCGTTGACTTTCCATCTCTTTTTCTTGAAGCGCATCTCGCGTTCGCTTCGATGAGGGCCTTATAAAGGATTCGCGCCGAAGGGACAGCATTTTTCGGGCATGGGAGCCATGCAATGAATGCATACGTCCGGCATCAGCGACGGACGGGGCAGTCCTTCCCCTGAAAACGCCGGCGGAGAACCCGTCTTGCGACGCGACTGCGGGCCGCTATTCCCCTGCGCGGGCGTTTCCTCGCCCGCACCGATGCGATAGATTGCCGGCAAGATTCACCAGTCCCCCGGAAGTTTCCCCCATGTTCCAGAGTTTCGACGTCACCTCCACGTCCCGGTTCGGCCGCGAGCGCGCCGATGCTCTCCGCGCCACCTTCGACGGCCTCGGCATCGACGGCTTTCTGGTGCCCCGCGCCGATGAATATCAGGGCGAATACGTGCCGGCATCGGCCGAGCGGCTCGCCTGGCTCACCGGCTTCACCGGATCGGCCGGCATCGCGCTGGTGACGCGCGATCAGGCGGTCGTTTTCGTCGATGGCCGTTATGTCACGCAGCTTGCCGAACAGGTGGACGGCAGCGTTTTCACCGGCGGCGACCTTGTCGACGAACCGCCGCACCTCTGGCTGCCGAAACACGCGCCGAAGGATTTTCGGCTCGGCATCGATCCGTGGCTGCATACGGGCGCGGAAGTGCGGCGGCTGGAAAAGGCGCTGGCCGCCGTCGACGGCGCGCTCGTTTTCCTGCCCCACAATCCGCTCGACCGCCTCTGGACCGGCCGGCCGGCCGAACCGCTCGGCGCCATCGCCATCCAGACGGTCGACCATGCCGGAGAGCTTGCCGGCGACAAGCTTGCCCGGATGGCCGAAGCCACGCGGGCGGCCGGCGCCGATGCGCTCGCGGTCACCGATCCCTCCTCGATTGCCTGGATCTTCAATATCCGCGGCAGCGACGTGCCGCACACCCCGCATCCGCTTGCCCGCGCCATCCTTCCCGCCGAGGGCCGCCCGCAAATTTTCCTCGACAAGCGCAAGACCGGCATCGAGCAGGAAGCCTATCTGACGCAGTTTTCCGACATGCTGCCGCCCGCCCGCTTCGACGGCGAGATCGCCGCCCTCGCCGAGGCGGGACGCCGCATCCTGATCGACCCCGACCACGCACCCTTCGCGCTTGCCGAGGCGATCCGCCGCAAGGGCGGAACACCCGTCGAGGGAGCCGACCCCGCCCGCCTGCCGCGCGCCTGCAAGAACGCCGTCGAGCTGGAAGGCTCCGCCCGCGCCCATCTTCAGGACGGCGCGGCGATGGTCGAATTCCTGGCCTGGCTCGACGGCACGGAACCCGGCTCCCAGACGGAGATCGCGGTCACGAAAAAGCTGGAGGACCTGCGCCGCGAGGTCGGCGAGCGGATGCAGAACCCGCTCAGGGACGTTTCCTTCGACACGATCGCCGGCGCGGGCGCCCATGCCGCGATCATGCATTACCGGGTGACGACGGCCAGCGACGCGCGACTTGAAACCGGCACGCTGTTCCTGATCGATTCGGGTGCGCAATATATCAACGGCACGACGGATATCACCCGCACCGTCGCCATCGGCACGGTGCCGGAAGAGCAGAAACGCTTCTTCACGCTCGTCCTCAAGGGAATGATCGCCATCAGCGTCGCCCGTTTTCCGAAGGGCACGCGCGGCTGCGATCTCGATCCCCTCGCCCGCATCGCGCTGTGGAAGGCAGGCGTCGATTTCGCCCATGGCACCGGCCACGGGGTCGGGTCCTACCTTTCGGTGCACGAGGGGCCGCAGCGCATTTCCCGCCTGTCGACGCAGGAATTGCTCGCCGGCATGATCCTTTCCAACGAGCCCGGCTACTATCGGCCCGGCAGCTTCGGTATCCGCATCGAAAATCTCGTCCATGTCCTGCCGGCCGCCCCAGTCGAGGGTGGCGACATCGCCATGCTCGGCTTCGAAACGCTGACCTTCTGCCCCATCGACCGCCGTCTCATCCTGACGGACCTGCTGACGCAAGAGGAACTGGACTGGCTCAACGCCTATCACGCCGAAACCCGGGAGAAGATTTCGCCTCTTCTCGCTTCGGCGGAAACGCGAGCCTGGCTGGACGCCGCGACCGCGCCGGTCAGCCGGTGACGAACTGCCGGAAGACCATCACCGCCACCCAGCCGATCGCCAGCATCGCCATGGTGCCGGTGCGCATGCCGGCGACGAGGGCGACAAGGATGGCGAAGGCCATATCGATCCCGCCCGTCACGGCGGCCGGGACGACGAGCGTCGTCAGGACGGCGGCAGGCACGGCGCTGAGCGCTGCTTCCATGCGCGGCGGAATGCGCTTCATGCGGGTGATCAGCACATAGCCGCCGAACCGCGTCGCATAGGTGGCAAGCGCGGCACAGACGATGAGCCATACCATATCGGGACGAAACAGCGTCTCCATCGTCACGCCTCCCCTTTCACGGGCAGGCCGACGGGCTCCTCCGCCTCGCCGCCATCCGTCGGCAGCAGCGCGGCGACCGTAATGCCGGCGAGCGCGCCCAGGCTCACATGCCAGGGCGAGCCGACGAAATGCAGCGCCGCCACCGAGCCGACGCCGGAGGCGAACACCACCGGCAGGAAATTCGCGCGGCTGCGGAAGCCGAGGACCAGCCCCATGAAATAGATCGGCAGCAACACGTCGATACCGATGGCCCTGGGATCGCCGATCAGGTTCCCGAGCACTCCGCCGAGAACCGTCAGGAGCAGCCAAGGCAGATAGACGCTGATGCCGAGCGTCATGTACCAGACGAAACTGACCCGCACGCCGCTTTCGCCGCGCCGCTCCGCCTCGGCGAAAAGCGGATCGATCAGCAGGAAGAAACCGGCAAGCTTCTGGCCGAGCGTGAAATGCCGGATATGACGGGCGATGGCCGCCGAATAGAGCACATGGCGAAAATTCACCGCGAAGATCGAAAGAATGATCAGCCAGGGCGCGACATTATGGTTGAACAGTTCGACGCCGACGAGCTGGCTTGCCCCGGCATAGACGATGGCGCTCATCAGCGTCGCTTCGGCGATGGTCAGCCCGTTGTCGACCGCGACCGCCCCGAACAATACGGCGAAAGGCCCGGCCGAAACGGCCACGGCCAGACCGCGCCGCAACGCATCGCGAATTTCCGCTGATCTTTCCGAAGACATCGATACGCCCTATGGTGAACGGTCACAGCCATAGAGCAGGCCCCGGCCCACCACAATCCAATTGGCTTGATGGATGGATCAGGGACACTGATCCGTCCGGCTCCGGTCGGCCCATGCCTTGAAGCCTCACCCCTTGTGCGGCTGGAACGTATGCTCCGGCCCGGGGAAGCTGCGGGCCTTGACCTCTTCCGCATATGTCGCGACCGCCTCGCTGATTTCCGGCGCGAGATTGGCGAAACGCTTCACGAAGCGCGGCTTGAAATCGGTGAAGATGCCGAGCACGTCGTCGATCACCAGAACCTGCCCGTCGCAGGCCGGCGATGCGCCGATCCCGATGGTCGGCGTCTTGATCGTGCCCGTGATTTCCTTCGCCAGCGGCTCGACCGTTCCCTCGATGACGATGGCGAAAGCGCCGGCCTCGTCGAGCGCCACGGCGTCGCGGCGGATCTTGTCGGCCTCCTTGTCGCTCCGGCCGAGCGAGCGATAGCCACCGGTCGTATTGATGAGCTGCGGCATCAATCCGACATGACCGAGGACCGGAATGCCGCGCTGCGTCAGGAAATGCACCGTCTCGGCCATTTCCGCGCCGCCTTCCAGCTTGATCGCGCTGCACCCCGTCTCCTTGAGCACGCGGGCGGCGCTGCGGAACGCGAGTTCCCGGGATTCCTGGTAGGATCCGAACGGCAGGTCGACCACCACGCAGGCGTGGGACGACCCCCGCATGACGGCCTGACCATGGGCGATCATCATCTCGATCGTTACGCCGACCGTGGAATCGAGGCCGTAAAGCACCATGCCGAGCGAATCGCCGACCAGCATGAAATCCACATGCGGATCGAGCAGCTTGGCGATCGGCGTCGTATAGGCGGTGAGGCTGACGATCGGCCGCTCGCCCTTGAGCGCCGTGATGTCGGTCGGGGCAAGCCGGCGTTTGGCTGTGTGTACACTCATCTCAAGCCACCTTCGCGGTTGTCGTGGGTTGCGGGCCGATCACCCGGTTGTCAAGAAGACGCGTGCCGCCGAAACGGACGAAGAGCAACAGCAGCGCCGGCCGGTCGCCGACGCACGGGATTTCGGACAGCGTATCGGGATCGCACAGCGCCACCACCTCCGGATCGGCCAGCGGCTCGGCGCGGATGAAGGCGGTAACGGCCGCCTCGACGCGGCGCGGATCGGTCTCACCGGCGGCGATCAGCCGCTCCGCCTCATCGAGCGCCCGCGGCACGATGGAAGCGGCGGCGCGCTCGTCGGGCGAAAGATAGACATTGCGGGAAGAGCAGGCGAGCCCGTCGGCCTCGCGCACCGTCGCCACCCCGACGACGGTCACGGGCTGGGCGAGATCCTCCGCCATCCGCCGGATGATGGCGAGCTGCTGGTAATCCTTCTCGCCGAAATAGGCGCGGTCTGGCTGCGCGATGTTGAACAGCTTGCTGACGACGGTCGCAACGCCGGCGAAATGGCCCGGACGCACGGAGCCTTCCAGCTTCGCGCCGAGCGCCGGCACGTCGACCACCGTTTCCATCGGGCGCGGATACATGTCGCCGACGCCGGGCGCGAAAAGAAAGTCCACCCCACCGGCCTCCAGCAGCGCCTGATCGCGCGGCAGGTCGCGCGGATAGCGCGCCAGATCCTCGTTGGCGCCGAATTGCAGGGGATTGACGAAGATCGTCGCCACCACGACGTCGTTTTCGGCGCGCGCGCGCCGCACCAGTTCCATATGGCCGACATGCAGATAGCCCATCGTCGGCACCAGGCCGATGCTGCGGCCGCCGCGCCGGTGCGGCGTCAACGCCGCGCGCAGGTCCGCGATGGTGGTGAAGGTCTGCATCGGCGGTTTCTCCTTGCCCTCTCCCGACGATCGCGCCCCGCGATCGGCGCAACGGTCCCTCCGGGCAGCGGCGTTTTATCTTGTGCAGCGCAAAAATACAATCGGCAAAGCCGGCCCTGTGCAATGCGCGGATAGCTGCCCTGCGCAATGCGCGATACCTGCCCTGCGCAATGCGCACTGTACTTTTCCGGCGACCGGCAGTAGGAAGCACGCAAATGAAGCCGGCAGGCTGCCGGACTGAAGCGCGGTCACCCCGAAGGAGGCCGCGTCAACCGATTCCGAAAGATTCCAGATGAGCAATTTCGAAGGCCTCGTTCCGGCGATGGCAAAAGCGTTGGAAAAACGCGGCTATACGTCCCTCACTCCAGTGCAGCTTGCCGTATCCGATCCGTCGATCGGCTCGGCCGACGCACTGGTTTCCGCCCAGACGGGATCCGGAAAGACGGTGGCCTTCGGCCTGGCGCTCGCTTCAACCCTGCTTCCCGAGGCCGGCCGCTTCGAACGGGCTGCAAACCCGCTTGCGCTGGTGATCGCGCCGACGCGGGAACTGGCGTTGCAGGTCAAGCGTGAACTCGAATGGCTTTACGAACTGACCGGCGCAACCATGGCCTCCTGCGTCGGCGGCATGGATATGCGCACCGAGCGGCGCACCCTCGAACGCGGCGCGCATATCGTCGTCGGCACGCCGGGCCGGCTGCGCGATCATATCACGCGCGGCAGCCTCGATCTTTCGGACCTGCGCGCCGTCGTACTGGACGAAGCCGATGAAATGCTCGACCTCGGTTTCCGCGAGGATCTGGAATTCATCCTCATGGCCGCGCCGGAAGACCGCCGTACGCTGATGTTCTCGGCCACCGTGCCGAAGGAGATCGTGGCGCTCGCCGCCAATTACCAGCGCGATGCGCTGCGCATTTCGACGGCGGCCGAACGAGACCAGCACGGCGACATCGACTATCGCGCCCTCGTCGCCGCGCCGGCCGACCGGGAAAACGCCATCATCAACGTGCTGCGCTACTACGAAGCGCGCAACGCCATCGTCTTCTGTTCGACACGCGCCGCCGTGAACCATCTGACCGCCCGGTTCAACAATCGCGGCTTTTCCGTCGTGGCGCTTTCCGGCGAACTCAGCCAGAACGAACGCACCCATGCGCTTCAGGCGATGCGCGACGGGCGCGCCCGGGTCTGCATCGCCACCGACGTCGCCGCGCGCGGCATCGACCTGCCGCATCTCGAACTCGTCGTCCACGCCGATCTGCCGACCAATCCCGACACGCTGCTGCATCGCAGCGGCCGCACCGGCCGCGCGGGCCGGAAGGGCGTGAGCGCCCTCATCGTGCCGCTGCCCGCCCGCCGGCGCGCCGAGCGCCTGTTGCAGGCCGCAAACCTCAAGGCGACCTGGGCGACACCCCCCTCCACCGAGGAGATCCTGCGCCGCGACGACGAAAGGCTGCTGGCCGACCCGATGCTGATCGAAGCAGAAGCCGAGGACGACGGGGCGACCATCGACGCCCTGCTCGAACGCTTCGAGCCGCGCCAGCTGGCCGCCGCCGTCACCCGCTTCTTCAAGACCGGCCGCTCCGCGCCGGAAGAGCTGATCCCGGTATCGCTGGAGCCCCGCAAGCCGCGTGAGCGCATCCATGACGCAGAGACCTTCCCGCGCGAGCCGCGGCCGCCGCGCGAAGCCTTCGGCCCCAGCGTCTGGCTGTCGCTTTCCGTCGGACGCAAGCAGAATGCCGAGCCGCGCTGGCTCATTCCCGTTCTCTGCCGCAACGGCAATATCACCAAGAACGAGATCGGCGCGATCAAGATGCAGCCGGAGGAGACCTATGTGGAACTCTCCGCCGACGCCGCCGACGGCTTCTTCCTCAGCATCGGCCCCAACAGCATGCTGGAGCGCGGCATCCGCGTGAGCCGGCTCGATGGTCAGCCGGACCTCAACGCCCCGCCCCGCAAGCCCCATCGCCCGTACGAAAAGGATGGCCCGCGAGCCGGCCGGAAGCCGGAGGGCGGATTCGGCAAGAAAGGCGGAAACGACCGCAAGCGCGATTTCGACAAGCCCGGCGAGGCCTCAAGGCCGGCAAAGCCGTGGTTCGGCAAGGAACCGGTCGATGGCGGCGATCGCCCCGGCAAGCCCGCCAAGGCCTTTGCGGGGAAAAAGCCCTTCAAGGGCAAGACGGAAGGCAAGCCGGCCAAGCCGGCCACGGGCTACAAGCCGAAGGTTCGCAAGCCCGACCACAGCTGATCGCGGAGGGCTATCCGCCAGGACGCCCCCGGTCCCCGCCCGCCCGCAGACGCAAGGCATCGGAACGGAACCTTGTTCGCAGGGCCGCGTTGTTTCCCGTTCGAGGGGGATAAACGATGCGTAAGGCTGCGGATGGGGACTGCCGGCGGGCGAAAGGCCAGCCGGACAGGCTCGGCCACTTCATCAACGGCCTTGGCCGTGGCGGCGCGGGCGCGTTGCTGTTCGGCATTCCGATGTTGATGACGATGGAAATGTGGTCGCTCGGGTTCTACATCGCCCGCGAGCGCCTGCTCGTCCTGCTGATCGCCCTCCTTCCGCTCCTCGTCCTTCTCGCCCGCCGCATCGGCTTCGAAAGGGTGTCGTCCTGGCGCGAAGCCGGCCGCGACGCGATCGTCGCCTATGGCATCGGCATTTCGGCAAGCGCCATCGTTCTCCTCACCCTCGGCCTGATCACCGGTCATATGTCCGCCCATGAGATCGTCGGCAAGATCGCCATCCAGAGCGCTCCGGCCAGCATCGGCGCGATGCTCGGCCGCAGCCAGCTTGCCAATCGCACTGGAGACGGCAGCGGCGAGACCGAGATCGAGACCTCCTACGGCGGCGAACTGTTGCTGATGGCGACCGGAGCGCTGTTTCTGTCGCTCAACATCGCGCCGACGGACGAAATCATGGTGCTCGTGTACAAGATGACGCTCTGGCACATTCTGGCCGTCGCCCTGCTGTCGATGGCGCTCATGCACGGTTTCGTCTATGCGGTTTCCTTCACCGGAGGGCACGAACTTTCCGCCGGAACGCCGGCCTGGCACGCATTCGTCCGTTTCACCCTGCCGGGCTACGTGGTGGCGCTGGCCGTCAGCTTCGCCGCGCTCTGGATATTCGAACGCCTCGACGACCGCTCCGCTCTGGAAACGCTATCCTGCATGATCGTCCTCGGCTTTCCCGCTGCGATCGGCGCCGCCGCCGCCCGGCTGATCCTGTGAGGCTGCGATGACCAGAACCACCGAGGGGCGCCATCGCGAAAGGCACGATCCGCATTGGATCGAATGGCGGACCGGCTGCATATCGGCTCTTCTCGTCACGGCAATGATCGGCTGGATCGCCTATGAAGCGGTGACCCGGCAAGAAACGCCGCCGGAGCTTGTTGTTACGGCAGGCCGGAGCGAAGCGGTGGCCGGCGGCTATCGCGTACCGTTCGAGATTTCAAATCGCGCACCCACCACGGCTGCCAATGTGATGATCATCGGTCGCCTTGCCGAGAACGGCCGCACTATCGAGGAAAGCCAGGTGCTGCTCGATTACGTGGCTGCGGAATCACGCTCCGCCGGCGCACTTCTCTTCGCGGAAAACCCCGCCGGCCGCACGCTCGATATCCGCCCGGTGGGCTACACGGATCCGTGAACTGGCCATAAGCAAGGAACCATTCGCGTTCCTCGCGGATTTTCCCCGCAGTTCCACCCGTTTCCATTGCAACGAAGAGTATGGAGCCGCGAGACAAGAACCATGGCGACATCCATCCTCATCCTGCTTTCCACCCAGTTGCTCCTGCCGCTGTTCTTCATCCTCTGGCCGTGGCTGCCCCGTCCTGCCGACCGTCTCGGCTGGCTGGTGCGGATCCTCTACGGGGCGTGTTACCTCACCTTCCTCTCGCTCGTCGCGCGCTGGGACTGGATCGCGGTGCCACTCGGCACCGTCTTTCCCCTGGCCTTCCTCGTCGGCGGCGTGCTTTCCTGGTTGCGGGTCATGCGCCGGCCGTGGAACGTTTCGAGGTCCATCCTGCGCGCGCACGGCTTCACCCTGGCGATGGCGATCTTCTTCCTGGCGCTCGCCGCCCGTACGCTGTCCGGCTATGGCTACGGTCCGCGCGCAGTCGTGCTGACCTTTCCGCTTTCGGGGGGAACCTATTTCGTCGCGCAGGGCGGCGGCAACGCATCGATCAACCACCATGCCGCAAACGCCGTCCAGCGCTATGCGCTCGATATCGTCGCCCTCGATCGTTTCGGGCGGCGGGCAAACGGCCTGACGCCGCCCGACCTCACCGACTATGCGATTTTCGAACGGCAGGTGGTAAGCCCCTGCAACGGCGTCGCCATCGCCGTGCATGACGGCAGGCCGGACAATCCGATCGGCCGCACGGATGCCCGCATGCCGGCCGGAAACCACGTCGTCCTTGCCTGCGGCAACGTCCGGGTGATGCTGGCGCATCTGGAAAGAGGATCCATCCTCATCGACGGCGGAGCGGTCGTGCAGGACGGCCAGCCGATCGGCCGCGTCGGCAATTCAGGCAATACGACCGAACCGCACCTGCATATCCACGCCTATGAGGGCGGGACCTTCGACAGCGAGGCGGGACACGGCGTGCCGATACTCTTCGACGGCCGCTTCCTCGTGCGCGGTTCCGTAGTGACGGTCCCCTGACGTCAGGATCCGATTCGCACGAACCAGCCGTCCTCGTCGATAATCTCGATATCGAACTCGCGCGCCTTGTCGAGCTTGGAGCCCGCCCCCGGACCGGCGACCACGAGATCCGTCTTGCGGGAGACCGAGCCGGCCACCTTGGCCCCCAGCCGCTCCGCCATCGCCTTTGCCTCGTCGCGCGTCATCTTCTCCAGCGATCCGGTGAACACCACCGTCTTGCCGGCGACGGGGCTCGAAACGCTTGCCGGCGTATCGTCGGCCTGCGGCGTCACCTCTTCCAGAAGGCGGCCGATGACATCGATATTGCGCGGCTCCTTGTAGAACTCGACGACCGCGCGGGCCACCACGTCGCCGATACCGTCGATCGTGTTGAGTTCGGCCCAGGCCTCGCCCGAAAGCGTCCCGGCCTCTGTCATCGCCGTCCGGAAAGCATCATAGGTGCCATAGGCCCGCGCGAGCGCCTTGGCCGTCGTTTCGCCGACATGGCGGATACCGAGCGCATAGATGAAACGGTGAAGCGCGATGGCGCGGCGCGCGTCGATGGCATCATAGAGCTTGCGAACGCTCACCTTGCCGAAACCGTCGATATTCTCGAGCTTGGCAAGCGATCCCGCCTGCCGCTTCGCGAGCGTGAAGATGTCCGGCGCGGTCCGGATCGACAGCGCCGGATCCTCCGCCCCGAAGAAGAAATCGATCTGTCGCGCCCCCAGTCCCTCGATGTCGAAGGCGTTGCGCGAGACGAAATGCTTGAGATGCTCGACCGCCTGGGCGCGGCAGACGAAGCCGCCGGTGCAGCGGGTGACCGAATCCAGCCGCCCCGTCTTTTCGTGGCGTTCGCGCACCGCATGGCTGCCGCAGACGGGGCAGGTCCTGGGGAATTCGTAAGGATGCGTCTCCGCCGGCCGCTTCTCCATGACGACGTCCAGCACCTGCGGAATGACATCGCCGGCCCGCTGCACGATGACCGTATCGCCGACGCGGATATCGTGCCCCTCGGCGCGGATGCGTTCGCCGCTATTGCCGAGGCCGTCGATATAATCGGCGTTGTGCAGCGTGGCGTTCATCACCACCACCCCGCCGACCGTCACCGGCGCAAGCCGCGCGACCGGGGTCAGCGCACCGGTGCGTCCAACCTGGATGTCGATCCTCTCGACGGTGGTGAAGGCCTGTTCGGCCGGGAATTTGTGCGCCGTCGCCCAGCGGGGCGAGCGCGATCGGAAGCCGAGACGCTCCTGTAGCGCCAACTCGTCCACCTTGTAGACGACGCCGTCGATATCGTAGTCGAGATCGGGCCGGGCAAGACCGATCGCGCGATAATGCGCGATGATATCCTCGACGCGGCAAAGCGTTGCCGTCAATGGATTGACCGGAAAGCCCCAGTTCCTGAAGACCTCGACCATGCCGGACTGGGTTTCCGCTGGCATCTCCGACATCTCGCCCCAGGCATAGGCGAAGAATCGCAGCTTGCGGCTTGCCGTCACGCTCGCATCGAGCTGACGCAGCGATCCGGCGGCCGTGTTGCGTGGATTGACATACGTCTGCCGGCCTTCGGCCGCCATCTTCTCGTTGAGCGCGAGAAAGTCGCTCTTGGCCATATAGACCTCGCCGCGCAATTCGACGACGGCAGGTGCACCCGCAGGCAGGCGATCCGGGATTTCCGCGATCGTCCGCACATTCGCCGTGACGTTCTCGCCGGTCGTGCCGTCGCCGCGCGTGGCGGCGCTGACCAGCCGGCCGTCTTCATAACGGATCGACATGGAGAGCCCGTCGATCTTCGGCTCTGCGGTAAAGGCGATGGAATCGTCCGGCAGGCGGCCGAGGAACCGATAGACGGAGGCCACGAAATCCCGCACGTCGTCATCGGAAAAGGCGTTGTCGAGCGAGAGCATCGGGCGGGAATGGGTGATCGGCGCGAAGGTCGGCAAGGGCGCGGCGCCCACCCGCCGCGAAGGGCTGTCGTCGCGCACCAGCGCGGGAAAGCGCGCCTCGATCGCCTCGTTGCGCCGCTTCAGCGCGTCGTAGTCGGCATCCGGAATCTCCGGCGCATCCTGCCCGTGATAAAGTTCGTCATGTCGCGCGATCTCGGCGGCGAGAAAGGCAAGCTCGGCGGCCGCTTCTTCTTCGGTCAGGGTTTCGACGGGGGTCTTCGCGTTCGCCATGGGATGCTCCGGATTTCGAAAACAGGTTTTAGAGCAAAACCGGAGAAAGGAAAGATCGGCGGGCGACCGCCTCTACAGTCCCCCCGACAGCAGCCGCGCCGCCGCCGCCCGCGCTTCATCCGTAACCGACGCGCCCGCCAGCATGCGGGCGATTTCCTCGGTGCGGGCGCCGTCGTCCATCCGCGCCACGCGGGTCGCGACGGTCTCGCTGCCCGCCACGGGCGCCTTGGAGATCAGAAGATGTGTGGCTGCCCGCGCCGCGACCTGTGGCGCATGGGTGACGGAAAGGACCTGAACGGTTGCCGAAAGCCGCTTCAACCGCTGGCCGATCGCATCGGCCACCGCCCCGCCGACGCCGGTATCGATCTCGTCGAAGACCAGCGTGGGCGCCGAGCCCCGGTCGGCGAGCGCCACCTTGAGCGCCAGCAGGAAGCGGGAAAGCTCACCGCCCGAGGCGACCTTCATGATCGGCCCCGGTCGTGTGCCGGGGTTGGTCTGGACGTGGAACTCGACCGTGTCGATCCCCTGCTCCGTCCCGCCTTCGGGGTCGGTGGAGATCACCACGCTGAAACGGGCGCGCTCCAGCTTCAGCGCCGGCAGTTCGGCCATGACCGCCGCGGCGAGCGCATCGGCCGCATGATGCCGCCTTTCCGACAGCGCACGGGCCGAAAGTTCGAAAAGGGAGCGGGCCTCGCCGAGTTGTCCTTCGAGTTGCGCCAGCTTCTCCTCTCCGGCGTCGAGATCGGCAAGATCGGCGATCATCCGCTCCGTCAGGGCGGGAAGCTCCGTGACCGGCACGGAAAACTTGCGCGCGGCAGCCCGCAGCGCAAACAGCCGCTCCTCGGTCCGTTCCAGTTCCCGGGGATCGAATTCGGTCTTGCGTAGCGCGGCTTCCACCGCCATCTGGGCGTCCGACAGCTGGGCCAGCGCCTGATCGAGCAGTTCGACCGTTTCCTCCAGCAGGCCCGGGGCCTCATGGCTCTTGCGTTCCAGCCGCCGCACCATCGAGGCGATGAGCGGGACCGGCGAGGCGTTGCCGTTGAGGAAATCGCTCGCCTCGCTGATATCGCCGGCGATGCGCTCGGCCTTCATCATGCGCGCGCGGCTGTCGGCCAGTTCGTCCTCCTCCCCGTCCTGCGGGGAGAGCGCCTCCAGTTCCTCGACCGAAGCGCGCAGGTAATCCGCCTCCCGCGCGGCCGCCTCGACCTTCTCGCGATGGCGGCGCAGCGTGCGCTCCGCCTCCTTCCAGCGATGATAGAGCGTACCGACCTCCGCCGCCGCCGGGAAAAGACCGCCGAACGCGTCGAGAAGCTGCCGGTGGGCGTCGGTGTCGACCAGCGCCCGGTCATCGTGCTGCCCGTGGATTTCAACGAGGTTCCGCCCGGCCTGACGCATCAGTTGCACCGAAACCGGCTGGTCGTTGACGAAAGCCCGGGTGCGGCCGTCCGCCGATTGCTGGCGGCGGAAGATCAGATCGCCGTCGTCGTCGATGCCGTTCTCGCGAAGCAGGGTGCGTGCTGCATGGCCCGCCGGAACGTCGAAGACCGCCGTCACCTGTCCCCGCTCGATACCGTGACGCACGAGCGCACCGTCGCCGCGCCCGCCGAGCGCCAGCGAAAGACTGTCGAGAAGAATGGACTTGCCCGCGCCGGTCTCGCCGGTCAGGACCGAAAGGCCGGGCTCGAAACCGAGATCCAGCCGCTCGATCAGGACGATATCGCGGATCGATAGCTGCGACAGCATGTCGTTCCGTTATCTCCGGTCAGGCGCCGATCAGGTTCTTGCCGGCGCGCGAAATCCACGATCCCGAATTTTCGCGGGGTTCCAGCCCCTTGGTCTGCAACAGCTTGTAGCTGTCGGCATACCATTGGCTGTCGGGATAGTTATGGCCGAGCACGGCGGCCGCCGTCTCCGCTTCACTGGCCAGACCCATGGCATAATAGGTCTCGACGAGACGGGCCAGCGCCTCCTCGATCTGGTTGGTGGTGGGATAACGCTCGACAACCGTCCGGAAACGGCTGGCCGCCGCGACATATTCCCTGCGTTCCAGATAATAGCGGCCGATCTGCATTTCCTTGCCGGCGAGCTGGTCGCGGGCAAAACGGATCTTGGTCTGCGCGTCCTCGACATATTCCGACTTGGGATGATTGTCGATCACCGCCTGCATGGCCTCGATGGTCTGCTGGGCGGCGCGCTGGTCCTGCGTCACGCTCGGGATCTGCTTCCAGTAGGCGAGCCCGACGATATATTGCGCATAGGCCGCATCCTCGGACTGCGGATAAAGACTGAGATAGCGCTTGGCGGCGGTGATCGCCTCGTCGTTGCGCCCCTGCCGATAGTTGACGAAGGCGTTCATCACCAGCGCCTTGCGCGCCTCTTCGGAGAAGGGATGCTGGCGGTCGACGGCCTCGAACTTGCGGGCCGCCTCCGTCGTCTTGCCGGCATTGAGGTTCGCCAGGCCCTGCGTATAAAGCGTATCGGCAGGTTCGACCTCGCCCGTGAGCTTGGTGATGTCGATATCCGGATCCGACTGGCAAGCCGACAGAATGGCTGCCGGAGCCGCGACGGCAAGCGCGAGGCAAAGCATGCGCGCCGTCTTCTTCACACCCATCGATCCTGCAACTACCATTTCACAATCCCAAATCGGCGGTGCCCGCTCCGCGGAGCGTTTCATGCCCGCGTTTCTATCTCCAAATGCGCGCGAACCGCAACGCCATGGCGGCGCATTAACGCATTTTTATGGCAGGCGTATCGGGAAAGCGGCAAGTCCGCCTGCCTTCAGGCGGACCAGGGCGCGAATTCGGGAGCGTTGACCGCGATCAGTTCGCGCTGGCCGACGCGCGACCGCGGCGCGGCCGCCTCGACGACCTCATAGGCCGAACGGTCGGCCAGGAGCGCCTTCAGCGCCTGGGCGTTCATCCGGTGCCCGCCGCGATAGGAGCGATAGCAGCCGATGAACTGCGTGCCGGCAAGCGCCAGATCGCCAACGGCATCGAGCGTCTTGTGACGCGCGAATTCGTCCGCATAACGCAGGCCCTCGATATTGATCACCGTATCGTCGTCGGAAATGACGACCGAATTCTCCAGCGACGATCCGAGCGCATAACCGGCCGCCCAGAGCTTTTCCACATCCCGCATGAAACCGAAGGTACGGGCGCGCGACAGCTCCTTGCGGAACGTTCCCGGGGTCAGATCGCCCTTCCAGGACTGTCGCCCGATCAGCGGGCAATCGAAATCGATCTCCACCTCGAACCGCATGCCGTCGTCATAGGGCAGGAACTCCGCCCAGGAAGCCCCCGCCTCGACACGAACCGGCTTGACGATGCGGATATACCGGCGCTTGGCGGCAAGCGTCATCAGGCCGACCTGATCGATCGCTTCGATGAAGGGAGCGGAACTGCCGTCCATGATCGGCATTTCGGCGCCATGCACCTCGATAAGCACATTGTCCAGCGCCAGCGCGTAGAGCGCCGCCATCACATGTTCGACCGTGGCGATCGAGGCCGAGGGGGAAAAGCCCAGAACGGTGCAGAGATCGGTGTTGCCGACCTGGGAGGAAACCGCCCGATACTCATTGACCGTACCGTCGTCGTGCACGCGCTGGAACACGATGCCGCTATCGGCTTCGGCCGGGTGGAAGGTGATCGACACCGGCGCGCCCGAATGGACGCCCGTACCGGCCACCGTCACCGGATTGGCCACCGTCGTCTGGAAACCGAGCATACCGACCGTCATCTTCATTCGCCTCGTTTGGTGCCGGCGGGCGTTCCGTCGACCTGTTTCATGATTGCGGCCCAAGGGAGCCCATGGCGGCGACGCGATGCGCCCGCCTTTCAAATCTCATCCATGTGTCCGACAGCGTCGACCCGATCCGGCAGCCACCGGCGACCGAATCCCGATCGCCCTTGAATTCCGCGTATATCTAGTAGGTCCCTCAGCGTTACACAAATCACTGTTTCTTTCTAATTGTTACGTTAACCCCTCAGCACAAACCATTGGAAAAGCACTCAAAAAAAATGCCCGGAAGAAAATCCGGGCATTTTCGTGACACGACCCGAAGGCCTCAGCTGGTCTGGCGGCGCAGGAACGCCGGGATTTCCAGCTGATCGTCCTCGCTCAGCGCGCGCGGTTGCGGGCTGGCGCGGCCGTGGTCGTCGAGATTGCCGCGACGCGGCGCATAAAGGCTCGCTTCAGCCGACAGCGGCCGGCGCTGTGCCTGGGCCGGCGCCGCGACGGGTTCGCCGGCATGCTGCTCTTCATCCTCACGACGGCCGAGCGACGAGGTGATGCGGCGCAGAAGGCCCATCGGTCCGCGTTCTTCCTGATGTGCTGCGGCCGGCTGCTGGTGCTGGGCGGCGCGATGATCGATTTCGGCCTTCACCACCGGCGGGAAGTCCTCGATCTTCGGCATGCGCACGGCCTGCGGCTCCTGGCGGACGACCGGGGCGGCCGGCTCGAAGCGATGCTGGGCGGCCGGAGCCGGCTGCGGCTGGACCGGGACGGCGCGCTGAACGACAGGCGCTTCGGCCGGAGCGGCGAAGAGACGGCTCTGCGGGCGGAAATCCTCCTGCGGTGCCGCGGCATGCTGCACCGGCGCGGACCGGCCGGCCGGAATGGCCAGTTCCTGCTCCAGGTCGGTTTCCGCGGCGCGGATCGTCTCGGCGACCATGTCGACCGGTGCCGGCTGCGGCGCGGGCGCGGCGGCCTGGAACTGCGGCTGGGCCGGAGCGGCGGCGGGGCGGGCTACAGGCTTGCTGACGTTGCGAAAGTCAGCAGTCCGCGCAGCCACCTCCGAGGCCGCGCGATCGATACCGGTTGCCACGACAGAGACGCGGATAACGCCTTCGAGGTCTTCGTCGAAGGTTGCGCCGAGGATGATGTTCGCGTCCGGATCGACTTCCTCGCGGATACGGGTCGCCGCCTCGTCGACTTCGAACAGGGTGAGATCGCGGCCGCCGGTGATCGAGATCAGCAGGCCCTGCGCGCCCTTCATCGAGGTCTCGTCGAGCAGCGGGTTGGCGATCGCGGCTTCGGCGGCGGCCATGGCGCGGCCCTCGCCGGACGCCTCGCCCGTACCCATCATCGCGCGGCCCATCTCGCGCATCACCGAACGGACGTCGGCGAAGTCGAGGTTGATCAGGCCTTCCTTGACCATCAGGTCGGTGATGCAGGCGACGCCCGAATAGAGCACCTGGTCGGCCATCGCGAAGGCGTCGGCGAAGGTGGTCTTGTCGTTGGCGATGCGGAAGAGGTTCTGGTTCGGAATGACGATCAGCGTGTCGACCGACTTCTGAAGTTCCTGGATGCCTTCCTCGGCAAGCCGCATGCGCCGGCCGCCCTCGAAGTGGAACGGCTTGGTGACAACGCCCACCGTCAGGATGCCCTTGTTGCGGGCCGCCTGCGCGACGATCGGGGCAGCGCCCGTGCCGGTGCCGCCGCCCATGCCGGCGGTGACGAAGCACATATGGGTGCCGTTCAGGTGATCGATGATCTCGTCGATGCATTCCTCGGCGGCGGCGCGGCCGACTTCCGGCTGGGATCCCGCTCCCAGACCTTCCGTCACCTGCACGCCCATCTGGATGATACGCGTCGCCTTGGTCATGGCGAGAGCCTGCGCGTCCGTATTGGCGACCACGAAGTCGACGCCTTCGAGGCCGGCGGTGATCATGTTGTTGACGGCGTTGCCGCCGCCGCCGCCGACACCGAAGACGGTGATGCGGGGCTTCAATTCGGTGATATCCGGCTTTTGCAGCTTGATAGTCATTGTACCCGTTCCTTTCGTTTCCGGCTGCATCGCCAAGCCGGTTGTTCCTAGAATTCGTTGCCGGTCTTTCCCGAAGCTTGCCTCGGCAAAGCCATCAGAAACTGTCCCTCAGCCATTGCCCCATCCGGGCGATACGGCCATTGCCCCCAGTGATTTGCGAGAGCATGCCGCCCTGCGCCGCATGTTCCTCCAGTTCGGCGACCTGCGGATAGATCATCAGGCCGACTGCGGTGGAGAAAGCCGCCCCCTTCGCCGCCGCCGGCAGGCCGGATACACCGAGAGGCCTGCCGATGCGCACGTTGCGGGCCAGGATGCGACGGGCCGCTTCCGGCAGGCCGGTAAGCTGGCTTGCGCCGCCCGTCAGCACGATCCGCTTTCCGACGATCGGCGAGAAGCCCGAGCGCTGGATGCGGTCGCGAATGAGTTCGAGCGTCTCCTCAATGCGCGCACGCACGATGCGCGACAGCAGCGCGCGCGGCACATGGGTCGGCTGGTCGCGGTCGTCCTCGCCGATCGGCGGGATCGCGACGACATCGCGCTCGTCGCCGGCATTCGGCAGGGCCGAGCCATGCACGACCTTGAGCCGCTCGGCATCCTCGATCCGGGTCGACAGGCCGCGCGCCAGATCCGTGGTCACATGATGACCGCCAAGCGCCACCGCATCGGCGTGAACGAGCTTGCCTTCCGCGAAGACCGAGATCGTCGTGGTGCCGCCGCCCATGTCGATGCAGGCGCAACCGAGTTGCATCTCGTCGTCGACGAGCGCCGACAGGCCGCTGGCATAAGGCGTCGCCACCATGCCCTCGACCGTCAGATGCGCGCGGTTGATGCACAGTTCGAGGTTCTTGAGCGCGGCGCGCTCGGCCGTCAGCACATGCATGTCGACCCCGAGCGCATCGCCGAACATCGAGAGCGGATCGCTGATGCCGCGCTCGCCGTCGAGCGAGAAGCCGGTCGGCAGCGAATGCAGGATCGCCCGGTCCTGGCGCAGCGACTGCTGCCCGGCCGCCGCCAGAACCTTGCGCAGGTCGTTGGCGTCCACCTCCTGGCCGCCAAGATCGATGGTGGCGGTGTAGATGTCGCTTTGCAGGCGGCCCGTCGACACATTGACGATCAGGCTCTCGATGGTCAGCCCGGCCATCCGCTCGGCCGCGTCGACGGCCAGCCGCACGACGCTTTCCGCCGAATCGAGGTCGGTGATAACCCCGTTCTTGACGCCGCGCGAACGCTGATGGCCGATGCCGATGACCTCGACATTATGCGTGCGGCCCGGAAGGATCTCGCTTTCGGCGCGCGGCGTCAGCCGGCCGATCATGCAGACGACCTTGGTCGAACCGATATCCAGCACGGACACCACATGGACCCGCTTCGAGGAAAGCGGCTTGAGGCGCGGCAGGCCGAAATGGGAGGAGCCGAAAATACTCATGTTTTCTTCGCTGCCCTTTTCAGTTCCTTCGTCCTTTTCTCCACGGCGGCGGCGCGGCGTTCGAAGGCGCCTTCGCTCAGCCGGATCGTCGTGCGGTCCTCAAGGCGCAGGTCCACGGCCGCGATATCGCGCTCCAGGATCGCCTGCTCGGCTTCGAGCCTTGCGAGAAGGTCCATGGCGCGCGCGACATTGTGCTCCGGCAGCTTCACCACGATGCCGCTATCGAGAAGCAGATTCCAGCGGCGGCCCGCGACCCGCACATAGGCCTGCACCTGCGCCTTGATGTCCGGCCAGTTGTCGAACTCAGCGGAAAAATCGGCCGCAGCCGTTTCCGCATCGCGCCCCACGAACAGCGGCAGCGTGGAAAACTTGTTGTCGCGCAGCGGCGCGATGACGCTGCCGTTCTTCTCGATCAGCGACAGGTCGCTGCCGTGCTGCCAGATCGCGAAGGCCTCGCGCTCCTGCAAGGCGATCTCGACGGTGCCCGGATAGACCTTGCGGACGGTGACGTCCCGCACCCAGGGCAATTCGGCAAGTTGCCGGCGCGCCTCTTCGGCGTCGAGCGCCATGAGCGAGGTCGTGCCGTCCAGCCCGAGTTGCTCCAGGATGTCGATCTCGGACGTCTGGTGATTGCCGGACACCCGCACGTCCTCGATGGCGAAGCCCATCGCCGTCGTCGACGCCTGCGCGACATCCTGCCCGTGCCCGCCAAGCGACATCCCGTAGAAACCGGTCGCACCGAGGAAAAGCACGGCGGAAACCGTTCCCGCATGCCGCGGGATATGGACGCGGCCGGTGACGAGGCTGACGAGCAGGCGCACGGCACGGCGCAACGGCCGCGGCAAAACACGTCCACCTTCCGTCTCAACCGGGCCGCCCGATCGCGCCCTGCCCTTTTGCCTGACGCTCAACGCAAACAAGACGCGTCCTCCACGATCCACTTCAGGAACTCTCCAAAGGAATAGCCCGCATGTTCGGCCATCTCGGGCACGAGCGACGTCGGGGTCATCCCGGGCTGGGTATTGACCTCCAGCCACACGAGATCGCCATCCTGCGAGAACCGGTCGTCATAGCGGAAGTCGGAACGGCTGACGCCGCGGCACCCGATCGCCTGATGCGCCTTGAGCGACAAGGCTTGTATCTTCTGGTAAACATCCGGTGAAATCTGCGCGGGAAGAACGTGCTTCGAACCGCCCTTGGCATATTTCGAATCGTAGTCGTAGAAGGCGTGCCCCTGCGGCACGACCTCGGTAACGCCGAGTGCGACGTCCCCCATGACGGCGCAGGTCAGCTCCCGGCCGTGAACGTAGCGTTCCACCATCACCCGGTCGCCGTAGCGCCATTCGCTGGAGGTGATGACCTGCGGCGGATGCGACTGGTCTTCCCGGACGATCACCACGCCGAAGGACGAGCCTTCGCGCACCGGCTTGACCACATAGGGCGGCTCGATCGGATGCTCGCTCGTGAAGTCGAAGCGGTTCATCACCCGCTCCTCGGCCACCGGGATATCCGCCGCCCGCGCGACGATCTTCGCCTGCGCCTTGTCCATCGCAAGCGCCGAGGCGAGCACGCCGGAATGGGTGTAGGGAATTTCCAGATATTCGAGAATCCCCTGGATCGTGCCGTCTTCGCCGAAAGGCCCGTGCAGGGCGTTGAAGGCGACATCCGGCTTCAGCGCCGCAAGAACACCGGCGATATCGCGGCCGACGTCGACACGCGTGACGCGGTAGCCGACAGCCTCCAGGGCATCGGCACAGGCGTTCCCCGAGGAGAGACTGACCGGTCTCTCCGACGAAAATCCACCCATCAGCATCGCCACATGCTTCGCGCTCATAGAACCCCCGGCGATCCGCGCCCGTTTCGTATTTCCTGTCCGCCCGTCCCGCCCGGACCCGAATTCCTCTCCCGGTCCCGACTCGTCGAGCAGCTTGACACCACTAGAACGGCATTAAGGTTAATGAAGCGTTTACTTTCGTTAACCCGCCGCGTCCGGCACGCAATTTTTCCGCACCGAATCAGGATGCGTCCCGATTCCCCTTCTGGAATCAGAGAGTTGCGGCTGAAGCAAGAGAAAGTGAAAAAATCGCGGAAACGAAAACGGCCGCATGCGGCGGCCGGAAGCGGCAAACCCGCGGTAAACGGCGTTCCGCCGCCGTCTGTCCCCGAGGAAAGGTCGTCACCAGCAGGTGCCGGCCGCCCGTGCGGGGAGCGGCCGGCGTTGCAGGATCAGTCGTCGTCGCCGACGACCTTCCAGATCACGGCGCCCAGCGCCGCGCCGACGATGGGTGCGATCCAGAACAGCCACAATTGACCGAGCGCCGCCGTCTCGGCAAACAGCGCGACGCCGGTCGAACGCGCCGGATTGACCGACGTGTTGGTAACCGGGATCGATATCAGATGGATGAGCGTCAACGTCAGGCCGATGGCCAGCGGCGCGAAGCCCACCGGCGCACGGCCATGGGTGACGCCGAGGATGACGAACAGGAAGAAGGCCGTCAGCACCACTTCCGCGACGAGCGCCGCCATCAGGGAGTAGCCGCCGGGCGACAGGTCCCCATAGCCGTTCGACGCGAAACCGCCGGCCGTGAAACCCGCCGTTCCCGATGCGATGACGTAAAGCACGGCGGCGGCGAGCACCGCGCCGATCACCTGCGCCACGATATAGGGTACGAGGCTGGCGACGGGAAACCGCCCGGCGACCGCCAGCCCGACCGAAACGGCCGGATTGAAATGCCCGCCGGAGATTCCGCCCACCGCATAGGCCATCGTCACGACCGTCAGGCCGAAGGCGAGCGCCACGCCGAGAAAGCCGATCCCGACCTGCGGAAAGGCGGCGGCCAGCACGGCGCTGCCGCAGCCGCCGAACACCAGCCAGAACGTACCCAGAAGCTCTGCCGAAAATTTCCTGAACATTGAAACCCCCTTCGAAACAGGGAATTCCGCCCCTCGCGGAATTCCGTCGCGCAACCTTGACGCGACGGACGCCTTTTCACCCTATCGTTGTGAATGGGGGATGAACGGTTCGGATCGACGGACCCGTCCTGCCGGAACGGCGCCGGCAGGACGGGAAAGCGAAGCGGGATCAGGCCGTGGCGCGGCCGAGGAATTCCTTGATCTCGTATCCCGGCAGGAAACGGCCGATGCGCCGGATTTCCCATTGCAGCAGCACGCCGGAATGTTCCAGAACGCGGCTGCGGACGGTTTCGCCCAGATATTCCAGCTCGTAGCCGGTCGCCTGCCCGGTATTGATCATGAAATTGCAATGCATCGGCGACATCTGCGCGCCGCCGATCATCATGCCCCGGCAGCCCGCCTCGTCGATGACCTTCCAGGCGGAATGACCGTCCGGATTCTTGAAGGTCGAACCGCCGGTCTTCTCGCGAATCGGTTGCACGGTCTCGCGGTGGCGGCGCACGCTATCCATGCGCTCGCGGATTTCGCTCTTGTCGCCGGCCTGCCCCTCGAAGATCGCATGGGTGAAGATCAACCCCGCCGGAACGGAAGAATGGCGATAGGAATAGCCCATGTCGGCATTGCTGAGGACGTGCTTTTCGCCCCTGCGGTCGATGGCGTGCACCTCGACGACCAGATCCTTCGTCTCGCCGCCGTTGGCGCCGGCGTTCATGCGCAGGGCGCCGCCGATGGAGCCGGGAATGCCGTAGTAGAACTCGAAGCCGGCGATGCCGTGATCGAGCGCCATGGCGGCGATATTCTTGTCGGGGCAGATCGCGCCCGCCTTGATCCTGTTCTCGCCGACAAGCTCCAGATCGCCGAACCCCTTGGCCGACAGGCGGATCACCACGCCGGGAATACCGCCGTCGCGGACCAGCAGGTTGGAGCCCACGCCGACCACGGTCAGCGGAACGTCCTCCGGCACGAGCTTCAGGAAGGCCGTCAGATCGTCGACGTCATGCGGCTGGAACATCAGTTCGGCAAGGCCGCCGGCCCGGAACCAGGTCACGCGGTCCATCGGCGCATCGGGCGTCAGACGGCCGCGAATATCCTTCACGCCGTCGCCCAGCGCCTCCAACAGCTTTGCACCATCAACCCGCTTCATGCCACCTGCCCTGAAATTCCCGCCAGTTCGCCCGGCAATGCATGCGCCCAATGGGTGATGTTGCCCGCGCCCAAGAGAACCACAAAGTCGCCGGGCTTTGCAATGCCGGCGACAATCGGCCCCAGCGCCTCCGGAGACGGCAGAAAGCGGGCGTCGCGATGCCCGGCCGCCTTGATGCGCAGGACCAGTTCCTCGGACGTCACCCCTTCGATCGGGTCTTCCCCCGCCGCGTAGATCGGCGCGATCATCACCGTATCGGCCTCGTTGAAGCAGCCTGCGAATTCCTCGACGAGACTGTGGACACGCGAATAGCGATGCGGCTGGTGGACCGCGATGACCCGCCCCCTGCATGCTTCGCGCGCCGCCATCAGCGCGGCCCGGATCTCGACCGGGTGATGGCCGTAGTCGTCATAGATATGGACGTCGTTCCATGTCCCCGTCAGCGTGAAACGACGCTTGACGCCGGCAAAGCCCGCCAGTCCCCGGACGATGGCCTCGGCGCTGATGCCGAGCCGCTGGGCGACGGCGATGGCTGCGGTGGCATTGGAGACATTGTGACGGCCGGGCATCGGCAGGCGCAGGTCCTTGAACGCGATCACTTCGCCGGTGCGGCGGCGGCGGATCTCCACGTCGAAGACCGAGATCGCGCCGTCCATGCGCACATTGCCGAAGCGCACGTCGGCCTGGGGGTTTTCGCCATAGGTAATGACCTTGCGGTCTTCGATCCGGCTGACCATCGCCTGCACCTCGGGATGATCGAGGCACATGACGCCGAAGCCGTAGAACGGCACGTTCTCCACGAACTGCCGGAAAGCGGCGCGCACGGCGTCGAAACTGCCGTAATGATCGAGATGTTCCGGATCGATATTGGTGACGACCGCCACATCCGCCGGCAACTTGAGGAACGTGCCGTCCGATTCGTCGGCCTCCACCACCATCCACTCGCCCTCGCCCATGCGGGCGTTGGTGCCATAAGCGTTGATGATGCCGCCGTTGATGACCGTCGGGTCGAGCCCGCCGGCTTCCAGCAGGGTCGCGACCATGGAGGTCGTCGTCGTCTTGCCATGGGTGCCGCCGATGGCGATGGCGTTGCGGAAGCGCATGAGTTCCGCCAGCATTTCGGCCCGGCGAACCACCGGCAGCAGCTTTTCGCGCGCCGCCATGAGTTCCGGATTGCTCTTCCTGATGGCCGTGGAGACGACGACCACTTCCGCGTCGCCGAGATTTTCCGCCTTGTGGCCGACAAAGACCTCAATGCCCTTGTCGCGCAGGCGCTGTACATTGGCGCTGTCGGCCTGGTCGGAGCCCTGCACGCGGTGGCCGAGGTTGTGCAGCACCTCCGCGATACCGCTCATGCCGATGCCGCCAATGCCGATGAAATGAACGAGCCCTATGCTCTGGGGCATCTTCATGGCCGTTCTCCCTTGAATTGCGCGATCGTCTCGCCGCCCGCAATAGCCTCAACCATGGAGGCGAGCAAGCGCGCGGCATCGGGTTTTCCCGTCTTTCTGGCGCTTGCGGCCATCGTCGCCATGCCGGACGGATCGTGCATCGCTTCGGTTATGAGGGCGGCGAGGCGCTCCGTCGAAAGCGCCGCCTGCGCGATCACCCGCGCGCCGCCCAGCGCCGAAAGCGCCGCCGCGTTCGCCGCCTGGTCGTGATCGAGCGCATGGGGATAGGGCACCAGAATGGCCGGGCGGCCGATCACCGCCAGTTCCGACACCGTCGAAGCGCCGGAACGGCTGATCACCAGATGGGCGGCGGCGATACGCGCGGCCATGTCGTTGAAGAACGGCGAAACCTCCGCCGGAACGGCAAGCTCCTCATAGGTTCGCACGACCTCGCCGCTGTCTTCCGGCCGCGCCTGCTGGGTGATCGAAAGCCGCGCCCGGTCTTCCGGCGCGAGCGCGGCGATGGCCGACGGGATGGCCTTGGAGAAGAATTGCGCGCCCTGGCTGCCACCGAACACGACGAGACGGAACGGCCCGGCCTGCGAGGGCAGATAGGGATTGTCGGCCGCCGCGATCACGGCGGGGCGGACCGGGTTTCCCGTCGCCACGGTCTTCTGCGCATGGCGGCCGCCGCTCTCCGGCAGGAAACCGCCGGCGATCGCCGTGACGCGGTTCGCCAGCGCCCGGTTGGCCCGGCCCATGACGGCATTCTGCTCATGGATCATCGACGGAATGCGCATGCCGGTCGCTGCCAGCAGCGGCGGCAACGTCGGATAGCCACCGAATCCGACCACCACCTTCGGCCGTAGCCGCGCCATCAGCCGGCGCGCCGCGCGCAGGCCCCGCCACAGCGTGAACAGCGAGCGGGCGACGCTGACCGGGTTCTTCGAGCCGATCGTCGCGGAAGGAACCACATGGATCTCGTCTGCGGGAAACTTTCCGGCGAAGCGCTCGGCGCGGCTGTCGGTGACAAGGTGGACCGACCAGCCGCGAGCCTGCAATTCATACGCCAGCGCCTCGGCGGGGAAGAGATGGCCGCCGGTGCCGCCCGCGGCGAGAAGAACGATACCCTTGCTCATGGGACGAGTGCCTTATGCGTTGAATGGAAGCGGACCATATCCCGCATCACTCCGCCGCCACGATGCCGCCGCGAAACAGGCTGCGCTCGGAGGCCCGCTTTTCCGGCCGGCGGCGGGTGAGCGCCAGGATGAAGCCGGCCGTCACGCAGATCGCGATCATCGACGAGCCGCCGTAGGAAATCAGCGGCAGCGTCATGCCCTTGGCCGGCAGCAGTTCGAGGTTCACGCCGATGTTGATCATCGACTGGATGCCGAGTTGCAGCACGAGGCCGGCGACGGCGAAACGGGTGAAGTCGTTGCGCTCGCGGAAGGCATGGTTCAGGCCGCGCATCACCACGAAGGCGAAGATGGCGACGACGACCATGCAGAAGACGATACCGAATTCCTCGGCCGCCACCGAGAAGATGAAGTCGGTATGACTGTCCGGGATGATGCGCTTGACGATCCCCTCGCCCGGTCCCTGGCCGAACCAGTCGCCGCGAATGATCGCCTCGCGGGCGGTGTCGACCTGGAAGGTATCGCCTTCGCCGGTGAGGAAGCGGTCGATACGGCCGGCGACGTGCGGAAGCATCGTATAGGCCGCGAGCAGACCGCCCGCGCCGAGCCCGCCGAGAAGAATGATCCACAGCCACGGCATGCCGGCCATGAAGAACATCCCGCCCCAGACCGCCGCCGTCAGGATCGTCTGTCCGAGGTCGGGCTGGGCGACGAGAAGCACTGCGACGATCCCGAACAGGAGGATGGCGAAGAAGTTTCCGGGGATTTCCGGCTGGCGCGCATGTTCGGCGAAAAGCCAGGCGCAGATGACCACGAAGGCAGGTTTCATGAATTCCGACGGCTGGATGGAAAGGCTGCCGATGGAGATCCAGCGCCGCGACCCCTTCACCTCCACCCCGAAGAACAGCGCCAGCAGCATGGCGGCGAGCGACAGGACGAGCAGGATCATCGCCGCCCGGCGCACCTGACGCGGCGTCAGGAAGGAAGCCCCGAGCATCACCGCGATGGCCGGCAGCAGAAAGGCCGCATGGCGCTTGACGAAATGGAAACTGTCGAGCCCGAGCCGCTCGGCCACCGCCGGGCTCGCGGCGAAGGACAGCATGAAGCCGAGCCCCAGCAGCAGGATGAAAGCCGCAAGGAAGAACCGGTCGATGGTCCAGAACCAGTCCGCCAGTGCACCACGTTCAGCACGACTCACCATGTTTCTATCCTCTCAAGGCGCTTTCCGCCGGCGGTCGCGCCGCCCCGGAAAATCTTGTCAAACGTCAGCCATCGGCCGAAACGAGCATGGTCACGCCCGGCAGCGCCGCCACATGGCCCACGAAGGCGTCGCCCCGCACCTCGAAACTCTTGTACTGGTCGAAGCTTGCGCAAGCCGGGGAAAGCAGTACGGCGGCGGGACCGCCCGCCCGCTCCGCATCCGCCGCCGCGTCCCGCACGGCCTGCTCGAGCGTTCCCGAAATCACGTAAGGCACGGCGGCGCGCAACGTCCCGGCGAAGGTCTCCGCCGCCTCGCCGATCAGATAGGCCTTGGCGATCTTCGGGAAGAAGCCGGACAGCGTCGTGATGCCCCCCTCCTTGGCGAGCCCGCCGGCGATCCAGTAGATACGCTCGAAGCTTGACAGCGCCGGGGCGGCTGCATCGGCATTCGTCGCCTTGGAATCGTTGACGAAAAGCACCTCTGCCCTGCGGCCCACCGGTTGCATCCGGTGCTTCAGGCCGGGAAAGGACGTCAAGCCGGCCCGGATGTCGGCCTCGTCCATGCCGATGGCGAGGCAGGTGGCGATGGCCGCGGCGGCGTTTTGCGCATTATGCGCACCCCGCAACGTCTCGATACCCGCCAGATCGACGATCGCGCGCGCCGCGCCGCCCCGATCCTGCAACAGCCGGGTTCCCTCGGCATGAATGCCGTCGGCAAGCGGATGGCGCTTGGAGATTCGGACGACCGTGGCGCCCGTACGTTCGATCCGGTCGGCGATCCGTTCGCAGAAACCGTCGTCGACGCCGACGATGGCCGTGCGGCTTGCCGCCACCAGCCGTTCCTTGACCCCGGCATAGTGCTGCATCGTGCCGTGCCGGTCGAGGTGGTCGGGCGTGAGGTTGAGCAGGATGCCGACCGACGGATCGAGCGTCGGCGCAAGGTCGATCTGATAGGACGAGCATTCGACGACATGGAAGCGGCCGGCCTTCGGCGGATCGAGCGTCAGGACCGCCGTGCCGATATTGCCGCCGAGTTGCGTATCGCGCCCGCTCGACAGCAGGATATGGGCGATGAGCGCGGTGGTGGTCGACTTGCCGTTGGTGCCGGTTATGGCGATGAACGGGCTGTCGGGCGCATGGACGCGCCGTTCGCGCGCGAAAAGCTCCACGTCGCCGACCACCTCGACGCCGGCGGCATGCGCCAGTTCGGCGCTCCAGTGCGGTTTCGGATGGGTGAGCGGAACACCCGGCGACAACACCAGCGCATCCACCGTGGCCCAGTCGAGCGCACGCAGGTCGCCGGTGGCGATACCCGCGGCGGCGGCGTTCTCGACGCTTGCGGGATTGTCGTCCCAGGCGACGACTTTCGCCCCCCCGGCGGCGAGCGCCAGCGCCGTCGCAAGCCCCGATCCGCCGAGGCCGAACAGCGCGGCCGTCTTGCCCTTGAAGGTGGTGACGGGGATCATCGCCGCCTCACCGCAGCTTGAGGGTGGACAGCCCCACCAGCGCGAGAATGACCGCAATGATCCAGAAACGCACCACGACCTGGCTTTCCGTCCAGCCCTTCTTCTCGAAATGATGATGGATCGGGGCCATCAGGAAGACCCGCTTTCCGGTGAGCTTGAAGGAGGCGACCTGGATGATCACCGACAGCGTCTCGATGACGAAAAGACCGCCGATGATCGCCATGACGATCTCGTGCTTGGTGGCGACGGCGACAGAACCGATGAGACCGCCGAGCGCCAGCGAGCCGGTATCGCCCATGAAGATCGCCGCCGGCGGGGCGTTGAACCACAGGAATCCGAGGCCGGCCCCGATCACCGCCCCGAGCACGACGGCCAGTTCGCCCGTGCCGGGCACGAAATGGATTTGCAGGTAGTTGGCAAAGACCGCATTGCCGGCCAGATAGGCGATGACGCCGAAGGAGGCGGCCGAGATCATGACGGGAACCGTCGCCAGCCCGTCGAGGCCGTCCGTCAGATTGACCGCATTGCCGGCCGCCACGATGACGAAACCGCCGAACAGCACGAAGAAGATGCCGAGATTGACAAGCAGGTCCTTGAAGAACGGAAAGGCGACGGAGGAGCCGAAGGTGGAGCCGGCCGCCCCCGCCGAAAGCGAGGCCCGCATCATGAAATAGGTGGCGATGCCGGCGATCACGAATTCCAGCCCGATCCGCGCCTTTCCGGAAAACCCCTTGTCGGTCTGCTTGGTGACCTTGAGATAGTCGTCGTAAAAGCCGATCGCCCCGAAGCCGAGGGTCACGAGCAGCGTCGCCACCACATAGACGTTCGAAAGGTCGGCCCACAAGAGCGCGCTGCCGACGATGCCGGCGAGGATCATCAGCCCGCCCATGGTGGGCGTACCGGCTTTCTTGAAATGCGTTTGCGGTCCGTCGGCGCGGATCGGCTGGCCCTTGCCCTGGCGGATGCGCAGCGACGAGATAATCATCGGGCCGAACAGGAAGACGATGATCGCCGACGTAAACAGCGCCGCGCCGGTGCGGAAGGTAATGTAGCGAAACAGGTTGAAGACCTGAACGGTATCGGCCAGTTCCACGAGCCAAAGCAGCATTGTCGCCCTTTCCCCAAACAAAGGTTGTCCGCGATCGTCGGCGCCACGCTCGGCCCTGCCTGACGGAACCGGTATCCGATAAAAACAAAGAGGTCCGGCGGACGGGCGTCCGGCCGAACCTCGGTCAGGTGTCGCGCTCCCTCTCCGGGAACGGCGAATATTTGTCAAGCAGGGCGGCGACGATGCGGCTGAAACCGATCCCGTTGGAGGATTTCACCATCAGCACATCGCCGGGGCGCACCGCTTCCAGCGCGAAGGCCGCAAGTTCGTCGGCGTCCTGCCGGTATTCCTTGCGGACGTCCTCCGGGAGAGCGGAAACCAGCGCCGCCATCTCCGGGCCAGCAAGCCAGACATCCTTGATGCCCGCCTCGGCAAGCGGGCTGGCCAGTTCCGCATGGGCTTCGGCGGAAAACGCCCCCATCTCCAGCATGTCGCCGAGAAGCGCCACGCGCCGCCCGCCGTCGTGGGGTTCGCTGTCGCGCAGCAAGGCCAGGGCCGCCTGCATGGAGGCCGGATTGGCGTTGTAGCTTTCGTCGATCAGCGTGAACCAGCCGGCGCCGTGGGAGAGGCGATGGCGACGGCCGCGCCCCTTTTCCGGTTGCAGCGTGACAAGGCCCGCCATCGCCTTTTCGAGGTCGCCGCCGGCCAGATGCACGGCCCCCAGGACGGCCACGGCGTTTTCTGCGATATGCCGGCCTGCCGCGCGCATCGGCACCTCCAGCGTATGCCCGCCGATGAAGGCGCGCAGCACCCCGCCGGCGGGCGTTCCCGTATAATCGATCAGCCGGAATTCGGCGGCGGGATCGGCCCCGAAACCATGGATGTTGGCGACACCCGCCGCGCGCGCGGCTGTTTCCAGCGCTCCATATTGCGCATTGTCGCGATTGAGGATGGCATGGCCGCCCGGCACCACGCCCTCGAAAATCTCGGCCTTGGCGGCCGAAATCTCCTCAAGGTCACGGAAATTGCCGAGATGAGCCGCAGCAATGGTGGTGACCAGCGCCACATGCGGACGGACCATGGCGACCAGCGGGCGGATCTCACCGGGATGGTTCATGCCGATCTCGAATATTCCGTAGTCGGTGTCTTCCGGCATGCGCGCCAGCGTCAGCGGCACCCCCCAGTGATTGTTGAACGAGGCGACGGAGGCATGCACCGCGCCGGAGGGGGAAAGCGCCAGCCGCAGCATCTCCTTGCTGGTCGTCTTGCCGACCGAGCCGGTGACCGCGACGATGCGCGCGGCCGTCCGGTCGCGCGCCGCGCAGCCGAGATCGACCAGCGCCTCCAGAACATCGGGCACGACGATCATCGGCGTGGTGAGGCGGCCGAGCGCCGGCAGCTTCGCCTCGCTGACGACGAGCAGGGCCGCGCCGTTGGCCGCCGCGAGCGTGGCAAAGTCGTGACCGTCGACCCGGTCGCCTTTGATCGCGAAGAAGGCCTCTCCGGCCGAAATCGCCCGGCTGTCGATGGAAATGCCGGTCACGCCCTCCGGCATCGGGCCGACCGGCCGGCCGTGCATGGCGGCGATGAGATCAGCGCTGGTCCAGAGCCATTTCACCGGTCGCACACCTCCAGAGCCTTGCGCAATTCCGCGTGGTCCGAAAACGGCAGGGTCACATCGCCGACGGTCTGCCCTTCCTCGTGCCCCTTGCCTGCGACGATCAGCGTATCGCCCGGTTGCAACATCCCTGCGGCGACACGGATGGCCTCCGCCCGGTCGCCGATCTCGGTCGCGCCCTTCGCGCCCGCCAGAACCTCGGCGCGGATGGTCGCCGGAACCTCCGAGCGCGGATTGTCGTCCGTAACGATCACCACATCGGCAAGCCGCGAGGCGATTTCGCCCATGATCGGCCGCTTGCCCCGGTCACGATCGCCGCCGCAGCCGAAGACCACGATGACCCGGCCGGTGGTGAAGGGACGCACCGAGGCGAGCACCTTTTCCAGCGCATCCGGCTTGTGGGCATAGTCGACATAGGCGAGCGCGCCGTTTCGGGCGTGGCCGACCAGTTCCAGCCGCCCGGATGCGCCGCTCAGCCGTTCGAGCGCCGCCATTGCGACGGAAGCCGGCACGCCCGTCGAAAGGGCGAGACCCGCCGCGACGAGCGCATTGGCGACCTGGAAATCGCCGGCAAGCGGGATGTCGACCTCGTGGATGCCGCCGTCGAAATGGATTTCCGCCGTCTGCTTGTGGCGAAAATGCTCGACCCGCTTCAAGGTGAGATAATCGCCCTTGCGGCCGACCGTGCGAACATCGAGCCCTGCCTTGCGGGCGCTTGCGGCAGCGGCGGCCGACCATTCGTCATCGGCATGGATGACGGCCGGCGCGCCCTTGGCCAGCAGCGTATCGAACAGCCGCATCTTGGCCGCCAGGTAATGTTCGACCGTCGGATGATAATCCATATGATCCCGGCCCAGATTGGTGAAGGCGGCCGCCGAAAGGCGCACACCGTCGAGGCGCGCCTGATCGAGGCCGTGGCTGGACGCCTCCATGGCGGCATGGGTGACGCCCGCCTCGGAAAGTTCCGCCAGAAGGGCATGCAGCGAGACGGGATCGGGCGTCGTCAGCGAACCGTAGTCGTTGCGGCCGGGGGCGATCACCCCCGTCGTGCCGATCATCGCGGCGGCATGCCCCGCCTTCTCCCAGATCTGCCGCGTGAAGGACGCCACGGAGGTCTTGCCCGCCGTGCCGGTCACCGCCACCATGGTTTCCGGCTGGCGGCCATAGAAGCGCGCGGCGGCCAGCGCCAGGAAGCGGCGCGGCTCGGCGACGGTGAAGACCGGCACCGGCGCATCCACGCCCGTTGCGGATGCCACCGCCACGGCCGCCGCCCCGCGCGACACCGCGTCCGCGATGAAAGCGGCGCCGTCCGCCCGGCTGCCGGAAAGCGCGACGAAGAGATCCCCCGGCTTCACCTTGCGGCTGTCGCTGGCGATACCGCCGACATCCGTCGCGGCGGCTACGCCCAGGTCGTATTGTTCGGGTCCGGCAAGGTCTCTGATCTTCATCGTTCGCTCTGTTCGTTCCGTTGCACGCCGTTTCGCTGCCGAATCGGCCTTTCAGTCTTTCTCCGTTCAATAAGACACCAGCAAGGCGGAACCGTCCTCGCCGAACTTCGGCTTTACACCGAGAAGCGCACCGGTCCGCCGGATGATCTCGCCGACCATCGGCGCGGCGTTGAGGCCGGCGGTGCGGCCTCCGTTTTCCCCCGTCTGCGGCGCGTCGATGAAGGTCAGCACCACATATTTCGGATCGTTGATCGGGAAGGCGGAAAGAAAGCTGTTGAAATTCTGGTTGTTGGAATAGCGGCCGTTCACGACCTTGTTCGCCGTCCCGGTCTTGCCGCCGACGTCGAAGCCCGCCACCTGCGCCCGCCGGCCGGAACCGTCATTGGCGTTGAGCTGGAAGAGATAGCGCATCGCATCGACCGTCGAGGGCTTGACCACCACGCGGGCGATGTCGTTCGCCTCTTCCTCCGTTCGCGGCAGGAAGGTCGGGTTGATGAGCTTGCCGCCGTTCATGAGCGCCATGGCGGCGACCGCCGTCTGGAGCGGCGTCGTCGAAACGCCGTGGCCGAAGGAAATGGTGATCGAGTTGATCTTCTTCCATTCGCGCGGCTGCGACGGCGTCTTCACCTCCGGCAGCTCCGTTTCCATCCGGGTGAGCAGCCCCATGCGCGTCAGGAACTCCTTATGCGCGGGAATGCCGACGACATCGGCCATCTTCGCCGTGCCGATATTGGAGGAATACTGGAAAATCTCCGGAACGGTGAGGACGCGATGCTTGCCGTGGAAGTCCTTGATGGTGAAGCCGCCGATGCGGATCGGCGCACGCGCGTCGAAACTGTCGGTAAGCTTCACCTTGCCCGAATCGAGCGCCATCGCCGTCGTGAAGCTCTTGAAGGTCGATCCCATCTCGAACGTGCCGTTCGACATGCGGTTCATCCAGCCTTCCTTCGCCCCTTCGGCCGGATTGTTGGGATCGTAATCGGGATAGGACGCCATCGCCAGCACTTCGCCGCTATGCACGTCGAGCACCACCGCGCCGGCGGCCAGCGCCTCGTATTTCTCCGTGCTGGTCTTGACGACGTCGCGCACGATCGACTGCACCCGCAGGTCGATGGAAAGACGCACCGGCTCGAGCTTGGCGTCGCTGGTCATGCCGATGGCGGCGAGATCGGCAAGCCCCTGATTGTCGATGAAGCGCTCCATGCCGGCGATGCCGCGGTTGTCGATATTGACATGGCCGAGAATATGCGAGGCGACCGGCCCGCCCGGATAGAAGCGCCGCTTCTCCGGCCGGAAGCCGACGCCCGGAATGCCGAGCGCCAGGATGCGGCTCTGCTGCTTCGGCGTAAGCTGCCGCCGCAACCATTGGAAGCGTGATTTCGCCACCAGCTTGCGATAGATCTCGCGGCGGCTAAGATCGGGCAGAACGGTCGCCAGCAGTTCCACCGCCTCGTCCGGATCGACGATCTTGTGGGGTTCCGCATAGAGCGAAACGGTGCGGATATCGGTAGCGAGAAGCTCGCCGTTACGGTCGATGATATCCGGCCGCGAAGCCATGAGGTGGTCGGCCGGCCCGATCGAGGAAACGCTCTCGGGCGAGGCCATGCCATATTGGACGAGACGCCCGCCGATGACCGCGTAGACGAGCCCGAAGCAGCAGATGACGATGGCGACGCGATTGCGCGCCTGCGTGCCGGAGCGCTTGCGGGTGCCTTCGAAGGTCGAGCGGCCCGGCGCGCTACCGGCGCGATTGTCGCCGCCGGCGTTGAAATGCGCCTTGCTCTTGATGACCATGATACGGGACAGAAACGACATCAGCGCGCCACCGATCCGGTTGTGATTGCATCCGCGCCGCCGGCGGGCTTCTTTGCCCTGGCGACCTTGTCCCCGTCCTTCTCGTCCGGTTGCGGCAGGTCGGCGCGCAGCATCGGCAACTCCTGCGACCTGACGATCTGGGTCGGATCCGTCGGGACGAGCTTGAGGTCGTCCTCGAAGACATTCACCAGGCTGTTGAGCCGGCTCGGCTGCGTCAGCAGCGCCCAGTCGGCATTGAGGAGATCGATCGTATCCTCCTCCAGCTTGATTTCCGCATCGAGCTTGCGCACGACTTCGAGCTTGTTCTCGGCCTTGTGCTTGATCGAGTAGGTGACGGTGGCGGCGGCGGTCATGATGGCGATCATCACGATATCGAGCGTTCGGAACATGGTTCAGCCTCCCATCTTCTCAAGGCCGGCAAGGTTGGGCAGGTTGAAGAGCGAAAGATCGTCGTCGCGGGCGGGCGCGTGCGTGCGCTCCCCGGCTCTCAGCTTGGCGGAGCGCGCGCGCGGATTGGCGAAACCTTCCGCCTCGCCCGCCGTCACCATCGGCCGCCCCGCCGGGATAAACGTCGCGGCGCGCTCCACGATCTGCGGAAGATGGCGGGAACCACCGGCCTTGCCGGAACGGTCCTGGAAGAATTTCTTGACGATGCGGTCCTCGAGCGAATGGAAGCTGACGACGACGAGCCGGCCGCCGGGCTTCAGCACCCGTTCGGCGGCCAGAAGCGCCCGCGCGAGCTCTCCCAGTTCGTCATTGACGAAGATGCGCAACGCCTGAAAGACGCGCGTCGCCGGATGGATCTTGTCCTTGGCCTTGCGCGGCGTGACGGTCTCGATGAGGTTGGCAAGCTGTCGGGTCGTCGTGAAGGGCTCTTTTGCACGCGCCTTCTCGATCGCCCGGGCGATGCGGCCAGCCTGTTTCTCCTCGCCGAGAAAGCCGAAGATGCGGATCAGGTCGGAGACTTTGGCGCGGTTCACGACATCCGCCGCCGAGACGCCGGCGCCCGACATGCGCATGTCGAGGGGGCCGTCCTTCTGGAAGGAGAAGCCGCGCTCCGCCTCGTCGATCTGCATGGAGGAAACGCCGATATCGAGCACGACGCCATCGAGCCCGTCGGCGGGCGCATGATCCGCAAGCGCGGAAAAACGTGCGTGAACGAGTGAAAGCCGCCCCTGCGACGCGCCTGCCAGATCCTGCCCGCCGGCAATGGCCGCCGGATCGCGGTCGAGCGCGATCACCCTGGCGCCGGCGGCGAGAATGGCGGAAGTATAGCCGCCCGCACCGAACGTTCCGTCGAGGATGATTTGGTCCGGCTTGACGCAGAGCGCCTCCACGACCTCCGCAAGAAGAACCGGAATGTGACGAATCGGTCCGCCTTCGGCATCAGTGAAACCTCCGCCAAGATCCGCCGCCATTCCGTTTCTCCATTCTACCCCGAGCCCAGTCCTCTCGTCCTGAACTCCCGTCGGGCCTCCGCCTGCGCAGCCTCGAATGCCTGCGGCGCCCAGAGCTGAAAATGATCCGCCCGACCGACAAAGGTCACCTCCGTCGTGACGCCGGTGTAGTCGCGGATGAAATCCGTAACCGCCAGGCGCCCTTCCGAATCGAGCTTCATGAAGACGCCGCCCCCGTGAATGAGGAGCGACATCCGGTTCGCATGCGGCGAGAACGCATCCTCGCCCGCGATCTGGCGCTCGAACCGGTCGAGCAACTCCAGTCCGCCGACGCTGATCGCCGGGAACATGAAATCCTGGAAGCAGTACAGTTCCCGGATATCGCGCTGCGACAGGACGGAGCGGAACGCCGAAGGGACGGAAACCCTCCCCTTTGCGTCGATCCTGTTTGTCGCACTCGACAGGAACCGGTTCATCACGAAATACAGCCGCTTCCCCGGCCGGAGAAAAATGCACGCTCCCCGGCTCATCCAACACAACGCAAAAAGCACTGACCGGCATCGATGCGGCGCGCGAACGCCCCACCGTCCCCGTCCGGCCGGCTTCAAAACTTTGCGATAAACGGACGCTCATGCGTCCTCGTGCAGTATGATTCTGGGATAACATGGGACCATTTGGGCGTCAATGGGAAAGGGCCTCACTCCCGGCTGCGAACCGTCAAACGTTTATGAGCCGTTAAGTTTAACAAATGGTTAGAAACCGGCGTCCTGCGGCTTGTATTTCAGCACGGGGCGCAGGCGGCGCGCTTTCGCCGCCATTGCGCCATCTTAAAAATAGAATAATAAATTCAATTATTTATGGAAAACAAACATCAGGGGGAAAGAAAATGCCAGTTGGCCTGTAAGCCGGGTTCTGTAAGGCTCCGGCCGAAACCGGAACGCGGCAGCCATTCATCTGGGACCGGACTTGCGCCCGGCCTCATGCAACCCACCCGGATGACTGGCCCGGAAACAGGCTGGACCGCTTGCGCGCTCCACGTCATCCCTATTCGGTCTTGCTCCCGGTGGGGTTTGCCGTGCCGGCCATGTCACCATGCCCGCGGTGGGCTCTTACCCCACCCTTTCACCCTTACCTTCGCGCGGAAGGCGGTTTGCTTTCTGTGGCACTTTCCCTGGAGTCGCCCCCGCCGGACGTTATCCGGCACCGTGTTTCCGTGGAGCCCGGACTTTCCTCACCCCGCGGTCTTTCGACCGTTGCGGAGCGCGGCTGCCCGGCCAACTGGCAGGGGCTGCCTATCGCATCAGCAGCCAAAAGACTAGCGAAAATGGAGGGCGAAGTCCGTCGTATAGTCCGGCTCGTCGAGATGGCCGGAGATCAGCAGATCCGCGCCGATGCGGCCGATCTCGTCCGAACTCTTCGCCGCCGTGCCGTTGCCGCCCGCCACAAGCGCCACCCGTTCCCCCTCGACGAAGCCGGCATAGGGATATCCGTGCGTCGTATAGGTCGTGACGCAGGGAAGGGACAGGGCGCGGATCGGCGCAAGCCCGACGATCGACCGCTCGATCATGCGCGTCAGATGCGCGATCGCCGAGGCATCGCCATCGCCATGGAACCAGTCGCGGAGTGCTGCGTCCCCGATGACGATATCCGTCGGATCGCCGCCAATCTTCAGATAATAATGACCGTCCGGATAAAGCACCGGCGGCAGCAGGTAGAAATGCTCGGCCGGATCGCCGCTCTCATCGATCCAGGAGGGCATGTCGCGCCAATCCTGCGCCTGCGCCTCGTCGAGACGGGCAAGCACCACCGTCCGCGCCTTGACGATCAGATCCGGCGTGCGCGCGAGAAGCCCTGCCGCACGGGAAAAGCCGCCGGTCGCGACAAGGACACGCCCGGCGCTCACCGTCTTGCCCGACATAAGCGTGACGACGGCCCGATCCGTTTCGGCGCGCACGCGAACCGCCTCCTCCGGGATCGATACGCCGCCCGCCCGCTCCATGCAGGCGACCTGGGCGGCAACCATCTTGCGCGGATCGATATGGCCTGCGCCACGTCTTTCGAAAATCCCCGCCGCATCGTCCGGCAGGCTGAACCAGGGAAAATCGGCGCGGATCGCCGCCCGGTCGAGGGCCGGCGCATCGAGGTCGAAGCGGCGGGCGACCTCCACCACCCGGCCGACGAAATCGCCGCCCGCCGGGCCGCTGATCAGGCAACCGGTCTCGCTGTAGAAGGGGATGCCGCTTTCGGCCTCGATGGCGCGATAGCGCGCGATGGAACGATTGGCGAGCAGCGCCCAGTCGGGGTCGCCGTCGATGGTGCGTGTGATACGGCCGCTGTCGTAGTGGCTGGAGAAGACGCCGTCATGACGTTTGCGGTCGGCGGGTTCGCCGGGCCCGACAAGCGCCACCCGGGCGCCGTGCCGTGAAAGATGCCGGGCCGCGGCCGCTCCCATCATGCCCCTGCCGACGACCACGAAATCGAAATGCCGCGCCATGCGCTCCTCCATCCTGAACCGGCCCATCACCGGATAAGGGCCGATTCGCTATTGGTAGAAGAGGACGCGGGCTCAGTCGATGATGCTCTGCACCTTGCCGCAATAGCGCTTGGAAACCGGGTTCATGCGCTTGGCGCCGTGACCGGCGTTATACTTGAGGATGGTCCCGCAGGTCGTACCGCCGCCAAGCTGATGGGCGAGCGCGAGATACTTCATGCCGAACTTGATGTTCGTTTCGGGATCGTAGAGCCCCTTGGCGCTGCCGCGATAGCCCATCATCCGCGCCGTCGCGGGTTTGATTTGCATGAGGCCGACTTCACCGGCCCGGCCACGCGCCCGCGGATTGAAGTTGCTCTCCACCCGGACGACCGCATGGGCAAGATCGGCGGGAACGCCATAGGCCGTCGCATAGCTCTTGATCAGCCCGGAATAGCCGCCGCCTGCGCCCGCCGTCTCCACCGGATTGCTCACCTTGGGAAACCCGGCGGTGCTGCTGAAGCTGCGCAGCTTGCCGACGCCCGCCACGTTCTTGCGGTCATCCGTCCGCGTCTTTCCCCTCTTGCCCTCCGCCTTGGCCCTGGACGTAGCCTTGGATTTGGCTTTTGACTTGGTTTTGGAATCGGCTTTGGTCTTGTCTCCCCCCTTGCCGGCCGTCGCCTCGTTGCGGGCAGCGGCGCTCTTGCTTTGGAGCAAGCTCTGGATCGTGACCGTTTCGCTTTTCTTTTCAGCGGCGAAAGCCGCCGAACCGGGGAACATGACGGACGTAGCAAGCCAGGCCGCTCCGCAAGCAGCAAGAAATCTTCTCATCAGGTTTTCTGTCTCCAATGGGCGCAAAGGCAAAGCCCCGGCCGCGCGGCGGTCTTGCCGCGCGTCCCGCGCATTCATATCGATTATCGTTGGTGGCGAGCGCGCCGGTCAGGCCCCTGACCGCTTGCTGCGCTGCAAACAAACGCAACCGGAAAAGACATCCCCAATCGGGTTACCATGTGGCAACACGATAAACTTATCTTACAGTTCGAAATAAATCCGTGAGAACGATGCGTCTCAGGCGCCGGGTCGCGCAAGCCCGGAAAGCAGGCGGTGCAGCGTGTCGATGGTGGAGAAATCCGCGATCCCATCCACCCGTTGCGGCCGGAAATGGCGCTGGAAAGCGGCAATGTCGCCCTCCATTCCTTCCGTATAAACGCCAGTGATTTCCGTAGCATAACCATAGAGCGACAGCATCGTCTGCAACGCCTCGACCGGCTGGCCGCAGTCACCGCGCTGAAAGAAGCGGCCACCGGTGATCGCAGTCGGCTCCACCCAGTGTCCGACACCGGCCGCAAACAGCCGCCCCCAGGGGAAGTTTTCCCCCGGATCGACCTTCCGAATCGGCGCGACATCGCTATGGCCGAGCACCCGTTCCGGCGCGATATCCCATCTTTTGCCGCAATCGAGACACAGTTCGATGACCGCCGCGACCTGTGCTTCCGGGAAATCCGGCAGGCCGCCCGGATGGCCGGCATTGGCGATCTCGATGCCGATGGAGGCGGAATTGATGTCCGTCACGCCCTTCCACTGGCTCTTGCCCGCGTGCCAGGCGCGGTCGGCCTCGCGCACCAGCTGCTCGACGCGACCGTCTTCATGCACGAAATAATGCGAGGATACCTGGCTTTCCGGTGCGCACAGCCATTCGAGCGCGCCCTGCGCCGTCGCCATGCCGGTATAATGCAGCAGGATCATATCCGGCGTGCGCCCGCCGGCCCGCTCGCCGAAATTCGGCGACGGCGCAGCCGTCGCCCCGGCATAGTCGCAGGCAAAGGCGCTCATGCGGCGCAGCGTTCCTTCTCGATCGCCTCATAGGCGGCGTTCAGCGCGGCCATCCGGTCATTGGCGATGCGGCGGAACTCCTGCGGCACCCCACGCGCGACCAGCCGATCCGGATGATGCTCCGACGCCAGCACGCGGTAACGCTTGCGGATCACGGCAAAATCGTCGAAAGGCGAAACGCCGAGAACCTTGTAGGGGTCGCGGCCGCTCACATGGACGTGGCGGGCCGTGATCTGCTCGAAGCGGTCCTCGACCATGCCGAAAATTTCGGCGACGCGCGACAGGAAGGCCATTTCCTTATCGTGGATCACGCCGTCAGCCTTGGCGATATGGAACAGGCCGTCGATGATATCTTCGAGGATCGGGCAGTCGTTCTCACAGGAGACGCATAGCGCGCGCATCTTCTCCGCATAGGCCTCGTAGCCGGCCACGTCCTGACGGGCGAGATTGTAGAGCCGGGCGACATTGGCGGCCTGGTCATCGGGGTATCTGAAGATATCCTTGAACGCATCGACCTCCGAGATGGTGACGATGCCGTCAGCCTTGGCCATCTTGGCCGAAAGGGCGATCATCGCCACGGAAAAGGCGACCTGGCGGCGCGTCTCGGGATCGCCTTCGAACAGCGTGCGCACCGCCTCGACCACGCCCGAAAGCACGCTGGTCGTCGTTTCGGCGACCATGCCGACGAGGCGGTCCCAAACGGCGCTGATGAAGCAGGTGGCGGAATTCTGGAACATGCTGCGATCTTGACCAGACAATTGCGGGGAAAGCAAGATGAACCATGCTTCTCGCAACCGGCGATGACACGATTTTGATGGCCCTCATGAAGCGGTGGCATCTCATCGCACGAAACTTGCTCGACACCGCCCCGTCACGCAATGCGGATAACGTCGCCGTGCCGTTTCCCTTGATGGGATTCTGCGCTAGACAACCAGCCATCATCGAGACGATGCGAACGCTGAAGGAGGAACGATGGCCAGGCAGAAAGTCGCAATGCTGACGGCGGGGGGCCTTGCACCCTGCCTTTCGTCGGCGGTCGGAGGTCTGATCGAGCGCTATAGCGATATCGCACCCGACATCGAACTCATCGCCTATCGCTCCGGCTACCAGGGCCTGCTCCTGGCCGACCGGATCGAGATCACGCCGCAGATGCGCGAAAAGGCGCCGCTTCTCCATCGCTACGGCGGATCGCCCATCGGCAACAGCCGCGTGAAGCTCACGAATGTCGCCGACTGCGTGAAGCGCGGCCTCGTCCAGGATGGCGAGAAGCCGCTGCGGGTCGCCGCCGAACGGCTCGCCGCCGATGGCGTGACGATCCTCCACACCATCGGCGGCGACGACACCAATACGACCGCGGCAGATCTTGCCGCCTATCTCGGGGCCAACGGCTACGACCTGACCGTCGTCGGTCTGCCGAAGACGGTGGACAACGACGTGGTGCCGATCCGCCAGTCGCTCGGCGCCTGGACGGCGGCCGAAGTGGGCGCCGGTTTCTTCGACCATGTCAGCAACGAGCAGAGCGCTGCGCCGAAAACGCTTGTCGTGCACGAGGTCATGGGGCGTCACTGCGGCTGGCTCACCGCCGCCACCGCGCGCGCCTACATCCAGAAGACCCGCGATAATGACTATGTCGACGGCTTCATGATGAACACGGAACTCAAGAATATCGACGGCCTCTACCTGCCGGAAATGGCCTTCAACCTCGAAGCCGAGGCGGAACGGCTGCGGGCGGTGATGGACCGCAGCGGTTTCGTGACGCTCTTCGTCTCGGAAGGCGCCTGCCTCGACGCCATCGTGACCGAGCGTGAAGCCGCCGGCGAAACGGTCAAGCGCGACGCCTTCGGCCACGTCAAGATCGATACGATCAATGTCGGCAACTGGTTTACCAAGCAGTTCGCCTCGCTGCTCGGCGCGGAACGCTCCATGGTGCAGAAGTCAGGCTATTATGCCCGCTCCGCTCCGGCCAATCGCGACGACCTCCGCCTGATCCAGAGCATGACGGATCTCGCCGTCGAAAGCGCGCTCAACAAGGTGTCCGGCGTTACCGGCCATGACGAGGCGCAGGACGGCAGGCTGCGCACCATCGAGTTCCCCCGCATCAAGGGCGGCAAGCGCTTCGACACGTCGGCCCGCTGGTTCGGCGAAGTCATGGAGAGCATCGGCCAGAAGTGGTCCGCATCGGTCTGAGCCGGCCTGCCGTCTCGCCGGGCAAGCCCCGGTCTCCCCGGCGAGACGGCTTGACACGCCCGCCACCCCGTGGCTTGCTTTCCGCACGCCGTTGAGGACCGGGGAGTTTGCATGTCCTTTGAGCACTGGCTGGCGTTTACCGCCGCCGCCACCATCATGCTGGCCATTCCCGGGCCGACGATCCTGCTCGTCGTCTCCTACGCACTCGGCCACGGGCGCCGTACCGCCGGTGCGACGGTCGCCGGCGTCGCGCTCGGCGACTTCACGGCCATGACCGCCTCCATGCTTGGTCTCGGCGCACTGCTTGTGACGTCGGCGATGGTCTTCACAGGGTTGAAATGGGCGGGAGCGGCCTATCTGGTCTGGCTTGGAATCAAGCTGTGGCGCGCGCCGCTGGCGATCGCGCAGGACGGCGACGCGCCGGCGGCGGAACGATCCTCGCGGGTCTTCGCCCATGCCTATGCCGTAACGGCGCTGAACCCGAAAAGCATCGTCTTCTTCATGGCGTTCCTGCCGCAGTTCCTGGACCCCGAACGGCCGCTGCTGCCACAAATGATGATCTTCGAGGCCACGTTCCTGGTTCTCGCCACGGTCAATGCGCTCGCCTATGCACTGCTGGCTTCCGCCGCCCGCCGGACGATCCGCAGGCCGTCGGTGCAGCGGACGGTCAATCGCACCGGCGGCGCGCTTCTGATCGGAGCCGGCATTCTTACCGCCGGCCTGCGGCGCGCAGCCGCATAACCGCCCCGCTTGCCGCTCCGGCCCCGATGGGTTATGGACAAAAAACGGTCACGGCCGATTGATTTGTTCTCTTCCGCGGAACGAAATCCGTTCCCCGGCGAACAGAAAGCGACCACCATGGCATATTTTTCCAGCCTGCGTCCGGCCTGCCGCGCCACGCTTGCCACCACCGGCGTTCTCTTCGCCCTCGCCGGCTGCGCCAGCGTCGCCGACGATGTGACCGCCGGGAAAGCCGTGACGCCGGCTGCGGAGACAGCCTCATCCGGCACGGACGAGGGCGGTGCGGAAGTGGCCTATGCCATCGTTCCTCTCACCAAGCCCGGCACCGAGAATACACCGGATGCCCTACCCGCACCGGTCGCCGGCGGTCCGGCAAGCCCGGAAGCCCCGGTTTCGGCTCTTGCCGGAGCACGCCCCGTGACGGGCGCCGTGGCAGCCGCCACCGCCGCCCTTGCGGAAGGCGAAGCCGATACGCCCGCACCGGAAGCCATGCACATTTCGGCCATGGAGCCCGACTTCGACAGCGGCGAGCCGGAAGGACTGGAACAACTCGTCGCCACGCACAAGGTCGTGCCGCTCGGCAGGCCCGAGCGGACCGCGTCCATCGCGCCGGCAGCAGTGCGGGCCGAGACGCCCTCGCCCACGTCCGGAACGCCGCTCGATGCGCTGATCAGCAAATATGCCGCCCATTACGGCATTCCCGAAACCCTTCTCCACCGCGTCGTGAAGCGTGAAAGCCGGTATAATCCCAAGGCCTATAATCGCGGCCATTACGGCCTGATGCAGATCAAATACGCCACCGCCCGGAGCATGGGCTACGACGGACCGGCGGAAGGCCTCTTCGACGCCGAGACCAATCTCAAATATGCCGGCAAGTATCTGCGCGGCGCTTGGCTCGTCGCCGACGACAAGAACGACGGCGCCGTTCAGCTCTATGCCGCCGGCTACTATTACCACGCCAAGCGCAAGGGCCTGCTGGAAGAGACCGGCCTGCGATAGCCGGTCGATCGCTTTCCGCCCCCGCCGGAAAGTGAAAAGCCGGTAACGGAGGAGGAACACGCCTTCCCCATCCGTCCGGTTCGTCGCCTGCACTCAGATAACCGCCTTCAGCCAGAAGGACATCGGCTTTTTCGTTTCGACGGCCTCCCCGACATCCCGCCAGGAGAAGGTGGTTCGCAGGTCCGGACGCGGCGTATAGCCCCGCCGTTTCCAGAAGGTGTCGAGCGGCATGTAGTCGGCCGGCCGCAACGAATGATCGGCGGGGCGCTCGACGGCGCAGAAGGCGCACCAGTCGAAACGGCCGAGCCGCGCCGCATAGGCCTCGCGCTCCTCGAAGAAGCGCACGCCCAGCCCCCTGCCCCGATAATCGGCCAGCAGCACCGATTCGCCGTAGTAGAAGATCCGTTCGGGCGCGAGCCCGGCGGCGGCGAAAGGCGCCTTGAAGGCTTCGGTCTCATCGGCCATCGGCACGCCCGTCGAGGCCCCGACGATCCGTTCGCCATCGAGGGCGAGCACGAAGAGGCTTTCCGGCGAGCGGGCATAGGTGGCCAGATAGTCCGCCTCGTAATCCTCGCTGCCCTCGTAGAGATAGGGAAAGGCGCGGAACACCGTGATGCGCAGGCGCGCGAGATCCGGGATATAAGGCGATATCGCTTCGCCGTGGACGACTTTGATCTGCATGACCCCTCAACGTTCCCAAAATCCTGAACAATGCTATAAAGCGGCCGGGCCCTTGCCCGTAGGTTCAGGATATGAGGGAAGACATGCCGGCAAAAGAGACGATTCGTGCCTATTATGACGCTTTCAACAGGCAGGATATGGAGGCCTTCTTCAACCTGCTGCACGAAGACGTCGTGCACGACATCAACCAGGGGAGCCGACAGGTCGGCAAGGCGGTTTTCCGCGATTTCATGGTGCACATGAACCGCTGCTATCGGGAAACGCTCACGGATATGGCGATCATGTCGAATGACGACGGCACACGCGGAGCGGCCGAATTCGTCGTGAACGGCCAGTATCTCGCCACCGACGAGGGGCTGCCGGACGCCAGCGGCCAGACCTATGTGTTGCCGGCCGGAGCCTTCTTCGAGATCCGCGACGGCAAGGTCGCGCGCATCAGCAACTATTACAATCTCAACGACTGGGTCGCTCAGGTCGGCGCCTGATCGGCATCCAGCACGTCGAGGATGCGGCGGACGAGCGGCTGCGGCAGATAGCCGAGCCGCGACGGCGTCAGGCCGAGCCGGATCACGGCCAGTCCGCGCGAGGGAATGATGGCGGCCGACTGGCCGTCATGTCCCAGCATCCAGAACGTGTCCGGCGGCAGGCCGTGGGCGGCGTCGCTTTTCGCCCCCGGCCCCTTCAGCCAGGTCTGCATGCGGCTGTAGACGCCGTCCGAACTCGCATTCGGCATCGCCATCGCCGCGACGAACCCGACGGGCAGCAGCCGTTCCCCCTTCCAGACGCCATCCTCAAGCAGGAAGAGCGCGAAACGCGCCCAGTCCCTTGCCGTGGCGTACATATAGGACGAGCCGACGAAGATCCCGGTCTCGTCGGTTTCCATGACGGCGCTTGCCATGCCGAGCGGCCCGAACAGCGCCCTGGCCGGAAAGGACAAGGCCGAAACCCGCCCGCCGACCGCGCCCATCCACAGCCGCGAGATGAGAACGGCCGCGCCGCTCGAATAGTTGAAGCGTTCGCCGGGGCTCGCCGCCAGCGGCCGGGCAAGCGCAAAACGGCTCATGTCGGGCTCGAGGAACAGCATCCGCGTGACATCGGTGACGCTGCCGTATTGCTCGTTGAAGGCAAGCCCGCTTTCCATGGCCAGCAATTGCGTGAGCGTGATGCGGCCGCGCCCGTCGTGCTGCCATTCCGGAAACAGGCCTGAAAGTCCCGCCGGCAGCAATCGCAGCGCCAGCGCCCGGCCGACCAGCGCCGCATTGACCGTCTTGGTCATCGACCACCCGAGAAGCGGCGTCTGCGCATCGAAAGCCAGCCCGTAGGTCTCGCCGACGATCCGCCCCTGATGCACCACCACGGCGGCACGCAGCCCCGGACCGGCAAGCTCCGGATCCTCGAGGAGCGCCACGATACGCGCATCGGCGGCGACAGCCTCGCCGTCGGGCCAGCCGATCGCCGGATCGCCGGCGGCGATCGCCGGCAGGCGAATATCGGAAACGGCCTGGCGGGCCGCGTCGAAGTCGCCATCCGGCACGCTCCCGCAACCGAAGCTTCCGTGCCAGGCGGCATAACCCGGCGCAAACAGCCCGAGGAAATGCACGGTGACGGTTCTGGCGACCGGGTCGACGTCCTGCCGCATCAGCCTCAACAGCGGGTGGCCGGGCGCCTGCACGTCCCTGGCAAGCACCGCCTGCGGATCGCGTCCGGAGACGAAGACGCTGGAGCAGACGGTTTTCGCCGCATAGCCCGAACCGACGAGCAGCAGCGCCGGGGGAGAAACGATGAGCCAGCTCGCTCCCACCGCGAGCAACAGCAGGAGGGCGAGGACCGCCCAACCGGCCAGCCGATAGATTCGTCGCATCGCGGCGTCTCCTTTTCAGCCGGCAGACAATCAGGAAACGTCCGCCATGGAAAGCCTTTTGCCCACGATCATGCCGAGCGCCGCTCCGGCGGACGGGAAAGAAACCCGGTCACGGCCTCGGCGGCGACCGGAGGCGAAACGAGGCTTCCCTGCAATGCCGACGCGCCGCAGTCACGAATGAAGGCAAGCTGGTCCGGCGTCTCTATTCCCTGCGCCACTGTCGGAAGGCCAAGGGCCTTGCCCATCCTGACGATGACGCCGATCAGTTCCGCCGCCTCCCCGCTTTCCGCCGCGGCGGCCACCAGCGCCTGCCCGATCTTCAGCTGGTCGACGGGAAGCGAACGCAAGGCGTTGATGGCGGAAGGCCCGACCCCGAAATCGTCCAGCGCGATGCAGATGCCGCGCCGACGCAACACCTCCAGCCGCTCGCAGACCGCCTCCCTGTCCTCCGCGAAAGCCTGCTCCCGGACCTCCAGCGTCAGCCGGCCGGGCGCAAGGCCGGCGTCTTCCAGGCTGGTCAGGACGTGATCGGAAAAGCCGTCTGCAAGAATCTGCGTGGCGCTGATATTGACGGCGACACCGGTCGGCCCGGGCCATCGGGCCGCTTCGCGACAGGCCTCGCGAATCACCTGCCTGCCGAGGGGAATGGCTAGGCCGGTGCGCTGCGCGACGGGCAGGAAAAGATCCGGCGGCAGAACGCCGCGCGTCGGATGCGCCCAGCGCAGAAGCGCCTCGAAGCCGCGGACCGAACCGCTCTCGGTCCCGACGATTGGCTGGTAGAGCAGGAAGAACGCGTCGTCGCGAAGGGCCTGTTCCAGATCCCGCTCGATTTCCAGCCGGCCCGACAGTTCGGCGGCAAGCTCCGTATCGAAAAGCCGGAAACTGTTGCCGGACCGTTCCTTCGCCCGGTAGAGCGCCAGATCGGCGCGCTTCAGGAGATCGGCGACACGGCGGTCCGAAGGCGCAAGGAAGGTCGCCCCGATGCTGCATCCGCTCGCCACGCGGTTGCCGCCCAACTCGAAAGGATCGCCGAACAGGGCGCAAACCCGCCGGCAAAGATCGGCAACCCTGGTCTGGGACGGAAAACCCGGAACGATCAGCACGAACTCGTCGCCGCCGAACCGGTAGACCCGCGCATCGTCAGCGAAATTGCGCTGCAACCGCCGGGCGATCGCCGCCAGCAGCGCATCGCCGGCATCGTGGCCGAGACTGTCGTTCACATGTTTGAAACGGTCGAGATCGAGAAGCAGCAGCGCCGGCCGTTCGTCTCCCGCCACCGCAACGCTCTCCACGTCCAGCTCCAGCCGCAACCGGTTCCACAGTCCGGTCAGGCGGTCGTGCCAGGCCTGATGCCGCAACCGGTCCTCGATCCGCCGCTGCCGCACAAGCTCCGCAAGAAGCCGCGCCCGCGACCGCCCGATCCCATAGAACCCCAGACCGAAGAGAACCGGCGTCAGCCCGAGGAGGACGGCCACCGGCAGGGAAAGCCCGGACAGCCGCTCTCCGGCGGGAACGCCGGCCACCGCCTCGACAGCGAAGTATGCAGCAGGAAGGATTGTCCCGAAGACGACGCCGGCAAGCGCATAGCGCCGGGCGACCTTGGGCGAAGAAGCTATCGACATCATGTAACCCCGGACCGTTGTGATCATGACAACCTGGGGGCGGCGCGGAAAGCCGCCGGGACCGTTTCTAACGGGCAAATGATGATGGAGTCTTAACAGAGACTTTCCATTCGCCCCCTTAAATTTGCGGAGTGTCAAGGCCGCCTCCCTTCCTGCCGGCAGGAAGGGAGGCCCCCGCGAAGAACGTTTCGCGGCGCGGTCATCCCCCTTTACCGGCCCGGCCATTCGGGGCAGGATCGGGAAACACCTTGGAAAACGGGATTTTCATGCGTCGGTTGCTTCTGGCCCTCCTTCCCTGCGCATTGCTGGCCGCAGCCTGCTCCACCACGGATTACGACGTCCTTTCCACGGTTTCGCCGTCGCGTTTCGATGACAGGGATCCCCACGACTTCGGCACCCGCTCGCCGCATGGCCATCCGGTCCACGGTATCGACGTCTCGAAATGGAACGGCGACATCGACTGGCCGAAAGTGCGGCAATCCGGCGTCGCCTTCGCTTTTCTCAAGGCGACGGAGGGGTCCGACCGCGTCGACAGCCGGTTTTCGCAGTATTGGCGCGGCGCGAAGGCTGCCGGCCTGCCCCATGCGCCCTATCATTTCTATTATTTCTGCTCGACCGCCGACGCCCAGGCCGACTGGTTCATCGCCAATGTGCCGAAGGAGGCGGTACGCATGCCGCCGGTGCTGGATGCGGAATGGAACCCCGCCTCGCCGACGTGCAGGATACGCCCGGCCGCCGAAGACGTCCGGGCCGCGCTCGCGCGCTTCCTCGAACGGCTGGAGAAGCATTATGGCAAGCGGCCGATCATCTACACAACCGTGGATTTCCACCGCGACAATCTCGTCGGCCATTTCGAAACGCATCCCTTCTGGCTGCGATCGGTCGCCAATCATCCCGGGGCGATCTATCCCGCGCGCCGCTGGGCCTTCTGGCAATATACCTCCACCGGCGTCGTGCCGGGCATCGCCGGCGACACGGACATCAATGTTTTCGCCGGCTCGGCCAGCCGCTGGAAACAGTGGTTGGCAGAGGTTTCGCGATGATTTTCGCACAAGCCGCCGCGACCGTCCTCTTTCTTCTTGCTTCCGTCACATTCATCTGAGACAGGCGGGCGAGCAACGGAACAAGGAGCCACCCCCATGCGCGCCATCATGCGGACGACGATCGCTGCAACCTTGACGGCATTTCTTCTCGCCGGCGGCGCCCATGCCCAGGCATCCTCGCAGGCGCCGTCGGCCTGCGGCGGCGATCTTGCGACCTTCCTCGAGGGGGTGAAGGCCGAAGCGATCGCACGCGGCGTCGCGCCGGAGGTGGCGGACCGCGCGCTGGCCGGCGCGCGCATCGACGAGAAAGTGCTGTCGCGCGACCGCGCGCAGGGCGTGTTCCGCCAGACCTTTCTCGAATTCTCGCAGCGCACGGTCAGCCAGTCCCGCCTCGATATCGGCCGCAGGAAGCTGAAGGAACTATCTTCCGTCTTCGCCCGCGCCGAGCAGGACTATGGCGTGCCGGGGCCGATCATCGCCGCCTTCTGGGCGATGGAGACAGATTTCGGCGTGGTCCAGGGTGACTTCAACACGCGCAACGCGCTGGTGACCCTCGCCCATGACTGCCGCCGTCCCGAACTCTTCCGCCCGCAGCTTCTCGCGGCCATCGAGATGGTCGGCCACGGCGACCTCGATCCTGCCGGCACCACCGGCGCCTGGGCCGGCGAGATCGGCCAGGTGCAGATGCTGCCGCGGGACATCATCGCCTTCGGCGTGGACGGCGACGGCGACGGTCACGTCAACGTCAAGCAGAGCGCGCCGGATGCCATCCTGACGGCCGCGAAATTCATCCAGAACCTCGGCTTCAGGCCGGGGCAGCCGTGGATTCAGGAGGTCACCCTGCCAGAGAGCCTGCCCTGGGAGCGTACTGGCCTGCAATCCGGCATGACGGCGGCGGACTGGTTTGCCGCCGGTGTCGTCCCGCGCGACGGGGAGACCGCCTTCGGCCAGCTCGAAGCCTCGCTGGTGCTGCCGCAGGGCCGAAAGGGACCGGCTTTCCTGACCTATCCCAATTTCGATATCTATCTCGCCTGGAACCAGTCCTTCATCTACACCACGTCGGCCGCCTATTTCGCGACCCGGCTTGCCGGCGCGCCGCCCTATGCCCGCACCACCCCGGAGGAAGGCCTTTCGGACGAAAGCATGAAGCAGCTCCAGACCAGATTGCAGGCGCTCGGCCATGACGTCGGCAAGATCGACGGCATCCTCGGTTCCGGCACGCGCACGGCGATCCAGAAGGAACAACTCCGCCTCGGCATGCCGGCCGACGGCTGGGCGACGCGGGCGCTTCTCGACGCGCTCTGAGCGTTTCCGCAAATCGGGTGGCCGCCGGCGCACCGGGTGCTATACCGGGGCGTCCAGGATAATCCGGGGGGTCCTCCGTGGCCGAAGCGACCGCAGCGCTGCGCATGAATGCCCGAACCTGGAGCCTGCTCGCCCTTCTCGGCATGATCTGGGGCGGCTCCTTCTTCTTCGCCCGGGTGGCGGTCGTCCATGTGCCGCCGGCCACGCTGGTCCTCTTACGCGTCGCCATCGCCGCCCTCGCCCTGCATGTCTATGTGGCGGGGCGCTTCGACCTCTATTCGACGCTATGGGCGCGCCGGCGCGAATTTCTGGTTCTCGGCCTTATCAACAATGCCGTGCCGCATATGCTGATCTTCCTCGGCCAGACGGAGATCGGCGCGGGCCTTGCCTCCATCCTCAACGCCACGACGCCGATCTTCACCGTGCTTATCGCCAACCGGCTGACGGAGGACGAAAAGCTTTCCACGCGGAAGCTCGCCGGCTGTCTGGTCGGCCTTGCGGGAACCGCGGTGCTGATCGGCCCGAGCGCGCTTGCCCCTTTGGCCGGGGGTGACGGACCGCCGCTCTGGGCCGTCATCCTGCCCGTGCTCGCCGCCGCCTCCTACGGCGCCGCCGCCACCTATGGCAAACGGTTCCGCACCGTCGCGCCTCCCGTCACCGCCGCCGGGCAGCTCACCGCGTCCACCCTGCTGATGCTGCCCGTCGCCTGCATGATCGACACGCCCTGGCTGCTGCCCGCGCCCCCGCTTCCGGCCGTCCTGGCCGTTCTGGCGCTCGCGCTGCTGTCGACCGCTTACGGATATATCCTCTTCTTCCGCATCATGGCGGAAGCGGGCGCCACCAATACGTCGCTGGTGACGCTGCTGGTTCCCCCGAGCGCGATCCTCGCCGGCATGGTCTTCCTCGGCGAGAAGCTGACCACGCTCGGGATCGCCGGCATGGCGCTGGTGCTTGCCGGACTGGTCGTTCTCGATGGCCGTCTGCCGCTTTTCCGCCGCCGGCCGTCCCGCGCGCGCCGAGGAGAAAAGGCGTGATTCGCGCCACAATGGTAAATGCGCCCTGCCGCCATCCCCTAATCCGGTAAGAATTATGAATTTTTTCTGGCAAAGAAAAAGAACGGAGAATTCAATCCGTTAAGCTTGGATGAGACGGGATTTCCACCCCGCCATGCTGCGCCGCGTCAAAAAAACGTCTTTTCAAGGGCGTTCCTTCGATCGTAATATTAACGTTGCAACACAAGGAGGCAGCCATGGGACTCACACATTCCTTGAATGTTCTGATGATCGGCGCAGCATTCCTCTTCGTCGCAACGATGATCTTCATCTAGGACGATAGACAGTCCGGTAATCAGGACAAAAGAGGGAAAAACCCCCTTCGTGACAATTTGCGCAGATGCATGGCCCGGAATTCCTGGCCATGCATTTTCCGTATGGAGCCCTGAAAACGTCAGGCCGCCGCGCCGGCCGCGCAAGCCGGACGCCGGGCGAAACCCACCCGGTCGCAGACCGCCGAAACCAGCTTGGCGCGGTTCATCGTATAGAAATGGAATTCCCCGATCCCGAGGGCCATCAGGTCCTCCACCTGCCGGGCGGCAAGGTCGGCGGCGATGGCCGCACGCTGGTGCGGATCCTCGTCATGAGGCCCGAGCCGCTCGACAAGCCATGCCGGCACGCTCGTTCCGCACAGGCCGGCGAACTTCCGCACCTGCGCCAGATTGTGGATCGGCAGGATGCCGGGCACGATCGGGATTCCGATGCCGGCGGCGCGGACCCGTTCCAGATAACGCTCGAAGGCGTCGTTATCGAAGAAGAACTGCGTCAGCGCGCGGTCGGCGCCCGCGTCCGCCTTGCGTTTCAACATGTCGATATCCGCTGCCACGTCCAGGCTTTGCGGATGCTTTTCCGGATAGGCCGAGACGGAAATCTCGAAGTCCGCGATGGCGCGCAGGCCGGCGACCAGTTCCGCCGCATTGGCGTAGCCGCCCGGATGCGGACGATAGGGCGTGCCGACGCCGCCGGGCGGATCCCCGCGCAGCGCCACGAAATGACGAACGCCCGCCGCCTGGAAATCGGCGACCACGGCATTCACCTCCTCGCGCGTCGCACCGACGCAGGTGAGATGCGAGGCGGCCGGCAGACCCATGGAGAGCAACCGGCGCACCGTGGCGAGCGTCGGCGCCTTGGTGGAGCCTCCCGCACCATAGGTCACGGACATGAAGCCGGGCCCATAAGCCGAAAGCGCGGCCGCCGTTTCCCACAGTTGGCCTTCCGCTTCAGGGGTCTTGGGCGGAAAGAACTCGAAGGACAGGCGGATATCCCTGCCGGTCGGGCTGATGGTCGCCGGGTTCATGTCAACTCCTTTGTCGGACAGGCCCTTCCAGGGCGGCAGCCTGCCGGCCGTCGTCGCTGCGACGGTCGCGGGCAAGCCAGATGGTGACGGTGAGTGCATCGGCAGCAGGCCGGGGCGCGGAGAGATCGACGATCTCCTCAACCGCAAGCCCCGCCTTCTCCAGCCAGTCCGAAAGCGTCTGATGCGAGAAGCCGAGGCGGATATGCGCATGCTCGTCGCGCAGATGCTCCAGCGCATGCGGCGCAAGATCGACGATGACCAGCCGGCCGCCGGGCCGGAGCATCCGCGCCGCCTCCTCGACCGCCGCCTCGGGCTCGCCGAGGAAATGCAGCACCTGATGGATCGTCACGACGTCGAACTCGTCGCGCTCCAGCGGCAGGTTGAAAATGTCGCCATGGCGGATCGACGCCTTGGTGATGCCGGCCTTGTCGAGATTGGAACGGGCGACGGCGAGCATGTCCCGGCTGGCGTCCACCCCGACCCCGCGCCGGTAAAGCCCCTCGAAAAGCTGGAGGATGCGGCCGGTGCCGGTGCCGAGATCGAGGAAGGCGCCGACCGGCGCATCGCCGATCAATTCGACGAGCTTGGCCTCCACCGCCGCCTCGCTGACATGCAGGCGGCGCATCGCGTCCCATTCGGCGGCATTGCGGCTGAAATAGGCCTGGGCCTTCTCCGCACGGACCTTCTTGAGCGCCCTCAGCCGTTCATCGTCGCGCGCAAGAACGGCGTCCGATCGGTCCGCCGTTTCCAGCAGGCGGTGGACCAGCGCCACGGCCGGCCCGCTCTGGGAGAGCCGGAAATAGGCCCAGGCCCCCTCCTGGTAGCGATCGACCAGTTCCGCCTCCGCAAGCAGTTTCAGATGACGCGAGATGCGCGGCTGCGACTGGCCGAGAATATCCGTCAGATCGCTCACCGTCAGATCGCCGCCGGAAAGCAGCGCGAGCAGACGCAGGCGCGTCGGCTCGCCCGCCGCCTTCAATATCTCAACGATGTCGTCCAGTCCGAGACTGCGCACAGGGCTCATGATCAATCCAATCAAGACATAAAGATATGTTTATGTAATTAAGCCGGCAAAGGCAAGCACCAATTCCGGCCATGATCTTCCCATCAACAGCGGCAAAGAAAAACCCCGGCAGGCGGGGTGCATCGCAGGCCGGGGTTCCGGAAAGTGGGAAACGCGCGCCGGAAGCCGCCGCCGGTGCTTATCCTTTCGTCCGCCGAAGCCTTTCCCGGCAGGGAGAGGAAGGACGAGGAGGCGGCACCCCGGCACAGGCCTGCGGCGTCTTCATCCCGCGCCTGTATCTTCTTGCCCGTGGGCGGAAAATACAGGCGCAGAACAGCGCAAACGGCAATCAGCGCGTCAGGCGCTTGTAGGTCACGCGCTTCGGATTGACGGAATCCGGGCCGAGGCGGCGGATCTTGTCCTTCTCGTAGTCCTCGAAGTTGCCCTCGAACCATTCGACGTGACTGTCCCCCTCGAAAGCCAGAATATGGGTGGCCAGCCGGTCGAGGAACATGCGGTCGTGCGAGATGATGACGGCGCAGCCGGCGAAATTCTCCAGCGCGTCCTCGAGCGCGCCCAGCGTTTCCGTATCGAGGTCGTTGGTCGGTTCGTCGAGCAGGATGACGTTGTAGCCGCCCTTCAGCATCTTGGCGAGATGCACGCGGTTGCGCTGACCGCCCGACAGCGTGCCGACCTTCTGCTGCTGGTCGCCGCCCTTGAAGTTGAAGGCACCGCAATAGGCGCGGCTGTTCATCTCGTGCTTGCCGAGCTTGATGACGTCGTTGCCGCCGGAGATTTCCTCCCAGACAGTCTTGTTGCCGTCGAGCGCGTCGCGGCTCTGGTCGACATAGCCGAGATCCACCGTTTCGCCGACGGTGATCGACCCGTTGTCGGGCGTTTCCTGGCCGGTGATCATGCGGAACAGCGTCGTCTTGCCGGCGCCGTTCGGGCCGATGACGCCGACGATGCCGCCCGGCGGCAACTTGAAGGTGAGGCCGTCGATCAGCACGCGGTCGCCATAGGCCTTGCCAAGCCCCTCGGCCTCGATGACCGTATTGCCGAGCCGCTCGCCGACGGGAATGACGATCTGGGCGTCGCCGGGACGCCGGTCGGCCGCCGCCTTCACCAGTTCGTCATAGGCCTTGATGCGGGCCTTCGACTTGGCCTGGCGCGCCTTCGGGCTGGAGGCGATCCACTCCTGTTCACGCGAAAGCGCCTTCTGCCGGGCGCCCTCCTCCCGCTCCTCCTGCGACATGCGCTTGGATTTCGCCTGGAGATAGGCGGAATAGTTGCCCTCGTAGGGAATGCCGCGACCGCGGTCCAGTTCGAGAATCCATCCCGTGACGTTGTCGAGGAAGTAACGGTCGTGGGTGATCATCAGCACCGCGCCCGGATATTCGCGCAGGTGCTTTTCAAGCCAGGCGATCGTTTCGGCGTCGAGATGGTTCGTCGGTTCGTCGAGCAGCAGCAGGTCGGGCTGCGCCAGAAGCAGCCGGCACAGCGCAACGCGGCGCTTCTCGCCGCCGGACAGGCTTTCGACCGAAGCCTCGCCCGGCGGGCAGCGCAATGCGTCCATCGCCATCTCGACCTGGCTTTCGAGATCCCAGAGGTTCTGGCTGTCGATGATGTCCTGGAGCTTCGCGCCTTCGTCCGCCGTCTCGTCGGAATAATTCATCATCAGGTCGTTGTAGCGGTCGAGGATCGCCTTCTTGTCGGCGACCCCTTCCATGACGTTTTCCATCACCGTCTTGGCGTTGTCGAGTTGCGGCTCCTGCGCCAGATAGCCGAGCGTCGCCCCGTCGGCGAGCCACGCCTCGCCGGTGAATTCCTTGTCGAGCCCCGCCATGATGCGCAGCACCGTCGACTTGCCGGCGCCGTTGGGGCCGAGAATGCCGATCTTCGCATCCGGGTAGAAGGAGAGATGGATGTTCTCCAGTATCTTCTTGTTACCGTAGGACTTGTTCAGCCCCGACATGTGGTAGATGAATTGACGTGCCATTCAGCGTGCTCCGCATCCAGAAAAATTGCCCGCTATGTAGGCGATTAATCCTCCCGCGGCAATGCGCCCGCCCTCGTCGGACCGGCCACGGAGCCCGATTGCATCGGCGCATCGGACCGCGCTCACCAGTGACATGTCAAAACCGGGTCATTGCCTTTCCCCGCCAAATCGCTTTGATGGACGGCGAAGAGGAGATCCGCCGGTGTTTTCTGCGTGGCAGCCATTGGAAAGCCCGAGCGGCGCCACACTCGCCCTGCGGCATGCGCCCGCCGGGGCGGCAGAACGCAGCGTGCTGCTGGTCAGCCACGGCCTTGCCGAGCACGGCGGCCGATATGCGGCCTTTGCGGCGCGCATGGCGGCGGAGGGCCTCCACGTCTATGTTCACGACCATCGCGGCCACGGCCATACCGCAGCGGCAGATGCGCCGGTCGGCCGTTTTGCCCGCCGCGACGGCGCATCGCGCGTGCTGACCGACATGCATGCGGTGCGCGATTATGCCGCCGCCCGCCATCCGGGCCTGCCCGTCCTTTTGTTCGGCCATTCGATGGGCGGCCTCCTCGCGCTCGCCTACGCCGGCCATCATCCCGCAGCGCTCGACGGCCTGGCCGTCTGGAACGCCAGTTTCGAACCGGGGCTTGCCGGCCGCGCCGCCCTGGCGATCCTTGCAATCGAGCGGATGCTGAAGGGCTCCGACGTGCCGAGCGCCTGGCTCGCCCGCCTAACATTCGAGGCCTGGGGAAATGCGGTTCCCGGACATCGAACCCTTTGCGACTGGCTTTCGCACGATCCCGCCGAGGTCGACGCCTATATCGCAGACCCGCTCTGCGGCTTCGATCCCAGCGTTTCCCTGTGGCGCGACATCTTGCGGCTTGCCTATTCGGCCGCCGCACCGGCCGCGCTCGCGCGCCTGCCGAAACGCCTGCCGATCCACATTGCCGGCGGCGACGAGGATCCGGCGACGGATTATGGCCGGGCGATCACCGCCCTCGCGCGACGACTGAAGAAATCCCGTCTTGAGGACGTTACCACGGTCGTCTATCGAGGCTGTCGCCATGAGACGCTGAAGGAGATCCGGTCCCTGCGCGATCCAGCCGTCGACGCGCTGGCCGGCTGGTGCCGGCGGGTCACCCTTGCAGGCCGCCGTTATCCGGAGAACGCATGACGACATCCGCCATTCCGCCGCTGCGCAACGAGATCGGCCTCGGCCTTTTCCTCATGGTGCTTTCGGTGCTGATCTCGCCGGTCATCGATATTTTCGCCAAGCTTGCGGTCACCGCCGTTCCGGCGACGGAGATCACCTTCGTCCGCCTGCTGTTCCAGATGATCGTGCTGGGACCGATCGGCCTGATGCGCGGCACGCTCTTCGACCTCACCTGGCGCAAGACCGGCCTGCACGCGGCGCGCGGCGTCCTGATGGCCGTCACCATGATCAGCTTCGTCACCACGCTTGCGGTCATGGAAGTGGCGGACGCCATCGCGATCTTCTTCGTCGAGCCGATCATCCTGACGATCCTCGGCGCGATCGTCCTCAAGGAGACGATCGGCTGGCGTCGCTACACCGCCTGCGGCGTCGGTTTCTTCGGCTCGCTGCTCGTCATCCAGCCCAGTCTTCAGGAGGTAGGGCCGATCGCGCTCCTTCCCGTCGTCGCGGCCTTTTCGCTGGCGCTGTTCTTCCTGCTGACGCGGCTCGTCTCCCAGAAGGAGGACCCATGGTCGATGCAGTTCCATGCCGGCTTCTGGGGCGCGGTCTTCACGGGCCTGCTGCTGCTCGCCGGCCATGAACTGGACATCGCCATGCTGCAACCGGTCGTGCCCGATCTGGAGAATACGCTCTATATCGCCGGCGCCGCGGTGGCCGCGACCGTTTCCGGCGTCCTCGGCGTCTATGCCTATCGCGCCGCGCCGGCCTCCACGCTGGCGCCGCTGCAATATCTGGAGATCGTCTCGGCCACCATTCTAGGCTGGTGGGTCTTCGGCCATCTGCCGGATGCGGTGAAATGGCTCGGCATCGCCATCATCGTCTCCTCGGGCCTTTACGTCATCTGGCGTGAGCGCCAGATCGGCAGGACGACGGTTCCGTCCCTGCCGCCGGTGATCTGACGGACAGCGGCCGCAGGCGCGGCGGGCATCAGGTCAGTCCCAGCCGTCATGACCTGTCCTGCACCCCCGGCTATCCCCCCTGCCGGCTTTTTGTTATCCAGATGCAGAATGGCGCGGTCCGTGCGCGGCGCATTCTGCGGAGGAGATGGAATGGAGAAGAAGAGCCTGCCCTTGTCCGGCATCAGGGTCGTCGAGCTGGCGCGGGTTCTCGCGGGACCATGGGCCGGCCAGATGCTGGCCGATCTCGGAGCGGACGTCATCAAGGTGGAGCATCCCGAAGGCGGCGACGACACCCGCGCCTGGGGGCCGCCATTCGTCACCGGAAAGGACGGCGAGAACCTCTCCGCCGCCTATTACCACGCCACCAACCGCGGCAAACGGTCCATCGCGGCCGATCTGAAAAGCGACGAAGGCCGGCAGACCGTGCAGCGGCTGATCGCAACCGCCGACGTGGTCATCGAGAACTTCAAGGTCGGCGGCCTCGTCAAATACGGCCTCGATTATGAAACCCTCACCGCGAAGCATCCCCGTCTCGTCTATTGCTCGATAACCGGCTTCGGCCAGGACGGCCCCTATGCCCCTCGCGCCGGCTACGATTATATCGTGCAAGGCATGTCCGGCTTCATGTCGGTCACCGGCGCCCCGGACGGCGAGCCGATGAAAGCCGGCGTGGCGATCGCCGATATCTTCACCGGCATCTATGCGGTGGCGGCGATCCAGGCGGCGCTGATCCACGTCATGAAGACCGGCGAAGGCCAGCATATCGACATGGCGCTGCTCGACGTCCAATCCGCCGTGATGGCCAACCAGAACATGAATTTCCTCGCCTCCGGCGTCGCCCCGGTGCGACTGGGCAACGCCCATCCGAACATCTCGCCCTATGAGGTCGTGCCGACAGGCGACGGCCACATCATTCTCGCTGTCGGCAACGACGGCCAGTTTGGCAAGCTCTGCACGATCCTCGGCCTTGCCGGCATCGCAGACGACGAACGCTTTTCCACCAACCGCGCCCGTGTCGCCAACCGCACCGAGGTGCGCCGCATCGTCACGGAAAAGACCGCGGACTGGACGAAGGCCGACCTGCTTTCCGCCTGCGAACGCGACGGCGTGCCCGCCGGCCCGATCAATTCCATCGCCGAGACCTTCGACGACCCGCAGATCAGGGCGCGCGGCATGCGCATCGATCTTGCCGACGCCGACGGCAACCTCATCCCCGGCGTGCGCACGCCCATCGTCTTTTCCGGCACGCCGCTCGTCTACGACAGGCCGAGCCCCCGGGTGGGAGAACACACCGACGCGGTGCTCGCGGAACTCGAAACCATCGAAACAGGAAAGAAAAGCGCATGAAGACCGGCGGCCAGCTCATCGTCGACGCCCTTGTCGCCAATGGCGTGAAACGCATTGCCTGCGTGCCGGGCGAGAGCTATCTCGCGGTGCTCGACGCCCTGCACGACACCGATATCGACACCCTCGTCTGCCGCCAGGAAGGCGGCGCGGCGATGATGGCCGATTGCTGGGGCCGCCTCACCGGCGAACCGGGCATCTGCATGGTCACGCGGGGACCGGGCGCCACCAACGCTTCGGCCGGCCTGCATATCGCGCGGCAGGATTCGGTCCCGATGATCCTGTTCATCGGCCAGGTGCAGCGCGACGCCCGCGAGCGCGAGGCCTTCCAGGAGATCGAATACCGCCGCGCCTTCACCGAAGTCGCAAAATGGGTGGCCGAGATCGACGATGCCCGCCGCATCCCCGAATTCGTGACGCGCGCCTTCGCCGTAGCCACCTCCGGCCGGCCCGGGCCGGTGGTGCTGGCGCTGCCCGAAGACATGCTGACGGAAGCGGTCGAGGCCCCGGCGGCGCTGCCCTATATGCCGGTGGAGGCTCATCCCGGCGCAACGCAGATCGCGGCGCTGGAGGCGCTTCTGGAGAAAGCCGAACGTCCTGTCGTCATTGTCGGCGGCACGCGCTGGAGCGAGGAAAGCGTCGCCGGTCTGACCGCCTTCGCCGAACGCTGGTCGCTCCCCGTCTCCTGCTCCTTCCGCCGGCAGATGCTGTTCGATCACCTTCACCCGAATTACGCCGGCGATTCCGGCATCGGCATCAATCCGGCGCTCGGCAAGGAGATCCGCGAAGCCGACCTCGTCGTGCTGATCGGCGGCCGTTACTCGGAAATGCCGTCGTCCACCTACAGCCTGCTCGAAAGCCCCTATCCGAAGCAGACGCTGGTCCATGTCCATCCCGATCCGTCGGAACTCGGCCGCGTCTACCGGCCGGCGCTCGCCATCGCTGCCGCGCCCGACGATTTCATCGCCGCTCTTTCCGGTGTCGCGCCCAAGACAGAACCGCGCTGGGCGGCGCGCACCGGCGTCATGCATGAGGCCTATCTGAAATGGTCCGTCCCGCCGAAGACCGGTCCCGGCGACGTCCAGATGGGGCCGATCATGGAATGGCTGGAGGCTAATACGGCCGAGGACACGATCTTCACCAATGGCGCGGGCAATTACGCGACATGGCTGCATCGTTTCCACCGCTTTCGCCGCTTCGCCACCCAGGCCGCTCCGACATCGGGCTCGATGGGCTACGGCCTGCCGGCCGCCGTGGCCGCCAAACAGCTCTTTCCCGGCCGTGAAGTCGTCTGCTTTGCCGGCGACGGCTGCTTCATGATGCACGGCCAGGAGTTCGCAACCGCCGTGCGCTACGGCCTGGCGATCATCACCATCGTCGTGAACAACGGCATCTATGGCACGATCCGCATGCATCAGGAGCGCGATTATCCCGGCCGCGTCAGCGCCACCGATCTGACCAATCCGGATTTCGCGGCACTTGCGCAGGCCTATGGCGGCCACGGGGAAACGGTGGAAAAGACGGAAGACTTCGCCGCCGCCTTCCTGCGCGCCCGCCAAAGCGGCAAGCCGGCGATCATCGAGGTGAAGCTCGATCCCGAGGCGATCACCCCCGCCCGCACGCTTTCGGATATCCGCAGCGGAAAATGACAGAAGCCGGCAGGGGTTTCGCCCGCCTGCCGGCTTCCTTCCCATTCGGGAACGGGGGTCGTTTAGCGAAAACTCATCCGCGGATATGCTGCGTCTGCTCGTAAACCCGCGTCGAGCGGGCGCCGGACCGGCAATAGCCGAGCATCGGCCGCGGCAGCTCGTCAAGCGCGTCGACCATGCCGTGAACGGCGTCGGCCGTCACGCCCATCGAGCCCACCGGAACATGCATCACCTCAAGGCCGAGTTCCTTCGCCCGCGCGGCGATGGCGGAAAATTCGGGCTGGCCGCCCTCCTCGTGATCGGGGCGATGGCAAACGATCGACTTGAAGCCAAGCGCCGCGATCGTGTCGAGATCCTCGACGGAAATCTGGCCGGAAACGGAATATTCGTCATTGATCGCGCGGATATCCATGGGTCTTCCTTTCGAACTCTGCCTGTCGGAACCAACCGGCCACCCAATAAGCGCCGGCCTGCCGGTCGTCAATCCGTGGCGCGCCTTCAGCGCAGCCCGAAGGCAAGGCCATAGGAGGCGCTTTCGCCGGGTGTGAAGGCCGGCGCTTCCCCCGAAGCGATCAACGCGTCACGGGAGGCAAACCTGTGGCTGACCGGCTCGATGCCGAGCACCGCGCAACCCGGCGACTGATTGCGCCATATCTGCAAATAGGGCAGCGTGTCGACACGGAAACGGACATGCAGGCTGCGGCCACCGAGCGCAGCGACGGGGCCAACGGCGATCTCCGCCCACCCCTGCCGCGCCGTTTCGGCCGCCGGCACGCAGAAGACCTTCATGTCGCCCTCATCGAAACGCCAGGGCAGGCCGCCGTCCGGCAACATCGCGCCGGTGAGCCGGGCCTTGTCGTCGAAAAGTTCCGTCGCGATATTGAGATGGTACATGGCAAAGCGCGGCCAGTCGCTTTCGCCGGTGTTGCGCACGACATCCTCCAGCGTGACGCCACCGCTCCGGCGGTCGGCGCGCCAGCGGCGAAAAAGCTCCGCCCTGCCGTTGCGGGCCAGCGTCACCGGCACGCGGCCGCTACAGGAAACGCTGTCCTCGTTCTCCTCCAGCCGGATATCGAAGGCCGGATGCGACGACAGCGAGCCATGCAGGGGATAGCGCCGTCCGTCCGCCGCCCCTTCGACCGGTTCCGGATGGCGGATATGATCCGGCCCGCAGGTAAAGAGCAAACCCGGAAGCGCCCTGTCGATACGCGGGTCGCCATCCGAGGGGATCGCCGCGCCCGGAGCAAGCTCGACGCCATGAAAGACGGCGCTCCCCAGATCGAGCGCCGAATCGGGCGTCAGTTCGATGCGAAAGCCTTGTTCGGGCGTATCTGCGGCAAGCGCCAGGGTCATGGGCCGGATCTCCGGATGAAAGAAGGGACAGGTGTCGGGGCGGGTCCCCCAGTCTGATCGAGTTTCGCCGTCAGGGCAATCGCCGCCGCGCGCCGGCCGTCTTCTGTGTCCCCCAGACAAATCCAGCCACCGGCGACCGGCGTGACAGGATTTCGCAAACCGCGTTGACCAAACGTTCACCATCAGTTCAGAATTTTCATATAAAGGTCGAATTTGGAGTGTTCCGTCCGCCGGACATGGGCTAGGCAGCAGGGCAAGATTCGTGAATTCCATTTTTAAAACAAGTATTTCACTTCTCGCGGCGGCAACTGTCGCCGGCGTCTTCTCGCTGCCCGCCGCAGCCCAGCAGGGTTATGGCCAGCGTGGCGCCGATACCGTCCTCGTCACGCCGGAAGGCGATGTCCTCGACTATGTCCCCTATGATGCCCGGCGCATGCGCGACGGCCGGGGCCGGACGGTCTTCGTCGATGCCTGGGGCAATATCGTCGCCACCGCCATGCGCGCGGACCGCTACTTCGGCCGCAACGAACGCCATGACCCGCGGCGCGGCCGCTATCGGCCGGTGCGCGACTATTCCGGCATGAGCCCGGACTATTATCCGCCGCCGCCGGGCGCCTATGACGGTTTCGGCGACGATCTGACGACCGGCTCCGTGCCGGAAACGCGGGAGGCCATGCCCGGAGACATCGAACGCCAGGCGCTGCCCGAGCCGGATTTCGGCGAAACGCAGCCGCTGCCCGATTTTTCCACCGGCAACGACTCGTTTGCTTCACTGCCGGAGAATGGCGGCGCGGACGGGGAATTCGTGCCCGGCCCGAAATTCGAACCGGCCATCACGCTCGGCAAGCGGACGTCTGCGGAAATCACCGCTCTCCAAGTCTTTCTCGACCGGGAAGGCTTTTCGCCGGGCGTGATCGACGGAAAGAAGGGCTCCAACGTCACCAAGGCCATCGAAGCCTGGCAGAAGGCGACCGGGGAAACGCTCGACCCGAACGATACGGACAGTGTGCTGGAGCGCCTGCGCCTGTCCGGCGGCATGGCGTTCACCACCTATGAAATCACCGCCGCAGACGCGGCCGGCCCCTATGTCGCCTCCATTCCGTCCGACTACGCGGAAAAGGCCGCCATGCCGCATCTTTCCTATACTTCGACCGCCGAAATGCTCGCCGAGAAGTTTCATATGGACGAAAACTACCTGCGGGAGATCAATCCGGGCGTCGATTTCACCATTCCCGGTACGATCATCAAGGTGGTCGACATCGGCCGGCCGAAAACCGGCAAGGTCGCGAAGATCCTCGCCGACAAGGGGCGCAGGCAGGTGCTCGCCTATGACGCGGACGGCCTGCTGATCGCCGCCTATCCCGCAAGCATCGGCTCGACCGATACCCCTTCGCCCTCCGGCACGGTCACCGTGGAACGCGTCGCGCTGAACCCGGGCTATACCTACAATCCGAAAATCAATTTCAAGCAGGGCAACAACGACAAGGTCCTGACCCTCCAGCCCGGCCCCAACGGCCCGGTCGGCGTCGTCTGGATCGCCTTGTCCAAACCGACCTACGGCATCCACGGCACGCCGGATCCCTCGAAGATCGGCAAGACACAGAGCCACGGCTGCGTTCGCCTCACCAATTGGGATGCGACCGAACTCGCCAAGATGACCAGCCCGGGGGTCGTCGTCGAATTCGTCGACTGACCCCGGGAAAAGACCGGTCCCGACCGTGATGCCGGCCGGGCCGTCCCCGTCCTGCACCCGGCCTTGACGGCGAAGGCCGGCGACGCGCCGGCCTCCCTCCCGTTTCCGTTCGTTTTCGCGCGGCTTAGGCCGCGCGCGAATAGCCGGAGTTCACACCCGCCGCCGCGCTGCCGCTGGTGCGGAAGGCGCTGAGCTGGGTGGCGATGGAGGCCGCCTCCTCGGTCAGCGCCTGACTTGCCGCATTGGCCTGCTCGACCATGGTGGCGTTCTGCTGGGTGATCTGATCCATCGCGTTGATCGCCTGGTTCACCGCCAGCAGGCCCGTTGCCTGTTCGGCCGTGCTCGCCCGGATCGACGTGAAGACCGCGCTGACCTCCACGACCTGCGACACGATCTGGCGCAGCGACTGGGCGACATCGTTGACGGAGCGAACACCGTCCTCGACCTGCGCATGCGATTTGGCGATCAGGTTCTGGATGTCCTTGGCGGCGTCGGCGCAACGTTGCGCCAGCGCGCGCACCTCCGAAGCGACGACGGCGAAACCCCGCCCCGCCTCGCCGGCGCGCGCCGCCTCGATACCGGCGTTCAGCGCCAGAAGGTTCGTCTGGAAGGCGATCTCGTCGATCACCTCGATGATATTGGCAATCGCCGAGGAGGAATTCTGGATTTCACCCATGGTGGTGATGGCCTCTTCCACGACGCCGCCGCTGCGCTCGGCGTTCTCGCGGGCCGCCGTCACCAGATTGTTGGCCTCATTGGCGCTTTCGGCCGTCTGGCGCACCGTGGTCGTCACCTGTTCGACGGCGGCCGCGGTCTCCTCCAGATTGGCGGCCTGCCGCTCCGTGCGCCTTGCCAGATCGTCGGAGGCGGCGGCGATTTCCTGCGCGCTCCGATGGATCGATCCGGCGCCGGCACCAATGCTGCCGATCGCCTGCGACAGGGTGGAAAGCGCATAGTTGAAATCCTCGCCGAGCGCCTCATAGGCTTCCGGCAGCGTGCCGGTGATACGCGCCGTCAGATCGCCTTCCGCCACGCGCCGCAGCGCCGCGCCGAACGTATCGCCGACAAGCTTGCGTTCCCCTGCCACCACCTGAGACTGCACCGCCTCCTGCTTGGCGAGGTCGGACATGTCCATATAGACGGAAATCGACAGGTCCATGTCGAGGAACATCGCTTTCACGAGGCTCACGATACGCGCGGCGAAATCATCCACGCTGGCCTGCTCGCGCGAAAAGAGGCCGCCCTTCGGCCAATGGGCCTTTACGGCCTCGGTCAGCAGGTGTTCGGCGACCAGCGCATAGGCGCCGATATACCAGCGCGGCTCAAGTCCGATACGGGCATGAACCTGGCCGATGGTCTGCACCCGCTCGGCATATTCCTTCGAGAACTCGCCAGCGGCGATATTCGCCCAATGGCCGAGTTGCGCATTCTTCGCACGGTTCATATGCGCATCGGAAGAAAACAGATGGCTGACTTCCGGAGTCTTGCGGACGACACCGTAGAAGGTATCGAGCGCGGGACCGAATTCCTTTTCGATCAGCGGCTTGAGCGCGCGCAGGTGACGGCGGGCGGCTTCGTCGAGTCCCATGAACTCCAGGCGACGTTCGAGATCCGGATTCATGCTGGCGGCGTTTTGGGCAGGCTTCATTCCTGGCGATCCTGAGGGAGAGAGGGAGGAAGAAAGCAATATGTCCCGAAAACCGGCTCATCGAGCCGGCCTCGTCCCGTCATGGGCCGCGACGAAGGTGCAAGGCCTTCGCCGGAACAGCGTTCCTTCAGAATATCATTAGGTTAGCGTGGTAAATTGTTTCTTACGCTTACGTCAGAAACGGGGCTTCAGTCGGGGTATTCCACCCCGCCTGTCCAGAGGACGCAAAGAACCCGGAAAGCCGTGCCTTCCGGGTCCCGTATCAGCGCCTGCAAGCGCGTTTTCAGATGCACTCGATGAACAAGGCCCGCGCCGCTTCCAGCGTCAGTTCCACCGGATTACCGCCAGCCGTCGGGTCGACGACCGCCATGGCGGACATCTCGTCGAGCCGGTCCGTGCCGACGCCCAGCGCCGAGAGCTTGTCCGGCACGCCCAGTTCCTCGCGAAGCCTGAGCACATAATCGAAAAAGCCGTCGAAGCCGCCGGCGATGCCGAGATAGGCGGCGGCGCTGGCGATCTTCGCCTCGATGGCCCGGCGATTGAACGTCAAGACCGCCGGCATCACGACGGCATTCGTCATGCCGTGATGGGTGTTGTAGATCGCGCCGACCGGATGCGACAGTGAGTGGATGGCGCCGAGCCCCTTCTGGAAGGCGACCGCCCCCATGGCCGCCCCCGACATCATATGGGCGCGGGCCTCGATATCCGTCCCGTCCTTATAGGCGCGCGGCAGATATTCCTTCACGAGGCGCATGCCCTCCAGCGCGATCCCCTGGCTCATCGGGTGATAGAACGGCGAGCAATAGGCTTCCAGGCAATGGGCGAAGGCATCCATGCCGGTGCCGGCGGTGATGATCTTCGGCATGCCGACCGTCAGCTGCGGATCGCAGATCGTGACCGAAGGCAGGATCTTCGGATGGAAGATCACCTTTTTCGTATGCGTCTCGGAATTCGTGATGACCGAAGCGCGGCCGACCTCCGAGCCGGTGCCGGCCGTCGTCGGCACGGCGACGATCGGCGCGATACCCTCGGGGCTCGCCCGCGTCCACCAGTCGCCGATGTCCTCGAAATCCCAGACCGGCCGCGTCTGGCCGGACATGAAGGCGACGGCCTTGCCGAGATCGAGGCCCGAGCCGCCGCCGAACGCGACGACGCCGTCATGGCCGCCGTCCTTGAAGGCGATGACGCCGGCGTTGAGGTTCCGGTCGCTCGGGTTCGGATCGACCTCGGCGAACATCGCCCGGCCCAGTCCGGCGGCCTCGAGAATGTCGAGCGCCTCCCCGGTGATCGCCATCGTCGACAGGCCGCGATCGGTGATCAGCAGCGGCTTCGTCATGCCGACCGCCTTGCAGTGGTCAGCGAGTTCCTTGATGCGGCCCGCGCCGAACTTGATGGCGGTGGGGTAGCTCCAGTTGGCGGTGATGGTCATGCTGTTCAAGCTTTCCTGAAGTGATAGGACTTGGGTCTCGTGAGGTTATGGAAGCCGATGACGGAGAGGGAGCCGCCGCGGCCCGTTTCCTTGACGCCGGTCCAGCACAGCGCCGGATCGAGATAATCGGCGCGGTTCATGAAGACGGTGCCGGTCTCCAGCTCCCCGCCGATCCGGGCGGCGCGTTCCGGATCGCTCGTCCACAGCGAGGCCGTGAGGCCGTATTTGCAGTCGTTCATCAGGGCGACCGCCTCTTCGTCGCTCTTCACCTTCATGATGCCGACGGTGGGGCCAAACGTCTCCTCCGTCATGAACTCCATCGAATGGTCGACGTCGACGAGGATCTGCGGCGCGACATAGGCGCCGCCGTCGTCGGCCGGGAAGAGCTTGGGATCGACCAGCGCCTTCGCGCCCTTCGCGACAGCATCGGCGACCTGCGAGCGCACGGTCGCCGCGAAACGCTTGTGCGCCATCGGCCCGAGCGTCGTGTCCTGATCCAGCGGATTGCCGAGCTTGTAGTTGGAAACCCAGGCGACGGACTTCTCGACGAAGGCGTCATAAAGATTTTCGGCCACATAGATGCGCTCGATACCGCAGCAGCACTGACCCGAATTGTAGGTCGCGCCATCCATCAGCGTGTCGACGGCGGCGTCGAGATCGGCGTCCGCCATGACGTAACCCGGATCCTTGCCGCCCAGTTCGAGCCCGAGCGGCGTAAAGGTGCCGGCGGCGGCCCGCTCCATCGCCCGCCCGCCCTCGACGGAGCCGGTGAAATTGACGAAGTCGAAGCTCCTGGCGGCGATCAGCGCCGAGGTCGTGTCATGATCGAGGAAAACGTTCTGGAAAACGTCCTCCGGCACGCCCGCCTCGTTGAAGGCCCGCACCAGACGCTCGCCGACGAGCAAGGTCTGCGCCGCATGCTTGAGGATCACCACATTGCCGGCCATCAGGGCCGGGGCGACCGTGTTGATCGCCGTCATGTAGGGATAGTTCCAGGGCGCGACGACGAAGACGACGCCATGCGGCTCCCGTTCGATGCGGCGTTCGAAGCGGTCGCTCTCCTCCACGACGATCGGCGCCAGCGACGCGCCCGCGATCTCCGCGACATAGTTGGAACGCTCGTTGAATCCCTTGAACTCGCCGCCGTAGCGCACCGGCCGGCCCATCTGCCAGGCAAGTTCCGGCACGATCTCGTCGGCCATCTCGTTCACGCGGGCAACACCCTTCAGCACCAGCTGGACGCGCTCTTCGAGCGGTCGTTGCGCCCAGGCTTTCCGGGCTTTTTTCGCGCGGGCGACCACGGCCTGCGCTGCCGCAAGCGGCATCGCTTCACGCTCGGCGTAAACCGAACCGTCAACCGGGGATATGCATTTGATCACGGTCATGATCGATGTCCTGTCGTTCTATCGGAATGTTCAATTCTGGCGCGGGCGCACGCCAGACCGTTCTTACGCTCTCTCGAAACCGCGCGCCACTTCCCAATCGGTGATGCGGCGGTCGTATTCCTCCTGCTCCCATTCCGCGGCCCGCACATAGTGATCGACGACATCGTCGCCGAAAGCCGAGCGCAGCATGTCCGAGTTCCTCAACGCCACCGTCGCATCGCGCAGCGTATGCGGGATTTCCCTGATGTCCTTCCCGCCATAGGCATCGCCGACGAAGGGCGGCTCCAGTTCCAGCTTCTCCTCGATGCCCGCGATCCCGGCCGCCAGCTGCGCGGCCATCGCGAGATAGGGATTGAGGTCCGAGCCACCGACCCGGCATTCGATGCGGATGCCCTTGGTGCCTTCGCCGCAAAGCCGGTAGCCGGCGGTGCGGTTGTCCTTGCTCCAGATCGCCTTGGTCGGCGCGAAGGTGCCGGCGACGAAACGCTTGTAGGAATTGATATAGGGCGCGAGGAAATAGGTGGTGTCGCTCGCATAGGCGAGCAGCCCCGCGACATACATCCGCATCAGGTCGGACATGCCGTAGCGTGCCCCGGTATCGTAGAACTCCGGCGTCTTGCCATCGAGGCTCCAGAGCGACTGGTGAACGTGCGAGGAGGAGCCGGCGGCGTTGTAGTTCCACTTGGCGAGGAAGGTCACCGCCTTTCCGCGCTGCCAGGCGATTTCCTTGGTGGCGTTCTTGATGATCACATGCCGGTCGGCCATTTCCAGCGCATCGGCATAACGCACATTGATCTCGGCCTGGCCGGCCGACGCCTCGCCCTTGGAGTTTTCGACCGGAATGCCCGCGCCGTGCAGCCCGTTGCGCAGCGCGCGCATCACATCTTCCTCCTTGGTGGTCTGGAAAATGTGATAATCCTCGTTGTAGCCGCTCGCCGGGACGAGATCGCGGTAGCCGCTGAGCCGGGCGTCGTCATAGGTCTGGTCGAAGAGGTAGAACTCCAGCTCCGTCGCCATGAAGGCCTTGAACCCCAGGGCTTCGAGCCGCTTCACCTGCTTCTTGAGGATGCCGCGCGGCGAATGGGGCACATCCTTGTGGGTCTGATGGTCGAGCACGTCGCAAATAACGATCGCCGTGCCTTCGAGCCACGGCAGCTTGCGCAACGTCGCAAGGTCCGGCTTCATCGTATAGTCGCCATAGCCGGCTTCCCAGCTTGTCGCCTTGTAGCCCGGCACCGTCTCCATCTCGATGTCGGTCGCCAGCAGATAGTTGCAGCTATGGGTCTCCTCATAACCGCTGTCGATGAAATATTGCGCATGGAAGCGCTTGCCCATCAGGCGCCCCTGCATGTCGACGAGGCATGCGAGAACGGTGTCGATACGGCCTTCGGCCACATCCTTCTTCAGGTCTTCAAAGCGATAGGTCACGGTCATTTGGAGGCGGCCCCGGGGGTTATCCTGTCATGCCGGACCGGACGAAGGCCGTCCGGTCCGCTCTGCTGGGAACCGGCCGCAAAAGCGGCCGGTCCGTGCGTCGTTCGCCGGCTCAGCCGTAGCGATAGGGAGCGCCTGCATTGCGCATCGTTTCCTGATATTTCTTCAGGATCTCCACCACCTTGGCGTTGCGCGGGCTCTGGGCGGCGATCTCGTCCCAGAAGGAAAGCGCCATGTCTTCGACCGTCTTCCACTCGGCTTCCGGAATCGTCGTGAGTTCGAGCTTGCCGCCGGTCGTGCGGTAATGCGCCTCGCCCCACCAGTACCAGTGCTGGCGGTAGTAATGCGAGGAGTCCATCGTCAGCTTGAAGATCTCCTTCAGATGGTCGGGGACTTCGTTCCACTTGTCGGTATTGGCGAAGAACGAGCCCGACCACGCGCCGGAGATATTGTTGGTGAGATAGTATTTGGTGACCTCGGCCCAGCCGACGCTGTAGATCTCGGTTGCGCCGCACCAGGCGATGCCGTCGATCTCGCCGGTTTGCAGGGCGACCTCGATATCTTCCCACGGCAGCGTCACCGGCACCACACCGAGACGCGAGATGAACTGGCCGCCCGTCGGGAACGTGTAGACGCGCAGCCCCTTCAGGTCCTCCAGGCTGCGGATCGGCTTGGTGGTGGCGAAGTTGCAGGGGTCCCATGCGCCGGCCGAAAGCCAGGTCACGCCCGGCACCTCGCCGTAGGCCTCCTCCCAGATCTCCTTCAGGCCGTACCAGTTCCAAAGGACCGGCACGTCGAGGCTGTAGCGCGACGCGAAGGGGAAATAGGCGCCGAACACCGATACGTCGACCGGCGAGGCCATGGAATCGTCATCGCTCTGCGCGGCGTCGATGGTGCCGGCCTGCACGGCGCGGAACAGTTCGCCCTGCGGCACGAGCTGGTCCGACGTATAGAGTTCGATGACCATCTCGCCGTTCGCCGCCCGGTTGAAGGCGTCGATCGCCGGCTTGACGACGTGATCGGCAAGAGCCGGGCCGGCATAGGTCTGAAGCCGCCACTTGATCGGGCTTTGCGCCTTCACATAAGGAGCGGCGAGCGTGGTCGCGCCGACCGCGCCGACACCCGTCAGCACGGATTTGCGCAGGAAATCGCGCTTATTCATAGTCTTGATATCAGTCATTCCAAGCCTCCCATTGAAATAATCGGATCAACTCAGGTGCGGCGGCGGGCTGACCCCTGTCAGCGCAACCGCCGTCTCCTTGTCGTTTTACGCCTTGCTCCATGGCTCCTCCCCGAGCAGTGAACGTTTATCTTTTTCCGGAATAGACCTCCGGCAGCCACATCGCGATGTCCGGGAACACCATGATGATGATCATGCACAGCACCATCAGGAAGAAGAAGGGAACGATGGAGCGGTAAATATCGACGATGGTGATCTCCGGCGGCGCCATCGCGCGCATCAGGAACAGGTTATAGCCGAAGGGCGGCACGATATAGGCGATCTGGCAGGTGATCGTGTAGAGGATGCCGAACCAGATCAGGTCGAAGCCGAGGATCTTCACCAGCGGGATGTAGAGCGGCGCGACGATGACCAGCATGGCCGTATCGTCGAGGAACATGCCGAGGATGATGAAGGAAAACAGCATCATCGACAGCACGCCCCAGGGGCTGAGTTCCCAGGTGTGCAGCAGCAGGTTCTCGATCGCCTTGATCGCGCCGAGACCGTCATAGACGGCGCTGAAGCAGAGCGCGCCCAGGATGATCCACAGGAACATCGCCGAAACCGCCAGCGTGTTGCGTGTCGTATCGTCCAGCACCTTGAAACTCAGCCGTCCCGTCGCCCAGGCCGCCAGCAACGCCAGCAGCGCACCGACCATGGAGGTTTCGACAAGGCTGGTGGTGCCGGTGAGGAACAGGCCCATGATGACGGCGAACAGGCCGAACGGCAGCAGCCCCTCGCGCAGCAGGACGAGCTTTTCACGCAGCGTGATGGTGGCGCGCTCCTCCGCCGGCAAGGCCGGCCCCAGTTCCGGCTGAAGGCGGCAGCGGATATAGATATAGGCCGTGAAGACGATCGCCATCAGGATGAACGGGCCGATGCCGGCGAGCCACAATTGCAGCACCGGCTGGCGCGCGATCATCGCATAGAGGATGAGCACGACGCTCGGCGGCCCCATGATGCCGAGGGACGAGCCGCCCTGGATGACGCCGGTGATCATCACCTTGTCGTAGCCGCGCCGGAGAAGCTCCGGCAGCGCCACCGTGGCGCCGATCGCCATACCGGCGACAGACAGGCCGTTGACCATGGAGATGATGATCATCAGGCCCATGGTGCCGATCGCCAGCCCGCCGCGCACGCCCCCGAACCAGACGTGGAACATGCGGTAGAGATTGTTGGCGATGCCGGATTCCGAGAGCATGTAGCCCATGAAGACGAAGAACGGCACGGTGATCAGCGGATACCAGTTGAGCACCTGGAACGCCGCGTTGAAAGGAAGCTCGAAGGATCCCTTGCCCCACAGCCAGAGCGCTGCTGCGGTTCCCACCGCACCGATAACGCCGTAGACGCGCTGGCCCGTGGCCATGAGCACGAGCATGGAGGCGAACATGAAGACGGTGATAAATTCGGAACTCATGCGATCGGCTTTCCGCGCGCTTCAGCGACATCTTTGAAGAACTGGGCAATCGTCTGGAGCAGCATCATGAAGATGCCGAGCGTCATGACGGTCTTGACGGGCCACAGCAGGGGCGCCCAGGCCGTGTAGTTCTTCTGATTGTAGGTGATCGAATACTGCGTGGAGGAAAGGCCGCCCCAGAACAGCACGATCAGGTAGAAAATCACGAACAGGATGGTGATCGAATCGGTGAACGCCCGCGTTTTCGGCCTCATCATTCCGTAAAAGAGATCCATGCGGACATGCGCGTTCATCTGCATCGAATAGGCGCCGCCGAGCAGATAGTAGGCCGACAGCATGAACTGCGACATCTCCATGATCCAGTTGACCGGGTAGCCGAAAATGACGCGCATCACGGTCGAATAGAGCAGGATCGCACCCATCGGAAAGATCAGGTACATCGCGAAAATGCCGACCTTCCGGTTGATCCAGTCGATGGCGCGCACATAGTGCTTGATGAACTCAGGCATGATCCGGGCTCCCGTCCATGGCGGCCACGTCGCCCGCCTGGCCGAACCGTTCATAGTGCAACGAAAACATCCGTCTCCCCCCTTTCCCGTTCCTTCGCCCGCGGCACCAGCGGCTCCGCTCAGCCCACTTCCGGCGACGACAGGCTCTCGACCAGCAGGTCCGCCAGATAATCGGCGACAGCGCGTTCGCCGGCCTCCTCCCGTATCAGGTCGTTCCGCACCTCGATCATCACGTTGGCGAGGCCGTTGGCAAGCCCATGCTCCCTGAGCGTATGCGTGACGCCGTCAGCAGGCCCGTAGGGCTCGTTGCAGCGTACGTTGTAACGCCCGCCCGCCCGGCCGGCCGCCGCAAGCATGGCCTCGGCAAGCCGCTTGTCCTCGTCGTGGAGGATTCCGATCTCCACATCGCGCCGCTGTCCGAAATAGACCGGCGTGAAGGAATGCACGGTGACCAAGACCGGCCGCAAACCCTCGGCCGCCCGGGTCGCGAGCAATTGCGAAAGCGCCTCGCGGAACGGCAGGTAGAGCGCCTGCGTGCGCGCCTCGCGCGCCGCCTGGTCGAGCCCCTTGTTGCCGGGAACGGCAAAGACCTCGCTGCTCTCCGGCATGGCCGCCGATGCCTCCGGCGGACGGTTGCAATCATAGACGAGACGGGAAAAGCGCTGCCGCACGAGAGGGGCGTCGAGGCGCTCGGAAAGGCGGCGGGCGACGGCAAGGGCGCCCGGATCCCAGGCGATATGACTGTGCAGCGCCTCGTCGCTCAGCCCCAGGGTGCCAAGCGACCTCGGTATGCGCCGCGACGCATGTTCGCAGACGATCACCGCACGACCGCGTGCAGATGTATTTTCGAGAGCGACGGCGTCGCCCTCCTCCTTGGACAGAATTCCCACGCGCCTGATCCCCTCGACCGGCAATTTTTATTATTGAAGAGAATTCTTCACAGATACGCCGGTGTCAACGGCATTATGAAGAAATCTCTTCAAAAAACCATTTGACACACAAGATCGCAGCGATGTTTACTTTTCGAAACTCCGGCAGAGACCGGGGCGCAGGGGAATAATTTGACATCGAATCAAACACCCATGACGGTGTCGGATGTGATCAACGCCCATTTCGCTGCGCTCACGCGCGCCGAGAAGCAGCTGGCCGCGTCACTGCTCGACAATTATCCCGTCTCCGGCCTCGGCAGCATCACGACGGTCGCCGAGAACGCCGGCGTTTCGACGCCGACCGTGGCGCGCATGGTGCAGAAGCTGGGCTATCGCGGTTTTCCGGATTTCCAGGCGCGCCTGCGCCATGAACTGGAAGCGACGCTTTCCGGCCCCATCGCCAAGCACGACCGCTGGGCCGCCAACGCCCCAAACACCCATATTCTCAACCGCTTCGCCGAAGCCATCACCACCAACCTGCGCCAGACGCTGGCGCAGCTCGAAACGGCGGAATTCGATACCGTCGCCGCGCTGCTGGCCGACCGCAAGCGCAGCATCTACATCATCGGCGGGCGGATCACCAAGGCGCTTGCCGACTACCTGTTCACCCATCTCCAGGTCATCCGCCCGAACGTCACGCAGATCTCCGCCAATCCGAGTTCCTGGCCGCATTACGTGCTGAACATGCAGGCGGGCGACGTGCTGGTGATCTTCGATATCCGCCGCTACGAGCAGGAGATGGAGACCCTTGCCCGCACCGCCCACGAGCGCCGCGTCGAGATCGTCCTTTTCACCGATCCCTGGGTTTCGCCCGTCGCCAAGGTCGCCGAACATGCCTTCCGGGTGCATATCGAAGTTCCATCGGCCTGGGATTCGTCGGTCCTGACGCTTTTTATCGTGGAAGCGCTGATCGAAGCGGTGCAAAGTTCCGCCTGGACGGAGACCAGCGGTCGCATGAAAACCCTGGAACAGCTTTTCGAGGCAAGCCGGCTCTTTCGCAAACCGCATCCGCCACCCGGCGACACGTCATGAACCGCCGGGAAAAACTGAGTTGAAACTGTCACGTATCCGTCATCGGCCACCAGTATCAGCTTCACCGAAGCTGCCCGACACACAAAGGAGAACACCGTGATGTCATCCATGCGACGCCTGCTTTCGCTCTCCACCGCCCTGGTGGTCGCCTCCTCCTCGCTGGCCTTTGCCGAACCGAGCGCAGAGCTTGTGGAAGCCGCCAAGAAGGAAGGCAAGCTCACCACGATCGCGCTTCCCCACAGCTGGTGCGGCTATGGCGAGGTGATCGCCGCGTTCAAGGCGAAATACCCGGAGATCCAGATCAACGAACTGAACCCCGACGCCGGTTCGGCCGATGAGATCGAGGCCATCAAGGCCAACAAGGGCAACACCGGCGATCAGGCTCCGGACGTCATCGACGTCGGTCTGGCCTTCGGCCCTTCCGCCAAGGCCGAAGGGCTGATCCAGCCCTACAAGGTCTCCACCTGGGATTCGATCCCCGACGAGGCCAAGGATCCCGAGGGTTACTGGTACGGTGACTACTACGGCGTTCTCGCCTTCATGGTGAACACCGATATCATCGAGAACGTGCCGCAGGACTGGTCCGACCTCCTGAAGCCGGAATATGCCAACAGCGTCGCGCTGTCCGGCAATCCGCTCGGCGACAACCAGGCGATCCTCGCCGTTCAGGCCGCCGGTCTTGCCACCGGTGCGGCTGCCGGCGCCGACGCCGCCGAAGCCGGCGTCAAGTATTTCGCCGAACTCAACAAGAGCGGCAACCTCGTGCCGATCACCGCGCGCACCGGCACGCTCGCCCAGGGCGCCACGCCGATCGTCGTCTACTGGGACTACAACGCCCTTTCAGGCAAGGACGAGCTCAACGGCAATCCGCCGGTCGAGGTGGTCGTCCCGGCGTCCGGCGTCATCGCAGGCGTCTACGTCCAGGCGATCTCCGCCCATGCGCCGCATCCGAACGCCGCCAAGCTGTGGATGGAGCATCTTTATTCGGACGAAGGCCAGCTTGGCTGGCTGAAGGGCTATTGCCACCCGATCCGCTTCAACGATCTCGCCAAGAACGGCAAGATCCCGCAGGAACTGCTCGACAAGATGCCGCCGGCGGCCGCCTATGAGAAAGCCGTCTTCCCGAGCCTTGAAGAACAGGCCGCCGCGAAGGAAGTCATTTCCAAGCAGTGGAGCGCCACGGTCGGCGCGAACATCGAGTAAGCTCGATTCCAACGCATGACCCTTCCCGCTGGATACGGCGGGAAGGCTTTCCGCAAGCCGAAGGGTAGACCGTCCCATGGCCACCATCCCGAGCTTCACGCTCAACCGTCGCACCGTCATCGACTGGCTCGGCGTCGCGCCCTTCATGATCTTCGCGATCCTGTTCCTGATCCTTCCGACGCTTTATCTGGTGCGCGGCGCCTTCCTCACGCAGGAGGGAGCCTTCACGCTCCGCAACATCGCCGATCTCTTCACGCCGACGATCCTCAGTTCCTACTGGATCAGCATCCGGGTTTCGCTGGCGTCCTCGCTCGGCGGCGTGGCAATCGGCTTCATGCTCGCCTGGGCGATCACCCTCGGCGCCCTTCCCGCGTGGATACGCTCCAGCCTGCTCACCTTCTCGGGCGTCGCGTCCAATTTCGCCGGCGTGCCGCTGGCCTTCGCCTTTGTCGCCACGCTGGGGCGCACCGGTCTCGTGACCCTGCTTCTGCGCGACTGGCTCGGCTTCAATCTCTATTCGACCGGCTTCAACCTTCTGTCCTTCCTCGGCCTCACCATTACCTATATGTTCTTCCAGATTCCGTTGATGGTGCTGATGCTGACGCCGGCGCTCGACGGCATGAGGAGGGAGTGGCGCGAAGCGTCGGAAATCCTCGGCGCATCCAACTGGCAATACTGGCGCATGATCGCGCTGCCGATCCTCTGGCCCAGCCTGCTTGGAACGTTCCTGCTGCTGTTCGCCAACGCCTTCGGCGCGGTGGCCACCGCCTATGCGCTGACCGGCAGCTCGCTCAATATCGTCCCGATCGTGCTCTATACCCAGATCCGCGGCGACGTGCTCAACAACCCCAACCTCGGATATGCGCTGGCGCTCGGCATGATCGTCATCACCGGCCTGTCCAACGTCCTCTATCTGTGGCTGCGCTCGCGCGCGGAACGGTGGCAGAAATGAAGTCGTCGCGTCTTTTCGCCTGGATCGCGCTCGCCATCGGGGCCACCTATTTCCTCGTGCCGCTGATCGGCACCTTCGAGTTCTCGCTGCGCATGCGGCGCGGCGAATATTCCTTCGATGCCTATCAGTCGGTCTTCTCCGACATGCAGTTCCGCGCCACCTTCGGCTATTCCATGCTGATGGGATTGCTCACCATCGTCTTCGGCATGCTGCTCGTCGTGCCGACCGCCTATTGGGTGCGCCTGCGGCTGCCGCAGATCCGGCCGCTCATCGAATTCCTGACGCTCCTGCCGCTGGTCATTCCCGCGATCGTCATCGTCTTCGGCTATCTGCGCCTCTATAATTCCTCCTCCTTCCTGCCGCTCACCAATTCGACCAACGGCACCAACCTGCTCCTGATGTTTTCCTATATGACGCTGTCCCTGCCCTATATGTACCGGGCGGTGGATACGGCGATGCGGTCGATCGACGTGGCGACGCTGACCGAGGCCGCCGAAAGCCTCGGCGCGAAATGGCCGACCATCCTGTTCCGCTGCATCTTCCCCAATGTCATGAGCGGCGTGCTGTCGGGCGCCTTCATCACCTTCGCCATCGTGATGGGCGAATTCACCATGGCGGCGCTGCTGAACCGCCCGGCCTTCGGCCCCTACCTCCAGTTCGTCGGCGCCAACAAGGCCTATGAACCCTCGGCGCTCGCCATCATCGCCTTCGCCATCACCTGGCTCAGCATGGGGCTGCTCCAGATCGTCTCCCGTTTCCAGAAAACCGCGCCTGTGAAGGCCTGAGGATTTCCCGTCCATGTCGTTTCTCACGCTCAGCAACATCCAGAAGTCCTTCGGCCCCACCCAGGTGGTCAAGGATTTCGACATGGCCATCGAGAAAGGTGAATTCGTCTCCTTCCTCGGCCCGTCGGGCTGCGGCAAGACCACGGTGCTGCGCATGATCGCCGGCTTCGAGACGCCGAGCGGCGGCACCATCACCATCGAGGACCGGAGCCTGGCGGACCTCAAGCCCAACCAGCGCAATATCGGCATGGTGTTCCAGGCCTATGCGCTCTTCCCGAACATGACGGTCGCCGAAAACGTCGCCTTCGGCCTCAAGGTCGCCGGCAAGCCGAAGGCCGAGATCGACGCCCGGGTGAAGGAGATGCTCGGCCTGATCAAGCTCGATCATCTCGCCGGGCGCTATCCCTACCAGATGTCCGGCGGCCAGCAGCAGCGCGTGGCGCTTGCCCGCGCGCTTGCCCCGAAGCCCCAGGTGCTGCTGCTCGACGAGCCGCTTTCGGCGCTCGACGCCAAGATCCGCGTGTCGCTGCGCGAGGAGATCCGCCAGATCCAGCAGCAGCTCGGCATCACCACCGTCTTCGTCACCCACGACCAGGAAGAGGCGCTTTCGATCTCCGACCGCATCGTCGTGATGAACGCCGGACGCGCCGACCAGATCGGCACGCCTGCGGATATCTACAATCGTCCCGCCACCCGCTTCGTCGCCGGTTTCGTCGGCACCCTCAACCTCATCAAGGCGACGGTGGTCGACCCGGCGGCACATCGTGTCTCGATCGGCGATCAGGGCGTGACGCTGCGCGAGGCGCTCGACGATGCGAAACCGGGCGATGCGATATCGCTGGCGCTGCGTCCAGAAGCCGGCTCGATCGCTCCCGACGCCCGCGGCGACACCGCGCTTGTCGGCACCGTGACGTCCTCCAACTTCCTCGGCTCGGTGATCCGCACCCGCATGGACGTCGGCGGCAGCAGCATCTCCTTCGACATGTTCAACAGTCCCGGCCTGACCCCTCCGGCGGCCGGCGAGACCGTGACGCTGCGCTTCACCGCAAGCGATCTCCTGATCATCCGCGATTGAACGGACCGCAGGGACCGCGCCCCCCATGTCGCGACAGGCGCTTTTTCCGTCGCCTGAGGGTTTGATCCCGGCGCGCCGGTGCGCTAGTCTCCGGCTGTTCTCAGGGCGGGGTGAAACTCCCCACCGGCGGTATCGGGAGAGATCCCGGAGCCCGCGAGCGCCTTTCGCAACTGCGGAAGGGTCAGCAGATCCGGTGCGATGCCGGAGCCGACGGTCATAGTCCGGATGGAAGAGAGCAGGCATGCGGCCCCGCCACGCGGGTTCCACGGACGCGTGCATGTTCGCCCAAGGGGACCGTTGAAAAATGGCTCAACCCTTGAAAGGCCTCCGCATGAATATGAATGCCACTCCCGCCACCCGGATCGCCGTCATCCGCGCCCGCTGGCACGCGGGCATCGTCGACCGGGCGGTCGATTCCTTCGTCGCCGAATGGGTAGCGCTCGGCGGCCGCGCCGAGACTGTCGATATCATCGATGTGCCGGGCGCACTGGAGATCCCGCTGCATGCCCAGTTGCTCGCCCGCACCGGCCGCTATGCGGCGATCCTCGGTGTCGCGCTCGTCGTCGACGGCGGCATCTACCGTCACGATTTCGTCGCCGGAACGGTCGTCGACGCCCTCGTTCGCGTGGGTCTCGAAACGGATGTTCCCGTCCTTTCCGCCGTCCTGACGCCGCATAACTTCCAGGAATCGGAAGCCCATATCGCCTTTTTCCGCGAGCATTTCGTCATCAAGGGAAAAGAAGCCGCCGAGGCCGCCCGTCAGATCATCGACGCTCGCGCGCAGATCGCCATGGCGACGGCCTGACGGCAGAGCGCGGCCGGCTGAAATCTGGCATGAGCTTGTTGAATCTCCATCTCAACGTCTGGAATCAACTTTCAAGCCGCCGCCGGCAATCCTCTGGAATCATTGCTGAAAACAGCAACGCCCGGTCGCATGGACCGGGCGTTCCGTCGAGGGCCTGAAGGGAGGAAAGCCCTCTGTTGTCGCAAAAGCATTTCCCGCTGAAGCGGGGTCGCTTCGGCGTCGGATAATGCGGAAAAAACAACAAGCCGGCGCAATCCCGGTGAACCGGAATTGCCCTGGGCCGCGATGAATTCAGGCCTTGCCGGCGTCGAGCCGGTCGATCGCCTTGACGTTTTCGGCCGAGGAGCCGTTCGGATCGAATTCCGATTCCAGCCAGGTGTCGACAATGGCCTTGGCCAGTTCCGGACCGATGACACGCGCGCCCATGGTGATGATCTGGGCATTGTTCGACTTGGCCGCCCGCTCCGCCGAATAGGTGTCATGCGTCAGCGCGGCCCGGATGCCCGGAACCTTGTTGGCCGAGATGCAGACGCCGATGCCGGTGCCGCAGATGAGGATGCCGCGCTCGTTCTCGCCGGAAACGATGGTTTCCGCGAGCCCCTTGGAAAGGTCGGCATAAAAGCCCGACTTGCTGAGGTTGGTGACCGCGAGGTCCTTCTTCGTGGCGAGATGGGCTTCGATGACGTCGAGAAGCGGCTTGCCGGCGCTGTCGGCTCCGATGACGATTTTCATGGCGAGGTCCTTTCTTGGCTGTAACGGTTCATAGTGCGTTGGAAACGCGGGAAAGAATGTCGAGGTAGCCGTCCACGGCCCAGGCCGAACGGCCGATGAACAGTCCGTCGATATGAGGCATGGCGATGAGTTCGGCCGCATTGCCCGGATTGACGCTGCCGCCGTAGAGCACCGGCACATGCCGGCCCAGAAGACCTTCGGCGACCTTGGCGATCATCGCATGACGCTCGTCGGCATAATCGGCGGTGGCCGGGATGCCGTTGACGCCGATCGCCCAGACCGGCTCGTAGGCGAGAAGGATCTGCGCCTTGCGGGCGTCACCCTCCAGCAGTCCCAGCGCGCCCTCCACCTGCTGCTGTAGCACCGCGTCGGCCCGGCCCGCCTCCCGTTCGGCAAGCGTTTCGCCGATGCAGATCAGTGGCGTGAGGCCGTGGCGCACCGCCGCCGCCGTCTTGAGACCGACGGTCCGGTCGGTTTCGCCGAAATGCTCGCGCCGCTCGCTGTGGCCAAGCTCGACGATATCGAGGCCGCAATCCTTCAGCATCAGCGGGGAAACCTCGCCGGTCCAGGCGCCGGCGTCGTCCCAATGCATGTTCTGTGCGCCGACCTTGACGCTGGTGCCCGCCAGAACCTTCTTCACCTCGCGTACCGCGGTGAACGAAGGGATCACGAAGCGCTGGACGCGCGAATCCCGTTCGCCGTCCGCCGCCTTCAGCGCCTCGGCGAAGGCCAGCGCCTCCGCCAGCACCTTGTTCATCTTGAAACTCGTTCCGACCCAGAGACCCGTCTTGCTCATGCTGCCTGCTCCGATGTTTGCGTGTTTGCCGTCATGAGGGCGATGCCTGCCTCGGCGAGCGCCTCACGGGCGGCCGGCGATACCGTCCCTCCGGTCAGAACCGCGTCGAAGGCGTCAAGCCCGGTGAAGAAATGCAGCGCCTGCCGGCCGAATTTTTCCCGGTCGGCAAGCAGATAGCGGCGGCGCGCCGAGCGCAGCATTTGCCGCTTGATCTGGATCACCTCCTGGTCCTGATGGAACGCCCGCGCGTCCTCGATGGCGGAGGTGGAAAGGAAGGCCGTATCGGCGCGAAGCGACTTCAGCGCCTCCTCCGTCACGATGCCGAAAAAACCGTTGAACTTCTTGTTGAACTGTCCGCCGAGCGCGATCAGCGTCACGCCGGGAACGCCCGAAAGCGTGACGATCGCCGAAAGATTGTTGGTGATCACCGTCAGCGGGCGGATATCGAGCAGCAGTGGCGCCATCGCGCCGGCCGTCGAACTGTCGTCGAGGATGACCGTCTGGCCCGGCTCCACCAGTTCGGCGGCGCGCGCGGCGATCGCGCTCTTCTCGGCCTGCGCGATCCGCTCGCGATAACGGAAGTCGCTCTCGAACTGCGGGCTCGATTCGATCGAGGCGCCGCCGTGCACCTTGCGCAGCAGCCCGGCCTGTTCGAGATCGTCGAGATCGCGGTGGATGGTCATGCGGGAAACGCCGAAGCGATTGGCCATGTCCTCGACGGAAGCGCTTCCAGCCTCCATCAGCAGGTCCATGATGCTGCGACGTCTTTCTTCCGGCTTCATACCTCAAGCGCAGCAGGCGGCCGCGCCCTCCATTACGTGACGAACGGCCGGCTCATTTCCGACCACACGGAAAATATAACATTATTTTGTGATTTTTCAATGTTACATTTCCGAAGGATGTGACATTCCCCGAAAAGACGGCATCGACGAAAACGCCGCCCGGAAACCGGACGGCGCTCATGGACGCAGGCGACGGTGGGCCGGTCAGACCGACAGCGTCGGCTTTTGATAGACGACGATGCGCGCGTGATAGGGAACACGCTTGTAAAGGTCGATCACGTCCTGATTCAGGAGCCGCACGCAGCCCGAGGTGACGGCCTTGCCGATCGATTTCCATTCCGGTGTGCCGTGCAGACGGTAGAGCGTGTCCTTCCCGTCCTGGAAGATATAGAGGGCGCGGGCGCCGAGCGGATTGCGGATGCCCGGCTCCATGCCGCCGTTCTCGACGGAATATCTTTCCAGCGACGGCTGGCGCGCGATCATATCCGCCGGCGGCTTCCAGCGCGGCCAGGGCTGGCGCCAGTGGATGATGCCCTCGCCGCCCCAGGCGAAGCCCTCCCGCCCGAGACCGACGCCGTAGCGCATCGCGGTGCCGCCGGGTTCGACCAGATAGAGGAAACGGTTCGGCGCGTCGACGACCACCGTTCCGGCAGGTTCCCCCGTCGGATCCTTCACCCGCTGGCGAAAATGTTTCGGGTCCATTTCCCGGAAGGGGATGGCGGGAATGAGGTGCCCGCCGTCCTGCACCGCCGCGTAGCGGGCTTCCAGTTCCGCGTCCGACGCCGGCGCGATCGGATAACTGACCCGCCGCGGAACCGGCACGTTCTTCGGCTCCGTTCCAGCGGTGGCGCAGCCGGCAAGCGCGCCCGCAGCCCCCAGAACGAATGCACGGCGCGACAGGATGCTGACGCTGGACATCTTTGAAACCATTTCCCTGGTGAATCGGAACAATAGCCGACCGCTAGCCAATGGGGCGGGCCCATGGCAAGGAAAATCGGGATCACATCTTCGGCATCGGGAAAATACCTGTGGCTCCGGTCAAGGCGGTCGCCCCGCGATGGTTTCGGGCAACGGCCTTGCAATCCGGTGTCCTCTGCGGGGCGCGTCAGCTCGACTGGCCGGCCACCCAGGCGTGCCAGTTCTCCTCGGAGCCGGTGAAGACGTTGAGGTCGATCCGGCCGGAAACGCCCTGCGACAGACCGGACCCGGAATATTGCCAGAAGACCCAGCGGCGGCCGGGATAACGCTGCGAGGGATGCGCGGCGACGGAGCGCAGCCAGAAGGGATAGTCCTTCAGTTCGCCGGTCAGGTTGTCGTCATAGAAATCGGGCGCCGTATAGATGATCGGCCGCTTGCCGTAGTGGCGCTCGACCTTATCCATGAAGACCCGCATCTTCTCCAGCACCACGGCCCGCGAGGGCCGCTTCTTGCATTTGGAGAGCCCGTTCCATTCGACGTCGATCACCGGCGGCAGCGCATCGGGATCGCGCGGAACGTTGCGGATGAACCAGTCGGCCTGCTCTGCCGCCGTGCGGCACCAGTAGAAGAAATGATAGGCGCCGCGCCGGATGCCGGCCTCCTTCGCCTTGCGCCAGTTGGTGGCGAACATCGGGTCGATGTGATCGCCGCCGTCCGTCGCCTTGATATAGGCGAAATTCGCTCCGTGCGCGCGCAGCTTCGTCCAGTCGATATCCCCCTGCCAGCGCGAAACGTCGACGCCATGCACCGGATAATGACGCGGGGTACGCTTGCCGAAATTGATCGGATGGGCGTCACCGAACTGCTGGCCATAGATGCGCGAACGCTTGCGCGAGCGGCCCTCCGTCGCCGGCCTTTCGCTCGGGACGGCGGATTGCGCCCTGGTCACCGCATTCAGGGCGTCGCTGCCGGGCGCCGGGCCGGCCCAGGCGAGCATCTCCTGCGTTTCCCCGGCCTTGACCTCGCCCTGCCCGACCGCGACGGTCGGCACCGGGCCGCTGCTCCGGCTGACGGAACTCGTCGTTTCAACGGAGGGCTTGAGCCCCAGTGCCGCGACGGGATCCGAACTTGAGGATGCGCAACCCGCCAGCGAGACGCAGGCAAGCAGGGTCGCTGAAACAATCGACAGACGCATAGGCACTCGCACGCAAAACAAACCGAGCCCCGCCCCGGCGAATCTGGGACGAATTGCTAACGGAAGATTACCGGCAAATGTTAAATGCAAGGTTTACGCCGGCTCCGGCTTTTCGGGCGACCGGAAAAGCCTCAGCCCTTGGCCGCGGCCCGCAGCCGTCGCCGCGTCTCCGTCGGGCTTTCCCGGTAATGCGCCCGGTAGCTTCGGGAAAAGGCCGAAGACGAATTGAAGCCCGTAAGCGCCGCGATATCGGCGAAATCGCTTTTCGTCTCGATCACCTTGCGGCGCGCCATATTCAGCCGCAACGCCAGATAATGCTGATGCGGCGCGACCCCCATCGTCTCGTGGAAGAGATCCTGGAGATGGCGCGAGCTGATGCCGACCCGCCGCGCAAGGCGCGAAAGCGTCATCGGCGCGTCCACCGTCTCCTCCATCAGCCGCACCGCCTGGCTCACCCGCTGGTCGGCGATCCGCATGTTGCCGAGCGCCGGCACCTGCAAGAGGCCGCCCGCGCGCTCCTGCTCGTAGATGAAGAGCCGCGAGACTTCGAGCGCCAGCGAATAGCCTTGCCGCCGGCGGATGATCTCCAGCATCAGGTCCAGCGTCGGCAGCGAACCGCCGGTGGTGACGCGCTTGCCGTCGATGACATAGCGCTCCTGCATCACCGCGATATGCGGATAGGCGGCGGCGAATTCCTCCCGATCCTCCCAGTGGACCGTCACCGAACAACCGTCCAGAAGACTGGCCTGCGCCAGCAGCCAGCTTCCCGATTCGATGCCGGCCATCAGGCTGCGGTAACGGGCGGTGCGCGAAAGCTGCATGCGCAGCGCCGACGTCGCGCTCGTCCGCCACTGGTAGCTGGAGAGCACGAAAAGCGGCTGCGTCTCCTGCTCCGGCCGGAATGCGCCGTCGACGGGTACGGGAATGCGGCTCAGCGTCTCGACAGGCAGGCCGTCCGGCGAGAACAGCCGCCAGCGATAAAGCTGCCGGCCGGAGATACGGTTGGCGGCGCGAAGCGGCTCGATCACCGAGGCGACGAGAATGAGATTCGTTTCGGGCAGGACGAGGATATCGAGGTCGAGTGTTTCGGAAGAAAGGTCCAGCATGGGGTAAGCTTCAGCGATCACCGCCATAATTGTCAAGATTGCCTCCGAAAAGTGAAAGCATCAAAGTCTTTCTTGTCCCGTAATGACGGCAATGGAATTCTGGGAGGGACAGCCATGCCGCTAGCCATGAACCGCGACGTCTTCATCACCTGCGCCGTGACCGGCTCGGGCGACACGGTCGCCAAATCCAATCTCGTGCCGATCACCCCGAAGCAGATCGCCGATGCCGCCATCGACGCCGCCAAGGCGGGCGCCGCTATCGTGCACTGCCATGTGCGCGACCCGGAAACCGGCGCGCCGAGCCGCCGCAACGACCTCTATCGGGAGGTGACCGAGCGTATCCGCGACGCCGAAGTGGATGTCGTCCTGAACCTGACGGCCGGCATGGGCGGCGATATGATCTTCGGGCCGGTGGAGCAGCCGCTGCCGCTCAATCCCAAGGGCACCGACATGGCCGGCGCGACCGAGCGCGTCTCCCATGTCGCCGAATGCCTGCCGGAAATCTGCACGCTCGACTGCGGCACGATGAACTTCTCCCTTGGCGACTACGTCATGACCAACACGCCCTCCATGCTGCGGGCCATGGCCGGGCTGATGACCGAACTCGGCGTGCGGCCGGAGATCGAGGCCTTCGACACCGGTCATCTCTGGTTCGCCAAGCAACTCGTCGAGGAGGGACTGATCGAGGATCCGGTCCTGATCCAGCTCTGCATGGGCATTCCGTGGGGTGCGCCGGACGACCTCAACACCTATATGGCGATGGTCAACAACGTGCCGGCCAACTGGACCTTCTCCGCCTTCTCCATCGGCCGCAACGCCATGGCCTATCCGGCCGCCGCCGTGCTTGCCGGCGGCAACGTCCGCGTCGGGCTCGAGGACAATCTCTATATCGCCAAGGGCCAGCTCGCCACCAATGCGCAGCTCGTCGAGAAGGCGGTGACCATCGTCGAAGGCATGGGCGCACGGATCATCGGCCCGGCCGAGGTGCGCGAGAAACTGAAATTGCAGAAGCGCGCGCCGCGCGGCTGACGGGATGTGGGGAAGCCGCCCCGCAACGAGAAAAAATGAGGGAACGCATGACCAGCATCCACAAGGCAGCCTGCATCGGCGGCGGCGTCATCGGCGGCGCCTGGGTCGCCCGCTTCGCACTGGCCGGCATCGACGTCAACATCTTCGATCCGCATCCCGACGCCGAGCGCATCATCGGAGAAGTCATGGCCAATGCCGAGCGCGCCTATGGCATGCTCACCATGGCGCCCCTGCCCGCCAAGGGAAAGGTCACCTTCTGCAAGAGCCTTGAAGAAGCCGTCCAAGATGCTGACTGGATTCAGGAAAGCGTGCCGGAACGGCTGGAGCTGAAGCGCGGCGTGCTGACCCAGATCGACGCGGCGGCACGGCCCGACGCCCTCATCGGCTCCTCCACCTCCGGCCTGATGCCGACGGACCTCCAGCGCGACATGAAGCATCCCGAACGTCTGTTCGTCGCGCACCCCTATAACCCGGTCTACCTCCTGCCGCTTGCCGAACTGGTCGGCGGCCAGAAGACCTCGCGCGCCGTGCTGGAGGATGCGAAGGCCAAGCTCGCTCCCATCGGCATGAAGGGCGTGATCATCAACAAGGAGATCGAGGCCTTCGTCGGCGACCGTCTGCTCGAAGCCGTCTGGCGTGAAGGCCTGTGGCTGATCAAGGACGACATCTGCGATACGGAAACGCTCGACGACGTGATCCGCTATTCGTTCGGCATGCGCTGGGCGCAGATGGGCATGTTCGAGACCTACCGCATCGCCGGCGGCGAAGCCGGCATGCGCCATTTCCTCGCCCAGTTCGGCCCCTGTCTCGCCTGGCCCTGGACAAAGCTCACCGATGTGGTCGATCTGGACGACGCTCTGGTGGAAAAGATCGCCGGCCAGTCGGACGCCCAGTCCGGCGCGCGCGGCATTCGCGAACTGGAGCGCATCCGCGACGAGAACCTCGTCGGCATCATGCATGCGCTGAAGGCGAGCGACGAGGGGCGCGGCTGGGGCGCGGGCAAGCTGCTCGCCGAATTCGAGGAACATCTCTGGGCGAACGCCGCACCGGGGAAAGTGGAAATCTCCACCACCGAGCCTCTGCGCCTCGTGGAAACGAAGGTCAACGCCGCCTGGGTCGACTACAACGGCCATATGACGGAGCACCGCTATCTCCAGCTCTTCGGCGACACGTCCGATGCAATGCTGCGGCTGATCGGCGTCGACTTCGACTATGTCGAGGCCGGCCACAGCTACTATACGGTCGAGACCCACATTCGCCATCTCGGCGAAGGCAAGCTCGGCCAGGCGCTTTACACGACGATGCAGATCCTCGGCTACGACCGGAAGCGGCTGCACTATTTCAGCCGCATTCACGACGCCGCCACCGGCGCGGTGATCGCGACCGCCGAGCAGATGTCGCTGCATGTCGACGCCAAGGCCGGCAAGAGCGCCGACGCCCCGGCCGAGGTGCTGGCGAAGATCAAGCCGATCGCCGAGGCCCACGCCGGCCTGCCGGCGCCGGAGGGCGTCGGCCGCAGCGTGGGACAGAAGCATAAATAAGGCGACATTCGCGGCCCTTTCATCGCGCCCTTCGGCGCGCTCCTGCCGGGTGGAGAAGGTTTGGCAGGAGCGGTGAGAGGCCACCGCGCACGAAACGGCCCGCTCGCAGGGAGGAGCAGAGCATGAATTTCGCACTGACAGACGAACAGCAGATGATCGTCGACACCGTCCGCACCTTCGTCGAGACGGAAATCTATCCGCATGAGAACGAGGTCGAGCGCAGCGGTCATGTGCCGCCCGAACTCGGCCGGGAAATCGCCCGCAAATGCAAGGAAATCGGCTTTTTCGGCTGCAATTTCCCCGAGGAGGTCGGCGGCGCGGGCCTCGATCACACCTCCTTCACCCTCGTCGAGCGGGAACTGGGGCGCGGTTCGATGGCGCTCACCGTCTTCTTCGGCCGGCCGTCCGGCATCCTGATGGCCTGCAACGGCGAGCAGCGCGAGAAATATCTCCTGCCGGCCGTCAGCGGCGAGAAATTCGACGCGCTGGCCATGACCGAGCCGGACGCCGGCTCGGACGTACGCGGCATGAAGTGCTTCGCCCGCAAGGACGGCGACGACTGGATCGTCAACGGCACGAAGCATTTCATCAGCCACGCCAACATCGCCGATTTCGTCATCGTCTTCATCGCCACCGGCGAGGAGGACACGCCGCGCGGCAAGAAGAAGCTGATCACCTGTTTCCTCGTCGACCGCGGCACGCCGGGCTTCGAGATCCGCGACGGCTACGATTCCGTCTCGCACCGCGGCTACAAGAACTGCATCCTGACCTTCGACGATTGCCGGCTTCCCGCCTCCCAGGTGCTCGGCGAGGTGCACAAGGGTTTCGACATCGCCAACGACTGGCTCTACGCCACCCGCCTGACGGTCGCCGCCACGTCCGTCGGCCGGGCCCGGCGCGCCTTCGATTATGCCCTCAACTATGCCGCCGAACGCAAGCAGTTCGGCAAGCCCATCGGCGCAAACCAGGGCGTTTCCTTCAAGCTCGCCGACATGATCACCGAGATCGATGCCGCCGACCTGCTCACGCTGTCGGCCGCCTGGCGTCTCGACCAGGACCTGCCGTCCAACCGCGAGATCGCCTCCGCCAAGGTCTACGCCACCGAAATGCTCGCCCGCGTCACCGACGAGGCGATCCAGATCTACGGCGGCATGGGCCTGATGGACGACCTGCCGCTTGCCCGCTTCTGGCGCGACGCCCGCGTCGAACGCATCTGGGACGGCACCTCGGAGATCCAGCGCCACATCATCAGCCGCGACCTGCTCAGACCGCTGGGAGCGTGACGATGACCACGCGGGCCTCCCGTTCCCTCGATCGCCTGATCCGTCCGAAGTCCATCGCCGTCTTCGGCGGAAAGGAAGCGCGGCGGGTCGTGGAGCAATGTGAGAAAATGGGTTTTTCCGGCGAGATCTGGCCGGTGCATCCACGCGAGAGCGAAATCTTCGGGCGCAAGTGCTACCGCTCCGTCGCCGAACTGCCGGCCGCGCCCGACGCCTCCTTCGTCGGCGTCAACCGCCAGCTCACCATCGGGATCATCCGCGACCTTGCCGCGCGCGGCGCCGGCGGCGCCGTCTGCTATGCGTCCGGCTTTCGCGAGGCGGCCAGCGAGCTTGCCGACGGCGACGACCTCCAGAAGGCGCTGGTGGACGCGGCCGGAGACATGCCGATCCTCGGCCCCAACTGCTACGGCTTCATCAACATGCTGGACGGCGCGCTGCTGTGGCCCGATCAGCACGGCATGCTGCGCACCGGGCGCGGCGTGGCCGTTCTCACCCAGTCCTCCAATATCGCCTGCAACATCTCGATGCAGCAGCGCGGCCTGCCGCTCGCCTATATCCTGACGGCCGGCAATCAGGCGCAGACCGGCCTTGCCGACCTCGCCTTCGCCGTACTCGAAGACCCCCGCGTCACCGCCGTCGGCCTGCATGTCGAGGGTTTCGACAGCATCGAGGCACTGGAGCGGCTGGCGCTGCGGGCGCGCGAACTGAAAAAGCCGGTGGTGGCGCTGAAGGTCGGCAAATCCGAACAGGCGCAACGCGCCACCGTCTCGCACACCGCCTCGCTTGCCGGCAACGACGCCGTGTCCTCGGCCCTGCTCGCCCGTCTCGGCATCGGCCGGGTCGAAACGCTGCCGGAGCTTCTGGAAACGCTGAAGCTGCTGCATGTCGCAGGCCCTCTTGCGGGCTATGCCGTCTCGTCGATGAGTTGTTCGGGCGGCGAGGCTTCGCTGATGGCCGATGCGGGCGTGAAGCGGAAGATCATCTATCGCGCGCTCAGGGAGGAGCAGCGCCAGCCGCTGCGCGATATCCTCGGCCAGATGGTGACCATCTCCAACCCGCTCGACTATCACACCTTCGTCTGGGGCGACCGCGAAAAGCAGACCGCCGCCTTCACCACCATGATGCAGGGCGACTACGCGCTGAACCTCGTGGTGCTCGACTTCCCGCGCCTCGACCGCTGTGACGCTACCGATTGGGAAACCACCTGCCATGCCGTCATCGACGCGGCGCGCGCAACCGGCGCGAAGGCCGGGATCGTCGCCAGCATGGGCGAGAACCTGCCGGAAACCATCGCCGGAATGCTGACGGAAAACGGCGTCGTTCCCTTCCACGGCATCGAGGAGGCGCTGGCGGCCGCCGAAACCGCCGCCGCCATCGGCGAGATCTGGTCGAAGCCTCTGCCCGCTCCTCTCCTGAAAGTGGAGCCGGAAGACGGGGACATCGTCACGCTCACCGAACACGACGCCAAGCAGGCGCTTGCCGCCCACGGCCTGCCGGTGCCGCAAGGGGCGGTGGCCGACACGCCGGCGGCGGCCGCCGACGCCGCCGAAAGCCTCGGTTTCCCGGTGGTGCTCAAGGGGCTCGGCGTCGCCCACAAGACGGAAGCCGGCGCGGTGAAGCTCGATCTGACCAGCCGTCAGGCCGTCCTTGACGCCGCCACGGCCATGGCCGGCGTCGCCTCGGGATTCCTTGTGGAGACCATGGTGGCAAGACCCGTGGCCGAACTGATCGTCGGCGCGATGCGCGATCCGGTGGCGGGACCGGTGCTCACCATCGGGGCGGGCGGCATCCTCGTGGAACTGCTGGAGGATTCGGCGATCCTGACGCTCCCGGCAAGCGAGGCGGCGATCCGCGAGGCGATTGCCGGCCTGAAGATCGCCAAGCTGCTCTCCGGCTATCGCGGCGCTCCCGAAGGCGATACCGACGCGCTGGTCGCCGCCGTCGCATCGGCGGCATCCTATGTCGTTTCAAACGCTTCAATCCTTGAAGAACTGGACGTTAATCCCGTGATGGTGCTGCCGCAAGGCCACGGCGTCGTTGCCGCCGATGCACTGATCCGTATGAGAAGGTGATCCTCGTGCCCGGACCGATCCTGCAACGCCGCGAAGGCGGCATCCTCGAAGTGACCATCGATCGCCCCAAGGCGAACGCCATCGATCTGGTGACCAGCCGCATCATGGGCGAAATCTTCCGCGACTTCCGCGACGACGAATCCCTGCGGGTCGCCATCGTCACCGGCGCGGGCGAGAAATTCTTTTGTCCCGGCTGGGACCTGAAGGCGGCGGCGGCAGGCGACGCGGTCGACGGCGATTACGGCGTCGGCGGTTTCGGCGGCATGCAGGAACTGCGCGATCTCAACAAGCCGGTCATCGCCGCCGTGAACGGCATCTGCTGCGGCGGCGGTCTCGAAATCGCTCTTTCCACAGATTTGATCCTCGCCGCCGAACACGCCACCTTCGCCCTGCCGGAAATCCGCTCCGGCACGGTGGCCGACGCCGCCTCGATCAAGCTGCCGAAACGCATCCCCTATCACATCGCCATGGACATGCTCCTGACCGGCCGCTGGCTGGACGCGGCGGAGGCCCATCGCTGGGGATTCGTCAACGAGATCCTTCCTGCCAATCGCCTGATGGAGCGGGCCTGGGAGCTGGCCCGCCTTCTCGAAAGCGGCCCGCCGCTCGTCTATGCCGCGATCAAGGAAGTCGTGCGCGCCGCCGAGGGCGAGGACTTTCAGACAACCATGAACAGGATCACCCGGCGTCAGTTTCCCACGGTCGATATTCTCTATTCCAGCGAGGACCAGCTTGAAGGCGCCCGCGCCTTCGCGGAAAAGCGCGACCCGGTCTGGAAGGGACGTTGACGAAAACACCCTTGCGCCGTCTTTTCCGGAAAGGGAGAGTCCGGAAAAGAAGCATATTGATATCAATAGATTAGAAAATAATTTTACACGACGACCCAGGCATTTAAAACTGCGCCGACAGCGAGAAAAAGGAGGAAGGGAAAGATCGGCGGCCAGATCCGCAATCGGGACAATTATCGGCCCGGAGGTTGCTTTCATGGCCAAAAACGGAAATCCTGCCAACCAAGACAACAATTGCCCGGCAAGGGCCAACAAAGGGAACAGGGGAATGACTGACTACACCAAATATCTCACGACACAGGTCTCGCTCGGCCGCATGAATCGCCGCGAATTCATGGGCCGCGCCGCAGCGTTCGGCATCACGCTGGCGGTGGCTGGAACGATGTTCGAGACGGCGGCCCGCGCGCAGGAACCCAAGCGCGGCGGCCACCTGAAGCTCGGCCTGGAAGGCGCGTCTGCAACCGACTCGAAAGACCCCGCCAAGAACCTTTCCCAGTTCATGTTCGTCACCAGCCGCACCTGGGGCGACATGCTCGTCGAAACCGAGCCGCTGACCGGCCAGCCCATTCCCGCCCTCGCCGAATCCTGGGAACCCTCCGCGGATGCGGCGACCTGGAACTTCAAGATCCGCAAGGGCGTCACCTTCCACGACGGCAAGGAACTGACGGTCGATGACGTCGTCAAGACATTGCAGCGCCATACCGACGAGAAATCGGAATCCGGCGCGCTCGGCGTCATGAAGTCGATCAAGGAGATCAAGGCCGACGGCGATCATCTCATCCTCGTCCTGACCGAAGGCAACGCCGATCTGCCGCTGCTCCTGACCGACTACCATCTCGTCATCCAGCCGAACGGCGGCTTCGACGATCCCGATGCGATGATCGGCACCGGCCCTTACAAGGTCACCAGCTTCGAAGCCGGTGTGCGCGCCACCTTCGAGCGCAACCAGGACGATTGGCGCACCGACCGCGGCTATGTCGATTCGGTCGAGCTGATCGCGATGAACGACACCACGGCCCGCATCGCCGCCCTTTCCTCCGGCCAGCTCCACTACATCAACCGTGTCGATCCGAAGACCGTCGATCTGCTGAAGCGCGCACCGAATGTCGATATTCTCAGCACCTCCGGCCGCGGACATTATGTGTTCATCATGCATTGCAACACCGCGCCCTTCGACAACAACGACGTGCGGCTGGCGCTGAAATACGCGATGGACCGCGAGACGATGCTGCAAAAGATACTCGGTGGCTACGGCAAGGTCGGCAACGACTTCCCGATCAACGAGACCTATGCGCTCTTTTCCGACGATATCGAGCAGCGCGTCTACGATCCGGACAAAGCGGCCTTCCACTACAAGAAGTCGGGCCACAGCGGTTCGATCCTGTTGCGCACCTCCGATGTCGCCTTCCCCGGCGCGGTCGACGCCGCCGTCCTCTATCAGGAAAGCTGCAAGAAGGCCGGCATCAACATCGAGGTCAAGCGCGAGCCGGGCGACGGCTATTGGGCCAACGTCTGGAACGCCCAGCCCTTCTCCACGTCCTACTGGGGTGGCCGCGCGACGCAGGACCAGATGTATTCCACCGCCTATCTTTCGAACGCCGACTGGAACGACACCCGCTTCTTCCGGCCCGACTTCGACAAGCTCCTGCTGGAAGCCCGTTCGGAACTCGACGACGCCAAGCGCAAGGAGATGTACCGGACCATGGCCATGATGGTGCGTGACGAGGGCGGCCTGATCCTGCCGATGTTCAACGATTTCGTGAATGCCTGCACCAAGCAGGTGAAAGGCTATGTCCACGATATCGGCAACGACATGTCGAACGGCTACGTCGCAACCCGCGTGTGGCTGGACTCCTGATGAGCGACCTCGGACCAGCGCGCGGTCCGGAACCGATGGCGAAGCCGGCTGCGGACGAAGTTCCCCAGCCGGCCGGCGCCGCCGGGCCGACTGCGCCCACCCAAGCCGACCTCCCGTCCCAGGACGGCCCGCTCGCGTTCTTCGCCGGCGCCCGCCGGCGCAATCCGCTGATGTCTCTCATTCTCCAGCGCCTTGCCCTTAGCGTCGCGCTGCTGTTTGCCGTGTCGCTGATGATCTTCGGGGGCGTGGAAGCCCTGCCCGGCGATTTCGCGACCACCTATCTGGGCCAGTCGGCCACGCCGCAGGCCGTCGCGAACATCCGCAAGGAACTCGGTCTCGACCAGCCGGCGCCCACCCGCTATTTCCAATGGCTCGGCGGAGCGCTGCAAGGCGATTTCGGAACCTCCTGGGCGTCGCGCAATTCGGTCAGCGAACAGATCGGCAAGCGGCTTGGCAATTCGCTCTTCCTGGCCTTCTTCGCGGCTGCGATCTCGATACCGCTGGCGGTCGGGCTCGGCATGCTGGCGGTGCAATTCCGCGACCGCTTCCCCGACAAGATCATCAACGTCGTATCGCTGGCGGCGATCTCGCTGCCCGAATTCTTCGTCGGTTACCTGCTGATCCTCTTCTTCGCCGTGAACATGGGCGTCGCCACCTTCCCGGCGACCGTCTATGACACGATGACCATCGGCCAGCGGCTGTCCGCCATCGCGCTGCCGACGGCGACACTCGTGCTGGTCGTGCTTGCCCACATGATGCGCATGACCCGGGCGGCGATCCTCAACGTCATGTCCTCGGCCTATGTCGAGACGGCGGAACTGAAGGGGCTTTCCGGCCTCAGGATCATCGCCCGCCATGCCGCACCGAACGCCGTCGCGCCGGTGATCAACGTCATCGCGCTCAACCTCGCCTATCTCGTGGTCGGCGTCGTCGTCGTGGAAGTGGTCTTCGTCTATCCCGGCATGGGCCAATATATGGTCGACGCCGTGACGGTGCGCGACATGCCCGTCGTGCAGGCCTGCGGCCTGATCTTCGCCGCCTTCTACATCCTCCTCAACATGTTCGCCGACATCCTCGCGATCGTCGCGAACCCCAGGCTGAGGCATCCGCGATGAACCTTCGTTCCATTCCGCTCAGCGCGTGGATCGGCATGGCCGGCATCGCCTTCGCCCTCATCTGCGCTTTGTTCGCTCCCCTGATCGCGCCCTATGGCGAAGCCCAGATCGTCGGCTCCGTCTGGGAGCCGGCAGGCGGCACCTTCCTGCTCGGCACCGACAACCTCGGACGCGACCTGTTCTCGCGGCTGATCTTCGGCGCCCGCACCACGATCTTCGTGGCGCTGGCCGCCACCGTCCTTTCCTTCTCGCTCGGCATGCTGCTGTCCTTCACCGCAGCCGTCACGGGAGGATTGATCGACCAGACCTTCTCGCGCTTCAACGATCTGATGATGGCGATCCCGACGCTGATCTTCGCGCTCGTCGTTCTGGCCGTGCTGCCGCAGCAGCTGTGGATCCTGATCCTCGTCATGGCGGTGCTCGATTCGACGCGCGTCTACCGCATCGGCCGGGCCGTCGCGCTCGATGTGGCGGTCATGGAGTTCGTGGAAGCCGCAAGGCTGCGGGGCGAAGGCACCGGCTGGATCATCTTCCGCGAAATCCTGCCCAACACGCTCTCGCCGCTGCTCGCCGAATTCGGCCTGCGCTTCGCCTTCTCGATCCTGTTTCTGTCCACCCTCTCCTTCCTCGGCCTCGGCATCCAGCCGCCGGCGGCCGACTGGGGCGGCATGGTCAAGGACAACAAGGATGGCATCATCTTCGGTATTTCGGCGGCGCTGATCCCCGGCGGAGCGATCGCCGGTCTGGCGATCTGCGTCAACCTCGTCGTCGACTGGCTGATGAAACGGACCTCCAGCCTCAAGGGAGGGCGCGGCGATGGCTGATCTTCTTTCCGTCAGGGACCTCAAGATCGAGGCGACGAGCTATCCGCCCGGCGAGCGGCCAAGAACGGTGACCCTCGTCGAAGGCGTCTCCTTCGACGTCGAGAAGGGCAAGGTGCTCGGGCTCATCGGCGAATCCGGCGCGGGCAAGTCGACGATCGGCCTCACCGCGCTCGCCTACGGCCGCGGCGGCGTGCGCATCACCGGCGGCGAGGTCAGGCTCAACGGCGAAGACCTCCTGAAGCTCTCGCCCGGCGGCATCCGCAAGGTGCGCGGCGCGAAGGTCTGCTACGTGGCACAATCGGCGGCCGCCGCCTTCAATCCGGCTCACCGGCTTGGCGAACAGGTGATCGAGGCCGCCCTGAGGCACGGGGTGATGACCCGTGCGGAAGCGGAAGAGCGCGCGCTCTATCTTTTCCGGGTGCTCGGCCTGCCCAACCCGGAGACCTTCGGCCAGCGCTATCCGCACCAGGTCTCCGGCGGCCAGCTCCAGCGCGCCATGACGGCCATGGCGCTCTGCCCCAATCCCGAGCTGATCGTCTTCGACGAGCCGACGACCGCGCTCGACGTGACGACGCAGATCGACGTTCTGGCGGCCATCAAGCACGCCATCGAGGAAACCGGGACGGCGGCGATCTACATCACCCACGACCTTGCGGTCGTCGCGCAGATCACCGACGATATCCTGGTGCTCCGCCATGGCAAGATGGTGGAATACGGCTCGGTGCAGCAGATCATCGAAGCGCCGCAGGCCGAATACACCCGGGCGCTCGTCAATGTGCGGGGAACCCGCAGCGAGGAGGCCGTCGACCAGTCCGACACGCTGTTGCAGGTGGAAAACATCACCGCCAACTACTCCAACGGCTTCACGGTCCTTCACGATGTCTCCCTGCATCTGCCGAAAGGGCAGACGCTGGCCATCGTCGGGGAATCGGGATCGGGCAAATCGACGCTGGCGCGCGTCATCACCGGCCTGCTTCCGCCCCGGGAAGGCACGATCAGCTTCGACGGCAAGCCGTTGCCGAAGGCGCTGAAAAAACGCTCGAACGACGAATTGCGCCGCATCCAGATGATCTATCAGATGGCCGACACCGCGATGAACCCGCGCCAGACGGTGCGCGAGATCATCGGCCGGCCGCTCACCTTCTATTACGGTCTGCGCGGCAAGGAGAAAAGCGCCCGCGTGAACGAGCTTCTGGACCAGATCGAAATGGGTGGCCAGTTCGCCGACCGCTATCCGGCGGAACTTTCCGGCGGACAGAAACAGCGCGTGGCCATAGCAAGGGCGCTGGCGGCCAGGCCCGAACTGATCCTTTGCGACGAACCGACCTCCGCGCTCGACCCGCTGGTGGCCGAGGGGATCCTCAAGCTGCTCCTGAAGCTGCAGGAGGAAACGCATGTCTCCTACATGTTCATCACCCACGACATCGCCATCGTGCGGGCCATCGCCGACAGCGTGGCGGTGATGCATCGGGGCCGCGTCGTGCGGTTCGGGCCGAAATCGAAGGCGCTCTCGCCGCCTTTCGACGACTATACCGATCTCCTGCTGAAGTCCGTTCCCGAAATGGAGATCGGCTGGCTGGAGCGCGTGCTGAAGACCCGCCGCATGGAAAGCGCCGGCAACTGACGCCTCAAGGTGCAGGCGCCACCCCGCCGCCGGCGGGGTGGCCCGCCGTATGCGACAGCGCCCGCAGGGTTTCAAGCGCCCGGCCGGCATCCTGTTCCGGTACGAAAATGTGGTCGTGATAGAACCCCGCCACCACATTGGCGCTGATGCCGGCGGCCGCCAGCGCCGTGGCAAAGGCCGCCGTCAGCCCCACCGCTTGCAGCGAGGAATGAACCGAAAGGGTGATCATCCGCATCGGCGCGCTTGTCGCAAGGCCTCGCGCCGCGTCCGCCCGCAGAATGAGGGTGACGCCTTCCGCTTCGCGGAAAAGACCGACGGGATCGCGCGCCAGACAGGCGGCCAGATCGTCCGCCGGCACGCTTGCATAAACGAAGCATCCCTCGGCGAGAACCGGCTGCATGGTGGCCAGGAGCGCATCGAGATCGCGTAATCCGCTCATGCCTGAGCCATCCGGCGAAGCGCATCGCACAGCGCGGCGAAGCCGGCGCGGGCGCCCTCGCTCATGAAGCGCGCCCTCAGCCAGGCATGGACCATCTCGCGCTCCTCGCGGAACTCGACCGAAACGCCGGAAAGCGCCAGCCGCGCCGCATAGACGCGTGCGTCGTCGCGCAGCGGATCGTAATGCGCGGCCGTGATAAAGGTGGGCGGAAGCCCTTCGAGACGGCCGGCGGCCAGCGGAAAGGCGTGAGGATGGCCGGCGGGCGCCTTGTAGATATCCCGGTAATAGGCGACATCGGCCGTGGTCAGACCCGGCGCTTCCGCCATTTCCACATAGGAGCCGGCGGAAAGGTCACCGCCGAGCGCGGGATAGACAAGCGCCTGCCCGAGGATGCCGCGCAGTTCCTCGTCACGCGCCTTGAGGGCGATCCCGGCCGCCAGATTGCCGCCGGCACTGTCACCGGCGACGATCACCGGCCGGCCCTCGAGCAGAAGGTCGACCAGCACCGCCCAGCAATCGTCGAAAGCGGCCGGCCAGACGTGTTCCGGCGAAAGCCGGTAGTCAACGGAAACCAGTTCCGCACCGGCGGCCTCGGCGATCTCGGCGCAGATCGCGTCGTGACTGTCGAGCGAGCCGACGACGAAGCCGCCGCCGTGAATGTAGAGGATGCGGGCGCGGGCCGTCAGGGCTGCCGGCCGATAGCGGCGCACCGGGATCCGGCCCGCCACTTTGCCGTCTTCGCTGGTCATGCCCGGCGGCGGCGGCGCATCGAAGGCGGCGCAAAGGGCGTCGTACCAGCGACGCTGCTGGACGACATCCGCATTCGCCGCATCCGGCGGATAGAAGGAATCCGAAAGCGTGAGAAAGGCCAGGATGCCCGCCTCGTCCGGTATCGGCCGCTGCTTGCCTCCGCCATCGTCAGCCTGCTCGTTCTCCGGATCCTCTCTCATCGTCCTCCCCTGCCTGCGCGCTCCATCCCGCTTTGCATCCCGATTGGTCGCACGGCGTCCGTCCCCAGGCAATTGTAATATTTCGCAATCTCCCCGCAACCGGTACCGGCGGCGGGAACGTTTTGCCCGCCCGCGCGTCTTTTCAGAAAAGGAGACGCCATCATGCTCAAATGGGCCCTTATCTTCTTCGTCATCTCGCTGGTTGCCGGCTTTCTCGGTTTCTCCGGCGTTTCGGCCGCCAGCGCGACGGTTGCGAAGGTCCTTTTCGCCATCGCCCTGTTCATTTTTCTCGTCCTGCTGGTTCTTGTTCTCACCGCCGGCAGCCTCGCCCTTTGAGAAACGAAAAAGGCGGCCGGCCCGCGACATATTGCGAAATTGCCCGCATCCGACCTTCCGCCCTCCTTCCGCGCAGGCTATAGGGGGTGCAGGAGGACATGCATGGTCTGGGCATTCCTGGTCGCGGCGGTGGCCATTCTTTATCTCGCACTCCGTTTCCGGCGTTTCCGCAGCTGGGTCGAACCCGTCCTCACGATCGTCGTGGCCATAGGCCTCGCGGCGGCGCTGCTGATCTGGTTCACCGAAGACCGGTCCGTGCCGGGCAATACGGCGACGGGGGCCGCAAACGGCGACCCCGCCTTCGCCGACGCGGTGGTTCTCTCCGATCTTGCCGCCGAGCCGGGACAGACCGGAACGAGCTTCCGCATCAGCGGCACGGTCACCAACGGCAGCGCCACCGCGCTGCAATCCTTCCGGGTCGATATCGTTCTTTCCGATTGCCCGGCGGACGACTGCCGCGAGATCGGGCGCGACAGCGCCCTGATCATCCTGCGGCTGCTACCGGGCGAAACCCGGCCGTTCAGCACCTTCGCGGTGTTTCCCGGCAGCGATCTCACGCCGGTGACCGCCGCGCGCTGGGCCTTCACGCTACGCGATCCCCGCCCGCTGACACGCTAAGGGCATTTCCAGCAAAAGTGTGAAACGGTTTTGCGTCCGGAAATGCGGAAAGCAAAGGGATAGAGCGGTTCTACCGATACCGTGAAAACCGGAACCGCTCTGAGGAGCCCGGCGCGGATCGCATCCGGTCTTCAGAAATAGATGTCGAACTTCTCCCGCACCGCACGGTCGACCGCAAAATCGAACAGCGGCCCGCCGGCCTCCGAAAGAATACGGTTCTTGCGCTCGATCGCCTTTGCCACGAGGTCCGGGCGGCCGATTTCCGCCCATTCCTTCGGGCTCGTGCGGTCGGCGACGGCCGGATAGATATATTCCGTCTGCATCAGCGACAGCGTCTGCGGATCGCCGAGATAATGGCCCGGCCCGTCGAGGCAGACGGAGCGCATCGTCTCCAGAGAAACCGAATCCTCCGTCACGTCGATGCCGCGTACGCAGCGCTGCACCTGGCCGAGAAGATCGTCGCCCAGAACGAGGCTTTCAAGGCAGAAGCCAAGCAGCGAGGCGTGCATTCCCACCGCCTCATAGACCATGTTGAGGCCGGAAAGTCCGGCCATGACGTTGGAGATCGCCTGCTCCCATCCGGCCTGCATATCCGGCAGCTTGGCATCGGCGATACCGGCGGCCGCGCCGCCGGGCAGGCCGTAGAACTGGTGCATCTGCGCGCAGCCGGCCGTCAGCAGCGCCTGCTCGCCCGAACCGCCGGACATCGCCCCGGTCCTGAGGTCCGAAACGAAGGGCCAGGTGCCGAAGATCGCCGGATGCCCCGGCGCCATGGCGTTGACATAGACGACGCCCGCAAGGCACTCCGCCACCGCCTGCACGATGGCGGTGGCAAGCGGCGCCGGCGCCGTCGCGCCCGCCTGCCCCGCCGAAAGCAGCAGGATCGGCATGCCGGCCCGGATGCAGGCTTCCATGGTGATGCAGCTTTCCTCCGCGAACTTCATCGGCGGCACGACGAAGCAGTTGGAATTCGACACGAAGGGCCGCGCCCGCCATTGGTCCTCGCCGCCGGCCATCATGTGAATGAGATCGAAGCAGCCCGGCACATGGGACGGATCGGAAAAACTGGTGCCGACATGCTTGCTGGTGCCGGCGCAGCAGCCGTAAAGCGTGTTGATGTCCATCAGGAAATTATCGGCGACGTCGCGGCAGACCATCGCCCGCTGGAAGAAATGCACATTGTCGAGATGATGGACGATCCGGGCGGCATCGTAGAGGTCCCGTGCCGTCGATTCGCGATACTCCCGTTTCTCGACATCGACGATATGCACCGCAGCGCCCGCCGTGCCGTAATAGACGCGGGTGCCGGAAAGCTCCAGGTCGTACCGGGGGTCGCGGCCGCAAAGCACGATGCCGCGCGCGGCGATGGCCAGCATGTCCTCGACCAGAGCGCGGGGGAAGCGCAGACGCCCGTCGTCGCCGAGGATCGCTCCCGCCCGGGTCATGATCTCGACGCCGGATGCCGGCGCATTGGCAAGGCCGATATTTTCCAGGGCGTCGAGCGCCGCCTCATGGATACGGCGCACGGCGGCCTCCGTCAGCGGCCTGTACTGCCCGCCCGGCAGGCCGGCGCGGACAGGGCGGATATTCTCCGCCAGCGGTGCGGCCCGCATGGCGACACGCGCGGCCCGTCCCCCGGCGCGCCGGGAGGTCTGGGTTGCCTCGATGCTGTTCATTCCAGTCCCTCCCGTTCGTGCTCCATGTGCGGCGCGCTTTACGGCCGGCTGATTTCGTCCAGATACCAGTCGATGTAGCGAAGCTCGTTATGCTCCATCGGCGCGATCGGACCGGGGGTGAAATAGTGCGATTTCACGCCCCGCGCCGTATGCTCGATGATCGCCTTGTCTTCCGCCGTGGTGACCTTCCAGAGCCAGGTGAGCTTTTCGAGATCGTAGTCCCGCCCCTCCTCCGCCTGACCGTCAACGAGCCAGATCAGTTCCATTTCGCAGCTTTCCGCCGTCTTGGGGACAAAGCGGTAGATCATGCCGTGATCGGGATAGCAGACGAGGAAGGTCGTGCCGCCGAGATGGATGGAGGTGACGCCGCCGTCGAAATCCGTGAAGCGCCCCATCAGCGGCGCCACGGCCTTGCCGTCCTCGCTGCCGCTTTCGACCCCGTCGTAAAGCGCATAGCGGAAGGCGTGGATGGCCTCCCGGCCCTCGCGCGAGGTCTGCCAGTGGTTTCCGGAGCCGACCTCGATACCGAGGGATGAGGTCCGCGCCTCCATCGCCGCGTTCAGCGCCTCGATCATGTGCAGCGGCTGCTCCAGCGCATGGGTCTGCGAATATTCGGGATGCGCGGGGCCGCAATGATAGCATTCGACATAGTTCTCGACGGCCAGTTTCCAGTTGGCGTCGACCGGATAGGTTCTGCGATAGGCGACTTTCGCGCTGCCCCAGCCGTATTGGCCGCAGGTCGCCCGCAGCAGGTTCTCCACTTCGGAAAAATCGAGCGGCACGTCTGCGAAGGAAATGAAGATCAGCCCTTCGACGACGCGCACATGCAGTTTTTTCAGGCCATGATCCTCACGCCGGAAATCCTTGGGCATCAGGCGCGCCGCTTTCAGGCTGCCGTCATTGCCATAGGTCCAGGCGTGATAGGGACAAACGAAAACCCGGGCATTGCCCTTCTCCTTCGTGCAGACCTCGGCGCCGCGATGACGGCAGACATTGAGCATCGCGTGGATGGCTCCGTCCGGCGCACGGGTGACGATCACCTGCTCGCAGTCGATGCGGAAAAGCTCGAAATCGTTGACGTTGGGGATCACGCTTTCATGCGCGACGCAGTGCCAGTGCCGGCGGAAGACGCGCTCCATGTCGCGCCGGTAGATGGCTTCATCGTGATAGAAGGCCCGGACGAGTCCATGGCCGGGGCGGTGCTCGGCGACAAGTCGGTCGATCGGATCGGCTGCGGCGGGGATGTTGATATTGTCAGGTTGAAGCATGCCACCCTCGTGGAGGATCGAGACCGGTGCACCCCGACCGGCAAGGTTATTTCAGCATGTCCATCGGCGGCCCGCCGTCACAGCGGCCCGCCGGCAAGCGGCATCATGCGCGCAGTCTTTCATTCATGGGATCGAAAAGCGGACCATCGGGCTGGACGACGGCCTTGAAGCGGTCGCCGTAGATTTCCACTTCGATTTGCGTGCCCGCGACGGCAAGCTCGGTCTTCAGCATGCCGAGCGCGATGGATGTTCCGACGCGATAGCCCCAGTTGCCGGAGGTCGTCTCGCCGACCACCTGACCATCGTGCCAGAGCGTCGACATATAGGGCGCGTCGCATTCGCCGGCCTCGACGGTCAGCGTCACGAAGCGGCGGGTGACGCCCGCCTGCTTTTCGCGCTCCATCGCCGGCTTGCCCTTGAACATCGGCTTCGACCAGTCGACGAAACGTTCGAGCCCGCCCTGCAACACGGTGTAATCGGTCGAAAGATCGCCCTTCCAGGCGCGATAGCCCTTTTCGATGCGCAGGCTGTCCAGCGCCTCCATGCCGAAGGGACGCAGGCCATGCTTTTCGCCCGCCGCCCAGACGGCGTCGAAGATCGCCGCCGTATCCGCGATCTTCGAATGGATTTCCCAGCCCAGTTCACCGGCGAAGGAAACCCGGACGAGCTGGCACCAGCGGCCGGCGATCCGGCAGCTCTGATGGGTCAGCCAGCCTTTTTGCAGATCGGCGTCGCTGACGTCGGCAAGGATGGCGCGCGAATTCGGCCCGGAAAGGATCTGGCAGGAGAAATCGTCCGTCACATTGTCGATCGTGAAATCCGCATTCTCCGGCTTGTGCTTCTCCAGCCATTCGAGATCGTGCCACTCGGCGCTGGCCGCGGTGATGAGGAAGAAGGAATCCTCGTCGAGCATCATCACCGACATTTCGGTGACGATGCGGCCCTTGTCGTCGGAGAAATAGGCGAGGCCGATACGGCCGGGCTTCGGCAGCCTGCCGGTGACGAGCGTCGAAAGCCATGCGCTCGCGCCAGCCCCCTTCACGCGGAAGCGGGCGAAGCCGGGCAGGTCGAGAATGCCGGCGGCTCCGGTGACGGCGCGGCATTCCTCCTCGATGCGCGGTCGCCAGGGGCCTTCGCGGTTCCATGTCTGGGTCGCTTCCGCCGACGTGTCGTCGCCGAGCTTTGCATACCACATCGCCCGTTCCCAGCCGTTGTAGGGCCTGAACTGGCCGCCGAGCGCCTTGATGCGGTCGTGGATCGGCGAGAGTTTCCGGTCGCGGCCCGCCGGCCAGGCGTGCTTTGGAAAATGCATGGCATATTCGTGGCCGTAGATTTCCATGCCCTTGGCCACGCAATAATCCTCGTCGGACGCAAAACGCGTAAAGCGGCGCGGATCGCAGGACCACATGTCCCATTCGGTCTCGCCTTCCGTCACCCATTCGGCCAGCACCTTGCCTGCCCCGCCCGCCTGGCAGATCCCGAAAGTGAAGACGCAGGCCTCATAGGCGTTCGGCACACCGGGCATCGGCCCGAGAAGGGGATTGCCGTCCGGCGCATAGGGGATCGGCCCGTTGATCACGCGCGACAGGCCGGCGGTGCCGAGGATCGGCACGCGCTCGACAGCATCGTTCAGATACCATTCGAGGCGGTCCAGATCATCCGGAAACAGCTGGAACGAGAAATCGTCCGGCATCGGATCGTCCGGCGTCACCCAGTGCGCCTTGCAGTTGCGCTCGTAGGGGCCGAGATTCATGCCCGCCTTTTCCTGGCGCAGGTAATAGGAAGAATCCACGTCGCGCAGCAGCGGCAGCTTCTGGCCGGCCTCTTTCGACCAGGCGGCAAGCTCGGGGATTTCCTCAAAGAGGATATACTGATGGCTCATCACCATCATCGGCACGTCGCGGCCAAACCACTTGCCGACCTCGCGGGCATAATATCCGGCCGCATTGACGACCTTCTCGCAGCGGATTTCACCCTGCGGCGTGGAAATCACCCATTCGTCGCCCTCGCGCCTTGCGCCGGTGGCCGGACAGAAGCGGACGACCTTCGCGCCGAGATCGCGCGCGCCCTTGGCGAGCGCCTGCGTCAGCTGCGCCGGATCGATGTCGCCGTCATAGGGATCGTAGAGCGCGCCCGTCAGGTCGTGCGTTTCGAGGAAGGGGTACTTCGACCGTATCTCGTCCGGCGACAGGATATCGAGGTCCATGCCCTGATAGCGGCCCATGCCGACGACGCGCTTGAATTCCTGCAAACGCTCCTTCGAATGGCCGAGGCGGATCGAGCCGGTGACATGGTAGTTCATCGGATAATCGACGCGCTGCCCGAGATCGCGGTAAAGCGAGGCCGAATAGCGCTGCATGTTCATGATCGACCACGAGGCGGAGAAGGTCGGCACATTGCCGGCCGCATGCCAGGTGGATCCCGCCGTCAGCTCGTTCTTCTCCAGAAGGACGCAATCCGTCCAGCCGGCCTTGGCCAGATGGTAGAGGGCCGAAGCGCCGACCACTCCGCCCCCGATGATAACGACCCGTGCATGCGATGGCAGTCCCGACATTCTCGCTCCTCTTCCTTTGTCCCGGATTTGTGGCAACCAAAGCCCTCTGCGGCAAGCGCAGGATCCGTCTTTATTAATCGAAAAATTCGATTACCATCCGTAGAAACATTCACAAAAAACGGCGTATTCATGCAAATTGTTCTGATTGAGACATTTCTGGACCTGATGGAAACGCGCAATTTCAACCGCACGGCGGAACGGCTGAACATTACGCAATCAACGGTCACCCACCGCATCAACGCACTGGAGGGAACCTTCGGGCGCAAGCTCTTCGCGCGCAACAAGGGCGGCACGCAGCCCACCGCGGCGGGCCTGCGCTTCCTCGATCATGCCAAGGCGCTGCAACACCGGTGGCACGAGGCCGCGCGCGCTGTCGAAAGTGCGGGCGCCTATGAACGGTCCATGCGCATCGGGCTCCAGCACGATCTTGCCGCCGATTTCGCCGGCGACTGGCTGGCGGCGGTGCGCACCGATCTGCCCGGCACCTCGATCTATGTGGAGGTCGACTATTCCAACCAGATGAACCGCGACCTCGGTGCGGGCAATCTCGATCTCGCGATCCTCTTCACTCCGCATTACCTGCCCGACCTGCATTACGAGCGTATCGGCGACGTCAGCTATGAGATGGTCAGCAACAGGGTGTCGCAAATCGAGGACGTCAGGCCGGAGGATTACATTCAGGCGGTCTACTCCCCCGCCTTCGACCGGCTGCATCGCGAGGCGCATCCCGCCCTTTCGACCGCCCCGATCGCCAGCGGCGAGACCACCGCGATCCTTGCCCTGCTGCAAAAGCTCGGCGGCTCCGCCTTCGTGATGGCCGCCGACGCGCGCCGGCTGTTGCAAAGGGGCGCGGCCGGCCGCGTGGCGGGCGTCGAGCCGATCACCCAGCCCGTCTATGCCGCCGTCAACGTCCGCACGCGCCATGCCCACCAGCACCGCAGGATCATAACGGTCATGCAGGCCCTGCTTGCCTCCGCTGCTTGAAACGCGCCGCCGCGACGCTTAAGAACGGCCGGCCGACAGACCGAAGGATCCCCGCCATGACCGCACGCGACCGCTATTCCCGCAAGCTCGAATGCGCCAAATGCGACCACTCCGGCTATGCCGAAGTGTCGGAGGACGACATGCCGAGCCGCGCGAATCCCGATTTCCGGGTCGATTCGCTACCGCATGGCTTCACCACCGAGCGGGCGTCGAAATATCCGGACAGGCACATGATCCGCTGCCGCTGCGGCCATGTCTTCAAGTTCCAGCAGAAGACCGTCTACGCCGCCGGCGGCGAGCCGCGGCGATCCTGAAAGCCGGAGGGGTCGGACGATACCGCCCCGTCCGGAAAGAAAGCGCGGCGGGACGGCCCCTCAGCCGCGCCCGACGAGCGGCATCTTCGTCGCCATCACCGTCATGGTGAGCACATTCGCGTCGAGCGGCAGGCTAGCCATATAGACGACGGCGTCCGCCACGTGCCGGACGGACATCGTGGGCTCGCTGGCGGTCTCGCCGTTCGCCTGCAACACGCCGGCGCCCATCTTCGAGGTCATGTCGGTGGCGGCGTTGCCGATATCGATCTGGCCGCAGGCGATGTCGAAGGGCCGGCCGTCGAGGGCGGTCGACTTGGTCAGGCCGGTGATCGCATGTTTCGTCGCCGTATAGGGCGCGGAATTCGGGCGCGGCGTCGTGGCCGAAATCGACCCGTTGTTGATGATCCGCCCGCCATGCGGCGTCTGCGCCTTCATCAGGCGGACGGCCTGCTGCGTGCAGAGGAACGCGCCGGTGAGATTGGCCGCCACGACAGAATTCCATTGCTCGAAGGAAAGCTCCTCGATCGGCACGGGTGGCGCATTGGTGCCGGCATTGTTGACGAGCACGTCGAGCCGGCCGAATTCCGCACGGATCGCCTCGAACAACGACTCCACATCGGCGGGATCGCCGATATCGCAGCGGATCGCCCGCACGACATGACCGGTTTCTCCCGAAAGCGTCGCGGCGGCCTCTTCCAGAACATCCGTCCGCCGTCCGGTGATCACCACCTTGTAGCCCTCGCCGCTCAGCGCCTTGGCGATGGCCAGCCCGATGCCCGTGCCGCCGCCCGTCACGAGCGCGATCCGTCCCTCTCCGGTCATTTTCCGTTCCATGTCAGATGCTATCTCCCGGTTCCTCATCGTTGCGACCAGGTATCGATAACGCAAACAGGCCGACCGTCAAGCGCCGCCTGCCGTCAAGCGCCGCCCGCCGGGGTTTCGGAAAATACGATCCGGGCCTCCAATCCGCCGGCCCGGCCTGGCACCGGCGAGACCAGCATCAGGCGCGCCTGCATCTGCGCCAGCAATCCGTCGGCGATCGCAAGCCCCAGGCCCGAACCCGCCGCACGTGTGGGGCCCCGGGCGAAACGCTTGCGCAATGCCGTCAGCTCACGTTCGGAAAAGCACGGTCCGGCGTTGCGGATACGAATGTCGCCCTCGGCGGTCACCGCCAGTTCCACCGGCGCGTCCGGCGCACCGTGGATCAATGCATTCTCGACGAGATTGCGCAAAACGATGGCGAAGGCGTCGGCGGTTCCCCTATGCCGCACCTGCGACGACAAGGCGTTGGTGAAATGCAACCGCGCAGGATCCTCCAGTTCCCGGTCGAAATCGGCCGCCACCAGCGCCGCGACCTCCGCCGGATCGAAAACGGTCTCCGCAAGGCCCAGTCCCGCGCTCTCCGCCCGGGCGAGTTGCAGCAGGTTCCCGGCAAGTTTCACCAGCTTCTGCAAGGCCGCCTCGACCTGTTCGGCGCGCTGGCGGCCCGGCATCCCCTTCAGTTCGTCGACCAGCAGCTGCGTCTGCGCCAGCGCCCCGGCCAGCGGCGTGCGCAATTCGTGGGCGCTGTTGGAGGTGAAGGCGCGTTCGGCCGCCAGCGCATCGCGCAGCCGCGACAAGAGCAGGTTTACCGACCGCAGGATCGGCTTCAGTTCCCGCGGCAATCCGCGCTCCTCGATGGCCGCGAGATTGCCACCGTCCTTTTCGCCGATCGCCGCGCGCAGGCCATCGATCGGCGCGAGCGTCCGGCGCACGATGAACAGAACCGTCAGCACCGTCAGGGGAACGATCAGCAGAACCGGCAGCAACAGCGCCGCCCCACCTTCCACCGCCGCCTCGGTCCGGTTGACCATGTAATCCGCCACTTGCAGGAAGACCGTGCCGTCCGGCGAGACCAGCGTGAAAATCCGCCGGACGTCGTCCTGCCAGAAACCCGGCTTCAATGGGGCATCAAACGGGGTCGGAGGCGCACTGCCGGAGCGCAACAGCACCCGCCCGTCCGCCCCCCGCGCCTGATAGGTGAGATATTCCTCCTTCGTCCCGCCGCCGGGATCGGCCGGCCGGAGATCGGGCAAGCCGTTCGTCTCCCGCACGTCGCTCAGCACGAGCGGCATCAGCCGCTCCGCCGTTTCCTCCATCGAACTGTCGAAGATCTCGCCGAACTCGTCCTGCATGACGAAAATGCCGAAGCCGACCGCGACCAGCCAGAAGCCGGTGATCGCCACCGTCAGCCACACCATGAGCTGCCGTGCAAGGCTTGTGCGTTCCCTCATCGGCCCAGCCTGTAACCGATGCCGCGCACCGTTTCGATCGCCGCCCGGCCAAGCTTCTTGCGCAGGCGGCTGACATAGACCTCGACCGTATTGCTCTCGATCTCCGCGCCGAAGGCGTAAAGCGCCTCCTCGATTTGCGCCTTGGAGACCAGCGCCTCCGGCCGGGCCGCAAGCCGGGCCAGAACCGCCCATTCGCGCCCGGACAGGTCGACCGGCCGTCCGGCGACACAGACCCGCCGGTCGGCAAGCTGGATCGACAGCGAGCCGGCATCCAGCACGGCCCTTGCCGAACCCGCATGGCGGCGGGTGACCGCCAGTATGCGCGCGCCGAGCTCCCCGAGATTGAACGGCTTGACGAGATAGTCGTCGGCGCCGGCGTTCAGCCCCTCGATCCGGTCGGAAATCCGGTCGTGAGCGGTCAGGATGATCACCGGCGTCGCATCGCCCGCCGCCCGCAGCGCGTCGAGCAGCCCCAGGCCGGAACCGTCCGGCAGGCGCAGATCCAGCAAAACGAGATCATAGGCCACAGTCGCCGTCGCTTCACGCCCGTTCTCCAGATCACGCATCCAGTCGACGGCGTGCCCGATACCGGCCACATAGTCGCGCACCGCCTCGCCCAGAATGGCGTCATCCTCGATCAGAAGCACACGCACCCGACATTCCTCGCACCGTCCCGCGCCGGCTTCAAGCCGGAGGTCATCGCAGGGAAAGTGAAATCACGTCCCGCCGCCAATCTCAACAGCCATACGGTCGTAACGGCGCCCCGCGTCGCTAGCTCGTCGCATCGAGGCGGCAGGCGGAGACGATATCGAGGGCCGGGTCGCGCACGGCCGTCTCGACATGCATCAGCCCCAGCACGGTGTGGAAGAGGTTGTCGTGCGATTGCGGCTTCGTCATCCGCGCATCGAGGCACCCGGCGGAATAGATCTTTTTCGCCTCCCTGCCGAGCCAGAGCACGAAGGGCACATGCGTCTGCTGCGACGGCGCGATCATATAGGGCGTTCCATGCAGGTAGAGACCGAATTCACCAAGCGATTCACCGTGGTCCGACATATAGAGCATCGCCGTATCGAGCCGGCCCTGTTCGCCGGCGAGACGATCGATCACGCTTGCAAGGATATGATCGGTGTAGAGGATGGTGTTGTCATAGGCGTTGACGATTTCCTCTTTCGAGCAATCGGAGAATTCCGCACTCCGGCAATCGGGCCTGAAGCGGCGGTAGGATTCGGGATAACGCAGATAGTAGGCCGGGCCATGGCTGCCGATCTGGTGGAGAACGAGAACCGTGTCGCGTTTCACCGAACCGATCCAGGCATCGAGCCGGTCGAGAAGCACCTGATCGATACATTCGCCGTCATTGCACAGGCGCGGATCGCCGTCGCTGATCAGGGACTGTTCGCCGACGCGGGAAGCGACCTGCTTGCTGCCGGTATTGTTGTCCCACCATTCGACATCGACGCCCGCATGGCTCAGGACGTCGAGCAGGTTCTCGCTCGCAAGAGCCTTTCTATGGGTGTAGTCGGCGCGGCCGTAGACGGAAAACATGCAGGGCACCGAAACGGCGGTTGCCGTGCCGCAACTGGTCGTATCGGAAAAATAGCGGATATTACGGCCGGCAAGCTCGGGATTGGTCGGGCGTCCATAGCCGCCGAGCGAGAAATTCTCCGCCCGCGCGGTTTCACCGACCACGATGACCGTGAGACGCGGCTTCCTTTCGCCGGTCGCCACGGCGGCGATACGGGCGTCTTCGCCCAGCGGCGCGGCGACGATGGCGACCTCCTCGCTCCGGCCGATGGCGAAATGGACGGCGTTGGCGAACGGGAGGACGGGATTGAGCGTGGCGATCCAGTCGCGGTGCTCGCGCATCGCCGCGGCATAGAAGCGCGCGTGCGAAAGCCCGGTCACCAGCGCGATCGCCACAAGCGGGAGGATGACGAGGAGATTGCCCGCCAGCTTGCGGGGAAACGGCCGGTGGCGAACCCGGACCCAGACGAGCAGCAGCGACGGCAACGCCGCGAAGATCGCCATATGCAGCAGGAAGCCCGCAGTGATCAGATGGCCGGCCTCGGCGGGGGTCGTCTCGGCCGCATTGCGCACCATCTCGCTATCGATCAGGACGCCGTAGCGGTCCATGAACCAGGCGCCCGCCGCCGCCATGAAGATCAGCGTAATGAAAACCGGCTTCATGACGAATTTCACGGAGACCGCCACGAACAGGGCGACATGGAGGCAGGCAAGGCCGATGGCGATGGACACGAGCGGCGCCGGCCGGCCGTCCAGATAGAGCCAGGCCTTCGTCCAGAAGCTGTCGTTCAGGATCGAAAGGACATAGATCGCCGTCACGGCGCTGACGGCGATGCTGCCGATCTGCGGACGGCGAAACGCAAGGGGGTGGAGCATGGGGCTTCCTTTTCCGGCGAAACAGCCCGGCCGTCCGTGACGGCCGCTAAACGCCTCCCATGCTCTTCAAACCTGACATGCCGCTGAACGCCGGCGGATACCCGCGCGACGTCAGGCCGGCAGGTGAGGCATCGCCACCAGTTCGGCCTTGCGCCGCGCGGTTTGAAGGCCAAGCTCGATGAAGCGATGGGCATGGCCGGCAAGCGCCACATTGTCCGTCCACAGATTGCGCCAGATGGCGGTTTTCAGCGACAGATCCTTGTCGACGATGGTGGTGGAAAAGGACTCGAAGGTCACATAATCGTCCCAGCCGATCGCGACCAGCGCGTCGAAGATCGCGGAAAAGTCGATGGTGCCGGTGCCGAGGTAGCCGCGATGGCTTTCGCCGATATGCACATAGCCGATCCTGTCGGCGGCATGGCGGATCGCCAGCCCTACATCCGCCTCCTCGATATTCATATGGAACGTGTCGAGATGCAGGAAGATATTGGAGGCCCCGGTATCCCGGATATAGGCCATGCCCTGCGCTGCGGTATTGAGCATGTTGCTCTCGAAGCGATTGACGATTTCGAGATTGAGCGTGACGCCCGCCGCCCTTGCGCGATCGGCGACCTTCGAAAGCGTCGCCACGCTCGTGTCCCAGCCCTTGCGGGTCAGCGTCCGCTCCTGCTTGCCATGGGAGGAACTCAGGATGCCGGCCAGCTTGCTGCCACCGAGATCACGCACCAGTGCGACGGCCTTGTCGAGGATATCCACCCCTTTCGCCACCACCGCGCCGTCATCGCTGGAAATATCGCCTTCCGGCGGCAGCCCCATGCTGATCGCCACGTCGAGGCCGAGGTCGCGAAGACGGCCCGAAAGCCAGCCGACATCGACTTGCGCGGGGTCGAGATAGGAAAACTCAATGAGCTTGAAACCGAGCTTGTGTGTGCTTTCAAGCGCTTTTTCAAGCTCGGCGCGCGAGGAGCCTGCGCTCCAGACGAAGGAGTGAACACCGATTTTCGACATGAACCCGGCCGCTTTCAGATCGTTGCAAACTGGAGGGAAACGGGACCCGCGACAGCGCCGCGGATCCCGCCGGATGAAATGGCGGACCGCCTTAGCGGGCGGCCGTCCAGCCCTTGTAATCCCCGATGTTGTCGGCGGTGATGAGCTGGGGATCGAGAAGAACGACCGGCTCGGCCGGGGTATCGCCGTTCAGGACCTCGACGCCGAGTTTCAGCGCCTCGCCGGCCATCACATAGGGATCCTGCGATGCGGATGCCTCGATCATCGAGTTGCCGCTGGAAAGCGCCTTTTCGATATCCGGAGCCCCGTCAACCGCCGTGATGAAGAATTCGCTGCGGTTGAGCTGCTTGGCGGCGAGTTCGGCGCCGATGGCGGTCGGATCGTTGATGGCGAAGACCGCGTCGATCTTGTCGAAGCGCGTCAGCAGCCCCTGCATGACGGCAAGGCCGCCATCGCGCGATCCCTGGCCGTTCTGGTCGTCCGACAGGATCTTGATGTCGGGATGCTTGGCGAATTCGTCCTTGCAGCCCTGGACGCGGTCGATGATCGAGGAGGAGGCGGGACCGTTGATGATGACGACGTCACCCTTCCCGCCGAGCTTGTCGGTGATGTACTTGCAGGCTTCCTCACCCGCCTTGACGTTGTTGGTCATCACCGTGACATTGGCCCCCGGCGCGGAAACGTCGAAGGCGGCGACGACGACGCCGGCGTCCTCGGCCTTCTTCACCGCCGGCGCGATCGCCTTGGCGTCGACGGCGTTCAGCATGATGATGTCCACGCCCGCGGCGATGAAGCTGTCGATCTGCGAGACCTGCTTGTTAAGGTCGTAATCCGCCGAAACGGAGATGACCTCGACATTCGGATTGATTTCCCTGGCGCGGTCCTCGATGCCCTTGATGGTCGCGACGAAGAACGGATTGCCAAGCAGGCCAACCGAGATGCCGATCTTGTTCAGATCCTTGGCCGTTGCCGGCATGGCGAGCGCCGCGACCATCGCGGTCCCGACGAGCAGTTTGGAGATGAGACGCATGATTTCCTCCTTCTGTGGCGCCTGTTGCGCCGTTATATCCGGTTGGCACCGGTTCCTCCGGCCGGACCTCACGTCCGGCCAAGCCCTTGCAGCCGATAGCGGTCGAGCGCCACGGCGACGATGATCACGAGACCCTTGATGATGTACTGCCAGATGTCGGAGACGCCGACGAGGATCAGCCCGTTGGAGAGCATCGCGATGATCAGCGCGCCGATCAGCGTGCCCCAGATCGAGCCGACGCCGCCGACGAAACTGGTGCCGCCGAGGATGACCGCGGCGATGGCGTCGAGTTCGTAGGCCTGGCCGAGTTGCAGCCCGTTGGCGGCATAAAGGCGGGCCGCCGACATGGCGCCGCCCAGCCCCGACATCAGGCCCGACATCGAATAGACGAAAAGCAGCACCAGCGACACCTTGATGCCCGTGAGCCGCGCCGCCTCCGAATTGCCGCCGACGGCGTAGATCCAGGTTCCCAGCACGGTGCGTTTCAGGATCACCCAGGATACGAAGATGGTGGCAAGCGCGATGATCGCCAGCCACGGCACGCCGAACAGCGTGCCGTTGCCGATGAAATCGAACGGCAGGTCAGGATTGAAGACGGTCGTATCGTTACCGAGCAGACGGGCGATGCCGCGGATCGCCGTCAGCGAACCGAGGGTGACGATGAACGGCGGCAGGCGCATCCAGGCGATGATCGCGCCGTTGGCGAAGCCGCAGGCAAGCCCGATGCCGATCGCCGCCGGCACGCCGAGCATGCCCATGTCCGGCACCAGCGAGACGATGACGGCCACCATCGCCGAGGCGGCGAGGATCGAGCCCACGGAAAGGTCGATGCCGCCCGTCAGGATGACGAAGGTCATGCCGGCCGCCAGCACCGTGTTGATCGACGCCTGCTGCATGACGATCGACAGGTTGTTGACGGTCAGGAAACGGCCGCTCAGCAGATGAAAGCCCACGGCGAGCAGCACGAGCACCGGCAACATGCCGAGCGCGGTCAGCGTCGAGCGCAATTTCAGCTTGTCCATCCGCGTCTGTTCGGTTTCGCTAGCACTCATGGTTCGGTTCCGCCTCTTCTGTCAGGTCTTTTCTCATCGTCTGAAATCAGGCCGCTTCGCCGGCCGAGCCGGTCGCAAGCGTCATGATCGCCTCCTGCTCCAGCGGCCTTTCCGCCGAGCCGACGATTTCCCCGGCGATCCGCCCCTCGCGCATGACGAGCACGCGGTCGGCGATACCGAGGATTTCCGGCAGGTCGCTGGAGATCACCACGATGGCGATGCCCTTACGGGCCAGTTCGTCGATAATGCGATAGATTTCGGACTTCGCGCCCACGTCGACGCCGCGCGTCGGCTCGTCGAGGACCACCACCTTCGGCTCGGTCTCCAGCAGCCGCGCCAATAGCGCCTTCTGCTGGTTGCCTCCCGAAAGCGCGCTGACGTTGATGCCTGTTCCCGGCGCGCGGATCGAAAGCGACTTCACGGCGCGCTGCGCCCGCTCCCGCGCTTTCGAAAAGTCGAGGAAGCCGCCCCTCATCGCGTCCTGCGGGATTACGCCGATATTGATGTTGTCGCTGATCGACATGTCGAGGAAAAGGCCGAGCGCCTTGCGATCCTCGGTGAGATAGGCGATGCCGGCGTCAAGCGCCTGGCGCGGCGAATGGACGGAGACCGGCTTGCCGTCCAGCCGCATCTCGCCCGTCGTCGACGTATCCGCGCCATAGACGAGACGCGCCAGTTCGGTTCGTCCCGAGCCGACGAGCCCGGCGATGCCGAGCACCTCGCCGGCCCGCGCCTCGAAGGAGCAATCGTGCACGCGCACCCCGTCGCCCATGTTGCGCACCGAAAGCACCGCCGGCCGTTCGCCGCCCGGCTGGCTGTGCTCCTTCTTGTAAAAGGACGAGAGATCGCGGCCGACCATCATCGACACGAGCCGGGAGGCCGAAAGCTCGGACCGGTCGAGCGTGCCGACATAGGCGCCGTCACGCAGGACGCTGACCCGGTCGGAAAGCTGGTAGATCTCTTCCATGCGATGGCTGATGTAGATGACGGCGATGCCGTCGGCCTTCAGCCGGGCGATGACGTCGAAGAGCCTGCCGGTCTCCCGGGAGGTCAGCGACGTCGTCGGTTCGTCCATGACGATGATGCGGGCGCTTGTCGTCAGCGCACGGGCGATCTCCACCATCTGACGTTCGCCGAGCGACAGTTCGGACACCATGCGCGCCGCCGAAAAGCCGATTCCGAGCTGCTTGAGGATCGGCTCCGCCCGCCGGCGCATCGCCGCGCGATCGGCGAAGCCGTAACGGGCGGGCTCCGATCCGAGGAACATGTTCTGCGCCACCGTAAGGTTCGGCGCAAGCGACAGTTCCTGATAGATCACGGCGATGCCGTACGCCCGCGCCTTCATCGGATCGCCAAGCGCCACCGGTTCACCGTCGATCAGCACCGAACCGCCGGGATCGGCCGTATAGGCGCCCGAAAGGATCTTCATCAGCGTCGACTTGCCCGCGCCATTCTCGCCCATCAGCGCATGGACCTCGCCCGGATGGGCCGTCAGCGAGACGTCGGACAGGGCTTTCGAGGCGCCGAACGTCTTGCTGATATTGCGCATTTCCAGGAGCGGCCGCCCCTTCTCCGCCGTTTCGCTCATGCCTGTCTCTCCTCCCGCTGCCCTGAAAGATCGCCGCGCATCTCCTCCACGCGGCGGCGCCATTCCTGCCGATAGTCCGAAAGCCCGGCGATGGCCGCCGCCCCGGCGGTCGCGCAATCGTTGACGAAAGGGTTGCGCCCGAGCGCGTCGAAGACGAGCGCCGCCGCGCCGAAAGCGCTGCCTTCGGGATTGCCGCTCGTATGCACCGTCTGTCCGGGCCGCAACGCCGCCAGCAGCGCGGCATAGAGCCCTGTTTTCACCAGCCCGCCGTCGATGACGATCGTGTTGCCGGACCCCATCAGGTCGAGCGACAGGTCGGTCATCAGCGTCACATAGAGAAGGGCGGCTGCGGCCTTCTCCTCGCCTTCCACCGTCGGGCCGACGAAACGGCCCTCATGGCCCGGCACCGGCCCGCCGGCGGCGAAGGACGGCAGCGCGAAGGCTCGCTTGGCGATGACGCTGGCGATGGCCGCTTCCCCGACCGGCCGGTTCCAGCCCCCGCTCGCCACCTCATATTCCCGCCCCCCCATGAAGCGGATGGTCGCGACGGGTCGATGGTCGACAGTGACATTGGCCAGCATGTCGCGTCGAGGATCGAGCGCCTCCAGCGGACTTGCCGGATTGAAGACGATCACCCAGGTGCCCGTCGACACCAGCGTGAAGTCGGAAAACCCGAGGGACCGGTAGAAATAGAGCGCCGAATTGCTGTCGTGCACGCCGTTATGGACCGCAACGTCGCGCAGGCTGCCGTCATTGAGAACCACGCGGTGGCTGCCGATGACGCTGCCGGCCGGTGCGAAGGCCGGCATCTTCTTCCGCCACCCCATGCGGTCGACGAGGCTGCTGAAATCGTCCTTCAGCGGCGCCCAGAGATTGGAATGGCAGCCGAGATAGGACACTTCCGACACCGCGCGACCGGTGAACTTCCAGCCCCAGAACTGCGGATAGGCCAGGATCGCCTGCGTCCGGGCGAGAAGGTCCGGCTGACGTTCGCCGAGCCAGAGAATATGGCGCGCATAATTAAGGCCGAGCGGCAGCGGCGGCGAGAAGGTCTCCGAAAAATCCGGTGCAAGCGGATCGATACGCGCGGCGATGTCGGCCGGCGGCTCCTGTTCGTAATCCAGCACGGGATGCAGAAGCCTGCCCCCCGCCGTCAGCGCGAAGGTGCATCCATGGCCGGAAAAACACATGCGGCCGACGCCGTGCTCCGCCACGACACGCCTCAGTTCGCCGCGCATCCAGTCGAACAGCGCCGCATCGTCGAGAATGCGCAGGCCCTCCTCTTCCCGCCAGACAGGCCGCGTGCGCGCCTCGTCGACGATCACCCCGTCCGCAGAAACGACGAAAAGCTTGGAATTGGTCTTGCCAAGATCGAATACGGCAATGGGCGTCATGCTCAATTCACTCCTCCCGTATGCGCGATCATCACCGTGACGCCGGCGTCCTCCATCATCTTCGCCGCCGCATCCGTCAGCCCGTCATCGGTGACGATAGTGCCGACGCGCGAAAGCGGCAACGCCACATGACGCGGCTGGATCGCGAATTTACGGCTGTCGGCCAAGAGCACGATCTCGTCGGAACAGGCCGCAAGCTCGCCGATCGCCTTGACCACCAGCGGATGGGATTCAAGCAGTCCCCGGCTGCCGATCCCCTGCGTGCCGAGAAAGAAACGGGAAGCGAAGAAGGCGGGCGCGCTGCCGGCCGGATCGTGCACGATGCCCGGCTCGCGAAAGAGTTCGCCGCCGGCCAGCGAAAGCTGGCAGGTGCCGTGCTCGCCGAGGTGGGCGGCAAGCGGCATGGAGTTCGTCCAGATCCGCAGGCTACGCCGGGCCAGAAGCAACCCGAGCTGGTAGCAGGTGGAACCGGCATGGACGATGATGGCGTCGCCGTCGCGCACGAGGCTTTCCGCGCGGCTGGCGATGGCGCGCTTGGCCTCCACCGCGATATCGCGGTTCTCGTCATAGGGACGGGCGGAAAGCCGCCCGCTGTCGGACGGCTCGATGGCCGACACGCCGCCGTAGACCTTTCGCGCCTGGCCGGATTCGTGAAGCTTGTCGATATCGCGACGGATCGTGGCCGGCGACACGCCGAGCCGCTCCTGCAACTCGCGCACCGAAGCGAAAGGCGTCTCGCGCAGCAGGTCGACGATGGCCCTGTGGCGCTCGGTGTCGTTCACGGCATCCTCCCTGCTGCTCACTCCCTGAAAGAAAATAATCACAGTCGTCACCGATTATCAATGCCGATGAGCACATTCATTCACTGTTGACGACAATCAATCACCGTCCTACGATCCAGAACGTAGTTCGCTCAGCCCGGCGACCCGCCTGGACGCGATCCGATCTCGCACACGCAGACCCACGCACGCAGAAAGGAACCCGCCATGACCGCAGGCATGCGACCGGAGGATACGCCCGTCATGACCGCGGGCCTGCGACCGGAAAATACGAAGACGTTCGACGCCTTCCTGGCGCTTTCGCGCGAGATCGGCGCCGACATGCTCAAGACCCAGGGGGCGGGCGGCAACACGTCCTTCAAGCAGGAGGGCATCCTGTGGGTAAAGGCCTCCGGCACCTGGCTGTCGCAGGCCGGCGAGCGCGACATCATGGTACCGGTCGCGATAGAGCCGCTTGCCGCAGCCCTGCGGGCCGGTGACCCGCGCGCGGAAAAGGCGACGGATTTCATCATCGCCGGGCGCAACGGCTCGGGCCTTCGCCCCTCCATCGAAACGAGCTTCCACGCCGTCCTGCCGCAGACGGTGGTGGCGCATTACCATTGCGTCAACACCATCGCCCTTTCCGTGCTGGAAGACCGCGACGCGATGATCGCCGAACGCATGGCGAAAGTGCCGGACCTCACCTGGGCGACCGTTCCCTATCGCCGTCCCGGCACGCCGCTCGCCCGCGAAATCGACCGCGTGGCCGGCGACCGGCCCGACGTGCTCATCCTCTACAATCACGGCATCGTCGTTACCGGCGAGACGGTGGACGAGGTCCGCCTGCGCATCGCCCGTGTGACCGAAGCGCTTCGCCTGCCTGAACGGGAGGGCGCGCCAGCCGATCCCGCAGCGCTTGCCGCACGGGCGGCCCACTCGGGTTTCCACCCGGCGGAGGACTGCCGCAGTCACAAGACGGCCCTCGACGCGGCGAGCGCTACCGTCGCGACCGGCGGCTCGCTCTATCCCGACCACGTCATATTCCTCGGCACGGAAATCGGCGTCCTGGCCGGAGACGAGACGGTGAACGCCCACGCCGCCGCCCGCAAGGCGGAAGGCCGCGACATGCCGAAAATGCTGCTCGTTCCCGGAGAGGGCGTGCTGCTGTCGGACGAACTGACCGCCGGCGGCCGCGTGATGGCGCGCTGCCTTGCCGAGGTCGCGGTTCGCATTCCGGCCGACGCCCGGCTGGTCTATCTCGATGCGGCGCAGGAATACGAACTCACCCATTGGGAGGCCGAGCAATACCGTCAGGCGCTGGATCGTCAGGAAAGCCAAACGGCATGAGCGCATCCGGCAGCGCCCGTGCCCCGGCTGTCGCCCTTGGCATCGATCTCGGCACCTCGGGCGCACGCGCCGCGGCGCTGGCGGCCGACGGCACCATGGTCGATCTGGCCGCTGCCCCCTTCCCCGACGCGGCGGCAAGCCGCAGCCCCGCCGCATGGTGGGCCGGCGTCCGCGCCTGCCTTACCGAAATCGCCGCCCGCACGCCGCTCGACACGATAGAGGGCGTGGCCGTGGACGGCACCTCGGGCACCGTGCTCGGCATCGACAGGAGAGGCGCGCCCGTCACCGCCGCCCTGATGTACAACGACCCCTGCCCCGACGCCGACATCGTCGGGCGCATCGCCCGGCACGCGCCGGAAAACAGTCCGGCGCGCGGCGCAAGCTCCGCGCTCGCCCGCGCAATCCGTCTGTCGCGCGAAGCCGGCGTGGAACACGTCGTCCATCAGGCCGACTGGATCGCGCTGCAACTCGGCCTCCCCCGGCCTGCCACCGACGAGAACAATGCGCTGAAGACCGGCTATGATCTTGCCGCCGAACGCTGGCCGGACTGGCTGGAGCGCTGCGGCATGGACATCGCCCTTCTCCCGCCGGTGGCGCGCGCCGGCGCGCCGCTGGCCGGTATCGGCGGACCGGCCCGGGCGCTCGGCCTTCCCCCTGCCGCCCGTTTCCACGCCGGCACCACCGACGGCTGCGCGTCCTTCCTCGCGACCGGCGCCGGCGCCGCCGGAGACGGCGTCACAGCGCTCGGCTCGACACTGGTGATCAAGCTTGCCTGCCGGACGCCGGTCGATGCCGCGCAATACGGCATCTATTCCCATCGCGTGCTGGATTTCTGGCTGGCAGGCGGTGCATCCAATGCCGGCGGCGCGGTCATCCGCCGTTTCTTCGACGACGCGGAACTGAAGGCGCTCACGCCACATCTGCGCCCCGAGGAACCGACCGGCCTTGCCTACTATCCGCTCGCCCGGCCGGGCGAGCGCTTCCCCGTCAACGATCCCGACTGGCCGCCGGTGCTGGAGCCGCGCCCCGCCGACGATCGCCTCTTCTTCCAGGGGATCCTCGAAGGGCTGACGCGGATCGAGAAATCGGGTTACGATCGGCTGGCCGAACTGGGCGGCCCGCCCCTTCGCTCGCTGCGCACGGTCGGCGGCGGCGCGGTCAATCCCGCCTGGACGCGGATGCGCGAAACCGCCCTCGGCGTTCCTTTCCTGCCGGCCCGCTCGGCGGAAGCCGCCGTCGGGGCTGCATCGCTGGTTCTTGCCGCACGGAGCCTTCCGCCATGACGCTTGCCGCCGTTACGTCGCTGGATGACCTCGCCGCCCGCTACGACGCCTTCCTCGTCGACCAGTTCGGCGTGCTGCGGGACGACGAACGGGCCTATCCCGGCGCAAACGACGCGCTGCTTCACCTGAAGGCGCGCGGCAAGACCGTCGTCATCCTTTCCAACTCCGGCCGCAGCGGCGACTATAACGCCGGGCGGCTGATGCGCCTCGGCTTCGACCGGGCCGGCTTCGACCGCTTCCTGACCTCCGGCGACGTTGCTTACGACATTCTCGCCCGGGAAACGGCGGGCGACAGCGGCCGCACGCGCTGCCTCACCATATCGAGCGGCGGCGATCACGATCTGGCGGACCGGCTGGCGTTCGAAAGTGTCGAGGACGCAGCCGAAGCGGACGTGGTGATCATATCCGGCAGCGAGGCCGAAACGATCCCGCTTGCCGCCTACCGCGAACGTCTCGCACCGGCGGCGGCGCGCGCGGTGCCCTGCTATTGCACCAATCCGGACCGGCACAAACTAACACGCGGCGGCGCGATCGCGCCGGGCGCCGGCAGTATCGCGCTTGCCTATCGCGATCTCGGCGGCCCCGTCCGCTGGTTCGGCAAGCCCTATCCCGCAATCTACCGCCATGCCCTGACGCTTCTCGCCCCCGTGCCGGAAAACCGTGTCATCTGCATCGGCGACAGCCTCGAACACGATATTCGCGGCGCGGCCTGCGCCGGCCTCGCCAGTTGCCTCGTGCGCACCGGCATTCTGGCGGAGAAGGACGAGAGCGCCCTGACCGCGCTTGCCGCGGAATACGGCGCATCCCCCGACTTCGTCCTCCCCCGCTTCCGCCATCCCTGAAGCGGGACATACGGGGAGACACGCCCCTCAAAGGCTTGCACGATTGACCGCCCGCAGCTGTTCGGCCAGCGTCGCAACTTCGGCCTCACGCCGGCCTTCGTCCCAGCCGAGCGCGACGGCGGCGACAGCAGCAATTTCGGCCAGCCCCGCCAGCGTCAGCCTGCCCTCGATCGCCAGCGTCGTGCGGCGCATGACGATATCGGAAAGATGACCGACCATTTCGTGACGCGCGATCCAGTCGATTTCGCCCCGGGTGTAGCCCTCGACATGGGCGAGCGGCGCATCCTCGCCATGCCCGATATGGGCCAGGATGGCATCGGCGGTCGTCCCGTAACGAGCCAGCAGCGCCTCGATGCGCGCGGCGGAGAGGCCGCTACCTGCAACGCGTTCGGAAATCCAGCGGCGACGGGACGCCGCGTCCACCGGAAAACCGCGCCCGCCACCGATCGGCAGCATCTGCGTGCTGACCTTGCGGCTGCGGCCCAGCCGGGAAAGGATCGTATCCGTCACCTCCTCCGCAAAGCCGCGGAACGTCGTCCATTTGCCGCCGACAAGCGAGATGACGGGAAACGGCCGGCCGGCGGCAGGCTCCGCGACGGGCGCCGAGTGATCGCGGCTGATGAGGCCGGGCCGGGTGGCGTCCGACACTGGAAGCGGCCGGATGCCGCTATAGGCATAGACAATCTGGTCGCGGCCGAATTGCAGCTTCGGCAGGAGCGAACGCAGGCTGGCGAGGAAATAGTCGATCTCGTCCTCCTCGCAGCGCACCGTATCCGCATTATCCGCCTTGATGTCCGTCGATCCGACCAGCGCGAGGCCGAGGAAATCGTAGACCAGGCAGATGCGCCCGTCGTCCGCCTCGAAATAGATCATGCGGCCCTTGAGGCTTTCGACCAGTTCGGGATGCCGCAGCAGGATATGCGAGCCCTTCGTGCCGCCGATCAGCCTGCCGGAAATCCCGAGCGTCGCATTGACGTCGTCGATCCACGGGCCTGCCCCGTTGATGACGATGCCGGCGCGGACCTGCCGTTCGACGCCGTCGCGATCCTGCAGCAGCAGCACCCCGTCCTGCTGGCCGCGGAGCGTCGCGCCGTTCATGGCGCGCGACTGCGGGCTTGCGTCGAGGCCGTCGCGCAGCAATTCCCAGACCAGCCGTTCCGGCCGGCTGATCTTCGCATCGTAATAGATGCCGCCGGCGACGATGCGCGGCGTGAGCGCCGGCATTTCCGCCAGTGCCTTGCGGCGGAAGAAGAACCGGTGCCTCGGCATCACGCGATGGCGCGCGCCATAGAGATCGTAGAGCGTCAGGCCAATCTTGATCAGGACGGCGCCACGGCTGCGCGGCGCGGTGGTGGAGCCGAACAGCGTGCGCAGCGCGGCGAAGGCCCCCTTCATGAGCGAGAAGGACGGAATGAAGGTCGGCAGCGGCTCGACGCAGTGCGGCGCATTGCGCAGGAGGAGATTGCGCTCCAGCGTCGATTGCGCGACCAGACCGAGTTCCCCCGTTTCCAGATACTTGATGCCGCCGTGGATGAGGCGCGAGGGCGCAGCGCTGGTGCCGGAGCCGAAATCGGCCTTTTCGACGATCAGGCAGGTGAGCCCCTGGAGGCAGAGATCCCGGAAGAGCCCCGCCCCGTTGATGCCGGCGCCGAGGATGACGACGTCGAAAGTATCAGCTGTTGCATCCGTCATGATGGAGATCCTGCTATTGCGCCGCGTCGCCAAGACGCCTGAGCCTTGGCCAGAGCGGCTTCATCGCCTCGGCGAGATCGAGGAATATCCGGTATTTCTCGTCATAGGCGCGCTGCCGGCCGGGGTCCGGCTCATTGGTGGTCTCGATCAATGCCAGGTCGCGCGGATCGTCGGTGGGCGAGGCGAAAAGGCCCGCTCCGGCACCGGCGCACAAGGCCGCGCCCCAGGCCGCGGCCTCTTCGGTCCGCGTCGCGGTGACCGGCAGGCCGAGGATATCGGCGAAGAGGCCGGCCATGGCGGGATTGCGCGAGATGCCGCCCGTGAGGCGGGCGGAGGCCGGCGCGAACCCGTCGCGCAGCGCATCGACATGGACGCGATGGTTGAAGGCGATCCCTTCCAGCACCGCGCGCACCAGATCGCCCCGGTCGTGCCAGGCATTGAGGCCGTAGAAGCCGGCGCTCGACGCGCCGCCGAAGGGCGAGCCGAAAAGATAGGGATGGAAGAAGACGCTCGACGGCCGCCGGCATGCGGCCGCAAATTCCTCGCCGACGATGTCATGAATGCTCTTGCCGGAGGCTTCGGCCTGCCGCGCATCGCCGCCCCGGAATTCCTCGATGAACCAGTCATAATTGGCGGTCGAGGCGGGCGAGATGGACATGTTGTTCCATTCGCCGGGCAGGATGCCGTTGCGGCAGAACCAGCGGCCGTCGACTTTCGGCGCGCGGGACACCGTCTCGTTGATCGAATAGGTTCCCGCGATGACCGCGACCATGCCCTCGCCATAGCCGCCCATCCCGAGCGCGGACGCCGTGACGTCGTGGAGGCCGGCCATGACGGGCGTGCCGGCGACGAGCCCGGTCAGGCGCGCCGCCTCCGCCGTCACGCCGCCGACAACCTCGGTCGAGGCCGCCATCGGCGGCTGCCGGCCGGCAAGCCGCTCCAGCCCGAACAGGCCGAATGCGTCCCCGGCATAGTCCTGGGTTCGCACATCGGTGAAGGACGTGCTCGCTTCCGTCCGGTCCGTGCCGATCGTGCCGCTAAGACAGAAGCGCAGCCAGTCCTTCGCCGCGATGAAATGGGCGATACGGGCATAACGCTCCGGCTGATGCTCGCGGATCCAGCGCAGGATGGCCGAGGGCGCCGAGGCGTGGGGCTTCTGCCCGGTCAGTTCCAGCGCGCGTGCGCCGACCTCGCCCTCGTTCCAGGCGTCGGCGATTGGCCCGGCGCGCGTATCGAGCGAAACGATGGCCGGGCCGAGCGGCCTGCGATCCCCGTCAAGCAGATAGATGCCGTCGCCATGGGCCGTCGCGGCGATCGCGACGATATCGGAGGCCGGACGGCCGCAGGCGGCCACCGCTTCGCGGATGGCGTCCGCCGTCGCCGCCCACAGGCCGTCCATGTCGCGCTCGACGTGTTGCGGCGCGGGGATCAGTTGCGGCACGCGGCGGCGGGCGATGGCCAGCACCGTTCCGTCCGCATCGAAGATGACGGCCTTGGTCACCGTCAGGCCGCTGTCTATCCCCATGATGCAAGGCATTCATACCTCCATTTTCCGGCGGATGGCGGACCGGAGCGGCAAGGTCGATGCCTCCGGGGCCAGGCCGAGGCCTCAGTCGGCCTGCTCCCCTTCCGCAACGATGACGTTGATCCCCTTCGTGCGCATGCGCGACAGGTGGGAGATCGGAATATCCTCGTCGACGATGACGACATCGAATTCCTGAAGCGCTGCGAAATGGTGCAGCGCGCGCCGCTCGAATTTCGTGTGATCCGCCAGAAGCACGCGCTTCGCCGAGCTTTCGAACATCGCCCGCTTGGTTTCCACCGTCTCCGGCGACTGGTGGTAGACCATGTCGTCGACGATCGCCGATAGCGACATGAACACGGTGTCGGCGCGCAGCCGGCGGATTTCGTTGGTGGTGATATGCCCCATGAAGGCGTTGCACCAGTTGTAGAACCGCCCCCCGAGACAGACGAGGTTGAGATCGCTCACCTCCTTCAGCTCGTTGATGAGGACGAGCGAATTGGTGATGACCGTCAGCGGCACCTTCGCCGGCAGGAATCGGGTCATCTCGTGCACCGTCGTGGCGTCGTCCATGAAGATCGCCTGCCCCGGCTCGACGAACTGCATCGCGGCCCTGGCGACGGCTTTCTTCTCCCTGGCCTGCCGGGTGGCGCGATAGGCGTCGGAGGATTCGATCAGGCTCGTCGGCGCCGCCGAAACGACGCCCCGCGTCTTGCGGAACAGGCCGCGGCTGACGAGTTCGTCGACATCGCGGTGCGCCGTCATCAGGCTGATGCCGAAACGCTCGGTCAGGTCCTCGATGCGGATCGAGCCTTCGGCGATCACCGTCTCGGCGATCATCTGTCGGCGCACGAGCTGGCGGGCATGCCGGCTGTCGCTCGGCAATTCCTCCGCCAGAAGATCCCTGACATCGATTTTCCTGTTCACAAGAGACCCCGCCATGCTTCGTCGATAGAGCTGCCGTCTCGTTATCGGGCCACGGGAAGAATGCCAAGCCGGCCTTTCCGGGAAATACCGGGGCCGGGCAAGGGAGCGCCCCCAAGGGCGCTCCCGCCGTCGGTTACTCGCTCAGGACGAAGGGAGCGGTATACTTGTCGACATTGTCCTTGGTGATCAGCAGGCAATCGAAGAGCTGCTTTTCGCTGGCAGCACCCGTCTCACCGGTCTTGATCACATTATCGGCCTGCTTGACGGCTTCTGCCGAGAAGATGGCGACCGGCTGGAGAACGCTGTACTGGAGTTCGCCGGCCTTGATGGCGGCGACAGCATCCGGCGAACCGTCGAAGCCGCCGACCTTCACCTGCTCGAGCTTGCCGGCTTCCTTGAGGGCCGCAATCGCGCCGAGAGCCATTTCGTCGTTACCGCTGATCACGCCGATGATGTCCGGATTGGCCTGAAGCAGGGACTGCATCTTGGCGTGGCCCTTGGTGCGGTCCCAGTCGGCCACTTCACGGCCGACCTTTTCGAGATCCGGATACTGCGTCAGCACGGTCTCATAGCCGTTCGAGCGCGTGGCCGCATTGTTGTCGGCCGGAGCGCCGAAGAGCTCGACGTATTTACCGCTGTCGCCGACCGCCTCGACCCACTGCTGCGCACCGAGTGCTGCGCCCTGCGCGTTGTTCGAGACGAGCTGCGCCTTGGCAAGGCCTTCCTGGTTGATCTCGGCATTGACGAGGATGACCGGGATACCGGCGGCGACGGCCTTCTTGACCGCGCCGACGGAACCGTCGGCATTCGCCGGATCGAGGATGATCGCCACCGACTTGTTGGTGATCGCCGTGTCGATCAGGTTGCTTTCCGTGTTGGTGTCGCCCTTGTGAGCGCCGACATTGGCGGTATAGCCGAGCTTCTCGGCCGTCGCCTTGGCAACCTCGCCTTCCGTGAACCAATACGGGTTGGACGGATCGTTGACGATGATCGTCATCAGGCCCTCGGCACTGGCCGAGCTGAAGAGCAGCGGCATGGCGGCGGCTGCCGCGAAGAGTACACGCATACCTTTTTTGAACATGGTCTCACTCCCTTTGTTGAGTCCGGTTGTGCCGAATTCCGGCGATAGTCCACTTCCCGCTCCCGGGCCACTCGGTGGTCCGCCTCTCCCGGGCGCAGTCAGTTCGAGCCGGCCGCCGCTTCTCAGCGTCGGCCGTATTTGATGCTGTTCAAGAGAACGGCGGTAACGATCACGGCGCCGGTGAAAACCGTCTGCCAGTAGGCCGAGACGCCGATGATCACCAGGCCGTCCGACAGGAAGCCGATCACGAAGGCCCCGAGCATGGTGCCGATCACCGTGCCGCGGCCCCCCGTCAGGGCGGCGCCGCCGATGACGACGGCGGCAATCGCCGTCAACTCGTAGGTGGTGCCGGCCGTCGGCCCGGCGGAGGTGAGCTGCGAGGAAAGCACGAGACCCGCGACGGCCGCGCACATGCCGCAAAGCATGTAGACGATGATCTGCACGCGCTTGACCGGCACGCCCGACAGTTCCGCCGCGCGTTCGTTGCCGCCCGAGGCATAGAGCCAGCGGCCGAAGGCCGTGCGCGTCAGGAGGACATGGCAGACGACCGCGAAGACGAAGAGGACGAGGACGCCGATCGGCACGCCGGCCAGACGATTGAACCCGAGCCAGTCGAAGCCGGTGTTGCCAAGCTCCGGACGGCCGCCGAGATTGTTGTAGGTCAGCCCGTTCGTCATCAGGAGCGCAAGGCCGCGCGCGACATAGAGCACGCCGAGCGTCGCGACGAAGGCGGGTACGCGCAGATAGGCGATCAGAACGCCATTGACCGCGCCGACCGCGGCACCCAGCAGGCAGGTCAGGATCACCACGACCCAGACCGAAGGATAGAGAATGATGCCGAACTGCGGCAGCGTGACGCCCTGCATCAGGAAACCGGCGACGACGCCGGCAAAGCCCAGCGTCGAGCCCACGGAAAGATCGATGCCGCCGTTGAGGATGACGAGCAGCATGCCGATGGCCAGCAGGCCGAAGATCGCGACATGCGACGCCATGATCAGGAAGTTGCTGACGGTGAAATAGTTCGGTGACATCAGCGAGAAGACCACGACGATGGCGATCAGCGCGAAGAAGGCGCGCCCCTCGAACAGGAGTTCGACAAAGCTCTTCTTGCGCTTGCTGCCGTTCGTCGTCGCCTTCGTGTCGATTGCGGGTGTGACTGACATGCTCGAGCGCTCCTAATGGGCATGCACGGCTTCGCCCGAGGCGGCCATGATCTGTTCCTTGGTCGCGTCAGGACCGAATTCCGCGGAAATGCGGCCGCGCCGCATGACGATGATGCGATGGGCGATGCTCAGGCATTCGCCGACCTCGGACGTGGTGTAGACGACGGCAAGCCCCTGCCGCGCACGCTCGGCGAGCAGCTTGAAGACCTCGGCCTTGGCGCCGATGTCGATGCCGCGGCTCGGCTCGTCGAGCAGGATGACCTCAGGTTCCGTCGCCAGCATCTTGCCGATCACCACCTTCTGCTGGTTGCCGCCGGAAAGCGAGCCGATCTCCGCAGCCCCGCCATCGGTCTTGATATGCACCTTGCGGATCGCCGCGCCGACCAGCCCCGCCTCGCGGGCGGCGGAGGTGAAGAGACCGCGCGTAAAGGCGCCGAGGCTGGCGAGCGAGAGGTTGCGGCCGACCGTCATCGTCTGCACGAGGCCGTCGCGCTGCCGGTCTTCCGGCACGAGAACGAGGCCGTCGCGGATGCATTCGGCAATCGACTGCCCGGTGATGTCGCGCCCCTTCAGAAGAACCTTGCCGGCCGTCGCAGCGAGGCGGCCCGCGACCGATTCGAGCAGTTCCGTGCGTCCCGCCCCCATGAGGCCGTAGATGCACACGATCTCGCCCGCGCGCACCGAAAACGACATGTCGTCGACGACCGAATAGCCGGCGCCGCCCGGGTCGGGCACCTTCAGCCCCTCGATCTTCAGGGAGACCTCGCCCATCTCGTAGCCGGTCGGCGGCGATCCGAGATCGAAATTGTCGCCGACCATGTGCCGGACGATCCATTCCAGATCGATATCCTTGCGCTCGGCATAGGCCGTCATCGTACCGTCGCGCAGCACCACCGCATGATGGGTGATCTGCAGGGCCTCTTCGAGGTGATGCGAGATATAGACGATCGAGACGCCGCGGCCGGTGAGGTCGTGGATGACCTTGAACAGGACCTCCACTTCCGAGGCGGAGAGCGCCGAGGTCGGCTCGTCCATGATCAGGATGCGCGAATTGACCGAAAGCGCGCGCGCGATCTCGACGATCTGCTGCTGCCCGAGACGCAGGTCCTCGACAGGCGTCAGAGGATCGATATCCTCCTCCAGTTCCGCCATCAGGAGCCGCGTCTGGCGCTCCTCCTCGGCGAAATCCACCCCCGTCGCCGTCATGATCTCGCGCCCCATGAAGATATTGTCGCGAACGTTCATATTGGGTGCGAGGCTGAGTTCCTGATGGATGATCGAGATGCCCCGGTCGCGCGCCTGGGACGATGACGCGAAGACGACCGGCTCGCCATCGAGAATGATTTCGCCCAAGGTCGGCTGCTCGACGCCCGAAAGGATTTTCATCAGCGTCGACTTGCCGGCGCCGTTTTCCCCGAAAAGGGTCGTCACCTGGCCGCGATGGATGTCGAAATTGACGCCCTTGAGAGCATGGACGCTGCCGTAGGACTTCGCCACGTTGCGCGCGGCGAGCACGACATCGTCCTTCGGGCCGTCTTCGGGAAGCGCGCTCATTGGACGTCGAACCGCACGGGCGTGACGATCCAGCTTTTCGGATTGACCAGCTTGAAGACGCCCGTCACCGATACGGTCCGGCCGGCAAGCGCTGCCGGATCGATGTCGCCGAGCACGACCTTCTTCACCTCGTTGTTGATGGCGGAGCCGGCATCCTGATATTCGATCTGGTTCTTGAACTGGCCGAATTCGATCTGGCCGGTCGCATCGCGCAGGTCCGTGCCGTTCAGCGCCGGGCCGGTCTGCACGCGAACGGTCAATTCGGCGGGGAGCCCTTCGACGGCCACCACATTGTAGTTCGCCTTGCGCTCGCCGACGACGCCGGTGAAACGGACCGGAAGCACCGGGCCGATCGAGGTCGCGACGCCATATTTCTCGCCCGCCGCCGCCCTGTCGGCGGCGATCGCCTGCGACAGCTCGACCGCGTCGACGGCGCGCGTCTCGACGTTCTGCCGGATGACCGGGAACTGTTCGGCGCCATAGGCCTCCGGCGAGAATTTCTGCACCCGGACATCGGCTTCCGAGCCGATGCGCACGATCGTCGTGTCGAAGGCCATCGCGCCGACCAGCACGACGGCGGCGGCAATGCCGATCCAGCGATAGGACCGGACGGGCGGCGGCGATTTCGAGATCATGGCATCCGTCATGTCTGTGACCCTGCGGTTGAATGGAAAAACGTCAGCGGGAACACCGGAACACGCCGGCAGGCCGGCACACAGCGCCGTCACCGGGCATCGATATCCGCCAAACAGAACATGTCATGACATCCTCCCCATGATCGACGCCGGCCAGATCTCCTCACCTGCCCGCTGCCGCACTGCACATTCGTTTCGCACTTGCGATATTAATGTGTGATATGTCCCATAGTGTATGTTAAATCTCGCAGACGTGTCAATCGCCTTTTTCGCGTTACCACACCCTGGAAACACCGCCCACACTACGCCGCGCGCGCCGGAAGCCGGATCGCCGCCCAGCCGAGTGCCTCAACGTCACCTCGACGGAGAAGGCGTGGAAAATGCCATCAACACCCTGTTTTAAATCTCTATTTTTCAGAAAATCAGCGCCTGCGGGAAACATAAGCCCGCACACAGCCCTCGCCCGCGATCCCCAGACCCTCGCCCCATCCCGGTCCGTCACTCCTCTCCTTATCAATCCATCATAGCTGAAAAAAAATTCGATGGCGAAAAATTTTACGAGACATGTGGTAGCTTTATGTTATGTTCTTTTGCGAAGTTCCGGAGGTCTGCGTTAAATTCCTTGTCGGGTCGGCATGACCCTGGCCGGAAAGGCCGGAGGAAAGATGCGCGCCTTCACGAGACAGTCGGAGGATCGAATGCGTTGTTTCTGGTCAGGCGGGACGACATGGACCGGCACGCGCCGCGCGGATGCGCGGCATGGCTGAGACGGCGGATCTGATCATCGGCATCGACGCCGGCACCTCGGTGATGAAAGCCGTCGCCTTCACGCTTTCCGGCCGCCAGATCGCCAGCGCCTCGGTGCGCAACAGCTACCGGACCGGAGAAGACGGATCCGTCACCCAGTCGCTCGCCCAGACATGGAGCGACTGCACGCGCGCGCTACGCGCGCTTGCCGACAGGATCGAACGTCTCTCCGAACGCGCCGCGGCCATCGCCGTCACCGCGCAAGGCGACGGGACATGGCTTGTCGGCGCTGGAAACCGCCCGGTCGGCGATGCCTGGCTCTGGCTCGACGCCCGCGCGGCGCCGACCGTCGAGCGGCTTGCCGCGACCGACGCCGACCGCACTCGCTTCGAAGCGACGGGTACGGGCCTCAACACCTGCCAGCAGGGCGCGCAGCTTGCCCATATGGACCGTCATTTCCCGGAACTGCTCGATGGCGCGGAAGTCGCCATGCATTGCAAGGACTGGCTTTACCTGAACCTCACCGGCGTTCGCGCCACCGATCCGTCGGAAGTCAGCTTCACCTTCGGCAACTTCCGCACCCGCCGCTATGACGACGATGTGCTTGCCGCCCTTGGCCTCACCCACCGGCGCGCACTGCTGCCGGACGTGATCGAGGGCACGCAGACCGTTCATCCACTGACGGCCGAAGCCGCCGCCGCCTCCGGCCTCAAAGCCGGAACGCCTGTCTGCCTCGGTTATGTCGACATGTGCATGACCGCGCTTGGCGCCGGCGTGCGGAGCGAGGGCCGCAACGCCGCCTGTTCGGCCATCGGCTCGACCGGCGTTCACCTCCAGGCGAAATCCGTTTCGGAGGTCGTGCTGAACGCCGAGCGGACCGGCTATGTCATCGCCCTGCCGATTCCCGGCGTGGTGACCCAGGTCCAGACCAACATGGGGGCGACGATCAACCTCGACTGGCTGCTTCAGGTCGGCGTCGATCTTCTCGCCGAATTCGGCGTCACGGCCGGCCTCGACGACATGATCGGCCGCGTCGACGGCTGGTTTTCCGCCAGCAAGCCCGGCAATATCCTCTACCATCCCTATATTTCCGAGGCCGGCGAACGCGGTCCCTTCGTCAATGCCCGCGCCCGCGCCGGCTTCACCGGCCTTTCCAGCCGGCATCGTTATCCGGACCTCGTGCGTGCCGTCGTCGAAGGTCTCGGAATGGCGACGCGCGACTGCTATGCCGCGATGGGCGCGCTTCCCGCGGAACTGCGCGTCAGCGGCGGCGCGGCCCGCTCCGCCTCGCTGCGCAACACGCTGGGTGCGGCCCTCGGCGTTCCCGTCCGCGTCAGCGCGCGCGAGGAGGCGGGCGCGGCCGGCGCATCGATGATGGCGGCCGTCGCCATCGGGGCCTATCGCAACATGGACGATTGCATCGCCGACTGGGTCACCCCCGAACTGGGCGCGGCCGAACAGCCGAAGCCTGAGGAGGCCGAGCGCATGACACGCCTCTTTGCCGCCTATACCGATGCGCGGCGAGGCATCGCGCCCGCCTGGGACATTCTGGCTGCACGCTGAGCGAAACGACGATGGCGCCGCCGCCTGGAGGGCGCCGAAGGAGAACGAGATGAACGAACCCGAGCCTATTGACCTCTTCGTGATCGGCGGCGGCATCAACGGCGCTGGCATCGCGCGCGATGCGGCGGGGCGCGGGCTGAAGGTCGTCTTATGCGAGAAGGACGATCTCGCCGAAGGCACGTCCTCGCGTTCCGGCAAGCTCGTGCACGGGGGGCTGCGCTATCTCGAATATTACGAGTTCCGTCTCGTGCGCGAGGCGCTGATCGAGCGCGAGGTGCTGCTGAATGCCGCCCCGCACATCATCTGGCCGATGCGTTTCGTGCTGCCGCACAGTCCCCGCGACCGGCCCGCCTGGCTCGTCCGGCTCGGCCTTTTCCTCTACGATCATCTCGGCGGCCGCAGGAAACTGCCCGGCACGCGCACGCTCAATCTCCGGCGCGATCCGGAAGGTGCGGCACTTCTCGATCAGTATACCCTCGGCTTCGAATATTCCGACTGCTGGGTGGACGACGCCCGTCTCGTGACGCTGAACGCCATCGGCGCCGCCGAAAAGGGCGCGGTGGTTCTGACCCGTTCGCCGGCCGTCTCCGCCCGTCGCGAAGCCGGCGCATGGACCGTGACCACCCGGAACAGCACGACCGGGGAAACGCGCACCTTCCGCGCCAGATGCCTCGTCAACTGCGCCGGCCCATGGGTTTCCGACGTCATCGACCGTGTCGCCGGCTCCCGTTCCCGGCGCAATGTGCGCCTCGTGAAAGGCAGCCATATCATCGTGCCGAAATTCTGGACGGGCGCGAACGCCTATCTCGTGCAGAACCACGACAAGCGCGTCATCTTCATCAATCCCTATGAGGGCGACAAGGCGCTGATCGGCACCACCGACATCGCCTACGAAGGCCGGGCCGAGGACGTCGCCGCCGACGAGACGGAGATCGACTACCTGCTGAAGGCGGTGAACCTCTACTTCAAGGAGAAGCTGCGCCGGCAGGATGTGCTGCACGCCTTTTCCGGGGTTCGCCCCCTCTTCGACGACGGCAAGGGCAATCCCTCCGCCGTGACGCGCGATTATGTCTTCGACCTCGACGAGACCGACGGCGCGCCGCTGCTCAATGTCTTCGGCGGCAAGATCACCACCTTTCGCGAGCTTGCCGAGCGCGGGATGCATCGCCTCAGGCACATCTTCCCCGATATGGGCGACGACTGGACGGAAAAGGCCCCGCTTCCCGGCGGCGACATGCCGAACGCCGATTATGAGACCTTCGCCAACACCCTGCGCGACGCCTGCCCCTGGATGCCGCGCAAACTCGTGCATCACTACGGGCGGCTGTACGGCACGCGCGCGAAAGCGCTGATCGCCGGCGCAACCGGCCTCGACGATCTCGGCCGGCACTTCGGCGGCCAGTTCTACGAGGCCGAGGCCCGTTATCTCGTCGCGGCGGAATGGGCTGAAACGGCAGACGATATTCTCTACCGCCGCACCAAGCATTATCTGCATCTGACGGAAGACGAGCGCGCCGCCTTCACCGAGTGGTTCGCATCCACCCGCCTTGCCGCTGCCTGAGGACGCCATGGCCCTGACCCTGTCGCTGAACACCAATCCGCTGGTCAACCGCTTCGCCGATCCCGACGATCTGATCGAGACCGTCGCGCGCGATCTGCGTCTGCGCGACCTCCAGCTCACGCACGAATTCATCAACCCGAGCTGGAACGCCGCGACGATCCGCCGGCTGACGCGCCGGATGGACAGGGCGCTCCAGCGCACCGGCGTGCGCGTCACCTCGGGCATGACCGGCCCCTACGGCCGCCTCAATCATTTCGGCCATCCCGACGCGGACGTACGCCGCTACTATATCGACTGGTTCAAGACATTCGCCGACATCATCGGCGATCTCGGCGGAACCGCCGTCGGCACCCAGTTCGCCATCTTCACCTATCAGGACTTCGACGATCCGGTCCGGCGCGAGGACCTGATCCGGATCGCCATCGACTGTTGGGCCGAAGTGGCCGAACACGCCAGAAACGCCGGGCTTTCCTACGTCTTCTGGGAGCCCATGAGCATCGGCCGCGAATTCGGCGAGACGATCACGGCCTGCCTGTCGCTCCAGGAACGGCTGACGGCCGCCGGCATGGCGATCCCCATGTGGATGATGGCGGACATCGACCATGGCGACGTCACCTCTAAAAACCCGGATGATTACGACCCCTATGCTTGGGCGCGCGCCGTTCCGGCGGTCTCGCCGATCATCCATATCAAGCAAAGCCTGATGGACAAGGGTGGCCACCGGCCTTTCACCGCCGCGTTCAACGCGAGGGGACGCATCCAGCCGGAACCGCTTTTGCAGGCCTTTGCCGAAGGCGGCGCGGTCGACAACGAGATATGCCTCGAACTGTCCTTCAAGGAACGCGAACCGGACGACCGGCAGGTCATTGCGCAGATTGCCGAAAGCATCGCTTTCTGGGCGCCCTATATCGAAACCGGCGCATCGGATCTCAGGCCGGGCTGACCGCCGCCCGCCCTTTCCGCGGTTCGATCGCAGGGCGCTGCGGTTGCAGAGGACGACAGGACATCCGATGACCGATCATGAAGACTCCCTCGCCGTCCGCGCCGCCTGGCTGCATTATATCGGCGGCTTCACCCAGTCCGCCGTCGCCAAGCGGCTCGGCATTCCCTCGGTGAAGGCGCACCGGCTGATCGCCCGCGCCGTCGCCGAAGGCGTGGTGAAAGTCAGCATCGACGGCGATATCGCCGAATGCGTCAATCTCGAAGTCGACCTCGCCACCCGCTACGGGCTCGACTATTGCGAGGTGGCGCCCGACGTCGACGACGACGCGCTGGCGCTGACCACGCTCGGCCATGTCGGGGCGGACTTTCTCCGGCGCGAGATCGAGCGCGGCGAGGCGGCCGTCATCGGCTTCGGCCACGGGCGCACCCTTTCGGCGGTCGTGCGTCATCTCCCGCGCATCGGCGCAAGCGGCACGCGCTTCGTTTCGCTGCTCGGCGGCCTGACCCGCAACTATGCCGCCAATCCCTATGACGTCATGCACCGGCTGGCCGCCAAGACCGGCACCCAGGCCTATGTCATGCCGGTGCCCTTCTTCGCCAATACCGAGGAGGATCGCGAAGTCCTGCTCTCCCAGCGCGGGGTCAGCGACGTGTTCAATCTCGCGCGCAGCGCCGATCTCAAGCTTGTCGGCATCGGAACGGTCGACAACCAGGCGCACCTCGTCACATCCGGCATGTTGCAGCCCGATGAACTGGCGGAGATCGCCGAACTCGGCGGCGTCGGCGAATTACTCGGCCATTTCTTCGACAGCAAGGGCCGCATCCTCGAGACGACGGTGACCGCCAGAACGCTCGCCGCATCCTTCTCCGACTCGGGCAACGACCGGATCGTCGCGATCGCCGGCGGGTCTGCAAAAACCGAAGCCATCCGCGCGGTGCTGCACAGCCACCGACTTCACGGCCTGATCACCGATGAACGCACGGCGCGCCTGCTCCTGCAAAGCTCCGCATGAAGACCGTCGCTTCGGGCCGCACCGGGGCGCAAACGAGCCGCCTGCGCAAAGGGCGGGAAGCCCGCTTGTCCCGATCCGTTCGATTGGTCATTATCCGGCCGCACGCGCAAGGGACGAAAGCCGATCGCTCCGGCGATCCGGGGCCGCCCCCGGCCGGCTTCGCCTTCACGGAGGGGCGAGAAGGATGACACCGGAAAGCTTCATCGATTTCTTCAGATCCCGCCACGGCTGGAAATGCCGGCCGGGATCTGCGATCTTCGAAGACCTGACCCGCTTCGCCACCGACCAGGCCACCTCCCCCCACGACATCGCCGATCTATACGTGATCTTCTGCGTCACACACGCAATCAAGCCAAAAGACACCGGACCGCAAAAGACCGGTCAACCAAACAGCCCATGAAGGCCACCTCTGGAATTTGGTGGAAATGGTGGGCCCGGAGGGACTCGAACCCCCAACCAAGCGGTTATGAGCCGCTAATTAGGGGTCTATAGTATCATTCTTGTGACCGCAATTTACCTTCCCTCTTGGTGCCAAGTGTCAATTTTATAAGGCTTTTTCGCGGCCATTGGTAACAAGCGGTATCATTGCGTTTTTCTGGAACACCTCCTATGTTGTAGCCCACACGTAGCACATAGGGGAGCGCGGGCTACAATGACCAAGAGGCCCAAATCAGAGTTCAATCAGAAATCTGAACTGAAAGACACATCGTTCAAGGCGATGAAGGTGAAGTATCGAACTGACCCTGACACCGGAAAGAAGACAGCGGTTCGATGGGATTGGATGGATACAGAAGTTCGAGGCTTCGGCGTGCGCGTTGGCACAACTGGCAAGCGGACATTCATGCTCTTTACGCGGTTTCCGGGATCGCACGCTCCGACACGTGCCGAGCTTGGGGAGTATACCGGGGCGGGCGGGATGACCTTGGCGCAAGCCAGAAAGAAGGCCGGAGATTGGCGCGAAAAAATCCGCAATGGGGTTGATCCCCGCGACGAACAAAAAGCTGAATTGGCTGAGAAGGCGCGGAGGCGCGAAAACACCTTCAAGTCCGTTGTCGAGGATTACATTGCCGATCTGCCAACCCGAAAGCGCAACCGCCATATTGAGCAGGACGAGCGCGAGATTCGCCGCGAGCTTCTGGACCCGGCTCGCAATGACTGGATGGATAAGCCCATTGCTGAAATTACAGACGAGCACATAGCGGAGCTAATCGGCGCAATCCGTGACCGTCCTGCTGTCGGCATGGCCTACAATTCTCTTGGACACATCAAATCTATTTTCGATTGGGCAATGTGGCCTGAGCGTCGTCGTGGATACGGCCTGACGGATGATCCGACGCGGAACTTGAAGCCAAAGTATCTACGGCTGCCATCAAAAACTGAAACAGCCCGGACTCGTGTGCTTAGCGATGACGAATTGCGAGCCTATTGGAATGCGGCGGATTCAATCCCGTATCCCCTTGGGCCATTCTTCAAGCTGCTGCTACTGACAGGGCAGCGAAAGTCCGAGGTGTCGGACGCTGAGCGCAGTGAGTTCGATGTCGGCGCAAGGCTTTGGACTATCCCGGAAGTTCGGGTGAAGATGGGGCAGGATCATTTACTGCCCATGTCCAGTGCCATGATTGAGCTTGTTGAAGGGCTGCCGAAACAAGGCAATGGTGATTTCATTTTCAGCGACCGACGGACGAAAGGCGCGAAGCCAATTAACGGCTTCGGTCGGGCGAAGAAGGCGCTCGATGAAAAGATGCTGGAGTGTTTACGGGAGAAAAATCCCGATGCGGAACTTCGTCACTTTGTCCTGCATGACGTGCGGCGCACTGTTCGCACCCGTCTTTCCGCGTTGACTAAATCGGAAGTGGCCGAGCACGTCATCGGTCATTCCAAGCAGGGCATTCAGCGAGTCTATAATTATTATGAGTATTTGCCAGAAATGCGGGAGGCGCTGGAGGCTTGGGCAGGTGCGCTTGACCGAATTGTGAACCCGCCCACCGGCAACAATGTGCTGGAATTCGCGGCAGGAAGCTAAAAAAAGATCAATGAAATCAATAGAAATCTTGTTGACATGTGGCACTTTCACAGATTTTAGGATATGTCAATGGGGGTGCGCTAGCCATTACCCTCTTTTCTGACTATACTCTGTGTGTTGCGGCAGTGAACCGCGTTTAACCATAGGATATAGCAATGCGACTCTTAAATATTACAGAACTTCGGACAATCAAGGGCGTGGATTTCTCCAAGCCCCAAATCTATCGAATGATCGCTGAAGGCCGCTTTCCGCGCCAGCTCCCGATTTCGGAGAAACGAGTCGCTTGGCTCGAATCTGAAATTGATGCGTGGATTAGGGAACGAGCCGATGCGCGTATGGCAGCATGAAAAAACCGCCAAGCGAGGTCCAGTCGCGAAGCGGTCGTTTCATTTGGATATAGGAATTAAAGCACAGTGAATATAGCACGTAAATTGCCGGTTGGTCAAGACCTTCCCGGTGTCATCCCGCCCCTCGATGCGGACAGCGACCGATTGTTGTATCTCGTCATGGACGAGCTGCATCGAAGGAAACTTCCAACCATCATCGAACACGCGGAAAAACTCGACTACGTTTATTGGTCGGAAAGCCGGGGCGAATGGGTCCCTACGTTTTGCCCCGATAAGGTTTACGAGTTCATGCGGGGGATTCGATGACAGCCAGCCTCAAAATTGCACAAAATCTTACGGCGAACGGCTGGCCCATTCTCGCCGCCAACAGCAACAAAGTCCCCCTCCACCGCGCGTGGGGGGAGACGCAGCTAACCGCCGACGATCTCGACCGGTATTTTTCGGGAACGTCAAATCTTGTCGGCATTGTCACCGGGCAGCGTTCCGGCGTGTTCGTCATTGATCCCGACGAGAAAGACGGGAAGAACGGTATTGCCGAGTTTCTAAAGGCCGGTGACGTTCCCGCGACCTATACGGTCAAAACGCGTTCTGGCGGGCGTCATTATTATTTCCGCCATCCGGGGCCGGGAACTTCGATTATCAATAAGACGGAGTTTCTCCCCGGCGTCGATGTTCGCGGCGATGGCGGCTACGTAGTCGCGCCCGGCAACGAGGGTTATCACGTCATCGATGGCTCTGAGATAGCTTACGCGCCAGAATGGCTCCTAAAGCTTGTTGCAAAACAGGGGTTGCCGGGGGTCGAAACGATCCCCGAACCGATCAATCCGCTCACGACTGATGAGCACGCTGAAGCGCTGAGGCGTGCTGAAATTTACCTCAGTAACATCAATGCGGATTGTAGCCGGGACCAATGGCTTTCCGCACTGATGGGCGTTCATTCAATGACGCATGGAAGCGGCGAGGGCTTTGAACTTGCGGATCGTTGGAGTGCTACCGGTGGCGAAAGCTACAAAGGCTCGAAAGACGTTGCGGATCGTTGGCGGTCCTTCACCTTTGATCGTTCAGACGGTATCCGCGAAGGTACGTTGCGCCATTTGACAAGTGGCACCAATGCACAATTGCAGGTCGCATTTCCGGACATTCCAGTCGGTGAGCTACCCGCACCGACTAAGCAACCGGCACAGCTTCCCCAAATTTGGAACGTGCCGGAAGTTCACATAATGGCGGACGCTGCTGAATTGGCCTTGCTGTCAGCCGATGTTCCGTTCTTCCAGCGTGGCGGGAAGCTTCGCCAGCCCATTGTTACCGATGACGGGGCAATCCTGTCAGAAGTCACGGCGACGAAGATGGTCGATCATCTTTCACGGGTTGCGCGGTTCACGAAGCTGGTCAACAACAAGAGCGGCCCGAAGGAAGTGCAGATTGCGCCGCCGATGAACATTGCGCAGATTGTTCTATCGCGTGATGGTGAGTGGAAGTTTCCGCACGTTCATGGCGTGGTTTCAACTCCCACGCTCCGCCGTGATGGTTCAATCTTGTCAGCGCCGGGATATGATCAAGCGTCGGGATTGTTCGTCGTGAACCCTGTCACGCTGCCAGCAATACCGGATCAACCGACACGGGACGATGCGCTTGCGGCCCTGCAACTGATTGCTGGCCTATTCCGCGAGTCGCCATTCATAGATGAGGCAAGCCGATCTGTTGCGCTCTCGGCATTTATGACGCCGATTGTACGTGGTGCGATGGACGTTGCTCCACTTCACGCCATGGCCGCGCCTGAAATGGGTTCTGGCAAGACCTTTATATGTGACGTGACATCGGCAGCAGTGAACGGCTTCCGATCAATGCCAGCGCTATCGCACGTCAACGCGACGGAAACGGAAAAGCGACTCACGGCTAAATTGCTACAGGGTCAGCCGACCGTTTTGCTGGACAACGTGAATGGGTCGCTCGGTTCTGACTTCTTGTGTCAGGCCGTCACCGCCCCGGTCGTGGAAGTTCGCCCGCTTGGTGTTACGGAAATCAAAACCATCCGAAACACTCATACGCTTTATGCAACGGGCAACAATTTGCGGGTGGCGAATGACATGGTGCGCCGCACGATCCGGGCGACACTCGACGCCCGATCCGATCAACCATGGCTCCGGGTGTTTTCCGGCGATCCCATTGGTGACGTGTTGCGTGATCGTGGTCGCTATATCGCCGCTGCGTTCACTATTGCCCGCGCCTACATCGCAGCCGGAGAGCCGTCTGTCGTTGGTCAATATGCGTCATTCGGTGAATGGAACGCCCGCGTCCGGTCACCGCTCGTTTGGCTCGGCATGGCTGATCCGCTGGAAACCCAACAGGCGCTCCGGGGCGACGATGAAGGTCGTGAAGTTCTGGCGCAGATCATTGACGCATGGCCTGAAAATGGCGCGTTCACAGCTGCCGAAATTATCAGCTGGTCAAGCGATCCTATGAACGCTCATCATGGTGCGAAGTTGCGGGGGTTGCTCGAAATGACACCCGCAAGACACCCGCAAAACGCGGGGGTAACACCCGCAAGGCTGTCAAAGTGGCTCCGGGATAATGTCAATCGAATCGTTGATGGCCGTAAAATAGCGATGAACGAGGACGCTCACCGTAAGGTTAAGGTCTTTTCGGTCGAAACCTGCGGGTGACTGCGGGTGTTGTGCGGGTGTTGTCTGAGTATAACACCCGCATCATTTATTCATATTTTTCAATGCTTTGAGATGCGCTGCGGGTGTTGCGGGTGTTGTTTTTTATTCTAGAGGCTCAAAGTTTTTAAGTCGTACTAATTTCTATTGGGCACCTGATAGATTCACAAACAACACCCGCAACACCCGCAAAGGCTCAATTTCCCCTCTGGAAAGTCTGGAAAATCGCAGCCCGTTGCATCCTCCGGGCTTGTGACTTTTTTCCTAAATCTAAAACCAAGCGGTTCACAGCCGCGTGGGCAACATAGGCAACCCCTTGAATCTCATGCTATCTAAGGGTTTGAAGGCCCGTATGCGCTACATCTGGGCTACAAATCGAGGATTTACATGCAAAATTTGCCGGGCGTTGCCCCTGATATACAAACGAGAAAGCCGCCAATTGCCGCCACGAAAGACACAGGAAAGCTAAGGCTTCGCACCTTGTCGGATTTGGACGGTCGATCAACCGCCTACAAAATCGCGGCGGGTCTTCGCGACGACATGATTGCCGATGCTGGCGGTGTGGACGCCCTGAGCGCCGTAAAGGTCAAGCTCGTCGAGTCAGTCGCCACGATGACCGCCGTTATCGAGCATTATCACAGCCTCATCCTGTCCGGTGACACGACTGTCCCGCTCGGTGAGCTTGCCACCTTGACGAACACGCGCAATCGCACGGCGCAACTGGTCGGGCTTGGTAAAGCATCGAAGACGCTGGATTTGGACGATTATGTCAGCCAGACCTACGGGGCGAAACAATGAGTGCCGCCGACACCTATGCCGTGACCGTCCTTCGCGATGCTGTCGAGACGGCCATCATGGAAGGGCGTTTGTCGCCGCTCCAATCTTTCACCATGCGTTTGTTTTTGTCCGAAATGGAGAAGACCGCCGAGCCTGCTAACTATCATCGCCGGGCCAATATTGTCGGGCGATTTGTAGATGCCGTTGAGGCGATGCAATGACGCCAGAACAGAAGATTATGAACGCCCTTGCCGATACCAACCTTATCGGCGCTGGCCTTGCTCCTGACGGGAACATCGCAACATGGCGCAATTGGTTCGTCATCGTGAAAGCCGCCCTTGGTCTTGGCGACACGTTGAACGACGAAGAACTTGCACTGTTCAAGCGCCTAAGCGGCGGTCGCGACGTGCCATCGAAGAGAGTCCGGCGTTGCGTTGTCTTCTCCGGGAGGCGGTCAGGCAAGTCGAACGTCACCAGTGCCATCGGCCTTGGAACGGCATTGTTCGCTGACACGTCCATGCTCAAACCCGGTGAAATTGGTCACATGATGGTTGTGTCACCGACACGCGATCAATCGGCCAGCATCATGAATTACGCCGAAGGCATGGCGTCGGCTAGTCCGTTGATCGAACGTCGCATATCGGGGCGCAGCGCCGAAACGCTTAGCCTGAATGATGGTCGTGTTGCGTTGACTGTGAATGCAGCCTCGCACCGTACCACACGCGGAAAAACGCTCCTTGGTGCGATTATTGACGAGGCGACACAGCTTCGTGACGCTGAGAGTGCCACGCCTGACGTTGAACTTGTGCGCGCTCTTGCGCCCGGCCTCCTAAGCACCGGTGGAACGCTTTGGGTTATCTCGTCGGCCTATCGCAAACACGGCTGGATGTATTCGCAGTGGAAAGAGTTCTTCGGCCGGGATTCCGATGACGTGCTGGTCATTCAGGCCGCCACACATGACCTCAACCTGACGATGACCGAAGAGTCGATCCTTGCGGCTATCGCTGACGATCCAGAAGCCAACCGGGCCGAGTATCTCAGTGAGTTCCGCGACGATATTGGATCGTTGATAGATGACGCCACGGTTGAAGCGGCTATCAATTACGGTCGGCCTGCGGAATTGCCTTTCATTCGTGAGAATATGAAGCATCTGACCTTCTTCGCGGATATTTCTGGCGGCAGGCATGATGCCAGCACGTTGTGCGGCGGATTTAAAAACCCCGATGGCGTGTTCATCCCGGTCGGCCTATGGGGCCGTGACGCGCCGCACGATCCGGCTGCGGTGATTGCCGAGTTCGCACAGATCATTCGACGCTATGGACGCAATAGCGTCGTTTCTGACAATTACGCTGGCACGTTCGTTTCCGGCAATTTCGAGCGTCACGGCATCAAGTTCACCCGGTCGAGCATGGTGAAATCGACCATCTATCTCGAAAGCGTGCCGCACTTCATGCAAGGCAAAGTCGAGTTGATCGACCACAAGAAGGCACTTCGGGAGCTTCGTCTTCTAGAGCGTCGGGTCAGTAAATCGGGCAGAGATGTGGTGGACCACCCGAAAAATGGGTCAGACGACTACATAAACAGCCTGCTTGGTTGCCTCGTACACGTCATGAAGCCGCCGAGGAATCAGACTTGGGTCGGCCCGACCATCATCTTGGATGGCGTCATTCAAGATGGCCGGAATTATACGGGTGATTATCTCCCTCCCGGCGCGACTCGCTCATATTGGTAGCGGCATCAATCACAATGTCGCCACAAATGATTTTGCAATTATACTAAAGAAAACTATATATAACTCAAATATACACTTGAGAGACTGACTAGGCAATCCTTTGAATACATTGTATTATCCTGAATAACAGATCGTTATTACTCAGGATTTATTAATGTCAACAGCAACTGAAGAACTTGCCAAACTTGAAGACTGGTTTCGCTCCGAGCGTGAAAAGCTTGCCGAACAGGTCGAGGCCGAGAACGAAAAAGCCCGGCAAGCTAATGAGAAAGCCGAGGAAAAGCGCATCGCCGCGCTCAAGGCCGAGGCAGGGGAACATGCGCGTTACATCGTCGAGGACGTATCTGCGAAGCTGGACGTTGCAATTGCCGAGGTCGCCAAGTTGCTCAAGGAACGGCTCGCCGCCTTCGACGAAATCCACTCGCGCTACTCGTCGGTTTGCAACCCCGGTCATCACGCCCGGAACCCGCGCATCAATTCGGGATGTCTGGGCGAGATTTTGAATATCGCGCTGCGTGAACGTCGGGCTCCGCTGGAGGGTGGTTACAAGCTCGCCGACATGCGCGCCCTTGGTGCTGTGTACAGCCCGCCGGAGCCGAAAAAGAAGGCGAAGGCTGAATGAGTACCGATGTAGAAGTCCTGAAGGTCGCGGAAGAACGCTTACTTATCGGATGGGCAGCAGTAGCCGTTGAAAACAATGCTATCGTCACAGACCTCGAAGGCGACCAGTTTGACGACCCGGAAGACCTCCTGAAGGCCAGTACGGATTTCATGGCTGACACGCGGCAGTCGCTTCTCCGACATTCCGGGGGACAGGTCGGCACCGTTCTCCACTCCATGCCGTTAACGCCTTCGGTTTGCAAGGCACTCCGAATTGATACGGGAGGCCGCTTCGGATGGGCGGTCGGCATCAGGATTGATGATGACGAGGTGTGGTCTGCTGTCAAATCCGGCCAGCTTAGGTCCCTAAGTATCGGTGCAACCGCCACCAGACATGAAGGAAATTAATTATGGCTCGCCGACCGAAACGACTTCGCAACCTTCGCATCCGGGAAATTTCCTTGTGCGAGCGCGGTATGAATCAACATGCCGAGATTGTCCTTCACAAAGCCGCTGATCCCGCGCCGGAATTTCCCTCCATCGCTGAAGTCGCCAAGGCATTGACCGGTGCCAGTCCGGAAGTGCTCGAAATCTTCAAAGCGCAACAGGATGAGATGCGCAAAATGCTCGCCGAATTTTCCATTGATAAACAGGATGAAAACATGACCGACCCGAACCACCACTGGAACAAAGCCGTCTCGGAGTACGCCGAAAAGAACAATCTCCCGATTTCCAAGGCCGCTGTGGACATTATCACGGCACGTCCGGACATTGTAGAACGCGCCTACAGTCTTGATGCTCAGACTGCCGTCGCCCGCGAACAGGCGAAGCAAACCCAGCTTTACGGTGGCGCGGCATGAGTACCGCCATGGGAAGGCTTATCACGGCTCGGCAAAATGAGCTTGCGGCGGAATACGGCAGCGAGAAGCGAGTGCCGGTCTCCCTCTGGAATCCCAGTTACATTCATAATTTTCTGCGCGCTAATCGGTCTGATGAATATTATGCCGCGATAAAAGCTGACGACGAAGCATTCGAGGTTAATCGGCGGAAGCAAGCCAAGCGCATTCATGAAGAGATGTACGAATGAACTGGCGCAAAATCGCGGAAGAAATGGGCGCTGTGCAGGCCACTGGATCAAGCTGGAAAAGGAAAGTCGCCGTTACCCTTGGGAAGACTCAAGGGACTGGCGGCTGGTCGCGGCGCATTGTGGAATCCGAAATTGACGGAAAATCGTCTTGGGATCGCGCCGCCGAAGCAGTCTTGAAAGATCAATGAGAATTACACCGGGCTGGACGTTGGCCCGGTGTAAGGGGTGGTGAGTGACCTTCAGACCATTCACCACCCTACCAGATCGGACCATCTGTGTGTCTTTGTGACCGTGGTCTGGTGCGGGAAGTGATGCCGGTCATGAACCCCGCAAAACCGCCGCCGCTGCGGCCCATTAAAAGCGGCAATCACGACAAGGGGCGGCTCACGGGTCGCCCCTTTTCATAACGAAGGATTTTTGAATGTCGAAAACACAACGCGCCGAACAGATGCTGACGGAAAAGCAGCGTGCGACCCTGTGGAAACTGCACAGCTCTGGTAATTACGAACCGGAGAATCTAGCCGAACGCTACGGAATGTCCGAAACTGAATTTGAGTGGTACATCGTCTCAATGCAGGCCGAGCATAACGCGAAACAGCGTAAGAAAACCGATTGGGCTGCTAGGTTTGCTGAGCATCGGGCGGCGACCTAACGCCGTCATGCAAGAAAACCGACTCCCCAAATGAAGGAGCCTTAGCGTCCATGGGGCCTGTGACGGGGAAGTCAATTGTCAGGACCACTCCATCATTAATGTCAATTTTCACTGAAATGTTTTTGGGTTTGTGAACTGTGTAGCCGTCATTTTCCGACGGCGTTACTCCCCTTGCTGCCATGTTGGCTACCATTACAGCTTTAATAGCGCTTTCGATCCGCTCTCTAATGTTACGGTCACTCATTCCACACCTCCCTGTGGTTATCCCCCACGCTACCACATCGGCACGGAATCAAAAGCCGCGCTCCCGTAGCCCAATTTGTAGCCCAGATCGAGTATATCCCAAACTACAAAATAAAATATCTAATAATTTCAAGGTTTTAATGGTGGGCCCGGAGGGACTCGAACCCCCAACCAAGCGGTTATGAGCCGCCGGCTCTAACCATTGAGCTACAGGCCCGGTCCGGCGACAAGCGACGGGAACCGCCGGTCAATGGCCGCCGGCGGTGCGCATCGTCTAGACGAATTTTCGGCGACCGACAAGCGCCGCCGCATTGCGCACACATTCACGGGCGAGAAGCCGTCAGGGACACAACCGGATGGAGATACCTCCCATGATGAAAAAGACCTTCGCCCGCCGCTCCAGCGCCGGCCTTTTCGCCTTTTCCCTCGCGCTTGCCGCCGCTGTCCCCCTGGCCCATGCCGAAGACAAGGCCGGGCCGCGCGAGGCGACCATCGCGGTCACCGGGGAAGGCCGGGCTGAAATGGCCCCCGACATGGCGCTGATCGATCTCGGCGTCGTCAAGGCCGAGAAGACCGCCCGCGAGGCTCTGGACGCCAACAACAAGGCGATGGCCGATATTCTGGCCGCCCTCAAGGAGGCCGGGATCGCCGAGCGCGACCTGCAAACCTCCGGTTTCTCGATCAACCCGCAATATCAGTATCCGCAAAGCTCCACCGGCGAAAATCCGCCGCCGGTGCTGGTCGGCTACCAGGTTGCCAATACCGTGACGCTACGGGTGCGCGACCTGTCCCGGCTGGGCGAGATTCTCGACAAGGCCGTGACGCTGGGCGCCAATCAGGGCAACGGCATCCGCTTCGTCAACGACAAGCCGGAGACCGCCGTCAGCGAGGCGCGCAAGAAGGCCGTCGAGAACGCCATCGCCAAGGCGAAGGAACTGACGGACGCCGCCGGCGTCTCGCTCGGCCGCGTGCTGGAAATCTCCGAGACCTCCTATCGCGCCGAACCGATGCCCATGGTGCGCGCCATGGCGAAGGATTATGCCGAAAGCGCCGTGCCGCTGGCAGCCGGCGAAAACAGCTACTCCGTCATCGTCAACGTCACTTTCGCGCTGAACGACTGACATCCCCGGCGGGAGGGACCGCAAGGCTGCCCTTCCCGCCCGCCGGCAGACAAACCGGAAGAAAACCGCACCTCGACGCGAACGGCCCGCCCGGCAGATCCCGGGGCGGGCCGTTCGTTGACGATTGCGGCCGCTCCGTCAGCGGGAGATGCGCGGGCAACCGCGCACATTGGCGAAACTGATGCGGGCGATATGCGAATAGCGCAGGCCGGCGACTACGATACGCCGCGGCGAGGCTTCGACGATACGGGCGCGGCGCAGGCCCGCATCCTGCGCCTTCTGCGCGGCGAGCCACGGCGCGCAGCGGCCGCGATCACGGTGCGGCCCGCGACGATGATAGCGGTCACGACCGTGGTCAGGCATCTGCGCCCAGCCGGCGTCCCGCCCGTGAAAGCCGTTGCGATAGCCGGCCTGTACCACCTCGGGGCTGGTTCCGCTTGCCGCAAGAGCGGCCGGCACCGATGCGGCCAGCGCGCCGAGGCCGAGCATGGCCATCAGAAAAACGGTCTTTATCGGGAACGGCATCATCGGCTCTCCTTCGGTTCTTGCCGGGGCATCGGCCCCGGACGATCGGAAGGAATTCTGCAATCCGGCCGCTGAACGCAGGCGAAACCGGCCGTTCAGCCGCCGTTCAACTTCCGCCGGAAGACAATAGCGCAAGCCGCAGGACACGCCCCTCCTCCACCTCGATGAGGAGCGCCGCCTCGCGGGAGCGGGCCGTCCCGTCGGGCGACCAGCCGCGCGCCGTCAGCCGGACGGCGATATTGCCGCCGCTCCGATCCTCCATCACGAGAGCGTCGCCATAGGTTTCATCGCTTGCCTGGAAGTGGCGGGCCAGCCGCTCGCGAAGCGCCTCGCGGCCCATGTCCATGCCGCCGCCGAAGCCGGAAAGTGCGATCTCCTCGTCGGCCAGCGCCGCCAGTGCGGAAAAATCGCGGGCGTTGAGCGCCGCGACGACGGCGTGTGCGATAGGGCTGTTGTCTGCCATGATCCTCTCCTCTGGCTGCCTTCTCCAAACGGCCCTGCCCGCCGACGGTTCCCTCACGCAAGGGTCCCTCAGGCGGAAAGGTGTAGCGCGATCTCCCGCTGGTGCGGCCGGTCGCGATGCTCGAAGAGATAGAGACCTTGCCAGGTGCCGAGCGCCAGTTGTCCGCCGATGACCGGGATGGCGAGGGAAACCGGCGTCAAGGCCGCCTTGATGTGCGCCGGCATGTCGTCCGGCCCCTCCAGCCTGTGGGTGATCCAATGCATGGAGCGATCGTCCGACGACGGCACGAGCCGGCGGAAAAACGCCTCCAGATCGCGCCGCACGTCCGGATCGGCGTTTTCCTGAACGAGCAGCGAACAGGACGTGTGCCGCACGAAAAGCGTCAGCAGCCCTGTCTCCTGCCCTGCATCGCGCACGAAGGCGACCGCCCGCCCGGTGAATTCGTAAAGGCCCTGTCCCCGGGTGGCGACGGTAACGATACCCTGCGTCATGCCCTATGCGCCGAGGAACCAGAAGACGCCGCCGCCGACCGCGATGAAGACGATGATCAGGCCCAGCAGCCGGGCGAGCCCTTCGTTGGTGTTCGTGGTGTTGCCGACGATGGCATAATAAAGATCGACCATTCCTTCGTCCTTTCCTGCCAGACGCATCCTTGAGCATCGTACCGGAAACACCCGGCCGGAGGAAACAGCCCGTTCCACCCCGCCGGGTGTTTCCTATTATGCGTCTTCTACCAGCCGGCGCCGCAGGCCCGCATCTGGCGGGCATAGTTCGAGGCCATGCTCGCCGCCCGTTTCGCACCGTTCTTCGCCGTGGTGCTCCAGTTGCCGCGCTTGTAGCCGGTATGGCCATGGTAATAGGCGATATAGAGCCGGTAGGTATCGTTGAGCGCGATACCGTTGCGGGTATGGCTCTGGTGGTGATACCAGCCGATGAAACGGATCGCGTCGCCGAAATCGGTGCGGCTGGCCGTCCAGCGGCCGGTCTCCTGCTTGTAACGCGCCCAGGTGCCGTCGAGCGCCTGGGAAAAGCCGTAGGCCGTCGAGGCGCGTTTCCAGGGAATGAAGCCGAGGAGCCAGGTGCGCGGCGGTCGGGCGTTATGCCGGAAGCCCGATTCCGTATAGATCGTCGCCATCAGCACCGGAACGGGAACGCCATATTCGCGCTCCACCTTGTGGGCCGCCCGGCGCCAGTTGTTGAACAAGCCGTCTCGTTGCTCGAAGATGGCGCAGACGTTCTGCGTCTGTCGCGGGACAGACGCGCAGCCGGCAAGCAACAGGAGGACGACGACCAATACGCAACGCATCGCAAATCCTCACTTTTCGCGAGGATTTATAATTCGTGAATCTTAACATTTCCTTTTTTCTCAAATGCCGCGGACCGGGCGGCAGGCAGAGCCCGTCGCTATTATTTTGTTGCGCTTTCGAGCGCCATTGCCTAATCAATCTAACGCGCGGCGAGGCTATGGCGCACGTTTGTTCCGCCCGCCCGGGGAGCGTTCCGACTTCAGGCCTGTGGTAAAATGCCCGCCGGCGCGGGCGCCGGCCCACAACCGGGGTTTCGAAAGACCACTTGAGGAGAGATTCATGAAGAAAAAGAAGATTTTCGCTGGCGCGCTGCTTGCAGCTTCGGTCGCCTTCGCTCCGCTTGCCCACGCCGATATCGTGATCGGCCTCGTCGCTCCGCTGACCGGCCCGGTCGCCGCCTATGGCGATCAGGTCAAGAACGGCGCCGAAGCCGCCGTCGCTGAAATCAACAAGAACGGCGGCATTCTCGGCGAGCAGGTCGTCCTGAAGCTGGCCGACGACGGCGGCGAGCCCAAGCAGGGCGTTTCGGCGGCCAACCAGCTCGTCGGCGAAGGCATCCGCTTCGTCGTCGGACCGGTCACCTCCGGCGTCGCGGTCCCGGCTTCCGAAGTCTTCGCGGAAAACGGCGTCCTCATGGTCACGCCCACCGCCACCGCTCCGGACATCACCGCCCGCGGCCTGCCCAATATCCTGCGCACCTGCGGCCGCGACGACCAGCAGGCCGAAGTCGCCGCCAACTATGTGCTGGCGAACCTGAAGGACAAGAAGGTCGCGATCATTCACGACAAGGGCACCTACGGCAAGGGCCTTGCCGATTCCTTCAAGGCCGCGCTCAATGCCGGCGGCGTGGAAGAAGTGCTCTATGATTCCGTCACGCCGGGCGAGAGAGACTTCAACGCACTGATCACCCGCCTGAAGGCCGACGGCGTGGAAGTCATCTATTTCGGCGGCTACCATCCGGAAGGCGGGCTGCTCGCCCGTCAGCTCAACGATCTTTCGGTCAAGGCGCTGATCATCGGCGGCGAGGGTCTTTCCAACAGCGAATACTGGGCGATCGGCAACGAAGCCGCCGCCGGAACGATGTTCACCAACGCCACCGACGCGCTGAAGAGCCCGGATTCACAGACGGCCGTCAAGGTTCTCGCCGAGAAGGGCATTCCCCCGGAAGCCTTCACGCTCAACGCCTATGCCGCCGTGGAAGTGCTGAAGGCCGGCATCGAGAAGGTGGGCAGCGCCGACGATTCCGCCGCCGTCGCCGCCGCGCTGAAGACCGGCGAACCGATCCCCACGGCCATCGGCCAGCTCACCTATGGCGAGGACGGCGACCTCACCTCCCAGAGCTTCTCGCTCTTCAAGTGGGAAGACGGCAATATCGTCGCCGCCGAATAAGGTCTTAACGGCCCAAATTGCAGACGCCGGGGTTTCAGCCCCGGCGTTTTCGTTTGTGGAAGGGAGCGCCGGACAAGCCGCCACGGCCTCATCGCCGCGCCCGGAACCGTTCCTTCAGCCGGGCGATATCCGCCTCGTCCCAATCCGTCACCCGCGTCACAGCGATCCATGGGTCGATATAGTGTTCGCCGGCGTAGACATGGCCAAGCCCCATCGGCGCAGTGGTCGCCATGGCCATATCGAGCGTCAGCTGGAGCAGCGTCACGACCGGATACCACTGGAAGGCGGGAGAAACGTCCGGCCCGCGCGGCGCCGCCATGAAGGCCGGCTGTCGATAGAAGGCATAGGGATCGTAGAAGGTCACCGGATCGCTGGCATATTGCAGATAGACGATGCGCATCGGCCCCCAGTGGTCGCCCGCCTCCGGCAACGCGTTGCGCTGGCTGGTGAAGCGGACATAGGAGCCATCGCGGAAGCGCGGAAGCCAGGCGGGCGAACCGGGATTGCGGCCCGCCGTCATCGCCCGCCAGATGCGGCTTTGAAACGGCGGGCCGGCCCATAGCGCGCCCTGATAGGGATCGCCGATCACCTCGAAAAGCTCCGCCGATTGTTCGGAGGAAAGCGCGCCGAGGCTGAGGCCGTGAAGATAGAGCTGCGGCCGGCTGTCCTTCGGCAGGGTCGTCCAGTGATCGTAGACCGCCCTGAACAGCGCACGGGCGGCTTCCGCTCCGTAGTCGGGCTCGGCCAGCAGAGACAGCCAGCTTGCCAGATAGGAGTATTGGATCGCCACGCTGGCGATATCCCCACGGTGAAGATATTCCACCGTATCGAGCGCCTCCGGGTCGATCCAGCCGGTTCCCGTAGGCATGACGACGAGAAGCACCGAACGCTCGAAGCCGCCGACACGGATGAGTTCCGCAAGCGCCAGTTCGGCCCGCGCGGCAGCTGTATCGGCGGCGTTCAGCCCGACGTAGACGCGCAGCGGCTCCAGCGCCGGCCTGTCGGTAAAGGCGGCGATCGCCATGCGCGACGGCCCGCCGGACACGAAGGCGCGCCCCATCCGGCCAAGGTCCTCCCAGCGCACCAGCGAGGCGGTGCTGCCGGATTTCATCGGATCGTCGGGCTTGGCGGTCTCCGGCTCGACAAGCTGGTCGAGCGCCCGGAAAGACGAATCCGCCATATGCAGCACACCGCGGAACAGCACGCCCTCGGCCGCCATCCAGAACAGCGCCAGCGCCAGAAGCGTCCCGATCAGCACGGCAAGCCGCGCCGGCGCGGCGCGGCGTGACGTCCGGGTCAAGAGCGTGGCGACGAGGACGAACAGACGTCCGATCAGCAGGATGGACAGGAAGACGGCAAGCGCGATCAGCCCGACATAAAGGGGATGCGCCGTTTCGATGGGCGGAAGCTGCATGATCGCGCGGATGGAATTCTGCCATTCCGCCGTCCGCCACAGGAACACCAGCACGATGACGCCGCAGATCGCACCCGCCGCCCCGGTCATCCGCAGACGCATCCGCCCCGTCGGCTCCGGCAGTTCGAGCCAGCGCCACAGGCATTCGAACAGCACGCCGAGCCCGTAACCGCATCCCATGGCGACCCCGGACAGCAGGCCCTGCGTCACATAGGTGCGCGGCAGAAGGCTCGGCGTCAGCGACGCGGCAAAGAAAAGCGTGCCGAGGACAAGGCCGGCGATGGAGAAGGAAAACAAAAGCCGTTGGAAGATCGCCATTCCCGTCATACTCAATAAGGACCGCCGCACGGCCGTAACCGGCAAACAACTTGGCACGGCGGGCGCGGAGGGGCAATCTTGCAGAAACAGGGAGACCGTGACGAATGACGCCTATCGGAAAGGAAGCGTCGGCGGACGATCCGCAAGCCTATCTGGCCCGGCTTTCCGGCTGGCGGAAACAGACGGTGGAAACGCTGCGCGCCACCATCCTTGCCTCCGGAGCGCTGAAGGAAGGCATCGGCTGGGGTCATCTCGTCTATTCCGCCAGCGGCCCCGTCCTGCTCGTGCGTGCGGAAAAGGGCCATGTGCTCCTCGGTCTCTGGCGCGGTCGTGGCCTGCGCGACATCGAGCCGCGCCTGCGGCCGGGCGGCCGTCGCGACATGGCGACGATGGCCTTTCTGGAGGGCGATACGGTGGAAACCCGGATCGTCTCGCGGCTCGTGCGGGAAGCGGTGCGGCTGGACGCCAGACTGGGCGACCCGACCACCGCCGGCTGACCCCGAAAACGACAGGACCCCGCAGCTGCCGGCTGCGGAGTCCTGATGAAAGCGAACGGCGTGCGCCTCAGCTGTCGAGGAACGACCGCAGCTTGCGCGAACGGCTCGGGTGCTTGAGCTTGCGCAGCGCCTTGGCCTCGATCTGGCGGATGCGCTCACGCGTCACCGAGAACTGCTGGCCGACTTCCTCCAGCGTGTGGTCGGTGTTCATGCCGATACCGAAGCGCATGCGCAGAACGCGCTCCTCGCGCGGCGTCAGCGAGGCGAGAACCCGGGTCGTCGTCTCGCGCAGGTTCGCCTGAATGGCGGCGTCGATCGGCAGAAGCGCGTTCTTGTCCTCGATGAAATCGCCGAGATGCGAATCCTCTTCATCCCCGACCGGGGTTTCGAGCGAAATCGGCTCCTTGGCGATCTTCAGGACCTTGCGGACCTTTTCCAGCGGCATGGCCAGCTTTTCGGCCAGTTCTTCCGGCGTCGGCTCGCGGCCGATCTCATGCAGCATCTGGCGCGAGGTGCGGACGATCTTGTTGATCGTCTCGATCATATGCACCGGAATGCGGATCGTGCGAGCCTGGTCGGCGATCGAGCGGGTGATCGCCTGCCGGATCCACCATGTCGCATAGGTGGAGAACTTGTAGCCGCGGCGATATTCGAACTTGTCGACCGCCTTCATGAGGCCGATGTTGCCTTCCTGAATGAGGTCCAGGAATTGCAGGCCGCGGTTGGTGTATTTCTTGGCGATCGAGATCACCAGGCGAAGGTTGGCTTCGACCATCTCCTTCTTGGCGATGCGGGCCTCGCGCTCGCCCTTCTGCACCATGTGCACGATACGGCGGAATTCCGAAATGGAAATCCCCGTCTCGGTAGCGAGGTTCTGGATCTCCTGGCGGATATCGCGGATCGTCGCGTTCTCGCTCCGGGCGAATTCCTTCCAGCCCTTGCTGGAAAGATTGCCGATCGACTTCATCCAGTTCGGATCGAGTTCCGCGCCGGTATACTGCTCTAGGAAGGAATCGCGGCGCACACCGTAGCTTTCCGCCAGACGCAGCAGCCGGCCCTCGTTCTGCACGAGGCGCTTGTTGATGTCGTAAAGCTGCTCGACGAGACTGTCGACCCGGTTCTGGTTGAGCGACAGCGACTTGACCGCCGTGATCAGCTCGTCCTTCAGCTCCTTGTAGCGGCGCTCCTGGGCCGGCGACAGCGTGCCGGTCGCCTGCAGGCGGGCTTCCACCTGCTGGTCCTGCAGCTTGCGCAGCTTCTTGTAGGTCTCGGCGATCGTGTCGAGCGTCTCCATGACCTGCGGCCGCAGTTCCGCCTCCATGGCGGCGAGGGAAAGGTTGGACTCGTCGTCGTCCTCTTCCTCTTCCTCGGCCTGCGCGTTTCCGCCGACATTGGTGATGTCGTCGTCATTGGCCGCCGAACGGCTTTTGCGCGCCTTTTCCTTCTCCTCGGCCGCCTTGCGGTCGGCCTCGATCTTTTCCGGGCTCTGGAACTGCGGCGCAGCCTTCGCCTCGGGACCGGAATAGGTCGTCTCCAGATCGATGATCTCGCGCAGCAGCGTCTGGCCTTCGTTCAGTTCGTCGCGCCAGATGATGATGGCCTGAAACGTTAGCGGGCTTTCGCAAAGACCGGCGATCATCGTCTCGCGACCGGCTTCGATGCGCTTTGCGATGGCGATCTCGCCCTCGCGCGAAAGCAGCTCGACCGAGCCCATCTCGCGCAGATACATGCGCACCGGATCGTCCGTACGGTCGGTCGGCTCCTTCTTGCGCGCGGTCGCAAGCGCCGTGCCGGCGCTCGGGCTGGTCAGTTCGCCGCCTTCCGCCTCCGCATCGTCGCTGTCTTCTTCCTCGCTTTGCGCGCCCTCCTCGGCATCCTCGTCCTCGATGACGTTGATACCCATGTCGGAGAGCATCGACATGGTGTCCTCGATCTGCTCCGAGGTCACTTCCTCGGACGGCAGCACCGAGTTCAACTCGTCCATGGTCACATAGCCGCGCTTTTTCGCGGCCTTGATCATTTTCTTGACCGCGTCATCGGAAAGATCGAGAAGAGGGCCGTCGGTAGCGCCTTCGCGTTCGTTCTCGACTTCCTCGTTCTCTTTGACCTTTGTCGCCATCTATACGTCGCTTTCCTGAAGCATCCAGTTTCGAACGGTTCCGTTCCGCAGCAATCGTTCACCTTCCGGCGAACACCACCGCGAATCAACGTCCCTGACCTACCGGAGTGACAATTAAATCCCGATTAACCACGCCCCGATCTGTGGAAACGTGGCCTTCGTTGCCGAAGCAACACGATTGACATGACTTCCCGACCCGCCGTACCCGTTCCATCTGCGCCACAATGGTGATTCCCACTATTTCCGGTTCCGTCAAGCGTTTCCGGCAAAAAAGGCGTAAATGCCTCCGATTCGGGCTTGCGGACTGGATATGCGACGGATCCGGCTGATCACCCATCATGTAGGAAGCGCCGGCGGAAAGACAAGCCCTTCGCCCGACAGGGCCTGCCGCACCGATTCGCCTCTCAGAACGACCGCCCGTCGACCTTGCGCACCGTCAACGCATCCAGATCGACCGCGGGGATACAACGCAGATTGACCGCCGCCATCCGGTTACCCTCCCCGTCCACGCCCTCGCTATAGGGCGCCACGCCGCAGATCGGACAGAACCGGTGGTCGATCACATGCTTGTGGAACCGGTAGACGGAGGCGTTTTCCTCGGGCGTCGCCAGCACGAAACGGTCGTGCGGAACGAAAGCCAGCAGCGATCCCTTCCGGCGGCACATCGAGCAGTTGCATTCGATCGCGGCTTCGAAATCACCCTCCACCTCGAAAGCGACGTGACCGCAATGACAGCTTCCCTCGTATTTCATATCGTTCCTTCCTTCACCTTCGCCTCTTGCCGCCCCGCAATGAAAAGTCTAGCGCGGCGGACGTCTTCGTAAAGACCCGAATTCGAAAACGGGCCGTCCGGCGCACGATCCGCCCTCGACGGCCGGCCGAAAACCTTGACAGCACGACGCTGTCTCTGTCCGTTTGCGGCGGAAAGGACGGTTTCATGAGCATTTTCGAACGATTCTCCCAGACGGGGCGCGTGGCGCTGGTGACGGGCGGGGCGCGCGGGCTCGGCTTCGAGATCGCCCGTGCCCTCGCGCAGGCCGGGGCGCATGTGGTGCTGACCGGGCGCAACCGGCAAACGCTCGATACCGCGGTTACCGCCATCGAAACGGCCGGCGGCAGCGCCTCGGCGAGCGTCTTCGACATCGCCGACGGCACCGCGCAAAAGGAGGCGCTCGCCACGATCGAGAAGGGCCACGGACGGCTCGACGTGCTCGTCAACAATGTCGGCGCGCGCGACCGAAGGCCGCTGGCCGAAATGGACGACGCGGCGATCGACGCATTGATCCGCACGGATCTCGTCGCCGCCGCCACGCTGGCGCGCGATGCGGCGGCGATCATGAAACGGCAGGGACACGGTCGCCTGATCGCCATCACCTCGATCAACGGCCATGTGGCCCAGCCCGACGACGGCGTCTATCCGGCGGCCAAGCATGGGCTGACCGGCCTGATGCGCGGCATGGCGGTGGAATTCGGCCCGCACGGCATCACCAGCAACGCCATCGCGCCCGGCTGGTTCGCCACCGAGACCAACGCCGCGCTGGCCGCCGACCAGACGCTGACGCCCTTCGTGCGCCAGCGCATTCCGGTCGGGCGCTGGGCAAGGCCGGACGAGATTGCCGGTGCAGCGCTGTTTCTTGCAAGCGACGCGGCCTCCTTCGTCAACGGCCATGTCCTCGTGGTGGACGGCGGCATGACCGTGCGCATGTGAGGAAACCGCCCTATCCGTCGAAATCCTCGATCACCGCGAGGAAGGCGTCGCCGAAGCGATCCCGCTTCGTCTCGCCGATGCCGGGAATGTCGAGCAGTTCCTCCCGGTCGCGCGGCCGCTCCCGGGCAAGCGCGATCAGCGTGGCGTCGGGGAAAACGACATAGGGCGGCACGTCCAGTTCCCGGGCGAGCGACAGTCGCTCGGCGCGCAGACGCTCGAAAAGCTCCAGATCGGAACCGGCAAGGTTCGACCGCTCCCGCGCGGCCGGCGAACCGGCCCGCGCGCCTTTGCGGCCGGCCGGCGCGCGATCCTTGCGGAACAGCACCTGCCGCTCGCGGCGGAAGACCGCCCGCGCCTCCGGCTCCAGCCGGAACGCCCCATAGGCGGTATGGTCGACGCTGACCAGGCCGGCGGCAAGCAGCTGCCGGAAGATCGACTGCCAGACGCGCGGCGCGATATCCTTGCCAGCGCCGAAGACGGGCATGTCGACATGTCCGAAGCGCGTGGTCTTCTCGCTGGCGTTGCCGACGAGCACATCGATCAGATGACCCGCCCCGAACCGTTCGCCGGTACGATAGACGGCGGCGAGCGCCTTGATCGCCGCCTCGGTGCCGTCCCAGGTCTCGACCGGATTGCGGCAGCTGTCGCAATGACCGCATTGGCCGGGATGAGCCTCGCCGAAATGGGCGAGGATCGCCTGCCGCCGGCAGCCCGCCGTCTCGCAGATGGCCAGCAGCGCATTCAGCTTGGCCCGTTCGATACGCTTGACCTCGTCGGCAGCCCCGCCTTCGTCGATCATCCGGCCGCGCTGGACCACGTCGGCCATGCCATAGGCCATCCAGGCTTGCGACGGCAGGCCGTCACGCCCGGCGCGGCCGGTCTCCTGATAATAGGCCTCGACGGATCCCGGCAGGTCGAGATGGGCGACATAGCGCACGTCCGGCTTGTCGATGCCCATGCCGAAGGCGACCGTCGCGACGAGGCACAGGCCTTCTTCCTTGAGAAAGGCGTCCTGATGGGCCTCGCGTATCGTCCGGTCGAAGCCGGCGTGATAGGGCAGCGCCCGGATCCCCTGCGTGTTCAGCCACGCCGCCGTCTCCTCCACCTTGGCGCGCGAGAGACAATAGACGATGCCGCTTTCGCCCTGATGACGCGACAGGAAACGCAGGAGCTGCTGGCGCGGCTGGTCACGCTCGGCGATCTCGTAGGAGATGTTCGGCCGGTCGAAACTGGTGGTGAATATCCGCGCGCCGGAAAGGCCGAGCCGTTCGATCATGTCGTCGCGGGTGTGCGGGTCGGCAGTCGCCGTCAGCGCGAGGCGGGGGACGCCGGGATAGCGCTCTTTCAGCATGCCGAGCGCACGATACTCCGGCCGGAAGTCGTGCCCCCATTGCGAAACGCAATGGGCCTCGTCGATGGCGAAGAGCGCAAGGGAGGCGCCGGCCACCAGTTCCGCGAAACCGTCGGTGACGATACGCTCCGGCGTCACATAGAGCAGGTCGAGATCGCCCGCCCGCAGCCGGTCGCGCACCGCGAGATATTCCTCGCGCGACAGCGAGGAATTGAGCGCGGCGGCGCGAACGCCGAGCTGCGTCAGCGCCTCCACCTGATCGCGCATCAGCGCGATCAGCGGCGAGACGACGACGCCCACCCCCATGCGGCAGAGCGCCGGGATCTGGAAGCAGAGCGACTTTCCCGCCCCCGTCGGAAACAGCACCACCGCGTCGCCGCCCGCCGCCACATGCTCCACGACGGCCTCCTGCTGGCCGCGGAAAGCATCGTAGCCGTAAACGCGCTTCAGGATGTCGAGGGGCGACGGTCGGCCGGCGGCCGTATCGGAGGCGGGAGAATGGAACATGCGAATCGGTCTTTCGTATGCGCGAAACTATGGGGGCTGCGCCAGCCCGGGGCAAGCCGCCACGGCGCGAGACGGCCCCATGGCCGCAGCGGCCCCGGTCAAGAGGCCGCCGGTCCCTTCACCCGTCCCGACAGCACGCCGAAGCCCTCGATGATGGCCTCCTGGTTCTCCATTCGCCCTGTCTCCAGTTGCACCTCCTGAAGGGCGCGCAGGATTTGCGGCACCCGCTCGCCGTCGCCGTCCTCGGTGGCCTCGGCAAGCTCGCGCTCCAGTTCGCGGCGCTGGCGGGCCAGGGCGCGGGTGCGCTTGTGCAAGGCGAGCGCCTGCAAATAGCCTTCCCGCGCGTCCTCCGGCGCGGCCTCCGCCGTGGCGGTCCAGAGACGGGAATTGCGGACCTGCTGTTCCAGACCTTGCAGGATGCCGCCGAAGCCCGCCGCCTCCAGCTCTTCGACAAGCCGCTCCCGTTCGAGCCGGGCGCCGACCGAGCCGGCGATGCCGAGCAGGCAGGCCCACAGCCGCTGGAGATCGCGGTTTTCGTAGTCGATGGCGGCAACGTCGTCATATTCGCTGAACAGCAGGACCGGGTGATTGACGATGGTCAGCGCCAGAACGCTCTCGCGCAGCGCCGGCAGCGCTTCGGCCCCGCGCACCAGCGCCGAGCGCGTCAATCGCTCCGAGGCGCCCGCGGCGACGGCGCCGTCGCCCGGCGATCCGCGCATGCCGCCCCGCGCGCCCTGCCGGTTTCCGCGAAAGCCGCCGCGCTCTCCGCCGGGCCGCTGCGGCGGGCGGAAATAGGCGTTGAACCGATCACGCATCTCCTGCTGATAATGACGGCGCACGTCCTCGTCGGCGATGGTGGCGGTAATCCGGCGCAGCCGCGCTTCCAGTTCGGCCCGGCTTTCCGGCGTATCGAGCGTGGAGGCCTGCAATTCGCGGCTCCAGACCACCTCGGAAAGCGGACGGGCGCTCGCCACCACCTTGTCGAAGGGCGCGCGGCCCTCGTCGCGCACGAGATCGTCCGGATCCTTGCCGTCCGGCAGGAGAGCGAAACGCGCCGTGCGATTGGGGCGGATCAGCGGCAGCGCCAGATCGGCGGCGCGATTGGCGGCCCGGATGCCGGCTCCGTCGCCGTCGAAGCAGAGCACCGGCTCCGGCGTCACCTTCCACAGGAGATCGAACTGGTTTTCGGTGAGCGCCGTGCCGAGCGGCGCGACGGCATTCTCGATCCCGGCCTGATGGAGCGCGATCACGTCCATATAGCCTTCCACCACGACGACCGTGCCCGCATCGGCCGCCGCCCGGCGCACGCGGGCGAGATTGTAGAGCACGCTGCCCTTGTGGAAGAGTTCCGTCTCGTTGGAGTTGAGATATTTCGCCGGCGCGTCGGGCGACATGGCCCGCCCTCCGAAGGCGATGACCCTTTCGCGCGCCGACAGGATGGGGAACATGATGCGATCGCGGAACCGATCGTAGGAAACGGGTATTTCCGGCCCGTGGACGACGAGGCCGCAGGCCTCGATCGCCTCCTTGTCGACCCCCTTCCCGGCCAGGAACTCCTTCAGCGCGTTGCGGCTGTCCGGCGCATAGCCGAGGCGAAAGGTCTCGATGGTCCGGCCCGTCAGGCCGCGGTCGCGCAGATAGGCGCGCGCCCTCGCGCCCGCCGGCGTCTGAAGCTGATCCTCGAAGAAGCGCGTCGCCATCTCCATGACCTCGACGAGGCCCATGCGCTCCTTTTCCCGCCGTTCGGCCTGCGGATCGGGCTGAGGCATGGAAACCCCCGCCATGTCGGCGATCTGCTGCACGGCTTCGGGAAAGCTCAGTCCCTCCAGTTCGGTCAGGAAGCGGAAATGGTCGCCCGATGCGCCGCAGCCGAAGCAATGGTAACGCCCCTTGCGGTCCTCGCAATGGAAGCTTGGAGATTTCTCGCCGTGAAACGGGCAGCAGGCCCAGTAATCGGCGCGCGAGACGTTGGTCTTCCGGCGATCCCAGGTCACGCGGCGGCCGATCACGTCCGAAATGGGGACGCGGTCTCGGATCTCGTCAAGGAAGGCGTTGGAAAAGCGCATGATCACCTCTGTCGAGGTTCCTATACCCCCGACGCCGCTCCCCCGCCAGCAATACCCGGCCGCCCACAGCAATCCACAGGCGGCCGGCGGGTCGTGCTACTTCAGAAGTTCCTTCACCAGCCCCGAGGCCTTGGCGAAATCCATCTGGCCGGGATAGCGCTCCTTGAGGGCGTTCATGCATTTGCCCATGTCGCGAAGGCCCTGCGCGCCGGTCTCCCGCACCATGGTGGCGCAGGCCTCCTTCATCTGTTCCTCGGTGAATTGCGCGGGCAGGAAATCCTCGATGACGGTGATTTCCTCCCGTTCCTGCGCGGCAAGCTCCGGGCGGCCGTTCTCGGCGAAGACCTTGGAGGATTCCTCGCGCTGCTTGATCATCTTGGCGAGGATCAGCAGGATATCCTCATCCGTCACCGGCCCCTTGCCGGCGGTGCGGTTGGCGATATCCCGGTCCTTGATGGTGGCAAGGATCAGACGGAGTGTCGTGACGCGGCAGGAATCCCTCGCCTTGAGGGCGGTCTTGAGGGCGTTTGCGAATTCATCACGCATTTTTCTTCTCCACTGAAAGCCTCCCGGTTATGGAAGCGGGAACGGGCTTTATCCTGTGCATCCTGGGCACGCTCATAGACCGGCAAGCGGGCTTGCCGCAAACGGATTGCACAAACGATTGAATCTATTCGTTTTATATTTCCGCTCAATTCACAGGCGGCGGTTGACCGCATCAGCGGCTTTGTTTATTTTCCGGCACCTGCACGAAAATTGGCAATCAGGGCGAACCAACGCGGGTTTCCGCGCGCCCTCGCTTGCAACTTGCTCAGTCTGCGACAGAAATGGTGCCCGGTCCCGGTGCTTTCAAGCCCGCGCCCGGCGCCGGAAACGGGATACTCATGACCTCCACACCCGCATGGACCACCGAAAAGCCGACCGCCCTGCTCGTCCTCGCCGACGGTACGGTCATCGAGGGCAAAGGCATCGGAGCCACCGGCAAGGCGACCGCCGAGGTCTGCTTCAACACCGCGCTGACCGGCTATCAGGAAATCCTGACCGATCCTTCCTATCTCGGCCAGATCGTGACCTTCACCTTCCCGCATATCGGCAATACCGGCGCCAATGACGAGGACATCGAAGACCTGACGCCTGCCGCGCGCAACGGCGCGGTCGGCGTCATCTTCAAGGCCGACATCACCGACCCCTCCAACTATCGCGCCAGCCGGCATCTGGACCGGTGGCTGAAGGAGCGGGGCGTGATCGGCCTTTCCGGCATCGACACCCGCGCGCTCACTGCCTGGATCCGCGACAATGGCGCCCCCAACGCGGTGATCGCCCACGATCCCAACGGCGTCTTCGACATCGAGGCGCTCAAGGCGGAGGCCCGGCAGTGGACCGGCCTGCTCGGACGCGATCTCGCCAAAACGGCCACCTCCGGCCAGTCTTCGCGCTGGAACGAGACGACCTGGGTCTGGAACGAGGGCTACGGCGAGCAGGCCGAAGGCGACGCGAAACACCACATCGTCGCGCTCGACTATGGCGTGAAGCGCAATATCCTGCGCCTCTTCACCAGCCTCGGCTGCAAGGTCACCGTCCTGCCGGCGACGGCGAGCGCCGAAGACGTATTGGGACACAAGCCGGACGGCGTCTTCCTTTCCAACGGTCCCGGCGATCCGGCGGCGACCGGCGAATACGCCGTTCCGGTGATCCGCGCGCTGATCGACGCGGGCCTGCCGATCTTCGGCATCTGCCTCGGCCACCAGATGCTCGGACTGGCACTCGGCGCGACCACCGAGAAGATGCATCAGGGCCACCGCGGCGGCAACCACCCGGTCAAGGACCACACGACCGGCAAGGTGGAGATCGTCTCGATGAACCACGGCTTCGCGGTCTCCACGCAATCGCTGCCGGAGGGTGTGGAGGAAACCCATGTCTCGCTGTTCGACGGCAGCAATTGCGGCCTGCGCGTCCTTGGCAAGCCGATCTTCTCCGTCCAGCATCATCCGGAAGCATCCCCCGGCCCGCAGGACAGCCATTACCTCTTCCGCCGTTTCATCAATCTCGTGCGCGAGCGCAAGGGCGAGCCCGCCATTGCCGAACACGCCTGAAGCGGCAGACCCCTTTTCCGAATTCCGGCCTTGCGGCCCCCTTTCCGACCGGAAAGGGGGCCATATCTTTTTCAGATCCTTCCCGGATGTCCGCAGCCGCCCGCTTTCGTCAGGACGCCATCTCCGCGATGATCCCGCGCGCCATCCGGTAGTAACGCCAGTTGAGCAGCACGGAAGCCGTGGCAAGGCCGCTCAGGAAGCCGATCCACACGCCGATGCCGCCGAGCCCTATCGGGAAGGCGAGCCCCCAGGCACAGACGAAACCGATCGGCCAATAGGAAACCAGCGCAAGCAGCATGGGCACCCGCGTGTCCTTCAAGCCGCGCAGCAGGCCGGCGGCGATCGCCTGAAGCGCATCGACGAGCTGGAAAATACCGGCGATCACCACGAACGGGCCGGCGATCGCCAGAACGGCCGCCGAATCGCTGCCGCCCTTGTCGAGGAAGATGGCGGCCAGCGTCGTCGGCATCGTCGCGAAGAGCAGGCCGCCGCAAACCGCCACGACAACCGTGACCGCCACCACCGCCCAGGAGGCGCGCGCCAGCCCCAGCCCGTCGCCCCGCCCGTGGGCGACACCGACGCGCACCGTTCCGGCCTGCGCCAGCCCGAGCGGAATCATGAAGGCTATGGACGCCAGTTGCAGCGCGATGCCATGGGCGGCAAGCTCCAGCGTGCCGATATTGCCCATCAGCAGCGAGGCTGCGGCAAACAGCGTCGTTTCGGCAAGCACCGTCAGGCCGATCGGCAGGCCGAGCATCAGCACCTCGCGGAAGGCCTGCCAGTCCGGCCGCCAGAAACGGACGAAAAGCTCGTAGCTGCGGAGCTCGGGTCGACGCTGGATATAGATGACCATCAGCACGAAGCTCAGCGTGTTGACCCCGAAGGAAACGATGGCCGCGCCTTCCATGCCGAGCGCCGGAAAGCCGAAATGGCCGAATACCAGCGCATAGGCGAAGATTGCATTGGCGATGAGGACGATCACCGTCAGATAAAGCACGATGGCCGCCTGCCCGTGGGCGCTGACGAGGCCGCGCAGGGTCATGAAGAGCAGCGCCGGCGCAAGGCCCCATTGGGCGATGGCGAGATAATCGCCTGCAAGCTTCGCCACTTCCGGCCGCTGGCCGGCCGCAAGCAGGATGCCCTCGGCGTGATAGAAAAGCGGGATCATCAGCACCGCGTAAAGGATCGACACCCACATGCCCATGCGCACCGCCCGGCGCACCGAAATCCTGTCGCCGCGGCCGTAGGCATGCGCCACCATCGGCATCACCGCATTGGCGAAGCCGGAGCCGAAGATGAACACGGTGAAGAAGAACTGGCCCGCCAGAACGATGGCGCCGAGATGCGCCGCGCCCAGCCGTCCGAGAATCACCACGTCGGTGGTGTGGATGCCGAGTTGCGCGAGCTGCGCGCCGATCAGCGGTATACCGAGCGTCAGCGTCGCCCGGAAATGGGCGGCCCAACTGTTGTCTTCACGAAGGATCGCCGGATTGTCCATGATGGTCCCGCCTTTCCGGCCGTTCGGATCACATCTTTGCGCCGCAATCAATCCAATAGATTTGATGATCCGATCAGACCTGCCGAAACACCGGGCGGATATAGAGCACCTAACCAAACCTTAGGGCGGAGGATGGCCGAGGAGTTTTCATTCGCCTGCAAGGAGCCGGCCGCAGTCGATGCCGGAGGCATCGGCGAGGTTTGGCGACACCGCGGGCGACGAAAAGAACCGGCCAGCCGACTCCACGAGGTTTGGTTAGGTGCTCTTGGCCTGAACGCGACAGGGAAAGCTGCAATCGCATCGTGGCGGCAAGCGCGATCATGCAATAGTCCTTCCGGCCGTCGCCAATCGTTTCCTTCACGCCACTGCGGTTACTGCATGTCCAGATCCATCTCGACCCTCATCGGTTTCCTCGCCATCCTCACCTGGTCTTTCCTTGCGCTTCTGTCGACGGCCGCAGGCCCGGTGCCGCCGTTCCAGCTGGCCGCCATGACCTTCTTTCTCGGCGGCATGGCCGGGGTGGCGAGCTGGCCGTTCCGACCCGGCGCCATGAAGGCGCTCCGCCAGCCCTGGCAGGCCTGGGCGCTCGGTGTCTCGGGCCTTTGCATCTATCACTGCGCCTATTTCTTCGCGATCCAGGCCGCACCGCCGGTCGAGGTCAGCCTGATCGCCTATCTCTGGCCGCTGCTGATCGTCGTCTTCGCGTCCCTTCTGCCGGGAGAAAGGCTGAAGGCGCAGCATGTCCTCGGCGTGGTGCTCGGGCTTTCGGGCGCGGTGGCGATCATCACCCGGGGCGGCAGCGTCGGCCTTGCCGGCGGCCTCATGCCGGGCCATCTGATCGCCTTCTTCTGCGCCTTCGTGTGGTCCGGCTATTCCGTTCTGTCCCGCCGCTTCGGAAGCGCGCCGGTGGATATGGTGGCCGGCTATTGCCTCGTCACCGCCGCCGTCGCCTTCCTGCTGCATCTCGGGCTGGAGGAAACCGTCTGGCCGGCCGCCCCCTCGCAATGGGCCGCGATCGCCGTCCTCGGGACTGTTCCGCTGGGCGCCGGCTTCTATGCCTGGGACTGGGGATGCAAGCACGGCGACATCATGGTGCTCGGCGCGCTTTCCTATGCCGCGCCCCTCCTGTCCGTCGTCGCGCTGCTGGCCTTCGGCTATGGCGCTTTCCACTGGTCGGTGGCGCTTGCCTGCGGCCTCATCGTCGCCGGCGCGCTCATTGCCGCCCGCGACATGCTCCTTCCGCGCAAGGCGGCAAGTCCGGCTCTGCCCGCAGCCGCCACGCCGGACGCCTGATACGCCCGCCGGCTCAGATATCGCCGGCGAACGTATCGCAATCGCCGACACGGCCGCTGTCGAAACCGCGCTTGAACCAGCGCCGCCGCTGTTCGGACGTGCCGTGATTGAAACTTTCCGGCACCACATAGCCCTGCATGCGCTTTTGCAGCGTGTCGTCGCCGATCTGCGTGGCGGCGTTTAGCGCCTCCTCCAGATCCCCGCTCTCCAGCAGGCCCTTCTGCTGCGTATAATGTCCCCAGACGCCGGCATAGCAATCCGCCTGCAATTCGACGCGCACCGACATGCGGTTCGCCTCGGCTTCGCTCATCGAACGGCGCTGCTGGTTGAAGCGCGGCAGGACGCCGGTCAGGTTCTGCACATGATGGCCGACCTCATGCGCCACGACATAGGCCTGTGCGAAATCACCGGCCGCATCGAACTTGCGGGCCAGTTCGTCGAAGAAGCTCATGTCGAGATAGACCTTGCTGTCGCCGGGGCAATAGAACGGGCCGGAGGCCGCCGAGGCGAAACCGCAGGCCGACTGCACCGAACCGGAAAAGAGCACCATCTTCGGCTCCTGATAGGTGACGCCCGAGGATTTGAAGATGCCGTTCCAGGTGTCTTCCGTCTCGGCGAGCACCGTCGCCATGAAGGCCTTCGTCTCTTCTTCCTGCGGCGAGGAACGCCGGCTGGCCGTTTCAGTCTGCTCGAAGCCGGGCGTATTGGCCGTGCCGCCCTCGCCCAGCACCTGAAGCAGGTCGATTCCCATGGACTTGAAGATGAAATAGACGACGACCAGAAAGATGATCGTACCGAAGCTGAAACCGCCGCCGGCCCGCCGCGCGCCGCCCGTCCCCATCGGAATGCGGAAACCGCCGCCCCGTCCGAAGGGATTGCGGCCGCCCGCGGAAGGCCCGGCCCCGCGCCTGTCCTCGATATTGCCTGACTGGCGGCGACCCTTCCATTCCATGACGCTCTCCCTCGCACTGCTTGCCGACGAACGTTCCGGTTTCGATTTCGTTCCCCTCGACTTATAGGCGAGGCGCATCGCCAGGCAAAATGAAAACCGCTGGAGGAAACGGAAACCGGAGCGGCAGCTACGGGACAGGATTTCGGCTATTTTTATTCTGTCCTACCGGAACACGGACGGCCCGAACGTCTTTTCCCGGGACCAACCCGAACAAACGAGGAGAATCACGATGAGAAAGATCGTAGTCGGCGCATTCGTGAGCCTTGACGGCGTCATGCAGGCGCCTGGAGGACCGGAAGAGGATCCGGTCGGCGGTTTCCGCTTCGGAGGCTGGGTGGCGCCGCTTTTCGACGACACCCTCGGGGCTGCCATCGACGCGCTTTTCGCGCGGCCTTTCGATCTCCTGCTCGGCCGCAAGACCTATGATATCTTCGCGGCCCATTGGCCTTACGCCGGACCGGAGGATCCTATCGGCTCTCTCTTCGACAGGATCCATAAATATGTCGCGACCCGCAACGCGGATTTCGTGGCGGACTGGCAAAACAGCAGCCTGCTCCTGCCGGACGCCGTGGCCGCCGTGCGCGCCCTGAAGGCCGGCGACGGACCGGATCTCCTGACGCAGGGATCGACGGACTTCCTGAAGAGCCTGTTTGCGCACGATCTCGTCGACGAAATCCACCTCTTCACCTTCCCGCTGATCCTCGGCAAGGGCAAGCGGCTGTTCGGCGAGGAAAGCATGCCCGTCGGGATGAGGCTCGTCGCGTCGCAGGCGACGCCGAACGGCATCACCATCGGCCACTACCGTCGCGACGGCGCCGTCACCACCGGCTCCTTCGAATTCGACCAGCCGACCGAGGCAGAACTGGCCCGCCGGCGCAACCTCGCCTGAGGGAACGCCCGGACGGGAACTTGACCGCCGCCGCCCTTCCCGCTCCTATGGTCGGCGGGAAACCGGGGGAGGATATGATGCTGGCAGGCCGGCTGGAAGGAAACGGCAGCTTTTTCGTGCGCGAGGTGGAAACACCCGTTCCCGGGCCGGGCGAACTGCTGGTGCGCATTGAGGCGGCGGGCATCTGCGGCACCGACCGTCATCTTTTCCGCGGCGAATTCCCCTCCCGGCCACCCGTCACGCTCGGCCACGAATTTTCCGGCATCGTCGAGGCAACGGGCGCGGGCGTCACCCGCTTCCGCGCCGGCATGCGGGTGACGGGCGACCCGAACATCGCCTGCGGCGGCTGCGCGCAATGCCGGCGCGGACGTGTGAACCTCTGCGAAAACCTGGTCGCCATCGGCATCCACCGCGACGGCGGCTTTGCCGAGCATGTGACCGTTCCTGAAAATCAGGCTTACGAACTGCCGCTGTCGCTGCCGCCGGAACGGGGCGCCTTCTGCGAGCCGCTGGCCTGCTGCCTGCACGCCGTCGACAAGGCGGAAATCCGGGCGGGCGCATCCGTCGTCGTGCTCGGCGGCGGGGTCATCGGCATGCTCACGGTGCAGCTCGCGCGGCTTGCCGGCGCCGGTTCCGTCATCCTCGCGACCCGTCAGGCCGTGCGTCGCTCGCTTGCCGAAGAGATCGGCGCGACAGGCTCCTTCGACCCCGCCGCGCAGGATATCGTGCCGGGCATCGCCGGCCCGGACGGCCTTCTGCCGGGCGGCGCGGATATCGTGTTCGAATGCGCAGGCGTCGCCGAAACGGTGCGGCAGGCTCCCAAACTTGCCCGCAGCGGCGGCACGGTCGTCCTTCTCGGCGTTCTGCCGCAAGGCGAAACGGTGGAGATCGAGCCTTTCGACCTGCTTTTCCGCGAGGTGAAGCTGCTGACCTCCTTCCTCAATCCCTTCGTCCATGGCCGCGCCGCCGCGCTCATCGCCTCCGGCGCAATCGAGGTCGACCGTCTGGTCTCGCGCTGCATCGGCCTTGCCGACCTGCCCGACGCCATCGCCAACCCGCCCCGCCCGGGCGAGATCAAGGTGCTGGTGATGCCGGGACTTGCCTAGAAGAAGGCCGCCATCCCCGGCCGTGCTCGCCGCCACCGTTTTCCCCGCAGGGCGCCGTCGACGCATTTTCCTGTCGATTCGCCAATTTTCGGGGTTCCGCTCGGCACGGCATTTGCCTATAAGCCGCTTCTAGCCTTGAAAGACCATAAATGCGCGCCCGGCCGGTGATCCTCCCACCACGGCCGGTTTTCCGCGCGCGCGGCCAAAGCGACAAGAACGGATAGAAAAGATGCCCAAGCGCCAAGATTTGAAATCGGTCCTCATCATCGGCGCGGGGCCGATCGTCATCGGCCAGGCCTGCGAATTCGACTATTCCGGCACCCAGGCGGTGAAGGCGCTGAAGGAGGAAGGCTATCGCGTCATCCTCGTCAACTCCAATCCGGCGACGATCATGACCGACCCGGGTCTTGCCGACGCGACCTATGTCGAGCCGATCACCCCGGAAGTCGTGGCGAAGATCATCGCCAAGGAGCGCCCCGACGCGCTGCTGCCGACCATGGGCGGCCAGACGGCGCTCAACACCGCCCTCTCGCTCAAGCGCATGGGCGTGCTCGACCGCTACAACGTCGAGATGATCGGCGCGAAGCCGGAAGCCATCGACATGGCCGAGGACCGGGCGCTGTTTCGCGAGGCGATGGCCCGCATCGGGCTCGAAACGCCGAAATCCGTGCTGGCCAACGCCACGGACATCAAGGATCAGGATCGCAAGAGCCATGAGGCCGAGCGGGCGAAGCTCAAGGCCGACCTGTCCGGCGAGGCGCTCGACAACGCGCTCGACGAACTGGAAAACCGGTGGAACCTCGGCGAAACCGACCGCAAGCAGCGTTACATGAGCCACGCCATGGCGATCGCCGCACAGGCGCTGGACGAAATCGGCCTGCCGGCGATCATCCGCCCCTCCTTCACGCTCGGCGGCACCGGCGGCGGCATCGCCTACAATCGCTCGGAGTTCTTCGACATCGTGTCAGGCGGCCTCGACGCATCGCCGACGACGGAAGTGCTGATCGAGGAATCGGTGCTCGGCTGGAAGGAGTACGAGATGGAGGTCGTCCGCGACAAGGCGGACAACTGCATCATCATCTGCTCCATCGAGAACGTCGATCCGATGGGCGTGCATACGGGCGATTCGATCACCGTCGCCCCGGCGCTGACGCTGACGGACAAGGAATACCAGATCATGCGCAACGCCTCCATCGCGGTGTTGCGCGAGATCGGCGTGGAGACCGGCGGCTCGAACGTGCAGTTCGCCGTCGACCCGAAGAACGGCCGCCTCGTGGTCATCGAGATGAACCCGCGCGTCTCGCGTTCCTCGGCGCTCGCCTCCAAGGCGACGGGCTTCCCGATCGCCAAGGTGGCCGCCAAGCTGGCGATCGGCTACACGCTCGACGAGCTTGAAAACGACATCACCGGCGGCGCGACGCCGGCCTCCTTCGAGCCTTCCATCGACTATGTCGTCACCAAGATCCCGCGTTTCGCCTTCGAGAAATTCCCCGGCGCGCAGCCGACGCTGACGACCGCCATGAAGTCGGTCGGCGAGGTCATGGCCATCGGCCGCACCTTTGCCGAATCGCTGCAAAAGGCGCTGCGCGGCCTCGAAACCGGCCTCACCGGCCTCGACGAGATCGAGATCCCCGGCCTTGGCGACGGAAACGACCGCAACGCCATCCGCGCCGCCATTTCCACGCCGACGCCGGATCGCCTGCGCATGGTCGCCCAGGCCCTGCGCCTCGGCCATTCACCGGAAGAAGTCTTCGAATCCTCCAAGATCGATCCGTGGTTCATCGCCCAGTTCAAGGCGATCGTCGACATGGAAGCGCGTATCCGCGAGCACGGCCTGCCGGAAGACGCCGAAAACCTGCGGATGCTGAAGGCCATGGGCTTTTCCGACGCCCGCCTCGCCACGCTGACGGGCAAGCGGCCGAAGGAGGTGGCGGAACTGCGCAACCGTCTCGACGTGCGGCCGGTCTTCAAGCGCATCGACACCTGCGCGGCGGAATTCGCTTCGCCCACCGCCTATATGTATTCCACCTACGAAACGCCCTTCGCCGGCTCGACCCGCTCGGAGGCGGGCATTTCCGACCGCAAGAAGATCGTCATCCTCGGCGGTGGCCCGAACCGCATCGGCCAGGGCATCGAATTCGACTATTGCTGCTGCCATGCCGCCTTCGCGCTGAAGGACGCCGGCTATGAAGCGATCATGATCAACTGCAATCCGGAGACGGTCTCGACCGACTACGATACGTCCGACCGCCTCTACTTCGAACCGCTGACGGCGGAAGACGTCATCGAGATCCTGAAGGCCGAGCAGACGAAGGGCGACGTGGTCGGCGTCATCGTGCAATTCGGCGGCCAGACCCCCCTCAAGCTCGCCGAAGCGCTTGAAAAGAACGGCATCCCGATCCTCGGCACCGCGCCGGACATGATCGACCTTGCCGAGGATCGCGACCGCTTCCAGAAGCTCCTGCAAAAGCTCGACCTCACCCAGCCGAACAACGGCATCGCCTATTCCGTCGAACAGGCCCGCCTCGTCGCCGCCGAGATCGGTTTTCCGCTGGTCGTGCGTCCGTCCTATGTTCTCGGCGGCCGCGCCATGCAGATCCTCCATTCGGAAACCCAGCTCCAGAGCTACCTGCTCGACACGGTTCCGGAACTGGTGCCGGAAGACATCAAGCAGCGCTACCCGGCCGACAAGACCGGCCAGATCAACACCCTGCTCGGCAAGAACCCGCTGCTCTTCGACAGCTACCTGAGCAACGCCACGGAAGTCGACGTCGACGCGCTTTGCGACGGCGAGAACGTTTTCGTCTCCGGCATCATGGAGCATATCGAGGAAGCCGGCATCCATTCCGGCGATTCGGCCTGCTCGCTGCCGGTGCGCACCCTGTCCCGGGAAATCGTCGACGAACTGGAGCGCCAGACCGAGGCGCTCGCGAAGGCGCTGAATGTCGGCGGCCTGATGAACGTGCAATACGCCATCAAGGACGGCACCATCTATGTGCTGGAGGTCAACCCGCGCGCCTCGCGCACCGTGCCGTTCGTCGCCAAGGCCATCGGCGCGCCGATCGCCAAGATCGCCGCCCGCGTCATGGCCGGCGAGGCGCTCGACGCGGCGATCTCCGCCTATGGCGAGAAGCCCGATCCGCGCAACCTGAAGCATATCGCCGTCAAGGAAGCCGTCTTCCCCTTCGCCCGCTTCCCGGGTGTCGATACGCTGCTTGGGCCCGAAATGCGCTCGACGGGCGAGGTCATCGGCCTCGACACCGATTTCGCGCTGGCCTTCGCCAAGTCGCAGCTCGGCGCCGGCGTCGACCTGCCGCGTGACGGCGCGGTCTTCGTCTCCGTGCGCGACGAGGACAAGGATCGCATCCTGCCCTCGGTCCGCATGCTGACCGAAATCGGCTTCCGGGTGCTCGCAACGTCGGGGACCGCCCGCTTCCTCGGGGAAAACGGCATCGAAGCCACCAAGGTCAACAAGGTGCAGGAAGGCCGCCCGCATGTCGAGGACGCCATCCGCAACCGTCAGGTGAGCCTGGTCTTCAACACCACCGACAGCTCCAAGGCGATCTCGGACTCCAAGTCGCTGCGCCGGGCCGCGCTGATGCAGAAGGTGCCCTATTACACGACGGTCGCAGGCGCGGAATCCGCCGCCCACGCAATCCTCGCGCTGAAGCAGGGCCAGCTTGAAGTTCGCCCCTTGCAGGCCTATTTCTAACGGGCCGCCGCGGAGCGAAACATCTGGCTTTCGCTCCGCGATATCTGTTATAAGCGGCGTTTGAATGCTTTCAACGGTTCCGGGGGTTTCTCCGGGGACCGTTTTCTTTTGCGTGCGTATGGCCCCCGGACCCGACGCTGCGGACTAAGGACAGGAAACATGGTTGAAAAGGTTCCGATGACCCACGGTGGGTTCGTCAAGCTACAGGAAGAGCTTCGCTGGCGTCAGCAGGAGGAGCGCCCTCGCATCATCGAGGCGATCTCCGAGGCGCGCGCTCATGGCGACCTTTCGGAAAACGCCGAATACCATGCCGCCAAGGAAGCGCAGAGCCACAACGAGGGCCGGATTTCCGAACTCGAGGACTTCGTGGCGCGTGCGGAAGTCATCGATCTTTCCCGCATGTCCGGTTCGAAGGTGAAATTCGGCGCGAAGGTGAAGATCGTCGACGAGGACACCGACGAGGAAAAGATCTACCAGATCGTCGGCGACCAGGAAGCCGATGTGAAGGAAGGCCGCATCTCCATCTCCTCGCCCATCGCGCGCGCGCTGATCGGCAAGGAAGTCGGCGATTCGATCGAAGTCAACGCTCCCGGCGGCTCCAGAGCCTACGAAATCCTCGAAGTGAACTGGGGATAGGCCTCACCGGCCCGCAATAGCAGTGGCCCGCAATAGCAGTGGAGAGACCGGGAATGGCGCGCAAACCCGTGCTGCTCACCTATATCAACGGCATGCCGGATTTCGAGAGCCTTTACCCGGTACTCGCCGTGCTCGAGGCCCGCGGCCGGATCGACGTGCGGACGGTGATCTATTCGAAGCTGCTGCGCAAGGAGCCCCGGCTCGAACAGACGTTCCGGCATTACGGGCACACGCCCGTCGCCGCGTCGAAACTGCGGATGAAATTCCTGTTCGGCCAGCCGATGCGCGACGCCGACGCCGTTCTCGGCATCGCCGATCCTCTCTGGGACACGACCACACGCAAATTGCGTAGCAAGCATGTGGTGCGCGTCGGCAAGCCGGCGATCTTCCTTCAGCACGGGGCTTACCAGCGGGGCGTCAATGCCCGCTGGATCGCCGACCCCATGCGTTTCTACTCCAGTCTCATCCTGTTCTGGGAGCCGCTTGGAGAAAATCGCGTGTTCTTCGAAGCCGAAACGGCGGCCCGGATCCGGCCGGTCGGCTTCACCAAGCAGCATGTCCTGCCGCCAAAGGCGCTGTCGCCGGAACTCACCTCGTGGATGGAGCGCTACAGCCGGCGGCTTCTCATCTGCCAGTCGTTCCGCTGGGGGCTGGGGCGCTTCCAGAAGGACCACATCGATCATTTCTACGATATGGTCGACACCCTCCTCAGCCGCCATCCCGACCTCGGTATCGTTATCCGCTCGCATCGCGGCAAGGTTCGCCGCAACCACCGCATGCATGATCGCTCCTTGCGTAAGAAACATGATAATGTCATGTTTTCACATCAATATTCCGGCCCCATGAAGGGCTTCACCATCCATGACGCGCTCGATGTCGTGGACGGTATGATCTCGCCGGTCTCCACGACGGTGCTCGACTGTCTCTATCGGGACAAGCCGACGGCCGTCTTCGCCGAGGAGACCCCGCTGTTCGGGCAACTTCCGCAGATCGCCGGCCTGGAGGACGCGGAAGCCTTCATCGAAAGCCTCCGGCGGCCCGGAGCGTTCGGCGAGGGCGTTCTGACGCAATTCGGCCAGTTGGACAGGAACCTGACGAGAGCGGCCGAGGAAATCGAAACGTTCCTGCTGCAACAGTCGCCCGGCCAGGCCTGAACCCGCTCCGCAGCCACCCGCCGCCCGGACGCCAAGCGCTTGACCTTACCGGCGCAACGCCGCAATAGATCAGTTCAAGCAAAAGTGCGCAGCGGTTTTAGTCGCAGCGGTTTTGCGTCCGGAAATGCGGCCAGGGCAAAGAGACAGAGCGGCTCTACCGGCCCTGTGAAAACAGGAACCGCTCTGGAACGTTTGGCAAACACCGCCCGAAAGGGCCAGAACAGGTACGAAATCAATGCTAGAAGGTAAATCCATTCTTGTAACGGGAGGGACGGGGTCGTTCGGCAACGCCTTCGTTCCGATGACGCTCGCCAAATACAATCCCAAGCGGATCGTCATCTATTCGCGCGACGAGATGAAGCAGTGGGAGATGGCCAAGAAGTTCCAGAACGATCCGCGCGTGCGCTTCTTCATCGGCGACGTGCGCGACAAGGAACGGCTCTACCGTGCGCTCGACGGCGTCGAATTCGTCGTTCATGCGGCGGCCACCAAGATCGTCCCGACGGCCGAATACAATCCCTTCGAATGCGTCAAGACGAACATCAACGGCGCGATGAACCTGATCGACGCCTGTATCGACCGCAAGATCCGCCGCGTCGTGGCCCTTTCCACCGACAAGGCGTCGAGCCCGGTCAATCTCTACGGCGCCACCAAGCTCGCCTCCGACAAACTGTTCGTTTCCGGCAATGCCTATGCCGGCGGCCATGACACCCGTTTCGCCGTGGTGCGCTACGGCAACGTCATGGGATCGCGCGGTTCGGTCATCCCCTTCTTCCTGTCGATCCGCGACAAGGGCGAACTGCCGATCACCGACGAGCGCATGACCCGCTTCATGATCAGCCTGGAACAGGGCGTGGAACTGGTGTGGCACGCCTTCTCCGACATGGAGGGCGGCGAGATCTACGTCAAGAAAATCCCCTCCATGAAGGTCTCCGACCTCGCCCGCGCGGTCGCCCCGGAGGCCCGCCAGAAGATCGTCGGCATCCGCCCCGGCGAAAAGCTGCACGAACAGATGATCGGCGAGGAAGACGCTCACTACACGTTCGAATATCCGGAGCATTTCAAGATCCTTCCGGCCATCAACAACTGGTACGAGACGAGCGAGCGGATCAAGGACGGCGTGCGGGTGCCCGAAGGGTTCAGCTACACGTCCGACAACAACAAGGACTGGATGAGCGTCGAGGCGTTGCAAGCCTGGATCAGCGCCAACCGGGACAAGATCGGGGCGATCTGATGATACCTTACGGCCGCCAGGACATTTCCCAGGCCGATATCGACGCGGTCGTGGAGACCCTCCAGTCCGATTTCCTGACGCAGGGACCGGCGGTCGAACGCTTCGAGAAGGCCCTCACCGACTATTGCGGCGCGGCTTTCGGCGTGGCGGCCAATTCCGCCACATCCGCCCTGCATATCGCCTGCCTCGCACTCGGCCTCGGGCCGGGCGACCTCCTGTGGACCTCGCCGATCACCTTCGTCGCCTCGGCCAATTGCGGCCTTTATTGCGGCGCCGACGTCGACTTCGTCGATATCGACCCGGAGACCTTCAACCTTTCTCCGGTCGCTCTGGAGCGGAAGCTGGAGGCGGCCCATGCCGCCGGCCGGCTTCCCAAGGTGATCGTGCCGGTGCATATGACCGGCCAGTCCTGCGACATGGCGGCGATCGCCGCACTTGCCCGGCGCTACGGCGTAAGGGTGATCGAGGATGCCTCCCACGCCATCGGCGGACGCTACCGCGACGCGCCCATCGGCAACTGCGCCTTCTCCGACATCACGGTCTTCAGCTTCCATCCGGTCAAGATCGTCACCACCGCCGAAGGCGGCGCGGCGATGACCAACGATCCCGCACTCGCCGAACGCATGCGGCTTTTCCGCTCCCACGGCGTCACCCGCGACGAACGGCTGATGACCCGGCCGGCCGATGGCCCCTGGTATTACCAGCAGATCGAACTCGGCTACAACTACCGCATGACCGACCTGCAAGCGGCACTCGGCGTCAGCCAGATGAACCGCGTCGACGACTACGTCGCCCGCCGCCACGCCATCGCCGACCGCTATGACGCGCTGCTTTCCGGCCTGCCGGTGAAGCCGCCGCTGCGCCGGACCGACGGCCGCTCGGCGCTGCATCTCTATGTCATCCGCCTTGCCGCCGAAACGCTGGCCGCGCCGGGACACCGGGCGGTCTTCGAGGGGCTGCGCGCCCGTGGCGTCGGCGTCAACCTGCATTACATCCCCGTCCATACGCAGCCCTATTACGAAGCGCGCGGCTTCGCGCCGGGCGATTTTCCCGAGGCTGAAGCCTATTACGCCGCCGCGATCAGCCTGCCGATGTTCCCGACGCTCGGCGAGGCCGATCAGGTCCGTGTCGTCGACGCCCTCAAGGAAGCGCTTGCCGTATGAAGATCGCCATCATCCCGGCGCGCGGCGGCTCCAAGCGCATTCACCGGAAGAACGTGAAGCTCTTCGCCGGCGTTCCGATGATCGTCCGCTCGATCCGCACCGCGCTCGAAAGCGGGTGTTTCGACCGCGTCGTCATCTCCACCGACGACGACGCGATCGCCGGCACCGCTCTTGCCGAGGGTGCCGAGGTACCGTTCCGCCGGCCCGCCGAACTCAGCGACGATCATACGCCGACCGTCCCGGTCATCCGCCATGCGCTGGAGTTCATGCTCGATCGCGGCGAGAAGATCGAGGCCGCCTGCTGCATCTATGCCACCGCGCCCTTCATGCGCGCCGATGACCTGCGGGCCGCTCACGACCTGTTTTGCGCAAGCGATGCCGACTATGTCTTCGCCGCCACGGAGTTCGCCTTTCCGATCCAGCGGGCGATCCGCCTCGGCCCGCAGGGCGAGATCGGCATGTTCCATCCGCAGTATCAGGACAGCCGGTCGCAGGATCTGGAGCCCGCCTATCACGACGCCGGCCAGTTCTACTGGGGGCGGACCTCGGCCTGGCTTGCCGGAACCCCGATCTTCGGCCCGAAATCGCGGATCCACCTGATGCCGCGCTCGCGTGTCCAGGACATCGACACGCCGGAAGACTGGCGGCAGGCCGAGCTGATGCTCAAAGCGCTGGAGGCCGCACCCGAGGCGGAGGGCTGACCCCATGGCCCCACGCATCGTCTTCCGCGCCGACGCCTCCACCGAGATCGGCCTCGGCCACATCATGCGCTGCCTGACGCTTGCCGACGTCTTGCGTCAGCGCGGCGCGAAAATCGCTTTCATCTGCCGTGACCTGCCGGGTTTTACGCCGGAACTGGTGACGGATCGCGGCTATCGGCTCGAACGCCTGCCGGCCGGCGCCCCCGGACAGGGCGGCCCCGCCGAGCCCGCCCATGGCCATTGGCTCGGCGCGCCGCTGGCCGACGAGATCGCCCGGTCCTCGGCCATATTGGCCGGCGGCGTCGACGGGCTGGTGATGGATCACTACGCGCTCGACCGGCGCTGGCAGCAGGCCATGCGTCCGCTGGCGCGCCGCCTCATGGTCATCGACGACCTCGCCGACCGCGCGCATGACTGCGACCTGCTCCTCGACCAGACGCTCGGCCGCCGGCAGGACGATTACCGCCCGCTCGTTCCGGCGGGAACCCGGCTGCTGCTGGGAACCGCCTATGCGCTGCTGCGCCCCGGCTTCGCCGCCGCCCGGGCGGCCTCGCTTTCCCGGCGCGCCGGCCGTAACACGCCCGAGCGCATCCTCGTGTCGATGGGCGGTGTCGACAGGCTCAATCTTTCCGCCCGCGCCCTCGAAGCGCTTGCGCCCTGCGCGGCCTTGATGCCCCTTGCAGTGACCGTTATCCTCGGCCCTGCGGCGCCATGGCGAAAATCCGTGGCGGCGCTGGCGGAAGGCTTGCCCTTCCCGGTCGAACTGGCCGTCGATCCGCCCGATATTCCGGCGCTCCTTGCGCATTGCGATCTTGCCATCGGCGGCGGCGGCGGCTCCGCCTGGGAGCGATGCGCGATGGGATTGCCGAGTATCGTCGTGGTCATGGCCGAAAACCAGATCAACGGCGCCGAGCAACTCCGGCGGAAGGGCGCTTCCGTGACGATCGGCTCGCCCGACGACATGGCCGCGCGGATACCGGCGCTCATGGCCGAGCTTGGAGCCGAAGGCCGGCTTGCGGCCATGAGCGCCGCCGCCGCCGGCATCGTCGACGGACTGGGCGCGCCACGGGTGGCGGATGCATTGTGGAACGAGATGGGAGAATGACGAAGAACGATATCCTGCGGCCGCTCGCCCCGGCGGATTTGGAAATGGTCCGCAGCTGGCGCAATCATCCCTCCGTGCGCGACTATATGCTCACCCGGCAGGAAATCACCGCCGGGGCGCATCGCGAATGGTTCAACCGCCACCGGGACGATCCCGGCCGCGCGCTGCTGGTCTTCGAGTGCGAGGGAACGGCAAAAGGGTTCGTGCAGTTCACCCCGTCCCTTTCGGCAGGCGTTGCCGACTGGGGCTTTTACACCGCGCCGGACGCACCGAAGGGCACGGGCCGCCGGCTCGGCCGCGCGGCGCTTGCCGAGGCTTTCGGCCGTCTCGGCTACCAGCGGCTGTGCGGCCAGGCGCTCGGCGGCAATGCCGCGTCGATCCGCCTGCACGAGGCGCTCGGTTTCACCGAGGAAGGACGGCTGCGGCGGCACTTCTTCGACGGAGCCGGCTGGCACGATCTCGTGCTGTTCGGCCTATTGAAAAACGAATGGCAGGAAAGCCAGCGAGGATGACGCCATGACGAAGCGGATAACCATCGACGGTCGCGAAATCGGACCGGATCGTTCCCCCTATGTGATCGCCGAACTGTCGGCCAATCACAACGGCAGGCTGGAGACGGCGCTCGCCATCGTGGAGGAAGCGAAGAAGGCCGGCGCGGACGCCGTCAAACTACAGACCTACCGCCCCGACACCATCACGCTCGACAGCGACGGCGAGGACTTCCAGATTCGCGGCGGCCTGTGGGACGGCGAGACCCTCTACAAGCTCTATGAGAAGGCCCATATGCCGTGGGACTGGCACAAGCCGCTGTTCGAGCGGGCGCGGGCGCTCGGCATCACCATCTTCTCCTCGCCCTTCGATACGACCGCCATCGACCTTCTCGAAGACCTGGGCGCGCCAGCCTACAAGATCGCCTCCTTCGAGGCGGTGGACCTGCCGTTGATCCGCTATGCCGCCTCCACCGGCAAGCCGCTGATCATCTCGACCGGCATGGCCGACGCGGAGGAGATCGGCGAGGCCATCGAAGCGGCGCGCGACGGCGGCGGCAGGGAGATCGCCGTCCTCCATTGCGTGAGCGGCTATCCCGCCCCGGCCGAAGACTACAATCTGCGCACCGTCACGGACATGATCGAACGCTTCGGGCTGGTGACCGGCCTTTCCGACCACACGCTCGACAATGTCACCGCCATCGCCGCTGTCGCCCTTGGCGCGTCCATCGTGGAAAAACATTTCACGCTCGATCGCTCGGGCGGCGGCCCGGACGACAGCTTCTCGCTGGAACCGGCGGAAATGGCGGCGCTGGTCCACGGCTGCAAGACCGCCTGGAGCGCGCTCGGCGGCGTCAACTATGCCCGCAAGTCGAGCGAGCAGGGCAATGTCCAGTTCCGCCGTTCGCTCTATTTCGTGACGGATATCGACGCCGGAGAAACCATCACCGCGGAAATGGTGCGCAGCGTCCGGCCCGGCTTCGGCCTCGCGCCGAAGCATCTCGACCGCGTCCTCGGCCGGACGGCGGCGCTGCCGGTCCGCCGCAACACGCCCGTTACCTGGGAAAGCATCGGCCTTGCGGAATGAGGCGGGAGGCTCCTGCCTCTCTCCTTACGATTTACAATTCCACCAGCCCCGCCTTCTTCACCTGCCGGATCGTCAGCATCGTGCGCACCGTGTCGACCTGCGCGTTGGCGGCCAGTTCCTCGATGACGAAGTCCTGGAAGCGGGAAAGATTCCTGGCCACGCAATGCAGCAGGAAATCGCTTTCACCCGACACCATCCAGGCCTGGCGCACGATCGGCCATCCGGTCGTCGCCGTCGCGAAGGCCTTGAGATTGGCCTCCGACTGGTGCTTCAGGCCGATCATGCAGAACGCGACGAGATCGTAGCCGAGCGACGGGGCGTTGAGGATTGCCGCATAGCCCTCGATAATGCCCGCCTCCTCCAGCTTGCGCACGCGGCGCAGGCACGGGGGCGCAGAAATACCGGCGCGCGCGGCCAGTTCCACATTGGTCATGCGCCCGTCGGCCTGGAGTTCCTTGAGGATGCGGATATCGATGGCGTCGAGTTCTGCGCGAAACATGTGCGGGATACGAACCTTTCCTGATGACGACCGGATATGATGTGAATCGCTCGATCCACGCAATATTCTTACGAGTAAAGGCACAAATATGTCACGCGGCGGCGCGGGACTGTTGGCAAAGGCGGTTGCACACTTGAAACTCCGGCCCTGCCTCCCCTAAATGGGAGCGAACGCCAATCCAGCAGATTTTCCGCCCGGCGCGCCATGCGTCGGCGGACGATAATGGGGACGAGAAGCGTCCCGGAAGGAATGACCATGTCCGCGCGCCACGTCAAGGTGCTGATCATCGGCTCCGGCCCCGCCGGTTATACCGCCGCCATCTATACCGCCCGCGCCATGCTGGAGCCGGTGCTGATCGCCGGTCTGGAGCAGGGCGGCCAGCTCACGATCACCACCGACGTGGAGAACTATCCGGGCTACGCCGATCCGGTCCAGGGTCCCTGGATGATGGAGCAGATGCTGAAGCAGGCGCAAAATGTCGGCGCGGAGATCGTCAACGATCTCGTGACCGGCGTCGATCTCGACGTGCGCCCCTTCCGCATCACCACCGACAGCGGGGCGGAATGGACCGCCGATGCGCTCATCATCGCCACCGGCGCGAAGGCCAAATGGCTCGGCATCGAATCGGAGCAGAAGTTCCAGGGATTTGGCGTCTCGGCCTGCGCCACCTGCGACGGCTTCTTCTATCGCAACAGGGACGTGATCGTCGTTGGCGGCGGCAATTCGGCCGTCGAGGAAGCGCTCTATCTTTCCAATCTCGCAAAGACGGTGACGCTGGTCCACCGCCGTGACAGCCTGCGCTCGGAGAAGATCCTTCAGGAACGTCTCTTCGCGAAAGAAAACGTCTCCCTGCTCTGGGATCACGAAGTCATCGAATATCTGGGCGGCGAGGCGAAGCCGCCGATGCCGGCCGCCGTCAACGGCGTGCGCCTGCGCAACACGAAGACCGGCGAGATTCGCGACATGGCGACCGACGGCGTCTTCGTGGCCATCGGCCATGCGCCGGCAGTCGAACTGTTCAAGGACAAGCTGCGGCTGAAGCCGAGCGGCTATCTGTGGACGGCGCCCGGCTCGACCGCCACCGACGTGCCCGGCGTCTTCGCGGCCGGCGATGTCGCCGACGATATCTACCGTCAGGCCGTCACCGCCGCCGGCATGGGCTGCATGGCCGCGCTGGAATCCGAAAAGTATCTGGCGGGCCATAGGCCTGTCGCAATTGCGGCCGAATAGAAGCCGCCAACAAGGGCGGCGGGAATCATTCCGACCGCCCACGTGGGAACAGCAGGATCAGCAACCAGGCGGGCCGCACGGCTTTTCCGCCAGGAGGACACATGGGGGACAGAATGTCGCTCGATTGGGATAAGCTGCGGATCTTCCATGCCGCGGCCGAAGCCGGTTCATTCACGCATGCCGCCGACAGGCTGCATCTGTCGCAATCGGCAATCAGCCGGCAGGTAAGCTCGCTCGAACAGGACGTCGGGATAAAGCTCTTCCATCGCCATGCGCGCGGCCTCATCCTCACCGAGCAGGGAGAGATTCTCTATCGCACCGCCCACGAGGTTCTGATGAAGCTCGAAAGCGTGCGCGTGCAGCTGACCGAGAACACGGAAAAGCCGAGCGGCAAGCTGCGCATCACCACGACGGTCGGCCTCGGCCAGGGGTGGCTGACCGACAAGATCCAGGAATTCCTCGCGCTCTATCCCGACATGCAGGTGCAGCTAATCCTCGACAACGAGGAGCTGGATGTGAACATGCGCCACGCCGATTGCGCCATCCGGCTGCGCGAACCGCAGCAATCGGACCTCATCCAGCGCAAGCTCTTTACCGTGCACATGCATGTCTATGCCGCGCCCTCCTATATCAACCGCTACGGCGAGCCGCAGTCGGTCGACGATCTCGACAAGCACAAGATCATCACGTTCGGCGAGCCGGCGCCCGCCTATCTGCTCGATGTGAACTGGCTGGAAATCGCGGGCCGCGATTCCGACAACCCGCGTCCCTCGGTGCTGCAAATCAACAGCCAGACCTCCATCAAGCGCGCCTGCCTGCTCGGCATCGGCGTCGCGATGCTGCCCGACTATATCGTCGGCCGGGATCCCGGCCTGCTCCAGCTTCCGGTCAGCGCCGACATTCCCTCCTTCGACACCTATTTCTGCTACCCGAGCGAGATGAAGAACGCCGCAAAGCTCAAGGTTTTCCGCGACTTCATCGTGGCCAAGGCAAGAAACTGGAACTTCTGAGGGAATCCGCCAAGGTCTGCACCTGTTGCATGGCTGTCATGCACATTCATCGGTTGATGTTGGCGGTGAAAACCACCATATCACCCTCAGCTGATGCACTTTGGTGGCTTTTTCCTCCCAGTGCCACCGCAGCAGCTGTTCCCCTCTGGAGGTTTTATTACCTTCAAAACTATAAGGGCCCAGGTTAATCTTGCGGCCCTCTTTTTTTGCCTTGCGTTTCCCGCATGGGTGCCGACCGTATCTTCGCCTTCCCATAAAATTCCGGCATCGGCCTTGAAGCGGGCCATCGCCGCGCCATATCTATTGTAGTCGGCGCAAACGCGGTTTTCCCTCCCCTGCCGCGCGCCGGCTGTTCCCCTCTGGAGGTCCATGGACCTTCAAACCTGAAAGGGCCCAGGCATTGCTTGAGGCCCTCTTTTTTTATCCCTCCCTTGTAACGCTGTGCGCGCCTTCATATATCGCGAGAAACCGATATGATGTTCGTTCATTCGCGATATACCGACATGACTGAAACGGCTACCGACGAAATCTTCAAGGCGCTCGCCCATCCGAAGCGGATCGAGATCCTTGCCTGGCTGAAGGAGCCGGAGCGGCATTTCGCGAGTCAGGAACATCCCCTGGAATTCGGCGTCTGCGCCGGGCAGATCGAAAAGCGCTGCGGCCTTTCCCAATCCACCGTATCCGCTCATCTCGCCATCCTGCAACGGGCCGGGCTCGTCACGACGCGCAAGGTCGGCCAGTGGGTCTTCTTCAAGCGCAGTGAGGACCATATCGCCGCCTTTGTCGGGAAGCTTTCCCGCTCTCTCTGATTTCCCTTTTCCTCCAGCAAAAAGAAGGATTTCCATGACTTCGCTTTTCGACCCCCTCAAGATCGGCGACATCCAGCTTTCCAACCGCGTCGTCATGGCGCCGCTGACGCGCAACCGTTCGCCGCGCGCCATCCCCAATACGCTCAACGCCGTCTATTACGAGCAGCGCGCCTCCGCGGGCCTCATCATCACGGAAGGAACGCCGATCACCCAGCAGGGCCAGGGCTACGCCGACGTGCCCGGCCTCTATACGCCGGAAGCGCTGGAAGGCTGGAAGCAGGTGACGGACGCCGTGCACAAGGCCGGCGGCAAGATCGTCACCCAGATGTGGCATGTCGGACGCGTCTCGCATGACAGCCTGCAACCCGGCGGCGGCAAGCCGGTCGCTCCTTCCGCCATACGCGCCGCCGCCAAGACCTATCTTCTCAATAGCGACGGCAGCGCCGGCTTTGCGGACACCTCGCAACCCCGCGCTCTGGAACGCGATGAGATCGGCGGTATCGTCGAGGACTATCGCCGCGCCGCCCGCGCCGCAATCGATGCCGGCTTCGACGGGATCGAAATCCATGCCGCCAACGGTTATCTGATCGACCAGTTCCTGCGCTCCGGCAGCAACCACCGTACGGATGAATACGGCGGTTCGATTGAAAACCGCAGCCGCTTCCTCCTCGAAGTCGTCGAGGCGATCACAAAGGAAATCGGCGCCGGCCGCACGGCGATCCGCATCTCGCCGGTGACGCCCGCCAACGACGCGGCCGACCCGGATCCGCAACCGCTCTTCACCCATGTCGTGGAGCGGCTTGCGAGATACGAGCTTGCCTATATCCATATCATCGAAGGGGCGACGGGCGGGCCCCGCGACTTCCAGCAGGGCGACAGGCCGTTCGACTACAAGGCGCTGCGGGCCGCCTATGCGGCGGCCGGCGGCAAGGCCGCCTGGATGGTCAACAACGGCTATGATCGCACGAGCGCCATCGATGCGGTGGCAAGCGGCCATGCCGACCTCGTCGCTTTCGGCAAGCTCTTCATCGCCAATCCCGATCTCGTCGAGCGGCTGAGAAACGACACCGCGCTCAACGCCGCCGACCGGGACACGTTCTACGGCGGCGGCGCCAAGGGCTATACGGACTATCCGGCGCTGGAAAACGTCGCCTGAACAGCCGGCTTCCGGCCGATTGAAACAGCGTCCGCGGCTTCCTCGCCGCGGACGTTCCTTTTTAACCTCGCCCGGCCAACCGCGATCGATTCAAACGGGATCGAGTGCGATGCGGGCGGAAAACCGCTCTACACTTTTCCGCATCCGGCTCTAGATCTACGGCCAGTCCCATCGCCGAGGAGTGGCCGCATCCATGCTTTCCAGCCTGTTGAAGGAGCGTTTTCTGTTCATCGGCCTGGCAATGGCCATTCTCGCCTATGCGATGGAACACAGTCTTCTCGAAATGGGGCGCCTGCCGATGCTGGCCGGCGCCGTCCTGATCATCGCGGCGATCGTGCTCGTCTCGACCCGCGTCGCCCATCACGCCGAGGTGCTCGCCTCGAAAGTCGGCGATCCCTATGGCACGATGATCCTGACGCTCTCGGCGGTTCTGGTGGAGGTGGTGATCCTCGCCATCATGATGCAGGGCGAAACCTCGCCGACGCTGGTGCGCGACACGATCTACGCCGCCGTGATGCTCGACATCAACGGCATTCTCGGCCTTGCCGCCCTTCTCGGCGGCCTGCGCCACGGCGAACAGCCCTATAACGACGACTCCGGCAAGACCTACGGGGTGATGATCCTGACGGCCATGGGCATCTCGATGATCGTGCCCGAATTCGTGCCGCCGGAAAGCTGGCACTTCTATTCGGCCTTCACCATCGGCGCGATGATCGCGCTTTACGCGCTCTTCCTGCGCATGCAGGTCGGCCCGCACAGCTATTTCTTCAGTTACGCCTATCCGCGCGCCGGGCGGAAGGAACAGCGGGCCGAGGCCTCCGTCCCTGGTGACGAGAGCGAATCCGCACCGCTCGCCATCGCCGTCATCGTCATCGGCGTCGTGCTGATCGGCGCGCTGGCGGAGGTGATGTCGGTCCTGCTTACGGCCGGCCTCAGGGGAACCGGCGCGCCGCCGGCGCTGATGGCCATCGTCGTGGCGGCGATTTCCGCAGCACCGGAAATCCTGACGGCGCTGCGCGCGGCCCTCGCCAACCGCATGCAGTCCGTCGTCAATATCGCCATGGGAGCGTCGCTTTCCACCGTCATCCTGACCGTGCCGGTCATGGAGGCGATCGCGCTCTACACCGGCCAGCCGTTCATCATGGCGATGTCGCCGGTGCAGACCATCATGGTGACGATCACCCTGATCGCCGCCGCGATCAACCTCAACGACGGCGAGACCAACGCCATCGAGGGGATGACCCATTTCGTGCTCTTCGCCACCTTCCTGATGCTGACGGCCATCGGCCTCTAGGCTCGCCGGTCATCACGAAAAAGGGGCGCGCTTGCGCACGCCCCCGAACCGGCAAGACCGAAGATCGCCTATTTGCAGGCGGCGCAGAAACGCTGGATGCGCTTGCAGGCCTCTTCCAGCAGCGCCTCGGATGTCGCGTAGGAAATACGGAAGTTCGGGCCAAGGCCGAAGGCCGAACCATGCACCACCGCAACGCCTTCGGTTTCCAGCAGCTCCGAGACGAAATCCTCATCCGTCTCGATCACCTTGCCCGACGGCGCGGTCTTGCCGATCAGCCCCTTGCAGGACGGATAGACATAGAAAGCCCCTTCCGGAGACGGGCATTCGATGCCGGTCGCCTGGTTCAGCATGGAGACGACGAGATCGCGACGACCTTCGAAGATCCTCTTGTTTTCCGGGATGAAATCCTGGGTGCCGTTCAGCGCCTCGACGGCGGCCCATTGGGCGATCGAGCAGGCTCCGGATGTCTGCTGGCCCTGGATCATGTCCATCGCCTTGATGAGCGCAAGCGGGCCGGCCGCATAGCCGATCCGCCAGCCGGTCATCGCATAGGCCTTGGAAACACCGTTCATGGTCAGCGTGCGGTCGTAAAGGCCGGGCTCGACCTCCACCGGGGTTGCGAACCGGAAGTCGCCATAGGTCAGATGCTCGTACATGTCGTCCGTCAGCACCCAGACATGCGGGTGCTTCATCAGCACGTCGGTCAGCGCCTTCAGCTCGTCATGGCTATAGGCCGCGCCCGATGGATTGGACGGCGAGTTGAAGATGAACCACTTGGTCTTCGGGGTGATCGCCTTTTCCAGGTCCCCGGCGGTCAGCTTGAATTTGCTTTCCTGCGTCGTGGCGACGAAGACCGGCGTGCCGCCGCACAGCGACACCATTTCCGGATAGGAAACCCAATAGGGCGTCGGGATGATCACCTCATCGCCCGGGTTCATCGTCGCCATGAAGGCGTTGAAGAGGATCTGCTTGCCGCCGGTGCCGACGATCGTCTGGGCGGGCGTATAGTCGAGATTGTTCTCGCGCTTGAACTTCCGAACGATCGCCTCGCGCAATTCCGGAATGCCGGAAACCGGCGTGTACTTCGTTTCGCCGCGCTGGATCGCCTTGATGGCCGCCTGCTTGATATTGTCCGGTGTATCGAAATCCGGCTCGCCCGCGCCCAGGCCGATCACGTCCCGGCCCTTGGCTTTCAGTTCCCGGGCTTTCTGGGAAACGGCGATGGTGGCGGAGGGCTTCACACGGGAGAGAGCGTCGGCAAGAAAGGCCATGATGAAAATGTCCTGTTCGGGTTCGGGAGAGGGCGTCGGCCATGGAGCGGAACCCCGCCTCCATGACGTTTAGGTCTATGTCGAATGTAGCCTCTTCTTGCAAGCGCGAAGGGGGAAAAAATGCGGGAAGCCCGGCTCTCGCGCGGCTTTTCATCCATGCCGTCCCGACCTCCACCGGACCTTGCCCGCCGGCGGCCGGCGATGCACGACGTGGTTGCAGGACGCCTCCCTCGGATATCGCAGCGTGAAAACTTAAGACGGCGTTAATGCACGCGCTCTATACTCCGGTCAGGCCAATTTGCGGACGGTGAGCGAAATGAACGAGAAAAGCATCTTCGCCAACCTCGTGCGGGAGCCGGACGGCGCCGTCAGCGCCGTCTACGGCGCCTACCGGCTGCAATCCGCGCTGCAACCGCTCTTCTGCGAAGACGAAGGCGGCAATCTGCATATCGAGGCGTTCGAGGGCTGGATCCGCGCCAGTTTCGACGGCCTCCCCTGCCCGCCTCCGGAATTCTTCCGCCGCGTGCCTGAAGCCGATCGCGCCGCCGTCGACAGCCTCTGCCGCAGCCTGCATATCCTGAATGCCGGCGCGCTGCGCCGTGACGGCGTCGGCGTCATCGTCAATATCGAGCCGCATCTCTTCGCGGAACCGCAGGCCCTCCGGCAGGAAATCGATCGCCTGCGCCTGACGGCCCGTGAGGCCGGACTGCAACCGGACCGCATCGCCTGCAAGATCCGCGAGCGCTCCGGCGACGAGGCCAGCCTGCCCGACCGCGTCGCCGCCCGCCTGCATGCCGGCGGTTTTTCCATCGCTATCGATGAATATGCCGGCGAGGACCGCGATCTCGATCGTCTCCGGCGGCTGGAGCCGCAACTCGTCTCCTTCGACACGTCCTGGCTGCGCAGTTTCACCCGCAATCCGGCAGGGCTTGCGCTGGTGCGCGTGGTCATCGGCCAGTTCGAGGAGAACGGCATTCGCGCCATCGTGTCCGGGATCGAAACGCAGGAGCAGATCGATCTCTGCCATGCCCTCGGATCCCCGCTCATGCAGGGCTATCTGCTCGCCGGTCCCGAGCTTGCGCCGACCGGGTTCGACCTGCGCTTTCCCGAACCGGCCCTGTCGCGGGCAGGCCGCCCCGCGGCCGGCGGCATGCGCAGCGCAAGACCGGCAAGACAGTTCGGAAGGCGGCGCGCCAGCGTATGAGGGCGCCGTCCCGTTTCCGGCCCGGCGCGGGAAGAACGGAAAATTTACCATGCCTCGTTCTTGCCGTGATATTTCTGGGGCCTTGCCGCAATTCGGTCCTCCTGCGGACGACTTCTGCACGCCATTCTCGCTTCCTGTCGAAGGCGAATTGATGCAAAGCGGGGACCATCATGTTTCTGGACGAAGACAAGATCACCAGGAAGCCGAAGGCGCGCGAAGCCCGCGCCCTGTTCCTCATCGCCATGACGGCGCTCATCGCCTGCATCGTCATGGTCGTGAGCCTGCTGTCGCCGCCCGCCATCGCGCTTGACCATATCAAGACCTCCAGCATCAAGGCCCCCGCGGCGGACACGCAGCCCGCGAAAAAGTGACCGCCCCGCGCCGTCACCATCCTTGAAAAGCCCGGCGGGCCGGGCCAGTCTGGGAGAAGGAGCGGAGATGACCATGCAACCACCCATCAAGACAGAACGGAATTGCCGGCGGCAGGCGGCCGGAGCGGTGCTTGCCGCCATTCTCCTGCTGGCAACCCCCGTTTCGGCTGAGGAGCGTGATTTTCCGAGCAAGCGGGTTCCGCTGCGCGTCGAAACGCTGGCGGAAGGCCTGCAACATCCCTGGTCCGTGGAGGTCCTGCCGGACGGCGGCTATCTCGTCAGCGAGCGGCCCGGCCGGCTTCGTCTCATACGCGACGGCAAGGTTTCCGCGCCGCTTGAGGGCGTGCCGCAGGTTGTCGCCGAAGGTCAGGGCGGGCTGCTCGACATCGCCCTGTCGCCCGATTTCTCCGCCAGCCGACGGCTTTATCTGACCTATAGCGCCTCCGGCGACGAAGGCACGGGAACGGCCGTCGCCAGCGCGCGCCTGTCGCAGGACGCCACGCGACTGGAGGATACGACCCGCATCTTCCTGATGAACCGGCTGACACCGAGCGGCCACCATTTCGGCTCCCGTATCGCCTTCAGCCGCGACGGCAGCCTGTTCTTCGGCATCGGCGACCGTGGCGAAGGTTCGCGCGCCCAGGATCCGCGCGATCATGCCGGCTCGATCATGCGCATCGATCCGGACGGCGCTCCGCACGCCCAAAATCCCTATCTCGGCACCGCCGGGGGATTGGCGGAAATCTGGTCGATCGGGCATCGCAATCCGCAGGGCCTCGCCATCGATCCGCAGGACGGCCAGCTTTTGACCGTCGAGCATGGCGCACGCGGCGGCGACGAGATCAACAGGCCCGAATCCGGCCGTAACTACGGTTGGCCGCTCGTTTCCTACGGCCGCCATTATTCCGGCGCGGAATTCGATCTCGGATCCTCCGCCGCCGGCTACGAACCGCCGCTCTATTACTGGGACCCCTCCATTGCGCCGGGCGCGCTCGCCGTCTATCGCGGCGCGATGTTCCCCGAGTGGGAGGGCAACCTTTTCGTCACCGCCCTGAAGTATCAGTTGCTGGCCCGGCTCGAACGGGACGAAAGCGGCGCCATCGTCGCGGAGGAACGGTTGTTCGGCGGGGAATTCGGCCGGCTGCGCGACGTGATCGTCGCCCCCGACGGCGCGCTCCTGCTTCTGACCGACGAGGAAAACGGCGCGCTGCTGCGCGTTTCGCGCGCGCCCGAAACCGAATAAGGGCCAGCCCCTCCCGCCGGCCCTTGCCCGCCCGTCCGCCGCCTGCTAGAGCACGTCTAGCCGGGACGACAGCCCCGGCGTCGGATAATGCGGTAAAAACAATAAACTAGAGCAATCCCGGCGAACCCGATTTCACCGGAAACGCTCTGGCGCGAATGCGGGCGTCGGTGCTGCGTCCATCCTCGTGGAAACCGGGCAAGAGACATGACACGCGCGCAGGCGAACCTTCTTCTGTTGCTGGCCGGCGCCATCTGGGGCGCGGGCTTCATCGCCCAGTCGACCGCCATGGAATCGCTTGGCCCGATGTGGTTCATCGGCCTGCGCTTCGCCCTTGCCACGCTGGTCGCGCTGCCGGTAGCGCTGTGGGAGAACAGGCGCGCGACGCAGCCCGTCCGCCGCTCCGACCTTGCGGGCTTCGTGGCGATCGGCCTTGCGCTTTTCGCCGGTGCCGGTTCGCAGCAGATCGGCCTGCTCACCACGTCCGTCACCAATTCCGGCTTCCTGACCGGTCTTTACGTCGTCTTCACGCCGATCCTGACCGTGTTCTTCCTGCGCCGCCGTCCCCATTGGGTGATCTGGCCGGCCGCCTGCATGGCCACCGCCGGAATTTTTCTTCTCAGCGGCGGCTCGCTGGCGGCCCTCACCGTCGGCGATATGCTCACCATCGTCTGCGCGGTGTTCTGGTCGATACAGATGATCCTCGTCGGCGTCTACGCCGTCCGCTCCGGTCGCCCCGGCACGCTGTCGCTGGTGCAATTCGCCGTCTGCGCCGTCTTCGGATGTATGTTCGGCGCAATCTTCGAGCCGATCAGCCTCACCGCCATTCAGGGCGCGCTGGCGGAAATCCTCTACGCAGGCCTCTTTTCCAGCGGCTTCGCCTTCATCCTCCAGAACGTCGCGCAACGCTATACCACCGCACCCCAGGCGGCGATCTTCCTGTCGAGCGAAGCGCTTTTCGCCGCCCTCTTCGGGGTGCTGCTGCTCGGCGAGCGGATCGGCCCGGCAGGCTATGTCGGCTGCGCCGTGATCTTCGCGGCCATGCTGGCGGTGGAACTGGTTCCCGGACTGTTTTCCGGCCGCAGGAAACTCGCCGCGGAGGCGTGAGCGCCCGGCTGCGGATCCGGCTTGCACTTGGCCGGCTCCAATATAAACCGGATCAATGCTATGGAGGCAGCGTCAAGCCGGCGTGTTTCTTGACGGATCGCCTGAATTGCGGCCGTTGTGCGGCCTTTTCGAGCATCACGGAAACTTTTGCTTGCCAATTCGACATAAACACAGCACTCTTGCACTGTTCGGGCAATTTGCGAACACGGGAAGACCTTAATAAAAGCGTGCCGGAGACGCGAAAAAAATTCCGGACGGTCGGCGTCAGGGCCATCGCAGGATTGCTCGGCCGGCCGGCTGCGGTTAACGGGACCCTTTCCTCAAACGTCGAGAACTGCCTGCCAAACGCCCCCAGGGGCAACACTGTTATGCTGCTCGCCGCGAGCCGGGCAGAGAGAAAAGGACCTGACGCATGGCCGAAACTGGCACTGTAAAATTCTTCAACACCGACAAGGGCTTCGGCTTCATCAAGCCCGACAACGGCGGCGCGGACATCTTCGTACATATTTCTGCCGTACAGGCTTCCGGCTTGACCGGCCTTTCGGAAAACCAGAAGGTAAGCTTCGACACGGAACCCGATCGCCGCGGCAAGGGCCCGAAGGCGGTTAACCTCCAGATCGCCGACTGAACGGCGCTCGACAGGGATTCACGTTGAAGCCCGGCAGCGATGCCGGGTTTTTTTGTTCAGCCGCCATTCACGCGGACACATCCAGATTGACGACATCGACCGGCCTGCTGCCGGTCTTCAAAGGACCGTCGTCATGAACAGAACCCTCAAAACCCTCGTAGTGGGCGCAGCCCTTGCCGCAACGACGCTGACGGCAACCACCGGCATCGCGCAAGCCCGCGACCGTCACTGGCGCGGCGACGATTATCGCAAGCCCTATTATCGCCACCACGATCACCGCGGCCGTGACGCCGTCATCGGCGGCGCGCTGGGGCTGGCCACCGGCCTGATCGTCGGAAGCGCCATCGCCAATCAGCAGCCACGCTATGACGAACGCCGGATCTATGTGGAACCGGAATATTATCCGCAACCGCGCCCCGAGCCGCGCGTCGTCTACCGGCCCGTCGCCGCGCCGAGCTACGAACCCTGGACGCGCGCCTGGTACGATTACTGCTCCAGCCGCTATCGCTCGTTCAACCCGGATACGGGCACGTTCCTGGGGTATGACGGCCGCACGCATTTCTGCGAGGCCGAGTAAGCGCGTCGTCCGGCGGTCGCTGCCGCCGGACCTTACAGACCGCGCAGGAACGGATTGGTGCGGCGCTCCTCGCCGATCCGTCCACCCGGGCCGTGGCCGCAAAGGAAACCCACCTCATCACCAAGCGGAAACACCTTGTCGCGGATCGAGGCGAGCAACTGCTCATGATCGCCCCCCGGCAGATCCGTGCGGCCGATCGAACCCTGGAACAGCACGTCGCCGAGATGGGCGAAGCCCTGGGCGCGATGGAAATAGACGACATGGCCGGGCGCATGCCCCGGGGTATGATAAACCTCGAACTCATGATCGCCAAAGGAAACCCGGTCCCCGTCGGAAAGCCACCGGTCGGGTACGACATTGGACACTTTCATCGGCACGCCGAACATCGCGGCCTGCGCTTCGAGCTTCTGCAACAGTGGCAGGTCGTCGCGATGAGGGCCGACAATTTCCACATCGAGCGCCTCCTTCAGTTCCTTCGCGCCGCCGGCATGGTCGATGTGACCATGCGTGAGCCAGATCGCGCGGATCGTAATACCGTTTTCCGCAATCGTTCGCAGGATGACGTCGACATCCCCACCCGGATCGACGACCACGCCTTCGCGGGTCTCGGTATCGAAGAGAACGGCACAATTCTGCTGAAAGGGAGTGACGGGAATGATACCCGCCTGAAGCATGCCCATGAGGTCCTCGCCAGATGACGGCAGTTCCGACGAAAAAGAGCCCGCTTTCGCGTCCGGAACTGCGCTAAAACGATGGGATAAAGCATCGCCGGTGATCCCGTTTCACCAGACAGGCTCTATCGCGTCGCTTCCTATAACCGTGCGAACGCGGAAAGGCCACGCCGGAAACGACGACCGGTCACCGCAGGGCCGATATCCGGGACACCTCCTGCGCCGGCGGCGTCGCCGATACGGTGGTGACGAGAAGCGCCGCCACGGCAAGATTGACGGCGGCATAGAGATAGACGAGCGGGCGAAGGCGCTCGACGACCGGGTCCTTGCTGTTTCCGGATTTCGATTGCATGGTTCCATCCTCATTCGCCGGCATGACAGCCAGCCTCGCATGCAGGTTGCAACGGGCGGCAGACGCGGTGGTTCCGCGCCATAGGCGGCTTCATTCCGATTAGTGGGGCGATCACAATCACCTCCCCGCCCGCCATGGCCTTCGAAATGCGGCCCCGCTCACGCGGAGAAATTGACAGACGCCCGCTTTCTCAGCACGCTGCCATTGCCGAATCTCTCGGTGATCGGAAGGGGGAAATCATGGAAGCATTGATGCCTATCGTCACGCAGCTCATTGCCGGCGCCATCGGCGGGAATGCGGCAAGCGCTGCGATGAAACAGGCGGCCGTCAGCACTGTTGTCCGCACCATCGTCGGGGCCATCGGCGGCATCGGCGGCGGCTTTCTGCTCCAGGCGCTCGGCGGCGAGGCCGGCCTGACCGGACTGGTCGCCGACGGTATCGGCGGCCTTATCGGCGGCGGCGTTCTTACCGCCATCGTCGGCGCGGTGCTCGGCAAGAAGTAAACCGCTTGCTGAAGAGCGGGCGATCCAGTGCCGGCTCTCCGCACCGCCCGCTCCCCCTGGGGAGCGGTGAAGCCACCGCCGCGCGGAAAACACGGCGCGCAAACCACGAAGGCGGCCCCATCGGAATCGGAGCCGCCTTCGTATTGGGGTTACCGGATCTGAAACCGGCGCGCTGCCTATTCCGCGGCGGCGGCGACCGGATAGACTTCCTTCATATAGTCGTTCATCAGCGTTTCGCTGATCGTGCCCGGCACGAAGCGGTAAGGTCCGATTTCAGAAACCGGCGTCACCTCGGCGGCCGAACCCGTCAGGAAGCATTCGGAGAAGCCTTCCAGTTCTTCCGGCAGGATCGCCCGTTCGACGACCTCGAAGCCCCGGCGGCCGGCAAGCTCGATGACGGTGCGGCGCGTGATACCGTCGAGGAAGCAATCCGGCACCGGCGTATGGATGACGCCGTCCTTGACGAAGAAGATGTTTGCGCCGGTCGCTTCCGCGACCTGGCCGCGGTAGTCGAGCATCATCGCATCGGCGTAGCCCTTGGCTTCGGCAGCGTGTTTGGAAATGGTGCAGATCATGTAAAGGCCGGCGGCCTTGGACTTCGACGGCGCGGTGCGCGGATCGGGACGGCGGTATTCGGCGATGTCAAGGCGGATGCCCTTCAGCTTTTCCGCAGCGTCGAAATAGCTGCCCCATTGCCAGATGGCGATGGCGACATTGATGCGGTTGTTCTGCGCCGAGACGCCCATCATTTCCGAACCGCGCCAGGCGATCGGGCGCACATAGGCCTCGGAGAAGCCCTGACGCTTCAGAAGCTCATTGCTCGCCGCGTCGAGTTCCTCGACGGAGTAGGGAATCCTGAACCCGAGGATTTCCGCCGAATTGTGCAGGCGCTGGTTATGCTCGGTGAGCTTGAAGATGCGGCCGCCGTAGGCACGCTCGCCCTCGAACACGGCGCTCGCATAATGCAGTCCATGCGTCAGCACGTGGATCTTCGCATCCTTCCAGTCGACGAATTCGCCGTTGAACCAGATTTGCCCGTCCAGTTGATCGAAAGGAACTGCCATTGTGTGGTCCTCCGGCGCGCTACGCCATTCATGGATGTTGATTGTGCCGTCTGTTACGGTCTAACCAGAACAGACTGGGGATTACCGCATCGTCGGGATAATCCGGATCAAGGTCCGGCGAGGCACCGAATATGCTTCGGCCCGCCACAACCCTCAAATCGGGGTGGAAACTATCAACGGGTACAATATATGTCAACGAGACTGACATATATTGGCATATATTTCGCAAGGACGGCTTTCGATGAAAGGAAATGACATCTTTGCCCAAAGCGTGGCGGACGAGCCTGCATCCACGACCCGGAACGGCGACAGCCTGGCCGACGATCACGGCGTCGAATTCGATATCATCGAGGCCCTGTTCTTCGCCTATCGGGATTTCATCTCCGATCCCGACGCGATCCTCGCCCTCAGCGGTTTCGGCCGCGCCCATCACCGCGTCGTGCATTTCGTCACCCGCCAGCCGGGCATGACGGTGGCCGACCTGCTCGATACGTTGAAGATCACCAAGCAGAGCCTCGCCCGCGTCTTGAAGCAACTTGTCGATTCCGGCTATATCCAGCAGGTGACCGGCCCCGAGGACCGGCGCCAGCGCAAGCTGTATCCGACCCGCTCGGGCCGTGCCCTGGCGTTCGCCCTCGCCGAGCCGCAATCCCGTCGCATCAATCGGGCATTCGAGGGCATGAGCGCGGACGAGCGCCGCGCGGTGGCCCGCTTCCTGGCCGGCATGCAGAACGCCCGCGACGCATGACCGGAAAACGGACGGAGGCCGGAGACCAACGTGTGCCAGAGGACAAGGAGCCGATCCCGATGACCCCCGCCGGCGTTCCCTGCGACGATGCCGCGCATCTCCTCGTCGTCGACGATGATACCCGCATCCGCGACCTGCTCGGCCGCTATCTCGCCGATCAGGGCTTTCGCGTCACGGTCGCCGGCGACGCCGACGAGGCGCGACGCAAATTGCGCGGGCTCAATTTCGATCTGATCGTCATGGACGTGATGATGCCCGGCGAAAGCGGCCTGTCGCTGACCAAAAGCCTCAAGGAAATCCGCTCGGTTCCCATCCTCATGCTGACGGCGCTTGCCGAAACCAACGCCCGTATCGAAGGGCTGGAAGCCGGCGCCGACGATTATCTGTCAAAACCCTTTGAGCCGCGCGAACTGGTGCTGCGCATCAACAACATCCTCAAGCGCAGCGCACCCCCGTCCGTGCCGAAGATCGAGCAACTGATGTTCGGCCCCTATACCTTCTCGCTGGTGCGCAAGGAACTGAAGCGCGGCGGCGACACCATTCGCCTCACCGACCGCGAACAGGAGATCATGCTGCTCTTTGCCGAACGGGCCGGCGAAACCATTCCGCGCCATGAACTGATCGGCGGGGAAGCGGACGTCGGCGAGCGCACCATCGACGTGCAGATCAACCGTCTGCGCCGCAAGATCGAGGACGACCCGTCGAATCCGGTCTGGCTCCAGACGGTGCGCGGCATCGGCTACCGGCTGAGCGTGGAGCAGGCGTGAGCCGGCGGGCCGGGGTGGAACCGTGACCGGCAAGGCGCAAACCCTGCGCCAGCGGCTTGGCGCGGTCCTTGAAGGCTGGCGGCGGTTCGCCCGCTGGCTGCGACGCCGCATGCCGACAGGCCTTTACGCACGCTCGCTGCTCATCATCATCCTGCCGATGGTGATCCTGCAAACGGTCGTCGCCTATGTCTTCATGGAGCGCCACTGGCAACTCGTCACCCAGCGGCTGTCGATGGCCGTCACCCGCGACATAGCCGGCATCGTCGACCTCATCCAATCCTTTCCGGAGCCCGTCCAAACCGACCAGATCGTTCGCATCGCCCGCGAAAGGCTGGCGCTCAATATCGCCATCGAACCGGGCACCGAACTGCCGCCGCCGCGCCCGAAGCCCTTCTTCAACATTCTCGACGAGATCCTGAGCGAGGAAATCCGCAAGCAGATCCGCCGTCCCTTCTGGATCGATACGGTGGGCGACAGCAATCTCGTGGAAATCCGCATCGTTCTCGACAACGAGGTCCTGCGCGTCTACGCCCGGCGCAACCAGGCCTATGCCTCCAATACCCATATCTTCATCCTGTGGATGGTCGGCACGTCGCTGGTGCTGATCAGCATCGCCATCCTCTTCCTGCGCGGGCAGATCCGCCCGATCCTCGCGCTTGCCCGAGCGGCCGAAAGCTTTGGAAAGGGACAACCGACGCCGGAGGATTTCGCACCGCGCGGAGCGGAGGAGGTACGCCGCGCCGGCCTTGCCTTCATCCTGATGCGCGAGCGCATCGAACGGCAGATCGAACAGCGGACAGCCATGCTGACCGGCGTCAGCCACGACCTGCGCACGATACTGACCCGCTTCAAGTTGCAACTGGCGCTCGCCGGCGACAGCCCCGAACGCGAAGGACTGAACAGCGACGTCGCCGACATGGAGACGATGCTGGAGGGTTATCTCGCCTTCGCGCGCGGCCAGCAGGAGGAGGACGTCGCCCGCGTCAGCCTTTCCGGATATTTCCGCAAACTCGCCGCGGAGGCCGAACTGCACGGCTCCGCCTTCTCCAGCAGCGTCGATGGCGACGACGAGATTCTCGTCCGGCCCAACGCCTTCGCCCGGCTGATCGGCAATCTCGTCTCCAATGCCATGCGCCACGCCGCAAGCGTGCGCGTGACATCGGCAAACCGCGATACATGGCTGGAGATCACGATCGACGACGATGGGCCGGGCATTCCGGAAAGCGCGCGCGAAGACGTCTTCAAGCCCTTCTTCCGCCTCGATACCGCGCGCAATCTCAACGCTTCCGGCACCGGCCTCGGCCTTGCCATCGCGCTCGACATCGCCCGCAGCCACGGCGGCGACGTCACGCTCGGCGACAGTCCGATGGGCGGGCTTCGGGTGACCGTGCGCCTGCCGGCCTGAGGGCTACATCAGCCGGTGGCCGTTCGGCACCGGCTGCTCGACGGCGGCCAGCACGATCGCGCCGTCACCGTCCGCAAAGCCCAGCGTCAGGACCTCGGAACGCACCGGCCCGATCTGGCGCGGCGGGAAATTGACGACGCCCAGCACCTGCCGGCCCACCAGCCCTTCCGGCGTATAGTGCACGGTGATCTGGGCCGAGGATTTCTTCAGGCCGATGTCCGGTCCGAAATCGATCACCAGCTTGTAGGCCGGCTTGCGCGCCTCGGGAAAGAGATCGGCCTCGACGATGGTGCCGACACGGATGTCGACCCGTTCGAAATCGGCAAAAGTGATGGTCTCGCTCATGAAATATCCTCGATCGATGCCGAGCTTCCTGCCGGCAAGAGCCTGTGGCCTTCCAGCGGGAAACAGGACCAGCGGGCGGAACGGTCAGCCCGCCAGTTCTTCCGCCCGCTTGCGGGCAGCGGCGACCGCCTTGTCGAAAAGCGGCTGCATGCCGTCTTCCGCCATCAACACCGCCAGCGCCGCCGCCGTGGTGCCGCCCGGCGAGGTCACATTCTGACGCAACCGGCCCGCGTCATCGGGGGACTGATGAAGCAATTCACCAGCCCCCGAGACGGTTTCCCGTGCCAGACGCATGGCGAGGTCCGCCGGCAGGCCGAGCTTGCGGCCTGCTTCCGCCATGCACTCCACGAGATAGAAGACATAGGCCGGCCCGCTGCCCGAAAGGGCGGTGACCGCATCGATGTCGGCTTCGCTTTCGACCCATTCGACCGGGCCGCTCACCTTCAGCAGACCATCGACGGTCCCGCGTTGGGCGGCGGTGGTCCGGGCGTTGGCGAAGGCCCCGGTAACGCCGCGTCCGACCATGGCCGGCGTATTGGGCATGGCGCGCACCATCGCGGCCTCGCCGAGATGGCTTTCCAGATTGGCGAGCGTCTTGCCGGCGGCGACCGATACGACCACCGTGTGCGGCCCGACGAGCCCTTTCAGCGGCGGCAGGACCTGATCGACGACCTGCGGCTTCACCGCGATAAACAGCACCCCGGCCTCCAGGCCTTCCGGCGCGGCGGTAACATGGCGGGCGCCGTTTTCGGCGATCAGCGCCGCCATCGCCGGCGCCGGACCGGGATCGACGACGAGAACCGACGCGCCGGGAACGCCGCTCTTCAGCCAGCCCGCCAGCATGGCGCCGCCCATATTGCCCGCGCCGACAAGAACGATGGGGCCGGTTTCCGCAATAGTCATGCTCACGCCTCTCCGTGTGTCTCGAACAGGACGGCATCGACCGCCGACTGGGCGTCCATACCGGACCAGACGACGAACTGGAACGCCTGGAAATAGGCCTCGCAGGCTTCGAGCGCGCTCGAAAGCAGCACCTCGACCTGACGGTTCGTCGGCTCCGCCCCGCCGGCCAGCAACAGCGACTGGCGGAAAATCACCACGTCCTCGCGCCGCCAAAGATCGAAATGCCCCATCAGCACCTGGCCGTTCACATGCGACAGCAGGCACAGCACTTCGTTGACCCGGCTTTCGGGGACCTTGATATCGAAGGCGCAGGCCAGATGCAGCGCCTCGAATTCCTCCATCCAGGAAAAGGAGACGTGGTAGTCCGCCCATTTTCCCGCGACGGTCATCGCGATCTCGTCCTCGCCGGAGCGTTCGAAGCTCCAGTCGTTATTGGCGGCGACAAACTCGATCATGTCGACCGGGTTGGACTGACGTCCGATATCCAATTCCATCAAGCTCATGCGTCACCCTCTCGGCCGGCGGGCATGCGTCATCGCGCCTACACGCGCCACGCGGCAAACCATTATCCTGTCCAACACTGAATGATTGCCCGGCTTTTGCGCAGTCTGGGCGATCTACCCTGCCCGAACCTTGCGCCGTCCGTTTCGAATCATCTTTTAAAATCAGTGTATAACGGCGGAGTCATGACGCCAGCCCCCAGGCCCCCGTTTTGTCCGCACGGTTGTGGAAAGAGGCTGTGAAAATGATTCAGGCCGAAGCCTTAAGAGATTCAGCCAAAAGAGCTTTTTGGAAGTGTCCACAGGGGTAAAAATTTTATTAAAAAAAACGGTTGGCGCGGTCGTGACCGCCCCAACCGAATCTCGTCTGTGCCGGAACGAAACGACGGCTTACTCGCTGGCCGGCAGCCGGGCCTCCAGCGCCTCGATGCGCTTGCGCAACGCCTCGTTCTCGTCGCGCGCCCGGATCGCCATTTCCCGTACCGCCTCGAATTCCTCGCGCTTGACGAGATCGAGACCGTTCAACGCGCGCTCGGCCTGCGCGCGGAACATGGTTTCCGCCTCGCGGCGCACCCCCTGGGCAGCGCCGGCCGCATCGGTCATCAGCTTGGCGAAGTCGTCGAGAATGCGGTTCGTACCGTTGGTCATGACATGCCCTCCTCGGGAGTGGGTTTCCTGACGCGCCGCCCCGCAGGACCGCGTCCTGTCGGCTGAGGTAGGGCCTGACACGCCGCCTTGCAAGCGGATTCCGGTGGATCACCGCCCTTCCCGCCCGCCCGGACCGGTGCTTTGTCGCTTTCGCGCCTTGACCCTGCCACAAGCCGCCCCCATGTTCCGCGAAAACTGGAAGACGCATCCCCTTGACAAGTCCCGCCACGCTTTTCGCCATCCTGCCCTTTCCCGAGATCGACCCCGTCGCCTTCTCGGTCGGGCCGGTCGCCGTCCACTGGTACGGCATCGCCTATGTGGCCGGCATCATGCTGGGCTGGCTTTACGCCCGCCGGCTGCTGGCGACGCCCGGCCTCTGGGGCGGCGAACCGCCGATGACGCGCGAGGCGCTCGACGACTTCCTCGTCTGGGCCGCCGCCGGCATCATCCTCGGCGGACGCATCGGCTACATTCTCTTCTACGACTTCGACAACGTGCTGGCCGATCCGCTGCGCGCCGTCCAGATATGGAACGGCGGCATGTCCTTTCACGGCGGCCTGCTCGGCACCACCGTCGCCATGGCGCTTTTCGCAAGACGCCGCGGCATCGCCATCTGGAGCCTGTTCGACATCGTCTCCGCCGTCGTGCCGATCGGGCTGTTCTTCGGGCGCGTCGCCAATTTCATCAACGGCGAACTATGGGGCCGACTCTCCGACGCGCCCTGGGCCGTGGTCTTTCCCGAAGCCGGCCCCTTCGCCCGCCATCCGAGCCAGCTTTACGAAGCGGGTCTCGAAGGCATCGTGCTGCTGCTTCTGCTGGCGCTCGCCATCTATCGCTTCGGCGCGCTGAAGCGCCCCGGCCTCGTTACCGGGTTTTTCGTCAGCGGCTACGCCTTGTCGCGCATCACGGTCGAATTCTTCCGCGAGCCGGACGCCCAGCTCGGCTACCTCGCCGGCGGCTGGCTCACCATGGGCATGCTTTTGTCGCTGCCGATGCTCGCCATCGGCCTGTGGGCCATCTTCCGGACGCGCCCCGCCCGCGCCACCTCCGACCTCTGACCGGAACCGCCCCATGCCGACGCCCCTTGCCCGCAAGCTCAAGGCCCTCATCCGCGCTGCCGGCCCGATCAGCGTGACGGACTATTTCTCGCTGTGCCTGGCGGATCCGGAGTACGGCTACTACCGCACCCGCGACCCCTTCGGGACCGCCGGCGATTTCGTCACGGCGCCGGAAATAAGCCAGCTGTTCGGGGAGATGCTCGGCGTCTTCCTCGTCCATGCCTGGCAGAAACACGGCGCGCCGGCAAATGTCCGCATCGCCGAGATCGGCCCCGGCCGCGGCACGATGATGGCCGACATGCTTCGTGTCATCGCCCGCCTTGCCCCCCCGCTCCATCAGTCCGCCACGGTCCACCTCGTCGAGACGAGCCCGAAGCTGCGCGCCATCCAGCGCGAGACCCTCGGCACCCACGCCTCCCGCATCACCTGGCACGACAGTTTCGAGGAACTGCCGGACGGTTTCGTGCTTTTGGCGGCAAACGAGCTTTTCGACGCCATCCCGATCCGGCAATTCGTCAAGACCGCCTCGGGTTTCCGCGAACGCATGGTCGGCCTCGACGCGGAAGGCAGCCTCACCTTCGCCGCCGGCGTCGCCGGCATCGACCCGGCGCTGCTGCCCGATCACCATCGCGCCATGCCCGAGGGCGCCATTTTCGAGATCGCGCCGGCCCGCGAAGCCGTAATGGCGACCATCGGCGAACGGATCGCCCGTTTCGGCGGCACCGCGCTGGTGATCGACTACGGCCATCTGGCGTCCGGCTTCGGCGATACCTTGCAGGCCGTCCTGAAACATGAATTCGACCCGCCGCTCGCCCATCCCGGGGAAGCGGATCTGACGAGCCATGTGGACTTCGAAAGGCTCGCGGCGGCAGCCGTCGATGCGGGGCTGCATATCCACGGCGCGGTGCATCAGGGCGATTTTCTCGTCGGCCTCGGCATCGGCGAGCGCGCCTCCTCGCTCGGCCGCGATCGCGACGCCATGACGCAGGAAACCATCCGCCTGGATGTGGAGCGGCTGGCCGGCGCCGGCGCCGGCAATATGGGCGATCTCTTCAAGGTGCTCGCCGTCGGCAGCGCGCCTCTGGCGCTTTTTCCCTTCCGTCGGCCCGATTGACACAAGGGACGGGGGAAGACAACATCGGGCCGATTTGCGTCCGCCGCAATGCAGCCTGCCCCTAACCAGCCCAGCCGAGAGACGATGAACGACCCTGCGCCCGTCCTTCCCATCGAAAGCCCCCTGCTGGCCGCAAAGGCGGGAAATGCTGCGCGCCACGGCTTTTTCACCCGTACCGGCGGCGTATCGGCCAATCTCTACCGCGGCCTCAACGTCGGTTTCGGCTCCAAGGACGAACGCGGCCACGTCGCGGAAAACCGCGCCCGCGTCTGCCGCTGGTTCGGCGTCGCCCCGCAGCGGCTCGCGACCGTCCACCAGGTCCATTCTCCCGATGTGGTGACGGTCGGTGAAGACCATGACGGCGCGCGCCGGCAGGCCGACGCTCTCGTCACCGCCACGCCGGAGCTGGTGATCGGCGTGCTGACGGCCGATTGCGGCCCGATCCTGTTTTGCGATCCGCAGGCGGGCGTGGCGGGTGCTGCCCATGCCGGATGGAAAGGCGCATTGGGCGGCGTGCTCGAAAACACCATCGCCGCCATGGAACGGCTCGGCGCGAAGCGGGAACGCATCGCAGCCTGCCTCGGCCCTTCGATCGGCCCGCAGAATTATGAGGTCGGCCCGGAATTCGTCGAGCGCTTCGTGACGGCCGATCCGGATTATGAACGCTTCTTCGTCCCCTCGGACAAGCCCGGTCATGCCATGTTCGACCTGCCGGGGCTGACGACCGAACGGTTGACGAAGGCCGGCGTCGCGGCGGAAAATCTCGATCTCTGCACCTATCCGGACGAGGAGCGCTTCTTCTCCTACCGGCGCGCGACCCATCGGGGCGAGCCGGACTATGGCCGACAGATGTCGGCGATCATGATCAGGGCGTGATGCCCGCAGACGAGGGAGGACGAGCGATGGCTCTTCCGTTCGACACAGAAGAATACGCCAATCGGCTCCAGCGCCTGACGGCCCGCATGCGGGAGGAGAAGCTGGACGCCATGCTGCTTTTCGCGCAGGAAAGCATGTATTGGCTGACCGGCTTCGACAGCACCGGCTACGCCTTCTTCCAGACGCTGGTGGTGACGGCGGACGGCGCCATGCAGCTGCTCACCCGCTCCGCCGACCTGCGACAGGCGCGCAACACCTCCACCATCGAGAAGATCGAGGTCTGGATCGACCGCGCCAATGCCGATCCGACCATGGATCTGAAGGGCCTGCTGTCGGACCTCGACCTGCTCGGCTGCCGCATCGGCGTCGAATACGATACTCACGGGCTGACCGGCCGCAACGCGCGGCTGCTCGATCGCCAGCTCCAGAGTTTCGGCGAGATCGTCGACGCCTCCGGCCTCGTCAACCGGCTGCGCCTCGTCAAGAGCCCGGCCGAGATCGCCTGCGTGGAGACCGCAGCGCAGCTTGCCGACACGGCGCTCGATGCGGCGCTGCCGCTGATCCGGCCCGGCGCGGACGAGGCGGCGATCCTCGCGGCCATGCAGGGCGCGGTCCTTTCCGGCGGCGGCGACTATCCGGCCAGCGATTTCGTCATCGGCTCGGGCCCCGATGCGCTGCTCTGCCGCTACAAATCCGGCCGGCGCAGGCTTGAGGCCAACGATCAGCTCACCCTCGAATGGGCGGGCGTCAGCGCCCATTACCACGCCACGATGATGCGCACCGTTCTCATCGGGGAGCCAACCAATCGCCACCGGGAGCTTTACAGCGCCTGCCGCGAAACGATCCAGGCGATCGAGATGGTGTTGCGTCCCGGCCATTCCTTCGGCAGCGTCTTCGACACCCATGCGCGCATCATGGACGAGCGCGGGCTCGCCCGCCACCGGCTCAACACCTGCGGCTATTCCCTCGGCGCGCGTTTCTCGCCCACCTGGGTCGACCACCAGACCTTCCACGCCGGAAACCCCCAGGAAATCGAGCCGAATATGTCCCTCTTCGTGCATATGATCATCATGGATTCCGATTCCGGAACCGCCATGACGCTCGGCCAGACTTATCTGACGACAACGGATACCCCGAAGCCGCTATCGCGTTTCGGCCTCGATTTCATCGAGATCTGAGCCCGGAATCCGGCCGGCAGGCGATATCCCGCAATTGACAGCCGGCCGGCCGGCCCCCCATAAAACCGTGCGGGAAACGAAGGGGGCCCCGGGAGTCTCCGCAAGAACACGGACGACGACGATGCATGAGCTGACGAAACGGCTGGCGCTCATCGGCCTTGTGGCCATCCTTGGCGGTTGCAACAGCACGGATGCGCTGACGCCGCAGGTGGATGTCGGGGGCAGCTTCAACTCGCCCCCGGTCACCCAGAGCGACCTCGACCGGATGAGCGCCGAGCAGACGCCTGCCGCCCCGCGGCAATCCGCCTTCACCGAAACCGGCGATACCGGCAGTCCGGCCGCCAATACGCTGCAAGCCCAGGCCGACGCGCTCGCCCGCAATGCCTCCCGGCAGCAGCCCGCAGGCGGCGAAGCAGCACGGGTAGCGGTGGAGGAACCGGCGCAGGCGCAGGAAACGGCCGCCGCCGCACCCGCGCAATCGGCCGGTTCCGTCCGTTTCCTGCCGATCATCGGCGCGCCGGTGCAGGCCGTCACGCCGCTTTCCAAACGGCTGGCGAGCGAAGCCGGCGCAAGCGGCATCACCATCAAGAGTTCGTCCGACAATTCCAGCCAGCATATCCTCAAGGGTTATTTTTCGGCGATGGCCGACAAGGGAAAGACGACCGTGATCTACGTCTGGGACGTGCTCGATCCCGGGGGCGCGCGGCTGCACCGCATCCAGGGGCAGGAAACCGTCGAGGGACAGGCTGGCGATCCATGGGCCACCGTCCCGGCCCGCACGATGGAGGACATCGCCAGCACGACGATCCGCCAATATCTGGAGTGGCGTGATGGCGCGCGGGGATAATGTTCCGACGCATCCTTCGTCTATCATACGAAATTCACAGAAACGCCGCCGAAATCCGGCAAAGCCCTTGCATTCGCCTGTGGTGCCGCTTAAAGGCGGGCCATCAGCATAGATACAGGCGGACCATAGATGAAGGTTTTCGCGGGCAACTCGAACCGGCTTCTTGCCGAAGCGATCTGCAATTATCTGAATGTTCCGCTTGGTCGCGCCACGGTTAGACGTTTCGCCGACCAGGAAATCTTTGTGGAAATTCAGGAGAACGTACGCGGCGAGGACGTCTTCGTCGTCCAGTCGACGTCCTTTCCGACAAACGACCACCTGATGGAACTGCTGATCATGATCGATGCGATCCGCCGTTCCTCGGCGCGCCGCATCACCGCCGTGATCCCCTATTTCGGCTATGCCCGCCAGGACCGTAAACCCGGCCCGCGCACGCCGATCTCCGCCAAGCTCGTCGCCAATCTGATCACCGAGGCCGGGGCCGACCGCGTGCTCACCCTCGACCTTCATGCCGGGCAGATCCAGGGATTCTTCGACATCCCGACCGACAACCTCTATGCCGTGCCGATCCTCGCGCGCGACGTGAAGGAAAGCTACAATCTGAGCAACGTCATGGTCATCTCGCCCGACGTCGGCGGCGTGGTGCGCGCGCGTGCGCTGGCCAAGCGGCTCGACTGTATGCTGGCCATCGTCGACAAGCGGCGCGAGCGGCCCGGCGAATCCGAGGTCATGAACGTGATCGGCGACGTGTCCGGCAAGGATTGCCTGCTGATCGACGATATCGTCGATTCCGGCGGAACGCTCTGCAATGCCGCCGAGGCGCTGCTGAAGAACGGCGCGACCAGCGTCACCGCCTATATCACCCATGGCGTGCTGTCGGGCGGCGCTGTCGCCCGCGTTACCTCGTCCAGCCTCAAGGAACTGGTGATTACCGACACCATCCAGCCCACAACGGCAGTCCAGACCGCGCACAACATCCGCGTCATCACCACCGCCGGCCTGCTCGGCGAAGCGATCAATCGCACCGCCGCGGAAGAATCGGTATCGAGCCTGTTCGACTGAGCCTCCCGCGACGGTTCTTCGCGACGAACCCCTTTCCAGGCTGCGGCTTCCGACAGGTCGGTGCCCCGTTCTTCTTTTACACGCGAAACCATTTTCGATTCCGTGCATTCTGTAAATTCCGGCTCCCCGTATCCTGCGGTGGAGCCGGCTTCATGCATCGAGGAGAGGGACCCATGACATCGAAGACGCTTTTCATCCGTCGCTGGGCGGCACGCGCAGGCCTCCTGCTCGCCGCCGGCACGCTTGCGGCCTGCACCGTGGAGCCCGGCCCCGGCGGTGGCGGACATTATCGCCCGCGCCCGCCGCAGCAGGCCTGCACGATGGAACACGCGCCCGTCTGCGGGCAGCGCGGCAACGATCGCCAGACATTCGGCAACAGCTGCATGGCGCGCGCCAGCGGCTACAACATCGTCAGCCCCGGTGAATGCAGGCCCGGCAACCGGCCGGAACGTCCGGGCCGCGACCGTCCCGATCGCGCCTGCACGCGCGAATATGCGCCGGTCTGCGGCGAACGCGGCCGCACACGCCAGACCTTCGCCAACGCCTGCGAGGCGCGTTCAAGCGGTTATGACATCGTCGGTCGCGGCGAATGCCGGGCCAGCAACCGGCCGGATCGCCCGGATCGCGATCGCCACGACCGGCGTGACCAACGCCGCTGACCGCATCGCCAGCGCCCCGGCGCCAGACCGTAACGACCCCGCGCGCCATGCCGCGGGGTCGCTGTTTTTCCGGGAGACCCGGCCAGCCATTTTCAATCCACCTTCCGCCTGCTACCAATGCCCCCGTTCCTCACAGCAGCGAATCCCGCCATGTTTCGTGATTTTTCCGCCCAGGCTCTTTTCATGGGGCTTCTCACCGCCTTCGTCGGCTTCGCCAGTTCCTTCGCCGTCGTGCTGCACGGGCTGACGGGCGTGGGCGCGAGCGAAGCGCAGGCGGCCTCGGGCCTGATGGCGCTTTCCGTCTCCATGGGGGTCTGCGCCATCGTCCTCAGCCTGTGGACCCGCCTGCCCGTCTCCATCGCGTGGTCGACGCCGGGGGCGGCCCTCCTCGCCAGTTCCGGCGCGGTCGAGGGCGGCTTTGCCGCAGCTGTCGGCGGCTTTCTCGTCTGTGCGCTGCTGATCGTGGTGGCCGGCCTGTGGAAGCCGCTCGGGCGCATGGTCGCCGCCATTCCCGCCGCACTTGCCAATGCCATGCTCGCCGGCGTGCTGATCGGGCTGTGCTTCGCCCCCGCCCAGGCCGTCGCCTTCGATCCCTGGCTCGGCCTGCCGATCGCGCTCGCCTGGGTGCTGGTCGGCAGCTTCAATCGCCTTTATGCGGTGCCGGCGGCACTTCTCGCCTTCGTCGGGGTCCTCGCCTTCGGTATCGACATTCCGGATGGCGCCTTCGCGGGGGTGACGGGCTCGCTGCTGCCGCAGCCGGAAATCGTCACCCCGGCCTTCAGCATCGCCGGCCTCGTCGGCATCGCGCTGCCGCTTTTCATCGTCACCATGGCCTCGCAGAACATTCCCGGCATCGCCGTGCTCAAGGTCAACGATTACAATCCCGATCCCGGACCGCTTTTCGCCGTCACCGGCTTCTTCTCGTTGCTGTCCGCCCCCTTTGGCGGCCATGCGGTCAACCTCGCAGCCATCACAGCCGCCATGTGCGCCGGCAGCGACGCCCATCCCGATCCTGCCCGGCGCTATTGGGCGGCCATCAACGCCGGCGTCTTCTATATCGTCTTCGGACTCGCGGCGGGCGCGGTGACGGCCTTCGTCAATCTTGCGCCGCCGATCCTGATCCAGGCGGTGGCCGGCCTCGCGCTGATCAGCGCCTTCGCCGGATCGGCCCTCAACGCCTTCCGGGAAACCGAAAACCGCGAGGCGGCGGCCGTCACGTTCCTGGTCACCGCCTCCGGCGTCAGCTTCGCCGGCATTTCCGGCGCCTTCTGGGGACTGGTCGGCGGTGCGCTGATGATGATGCTCGCCCACCATGCGCGGAAGCTGAAGGCATAGCCCGGCCTTTCGCGGCGAAAAACCGCGCCACAAACGGTAGGCAACCGGCCTGCGGGCCTTGCATTTCCAGCTGTTCTCGTTTACGCAGCGCCATCCGCGCAGACACCCTTGGAGGCAACGCGGACGAGGCTTTCACGAAATCCTCCAACCTTGTCCGGCCGGCCATCACGCCGGAGAGGTTCTCCAATAACATCGAAAGGTTACGCCATGAGCACCGAAATTCAAGAGCTCAAGGCCGAAACGCGCGAACGGGTTGGTAAGGGGTCCTCCCGTGAACTTCGCCGCAACGGCCTTATTCCCGCAGTCATCTACGGCGACAAGCAGGAACCCCTTGCCATCGCCGTCTCGACGAAGGACGTCACGCAGCGCATCCGCGCCGGCGGCTTCAGGACGACCATTCTTGCGATCGACGTCAACGGCGAGAAGATCAACGTCCTGCCGAAGGACTACCAGCTCGACCCGGTTCGCGACTTCACGCTCCACGTCGACTTCCTCCGCGTCACGGGCAACACGCATGTCACCGTAGACGTTCCGGTCCGCTTCCTCAACGAAGACAAGGCTCCCGGCATCAAGGCCGGCGGCGTTCTGAACGTCGTGCGCCACGCCGTCGAGATGAACGCGCTCGCCCGGAACATTCCGGAAGCCCTCGAAGTCGACCTCACCGGCCTCAAGGTCGGCGACAGCGTTCATATCTCCCATGTCAAGCTGCCGCGCGGCACGACCCCTGTCATCGCCGACCGCGACTTCACGATCGCCACGATCGCCGTTCCGGCCGCAGGCGTTCAGGAAGAAGCCGAAGACACCGCAGCTACCGAAGAATAAGCCCCTTCCGGCTTGCTCCAGTCGAAAAGCCCCGTATCCGGCCGGATGCGGGGCTTTTCCTTTTCCATCCGCAATCTTCGCGAAACGCCGGCCGGTGGGAATATTTGCGAAGCCGCGCTTCAGCAACATTTAAGACTTTGATGAAACGTTGAAGGCCGGGGAAGAGAAACGAAAGGGCCGATGTTACGTCGGCGGGCAGGGGGCTGCCGCAATGAAAATGCATTCGGTCGAAAGCCGGTTCATCGCGATCGTCGTCGGCGCCCTGTTCGTCTTCGTCGCACCGATGTTCCTGCTCTTCCTGCTGGTCACCTCCGATCGCACCGATCGCGATCAGATGCGGGCCACCCGGACCGTTCTGGACGCCAATATCCAGGCGCTCGGCAAGCCCCTATGGGATTTCGACCGGGAAAGCATCGGGCGCACCGTCGCCGTCCTCGACGAGAAGCCGGCGGTTCTCTACGTGCGCGTTCGCGACACCGAAGGGCTCATCGACATCCGCACGCCGGGCGCGCCGCCGGGCCGCGATCAGGCACGCACCGTCGTCACCCAGGATATCTTCCACGCCACGGGCAAGAGTTTCCAGCAGGTCGGATCGGCGGAGGTCTGGATTGCGCGGCGAAGCCTGCTGTCCCGCTTCACGCATGACGAGATAGCGATCTTCACCATTTTCCTCTTTGCCGTCGGGACCCTCATGGTCGCCGCGATCATCGGCAATCGCTTCACCGTCATCCGCCCGCTGTTGCAACTGACGGCGGCCATCGAGGCGACCCGTCGCCTCGGTTCGCGCCACCATGTCGACTGGACGTCGCGCGACGAGATGGGAACGCTCGCGCGCAGCTTCAACGAGATGCAGATGGAACTGGAGCGGGAGGAAAACGAGCTGAAGCGCGCCCATGCCCGCGCAACCGAAATCTATAATCTCACCCCGGCGATGCTCTTTTCCATCGACGCGAACAATCGCATCACCGCCGTCAGCGATTATTGGCTGCGGGCGACCGGTTATAGCCGGGAGACCGCCATCGGCGAGGATTTCACCCGCTTCGTAGAGGAAACCGCGCGCGAAACCTACCGCCGCCGCCACGAAACACATCCGGGAGAAGACGGCAGTTGCACGGTGACGGTTCGCTTCCGTCGCGCCGACGGCAGCATGATGGACGTGCTGATACTGGAAACGGGACTTGCCGAAGGCACCGGCCGAAAGCCCCTGTCGCTTTCCGTCATGACCGACGTGAGCGAATTGAAGGAAGCGGAAAACCGCAACCATCGGCAGGCGATCACCGATCATCTCACCGGCCTGCTCAACCGGCAGGGCTTCGAATTGACCCTGGACGAGATGTTTGCGAGCGCCAGCCGGTTCAGTCAGCAGCTTGCCTGCCTCTTCGTCGACCTCGACCGCTTCAAGTGGATCAACGACAATCACGGCCACGCCACAGGCGACACCGTGCTGTGTCAGGTCGCGTTGCGGCTGCGCCGGCAGTTGCGCCCCGGCGACGTCATCGCCCGGCTCGGCGGCGATGAATTCGCGATCCTGCTTGCGGGGCCAAACGCCCGGGACCTGGCGCTGGACGTCGCCGAAAGACTTGGCGTCGGCCTCCGCTCGCCCCTGCTGGCGCCAAGCTGCGAGATCAGCGTCAGCGCCAGCATCGGCATCGCCGTCTATCCCGATCACGCCGCCTCGGCTGCCGATCTCCTGCAAAAGTCCGACATGGCGATGTATGCCCGCAAGCGTGACGGCAAGAACGGCGTACAGCTTTTCGACAGCGACATGGCCGATATCGTCCGCAAGCGCCGGGATACGGAAACCTCGATCGGCGAGGGTCTTCGCGACGACTGGTTCGAGGCCTATCTCCAGCCGATCATCCGTCTCGACGACGGACAGGTCGCCGGCTTCGAGGCGCTTATGCGCCTGCATCACCCGCAGAAGGGCGTCCTGCCGCCGGCCGACATCATCCGCATTGCCGAGGAAACGGGGTCCATCACCCGCATCGGAGACCGCATCCTGTCGAAGGCCCTCGCCAATCTGGCGGTCCTATCGCAATTGCCCGAGCTTGCCGACACCTATCTCGCCGTCAATTTCTCCCCTTTGCAGTTCGAGCCCGCCCTGCCCTCCCGCCTTGCCGCGCTGCTCATGGAAAACGGGATCGTCGCCCGCCGCGTCGTCGTGGAAATCACCGAGGACGTGCTGATGCTCGACAGTCCGGTGGTGCGCGAGGTGCTGGATGCGCTTCGCACGCTCGGCTGCCGCATCGCGCTCGACGATTTCGGCACTGGCTATTCCTCGCTCAGCTACCTGAACCGCTTCCCGGTGGATATCGTCAAGATCGACCAGTCCTTCACCCGGTCTCTGGCCGACGATGAAACACCGGTCTGCCGCAAGAGCCGCATGCTGGTGGAAGGCATCCGCACCATCTCCCACCAGATGGGATGCACCGTGGTGGCGGAAGGCATCGAGACGGAGGAGCAACGCGCGATCCTGCGCGGCATGAAGATCGAATTCGGCCAGGGTTACCTTTTCAGCCGGCCGCTGACCCTCGATGCGATGCTCCGGCATTTCCGGGACAGGCATGACGAACAAGCCCCCCTCAAGTCCGCTGCCGCCGCGTCCTGACGGAAAGAAAGAAAGATGACGATGAAGATACCGGCTCTGCTCCTTTGGTTTCTTCTCGTTCCAATTCCGGCGGCGCTTGCCCAGACGGTGCATTTCGTGACGGAGGAATATGCTCCCTTCAACCACTCCGAAGGCGGCAGGATCGTCGGCGCCTCCGTCGAGCAGGTCGAGGCGATCGCCCACGCCGCCGGCATCTCCTACACCCTGGAGATCATGCCGTGGGCCCGCGCCGTCGCGCTGGCGGAACACCAGCTGATGCATTGTGTCTTCACCGCCGCCCAGACCCGCGACCGGCATGACCGGTTCCAATGGGTGCAGCCACTTCTCAAGGACCGCATGGTCCTCCTGAAACGCAGAGGCAACCCCATCGCGGTCCGCACCATCGGGGAGGCGGTGAAATTGCGGATCGGCGCGCAGCGCGACGACTACAGCATCGATCTTCTGCGGGAGCGCGGCTTCACCGACATCGACCTCGCCACCGATATCGACATCACGCTCGGCAAGCTGCTGAGCGGCCGCATCGACCTGATGCCCACGTCCACAACGACCTTCGAAGCCCTGAAGCAGGCGAAGCATCCGGTCGAGCCGGCTATTCTGATGGACGGGCAGACGTACGGCCTCGCCTGCCATAAGGCCATGCCGCAGGATCTTGTCCACCGCCTCCAGGCGGCGCTCGACAGGCTGATCCTGTCCGGCGATCAGGATCGCATTTTCGCCGCACATGGCCTGTCGCTTGCACGCTTTGCGGCCGTCGAAAAAGAGAAATGAACGCGGATGGTTGACTTCCGGCCGGTTTCACGGTGGTGAGAGGGACGGAAAACCCTTCAGGCTGAACCATCATGCTGATCATCGCCGGGCTCGGCAATCCGGGCGCCAAATATGCGGACAACCGCCACAATATCGGCTTCATGGCCGTCGACGCCATTCACCGCAAGCATCCCTTCTCGCCCTGGGCGCGCAAGTTCAAGGCGGAGATATCGGAAGGTGAGCTTGCCGGCGAGAAAGTACTGCTTCTCAAGCCGCAGACCTTCATGAACCTGTCCGGTGATTCCGTCGGCGAGGCCATGCGCTTCTACAAGCTTGCGCCGAAGGATATCGTCGCCATCTACGACGAACTGGACCTGCCGCCCGGCAAGGCGCGCCTCAAGACCGGCGGCGGCCATGGCGGCCACAACGGCATCCGCTCGATCGATGCCCATTGCGGCAAGGACTATCGGCGGCTGCGTCTGGGTATCGGCCATCCGGGCGTCAAGGAACTGGTCACCCGCCATGTGCTCGGCGACTTCGCCAAGGCGGACCGGACCTGGCTCGATCCGCTGCTCGACGAACTGGCCATCAACGCGGGCATGCTGGTGAAAGGCGAGGATTCGCAACTCATGAACAAGCTGGCTCTGGCGACGGGCAGCAAGCCCGATGCCGGCGGGCCGGCGGAAAAGAAGCCCGGCGGCCAGTCCCATATCCGGGCGGCCCGCAACCATGCCCAGCCGAAGATCCTGCCGGCGACCGGCCCGATGGCCGAGATGCTGCGCAAACTCATGGGTAAGCGCGACGACTGAGGCCGCGCCGCCCTCTTGCGGGCCGCAAGCCCACCCCTTGACCATCGCGTGGCCTTCCCCCATAGCGGGGGTACGGATTTTCAAGACGGACGGACCATCTTCCATGGGTTTCAAATGCGGTATCGTCGGACTGCCGAATGTCGGCAAGTCGACCCTCTTCAACGCGCTGACCAGAACGGCGGCGGCGCAGGCTGCCAATTATCCCTTCTGCACGATCGAGCCGAACACCGGCGAGGTGGCCGTGCCCGATCCGCGCATGAAGGCGCTCGCCGCCATCGCCGGCTCCAAGGAGATCATCCCCACCCGCATCTCCTTCGTCGACATCGCGGGCCTCGTGCGCGGCGCGTCGAAGGGTGAAGGCCTCGGCAACCAGTTCCTCGCCAATATCCGCGAAGTCGACGCCGTCGTGCATGTGTTGCGCTGTTTCGAGGACACCGACATCACCCATGTCGAGGGTCGCATCGATCCCGTCGCCGACGCCGAGACCATCGAGACGGAGCTGATGCTCGCCGACCTCGACAGCCTGGAACGCCGCGTCGAACAGACGCGCAAGCGCGCCACCGGCAAGGACAAGGAATCGCTGGCGCAGCTTCCGATGATGGAGGCCTCGCTTGGCCTGTTGCGCGAGGGCAAGCCCGTGCGCACGCTTCTGAAAACGCTCGGGGCCGACGAACTGCTGGTGCTTCAGGGGCTGAACCTGCTGACGGCGCATCCCGTGCTCTATGTCTGCAACGTCGCCGAAGCGGAAGCCGCCACCGGTAACGAGCATACGCGGGCGGTAGAGGAAATGGCGAAGGCCCAGGGCGCGCAGGCCGTCGTCATATCCGCCGCCATCGAAGCCGAGGTCGCCCAGCTTCCCGAAGAGGAGGCAGCCGAATTCCTCTCCGCGCTCGGCCTTTCGGAAGCCGGCCTCGACCGGCTCATCCGCGCCGGCTACAAGCTGCTGGACCTCATCACCTATTTTACGGTCGGTCCCAAGGAAACCCGCGCCTGGACCATCGAGCGCGGCACCAAGGCGCCGCAGGCCGCCGGTGTCATCCATTCGGATTTCGAACGGGGCTTCATCCGCGCCAACACCATCGCCTATGACGACTATATCGCCTTCAAGGGCGAGACCGGCGCCAAGGAGGCGGGCAAGGCCCGCGACGAAGGCAAGGAATATGTCGTGCAGGACGGCGACGTCATTCACTTCCGTTTCAATACCTGACGGAACGGCCGGCCCGATGGGCCGGCATTCCCGGCGATGACAGGATGGACTGGCCCTGCCCGGCGCACGCCGGCTTGCCTTGCAGCCGGGTGGGACACTTTTAAAACACTTCCCTTGCGCCCTATGGCCGCGTCAGTGCCCCGGAAAGGCGACGAGCGTGTTCACCTCGACGCCGAGCGCCTCCAGCTTGCGGCGGCCGCCGAGATCCGGCAGGTCGATGACAAAACAGGCCGCCACGATATCCGCACCCATCTGGCGCAGGAGCTTCACCGCGGCCTCCGCCGTGCCGCCGGTGGCGATCAGGTCGTCCACAAGGATGACCTTCTCCCCGGCATGGACGGCGTCCTTGTGCATCTCCATCTCGTCGACGCCATATTCCAGACTGTAGGCGATGCGCACCGTCTCGTGCGGCAGCTTGCCTTTCTTGCGGATCGGCACGAAACCGGTTGAAAGCTGATGGGCCATGGCGCCGCCGAGAATGAAGCCACGCGCCTCGATGCCCGCCACCTTCGCAACGCCCCTGCCGGCGTAGGGGTGGACGAGTTCATCCACGGCGCGGCGGAAGGCGCGCGGATTGCCGAGCAGCGTGGTGATATCGCGGAACATGACGCCGGGCTGCGGATAGTCCGGAATATTGCGGATGGCGGCGGCAAGATCTTCTTCAAGGCTGGACATGGAACCATCCGGTAAAACGAGAAACGGTGCGATGCGTTTATGGCAGGCCGGAGACCGGCCCTCAACGAAAAAGGCGGCCCGCAGGCCGCCTTTTCCTTCGAGCAGTGATGCCGCTCAATGTTCCTTGCTGGCGTAGACCGACTTCTTCGTCAGGTACAGCAGGCCGGTGAAGATCACCAGGAAGACCATGACCATGAAGCCCGTGCGCTTGCGGTCTTCCAGATGCGGCTCGGCGGCCCACATCAGGAAGGCGGAAACGTCGCGCGAATACTGATCGAGCGTCTGCGGCGCGCCGTCGTCATAGGTCACCTGATCGTCGGAGATCGGGGGAGCCATGGCAAGGGCTGCGGCATTGGCGAAATAGGGGTTGTAATAGGTTCCTTCCGCGACCTCGACGTTGGCCGGCGGCTCTTCCTCGTAACCGGTCAGCAGCGAGTAGATGTAGTCCGGGCCGCCTTCCTGATACTGCGTGAAGATATCGAAGACGAACTGCGGGAACCCGCGGGTGACGCCGCGCGCCTTGGCGATCAGCGAGAAGTCCGGCGGGGCCGCGCCGTTGTTGGAGGCGGCGGCCGCTTCGTGGTTCGGATAGGGCGACGGGAAATAATCCGACGGGACGGCCTTGCGGGTGAACATCTCGCCATCGCCGTCCGGCCCGTCCTCGACCTCGTAGTTGGCCGCGAAAGCCTTGACCTGCGCGTCCGAATAGCCGAGCGCTTCCAGCGTGCGGAAGGACACCAGGCTCATCGAATGACAGGCCGAGCAGACTTCCGTGTAGACCTTCAGGCCGCGCTGAAGCTGACCCTTGTCATAAGTGCCGAAGGGGCCGGCGAAGCTCCAGTTCACCTCCCTGGGCTTATGGAGCGGGTAATGCGGGGTCGCATGTTCGGCTTCCGCTCCCGCGGCCGCCGGCTCTTCCTGCGCGGTGGCCAGCGTGATGCCAAATCCGGCGACCACTGCCAGCGACACGATGCCTGCAACAAGCTTTTTCATTGTCATGTTTCCTTTCGCCGCTCGCTATCAGGCCTTGGCGCTTTTCTGTTCCAATACGGCTTCCGTAATGGAGTTGGGGATGCGCTTCGGGGTCTCGATCAGGCCGAGGAGCGGCATGATGACGATGAAGAAGCCGAAGTAGTAGAGCGTGCCGAGCTGCGACAGGATGACATAGATACCTTCGGCAGGCATCGCGCCCAGCCAGCCGAGCATGATGGCGTTGGCCACGAAGATCCAGAAGAACAGCTTGTACCACGGGCGATAGACGGCTGAACGGACCTTGGACGTATCGAGCCAGGGCAGGAAGAACAGGATGATGATCGAGCCGAACATCACCAGAACGCCGCCGAGCTTGGAGTCGATGGGGCCGACGTTGAAGGTGATGGCGCGCAGCATCGCGTAGAACGGCAGGTAGTACCATTCGGGAACGATGTGGGCCGGGGTCTTCAGCGGATCGGCCGGAATATAGTTGTCCGGGTGGCCGAGGTAGTTCGGCATGTAGAAGATGAACCAGGCGAAGACGATCAGGAAGACCGAAATGCCGAGCGCATCCTTCATCGTCGCATAGGGCGTGAAGGCGACGGTATCGGTCTTGGACTTCACCTCGACGCCCGTCGGGTTCGTCTGGCCCACCACATGGAGCGCCCAGATGTGCAGGACGACGACGCCGGCGATCATGAAGGGCAGCAGGTAATGTAGCGCGAAGAAGCGGTTCAGCGTCGGATTGTCGACGGCGAAGCCGCCGAGCAGGAACTGCTGGACCCAGTCGCCGACCCAGGGGAAGGCCGAGAAGAAGCCGGTGATCACGGTCGCGCCCCAGAAGGACATCTGGCCCCACGGCAGGACGTAGCCCATGAAGCCCGTCGCCATCATCAGCAGGTAGATCACGACGCCGAGGATCCACAGCAGTTCGCGCGGCGCCTTGTAGGAGCCGTAATAGAGGCCGCGGGCGATGTGGAGATAGACGGCGATGAAGAAGAAGGATGCGCCGTTGGCGTGCATGTAGCGCAGCAGCCAGCCGTGGTTCACGTCGCGCATGATCTTTTCGACCGAATTGAACGCGACGGACGTCTCCGCGGCGTAATGCATCGCCAGCACGATCCCGGTCAGGAGCTGAACGACAAGCATGACCGACAGCATGGCGCCGAAGGTATAGGCGTAGTTCAGGTTGCGCGGGACCGGGTAGGAAATGAAGCTGTCATGGACCATCCGCGGCAAGGGCATGCGCGAATCGATCCATTTTTCGATACCGGTCGACGGCTGGTAGGTTGAATGATCAGCACTCATAATCAGTAGTCCCCTCAACCGATCTTGATGACATTGTCGGAAACGAACGCGAAGGTCGGAACGGCGAGGTTCTCCGGCGCCGGGCCCTTGCGGATACGTCCGGCGGTATCGTAGTGCGAGCCGTGGCAGGGACAGAACCAGCCGCCGAAGTCGCCGGCCTGGCCGAGCGGGACGCAGCCGAGATGCGTGCACGAACCGATCATGACGATCCAGTTCTCCTTGCCTTCGCCGGCCGAGCGATCGATATCGGTCGCCCCTGCGTCCGCCGGCAGGTTGGCGTTGCGCGCGATCGGGTCCTTGAGGTCGGCGAGCGCGACCGCATTGGCCTCCTCGACTTCCTTGTCGGTGCGGTTACGGACGAAGACGGGCTTGCCGCGCCATTTGACCGTCAGCGACATGCCGGGCTCGAGGCTGGAGACGTCGACCTCGATCGAGGCGAGCGCAAGCGTCGAGGCGTCCGGGCGCATCTGGTCGATGAAGGGCCAGGCCGCCGCCGCAGCGCCGACGACGCCGGCCATGCCGGTGGCCAGATAAAGAAAATCGCGGCGAGTGGGCTCGCCCAGGGATTCGCTTGATGTCTCGTGTTCGCTCACGGCTAAACCATCCTCTCACGCAATGTCTGCGGAAACCGCAACGCCCCTTGGAAACCGGCAATATCCGGACACAATACGGCCATAGATTCCCCGTCAATCCGGCGCGTTCTATGCTTGATCGCAAATTATGTCCAGCCTTGGCAAGGGGATGAGGGCACATTGTCGCGGGAAAATCCGCCCTCGGCCCGCCGTCACCATCGGCGGGGGTTTCCCGGGAGCCGGCGCAAGGCCCGGCAAGCTTCCCCCGGCCTATTGCGCCGCCGCGTCGTGGCCCAGAAATCCGCCCGACTGGCGCGCCCACAGGCTGGCGTAAAGGCCGCCGTGCGCGACCAGCGCCGCATGGGTCCCCTCCTCCACGATCCGGCCGTGATCCATGACGATCAGGCGGTCGAGCGCGGCGATGGTGGACAGGCGATGGGCGATGGCGAGAACGGTCTTGCCGTGCATCAGTTGCTCCAGATTCGACTGGATCGCCGCCTCGACTTCCGAATCGAGCGCCGATGTCGCCTCGTCGAGCACCAGGATCGGCGCATCCTTCAGCATCACCCGGGCGATCGCGATCCTCTGGCGCTGGCCGCCGGAGAGCTTCACCCCGCGCTCGCCGACATGGGCGTCGTAGCCCTGCCGTCCGCGCTGGTCGCTGAGCGCCATGATGAAATCATGCGCCTCCGCCCGGCGCGCCGCCTCGACCATTTCCGCTTCGCCCGCGTCGGGATCGCCGAACAGGATATTGTCGCGGATCGAACGGTGCAGCAGCGCCGTATCCTGGCTGACCATGCCGATATGGGCGCGCAGCGATTCCTGCGTGACGGCCGAAATGTCCTGGCCGCCGACAAGAATGCGGCCGCCCTCCAGGTCGTAGAAGCGCAGCAGCAGGTTGACAAGCGTGGATTTCCCCGCCCCCGAGCGCCCCACGATGCCCACTTTCTCGCCCGGCCTGATGGCCAGCGACAGCCCCTCGATCACCCCGGACGGGCGGCCATAGTGGAACGTGACGTTCTCGAAGCGGATATCCGGCCGGCGCGCCGCAAGCGGCACGGCATCCGGCCGGTCCACCAGCCCTATCGGCTGGGAAATGAGGTCCGCCGAATTCTGGATGGTCCCGACGTTGCGCATGATACTGTTCAACTGCGTCATCAGGCGATTGAGCAGGAAATTGAGCCTGAGGACGAGCGCCAGCGTGAAGGCCACCGCTCCGGAACTGATGAGGCCGGAAAGCCAGAGATGGATACAAAGCACCGCCATGCCGGCGATCATCAGCCCGGACAGGAAGGCCATGCTGGCGCGAACGCCGGTGAGCAGGCGCGTGAAGCGCAGGATGGTGTCCTGGAAGATGTCGAAGCCGTTGCGGATATAACGGTCGTTGGCATCGTCGCGGCCGAAGAGCTTCAGCGTCTGGATATTGGAATAGGCATCCACCATCCGTCCGCTGATCATCGAGGCGGCTTCGGCGGACTGGCGCGCCTGCTCGCGGATCTTCGGCACGAAATAGCGCGCCAGCACCGCGAAGGCGCAAAGCCATCCGACGACGACCGCCGCAAGCCGCCCGTCGAGCCCGCCGACGAGGACCAGCGTCGTGGCGGTATAGATCGTCACGAACCAGACGCTTTCCATGAACGAGGTGATGACATCGCCCGTCGCCTGCCCGGCGGACCAGACCTTGGTGACGATGCGGCCGGAAAAATCGTTCTGGAAGAAGGAAAGCGACTGGCGCGCCACATGTACATAGGATTGCCAGCGCACGAGATTGTAGAAGCCGGGCGTGATCACCTGCTGGTCCACCAGCGCCGTCAGGAAAGCCACGACGAAGCGCAGGACGCCGACCAGCAGCAGCATGACGACCAGTTCTCCGCCATGCGCGGCGAGCAGTCCGCTCCAGCCGTCCCCCGGCCTGACCGTCGCCAGCATGTCGACCAGCCGACCGACGAACCAGAAAGTCGCCGCCTCGATCCCCGCCGTCACGCCGCCAAGCACGAGAAGCGCCGCAAACGGCCCCCTCGCCTGGCGGACATAGAACCATACGAAAGCCGCCAGCCCCGCCGGCGGGCGAAGGTCGTCCTGCCGTGCGAAAGGTTGGATCCAGTTTTCGAACCAGGAAAAAAGCGGCCGGAAGATCATGTCTCCGATATAGGTTGTTTTGCCCGGCGGGCAAATTAAAGATCGGAAAGGCGAGGCCGGCCCGGATGCGGGGCCAGCCTCTTTTCGCCCTATTGCGCCGCTGCCGTATCGGCGTCGTCGGCGATGAAGCCGCCCGACTGGCGGCTCCAGAGGTCGGCATAGATGCCGCCGTTGGCCACCAGTTCGGCATGGGTCCCGGTCTCATGGATCCGGCCCTTCTCGAGAACGACGAGACGGTCCATTTCCGTCAGCGTCGAGAGGCGATGGGCAATCGCGATCACCGTCTTTCCCTGCATGAGGGCGAAGAGGTTCTCTTGGATCGCCGCCTCCACCTCGGAATCGAGCGCCGAGGTCGCCTCGTCCAGCACGAGAATAGGCGCATCCTTGAGGAAGACCCGGGCGATCGCGACGCGCTGGCGCTGGCCGCCGGAGAGCTTCACGCCCCGTTCGCCGACCTGCGCGTCGAGGCCGCTGCGGCCCTGCTGGTCGACAAGCGTCTCGATGAATTCCCAGGCGTTGGCCTTCCTTGCCGCCTCGATGATCTCCGCGTCGCTCGCTTCCGGCTTGCCGTAGGCGATATTGTCGCGGATCGAGCGGTGAAGCAGCGAGGTATCCTGCGTCACCACGCCGATCTGCGCGCGCAGGCTGTCCTGCGTGACGGTGGTGATATCCTTGCCGTCGATGGTGATGCGGCCGGATTCCAGATCGTAGAAGCGCAGCAGCACGTTCATCAGCGTCGTCTTGCCCGCACCGGAGCGCCCGACAAGGCCGACCTTCTCCCCCGCCCGGATCTCCAGCGACAGATCCTCGATCACCCCCTTGTTCTTGCCGTAGTGGAAGCGGAGATGTTCGAAGGCGATCTCGCCCCTGGCCTGCGCGAGCGGGGCTGCGTCCTTGCGGTCGGAGATATCGTGCGGCTTGGTCATCATGCCCATGCCGTCATAGACGGTGCCGATGTTTTCGAACAGCGCCGTCACCTCCCACATGACCCATTGCGACATGCCGTTGATGCGCATGGCGAGGCCCACGGCGACCGCCACCGCGCCGACCGAAACGTCGCCGGCCATCCAGAAGTGGATGCCGATGGCCGCCGTGGCGAAAAGCGCAAGGACATTGTTGATGTCGATGGTGATGTTGAACAGGGTGATCAGCCGCATCTGGCGATGCACGGTCACGAGAAATCCGTCCATGCCGTCGCGCGCATAGGCCTCCTCGCGGCCGGCATGCGAAAACAGCTTCACCGTCGCGATATTGGTGTAGCTGTCGACGATGCGTCCCGTCATCATCGAGCGCGCATCCGCCTGCTGGCGGGAGATCACCATGAGTTTCGGCACGAAATACCGCAGGATCAGCCCATAGACGACGAGCCAGACAAGAAGCGGCATGACCAGCCGGTAGTCCGCCGCGCCGATGACCGCGATCATCGAGACGAAATAGCTCACCACATAGACGAAGACGTCGATGATCTTCATCACCGTCTCGCGCACCGAAAGCGCCGTCTGCATGACCTTCGTCGAGACGCGGCCGGCGAACTCGTTGGAAAAGAACGTCATGCTCTGCCGGATCAGGTAGCGATGCATCTGCCAGCGGGCGATCATCGGGAAGTTGCCCGCGAGCGCCTGATGCATGGTCAGCGTATGGAGCGCGCCGAAACCGGGGATGATGAGAAGCAGCAGCGCCGCCATCCAGATCAGCGTCTTGCCCTCGCGGGCGAGGAACGTCTCGGGATCGCTGCCCGAAAGCCAGTCGATGATATTGCCGAGGAACTGGAACAGCACCACTTCCGCGACACCGAGCACCATCGAGCAGACGCCGAGCAGTATGAGCCAGGGCGCGGCCGGACGCGTATAGTGCCACAGGAAGGCGAGGAGGCCCTTCGGCGGCAGGCCGGGCGCCTCGGAAGGATAGGGATTCAAACGACTTTCGAACCAGCCGAACATTGGCTCACTCCATGAAATGCAAGGCGGAGCCGGCGCGACAGGCGATCGGTCCCGGGCTCCCGAAGGACGTCGCGGCGCGGGCAAGGCGTCACGCAGCGAATCGGAAAAGAAATGCTGTGAAGGAAAGGAAGAGAATAGCGGCGGAACGTCTAGACGAGACGGGGCGTAATCCCGGCCGGAAGGCGCAGCCGATTCGATTTATCCATCGTCACCCTCCCTTGTCTCGCGTTGCAGATGCGCCCTGAATAGCCCGGAACGGCGGTTTTTTCCAGTCACCCCGCCGCGGTTTCCTCGCCCCGGGTCCCTCTGTTGCCATATCGACACAGATTGACTAAGCCGTGGCCGGTCTTTCACCGCGCTCCCCTACGGCGGCTCCATGTCCGGTCTCAGCATCGCTCTTTACCAGCCCGACATCGCCGGCAACACCGGAACGCTGCTGCGTTTTGCGGCCTGCCTCGGCCTTTCGGTGGAAGTGATCGAACCGGCGGGATTCGATCTTTCGGATCGCAGCCTGCGGCGCGCCGGCATGGATTATCTCGCGTCTGCCGCCCTCACCCGCCACATAAACTGGGACCGCTTCGAGACATGGAGAAAGGCGGAAAACCGCCGCCTCGTGCTCGCATCGACCCGGGCCGCGACACCCTATACGGATTTTCGCTACCAGCCGCGCGACATCCTGCTCTTCGGCCGGGAGAGCGCCGGCGTGCCCGATCCCGTGCATGAGGCCGCCGACGGACGGGTGCTGATCCCGATGCTGGAGGGCCGCCGCTCGATCAATATCGCGCTTTCCGCGGCGATGGTCTGCGGCGAAGCCTTGCGCCAGACGAAAAGTTTTCCCTGACGCCCGCGGCAGATCATCCGAGGTGGGACGCCAGCAGCTTGTCGACCCGCCGCCCGTCCATGTCCACCACTTCGAAACGCCAACCGAGCGTGTCGGTGACATCTCCGGTCTTGGGCAGGCGCCGCAGGGACTCGATCACCAGTCCGGCGGCCGTCTGATAACCCCGGCGGGCGGGAAGCGTGAAACCGAGGCGGTCGGCCATTTCATCGATCGGCATGGAGCCGGCAATCAGCCAGGAACCGTCCTCCCGCTGCACCGCATGTTCGTCGTCGCCTTCCTCCGTATCGGCGCGGAAGACGCCGGCGATGGCCTCCAGCACGTCAGTCGGGGTCAGAACGCCTTCGAAATGGCCGTATTCGTCATGAACGAGCATCATCGGCACCGGCGTGTCGCGAAGCTGCTCCAGCACGCGCATCGCGTCCAGCGTGTCCGGCACGATGGGCGCGGGACGGATATGGGTGCGAATGTCAAAAGCCTCACCGGACAGCATGGCGGCGAAAAGTTCACGCTTCTGGACGATGCCGACGATGGTTTCCGGCCCGCCGTCGGCGACGGGCAGGCGCGAATGCGGGCTCTCGATGAGTTGCTGGCGGATTTCCTCGAGGCTGTCGCCCAGATCGATCCAGTCGACGTCGTTGCGCGGGGTCATGAGCCCGCGCGCCTCGCGATCGGAAAAACGCATGACGCCGGCGATCATCTGTTTTTCGCCGCCCTCGATGACGCCTGCGGCCTCCGCCTCCGCGACGATGGTCTTGATCTCTTCGTCCGTCACGGTGCTTTCCGACACCGCGCTCTGGCCGAGCAACTTGAAAATCGCCCTTGTCGAAGCGTCCAGGATCCACACGGCCGGCGCGCCGACCCGCGCCAGAAGCGACATTGTCGGCGCGACGACGATGGCAAAACGCTCCGGATTGCGCAACGCCACCTGCTTCGGCACGAGTTCGCCGACGACCACCGACAGATAGGTGATGCTCGAGATGACGATACCGTAGCCCAGCGGATCGACGAGCCACGGCGCCACGCCCTGTTCGGCCAGGATATCGCGCAGCCGGCCGCCGAGCGCCGCGCCCGAGAAGGCCCCCGCAAGGATGCCGATGAGCGTGATGCCGATCTGCACGGTGGAGAGGAACTTTCCGGGATTTTCCGCCAGTTTCAGCGCCGAGGCCGCGCCACGCGAACCTTGGGCGGCCAGCGTCTTCAGCCGCAGCTTGCGCGACGAAACGATAGACAATTCGGAAAGAGCAAAAACCCCATTCAAAAGGATGAGGAAAACAGCGATCGCGAGTTCGAACAAGTACGATGAGCCGCGCTTGACCCGCAACGGCGCCTTTCGGTTATTGGCGATGGCCGGAAGATAGGCAACGCTCGCCCCGCCGTCAATATGGACAAGCACACAGGCTCGACTGCGGAAGGGTTTAATCGGCGCTGCTCAGCCGCCGCATGGTGAATTCCACCCGATCGCCGTCGAGCGCGCGCCAGCTTTCCACCGCCGTCCAATAGGCCGCCTTGGGCCATTGATCGAACCATTCACGCGCCTTTTCGCGCGCCGCCTGCCGCTCCATGCAGAAGGTTTCGCGTACGAAGGCCCCTCCGCCCGCCGCTTTCATCTGCCGATGGCGTTCGATCTGGCGGCGAAGGCCATGAAGCGGCGGCGGACCTGGAACACGCGCCATGGGATTTCCCTCCGGACACTCCTTTTTCCTCCTGGAAAGATAAGCGACGCCGGCCGGTTTTGCGAGTCGGCCGCCGTTTCCGTACGGTTGCAAAACGGCGTAAACTTGAGGACTGTGCGCAAAGCGATTCGGAGACGCTGCCGCCGGAGGCATGAGAACATGGAACGACCCGACCTGCCGCAAGGCTTGCCCGAAGATATCGGCGACAAGATGGCGATGGCCCGCGCCTGGTTCGAGCAATTGCGCGACCTGATCTGCGGCGCCTTCGAAACGATCGAGGACGATCTGGAAGGTCCGCTTTCCGACCAGCCGCCCGGCCGCTTCGAGGCGCGCGACTGGTTGCGCGAGAATGGCGAAGGCGGCGGCGGCCGCATGTCGATGATGTCGGGCCGGGTCTTCGAGAAGGTCGGCGTTCACACCTCCACCGTACACGGGGAATTCTCGCCGGAATTCAGGAAGCAGATCCCGGGGGCCGAAGAGGATCCCGCATTCTGGGCTTCGGGCATCTCGCTGATCGCCCATCCGGTCAATCCCAACGTTCCGGCCGTGCATATGAACACCCGGATGGTCGTCACCACCAGCCACTGGTTCGGCGGCGGCGCGGATCTGACGCCGGTGCTCGACCGCCGCCGCGCCATGAGCGACCCGGATACGATCCTCTTCCACAAGGCGATGGAAATCGCCTGCAATCGCCACGCCGTCGCCGACCACGCGAAGTTCAAGCAATGGTGCGACGAATATTTCTTCCTCAAGCACCGCAACGAGCCGCGCGGCACCGGCGGCATTTTCTACGATTGGCTGCACTCGTCGGAGGAACTGGGCGGCTGGGACGCCGATTTCGCCTTCACGCAGGACGTCGGCCGCGTCTTCGCCATGGTCTATCCAAAAATCGTGCGGGCGAATTTCAACGAGGACTGGACCGAGGCGGACCGCGACGAGCAGCTCGTGCGCCGTGGCCGATACGTCGAGTTCAACCTGCTTTACGACCGCGGCACGATCTTCGGCCTCAAGACCGGCGGCAATGTCGATTCGATCCTGTCGTCGCTGCCCCCGGCCGTCCGCTGGCCGTAAGGCCGCCGACGGTAACAATCCGATACGGCCTTGTGATTATCCGTGATCGCCTTTGCATGATAGACTGCGCCCAGCATGATTTCATCGAGGAGGTTATCATGGTGATGACGGTACGCAGTGCCTCTGAGGCGGGTCCCGCCCCGCAATCCTCCGGGTCTATCGACCGGCTTGCCGAAGCCTTGCGAGCCGAAAGCGGCGTGGACCTTCCCCGGGCCTATTTCATCGAGGAGGCGCGCCGTCGGCTGGCCGGCGGCCCCGTCTACGATATTTCCGGCAGCAAGCCCGGAACGGAACTCCAGTCCTCCGCCTGCTTCGACGCCTGGGCCAGGAGCGGGCACGACGCCTGAGCGGAGCACCGGAGCCTTTGCCGCGCCGGTCGTCTCTGCTAGAGTATTTCCCGCCGGAGCGAGATCGCTTCGGCGTCGGATAATACGATAGAAACAATATACTGGAACAAATCCGGCGAGCCGGACTTGCTCCGGGGTCGCTGCGTTGAAACGACAGGAGATGGTCATGAGACTTTTTGAATGCGGTTCACTCGTTCCCGGCTGCGACTGGCACACCCGCGCCGACGATGACGCCGAAGTCGTCCGCCGCGCCGTGGAGCACCTTCGCAGCGCCCACGGCGAGACCACGATCCGGGAAAATATGGTCGACAACATCAAGGCGCGCATCGTCAACGAAAAAAGAGCCGATGCCGCCTGATCGCCGTCCGTCCGCCTTTCGCTAGAGCGGTTCCGGTTTTCACAAAATCGGCGGAACCGCTCTATCTCTCTATTCTAGCCGCATTTCCGGACGCAAAGCCGTCTCGCACTTTCGCTGGGAATGCTCTGACCGCCCGGTCGGGCGCAAACATCACGCGGCCGGGCCCCGCGCCCGTCCCGTCATCCTTCCTTCGCAAGTTCCTGCGCCCGGGCGAGCAGCGCCGCCTGATCCTTGAGAAAATTGCCGTCCACCCATTCGTCCTCGATCCGCGCCAGCATCGCCCCCACCCCCGGACCGGCCGGAATGCCCAGCGCCAGCACATCGGCCCCTGACAGCGGAAAAGCCGGCCGGCGCCAGGTTTCGGCGCGCGCCAGCAATCGCTGCCATGCCCCCGTCACGGCAAACCCATCCGGCTCGGCAAGGCCCCGCGCCCGGCTCGCCGCCAGGGCCAGCCGGCACCGCATGACGAGACCCTCCGGCCCGCTCCGGTAGATCAGGCGATCGAAGGCGGTCGCGGCGATCGTCGGCTGGACCGCCGGCGCCTGCGCCCATCGCTCCAGCGCCGTCGCCTCCGCCCGCGACAGGCGCAGCCGCGCAGCAAGGGTGGCGAGCCGTTCGGTATCCGGCGGAACCATCGCCGCGAGCCTCAACAGGCTGTCGGGCGACCAGCCGAACGCCTGTTCCGCCGCGACGAGGCCGGGAATGGCGTCGATGCCCCATTTCTCGGTCTCCGGCAGGATTTCCGTCAACACCCCCGTTTGCCGCATCCACAGCAGTGCGCGGCCCGGATCGGGGGCTGCGAGCAGCTTCTTCGTTTCCGCCCAGATCCGTTCGGCCGAAAGCGTCGACAGACGGTCGCGCGCCCGGGCGCAGGCGCGTAGCCCCTCCGCATCCGGACGGCCGCTGCCATAGAGCGCGAAGAACCGGAAGAAGCGCAGGATGCGCAGGTAGTCCTCGGCGATCCGCGTGGCGGCGTCGCCGATGAAGCGCACCGTCCGCGTCCCGATGTCCGGCAGGCCGCCCACCAGGTCGATCACCGAACCGTCCGCGGCGGCATAGAGCGCATTGATGGTCAGGTCGCGCCGCTCGGCGTCGGCCTGCCAGTCGGTGCCGAAGGCGACCTCGGCATGGCGGCCGTCCGTCGCGACGTCCCGGCGCAATGTCGTCACCTCGAAGGGCCGCCCCTCCACGACCAGCGTGACCGTGCCATGCGCGATACCGGTCGGCACCGCCTTGATGCCGGCGGCTCCGGCCCTTTCCACGACCGTTTCCGGCCGCAGCGTCGTGGCGATGTCGACATCTGCGACGGGCAGGCCCATCAGGCTGTTGCGCACCGCGCCACCGGTGACGCGCGCCTCGCCACCGTCCGCGTTCAGGAGCGAAAGCACGCGTCGAAGCGCCGGATCGGCAAACCATGCCTGCCCTGAAACCGATGTCATGCATAGAGCCTTTCGTAGATCACCCGGACGATACCGGCGGTGATGCCCCAGATATTCCAGCCCTCGTAGGGCATGCGATAATAGTGCCGTTCGTCGCCGAGCCAGACGCCGCTGCCCGTCTCGTGATTGCGCGGATCCATGAGGAAGGAAAGCGGCACCTCGAACACCGCGTCCACTTCCGCCGGGTTCGGCGTCAGCCGGAAGCCGGGCTGCACCACCGCCAGAACCGGCGTGATCACGAAACCGGACAGCGCCCGATACTGCGGCAGCCTGCCGACGGGCTCGATGAAATGGCGGCCGAGGCCGATTTCCTCTTCCGTCTCGCGCAGCGCCGCCGCCTCGACGTCCCGATCGCCGGTGTCCACCGCCCCTCCCGGAAAGGCCACCTGGCCGGAATGCTTGCGCAGGCTCGTCGTGCGCCGGGTGAAGATGACGCGGGCGTCATCGCCGCCCCCGTCCACCACCGGCACGAGCACGGCGGCGTCGCGCAGCGCCATGCCTTCCAGATGCGGGATCGTCGCCGGGTTGAGCAGGCTGTCGCCATGATCGCGCCAGGCGCCCGCGCCGATGGTGTGCGTCTGTGCTTCGGCGCGCCGGCGGAAATCCGCGGCGCTGTAGTCCGGACGGCTCATCGCGTCAGCGCTTCCAGTTCCGCCGCCGGCATGACCGGGAAGACCGCGCCGGACGAGCGCACCGAAAACATCGCCACCCCGTCGACCTCGATCGTCTCGCCGAGCGCCGCCAGATCGTACATGACGGCGCGTGACACAAGCGCCTCCAGCCGGCCACGCACGAGAAGATAGGGCTTCAGTTCGGCATTGTCCCCGGCGATGGCGAAACGCAGCGGATGGTCCGCTCCTGCCGTCACCACGTCGCCGACATTGGTGCGGAAGGTCAGCACCTGCGCCTCCCCTTCGCCGGCGGCGTCCATCTCCACCGCGATGAAGGGCGCGTCGGCGATACGGATGCCGACCTTCTCCACCGGGGTCACCAGATAGGTGCCGCCGTCCGCGTCCTTGCGCAGCACCGTGGAGAAGAGCCGCACCAGGGCCGCGCGGCCGATCGGCGTGCCCATGTAGAACCATGTGCCGTCGGCGCGGATCTCCATATCCAGATCGCCGCAGAAGGGCGGATCCCAGCGCTCCACCGGCGGCAGACCGCGCCCGCCGGTCTCCGCCGTGGCGCGGGAAATCAGCGCCGCAAGGCCGGCAGCGTCGCCGGTCGTCCTAATTTCGTTCATTGCCATCGTTCCGTCCCGGTTGCTCCCTATCCCGTTTCCAGAAAGAGGTGGATGGACCCCGTCCTCCACGAGATAGTCATTTCACGGTCGCTTGTCAGCCATGAGAGGGCTAATAAGCTTGAAACCGGCGGACGGGCGCGGCGCGGCCGCGATTCGTCCGGCGCGAAACCGGCACTGGAGACCGACCATGGGCGTTGCCAATTCCCTCGAGACGAGCCTGGACGAGAAAACGGTGATCGCCGCCGCCGAACGGGCGCTGGCCGATATCGCCGCCATCCGCCGGGAAGTCGCCAAAGTGATCTTCGGCCAGGAAAGCGTCGTGGAGCACACCCTGCTTGCGCTCCTGTCCGGCGGGCATGCGCTGCTGGTGGGCGTGCCGGGGCTGGCCAAGACCAAGCTCGTCACGACACTTGGAACCGTGCTCGGCCTGTCGGCAAGCCGCATCCAGTTCACGCCGGACCTCATGCCGTCGGACATCCTCGGCTCGGAGGTGATGGACCAGGACGAGAACGGCAGACGGTCCTTCCGCTTCGTGCCCGGCCCGATCTTCACGCAACTGCTGATGGCCGACGAGATCAACCGCGCCTCGCCGCGCACCCAGTCGGCCCTGTTGCAGGCGATGCAGGAATATCACATCACCGTCGCCGGCGCGCGCAACGACCTGCCGAAGCCCTTCCATGTGCTCGCCACCCAGAACCCGCTGGAACAGGAAGGGACCTACCCGCTGCCCGAGGCGCAGCTCGACCGCTTCCTGTTGCAGGTCGACGTGAACTATCCCGACCTCGAGGCCGAACGGCGCATCCTGCTCTCGACGACCGGCGTCAGGGAGGCCGAGGCCGGCGCGGCCATCACCGCCGGCCGCCTGGAGGAAATCCAGATGCTGATCCGCCAGATGCCGGTGAGCGAAACCGTCCTCGACGCCATTCTCTCGCTGGTGCGCTCGGCCCGTCCCGGCCACGGCGTCGCCTCCACCGACAAGCACGTCGCCTGGGGTCCCGGACCCCGCGCCGGCCAGGCGATGATGCTTTGCGCCCGCGCCCGCGCGCTCTACGACGGCCGCCTCGCCCCCTCCGTCGACGACGTGATGGCGCTCGCCGAACCGGTCTTGCAGCACCGCATGGCGCTGACCTTCGCCGCCCGCGCCGATGGCATGTCCCTGCGCGACGTGATCGCCGATCTCGTCCGGCAGGCGAAAAACTGACCGGAGCGCGCGCGATGGCGACGATCGGACGGACGGTTCAGCCCACACCGACGCACGACGCGCTCTCGCGGGCGCAGGCGCGCGCCGCGCTCGTTCCCGACTGCATGGTCGAGGCCCGCCGCCTCGCCAATACCGTGATCGCCGGCTGGCATGGCCGCCGCAAACGCGGTATCGGCGAGAATTTCTGGCAGTTCCGTCCCTATGTCGACGGCGAAAGCCTCTCGCGCATCGACTGGCGGCGCTCGGCCCGCGACGATCATACCTACGTGCGCGACCGGGAATGGGAGGCAGCCCATACGGTATGGGTCTGGGCCGATCTCTCGCCCTCGATGATGTACGGCTCCACCCTCGCCCCGGTCTCCAAGGAAAGCCGCGCGCTGGTGCTGATGCTGGCGCTGGCCGAGATCCTCGCCCGCTCGGGCGAGCGCATCGGCTGCCCGGGCGTGCTGGAGCCTGTCGCCGCGCGTAATGCCGCCGAACGGCTCGCGGCCGCCCTGCTCCACGCCCACCCGGGCGAGGGCCTGCCGGACACCGGCATGATCCGTAGCTCAAGCGATATCGTGCTCTTCGGCGATTTCCTCGATCCCGTGGAAAGCGTGATGGAACGGCTTGCTCCCCTCGCCCGCCGGGGGCTGCGCGGCCATGTGGTGGAAGTGGCGGACCCTGCCGAGGAGATTTTCCCTTACGCCGGACGCACGGAATTCACCGACCCGGAGACCGGCCTGCGGCTCACCGCCGGACGCGCCGAACACCTGAGGGATGACTACACCCGGGCCTACCGGGCAAGACGGGACACGCTGGCAGACAGCCTGCGCCACCTCGGCTGGAGCTTCATTCCGCACCGGACCGACCGGCCCGCCTCCGAAGCGCTGGCCGCTCTTCACATGTATCTTTCCGGCCTGCCGGCGATGGCCGCAAGGGGCGAGAGCCGATGAGCGCCTTCGCCTTCGCCTTTCCTGCGGTTCTTGCGGCGCTCGTGCTGCTGCCGGCGATCTGGTGGCTGTTGCGGCTGACGCCGCCGAAGCCGCTCGTCGAGGTCTTTCCGCCGCTGGCCGTTCTCGCGACCGTGCTGAAACGCGAGGAAACACCGGCACGCAGCCCCTGGTGGCTGACGCTGCTGCGCATGGCGCTCGCCGCCGCCGTCATCCTCGCCATCGCCGATCCGGTCTTCAACCCGCGCGACAACACGCTCGCGACAAACGGTCCCCTCGCTCTGGTGATGGACAACAGCTGGGCGAGCGCCACGGACTGGCCGGCCCGGGTCACCGCCGCCGAAGCCCTGATCAGCGATGCGGAAGCCCGCGATCTGCCGGTTGCGCTGGTGCTGACGGCCGAACGACGCCAGGACGCCGTGCCCGTCGACGCCGCGACGGCACGCAAGCACCTCGCCGCCGCCGCGCCCCGCCCGCTGCCGGCAGACCGCATCCCCGCCATCGCCGCACTGCGCACGGCGCTCGACGGAACCACGCCCGGCACGCTCGCCTTCATCGGCGACGGCATCGCCGGGGAAGATGATGAAGACCCCGTCGCCGCCCTTCTTTCGCTTGCGCCGGCCGAATTCCGGCTGATCGAGGCGGACGGCGCCTCCGCTCTCGCCATCACCGCCGCCGAAAACGGCGCCGACGCCCTCACGCTCACCCTTACGCGGCTTGCCGGCAACAGCGAACGGACGGTGCCGCTCACCGCCCACGATGCACGCGGCAGGCCCATCGCGACAGGTACCGCGCATTTTGCAGCCGGCGAGACAACGGCCCGGGGCACGATCGCCGCGCCCTTCGAGCTGCGCAACGACTTCACCCGCGTGACGATCGACGGACTTGCCAACGCCGGCGGCACCTATCTGCTCGACGACGGTTTCCGCCGCCGCCGCGTGGCGCTTCTGTCCGGCGAAGTCGCGGATCCGGGCCAGCCGCTGCTGTCCCCGCTTCATTATATCGACCGGGCGCTGACGCCCTATGCCGATATCGTCCGGCCGAACGCCGCCGATCTTTCCGCCGCGGTGACCGAACTGCTCGAACAGAAGCCCTCGGTGCTGATCATGGCGGACATCGGCCGCCTGCCGGATATCGCGCAGGCCGAACTACGCGACTGGATCGAGGCGGGCGGCATGCTGGTGCGCTTCGCCGGCCCACGGCTTGCTGCAGCCCCCGCCGACGACCCCCTCGTGCCCGTGCTGCTACGCAAGGGCGAGCGTGCGCTCGGCGGCGCTTTTTCCTGGTCCGAACCGCAGTCGCTCGCCGCCTATCCGGCGGCAAGCCCGTTTTCCGGCATGCGCGCACCCGAAAATATCCTGGTGCAACGACAGGTGCTGGCCGAGCCGACGCCCGACCTTGCCGAGCGCACCTGGGCCAATCTCGCCGACGGAACGCCGCTGGTGACGACCGGGCCGCTTGGCGCGGGACGCATCGTGCTCTTCCATGTCAGCGCCGAGACCGGCTGGTCAAACCTGCCGCTTTCCGGCGATTTCGTCGAAATGCTGCGCCGGACCGTACAGCTCGCGCGCAGCGGCGGCGCTGCCGCCGGCAACGGCGGGCAGGCGAAGGCGCTGCCGCCCTACCGGCTCCTGACCGCAAACGGCACGCTCGCCGCCGCCACGGGCGAGGCCCGCCCGCTTGCGCCGCAGGACGGCGCGCCGAAAGCCGCGACCTTCGATAATCCGCCCGGCCTCTACGGCAGCGAGGAAGGCTATGTGGCGCACAACCTCCTGCCCCCCGGCCACACGATCCGCCCGCTTGCGGTTCCGGAGGCGACGACCGTGCTGCGCGAAGCGCTCGCCGGCGGTCAGACCCTGTCGCTGAAGCCCCATCTCTTCGCGCTCGCCGCGCTGCTGCTTCTTGCCGATTGCATCGTGGTGCTGCTCATGGCCGGGGCGTTTTCCGCCCGTGCGCCCGCGCGTCGTGCAACGGCGGCGCTTCTGGCGGCCTTCGTCGCAAGCGCGATCCTCGCCGCGCCGCAGGACAGCCGCGCCGCCGACGAAAAACCCGGCGACGCGGCGATCTTCTCCCGCCTCGACACAACTCATTTCGCCTATGTGACGACCGGCGAGGCGGAGGTGGACCGTATCTCGGAACGCGGCCTTGCCGGCCTGAGCGAATTCATCACCTACCGCACGGCGCTGGAGCCGGGCGCGCCGGTCGGCGTGGATATCGCCAGCGACGAGCTTTCCTTCTATCCGATCATCTACTGGCCGATCAGCGCGACGGCGCCGATGCCCGACAACGCCGCGGTCGCCCGCATCGACGCCTATATGCGCAACGGCGGCACGGTCCTCTTCGACACCCGCGACCAGATCGTCTCGCTGGACGGCGGCGCGGCGAGCGCCAATACCCGGCGCCTACAGGAAATTCTCGCCGATCTCGACATTCCGCCGCTGGAACCCGTTCCCGCCGATCATGTGCTGACCAAGGCCTTCTACCTGCTTGCGGACTTTCCCGGCCGCTACACCGGCAGTCCCTTGTGGATCGAGGCGCAGTTCGACCGCAGCGAGGACCAGTCGCGCCCGGCCCGCGGCGGCGACGGCGTTTCCCCGATCATGATCACCGGCAATGATTTCGCCGCCGCCTGGGCGGTCGACAACAACGGCATGGCCCTGCTGCCCACCGTGCCGCCCGACGAGATCCAGCGCGACCACGCCTTTCGCGTCGGCGTCAATATCGTGATGTACATGCTCACCGGCAACTACAAGGCCGACCAGGTGCATGTGCCGGCGCTGCTCGAACGGCTGGGGCAATGACATGACGGTACAATTTTCGCCGCTCCTGCCCTGGTGGGCCATCGCCCTCTTCGCCTTCGTCGCCCTTCTTCTGGCCGGTCTCGGCCTGTGGCGGGGCCTGCGCGGCGCGATGCTGCGGGCGACCGCGCTCGCCCTTATCACCGCCGCCCTCGCCAATCCCGTGATCCTGCAAGAAGACCGCGAGGCCCTCACCACCATCGTTCCCGTGGTCGTCGATCGCAGCCAGAGCCAGGACAATCCCGAACGGACAGCGATGACCGACGCGGCGCTTGCGGGACTGAAGGAGCGTCTCGCCCACTATCCGCGCATCGAGCCGCGCATCGTCGAGGCGAAGGACGACGCATCCGCCGAAGCGCCCTCCACCCGGCTTTTCGAGGCATTGTCGGCAGCCACGGCCGATGTGCCGCCGTCGCGTGTCGGCGGAGCGATCCTGATCACCGACGGTCAGGTGCACGATATTCCCGACGCCGATGCCGCCACGGGCTTCGACGCGCCGGTCCATGCGCTGGTCACCGGCCGGCCGGACGAGTTCGACCGCCGCATCGAGGTGGTGAACGCTCCCCGCTTCGGCATCGTCGGCGAACCGCAGGATCTCACCTTCCGCGTGATCGACGACGGCGCTGCTCCAGGCGGCGGCGCACGGGTGACCGTCCGCCTCAACGGCAACGAGATCGCCTCGGAGATCGCCACCCCCGGCACGGAGCAGCCGCTGCGCTTCACGATACCGCGCGGCGGCAACAATATCCTGGAATTCGAGGTCGACCCGCTCGACGGCGAGATCACCACGGCCAACAACCGTGCGGTCCACGTCGTCGAGGGCATCCGCGAGAACCTGCGCGTGCTGCTGGTCTCCGGCGAGCCGCACGCCGGCGAACGCGCCTGGCGCAACCTGCTCAAGTCGGACACCGCCATCGATCTCGTGCATTTCACCATCCTGCGGCCGCCGGAAAAGCAGGACGGAACGCCGATCAACGAACTGTCGCTGATCGCGTTTCCGACCCGCGAACTGTTCGTCGACAAGATCGGCGAGTTCGATCTGATCATCTTCGATCGCTACCAGCATCGCGGCGTGCTGCCGATCCTTTATTATGACAACATCGCCCAATATGTGGAAAACGGCGGCGCGCTGCTGATCGCCGCCGGGCCGGAGCACGCCGGCAACGATTCGATCGCCGGGACCCCGCTTTCCGTGGTCCTGCCGGCCTATCCGACCGGCGCGATGAACGAAACCGCCTTCTATCCGCGCCTGTCCGAAGAAGGGCGCAGGCACCCCGTGACGCGTGGCCTGGAAGGCGCGGAGAGCGAACCGCCGCACTGGGGCCGCTGGTTCCGCACCGTCGATGTCGGGCAGCCGCAGGGTCATGTCGTCATGGAAGCCAACGACGGCAAGCCGCTGCTCGTCCTTAACCGCGCCGGCAAGGGCCGTGTCGCCATGCTGCTGTCGGATCAGGGCTGGCTGTGGGCGCGCGGTTTCGAGGGCGGCGGTCCCCATGTCTCGCTCTACCGGCGCACCGCGCACTGGCTGATGCAGGAGCCGGCGCTGGAGGAGGAGGCCCTGACCGCCCGCGCCTTCGGCCGCACCTTGCAGATCGACCGCCAGACGATCGGCGATGCGCCGGGAACCGCGCGGCTGAAACTGCCGTCCGGCCGCACGCGGGACGTCAGCCTCGACGCCTTCCAGCCCGGCCTCTATCGCGCGGAAATCGATACGGCGGAAACCGGTCTCTACGAGATCGAGAACGACGGGCTGACGGCGCTCGTCCATGTCGGCATCGTCGACGCGCCGGAGTTCAAGGCGACCGTATCGACCACCGAAACCTTGACGCCTCTCGCCGAGGCGACGAAGGGCACGGTGCGCCGGCTGGTGGATGAAGCCGGCGACGCGGTTTCCCTTCCCGCGCTGCTTCCCGTCAACGGCCAGGTCCGCACCACGGACCGCAACCGCCTTTCGCTCCGCATGACCGACGAGACGGTGCTGAAGGGGGTCGACTCGCTAGCGCTTTTCGCCGGTTTCGCCGGCGTCGGCTTCCTGTTGCTGGCTTTCTCCGCCCTCTGGTATCGCGAAGGCCGTTGAAACCCCGGCACAGGGTCATCCGTTTTTCGCTGGCGCATCCGCCGTCCCTCGCCTATCGTGCCCGCACGGCCGGAGGCGGCCGGCAGACCCGCGCCTTTCATGGCATGGCGAACGCCTCCATAGACCAGAGCCTTACCGTTCATCGTTTGGCGAAGGCGTCGGCAATGCGGGCACTGACGAAGACTTCGCCCGAGCGAAAGGAACGGACATGCGCGATTATCGCGATGCCAAGGCCATGGCCAAAGCCATGCGGGAGGCCCTCGCCGCCCGCGATCTGCAAATCACCCATAGCGAAGCGCTGGAGATCGTCGCCCGCCAGTTCGGCCTGGAGACCTGGAACATCCTGTCGGCGAAGATGGAGCCGGCCGCCCTTCCGCCGGCCGGCAATATCGCCTTCGAGCAGGCCGTGCCGATCGTGCGCATCTTCGACGTGGCCAAGGCGCATGAATTCTATCTCGGCTTTCTCGGTTTCTCGGTCGATTGGGAGCACCGCTACGGCGATAGCTTCCCGCTCTATACCCAGGTCTCGCGCGGCGGCCTGCGGCTGCATCTCTCCGAGCATGCCGGCGACGCGACGCCCGGCTGCAATATGGTCGTCTATATGCGCGGCATCCGCGCCCTCCATGAAGAACTCATCGGGAAGAACTACCGTTACATGCGGCCCGGCCTGGAGGACGAGGGAACGCGGCTGGAGGTGACGGTGATCGATCCCTTCCAGAACCGTATCCGCTTCATGGAACTGAAGGACTGAGACGGCCGCGAGGCCGCCCGATCCTCATTCCCGCCATGCGATGACGCCTTTCAGGCGCTCGTGAACATCGGGCGTGAAGGGCGCGACCAGAACCCGGGCCGGGTCGACCGGGCCGGGAAACTCCAGCGCCTTGAAGGCGACTTTCTCAAAGCCGAGCGGCCCGTAATAGGGCGGGTCGCCGACGAGGATGACCGCCTCGGACCCCTTGCGGCGGGCCGCCTCAATCGCGATCCGCACCAGTTCGCGGCCGATCCCCCGGTTCTTGTGCGAGGATCGCACGGCCAGCGGGCCAAGCAGATGGCCTCTCACGCCGCCGGCCTGCACCGGCGTCATGCGGACCGAAGCGATGGTCTCGCCCCTGTCGTCACAGACAAAGGAAAGCGACCGGTCGTGCGGTCCCTGTTCGCGAATGCGCGCCGCCGCCCGGACGTGACGTCCGGGCCCGAAGGCCTCGGCATTGATGATTTCGATGATCGCGTCCCGGGACGCGTCTTCCGGCAGATAGGCAAGATCGTGCTTGAGCATGTTCATGAAGAGAGAAACCCTGTACGAAGCTGAGGATGCGCGGCTGCACGCGCGGGCGTGCGCGGAAGATAGCGTCAGCGTCGTCGTGGGGTTCCCATATAGAACATATCCGTCTTTCCATCATTCTTGCGCGCCAGCCGGCGCGCGAAAACCGATCTCCGGCATCCTCTTCGCCGATAGCAGAAAAACCCCGCCTGTCAAAGCGCAAAACGCACTGTTCAACGAATGGCGGCCTGTCGGGCACGGCCGCATGGGCTATGTATAGGACAAGAACCGTGCCCGACAGGCGCAAAAAGGAGAAGATCATGGGTATGCTCGTTGACGGCGTCTGGCATGACGTCTGGTATGACACGGAGTCCACCAAGGGCCATTTCGAACGTTCGGCGGCGCAATTCCGCAACTGGATCACCGCAGACGGCGCGCCCGGTCCGTCGGGGGACGGCGGTTTTGCCGCCGAGGCCGGCCGCTATCATCTTTATGTCTCGCTCGCCTGTCCCTGGGCGCATCGCACGCTGATCTTCCGCAAGCTGAAGAAGCTGGAGGACCTGATCTCCGTTTCGGTCGTCGACCCGCTGATGCTGGCCAGGGGCTGGGAGTTCAAGGACGGGGATGGCGACACCGTCGACCACCTGTTCGGCGCGGCGACCCTTGCCGACGTCTATCTCAAGGCAAACGCCCATTACAGCGGCCGGGTCACCGTCCCGCTGCTGTGGGACAAGAAACGGAACCGCCCCGTCTCCAATGAATCGGCGGAGATCATCCGCATGTTCAACACGGCCTTCGACGGGATTACCGGTTCGCGCGCCGACTATTATCCCGAGCCGCTTCGCGCCGGGATCGACGCGCTCAACAGCGAAATCTACGACACCGTCAACAATGGCGTCTACAAGGCCGGCTTCGCCACCACCCAGGAAGCCTATGCGGAAAATGTCGAGAAACTCTTCGCCATGCTCGACAGGCTGGAGGAACGCCTTTCCACCCGGCGCTATCTGACGGGCGAGCGGCTCACCGAGGCCGACTGGCGGCTCTTCACGACGCTGGTGCGCTTCGACGCTGTCTATGTCGGTCATTTCAAATGCAACATCCGGCGGATCGCCGACTATCCGAACCTCTCGGGCTATCTGCGCGAACTCTACCAGATGCCGGGCATCGCCGAGACGGTGAACATGCGCCACATCAAGGAGCACTATTATCGCAGCCACGCCACGATCAACCCGACCGGCGTCGTCCCCCTGGGGCCGCTCCTCGAGCTTGATGCCCCGCACGGGCGCGAGCGCCTGAAGGCTGCGGCCTGAGGAACGCTACCAGACATCGGAAAACGGCGCGCGGCCGGCGATTTCTTCGAGGCGGCGGCGCGTGGCCGCCGTGGTCCCGGCCGGAAGCTCGTCCAGCCTGAAGAAGGCGGCTTCCACGATCTCCCGGTCGGAGCGCCGCGGGGCGGTCTGGCGCACACGATCACAGCGATAGAAGAGAACGTGATCGCGCTTGCTGGTCTGCCGGTTGAAATAGACGTTGAGCAGCACCGGCGGCGCGCCGAAAACGAGGTTCCCCTCCTCCCTCAGTTCCTTGGCCAGCGCCTCGACCGCCGTTTCCCGCCGCTCGATGCCGCCGCCCGGCAGGTGCCAGCCCGGAACGTAGCTGTGCCGCACCAGGAAGATCCGCCCCGCCTCGTCGAAACAGGCGGCGCGCACCCCCATGGTCATGCCGCGCGTCCAGGCGAAACAGACATGCGCCAGCCGCAGGGCGAGACGTGCGGCAAGCCCCCTGCGCGGGCCTTCGGGAAAGGGCATCTTCGATTCCATTGCCGCACTTCGCTCCAGGCCGGCCGCCGAATCAAGCCGGTCGCGCAGAATCCGCGATATTTGTCCGTCCTCGCGTTTCCCTTCCGCCGCGAATGCTCTAATGAGAACCATGTTCAGACTTGCGCATATTTCGGACGTCCATCTCGGCCCCCTGCCCGCACTGACCTTCCTGGAACTCTTTTCGAAACGCATCACCGGTTTCGTGAACTGGCATCGCAATCGCCGTCGCCATCTCTTCGCCAACACGCTCGACATCGTGCTGGAGGACATCGAGCGGCGCGATCCCGACCATCTGGCGATCACCGGCGACCTCGTCAATCTCGCCAGCACCCTGGAGATTGCGGCGGCGCGGCAATGGCTGAACGCCGCCGGCACGCCGGAAAATATCTCCCTCGTTCCGGGCAATCACGACGCCTATGTGCGCGGGGCTTATGAAAAGGCCACCCGCGCCTGGTATCCCTACCTGCGCGGCGATGAAGCGCCGATGGAATGGGAGGAAGACCGGCATCTCTTTCCCTATCTGCGCGTGCGCGGCCCCGTCGCGTTGATCGGCTGCTCGACCGCCGTCGCGACGCCTCCCTTTTCGGCAAGCGGCTACTTCGGCAGGCGACAGGCGCGCGAGACGGTCAACCTGCTGCGCGAGGCCGGAAAGGCCGGCCTTTTCCGCGTGGTCATGATCCACCACCCGCCGATCCGTGGCGCGACCGCACTGCACAAGCGGATGATCGGCATCCGCCGCTTCGCCGCGACAATCTCCACCGGCGGCGCAGACCTCGTGCTGCACGGCCATACCCATCTCGACACCGTGCACTGGCTGGAGAGCGGCGGAAAGGCGGTGCCCGTCGTCGGCATCGCCTCCGCCTCGCAGGGACCGGGCGGGCACAGGCCCCCCGCCGGCTACAATCTGTTCGAGATTTCCGGCGGACCCGGCAACTGGAACCTGATGCGCGAACGCTATGCGCTGACGCCCGACGGCCTGGCGCTGACACTCGGCGAAACGACACGCTTTTGAAGAATATGCCAAACCACACGGATGCGAGGCCTTCCGGCTTGCGAAGCCGGGGGAGAATGTTTCATATCAGTCGGTCGCCACCCCAAAGGCGTGCAAAAAGAGCGACGATCCAGACCATCCCTTTGGAAAAACGATGCAGCCGGCGACACCATCCAGCAAGTTCCCTCCTCAATTGGTCGATATGCTGCCGAAACTGCGCCGTTTCGCCATGACCCTGACGCGTGGCGGCAACAATGCCGAGGGTCTGGCGCTCTCCTTCCGGCCGGAGGAGAGCCATAAGAGACCGGCGTGCATCGATGCGGACCGGCGGCACTGTCCGCGCATCGGCATCCCCTCCGCCGGGGCGGCTTGTTCCAGACAATTGCGCAGCCGGATCATGACGATGCCGAAGGGACGTTCCAGCGCCTTCCCGCTCCTGAACGTCGAAGGCCACAACGACCGGACGGCCGCCATGATCGCGGAAGCGACGGAAAGGAAGGCCTGACGTGGACAGCACACAGGGTTTCCCGCTGGAAGTGCGGCTATCGGCCTATCTCGACGGTCGGCTCCCGGAGGCGGAAATGGAAGAGATCGATACATTGCTGGCAAACGACGCGGACGCCCGCGCGGTCCTGGGAAGGCTGAGAACCGGCAGCGCGTCCGATATGCGCGCCTTCGGGACACCGTCGCAGGAGCCGGCTCCGGCAGCGCCGGCGAAGGCAATAACCGAGGCCGCCGCGCCGAAGGCCGGGACACCGCCGGAAAGCGTCGGTCCCGCCGCGGCAAGGGTGTCGCGCCGCCGCCGGCGTTTCTGGATGCAGACCATTTCCGCCTCGCTCGCCCTCTTCCTTGCAGGTGCCGCCGCCGGATACCTGATCGCCATGGGACGGGAGGCCGGCACACCGCCGCAGATCGCAGTCACCCGTGGCTGGCTCGACGATATCGCCGATTACCATCGCATCTATTCGCGCCAGACCCGCCACCTGACGGAAGTTCCCGCCGGCGACGACGATCATATCGTCGAATGGCTGAGCGCCAGCACCGGCGTCACGTTCCGGCTGCCCGACCTTTCGGCGCAGAAGCTGATCTTCGAAGGCGCGCGCCTGCTGGTGGCCGGCGGCAAACCGACCGGCCAGCTTCTCTATCGCGACACGGACGGAGAGATCTTCGCGATCTGTTTCCGTCAGGGCGAGCCGGTCGAGAGCCGGACGGCCCTGACGGAGAACATGCGCAACGATATCGGCCTGGTTTCCTGGCAGCGGGGCACCGCGGTCTTCGTCGTCGTCGGTCCTTCCGCCGACCCCGACCTGGAACGGCTGGCGGAGACGGTTTCCACCACGATCTGACGGTATGATCCTGGCCGATCGGGCCATCGGTGCGTCTCCCGCCGCAGGAAATCCGGCGGGAGACGGGCGGATTGCCGTCGTCAGCGCCGTTCGGCGAGCACGCGGTTGGCGGCCGAGACGATCGCCTCCAGCGAGGCGGCCACGATATTGGTGTTGATCCCCACCCCGAAGAGCCGGCCGCCGGGATGCTCCACCTCCACATAGGCGATCGCCGCGGCGTTGGAACCGTGTTGCAGCGAATGTTCCGAATAGTCGGCAACCGACATCGGAATGCCGAGATAGATCGAAAGCGCGTTGATGAAGCCGTCGATCGGGCCGGTGCCCGTGCCTTCGATCTTCTTGGCCTCGCCGCCGTCCGTGATATCGGCGCCGACGATCCGCACGCCCTTGCTCTCCGGATCGGGATAGGTGTGGTGATCGACGAAGCGCAGGCGCGTGCCGGGCTGCGTCACGTAATGCTCCATGAAGCGTTCGTAGATGCGCTTCGAGGGCAGTTCCACGCCTTCCTCGTCGGTGATGCGCTGGATTTCCTCACGGAATTCCACCTGCAGGTTGCGCGGCAGGTTGATGCCGTGATCGGCCTGAAGGATATAGGCGATGCCGCCCTTGCCCGACTGCGAGTTGATGCGGATGATCGCCTCGTAGGAGCGGCCGACGTCCTGCGGGTCGATCGGCAGATAAGGCACTTCCCACAGCGGCTTGTTGGCCGTCCTGATGGCCTTCATGCCCTTGTTGATGGCGTCCTGATGCGAGCCGGAAAAGGCGGTGTAGACCAGTTCGCCGACATAGGGATGACGATCCGCAATGGCCATTTCGTTCGAATATTCATAGACGTCCTTGATCCGCTCGATATCCGAGCAATCCAGCATCGGATCGACGCCCTGCGTGTACATGTTGAGCGCCAGTGTCACCACGTCGACGTTGCCGGTGCGCTCGCCGTTGCCGAACAGCGTGCCCTCGACGCGGTCCGCCCCCGCCATCAGGCCGAGTTCGGTGGCGGCGATGCCGGTGCCGCGGTCGTTGTGCGGATGCAGCGACACGATGATGTTGTCGCGATTGTCGAGATTGCGGCACATCCATTCGATCTGGTCGGCATAGACGTTGGGCGTCGCCATCTCGACGGTGGAGGGCAGGTTGAGAATGAGCTTGTTGTCGGCCGTCGGCTTCACGATCTCGGCCACCGCGTTGCAGATCTCCAGAGCCACCTCCAGCTCGGTGCCGGTGAAGCTTTCCGGCGAATATTCGAAGCGGTAGTCGCCGCCCGCCTTGGCCGCCATGTCCATGATCATGCTGGCCGCGTCGGTGGCGATCTGCTTGATGCCGGCGACGTCCTTGGCGAAGACCACCCGGCGTTGCAGCTCGCTGGTGGAATTGTAGAAATGGATGATCGGCCTGTGCGCGCCCTCGAGCGCCTCGAAGGTGCGGGTGATCAGTTCCGGCCGGCACTGGACCAGAACCTGCAAGCTCACGTCGTCCGGCACATTGCCTTCCTCGACGCACCAGCGGTTGAAATCGAAATCCGTCTGCGAGGCGGAGGGAAATCCGACCTCGATCTCCTTGAAGCCCATGTCGACGAGCAGCTTGAACATCCGCGCCTTGCGGTCATGCCCCATGGGATTGACCAGCGACTGGTTGCCATCGCGCAGGTCCACCGAACACCAGATCGGCGCCTTGGAGATGACCTTCGACGGCCACGTGCGATCCGGCAGGGCGACCTGCGGATAGGGCTGATACTTGACGGCGGCTTCAGGCATGCCCTGCCTGGGGGAATAGGTCTTCACAATCATCGCGTTTACTCTTCGTGTCCCGGCATTCGCCAGATCCGTCTTAGCGCAGCGAAAGTCGCTTGGCGACGGCGAATGCCGGCCCTCATGGGCCGGAGGCGGATCAGAAAATGGGATTCGAGGAGCTATGGCCTGGCGGGCTGTTCGGCCGCCGGGCGCTCCTCAACGGACCCGGCAACCGCGCGTAAGGCCGAGAAGAAGAAGCGAGGAGAAGCCGCGCGAACGCTCGCGGACGGCAGCACGGCCGCGCGAAACCCGTTCGATGATCTGTACGCCGGTCTTCAACATGACCCGGCTTATAGCCGGGGCGCGGCGCAAGCGCAAGCGTGCAGGCAGGGATTTTCGATGAAGGGGCGCCGGCTCGACGCTGCGGGAGCCCTTCACCGAAGGGCGCCCTCCCCCCCGACGGAGGGCTCCGGCGGGGGAGAGGCGGTATTCCGGTCGTTTCCTTCCTCCGATTGCGGCGGGAAATCCCCGGAAAACGCAGGAAGGCGTCGACGTCAGATGTCGGCCTGCGCCGTCACGATCCGCGAAACGAGGCCATAGGCCTTGGCGTCCTCGGCGGAAAGCCAGTAGTCGCGGTCGGTATCCTTGGCGATCTTCTCGACGGGCTGGCCCGTGGCCTCGGCGAAGATCGCGTTCAGGCGTTCGTTCATCTTGATGATCTCGCGCGCCTGGATCTCGATATCGGAGGCCATGCCGCGCGTGCCGCCGGACGGTTGATGCAGCAGGAAACGCGTGTTGGGCAGGCAGATGCGGCGTTCCTTCGGCGCGGCGACATAGATCAGCGCACCGGCGGAGGCGACCCAGCCCGTCCCGATCATCCAGACCTTCGGCTTGATGAACTTGATCATGTCATGGATCGAATCGCCCGATTCGACATGGCCGCCCGGCGAGTTCACATAGATGCGGATGTCGTCGTCGCTGGCTGCGGCCAGCGCCACCAGTTGCGAGCAGACCTTCTGCGCCAGCTCCTGGTTGATCGGCCCGTAGATGAAGATCGAACGCGACTTGAAAAGGTTCGCCTCCGTTTCCTTGCCCAACGGCAGTTCCGTTTTCTTGTCGTCCTCGTCGCTCATCCAAAATCTCCGGCATTGATCGGTCAGGTAAGTCTGTCGCTGTCAGATAGTGCGACTCATCCGCCAAGACAATGCAACAAAACAGCCGCCCGGGGATAGAGCATGCGTGCGACGCCCGCAAACAGGGTAAACGTCGCCGCCGGGGCTCATCGCGTCGCCGCAGGCGTAACGCGCACGCGCTCCCCATGCGCCTTTTCCGTCTCCGGCTCCACATGGATGGCGATCCGCGCCCCCGGTTGCGCCTTGCGGATCGCCTCCTCCAGCCGGTCGCAGATGTCATGCGCGGCCCCGACGGACATGGCGGCCGGCACGACGAGATGAAAATCGACAAAGGTCGCCTGCCCTGCCCGGCGGGTCTTGAGGTCGTGCACGCCGAGCGACCCGTCCCCATGCGCGGCGATGGCCGCCTTGATCGCCGCCGCTTCCTCCGGCTCCACGGCACGGTCCATCAGCCCGTCGACCGAATGGGCGATGACCCGCCAGCCCTGATAGAGGATATGGAGCGCGACGACGACCGCGAGCAGCGGATCGAGAATGGCAAGGCCCGTGACGATAGCGAGAATAAGCCCGGCGAGCACTCCGACGGAGGTCACCACATCCGAAAGGACATGCTGGCCGTCGGCGGCAAGCGCCGGCGAACGATAGCGCCGCCCCGCCCGGATCAGCACCATGGCCCAGGCCGCATTGATCAGGCCCGCGAGGAAGTTGACGGCAAGCCCCGGAACCGGCGCCTCCAGGACTCTCGGAGCGAAGAGCGCCGGTACGGCCTCGAAAAGGATGAGGATCGCGGCAACGGCGATCAGCACGCCTTCCAGAACCGCCGAAAGATATTCAGCCTTGTGATGACCGAAGGGATGGCTGCGGTCGGCCGGCTTCGCCGCATAGGTGACCGCCGCGAAGGCCGCCACCGCCGCCACCACATTGACGGTCGATTCCAGCGCATCCGAAAGCAGCGCCACCGATCCCGTCAGCCACCAGGCGAGAAGCTTCAGGCCCATCACGAAAAGCGACAACGGGATGCCGAAAAGCGCGATCCGCTTGATCGTCGCCGTATTCCTGTCCGTCATGGGTCTCTCCCGTGCAGATGCGACCGAATTGCAGGATTTGCGCCCTTCAACGCAAAACCGCGCGCACGGGGACGTGCACGCGGTCTTTTCTCATGCGGTTCTATGAACCCGATCGCAGCCCTTGTCAAAGCCGCACGCCATCGGCCCGCAAACGCGTCCGGCTCTACGCCGCGCTCCCCTTCTTCGACAGGCGGGCCACCACGTTCTCGATCATCCGCATGCCGGCATCCTGACCAAGCGTCATGATCGACTCGGGATGGAACTGCACCGCGGCCACCGGCTCGCTGGCATGCTCGATCCCCATGATCGTGCCGTCCTCGCTTTCCGCCGTGATGATGAAATCGCGCGGCAGCGTGGCCGGATCGGCGAAGATCGAATGATAGCGGCCGACCGTCACCTCACGGCCGAGACCGGAAAAGACGATGCCCGGCTCCAGCACGCGGATGCGCGAGGGCTTTCCATGCATCGGCACCGCAAGCTGGCGCAATTGTCCGCCATAGGCCTCCGCCAGCGCCTGTAGTCCGAGGCAGACCCCGAAGATCGGCAACTTGCGGGCGCGCGCCTTGGCGATCGTCGCCTTACAGTCGAAATCCTTCGGGCTCCCGGGACCCGGCGAAAGGACCACGAGATCCGGCCGGAGCCGCTCGAAAGTCTCCTCCGGCACGGGCGTGCGCACCGTCGTCACCGTGGCGCCCGTCTGGCGGAAATAATTGGCGAGCGTATGGACGAAGCTGTCCTCGTGATCGACGAGCAGGATATTCACCCCGGCGCCGACGGCGGCGACGTCGCGTTTCGAGGCGCCGGACTGACCGGCCTTGGCGTCACGGATGGCAGCGATCATGGCGGAGGCCTTCAGTTCGGTTTCGGCTTCTTCTTCTTCCGGGTTGGAATCGTAAAGCAGCGTCGCTCCGGCGCGCACTTCGGCAATCCCGTCCTTGATGCGAATGGTGCGCAGCGTCAGCCCGGTGTTCATATCGCCATTGAAGCCGACCATGCCGATCGCCCCGCCGTACCATGCCCGCGGGCTCTTCTCATGCGCCTCGATGAAGCGCATCGCCCACAGTTTCGGCGCGCCGGTGACGGTCACCGCCCAGGCATGGGAGAGAAACCCGTCGAAGGCGTCCATATCGTCGCGCAACCGCCCTTCGATATGGTCGACCGTATGGATGAGGCGCGAATACATCTCGATCTGCCGGCGGCCGATGACCTTGACGGAGCCCGGTTCGCAGACGCGGCTCTTGTCGTTGCGGTCGACGTCGGAGCACATCGTAAGCTCCGACTCGTCCTTCTTCGAATTCAGCAGCTTCAGGATCTGCTCGCTGTCGGCGATCGGGTCGTCGCCGCGCTTGATGGTGCCGGAAATCGGGCAGGTCTCGATGCGCCGGCCCGAAACCCGCACGAACATCTCCGGCGAAGCCCCGACCAGATACTCCTGATCCCCCAGATTGATGAAGAAGGAATAGGGCGACGGGTTGATCGCCTTCAGGCGGCGGGAAATTTCCGACGGCTTGCTGTCGCAGCGCTCGAAGAACTTCTGGCCCGGAACCACCTCGAACAGGTCGCCGCGGCGGAAGCTCTCCTTGGCCTTGACGACGAGTTCGGCATATTCGCCCGGCCGATGATCGCCATGCGGCGGCACGGTATCGACGGCGCGGAACGGGTCCGCTGCAATGGCCGCCTGCCGGTTCTCGGTCGTCAGGCCGTCATGCGTGAAATCGTAGCGGTCGAACCACGCCTTGGCGGCATAGTGATCGACCACAAGGATCTCGTCCGGCAGAAACAGCACCATGTCGCGCTGGCCGGCCGGCCGCTCAAGCTTCAGGTCGATGGCGTCGAACTGGAAGGCGAGATCGTAGCCGAAGGCTCCGTAGAGCCCGAGGTTGGAATCTTCCGCCGAATGGAAAAGGTCGGTCACCGCACGAAGGACGGTGAAGACCGTGGGCATCTTGGACCGTTCTTCCTCGTTGAAGACCCGCTCGGGCGCCGTGACGGAAAGGTCGAGGCGGGTCGCCGTGCGCGCACCGAGAACCAGTTCCGGCACCGTGGCGAGCCGCGCGGCGATGAGGGAGAGCAGGACCTCGCCGCGCCCGTTATAGGCTTCGATCCAAACCGAGCGGCCGAAGGAGGAAATGGCAAGCGGCGGATCCACGACGGCGGTGTCCCAGCGGGTATAGCGGCCGGGATACTCGTAATTCGAGGAAAAGACCGCGCCACGCCGGGAGTCCAGCATCTCGACGCAACCGTCGATGGCCTTGGCGTAATCCGCCTCGCGGCGTCGCCGCGTGACGGTAACGCCGCCTCGGGTCAAGTAGGTTTCCACGCCGTCTTCCAGCACTCTCGTGGCCATTTCGCTTCTCCGTTTCCAGGCCCGGTTTCCGCGCGGCCGAAATGAAAAAGCCGCCTCGAAATCTCCGGGCGGCTTGTCGTCTCAATCATGCACATGACTGGTCAAGGCCGCCTCAGCGCGCCCACCACCAGTTAGCGATGTTGTTCATCTTCCTCATGGCGGAAAGTGTTAGCGCGAAGCAGAGGGGCGCGCAAGAGGCGCAACCACACAACGACATGAAAGGGCGGCCTGGGCCGCCCTTCGCATATTCATCAGATCGACACGTCAGAAGCGCTGCGTTAGCGAGATCTTGAACGACCGTCCCACCTCGGAGAAATACGGCTGCGTCGCAGGCGTCACCGTCGCGGAGCGGACGTTGATGGCGTCGTAGTATTCCTTGTCGAAAAGGTTGTAGACACCGGCGCGAACCGTCAGGCCTTCGACTTTCTCCGGGCTCCACCAGGCCGTCAGATCGACGATGCCGTAGCCCGGCGCCTTGAAGGTGGCGGTCGACTTGTCGGAGACGGCTTTCGCGCCGATCCAGGTCAGGTCGGTGCCCCAGGTCTCAGTCGCGTAACCGACGCCGAGCACGGCCTTCAACGGCGCCACCGACGCGAGATAGGCGCCCGTGTCGAGGTTCTCGCCCTTGGCATAGGCGAGCGCGCCGTTGACATGGAAGCCGTTGTCGAAGCGCTTGTGCACAGCAAGTTCGACACCCATGATGCGAACCTTGTCGAGGTTCTGGAATTCCGTCACACCCATCGGATAGGTCGGATCGAAACCGAGCGTGACAGCCTCGATGAAGTTGCGGTAGCGGTTGTGGAAGGCACTGAAGCGCCCGCCGAAGTCCTCGTCACCGAGGCGCGCGCCGACCTCGAAGCCGTGGCTGGTTTCTGAATCGAGACCCGCATTGCCGCGCCGCAGATAGGTGCCGGGGCCGCCGAACGTGCTGTAGAGTTCACCCGCCGTCGGCGCACGGAAGCCCATCGCCCATTGGCCGTAGACTTCGACCAGATCGCTCGGGCGATATGCGAGACGCAGTTTCGGCGAGATTGCCGAGTCGCTGAATTCCGCCGGCAGGGCCGGACTCGCGTAGTTGTTGGCAAAGGCGTCCGTCATCTTGGGTGTGCGTTCGACCCAGTCAAAGCGCACGCCAGGCGTCAGATAGAAGCCGCTCGTTCCGAAGCCGATCTCGTCGTCCAGGAAAATGCCGAACCTCTTGCTGTCGACGCGCGGTTCGTCGGCCTGGTTCGTGTGCAGGAAGTTGCAGCCGAAAAGGGCTGGCGGATAGGGCGGCGGACCGCAATTGTCGGTACCGGAAGCATACTGCTCTGCGCGACCGGTCGCGAGGTCGAGGCCGGCCACGACGCGGTGGGTGAGATCGCCCGTCGTGAAGGTCTTCTCCGCGGAGCCCACGAAGCCGAATGTCTGCTCTTCGTAGTCGTTCTGACGGGTGATATCGCCGAGCGGCGCGCTGGTGTAGCGAACCCCTTCGTACCCGTCGCTGCGCAGCTGCTTGAGCCAGTAAAGCGAAGCCACAGCCGAATCGAAGAACCCGCCGCCGTCATAGGCATAGTCGAGCGAGACACGGTCGCGGTCGGCGTCCTTGAACGTGTTGTATTCGCCCGGCCGGTAATTGCCGGCGAGAGACTGCGCTCTCCGGTCATCCGTTTCGAGTTCCTTGCGGAACCGCTCGGCCGTCACGCCGAACATATGACCGCTTTCCGCATAGTGGCGGACCTTGAAGAGCAGGTTGTGCTGGTCGTAATCCGCCGGATTCGCTTCCGTCCGTGTAGAGTCGTAGCCGCCGATATTGCCTTTGGTCCGAGTCTCGTCTCCCCTCTTGTAGGAGCCCTGGAAGAGCACCGAGGTATTCTCGAAACGCTTGGCGACCGCGGCGGACGGCGCGAAACTGTTGTCGCTGCTGTCATAGGTGAACTTGGCGATTCCGCCCCAGTCGCGACCCTCGCGGATGAGATCCTCGGGCTCCAGCGTACGCAGTCCGAGCGCGCCGCCCAGCGCGCCGCCGCCGGCACGGCTGGAATCCGAACCGCGCATGACATCGACCGCAGACAGGGCGGAGAAGTCGAAGGCGTCGACGCCGCCGCTGGCACCGCGGGTCGTATCGAAGAGATAGGGGACAGGAATGCCGTCGATCGTGGTCAGGACGCGCGGGCCTTCCAGCCCACGGATATTCACGGCGCCCGTGTTTCGGTTGAAGTTCACACCCGGCTCAAGGCTGCGCCCGAGATCTTCGATACTGGTGATCTGCTTCGCCTCGATTTCAGCGGCTGTGGTCGTCGTTGCCAGCGGCGTATCGGCAATGCCCGTGCCTACGTTCTGGACCCGTTTGCCCTTGACGACAATTGGCTGAAGCGTCGTACTACCTTCGGTAGAGGCTTCGTCCTGGGAAGCATCCTGTGCGGATACAGATGTGGCGGAGAGCGACATGACGGCGAGCGCCGTGCATGCCAGGAGAGCGGAACGAAGGCACCGGGCCTGCATGTCTGATCCTCATCGAGTTCGAGCCGCACAAAACCGCATGGCAGCGCTAAAGCGCCGCCATGGTCAGGCCCGGCGGAAGTATGGCAAAAGCGTGGTCACGGCGTTTTTTCGCCTTGTTCATCGCTAGGAAACATGAATACTAATGTCAACATATAAAATATGACTTTGTGGCTCAACTATCGAACCGTTGCATCGAATCCACATGCCGCGGTCGCATGGCGCCTGCAACCAAACCAGACCTGACGCGTTTTTCACCTGCACAACAGGAGACGCGCTCATTCCCGGTTACCGATCCATTTCCATCGTCATCGCCGTATTTCTTGCCGCCGGCAGCACCTCTCTTCCGCGGGAAGGTCCCCTGCCCGTCCCCCGGTCACAGGGCCACGGACAGCCGGCGGAACGGCCGGAAGCGGCGCGGACCGAAACACCGCAGGATGACGGAAAAACCGCCGGAAATCCCAATGAAGACGAGACCGCGGCGGCCTTCGCCGCCTGCCGCGAAGCCTTGCGCGCGGCAGGCGCGGATTTCGAAGAGGCCGAAGCAATGTCGGAAGGTCCGTCCTGCGGCATCGAGCGGCCGATCCGGCTGGCGGAACTTCCCGGCGGCGTGAAGGTCGAGCCGGCGGCGACCCTGCGCTGCGAGACCGCGCTGCAACTGGTGCGCTGGATGGAGGGATCGGTGAAGCCTTCGCTTGAAGCCGCCATGCCGGGAGAGGCGATCACCGGCCTTTCCCAGGCGTCGGCCTATGTCTGCCGCAATCGCAACAATGCCGCCGGCGGCAAGGTCTCCGAACACGCCTTCGGCAACGCCGTCGATATCGCAGCCTTCACGCTCAGGAGCGGCGCGACCGTGACCATCCGCCCCGTCGAACGCGATTCCACGCTGGAGGGCGCATTCCAGCGGGCGATCACCGAAGCCGCCTGTCTCTATTTCACGACCGTTCTCGACCCGGGCAGCGACGCCGCGCATGAGACGCATCTGCATCTCGACGTGAAAGCGCGGCGCGGCGGCTACCGCTACTGCTGGTAGGGTAAGATCAGGAGAGACCTTCGATGTCGCCGTCCTGATTGAGGAAGATACGCTCCGACGAGGGTGTTCGCGGCAGGCCGGGCATGGTCATGATCTCGCCGGTGATAACCACGACGAACCCGGCCCCCGCCGACAGCCGGACCTCCCGGATCGGAACCGTGTGGCCGGAGGGCGCGCCGCGCAGGTTGGGATCGGTCGAAAAGGAATATTGGGTCTTCGCCATGCAGATCGGCAACCGGCCGTAGCCCTGCTCCTCCCATACCCGCAACTGCTCCCGCACCGATTTATCGGCAATGACGTCGCTGGCGTGGTAGATATCCTTGGCGATGGTCTCGATCTTCTCGAACAGCGGCATGTCGTCCGGATAAAGCGGCGAGAACTGCGACAGCCCCGCTTCCGCAAGCTCCACCACCTTATGGGCAAGGTCGACGATACCGGCCGAACCTTCCGCCCAGTGCCGGCAGACGATGGCCCGCGTGCCCATCGTGGCGACGTAATCCTGGATCACCTGAAGTTCCGCTTCCGTATCCGAGGAGAAATGGTTGATGGCCACCACCGCCGGAAGACCGAATTTCTTGACGTTCTGGATATGGCGGCCGAGATTGGCGCAGCCGCGGCGGATCGCCGCCACATCTTCCCGCCCGACATCGTCCTTCTTAACACCGCCGTTCATCTTCATCGCCCGCGCGGTCGCCACAATGACCACCGCATCCGGACGCAGACCCGCCTTGCGGCACTTGATGTCGAAGAACTTCTCCGCGCCGAGATCGGCCCCGAAGCCGGCCTCCGTCACCACGTAATCGGCGAGTTTCAAGGCCGTTCGCGTCGCCACGACCGAATTGCAGCCATGCGCGATATTGGCGAACGGCCCGCCATGGACGAAGGCGGGATTGTTTTCCAGCGTCTGCACCAGATTCGGCTGCATGGCGTCCTTGAGCAGCACGGTCATCGCTCCGTCGGCCTTGAGATCGCGGGCGAAGACCGGCGTCTTGTCGCGTCGATAGCCGACGATGATATTGCCGAGCCGTCGTTCCAGATCCTTGAGGTCCCGCGCCAGACAGAGGATCGCCATGACCTCGGAGGCCACGGTAATGTCGAAGCCGGCCTCGCGCGGAAAGCCGTTCGCCACGCCGCCGAGGGAGCAGACGATATCGCGCAGCGCCCGGTCGTTCATGTCCATCACCCGCCGCCAGGCGATGCGGCGGATATCGATGCCCAGTTCGTTGCCCCAGTAGATGTGATTGTCGAGAAGTGCTGCAAGCAGGTTGTGCGCCGCCGTGATGGCGTGGAAATCGCCGGTGAAATGGAGGTTCATGTCCTCCATCGGGACCACCTGCGCATAGCCCCCGCCGGCCGCCCCGCCCTTGACGCCGAAGCAGGGGCCGAGCGAGGCTTCGCGAATGCAGATGACGGCCTTCTTGCCGATACGGTTGAGGCCGTCGCCGAGCCCGACGGTCGTCGTGGTCTTGCCTTCGCCGGCCGGCGTCGGATTGATCGCCGTGACGAGGATCAGCTTGCCGTCCTTCCGCTCCTCCTGCTGGCGGATGAATTCCGCACCGACCTTCGCCTTGTCGTGGCCATAGGGCAGCAGATGCTCCGCCGGTATGCCGAGCCCCGCGCCGATCTCCAGGATCGGCTTCTTGCGCGCCTCGCGCGCGATCTCGATATCGGATTTCACCTCCGCCATTGCCGCCTCCCCCTTCTGAAAGCCGTCGGACGCGTTGCGGTCTCCTCCCCGGCACGCGTCCGCATCCCTTTATCCATGGCGCGACCATTCAGCGGCAAGCCTGAAGGCTTGGCGCGCCCGAATATGCCGCCCCATGGACGGGAAACGACAATCCACAGCAAAATTGCGCCACCGGCGGCGGCTTTGCGCCGCCGGCCACGGATTGAGGCCGGAAAACCGCTATCGCGCCAGCACGTCGCGGATTTCCACGAGATTGGAGCGCACCCGCAGGATATAGAAGCCCATGGTGGCGAGATGGGTCGGCATGATCCAGCCGTCTTCGCGACCGTTCGAGATGATGACCGGCTGGATGCGCAGGGCGGCGCGCAGCTGCTTCAGCGTTTCCGTCCAGAGCTGCGTGATGCCGCGCTGGGCGATGACGGAATCGAAATCCGCCCCCGCTCCCGAAAGCACGCCGTAATAGCCGTAAAGCTGGCCATAGGCGAACCAGAAGCGATCGTCGGCCCGCGTGTCGAACCAGCCGCCGTTATGGAATTCCGAGCGCTCCCGGATGATGGCGGAGGTGTTGCCGAGATCGTTGGCGATACGGTCGAGGAATTCGATGAAATTGTCGGCCCGGCCGTCGAAGGTCGCCTCGCAGGCGGCAAGCGAGGTGTTGAAGGCGCGCAGGTCCCGCATCGCCGCGCGGTAGAAACTCGGCGTCGGCGTCTTCGGCCCGAAGGGGTTGAGGCCGAAATACCAGGTTCCCTCGTTGAATTGCAGGTTGCCGCGCGCCGCCTGAAGGTTGTTGTTGACGCCCGAGGTGCCGCGAACCCGCCCGAGCGAATCGACCAGTTCGACGGTGGTGCGCCGCACGGCCTGATTGATGCCGCGCTGGAAGGACGCCTTGTTGTCGAGCCAGGGCGTATCGTCCCAATCGAGGCCGAACAGGCCGGTCTTGTAAAGCAGCATGGAGGAAACCCATGCGTTATGGTTCACGTTGAGGTCGATGAGATCGGCGGCCACGTCGACGATCGCCGAAGCCTGGCAGACGTTTGCCGGAGCCGTCTCCCCGGCCGCAGCCGCCGTCGTGACCGGCTGCCCGGCATCGTTCTTGCGGGCATTGAGATTGTAGGCGTTGACATAATCCGGATCGAAGCCGGTCCAGACCTGCGTGTTCCAGACGAAATAGCCGTAACCGGCGACAATCAGCAAAAGAACGACGCCGATCGGCCCCTTGATGATCCAGCTCCGCCCCCGATACCAGCCGGCAACGGTGACGAAGGGCCACAACACAAAGGCGACCGCCTGACCGATCCCCCGGCCGACCGCCGAAAAAAGGCGCTGAAAGAACGCGACGACCGGATCAAGCATGTAATTTGTCCTTTCTGATGCCGAAGAGTTTCCTGCGGAAGGCAGCCTTGTCCCGCAGATAGGTCTCCGTCAACGTCGCGACCACATAGGCGCGAAACTTTTCATCGAACCTTTCGTAATCGGCGTAGAAACCCTGCTTGTCGAAAACGAAGCGAGAAACGAAATCGAACGGCGTCAGCCGGGCGATCAGCCGGTTGACGAGCCACTGGTCCGGATGGGCCGGCGCCGCGCGCACCAGAAGGAAGCGCCGCTGCGGCGCGATCGCCTCCATACGGATCTCGCCGGTCGCCGCCACGGTGCGCATCGCCTCCTGAAGGAAGGGGTAGAGCCCGTCTTCCGCCACCAGCGCGGCGTTGCGATGCACCCAGGTCTGCATCCATATGCGGTCCGCCTTCGCAAGATCGACCGCCGGATCGGCACGATGGACGAGCCCGGCAAGCACCATGTCGGCGCGATGGCGATAAAGGCCGGACGGCTCCACCCAGGAGGCGCGCGGCAGTTCCAGCCGCTTCGTGCGGACGAGAAAATCGAAGATCCGCTTGTGGTCGTCCAGCGCGATATAGCTCACCTGCCAGGGCCGCGAACGGCGGAAGCCGGGAACCGACGGATCGCAGATCACGGTCGTCGTCCTGTCGTCGAGGAAGACGAAGACACCGCCGAAATGGTTCGCCCAGAACGCCTCGTGGCGGAACACCAGCCGGTCCGGCACCAGCGCATTCTGGCGGATGTCACCGGTCTGCCGCGCCAGTTCCACCATGCGCTCCAGCATCGCGTCATCCGCCCAGGCATTCGGCACCGTCGTCAGCCGGTCGACAAGGCCCCGCAGTTCCGCCGCCTTGCCGAGCATGTCCTCGGCAGAAAGCACCCGGAAGCGCACTTCGCTGATCGACAGGAGATCGTCCACATCGCGCACGACGGAAACCGACTCCTCGATCTCGCCATAGAGCGCGTCGCGAATGGTGATGGCGTTGATCGCCCGCGCGTTGGCGGCGAAGAATTCATGCATCAGGGCGGCGGTGTTGGAAAAGCTCGTATGCACCACCGGCAGTTCCACCTGATCCGGCATCATGACGATGAAGCGGCGGTTGACGCTGTTTGGATCGAGATAGTCCCGGTCTCCCAGTTCCTCGGCGATTTCCGGCGAGAAACCCGTCATGTCGATGCGGAAACGCGACAGCGCCGTGCGCCGGTTGCCGAAGGCGTCCAGCGCCTTGTTGTAGCGCTCGACCAGATGCGGTTCCTCGACCGGCAGCAGCCGCCCGTAGAGCAGTTCGGCTTCGACAAGACGGTTCATGGCCGCACCGATACAGGCAGGAAAACGTGCCGGGGCGGGCAATTTCCATGGGCCGCCGCAGTCGTCTTCAACACGGGCTTCCGCTTTCTCACCAGCGCCCCTCCGTCTTCATCGTCTCGATTTCGAGGATCGCCTTTTCACGCTGGCGTTCACGGCGGATGATGTCGGAGACCGCAGCGGCGTCGGATGCGTCGGTGTAGCGGAACTCCGAATCGGCGTAGCGATTGATCTCCTGAAGCACCATTTCCATGGTGATCGGCCCGCGCAATTCCTCGATCATCGCCTTCTTCTCGTCGTAGCTCCGGCGCATGAAGGCGTCGGGCGTCGCAAACCAGTCGTCCGGCAGATCCACGTCCATGGCGCGCATCTTGACGGCATCGGTGATGTTGCGGATGGCGCGGCCGGTAAACCGCGGCTCGGCAAGCTTGATGGCGTGCAGGTAGCGGCCGATATCCTCCAGCGTGCGGATCGCCCCATGCTCCTTTTCATGGCGCTGCCAGACGGCGAGAAGGCCGTCTTCCTGCGGTTCGGAATGCCGGTCGTAGGAGGTCAGGACGGCCCGCCGGATTTCCTGTCCGGCAAAAAGCGGGTGATCGCCGAGCGGAATGGCGTGATTGCGGCCGACGAGCAGCGCGAAGATGTCGATATAATCGCTTTCCGTCTGCGGCCCGTCCACCAGCCAGCGGGCGCCGGCGCGCTGGCGCAGCGCATCGTCGACATTTTCCGGATAGTTGGAGAACATGCCGAAGGTGCAATTGCCGCGCACCACCGTGGAGGCGCCGGCGAAACTTTCCATCAGCACCGCCGTCACCTCGTGCTGGCCCGCGGACGCCCGGTCGTCGGAGCGCTTCGCCGCCACCTGGTCGACATCGTCGATGGTGCCGAAACCGATCGTCTTCGGGTTCATGACGTTGGTCACGAACTCCTTGCAGTTCTGGCCGGACTTGCCCTGATAGGAGGAAATCTGGTCGACGCCGAAATTCTCGTAATGGAAGGCGTAGCCGGCGACCGCGCAATAGTCGTTGAGAAGGCCGGCCAGCATCTGGATGAGGATCGTCTTGCCGGTGCCCGGCATGCCGTCGCCGATGAAGGTGAAGAGGAAACCGCCAAGCTCGACGAACGGGTTCATCTGCCGCTCGAAATCATAGGCGACGAGCATCCGCGCAAGCTTCATCGCCTGATATTTGGCGATGTGATTGCCGATGATCTCCTCCGGCTTCTTGAAGGCCATGACCAGCGGCCCGCGCTTGCGGCCGGGCGCGACGTCGAAGCCGTCAAGAACAAAATCGTCCTGCTCGATACGGATATGGGCGTTCGCGAAGCCGGAAAGCCCGCTGAAGCGCGCCTTTCGGCCGATCAGCCCTTCGAGCGCCACACGCGCGAAGGCGCGCGCCCGGCTGGTGAGCGCCGCATCGTCCGACGCGCCGGCAAGCATGCGGTCGAGACCGGCCACCATGCTTTTCAGCGCATCCTGCGGCGTATCGAAACGATAGTCCGGCTCATCGCCATCCTCGACGGGCTCCGCCTCGCCCGAAAGGGTCGCGCCGAGATAGGCCGCGAAGGTGAAGGATGCCACATAGGCGGAGGCCGCTAGCAGCGCCTTGAAGCGGTCCGCTTCCGCGCCGGCAAGCGGCGACTGGCAATTGCGCGCTTGCAGGCTTTCAAGATCGCTCTGCCGCGAGAAGGCATCGGCCACCGCCAGCGCCACCTGCAATCCCCGCCGCGCCCGGTAAAGCACCGCATGCTGCTGCGGCGTCAGCAGCGGATCGTCGGCGCGCACGGACTGGATGGTGCGAATGAGTTCCACCTCCCGGCTTCGTCGCACCCCGCCCGTGGAAACAGGGGAAACGAAGCGCCGGCCGGTCCCGGCGAGCGTCGTGCCGCCGCCGGCGTCGCTTTCCAGAATGGCGATCTTCGTCACGAGGCTCTGCGCCACCGCGCGATGCACGGCGATATCGTCCTCGCGGATGGCGGTAAGACCTGCGTTGAGGCTCATCGGTTCATACCTCGCTGATCACCTGGTTTCCGGAGATCACATGCACCTTGTAGTCTCCGAAGATATTCTCCGCCTCACCCGCCGCATAGAGCGCCTGATAGGCGTCATGCGGCACCAGCGCGTGTTTCTCATAGGCGCTGACCCCCATGCGCACGGCCTCCAGATCGCCGGTCTCGACATGGAATTCCTCCTGCGCCGGGGTGGAATTCCAGAACCCTTTCCGCGCCGGTCGCTCCGCCGTGGAAAACACCTCCTGCACCGTCCAGGTAAGCAGCCAGGCGTTTTCCGGCCGGCGAACGCGGGACAGGATTCCGTTAACCCGCTCATTGTTCTCCGTGACGCCGGCCGAATAGAACGGGCCGAGCACGATGCGACGGAGCTGCTTGGGATGCAGCGCCGGGAAATCCCTGTCCAGATTGGTGGCGATGGTGACCGGGGACAGCGAATAGGCGCTGTTTTTGAGCGCGAAGTCGTCGAACAGTCTGGCAAGCTCCGGATTGAGCAGCCCGCCGACCGGCAGCGGGATATCCACCTCCGGGTCGAGCCTGCCCTCCGGTGTCACCAGCATGTCGACGATCGTCTCGCTCGAATCCTCGATGGTCGCCATATAGACCATGGGCAGGGTCGCCGTGCCGTCGAAAGCCCCCCAGCTAACGATGTAATAGGGCCGCATGGTCTTGGGATTGACGGCGACGCGGATGGTTTCCGGCAGCACGAAGGGCGAGAAGATGTCCCCCTTGCCGATCTGTTCGAGATAGAGCCTTTCGGCCATGCGCGCCTGGAGCACGGCGGGAAAGGCTTTCTGCCGCAGGATGAAATCCGCCATCTCGACGCGCAGCTGATCGGCGGTCGGCATCGCCGCAAGACGCTGTTCCGCGCTCTGGCGGTCGTTTTCAAGCTCCAGCACGTTCTGGAACACCGGAAAACCGCTTTCCGCCCGGGAAATGCGGAACTGATCGACGAAGCCGATGCGGTTCTCCCAGCAGGCGAAGGACGCCTTCAGCCGGGCGAGATAGGGCATCACCGCCTCACCCACGACGCTGTTGCGATAAAACGGCGAGTTGCGGTCGGCAAGGAAGACTTCGAGGCCTGCCAGCGCAGAACGGATCGTGGCGAAATACTGGCCCACAGGGCTGTCGGCGGCGATGTTCATGCGGCCGCCGTCCCCGCGACGCCGCTCTCCATCCTGCGGGACAACACGACGGCCCCCATCACGGCTTCACGTAATCGGCGGCGTTATGCTTGTCCATCACCTCCTGGAAGCGGCGCGTGAAGGCGTCGTCGGCAAGTTTCTTGCGGCGCTGGATATCCTGCGTGGCGATCATGTTCTTCTCGTGCATCTCGAGCAGATCGCCGATATGGCGCTGCGCCGCCGAGCCGATGCCGGCCATGGTCTCCTCGGCCGCGGTGTCGACCTGGCTGCCGAGCGTATTGATCTTGTGGGCCACATCCTGCTGCGCGGCCGTCTTCAGCGAGTCCTCCAGCGCCTTGTAGAGCACGATGCGCTGTTCGGTATCGATGGTCAGCTTGTTGATCAGCGTGTTCTGCGCGGCGATCTGGTTGTTGAGCGAATCGACGAAGGTCTGGAACATCGAGGTATAGCGCTCCAGCGTCTGGCTTTCGGCCAGCAGCTCCTGCTCCTTCGCCTGCATCTGGTTGTATTCCGTCGCCAGCGCCGAGCGCTCCCCTTCAAGATCGGCGCGCGTCTTCTGATCCGTGGAGGCGGCGATGCGATTTTCCACATCGAGAAGCGAGGGATTGAGTTCCTCGATGCGCGTCTGCGTGGCCTCCAGCGTCGCCATGGTCGTCTTGCGCCGCTCGATCACCTGCACGAGGCTCGTCTCGGAGGTCTTGTAGCGTTGCTCCAGGATGGTTTTCTGTTCCTTGAGGATACCGACGATCGTATCGGATTTGGCGAGCAGTTCCTGGAGATTGCCGGCAAGCGACATGTTGCGCACCCGATCGGTCCGCAGACGCTGCATCTTCTGCCTGGAGAAAAGCCCGATGAACTTCTCGTAGCCCGTATAGTTCTTCATGCTTTCGAATTCCGAACCGAAGACGTTGGTGGCGTCCTCCAGCCCGATGATCAGGTCGGCGATATTGCTTTCCATCACCTTCTGCTGGGCGATGACGTCCTCTATACGGGCGTTCTCGATATCGAAATCGGCGTCGCCAAGCCGGGTGTCCGCCTTGGCGAACTGCTCCAGCAGGGTGCCGGATTGCTCCAGCTTGCCGCGCATCTGGTCGACAGCGCTCCGGGTCCTTTCGATCTCCGTGTCGAAATTCTGAAGTGTGGCCATCGGCTTTTCCCTTCCTCGTTACCGGCAGGCGCGCTTGACGCCCGATCCATTGCGCAGACCGTGACCCTATACGAATCCGGCCGGGCGGAAACCCGCTCCGGCGCGCGCCCGCAGAAGATGTGGGACGGCCGCCCGCCCCCGCAAGAGCAGACAGGGGATTTTGCAACGGAAAACGGACTATTGTGCCGGAGGATCGCGAAGATAGGCGATCAGGTTGGCGATGTCCTGCGGCTTCTTCAGTCCGACGAAACTCATCGCGGTGCCCTTCACCATGGCCTTGGGCGACAGGAGATATTCGCCAAGCAGCGCCTCGTCCCATACTTTGCCGCCCTCGGCGAAGCCGAGCATGGCCTTCGAATAGCTGAAGTCCTCCACCGAGGCGACGGGACGGCCGATGATACCGGCGAGCGTCGGCCCGACCCGGTTCACGGGCTCGGTGGTGTGACAGGCGGCGCATTTGCGAAAGACGGCCTTGCCGGCGACCGCGTCGCCTTCCTCCGCCAGCGCAGGGACGGCCAATGCCGGCGACAGCAGACAGAGCGCCAGTCCTATTCCCGCGGTTCTCACAGGTTTTCCTTTCCCCGCCCGCCTCGATGAGCGCTGCTGACGTCATCCCGGTGGCGGCGGCGACAGGAAGCATACGTGTCGCCGCCGCGGATTTCCACCTGCCCGCTGTGTCTGCTTTTTGCGGACAGAGCGCAAAATCCACAGAAAAGCGCAAGGCCCGTTGCCTGCGACACTCAGATGCCGAATTGCGAAACAGCCGAAGGTTTTTGAACGGCCCATCCCCGTCGATATGGGTTAAACAGCTTGAAAGCATGACGTTTTGATGATTGGCTACGACACTAATTTTTAGGGGAACGAAAATGAAGACTTCATCGCTTATCAGACTGACGCTTGCCGCCGCCGTGTCGGCCATGGCTTTCGGCGCCGCCGCCGCCGAACCAGAAAGCTGTGGCAAGGTGCGCTTCTCGGACGTCGGCTGGACGGACATCACCGCCACGACGGCGCTCGCCACGACCGTCCTGAAGAGCATCGGCTACGAGACGGACGTGACCGTGCTCTCGGTTCCCGTCACCTATACGTCGCTCAGCAACAATGACATCGACGTCTTCCTCGGCAACTGGATGCCGACCATGGAGGCCGACATCGCGCCTTTCCGTGAGGACGGCTCGGTCGAAACCGTCCGGGTGAACCTCGAGGGCGCGAAATACACGCTGGCGACCAATGCGAAGGGGGCCGAACTCGGCATCAAGGACTTCAAGGACATCGCCACCCACAAGAGCGATCTCGACGGCAAGATCTACGCCATCGAACCCGGCAACGACGGCAACCGGCTGATCATCGACATGGTTTCGGACAACAAGTTCGATCTCGGCGACTTCGAGGTGGTGGAATCCTCCGAGCAGGGCATGCTTTCCGAAGTGGCGCGCGCCGAACAGGAAAGCCATCCGGTCGTCTTCCTCGCCTGGGAGCCGCATCCGATGAACGCCAACTTCAAGCTTACCTATCTTTCCGGCGGCGACGACGTGTTCGGCCCGGACTTCGGCGGTGCGACGGTGCTGACGAACGTGCGCAAGGGCTACACCGAGGAATGCGCGAACGTCGGCCAGTTCCTGAAGAACCTCTCCTTCACCCTTGCCATGGAAAACGAGGTCATGGGCAAGATCCTGAACGACAGTCAGGATCCCGACAGCGCCGCGACCGACTGGCTGAAGGCCAATCCCGCCGCCATCGAACCCTGGCTTGCAGGCGTCACCACCCGGGACGGCAGCGGCGAAGCCCTGCCCGCCGCCAGGACCGCTCTCGGTCTTTGATGACCGGGTCAGGGGCGGGAAGCCGGCTTCCCGCCCTGTCTTTCGGCCCCCATCATCGCCTCGCCAACAACCGGACAGGGACATAGACCCGTGGACTGGCTCACCGTCACAAAACTACCGATAGGGCCGTTCGCCAAGGAGGCCGTGAACTGGCTGACGACGAACGGCAAATCGTTCTTCGACTTTCTCAAGGTCATCCTGCAAGCCGGCATCGATGCGATGCTTTACCTGTTGCAGGCCCCCTTCATCGCCAGCGCCGGCGGAAAATTCGCCTATGCGCTGTTCCTCATCGCCATCGTGACCGGCGTCAGCTGGTATTTCCGCCGCTCGCGCAGCGTCGCGGCCTTCACCTTCTTCGGACTGCTGCTGATCGTCAATCAGGGCTACTGGAAGGAGACGACGGAGACGCTGGCGCTCGTACTGGCGGCCACCGGCGTCAGCATGGTCATCGGCGTTCCGCTCGGCATCGCGGCGGCGCGGCGGCCCTGGTTCTACGCCATCCTGCGGCCCGTGCTCGACCTGATGCAGACGATCCCGACCTTCGTCTATCTCATTCCGGCGCTGATCCTCTTCGGCCTCGGCATGGTGCCGGGCCTGATCGCCACGGTGATCTTCGCCATTCCCGCGCCGATCCGCCTCACCCGCCTCGGCATCATCTCGACGCCGCCGGCGCTGGTGGAGGCCGCCCAGGCCTTCGGCGCGACGCCCATGCAGGTGCTGCGCAAGGTGGAATTGCCCTTCGCCACGCCGCAGATCATGGCCGGCCTCACCCAGACCATCATGCTCTCGCTTTCCATGGTGGTCATCGCCGCGCTGGTCGGCGCCAAGGGGCTCGGCGTGCCGGTCGTGCGCGCGCTCAACACCGTCAATATCTCCATGGGCTTCGAGGCCGGCCTCTGTATCGTGATCCTCGCGATCATCCTCGACCGTCTCTTCCGTTCTTCCGGCGAAGGAGAGCTGTCATGAGCGCCGTCGTGACCTTCAGCAACGTCGATATCGTCTTCGGCGACGATCCGCAGGCGGCGATCGCACTGATCGACGCGGGCAGGACCCGCGACGAGATCGGCGACGAAACCGGACTTGTGGTGGGCGTCGCGGACGCCACGCTGTCCATCGAGGAAGGCGAGATCCTCGTGCTGATGGGCCTGTCCGGCTCCGGCAAGTCGACGCTGCTGCGCGCCGTCAACGGTCTGGCGCCGGTGGTGCGCGGCGAGGTGCTCGTCCATACCGCCTCCGGCGCGCTCAACCCCTACAAGTCGACGGCGAAGGCGCTGCGCCAGTGCCGGATGCACACGGTCTCCATGGTCTTCCAGCAGTTCGCGCTGCTGCCCTGGCGCACGGTGGCGGACAATGTCGGCTTCGGCCTGGAACTGGCCGGAATCCCGGAAACCGAGCGCAAGGCGCGCGTCGCCGAGCAGCTCGAACTCGTCAATCTGGCGCAATGGGCGGACCGACGCGTCAACGAGCTTTCCGGCGGCATGCAGCAGCGCGTGGGCCTCGCTCGGGCGTTCGCCACCGGCGCGCCGATCCTCCTGATGGACGAACCCTTCTCCGCCCTCGACCCGCTGATCCGCACGCGCCTCCAGGACGAGTTGCTGGAGTTCCAGCGCCGGCTGAAGAAGACCATCATTTTCGTCAGCCACGACCTCGACGAAGCGTTCCGCATCGGCAACCGCATCGCCATCATGGAGAGCGGCCGGATCATCCAGTGCGGCACGCCGCAGGAAATCGTCAAGAACCCGGCCAATCAGTATGTAGCGGATTTCGTGCAGAACATGAATCCGATCACCATGCTGACGGCGCGCGACGTCATGCAGGAAGGCGCAAGCGGCGCCGGCGGCGTCACCGCGACGGCCCGGCTCGACACCCCGCTCGTGGATATCCTGGAGGCCATGGCGCGCCAGCCGGGCAATATCGGCGTGGTCGACAATGGCGCCGTGATCGGCACCATCGACGCCCAGAACGTGGTCAGCGGCCTCACCCGCCACCGCCGCCGCGATGACTGACCGGCCGGACGCCGGTCTCTTCCGCTTCCCGCCTCCCGTTATGCGGGCCGCCTCGATTTTCTCCTTGAAGCAAGGCGTGTAGCGGGGCAGAAGGAAGGTCAGGCAAGCAGAAAAAGGAGCCGGCGATGGCACAGGGGACGAAGGACAGGGCGAGCGTTCTGCAAGAGACGGACGACGATGCGCGTCGGCTCGCGCGCATTCTTCTGCGCTCCGCCAGAAGCTGCGCGCTTGCCGTTCTCGAGCCGGAAACCGGCTTTCCCTTCGCCACCCGGACCCTGACCGGCATCGACACGGACGGCACGCCGGTCATTCTGGTCTCCGGGCTGTCCGCGCATACGCAGGCGCTGAAGGCCGACCCGCGCGCCTCCCTGCTGGCCGGCGAACCCGGAAAGGGCGATCCCCTCGCCCATCCGCGCCTGACCGTGACCGTGCGCGCCGAAGAGGTGCCGCGGGACGGCGAGGCGCATCGCACGCTGCGCGAGCGCTTCATCCGCCGCCATCCCAAGGCGAAGCTTTACGTGGATTTTCCGGACTTCCGCTTCTTCCGCCTTGTTTTGCAACGCGGAATGCTCAACGGCGGCTTCGGCAAGGCCTTCGTCCTGTCGGCCGAGGATCTGGCGATCCGCTCTCCGGCCCGCGCCGCGCTCGCCGCCGCCGAAGCCGGCGCGGTGGAACACATGAACAGCGATCACAGGGACGCCGCCGGTGTCTATGCACGCCATTATTGCGCGGCGCGCGACGGTGACTGGACACTGGTCGGCATCGACGCCGCCGGTATCGATCTGGCGAGCGGCGACCGGCTGAAACGGCTCGAATTCGAGCAGGAACTCGAAAGCGCCGAGGCGCTTCGCGGCGAACTCGTCCGGCTGCTGCGGCAGGCGCGCGGAGACGGTTGACGATCGCTCATGGCATGATGCGAGCACGCCGCTGGATCGAAACTACCCCACAATGCTCTTTATACGTGCACAAGACCCCCGATTTCTTGCTCTTGCTGATCATGGTTTTGTTTATATGCTAACGCGCGTATTTACGAAAAAGCACATATTTTAAAGTACAAAGCGAGGAGCGGGTGAGGATGGAGAAGCTTAGCGAGACGGAACATACACAGGCGGAAGTTGCAGCCGAATTCCTCTCCGCCATGGCCAATCCGAAGCGCCTGCTGATCCTCAGGATCCTCGTCACCGGCGAAATCGCCGTCGGGGCGCTCGCCGCCCGCGTCGGCCTCAGCCAGTCGGCCCTGTCGCAACATCTCTCCAAGCTGCGCGCGCAAAATCTCGTGACCACCCGTCGCGACGCGCAAACGATCTATTATTCAAGCAAGTCCGACGCCGTCCTGACGGTGCTCGATGCGCTGAACCGCATCTATGACGAAAGCGACGACGCCCTGCCCCGGACGAAGCTCCGCATCGCCTGACCGCGTCGCTGGCCGCCCTTTCCTTCCGCACAAGACCAACCGGGCGACCCCGGCAAAGGCAAAACCAGCCTTGAGGCCGGAAGCAAGAGGATGGCGATTTCGGGTGTTCCCGTTTCTACCGGAAATGCTCTAGAATCCGCACCCGTCCGGGCGCATCGGACTTCAGGCAGAGGGGACGCATCATGATCGAACTGGAACGCCGCATCGACCAGGGAACTGGCCGGGAACCCGCCGACATCGTGCTGAAGGGCGGCCGCTTTCTCGATCTCATCACCGGCGAACTGGTCGCTTCCGACATCGCCATCTGCAGCGATCGCATCGTCGGCACCCATGCAAGCGATTATCACGGCCGGCGGGAGGTGGACATCGCCGGCCGCATCGTCGTGCCCGGCTTCATCGATACGCACCTGCATATCGAATCCTCGCTGGTGACCCCGCATGAATTCGACCGCTGCGTGCTGCCCCATGGCGTAACCACGGCGATCTGCGATCCCCACGAGATCGCCAATGTGCTCGGCACGGAAGGCATCCAGTTCTTCCTCGACAGCGCGATGGAAACGATCATGGATATCCGCGTGCAGCTTTCGAGCTGCGTTCCGGCCACCCATCTGGAAACCGCCGGCGCGGATCTGCCGGTCGAGCGGCTCCTGCCCTTCCGCAGCCATCCGAAGGTGATCGGGCTTGCCGAATTCATGAATTTCCCGGGCGTCATCCATAAGGACACCGTCTGCCTCGCCAAGCTTGCGGCCTTCCAGGACGGCCATATCGACGGCCATGCGCCGCTGCTTTCCGGCAAGGACCTCAACGGCTATCTCGCCGCCGGCATCCGCACCGACCACGAATGCACCACGGCCGCCGAGGCCCTGGAGAAAATCCGCAAGGGCATGCATATCCTCATCCGCGAGGGATCGGTCTCCAAGGATCTCATGGCGCTTCTGCCGCTGCTGACCGAGCGCCTTTCGCCCTTCGTCGCGCTCTGCACCGACGACCGGAACCCGCTCGATATCGCCGAGCAGGGCCATCTCGATCATATGATCCGCACGGCGATTGCCGAAGGCTGCGAACCGCTGGCCGTCTATCGCGCCGCCTCCATCTCCGCCGCCCGCATCTTCGGCCTGCCCGACCGGGGCCTTGTCGCCCCCGGCTGGCGCGCCGACCTCGTGGTTGTCGACACGCTGGAGAATTGCCGGGCGGAGATGGTGTTTTCCGCCGGCCGACTCGTCGACGACGCCCTTTTCGCCACCCGCGCGCCCGTGGCCCCGGTCGGCCTCGACAGCGTTCGGGCGCGACCGGTACACGCGGCGCATTTCGCGGTTCCGGTCGCAGAAGGCGAAACACCGGTCATCGGCATCCTGCCCGGCAAGATCATCACCGAGCATCGCCGCTACCGGCTGCCGGCGACAGGCAATCAGGCGACCGTCGATCTGGAGCGCGACATCCTCAAGGTCGCCGTCATCGAACGCCATGGCCGGAACGGCAATCACGCCAACGGCTTCGTGCAGGGTTTCGGCCTGAAGAAAGGCGCGATCGCCTCCACGGTCGGCCATGACAGCCATAATATCTGCGTCGTCGGCGCGAATGAGGAAGACATGGCGCTGGCCGCAACCCGGCTCGGCGAGATCAACGGCGGCTTCGTCGTGGTGGAGAACGGCCGGATCACCGGCGAGATCGCGCTTCCCGTCGCCGGCCTGATGAGCCTTGAACCCTATGAGACCGTGCGCGACACGCTGCAACAGTTGCGCAAGGCCGCCCTTGCCCTCGGCGCAACGCTGGAGGAACCCTTCCTGCAACTCGCGTTCCTGCCGCTGCCGGTGATCCCGCACCTGAAGATCTCCGACCGCGGACTGGTCGATGTGGACCGCTTCGCCCTGATCGGCAACGGCTGATCCGGAGACGGCGGCCTTACAGCCGCGTGCAGACCATATCCAGCGGGTCGAGGTGGATCGTGCCGTCCCGGATCTTCGAGCCGAAGCCGGGAACCGCCAGCGGTTCACCATGCTTCAGCGCCTTTGGCGGCGCGAACTCCGCCTTCTCCCGCGTGAGATTGAAGATGAAGAGCAGCTTTTCGCCGGCTTCCTCACGCGTAAAGGCGAGCAGGTCCTGGTTCGAGGGCAGGAAGGTCATGTCGCCGGCGCGCAGCACCGCATGGGCTTTGCGGAAGGCAAGCGTTTCACGGTAATGGTTGAGCACGGATCCGGCCGTCTTTTCCTGCGCGTCCACGGCAAGCCGGGTGTGATCGGCCGGCACCGGCAACCATGGCTTCGCCGTGCTGAAACCCGCATGCGCGGCCGCCTGCTGCCAGGGCATCGGCGTGCGGCAGCCATCGCGTCCCTTGAAGGCGGGCCAGAAGCGGATGCCGTAAGGGTCGCGCAGGTCCTCGAAGGCGAGAGCGGCTTCCGTCAACCCGAGTTCTTCGCCCTGATAGAGGCAGATCGAGCCGCGCAGCGTCGAAAGCAGGGTGATCGCCAGCTTGGCGACACGCTCCCGCTCTTCCGGGGCGTGAACGAAGCGGCTGACATGGCGGTCGACATCGTGGTTGGAAAAGGCCCAGCAGACCCAGCCGTCCGTCACCACCTTCTGGAAACTCTCGACGCATTTGCGAATATGGCCGGCCGTGAAATCCGGCCCGAGCAGATCGAACGTATAGCACATGTGCAGCTTGTCGCCGCCGCTCGTGTATTCCGCCACGGTCTTCAGCGAGCGGGCGCCGTCGCCGACCTCGCCGATCGTCGTCCGCCCTTCGTAGCGGTCGAGAAGGGCGCGCAGACGCTGGAGGAAAACGACGTTTTCCGGTTGCGTCTTATCATGGCGATGACTCTGCATGCCATAGGGATTGACGTCCGGCGCATCGAGCCCGATCTCGTCGACGCCCGGCGCATGCGGCGGATTGTTCTGGAGCTTCCGGTCGTGAAAATAGAAATTGACCGTATCGAGCCGGAAGCCGTCGACGCCCCGGTCGAGCCAGAAGCGGACGGTTTCGAGCAGGGTGTCCTGCACCTTCGGATTGTGGAAATTGAGATCCGGCTGCGAGGTAAGGAAATTGTGCATGTAGTATTGCCGGCGCACGCCGTCCCATTCCCAGCCCGGCCCGCCGAAGATCGAAAGCCAGTTGTTCGGCGCAGTGCCGTCCGGCTTGGGATCGGCCCAGACGTACCAGTCCGCCTTGTCGTTCGTGCGGCTCGAACGGCTCTCCACGAACCACGGGTGCTGGTCGGAGGTATGCGAGATCACCTGATCGATGATCACTTTCAGGCCGAGGCGATGGGCCTCCGCCAGCATGGCGTCGAAGTCGGCCAGCGTGCCGAACATCGGATCGACGTCGCAATAGTCCGACACGTCATAGCCCATATCGGCCATCGGCGACTTGAAGAAGGGTGACAGCCAGATCGCATCCACCCCGAGCGAGGCGATATGACCAAGCCGCCGGGTGACACCCTTGAGGTCGCCTATGCCGTCGCCGGTCGTATCCTGGAACGAACGCGGATAGACCTGATAGATCGTCGCGCCACGCCACCAGTCGTCACTCTGTCTTCGGGTCTTGGGCATGCCTGCTTGCTCCTGTCCGGGAAGATCCCCGTCAGGTGTAGCCCGCTCCCGCCGGAGCGTAAACGCCGCGCACCGGCTTTTTTCCGCAAGCGGACGGGGCAGGCCCAAGGCTCGCCTTGCTCCCGCGCCCCTTTGCCGGTATGCCGCATGCGGCGCGAAACCGGAAGGGGCAAGGCATGGCGGGACGGCTGTTGACGATCGGCGAATGCATGGTGGAGCTGATGCAGGCCGAAGGCGGCCTGTTGCGCAAGAGTTTCGCCGGCGACACCTTCAACACCGCCTATTACGCCCGGCATTATCTTCCGGCCGACTGGACGGTCGACTATTTCTCCGCCGTCGGCAACGATGCGATCTCCGGTGAGATGCTTACCTTCATGCAGGGCCACGGCATCGGCACGGATCATGTCCGGCGCATCGAGGGACTGTCGCCCGGCCTCTATATGATCCATCTGAAGGACGGGGAGCGCAGCTTCTCCTACTGGCGCTCGGCATCCGCCGCCAGGCTGCTGGCGCGCGACGGCGACCGGCTGCGGGCAGCCGTCGATATCTCCGACATCCTCGTCTTTTCCGGCATCACGCTGGCGATCCTGCCGCCGGAGGACGTGGAAACGCTGCTTGCCGAACTGCGGCGGGCCAGGGCGGCCGGCAAGCGCATCGTCTTCGACCCCAACATCCGCCCCCGCCTCTGGGACGACGCCGACCGCATGCGCGAGACGATCAGCGCCGGCGCCCGCGCTGCGACCCTCGTCATGCCAAGCCTCGACGACGAGACGACCCATTTCGGCGACGCCTCGCTCGACGAGACCATCGCCCGCTATCGCGGCCTCGGCGTCGCCGGGATCGTCGTGAAGGACGGAGACAAGGGCGCAACACTCGATTTCAGCGGCGAACGCACCCATGTCCCGTCCGCCAAGGCCGAAGCCATCGTAGACACGACGAGCGCCGGCGACAGCTTCAACGGCGCATTTCTCGCAAGGCTCGCGACCGGCGCGACGCCGGAGGCCGCCGCCCGTTTCGCCGCCGCCGTCGCCGCCGCCGTCATCCAGCACCATGGCGCGCTGGTCGCCGGGGAGAAACTGCCGGCAGCCTGAAACCGCGCAGCGAATTAATGGATCTTGCGCGACTTCTTCGGCTTGAACGGGTTTTCCGACGCCTTGAGATGGATGCGGATCGGCACGCCGGGAAGATCGAAATCAGCGCGCAGGCCATTGGTCAGGAAGCGGATATAGGAATCCGGCAAGGCGTCCGCCCGCGTGCAGGAAATCATGAAGCCCGGCGGACGGGCCTTCACCTGCGTCATATACTTGAGCTTCAGGCGGCGGCCCGAAACGGCCGGCGGCGGATGCTGCGCCTGCTGCATCTCCAGCCAGCGGTTGAGCCTGGCCGTGGAGATCCGGCGGTTCCAGACACGGTCGGTATCGATGACGGCCTGCATCAGCTTGTCGAGCCCGCGTCCGGTCTGGCCGGAAACCGGCACCGCGCGAATGCCGCGCGCCTGCGGCAACAGCCGCTCGGTCTTCTCGCGCAGTTCCGCAAGCGCTGCCTGCGGATCGTCGATCAGGTCCCATTTGTTGAATGCGAGCACCGCGGCGCGTCCTTCGCGCAGCACGAGATCGACGATCTGCAAGTCCTGCTTCTCGAAGGGAATGGTCGAGTCGAAGACGATCACCACCGTCTCGGCAAAGCGGATCGCCCGCAGGCCGTCGGCGACCGAAAGCTTTTCCAGCTTCTCCTGCACCCGGGCCTTGCGGCGCATGCCGGCCGTATCGAACATTTTGATCGTCCGGCCCTTCCAGTTCCATTCCACGGAAATGGAATCGCGCGTGATGCCGGCTTCCGGGCCGGTCAACAGCCGGTCTTCACCGAGAAAGCGGTTGATCAGCGTCGACTTTCCGGCATTGGGCCGGCCGACGATGGCCACGCGCAGCGGCTTCGTCTCGTCGTACTCGGGTTCGTAATCGTCGTCCTTTTCCGCTTGCTCCGCGCGCAGATCGACGTCGGTGACCGCCTCGTCCTCCCCTTCCGGCGGAAAAACGCGCTCCTCGCCGAGGGCTGCGACGATAGCGTCGCGCAGGTCCAGCATGCCCTGGCCATGTTCGGCGGAGATCGGCGTCGGATCGCCGAGCCCGAGCGTGAAGGCATCGTAAAATCCGCCGTCGGAGCCCCGCGCTTCCGCCTTGTTGGCGACCAGAACGACGGGCTTGCCCTTGCGCCGCAGCATCTCGGCCAGCGACTGGTCGACCGGGGTCAGCCCGGTCTTGGCGTCCACCACGAACAGCGAAAGATCCGCCTCGTCGATCGCCATCTCGGTCTGGGCGCGCATGCGGCCCTGCAACGTTTCGGGCGCGGCCTCCTCGAGACCCGCCGTATCGACGATGCGGAATTTCAGGTCGATCAGGCGCGCGTCGCCCGGCCGGCGGTCGCGCGTGACGCCGGGCGTGTCGTCGACCAGCGCGAGCTTCTTGCCCACCAGCCTGTTGAACAGCGTGGATTTGCCGACATTGGGGCGTCCGACAATGGCGACTGTGAAGCTCATGTCAGGTTCCGTTTCGATGACCGGCGCAGGCCGGTTCAGGAGGAAATCTTGCCGCTCGCCGTCATCAGGTCGAGCAGCATCTGCGCCCGGTTGGCGACGTTGCGCGGGGTCTCGGCGTCAGCCAGAATAGCCTCGAACCATTCCCTGGCCCGCGCGAAATCCTCATGACGATAAGCGGAAAGGCCAAGGACCTCGCGGGCCGAATGACGCATCGCGCCCTGCGGCGTCGCCAGTTGCTCGGCCTCGGCCGAAACCTGCTCGTAGCTGCCGGCGTCCACCAGCAGATAGGCCGCGCGCAGACGCGCCGCGTCCCTGAGCGCCGCCGGCACAGACGTATCCTTGGCGATCGCCGTGAAAGCGGCAACCGCACCGTCGACATCGCCGCCTTCGGCCTTCAGCGAGGCGGTGCGCATGCGCGCAAGCACCGGATAGGCGCCGAAGCCCTCCTTTTCGAGCTTGTCGAGCGCCGCCATGGCCTCGTCGCTCTTGCCTTGATCGGCAAGCGTCAGCGCGATGAGGAATTCGTCGCCGGCAGCCGAGGTCTTGCTGTCGCGCCAGTAATCGTAGCTCACCTTGCCGATGGTGCCGACGACGACAAGCACGGCGGCCCCGATGAGGATGCGGCCGAAGCGTCGCCAGATCAGCCGCATCTGATCGGAGCGGAGTTCCTCATTGACCTCGCGGATGAAGCTGTCGTCCTGGTGTACCATTCCCTGCCCGGCTCTTGCTGACGATTGGAGTTCGCGCCTTCTACCCCATTTTTACCCGCTTGTAAGGGGGCAGCGGCGAAAAGGAACGTCAGGCCATCGGGCTGACGCCGATCAGCCATTCATGCAGCTTGAGCACGATGGCGAGGTAGAGCACCAGACCGGCCGCCGCGGCCATGATGTCGTAGCGGGCGGAGACGAAGACCGGCAGCAGCGTCTCGCCGGAAGCGATGCGCTTTTTCAGCGATATCCGCAGCACGACCGCCCAGGCGAGGATGGTGACGAAAAGCAGCACCGAATAGCTTTCGCCATTGGCGAGAAGATGCGCCAGCGCCCAGATCTTCACCGACACGAGGACCGGGAACTTCAGCCGCGTCCGGATATGGCCCGCCGGCAGCAGGCCGGCGACGAAACAGATCGAGGCGATCAGCATCAGCGTCAGCGCGATATGGGCCATGAAGGTCGGCGGTGTATAGAGCATCTCACCGCCGGAATCGCGCGCCATCACGAAGCCGCAGACGATCATCGCCAGACTGGCAAGCGAGGCAAGGCCATGCAGGGTCATCCAGCCCGGCTTGCCGATCCTGGCGATACCGGCGGCGCGAAGCCCCGGCGCGAAGGGGCGGATGAGGTGGGTGACGAGAAAGAGAACGAGACCGGCGACAAGCAAGGCCATGAAAGTGCTCCTGAAAGAAAGGACCGGCGGAAAGCCGTTCATCATGGAATAGCCGCGGTTCGGCGAGAACGCCACCCCGTTCGGGGGCAGATCAAAGGATTGCCGCATTCGGAAGGAATAGGACACCCCTAGCAAATTGTCGCGGGTGCCCATGCTTTCCCTCCTTCGCCTCCCCTCCGCCTCGAAATCTCTCGCCTGCCTGCTTACGGCGACTGCCGCCGGCATGCCGGCCCTCGCCGCAAACGAGCCCGCCAGCCCGCAAAAGCCGCGGCAACTGGTGATCGTCTCTTTCGACGGCGCGCATGACAATCTGCTATGGGAAAAGAGCCGCGCCATGGCGAAGCGGACCGGCGCGCATTTCACCTATTTCCTGTCCTGCACCTTTCTGTTCCCGAAGGCCGAGCGCGCCGGCTATCAAGCCCCGCACGAAAAGCGCGGCCGCTCCAATGTCGGCTTTGCCCCGGACAGGGAGGATGTGCTGTTGCGGCTGGGAGAAATCTGGCTTGCGCGGCTGGAGGGGCACGAGATCGGCAGTCACGCCTGCGGCCATTTCGACGGCGGCAAATGGAGCGCCGCCGACTGGACGGCCGAATTCGCCTTCTTTCGCAAATCTCTCGAGAACGGCTGGAAGAATATCGGCGCAGGCGAGCGCGAGCCGGCCGGCTGGGCGGACTTCGCCCAAAGCGCCATCAAGGGATTTCGCGCGCCCTATCTCTCCGCCGGCCCCGGCCTCGTGAAGGCGCTGGAGGACGGGGGCTTCACCTATGATGCGAGCCTCGTTTCCAACGGGCCGGCCATGCCGGTGACCAGCGGCGGCCTCCGCCGCTTCGCCTTGCCGCTGATCCCCGAAGGACCGGCGAAAAGGCCCGTCATCGCCATGGATTACAATCTCTTCGTTCGCCATTCGAAGGGCAAGGAGACGCCGCAGGAGAGCGCCGCTTTCGAGGAACGTACGCTCGCCGCCTTCCGCTCCGCCTTCGAGGCGCAATATGCCGGGGAAAGGATCCCGCTCCAGCTCGGCTTCCACTTCGTCGAAATGAACGCCGGCGCCTATTGGCGCGCCCTCGACCGCTTCCTGGCGGAAACCTGCAAGCGCGAGCAGGTTGCCTGCGTCAGCTACGCCGAGGCGCTGGATATCCTCGACAGCGAGGAGAAGACGGCGAAACCCGCCCTGTAGGGCGGCCTCAGCCGGCCAGTTCCTCCTTGCCGCCGACATCCATGAACTGCTGGTCGATGCTCGGCAGTTCCACCCCGTCGATAGCCGCTTCGAAGGCCTTCAGACGCTTGTGGATCGACTGGAGTTCGATGATCGTCGACCATGAGTTGACGAGATACTGGAACGAGCCGGACACCTGCCCGAAGGCGGTGAGGATCTGTTGCAGGATGCCGTAGGTGATCTTGCCGCTGACGATCGTTGGCACGAGGATGAAATAGACGAAGAGATTGTCCGCCTGGAGGTAGAAGGATCGGGCGATGTTGAAATAGAGATAGTGGAAATAGAGGCGGAAATAATTGCGCCGGACGTTGTCGAACAGCTCGCGCACCGTCGGAGGCTGGGCTTTCGACCCATCGTCCTCGCCATAGACCAGTTCCTTGCGATAGGCCGCCTCGACGCGCTGGTTGCGGAACTCCAGCCCCGGCAGCTTGATGCCGACGGTGGCGAGAAGCCCCGTTCCGAACGCCGACCAGAGGATCGCAGCCCAGAACAGCGCATGCGGCACCGCCCCGAAGACCGGCAGCGTCGAGACATGGCTGGAGAGCGCGAAAAGCACCGGCAGGAAGGCGATCAGCGTCATCACCGCATCGATCAGGCTGACGCCCAGGCCTTCGGCGATATTGGCGAAGCGCATGGTATCTTCCTGCACGCGCTGCGAGGCCCCTTCGATATGGCGCACACGGTTCCACAGCGACATGTAGTAATTGTTCATGGCGGTGCGCCAGCGGAAGACGTAGTGGCTGACGAAGAACCGGGTGACGACATAGACGAAGACGCTGATGAAGGCGATCTGGCAGAAAATCAGCATCAGGTCGAAGAAATCCTGCGTGGTGACGCCGTTCGTGCCCTGGAGCGCGTTCTGGAGCGTATCGCCGAAGGGACGCCGCCAGTTGTTGATCGCCAGCGACACCTGCACGCTGAAATAGGTCGAGAAGATGATAAAGGCCGAACCCCAGATCGACCAGGGAGTCCATGGATTGTCCTTCGCCTTCACCTGCCAGAAGGCTCCGAACAGCAGGGTACAGGTCAGGAAGTAGAGATAGAACCAGATGTTGTCGGAGGTGACGAAATAGCCGAGCCCGACCGGCGGATCCGTTCCTTCCGGCAGTGGCGGCAGTCCGATCACCGCGCCAAAATCCGCGCCGACCGTGTACCACACCCCGATGGCGAAAAGCGTCCAGGCGACCAGGGAGGAAAAGAACAGCTTCGGCTGCGGGAAGAACGAATGGAACAAGGGGTGAGACTTTCGATGATGGAAGGAGCGGCCATGCCGCCGGTTCGCGCCGAAACTAGAGGACTTTCGGCACGCCGCCAATCACCGCCGGCCCGCCTTACCGAGATTTAATGAAAGGCCGGAACGCTCTCGCCCCAGCCTTAAGAGCACCCGATAAAGCCTCCGGGCGGAGGATGGCCGAGGGATTTTAGTTCGCCTGCAAGGAGCCAACCGCAGTCGATGCCGGAGGCATCGGCGAGGATTGACGACACGGCGGGCGACGAAAAGAACCGGCCAGCCGACCCCATGAGGTTTGTCAGGTGCTCCAAGTCAGCCCGGCAGCGTCAGGATCAGCGGTCCGTCGCGGGTCACCGCCACGGTATGTTCGAACTGCACGGTCGGCGCCTTCGGCTCGCTGTAGAGCGTCCATTCATCGGCTTCGCCATTGTCGGCCCACTGGCCGCCGAGCGACAGGAACGGCTCGACCGTGAAGACGAGCCCCTCGTTCATGTGGCGCTTTTCATGCGGATCCGGCCAGGTCGGAACCTCGGAAGGGTCCTCGTGCAGGCTGCGGCCGACGCCGTGGCTCGCAAGATTGGTGATCAGCGTATAGCGGTTCTTGCGGGCGAAGGCGCCGATGGCGTTGCCGATGCCGGCGAGCGGCCGGCCCGTCCTGACCTCCTTCAGCCCGACCCACATGGCGCGCTTTCCGTCGCGGCAGAGACGCTCCACCGCCGGCGTGGCGCGCCCGACCACGAAGGATGCGCCGGTATCGGCGAAATAGCCGTCGAGTTCGGCCGAAACATCGATATTGACGAGATCGCCCTCACGGATGACCCGGTCGCCCGGAATGCCGTGGGCCACTTCCTCGTTGACGCTGATGCAGGTCGCCCCGGGAAAGCCGTAGCATTGCTCGGGAGCGGAGCGCGCGCCCGCCGCTTCCATCATCCGGCGGCCGATCAGATCGAGTTCCGCCGTCGTCATTCCGGGTCGCATGGCGCTCGCCATATGCTGGAGCACATTCGCGCAAATGCGGCCGATGGCCTTCATGCCTTGCAGGTCGTCGTCGTTTCCAAGCGTCATTCGTCGTTCCTTTCCCGGCCCGCATAGCACGGCCGGACGACGCTGTCAGGCGGGCGACCGGCGCAAGCTTTCCCTGTCCGGCGGATTTTTTCGCGCGCCCTTTCAGTTCACGCTGAGCGTGCGCCGCACGGCGTCCTTCCAGCCGCGAACCTTCGCGGCGCGTGTCCTGTCGTCCATCTGCGGCTCGAAGCGGGTGTCCCGCGCCCAGGATTTCGCAAAGCCCTCGCGGCCGGGCCAGACGCCGGCGCGCTGTCCGGCAAGCCAGGCCGCGCCCAGCGCCGTCGTCTCCGCGATGGTCGGGCGGTCGACAGGCGCGTCCAGAATGTCGGCGAGGCGCTGCATCGTCCAGTCGGACGCGACCATGCCGCCATCGACGCGCAGCACCGTTTCCTTGCCGTCGCTCTTCCAGTCCTTGTGCATCGCGTCGAGCAGGTCGCGCGTCTGATAGCAGACGGCTTCCAGCGCCGCGCGGGCGAATTCCGCCGGCCCGGTGTTCCGCGTCATGCCGTAGATCGCCGCGCGCGCATCGGGATCCCAGTGCGGCGCGCCAAGACCCGTGAAGGCCGGCACCAGATAGACCGCCTGCGCCGGATCGGCCTGCGCCGCCAGTTCGCCGGTGTCGGCGGCCGAGCGGATGATCTTCAGTCCGTCGCGCAGCCACTGCACCGCCGCCCCGGCGATGAAGATCGAGCCTTCCAGCGCATAGGTCGTCTCGCCGTCGAGCCGGTAGGCGATGGTGGTGAGCAGACGGTTTTTCGAGCGCACCATGTCGGGACCGGTATTGAGCAACGCGAAACAGCCGGTGCCATAGGTGGATTTCAACATGCCTGGCTCAAAGCATGCCTGGCCGATGGTGGCCGCCTGCTGGTCGCCGGCGACACCGAGGATCGGGATTGCCGCGCCGAACAATCCCTTCTCCGTCACGCCGAAATCGGCGGCGCAATCGAGCACCGCAGGCAGCATCGCCTTCGGCACCCGCAGAATATCCAGAAGCTCGTCGTCCCATTCGTTCGCCGCGATATTGTACATCAGCGTGCGGCTGGCGTTGGTGGCGTCCGTGACGAAGGATTTCCCTCCCGTCAGCCGCCAGATCAGGAACGTGTCGATCGTGCCGAAGCAGAGTTCTCCCTTGGCCGCGCGCGCCCGTGCGCCCTTGACGTTGGACAGCAGCCAGGAAAGCTTCGTGCCGGAGAAATAAGGGTCGAGCAGCAGGCCGGTCTTCTTCGTGAAGGTCTTTTCCAGATCCTGCTTCTTCAGCTTCTCGCAATAGGAAGCGGTGCGCCGGTCCTGCCAGACGATGGCGTTATGAAGGGGCCGGCCGCTTTCCCGCTCCCAGACGACGACCGTCTCGCGCTGGTTGGTAATGCCGATGGCGGCGATGTCGGAGGCCTTGAGGCCGGCGCTCCTGAGCGCCGTCTCGACGGACCACACCACGCTTTGCCAGATTTCCTCCGGATCGTGCTCGACCCAGCCGGAACGGGGAAAATGCTGGGTGAACTCCTTCTGGCCGGAACCGACCGCCTTCCGGTTTTCGTCAAAGACGATCGCCCGGCTCGAGGTCGTGCCCTGATCGATCGCGAGAACATATCCGCCCATGCGTTCCTCCCCTGCCTGCGGCCGCTCCCATGGCCTTCAAAATCTTCAATACGACATGGATTCGAATGTCAAAAGAAAATAAACCGAAAGTCCATGCCGCGCCGACGCGGATGCGAATCCGCCGGCCCCTCTTCCGGCCGGAGCCTAGACCATGTCCGCCAGGGGTGGAAAGCCGATTGTCATGGGCCGGGGTTTGCGCTTAGGCTACCGCAGCGCACCATGCTCCGGCAGCGCCGGAAATCCACGAGCGGGAGAAAGAGGACCATGAAGAGCGTTATCGTCACCGGCTCCACCAGCGGCATCGGTCTGGCTATCGCCACCGCTTTTGCGGGCAGCGGCGCCAACGTCATTCTCAACGGCTTCGGCGAGGCCGGCGAGATCGAGGCGGTTCGCGCGCGGCTCGATGGCCTCGGCGAAGGTCGCGTTCTCTATCATCCGGCCGACATGACCAGGCCGGAGGAGATCGCCGACCTGATCGGGACGGCCGCCGAAGAATTCGGCGGACCCGATATCCTCGTCAACAACGCCGGTATCCAGCATGTGGAACGGATCGAGGACTTCCCGGTCGACCAGTGGGACCGGATCATCGCGATCAACCTGTCCAGTTCCTTCCATACGATCCGGGCCGCCGTTCCGCACATGAAGCGGAAGGGCTGGGGACGCATCGTCAATGTCGCCTCGGCCCACGGCCTCGTCGCATCGCCCTTCAAATCCGCCTATGTCGCCGCAAAGCACGGTATCATGGGCCTGACGAAGACCGTGGCGCTGGAAATCGCCGAAAACGGCATCACCGCTAACGCCATCTGCCCCGGCTATGTGCTGACGCCGCTCGTCGAGAAGCAGATCCCCGACACGGCGCGCGCCCGCGGCATCAGCGAGACCGAGGTGAAGAACGACGTCATGCTGAAGCTCCAGCCGACCAAGGAATTCGTCGCCGTCGAGGAGGTCGCCGCAATTGCGATGTTCCTGGCCAGCGACGCGGCGAAGTCGATCAACGGCACGCATATCTCCGTGGACGGCGGCTGGACGGCGCAATAGCGCCCGCAATACCTCACCGCCTTTTCCCGCCGGCTTGCCCGCAAGGCTTCCGGCGGATGCACAACATGCTACCATGCCCCAAATCGACAGACGCCCGCAGCGCTTCGCAAGCCCGGGGGAAAGAATGGAGTCCGGACATTGAGCGTCGCCTTCATGAAGGAAGAAAGTGCCGAAACCGCATCGGAAACCCTTTTGCCCGACCGGCCGATCTCTCCCCATCCCAATCTCGTCACGGCAACCGGACTGGCCGCGCTGGAAGCGCAGCTTGCCGAGGCCCGCACGGCTTACGAAGCGGCGAATGCCATCGAGGACGCCAACGAACGCCGCCGTCAGGCGGCCGGCCCCTTGCGCGACGTGCGCTACCTTGTCGAGCGGCTTCGCACGGCACAGGTCGTTTCCGAGCCGGCATCCAGCGAAATCGTCGCCTTCGGCAGCAAGGTGGCCTTCAGCCGCGACGACGGCCGCGTGCAGACCTATCGCATCGTCGGAGAGGATGAGGCCGATCCGAAGGCCGGCTCGATTTCCTACGTTTCCCCCGTCGCCAAAGTCCTCATGGGCAAGGCCGTCGGCGAGATCGCCAGCCTCGGCGACCAGGAACTCGAAATCCTGACCATCGCCTGAAAGCGACGCATCGCGCGCGTCACCGCGACCAGAGCAGGCGGCCTCCCAGCACGATCAGGGTTGCGCCCATCACGCGTTCGATGCCGGTCCTGAAGCGCAGGAAGCACGCCGACACGCGCGGATTGGAAAAGAACAGCGCCATGCCGCAATACCAGAGCATCGACATGGTGAAACAGGTAAGCGCGACCGTCACATAGAACCAGATCGGCGCCTGCGCGGGAATGACCAGCGCGAAGATGCTGCCGAAGAAGGCAAAGGATTTCGGATTGGTCATGCTGACGATATAGGCGCGCCGCATCGCCGCCCGCCAGTCTATCGCGGCGGCGGCGAGCGCATTTTCCGGCCGCGCCGCCTGGCGGATCATCCTGATGCCGAGCCATACGAGATAAAGCGCACCGACGACCTGCAAGGCGAGATGCAGCCAGGCGAAATGCGCAAGCAGGAAACCCAGCCCCGCCATCGCCGTCACGGCCCAGGTGAGCGAGGCGCAGGCAAGACCGAGCCCCGCAAACAGCCCGGCCGCCCGCGACACCGTCATGCTGGTGCTGGTGACGATGATGAAATTCGGCCCGGGGCTGACGAGAGAAACGAAATAGACGCCGACCAGCAGGATGAATGAATTGACGTCGTCCATCGCACCTTCCCGTTTCGCTGGCCCGTTTTCACTGGCCCGTTTTTGCTGGCCCGCCGTCGCTGGCGATGTCGCAGCAATACGTCGAATCGGCGCTTTCCGGAAGAGGAAAGACCGCCCGTGGAACGCACGCCGCCATTCCGCGATCTTCGAACGCAGAGATTGCGTTCTCCGCCCATGCGATCTATCCCGGACGGGATGCAACCCGTGCCGTGCGGCGACCCGCCGGCAGGGCGGAGGGCGTGGTCCCTCATCGCCACGGGCGTGAGACAACCGTCGACGGGAGTTTACCGATATGAGCGCCACCCTGATCCGCGCGCGCCTGCTTTCCTTCCTGCGGCGCCCGCAATCGCGCGACGACACGTCAAGCTATCGCTATGAGGAGGATGGCGGCCTTCTCGTCGAGGCCGGGCGCATCGCCGCCGTCGGCCCCTATGCGCGGGTGCGCGCCGACGCCCCCGCCGGGACGGAGGAAATCGACCACCGGCCGCAGCTGCTGCTTCCCGGCTTCATCGACGCGCATCTGCACTTCCCGCAGATGCAGGTGATCGGCGCCTATGCCGCCGACCTGCTCGAATGGCTGAACACCCACACGTTTCCCGAGGAATGCCGGTTTGTCGAAAGCGAGCATGCCGCCCGCATCGCCCGGCATTTCTACGACGAGATGATCCGCCACGGCACGACGACGGGCGCGGCCTATTGCTCCGTTCACAAGGCCTCGGCCGACGCCTATTTCGCCGAGGCGCTCCGGCGCGGCATGTGCATGATCGGCGGCAAGGTGATGATGGATCGCAACGCCCCGCAGGGCCTGCTCGATACGCCGGAAACGGGCTATGACGAAACCCGGGCGGTGATTTCCGAATGGCACGGCAAGGGCCGCAACCATGTCGCCATCACGCCGCGCTTCGCCATCACCTCGACGCCGGCGCAGATGGAAATGGCCGGCGCACTCGCCCGCGAGTTTCCCGACCTGCACATCCAGACGCATCTTTCGGAAAACCACGAGGAGATCCGCGTCACCTGCGAGCTTTATCCCGAAGCCGTCGACTATACCGATATCTATGCCCACTACGGCCTGCTCGGTCCGAAAAGCCTGTTCGGCCATTGTATCCATCTCTCCGGGCGCGAGGCCGACGCGATGAGCGAGGCGGGCGCGGTGGCGGTGCATTGCCCCACCTCGAACCTCTTCCTCGGCTCCGGCCTGTTTCCCCTGAAAGACCTTCTGCGGCGCGAAAAGCCGGTGCGCGTCGCCGTCGCCACCGATGTCGGCGGCGGCACGAGCTATTCCATGCTGAAGACGATGGACGAGGCCTACAAGATCCAGCAACTGCTGGGCGAGCGGTTGAACCCCTTCGAGAGTTTCCACCACATGACGCTCGGCAATGCCGAGGCGCTGTCGCTTGCCGACCGGATCGGCACGCTGGAGGTCGGCATGGACGCCGATTTCGTGGTGCTGGACGCCGCCGCCACGCCCGCCATGGCGCTGCGGATGGAGGTCGTCCGCTCGCTTGCCGACGAACTTTTCCTGCTCCAGACCATGGGCGACGATCGCGCCGTGCGCGAGACCTACGTTGCCGGGAGACCGATGAAAACCGGCCTGTAGACAAAAGCCACAAGGCTGTCCGTGTCGCTCATACCGTCGTTTCTTCGGGACCGTCGATGACGAAGGGCCTGTCGTAATAATATTCCTCCAGATTGAGGCCCTCGCCCGCCCGGTCGACGACGATGAAATCGCTGCGCCCGCCCACCGCGACCAGCGGATGGTGCCAGACGTTGCGGCGATAATTGACGCCCTGTCGCCCGCCGGCGAGAAACGCCTGCGGCCGGCCCGGCCGGCCGTCTTCGTCGGCAGCCACCACGACCAGCCACGGCCGGTCGTCGACCGGCGAGAAACTCTGGCTGCCGAAGGGGTGCCGCTCCATCATGTCGACCTGATAGGGAAAGGCGCGCGGGGTGGCGCGGAAGATGTTGATGATCACCGTCGCACCCGCCCCCGCTGCCTCCACCTCGGCCAGCGCATGATAGCGCTCGGTCGTGCCGTTGTTGATGAGACGCAGGGTGGACGGCGCGGTCTCGATGACCGTGCCGAAGGGCGCGAAGGCCTCCGGCGTCAGCGGGAGGATGGAAAGCCGTTCGTTCATCGGCAACCTGCCTTCCGGCGACGGCCCACCGGGAAAATCGAAAAGAGAGGCCGGCCGACGGGCTGCGCGGCCGGTGAAATGTCATACATGGCCGTCTCCGGGGATGAGGGCTTGCAGCCGCAGGAGCGCGATACGCTCCACCTGCGCCTTCGCCGTCTCGAACTCCTGTTCGGGGCTATTGTCGATACGTCGCTCGAAAGCCGCAAGGATATCGGCTTTTCCGAGGCCTTTCACGGCGATGATGAAGGGAAAGCCGAATTTCTCGCCATAGGCGCTGTTGAGCGCCGTGAAGCGGGCGTGTTCTTCCGGCGTCAGCCGGTCGAGGCCGGCGCCCGCCTGCTCCTTGCGGCTGTCCTCGGTCAGTTCACCGGCGATCGCCAGCTTGCCCGCAAGGTCCGGATGGGCGCGGAGCACGCCGAGCTGTTCTTCCCGCGTCGCTTGCCGGAATGCGGTCGTCAGCGCGGCATGCACGGTCGCGGCGCTGAAAGGCGGCGTCACCGCGCCGGCGTCGAGCGCCCGTTCGGCGATGAAGGGCGAATGTTCGAAGACGCCGCCGTAGCGGGCGAGAAAGTCCGGCCTGTCGATCATGCCGCATCCCCCCTGTCCGGATGATGATGCTCGATCCAGTGCCGGGCGATGTCGATACGGCGCGGCGCCCAGACCTTCTCATGCCCGAGGACGTAATCGACGAAGCGGGCGAGCGCCGCCGCCCGGCCGGGACGGCCGGCCAGCCGGCAGTGAAGCCCGATATTCAGCATCTTCGGGCTGCCCTCCCGGCCTTCCTCGTAGAGCACGTCGAAGGCGTCCTTCAGATAGGCGAAGAACTGGTCGCCCGAATTGAACCCCTGTGCGGTGGCGAAACGCATGTCGTTGGTTTCGAGCGCATAGGGAATGATCAGGAAGGGCTTGCCGTCGGGGCCGGGGACCCAATAGGGCAGATCGTCGGCGTAGGAATCGGAGGAATAGACGAAACCGCCCTCTTCCATGACGAGCCGCAGGGTATTGCCGGAAGGCTTGCCCTGATACAGGCCGAGCGGATGCGATCCGGTCAGCTCCGTGTGAAGCCGCACCGCATCGCGAATGTGCTGGCGCTCCACTTCTTCCGGAACGTCCTTGTATTCCAGCCAGCGGTAACCGTGGCTGGCGATCTCCCAGCCCGCCTCCTTCATCGCGGCGACGGCTTCCGGATTGCGCGCCATGGCGAGCGTCACCCCATAGACGGTGACCGGCACGTTGCGGCGCGTGAAAAGCCGCCACAGCCGCCAGAAGCCGGCCCGTGCGCCATACTCGTAGATCGATTCCATATTGAGGTTACGCTGGCCCTGCCAGGGCTGCGCGCCGACGATCTCCGACAGCAGGCATTCCGAGGCCGGATCGCCGTCGAGAATGCAGCTTTCCCCGCCCTCCTCGTAATTGACCACGAACTGCACGGCGATGCGCGCGTCACCCGGCCAGCGGACGTTCGGCGGCGTGCGGCCATAGCCGACGAGGTCACGCGGATATGTCTCTGTCATGAAAGCCCCTCTGCGAATAGTCGCGACGGTAGCACTCAGGCCGCGAAAGTCGAGCAAAATCGGACCCATAGCCCCGATCCTCGCCCTCTTTGGAACCGATCGGCCACCTCACCGTTCTCCTTTTATCGCAACAAGGAGAACCATCATCGCCATTCAGGACGCCAATATCCGGGAGACCCACGAACTCATCGCCAGCGACAAGGTGGAAGGCACCAGCGTCTACGGCGGCGACGGCAAGCATATCGGCGCGATCGAGCGGCTGATCCTCGACAAGCGCAGCGGCCGCGTGTCCTATGCCGTGCTGAGCTTCGGCGGGTTCCTGGGGATCGGCCACGATCACTATCCCCTGCCCTGGGGCAAGCTGAACTACGATGAGGATCTCGGCGGCTACCGCGTCGACGTGACCAAGGAGCAGGTCGAAAATGCCCCGCATTACGGCAACGATGCCGACTATGAATGGGACCGCAAGAACGGCAAGGTGATCCACGACTATTATGGCGTGCCGCCTTACTGGATGTGAGCGGTCAGGCGAGGCCGGCTTTTGCCAGATGCGCCTCGACAGTGAAGGAGGACGGCAGGCCGGAAGGGCCGCCGTCCCCTATCTGGCCTGTCACCACGCGGGCGAGCGCGGCGGCAAGCCCGAAGCTCACCTTGAAGCCGCCGGTCATCAGGCTGACAGCGGGATGGTCCGGATGCCGCCCGACCATGGGATCGCGGCCGATCGCCTTGGGGCGAAGGCCGGCCCAACGCTCGACGACCGGCGCTTTCTCCAGAAGCGGAGTCAGTTGCCGCGCCCGCGCGATCAGGTCTTCCAGTTGCTCATCGGTGGTAAACGCGGTCTCGAACGCATTTTCACTGGTACTGCCCACCGCCACGAGGCCGTTTTCATGCGGCACGATATACAGGCCATTGGCAAACAGCAGCGGCAGCGCCGGATCGATATCCGCGCGCAAGAGCGCCGCCTGCCCCTTCACGGCGAAACCCGCCGGCCGCTTCAGCGCCGGCCCGAGTGTTGCGAGCAGATCGAAGGTCTCCACCCCCGCCGCCAGCACGCAATGTCCGTAGTTGCAGGTACCGCCATCCTCGAAAAAGGCGGTCTGCGTCCCGGGATCGAGCCGCGCGAGACCCGCGCCTTCGCAAAGCGTGACGTGAGGCAGACGGGAAAGCGCCGCCACAAGTGCCGCAAGAAGGCCGCGCGGCGAGACGCGGGCGGCCAGCCCGTCAAAGGCGACGCCGTTTTCCATGGCATTTTCCGCCGGCCAGTTTACGACCGGCGGCCGGTCGCGCACATCGAAGGAAAACGCGCGCCCGCCGCTTTGCCAGAGCGTCGCCGCAGCCGCCGCACAGCCAAGGGCGAGGCCGCGATGATGCGCTTTCGGCAGCGGTATCAGCCGGCCCGACCGGCGATAGCCGGTCGACAGGCCGGTTTCGGCCTCCAGGCCGGCGATCTCGGCCTCCAGCGCCACCAGCGACTCGAACTGGAAGGCTGTCTTGGCGTCCCAGCGGTCCGGCAGATGCGGCATCAGCGCGCCGAGCATGCCGCCGCTTGCGCCGGCGCCGATCCGCCGACGCTCGGCAAGCAATACAGAAAGGCCGGAACGGGCCGCGAAATATGCCGTCCACAGCCCCATGATCCCGCCGCCCGCCACCAGCAGGTCCACCGCCGGTTGACCCGCAGGCCGGCTGGGCCTATCGCCATGCTCCATGGTTGATCACAATCCTGAACCCTCGCCGCAATCCACCGCGATGCTTGAATGGCACGACGGCGATATGCCTTATTCGCGAGCCTTTGACGATCATTTTTATTGCCGCAGCGACGGCCGCCTCGAATGCGGACATGTCTTTCTGGCCGGCAACGGACTGCCGCGGCGCTGGCATCAGCCGGGCCATTTCCGCATCGGCGAACTCGGCTTCGGCACGGGCCTGAACTTCTGCGAGACCTGGCGGCAATGGCGCAGCGCCGCCCCGGCCGGAGCCTGCCTCCACTTCACGTCCTTCGAACTCTTCCCGATGCGGGCCGACGATATCGGCCGCGCTCTCTCACACTGGCCGGAGATCGAAAGGGAGCGCGCCGCCTTGCTCGACGCCTGGCCGGAAAACCCGGAAGGGCGGATCACAATCGCGCTCGCTCCGGACATCCGCTTGACCGTCGTATGCGGGGCGGCCCTTGCGGGCCTTCTTGCGGAGGAAAGCTGTTTCGACGCCTGGTTTCTCGACGGTTTCGCGCCCGCTCGCAATCCGGAGATGTGGTCGGCGGAGCTGATGGCCGCCGTCTTCCGTCACACGGTCCCCGGCGGGAGTTTCTCCACCTATGCCGCCGCCGGATTCGTCCGGCGCAACCTCCTTGCTGCCGGCTTCACGGTGGAACGCCGCGCAGGCTTTGCCGGCAAGCGGGAGATGCTGTGCGGAACGCGGCCTGCGGCGGACTGAAGCCTATCGCAGGCTCCCCTGCGCCGGCACCGGCCCATGCCCGGAAAGCCAGCGCTCCAGCATTTCCTCCAGCCGGTCGGCGCTGATCGGCTTGGTGAGGATATCGTCCATGCCTGCGGCCAGGCAGGCGTCGCGATCGTCTTCCAGCACATGCGCTGTCACCGCGACGATGGGCACGCGGCGCTTGCCTGCCGGCTCCGCGCTTTCGCCTTCGATGTCCCGGATCTTCCGGCTTGCCTCGAGGCCGTTCATGACCGGCATGGACACATCCATCAAAATCATGCGCGGGGCGCTTTCCCGGAAAGCCGCCACCGCCTCCGCACCATTGCCGACAAGGCGGAAACGCAAGCCGGCCAGGTGCAGAAGCTGCGTGAAAAGAATGCCGTTGACCTCGTTGTCCTCCGCGACAAGCACATCGAGCAGCCCATCGGCCGAAGCCGCCGCGACCGGCGCCGGACGCAGCGGCAGCACGGTGCCGGGCCTTGCCGGCGCAGTATGCATGCGCCTTTCCCGAACCACGTCGCAAAGGGTTTCGCGCAGCAGCGCCGCCCGCACCGGCTTCATCAGATGCGCCTCGATATGCTGCACGCAAAGGAGAGCGTCGTCCTCACCCCCGCCGATCGCGGCCAGCCCGACGATGGCGAGATGCGCAGCCCACGGCAGGGTGCGAAGCGTCCGCACGATCTCGCCGGCTTCCGGCACCGCCTGATCGAGCACCACCGCATCGACGCTCACGCCCATGTCTTCGGCCGCCACCGCCACGGCGAAAGCCTCCGCCGCCGATCCGACCGCCGTCGCGTCGAAACCCCATCCCGTCAGCATCTCGCAGGTGGCCTGGCGCGACACCGGATGGGCGTCCACGATCAGGACGCGCGCGCCGGAGAGGTCGGCCGGCAGCGGCCGCTCGGGGAAGACGGTGACCGATTGCGTCATCGGCAGGCGCACGGTGAATACGGATCCCTTGCCCACCGTGCTTTCCGCCGACAGCGTGCCGCCGAACAGGCGCACCAGACCGTCGGTGATGGCGAGCCCCAGGCCCGTTCCCTCGTGGCGGCGCGTGGACGATGTATCGATCTGCGAGAATTTCTCGAAGATCGCCGTCATCTTGTCCGCCGCGATGCCGACGCCCGTGTCCTCGACCCGAAGGACGATCTCGATATCGCGCACCGTGCCCGGCCGCGCCTCCATGTCGATCAGCACATGGCCGCGATCGGTGAATTTCACGGCATTGCCGACGAGATTGGTGACGATCTGGCGGAAACGCCCGGCGTCGCCGACGACGCTCTGCGGCATGTTGCCGGCGCCCCTGACAACCAGCGCCACGTTCTTTTCCGCCGCCTTCGCCGACAGCAGCGTCGCCACATCCTCAACCGCCTCGACGGGGTTGAACGGCATATCGCGCAGCGTCATCTGACCGGCGTCGATCCTGGAGAAATCGAGAATATCGTTGATGATCGTCAGGAGCGAATTGCCGGACTTCACCATGATGTCGATGAAGGTCTTCTGCCGCGTATCGAGGTCCGACTTCGCCAGAAGCTCGGCCATGCCGAGAACACCGTTCATCGGCGTGCGGATCTCATGGCTCATATTGGCGAGGAATTCCGACTTGACCCGGTCGGCCGTCTCCGCCCGCTCGACAAGCCGGCGAAGCTCCTCCTCCCGGCTTTTCAGGTCCGTGATATCGGTGAAGACGAGCACGCTGCGATCATAACCCGTCGACGTGGCGTCCAGCCGGATCCAGCGTCCCGCCGCGCTCCGGAGCGTCAGCGAAAGGCTCTCGCCGGCCAGAACCCGCGCCGGGAACTGCGACGCCTCCACCAGTCCTTCGTCCTGCCGGCCGGCCGGAACACCGCATGCGGCGCAATAATCCAGAATGGCGCCGACGTCGTTGCCCGGCGCAAGCAGCGCGGGCGACATGGCGATCATTTCCAGCAGCGCCGGGTTCGACAGCACCACCTCCCGGCCCTCGACGATGAGCAGTCCCTGGCTCATGGAGGAAACCGCATCTTTCACCAGGCTCCCGACATCCGCCAGGGCGCTGCGCGCCTCCAGCACCTCGCGCTCGCGCTGGCGGCTCTCGGTGATGTCGATATAGGTCAGAAGGCAGCGATCGCCGGAGATGGGGCGTCCCGCCTCGATCAGGACGCGACCATCGGCATAGGCCACCTCGCAGGTCGCCATCCGGCCGGCCCTGATCGTTTCCAGCCGCTCTCGCGCCGTCTCCGGCCCGGATAACGGCCCGCTCTCGCCGGCCTTCGGCTCGCGTTCGCTCTGGAACCGCAGGAGATCCGCGAAGGACTGTCCGGCGACGGGTGGCGAGACGCCTTGCCACAGCGCCTCGAAGGCGTCGTTCACATGCTCGATCCTGCCCGCCGCATCGACCACGACGATGCCGACAGGAAGCGATTCGACGACGCTGCGCAGATCGGACTGGACCGCCTCGGCCTGCCGCTGCGCTTCCATGAGCTGATTTTCGCGCGACCGCAACACCGTGGTATCGGTCACCGAACCCATGAGATAGCGCTTTCCGTCAAGCGTCGTGACGCCGCATATCCGGGCGACCGTCGGCACGGTGCTCCCGTCCGGGCGCTCGAAACTGATCTCGGCTTCCAGCATTTCGCCGCTTTCGAGCGCCCGCTGATTATGACCGTGCAGGACGGCACCCATGCCGCCATGCATCTCGCGCGTGGTGCGGCCGAGGATATCCGCGGTGTTTACCCGCATCAGGTCCCTGTAAGCCCGGTTGGCGAAGACCAGCCGCTGCGCCTCATCGCGGACGAAGCTCGCGACGGGCAACGCATCGAGCAGCGCCCGATAGAGACCGATCTCCCCTGCCGGTTCGGCGATCGGCATGAAAACGGCGATCAGCACGGCATGGCCCCCGGCCAGCCGGTCGCGCCGGAAGGAGATATCGAAGCAGCCGCCTTCCGGATGCACATAGCGGAAACGGGCCGCTGCGCCGAAAATCAGGCAACGCTTCTCGCGCTCGGCGATGTCCTCGTCTTCTGCGCCTTCGAAGCCTTCCGAAGGGTCCCCGCCAAAAAGCGCCTTATAGGCTTCATTGACCGCAAGGCAGCGCAGGTCGCTGCCCTTCACATAGGCCGGGTGGGGATTTTCCCGGATATGCGCGCAGGCAGCCGCCAGCAATTCGTCGTGTTCGTCAGCCACGCGGCGTTCCCCGGGCATTGCGGTACGTCATGATTTTACCGTCCCGCACTAACACCGAACCGCTGAACGGTTGGTTAATATTTCGTTGCCGGATATCGCGCCCGCCCGCTGGAACAGGCCAGCGGACGGGCGGCGCTCAGGCGTCGAACATGATCGAGCGGACCGACGAAATGAGCTTGTCGGTGGGCAGGCTGCTGAAGTTCTTGTCGATTTCGGCCGTCGTCAGCGTGCGGACACGATCCGAGAGCCTGCCGCGCAGGTCGCCGAGCGTCTGCGGCGCCGCGCACAGCACCAGCCGGTCAAATTCCCCTTTCGCCGCATAGTCGTCGATCCTGTCGGCGATCTCGGCGGCGAACCTCTGCTGTTCCTCGCGAACGGGATCGCTCGGGTAATCCATCGCCGAGCGGCCGGGGCCGACGGAAGAATGGCTTCGGCCGGGTCTGTCGGTCATGATATCCTGCGCCTTGCGGACCTCCGTGCGGAAAATTTCCTGTTCGGGATTCTGACGCCCGTCCTTGATGAGGTTCACCCCCTTGAGCAAGCGGGCCTGGGTGCCATCGGCTGCGAGAATCCAAGTCGTACCGGTCATCTTTCACTCCCTTGGTGAGGTTCAGGTCGGTGCACAGACGCAAAACTGCGCCTGCAAGCATCCAACAGGATTGTGGCAGGATGATCCTTGAGACGGCGCAATCCGCCCTCCGGTGCCGCTGTCGCAAAAACGCCGCTTGACTTTTACGGGCGGAAAGACGACATGAAGCCCGCAAGCGTCGCCCTTCGGCCGCCGCGTGAGCGTGCCTAGCGATATCCCGGATATGGGACGCGAAGAAGGAAAAGCGCAGGGATACCCAATCCGCCCTTTGGCGGAAGACTGCGCCAGACGAAAGCGACCAACCCACAAGTTCCCATTTCACGCGGGGTTCTTGACGCCAGACGGAACCGGAAGTGCATGCCGCCTTCCGGCGAAAGACGTTTGGTGCCCCCGAAAGGTATGACATTGACCACTTTCCACGACCTCGGCCTCTCGAAGACCATCGTCGACACGCTTTCCGCACTCGGTTTTTCCACTCCGACCCCGATCCAGGAAAAGGCCATCCCGCTCGTTCTCGATGGCAGCGACCTGATCGGTCTCGCCCAGACCGGCACCGGCAAGACGGCCGCTTTCGGCCTGCCGATGATCGAGAAGCTGCTGGCCGACAGCCGTCGGCCCGACCCGCGCAATATCCGCGCCCTGATCCTCGCCCCGACCCGTGAACTGGTGAACCAGATCGCCGACAATCTGCGCGATTTCGTGAAGAAGACGCCGCTGCGCGTCGTCACCGTCGTCGGCGGCGCCTCGATCCACAAGCAGACGCAAATGCTCGACCGCGGCACCGACATCCTCGTCGCGACCCCCGGCCGCCTGCTCGATCTCATTGCCCGCAAGGCCGTGACGCTGACGCAGGCCCGTTATCTGGTGCTCGACGAAGCCGACCAGATGCTCGACCTCGGCTTCATCCACGACCTGCGCAAGATTTCCAGGCTGGTGCCGAAGAACCGCCAGACACTGCTGTTTTCGGCCACCATGCCGAAGCTGATCGCGGAGCTTGCCGGCGAATACCTCGTCAACCCGAAGAAGGTCGAAGTGGCCCCGCCCGGCAAGGCCGCCGACAAGGTGGAGCAATATGTCCACTTCGTGCCCGGCAAGGATCAGAAGACGCAGATCCTCAAGCAGACCCTGACGGATAATCCGGACGGCCTGTCGCTGGTTTTTTCCCGAACCAAGCACGGCGCGGAAAAGCTGATGAAGCACCTCGACCACGTCGGCTTCAAGGCGGCCTCGATCCACGGAAACAAGAGCCAGGGCCAGCGTGAGCGCGCGCTGAAGGCCTTCCGCGACGGCGAGATACGTGTTCTCGTCGCCACCGATGTCGCCGCGCGCGGCATCGATATTCCCGGCGTCACCCATGTCTATAATTACGACCTGCCGGAAGTCCCAGACGCTTATGTGCACCGCATCGGTCGCACCGCCCGCAATGGCCGCGACGGCATCGCCATCGCCTTCTGCACGCCCGACGATGTCCATCTGCTGCGCGATATCGAACGGCTGATGGGCATCAGCATCGCGGTGGCCAGCGGCGACGTCCCGGCCGGCAATCTTCCCGGCGCCGGCGGCAAGTCGAAGAAGGGCCGCAACGGCCGGGGCGGCGGCCAGCACGCCGCCAACGGCCGCGCCGGCAAGCGTCCGCAGCGCCAGTCCTTCGGCGATCGCGGCCAGCCGACGGCCGAGGGTGGCGCCGACGCCGGCAAGCGCGCATCCGGCCGTCCGCCGCAAAAGCAGGGCGAACGCCACAACCGCAACCATGCCGGTAACGCAACCGGCCAGCCCGGCCGCCCGCCACGCCAGGGCCGGCAGCGCCGGCCGGAAGGCCAGCATCGCGAACAGGCCTGATCGGGCCTGCATATAGATCGGGAAACGGCGGCCTTCGGGCCGCCGTTTCTTCTTGCGCCATCGTCAGGCCCGATCCGCAGCCGTCACGCCCGTATCGCGACGATTGGTGAGATAGACCCCGACCGCCACGATGACGGCCCCGAGGATCATCGACGTCGTCAGCTCTTCGCCGAGGATGACGGCGGCCTGCAAGGCCGCGATGGGCGGGACGAGATAGATCAGCGACGCCGCCCGCGAAACCTGCCCGCGCCGCAGAAGATAAAGCAGCAGCAGGATCGCCCCCATCGAGATCCCGAAGACCGACCAGAGCAGCACGGCGAGGAAGCCGAAACCCCAGTCGACATGAAAATCCTCCAGCATGAACGCCAGCGGCAAGGTCACGATCAGCGCGCCGGCATATTGCAGCGTGGCGATGGCGCGGATATCCCCGGCAGGCAGATACTGCTTCTGATAGATCGTGCCATAGGTCACGGCCGCCATGCCGAGGATATTGACGACGATGGCGAAGACGGGAATTTCAGCAGAGCCATGACCGAAGAATTTCGGCAACACGGCGATCAGCACTCCGAAAAAGCCGAGACAGAGCCCCCCTTTCTGCATTCCGCTCAACCGTTCGCCGATGAGGAAGGACGCGGCAAGCGCCGTCATCAGCGGCTGGAGCGCGGCGATGATCGAGGAAAGCGCCGCCGGCACGCCCTGACCGATCGCCCACCAGACGGCGGCAAGATAAATGCCGTGCAGAAACATGCCCGAAACCACCGCATGCACGATCACCCGCCGCTCGCGCGGCCAGGTCACCCCGGAAAGCCGGCAGAAGGCCGTAAAGGCGAGCGCCGCCACCACATAGCGGATCGTCAGGAAGGTCAGCGGCTCGGAGACGAGTGTCCCGAACTTGGCGACGACCCAGCCCGTGGACCACAGCAGGACGAAAATGGCCGGAGCCAGGCGATCGAGGGTCATGGATGCTCCGGCGCGGCAAGAGGAACCCGAGCGTTAGATCCTGCCCTTCGGAAGATCAAAACAATTCGCCTGATACTAAGGTTCAATGCACAGCAAGCGGCCATGACGCGGCGCGGCGGAAACCGCACCGCGTCATGGCCGTCGCCTCAGTGGCTGTCGCGGTCCATCGGGATCCGCGAGCCGCGCTGGCCGACGAGGAAGTCGAGATCCGCGCCGGTATCGGCCTGCATCACCGTCTTGACGTAGAGACCGCCGTAGCCGCCGACGAGCGGCTGGACGGGATTGACCCAGGCCGCCCGGCGGCGGGCCAATTCCTCATCCGGAACCTTCAGTTCCAGCTTGCGGGCGGGGATATCCACTTCGATGATATCGCCGTTCTCCACCAGCGCCAGCGGGCCGCCGTCGGCGGCTTCCGGCGCGGTATGCAGGATGACCGTGCCATAGGCGGTGCCGGACATGCGGGCGTCCGAAATGCGGATCATGTCGGTGATCCCTTTCTTCAGCACCTTGGGCGGCAGGCCCATGTTGCCGACCTCGGCCATGCCCGGATAGCCCTTCGGCCCGCAATATTTCAGCACCATGATGCAGGTCTCGTCGATATCGAGATCGTCGCGGTTGATGCGGGCGTGATAGTCCTCGATGCTTTCAAACACCACGGCGCGGCCGGTGTGCTGCATAAGATGCGGCGAGGCGGCCGACGGTTTCAGCACCGCCCCCTTCGGCGCGAGGTTGCCGCGCAGCACGACGATGCCGCCCGAAGAGGTCAGCGCCTTGTCGGCCGGCAGGATCACGTCCTCGTTCCAGTTGACGACGTCCTTGACCTCGTCCCATACCGTCTCGCCGGAGACCGTCAGCGCGTCCTTGTGCAGGAGGCCGGCCTCGCCGAGGCGCTTCAGCACGACGGGCAGGCCGCCGGCATAGAAGAACTCCTCCATCAGGTACTTGCCCGACGGCATCAGGTTGACGATGGTCGACACGTCGCGGCCGCAGCGGTCCCAGTCGTCCAGTGTCAGATCGATGCCGACGCGGCCGGCGATGGCGAGCAGGTGGATCACCGCATTGGTCGAGCCGCCGATGGCGGCATTGGTGCGGATGGCGTTCTCGAAGGCCTGCCTGGTCATGACCTCGGAGGGCTTCAGATCGTCCTTGACCATCTGGACGATGCGCCGGCCAGTCAGTTGCGCCATGACCCGGCGACGGGAATCGACCGCCGGGATCGCGGCGTTGCCGGAAAGCGCCATGCCCAGCGCCTCGGCCATCGACGCCATGGTGGAGGCGGTGCCCATGGTGTTGCAGGTGCCGGACGAGCGGCTCATCGAGGCTTCCGCCTCAAGGAACTCGGCCTGCGTCATCTCGCCGGCCTTCACCATTTCGGAGAATTTCCACAGATGCGTGCCCGAGCCGACGCGCTCACCGCGGAAATAGCCGTTGAGCATCGGCCCGCCGGTGACGACGATCGAGGGCAGGTCGACCGAGGCCGCGCCCATCAGCAGCGACGGGGTGGTCTTGTCGCAGCCGACCAGCAGCACACAGCCATCCATCGGCTGGCCGCGGATCACCTCCTCGACCGCCAGCGCGGCGAGATTGCGGAACATCATCGCCGTGGGGCGGAAGGTGTTTTCCGACGCCGAGAAGACGGGCACCTCCATCGGGAAGCCGCCCGCCTCCCACACACCGGCCTTCACCTTCTCGGCAAGCTCGCGCAGGTGGCCGTTGCACGGCGTCATGTCCGACCAGGTGTTGAGGATGCCGATCACCGGGCGACCGTCAAACAGGTCGTTCGGATAGCCCTGGTTCTTCAGCCAGCCACGGTGGTAGATCGCATCGCGACTGGTGCCGCCGAACCATTCCTGCGATCTCAGCTTGCGCGGCCATTCTGCTTTCTTCGTCATGTCTCTTACTGCCCCTGAACGGACCGACCGGCCGAAGCCGGTCGGCCTGCGCCTCACGCCATCGTGTAGGCGGTCTTGACGGTTGTGTAGAATTCGCTGGCGTATCTGCCCTGCTCGCGCGGCCCGTAGGAAGAGCCCTTGCGGCCGCCGAAGGGCACATGGAAATCGACGCCCGCCGTCGGCAGGTTGACCATCACCATGCCGGCCTCGGAATTGCGCTTGAAATGCGTGGCGTGCTTGAGGCTCGTCGTGGCGATGCCGGAGGAAAGGCCGAAGGCCGTGTCATTGGCGACGGCAAGGGCCTCATCGTAGTCCTTGACGCGGATAACGGCCGCGACCGGGCCGAAGATTTCCTCGCGGGAAATCCGCATCTGGTTCGTCGCCTCGGTGAAGAGCGCCGGTTGCAGGTAGAAGCCGGGATTGTCGCGCTCCAGCCGCTCGCCGCCGAAGGCGAGCTTCGCGCCCTCCTGCCGGCCGATCTCGATATAGTCGGTATCCTGCTTGAGCTGGCTCTCGTCGACGACCGGGCCGACATGCGTGCCGGCCTTCAGCGCGTCGTCGACGACGACGCCTTTCAGCCGCTCGATGGCCGCCGCCACGAAGCGGTCGTGAATACCCTCGGTGACGATGACGCGCGAGGATGCCGTGCAGCGTTGGCCCGTCGAGAAGAAGGCCGAATTGACAGCGGCCTCGACCGCCACGCCGATATCCGCGTCGTCGAGCACGACGAAGGGGTTCTTGCCGCCCATTTCGAGCTGGAACTTGCGGTTATGCTCGATGGAGGCGGCCGCGACGCGCTTGCCGGTTCCGGTCGAGCCGGTAAACGTGATGGCGTCGACGTCGGGGCTGTCGAGGATCGTCTGGCCGACCACGGAGCCGCGTCCCATGACGAGGTTCAGGACGCCGCCGGGCAGGCCGGCGCGCACGAGGATGTCAACGATCGCCCAGGAACTGCCGGGAACCAGATCGGCCGGCTTGAAGACCACGGTGTTGCCGTAGCAGAGCGCCGGCGCGATCTTCCAGGCGGGGATGGCGATCGGAAAATTCCACGGCGTGATGATGCCGACGACGCCGACCGGCTCGCGGGTGACCTCGACGCCGACCCCCGGCCGCACCGACGGCAGCGTCTCGCCGGCCAGTCGCAGGCATTCGCCGGCGAAGAAATCGAAGATCTGCCCGGCGCGCACCGTCTCGCCGATGCCTTCGGCGAGCGTCTTGCCCTCCTCACGCGAAAGCAGCCGGCCGAGTTCGTCCTTGCGGGCGAGGATCTCGTCGGCGGTCTTGCGGAGAATGGCGTGGCGTTCGAGGACGCCGGAGCGCGACCAAGCCGGGAACGCCGCCTTCGCCGCGGCGATCGCCGCCTTGGTGTCTTCTGCGGAAGCACGGGCGTATTCGCCCACGACGTCGTTGGTGTTCGACGGGTTGATGTTCTTCGACGCATCCGTGCCGACCCACTCGCCGGCGATGAGGTTCTGGTGAATTGTCATGGTGTCATGTCTCCTGTCACTGGCGGCCAGGCAGGCCGACCGCCTTGCGAATTACAGCTGGCGAACGACGATCTCTTCCTCGGAAGCGACGGCCAGCGGATTGCGCAGCGGCAGCCCGAAGCCTTCCGCACCGATCTCGAAGACGTCGCCCGCTTCCGTACGGATCCCGTCGCCGAAAGACAACGTCGCCGTGCCGAACATATGGACATGCACATCGCCGGGCGCACGGAAAAGCCCGTATTTGAAATGGTGATACTCAAGATTGGCGAAGCTGTGCGACATGTTCGCCTCCCCCGATACGAAGGGTTTTTCCCACAGAAGCTTGCCGCCGCGCAGGATACGCGAGAAGCCGCGGATATCCTCCGGCGGCGCGCCGATACGGATTTCCGGACCGAAGCTCGCCTGCCGCAGCTTCGAATGGGCGAGATAGAGATAGTTGATCCGCTCCGTCACGTGATCGGAAAACTCGTTCGAAACGGCAAAGCCCACGCGGAAGGGCGTCCCGTCGTCGGCGATCACATAGATACCCGCCATTTCCGGTTCCTCGCCGCCGTCGAGCGCGAAGGAGGGCGAGGTGAGCGCCGCGCCGGGCGCGACGGCCTGCGTGCCGTTGCCCTTGTAGAACCACTCCGGCTGCACGCCCTTCTCACCGGCCGCCGGCTTGCCGTTTTCGAGGCCCATGCGGAACATCTTCATCGAATCGGTCAGCGTCTCCTCGGCCGCTTCCGTCGTCTTCTTGTGCATGGAATCGCGCGTCGCCGCCGAGCCGAGATGGGTGAGCCCCGTGCCGGTGAGGTGCAGATGCGCGGGATCCGGATGGGTGATCGGCGCAAGCATCCGCCCCTCGCCGTAGGCGGCCTCAAGGTCCACGGCCTCGCCCAGCCCCTTCGCCTCGATCACCGCGGCGAGAGAGCGGCCGCTGTTCGCCGCCTCGAGCGCCAGCGCATGGACGCTTTGCGCGCCCTTCACCGCCCGGGCGGGCCCGCCCTCCTCGCGCATTGCTACGGTGATGGAGCCATCGGCATTGCGGATCTGCGATATCAGCATGGTGTCGTCTTCCTTCCCGGACGCCGGCCCGCAGCCTGAGCGTCCCTTTACCCGGCGTCGCCGCCGTTCAACAGTCAATTGGTCGTGGGGACCGACCGCTTCGGATCAGCCCTTGTTCTTATTGTAGACGTCGAAGAACACGGCGGCGAGCAATACCAGACCCTTGATGAGTTGCTGATAGTCGATGCCGATGCCCACGATCGACATGCCGTTGTTCATGACGCCCATGATGAAAGCGCCGATGACCGCGCCGGTGATCTTGCCCACGCCGCCCGACGCCGATGCGCCGCCGATGAAACAGGCCGCGATCACGTCCAGCTCGAAGCCGACGCCGGCTTTCGGCGTCGCCGAGTTGAGGCGCGCCGCAATGATCATGCCGGCAAGGGCGGCAAGCGCTCCCATGTTGACGAAGGCATAGAAGGTCAGCCGCTCAGTGTTGATGCCCGACAGTTTCGCCGCCTTCTCGTTGCCGCCCATGGCGTAGATGCGACGGCCGACGGTCGTGCGGGTGGTGACGAAAGTATAAAGGGCGATCAGGACGCCCATCACGACCAGCACGTTGGGCAGCCCCCGGTAGGTGGCGAGCTGGAAGCCGATGAAGATCGCGACCGCACCCATCACGCCCATCTGCACGAGAAAGAAGCCGAAGGGCTCGTTCTCGCTGCCGTGCTGCTCGTTCACCCGACGTTCGCGCAGCCCGGCATAGACGGCATAGGCCACCAGCGCGACGACCGCCACGAGCGCCACATAGTTCTTGATGACGCTCGTGGCGGGGTCGGTGAACGACAGGAAATCCGGGATGAAGCCGGTGGAAAGAACCTGGAAGTCCTTCGGGAACGGTCCCACGGGGCGGCCGCCGAGCACGACATAGGTCATGCCGCGGAAGACGAGCATGCCGGCGAGCGTGACGATGAAGGAGGGAATCTTCTGATAGGCCACCCAGTAGCCCTGCGCCGCCCCCATCAGTGCGCCGGCCATGATGCACAGCGGCACGACGGCGATGGCCGGCAATTGCCATTTCACCAGCATGATCGCCGATATCGCGCCGATGAAGGCGACGATCGAGCCGACCGACAGATCGATATGCCCCGCCACGATGATCAGCAGCATGCCGAGCGCCATGATGACGATGAACGAATTCTGGAGCACGAGATTGGTGATGTTGACCGGGCGGAAGAGCACGCCGTTCGTGACGACCTGGAAGAAGATCATGATCATCACCAGCGCCACGAGCAGGCCGTATTCGCGGATGTTCCTCTTGAGATAGTCCCCGACAGAGGGCTGTTTTTTCGGAAGCGTCGTGTCGGTGGCCATTAATGTTTCTCCCCGGAGCGCATGATGGCGCGCATGATCGATTCCTGGCTGGCTTCCTCCCGCGAAAGCTCCGCCACGATCCGTCCTTCGTTCATGACATAGATGCGGTCGCAGGTCCCCAGCAGTTCCGGCATTTCCGACGAGATCATCAGAATGCCTTTTCCTTCGGCCGCAAGCTGGTTGATGATGGTGTAGATCTCATATTTGGCGCCGATATCGATGCCGCGCGTCGGCTCGTCGAGGATCAGCACCTCGGGATTGGTGAACAGCCATTTCGACAGGACGACCTTCTGCTGGTTGCCGCCCGAAAGATTGACCGCCTCCTGATAGATCGAATGCGAGCGGATGCGCAGCTTCGAGCGATAGCCGGTGGCGACCTGCGCCTCCTTGCGTTCGTCGATGATGGCGTTGCGCGACACATCCTTGAGATTGGCGAGCGTGGTGTTGTGCATGATGTTGTTGATCAGCACGAGGCCGAGTTCCTTGCGGTCCTCGGTCACATAGGCAAGCCCCGCCTTCACCGCCTTCTCGATGGTCGAGACGTCGACGGGCTTGCCGCGCATCCGCACCTCGCCGGTGATCTTGTGACCCCAGGAGCGGCCGAAAAGGCTCATCGCCGTTTCCGTGCGCCCCGCCCCCATCAGGCCGGCGATGCCGACGACCTCGCCGGCGCGCACGCTGAAGGAGACATCGTGCAGGAACTGCCGGTCGCGATGCTGCTGGTGGTAGACGTTCCAGTTCTTCACCTCCAGCAGGGTCTCGCCGATCCGCGGCTCGCGCGGGGGATAGCGATCCTCCATGTCGCGGCCGACCATGCCCTTGATGATCCGGTCCTCGCTGATGTCCTGCCCGTGACAGTCGAGCGTCTCCACGGTGCCGCCGTCGCGCAGGATGGTGATCTGGTCGGCCACCTTCTTGATCTCGTTCAGCTTGTGGGAAATGATGATGGAGGTGAGGCCCTGCGTGCGGAATTCCGTCAGGAGCTTCAGCAGCGCATCGGAATCCTTTTCGTTGAGCGACGCGGTCGGCTCGTCGAGGATGAGCAGGCGCACCTTCTTGGAGAGCGCCTTGGCGATCTCGACGAGCTGTTGCTTGCCCACCCCGATATCGGTGATCAGCGTGGAGGGCATTTCCCGCAGCCCGACCTTGTCGAGCAGTTCCTGCGTGCGCTTGAAGGTCTGCGGCCAGTTGATGACGCCATTCGTCGCCACCTCGTTGCCGAGGAAGATGTTTTCGGCGATGGAGAGCAGTGGCACCAGCGCCAGTTCCTGATGAATGATGATGACGCCGAGATGCTCGCTATCGGAAATCGTGGAAAAGCGGCGGACCTCGCCGTCGAAATGGATTTCGCCCTCGTAGGTGCCGGCCGGATAGACGCCGCTCAACACTTTCATGAGGGTCGACTTGCCGGCCCCGTTTTCCCCGACAAGCGCATGGATCTCGCCTTCGCGGACCTTCAGGTTGACATTGTCGAGCGCCTTCACGCCCGGAAACGTCTTCGTGATTTCCCGCATTTCGAGAAGAATTCTGCTCATGTGCAAGCTTCCAGTGACCGTCTCCCGGCCGTTCCGATCGGATTGGGCCGGCCTTCCGGCGGCATATCCGGGATGAAGCGGGCCCGCGCGGCAACGCGAGCCCGCCGGACGGCGATCAGTTGTCGATCTGGTCTTCCGTATAATAGCCGGCGCCGACCAGGATGTCCTTGGCGTTGGACTTGTCCACGGCGACGGGCTTCAGCAGGTAGGACGGAACGACCTTGACGCCGTTGTCATAGGTCTCGGTGTCGTTCACTTCCGGCTCCTTGCCCTCCATGACCGCGTTGACCATGTTGACAGCGACCTTTGCCAGTTCGCGCGTGTCCTTGAACACGGTCGAATACTGCTCGTCGGCAAGGATCGACTTGACCGAGGGCAGTTCCGCATCCTGGCCGGTGACGACCGGCATGAGCATGTCGCCGGAGCCGTAACCGACACCCTTCAGCGCCGAGAGGATGCCGATGGAAAGACCGTCGTAAGGCGAAAGAACGCCATCGACGCGACCGTCGGTATAGGTCGAGGACAGGAGGTTTTCCATGCGCGCCTGGGCGACCGAGCCATCCCAGCGCAGCGTGCCGACCGTCTCCATGCCGCTCTGGCCGGATTTGACGACGATGTCGCCGCTGTCGATCATCGGCTGAAGCACGGACATCGCGCCGTCGTAGAAGAAGAAGGCGTTATTGTCGTCCGGCGAACCGCCGAACAGTTCGACGTTCCAGGGCTTGGTGTCGGGGAAGCGGGCCTTCAGCCCTTCCACGAGGCTGCTCGCCTGAAGCACGCCGACCTGGAAATTGTCGAAGGTGGCATAATAGTCGACATTGCCGGAATCGCGGATCAGGCGGTCATAGGCGATGATCCTGACGCCGGAATCGGCCGCCTTCTGGAGAATGTCGGACAGCGTCGTGCCGTCGATCGCGCCGATGACCAGAACCTTGGCGCCCTTGGTCACCATATTCTCGATCTGCGCGAGCTGGTTTGGAATATCGTCATCGGCAAATTGCAGGTCCGGCTGGTAGCCGGCCTCCTCGAAAAGCTTTTCCATCGTCTCGCCGTCGGAAATCCAGCGGGTCGAGGTCTTGGTCGGCATGGAAATGCCCACCATGCCCTTGTCCTGGGCGAAGGTCGGGGCCGCAAACGATGCCACGCTGATGGCCGCCGCGGCGAGGAGCGAAGTGATGCGTTTCATATAGAGGTCTCTCCCTTGTACTGCGCCGGCCGGAAATAGCGGCCGGGCAAGAATGCGTGCGCAAGGGCTTGAAAACCGTCTCCCGGGCAGCCGGCACAGAGCCACCCCTCCCGGCCCGAGCGCACATTCGCGCAAACTGATACGAATTGCCATAACTGTCAAATGCAATAAACTTCTCAATCCATATCGGAATAGATATATAAAGAGTGATATGTCATATTTTTAGGGGACTGGCGATGCGCGGTATCCATGACGACCTTACCGAACGGCTCTTTTCCGACGAAAGCAGCAAGACCCTCCAGGCCACCGGCCTGTTGCGCAGCGGCCTCAAGCTCAGCCACCTGCGCCTTGTCGTGGCCATCGAGGAACACAAGCAGGTGAGCGCGGCGGCCGAAGTGCTGAACATTTCCCAGCCCGCCGCCTCGCGCATGCTTCATGAAGTGGAGACGATCCTCAAGGCTTCGCTTTGCGAACGGGTTCCCCGCGGCGTCGCGCTGACGGAGGCCGGCCGCGCCTTCGCACGACGCGCCCGCACCATCCTCCTCGAACTGCGGGAGGTGGACCGCGAACTGTCGGCGCTGAAGTCCGGAACCGGCGGCTCGGTGCATCTCGGCTCCGTCACCGCCCCCGCCATCAGCCTCGCCGTGCCCGCGATCCAGCAGGTGAGCGCGGTCTATCCGGGCATAGAGATCAATGTACGGATCGAGACGAGCAACATACTCGCCCGGGAATTGCTCGCCGCACGGCAGGATTTCATCATCGCCCGCGTGCCGGACGATCTCAATCCGCGGCTTTTCAATGTTACCGAGATCGGTATCGAGACGGCCTGCCTCATCGTGCGCAAGGGCCATCCGCTGCTGGAAAAGCCGAAGGTCGGCCTTGCCGACCTGCCGCAATACGACTGGGTGTTCCAGCCGGTCGGCAGCCTGTTGCGGCGACGGGTCGAGGAACTGTTCATCGCCGAGGGCGTGCCGCTGCCATCGACCGTCGTCAACACCTCTTCCGTTCTCTTCACCATGGCGATCGTCTGCGGCTCCAACGCCATCGCCCCCGTTGCCCGCGACATGGCCGCCTTCATCGCGCAGAACGGCGGCAAGGCCGGCGAGATCGCCATTCTCGACACCGACTTCGAGATCCGGATAAAGCCCTACAGCCTGATTTCGGCGAAGGGACGGGACCTGCCGCCGAGCGCCAAACTGCTCTATGATCTCATCCTGCAACGCAGCCGGACACTGTCGCCGGACTGAAACAACGGGTTTCCCATGATGTTCGGCATGTCGGTCTTCGAATCGGTACTGGAACGGCTGAGGCAAGAGGCCGACGAAGGCATGTCGAAGGAGGGGACGGCGGCGGACAGCCGGGAACCCGCCGGCCGGCGCAGTCCTTCAGGCGGCTTTACCGGCCTTGGAACGGGAGCGCCCTTCGTCTCGGGACGGCAGGCGGATGCCGCCTATCGCGAGATCGGGGAGCCGGCCACGCCCGCCCCTGCGCCCCCGCCCGAAGCGCCGCCACCGCATCTTCTGCGCATTGCGCCGGAAGAGATCGCGGCCGACCTTGCGCTGACGGGAAAGGAAACCGTCGAAGCCCTGCTGGCCCGCCGTCGCGCGTTTGCGCGCGACAACCATCCCGACCGCGCACCGGCGGCACTGCGGGCGAACGCCACCTTGCGCATGAAGATCGCCAACATGCTGATCGACGAAACCATCCGGCGAAGCGGACCGGGGAGCGGCGCGAAGGCCGAACGCTGAAAACCCGTGGCGACAAAGGCCACGCCGGGTTCAGGATTTCTCCTTGCTCTCCTCCTCCGGCTTCGCCACGCCGTCGGACGGCTTGTAGAACAGCAGCAGCTGGGCGAAGGCGTAGGCTGCGACGATCAGGAAGATCGTGCCCCAGGCCTGTTCGCCGTTGTAGAATTCGACCGCCGTCCAGCCGGAACAGATGCCGACAAGCAGCAGCCGCACCCAGAGCGGACGATAAAACGGATGGTTGGGATCGATGAACTTCATGAATGTCTCCTCGCGCCGGACGCGCCTACATAGGCGGTTTTATCACGCGGGAAAACCCGACTTCATCCATCCAGCCGCGCAAGAAAGGCGGATAGTTCCTCTTCCGCGATGCCGACCAGATGCTGCCGGGCCGGATAGGCGCCCGAACGCACATCCTCGACATACTCACGGAACGCGGCGATCCGCTCCTGCTGCAAGCGATCGTATTCGGCGGCGAAGTCGCGGTAGACCTTGGCATGGCGTGGATAATGGCCGCGATGCTCGCCGAGCACGTCCTCCGCGAAGAGATATTGCGCATCACATCCCGTTCCCGCGCCCATCGACAGCATCAGCAACGACGTTCGCGCGCTGATCGCCGAGGCGACCTCACCGGGAACGACCTCGATTTCCGCCGCGAAGGCTCCGGCCTCTTCCAGCGCCTTCACCTGCCGCCAGATTTCCAGCGCGCTCTCCGCCGTCTTGCCGACCGCGCGAAAGCCGCCGGTCCAGGTGGCCTTGGAAGGAATGAGACCGACATGGCCGCAGACGGGAATCCCCTCTTCCCGCAGCCGGCGCACCGTCGAAAGCCCGGCGACGCAATAGACGGCGTCGCCGCCGGCCTGCATCGCCCGGAACGCGCCGCGCAGATAATCGTCGGTCGTGACGAAATCGCCGTAATCCAGCCCCGGGAAGGCGAAGACCGAAGGAGCGGCCTCGCGGAAGGCCGGCCCGAGCAGCGACGGCGGCACGGAAACAAGATCGACACCCGCCCGTTCGGCAGCTTCCGCCGCCTCGAGGGTGACGACGCGCAGCATGGAAAGCTGGCGTTTGCCCTTGATCGCCAGCAGATCGGCGACAGTCGGCCGCTTGGTCTTCATCTCATTCTCCCGAAAACGCCGTTCACGCGGCGAGCAGTTTCTTCAATTTCGTATCCGGCGAGGCGAGGTCCGCGGGATTGGCGCGCACGCCGGCGGCGATCAGCATTTCCGCCAGCCGGATATCGCGCGCCACCGCATTGCCCGGGCCGATGCCGCTTGCGGCGATCAGCCGTCCGTCGGCGGCGAGATGGAACAGGATGAAGGCACCCTCCCCCATATCGCGGCGCACCGTTTGCGCCGCATCGTCCGCAAGGCCGGCGATCTGCAAGGTCAGGTCATATTGATCCGACCAGAACCACGGCACCGCCGACGCCGGCTCGTCGCCCCCCAGCATGTTCGCTGCCGCGAGAATGCCCTGTTCCTGCGCATTGCGCCAGGATTCCAGCCGCACCCGACGGCCGCCGTAGAGCGGCAGCGGATAGGACGTGCAGTCGCCTGCGGCGAAGATATCCGGATCGGAGGTGCGAAGGTGGCCGTCGACGGCAATGCCGTTGTCGACGGCAAGACCGGCCGCCGCCGCCAGTTCCGCATTGGGGATCGCCCCGATGCCGACGACGAGCAGGCTCGCCGGGACGACACGGCCGTCCGAAAGCCGCACCCGGACTTCGCCGGGCGTTTCCTCGACGGCCGCGACCGTGGCGCCGCACAGGATCTCGACCCCTTCGGCGGCATGCCGCTCGGCGACGCGACCGGCGATCTCCACCGGCACGCCGCGCGTCAGGATGCGCGGAAGTCCCTCAAGCAGCGTCACCGTCGCGCCCAGCCGGCGGGCGCTGGCCGCCAGTTCCAGGCCGATGAAGCCCCCGCCGAGAATGGCGACATGGCTGCCCCGGGAAAGATGGCCGCGGATGGCGACGGCATCGTCGTGGCTGCGCAGCGCCCGGATACGCCCGGCGGAAAAGGGCGCGCCGGGCAGTGCGCGCGGCCGTGCGCCGGTCGCCAGCAACAGCCGGTCGTAGGGAAAGGCCGCGCCATCCGAAAGCACGACACGCCGCCCGGCCCGGTCGATCGAGGCCACCGTACGGCCGCAGACGAGCGCGATGCCCGCCTCGCCGTAACGCTCCGCCTCGGCGACGAGTTTCGGCCCCGCGCCCGCGACGAGCGCGTCCTTCGACAGCGGCGGGCGTTCGTAGGGAAGATGGGTTTCCGAGCCGATCAGCGTGATCGTCCCGTCGAACCCCCTGTCGCGCAGGGCGAAAGCCGCGCGTGCGCCGCATTCACCGGCGCCGACGATGACGAAATCCGTCATGGAAACCCTCATGAAATCGAGATGAAGACCGTGCCGCTCTCGACCTTGACGGGATAGGTCCTGAGATTGATGCAGACGGGCGCGCCCTTGGCTTCGCCGGTCTTGTAATCGAAGCGGCCGTTATGCTTGGGACATTCGATGATGTTGTCCATCACCAGCCCGTCGGCGAGATGGATCTTCTCGTGCGTGCAGAGCCCGTCGGTGGCGTGATAGGTGTCCTCCGGGCTGCGGTAGATCGCGAAGGTGCGTCCGTCGTGATCGAAACGGATCACGTCTTCCTCATCGATCTCCCCGGCGTCGCAAACCTCGATCCAGTTATCGCTCATGGTCATCTCCTCCAGAGTGTTTCCGTTGCGCCGGCCGGTTATTCGGCCGCCTGCGCGACCGGGTCGGCGTGAAAGTCTTCCTTGTAGGGGCGCGCGGTCGGCGGCAGTTCGCGCTTGAGGAAATAGTCCTCATTGCGAAGCTGGCGCAGGAAGGCCGGAAGCATTTCCCTGTAGCCGTTCCAGATCGACGGATTGGGCGCGGGCAGGTCATGCCGGATCATGGCATGCAGCCGCGGCAGCGCGTGATAGGGCACCATGGGGAACATGTGATGCTCCACATGATAATTCATGTTCCAGTAGATGAAGCGGCTGACCGGATTCATAAGGACGGTGCGGCTGTTCAGCCGGTGGTCGACGACGTTGTCGGCAAGCCCTCCATGCTGCAACAGGCCGGTCATCACGTGATGCCAGGCGCCATAGAGGCGCGGCAGGCCGATCAGCATGGCCGGCAGGATCGATCCCATGAAGAAACAGAGCGCGATCGTCGCGGCATAGATGGCCAGCCAGACGCGGGCGATACGGATCGCCTTCGGCCATTCGGATTCCGGCACGAAGGTCTTTTCCGCCGCGCTCATGACACCGGCCGCGTTGCGAAGCATGTCGACCATCGCATACCAGGCATCGAGGATGCCGAAGAAATTGAGCGCGAGGCGCGCCAGATCCGGCGGCCGCATGACCGCGATCTCCGGGTCGCGGCCGACGATGACCGTATCGGTGTGATGGCGGGTATGGCTCCAGCGCCAGGTCACCGGATTGCGCATGATCATGAAGCAGGCGATCTGATAGACGACATTGTTCATCCACATCGTCCTGAAAGCCGTGCCATGGCCGCATTCATGCCAGCGGGAATCGGACGCCGAGCCGTAGAGCACGCCGTAGACGAGGAAGAAGGGCACCGCCCACCAGCTTCCCCACAACCAGACGCCGAGCCCTCCCGAGACGACCATGGCACCGAGCCAGATCACGGTATCGCGAATCGCCGGCCCGTCGGCGCGCTGCATCAGCGCCTTCATCTCCTTGCGCGCGACATCCGTATGATACCATTCGGCGGCGGCAAGACCGCTTGCAACCGATGCCTCGGCATCCCGGCCGAGAAGGCTGTAGTCCCGTTTCGAAGGCGTCATCGCCATGTCATCCTCCTCCTTGGCACGACGGCCCGCAAGCCGCATGCCTCACTCGTTGCAAGGATGATAGCCTTCCCGCTTGCGCGCCTCAATCCAGCCGTGATAGATTACATCAAATACTATCATATTCATTCATTAGCGCATGATGGAATCGTCTCAGGGAGGAGATCATGGCCTCAAGGCCCACCATTGCCGATCTCGCCCGGGCCGCAGGCGTCAGCGTGGCGACCGTCGACCGGGTCCTGAACGGCCGTCATCGCGTCCGCGAGGAGACCGCGCGCCGCGTCTATGACGCCGCCAACGCGATCGGCTATCACGCCATAGGCCTCCTGCGCCAACGGGTCTTCGAGGATCTGCCGCAGTACCGGCTGGGCTTCTGCTTCCAGCGGCCGGGCCAGGCCTTCTACCAGAATTTCGCCCGCGAGGTGGAGGCCGCCTGCAACGCCTTCACCGCGGCGCGGATCGTCCCCCAGATCGACTTCATCCCCACCCAGACGCCGGCCGCCATGGCGGAAATGCTGCGCGGCCTCGGCCTGCGAAACCAGGCGCTGGCGGTCGTCGCACCCGATTATCCCGGCACCACCACCATGGTGGAGGACCTGAAAAACCGGGGAATACCCGTCTTCTGCCTGCTGTCCGACTTCGCCATCGACGTCCGCCAGGGCTATATCGGCCTCAACAATCTGAAGGTCGGCCGCACGGCCGCCTGGATGATCGCCAGAGGCGCGAAGCGGCCGGGCAAGGTGGCGATCTTCGTCGGCAGTCACCGGTTCCACGGCCACGAATTGCGCGAGATCGGCTTCCGCTCCTTTTTCCGGGAGAAGGGTCCGGGTTTCGAAGTGCTGGACACATTGGTCAATCTGGACACCAGCGAGATCACCCATGAGGCGACGGCGAACCTTCTGGCGCAGCATCCTGATCTGGTCGGCCTCTATGTCGCCGGCGGCGGCATGGAAGGCGCCATATCGGCGGTGCGGGAAGAGGGCTTTGCCGGGCGAATCCAGCTCGTCGTCAACGAACTGACAGCGGAATCGCGCGCGGGCCTTGCCGAAGACATCGCGACCATGGTCATTCACACACCGCTTCCCGCGCTCTGCCGCGAACTCGTCGCGCTGATGGTGGCCGCCATCGAAAAAGGCGATGGCGCGGTCGCCGGCCAGACCTTTCTGCCCTTCGACATCTTCACGCCCGAGAATATCTGACCAGTATGAGGGAATTCCCTCATGGCCTCGCTACAAAAATCGCACGAATGATGGCGTCATCGCGTCTCTACGCTTTGACGCCCGGCGCCGGTATCCCGATCCTCGCACGCGCATACGAGGCCCGCCCCGCGGCCTGCGACCGGAGGAACACCACCCATGCCGTCCCTGACTTTCGCCCTCAACCATATGACCGCGCCGGCGCTGACGCTGGACGCCTTCTTCGCCCTTTCCGTATCGCTGGGCATCAGGGCCGTCGAGATCCGCAACGATCTTGCCGGAAACGCCATCCTTGACGGCACCACGCCGGAGGCCGTGGCCGCGCTGGCGGAACGCCACGGCGTGACGATCATCTCGATCAATGCGCTCCAGCGTTTCAACGAATGGTCGCCCGCCCGCGCCGGGGAGGCCGGGGCGCTGATCGATTATGCCGCCGCCTGCGGCGCCCACGCCCTCGTGCTCGTTCCGAAGAACGACGGGACGGGGCAGGCCGACGGCGAACGGCAGGCAAATCTGCGCGAAGCGCTCACCGCCCTGAAGCCGATGCTCGACGCCGCCGGCCTGATCGGCCTGGTCGAGCCGCTCGGCTTCGAGATCTGCTCGCTGCGCTCCAAGCGTGAGGCCGTGGAGGCGATCCAGGCCATCGGCGGCGAGGAGACCTTCCGTCTCGTCCACGACACGTTCCACCATCACCTTGCCGGCGAACAGGCGCTGTTTCCCGAATTCACCGGTCTGGTCCATATTTCGGGCGTCGAAGACCCGGCAATCGCCGTTTCCGACATGCTCGACGACCACCGCGTGCTGGTCGGCCCCGCAGACCGGCTGGCGAACATCGACCAGATCAGGGCGCTCCGCACGGCGGGCTATGACGGCCCCCTGTCCTTCGAGCCGTTCTCCCCGGCCGTCCACGCCGCGATCGATCCCGCAGCCGCGATCACCGAAAGCATCGGCCATATCCGTGCGGCCCTGTGATCGGGCGGACCGGCGGATTTTCCGCCGGTCGTTTTCCCCAGGCAGAGCACGGCGCGCGCCGATGAAGAATGGATCAGCTTGACGCCGCAAAAAGAAAATGGAATAAACATTCCGTAAATAGAAAAAATCGGTCTTTTTATTCTGTCTTCGTTCCACGCCTCCGGGGAGGAGCAGGGACAGGACATCGAAAGACCGGCATCCGGATCCGTTTGTGGCGCCCCGGACGCCGTATGAGGAGGAGAACGACATGAAGAAAATGCTTATGGGCGCCGCGCTTGCCGCCATGATGTCCACGGCCGCCCATGCCGAGACGATCGGCGTTTCGATGGCCCTGTTCGACGACAACTTCCTGACCGTCCTGCGCGGCGGCATGTCCGAATATGCCGAAACGCTCGATGGCGTCACATTGCAGATCGAGGACGCCCAGAACGACGTCGCCAAGCAGCAGAGCCAGATCCAGAACTTCATCGCTTCCGGCGTCGACGCCATCATCGTCAATCCGGTCGACACCGACGCCACGACCGCCCTGTCCAAGGCCGCCACCGAAGCCGGCATTCCGCTGGTCTATGTCAACCGCGAGCCGATCAACATCGACGACCTGCCGGAAAAGCAGGCTTTCGTCGCCTCCAACGAAAAGGAATCCGGCACGCTCCAGACGCAGGAAGTCTGCCGCCTGCTGGAAGGCAATGGCAAGGTCGTGGTCATGATGGGCGAACTGTCCAACCAGGCCGCCCGCGTGCGCACCCAGGATATCCACGACGTCCTCGCCACGGATGAATGCAAGGGTCTTGAGATCGTCGAGGAACAGACCGCAAACTGGCAGCGTACGCAGGGCCAGGACCTGATGACCAACTGGCTCTCCGCCGGACTGGAATTCGACGCGGTGATCTCCAACAACGACGAGATGGCCATCGGCGCGGTCCAGGCCCTGAAGGCCGCCGGACGCACGATGGACAGCGTCGTCATCGCCGGCATCGACGCCACCCAGGACGCGCTTGCCGCCATGGCCGCAGGCGACCTCGATGTCACGGTGTTCCAGGATGCCGCCGGCCAGGGCAAGGGATCGGTCGACACCGCCCTCAAGCTCGCCCGCGGCGAAGCGGTGGAAACGCGCGTCTATATTCCCTTCCAGCTCGTGACTCCGGCCAATATCGCCGACTTCCAGGCCAAGAACTGACCGGCCGCAGGCCGCTCGGTAGCGGGCGCGCGCCCGAACGGATGCGCGCCCGACGTTTCGTTTCAACTTGCTTCGGAGGGAGGAGGAGACGATGGTCAGCCCGACCACCATGGCCGCGATCCGCACGAGCGGCGCTGCCCCCAACGCCGAATATCTCCTGACTGCGGAAGGAATCCGCAAGGAGTTCCCGGGCGTCGTGGCGCTCGACGATGTCCAGTTCCGGCTGAAGCGCGGCACCGTGCATGCCCTGATGGGCGAGAACGGTGCGGGAAAATCCACGCTGATGAAGATACTTGCCGGCATCTACACGCCGGACAAGGGCGACATCCGCCTCAAGGGCCAGGCGATCCGACTCGATTCGCCGCTCGACGCGCTCGAAAACGGTATCGCCATGATCCATCAGGAACTGAACCTGATGCCCTTCATGACGGTCGCCGAGAACATCTGGATCCGCCGGGAGCCGAAGAACCGCTTCGGCTTCGTCGACCACGCGGAAATGCGCCGGCTCACCGCCGACCTCTTCGCACGGCTGAAGATCGCCATCGACCCCGAGACCCAGGTGCGCGACCTCTCCGTCGCCAACCGTCAGATGGTCGAGATCGCCAAGGCCGTCTCCTATGAATCCGACGTGCTGATCATGGACGAACCCACCTCCGCGCTCACCGAACGGGAGGTCGCGCATCTCTTCGAGATCATTCGGGACCTGCGCCGCCAGGGCATCGGCATCGTCTACATCACCCACAAGATGAACGAACTGTTCGAGATCGCCGACGAGTTCTCGGTGTTCCGCGACGGCAAGTATATCGGCACCCATGCCTCGACGGACGTGACCCGCGACGACATCATCCGCATGATGGTCGGCCGCGAGATCACCCAGATGTTTCCGAAGGAGGACGTGCCGATCGGCGATGTCGTGCTGTCGGTGGAGAACCTCACGCTCGACGGCGTCTTCCACGACGTTTCCTTCGAGGTGCGGGCCGGCGAAATCCTCGGCGTGGCCGGCCTCGTCGGCTCCGGCCGCTCGAATGTCGCCGAAACGCTCTTCGGCGTGACGCCCGCCAGCTCCGGGACCATCCGCATCCACGGCAAGCCCACCGTCATCGACAGTCCCAATACCGCGATCCGCAACCGCATGGCGTTTCTCACGGAGGACCGCAAGGAGACCGGCTGTCTCCTGATCCTCGACATTCTGGACAACATGCAGGTCGCCGTCTTGCAGGACAAGTTCGTCAGGAACGGTTTCGTTTCGGAAAAGGAACTGATGCGGGTCTGCGAGGACATGAGCCGCCGGTTGCGCGTCAAGACGCCGAACATGCACGAACGCATCGAGAACCTGTCGGGCGGCAACCAGCAGAAAGTGCTGATCGGCCGCTGGCTGCTCACCGATCCGCGCATCCTGATTCTCGACGAGCCGACGCGGGGGATCGATGTCGGCGCCAAGGCGGAAATTCACCGCCTCGTCACGGAACTCGCCCGCAACGGCGTCGCCGTCATCATGATCTCCTCGGAAATGCCCGAGGTGCTCGGCATGAGCGACCGCATCATGGTCATGCACGAAGGTCACGTCACCGGCTTCCTCGACCGTTCGGAAGCGACCCAGATCAAGGTCATGGAACTGGCTGCCCAGTAGGAACCGGGGCCGCAAGACGGCTGTAATGGAGGTAAACATGAGCACGAATTCCGCCGCGCAGGCCCAGGTCGCCGCGCAGAAAACGGCCCGCCGGCTACCGCCGGAAATCAGTATCTTTCTCGTCCTCGTCGGTATCGCGCTGATCTACGAGATCCTCGGCTGGATCTTCATCGGCCAGAGCTTTCTGCTCAATCCCCAGCGCCTGACGATCATGATCCTCCAGGTCTCCGTCATCGGCATCATCGCCGTCGGCGTGACGCAGGTGATCATCACCGGCGGCATCGACCTGTCCTCCGGTTCGATGGTCGGCATGACGGCAATGATCTCGGCGAGTTTCGCGCAGGCCTCCACCTGGCCGCGCGCGCTCTATCCGTCCCTCACCGACCTGCCCTTCATCGTGCCGGTAGCCGTCGGCATCGGCATCGGGCTATTGGCCGGCCTCATCAACGGCCAGCTCATCGCCCGGACGAAGATCCCGCCCTTCATCGCCACCCTCGGCATGATGGTGTCGGCGCGCGGCGTCTCCAAATGGTATACGAAGGGCCAGCCTGTCTCTGGTCTCTCCGAACAGTTCACGTTCATCGGCACCGGCGTCTGGCCCGTCGTCATCTTCCTCGTCGTGGCGCTCATCTTCCACATCGCCCTGCGCTACACCCGCTACGGCAAGTTTACCTATGCGATCGGCGCGAACGTCCAGGCCGCCCGCGTCTCCGGCATCAATGTCGAATCCCATCTGGTGAAGGTCTACGCCATCGCCGGTGCGCTTGCCGGCCTTGCCGGCGTCGTCACCGCCGCCCGCGCCCAGACGGCGCAGGCCGGCATGGGCGTGATGTACGAACTGGACGCCATCGCCGCGACGGTCATCGGCGGCACCTCGCTGGCCGGCGGCGTCGGCCGCATCACCGGCACGGTCATCGGCACGATCATCCTCGGCGTCATGACATCGGGCTTCACCTTCCTGCGTGTCGATGCGTATTATCAGGAAATCGTCAAGGGACTGATCATCGTTGCCGCCGTCGTCGTCGACGTCTACCGGCAGAAGAAACGCAAGACCTGACGCCTGTTCCGCGAGGCTCCGCGGCGCCTTTGCGGGGCGGGCGCCACGCGCCCCGCACTTCCCGGCAGGCTCCGCCTGCGTCACCACAGAGAGAATGAAGATGACTGTGAGATTTGGTCTTCTCGGCGCAGGCCGCATCGGCAAGGTCCATGCGAAAGCCGTCACCGGCAATCCCGACGCGACGCTGGTCGCCGTCGCCGACGCGTTTCCCGCCGCCGCCGAGGCAATTGCCGCGCAATATGGCTGCGCGGTCCGCACCATCGAGGAAATCGAGGCAGCCGGCGACATCGACGCCGTCGTCATCTGCACGCCCACCGACACCCATGCCGACCTGATCGAACGGTTCTCCCGCGCCGGCAAGGCGATCTTCTGCGAAAAGCCGATCGATCTCGACGTCGACCGCGTCAAGGCCTGCATGAAGGTGGTCGAGGAGACCGGCGGCAAGCTGATGGTCGGCTTCAACCGCCGCTTCGACCCGCATTTCATGGCCGTTCGCAAGGCCATCGACGACGGCCGCATCGGCGATGTCGAGATGGTGACGATCACCTCGCGCGATCCCGGCGCCCCGCCGGTGGACTACATCAAGCGCTCCGGCGGCATCTTCCGCGACATGACGATCCACGATTTCGACATGGCCCGCTTCCTGCTCGGCGAGGAGGTCGTCTCGGTCTCGGCGACGGCCGCCGTGCTGGTCGACCCGGAAATCGGCAAGGCCGGCGACTATGACAGCGTCTCCGTCATCCTCCAGACGAAGTCCGGCAAGCAGGCGATCATCTCGAATTCGCGGCGCGCCACCTACGGCTACGACCAGCGCATCGAGGTGCATGGCTCCATGGGGATGGTGGCGGCCGAAAACCAGCGCCCCGTCTCCATCGAGGTCGCCAATGGCGATGGCTATACCCGTCCGCCGCTGCACGACTTCTTCATGACCCGCTACACCGAAGCCTATGCCAACGAGATTGCAAGCTTCATCGCGGCCATCGAGAAGGGCGCCGCCATCTCGCCATCCGGCGCAGACGGCCTTGCTGCCCTCGCCCTTGCCGATGCGGCCGTGAAATCGGTCGAGGAAAAGCGCCAGATCGCCGTCGCCTGACCGACCTTCCCGGGATGGCGCGGTCGGCCGGCATGCCCGACCGCAGGCCGCTGACAACCCCCGTCGCTTTTCGGCGGGGTTTGTCATGTTCGATTGTCGACGTCGGATTTCGGATACAGGCGATGGCTGGCGGCGGGAGGATGCGTCCTCATGCCGCCGCCCGGATCATTCGCGGCTCTGACCGGCTCTCGTCCCGCCCGAATTTCCCGCCTCAGACCTCCATCTCGCGGCGCTCCCGCTCCGTCTCGATGGCAAGATCGAGGACCTTCTGCAACCCCGCCGCATATCGGAAGCCGGGCTCCAGCTGCACGCCCGCCACCACGGCGGCTGCGAAACGCTGGTAGTTGGTGGGAACGACATCCGCCTCGATATCCCGCCAGACCGCAAGCTCCACGTCTTCCCCGAGACAGCCGCGCAACGACGAGGCTTCGGGCGTATGAATCACTTCCAGCGCGCCCCTGTCGCCATGAAGCCGCAGGCGCAATTCGTTGAGATGACCCGTCGCCCAGCGGCTGGCATGAATGACCCCCAGCGCACCATTGGCAAAATCGGCCGTCATGGCGAAACTGTCGTTGGCGTCGAGTTCGTATTCGCCGATACGATTGTCCGGCGCCTTGTCGAAGGCCCGCAGTCTCGCGAAGATGCGGATGACATCGCTTGCCGCCGCATAGCTTGCGAAATCCAGGATATGGATACCGACGTCGCCGAGCACGCCATTGGAGCCGTGCCGCGTGGACAGCCGCCAGAGCCACTGGCTTTCCGTCGTCCAGTCACCCCAGGCTTTCGAAACGAGCCAGCTTTGCAGATAGGACGCCTCGACATGGCGCACCCGGCCGATCTCGCCGGCGAGCACCAGCGCGCGCGCCGCCTGGAGCGGGGCGACGTTTCGATAGGTGAGATTGACCATGGTGACGAGGCCGACCGCCTCGGCGGCCCGCGCCATGTCCTCGGCCATCGCAGCATTCTCCGCCAGCGGCTTCTCGCAGAACACATGCTTGCCGGCCGCCAGGAGGGCAAGCGTCGTGGAATGGTGCGCACGATCGGGCGTGACGTTTGCCGCCGCATCGAAGCCGTCCCAGGCGATCGCCTCCTCCAGCGAGGAGAAGACATGAGCAATGCCGTAGCGATCGGCAAAGGCCTTTGCACGCTCCGCGTCGACATCGACGGCGCCCGCCAGTTCGACACCGCCGATGGCCGCGAAATGCTGGGCATGGGTGCGGGCCATGCCGCCCGTTCCGAGAATGAGAAGACGCATGCAGGCCTCAGCGATAGCCGGCTTCGCCGGGCTGGTGAAGTTTCGGCCCCCGTTCGACGATGGGCTCGGGCGCACGATCCACCGGCACATTGGGCGCCTCGTGGATGCCGGTATGAGCCGCCTGCGGATTGAAAGCCCATTTCACGCCGTTGACGAGCACCCTTTGAACCGTCGTGTCATGATAGGTCGGATAGGTCTCGTGGCCGGGGCGGAAATAGAAGACATGGCCCGCGCCGCGCCGCCAGGTCATGCCGGAACGGCATACTTCCCCGCCGGCGAACCAGGAGATGAAAACGGTCTCCAGCGGCTCGGGAACCGAGAAGGGCTCGCCGTACATCTCCTCATGCTCGAGAACGAAATGATCGCCGAGCCCGGACGCTATGGGATGGCCCGGATCGACCACCCAGATACGCTCGCGCTCGCCGGCCTCGCGCCATTTCAGCGCGCAGGGCGTGCCCATCAATCGCTTGAAGATCTTCGAGAAATGGCCCGAATGCAGCACCAGGAGCCCCATTCCCTCGTAGACGCGCCGCGCCACCCGCTCGACCACGGCGTCCTCGACTGCGCCATGGTCCTTGTGGCCCCACCAGACCAGCACGTCGGTCTCCGTCAGCCGGGCTTCGCCAAGGCCATGCTCCGGTTCCGCAAGCGTTGCGGTCGTCGCGCTGATCGACGGATCGCGGTTAAGTGTGGCGGCGATGGTGTTGTGCATGCCGTCCGGGTAGATCGAGCGAACGATCGCATTGGTCTGCTCGTGGATATTCTCCCCCCATACGACAGTGCGTATCGTCATGGCTTTCTCCTCGTGAGCGAGCGGCGCGGGCTGCAACCGCGCCTGCAATCGCTTTCCATATGTGTCCCGACCGGTCCGCCGACAAGCCGTTCCGCCTGCGAAAACTGCCCCCTGTATCCGTGGATCGCCCGCTTGCGCGCCTTGACATCAATGGAAGGTCGACTTCGAAAACAGATTGAGAACCAGCACGCCGGCGATGATCAGGCCGAGGCCGAGCATGGCGGCCAGATCGAGCTTCTGTCCGAAGACGAAGACACCGACGAGGGAGATCAGCACGATGCCGAGACCGCTCCAGATCGCATAGGCGATCCCGACCGGCACATAGCGCAGGCTCCAGGACAGGAAAAAGAAGGCGACGCCGTAACAGACGATCATGGTGATCGTCGGCACAAGGCGGGTGAAATGTTGCGCGGCCTGCATGGCCGAGGTGCCAAGCACCTCGAAAACGATGGCCACGATCAGGATGGCGTAGACGGTCGTCATGTTCATTGGAAGGTCTCCGGCTCGCCGCGCGGCGATATCTGCACCCCGAGCAAGGATCGAGGCGGGGTCACGAATGGGTCAGGGCGATAAGCTTTTCTCGCAGCACCTGTCGCTGCATGGGCTCCAGAACCGGCGCTCCCAGCAGATCGGCAAGCCACAGGCCGTCGATCGCGCAGCGCGCCAGCACGGCGTCCGGCGAGGAATCCGTTCCGACATGCCGCGTCAACCGGTCCTCCGTCCAGCGGCGCATCCGCTCGCGCAGATGCGGCTCCGAAAGCAGGGCGGTCGTCAGGACCATCCAGCCGTCCCGTTCCTGTTCATCCTGAGCGTCGAAACAGGCGGAAAGATAGGCCCGGGTGAAGCGCCCGTGCGGCTCAGGATCAGCCGTCATCCTCTCCGCCAGCGCCCGGTCGAATTTCGCCGTCAGATCGTCGAACAGCCCGTCCATCAGCGACAGCTTGTTGGGAAAATGGTGCAGCAGCCCGCCCTTGCTGACGCCCGCCGCCTGCGACACCGCATCGAGGGTGACGCTGCCCGGCCCCTTTTCCAGCGACAGTTTCGCCGCAACCTCCAGCAATTGCTGGCGGACGGCCTCCGGCTGCTTCTTGCGATGATAAGCCTTGCTCATGACAAAACATACCGTCTGGACGGTTTCTCGTCAACGAATATGCGGGCGCTTCGCCGCAGCCGGCGGCCATTGCCTGTCGCCCCGGCGAACGGTAAGACCGGCCGGACAAGGAGAGAGATCATGGCGGAGCGGCCAGCGGGCGGAGATGACGAAAGCGGCGCGACGATGCTCCATGAGGCGATCGCCGACCACGAACCGGTGACGCCGGCGACACGGCTTGCCCGTCACATGCAGAACACCCAATCCGATTGACCCTTTTCAAGGACAGGATCATGACCTTCACGACCCGCTCGCTGACGCTTCTCATCGCCGGCCTCATGGGCTTCACCGGCGTCGTCACCGCAGCCGCCGCCTCCCATGGCGCCGACCCGCGCCTCATGGCCGGCGCCTCCGCCATGTGCCTTGCCCACGCTCCGGCGCTGATCGCCCTTCATGCCGTCTGGCAGACGATGCGCAGCGCCGCCCTCGCCGCGTTGCTGCTGGCGATCGGCACGGCGCTGTTTGCAGGCGACCTCGTCTTCCGCCATTGGAACGGCCACGGGCTCTTTCCGATGTCGGCCCCGACCGGCGGCATGATCATGATGGCGGGCTGGCTGGCGGTGGCGGCCGGAGCGTTTCTGCCGCGCCGGCCGGAGTGATCAGGCGCTTTCCCGCCCGCAGCGTCTGCGCCCGGAAGGCGGGAAGGCCACGATGTTGTCGCTGCGCCCGCCGTCCGGCGCGCCACTCCCGGAAACCGGCGGGCGAGGAACGCGCGCCGGGAAAGCCACGACCGCAGCCGCAGGCCCGCCTGTGGTTTCCGCATGCGCCCTCTCCGTCAGCAGGGCGAGAAGCTCGGGCACGAGGCCGTCGCCGTTCGGCGCCGCCAGGCCATGCAGGCCAAGCAGCGTGAAATCCGGCATTTCCTTGTCGTTCACTGCCTGTCGTTCCCTTCGCTCAGCGTCTGAAGCGCGCGCTCGAAGGAGGATTTGCTGCCGTTGCGCAGCGGCACGAAGGCCTTTTCCCACTTCTTACAGCCCGTCTTCACCCGGATACAGGCATCATGACTGATACAGTCGATGGGGCAGAAAACGCAGTCGACCGACGGCAGCACGTTATCGATGCGGGACACCGCCTCGCGAAGACCGCCGTCATGATGGATGAGATTGGCACCGTAGGAACTGGCGATCTGGCGCAGATGGGCCACCTGGCAATCCCGCCCGCCGACATAGAGAAAGCTGCGGCCTTCCAGGCTCGCCCTGCTTTCGCTGTCCAGCGTTTCCGGCTCCCGGTCCATCGCCTGCCGCTGACGGCGCTTTTCCCGTATTGCCTTTCTTTCGGCTTCGCCGGTCCGCCGCTTGACGCGCGTAACCTCGATGCTGCGCGGCGGCGGGGACGCTCCGGCAACGGCCTCCCGCCGGCCTTCGGACTGTCGCCGCACATCGGCAAGCTGACGTTCGAGATCGGCAATACGCCTGTCACGCTCGGCGATCATCGCCCTGAAAACCGCATCCGTACGGTTGGAGATTGTCGAGGTCATGCAGATTCCCTTTCCTGCTGCGCGCTGCATCGGCGCCCGGCACCGGCCAACCCTACAAAACATGAGTTTCATAGTAAAGTATAAACATGACTGAAATTATCATGTTTAAACGCAAAAAATATCCCGCCGGGCCGGGGCGCGGCGGGAAACCGGTTCAGTTAAAGACGATGGGAACGTTGAAGGGCCAGTTGGAGCGGCCAGCCGCATCGGGAATACGCGCGAAAGGCGCCGCGCGACGGACCGAATCGACGGCCGCCTGATCAAGCGCCGGCTGGCCGGAACTGCGCGCGATGCGGATGGCGTTCGCCTCCCCGCCGGCGCCGACGACAAAGCTGACGACGACGCTGCCGCGGCCGCCGCCCGGAACACGCCGCTTGGCGCGGTTGATCTTGTTGCGCACCTTGCCGGGATAGTTGCTGACGGCAGCGTTGCCGGCCCGTGAGGACGTGCCCTTGTTCTGGCCGCCAAGCGAGGCCGTCTTCGCGTTTGCCGATCCATCCACCTGCCCGCGCGACGCCGTCTGCTTCGCCTTGCCTTCCTCGCCGGCCTTGCGCACCGGCTTGCGCTTCGGCTTCTTCTCCTCGACCTTCTTGACCGGCTTTTCCTTGCGGATCTCCGGAACCGGCTGGATGCTTTCCTCGGGAACGATCTCCGGCTTGATTTCCGGAATGGGAATGGCGGCGATCTCGATTTCCGCAGACGGCACCGTCAGGATCTCCTCCGGTTCGGCGATGACGGGCTCCGCCTCCACGGGCCGCATATCCTCGACGATCTCCGGCTCGATTTCCTGCGGCTGTATCTCCGTCACCTCCGGCTCGACCATGTCGGGCGCTATCGCCTCGGGTGTGATCGTTTCCTGCGGATTGCCCGATTCCACCATCTCGAAGGCGCTGCTGCCAAGCATCGCCACTTCCGAGACGACTCCGCCGGCGATCAGCGCCTCCTCGCTTTCCTGCGACGGAGACATCGTGAGAATTGCGGCGGCACCCGCATGCCCCAGCAGTGACAGGACGACCGCGCTACCCCACAACCACCTGCTTCCAGCCATGTTTTTCACCCGTCTTTATCAATCCGCACCGTAGGCGGCCTCATGCCGCCCCGGCTCCGTTCAGCCTTCGAGCCCGGCCTCGGTCTTCGAACGCGTCACGATCCCGTCCATGCAGCGGCCCTCGGCAACGCCCTCGCCCTGGCAGACCGGCGCATCGTTGATCAGCAACGACTTCACACCCTCGCAGCTGATGCCCGGAACGTCGAACTGGCGCACCTTGGACTTGCCCGCAGGCAGGTCGCGAAAATCGAGAAGCGCCAGCCGCTCCACCGTTCCCTGCGCGTTGAAGATGACGAATTCGAACGAAACTTTCGAAAGGTCCTGCTCCAGTCCGCTGGCCGCGACGAAGGTGAACTTGCAGCCCTTGTCCGTCGAGGCCAGTCCGTTAAGCTCGATCTCCAGCCCCTTGGCCGGCGCGGGGTCTTGCGCCATGGCCACGCCGGTTGCCCCGGTCGCCAGGACCATGGAGAGGAAAAGGGTTCGCGCGATCATCAGCCTGCCTGTCCTTGAAACTTCCTCACCGCCGAGCCATCGCTGGCGGCGGACAATTAACATGAGTTTTATACGCCGGTATTGCCTGCATAGGCAAATATGAGTAAGAAAGTCAAGATACAAGTGGCGAAAATTCCTGCAACTGCCTGTTTTTCCTCGGGCTTTGCGCAGGAATGCCGTCGACAGCACGGAAACAGCTTTCCACAACCAAGGCCAGACTCATGACTGAAACGACTTGTCCCTCTCCTTCCGAAATCCGCGCCTTCCGCGCCGAGAACCCCAAGATGCGCGAGCGTGACATCGCCGCCCAGCTCGGCATTTCCGAAGCCGCACTCGTTGCGGCGGAAGTCGGGCTGACGGCCGTTCGCATCGATGGTAGCGCCAACCGTTTTCTGGAGCGCGCCGCCGAACTCGGCGAGGTCATGACGCTGACCCGCAACGAAAGCGCCGTCCACGAGAAGATCGGCCCCTTCGAGAAGGTGACGACCGGCAAGCACGCTTCGATCGTGCTCGGCGAACAGATCGACCTGCGCATTTTCCCCGGCACCTGGGCGCATGGCTTCGCCGTGACCAAGACCGACGGAGAGACGATCCGCCGCAGCCTCCAGTTCTTCGACAAGACCGGCAACGCCGTGCATAAGGTGCACCTGCGCCCGGCTTCCGATCTTTCCGCCTATGAAGCGATCGTCGCCGATTTCCGCCTGGAGGACCAGTCGCAGGAATTCGTCGCCGCCCCCGCCGGAAAGAGCGCCGAAACAGGCCCGGTCGATGTTGCGGCCCTGCGTGAAAGCTGGAGCAACATGACCGATACGCACCAGTTCTTCGGCATGCTGAAGAAGCTGAAGATCGCCCGTCAGGACGCCGTTCGCAGCGTCGGCGAGGATTTCGCCTATCAGGTCCGCCAGGATGCCGCCGACGCAATCATGCGCACCGCCGCCGAACGCAAGACCGACATCATGTGCTTCGTCGGCAACAACGGTACGGTCCAGATCCATACCGGCCCGGTGGAGAAGATCCAGCAGATGGGTCCCTGGCTCAACGTGCTGGACCCGACGTTCCACCTGCATCTGCGCACCGATCACATCCACGAGTGCTGGATCGTGCGCAAGCCGACGAAGGATGGCCACATCACGTCTCTGGAGGCCTATGACGCCGCCGGCGAAATGATCATCCAGTTCTTCGGCAAGCGCAAGGAAGGCAACGCCGAAAGCGAAGAATGGCGGGCGATCGTCGACAGCCTGCCGCGTCAGGAAAGCGCCGCCGCCTGAAGACGAAACCGCGAGGGACCATAACCATGCGCACAGCCCATCCCATCCGCCGGGCCCGGCAGGCGGCCCTTGCGGCATTCGCCCTTTCGGCCACTATCTTGCTATCCCCGGCGGTGCCGGGACTTCACGGTTTCGCTTCGCCGGCCTTCGCCGACGAAGCGGCTGCGATCGATACCTCGCGCCTCGTCTCTATCGGCGGCGCGGTGACCGAGATCGTCTACGCCTTGCAGGAAGGCGACCGGCTGGTGGCGCGCGATTCCACCAGCCTCTATCCGCCGGAAGCCGAAAAGCTCCCCGATGTCGGCTATATGCGGGCGCTCTCCCCCGAAGGGGTGATCGCCCTCAATCCCTCGGCGATCCTGGCGGTCGAAGGCAGCGGCCCGCCCGAGGCGCTCGCCGTCCTGAAGGATGCCGGCGTTCCCTTCGTGACCGTGCCGGAAGGCTATGACCGCGAGACGATCCTCAGGAAGATCACCGTCGTCGGCGAGGCCCTGGGCGTTCCGGACAAGGCGAAGGCCCTTGTCGACACGGTCTCCGCCGATCTCGACCAGGCCATCGCCCTTGCCGCCGCGCGGCCGGAAAGCGAGCGCAAGCGGGTCCTCTTCGTCCTGAGTTTCCAGGGCGGGAAGATCCTGGCGGCGGGCAGCCATACGGCGGCCGACGGCATCATCCGTCTCGCCGGTGCCATCAACGCCACCGACGACACGTTCCAGGGCTACAAGCCGCTTTCCGACGAGGCCGTCATTAACGCCAGTCCCGATGTCATCCTGATGATGAACCGCGGCGCGGAGGAGAATATCGACACGGAACTGCTCGCCCATCCGGCCGTCGCGCTGACGCCGGCCGCCGCCAACAAGGCGGTCCTGCGGTTCGACGGCCTGCATCTGCTCGGCTTCGGCCCGCGGACGGCGTCGGCTGTCCGCGGCCTCAACGAAGCGCTTTACGACAAGAACGACCATGTCCCTCAATGAAGCCCTGGGCGACAAGCCCGTGCACCGTTCCCGCATACCCCGCGCCTCGGCCCGCCGGGCGGATGGCGACCGCACCGCCATCGCGCGGCTGACGCTTGTGCTGTTGCTGGTGTTGTCCGTGGTTTCCCTGTTGCTGTCCGTCGCCACAGGCGCATCCGACGCCTCCGTTCTCGGCGTCCTCAAGGCGCTACTGACCGGCGCGGAGGACACCGTGCTCAGCATGCGCGACCGCATCATCGTGTTCGACATCCGCCTGCCCCGCGCACTGCTCGGTTTCCTCATCGGCGCCGCCCTCGCCATGTCGGGCACCGTGATGCAGGGTCTTTTCCGCAATCCGCTCGCCGATCCCGGGCTGGTGGGCATTTCCTCCGGTTCGGCGCTCGGCGCGGTGCTCGTGATCGTGCTCGGCAGCAGCCTGCCGGCCGGCATCGTCTTCACGCTCGGCGCCTATACACTCCCGATCGCCGCTTTCGGGGGCGGTCTCGCCACCACGCTCCTGCTCTACCGGATCGCCACCCGGGGCGGCCAGACGTCCATCGCCACCATGCTGCTCGCCGGCATCGCCATCGCCGCCCTGGCCGGCGCCGTCACCGGCATCCTCGTCTATATGGCCGACGACAAGCAGTTGCGCGACGTCACCTTCTGGGGCCTCGGCTCGCTCGCCGGCATGACCTGGCTCAAGGTATTCACCGCCGGCCCCCTCATTCTGCTGTCGCTGCTCGTCGTGCCGTTCCTGGCGCGCGGCCTCAATGCCGTGACGCTCGGGGAGGCGGCGGCCTTCCATATGGGCGTCAAGGTCCAGCGCCTGAAATACATCGCGGTGGTGACCGTGGCGGCGGCCGTCGGCGCCTCCGTCGCCGTCAGCGGCGGCATCGGGTTCGTCGGCATCGTGGTGCCGCATCTCCTGCGCCTCGTCATCGGACCGGATCACCGCTATCTGCTGCCCGCTTCCGCCCTTCTCGGCGGCGTGCTGCTTTTGGCGGCCGACATGCTGGCGCGCACCATCGTCGCCCCCGCCGAACTGCCGATCGGCATCATCACCGCCCTGGCCGGCGCGCCCTTCTTCCTCTGGGTGCTGCTGCGCGACCGCGCGCGCAGCGGCTGGTGAGGGAGCCCGCCATGGAAAACCACATGATCCGCGCAAGCAACCTCACCGTCCGCCTGTCCGGCAAGACCATCGTGCAAGGCGTCTCGCTGGAGGCCCGGGCGGGCCAGATCACGGCGATCGTCGGCCCGAACGGTTCCGGCAAGACGACGACCCTCAAGGCGGTGGCGGGAGAAATCGCAAGCGAAGGCGCTATCACGCTCAACGGCCGCGACATCCGCGCCCTGGAGCCCTGGCAGCTCGCCGTTCGCCGGGCGGTGCTGCCGCAGGCGGCCGTGGTCGCCTTTCCCTTCACCGTACGCGAGATCGTCCGCCTCGGCCTTTCGGTCGGCCCGAACCGTCACGCCGAACGCGTCGAGACCATCACCTCGGCAGCGCTTGCCGCCGTCGACCTGGCAGGCTTTGCCGGCCGCTTCTACCAGGAGCTTTCCGGCGGCGAGCAGCAACGGGTGCAGCTTGCCCGCGTGCTGTCGCAGATATGGGAACCGGTGCTTGACGGCGAACCCTGCTTCCTGTTGCTGGACGAGCCGGTTTCCGCCCTCGACATCCGTCACCAGCTCGCCGTCATGCGGCTGGCCAAACGCTATTGCGAAGGCGGCGGCGGCGTCATCGCCGTCTTGCACGACCTCAACCTCACCGCCCTCTTCGCCGATCACATGGTGATGATGCGCGGCGGCAGGGTGGTCGAGGCCGGGCCGCCCGTCTCCGTCATGACGGACGACGCCATGGAAGCGGTTTTCGGTTGCCGCATGTGCGTGAACGGCGTTCCCTCGCATGGCATTCCCTTCGTTCTCCCCCAGACCGCCCGCGTCTGATACAACCCTTGCAGGCGGCCGGAACTTTTCCCCGTGCCATCCGTTGAAGAGCGGACAACCGTTCCGCGAAAGATGCGGGACGGCCCACCCCTGTGCGTTTCAGGACATACCTGCGCATTCCAGGATACAAAGGAGATACGGCATGGCCACTGGACGGCTTTCATCACGCGGAAAATCCCTTCGGGACGGACTTCAGGACGACGCAAAGGCGGCACAGCAGCAGATCGACGAACTCCGGGAGGAAATCGCCGCGCTGACAAGCCTGCTCGCCCGCGACGCATCGGAGGGCGCAGGCAAGGTGAAGTCGAAAGTCAGGGCCGCCGGCGCACGCGCACGTGACGCCGCCGAGGACCTCAAGGGACGCGCCGAGGACGATTTCAGCGACCTGATCTCGGCAGGCGAGGATTTCCTGTCCGACTTGCAGAAGCGCTATCAGGATTCGGGCCAGAGGCTTTGCGAGACGGTTCGCGAACGTCCCCTCGCCACGCTCGGCCTTGCCGCCGCCGCCGGCTTCCTCCTCGCCTCGCTCTGGCGGCGCTGAGGCAAAGCCGAAAAACCCAAGCAACGCTGAGGCGAAGCCGAAAAGCTCAGGCAACGCCGAGGCGAAGCCGAAAACACGAAACCGCGCGGGATGCGTCAGGCATCCCGCATGAACAGGCGGAGTTTCATCGCGATGCTGTCACTGGCGGCCGTTCTCTTTCAAAATCTCTTCACCCGGGTCGGCGATCGCGTCGAGGAAACGGTCGCGGTCGCAAGGCGCAATGCGATCGCCTTCGCGCTGATCGGCCTGATGATCCTCACCGCCTACGTGCTGGCCGTCGTCGCAGGTTGCATCCTGCTTGCCGAGCGCTACGGGGCAGTGCCTGCGCTATTCGGCCTTGCCGGCGGCTTTGTCGTGCTGGCGCTGATCGTTTACGGTGTTCTGGCAGCCGCCAACCGCCGCGAGCGGGAACTGGCCCGCCTGCGCCGGGAACGGCTCGACAACCGGCGCGATCTTCTCGCCACGGCGGCGGCGCTGACCGGGCGCAAGCCGCTGGCGGCGACCGGCCTGGCGCTGGCGATCGGCTTCCTGCTCGCACCGAAATCGCGCCGCCGATCCGGCGGGGATTAAGAAACCGGCAGCGCAGGGCGGTCAGATCGGCCCCAGCGGCAGCCGCACCACGGCGGTCAGGCCCTGGGGCAGATATTCCACATGCACCACGCTGCCGAGAATCTTGTCGAGGCTACGCTCGATCAGGATCGAGCCGAAACCGCGATGCTTCGGCGGCAGAACCGGCGGCCCGCCGATTTCGTGCCAGGTCATGTTCAAGACGCGCTGGCCATCCTCGGCAATGACCCGGGCGGTGATCACCACCTTGCCCTCGGCGCGCGAAAGCGATCCGTACTTGCGGGCATTGGTGACCAGTTCATGCAGCACCAGCCCGAGGCCCACGGCCTGATCCGGCCCGAGTTCGACCTCGTCCTTGTGGATTTCCACCTGTTTTTCGTAGTCGGTCACATAGGGATAAAGCTGCTTGTGCAGAAGGATCTTGAGGTGGATCACGCCCCACTCGTGATCGCTGAGCAGGGCATGGGCGTCCGAGAGCGATTGCAGGCGTCCCGCAAAGGCGGTCATGAACTCGACCGGATCGCTGGTCTGGCGCAGGGTCTGGCGGGCCAGCGACTGGAGCATGGCGAGCGTGTTCTTCACCCGGTGGTTCAGTTCCCGCAACAGGAGCCGCGTGCGCTGCGAGGCAAGCTGGGCGTCGGTCACATCGATATTGACACCGACGAACAGGGTTGGCCGGCCGGTCGCATCCCATTCATGCACCCGGCCGCGCGCCAGCAGCCACCGGCCGGTCTTCGCCGCCTGGAACAGGCCGTCATATTCCTGTCCGCTGGCCAGCGCTTCACGCAGCCGCTCCATCGTCACCTTCCGGTTGGCCGCATGCACGGCCGTGAAGAAGCGTCGCGCCTTCATCGGCCGCGCGGCCGGCACGCCGAGCATGCGATAGAAGGTCTCGTTGCCGGAAACGTAGCCGGTCGACAGATCCCACTGCCAGCTTGCGACATTGGCCGCATCGAGCGCCAGCACATGCCGTTGTCCTTCCTGCCGGGAGACCTCGACGGCCTGCGCACGGCGACGGGCTTCCTCCTTCAGCCGCAACAGCGACGCCGCAAGCGCCGCAAGCCGGACCAGCCGCTCAAGGGCGGCCGGCGGAGGAACATCGCGCGGTTCGGTATCGAAAACGCAGACGGTTCCCACCGCCTGGCCATCCATCAGGATGGGTGCACCGGCATAAAAGCGCAGATGCGGCGCGTCGATCACGCCCGGAAGATGCGAAAATCCCGGATGCAGCGTGGCGTCCCCGACAGCAAGCGGCCGCTGGCCGGATGCAGCAAGCATCCGCACGCAAAAGGAATCGCGCGACGGCGCCCTTATATCGCTTGTGCCGACGCGGGCGAGAAACCATTGATCCTCGGGACCGAGCACCGTGACGAGCGCGAGCGGAACCTCGAACTGTTCCGCCGCAAGCGCGGCGATGTCGTCGAAATCCGGATCCGGCCCCGGCCGTACGGGCAACGCCGCCTCCAGTCCGGCAAGCCGGTCGGGGGCATTCAGCGTCCTCTCGACCTCGGACCAGGATATGGCGTTTTTCTTTCCCATAAGCCTTCGGTAGGTAATTCCGCGCGCATCTTCACGCTCTGCCGGCTGGCCTCGATCAGATCGCGGCTCAGGAAACGAATGCCCGCGACGTGACCGGGGCGGAAACCGCATCGGGACCGTAATCGCTCTCGCCATCCACTTGCAACAGTTCCTGCAAGCGCTGGCGGGCGCGATTGACGCGGCTCTTGATCGTACCGAGCGCGCAACCGCAGATTTCGGCCGCCTCTTCATAGGAAAAGCCCGACGCCCCGACCAGAATGATCGCCTCGCGCTGTTCGTCCGACAGCTTTTCCAGCGCCTTCTTGAAATCCTGCATGTCCATCGACCCGTATTGGGCCGGATGCTGGGCAAGATTTTCCGTGAAGACGCCGTCGCTGTCCTGCACCTCGCGGCCACGCTTGCGAAGCTTGCTGTAAAGCTCGTTGCGCAGGATGGTGAACAGCCAGGCCTTCATGTTCGTTCCCATTTCGAACTGTTCCTGCTTCGCCCAGGCCTTCATGATCGTGTCCTGCACCAGATCGTCCGCCTGGTCATGCCGTCCTGTCAGCGATATGGCGAAAGCCCGAAGGCTGGGAAGAACCGCAAGCAGTTCCCGCTTGAAATTGGTCTGCTCCTGAACCATCAACCCCTCACTCGGTCCGTTGCGCGCCGCGTTCAACGGCATCCAGCTTTTCCAGAAGTTCCAGAAACCGCCGCGGAATAGTTTCCTCTTGCGCGGACTGGTAGAATTTCTTTAGCCTTAACGCAATCTGAGCGTTTGGATCGTTGGGTTTCGCCGAGTCCTCGGCCACTGACATCTTCTTTCTGTTCACGCTTGCCACTTTCCGGCTACCATCCTCACTATACCGCAGATTTCTGCATTGCTCCGGCCGGAAATGCGCGGAGGGAAAAAAAGTTCCCTAAACCGGAACTGAAAATCGGCTCAGGCGTTTCCCGTCCAGAATAATCGATCGAATAATGAAACAGGGAACATATCATGTCGCTTTCCGACCGTATCGGCCCGCATCTGCCGGCCCTCCGTCGCTACGCGCGCGCGCTGACGGGCACCCAGTCTTCCGGCGATGCCTATGTCGCCGCAACGCTTGAGACCATCCTCGTCGACCCGGGCGCGATGCCGCAGGACGGCGATGACAAGACCGTATTGTTCGGTCTGCTGAGCCGTATCATCGCATCCTTTCCGATCTCGATGACCCGCGGCGCGGTCGTCCCCGGCGGGGAAGCCCCCTTCGATCTTTCCGGCGTGCCGCCCATCGGCCGCCAGGCCCTGCTTCTCGCCACCGTCGAGGGCTTTGGCGTCGAGGAAACCGCCCATATCCTGGACAGCGACGGGGCAACGATCCGCGGCCTGCTCGACGGCGCCTTCGCCGAAATCGCCGCGCAGGCGCAGACCGGCATCATGATCATCGAGGACGAGCCGCTGATCGCCCTGGACCTCGCCCATATGGTCAACGGCATGGGCCACCGGGTCACCGGCATCGCCCGTACGCAGGCCGAAGCCGAAGCCCTCTGGGCCCACAGTCATCCGGGTCTGGTGCTCGCCGACGTGAAACTGGCGGATGGCAGTTCCGGCATCAGCGCCGTCAACACCATCCTGTCGCGAACCAATATCCCGGTGATCTTCATCACCGCCTATCCCGAGCGCCTGCTGACAGGCGAGTGCCCCGAACCGGCTTTTCTCGTCTCCAAGCCGTTCAACACCGAGCAGGTGAAGGTCCTCATCAATCAGGCGCTGCTTTTCACGCCCCAGACCCACGCGGCGGCCTGACCCTCCTCCCGGTAGCCCCGCGCGGCGGTCGGCGGCGGCAGGCTTCGGCCTCGCCGCCGCCGCCTTTGTCTCCCGTCGAGGAAGAATTCGACGTTCGCCTAACGAAACAGCCAGCGCCGGGAAGCGCTGGCTGTCTTCAATTCCACGGACCGGAGGGGGAACGGTATCGTGGTTATGTCTGCGGCCGAGGGCCTCGCATCGGGGGAATGCGCTGGCCGCGACACCTTTAAAACCCGTCCGCCCGCGCTTTGTTCCCGCTGCGATAAAATTCTTCGAGATCCGTCCGTCACCCGGTTCCTCAGTTGATCGCCTCCAGTTCGCGGCGATGGCGATGGAGCGTGAGGAAGCGGCGGTAGTCGCGATCGTAGCCGGCCTTGCGGCCGGGATCCGGAAAAAGCGTCCGGCCGCCCGGATACATCGCCGCTCCGGCAGCGGCGAGATCGGAATAGAGCCCACCCGCGACGGCCGCCGTCATAGCCGTTCCGAGCAGCATCCCATCGCCCTCATGCGTCACCACGAGCGGACGGCCCGTGACGTCGCGGTAGAGTTCCGTCAGGAGGGGGTTACGCAAGTGCCCCCCGGTCAGATGAAGCGCCTCGGGCGCATAGCCGCAGGCTTCGAACTGTTCAAGGACATGACGGATACCAAGCGCGATGGCGATGGCGCTACGCCAGTAAAGCCGGCAGAGCCCGTCGAAGGAGGCATCGAGCGTCAGGCCGCTGATCACGCCCAGCGCATGGGGATCGCCAAACGGCGAGCGATTGCCGTGGAAATCGGGGAGAACGTGCAGCCGCGCCGCGAAAGCCGCCCCCTCCTCCCGCCGTAACGCCGCGATCCGCGCCACGATCTCCGCATGCCGGGCCGCAGTCGGCTCGCCGCCGGCGCTGTGGCCGCGCACGAGATGATCGAGCAGCGCGCCCGCCGCCGATTGCCCGCCTTCCATCAGCCAGAAGCCGGGAAGCGCGGCTTCGTAATAGGGGCCCCAGAGCCCGAAGCCCGGCTTCATCTGCCGCGACAGCGCGACGATGCAGCTCGACGTGCCGCCGACCAGCGCGAACTGGCGCTCCAATACGTCCGGCGTGCCGGCATAGGGACCGAGAACGCCGAGCGCGCCCGCATAGGCATCGATGAGGCCGGCGCCGGCCACCACGCCGTCATCGAGGCCGAGTTCCGCCGCCGCTTCGCGGGTCAGCCGCCCCACCGGCCGGCCGGCCGGCAGCGTCTCCGTCGGCAGCCCGCCCCGCCCGGTCAGATCGGACAACCCGATCGCCGCAAGGAAGCTTTCGTTCCAAGGCTGCGCCTCATGCGCCAGATAGTTCCATTTCGCCGTGGTGGTGCAGCGCGATCTCGCGGGCGAACCCGTCGCCCGCCAGGTCACGAAATCCGCAAGATCGAAGAAATAGCCGGCCCGCGCCCATTGCTCCGGTCGGTTCCGCTTCAGCCACATCAGCTTCGGCATCTGCATTTCGGGCGACATGACCTCGCCGGCATGAAGGAGGGCGGGGTGCCGGGTCGCCGTGCAGAAATCGGCCTCCGCCAGCGCCCGATGATCAAGCCAGACGATGGTGTCCCAGCGCTCGTCGCCGTCTTCGGAAACGGCCAGCGGCCGGCCGGCCCGGTCGCGCACGACGAGCGAGCAGGTGGCGTCGAAACCGATCGCCGCCACGCGTCCCGCCGCCACGCCGGCCAGCCCGCAGGCCTCGCGCACCGAGGCGCAGACGGCGCGCCAGATATCCTCGGAATCGTGGTCGGCATGATTTTCGCGCGGCCGGCGCATGGCGATGGGACGATCCGCCCGCGCGAGCATCGCGCCGCCCCGGTCGAACACCCCCGCCCGCGCGCTAGCTGTGCCGATATCCACCGCCACGATCAGATCGCGCATCAATCGTCTTTCCTGCCGCCCTGTTACCGGCCGACAAACTGTAACAAATCCCGCATGTCGTCAAACAGGGCGTCCGGAGTAAGCGCGCGCAGCGTCGCGCGATGGCGATCGTTGCGGGCATGCGACCCGCCGGCGAAGGCGACGACGCGCATGCCGGCCGCCTTTGCCGCCTCGATGCCGGCCGGACTGTCTTCCACGACGACGCAACGTTCCGGCGGCGCGCCCATGGCGGCGGCGGCGTGAAGGAAGAGGTCGGGCGCGGGCTTGCCGTGCGTCACCATGGTGGCGCTGAAGATATGCGGCTCGAAGCGAGCCAGCAGTCCCGTGACCGTGAGGGAAAGGCGAATCCGCTCCGGTTGGCTCGACGAGGCGACGCAACAGGCGACCGGCAGCCGATCGACGGTCTCGGCCAGTCCCTCGATCGGCTTCAACTCGGCGCGGAAGCGCTCGTAGAGCCGCTGGCGCATCCTGTCGAGGAACCGCGCGTCGACGGAAAGCCCGTGCTCGTCGCGCAGGATTTCCGACATGCTCTTGAGGCTGCGGCCGAGAAAGCGCTCATAGGCTTCCTCCTCGCTCATCTCCACGCCGGCCGCCGCCAGCGCCTCGACCAGCACGGCGACGGAAATCGGCTCGCTGTCGACCAGCACGCCGTCGCAGTCGAAAATCACCAGTTCCGTCGTGCGCGCATCCATTCCCTCACTCCGTTGCCGCCCGGATCGGCCGGGTTCCTATCCGGCCAGTCCGCCGCCGATATAGAGCTTCAGGGTCTCGCGCGTTCCCTTTTCGTAAAGCGTGCGCAGGGCATGGGCGAAGCGCCGCCGGAACAGGGTGGAGCCCGCGACCTCGCCGAAAATATCGGAAAGCGCGAGGAAGGCGTCCGGATCGTCCTGCGCCTTCAGCGCCGCCGCCTGTAGCCGTTCGGCGTTGGCGTCGTTGAAAGCGATGGCCCTGCCGCTATCGGTGGTGCCGGCCGAATAGCGGCACCACAGCGCCGAGACCAGCGCCAGGCCGACGACATCCTCGCCCCGGGAAAGCCGGTCGGCGGTCGACGGCAGAATGAATTTCGGCTGCCGGTTGGAACCGTCCTGGGCAAGCCGCGGAATGGTGTCGCCGATCTTCGGATTGGAAAAGCGCCGCTCGATCAGATCGAAATAGTCGCCGAGATCGGTATCGGGAACCGGGGGAATGACCGGAATGATCTCCTCATGCTCCAGCTTGGCGAGAAAGGCGCGGATATCCGCGTCCTCCATCGCCTCATGCACGAAATGGATGTCGAGCAGTGCCGCCGGATAGGCGATGGCCGCATGGCCGCCGTTGAGGATGCGGATCTTCATGTGCTCGTAGGGAGCCACGTCCGGCACGAACTGCACGCCGACCTTTTCCAGCGCGGGCCGGCCCTGCGGGAAGCGGTCTTCCAGAACCCACTGCTTGAACTCCTCGCAGAAGACCGGCCATTGATCATCGATGCCGTATTGCGAGGCGACGATGCCGATTTCCCGTTCGCCCGTGGCCGGAGTGATGCGGTCGACCATGCCGTTCGGAAAGGCGACATTCGCATCGATCCAGTCGGCAAGTGCGGGGTCGGACAGGCGGGCAAGCCCCGTCACGGCCGCATGGGTCACCTCGCCGTTGCCGGGAATATTGTCGCAGGACATGACGGTGAAGGGCGCGATGCCCTGGTCTCTGCGGGCCTTGAGCCCGGCGGCGATGAGGCCGAAAACCGTCTTCGGCGCGGACGGGGCGGCGGCGTCGGCGACGATCGCCGGATGGGCCGGATTGAAGACCCCCGAGGCAGGATCGATGAAATAACCGCCCTCGGTGATCGTCAGGGAGACGATGCGGATCGCCGGGTCGGAAAGCTGTCCGACGATCGCCGCCACGTCGCCCGGCTGGAGATAGCCGATCATCGCCCCGGTGATGCGCGCGCCGCTGCGGTTGTTGTCCTGCTCGACCACCGTGGTCAGCAGGTCCTGGGCCGTCAGCTTGTCGCGCATCGCCGCGTCCGACGGCAGGACACCGGCGCCCACGATGGCCCAGTCGTGATCTTCGCCGAGGTTGAATAGATCGTCGAGATAGACCGCCTGATGCGCCCGATGGAAATTGCCGATGCCGAAATGCACGATACCGGCCCTGAGCGCGGAACGGTCATAGGCCGGAACGCCCGCTTTCTGCGCAATATCCTCAAGGTTGGCGAGCGACAGTTTCGTGGTCATGATCCAATCCTTCCGGACCGGGTCAAGGGCCGGTCCTGCCTTGATCGCGATGAATTCGGGGCGGCTCGACCGGAATTCATGAACGCGACCGATTCCAAAGTGATAGAACGGGATGCGGGCGGAAAACCGCGCTCCATTTCTCCGCATCCCGCTCTGGTGTCGTCATGGCCTCGCCGCGCGCCCGCGCGGATCAGCTCATCCAGTTGCCGCCGTCGACATTGTAGGTCTGGGCGACGATGTAATCGCTCTCGGCGGAAGCGAGGAAGACAGCCATGCCGGTCAGATCCGCAGCCGTCCCCATGCGACCGTAGGGAACGGCCTCGCCGACCAGCTTCTTCTTTTCGCCGGACGGCCGCTTCTCATATCTGGCGAAAAGCGCGTCGACGCCGTCCCAATGCTCGCCGTCGACCACGCCGGGGGCGATGGCGTTCACATTGATGCCGTGCCGGATCAGATTGAGCCCGGCCGACTGGGTGAGGCTGATCACCGCGGCCTTGGTGGCGCAGTAGACCGCCACAAGCGCCTCGCCACGCCGGCCGGCCTGGCTCGCCATGTTGATGATCTTGCCGCCACGGCCCTGCGCGATCATCTGTTTCGCCACGGCCTGCATGGTGAACAGCGTACCGGACACATTGATGGCGAACAGCCGCTCGTAGCTCTCGCGGGTGATTTCGACGATCGGCGCGAGATCGAACAGCGCGGCATTGTTGACGAGGATGTCGATGCCGCCGGCCTCGGCCACGCAGGCCGCGACCGCCGCGTCGATGGAGTCCTGCCGCGTCACATCCATTTCCACCGCATAGGCGGCCGCGCCGATTTCACCGGCGCTCGCGCGCGCCCGCTCGATATTGATGTCGGCGATGGCGACGCGCGCGCCCTCGCGCACGTAGGCCTCGGCGAACGCCCGGCCGATGCCGCGCGCCGAACCGGTGATCAGCGCACTCCTGCCTTCCAGCCTTTTCATCGGATCGCCTTTCCGGCGGCGTCGAAGCGATGGATGCGGCTGTCCTCGGGATCGAGGAAAACGGTATCGCCGTGACTGCCGGTGAAATCGCCGGACGCCCGCACCGTGAGGATGCCGATCTCCCCGGCGTTGACATGCAGGAAGGTGTCGGAGCCCAGATGCTCGGCGACGCCGACGGTGCCTTTCCAGCGGCCGCTCTCCTTCGACAGGCGGATGTGCTCCGGCCGGATGCCGACCGTATGCGCGCCGAAGGGCTCGGCAGCACCACCCTTGACGAAATTCATCCGCGGCGACCCGATAAAGCCGGCCACGAACAGGTTGTCCGGCCGATTGTAGAGATCGAGCGGCGAGCCGACCTGCTCGATGTTGCCGGCGTTCAGCACGACGATCTTGTTCGCCATCGTCATGGCTTCCACCTGGTCGTGCGTGACATAGACCATCGTGGTCTTGAGGCTCTGGTGCAATTCGCTGATTTCCAGCCGCATCGTCCCACGCAGCGCCGCATCGAGGTTCGACAGCGGCTCGTCGAAGAGAAAGGCCGACGGCTCGCGCACGATCGCCCGGCCGATGGCCACGCGCTGGCGCTGCCCGCCCGACAGTTGTCCCGGCCGGCGCTCCAGATAGTCGGTGAGGTTCAGCACCCGGGCGGCCTCCGTCACCTTCCTGTCGATCACCTCGGGGCTCACCTTGGCCATCTTCAGCGGAAAGGCGATATTGTTCTTCACCGACATATGCGGATAGAGCGCGTAGGACTGGAACACCATGGCCAGTCCCCGCCGGGCCGGAGCAGCGCTCGTCACATCCTTGCCGTCGATCTCGATTGTGCCGCCCGTCGTATCCTCAAGACCCGCGATGAGGCGGAGCAGCGTGGACTTGCCGCAGCCCGAGGGGCCGACGAAGACCACGAATTCTCCATCCTCGATCGTGAGGTCGATGCCCGGAATGACCTGTGTGGTGCCGAAGCTCTTGTTGACGTTTTTCAGGACGATCCTGCCCATGGGTTCCCTCCCCGGTCGTTTGGCCGGTCTTTCGTTCGTCTTACTTCACGGCGCCGAAGGTGAGGCCGCGGACAAGTTGTTTCTGGCTGAACCAGCCCATGATCAGGATGGGCGCGATGGCAAGCGTCGAGGCCGCCGAGAGTTTCGCCCAGAACAGCCCCTGCGGGCTGGAGAATGACGTGATGAAGGCCGTCAGCGGCGCGGCGTTGGTCGTCGTCAGCCGGATCGTCCAGAAGGCCTCGTTCCACGCAAGAATGATGTTCAGCAGCATGGTCGAGGCGATCCCCGGCACGGCCATCGGCGTCAGGACATAGACGATCTCGCCCCAGAGAGAAGCGCCGTCCATCCGCGCCGCCTCCAGGATCTCGCCGGGGATTTCGCGGAAATAGGTATAGAGCATCCACACGACGATCGGCAGGTTGATCAGCGTCAGCATGATGGTGAGGCCGATCCGCGTGTCCAGCAGGCCGAAGTCGCGGAAGATCAGGTAGATCGGCACCAGCACCGCCACCGCCGGCATCATCTTGGTCGACAGCATCCAGAGCAGGATGTCCTTGGTGCGCCGGGTCGGCGAGAAGGCCATCGACCAGGCCGCCGGCACGGCCACCAGAAGCGCCAGCAGCGTCGAGCCGAGCGACAGCACGACCGAATTCATGAAGGGCTTGAAGTAGTCGCGCTGGGTATGCACCGTCACGTAGCTTTCCAGCGTGAAGGACGGCACGAGGCTGAAGCCCTGGATGGCCTCCGGTTCCGTCTTCAGCGAGGTCAGGACGGTATAGAGGATCGGGAAGAAGATGATCAGCGCAACGAGCCAGGCGACGATCGTCGCGATGGTCTTGCGGCGGTTTGAAACGGCGCGGGCCATGATCTCCTCCTGTCCTTACTTGTCGAGGTTCTTGCCGACGGCGCGCATCAGGAAGATGGCGACGACATTGGCGAGGATGACGGCGATGATGCCGCCGGCCGACGCGCCGCCGACATCGTAGCCGAGAAGCGCAGTACGGTAGATCAGGAACGGCAGGTTGGTCGAAGCGTAGCCCGGCCCGCCATTGGTGGTGACGAGAATTTCCGCATAGACGCCGAGCAGAAAGATCGTCTGGATCAGGATCACCACGGTGACGGCGCGCGCCAGATGCGGCAGCGTCAGATAGACGAACCGGCTGAAGGCGCCCGCGCCGTCCATTTCCGCCGCCTCCACCTGCTCTCCGTCAAGCGATTGCAGCGCCGTGAGCAGGATCAGCGTGGCGAAGGGCAGCCACTGCCAGGCGACGATGATGATGATCGAGAACAGCGGATATTGCGCGAACCAGTCCACCGGCTGGAAGCCGAGCGCCCGGTTGATGTCCGCCAGCACCCCGTATCCCGGATGCATGATCATGTTCTTCCAGATGAGCGCGGCCACCGGCGGCATGACGAAGAACGGCGAGATGATCATGATCCGCACGATCCCCTGCCCCCACATCGGCTGGTCGAGCATCAACGCGATGGCGATACCGCCGACCACGGTGATCAGCAGCACCCCGCCGACGATCAGAAGCGTGTTCCAGATCGACTGGAAAAACGCCGGATCGGTATAGAAATACTGATAGTTGAAGAGCCCGGCCCAGCTGACATTGGCCGGGTTCAGGAGGTTGTAGTTCTGGAACGAGAACCACAGCGTCATCGCCAGCGGCACGACCATCCAGACCAAAAGCAACACCACAGACGGCGCCAGCATCAGCCGCGCCAGACCACGCGTATTTTCCGTCGCCATGAGACGGCCCCTCCCGATTGGCCGGAACCTCCGGCCGCCACAAGTCCCTTTTGCGTTCGGCAGGGCGCAATCCCGCATCCTGCCTGCCCGCCGGCATCCTCTCCCCGAAAACGGGGAGAGGGGCGCGTGGTGCGGCCTGTTGTTTTCCTCTTCGCAGAAAAGAGGTCCCCGCAGGAATTATAGCCGCACCCCGGCTTTTCGCATCACTTGATGTAACCGGCGCGTGTCATCTCGCGCACAGCGATCGTCTGGGCCTGCGCAAGCGCGTCATCCACGGAAGACTGGCCCGCAAGCACCGCCGAGAAGAGCTGGCCCACCGTCGTGCCGAGGCTCTGGAACTCGGGGATCGCCACAAACTGGCCACCCGTATAGGGCACCGGCTTGACCGAGGGCTTGGTGATGTCGGCTGCGTCCATCGCCGCAAGGGTCGGCGCCGCGAAGGGAGCCGCCTTCTGGTACTCGGCGTTCTTGTAGAGCGAGGTGCGCGTGCCCGGAGGAACGTTCGCCCAGCCTTCCTTGCTGGCGACGAGTTCCGTATAGGCCTTGTCGGTCGCCCAGGAAATGAACTTCTGCGCGGCCTCGGCCTTGGTCGAGCTTGCCGGAACGGCGAGGTTCCACGACCACAGCCAATGGCCGTGGTTGCCGTTGCCGGTATCCGGGAAGATCGCGTAACCGACCTTGTCGGCGACCGTCGAGTCGTTCGGGTTGGATACGAAGGAGGCGGCGACCGTCGCGTCGATCCACATGCCGCACTTGCCCTGCTGGAACAGCGTCAGGTTCTCGTTGAAGCCGTTCGAGGAGGCGCCCTGCGGGCCGGCGTCCTTCATCATGTCGACGTAGAACTGGAGGGAAGCCTTCCATTCCGGCTGGTCGAACTGCGGCTGCCAGTTCTCGTCGAACCAGCGGCCTCCGAAGGAGTTGTCGAGTGCGGTGAGGAACGCCATGTTCTCGCCCCAGCCGGCCTTGCCGCGCAGGCAGATGCCGTTGACGTCCGCATCGCGGTCGGTGATCTTGCGGGCGGCCTCGCCGATGAATTCCCAGGTCGGGGAATCCGGCATGGTGAGACCGGCCTTCTCGAACAGGTCCTTGCGATACATGATCATGGCGGATTCGCCGTAGAACGGCGCGGCATAGAGCTTGCCGTCCAGCGACAGGCCGCCGCGGATCGCCGGCAGCAGATCGTCGACATCGTAATCGTCGCCAAGCCCGTCGAGCGCGACCAGCCAGCCCTGCTTCGCCCAGATCGGGACCTCGTAGTTGCCGATCGTGACGATGTCGTACTGGCCGCCCTTCGTCGCGATGTCGGTGGTCACGCGCTCGCGCAGCACGTTTTCCTCAAGCGTGACCCACTCGACCTGAATATCCGGATTCTTCGTCGTGAAGTCGTCCGTCAGCCCCTGCATGCGGATCATGTCGCCATTGTTGACCGTGGCGATCGTCAGCGTCTCGGCATGGGCGAAACCGCAAAGCAGAGCCGCCGTGCTCGCGCCCAGCATTAGGGTTCTCAAATTCATCGTATCCTCCCCGGAAGGTTATGAGCATTTGCTTCGCTCATGGGCAATTACTCACATTTCCATGGCGCGAGTCAACGGTCATTCAATGCTGCGGTGCACAAGTGGCAGCCTGCAACTTGAATCCATTCGGAAATTTGCGGGGATAAAGGCCGCTCAGGCGGCCAGCAGGTGGCGCGCGGTCGTCTCGTCGGTGATGACACCGTTGATCATGCGACCGCGCAAGGCCGCCAGCAGCGCCGCATATTTGCGCGCGCCCTTGGCAAGACCCACGACCGTCGTCGTCTCGCGGGACGGCAACGGCACCGAGGCGACACGTTCGTTGATGCTGCCGTCGAGCAAGCGGCCGTCCCGATCGAACATCCAGCCGCAGATCTCGCCCGCCGCCCCCTCGTCCATCAGCCGCGCCATTTCCTGCGGATCGAGGAAACCGTCGAGGCAAAGCGGTGCGTCCGCCCCCAGTTCGCCGATACCGACGAAGACCGCGTCCGCCTCGCGTCCAAGCTTCAGGGTGGATTGCACGAGGCTCTGGCGATGCAGCAGCGCCCGCTCCTCGGCCGAGGAGACGAGAACTGGCAGCGGCATCGGATAATGCCGCGCCTTGACCGCATCCGCCATGGAGAAGATGACGTTGTAATAGGCGGCCGAACCGTCGGGACCGATATTGCCGGTCAGCGACAGGATCCGGTGCTGCGGGCATTCCATCGGCGGCAGCTGGTCGATGGCGGCCTTGAGCGTACGCCCCGTGCCGACCGCCAGCACGATCGGATCGGTCTTCCTGAGCCAGCGCTCGATTTCCGCAGCGCCCGCCTCGGCGATGCCGACCGTCGTCGAGGATGAGCCGGGATCGGCCGGCACCACGTCCACATGGACAAGATCGAACCGCTCGCGCAGGGCCTCGCCAAGTTCCATACAGGCGGCGATCGGATGATCGAGACGCACCTTGATCAGCCGTTCGGCGACCGCCAGCGACACCAGCCGCTGCGCCGACTGACGGGAAATCCCCATCGCCGTGGCGATCTCGTCCTGCGTGCGGCCGGCGACATAATAAAGCCAGCCGGCTCTTGCCGCATCATCCAGCCGCCCGCCGGCTTCCATCCGCTTCGCCATGACCTGACCCGCCCTTTGTTCGAACTGCTGCCATCAAACCGGCCATTCTGTCAAACGCCCGAGGCCAGGCAAACGGACCGGCCGATGACCCTCCGGCCGTTGTCCGGAGCAAAAACATGACGCGCCGCGTCAGGGTTTATTGCGCTGCAACACCTGAGAATCCGGCGTTTCCCGAAATTTTACCGTTTGATAAAAAAATAAAGCTGGGTTACCGTTCACCCATTCAAAGCCCACGCGAATGGGAGATAAAAATGGGAACGACGCAATCTGGGATCCACGGAGGGCGGCTTGCGCCCGCCGATTACGAGAGAAACTTCTCCGATCTTCACCCACCCCTCGACCGGCACGAGGCCCTTGTCGCCGCCGACCGCTGTTACTTCTGCCATGATGCGCCCTGCGTGACGGCCTGTCCCACCGCCATCGACATTCCGATGTTCATCCGCCAGATCTCGACCGGCAATCCGCTCGGTTCCGCCAGGACGATCTTCGATCAGAACATCCTCGGCGGCATGTGCGCCCGGGTCTGTCCCACCGAAACGCTGTGCGAGCAGGCCTGCGTGCGCAACACGGCCGAAAGCCGTCCGGTGGAGATCGGCCGTCTGCAACGCCATGCAACCGATGTGGCGCTTGCCGCCGGCCATCCGTTCTACAGGCGTCCCGAACGCAGCGGAAAGGCGGTCGCGGTGGTCGGAGCGGGGCCGGCCGGGCTTGCCTGCGCCCACCGTCTCGCGCTGAAGGGCCATGACGTCGTGATCCTCGAGGCACGCGAAAAATCCGGCGGCCTCAATGAATACGGCATCGCCACCTACAAGACGGTCGATGATTTCGCGCAACGGGAGGTCGACTATGTACTCTCCATCGGCGGCATCGAGGTCAAACACGGCGTGAAGCTGGGGCGAGACTTCACGCTTTCCGACCTGATGGCCAATTTCGACGCCGTCTTCCTCGGCATCGGCCTTGCCGGCGTCAACGGCCTCGACGTCGAGGGCGAAAACCTGGCCGGCGTGGTCGACGCGGTCGATTTCATCGCCGGGCTGCGTCAGGCGCAGGACAAGGCTGAAATCCCCGTCGGGCGGCGCGTCGTCGTCATCGGCGGCGGCATGACCGCCATCGACGCCGCCGTGCAGGCGAAACTGCTCGGCGCGGAAGACGTGACGATCTGCTACCGCCGCGGCAAGGAGCATATGAACGCTTCGCCCTTCGAGCAGGATCTGGCCACCTCGAAGGGCGTGACGATCCGCCACTGGCTGCAACCGCGCCGCATCGTCGCCCGCGAGGGCCGCGTGGCCGGCGTCGAGGTGGAATATACCGAACTGCGCGACGGCCGGCTTTCCGGAACGGGCGAGATCGGCATTCTGGCGGCGGATCAGGTCTTCAAGGCGATCGGCCAGACCTTCGCGGCCGGGGGTCTCGCCAGCCTCGCCATGACCGGCGGCCGCATCGCCGTCGATGCCGACGGGCGCACCTCCATGGCCAATGTCTGGGCGGGCGGCGATTGCGTGCGGGCCGGCGAAGACCTGACGGTCACCTCCGTCGCACAGGGTCGCGATGCGGCCGAATCCATCAACCGGGCGCTGACCGCGGACACGCGGCAGGCCGTGGCCGTCGCCTGAGGGAGTGAGAGACATGGCTGATCTTCGCAGCACCTTCGCCGGCATCGCCTCGCCCAATCCCTTCTGGCTCGCCTCCGCGCCGCCGACCGACAAGGCCTATAATGTCGAGCGCGCCTTCAGGGCCGGCTGGGGCGGCGTGGTTTGGAAGACCCTCGGTTCGGAAGGACCGCCGGTCGTCAACGTCAACGGCCCGCGCTACGGGGCGATCTGGGGCGCCGACCGCCGGCTTCTCGGCCTCAACAACATCGAGCTTATCACCGACCGCGATCTCTATGTGAACCTGCGCGAGATGAAGCAGGTGAAGATGAACTGGCCGGACCGGGCGCTCGTCGCCTCGATCATGGTGCCCTGCGTCGAGGAGGAGTGGAAGGCGATCCTGCCGCTCGTCGAGGAGACGGGAGCCGACGGCATCGAGCTGAATTTCGGCTGTCCCCACGGCATGTCCGAACGCGGCATGGGGGCGGCGGTCGGTCAGGTGCCGGAATATATCGAAATGGTCGTGCGCTGGTGCAAGCAATATACCCGCATGCCGGTCATCACCAAGCTGACGCCGAACATCACCGACATCCGCAAGCCCGCCCGCGCCGCCCACGCCGGCGGCACCGACGCCGTGTCGCTGATCAACACCATCAACTCGATCACCTCCGTCGATCTCGACAGTTTCTCGCCCGAGCCCTCCATCGGCGGCAAGGGCAGCCATGGCGGCTATTGCGGCCCGGCGGTGAAACCCATCGCCCTCAACATGGTGGCCGAGATTGCCCGCGACCCGGAAACCCGCAGCCTGCCGATCTCCGGCATCGGCGGCGTGACGACATGGCGGGACGCCGCCGAATTCCTGGCGCTCGGCGCGGGCAATGTGCAGGTCTGCACCGCCGCCATGACCTATGGCTTCAAGATCGTCGAGGAGATGATCACCGGCCTGTCGGGCTGGATGGACGCCAAAGGGCACCGGAGTCTTGCCGATATCGTCGGCCGCGCCGTGCCGAACATCACGGACTGGCAGTATCTCAACCTCAACTATGTCGCCAAGGCGCGCATCGATCAGGACGCCTGCATCAAATGCGGCCGCTGCCACATCGCCTGCGAGGACACCTCGCATCAGGCGATCACCCAGTTCGTCGACGGCGTCCGGCATTTCGAGGTGCTGGAGGAAGAATGCGTCGGCTGCAATCTCTGCGTCAACGTCTGTCCGGTCGACAACTGCATCACCATGGTCGGCCTGGAACCCGGCACGCTCGACCGGCGCACCGGCAAGCCCGTCGATCCCGATTACGCCAACTGGACGACCCATCCCAACAACCCGATGGCCCGCCAGGCGGCGGAGTAAGTCGCCGCCGCTCCAACGCACCCTTCCGCCGGCAGGCGGCGGGGTGTCTTCGTTTCAGCCGAACAGGTTGAAACTCTGCCCGGCGCTATAGGCGACGAAGGCGATCGCCCCGAAATAGACGACCGTCAGCGCGATCATCGCGTAGCCGGCCGCCACGACAAGGCCGTCGCGCTGCGAAATGCCGGCCGAAAGCAGGAGCGCCGCCACGGCCGGCAGCGTATTGGAAAAGGGAATGAGGCTCAAAGGCAGCATGAGCAGGAGGCCCGCGCCCATGAGAGCCAGACCGTTCACCCGGTTGACCATTGCGCCGCTCGTCAGGAACGGCAGGCGCGGCTTGAAGAACCGGTCGATGCGCTTGAGAAAACGCACCCCGCGCTCCAGCACCGGCACGAGGCGTCCGCTCTCCAGCCGCCGGTCGGCGATCCGGCCGGGAAGCCATGGCAGGCGATTGAGCGTGACCGCCGCGCTGACCAGCACGATACCGGCTCCGAAAACCGTCGAAACGCCGGGGATCGAGACCGGAACCAGGAAGGGAAGCGAAAGGAATCCGCAAAGCAGCAGCAATCCGTTCTCGCCCATCGTCGCCAGCAGATCGCGCAATGTGACGTAGTCGCCGCGAATGGAGCCGATCACGTCCTCCAGCAGCTCACTCGTCTTGCGCGTCGTATCCTTGAACTCCACGGCGGTCGTCATGCGGTTCCCCTTCTTCGCTTTCCGTGCCAAGAGGCAGGCGAATGCGGCGATTTCCGGTCCGCCGCGTGCGCAAGAGACCATAGGATCACTTTCTTGACGAAGCGTATGCCCTCCAGCACACCGGCGACGCGGGTGATTTCCGCCCGCGACAGGTTCGGCGGCCATCTTGCGATGCTGCTCTTCGCCGTGCTGATCGCCGGTTCCTTTTCCTTCGGCGGGCTGGCGGCACAGCATATGCAGGCCGCGCCGCTGATGCTGTGGCGCTATCTCCTCACCACGCTGGTCATGATCCTCATGACATTCGCGATCTTCCGCACGCCCATCGCCCTGCCGCACCGGCCATGGCGCTTCGCGGTGCTCGGCGGGCTGATCGCATTCTATATGCTGACGATGTTCGTGGCGCTGGAATTCACAAGCCCCGTATCGACCGGCGCGGTCTTCACCCTCATGCCGCTTCTGAGCGCCGGTTTCGCGCTGCCGGTGCTCGGCCAGAAGACGCGCCCCGGCGTCCTGGCCGGACTGGTCATAGCCGCCGCCGGAGCGGTCTGGGTAATTTTCCGTGGCGACATCGACGCCATTTTCGCCTTCGACATCGGCCGCGGCGAAATGATCTTCTTCGTCGGCGTCGTCTGTCACGCGCTCTATGTGCCGCTCATTCGCCGCTTCGACCGGGGCGAGCATCCGATGGTCTTCGGGCTCTGGGTCACCGTCTTCGCCATGCTCTGGCTGATGCCGGCCGGCGCACGGCAGCTTGCGGCCACAGACTTCACCGCGCTGCCGGCCGGCGTTCATGCCGCGGTCGCCTATCTGGCGGTGGTGACGACCGCCTTCACGTTCCTGCTGCTGCAATATGCGGCGGTGCGGCTGCCCGCCTCGAAGGTGCTCGGCTACGGCTATCTGACGCCGAGCTTCATCATCCTGCTGGAAGGGATCCTCGGCCACGGCTGGGCGAGCCTGCCGGTCCTGGCCGGCGCGGTCGTCACCGCCTGCGGCCTCGCGCTGATGGCGGCGCTGCCCGACTGATCAGGCCGCATCGAAGGCCGACGCCGCGCCCGTCCCGCTGCGAACCGCAAGACCGCCGAGGAAAAGCTGTTCAAGGAACCACGCCGCAGCCTCGAAACGGTCGTCACCGGCAAGCCCCTCCCCCAGCACCGCCCGCACCTGCACGTCGAAATCGGCGTAATGCTGCGTCGTCGCCCAGATCGAGAAGATCAGGTGATAGGGATCGCAATCGCCGATCTTGCCCGCCTTGATCCAGGCGCGGATCACCGCCGCCTTCTCATCGACGAGCGTCTTCAGCGGCCCCTTCAGCTCGTCTTCGATATTGGGCGCGCCCTGGAGCACCTCATTGGCGAAAAGCCGGCTCTCCCGCGGAAAATCCCGCGACATTTCCAGCTTGCGGCGGATATAGCCGCGAATTTCCGAAACGGGGTTGCCCGAGGCGTCGAAGGCGCGCAGCGGATCGAGCCAGGTGTCGAGAACACGGCCGATCAACGCCCGATGCATCGCCTCCTTGGTGCGGAAGTAGTAAAGCAGGTTCGGTTTCGACATGCCCGCCACCTCGGCGATCTGGTCGACCGTCGCGCCCCGGAAACCGTGCAGCGAGAACACTTCCAGCGCCGCCTCGAGGATCAGTTCCTCCTTTTCCTCCTGAATGCGGGTGCGCCGCTGCGTCCGTGCTGCTCTGGGTAGTGCCATCTCGTTCCCGGGCCTCCTGCCACACACGAAAGTGCCGTGAAATCCACCAGTTTTCCCGACCCGATTTCTGGGCACAGGCGCGGAGATTCTGGTTTTTCGGCTTGAGTGCCGCAGTGGAAGCTGTAATGTTTACCAACCGGTCAAATTATCGGGCAGTTGCCGATCAAAGGCAACCGCTGATCCGGAGGCGCAGCAAAAATCAACAATCGCGCCCCAGCCGGTGGGAACAGATAAAGGTCCGCGAGGGCCTGAAGACTTGGGAGCATATGGCATGGCTGCACCCGGCGAGAACATGCGTGTCAACGCGGACCGCCTGTGGGATTCCCTCATGGACATGGCGAAGATCGGCCCCGGCGTCGCCGGCGGCAACAATCGCCAGACCCTGACCGACGCCGACGCCGAAGGCCGGCGCCTGTTCCAGACCTGGTGCGAGGCGGCGGGCCTGACGATGGGTGTCGACACCATGGGCAACATGTTCATGACCCGCGCGGGGACCGACCCGCAGGCGCTGCCGGTCTATGTCGGCTCGCACCTCGACACCCAGCCGACCGGCGGCAAATACGACGGCGTGCTCGGCGTACTTTCCGGCCTTGAGGTCGTCCGCTCGCTGAACGACCTCGGCATCGAAACGAAGCACCCGATCGTCGTCACCAACTGGACGAACGAGGAAGGCGCGCGCTTCGCCCCCGCCATGCTCGCCTCCGGCGTCTTCGCCGGCGTGCATTCACAGGATTACGCCTATGGCCGCAAGGACCCGGAAGGCAGGACTTTCGGCGAGGAACTGAAGCGCATCGGCTGGGCCGGCGACGAGGAAGTCGGCGCACGAAAGATGCACGCCTATTTCGAATATCACATCGAACAGGGTCCGATCCTCGAAAGCGAGAAGAAGGATATCGGCGTCGTCACCCACTGTCAGGGCCTGTGGTGGCTGGAATTCACGCTGACCGGCCGCGAGGCCCATACCGGCTCGACGCCGATGGCCCTGCGCGTCAACGCCGGGCTCGCCATGGCCCGCATCCTCGAAATGGTGCAGACGGTCGCCATGGAGAGCCAGCCGGGCGCCGTCGGCGGCGTCGGCCAGATGGTCTTCTCGCCCAATTCGCGCAACGTACTGCCGGGGACGGTCGTCTTCACCGTCGACATCCGCTCGCCGGATCAAGGGAAGCTCGACGGCATGCGCGCGCGCATCGAGGCGGAAGCGCCGGAGATCTGCGAGGCGCTCGGCGTCGGCTGCTCCGTCGAGGCGGTAGGCCATTTCGATCCCGTGACCTTCGATCCGGCGCTGGTCGAAACCGTGCGCAAGGCCGCGAACGATCTCGGCTACAGCCACATGAACATCATCTCGGGCGCCGGTCACGACGCCTGCTGGGCGGCCAGGGTCGCGCCCGCCACGATGATCATGTGCCCCTGCGTCGGCGGCCTCTCGCACAACGAGGCGGAGGACATCTCGAAGGAATGGGCCGCCGCCGGCGCGGACGTGCTGCTTCATGCGGTGATCGAGACGGCGGGGATTGCGGAGTGAGGGACTGCTTCCGGCGGCAACCGCCCTCTCGACCGGCCATTCCTGAAAAAACGGGGGAACAACCATGAGCATAGTCATCAAGGGCGGAACCATCGTCACGGCGGACCTGACCTATAAGGCGGACGTCAGGATCGAGAGCGGCAGGATCGCCGCGATCGGCCCGAATCTTTCCGGCGACGAGGTTCTGGACGCGACGGATTGCTATGTCATGCCGGGCGGCATCGATCCGCATGTGCATCTCGAAATGCCCTTCATGGGCACCTATTCCACCGACGATTTCGAAAGCGGCACCCGGGCAGCCCTTGCCGGCGGAACGACGATGGTGGTCGACTTCTGTCTTCCCGAGCCCGGCCAGTCGCTACTCGATGCGCTGAAACGCTGGGACAACAAGTCGACCCGCGCCAATTGCGACTATTCCTTCCACATGTCCGTCACCTGGTGGGGCGAGCAGGTGTTCGACGAGATGAAGACGGTGGTCGAGGAAAAGGGCATCAACACCTTCAAGCACTTCATGGCCTACAAGGGTGCGCTGATGGTGAACGACGACGAGATGTTCGCCTCCTTCCAGCGCTGCGCGGCGCTCGGCGCACTGCCGCTCGTCCATGCCGAAAACGGCGACATCGTCGCCGCCATGCAGCAGAAACTGATGGATGAGGGCAACGACGGGCCGGAGGGCCACGCCTATTCGCGGCCGCCGTCGGTCGAGGGCGAGGCCACGAACCGCGCCATCATCATCGCCGACATGGCGGGCAGCCCGCTCTATGTCGTGCACACCTCCTGCGAGCAATCGCACGAGGCGATCCGCCGCGCGCGGCAAAACGGCATGCGCGTCTTCGGCGAACCGCTGATCCAGCACCTGACGCTCGACGAGAGCGAATATTTCGACAAGGACTGGGACCATTCCGCCCGCCGCGTCATGAGCCCGCCGTTCCGCAACCGGCAGCATCAGGATTCGCTCTGGGCCGGCCTTGCCAGCGGCTCGCTGCAGGTGGTCGCCACCGACCATTGCGCCTTCACCACGGAGCAGAAGCGCACCGGCGTCGGCGATTTCCGCAAGATCCCCAACGGCACCGGCGGCCTGGAAGACCGCATGCCGATGCTCTGGACCCACGGCGTCCGCACCGGCCGCCTCACCATGAACGAATTCGTCGCCGTCACCTCCACGAATATCGCCAAGATCCTCAATATCTATCCGAGGAAGGGCGCGATCCTCGCCGGCGCGGATGCGGATATCGTGGTCTGGGATCCGAAGCGCTCGAAAACGATTTCCGCCGGCGCCCAGCAGTCGGCGATCGACTACAACGTCTTCGAGGGCAAGACGGTGACCGGCCTGCCGCGCTACACGCTGACGCGCGGCGTCGTCGCCGTCGAGGAAGCGGCGGTGAAGACCCGCGAGGGTCATGGCAAATTCGTTCGCCGCGCGCCCTTCCCGGCGGTGAATACGGCGCTTTCCACCTGGAAGGAGATCACCGCGCCCCGCAAGGTGGAGCGGAGCGGCATCCCGGCGAGCGGCGTATGACCCCGCCCGGCCCCGCTTTTTCCGCCTCCATTCTCGCGCTTGCGTTTACGGCCGGTCCGGCCGCGGCTGGCATCGTCGACGGCGTCTATGGCGACACCGAAGGCTGTCTCTATGCAGCCACCGGTGAAAGCGACGGCGCGGAGATTTTCGTCCTGCTGAACGACGACGGTGTCACCACCGCCGTCTCCCGCTGCGTTTTCACAGGCCCGGGCCGGGAGGTCGGCGGCGCCGTGCGCGTCATGGCGGATTGTCACGAGGAGGGTTCACCCGCGCCGACGCCGACAGAGCTGACGCTGACGCCCGATCATGGCGGCATCACCATCGGCTTTGACGACGGCAGCCGCTGGGGGCCGCTGATGCGGTGCGGCAGGTGAGGGTCGCCGTGCCGCATATCCCCCTTTTCCGTCCACCGGCATGGGCTCGTCCATCCCCCTGTCGCCGCCGTCCATCCGATCCTGATGGCGTCGCCGCGCACAAAGCGGCCGTGCGGGCGTCGCAGCCTGCCGCAGCCCCTCCGACGAAAGGCGCCGACCGATGAACGCCCTCCCGAAAACCATCGTTTCCGAAACCGTCGTCTCGGCCACAGGCCTCGGCCTCACCTTCCAGACCGCGGACGGCCCGGTCGATGCGCTGACGGGCGTCGACCTCGATGTCCGCAAGGGCGACTTCGTCTCATTCATCGGGCCGTCGGGCTGCGGCAAGACCACCTTCCTGCGCGTCATCGCCGACCTCGAGAAGCCGACAGCGGGCCGTATCACGGTCAACGGCATGAGTCCCGCGGAGGCGCGCCGGAACCGCGCCTACGGCTATGTCTTTCAGGCCGCCGGGCTCTATCCCTGGCGGACGATCGAGAAGAACATCGCCCTGCCGCTGGAGATCATGGGCTATTCGAAGGAGGATCGGCAGGCGCGTATCGAGCGCACGCTCGATCTCGTCAACCTGTCCGGCTTCGGCCGGAAATACCCCTGGCAGCTTTCCGGCGGCATGCAGCAACGCGCCTCGATCGCCCGGGCGCTCGCCTTCGACGCCGACCTGCTGCTGATGGACGAGCCTTTCGGCGCGCTCGACGAGATCGTGCGCGACCATCTCAACGAACAGCTTCTCAAGCTCTGGGCCGCCACCCGCAAGACGATCTGTTTCGTCACCCATTCCATTCCCGAGGCGGTCTATCTCTCGACGAAGATCGTCGTCATGAGCCCCCGTCCCGGCCGTGTGAGCGACGTGATCGTCTCCACCTTGCCGGCCGAACGGCCGCTCGGCATTCGCGAGACGCCGGAGTTCCTCGCCATCGCCCAGCGGGTCCGCGAGGGCCTGCGCGCCGGCCACAGCTACGAGGAGCACGCCTGATGCAGCTGCCCTATATGCTCTGGCTCTTCGGCGCGACATCGGTGTTCATCAGCGCCGCGGCCTTGTCGCGCGCCTATATCGGCACGACGAACAGCCTCTATCTCCTGGTGTCGATGACGCTCTACGTCATCGGCAACCTGATGATGCTGAAGGTGATGCGCGCGGGCGGGCTCGGCCTTGCCGTCTCCCTATCGGCGATCCTCCAGCTTTTCCTCGTCAACATCATCGCCTTCCTGTTCTTCGGCGAGCGCCTCAATGCCACTCAGCTTGCCGGCGTCGCCCTCGGCATCCTTTCCATGGGCCTCATGCTGATGCCCTCGCCGGCGAGGAACTGACCATGCGGCAACAGAGCTTCGTCAAGGACCGCCTGCTTCCCATCGGCGCCGTGCTGGTCGCCATCACCGTGCTCTGGTATGTCTTCGCCGTTGTCCTCAACGCACCCTTCGAACGCGATACGGCGGCCCGCGCCGGCACGCAGATCGGCTTCATGGAGATCCTGCCGAAGACGCTCGCGCAGGAACGCCCCGTGCTGCCCGCGCCCCATCAGGTCGTCGCCGAACTCTGGGACACCACGGTCAACAAGGCCGTCACCTCGAAGCGCAGCCTCGTCTATCATGCCTGGATCACGCTTTCGGCCACGCTTCTCGGCTTCGCCATGGGCGCGATACTCGGCATCCTGCTGGCCGTCGGGATCGTGCACAACCGGGCGATGGACCGGTCGCTGATGCCCTGGGTGATCGCCAGCCAGACGATCCCCATCCTCGCCATCGCGCCGATGATCATCGTCGTTTTGAACGCGGTGGGGATTTCGGGCCTCATGCCGAAGGCGCTGATCTCCGCCTATCTCTCCTTCTTCCCGGTCGTCGTGGGCATGGTGAAGGGATTGCGCAGCCCGGAGCAGGGCCAGCTCGACCTCATGCACACCTATAACGCTTCGGCCGCCCAGACATTCCGGAAACTGCGCTGGCCCGCCTCCATGCCCTATCTCTTCACCTCGCTGAAGGTGGCCGTCGCCATCTCGCTGGTCGGGGCCATCGTCGGCGAGTTGCCGACCGGCGCGGTGGCCGGTCTCGGCGCGCGGCTGCTTGCCGGCTCCTATTACGGCCAGACGGTGCAGATCTGGGCGGCGCTCTTCATGGCGGCCGGCGTCGCCGCCCTTCTGGTGGTGATCGTCGGCATCGCCCATACCCTCGTTCTCCGGCGCATGGGAGCACGGGCATGAACTGGCTTCCCCTCACCGCCGCCATCCTTTTCTGGCTTGCCGCCTGGGCCTTCAACGAGCGGCTGGTCCGCCGGACATTCCGGTCCCCGGTGGCCGATCGCGCAGCCCGCGTCGCCGTGCCTTTGCTGTTCGGCGTCACCGTGCTGGTGCTCTGGGAGGGCATCGTGCGGGGTTTTGCCATCCCCTCCGTGCTGCTGCCGCCGCCGAGCATGATCTGGACGCGGCTTATCGGATCGCTGCCGATCCTGTGGGCCGACTTCCGCCAGACATTCCTGAAATCGGTGCTGACCGGCTATGCGCTCGGCTGCGGCCTCGGCTTTCTCGTCGCCATCCTCATCGACCGGTCGCCTTTCCTTCAGAAAGGCCTGCTGCCGCTTGGAAACTTCGTTTCGGCCCTTCCCGTCATCGGCGTCGCGCCGATCATGGTGATGTGGTTCGGCTTCGACTGGCAATCGAAGGTCGCCGTTGTCGTGATCATGACCTTCTTCCCCATGCTGGTGAACACGGTCACCGGGCTTGCCGCCACGAGCCACATGGAACGCGACCTGATGCGGACCTATGCCGCCGACTGGCGGCAGACGCTGGTGAAGCTCAGGCTGCCCGCCGCCTGGCCTTTCATCTTCAACGCGCTCAAGATCAATTCGACGCTGGCCCTTATCGGCGCCATCGTGGCCGAATTCTTCGGAACCCCCATCGTCGGCATGGGGTTCCGCATCTCCACGGAGGTGGGGCGCATGAATGTCGACATGGTCTGGGCCGAAATCGCGGTGGCAGCCGTCGCCGGATCGGCCTTCTACGGGTTGGTGGCGCTCGTCGAGCGGATCGTCACCTTCTGGCACCCGTCTGTCCGCAGCGGACAGGCGTCGTGATAACGCAACGATAAAAGGGGAACTGCACATGAATACGAAAATCGCATCCATGCTTCTGGCCGGCGCATTCTCGCTGGCGGCGTTCCAGGCCGCAGCCGCCGACAAGGTGACGCTGCAACTGAAATGGGTTACCCAGGCCCAGTTCGGCGGTTATTACGTCGCCAAGGACAAGGGCTTCTACGAGGAAGAAGGCCTCGACGTCGAGATCAAGCCGGGCGGCCCCGATATCGCGCCGGCGCAGGTGATCGCCGGCGGCGGCGCGGATGTCGTCGTCGACTGGATGCCCTCCGCGCTCGCCACCCGCGAGAAGGGCGTCGCGCTGGTCAATATCGCCCAGCCGTTCAAATCCTCGGGCATGATGCTGACCTGTCTCAAGGAGAACCACGTCACCGGGCCGGACGACTTCAAGGGCAAGACGCTCGGCGTCTGGTTCTTCGGCAACGAATATCCGTTCCTGTCCTGGATGAGCCATCTCGGCATACCGACGGAAGGCGGGCCCGACGGGGTGACGGTCCTGAAGCAGGGCTTCAACGTCGACCCGCTGATCCAGAAGCAGGCCGCCTGCATCTCCACCATGACCTATAACGAATACTGGCAGGTGATCGATGCCGGCATCTCGCAGGATGATCTCGTCAATTTCCGTTACGAGGATCAGGGCGTCGCGACCCTGGAAGACGGCCTCTACGTGATGGAGGACATGCTCGACGACCCGGCCTTCAGGGACAGGATGGTCCGCTTCGTGCGCGCCTCCATGAAAGGCTGGAAATATGCCGAGGAGAACCCCGACGAAGCCGCCGACATCGTGCTGGAGAACGACGCCACCGGTGCACAGACCGAAAAGCACCAGCGACGCATGATGGCGGAGGTCGCCAGATTGACGGCCGGCTCCAACGGCGCGCTCGATGAGGAAGACTACAAGCGCACCGTCGCCACGCTGCTCGGCGGCGGCTCCGATCCCGTGATCTCCAAGGAGCCGGAAGGCGCCTGGACCCACATGATCACCGACGAAGCGTTGAAATAGACCCATGTTTGCGGCACGTTTCCACCGCCGGTAGGCGGGAAACGTGCCGCAACGCAATCACGCTCCCCGGGGGCATCCTTCTTGGGGGCCGGACCGCCTTGACGCGCGCGCCGGCCCCCAATGCCGCGTTTTGCGACCCCATTTTACGCATGCGAATGGAAAGACGCCTTCAGATCGCCCGATATCCAGAATATTGAGGCACCATCGCGTTCCCCCTTGTAAGCGAACGGGGCGCCGCTTAAATATCTGCGACCGGAAGATCCGCGCGATGTCCGGATATCGACAGAAACGGCAAGCACGCATTTGAAAGCTCGGCCCATGGCTTCTGCATACAGCAAGGCACTTTCCGTTTCCCTCGCGATGCTTCTGAGCCTGACGCCGCTTGCCGTGCGGGCCGCCGATACGGCGGCCGGGGAAGACACGGCGGAAAACCTGCCGGCCATCGTCGTGGCGGCTGCCACGACCCGCACGGTCGTCGACCGGGTGATCGCCACGGGAACCGTGGAGCCCGTCGAGGAGGTCTCCGTCGCGCCTCTTGTCGAAGGCCTGTCGATCCGCACGCTCGAAGCCGATATCGGCGACAGCGTCGAGGCGGGCGCCACGCTGGCGACGCTGAACGACGACGCCCTGCTTCTGCAGAAAAGCCAGTTGGAGGCCGGGCTTGCCAAGGCGCAGGCCGGCCTCGCCCAGACCCGGGCGCAACTCGTTGAGGCGCAGGCGACGGCGCGTGAGGCCGCCTCCGCCCGTGATCGCGCCCGAAGCCTGGCCAAATCCGGCACCCAGTCCCAGGCCGCGCTCGACCAGGCGGTCGCCACCGCGGAAGCAGCCCTTGCCCGGGTCGATTCCACGGAGCAGGCGATCGCCGTAGCCGAGGCGGATATCCGCCTCGCCGAGGCGCAGATCGCCGATGTCGACCTGAGGCTTGCCCGCACCATCGTGAAATCGCCGGTCGCCGGCGTCGTTTCCACGCGCAGCGCCCGGATCGGCGCGATCGCCAGCGGTGCGGGGACACCGCTCTTCACCATCATCCGCGACGGCGCGCTGGAGCTTGAGGCCGATGTCGCCGAAGACATGATCCTCAAGCTCGCCCCCGGCCAGAAGGCGAAGATCACGCTGGCCGGCGGCGCCGCGCGCCTGAGCGGCGCAATCCGGCTCGTCGCGCCGACGCTCGACGCCCAAAGCCGCCTCGGCCGTGTTCATATCCGCCTCGACGAGCCTGCCCGCGCGCGGGCGGGGATGTTCGCAAGCGCGGAAATCATCGCGGAAGAGCACGAGGGCGTCGTCCTGCCGCTGTCGGCCGTCACCACGGCACGCGGCGAAACGCTCGTCCGCCAGGTGGTGGATGGCGTGGTCCGGCTGATTCCGGTTGAAACCGGCATTCAGGACGGTCAGGTGATCGAGATCGTCAGCGGCCTTGCGGCCGGCGACGAGGTCGTCGCCAAGGCAGGCGCCTATGTCCGCGATGGCGACCGCATCAATCCGGTGCGGCCGGAACAGGCGGCCGCCAACTGACCCGGCACCGCGCCCCAACGCAACGGCATGAGGATGGACAACGATCCTCCGCAGCAAAGACGCGGGCAAACGGCGGCCAGCAAGGCGCGGCCGCCACCGCAACGAGGACTTTGAGGACATGAATTTTTCAGCTTGGTCCATCCGCAATCCGATTGCGCCGCTGCTGGCTTTCGTCCTTCTGGTCTATGTCGGCATCCAGTCCTTCTATACGCTGCCGATCACCCGTTTTCCGAATATCGACGTCCCCATCGTCGCGATCAGCGTCACCCAGAGCGGCGCCGCGCCGGCCGAACTCGAAGCCCAGGTGACCAAGGAGGTGGAAGACGCGGTCGCGGGCATTTCCGGCGTCAAGGACATCATGTCCACGGTGACGGACGGCAGTTCCGTCACCTCCGTCCTGTTCGAGATCGAGGTGCCGACGAACCAGGCGCTTCAGGATGTGAAGGACGCGATCGACCGGATCCGCAGCGATCTTCCCGCCTCCGTCGAGGAACCCGTCGTCACCAAGATCGACGTCGAGGGGCAGGCGATCCAGACCTTCGCCGTCTCCTCGCCCGACATGACGATGGAGGAGCTTTCCTGGTTCGTCGACGACAAGGTGAAGCGCGCGCTGCAAGGTCAGGCAGGCATCGGCAAGGTCGACCGCTTCGGCGGGGCCGACCGCGAGGTGCATATCGATCTCAATGCGGACAAGCTCGATTCCTTCGGCATCTCCGCCGCCGACGTCAATCGCCAGCTCCGCAGCATGAACGCCGATCTCGGCGCCGGCCGCGGCCAGATCGCCGGCGCCGAGCAGGCGATCCGCACGCTTGGCGACGCCCGCTCGGTGGAAAAGCTCGCCGCGACGATGATCGCGTTGCCAAACGGCCGTTTCGTGCGCCTGTCCGATCTCGGCGCCGTCTCCGATACCTATGAGGAGCCCCGCTCCTTCTCCCGCTTCAACGGCAATCCCGTCGTGACCTTCGCCGTATTCCGCTCGAAGGGGGCAAGCGAGGTGACCGTCTCGGAATCGGTCGCCGCCGCGCTCGACACGGTGCGGGCGCGCTATCCGGAGGTCGCCATCGAGAAGGTCGACGATTCCGTCTATTTCACCTATGGCAACTACGAGGCGGCGCTGCACACGCTGATGGAGGGAGCCCTGCTCGCCGTCATCGTCGTGCTGCTTTTCCTGCGCAACTGGCGGGCGACGCTGATTTCGGCCGCCGCGCTGCCGCTTTCGGTGATCCCGACCTTCTTCGTCATGGACATGCTGGGCTTTTCGCTCAATCTCGTGTCGTTCCTGGCGCTGACGCTCGCCACCGGCATTCTTGTCGACGACGCGATCGTCGAGATCGAGAATATCGCCCGCCATATCCGCATGGGCAAGACGCCCTACCGGGCGGCCATCGACGCGGCGGACGAGATCGGGCTGGCGGTCATCGCCACGACCTTCACCATCATCGCCGTCTTTGTCCCGGTCTCCTTCATGCCGGGCATACCGGGCCAGTATTTCATCCAGTTCGGCCTGACGGTGGCCGTCTCCGTCTTCTTCTCGCTCGCTGTCGCGCGCCTCATCACGCCGCTCATGGCCGCCTATCTGATGCGGTCCGGAGACGCCGACGGCCACGGCGAGGAAAAGGAAGGCGTCTTCATGCGCGGCTATACCTGGCTGGTGCGCAAGACGACCGGGAAATGGTACAGCCGCTATGCGACGCTCCTCGGGGCGATCGTCTTCCTCATCGGCTCGCTCGCCCTGCTTTTCACCGTTCCCGGCAGTTTCATGCCGCCGGAGGATGCCTCCCGCATCGTCCTCTCCGTCGAACTGCCGCCGGATGCCATGCTGGAAGACACGGACCGCACGACGAGCGCGGTCTACGACCGGGTGAAGGACATCCCCGGGGTATCAAGCGTCTTCGTCCTTGGCGGCTCCTCTCCGAAAGGCGACCTGGAACTGCGGCGCGCCTCGATCACCGTCATTCTCGACAAGCTCGACCATTCGCTGGTCCGCAAGCTGGTGAACGACGTCGCCGGCCGGATTCCGCTGATCGGCCCCCACCTTCCGAAGGTCGAGGCCGAAGGCCGCGTCCGCCCGCAATGGGACATCGAGAAGGACATTTTCGCCGCCCTCAGGGATATTCCCGACGTTCGCGTCATCAAGCTCAACGATCGTGGGGAACGCGATCTCTCGTTCAACCTTCTCTCCAACGACGAGCAGGCCCTGAACGAGACGGTAGCGGCGCTGGAGGCGAAATTGCGCGCCGATCCGCTGCTGGCCAACGTCAGCTCGGAAGGCTCCCTGCCCCGCCCCGAATTGCAGATCCGCCCGCGCGACGACCAGATGGCCCGCCTCGGCATCACCACGGCGCAGATCGCCGAGGTGGTGCGCGTCGCCACCATCGGCGATATCGACGCGCTCCTGAGCAAGATTTCGCTCGACGACCGGCTGATCCCGATCCGCGTGCAGGTCGACCGCGACCTGCGCAGCGATCTGGCGGCGATCCGCAACCTCAAGATCACCGCCGCCAGCGGCGTAAGGGTGCCGCTGGCGAGCGTGGCCGACATCGACTATTCCGAGGGTCCAAGCTCGGTGAAGCGCTACGACCGCAACCGCGTCATATCGATCGGCTCGGACCTGAAGCCGGGGATCGCGCTCGACACCGCAAGCGCCCGCTTCCGGGAGATCGCCGAAAGCATCGACATGCCGCCGACCGTCCAGTTCACGGAAAGCGGCGACGCCGAGATCCAGGCGGAGATGCAGCAATCCTTCGCAAACGCCATGCTGCTCGGCCTGCTGCTCGTGCTCACGGTGCTGATCCTGCTGTTCAAGGATGTGGTCCAGCCCTTCACCATCCTGCTGTCATTGCCGCTCGCCATCGGCGGGGTCGCGGCAAGTCTCGTCCTCACGCAGAACTCGCTGTCCATGCCCGTCCTCATCGGCATCCTGATGCTGATGGGCATCGTGACGAAAAACGCCATCCTGCTGGTGGATTTCGCCATCGAATCCATGCATCGCGGCATGGATCGTCTCGAAGCCATGGTCGAGGCCGGACGCAAGCGCGCCCGTCCCATCGTCATGACGTCCATCGCGATGTCCGCCGGCATGCTGCCCTCCGCGCTCGGCGTCGGGGAAGGCGGCTCCTTCCGTTCACCGATGGCCGTCGCGGTCATCGGCGGCATCATCGTGTCGACCGTGCTTTCGCTGGTCGTCGTGCCGTCGTTCTTCCTGATCATGGATGACGTCTCGCGCTTCCTCGGCTGGGTCTTCGGCCACTTCGTCGGCCGCAGGGACGAGGAGCGGCTGGCGCTGAAGCCGGAGGAACTGACACGGCTCGCCGACCGGACCAGCCAGAACGTCGGCGAGCTGGAAAAGCGCGTCGAGACGCTGGAAAGAAAGAATGCGGAGCGCAAGCCCTTTTCCGTGGTCCACCGTTCGACACTCGCCGCCGAATAGCGCCAGCCTCTCACGCCTGCGACAAATCACCGCAAGCCGGCGTCGCCGCTTTCGCTGCTTGATCGAAATCAAACAGGATCACACCGGTGTCGGTTAGAGTTCCGGCATCCAGAACCGAAACTGAAGGGAAACCTTCCGGTCTGGCATGCGGGAGCTTGGAGTGAGACCGATGAACAGGCTGACGAGACCCGGTGCGCGGGAGCGCGAAACCCTGCTGAATTCCGCCTTCCTGTCACAGCTCGGTGTCGAGAGCGTTACGGCCCTGATGGAGATGGTGGTGATCGGTAGCCTGCCGGCGCGCCAGATGCTCTTTCGGGAGGGCGATCCGGCCGAAACACTGCATTGCGTGCTTTCCGGCTATGTTCGCGCCTATCGGCTGGACCCGGACGGCCGCGAGGCGGATATCGCGCTTTACCGCACCGGCGATCTTGCCGGCGTCAGCGCGGTGCTGCACGGTCACCGCTACGCGGCAAGCGCCCAGGTGGCGGAAACCGCGACACTCGCCCGTTTCGACCTGCGCCGGGTGCGCGAACTGGCAAGCCGCCGCGCCGATCTCGCGCTGGCGCTGGCGACGACACTCTCCCGGCAACTGGAAAACGCCTTCACCTGCATTGCCGACGACCGGCTCCACACCGCCCCGCAACGCGTCGCCCGCTATCTTCTGGCGCAGTGCCCGCAGGACGGCGCCGCCGCCAATTTCCGTCTTCCCTTCCAGAAAAGTCTGCTCGCCGGCAAGCTCGGCCTTGCGCCCGAAGCGCTTTCGCGCGCCTTCTCGTCCCTGCGCGACCACGGGGTCAGCGTACGCGGGCGTCTTGTGCAGATTGACGATCCGGAAACATTGCGCCGCCTTTAGAGCGGTTCCGGTTTTCACAGAACCGCTCCATCTCTCTGTTTCTACGCAATTCCGGACGGAAAACCGCTTCGCACTTTTCCCGGCATTGCTTTAGCCTTGGCGCCACCCGTACGACGCCGGCCGCCGGCGGGTTGCTTGCGCGACGCAGGCAGTTTCTCCGTTTCATCCGCATAGACGACCCGATTGCGACCATAGGATCTGGCGAGATGCAGCGCCCTTTCGGCGGCGTCGAACAATCGGCCGGGGGGCTGTGGATCCCTGCCGTCCGCAACCCCTGTTGAAACCGTCACGCGGATCACCGCTTCGCCCTCCGTCACCTTGCGCGATGCGATGCTGCGCCGCGCCTCCTCGACCAGAAGCCGCGCATCGTCACGAACGTCCGTACGGATGAAAATCGCAAAGGTCGCATCGCCGATCCGCCCGGCCAGATGCGGTTGCGGGAAGATACGAAGCAATTCATCGGCAACGGCCATAACCGCCGCGCCTCCTGCTTCCCGGCCATGGCGCTCCTTGACGAGATCGAAACAGTCGATATCGAGCAACATGAGGAAGCCGCGCCGCAACCGGACGTCAAGCGCCCTTTCGAAAGCCACGCGATTGAGAAGGCCGCTCTCGTCATCCCGATCGCGCAGTTGATCGAGACTGCTTCGCAAGCGCGCAAGCTTCCGCCCGCCGAGCACCAGCAGCCAGCCCAGCAGCGCCAGGACGCCGGCCACCGCAAGCGCGTTGGCGGGGCTGTCGGCCGGCGGCCGCGAAGCATAGGGGGCCGTATGTGGCAGATCGAGATAGTCGAATATCGCCGCACCGGCCAGGCAGACAGCCGCCGACAGCGTCGCCGTCATGAGGACGGCGTCCAGCAGGAGCGTCGGTATATCGCCACCCGTCCTGAACGGGTTGAGCGCGATCCAGGCCCGGATGCGGGCCAGCCTGACAAGCATGGATATCTCCGTTGTCCATGCCCTGTACTAGCCGGATTTGTTTCCGGGACAGCTAATAAAACCAGTTGGAATTTAGGCGTTCGTCAATTTTTCCTGCCGGCGTCCAGCCGGTGCAGGCGTCCCCCGGCGACAAGGCTGTCCACCCATTGCCGTTCGGCGGCGAAAGGATGCCGCTCCCAGCCCTCGTGACCGAAGCCGGCGATCACGATCTCATCCCGCGCTCCGGCCAGATTTTGCAGGACGTCGGCGATGACGATGGCCCCGGAACTCGGCACCGCATAGGGGTGCGGCCGGAACGTCTCAAGCTGGGCTTCAAGCGCGACATGCAGCTCCGCCGGCACGATCCGCATGTCGCGACCGCTTTCGGCGGCGAAGCGCTCGAAGTCCGGCGTATAATCGTCGCAGAAATCGTCGAGATCGGGATAGCGGGCGAGAAGTTTCGGCCGCAGGGCAGCATAGAAAACAGGATCACGCACGCAGCAGAAGCTGGCGGCGGCGCGAACCGGCGCCAGCGCGCGCCAGCTGTCGCCGTCAAGCATGGCGCGGGCCGGCCGGCCGGTATTGCAGAGCGCGACGATATCCGTCTTCCGCCCGCCCCTGCCGACGGAACGGCAATCGTTGAAACGGATCACCAGATCGGCCGCATCGATGGGCGTGCTCAGGCCAGCGGGAATGCTCCCGTTCCCGACGATGGCGATCCGGCGGGACATTCCTTCCTCCTCGGGCGATTTCCGTGGCGCCGACGAAAAGGCCCGGCGCAAGGCCGGGCCGAAACGATACGGGCGACCGGCAGGCCGCCCGTCTCCAGGAACGACTATTCGTTCTGGAAGTAGGTGTACTTGCCGTCCTCACCCTTGCGCCACGTATAAATGACGTAGTCGGGGCGGGTGATGTCGCCCTTCTCCGTGAAGCTCAGCTCACCGATCGCCGTGTTGAACGGGCCGCCCGACTTGATGGCTTCCGCCACAGCCTGCGGATCCGTGCCGCCCGCCGCCTTGGCTGCATCGGCGATCACCTGAACGGCCGCATAGGAGTAGAGCGTATAGGCTTCCGGCTCGAAGCCCGTGGCGCGGAACTTCTCAACGAGTTCAGCGGCCGCCGGGTTCTTGCGCGGATCGGGCGCAAACGTCATCAGCGTGCCGTCGACGGCATCGCCGGCGATGGAGGCAAGCTCGTTGTTGACGACGCCGTCGCCCGAGATGAACTGCACCTTGAGACCCTGGTCTGCGGCCTGCCGTTCGATCAGGCCGAACTCGGTGTGCAGACCGCCGAAATAGACGACGGAAACGCCCGCGTCCTTCATCTTTGCGATGAGGGCCGAGAAATCCTTGTCGCCGGCGTTGATGCCTTCATAGAGGGCTTCGGTGACGCCCGCGTCGTTCATCGCCCGTTTGGTTTCGTCCGCCAGGCCCTGACCGTAAGGGGTCTTGTCGTGTACGACGGCGATCTTGGCGTCCTTGTAGTTCGCCACGATGAACGCGCCGGCGACCCCGCCCTGCTGGTCGTCGCGGCCGCAGGTGCGGAACGTGTTCCACAGGCCGCGCTCCGTATAGGTCGGGCTCGTCGAGCCGGGGGAGAACTGAAGAAGCCCGTTCTCCGCATAGATCTCCGAGGCCGGGATCGAGACGCCGGAGTTGAAGTGGCCGATCACGAACTGAACGCCGTCCGCCACGAACTTGTTGGCGACGGAAACACCCTGCTTGGGGTCGGAAACGTCGTCGCCGAGAACGATCCTGATCTGCTCGCCGTTGATGCCGCCCGCTGCGTTGAGGTCGGCAATCGCCTGTTCAGCCCCCTTCTGGATCTGTGCGCCGAAGGCCGCGTTCGGGCCGGTCAGCGGCGCGCCGATACCGATGACGACATCGGCCCAGGCATTTCCGCTGAAAGCAACGACCGCCGCCAGCGCAACCGCCGACATAAGAGACTTCTTCATGTTGTCACTCCCAAGTTTAAAGACGGGCCTGTTCTGATAACGGTCGCAACACCCGCCAACATTGCGCCGGTTTTATTATAAGTTCCCGGCGCGACGTCGCCGCGCCGCCAGAGCTTATTTCCCCCTCCAGGAGAAAGGCGTCGCCTTCTCGTAAAGCCAATAATACATCTGCGTCATCTGGCGCGTCCGGTAGAAGCGGTAACCGGCGATAGAAAACAACAAAAGCACCACCGTGTCCACGATATAGTATTGCAGCGCAAACATCGTGCCGCCGAACAGCGCATGGTGGATGAAGCGGATCGCCACGCCCAGCAGCAGCACGTAGATCGCAAGAGTCCGGAGGCCCTGCCAGTTCTCAGCGCAACTCTTGCCGGTGCGCCACGCCGTCCAGCCGCCCATGATGACGGTGATGAACAGGAACTGCCAGACCGACGGTTCTTCGTAGAGAATTCCCTGCATCGTCTTGTCTCCTTCCCGCCTTAGTGGCGCCCGCCTTCGAGATAGGCCGCGCGCACTTCCGGATTGGCCAGAAGCTCCATGCCCGTTCCGCTCATCGTCACCTTGCCGTTCACCATGACGTAACCCCGGTTCGACAGTTTCAGCGCCGCGAAGGCGTTCTGCTCCACCAGGAACACCGTGAGGCCCTGCTCCTTGTTGAGGATCTTGATCGCATCGAAGATCTGCTTGACGATCAGCGGCGCGAGACCGAGCGAGGGTTCATCGAGCAGAAGCAGCTTGGGCCTGGCCATCAGGGCGCGGCCGATCGATAGCATCTGCTGTTCGCCGCCCGAGAGCGTGCCGCCACGCTGGGCCTGACGCTCCTTGAGGCGGGGAAAGAGCGTGAAGATCTTTTCCACGTCCTCGTCGAAATACTTCAGGTTGTCGAGGCTCGCCCCCATCTGGAGGTTCTCGTAAACCGTCATGCGCGGGAAGATGCGCCGTCCTTCCGGCGACTGCGCGATCCGGAGCCGGGCGATCCGGTGGGTGGGCAGGCGGGTGATATCCTCACCCTCGAAGGTGATCGTGCCGGCGCGCGCCTGTGGATCGCCGCAGATCGTCATCATCAGGGTCGACTTGCCGGCGCCGTTGGCGCCGATGAGGCAGGCGATCTCGCCGCGCTTCACGTCGATATCGACGCCCGCGAGCGCGCGAATATTGCCGTAGTAGGTCTCCACGCCCCGAACGCTGAGAAGGGTATCGCTCATCAGTGCTTCCCTTCCTCTTCGATTTCCTCGATTTCCTCGATCACTTCCTCGACCTCTTCGTCCTCGACGCCCAGATAGGCCGCGATGACCTTCGGATCGTTCTTCACATGATCCGGCGTGCCGTCCGATATCTTCTGCCCGTATTCCAGCACCACGACATGGTCCGAAATCTCCATGACCACCGACATGTCGTGCTCGATCAGCAGGATGGAGGTGCCCGTCTCCCGGCGGATACCGGTCAGCAACGTGTTCAGCGCCAGCGATTCGCGCGGATTGAGGCCCGCCGCCGGCTCGTCGAGGCAGAGAAACTCCGGTTCGGTGCACATGGCCCGCGCGATCTCCAGGCGGCGCTGGGCTCCATAGGGCAGGTCGCCGGCCGGGTCGTCCGCCCGATCGGTCAGATCCGCCTTTTCGAGCCAATGGCGCGCCAGCTCGATCGATTCGGCCTCCGCCTTCTTGTAGGCCGGCAGACCGAAAAGGCCGAGGAACGTGTAGCCCGACGCCCTCATCAGCGTGTTATGCTGGGCGACCAGCAGGTTTTCCAGAACCGTGAGGCCGGTGAAGAGCCGGATGTTCTGGAAGGTGCGGGCGACCCTGGCGTCCTTGGTGATCTCGAAATCCGCCATCCGCTCGAGCAGGAAGGTCTTCCCGGACTTCTGCGTCATCGAGATCATGCCCATCGTCGGCTTGTAGAAACCGGTGACGCAGTTGAAGACCGTGGTCTTGCCCGCGCCGTTGGGACCGATCAGCGCCGTGATCTCGCCACGCTGCGCCTCGAAGGAGAAGTCGTTGATGGCCATCAGTCCGCCGAAGCGCATCGACAGATGCTCGACCTTGAGAATGGGATCGTTCTTCATCGTATTCATCTCGGGCGCCATCAGCCGTGCCCTTCCTTGGTAAAGCTGCCGGAAACCGTCTTGCGTTCCTTGAGGAAGGCCGTCGGTTCACGGCTTCCCACGAAGCCGCGCGGCTTCCAGACCATGACGATGACCATGGCGAGGCCGAAGATCAGCATGCGATAGAGTTCCGGCGTGAAATCCGCCCCGAAGACCTGCTTGAGGAACTGCATCTCGCGCAGGAGCTCCGTGCCGCCGATCATCAGCACCGCGGCGACGGCGATGCCGACCAGCGATCCCATGCCGCCGAGAACGACGATGGAAAGGATGATCGCCGATTCGAGGAAGACGAAGGATTCCGGCGAGACGAAGCCCTGCCGCACGGCAAAGAAGGAACCGGCGAAGCCGCCGAACATCGCGCCCGTGGCGAAGGCGGTGAGCTTCGTCGTCACCGTGTTGATGCCGAGCGAGCGGCAGGCGATCTCGTCTTCGCGCAACGCCTCCCAGGCGCGGCCGACCGGCATGCGGCGCAATCTTACCGTCACATAGGCGGTGAGCAGCGCCAGCGCCAGAACCAGGTAGAACAGGAAGATCTTGTAATAGGCCGACGACATCGGCAGTTCAAAGACCTTGGCGAAATTGTTCGGCGCACCGACGTCGAAGGACCAGATACCGAAGACCGAGGCCTTCGGAATCCCCGAGATGCCGAAGGTGCCCTTGGTGACGTCCGTCCAGTTGATGAGGACGAGGCGGATGATCTCGCCAAAGGCGAGCGTCACGATGGCGAGATAGTCGCCCTTGAGACGCAACACCGGGAAGCCCAGGATAACTCCCCAGAAGGCCGCAAGGATGCCGGCGAGCGGCAGCAGCAGCCAGAAGGAGAAACCGAAATACTGCGAAAGCAGCGCGTAGGAATAGGCGCCGACGGCGTAGAAGGCGACATAGCCGAGATCGAGCAGGCCCGCGAGGCCGACAACGATGTTGAGCCCCCAGGCGAGCATCACGTAGATAAGGATCTGGATGCCGAAGTTGTCGACCCATTTCAGCGAGCCCTGCACGCCGAAAATCGCCACGGCGAGGATGGGATAGACGATGAGCGCGACAACCGCCAGGACGACGAAGTTCCGCTTGAGGAAACCTTCCGGCCGCGCCGTTCCCGCCCGGGCAGCGGCCGCCGCCTTGCGGGCCGCAAACCACGGACGGATATAGGCAACCGTCAGGAAGCGGCCGACCGCCGCCACCAGGACGAAGACCGCCAGCAATCCCCAGCGCTGGTTCAGCACCAGTTCGTTGCGGATGTTCTGTGTGGTTTCGAGACCGACGAAGAGGAAGAACAGGCCGAGCGATACGACGCCGGCATAAAATCCCTCGCGCAGAGCCCGCGCCGTCAGAGTCCCGCCGGCGCCCTCTCGGGTAGTGGTGATGTTGGCCATGAAATCAAACCTTTTCGACTTCCGGTCGTCCGAAGATGCCGGACGGCTTGAAGATCAGGACGATGGCGAGAATGGAGAAGGTCGCCACATCCTTGTAGTCGATGGTGAAATAGGCGGACCACAGGCTTTCGATGAGGCCGATCAGCAGGCCGCCGATCACCGCGCCGGGAAGCGAGCCGATGCCGCCCAGAACCGCCGCCGTGAAGGCCTTGACGCCCGGAATGAACCCGTCGGTGAAGACGACCACGCCGTAATACATCAGATACATGGTGCCTGCGACAGCGGCGAGGCCGGCTCCCATGATGAAGGTGATCGAAATGGTGCGGTCGACGTCGATGCCCAGCAATGCGGCCATCTTGCGATCCTGTTCGGTGGCGCGCTGGGCGCGGCCGAGCGCGGTCTTGTTGACCACATACCAGAACACCGTAAGCAGCACCGTCGTCAATACGACGATGACGATCTGCTTCAGCGAGATCGAAATGCCGAAGACGTTGTAGACCGACGACACCAGCGGCGGGATCGGCTTGTTGCGCGGCCCTTGCGTCACCTGGACGAAGTTCGACAGGGTGATCGACATGCCGATCGCCGTGATCAGCGGCGCCAGACGGAACGAGCCGCGCAGCGGCCGGTAAGCCACCTTTTCGATGGTCCAGTTCCATAGCGCGGCCGTCAACATCGCCGCCGCCATCATCAGCAGAAGCAGCAGAACGGTCGGCAGGCCGACGAAAACACTGGTCAGAACGAGAAAAATGATCAGCGCGGCGAAGCCGCCCAGCATGAAGATATCGCCATGGGCGAAGTTAATCATGCCGATGATGCCGTAAACCATGGTATAGCCAATGGCTATCAGGCCATAAATAGATCCAAGCGTCAGCCCGTTCACGAGCTGCTGGATGAAGTATTCCATTGTCCATTCCCCCGGATGCGATCGCCGAACGGCGGCATCTCTTGTTTTTTGCTCTCTCAAGCCTGTCAGACAACCCGGATTCCATACCGCTTTCGAGACAAAAGGGAAGCCTAAAATGGCTCTACCGACAATTTCTTTGGTGAATTGCGGCAAAGGGTGTGCATCCTTTCGGAAATAGGCAGCAAGGGAAACACTGCGGCAAGAAGGATGCTACATTTGGCAAGAAGATACTACGAAAGTAGCATAGCGCGATGATTGTGCGAGCACAGGAGACCATGCTTGCAGTTGCGCCGCCGGCATCCTCTCACTCCCGGCGATCTTCTGCGGTCGTCGGCATTGATCTTCGATGCGCGGTAAAACCAATGCCTTGCGAAACAAGAGATATTCCATCCCGGATCGTCGGGCCCACCAATGCAGGCGATCGATCTCCGACCGCCGTTCTCGCCCCCGTCTGCGATGGCGGCCGGACGATCTTCCCGGCGAAAGGTCGAGGAATAGCCGCAATGATCCGAATCCCGCCGCGACGGCTGCTCCGGTTCGCGCGATAGAATTTGAATCCCGAGGCGCTTTCGCATAGACTGCCGCACGATGTGCGCGGCCCGGCGCAGGTTTAATGTTTCATCGGATCGAGTGAGCTCCTTGCAAGACGAGAAAACCCCCGCCGCTTCACAAACCGGTAACACCCTCGCCTCCCAGGCGAGCAACCTGCTCGATATCGCCAAGGAGCGCGCCATGCGCCGCGCCGAGCGGCAGAAGGTCCGGCTGCTGCGGCCCGGAGGACGGCCCCGGCCGACGAATCTCGACGACGAGGGCTCCCTGCCGACGCGACGCCAGAACACCGAGAAGGTCGACAATGTCACCGCGATCCTCCAGCTTCCCGAACTGGCGAAGCCCCGGAACAGACTGCCGTGGACCTGGCTGTCCTTCCTCGCGGTGGTGATCGTGCCGACGGTTCTGGCCAGCCTCTACTACGCTTTCATCGCCAGTCCGCAATATATGGTGGAATCGCAATTCGCCGTGCGCGGCTCGACGCAGAATTCGCTGAGCGCGCTCGGGCTCAGCATCGTCGGCAGCTCCGCCCCCCATGCAAGCGACTCCTATGTGGTCGCCGATTATATCCAGTCGGCGCAGATCCTGCTCGACATCAAGGAGCGCGTCGGTCTCGACGTCCGGAGCCTCTATACCAAGCCGGACATCGACTTTCTTTATCGCGAGGACGCCGACAAGTCGCTAGACGAATTCCGCGACTATTGGCGCAGCATGATCAATGTGAGTTTCAACTCGACGACCGGCAACGTCACCCTGCGGGTCTTCGCCTTCACCTCGACGGACGCAAGGGCCATTTCCGACGCCATCCTGAAGGTCTCCGAGGATCTGGTGAACTCGCTGTCGGAGAAATCGCGGCAGCAGCTCATCGGTGTCGCCACCGAACAGGTCAGCCTGTCGGAAGACCGGCTGCGCAACGTGCGCAGCCAGATGACGGAATTGCGCCGCACCGAACAGGCGGTCGACCCGGCCGCCATCGCCTCGATGGAATCGGCGATCATTTCCGGCCTGGAACAACAGCTCGCCGGCCTCAGGACCCGCTACAAGGCCCTGCTCGACACACTCGATCCCGACGCGCCATCCGCCCGCGTGATCGAACGTCAGATCGTTGCGCTGGAAACCCAGCTTGGCGAGCAGCGCAACCGGCTGAGCGGCGGCAGCGGCGGGGAGAATGCATCGAGCGAGAAGACGTCGCGCAGCGCCGGCGTCTTGAGCGCGCTTCCCGACATGATCGCCCGCTTCTCGGAGCTTACCGTCGAGGAAGAGTTCGCGACCAAGGCCTATACGATGTCGCTGGCCGCTCTCGAGGCCGCCATTCAGGAGGCGCGCAAGCAGGAACTCTATTTCGGCGTCTACGTGACGCCCCGGACGCCGGAAGTCGCTCTCTACCCGCTGTCGCTTCTCAATACCGGCATCGTGCTGCTCGCGGCTTTCTGTGTCTGGGTGATCGGCTATTTCGGCTTCCGCTCCATCAGAGAACACGCGATCTGAAGTTGCGAGAACGGCCCCTGCAATGACGGTGATCACCGAAAAGTCATTCCGTTACGCGCTCAGCGAAAACGTCCGGATCGTTTCGACCCTCGTCGTACGTAACGCCGTCGCCCGCTTCGGGGAGAGCAAACTCGGCTTCGTCTGGGTCCTGCTGGAGCCCATCATCTACGTCGGCATCTTCCTCCTCATACGGGCGGCAATGAGCGCGGCGGTGACCTTCGGAGACAGCGCCGCACTTTTCCTGCTTGCCGGAATCTTCGGCTTCCGCATGAGCCGCGGCATAGCAAAAAAAGGCGAAAACGCCATCACGGCCAACCAGCCGCTGCTGACGTATCCGCTTGTTCGCCCGCTGGATACCGTGATCGCGGCGTGCCTTCTAGAAACGACGATCTGGCTGGTCGTCTGCGCGCTGTTCATCTCCGGCCTCTCGGCCGCCCTTGAGCGCACTGTTATCGTCTATCCCGGTGAATTGACGGCCTGCCTGCTGGCGATCTTCTATTTTGCCTTCGCCACCGCGGTTTTCAATGCAACGGTCGGCGCGCTCGTTCCACGATATTTGATGGTTATCGGCATGCTCAACATGCCGCTGATGTTCGCCTCGGGCGTATTCTTCATGCCATCATCATTTCCGCCGGATATCCAGTGGTATCTCTCCTGGAATCCGTATCTCCATTGCGTCGAATGGTTCAGGACGGCCACCTATCTGGACTATATTCCCGTTCTCGATAAAACCTATCTGCTCGCCGTCGCCACGGTGCTCCTCACGGTCGGACTGGTGCTCGAGCGCCTGTTCCGCCACAAGATTATCGAAACATGATCATTTTTGACAACGTCAGCAAAACGTTCCCGCAACCCGGCGGCGGTAGGAAGGTCATCCTCGACCGCTTCACCGCCGCGTTCCGGCCGGGTGTGAACATCGGTATCCTTGGCCGGAACGGTGCGGGCAAGTCGACCCTGATGAACCTCATCTCCGGCGGAGATATGCCGAGTTCCGGACGCATCCTGCGCGAAGGGAATATTTCCTGGCCGCTCGGCTTTCGCGGCGGCGTGCACGGGAAAATGACCGGCGCCCAGAACACCCGCTTCATCGCCGAGATCTACGGCAAGGACCGCCGCAAGGTTCTCGACTATGTCGCGGAATTCTCCGAGCTTGGCCCCTATATGGATATGCCGGTCCGCACCTATTCCGCCGGCATGAAGGCGCGTCTCGCCTTCGGCATCTGCATGGCGATCGAGTTCGAATATTATCTCATCGACGAAGTGATCGCGGTGGGCGATTCCACCTTCAAGAAGAAATGCCAGGCCGTTTTCGAGGAACGGCGGGAAAACGCCACCCTCCTTCTGGTCTCGCACTCGGCCGGCCTGTTGCGCGCCTTCTGCGATATCGGCGGCGTTCTCCACAACGGCCATCTCACGTTCTACAACGACATCGAGGAAGCAATCGAGGTCCATGAGGAACTGCTCCTTGCAGCGGAGCCGTTGCCCGCCTGACAGCGGCGTGGACCGATCAGAGTTTCCGGTCCCGTCGCCGCGCCTGTAATCGCGTGACGGCACGGGCGATCCGGCCGCCGAAAGCAAGGCCCCTTCCCTGCTTCGTCGGGGAAAGGACGGCGATTTCCTCGACGAGGTCTTCCGGACGGCAGGGCAGCCGGCTCACCGGATGCACATAGAAAGGATAACGGATCAGACTGGCCGCAACCAGCGTCTGAAGGTCGATCCGCCGGCTGCGCCGCGGAATGGCCAGGCGATCGTCGGTCAATCCCCAGCCGGCATAGAAGGGTGCGCCATGCGTTCCCACCGGCTTTCCCCGCAGCAGCGCCTCGAATCCGGAAAGCGAGGTCATCGTCTCGATCCGGTCCGCCCAGGCGATCCATTGCAGGATATCGCCGGAGCGAACGATCACATCGGCCTCGACCGGCGTCCGCCCGCCATTCCGGACCCCCGAAACCACGTCCGGATGCTCCTTATAAGCGATGAAGGCATCCGGATAGAGATCCCGCACCGCCGCAACCAGCGCCGCGTTCGAACGCACGGCCGGCGAGCCGAAACGGATCGACGCATCCTTTTCCACCTGGCCGGGAACGAGAACCTTCAGCCGCCCGTCCGCGACATCGGGCAGATCCGCCCCGCTTGACAGATTGTATTTCGACACGCCTCGCTGCACGAGCAGGCGGGTGAGCCGGTCGGCGCGCGCGCGTATGGCGTCGTCGAACACACCATGGGCGATACAGGCCTCCAGCCCGCTTTCGCCCCGGGCATCGTAATAGATATGCGCCGCCGGATCGATCGCCACCGAGGAGGGAGGGGTCAGGTCGACCCCGAGGCCTCGCGAGCGGATGAAGCCGTCCTCGATGCGTAATGTCGCCACGCCTTCCGGAAGAGGCGCGTCGGATCCCCAGACGGCCACGGCCCCGTCCTTGCGGATCGCAGCCCGGAAGGCGCGTCCTGGCGAGCGGAAATGCACCGGATCCCCGCCCAGCCCCTTGAGGAAGGGGGAAAGCGCCCGCCGCTTCCAGCCGGAAAGGCCGGCGGTGAACACCGGCCGCGTGAGCCGCTGCCGCTGGTCGCGCACCGCAAGCGCCTGCTCGACCGCGCGCTCCATCCGGCATTCCGTTCTGCTGTGCAGGTCGAGATAGCGCGAATAATCGATATAGGCCGCATGAAAGACCTGTTCGAGCGAGGCCGGCCGGCGACCGGCGGGAACGGCGGCATGGTCGACGGTCAGGCCGCGGCCGCTGTAGTAGGTCGTGCCGAAACAGTGGACGATGCGCCCGGCCATCAGCGCCTCGAAGCCGAGCTGGCTCGATACCGTATAGACGCCGTCCGCCGCCTCGAGCAGCGGCCAGGGGTTCATGCGCGGCGGGATGACGATATCGAGCTTGAGTTCGGCGGCAGCTTGACGAAGCAGGCTCCGGGAGCCGGCCGCCGGGTGGCTGCGGACGACCAGACGCCGGCCCGGATAGGTCTCCGCCGCATGAAGCAGCATATCGCGGACCGTGGCCGGCCCGGCGCCGGCGCCGGCCAGCGACGCATCGCCCACGACCTGATCGATGAGCAGCACGAAGGATCGGCCGGCGTGAAGGCCGGCCTCTTTCAAGGAGACGGGCGGGCTGTTGTTATATTTGGAAAGCCGCTCGCGCCGCAGAAGTTCGATCAGGCCCCGCGCCCGCGCCAGTTCGGCCTCCGTCTCCACAGGCCGGGCCAGAAGCTGCTCCAGCCGGTTGGGCGAGCCTGCGTCGAAATAGATGCCCGGACCGTCGATGACATAGGAATGCGCCGGTTCGTCATCACCGGGCGCAAAACCCTTGAGGAAACCGTCTTCGAGGATAATCGCCTGCTTGTCGTTGCGGGCGGCAAGCCTGAGCGCGCGGCCGGCCGAGGGACGCCGGCCCCAGCCGATGAAGCCGTCGATACGGCCGAACGGCCAGGCGACGATATCCGCCTGAAGCAGTGTCGCGATATCCTGGCGCTTCCGCCAGAGACCCTGCGAAACCACTGCATAGGTTTTTCGCCGCTTACCGCCCGCCATGCCGATTCCGCATCGCTTCCGCTCCAGCTGACGACGGGTCTCCCGTTGCGCTCATCCCGCCCTAGCGGTCGAGGATACGCGTCGCATTCCAGGCGACACTGGATGTATTCGAGACGATATTCAGGAACTTCGACAGATCCGTCGCGATATGACGCGCCAGATAGACCACGTCCTTGTTGCGGACGGGGAAGGACTGAGCCACGATGTAGCTTTGCGTGGCGGCCAGATCGAGCCTGTAGACGATCGGATAGCGGCCTTCGGAATCCGGGGCCATGCCGCGGGCGATGAGATCGCGGAAGCGGGCGTCTCCGACGACGGCGCGATAGACGTTCTCATATTCGTAGCGGAAGACGAAATAGCCTTTCGGATCCGCGGTCGCGACATTGCCGCCGCCGGCAAGCGCCGCAGCCTCCACGAGGCTGAGGTCGGCGGCCTCGAACGGAATCTTGCCGCTCCTCTTCGTCTGGCCCAGCGCCGAGAAGGTCTGCGGATCGTAGCTGACGTATAGCTGGTCGTCCGGCTTGATGATGATGTCATCCTTCGGATTGTCGATTACCGACTGGAGCAGCACCGAGGCCGAACGGCCGCCTCGCTTCAGCGTGACATAGGTGTCATAGGGCGGCTTTACCGGCCCGCCCGCATGCGCCAGAACGTCCGTCAGATGCTCGGGATTGAGGCCGAGCGGCACGACCGAGGCGCTGCGGACATCTCCGAGCACGGAGACCGTCCGGGAAGCGTTGCTGGCCAGCGCCACGATGACGTCCGGCTCGACCGCCTTGGCCTTCAGCGCATCGACGATGGTGGCGCGCGCCGAATCGATCGTCATCCCGGCGAAACGCACCGATCCGACATAGGGGATCTGTCCATGTCCGTCGGGCTGGACGACGACGGGGATCATCGTCGACTTGTGATCGGTGGTGGAGAAGAGCCCATCCGGCCCGGCTTCGAAAATGGTGACCTGCAACGCATCGCCGACGCCGATGACCGGGGTGCCGCTGGCTCCGCCGAAGCCGAAGGTCTTGGCGAGGCCCGGGCGACCATGATCCTTCACCGCATTGGCGACCCGCTGGTCGATATCGATGACGTCGAAGACGATCTTCGCCCTGGAGGTGGCGCGGCTGCCGCCGTCCGCCCCGGCCGAAATGACCTCATGGGTCAGCGGTCCGTCGCTCGGCACCATGCAGCCTGCCAGCAGCAGCGTCGTGCCTGCCGCGAAAACGCGGGCGAGACGTTTCAATCCCTTGAGCGAATGGCCCGAGCCTTGAATTCCGGTCATCACAATGCATTTCCCTTGGCCCGCGACCATGCGGACGCGGGAATCGACGGCCCTGCCCGCCATGGCGCCCATGGCATAGGCAGCAGAACCGGCTGTCCGTCAAGTCGCAATCGCTCGGCCTCGTTTCATCCGTTTTGCCCCGCCATCCCTCCGGCACTCTTGCGCAAAGCTCTTGCATATTCGTTACGACAAGAAAAGGCGTTGCATCTTGCCGCTTGAAAAATCAAATCTTTCGGCAATTCTTTTCCACATCACTGCGGCATAAAAACCGCACGTCCCGCATTCTGGGGCCGGCGATCCGGAAACCGCCGGCGGGCGTGAGGCTTCTCAAGCGAGCCCCTGCACCGGCCGGCGGTTTCGGCGCGGCGCTCTCTTCAAGCGCCGGCGGTCCCCTCTGGACCATTCGTCAGGAAGCAGGAAGCGTGCCAGAAAATCCGGGGCATCGATTTCAAGGCTTATCGGGAGCCGGTGCGCGGCACGCCTGCACATTATCGCGCCAGCCGGAACGGAATCGCCCGGAAATCAAGCATCGCGCATGCCGGGCCGGCGGCACGCGATTGCATGCCGCCGGCTCGGCGAACGGGAAGCGACGATCAGAACTCCTGCCAGTCCTGATCGACAGCGGCGGCGGCCTGACCGCCACCGACGGCGCGTGCCAGCCGGCCGACGAGGGCCCGCGCCCCCGAGACCTGCGGCCGCCCCTCTTCGGGTGCCAGGACCGGCGACGGAGAACGGGCGCGCGGCGTGTCGCAGCCAAGCCGGAACTGCCCGAGAAGCTCGTTCAGGCCAGCGGTCTCCTTGGCGAGAGCATGGCTGGCCGCAGTCTGCTCCTCGACCATGGCAGCGTTCTGCTGCGTGCCCTGGTCGATGGAATGCACCGCGGCGCTGATCTCGTTGAGCCCGGTCGACTGTTCACGCGCCGAACGGACGATCGCCGCCACATGCTGGTCGATTTCCTGCACCTGCTGGACAATTTCCGCAAGCGCGGCGCCGGTTTCCCCGACAAGGGTGACGCCGGCGTGAACCTGCTCGCCGGACTTGTTGATCAGCGTCTTGATCTCCTTGGCGGCATTGGCCGAGCGCTGGGCCAGTTCACGCACTTCCTGCGCCACGACGGCAAAACCCTTGCCGGCCTCGCCGGCCCGCGCCGCCTCGACACCCGCGTTGAGGGCGAGAAGATTGGTCTGGAAGGCGATATCGTCGATGACGCCGATGATATTGGAGATTTCCCGCGACGAGCTTTCGATCACGCTCATCGCCGTCACGGCCTGGCGAACCACCTCGCCCGATTTCTCGGCGCCCCCACGGGTGCGCTCGACGAGATGGCCTGCCTCCTCCGCGCGCTGCGAGGCGTCACGCAGCGACGTCGTGATTTCCTCCAGCGCCGCGGCGGTTTGCTCGACGGAGGCCGCCTGTTGCTCGGTGCGCTTGGCGAGATCGTCGGAAGCCGTGCGGATTTCCGCCGTACCGGCGCCGATCGCCTGCGCATTGACGCCGACCGAACTGAGCGTCGCCTGCAATTTCTCCAGCGACTGGTTGAAATCCTGACGGATACGATCGAGCGTGTCCGTAAAGACCGTCTCGATGCGATGGGTCACGTCGCCTTCGGCAAGCTTCTGCAACCCCTCGGCCAGCGCATCGACGGCGATGCGGGTCTGGTGCTCGCGCTCGGCCGCCTCTTCCGCACGCTGGCGGCGCTCCTCTTCGGAAAGGGCCCGGCTTTCCTCCGCCTCGTTTTCAAGATGGGTTTTTGCCAGGGTCGCATCCCGCAGCACGGCCAGCGACCGCGCCATCTCGCCGATCTCGTCCTGCCGGCCGGATTCGGAGAGATCGACATCCGTCCGCCCGCCGGCGATCTCGCTCGTCGCGGTGATGACGGTATCGAGCCGCTTGCGGAAACGGGCGGCGAGAAGCCAGCCGATCACCACCAGCAGCCCGGCGGCAAGCGCGATCAGGGCAATCGAGGTCAGGGCCAGCGACGTGAGCTTGGCGAAGAGAACGGACTTGGGCACGGTGACCACCATATGCCAGGTCGTCTCCGGCAGAAGCCGCACCGGCACCGCCACGGCCACCTGTACGACACCGGCCGGATCCGTTATCTCGCGGGCGGTTTCCGGATTGGCGATCGCCTGTTCCCAGGCTGCCGCGTCAAGGCCGGCCTCCTTCAACGACTTGCCGAGAAGGCTTTCGTCCGCATGGGTCACGATCCCGCCGGCCTGGGTGATCAGCGCGACCGAACCTTCGCCGAGCGGCCGGATCCGGGCCATGTCGGCGGCAAGCGAATCGAGCGCGACGTCGACACCCGTTTCGCCCCGGAACACGCCGTCATAGAGCAGCGGCACCATATAGGACGTCATCAGCACCGTCTTGCCGCCGATGACATAGGAATAGGGTTCGGCAAGCAGATCCTTGCCCGTCGCCTTCGGAATCTGGTAATAGTCTCCCGGCCCGGGCGTGTCGTAGTCGACGAGCGCCTCCATGCCGACCTTGCCTTCGGAGCGGACGAAATAGGGAATGTAGCGGCCGGTCGCATCATGTCCCGGCGTGCCGGCATAATCCGCGTCCCGTCCGTCGAAAGCGTTCGGCTCCCAGCCGGTGCTGACACCGAGCGCGAAGGGATTGTCGTCCATCAGCTTCAGGAAATACCGGTTCATCGCCTCGCGGCTCGGCTCGCCGGAACTCGTCATGGCGTAAAGGGCCGAGCGCATGTTCCAGCTCAGGCCCTTCATCTGCATGAAATAGGTCTCGACCTTGGCCGCGCTCGCCTCGGCGGCGGTCACCATTTCGGACATCGACCGTTCCTCGACGGCCCGATAGGAAAGCCACAGCAGCATGCCTGCCGTGGCAACGGTCGTCGCAACCCCCGTCGCCACGATGGCGAACATGTTTCGGGCTGTCGCAGTCTTCGGATACATGAAACGTCTCCTCACCACCGGCAAGGAAAGCGATGCCGGCACACTTCATGAATAAAAGGGGGCATGCCGCGCAAGCGGCGCAAAAAGGAACGAAATCATTTCGCAAGATCACAACAATAGATTGAAGGCGGTTTATGAAACGATAAGAGTCGGCGGCGGTGCCTTGCGCAGCAGCCGGCCATTGCCGGTCGGCGGATACGATTGTTTCAGGGACCTGACGAAAATACCGGTCATATAGTGGTATCGTTCGGTGAATGGAGACGATCCGTTCGCTGTAACGGGCCTACCGGAGGGAGAGCATAACAGCGATATTCCGGGTCAAAGGCTCTCGTTTCATGGGGGCAGCCACCTGAAAGCCCGCCACGGCGGCGGAGGAGACAACCATGACCCTTGAACTCACCGGCATCCACCACCTGACCGCGATAACCGCCGACGCCCGCGAGAACCTGCGCTTCTACACGCAGGTCCTCGGCCTGCGCCTCGTCAAGAAAACCGTCAATCAGGACGATACCAGCGCCTATCATCTCTTTTACGCCGACGGCCTCGCCTCGCCCGGCACGGACCTGACGTTCTTCGACTGGCCGGTCGGCCACGAGCAGCGCGGCACGCACAGCATCTCGCGCACCGGCCTGCGCGTCGCAAGCAGCACGACGCTCGACTGGTGGAAGGCGCGCTTTGCGGCGCAAAACGTGAAGGCAGGCGAAATTCGCGACATCGGCGGGCGCGCGTCCCTTGATTTCGAGGATGGCGAGGGCCAACGCTTCCGCCTCGTCGTCGACGATGGCGATGCGCCGTCCCATCCCTGGGACAGAAGCCCCGTTCCGGCCGAACACCAGATCAAGGGGCTCGGACCGATCACCATCAGCGTGCCCGACATCCGCAATACCGAGGCCGTGCTCGTCCACGTCATGAACATGACCGAGACCTCCACCTATCCCGCGCCGGAAGGCACCGGAACGGTGCATGTCTTTTCCATGGGCGACGGCGGCCCGGCGGCGGAACTGCATGTCGCGGTGGAACCGGAACTGCCGGTCGCCCATCAGGGCGCGGGCGCGGTGCACCATGTCGCCTTCCGCGCGCCGGACCTCGAAGCGCTCAACGCCTGGACCGAGCGGCTGCGCGGCTTCCGCCTGCCGTCCAGCGGCGAGGTCGAGCGCTTCTACTTCCGCTCGCTCTATTTCCGCGAGCCGAACGGCATCCTGTTCGAGATCGCCACCGACGGCCCCGGCTTCGCGGTCGACGAACCGCTGGAAAGTCTCGGCGAAAGCCTGTCGCTCCCGCCCTTCCTGGAGCCGCGCCGCGCGCAGATCGAGGCCCGGCTGAAGCCGCTGGAATGAAAAACGGCCCGGCGGGAAACTGTCCGCCGGGCCTTCCCGTTTCCGGGCCGATCCCCGTCCCTCAACGCAAGTACGCAAGAGCACAGCATGACCGTCAGACTGGTTGGAATTTCCGGAAGCCTGCGCAAGGCATCCTTCAACACCGCGCTGCTGCGGGCCGCCGCCGAGCGGAAGCCGGCAGGCGTCGAACTCGTGGAAGCGACGATCCACGGCATTCCGCTTTATGACGCCGACATCGAGGCGGAAGACGGCATCCCCGAAGCGGTCACACGACTGAAGGATCTCCTCGCCGGTGCGGATGGCGTCATCCTCTTTACGCCCGAATACAACAATTCGCTGCCCGGCGTCTTCAAGAACGCCATCGACTGGATGTCGCGCCCGGCCGCCGACATTCCGCGCGTCTTCGGCGGCAAACCCTTCGCCATCACCGGCGCCTCGCCCGGCAATTTCGGCACCCTGCTTTCGCAAGAGGCCTGGCTGCCGGTCATGCACACGCTCGGCACCGTTCCCTGGTTCGGCAGCAAGCTGATGGTCTCGCGCGCCGGCTCCGTCTTCGAAAACGGCGCTATCGTCGACGAAGCGACAGGCAGAAGGCTTGCCGATTTCATCGCCGGCTTCGCCGCCTTCGTGGCGGACATCAGACGCCGGGACGAAAGCCGGATCGGATGATCGTCCGGACCCGGCGATTATCCGCAGCGTCGAGCGCTCCGGTTCTTCGAGACCCAACATGGGGCGTGGCTGCGGCCGATCGTCGGCTCGCCGTCCCTGAAGCGAGAGCACACACCATCACGACGCATCAGGCGGAACCAAATTGACGCGCGGCGGGCGCTGCTGCATCCTTGCGGCAGGGGAGAGACGCCATGGCGAATTCGAATGGAACGGAACCGGCATCGTCCGCGTCGCTGTTTCTGTCGACCTCGGCACTTCCGGCACGCGACCGGCTTCCGGTCTGGCGCGAAGTCTTCGGACAGACGATGGTGCGCCTTGACATCGAGCCGGTGAAAGGCACCTCGTTTCACGCCGAAGGCGAATTGCGCGTCCTGCCGGGAGCCGCCCTCGCCGCCGTGACGGCCACGCCCTTCCGGGTGTCGCGGACACCGCGGCTCATCGCCGGCGACATGGCCGACATGATCTTTCTCGTCACCGCCGACACACCGCTTCATGTCGCCCAGAACGGCCGCGAACATCTGCTCGACGCCGGCGACGCCATCTTTCTGCGCGGCAACGAGCCCAGCGTCATCCAGTCCCGCGAAAGGGCGAAAGTTACCAACATATCGGTCCCGCTCGACGAATTGGCGCCCCTGCTCGCAAACGGCCGCGATCTTTCGATGACCGTGGCGCACCGGCAGGACGAAACGCTCGGCCTGCTTCTCGGCTATATGCGGCTGCTGCAAAGCCGGCCGATGCCGCTCTCCGACGAACTCGGTCGTCTCACCGCCCGCCATATCCGCGATCTGATGGCGGCGCTGACCGGATCCCCGCCGGATCACGCCTCCCCTGTCGGCGAACGCGGCGGCGTGCGCGCGGCCAGGCTTCGGGCGATCAAGGATGACATCGGCAGACATCTTTGCGAGCCGGGACTTTCCATCGACACGCTTGCCACGCGCCACGGCATTTCGCCGCGCTACATCCGCAAGCTGCTCCACGAAGAGGAGACGACGTTTTCCGACTTCGTCCTCGGTTTGCGACTGGAGCGATCGCGCCGGCTGCTGCTCCGGCCGGATCAGGCCCTGCGCACGATCGCCTCGATCGCCTACGCATCGGGCTTCGGCGACCTGTCCTATTTCAACCGCGCGTTCCGTCGCCGTTTCGGCATCACACCGAGCGTCATGCGCGCCCGGCCAGCCGAAGAGGCCGGCGTCACCCCACGAGGCGCTGCTTGAAGTCCCGGGCGGCTTCGAAATCGGCGACACCGATATCGTGGCCGGCCGGCAGCAGCCGGTTCTCCACATTCGCGCCCGCCGCCGCCAGCAACGTCTCCAGCCTGGCCGCATAGGGACCATAGGGATCGCTGCCGCCGGTCAGCATCAGGACGTTCACACCGGCAAGATCGGCGTCCGGCACCTCTTCCAGCACGTTCATGCCGCGCATCAGCACCGCGTTGCGCACGATCCCCGGATAGAGCAGCATCACCGCTGCCAGCATGTTCGCCCCGTTCGAATAGCCGAGAAACACCGTTTTGCGCGGATCGAGATCATAGGCCGCATTCGCCCCTTCCATGAAGGCTGCAAAGGCCTCCGCCTCGCCGCGAATGTCGTTCTGATCGAAGGTCACGGCGTCGAGGCGGCGGAAGAAGCGCGGATACCCTTCCTCCACGCTGCGCCCGCGCGGACTGAGCAGCACGGAGCGCGGGGCGATCCGCACGCCGAGCGGCAACAGGCTCGTCTCGTTTCCACCCGTTCCATGCAGCACCACCAGGGCGGTGCCGTCCGGATCGTCGGGACGATGCAGGCGATGGATGAAAGGCAGGTCTCGTTCGGTCATTCTGTCTTCTCCTGGCAAGGAAAATTGCGGCAGCCGCGCCACGATATCCTGCGGATCGGCCTGGAAGTGCCCCGGGACGAACAGACGCCGTCCCAGCGTTTCAAGCGGTTCGTCAACCGTCATCCCCGGTCCGTCGGTCGCATATTCCAGAAGCGCCCCGTCCGGCTCGCGGACATAGAGCGAATGGAAATAGACACGATCGTGCATATTGACCGGGCCGGAATTTTCCCGGTCGAGCCGTTCGGCCAGCGCCGCCACAGCGGTCGTGTCCGGCGCCCGCAGCGCCACATGGTCGATGATGCCGGTACCAGGCGCAGCGGACCAGAAACCGCCGGCGTCGCGAATATCGATCACGTCGCCGGCTGCGCCTGCAAGCCGCAGCATGCCGTTCGCCTCGGCGAGCGGCCGAAAGCCGAAATACCGGGTGATGAAGGCCGCCGTATCGGCGGGTCTTTCCGAAAGCATGGTAACGCCACGGATGCGCTGCACCGCCTCGTCCGGCCCGATGCCCGCCATCGTCCGGGGAGCCGCCGCGCAGACGCCGGCCTGGCCGACCAGCTTGACGATGATGCCGTCCGGATCCTTCAGGCGCAGCACCGGCTCACCGAATTCCTGCGCCGGTCCGTCGACGGCGATGTTCCGGCCGATCGCCCGCGTCAGCCAGAAGCCGATCGCCTCCGGCCGGATCGCCAGCGCGATCTCAAGCGCCTGCCCCTGTCCGGCACGCCCCGGAGAACCATCTTCCCATGCGAGAAAGGTGATCAGCGATCCGGGACTGCCGGCGGCATCGCCGTAGAAAAGGTGAAGCTGGCCTGCGTCTTCGAAGCCGGCCGTCCGCTTGACGAGCGCAAGGCCGAGGAAATCGACGTAGAAATCGACATTCGCCTGGATTTTTCGGGTGATGGCCGTGATGTGATGGATACCGCTGGTCATGGGCGCCTCCTTTGGAAGACACACAATCAGGATTTCCCCGGGCGCGCCAGCCGGCCTTCAGTGAATGGACTGTCCAGGAAAAGTGACCGGAGAGGGCGCTTCCGACCCGCCACCCCCGAAGCGGCGGCGGGTCGGAAAATCGCAATTCATGCGACGGCGGCCGTCGACGGCGGCACGCGCGACGCCGGCGTTTCGGCAAGGAGGCGACGGATCGCAGCACGCGCCTCGTCGGCCGACGCGAAGCGCTTGGCGTCCAGATCCCAGACCGAATATTTGACAGCGAGAAACTTCAGCCGATCCTCGTCCGGGACGACGACGCCCACGGCTTCACCACCGATTTCAATAACCTGCTTTTGCATAACTGCTCCTGCCGCGCCATTGGCACAGACACTTCCGAAGAGTTCGTTTGAATCGAATTGAGGGAGACGGGGTTACATTCGGAGAAGGGCCGAACGCGTTTTTCCCAAAATCGTTCCACGACAGGAGAACGCCACGCAGATGGAAGCGCTGTCGTCGAGATCATACATGAAACGCTCCTTTCGTTGGCGCCGAGGGTGCAATGAGCGCCTCCCCGGGGGGCGGGTCGAACGATACGCATACGACCCTGACATGACTGCTCGAACACATAGGCCGACCTCCCTGGCTTGTCAATGGATTCGGCTTTTTCTTGGAAAAAATTACCGCATTATTTGTAGGACAATCTGATTCCAAGAATACTGTTTGCATACAGGGCATCTGCCAGAAAAATATGTCGCCTGGATGAATTTTTTACGGAAAACATGCGACGCAACCGGAGGAAATCCGGAAGCGACCGGAAAACACGCTCCGCGCGCAGCCCGCGTCAGGCTCCAAGCCCCTCCGCGCGCCTTTCCGGCCACACCCGCTGGGGATATTCGCCATGGTACCATTCTTTTTTCACGGAGCGGGGTCGATCTTCCTGCCAAACATGAATAAAGAGTGAATCACTCATTTCAGCCAGCACGCCGTAATGGCCGTAGGGAAAGATCATGAAATTCGCCACGACCCTTCTTCCGCTGAGCATGCTCCTCCTGTCGGGCTGCGTCGTAGGCCCCGATTACAAGTCTCCCGATAGCGCGCTGCCGGCGAAATTCTCCGAGGCCAGCGCGAAAAGCGCAGGCGACGTGACGCTCAGCCCGTGGTGGGAATCCTTCCGAGACCGCCGCCTCAACGATCTCGTCCATCAGGGCATGAACCAGAACCTGACCGTTCTACAGGCGCTGGAGCGGATCACCGCCGCCGAGGCCGACGTCGTCATCGCCGGCGCCGGCGCGCTGCCGAGCCTCAACGCCTCGGCCGACGCGACGGCGAGCGGCCAGCACGGCGGCTATCTGGCGCGCACATCCCCGACCGGCAGCAACACCAATTCGTCGAAGTCGATGAACGCAGGCCTCGGCGCCTCCTGGCTGCTCGATTTCTTCGGCCAGTACCGTCGCTCGAAGGAGGCCGCCAACGCCTCGCTCGACGCCGCCTATGACGACGTCAACGTCGCCCGCCTCGCCTATCTATCCGACCTCGTATCGAGCTACATCAGCGCCCGCTACTATCAGGAAGCGCTGGCGCTCAGCCGCAAGAACCTCGAATCACGGCGCGAGACGCTGAACCTCACCAACGAGATCAAGTCGGCGGGCGCCGCCTCAAGCCTCGACGTGCTTCAGGTCGAAGGCCTCGTCAACCAGACGCTGGCCGACCTGCCCGGTCTGGAAACCGGCTTCCATCAGGCGGCCAACCATATCGCCACCCTGCTCGGCGTTCCGGCCAGCACGATCACCGCCAGCCTGACCAAGGGTTCGCCCCAGCCGATGCCCCGCAATGCGGCCCAGGCCGGCCTGCCCGCCGATCTCATCCGCAATCGCCCGGACATCCGCGCCGCCGAGCGTCGCCTGCAAGCGGCGACCGCCTCCATCGGCGTGGCCGAGGCCGATCTCTACCCGAGCATCGAGCTTGGCGGCTCGATCGGGGCGACGCGCAACTTCACGCGGGCGGCGACCGGCAACCTGACGAGCTGGTCCTTCGGCCCGTCTCTGGTGCTGCCGATCTTCAACGGCGGCGCATTGCAGGCGCAGGTCAAGATCGCCCGCTCGCAGGCGGAGCAGCAGTATCTCACCTGGAAGCAGACCGTGCTTCAGGCCGTGGAAGAAGTCGAGACCGCACAGATCGCGCTGAACCGCGACGCCCGCACCGTCGCCGCCCTGCGCAAGGTCGTGCAGTCCTACGAGCAGACCCTGGACCTCGCCCGCGAAAGCTATCGCGGCGGCGCGAGCACCATTCTCGACGTGCTCGATGCCGAGCGCAATGTGGCGACCGCCCGCCTTTCGCTGGCCGCAGCCATCCGCCAGCTCGCCAACGACTATGTCTCCCTCAATGTGGCGATCGGCGGCGGCTCTTCCATCGGCACGCCGGTGGTGGCGAGCCGGTAACACCGGCGTGCCGGTCGGCCCGCATCAGGCGGGCCGGCGGATCGGAAACGACCTCAGCTCTCGAAAAAGATTTCCAGCGCCGCAGCAGTGCGGCCGTAGTGCTCCTTCAAGGCGCTTGCGGCTCTTTCCGCATCGCGCGAAAGCGCCAGGTCCATCAGCGTCCGGTGCTCGCCGGCCACATCCCGCGCCGCGCCGTCGAGGCTGACCGACATGCGGCGATACCGGTCGGCCCGCCTGAAGAGGTTGCGGCAGATCTCCAGCAGGGTCGGCGATCCGCAAGCCGAGATCAGAGCCGCATGGAACGCTGCGTGCCGCTCCTCCCAATCCTCACGCATGGCGGATGGAATGTCGTCGCGCGCCTGGGGAATACGGGTGAGCAGATGGTGGCTCGCCAGCACCCGGCCCTCCCATTCCGCATCCCCGTTCAGCACCGACAGACGAAAGGCCTCTCCCTCACAGAGCTGGCGCGCCGCCGTGATATCGCGCAATTCCGCCAGCGAGAGGCGGGCGACGCTGTAGCCGCGATGATCGTCGAGAGTCGTGAAGCCCTCGGCGGTCAGCCGTGTCAGCGCCTCGCGCACCGGCGTCACGCTCATAGAGCACAGCGCTTGCAGGTCGGCGAAACGGAGCCGCTCTCCCGGCCCGAACGCACCGGAGCGGATCTGCTGCCGGATCCGTTCATAAGCGTCGCCCGCAAGGGTCCTGCCGCCGGGGCGCTTCTGCTCCATACCATCACCCTTCATGCAAAGTCATAAGGATTTTCGAAAATCATTGACTCCATGTAAAACTCATGAAAGCTGAAGTGCAATCAAAATCCGGAGCCGGCGGGTCGCCGCTCCCCATTCATGGAGAACAGGATGAAACTGGTGCGCTTTGGCGCGGCCGGCGCGGAAAAGCCCGGCCTGATCGATGCGGACGGCAAGGTTCGCGACCTTTCGGGCGTTGTGCCGGATATCGCCGGAACCGTGCTCGCCCGTGCCGGACTGGAGCGGCTGCGCGCGCTCGATCCGCTAAGCCTTCCGCTCGCACCCGAGGCAAGCCGCCTTGGCGCCTGCGTTGGCGACGTCGGCAACTTCATCGCCGTCGGCCTCAATTACGCCGACCACGCCGCTGAAAGCGGCATGGCGGTTCCAAGCGAGCCGGTGCTGTTCAACAAGGCTCCCTCCTGCATCGTCGGCCCCGACGATACCGTCCTCATCCCGCGCGGCTCCGAAAAGACCGACTGGGAAGTGGAATTGGCGCTCGTCATCGGAGAGCGGGCTTCCTATGTCTCAGAGGCCGATGCGCTGGACTATGTGGCGGGCTATTGCATTTGCAACGACGTTTCCGAACGCGCCTACCAGGCCGAGCGCGGCGGCCAGTGGATGAAGGGCAAGGGCTGCCCGACCTTCGGTCCACTCGGCCCCTGGCTCGTCACCACCGACGAGGTCGACACCGCCGACCTCGCCATGACGCTGCGGCTCAACGGCGATCTCGTCCAGAACGGCTCATCGAGCACCATGGTCTTCAAGGTGCCCTTCCTGATCCACTACATCTCGCAGTTCATGATCCTGGAGCCCGGCGACGTCATCACCACCGGCACGCCTCCCGGCGTCGGCATGGGCATGAAGCCGCCGCGCTACCTGAAGGCGGGCGACCGCATGGAGGTGGCCATCGCCGGTCTCGGCGTCCAGCGCCAGACCGTCGCCGCAGCCTGAACGGACAGGCCGGACAGGCGGGAGCAATCACCCCCTTGTCCGGCCACGAACAAAGCGACGAGGCCTGAGGCTTTACCATCATGTTCCCCGGACGAATGCCCTCAATGCACGCTGCCGGCGTGGAATTCGTCGTCGAGAATACGAAATGCCTCGTCGAGCGCGGCGACGAGAATGTCGGTCAGCGCATCCGGATCGTTTTCGAGGAGGAAAAGAGCGACCGTCGCATTGTCCGGATCGCTGTAGCTTTCGATTTCGTTCGACATCTCATTGTCCCTTCTGATCCGGCATCATCCCGGTATCACGAAACTTAGGGACACTGGCTTGCGCATGGCTTGTGCAGGAAAGGGCGGCTTATACGAGACGACATAGGGCTGCGCCCTGCTCAGCTGCACCAGGACTGGTGTCGGCCTGTCCACGGCCGGGCCAGTCCCTCGCGCACCAGATGGGAACCGACGGACTGACCGTCCCGCATAACGACCCGCCTCGACAGCCCGGAGCCCGACGCATCCCCGCTGCCCGGCGCGACCGTGACCTGACCGCCGTTGAGAAGTTCGCGCAGCCGCAGCTTGGCGTCGCCGCCACGCAGCCGCTCCGCATCGCAACGCGCATCGGCGACGGCCGGCGCATCGATATCCGCAAGCCGCACCTTGCGGCCGGCATAGAGGATGGTATTGCCGTCAAGCACGCAATAATCGGTCTGCGTCGTGCAGATGAACCATTTCCCGGAAAAAGCAGGCAGTTTCTCCGCTACCGGCGCCTGCGGCCGGGCCGCCGGCACTGCGGACACCGCCGTCCGGCGTTCGGCAGGCTTCGCCCCGCGCTCGATCGAGGCGGTGCGCACGGCGGTATCCGTACGCGGCGGCTTCGCCTCGCGCCCGTCGAGATAGACGATCCCGGCGATCATCGCCACGCCCAGCAGATACCAGGGGGCCATGCCGCTGCGGCCCGCGCCGGAACGCGCCTTCCGCCGTGTCGTCTTCCTGCTGCGTTTCGCCGCCGTTTTCGCCATCGTCTTCTCCTGGCCGGGACAATGCGATGATCTCTTGAAGATATGGTTACCGAAACGCCACCCCGCGTCAGCGCGACCGGAACGGCGGGCATGCGGCCGCGACCGCCGAAGCGGTAGCAATCACGCGGCAAGTCCTGTATGGACCACGGATTGGCCAATTCCAGCAGCAGCGGCGTTGAATTCCGTCATTCCCATGCCACCACTTACGCCATATATCGCTCTTGCAAAGCGCTTCTTCACCTTCGGGGGCGGCTCGCTCATCGGCGCGGTGATCGACTATGCCGCGACGCTCCTCGCCATCCGTTTCCTTGGCCTGTCGCCGCAGGTCGCGCTGGCGCTGGCCATGACCGTCAGCGCGTCGGTGGTCTTCTGCTATCACGAGACCATCACCTTTCCCGGCCGCAAGACAACGCGCCTCCTGCCACGCTATGTCCGCTTCATGCTGCTGGCGGCATTGGTGCTGGCGCTCCGCGTGGCGGCGCTGCATGTGCTGACGATCGCCGGCCTGCCGGTCCCGATCGCGCTTGCGATCGTCATCGTCGTCGTCTCGCTCTTCAACTTCGCCGCTTCGTCGATGTTCGTCTTCTTGAAAGGGAATGAATGAACGCCCGGAACCTCGCGATCGTCGTGCCCATCTACAATGAGGCCGAGAACCTTTCCGCGCTCGTCTTAAGGCTGAACCGGATCGCCGCATCCATCGCCGGGGATCACGGCCTGTCGGTAAGCTACGTTTTCGTCGACGACGGCAGCCGCGACGGCAGTTTCGCCCTTCTCAATCACCTCGACTATGACGGGCGGCCGGTCCGGCTGCTGCAATTCTCGCGCAATTTCGGCAAGGAGGCGGCGCTTTCCGCCGGCATCGAGGCCGCGCCGACCGCCGACGCCATCATCATGATGGACGCCGACCTCCAGCATCCGCCCGAACTCGTCCTCGATCTCGTGCGCATCTGGCAGAGCGAGGACGTCGACAGCGTCTATGCCTACAAGGAGGACCGCCGCGCCTCCGAGGGCTGGCTCAAGTCGATACTGACCGGCGGTTTCTACTGGATCATGAATCGCGGGACGCGTTTCGACATCACCGAGAACGCCGGCGACTTCCGCCTGATCAGCCGGCGTTTCGCCGATGCGCTGCGCCAGTTGCCGGAAAGCGAGCGCTTCATGAAGGGACTCTACGGCTGGGTCGGCTTCCGCCAGCGCGGCATCCCGATGACGCCGCCGCCGCGCCTGCACGGCACCTCCAGCTTCAATGCGTTGCGCCTCGTCGCGCTCTCCTTCGACGCGATGACGAGTTTCACCACGACCCCGCTGCGGCTGATGGCGCTGGCCGGGCTCTGTATCGCCGCGCTCAGCGGCTTCTACGGCCTTTATATCGTGATCGAGCGCCTGTTTTTCATTTCGAGCGGCATCGGCATCTCGTCGGTGCTCGCGCTGGTGGCCTTCTTCGGCGGCATGCAGATGATCTTCCTCGGCCTGCTCGGCGAATATATCGGCAAGACGGTGCTCGAGGCGAAGCGCCGCCCGCCGTACGTGCTGGCCGAAGACCGGACGCTCGGCGCGCCCGCGTCCAGCGAAACCACTCCGCAAGAGCAGGAAACACCATGACCGCCGGAACATACAAGATCTCGGCCACCATGCTTTTCATCCTGATCCACTGCCTTGTCTGGTGGGTTACGATGATCGCCGCGAAAGCCCCCCTCGACGGCTATGGCGATATGCTCGAGGTCTACGCCTGGTCGCAGCACTGGCTCGCCGGCTCCGACAAGCATCCGCAGTTCCTGCCCTGGATGGCCAAACTCTGGTTCATGGTCGCACCGAAAAGCGTCGCCTCCTTCTATCTGCTGTCGGCGGTCAATCTGGCGGTCGCGCTGCTCGGCATCGCCGCACTCGGCCGGGCGCTGAAGCTCGACGAACGGCAGGTCGCCGTCGCAATTGCCCTGAGCGTGCTGGCCCTGCCCTATCTCACCCTGTCCAGCAAGCTCAACATGAACGCTATTTGCCTTTCGACCTGGCCCTGGGCCGCTTGGGCCTTCGTGCGGGCAAGCGAGAGCGAAAACCGCCGCCGGACGCTTCACGCCGCGCTGCTCGGCGTGCTTGCCGCCATCACGATGCTGTCGAAATACTATGCGGTGGTGCTGCTCCTGCCGCTCTTCGCAAGCCTTCTCATGCCCTCCCGGCGCTGGCTGTGGCGCACGGCCATGCCCTGGATCGCCGGCCTCGCCTTCTTCCTCGTCCTCAGTCCCCATATCTATTGGCTGCTCAATCACCGTCAGGCGCTTGCCTACGCCAGCGAACAGGGAGCCGGCGGCGGCCTCGGCGAAACCGCGCTCTACATCGGAAAATTCGCGATCGCCCCCCTTCTCTACTGGCCGATCCCCCTCCTCATTTCCATCCTCCTCCTGGTCGAAGGCGGCATCGGCGCGCGCCTTGCCCGGCTCGCACGCCTGCCGAAAGACGGAAACCTCCTGCCCTTTCTCGTCATCGGCCCCTGGCTCACCGCCCTCCTATTCTCCGTGGCCGGGCTCGCAGTCCTCTCGACCCCCTGGGCGATCCCGATCGGCTTTGCCTATACGCTTTATCTGGTGCGCAATGCCGATACGGCCGCGCTTGCGAAGAACGGCCCGCGGATCATCCGGGCCTTCCGGATCGTCTGGCCGCTGCTCATCCTGGGCGGCGTCGCCATCGGCATGATGCAGGGTGTCAAGGGCGACTTGCGCCACTACAAGCCCGAGGCCGAGGCCGCCCGCGCGGCCATCGAGACCTGGCAAAAAGGCCACGACCGACCGCTCCGCTGGGCAGCCAGCGGCATAAACGCCGCCTCGCTCGCCTTCTTCGCCCCGGCCCCCATCGAAGCGCTGCCGGCGCTGCCCGACCGCCTGCCCGCCTTTTATCCGCCGCGCAGCGAATGGAAGACGGAGGCCGGCGTCATCGTCTGCTCGCTTGCGCCGGCCGGAAAGACCGACCAGGCCTGCCTCGACGAGACGGCGGCCTGGGCGGAGCAGAACGGCCTCGCCGCGGAACAGGCGACGATCATCGTCCGCCGCAGCGGCCTGCGGTTCCCCGACCCCGTCGATTTCGAGCTGGCGGTCGTCTACGTCTCACCGGAGTGAGGCGCGGGATGCGGATCGCCGACGATTTCGGGCTTGGCCGGCTGCACGACCGCGTGATCCTCGACCTGCTCGAAAGCGGGCAGATCGACGGCACCTCCGTCATGATCGACGGAGCGATCGACGAAGCCGACATGAAACGCCTGCGCGCACTGCGACAGCGCGGCGCGCAGGTCGGCCTGCATCTCAATCTCACCCATGGGTTCACGCCGGAAACAGTCCGTATGCCGCTCGGCAAGCTGATCCTTGCCGGGCTTTCCGACCGGATACCGGCCGATGTGCAGTCACAATTCCAGCGGCAGGCGGAAGCCTTTCGCGTCGCGTTCGGCTCCCTGCCCGACTATTACGACGGCCATCAGCATTGCCACTGCCTGCCGGGGCTGGCTACGCTCGCCGCCCGCCTGCCCCGCGCCCCGGCCACATGGATACGCGTGCCGCTGCCGGCGACGCCGGCCGGCCTTTGGCGCAATCTGCGCGCAGGAGGCCCCAAGGTCGCGTTCATCGCCGCCTTCGCGTTTGCGGCAAGACGGCGTTTCCGCGCATCCGGATGGCCGGCCAACACGGACTTCTCCGGCTTCCTTCGCCTCGACCGTCCCGAGCAGGTCCGCCGCTGGCTTCCCCGGCTTCTCCAATCGGCGAGCAAAGATTGCCTTGTCATGGTTCACCCCGGCTCCGCCCACGACGCCGGCCAATGCCCCGCCCACGCCCCCGAAAGCCGCGCGATCGAAGCATCCACGCTCGGCGCCTGGCAGAGCAGCTAAACGACAGAGCACCTTCCGATGTCCGTAAACATCGGCCGCCGTCGTGTCGAAGCATGTCCCATACGCTCCCGCACCGCCTTCAACGGCAGTCCGGGCCGCCATCCTCGGGACGGTTGATCAGCCACGCCGCATAGAAGCGCCGGAGCAAGTGCGGGCCGGTATTTCGCCTTGAGGATTGGTCGAGGGGGATTATGCCACGCGCGGCATCAGCGCCCCCCCCCGACAATTCTAGTATTTTACATTTTCGTCCGCGCGGCCTTCGGATCGTACATGGGGCGGAGCGAGGCTTCGGCCGCATAACGCTTTCCGGCGACTTCGATTTCGTAGGTCGACGCCAGCACGTCGGCTTCGGTTTCACCGGCGCAAGGAACATATCCCATGCCGATCGCACCGCCGAGGAAATGGCCGTAATTGCCCGACGTGACGATCGAGACAATCTTGCCGTCGCGCACCAGCGCCTCGTTGTGGAAGAGAAGCGGTTCCGGATCGGTGAGCTTGAACTGCAACATCCGGCGCTTGAGGCCCGCTTCCTTCACCTTCAAGACGGCATCGCGGCCGATGAAATCGCCCTTGTCCGTTTTGACGGCAAAGCCGAGACCGGCTTCCAGCACGTGATCCTCATCGGTGATATCGTGGCCGAAATGCCGGAAGCCCTTCTCGATGCGGCAACTGTCCAGCGTGTGCAGGCCGCAGAGCTTCAGGCCGAGATCGCCGCCAGCCTCCTCGATCGCCTCGAAGACATGGGCCGTCTGGTCACTGGAGACATAAAGCTCCCAGCCGAGTTCGCCGACATAGGTGACGCGGTGGGCGCGGGCGAGACCCATGCCGATCTCGATCTCCTGCGCCGTGCCGAACGGGAAGGCCTCGTTGGAGAAATCGTTCGGGCTGATGCGCGTGATGAGGTCGCGCGACTTCGGCCCCATGAGGACGAGCACGGATTCAGAGGCCGTGACATCGGTGATGACGACGAACTCCTCCGGCTGCAACTGCTTGCGCATCCAGGCGAGGTCGCGCTGGAGCGTCGCACCGGGCACGACTGCGAAGAAGGCGGTTTCGGAAAGCCGCGTCACCGTCAGGTCGCTCTCGATACCGCCGCGCTCATTGAGCATCTGGGTATAGACGATCTTGCCGGGAGCGACATCCATCTGGTTGGCGCAGAGGCGTTGCAGGAAGGCCAAGGCATCGCGGCCCTCGACGCGGATCTTGCCGAAGGACGTCATGTCGAACAGGCCGACGCCCTCGCGCACCGCCATATGCTCCTCGCGCTGGTTTTCGAACCAGTTCTGCCGCTTCCAGCTATAGCGATACTCCCGCTCCTGCCCCTCTTTCGCAAACCAGTTGGCCCGCTCCCAGCCGGCGACTTCGCCGAAGACCGCGCCGCGCGCCTTCAGGTGCTCGTGCAGCGGCGAGCGACGAACGCCGCGCGACGTGGCCATCTGGCGATAGGGGAAATGGTCCGCATAGAGCAGACCCAGCGTTTCGGAAACGCGCTCCTTCAGATAGCTGCGGTTCTTCTGGAACGGCTGGGCGCGGCGGATATCCACCTCCCAGAGATCGAAGGGCGGCTCGCCATCGTTCATCCATTGCGCCAAGGCCATACCCGCGCCGCCGGAGGAGACGATGCCGATGGAGTTGTAGCCGGCGGCGACCCAATATCCTTTGAGTTCCGGCGCTTCGCCGAGATAGTAGCGGTCATCCGGCGTGAAGCTTTCCGGGCCGTTGAAGAAGGTGTGGATGCCGGCCGTTTCCAGCATCGGCATGCGATTGACCGCCATCGAAAGGATCGGCTCGAAATGGTCGAAATCCTCCGGAAGCTGATCGAAGCAGAAGTCCTCGCGAATGCCTTCCATGCCCCAGGGCTTGGCCTTCGGCTCGAAGGCCCCGAGCAGCATCTTGCCGGCGTCTTCCTTGTAATAGGCGCATTCGTCCGGAACGCGCAGGACCGGCAGGCGGGACAGGCCCTCAATCGCTTCCGTGACGATGTAGAAATGCTCGCAGGCATGGAGCGGCAGGGTGACGCCGGACCGCGCCGCCAGATCGCGCCCCCACATGCCGCCGCAGTTGACGACGAGATCGGTCTCGATCGTCCCCTGCTCCTCGCCTTGCGCCCAGGACACGCCGGTGACGCGCCCGTCACGATCATGGACGGCCGTCACCTTGACGTTCTCGATGATCCTCGCGCCGCGCTGGCGCGCACCCTTGGCGAGCGCCATGGCGATATTGGCCGGGTCGCACTGGCCGTCGAGCGGCAGATGGACGGCCCCGAGCACGTCGGCGATATTGAGGTGCGGATAAAGGGCCTTCACCTCCTGCGGCGAAATCTCCTGCACATCGACGTCGAACGCCCGGGCGAGGCTTGCCTGACGGTAGATCTCTTCCTTGCGTTCTTCCGTCAGCGCCACGGTGATGGAGCCGTTCTGGCGCATGCCGGTGGCGATGCCGGTCTCCGCTTCCAGCTTGACATAGAGGTCGGCGGAATATTTCGCCAAACGGGTCATGTTCTGCGAGGCGCGCAACTGGCCGATGAGACCTGCCGCATGCCAGGTGGTGCCGGAGGTCAATTGCTTGCGTTCCAGCAGGACGACGTCGGTCCAGCCAAGTTTTGCAAGATGATAGGCGACGGAGCAGCCGGAAATGCCGCCCCCGATGATGACGACGCGTGCCTTGGAGGGGATATTGCTCATGGCGGGTTCTTTCGTTCTGCAGGTCAAGACGGGGAGCCGGCCCGCGATCGCGAGCATCGAAACCATGTCATAGGCAAAAAACTTTTACAATCATAAAAAAATGACCTTGATTTTTTACAGATGTATCGGCACCTTCTGCATAGACAGCAAAATTCCTTGAGAATCCGCGTTCAGGATTTCACGGATGCATGGTTTGTGTTCTATCCGGGAGTTCGAAGCCATCGCAATTGAATTGACATGAGGTACGGCCATGCCGCCCAGGGCGTTTCGCAGAGCTGAGGATTGGAAACACGCCGATCCCGACGAAGACATCGCGATCGGCGGGCAGATACGGGAACTCAGGAAGGTCAAGGGGCTGACGCTTCAGCAGGTCGCCGACGCGGCGGGGATATCGGTGGGCTACCTGAGCCTGATCGAGCGGAACCAGTCGAAGCTGCCCATCGGCGTGCTGAGGAGGATCAGCGATACGCTCGGCGTGCACATGAGCTGGTTCTTCCACGCCAATGACGCGCCGGCGCATGAGAAGGATGTCGTCGTACGCGCGCACAACCGGCGGCGCTTCACCTTCACCGGGCTGGGGATCGAGGAGGAACTGCTGTCGCCGAACCTCAGCGGACCGCTGGAAATGCTGCTCAGCACGATCGAGCCGGGGGCCGACAGCGGCGACTATACGCATGACGGCGTCGAAGCCGGCCTGGTCCTTTCGGGGAAGCTCGATCTCTGGATCTCGGGCCAGTTCTTCCAGCTCGAGCAGGGCGACAGCTTCTCGTTCAAGAGCACGGAAGTGCATCGCTGCGCCAATTCCGGTGAGGAACCGACCAGGGTCGTCTGGGTCATCACCCCGCCGCACTACTGAGGCCGGCCGACAAGACGAGATTTCCACGCCCACCCGCTGCGGGCGGGACGGCGGAGCCATGCCGACACACCTGAGGATGCAGACGCATGCAGCAACAGATGTTCGATCTATACCTCATGCCCGATTTTTCGCTTCAGGCATCCTCCTCGGTGATCGAGGTTCTGCGCCTTGCGAACGAAACGCTGGGCTGGGAGGCCTATGGCTGGCGTCTTCTCACCCTCGATGGCGATCCGCTCCGCTCGGGCTGCGGCACGCGGATCGTGCCCGATCTTTCATGGGAGAAGGTGCGTGGCGTGCAGTCGGCGCGCGGAACCGACGCACACCCGGTGGTCTGCGGCGGGAACCTCGTGCCCGAGCGCTTCCGGCCGCTCGAATTCTGGCTGCGCGAATGCCGCTACCGGCAGCGCAGGATCGTGGCCATCGGAAGCGGCCTCTATGCGCTGGCGCGGACCGGCCTTGCGAAGGGCAGACGCTGCGCAGTTCACTGGGAGCAGTTCCCGGCCTTCACGGAGGCGTTTCCCGAGATCACGGCCGTGCAGACCGCCTTCGAGATAGACGGCGACCTCTATACCTGCCCCGCCGGCGATGCGGCGTTCGATATGTTCCTCAGCATCGTCGAGCGGGATTTCGGCCGCTCCGCCGTCAATCGGATTTGCGAGAAGGCGATCGCGCATCGTGTCCGGGAGAAGGGCGAGCGGCAGCGCCTGCCGATGCAAACCCGGCTTGGCATCGGCCACCAGACGCTGATCGCCATCGTCGAGCGCATGGAGGCGCATATCGGCGAACCGATGGCGCTGGAGCGCGTGGTCGATGCGTCGAGCCTGTCGCGCCGCCAGGTCGAGCGCCTGTTCCGGCGCGAGCTCGGCCAATCGCCCGCGCGCTATTACCTGAACATGCGCCTGGAGCGGGCGCAACTGCTTCTGCGCACATCGTCGCTCTCGGTGGTGGAGATCGCCATCGCCTGCGGCTTCGTGTCGGCCTCGCATTTCTCGAAGACCTATCGGGAAACCTACGGCGTCACGCCGATAGAGACGCGGGGCGAAGCGGCAAGAGGCCGCAGGAGACGGCAGGACGCCTACGCCGAAACCTGAAAAGGCGCCCCGTGGAACGGGACGCCTCGCACGCGAAATCTCCACCGCTGGAAAACGCTACTTGATCCAGCCGTTCACCACGTCCGGGTTGGCGGCGACCCAGTCCTCGGCCACGTCGGCCGGGTGCTTGCCGTCGCGATCGATCAGCAGGATCCATTCGTTGACCGTCGCCGGGTCGAGACGCATCTGGCTGAGGAAACGGGCGACCGGCGGATTGCGCTGTTCGAGCGACTTCGAATAGGCGACGTAGATCAGCGCGTCCGAACTGACGCAGGAAAATTTCGACGCTTCCAGCCAGTCCTCCTTGTCGAGCGCCATCGCCTCGCAGCCGTCGGTGCGCTCCGGCTCCGACAGGGCCGAAAGCTCGTAGGCCGCGTGGATCCACTCGGGCGTCCAGTAGTAGAAAAGGATCGGCCTCTCGTTGGCGATGGCCGCCTTCAGCTGCGACTTGAAGGTCGCGTCCGGCACGACCTCGGCCTCCCAGAGTTCCGAGAGACCGTAGCTCTTGAATTTCACCTGCCACATCTTGGTCGAGGCCCAGCCGGCGTCGCCCGCCCAATATTCGCCCTTGCCGTTGCCGTCCTTGTCGAACAGGGCGGCGATATTCGGATCGCGCAGGTCCTCGATCGACTTGACCTTGTCGGCGAGATAGCTCGGCACATACATCCGCTGGGTGCCGGGATAGGGCTCGTTATGCGCCACCGTCTCAGCACCGTCGATATAACTGTCCCAGATCCCCTGGCGGTTGGGCATCCACAGGTCGGGATAGACGTCGGCGGAGCCGTCCCCCTTGTCCATGCCGGCAGCGACGAGCGAGCCGTCGGACAGGCCGCTGACGATCTCGGCCTCCGACTTCAGCGGCCCTTCGATCACCGCCTTGATCACCGAGCCGATGGCCTTCGCCCCGGTCCAGGTGAGGTCGCCGATCGCGATCTTCTCCTGCGCATGGGCGGATGTGGCGGTTAGCGCCGCGGCGGCGGCGAGCGCGAGGAATGTCGAATGCTTCATGCTGGTTCCCTTCTTTGCTTATGAATCGCAGACGATTATCGTTGCGGACGCCTCGCCTTCTGGATAACGCGGTCGATCATCATCGCAAGCAGCGCGATGCCGAAGCCCGCCAGGATGCCGCGGCCGATCCGCGTATTCGACAGGGCCTCCGTAACGACGAAGCCCATTCCGCCCGCTCCGATCAATGCGGCGATCACCACCATGGACAGGCTCATCATCACCACCTGATTGACGCCGGCCATGATGGAGGGCAGCGCGAGCGGCAACTCGACCTTGGTCAGGAGCTGGCGCGGCGTCGCACCGAAGGCGAGTGCCGCCTCCCGGGTGTTCTCCGGCACCTGCCGGATACCGAGCGCGGTGAGCCGCGCCATCGGCGGCATGGCGAAGATGACGGTCGCGAGAATGCCGGGCGGCTTGCCGATCGAGAAGAACGCGACGGCGGGCAGCAGATAGACGAAGGACGGAATCGTCTGCATCACGTCGAGAACAGGCGTGGCGATGCTGCGCACGAGGCTCGACTTGGCGATCCAGATGCCGAGCGGCAATCCCACGAGGATACAGATGATCGAGGCCGCGACCACCAGCGACAGCGTGTCCATCGCCGTGTTCCAGAAGCCGAACAGCGCGAGATAGGCAAGCGACGCGCCGACGAAGGCCGCCACGCGCCCGCCCGCCCAGCGATAGGCGACCGCAAGCAGCACGCCCGCCGTCACCGGCCACGGCGTTCCGACGAAAACGGCGGTGATGATACCGAGCATCGCGCGCAGGAAGGCGGTGAAGGAATCGAAGAAGATGCCGTAGAAAGCCGTCAGATAACCGACGCTATCCTCGATATGCTGGGAGATGAAGGTATTGAGATCGACGGGCGGCAGGTTCTCGCCGGCGGGCTTGCGCACCAGGTTGCGCGTCCCGTCCTCATTGCGCGGGAAGCTGATCTCGTCCGGCCGGTCCAGCCAGAACAGCGTCGGGAAATCACCGATGGCGAGGCAGTTGAAACGGTCCTTGAACGCAACGCTCTCGCCGTCCTGTAGCGCCCGGTCCTGCCGTTGGCAGGCCCGCGGCTCGGGCGCGAACTGCGTGGCGCGGTAGAGCGTGAGCGGCCATATCAGGAGAAGCGCGAGCAGAGCGGGAAGCAGGCGCGAATACCGCAAACCCGAAGGCCGGCCGTGGTCGATCCGCCACCGCTCGTATTGCCGCGCATAGACCCGGTCCGCCAGCCAGCCGAACAGCAGACGCCCGATGACGAAGACGAGGATCGCCGCCCAGAACGAACTGACCTCCCAGGCTTCGAAGCGGGTGACGAGGAATTGCTTCTCGTCGATCACCGCCTGTTCGGCCGCCCCGGCATATTTATAGGCGAGCGCCAGGCAGACCGCCGCGACGAGGTCGAGCGCGAAGCCGATCCAGAACAGAAATCCGTTCGCGCGCGTCGCCGCCCAGAGGAAGCCGCCGGCCGCAGCGCTCCAGTTCACATGCCAGAAAGGCAGGCGGTTTCTCTGGAGCCTCGAAATGGCGCTTGCATAATAGGCGTCGCTCCTGCCGGCGAAATCCCGGAACATCCGCGCTTCCGTACCGTGATCCATATGATTACGCCTCCCCCTGAACACCGCGCAGAAGCGCATCTTTGGTGACGATCCCCACCGCCTTGTCATCCTCGAACACCACGATCGGCTCCTTGCGGCGGACGGCGATGCGCACGAGATGGTCGAGATCGTCGTCGGGCCGCGCCGAAGGACATGTTTCCAGATCCGGCAGCGGTCCGTTCTCCCGCTCGTATTTCTCCACCGGCTCCATGAGGTTTCCGGCAAACAGCAGCTTGAGCTTGGAGATGCCCTCGACGAAATCCGAGACGTATTTGTCGGCCGGCATCGTCACGATCTCGGTCGGCGTCCCGACCTGAACCACCACGCCATCCTTCATGATGGCGATCCGGTTGCCCATCCGGATCGCCTCGTCGAGATCATGGGTGATGAAGAGCGTCGTCTTGCGCATGTCACGGCTGAGCGACAGGAACTCCGTCTGGAGCCCCCGGCGGATGAGCGGGTCGAGCGCGGAGAACGGCTCGTCCATCAACAGGATGTCGGGATTAGCGGCGATCGCCCGGCCGAGACCCACGCGCTGCTGCATGCCGCCGGAAAGCTCGCTCGGCATCCGGTCGCCGTAGCCCTGAAGGCTCACCTTGCGCAGCACGTCTTCCGAGACGTCGAAGCGCGTGCGCGCGTCGACGTTCCGCAGTTCCAGCGCAAAGGCGATATTGTCGCGCACGCTGCGATGCGGCAGCAGCGCCATGTTCTGAAACACCATGCCGATCCGCTTGGCCCGGAGCGCGCGAAGCTCCTCCGCATTCAGCTTGCCGACATCCGTGCCGTGGATCCTGATCGAGCCGGCGGTGGGTTCGATCAGCCGGTTCACATGCCGCACCAGCGTCGACTTGCCCGAACCGGACAGGCCCATGATGCAGAAGATCTCGCCCTCGAGGATCGACAGGCTGACATCCTGCACGCCGACCACCGCGCCGAACTGCTGCAAGACCTCGGCCTTGGAGAGGTTGCCGGAGCGGATGGCCGCAAGCGCGGCGGCGGGCTGGGGTCCGAAAATCTTCCAGACGTTGCTCAGCTCGATGCTGTACGAAGAAGCGGGATCAGTCATGGGCTCTCCGGAGGTACTCAGGCGCGGGGTTTTTCGCGCGCCGCGTCGAGGAACGGCAAGGTCGTCACGGTGGCGGCGAGGCGCTTCATCCGGCCGTCCAGCCGGCCGATCTCCAGTGCCGTCCCGGTCACGGCGTTCTCCACCGCGATCCGCGCCATTGCGATGGCTGAACCAAGCTCCGGCGAACGCGTGGCGCTGGTGACGACGCCCACCTGCTCACGGCCGAGGAAGACCGGATCGCCATGGGCCGGAAGGTCGTTGCCGCCGAGGAGTAGCCCCATCAGGCGGCGGCGCGGCGAGACGCTGTTGCGCTCCAGCGCCGCCCGGCCGACGAAGTCGGCCTTCTTGAGATCGACGGCGAAGCCGAGCCCGGATTCGAAGGCGTCCACATCGGGACCGAATTCCGCGCCGCGGGCCATCAGGCCGGCCTCGATGCGCAGCATATCCAGCGCCTCCGCTCCCATCGGCACAAGGCCGTGCGCCGTACCCGCCTCGATCAGCGTGTCCCAGATCTCCTCCGCGTTGGCGCGATCACAGAAAATCTCGTATCCGAGTTCGCCGGTGAAGCCGGAGCGGGCGAGCATGAAGGGCGCGCCCTGCCCGTCGCGCAGCCGCGCCAGCGTGAAGCCGAACCATTTCAGGTTCTGCAAGGTGGGCTGGCTCTCCTTGGTGAACACGACCTTCTCCAGGATCGCCCGGCTCTTCGGCCCCTGGATCGCCAGACTCGGCATCTGCTCGGAGAGCGACTTGATCCAGACCCGGAGGCCGAGCTTTTCCGCCTGTTCGCGCAGATGGAGCGAGGAATCCTCCGTGCCGCAGCACCAGCGGAAGAGATCGGGGGCGAGTCGGAACAGCGTCCCGTCGTCGAGTACGCTCCCCCGCTCGTCGCACAGCAGGGCGTAGAGACCGCGATTGACGGCGAGCCTGGCGACGTCGCGCGTCAGGCAATGCTGGAGCAGCCTTTCGGCGTCCGGCCCCATGACGTCGTATTTGCGCAGGCTCGACATGTCCTGAAGCGTCGCCGCCCGCTTGCAGGCCCAATATTCCTCGACCGCCCCCGTAGCGTCGTAGCGCGTCGGCAGCCAGGTGTTGCGCGCGACGGCATAGGCGCGGGTGAGCCTGCTCGTCTTTTCATGGAAGGGGCTGTTTTCTGTCTTCATGTCCCTGTCGTCGATGTTCGTGCGGTACACCACCGCGCGGGATATCGATGTCTTCTCCTCATAGACGCGGACATGGATATCGGTGGGGTTCCAGTTGTTGATCGGGTCGATGTCGTCCGGGCAGGCCGTCGAGACGCAGACAAGGTCGGTCAGCGCCTCCATGACCACGTAGTCGCCCGGCCGCGACCAGGCCTCGTCCGAGCGCAGCACGTTGTTGGTCGGAAGAATCCACGAGTTGAAGAACAGGTTGATCGCCGGCCAGGCGCGCCGGCGCTGGATGCCGTAGGGCGCATAGACCTCCGAGATATTGTCGGAGCAGTTCACATGGCCGGGAAAGCCGCGCTCCTCGTAGCCGTAGCCGGTGCAGGCGAGCGCGAAGGAATCGTGCCGGCCGACCGTATCCTGCCGCACCGCGAGCAGCGGGCGAATGTCCTGATCGTAATATTTGTCATGCAGGCCGGGCTGGGGATAGGCCCGCCCCGTCGCCGAGCGCGTCACCGTCCCGTCGATATAACGCTCGATACCGGCGTCCAGCGCATCCGCCCGCATCGCCATGAAGTCGGAACATTGTTGCCCCTCGACATCGATGATCTGGATGAACTGTCCCTTGCGAACCTGATAGGCAAAGGCTGTCGCGCGCGGCACGCGCCACTCGTCCACGACCTTGCCGAGCGGATCGGGCAGAGCCAGCCGGGTGTTTGCGCGGCCGCCACGGATCTGCACCGAAAGCCGCCCGCCTCCGCCATGCAGCAGCCCGTCCCGCAAGATCGGCAGGATGAGATAGATCGCGCAGGCCCGTTCCGCCTTCAGCACGATCTGCGTGCCGGGTTCAGCCTCGGCGTCGAACAAACCGGCCGCCGGGAGATCGTCGGCGTCCATGCCGCGCGCGGCGAGCCGCTCCCGTATCTCGCGCCGGTCGAACAGCAGATCGCGAACCGCAGCCTGACCGGCGGCTGCAAGGCCCAATGCATCCAGACAGCAGCGGTTCGCATCCTCCGCCACGGCGACGATCGCGCAGGCTGTCCCGCCCTCCTCATTGGTGATCGAGATCAGCGCGCCCGCGCCGATCTCGAAGCGGCGGCAGGCGCCATAGGCGATCTGCTGCGGCCGGGACGCCTCGTCCTCGAGGCCGCGATAGATCGCCGAGGGATAGGACCGCTGCGGGACTCTGGCTTGATTCGGTGCCGGCACGCCTGCCTCCACTTGAAGTTGATCGCACCGCAGGTTAACAATTCAGCCCATGGTAACGTTTTCATTTGTGTGGAAACGTTACCACTTGACGGCAGCTCCATGTCAAGAGAAAAGTTTGTCACGAGGATTACAGGTCACCATGAACGTCACGGACAAAACCATCAGGCATGTCGCGCGGGAAGCCAACGTATCGGTGACGACGGTGTCCCGCGTCATGAACGGCTCCGAGAAGGTTAGCCCCGCGACGCGGGAGAAGGTTTTGAAAGCCGCCGAGAAACTGCACTTCACTCCCAGCCGCACCGCCATCGCCCTGGTGACCAAGCGAACGCGGACCGTCGGCGTCGTCGTCCCCTATCTCGACAACTCGATCTTCTCGTCGATGATCCACGAGATCGAGCAGACGCTGTCAGAACTGGGCTATTTCCTGGTGATCGCCGTCTCCAACAACCGCATCGAGGAGGAGACCAAAAGCGCCGACAGGCTGCTCGCCATGGGTGCGGAAGGCCTCATCCTGTCCGGCGCGGATCACGACGCGGCGCTGCTCTCCCGCCTCGGCGTCCGGAACATCCCGGTGATCTTCACCAGCATATGGAACGAGGCGGCGGAATATCCGACGATCGGATACGACAACTTCGGGCTGGCCCGGATCGCGGTACGGCATCTGGAGAAACTCGGCCACAGGAGCATCGCGGTCCTGCACGGGCCGAGCGACCGCAGCGACCGCACGCGCGAGCGTATCCGCGGCCTCGTGGAGGGAAAATCGGACCGGACGACCCTGCTCTTCTTCGAGGGCGAGGTAAGCGCCGAAGCCGGCGCGCGGGGAACCCGCCGCGCCCTTGAGAGATCGCCGAAGCCCACGGCCGTGATCGGCCTCTCGGACATCATCGCCCTCGGCGCGATCTTCGAGGCGAACCGGCAGGGCCTGACCCTGCCCGCCGACCTCTCCATCATGGGCTTCGACAATCTGGAATGGTCCGAGGAATGCTGCCCGCGTCTGACGACGCTGGAACTGCCCACCCGCCGGATGGCCCGGGCGGCGGCGGAGGCCATCGTCGCGAAGCTGGAGACCGATCAGCCGATCGCGCCCATCTGCTTCGACGGTTCCCTGATCATCCGCGAATCCACGGCTCCGGCGTAACCCACACGGAGGCGGCGGAAGGATCAAACCGCGCTTCAACTGGTATCCGGCGCGCCCATGACGGACGGAAACAGGACGTGATAGAGTTCATTCTGCGATGAAATCCTCAACTTCGCATAGAGCCGCTTGCGGAGGATCTTGACCGTGCCCAGAGCGATACCGAGCGCCGCTGCGATCGAGTGGTTGGAATGCCCCTGAAGAATCAACGCCGCGACCTGGGATTCGCGCGGTGAAATCCCCCTTGGGGTCAGCGATTTCGCATAATCGTATATGCGCGACGTCGTTTCGTTGAGGTCTCTCAACCCTTCCTTGCGATCCGACGCCAGGATCGTCCCGCCCCAATGCCGAACCATGAGTGCGCTCAGAACCGGCTCCATTCGCCGCAATTGCCGTATTTCATGCGCGCTATAGCTCCCCGACGCCGGCGTCCGCCCCATCGAATAGACGAAACACCAGCGGCTGGAGAGATTCTGGACGATACCGATCTCGTCCACCAGCGGCAGTTTATTGTAATAGGACGCGTAATATTCGCTCTGGAAGAACCGGTCCGGCGCGATGTCGCGTATCGGATAGAGACCCGACGCGGTGCCGTTGATGGTGCACTGATAGAACGGGTCGAGCAGATACGCACCCCGGGCATAGCGCTTCAGATACTCACGTTCCGAATGCGCATCGAAATCCCGGAACAACTCCAGGGGGACCGTTCCGGCCGAGAAACCGATGACGAGGGTTATATCAACCGGAACGATCCGGTTGATGAACCCCATCAGCGCCTTGGGAAAGGCATCGGTTCCCTCGCAGGCGATCAAGGCCCCGACGCGCGCGATTTCTCCCTGCATCAAGTTCGCCGTACCCTTTTTCATCGGCGTTCGTATCCCCTTCGTGGTCATATAATAGAGGTTTTGTATCCTCTTGGGGATATATCTTATCTGAAAGCCTGTGTCATTCTCCGGAAAACAAGGGAACGGGGCATCAAGCCCGAACAGCGGACCAGGAGGCCTCATGACAGATTCATCGTCGCTCAACCTCGCCATCGCGCATGCCGTGCAATCGCGCCGCGCCTTCCTGCGGACGGGGCTGGCCGCGACGGCGGCGCCCCTGGTGCTTGCCACCTTCGGCGGACAAAGGCAGGCCCGGGCCGAGGACATCGAACGCATGTTGAACATCATGGGGTGGTCGGAATACGTTTCGCCGGAAAATATCGCCGCCTGGGAGGAGAAGACCGGCGCGCGCTTCGTCTTCGACGGCTATTCCAGCAATGATGAAATGCTGTCGAAATTGCAGCTCTCGGGCGGCGAAAGCGGCTACGATCTTGGAATGAACACGGACTTCATGATCCCGCTGCTCATCAGGCGGGGCCAGATCCGGAAGCTCGACAAATCGCTCATCCCGAATATAGAGCATATCGGAGCCGACTTCCTCAATCGCGATTTCGACCCCGGCAACCAATATACGATCCCCAAGACATGGGGTTCGCAGGGATATCTCTACGACAAGTCAGCCATCCAGCGGCAACTGGCGTCCTGGGGCGATTTCCTGGACGCTGCGCGGAACGAGGCGAGCGGACAGGTCGCTCTTCTGGACGATCCGCTGTCGATCGCGCCCCTGATGTGGAAGGACGGCATCTCGTGGAACACCACCGACGAAAAGGTGCTGGACCGTGTGGAAGCCGAAGCCCTGGCGCTGGCCCCTCACATCCGGACGTTCAATACCTATCCCCAGCAGGACGTGGCAAGCGGCACCGTGAAGCTCGCCCAGAACTGGAACGGCTACAGCCGTCTCGTCATCGCGTCTTCCGGCAACCCGGATCTGGAGTTCGAGTTCGGCGGGCCGATCACGGAATTCTGGCTGGACAGCTATCACCTGCCAGAAGGCGGCAGCCATCCGAAGGCCGCGCATGACTGGTTGAACTACATCCTCGATCCGAAGGCCGCCGCCGCCGAGACGACCTACACCGGCTACCCGACCGCCGTACCCTCCTCCTCGACATTCCTCGCCGCCGATATTGCGACAAGCCCGATCATCTGGCCGTCGAGCGAGATCATCCAGCGGGGCGAGCTGACGAAGCGCAACGAGTCCTATGAACGCAGGATAGCGATCTTCACCAAGTTCAAGGCCGCCGCCGCGGTGGCGCAATGAACATCAGGGAAACCCGTTCCGGCGCCTCCCGAGAAGGTCAAACACGATGAGCACCGCAATTTCCGTTCAAGGCATCACCAAGCGATACGGGAATTTCGTCGCCCTGAACGGCGTCGATCTCGACATCGAACACGGTGAGTTCCTGTCGCTGCTGGGACCCTCCGGGGCGGGAAAAACGACCATCCTGCGGATGATCGCCGGCTTCGACCGTCCGGACACGGGCCGGATCTCGATCCTCGATCGCGACATCGTAAACCTGCCGCCGCACAAGCGGCCGGTCAACACCGTCTTCCAGAACTATGCGCTTTTCCCGCACATGAGCGTCGCCGACAATGTCGCTTACGGCCTCCGTCAGGAAAGGACCAGCGCGGACGAGCGCAGGGCGCGGGTACGCGAAGCCCTCGACATGGTGGAGATGACCACCATGGCGCATCGGCGGCCCGACGCACTCTCCGGCGGGCAACAGCAACGGGTGGCGCTCGCCCGCGCCCTCGTCAAGCGCCCGGCGATACTGCTGCTGGACGAGCCCCTGGGCGCGCTCGACCGCCGCCTGCGCGCGCAGATGCAGATCGAGCTCAAGGCATTGCAGCGGGAGACCGGGATCGCCTTCGTCCTGGTGACACACGACCAGGACGAGGCGCTGGCGCTCTCCGACCGGATCGTCGTCATGCGCGGCGGCCAGATCGAGCAGATCGGCACGCCAAGCGAACTCTACGATCTGCCACGTTCGGCCTTCGTCGCGAATTTCATCGGCTCACAGAATTTCCTGCAAGGCGATTTCGAGCAGTCCACCGGCCGCTTCACGACGCCGGAGGGAATCGTCATTTCCGCCGCCTGCGTCGAACCGGGCGCGGCGGGAGAGGCGCTCGCCGCCGTCCGCCCGGAAAACACCGCGATCACGACATCGAGGCCGGAGGGGGTGTCGAACGCGGTCCATGGCCGCCTCATCCAGGGACTGCATATGGGCGACAGTATCGAATATGTCGTTCGTCCGGCCTCCGGCGGCGCCCTCTTCAGCCGCCAGCCACGCAAGGGGACCCCGGAAATGACGATCGGGACCGACGTCTGGCTTTCCTGGTCGCCAGAAGAGACGTCGATCTTCCAGCCGGACGCCGAAATCGTCGCGAACCTGCTGAAATCCACCAACCGCGGGTGAAGCGCGGGGCGATCCCCGCCGTTCGGCAAATTTCCAGTGAAGGATGGTTCCATGAGGCATATGAATGCCCTCTCCAGAAAATGGCTGCCCCTGCTGCCGGCGACCGCATGGTGGGCGTTCTTCTTCCTCGCATCGCTTATCGGCATCGTTCTCTACAGTTTCGCGTTGAAAGCGCCGATCGATGCGGAAAACCCCGTCTCCTTCGAAATCCTTTCGCTATCGAACTATGGCGAAGCGCTCTCTTCGGTCTATGTGCATGTATTCTGGATCACCATCAGGACGGCGGGGGTAGGAACGGCGATCTGCTTGCTGGCAGCCTTTCCCGTCGCCTATCTGCTGGCGACGCGGATACGCCCGCAATGGCGCCTCTGGCTGCTGTTTGCGATCATCTTTCCGTACTGGGTCAGTTTCCTGTTGCGCACCTTCGCCTGGCGCATCATCCTCGCGCCGGAGGGCGCTTTCTCGAAAGCGCTGCAACACCTCGGCATCCTGCCGGGACCGCTGACCTTGCTGGATACCCAGATGGCGGTCCAGATGGGCATCATCTACAATTACCTGCCCGTCGCCATTCTTCCGATCTTCGTCGCCCTCGAACGTATCGACCCCGCCCTGCGGCGGGCCAGCGCCGATGTCGGCGCGGGCAAGGCGACGACGTTTTTACGCATCACCCTGCCGCTGGCGATGCCCGGCCTGGTCGGCGCGGGAATCCTGACCTTCGTCCTGGCGGCCGGCGACTACGTCGTCCCCGCGATCCTGGGCGGCGCACGCGGCCTCATGATCGGACGGCTGATCGCCCTGCAAATCCTGGAGGCCCAGAACCTGCCTCTCGGCGCCGCGATGGCCGTGGTGCTGATCGTCGCGCTGCTCGCCGCCGGCCTGATCGCCGCGCTGCTGCTGGCGATTGTCAGGCGCGTGGACCGTCGCCTGCAAGGAGCCTCCCTATGATCGAGAAAATTTTATCCGGCCCGGAGCGGTGTTTGCGATGAACAACGATATTGTAGGCATGCTGCTCAAGGCGTGGACGGTCCTGGTCATCGCCTTCCTCTTCATTCCGATCGGCGTGGTGATCCTGTATTCGTTCAACGGCGGGCGCATCCTGTTCATCTGGGAGGAATTCTCCACCTTCTGGTATGCGGCGGCCCTCGACAATCACCGGATCCTCAACGCCCTCGACGTCTCGCTTCGCTCGGCGCTCCTCAACGTCGCCATTTCCGTGGCGCTGGGCACGGCGGCCGGCATCGCCATCGCCCGCCATGCGGGCGTATGGACGAAGCCGTTCATGTTTCTGGTGGGTCTTATTCTCGTCACGCCGGAACTCGTGTCGGCGATCGGCCAGGTCATCTGGTTCAACCGCGTGGGGCTGGACCAGGGGATCTTCCGTCTGGCGATCGCGCATTCACTGTTCAATACGGCTCTGGTGACGGTGATCGTGAGAGCCCGCGCCGAGGGGATCAGCCAGACGCTGGAGGAAGCCGCGGGCGACCTCGGCGCACCGCCCTGGCGGTCCTTCCTCCAGGTGACGTTGCCGCTGATGCTTCCCGCGGTGATCGCCGGCGCGCTCCTATCCTTTACCTACTCCTTCGACAACGTGATGATATCGCTGTTCGTGCAAAGGCCCGGAGCATCGAGCCTTCCGGTCTATATCCTGTCGTCCTTCAAAGCGGGACTGCGGGGAGACGTGGCCGCCGTCGTGGTCATGACGCTGTGCGTGACAATCGTCCTGGTCGTTCTGTCGGCCCTGCTTCTTCGCGGCGGCGCACGGCGGGTCAACGCCTTCTAGAGCATTTCCGGTGAAATCCAGCTCACCAGAATTTCTCTAATATATTGTTTTTACCGCATTATCCGATGCCGAAGCGGCCTCGCTTCGACTGGAAATGCTCTAACGCACCGGCGACCGTCGGTTCCCTGTCTTCATGAGGTTAAAAAATGGCCGATCTGGATCTTTGCTATCGTAGCGCCATGGATCTGGCGAAGTCCGTTTCACGCGGCGACATCTCGCCGGTGGAACTGATCGAGAATACACTTGCCCGCATCGATGCCGTCAATCCGGTTCTGAACTGCTTCACCGAGGTCTATGAGCAGGATGCAAGGAAACAGGCCGGACTGGCGGAAGACGCGGTGCGCCGGGGAGACACGCTGGGACCGCTGCACGGCATTCCCGTTGCGATCAAGGACTTCACCCCGGTCAAGGGAAAGATAACCACGAAGGGCTCCTGCGTCTTTCGGGACAACATCTCGGAAAGCGACGCCATCGTGGTGGAAAACCTTCAGCGGGCCGGCGCAATTGTGGTCGGCAGGACGACGACACCCGAATTTACCTATTCGAGCCTGACCGACAGCCGGCTCTGGGGAATTACCCGCAACCCCTGGAACACGGAGCGCACACCGGGAGGATCGTCCGGCGGCGCCGCGGCCGCCGTCGCTTCGGGATGCGTTCCTCTGGCCGAGGGAACAGATTCCGGAGGGTCGGTGCGTATTCCCGCCTCTCATTGCGGCATCGTCGGCATGAAGCCCAGCTTCGGGCGCATTCCCTATGAATTCATGCCCAGCCAATATGACTGGATGACCAGCCACGGCCCCCTGTCGCGCACGGTCGGCGACGCCGCGCTGTTCCTGTCCGTCTGCCAGGGGCCGGACACGCGCGATCTCCAGGCCGTCGTCCCGAAACTCGATTTCAGCGATCTTCCGGCTGTCCCGGGAGCAAAAAGACGTTTGGCGCTTTCCAGTGATCTCGGCTGCTACGACGTGGACCCCGATGTGGCCGCGAACCTTGTCGAGTGCTCCCGCGTATTCGCCGATGCCGGATACGAGATCGAGGAGGTCGATCTCGGCTGGACATCGAGCTTCCTTACCGCGTGGTGGTCTACCTGGGACGTCTTCATGGCGACCAATTTCGGCCGGTATCTCCACGATTTCGAAGACCAGATGCACCCGACGCTCGTTGCGGCCATCAGGAAGGGGGAAAAGATATCCGCCGTCGAACTGCGGCAGTTCGAGGAAATCTTCACCGATGCCTGGCGGAAGCTTGCGGTGGTTCTGGAACGCTGCGACGCGCTTCTTTGCCCGACCGAGGCGATCCCTGCTCCTCCGGTCGGCTATGATGAAGCCGCTTCGATCACGCTGTCCGCCAGCGGCAGGCTGTCGGCCATGGATATGACGATGCAGTTCAACGCGCTGCTGGTGCCCGCCATATCGGTTCCCTCGGGTTTCTCGCGCGACAGGTTGCCGACAGGTCTGCAAATCATCAGCGGCCGCGGCAGGGATGACATCGTGCTTGCACTGGCGGCTTTGCTCGAGCGCCTGAAGCCCTGGGCATCCCATCGGCCGCCGCTTTGAGCAAAAGACCGTGTCCGGAGGATATTGCGTCGCTCCAGCAGCCCGCGGAGGAACGATCGGATCGTGCTGACAACACTGACCGCCGAGCCGGGACGCGACATACCGCTGCGAAAAGCGGCTCTGTCCCCAATGTCAAATCGGTGATCCCCCATATTCATGAGGCAGAGAGTTCTTTTCGGACAATTTCCGCGCCGGCGCTCAGCGCCTGGAGCTTTCCTGTCGCCACGCGCCGCGAGAGGGGCGCCATGCCGCAATTGGTGCAGGGATAGAGCTTGTCGGCATCAACGAACCGCAGGGCCTTTCGCAGGGTTTCTGCGACGTCCTCAGGCGTCTCGATAGTGTTGGAGGCTACATCGATGGCCCCGACCATCACTTTCTTGCCGCGAATGAGCTCGATCAGTTCCATCGGAACGTGGGAATTGTGGCACTCCAGCGAGATCAGGTCGATGCTGGATTTCTGCAGTTTGGGGAATGACTCCTCATATTGCCGCCACTCCGATCCGAGTGTGTTCTTCCAATCGGTATTGGCCTTGATGCCATAGCCATAGCAAATATGGACGGCCGTCTCGCATTTGAGCCCCTCAATGGCCCTTTCCAGGGTGGCGACACCCCAGTCATTGACGTCATCGAAGAAGACGTTGAAGGCCGGCTCGTCGAACTGGATGATATCGACACCCGCGGCCTCGAGTTCCCTGGCCTCCTCGTTGAGGATCCTGGCAAATTCCCCGGCGAGTTTCTCCCGGCTCTTGTAGTGTGCATCATAGAGCGTATCGATCATGGTCATGGGGCCTGGCAGGGCCCATTTGATGGGCTGCGTGGTCTGCTGGCGCAAGAATTTGGCATCTTCGACAAAAACCGGCCTTGGGCGCGACACTGCGCCAATGACAGTGGGAACGCTTGCGTCGTATCGGTTGCGGATTCGGACGGTCTCGCGCTTCTCAAAATCGACGCCATCGAGATGCTCGATGAATGTCGTGACAAAATGCTGGCGCGTCTGTTCGCCATCGCTGACGATATCGATGCCGGCCTGTTGCTGATCGGCCAAGGCCAGGCGCAATGCGTCCTGTTTGCCCTCGGTCAGTTCCTCGTCCTGCAACAGCCAGGGTGACCACAGTTTTCCGGGCCGGGCGAGCCAGGATGGCTTGGGCAGGCTGCCGGCGGTCGAAGTGGGAAGCAGTGTTTTCATGGATTGGACCCTTCTATTCTATTCCGATCAGACGGCGGCGTTGGCGGACCATTGCGCGAGCACGGCCCGATACGGTTTGATGAAATGTTCTTCGGCGAATTTGCCTTGTTCCACAGCCAGGCGGCTGCGTTCGTCCCGGTCGTAGACAATGCGGGTGAGCGAATAGTCCTGATGCTTGAGGTTCGGCTGATACAAGGCGCCCGCAGCGGCATTCGCGTTATAGATTTCAGGCCGATAGATCCGCTGGAACGTATCCATCGTGCTGATCGTGCTGATGAGTTGCAGGCTGGAATAGTCGCCGAGCAGGTCGCCGATAAAATAAAAAGCCAACGGCGCGACGCTGCCCGGGGGCATGAAATAGCGGACCTGCATTCCCATTTTCGCGAAATATCGGTCCGTCGACGAGGGTTCGTCCTGGCGGTATTCGACGCCCATGATGGGATGACGGTTGGCGGTTCGGTGATAGGTTTTGCTGCTTGATGCACTGATGCAGATGACCGGTGGCTTGCCGAAATGGCATCTGTACGTGTCCGAGCGCAGGAAGCTCTTGAACAGGCTTCCATGCAGATCGCCAAAATCGTCGGGAAGGCTGAATGTCGGCTCGTTGCAATTGTGCTCCGGCAGCACGACACTGAAGTCGTAATCCCTGACATATGAAGAGAAATTGTTTCCGACAATGCCCTCGATGAGCGTATCGGTCTCATGATCGACAACGGTCGTTTTGAGGATTTCGATCAGTGGAAAGGCCTTGCCGCCGGCGATGCTCATCTCGACGGAGATGATGTCAAGCTTGACCGAATAGCGGTCGGCCCTGGGGTTATCCCAGGAGGCCAAGGCGTTGAAACGATTGTCGATCATTCCGAGGGCGTTGCGCAGGTTCTCCCGGCGCGTTGTGCCTCTCGCCAAATTGGCGAAATTGGTCGTCAGACGCGTGCTTTCCGCAGGATGGTAATCCTCATCGAACGGAATGCTGTTGATTGAAAACGCAGTGGTCAGATTTCGAGGTTGAGACATCATTGCCCCTCGTATGTTGGGGGCATGGGTCAGCGGACGCATAGCGAGACGGATCGCGAAGATACGACCGCGCTACGGCACACCGGGACACCCCGCCCGTGGACGTTACTTCGCCTCAGGCAGGTCTCCTGGCTCACGGGTCGACACCTCGGTCCGTCTTCCCAGGGTTTCCCCCAGTGACATGCTGGACTTTGGCTCGCCGTTTACAGTTGCGGGGGCAGCGCCGGCATTTCCGTAAACGGAGCACCGGCTTCCCTCTTAGCCTCAGCTGATTGCAGGCAATCGCTGAGGAACCTAGGCACTACTACCTTTCTACGCGCGCCACCAGAAGTCAATAGCATATCAAGATATCTTTATATCTCTAAATCAAATAGGGTTACTGCGTTCGAGAATAGCCCATGACATCCGGGCCTTGAGGGCGAATACTATGCGATTTAATCCTCATGCGCCCCGTTTGACAGGTTGCGCTCTGATGACATTGGTTATGACATGGAAAGAGTTTTACCACATAGCCCACGGCTGATCCCGCTAACGCGATGAGCGGGACGGCAAATCCGAGCAAGGTCACCCAGATTGGCACAGCTTCATTCATAAAGTCCCCTCGACGCGAAAGGAACAAACCGCTACCATAAAACGCAATTTATAGAATGAAATCAGGTATTTAGTGGATACTTGGTAGCGGAGGAGGGATTTGAACCCCCGACACAAGGATTATGATTCCTCTGCTCTAACCTACTGAGCTACTCCGCCATCGGGATCGTCAAGCCTTGAAAAACAGGGCCATTCTGCATCCGGTGCGCGGCTTATAGGGCGGGGGTCGGGCGGGTGTCAAGCGACCTCGGCACAAAAAACGCCTTATCCGCAAAGGCCCCGGCGGCGTGCCTTCTCAGGCGGCGGCGGGGGTGGCGAGAATACGCTTCAGCGCCGCCTCCGCGGCCGGTTCCCGCTCCGAACGGAGGATGAAGCCGCCGCCGAAGATACGGGCGTCCGGCCCCTCGCCGGAATAGAGCGCGCAGGCCTGCCCGGGGGCCACGCCGGGCTCGCCCTCGGCCAGTTCCACATAGATGCCGCCGGGGCCGGACAGGAGCCGCGCTGGACGCGGGGGACGCGTCGAGCGCACCTTGGCGTAGCAATCGAACCCCCGCTCGGCGGCGGCCGTAAGCGCTCCGTCACCGAGCCAGTTGATGTCGCGCAGATAGAGCCGCCGGGTTTCCAGCGCCTCTTTCGGCCCGACGACGACACGGCGCGAGCGCGCATCGAGATAGACGACATAGAGCGGGTCGCCCGTGGCCACGCCGATGCCCCGGCGCTGACCGATGGTATAATGCACGATGCCCTCATGCCGCCCGAGCACGCGGCCGTCGATGTGAACGATATCGCCCGAAAGCGCCGCGTTGGGCTTCAGCTTGTTGACGATATCGGAATATTTTCCCTGCGGCACGAAGCAGATGTCCTGACTGTCCGCCTTCTTCGCGACGACGAGACCCATGTCTTCGGCCAGCGCCCGCGTTTCGGCCTTGGAGAGATGGCCGAGGGGGAAGCGCAGATAGTCGATCTGTTCCTGCGTGGTGGCGAAGAGGAAATAGCTCTGGTCCCGCTCCGCATCGACAGGGCGATGAAGCGCGCGGCGATGCGGGGCGTCCGGCGCCGGATTCAGTCGCGAACGGATATAGTGGCCGGTCGCCAGCGCATCCGCGCCGAGGTCCCGGGCCGTCGCCAGCAGATCGGCGAATTTGACGGTCTGGTTGCAGGCGACGCAGGGGATCGGCGTTTCGCCGGCGATATAGCTTTCAGCGAAGGGATTGATCACCGTCTCGCGGAAGCGCTTTTCATAATCGAGCACGTAATGCGGAATGCCGAGCGTTTCGCAGACGCGGCGGGCGTCGTCGATATCCTGCCCCGCGCAGCAGGAGCCGGCGCGATGCACGGCCGCCCCGTGATCGTAGAGTTGCAGCGTGATGCCGAGAACGTCATAGCCTTCGCGTTTGAGGATCCCGGCCACCACGGAACTGTCGACCCCGCCCGACATGGCGACGACGACACGGGTATCTTCCGGCTTCCTGTCGAAATCGAGACTGTTCACGCTGGTTCCGCTCCGCTTCGCCAACCCGTCCGCCCGGCGGGCGCATAGCGCCTTTCCTATTGCCGAAATCCGGCTGTTGCAGCGCTTTCGCGCCTTCGGCCGACATATAGAAACTTGAGGCCGCAAGAGCAAGGGAATGCTGGAAATCAGCGTCTTCAGCCGCGCCGCAATGGCACACAGACACCGCGAAGCCGCTCAAATGATTAGAAAAATGTTACTCGGCGCTTAGGCAAATCTTAAATGTGGCGGACTAGAGTGCCGCCCATATGGTCTTGAGTTTATGTAGAGAGTGCAATGACCGACCTGATACGACCCCGCGTTAAATACGTCATCGGCCCCGATGGCAGTCCTCTGACGATCGCCGATCTGCCGCCGGCCAATACGCGGCGCTGGGTAATCCGGCGGAAGGCGGAAGTCGTCGCCGCCGTGCGCGGCGGTCTCCTCAGCCTGGAGGAAGCCTGCGAGCGCTACGCGCTGACGGTCGAGGAATTCCTGTCCTGGCAATCCTCTATCAACGACCACGGCCTTGCCGGCCTGCGCACCACCCGCATCCAGCAGTATCGCCACTAGAGCAATTCCAGCAAAAGTGCGCAGCAGTTTTGCGTCCGGAAATGCGGCTAAAACAAAGAGATAGAGCGGTTCTAGCGTTTCTGTGAAAACCAAAACCGCTCTGGATTTCCAGCCGGAACAACGTCGCTTCGGCATCGGATAATACGGCACCCGGATTGCCGTCGCGGCCGCTCAATGCGGCCGCAACCGTATTTGCAGCACACCGGAAAGAACGACGGAAGCGGCGTAGAACCAGAGCCCCGGCTGGGTGAACGCCGACGCCATTCCGCTCGTCTTGGCGGCCACGATCACCAGCGCCACCAGCATCACGTCCATCATCGACCATTTGCCGAGCACCGGCAGCAGACGGGCAAGCCTGCTGTCCCTGCCCTTTTCGGCAGGCGCCGTCACCTCCACCGCGATGCCCACGAGCTTCACCAGCGGGAAGAAGACGGAAAACAACGCGACGAGCACGGCAAGCGCGCCGTTTTCCTGCGTCCAAAGGGACAATATGAGTTCCACCAGCGAGGGCGTCTCGTTGAAGAAATAGAGCTTCTCGAAGCGGACGAGCGGCAGCACCAGCCCCAGCGCCAGACAGAAGACCGAAAGGACGAGACAGAGCGGAACGAACAGGATCATGACGGCCGGAAATCCTCCCCTGACGCCTCATAGCATCGTGCATATGCTCCCAGCCACCTCTTGCGCGGACCGAAGCGAAAGGAAAGGATGGGCCGAACACAACGGCGCGGGAGCATGCCAATGGAGATCCGGACGGAAGACAACGGCTCGAAAGGGCGCTATATCGCCACGGTCGAGGGGCATGAAGCGGAAATGACCTATTCCCGCGCCTCGCCACATCTCATCATCGTCGACCACACCGGCGTTCCGGACGCCCTTCGCGGCAAAGGCGTGGGCCAGGCGCTTGCCGCCCACGCGGTCGAGGCCGCGCGCAAGGGCGGCTGGAAGATCATGCCGCTCTGCCCCTTCATGCGCGCCCAGGCGATGCGCCACAAGGAATGGAGCGACGCCGTCGACCTCTGACGCCACTGTTCACGACGCGGAAAGCGGAGAAAAGGCCGGCGGAAACGCAAAGAGCCCTCGGGAGCGGCTCGGCACCGCTCTCGAGGGTTCTTCCCGGCAATCCGGGATCAGGCGCGCAGCCGGACGGCGTTATCGCGTTCCTCCAGCGCCGTCGCCTTGGCGCATTCGGCTTCCGCCTCCTCCAGCGCCAGTTCCGCCGCATCCTGCTGGACCTTCAGCTCGCGAATGGAGACCTGAAGGTTGTCGGAGCGCTGGCGTGCGGCCTTGGCGAAGGTCGGATAGGCGAAATGGCTGGGATCGGTGATCCCCGACTTCTTTTCCTCGATGGTGATCTGATTTTCGAGTTCCTTCGACATCCGCTCGAATTCGGCCATCATCAACTGGAGCTGATCCAGTTGCCGTCGTTTTTCTTTCACCTGAAATTCCTTCAGGCGAACTAGGCTCTCACGCGACTTCATACGCAATACTCCCGTGGATAGCGAGACCCCGGCATGGGAACGGACGGCATCGAAAAGAAAGCCGCCTGCCCCCGCATTCCCATCAGCCTCCGGCGGCCGCTTTCGCTGCGCCGCCGCAAGCCGTATTTCCGCCCTTGCCCGGCATGGACGGCCGGGCTCCGGAAAAATTCCAGCGATCTTAACAAAATCCTACCGCTGGTAACCTTTCGTTTACGGGCATCGTTAATCATAGGGTCGATGATTTAAGGCTCAGTAAATGCCTCACATGAAAAACGAGTGATCGCATTGATGAGTCGAAAGAGTCGGTTAACGAGGTTTCCTAACCTGTTTCATTAAGAAATTCGTTTCCGATTCATATATGAAATCAGGAGCCTGCCTAAAATATTTAACAATTCGATACACCTTGCCAGAGGGAATCAGAATTTGTTAACCATTCCATGGCAGCCTCCAAATCAGGCAACGACTGGATCCGTATCGCGTAGGGGGCCAGAAACCTTTGAGCGGCGGAAAAGGGGACAGATATGCGGGTTCTTCTCATCGAGGATGATAGCGCGACGGCGCAGAGCATCGAATTGATGCTCAAGTCCGAAAGTTTCAACGTGTACACCACCGACCTTGGCGAGGAAGGTGTCGATCTCGGCAAGCTGTACGACTACGACATCATTCTGCTGGACCTCAATCTCCCGGATATGTCGGGCTACGAGGTGCTTCGCACCCTGCGCCTGTCCAAGGTCAAGACGCCGATCCTCATCCTGTCCGGCATGGCCGGTATCGAGGACAAGGTGCGCGGTCTCGGCTTCGGCGCCGACGACTATATGACCAAACCCTTCCACAAGGATGAACTGGTCGCCCGTATCCACGCCATCGTGCGCCGCTCCAAGGGCCATGCCCAGTCGATCATTTCCACGGGCGAACTCGTCGTCAACCTCGACGCCAAGACTGTCGAAGTCGGCGGCCAGCGCGTGCATCTGACGGGCAAGGAATACCAGATGCTCGAGCTGCTTTCCCTGCGCAAGGGCACGACGCTGACCAAGGAAATGTTCCTGAACCACCTTTACGGCGGCATGGACGAGCCGGAACTGAAGATCATCGACGTCTTCATTTGCAAGCTGCGCAAGAAACTCGCAGGCGCCGCCGGCGGTGCGAATTATATCGAGACGGTCTGGGGCCGGGGCTACGTCCTGCGCGAACCCGACAACGACATTCTCGAAAGCGCCTGAAGACCCCCCGCCACCCGCTCCCGGTTTTCTATCAACCCGCCGTCTGCCGGCGGGTTTTCTTTTTATAAGCGCGCAAACGAAAACGTGGACGCCACTCCCGAAAGAGACGTCCACGTCGGCGAAAGGGAATTATTCGCTGTTTTCGTTCCTGGCGTTCAGGCGGCAAGCGAGAGATTGCCGAAAACCTGCGTGAGGATCTTTCGATCGAAGGGCTTGAGCAGGAAATCGTCCGCCCCGGCGCGTTTGCCCATCATCATCTTGCGCAGGTCCGCCTCGACGACGCAATAATAGACCCGCACCGCCTTGCCGTTCGGCAGCATCCGTACGTTGCCGATGAGTTCCAGCGCACCGTCCATGGTCGCGTCGACGATCAGGATATTGGGCAGCTCCGCCTCACAGCGCGCAAGAGCCTCCAGCGAGCTTCCCGCTTCGAGCACCAGGAAACCCAGGCCCGAGAGGATGCGCTTGCCGACCTTGCGGACGACATCGGAACCGTCTGCGATCATCAGTCGCTGCATTGTCCGCTCCTATCCTCCCGCTCGAACGAGCGGGAACGATTACAGCTTCAAAGGCTAGCGGGAACTGGCAAACAAAGCGTTAGCGAAGATGCTTAACGCGCGCCTCAGACGCTGGATTCGGCCGCCTGTTCCGCGGGCGTCATGCGGGCGCTGAAGACGATCTCCTCGCCGTTCGAGACGACGTCGAGCGTCATGCCGGCCTCCTCGGCGAGCAACACCGTATAGTAGGGCTGGATCGTGTGGGCATCGATCGCCTCTTCCGGCGTGCCCGAGAGGATTTCGATGAATTTCGGCGGCACGCGCAGCATCCGGCCCTTGGCGACAAGGCGGAAGACCGCGTCGAATTCGGGGTTCTCCAGCGAGATATCGATGGAACCGCCGCGCGGAATCGAGCCATAAGCGACGAGGAAGAGATTAAGCAGCAGCTTGACCCGGTTTTTCGCAACGATGGCACGCGGGCCGGTCCAGGTAATTTCCGTCTTCTTCTCGGCAAGGGCGAAATCGCGCGCCGCCTTTTCCGCCTCCCCCGTATCGATCGAGGCGCCGACCGAGCCGGATGCTCCAAAAGCAAGACGGGCGAATTTCAGCCGGACGGAAGCATTGAGCGCGCTCGTCCGGATCAGATCCATGGCTTCGACGTCGGCGCCGCCTTCATCCAGCAATTCGAGACCGTTGTTGATGGCGCCCACCGGCGAAATGATGTCGTGGCAGACGCGACTGCACAGAAGCGCCACCAGATCGGGGCCGGCCAACGTAAGGTTCGGATTCTTCGCCATAGGATTCTCCAAGATCATCGCATCCCGTTCCTCGCAAACAGCCGCACACGAGGCGGCGGCGTGGACATATGGGCGACGCATAGCACGCCGGAGTTGCCCGAAGCATGCCGGTTAGAAAGACAGTCATAATGACACCACATTTGGTAAACCGATTGTTAATATCCTGGGATCAAATTGCGGCCTGTAACGGCATGCGAACCAGGAAGGCAAACGGCACATGACTGTTTCGAAACTGTTCACGGCGGCGGTCCGGCTTTTCGGGCTGCTGCTGTTCCTCCTGCCGGCGGCAGGACCTGTCGCGGCCCAGAACGCCAGCGGCGGCCAATATACCATGCAGGAGATCGTCGACACCGGCCACAACTTCTTCGGCAGCGCCTCGGGCGGCCTTGCCAAAGTGGTGGAGCGCGCGTTCGAATCCTACGGCCTGCCGAACGGCTATATCCTCGGGCAGGAAGGTTCGGGGGCCTTCGTCGCCGGCCTGACCTATGGCGAAGGGACGCTGAACACCAAGAACGCCGGCCAGCACCCGGTCTTCTGGCAGGGTCCGTCGCTCGGCCTCGATATCGGCGGCCAGGGCAGCCGCATCATGATGCTCGTCTACAATCTGCCGGACGTGCAGAACCTCTATGACCGCTTCGGCGGCGTTTCGGGCGCCGCCTATGTGGTGGCGGGCGTCGGCATGACGGTTCTCGTCAGGGACGAGCTTGTCATCGTGCCGATCCGCACCGGCCTGGGCGCGCGGCTCGGCATCAATGCGGGCTATCTGAAGCTGACGCGCGATCCCACCTGGAACCCCTTCTGAGCGGCCCGTATCGAGACAAGGCATGCATGCGACGGACGGATCGACCGTCCGGCCCCCTGTGCCAGGCCGCCGGCGCGCGCTATAGTATCCGCCGGCGACCCGCTTTGGAACGAACAGGCCCGTGATCCAATACGCTCTTCTCTTCGCACTCGGCTTTCTTGCCGCCACGCTCGCCGGTCTGCTGATCGCCCCCGCGATACAGCGGCGCATCGTCGTCTTCACCGAAAACCGGATGAAGGCGACCATGCCCCTGAGCCCGCAGGAAGTGCGCGCGCAGAAGGACATGGCGCGCGCCGCCTATGCGGCAGAGACCGCAAGATTGTCGCAGGACATTCGCAAGGAGCGGCAAAAGCTGACGGACGAACGGGTGCGCAACGAGAAGCTGATCGCGCAGGCCGGCGCCATCGCCACCGAAAATGCCGAACTGCACAGCCATATCGCCGACATGGAGGTCGAGGCGAACGATCTCCGGTCTGCGATCCGTCGCGTCGAACTGACCGTGGACCAGTTGAAAACGGCGCTTGCGGCGGCCGATCGCGAAAGCCGGTCCAATGCCGCTGAAACCACCCGGCTCGCCCGACAGGCCGAACACCTGATCGCCGATATGGACAACATGCGCATCGACCTGTCCGGCCGCGACATGTCGATGGAAAGCCTCAAGGCCCGTGTCACCACCCTGCGGGACGAACGCGACCGGCTGCGCGAGGAAATGAAGAGCGCCTCGCGACAGGTCACCGCGCTCGAACTCCGGTTGTCGCGCGAGAAGACCCGCGCCGGCGAACTGGAGGACCGCCTCGCCCGCGAAGTCGCCGGCAGCGCCGACAAGGACGAGGCCATCGAGCGACGGGCGTCCGAAATCACGCGTCTTCGCGAAAGGATGAACGAATTGACGATGGAGCAGGCCCCCGACGCAAACCACGTCCTTTCCCTGCCAACGCCGGCGCTGGTCGACGTGAACGCGCTGGAGGAGGACGTGCGCAATCAGGGCGCAGCGCTCTGCGAACGGCTGCTGGCCGCCACCGGCCCGGACAAGGATGCGCTGTTGCGGCGGGAAATGTCCGATCTTGCCGCCCGGATGATCGTGCTGACGGCGGCGCGCGAAGGCCCGGCCTCGCCGATCCCTGACCTGGTCGCCGACAGCGAGCCATCCGGCGATCCGGACGGCCTGGCGGCCGAAGTACGGCGGCGGCTTCCCCGCAGCGATCCCTGAACGTCGATCAGGCGATACGCCCCATGGCGAGCGCGATCCGGTAAAGCGCGATGCCGCTTGCCGTGGCGACGTTCAGGCTGTCCAGCCCCGGATGCTGCGGGATGCGGGCGGTGCGGAAAGCCGCAAGGATCGACGCGGGCAACCCCTCCCCCTCCGTGCCGAGGACCAGCGCCATCCGCCGGGACGGCGCTATCGTGCCGATCGTCGCCGTTCCGCGCGGCGACAGTCCCCAGATGTCGAAGCCTGCCTCCGCAAGGAGCCGAAGCAGCGCGTCTGCCGGCAGATCGCGGGCGAAGGGAACCCGCAGCACCGAGCCGACCGATACCCGGATCGCCTTTCGATAAAGCGGATCGCAGGACGTTTCGTCTAGAAAGACCGCATCCGCCCCGAAGGCCGCCGCATTGCGGAAGACGGAGCCGACATTGTCGTGGTTCGACAATCCGCAACCGACGACGATCAGGCTGCGCTGCGGCAGTGCGGCAAGTCTGGCGGCGGCATCGGCGGCTGCGGGCCGGCGGCCGAGCGCCAGCACGCCACGATGCATCGGAAATCCGGCGATGGCATCGAAAACGTCCGAGGACGCCACATAGACCGGCACCCCATCGGGAAAGGCCGAAAGGATCTCCGCCAGTCCGGCCAGCCGGTTTTCGAGCAGCAGAAGCGCTTCGGCGGCAAAGCCGCGTTCTTCCGCCTGCGCCAGCACTCGCACGACCACCGTCCCTTCCGCGATGAAACAGCCCTTGCGGCCGACTAGATCGCGCTCACGGATGGAGACGAAACCGGCGATGCGCGGATCGGCCGGATCCTCGATGCGGATCGGTGTCGCGGCCATGCCCGTCAGTGGTCCCGGACGTCGATCTCCGCGACGATGCGGTTGGCCGTGATATCGAAGAGCAGCGCCTTGCGCGTTCCGTCCGGCAGCACTCCGTAGAAGAGGATGCGGTTGTCGGCCTGCGAGACGGAAGAAACCGCAAAGCCCGCGGGCAGCACCGCCGTGGCGCGCAGGGGCGCATCGCTCGGCACGCTCAGCGCATCGCCGGCCTGCTGAACCGGCTTGCCATCCCGCACCGTCACCTTGTAGACAATGGCCGCAAGCACCGCCATGAACATCAGCAGCATGATGCCGCCGGAAATCAGTTGAAGACGCATCAGCTTCCGGCGGACATTCTCCATCACCGGATCGAGCGGCTGGTCTTCCTGTTCCTCGTGATCGACGTTGGACATGGCGGGCGGCCCCTCCGGAAAATAGGCATGAATGAACGATGACCGACCCCTTTAAAGAAGCCGAGGCGACAAGGAAAGTCCTGACCGCACCGGAAGACGCAAGCGGACGCATCGACGCCTGGCTCGCAACGACGCTTTCCGGCGATTATTCGCGAAGCCGCATCAAGGCGCTGATCGAGGAAGGCGCCACGCTCGTCAACGGCGCGGTGATGACCGAGCCGAAGCAAAAGGTACAGCCGGGCGACGTCATCGAGGTCGCCATGCCCGTTCCACGCGATCCCGAACCCCGCGGCGAGGACATCCCCCTGGAGGTGCTGCACGAGGACGAGGACCTCATCGTGCTCGTGAAGCCCGCCGGCATGGTGGTGCATCCGGCGGCCGGCAACTGGACCGGAACGCTGGTCAATGCGCTCATCCACCATTGTGGCGCGAGCCTCTCCGGCATCGGCGGCGTGCGGCGGCCGGGCATCGTGCATCGTCTCGACAAGGAAACGAGCGGCGTCATGGTGGTGGCCAAGAACGATGCGGCCCATCGTCATCTCTCCGACCAGTTCGCCGACCATGGCCGCAACGGCCCGCTGGAACGGGCCTATCAGGCCGTCGTCTGGGGTCGGCCGCGACAGTTGAAGGGAACGGTGAACGCTCCCCTCGGCCGCGCCGGCGACCGTACCAGGCGCGCCGTCAAGCGCGAGGACGCCGAAGACGCCCGCGAGGCGATCACCCATTACGCCGTGACGGAGCGGTATGGCGAGACGCCCGACGGCGCCAGCCTCGCCTCGCTCGTCGAATGCCATCTCGAAACGGGGCGCACCCATCAGATCCGGGTGCACATGGCGCATATCGGCCATCCGCTGATCGGCGATCCGGATTATGGCCAGGCCTTCCGCACCAAGGCCAATCGCCTGCCGGACGAAGCGCGCCTCGTCGTCGAACGCTTCCGCCGCCAGGCGCTCCATGCCTTCCTCCTGCAATTCGAACATCCCTCGACCGGCGAGACCTTGCGTTTCGAAGCGCCGCCGCCCCCCGATCTGGAGCGGCTGATCGAGGCGCTACGCCTGGTCCGAACGGCCGGAAGCCCTTGATTTCCGGCCGTTCGTCCCCAGATTAACTGAGATCGCCGCGACATGTCCGCCCACGCCCGCTCACGCAGGCGTGAATGCCGTTGCGCCTTGAACCATTGTTTCGCCATACCTATCTGTAATCGTGGTGGGGTCGATTGACCCACGCGAGCCGGGCCGACATTCGTCGAAAGGCCGGCGCGGAAAAGGCTTGCCGTCAAGGGAGCCGTTGGAGAAAGGGGTGCAGAATGGCCCGAAATACATTGCCGTCGATCACGGCCGGAGAAGGCGGTCTCAACCGCTATCTCGATGAAATCCGCAAATTTCCCATGCTTGAGCCGCAGGAAGAATACATGCTGGCCAAGCGTTATCAGGAACACGACGATCGTGGCGCCGCCCACAAGCTGGTCACCAGTCACCTCCGTCTGGTCGCCAAGATCGCCATGGGCTACCGCGGCTACGGCCTGCCGATCGGCGAAGTCGTTTCCGAAGGCAACGTCGGCCTGATGCAGGCCGTCAAGAAATTCGACCCCGAACGCGGCTTCCGCCTTGCCACCTATGCGATGTGGTGGATCAAGGCGTCGATCCAGGAATATATCCTGCGCTCATGGTCGCTTGTCAAAATGGGCACCACCGCCAACCAGAAGCGGCTGTTCTTCAACCTTCGCCGGATGAAGAGCAAGATCCAGGCCATCGACGACGGCGACCTGAGGCCCGATCAGGTCAAGGAAATCGCCACCAAGCTCAAGGTCTCGGAGGAAGAGGTCGTCTCGATGAACCGCCGGCTGTCCGGCGACGCCTCGCTCAACGCGCCGATCAAGGCCGGTGAAGGCGAATCCGGGCAGTGGCAGGACTGGCTCGTCGACGAGAACGACAGTCAGGAAACGACGCTGATCGAGCAGGACGAACTCGAAACCCGCCGCGCCCTGCTGGCCAGGGCGATGGACATCCTCAACGATCGCGAACGCCGCATCTTCGAGGCCCGCCGCCTCTCCGAAGACCCGCTGACGCTGGAAGAACTGTCGACGGAATTCGATATCAGCCGTGAACGCGTCCGCCAGATCGAGGTCCGCGCCTTCGAAAAGGTCCAGCAGGCGGTGCAGAAGTTTGCCGAGGAACAGGCGAAGGCGCTCCGCGTGGTCGAGGACGCCTGACCCCCTGCCCGGACGACATAAGCGATGGATCCTAAAGGAAAAAGCCCGGCAACCCGCCGGGCTTTTTCGTAAGGGCAGGACGTTGCCTGCCTGCTGCTACTGGCTGCTGGCGGCGTCGCGCGATGCCCAGGCCTTCATCACCGTGTCGAAGGCTTCCGCGCCCGTCGCTCCCTTGTCCAGCGTGAGCAGCGCCCGGCGGCCATTGCGATAGGTGATCGGAATGTCGATCCAGTTGCGGGTCCGCAGAAGTTCGGTGTTCTTGGCGATCGCTTCCGGAAAATCGTTGAGCGCGATCATATGGAAATCGTCGGTGATCTTCGCCGGAACAGCGATAAGCAGATCGCCCCGGTCCTGTTCCGTCCGTTTCATGGCGATACGCTGGACGCTGTCGATGCCGCCGCCTTCGAAGCTCTCCGGCAGCGAGAAGACCAGTTCGACGATATGGCTGGCCGGAAGCGACTGATCGGCGTTGCGGCGGAAGGTCACGAGCGCCGTCAGCCCGTTGGAAGGAACATTGAGCTGCGCCCGCACCACCGGCTCCGGCCGGGCGTCTCCGCCGGGCGATTCCTCCGCGACGCTCCAGGCGACCGTACCTTCGATGGCCGTGGGGCTGGTCTGCCCGAGCCGTTCCTCATAGAGGAACATCTTCTGCGCTACGCCGATCGCCGACGGGGATCCAGCCTGCGTGCCGGTCTCGGCGGGCGCGGCGCCGGCCGTTGCCGCCGCGTCCTCGCCGGTTGCCGGCGCATCGCCGTCCGGTGTTTCCCCGGTCGCCAGTTGCGCCGTCTCGCTGGACTGCCCCGCGACAGACTTTCCTTCCTGACTGTCCGTCCCGTCGAGTGACGGCGCCGGGCCTTCGTCCACTTCGCTTCCGTCCGCCAGCAGGCGCTGCGTGAATTTGCCGCTTTCGTTCTGCCCGGTGCCGGCGGAAGCCGTCTCCTGCACGCCGCCGTCCACATCTGTCGGGCCTTCGTCCGAAGCCGCCGGAGCGATATCGGACGATCCATCCGCCGTCTCTGTCGCGGCCTCGCCCGTCGTCGCCGAACCGGTCTGCGATGCCGTCAGGCTTTCGAACCATGCGTTGACGCTGTCACGGTTGAACCAATAGGCCGCGCCCGCGCCGCCGACGATCGCGACACCGCACAGCAGGACCGCCAGCGTGGCGACATTCAACCGCGACTTGCGTGGTTCCGCGCGGAACGAACGCTGCGGATCGCGGGCCGGGGTTTCCGCAGCCGAAGCGGCCGCCGCCGTTGTCCCATTTTCCTGCGGCGTCATCGGTTCCGCAAACGCGGAAACCTCTCCGGCAGGCGCGGTGAGATCTTCCAGATCATCCCAGTCGTCCTGCTCCGGCGCATTTTCGAGATCGCCGCCTGACGGCTGCTCCGGCCATTGCAGCCGGGGTTCGTCGGTATCCGGCAGAAGTGCTTCCACAGCCTCGTCATCGACCGCAATGACCGGGGTCGCCGCGCCCCAGTTCCATTCCGCTTCGGCCGAAGGCATCCGCGCGTCGCCCACCGGCGCCGCCTCCTCGGCTTGCGCATCGTGAACCGGAAAGACGTCTGCCGGTCCCTCGACCGGCTCTGCGGGCTCGTCCGCCACATGCCAGGACGGCACATAATCGTCCGCCGCCTCGCCTTCCGCGTGCCAGGAGGGTTCGGAATGAGCTTCGGGCACGACGGGTTCCAGCGGCTCTTCGGACACCGGAGCGGGCTCTATCGCTGCATGAGGTTCCGGAGGCTGTTCCTCCGCAATCCCTTCCTCGGCCGGGACGGCGTCTTCCGGCCCGGCGTCGGTTTCCGACGGCGGCTCCCCGGAAGGCTCGGGTTCGATGGCGGGGCCAGGCGTTTCCGGCTCGCCGATTTCCGGTTCCGGCTCGATGGCAGGCTCAGGCCGGGTTTCCGGTTCGATGACCGGCTCGGCCACTGTTTCCGGGTAAGGCTCCGGCTCGGGTTCCGGCGCCACCGGGACGGCAGCAGCCGGTTCCACCTCCGGTTCGGACGCGACGTCCTCGGGCGGCAGCGCCTCGGCATGCTCGCCCTCGACGTCTTCGATCGCCGCTTCCAGCTTGTCGAGCTGGCGCTGGATAAGCTCATCGGAAGGCCGCGGGTTCATCGCCTCGAGTTGCCGGCGCACGGCTCCGCGCGCCTTCTCGTAGACTTTCTGCCGCATCTCGGGTGTATCGGCCGAGAGGCCGGCCACCGCCCTCCGAATGACTGCTACAAAATCCGCCATCAGAACTTTCCGTCGTGTCCGGCCCCTATTCGCGGAAGCGAGGCACGGAACTGGTTTCGAAAGTGAGATTAATCTTCAAAGGGATCGGTCACAAGTATGGTGTCGTCCCGCTCCGGGCTGGTGGAAAGCAGGGCCACCGGTGCGCCGATCAACGCTTCGACCTGCCGGACATATTTGATCGCCTGCGCGGGCAGGTCGGCCCAGCTACGCGCGCCGACCGTCGATTCCTTCCAGCCTTCCAGCGTGATGTAGACCGGCTCGACGCGGGCCTGCTGGCCCTGGCTCGCCGGCAGATGATCGATATCCTGGCCGTCGAGCTTGTAGCCGACGCAGATTTTCAGTTCGTCGAGGCCGTCGAGGACATCGAGCTTGGTGAGCGCGATGCCGGTGATGCCGTTCGTCGCCACCGACTGGCGCACCAGCGCGGCGTCGAACCAGCCGCAACGGCGCTTGCGTCCGGTGACGGTGCCGAACTCGCGGCCACGCTCGCCGAGGAACTGGCCGATCTCATCGTCAAGCTCGGTGGGGAACGGACCCTCGCCGACGCGCGTCGTATAGGCCTTGGTGATGCCCAGCACATAGCCGAGCGCGCCCGGCCCCATGCCGGAGCCCGCCGCCGCCTGTCCGGCAACGGTATTGGAGGAGGTAACGAAAGGATAGGTGCCGTGATCGATATCGAGAAGCGAGCCCTGCGCACCCTCGAACAGGATGCGCGCGCCGCGGCGGCGCTGCTTGTCCAGAAGCAGCCAGATCGTGTCGCGGAAGGGCAGCACGCGCTCGGCGACCGACGTCAGCTCCTGCATGATGCTGTCATGGGAGATTTCCGCCTCGCCAAGGCCGCGGCGAAGCGCATTGTGATGTGTCAGCAGGCGCTCCACCTTGGCCGGCAATGTCTCGACGTCGGCAAGATCCATGACGCGGATCGCGCGGCGACCGACCTTGTCCTCATAGGCCGGGCCGATGCCGCGGCGGGTCGTGCCGATCTTGACGCCGGAATTGGACGTGGAAGCGGCATCCTCACGGATGCCGTCGAGTTCGCGGTGCAGCGACAGGATCAGGGTTGCATTGTCGGCGATACGCAGGTTTTCGGGCGTAATCTTGACGCCCTGCTTTTCCAGCTTGTCGATTTCAGCGATCAGCGCATGCGGATCGACGACGACCCCGTTGCCGATCACCGCCATCTTGCCGGGACGCACGACGCCGGACGGCAGGAGCGAGAGCTTGTAGCTGGTGCCGTCGATGACGAGCGTATGACCGGCATTGTGCCCGCCCTGGAAGCGCACCACGATATCCGCGCGTTCGGAAAGCCAGTCGACAATCTTGCCCTTGCCTTCGTCACCCCATTGCGACCCGATCACCACGACATTCGTCATTTCGTCTTTCCCGTTTTCGCGCACGCCGTCGCGCGCCTGACACAAACCCGCGCATCTATACTGTGTTGCTTTCGGGAAAGCGACCCTGCGGAATCGATCATCTTTTCTTTTTGCATGACATTGCGGCGTTTTTGTCCTTATGTGACGCGTTCGCCGGGCCGCCTGGCCCCTTGCCAGTCCTCCCGCGGATAGACCCGTCGTGCATCGCAAAGCCTATCTCTACCTCTGTATAACCTCGCTCTTCTGGGGCGCCAATTCGGTTGCCGGAAAGCTGGCGGTCGGCCATATCAGCCCCATGCTGCTGACGACGCTGCGCTGGACCGTCGCCCTCCTCGTCATCCTCGCCCTGATGACGCCGCAGGTGAAACGCGACTGGCCGATGATCCGCCGGCACTGGCTGCTGCTCCTGCTTTACGGCGTCTTCGGCTTCACCGCCTTCAACGCGCTGCTCTATTCCGCCCTCGGCTATACCAGCGCCATCAATGCGGTCATCGAACAGGCCGGCATCCCGATGCTGATCTTCGTCTTCAACTTCGTCCTTTTCCGGATCCAGGCCTCCCTCGCCCAGATCGCCGGCTTCACGGTGACGCTGCTGGGCGTGCTGTTAACCGCCGCTCATGGCGATTTGTCGGCGTTGAGCGAGCTTGAGTTCAATTTCGGCGATGCGCTGATGCTCGTCGCCTGCATCATCTATGCCGGCTATACGGTCTCGTTACGCTGGAAGCCGGACATGCACTGGCAGAGCTTCATCGCCGCTCCGGCCTTCGGCGCGCTTTTGAGCGCGCTGCCCCTGCTGCTGTGGGAAATATGGCAGGGCGCGCTGATCCTGCCCGACGCCACCGGCTGGACGATCGTGCTTTACGCCGGCATCTTTCCGTCGCTGCTGTCCCAGGTGCTCTACGTGCGGGGCGTGGAGATGATCGGCGCAAATCGCGCCGGCCTTTTCATCAATGCCATCCCCGTCTTCGGCACACTGCTGTCGATCGTCCTCGTCGGGGAGCGCCTGGAGACCTTCCATGTGATGGCGCTGCTTCTGGTGCTGGGCGGCATCGCGGTCGCCGAATGGGGGCGGCCCCGCACCTGATCCCCCCGCCAAAACGGCGAAAGCCGCCCGGACATGCCGGACGGCCTTCTTCTTCGTCTTGGGAGGACGAAATCAGTCGACGTTGAAGACCAGCGACTTGACCTGCCGGATCGCCGGATTGGCGCCGAGCCTGTCCAGAACCTCCTGCGAGACCGGCTTGTCCACATAGAGCAGGGCGATGGCGTCGCCGCCCTCCTTCTGCCGGCCGAGCTGGAAGTTGGCGATATTGACCTTCGCCTCACCCAGCACCGTGCCGATGAAGCCGATCATGCCGGGCACGTCGGTATTGGTGATATAGACCATATGGTTGCCGACATCGCCGTCGAGGTTGATGCCCTTGATCTGGATGAAACGCGGCTTGCCGTCGGAAAAGACCGTGCCCGCGACGGAACGCGTCTGGTTCGCCGTCGTCACCGTCAGCCGGATATAACCGTCGAAGACGCCGGATTTGTCGCGCTTGACCTCGGACAGGATGATGCCCTTCTCCTTGATCATGACCGGCGCCGAGACCATGTTGACGTCGGCGACCTGCGGGCGGATGAGGCCGGCCAGCGCCGCGCTCGTCAGCGCCTTGATGTTCATCCCGGCGGTCGCGCCGTCATACAGGATCTCGATCTCCTTGATCGCGCTTTCCGTGACCTGGCCGACGAAAGCGCCCAGCACATCGGCAAGGCGGATGAACGGCTTCAGGAGCGGCGCTTCCTCCGCCGTGATCGACGGCATGTTGATGGCGTTGGAAACCGCGCCCCTGATCAGGTAGTCCGACATCTGCTCGGCGACCTGCAAGGCCACGTTCTCCTGCGCCTCCGTGGTCGAAGCGCCGAGATGCGGCGTGCAGACGACGTTCGGCAGACCGAAAAGCGGGCTTTCCGTCGCCGGCTCGACCGCGAAGACGTCGAAGCCCGCACCGGCGACATGACCGGACCTGATCGCTTCGGCAAGCGCCGCCTCGTCGACGAGGCCGCCGCGCGCGCAGTTGACAATGCGAACGCCCGGCTTGGTCTTCGCCAGCGCCTCGGCATCGAGGATGTTGCGGGTCCTGTCGGTCAGCGGCACATGCAGGGTGATGAAATCGGCCTGCGCCAGCAATTCGTCCAGTTCGACCTTGGTCACGCCCATTTCCTCGGCGCGCTCCTTCGACAGGAAAGGATCGAAGGCGATCACGTGCATCCTGAGCCCGATGGCCCGGGCGCAGACGATCGAGCCGATATTGCCGGCGCCGATGACGCCCAACGTCTTGCCGGTGATCTCGACACCCATGAATTTCGACTTTTCCCATTTTCCGGCCTGGGTGGAGGCATCGGCGGCGGGAAGCTGGCGGGCGACCGCGAACATCAGCGCGATGGCATGCTCGGCCGTGGTGATCGAGTTGCCGAACGGCGTGTTCATGACGATGATGCCGCGGCGCGAGGCGGCCGGGATATCGACATTGTCGACGCCGATGCCGGCGCGGCCGACGACCTTGAGGTTCGTCGCCGCCGCGATCAGCTTTTCCGTCACCTTGGTGGCGGAACGGATGGCGAGACCGTCATAATTGCCGATGATCTCGGCGAGCTTTTCCTTGTCCTTGCCGAGCTTCGGCTGGAAATCCACGTCGATGCCGCGGTCGCGAAAGATCTGGACGGCGGTTTCCGAGAGTTCATCGGATACGAGTACGCGAGGTGCCATGAAAGGCCTCCTTCAATCGGTCGGAATGATGATAGGGCATGGGCTTCGCCCGAAGGACGAAGCCGGATCGCGAAATCAGGCCGCAGCCTTGGAAAGGGTCGCCTTCTGCGTTTCGAAGGCCCAGGCAAGCCACGGCATCAGCGCCTCGACATCGGCGGTGTCGATGGTCGCGCCCGTCCAGATGCGAAGGCCGGACGGCGCGTCGCGATAGGCCCCGATATCGAAGGCGACGCCCGCCTTGTCGAGCAGCGAGACCATCGCCTTGGCGAAAGCGGCCTGCGCATCGGCATCGAGCGCCAGCACGTCCTTGTCGGCGATCGTCAGGCAGACCGACGTGTTGGAACGGGTCGCCGGATCCCGGGCGAGGTTTTCGATCCAGTCGTTCTTCTCGATGAAATCGAAGATGACGGCGGCATTGGCGTCGGCGCGCGCCATCAGCGCCCTGAGACCACCGATCCGCTTCGCCCAGTTGAGCGCATCGATGTAATCCTCGACGCAAAGCATGGAGGGCGTGTTGATCGTCTCACCGCGGAAGATGCCCTCGATCAGCTTGCCGCCCTTGGTCATGCGGAAGATCTTCGGCATCGGCCAGGACGGCGTATGGCTCTCCAGCCGCTCGACGGCGCGGGGGCTGAGGATGATGACGCCATGACCGCCCTCCCCGCCAAGCACTTTCTGCCAGGAGAAGGTGGTGACGTCGAGCTTGGAAAAATCGAGCGCCTGCGCGAAGGCCGCCGAGGTGGCGTCGCAGATCGTCAGACCCTGGCGGTCGGCCGGGATGAAATCGGCGTTCGCAACGCGCACGCCCGAGGTCGTGCCATTCCAGGTGAAGACGACGTCGCGGTCGAAGTCGATCGTGGAAAGGTCGGGAAGCAGGCCGTAATCGGCGACGATCTTGCGCGTATCGGGGAGCTTCAGCTCCTTGACGACGTCGGAGACCCAGCCCGAGCCGAAGCTTTCCCAGGCGACCATGTCGACGCCGCGCGGGCCGAGCAGCGACCAGAGCGCCATTTCGACGGCCCCGGTATCGGAAGCCGGAACGATGCCGATGCGGTAATCCGCCGGTACTTCCAGGACGTCGCGGGTAAGATCGATGGCCTCTTTCAGCTTCGCCTTGCCGATACTGGCGCGATGCGAACGGCCGAGCGGAGCATCGGCAAGCGCGTCCAGCGACCAGCCGGGACGCTTCGAGCAGGGGCCTGAAGAAAAATGGGTATTGTTCGGACGGACGTCCGGCGGGGTGACGGTCTTCGTCATGATGGCTATCCTTCCAGATAGAAAGCCCTTCGTTGGGGAAGGGTGTCCCGCCGCCGCGTATAAGGAAATGTCGCTCCCGCCGCAAGAGAAAAAAGCAAGCACGCGTCAAATCGCGCAGCTTTCATGCGCCACCGCGACATCGCGGCGGCCGGAATGGCGTTCCGGCAGGCTTGCCTTCGCCCCGCTGTCGGGCGAACCTCCGGCCATGTATGAGAAAACGTCAGACCGGCTGATCAGCCGTAAACGGTTCGCCCGGCGTCTTGCGAAACACGCGCTTTACGTCCTCGCCATCCTTGCCTGCTCGATTGCCGCGGGCGCCGTCGGCTTCATGATCTTCGAGGGCCATGGACCCGAGCAGGCGATCCTGCATGCCGCCTTCATCCTGAGCGGCTTCGGGCTGGTGCAGATGCCGGAAAGCGCCATCGGCAAGATGTTCGCGGGCCTCTTCGGGCTTTATGCCAACCTGTTCTTCCTCGCCGCCTTCAGCGTGATCTTCGCCCCCATCGTGCACCGGATCCTGCACAGGCTGCATCTGGACGAGGAGGCCGGCTCCTGAGGTCGGCCACGGATCCGGAGGGTTATCCGCCTACCAGGTGGTGACGCGGATACCGGCGCGGATCTCGTGTTTCTGAAAGCCGCTGTCATGACCCTTGGCGCCGCTTGCGCCCCAGCCGCGTTCGGTGGCGCCATAGCCGAACATCTTGCCGCCGTCGACATCGGTGAAGCGATAGCCGAGATCGAATTTGACCCGCTCCGTAATGTCGTAGGACGCGCCGGCCATCAGCGCATAGGTGAAGCGCCAGCTATCGTAGCCCGGCAGCGCGCCGGAGCCGTGGGAAGCGCCCGAGCAGGCGGCCGAACCGTCGATGCAATAGGCCGTCGACTTCAGGTTATTCCAGTCGAGACGCGTGACGCCGACGCCCGCCCCGACATAGGGCGTGAAGCCCATGACCGTCCCAAGGTCGAGATAGCCATTGGCCATGACGTTGAACGCGTTGTAGCCCGCCTTGTGATTGAAACCGCAGCCGGTGCCGACCGCCTCGGAGGCGGAGCAAGGAGCGGCGATATCGGAGCGGCCTTCAAGGCTGCCGTTGAAAAAATCCGTCGTCAGATCGGCACGGAACATGCTGTTGAACTGATAGCCCATGCCGACGCCGTAGGACATCGGCTCGGAGAAGCGCGCGCTGTCGAACCTTTCGCGCGAGAAGACCGTGCCGCCCGGTTCATAGACCGTATAGGCCGGCTTGCCGCCCTTCACCCAGCCGGCATAGCCGAGATCGCCGCGGATATACCATCCCTGCGCGGCCGAGGAACCGGAGACGTCGATCTCCGGAACGTTGATGATATCGAAATCCGCCGCCAGCGCTGCCGGAGCAGCCAGTCCTGCGGCAAGGGCGATCCCTGGCAATAAGGTCGAACGAAGCATGGTCTGGTTCCTTCAATCCAGCAGCGGATGGATCGGCATCCGCGGGCGGAACACAAGCCGCCGACCATCGGACACCACTCGTTAACCATAAATCTTAAGGCGTGAAGAAACGGTTAAACGGCGCGCGGGAGATCCCCGAACGCCAAAAGGCCGCCCGTTGCGGGGCGGCCCTCCATGAGAGCGGTTCCGGTCTTCACCGAATCGGCAGTATCGCTCCATCTCTTTGCTTTAGCCGCATTTCCGGATGCAAAACCGTTTCACACTTTTGCTGGAAATGCGCTGGAAGATCGCTTGTGGTCCTACTTGTAGACCGGCTGGCTGATCGGGATATCGGCCGGCGGGATATAGACCTGTTCCTCGCAGCCGCTGAAGGCATAGCGAAGGCCCGCACGCGCCTCATGGGTATAGAAGCCCTTGTCGTAACCCGGACCACCATTGGCCTTGAAGCCGAACATGTCGCCCTTGGTGATATGGCGGAAGCGATAGCCGACGTCGGCCTTCAGGTTGCAGGTCAGATCGACGGAGGCGCCGGCCATCAGCGCATAGGTGAAGCGCCAGCTCTTCTTGCCGCCGTGCCCGGTGGTGTAGCAACCGGGGTTGGTGGGATCGTCGCAGATCGTATTGTCCAGATTGTTCCATTTCACATAGGTGCCGCCGATACCGCCGCCGACATAGGGCGTGAAAATCCCGTAGGTGCCGATATCGACATAGGCGTTGGCCAGAAGGCTCAGCGCCGTCATGGAGGAACGGTCGCTCGAATGGCAGGCGACACCGCCGCAGAAGCCGGAGGTCGAGCCGCGGAACTTGGACTTGAACATGTAGTCGAGCGTGACGTCCGTGCGCAGATGATCGTCGATCTGGTAGCCGACGCCGCCGCCGATCGAAAAGCCGTTTCCGAGCTTGGCCGTATCGAAGTCATGCATGTTTTTGTTGCTACCCTGGAAGTAGCGGGCGCCGCGCATTTTATTGAGGGAAAATCCCGTGTCGCCACGCAGATACCAGCCGCCCGCCGGCGCCACCACCTGCTCGACCGGAGGAACCTCGATCACTTCCGGCTGATAGAAATCAGCCGCATAGCCGGACGAACCCGTCATCAGGACGGCTGCGGCGGCACTCAAAACTCTTTTCATCGCCTGTCTCCAAATAGGCTTGCCGCTTGGTGCCGATGTATCGGATGCCCAAGCCCCTAGATCGCCTAGGGACAATAAGCTGCAAAGGTTAAGGCGTAATTAACTACAAAGATTTACCGTATTTCTTAACGTATATTAGTAATTCCAGTCAAGAAAGTATAAAATACAAACGTCCGGCGAATATTCGCCGGACGTCCATGTTACTCATCGATCTTTACTGTATTCCGGTGGGCTTGCTGCTGCCTGCCAGCGCAAAAATGCTTCAGGCAGCGCTGCGCGCCGACGCGATGACGCCGACCAGTTCATCGACGATGCGCTCGACCTTGGCGCGGTCGTCGCCTTCCGCCATCACCCGGATCAGGGGTTCCGTGCCGGAGGGACGGATCAGCAGGCGGCCGCCGGCGGCAAGTTCGTTCTCCGCATCGGCGATCGCCTGATGCACCGCGGGATCCTCCAGCGGCTTGCCGGCCTTCACCCGCACGTTCTTGAGGATTTGCGGCACCGGATCGAAACGCTTGCAGACCTCGCTGACCGGACGGCCGCTCCGCTTGATGCAGGCGAGAACCTGTAGCGCGGCGACAAGCCCGTCGCCGGTCGTGCCGAAATCGGACAGCACGATATGGCCCGACTGCTCCCCGCCGACATTGTAGTCGTTCTGGCGCATATGCTCGACGACGTAACGGTCCCCGACCTTGGTGCGCTCGAGGCCCAGCCCCTTGTCCTTCAGGAAGCGCTCCAGCCCGAGATTGGACATCACCGTGGCGACGAGCCCGCCGCCACGCAGCAGCCCGTCGGCCGCCCAGCTCTCGGCGATGACCGCCATCAGCTGGTCGCCGTCGACGATCGTGCCGTTCTCGTCGACGATCTGGACCCGATCGGCGTCGCCGTCGAGCGCGATGCCGATATCGGCGCGCACTTCATGCACCTTGCGTTGCAGCGCCGCAGGGTGGGTCGAACCGCATTCGAGATTGATGTTGAGGCCGTCCGGCTGGTCGCCGATGGTCACGACATCGGCACCAAGCTCCCATAGCGCCGCCGGCGCCACCCGATAGGCGGCGCCGTTGGCACAGTCGATGGCGACCCGCAGGCCCTTCAGGGTGACGTCGCGCGGCAGCGTACGCTTGGCATGTTCGATATAACGGTCATGGACACCGTCGATGCGTTTGGCCCGGCCGATTTCCTCGGCGCGCACCAGTTGCGGCGCGATATCCGTGTCGAGCAGATCCTCGATTTCCGCTTCCAGCGTATCGGAAAGCTTGTAACCGTCCGGTCCGAACAGCTTGATGCCGTTGTCCTGGAACGGATTGTGCGAGGCGGAGATCATCACCCCGATATCCGCGCGCAGCGACCGGGTCAGCATGGCCACAGCCGGCGTCGGGATCGGGCCGAGGACGAAGGCGTCGATCCCGGCCGCCGTGAAACCGGCAACCATCGCATTCTCGAGCATATAGCCGGAAAGACGGGTATCCTTGCCGATCACCACACGGTGGCGATGCGCGCCGCGCCGGAAGATCGTGCCGACCGCGATGCCGACGCGCATGGCCAGATCCGGCGTCATGGGAAAGACATTCGATTGTCCCCGGATACCGTCCGTACCGAAATAACGACGTTTCATATCAACTCCTGAAGATCGCCGGCGGCGCTCGGGCGTTCCCCGCATTGCCCGAATGGCGGACGCCCTGTCGTTCCATATCCGCCGGACCGCCGGACCGCTGCGCATTCCTGCCTGGATCGCCAACGGCATCCAGCCGGTCTCGCACGGCCCGAGCGCGTGGATTTTTATGTCTTTGCCACAAAACCGGATGAAGAACATCCATATTGGCATCAGAATTCATTACAGACCGTTACCGAACGAAAACCGGCCGGAAGTCTTCTTCCGGCCGGTCCAGAATCGGGAAGGGAGAACGCGGGGCCTATTGCGGCTGGGGCTCCAGGCCTCCCTCGGGCTCGCCGCCCTTCTTGTGGCCGGCTTTCGGCACCGCCGAACCCCGCGGCGCCGGCGTGTCGTCGCCGAGATCGCGCGCAGGCTTCTCGCCGCGGATCAGCGCCTTGATCTCGTCGCCCGACAGGGTTTCATATTCAAGCAGGCCTTCGGCGAGCGCCACGAATTCGTGATGCTGGCCGGTGATGATCTGCTTGGCCTCGTTATAGGCGTCGTCGATCAGCCGGCGGATCTCGTTGTCGATCTTCTGGGCGGTCGCTTCCGAAACGTTCTTCTGCTGCGCCACGGAATGGCCGAGGAAAACCTCCTGCTGGTTCTCGCCATAGGCGACCTGTCCGAGCTGGTCGGAAAAGCCCCATTGGGTGACCATCGCGCGGGCGAGCTTGGTCGCCTGCTCGATATCGGAAGACGCCCCCGAGGTGATGTTCTCCTTGCCGAAGGTGACTTCCTCGGCAACCCGGCCCCCCATCATGATGGCGAGGCGCGAAACCATCCACTTGTAGCTCATCGAATAGCGGTCGCCTTCGGGAAGCTGCATGACCATGCCGAGCGCGCGGCCGCGCGGGATGATCGTCGCCTTGTGCAGCGGATCGGCCGCCGGCACGTTGAGCGCGACGATGGCGTGGCCAGCCTCGTGATAGGCCGTAAGCTTCTTTTCCGCCTCGGTCATGGCGGAGGAGCGACGCTCCGCGCCCATCATGATCTTGTCCTTGGCGTCCTCGAATTCCTGCATGGTGACGAGGCGCTTGTTGCGCCGCGCCGCCATCAGCGCCGACTCGTTGACGAGGTTCATGAGGTCGGCGCCGGAAAAACCGGGCGTGCCGCGCGCCAGGATCTTGAGATCGACGTTGGGCGCGAGCGGCACGTTGCGCACATGCACCTTCAGGATGCGCTCGCGGCCGACGATATCCGGGTTCGGCACCACGACCTGCCGGTCGAAACGACCGGGGCGCAGGAGCGCGGGGTCGAGAACGTCGGGGCGGTTGGTGGCGGCGATCAGGATAACGCCCTCGTTCGCCTCGAAGCCGTCCATCTCGACGAGAAGCTGGTTCAGCGTCTGCTCGCGTTCGTCGTTGCCGCCGCCAAGCCCGGCGCCGCGATGCCGGCCGACGGCGTCGATCTCGTCGATGAAGATGATGCAGGGTGCATTCTTCTTGGCCTGTTCGAACATGTCGCGCACACGGCTTGCGCCGACGCCGACGAACATTTCCACGAAGTCCGAACCGGAAATGGTGAAGAAGGGCACATTGGCCTCACCCGCGACGGAGCGCGCCAGCAGCGTCTTGCCGGTGCCGGGCGGGCCGACAAGCAGGACGCCGCGCGGAATGCGGCCGCCGAGGCGCTGGAACTTCTGCGGGTCGCGGAGGAATTCGACGATTTCCTCAAGATCCTGCTTGGCCTCGTCGACACCGGCGACATCGGCGAAGGTCACCCGGCCATGCGCTTCGGTCAGAAGCTTCGCCTTGGATTTGCCGAAACCCATCGCGCCGCGCGAGCCGCCCTGCATCTGGCGCATGAAGAACAGCCAGACGCCGAGAATCAGCAGCATCGGCAGAAGCGTGCCGATATAGCTGAGGAAGCCGGAGGAGCCATCGGTTTCCGGTCGCGCATTGACGATGACATTCTTCGATTCCAGGCGCGGCATCAGCGAGGTGTCGCCGTTCGGCGTATAGGTCTGGAAGGTCGCGCCCGTCTCGACGTAGCTGCCGACCACCTTGTTACCGGTGATCACCACTTCCTTGACCCTGTTCGAATCCACTTCCTTGAGGAACTGCGAATAGGGGATTTCCCGCGAGCCGGTCTGGGCCGGACTCGTCTGGAACATGCTGAAAAGCGCGATCAGCAGGAGGGCGATGATCGCCCAAAGGGCGAAATTTCGGAAGTTGGGATTCATCAGGTTTTCCGGGCACTTTCCCGGCCGGGGGCTCCCGGCCGCTTCTTTGCGTCTAACATAGGGGCGCTGCCGGGCCTTGCCAAGGCAAAGCGCAAGGAACTGGGGGCATTTCTCGCACTATCGCCGCAGCCAGCGGCAAAAATACGGTCGCCCGCCCGGGCCGTCGCCGAGCCGGCCTATTCATTGGGCGGAAGCGGAAAGGGATCGCAGCCGGCAAGCCGGGCGAGCACCTGGGCCAGCGGCAGGTCGAAGCCCGGCAGGAACCGCGCATAGGGCGCAACCAGCGGCGTAAGCGCCGGCCACCCCTCGGAGACCGGCGAACCGTCATCGAAACAGGCGAAGGGCGCGGCTTTGGCAGCGCGGCGCGCCGGACCCGAAAGCCTCGATCCGGCCGGGTCTCCCGGCATCACCACGAGCGGACGATCCCATCGGTTCGCGACGCGGAACCGCCCGTCCCAGACAGCCGTTTCGCCTGCCGGAACCTCGATTGCCGCAAGCCCGCGCCGCTCGCGATAAAGAAAAAGCCCGTCACGTCTCCGGTCGAAGACCACCCGCCCCGCCGTCAGCCGCGACAGGATGCCGCTTCCCACGAACGCCCTCAGCCTTTCGGCCGCCGCCCGTTCCACGGGATGCACCCGTCCGCCGGCGGTGGCCGCGAGCAACAGCAATCCGCGCCACACCGCCGGGTCGCCGATCGCCTCGTCGAGCATCGCCGGCTCCAGCCGGAACAGATGCGGCTGCGGCGCCTGCGCACACCTGTCGAGGAAAGCGGCGGCCCGCACGGACAAGGCAAGCCGGTCGGTCGCCTCCGGGGCCGCGCCACCGTCGCGCTCCATGCGAACCCGCACCCGCTCGAAACGCGGGTTGGCGTTGCTCGGGTCCTCCAGCCAGCCTTCGCCGGCAGACGCCAGGAAAGATCGTATCTCGGCGCGGCGGACACAAAGCAGCGGCCGCACCAGCCAGAAACGGCCGGACAGCAGGACCGCCCCGGCCATCCCGGACAGCCCGACGCCCTCGGACGCGCGCGTGGTGCGCATGGCGATCGTCTCGCGCTGGTCGTCGGCGGTATGTCCGGTCAGCACCGCGTCCGCACCGATCTCTGCCGCAGCGGCGCAAAGCAGGTCGTAGCGGGCCGCGCGGGCCGCCGCCTGCACGCCGGTTGCGGGCTTATCGCCGTCCCAGCGGCGGATGCTGTGCGCGATGCCGTGACGCGCGCATAACGCGCCGACCCAGCGAGCCTCCTCGGCCGATCCGGTGCGCAGCGCATGATCCACCGTGCAGGCGTGAAGGGAAAGACCGGGATGGCGGCCGCTCGAAAGACAGGACTTGAGCGCCAGCAGCAGTCCGAGGGAATCGCTTCCGCCGGAAACGGCGACAAGCAGCGTCGCGGGACGCGGAAAACTGGAAAGAAAGCGGGCAGCAACCTCGAGAAGGGTCTCGCCGGCGCGCCTCATCGCCGCAGATCCGGCACTTTCAGCAGGACAGCCGGCCCGTTTCGGCGGCCACCTTGTTCTTCACCGCCGTGGAGGCGTCGGGATACCGATTGTTGACCTCGCGCAGCGTCGCGCAAGCGGTCTCGCGGTTGTCGAGAGCGGCCAGCGACATGCCGAGCTTCAAGAGCATTTCCGGCGCCTTCTTCGACTTGCCATAGGTCTGATGGGCATTGAGGAAGGTCTTCGCCGCCTCATTGTAGTTGCCTTGCGAATATTGCGCCTCGCCGAGCCAGAAGCTGGCGTCCGACGCCTTGTCGCCGTTCGGGAAGATATCGAGATAATCGCGGAATTCGCGCTCGGCGACCTGATAATCGCCGGACAGGACATGCCCGTAGGCCGCCTGATAGAGATCTTCCGGCCTGTCGAGCGAGGCCGTCCCGGATTGTGCGCCGGCGTCCGCCCCGGAAACGGCATTGTCGCCGACGACATTGCCGCCAAGCGACGCGCTCTGGTTATGAAGGTCGGGGTTGATATCCGTGCCGATCGGCTGGCCGTTCTCGTCGAAGCGGATCGACCCCAGTTCCTGCGGCAAGGCTCCGCCGCTCGATCCAGCCTGGGCGCTGCCTCCGGCGGACGAATCCGCCGGAGGCTCGTTTGCGGCGATCTGCCGGTCCTGCGAACCGTCCCCGACCGGTTTGTCGAGAGCGCCGTGCTCGCCTTTTCCCTTGCCGTTTTCAATTTCCTGGAAACGGTATTCGTTGTCTTCCTGGGATTTGCGGATCACTTCCTGCATTTGCAGCAACTGAAAGCTCATCTCCTCGATACGGCCGTTGAGCGAGCGGATTTCCTCCTCAAGCTGGCCGACGCGCGGGTCCATGGCCTGGGCGAGCACAATGCCGCCCTTTGCTTTTCCGCCGCCCTGCGCCGGCGGGAAACCGGTTGTCATTCCCGACAGCGGCGAGGCGCTGATCGGCCCGACCATGGCTGCTACCGCTGCGAGACTGAAAACGCCTGCCGCGACAAGTTTCTTCATATGTCTTCGTCCTGTTGGTCCAAATTTGACGCCTGAGCGCTGCCGGAGAGTTCGCCAATTGTCTCCAGAAAGCAACGGAGTTCGGCCAAAGTATGATAAAAAAGAAATGGCGGCCGTCGGCCGCCATTTCCAGTTCGACATGCGGGCGGCCTACATGCCCGCGCCGCCCAGCACCGTGACGGCGCGCCGGTTCTGCGACCAGCAGGAGATGTCGTCGCAAACGGCGACCGGACGTTCCTTGCCGTAGGAGATCGTCTTCATGCGATTGGCCGGAACGCCGCGCGAGGCGAGATACTGCCGCGTCGAGGCCGCACGGCGCGCGCCAAGCGCCAGGTTGTATTCCCGCGTACCGCGTTCGTCGGCATGGCCTTCGATGGTGATCGCATAGTTCGGATAGCGTTGCAGCCACTGGGCCTGACGGTCGAGCGTGGCGGCCGCGTCGGCGCGAACCGACGTGGAGTCCGTATCGAAGAAGATGCGGTCGCCGACATTCACCGTGAAATCCTGCTGCGAGCCCGGCGTGGCGGCGCCGGCGCCGTTCAGGCCGAGTTCGCCGGCGCTGTTCGGCAGGTTTTTCTTGGAGGCACAGCCCGCCAGCGCCAGCGTCATGCAAAGGGCAAGCATCACCGGGTTGCGCGCGATGGTCTGGAGGCGGCCTGCGGCCGGAGTTTGAATGCGGCTCATAGGCCGGTCTCCTTGCGTCGTTTGCGTGTCATATCGGCTGAAGCACGGGCTTCAATCAGGGTTGCCAGACTGTAACCTGCGTCGGTTAATCGGCGTTCAACGCTTATGGTTAACAATTCATTGCCGGCCTCGCGCCAACCGCGCGCCGCGCCTCGCCGTTCCGCCTCATATGCAGGACTTTGCGGCGAGAACGCGGCGAAATTGCCATAAATGCGGCCTATTCGAGAAGCGGCGACCAGGCCGGGTCGGAGGCGAAGCCGTTCGTCTTGACCAGTTGCTCGTTGTAGCCCGTCAGGTCGATCGAATAAAGCTGCGGGCCTCCCGCACCCGCCGACTGGCGGAAGAACATCAGCACACGACCGTTCGGCGCCCAGGTCGGGCCCTCGTTATGGAAGCCGGTGGTCAGGATCCGCTCGCCGGAGCCGTCGGTGCGCATCACCCCGATGGAGAACTTTCCGCCGGACTGCTTGGTGAAGGCGATCAGGTCGCCGCGCGGCGACCAGACCGGCGTGGAATAGGACCCGTCGCCGAAGGAAATGCGGCGCTGGTTCGAGCCGTCGGCGCCCATCACGTAAAGCTGCTGGCGTCCGCCGCGGTCGCTTTCGAAGACGATCTGCGTTCCGTCCGGCGAATAGGACGGCGATGTGTCGATCGCCGCCGTCGAGGTCAGCCGCGTCGTCGTGCGCGAGCGCAGGTCCATCGTATAGATATTGGCGTTGCCTTCCTGCTGGAGGCTCATGATGACGCGCTGGCCGTCCGGCGAGAAGCGCGGCGAAAACGTCATTCCGGGAAAGTTTCCGACCACCTCGCGCTGTCCCGTCTCGAGCTGGAGCAGATAGACGCGCGGCTGGTTGCCCTCGAAGGACATATAGGTGATTTCCTGCCGGCTCGGCGAGAAGCGCGGCGTCAGCACCAGTTCGTTAGCATTGGTGAGCGCACGGGCGTTGGCGCCGTCCTGATCCATGATCGCGAGCTGGCGCTTGCGGTCGTTCTTGGGGCCGCTTTCGGCGACATAGACGATCCGGGTGTCGAAATAGCCCTTCTCGCCGGTCAGCCGCTCATAGATGGCATCGGCGATGATGTGGGCGACGCGCCGCCAGTTGTCCGGCTGCGTGAAGAACTGCTGGCCCGTGAGCTGCTGGCCGGCGAACGTGTCCCAGAGACGGAACTCCGCCCGCAGCCGGCCGTCGCCCTCCCGGGTGACGCGGCCGGTGACCAGCGCCTGGGCATTGATGACCTTCCAGTCATCGAAGCGCGGAGCCTGATCCGGATTGCTGATCTTCTCGATGAAGGCCTGCTTATTGACCGGCGCGAAGAGGCCGGAGCGCTTCAGATCGGCCGCGATGACGTCCGTGATGCGCTGGCCGAGGTCTCCTTCCGCCACAAAATCCGTGACGGCGATCGGCAGGGGCTCGACGTTGCCCTTGTTGATATTGATTTCCACAAGCGCCCGGGCCTGCGGCAGAAACGCCATCAGTCCCGCCAGAACGACCAGGAAACGGAGAAGTTTACGTCTCAACATATGTCTGGGCCTTCCTAGTTCTTACATCATATCGCTGGGGTCGAAGTTTACGACGACTTCGCGCCAGGCATCGTATTTTTCAGGCGGCAGCCCCCGGAAGGGGCGTGATTTCATGATGGCGCGCTTGGCGCCGCCGGCAAGCGCGCGGCGCGCCGATTCTGTTCCCCCGGTCGCCACCACGCTCGGTTCGCCGATGATGTCGCCGTTCTGATCGAGCTGCATCGTCACCTTGATGCGCACTTCGGCCGCGTCGGCAAGGCCGGGGATGATCGACCAGTTGTTCTGGATCTGGCCGCGCAGCGCGTCCATCTCGCTCATCGTAAGCTTGCTGCCGCCCGTCGTCTTCTTGCCGCCGAGCGCCGCCTCGTCGCGGGAGCGCTTGGCGCCGCCGCCCGATGCCTTTTCCTTGTTGAGAAGGGCAGCGATCTCGTCGGCGTTGAAGTCGCTCTCATTGAGCGAACTCGCCTTTTCCTGCTTCTTCTTTTCTTCCTTCTTGCGCTCCGGCGTCTTGGCGGTCTGGGCCTGGGCCTGCTCGACCTTCGGCCGCATGGCCGGAACCGGCACCTTGTCGGGAAGCGCTTCGGCCTCCGCCTCTTCCGGCGGCGCCTCTTCGGCGGGCGCCGCATCGGGCTTGGGATCCGGCGCGACGTCCTGCCGGGCCTCGGGAAGGGCGGCGACCTCCGTCGAAGGCTCGCTCGGCGGCTCTTCCTGCTTGACGTCCTCGACGGGCTTGGGGTCCGGGGTCTGGACGACCTTCTCGGCCTTTTCCGGCGCGGCCGCCGTCTCGATGTCGCGGGGGCGCTCTTCCGGCATCGGCAGGTTCTTCAGGTCGACGTCGCTGTCGCCGACATTCTCGGCGTTCTCGACCGGTGTCTCCTTGGCGGTCGGCACCGGCGCCGCCTTGTCCTTCACCGGCGCCTGCTTGTCGCCCTGCTGGATCTGGGTCAGTTCCTCGATGGAGACGATATCGACCGGCAGAGCCTCGACGTCGGCGACATCGAAGCTTTCGGGACTGCCGAGCGAAACCAGCGCCCAGGTGAGAACCAGGGCGTGAAGCGCGGCGGATGTGGCGAGGCTGGCCTTCATGACCTCAGGTCACCTGTCCGGTTTCTGCTCGGTGACGAGGCCGATATTGGTATAGCCGGCCGCCTGGATGCGCGACATCACGTCGGCGATGATGCCATAGGGCGCCGTGCCGTCGCCGCGCACGAAGATGCGTTCGGTATAGCCGGTGGTGGAGACCGCCTGGAGCTTGGCGGCGACCTCGTCGATCGGGATCGCGGTTTCCTGCAGATAGACCTCTCCGTCCGCCTTGACGGAAACGGTGATCGGCTGGGTATCGGCGTTGAGGGCGCTTGCCTGGGTCTTCGGCAGGTCGATCGGCACGCCGACGGTCATCAACGGCGCGGCCACCATGAAGATGATCAGCAGCACGAGCATCACGTCAACGAAAGGCGTGACGTTGATCTCGCTGATCGGCGCCTTCCGGCTGCCTCTGCGGCGGCGACCGCCGCCCTGGTTCTTCGCTCCGGCTGACATGCCCATGGCGTTTCTCCGTCTTGAGCCCGTCGGTTTTCTACTGCGCCGCAGCGCGCGGTTGCAGCTTCTCGTCGATCTGGCGCGACAGGATGGCCGAGAACTCGTCGGCAAAGCCTTCCATGCGCGCCGTCAGCTTTCCGGCGTCGGCAGAGAACTTGTTGTATGCAATAACCGCCGGAATTGCGGCAAGCAGGCCGATCGCCGTCGCCAGCAGCGCCTCGGCGATACCGGGAGCCACGACGGCAAGGCTCGTCTGCTTGGAGCCGGCGATCGCCTGGAAAGAGGTCATGATGCCGACCACCGTGCCGAACAGGCCGATGAAGGGCGCCGACGAACCGATGGTGGCAAGCGAGCCGAGCCGCGCCTCCAGCAGCTCCGATTCCCGCGCAAGCGTCACGTCCATCGCCCGGTCGATGCGCATTTGCAGGCCGATGGGCGCGCGCGCGCCGCGCTCGAAGCTCTTTTTCCATTCCCGCATCGCCGCCACGAAGATGGCGCTCATGCCCGAGGTTTGCCGGTCGGAGAGCGTTCGGTAAAGCTCCTCCAGCGACTGGCCGGACCAGAAGACCTGCTCGAAACTGTCGAGCTGGCGACGGGCCTTGCCGTAGCTCAGCGACTTGTCGACGACGATGGCCCAGGTCCATATGGAAGCGGCGATCAGCCCCAGCATGACCAGTTTCACGACGAATCCGGCCTGCATGAACAGACCCCAAAGGGTCACGCTGCCGACCGCTTCCAAACCCACTTGTTCCATAGACCGATGTCCCCGAATCCAAACACCCGGCCAGGCGCGCGGCCCGAACCGGGTTGACATTCCATCCGGGCGGTCTTCCTGGGAGGAGGAACCGCGCCGGTGCTCAGCAAACACGCTCCGCTCGCACGGTTTATGTCCCGCGCCCGCTTCGCATGCCCGTCAAGAATGTCCGGTTGATGCCGCCGGCGCCATGCCGGTCAAACGCTTACAGCCTGCCTTCTTGCCGTCAATTTTGGTTAAAGGATGACGTGCGCCGCACGGAATCCTCACACGACGAGTAAGACATCATTATGGTTAAGCAACCGTTACCGCTAAAACACGTCAGCCCGCGGCGGCGGCCAGAAACCTTTGCGCCAGCCCCTCGGGCAGCCGGCGCGGTCGCCCGGCGGCATTGACGACGGCGATGATCACCCGCGCGGCGATCAGGAGCTGGCCCTCACGGCGGATTTCCTGCGTGAGAACCATCTTCGCCCCGCCGGCCTTTTCCGTCATGGTCAGGACGGTCAGGATATCGTCCATGCGCGCCGGCACCCGGAAGTCGATCTCCATCCGGTGGACGACGAAGGCCATCCCTTCGCGGTCGCCGGCCACCGCGAGATTGCCCTGCTCCACGCCGAGCAGGCGCAGATAGTCCGTCCGCCCGCGCTCCATGAAATGCAGATAGCGGGCGTGATAGACGACGCCGGAAAAATCCGTGTCCTCATAATAGACCCGTTGCGTCAGCCGGTGACCCGTGTCGGTCAGTTCTCCGGCGATGGAATGCGGCGTTGCGTCCAAACCAGAACCTTTCCTGCCGTTTCAAACGGCCTTTATCCTTCGCGAACGATGACGTGCTCGCTCGACGCCGGCAGCCGCCCGATGCGTTCGCCGATGAATTGCGGCTTCAGCCGATGCTCGACGAGCGCTTCCGGCGTCGCCGGCAGCCAGCGGAACTCCACCTCCACCCCGTCCTCGACCCGGTGGACGATCTCGCTTTCATGGAACGGAAAGGGCTCCGCAAGGCCGATCAGGTAATAGAAGGCGAGTTCATGCGCCGCATAGCCGTCGTAGGCGAAAAAATTCTCGGCCGTCCACAACAGGCGCTCGATGCGCGCCTGCCGATGCAATTCTTCCTGGATCTCGCGCCGGATCGTTTCTTCCGAGCTTTCACCGATCTCCGCCCGCCCGCCGGGAAGCGCCCAGTAATCGTCTCCCACCGCGCGCTGGGCCAGGATATGCCCCCGGAAAAACAATAGCCCGGCCACGCGGAAGCTGAACAGCTGCGGCTTGCGATCGAGGCGGATCATGTGGCGCGCCGGCTCACTCATCCTCGAATCCCATGCGGAACTGTACGGTTTCGATATCCTTCGGCGGCATCAATCCCAGATGTTTCCAGGCGTTGGCCGTCAGCACGCGGCCGCGCGGCGTGCGCTGGATGAAGCCCTGCTGGATCATATAGGGCTCGATGATGTCCTCGATGGCGTCGCGCGGTTCCGAAAGCCCCGCTGCGATCGTCTCGATCCCCACCGGTCCGCCGCCGAAATTATGCGCGATCATCGACAGATAACGCCGGTCGAGCTGGTCGAGGCCCATGGTGTCGACGAGAAGCCGCGTCAGCGCCTCGTCGGCGAGCACCTGCGTCACCGCCTCGGCGCGCGCCACCTCCGCAAAATCGCGCACGCGGCGCAGGAGCCGGCCGGCGATACGCGGCGTGCCCCGGGCGCGCCGGGCGATCTCGCGCGCACCCTCGTCCGTCATGCCGAGGCCCATCAGCCGCGCGCCGCGCCGCACGATCGATTCCAGTTCCTCCACCGTGTAGAAATTGAGCCGCACCGGAATGCCGAACCGATCGCGCAGCGGCGTCGTCAGCAGGCCGAGACGGGTGGTCGCCGCCACGAGGGTGAATTTCGACAGATCGATCTTCACCGAGCGCGCAGCCGGCCCCTCGCCGATGATCAGGTCGAGCTGGAAGTCCTCCATCGCCGGATAGAGAATTTCCTCCACCGCGGGATTGAGACGGTGGATCTCGTCGATGAACAGCACGTCGCGCTCTTCCAGATTGGTCAGAAGCGCCGCCAGATCTCCCGCCTTGGCGATGACCGGACCGGAGGTCGAGCGGAAATTGACGCCGAGTTCCTTCGCCATGATCTGGGCGAGCGTCGTCTTGCCGAGGCCGGGCGGGCCGACGAAAAGCACATGGTCGAGCGCCTCGCCGCGGTTCTTCGCCGCCTCGATGAAGATCTTGAGGTTGGCGCGCGCCTCCTTCTGGCCGGTGAAATCGTCCAGCGTCTGGGGCCGCAGCGCGGTATCGATGTCCTCGCCGCGCTTTTCCGGCGACAGCAGTCTGTTCGGCTCGCTCATGCGCCCCTCATCCCATCGTCAGGCCGGGAAGGCAACTGTCTCACCGCGACAATTCCTTGAGGCCGAGACGGATCAGTCGGGCGCTGTCGGCTCCCTCTCCGCCGTTCTTGAGCGCGGCGGCGATGGCGTTGGCCGCCTGGTCGCGTGAATAACCGAGGTTGGTGAGCGCCGACACGGCGTCCGTGACCGGAGCCGAAGCGGCCCCCTCGCCGATCTCCTGTTTCAGGCCGATCGCGCCGGAAGCCTCCCCGGCGAAGGCCGGCGCCTTGTTGCGCAATTCCGTCAGGATGCGCACGGCGACCTTGGGCCCGACGCCGGGCGCCCGCGATACGGCCGTCTTGTCCTGAAGCGCGATGGCGTTTGCAAGCTCGCCCGGCGTCAGGGTCGACAGGACGCCGAGCGCCACCTTCGAGCCCACGCCCTGCACGCTTTGCAGCAGCCGGAACCATTCCCGCTCCAGCGCCGTCAGGAAGCCGAACAGCCGGAGCTGGTCCTCCCGCACATAGGTCTCGATGAACAGCACCGCCGCCTCGCCGGGCGAACCGAGCCTGGAAAGGGTGCGCGCCGGGCAAAAGGCGACATAGCCGACGCCGTGCACGTCGAGGATCACATGATCGTCGCCGATCTCGTCGATTGTGCCTTTGAGCTTGCCGATCATGGAAAGGTCCGTTCAGGGATATGTTTCGGGAAGGTGATGCGCAGCGCCCGGAGACGGGCGCGGTCGCAGCGACGCGAAAAATCAGCCGGCGAGCTTTGCCAGCCGGCCGGACAGGCCCTGTCTGTTATGGGCGTGGCAAATGGCGATGGCAAGCGCATCGGCGGCGTCACTGCCGACGAAGGTCGCCTTCGGCATCAGCACTTTCAGCATCATATGGATCTGCTTCTTGTCGCCGTGGCCGACCCCGATGACCGCCTTCTTGACGGCATTGGGCGCATATTCGGCGACGCGCAGTCCGGCGCGCGCCGGCACCAGCATGGCGATCCCTCGCGCCTGGCCGAGCTTCAGCGTGGCGGTGGCGTCCTTGTTGACGAAGGTCTGCTCGACCGCCGCCTCGTCCGGACCATAGTCATGAACCACGCCGGCAAGCCCGTCGTGAAGCTGGCAGAGGCGCGAGGCCAGATCCATGTCGCCATCCGACGTCACCGTGCCCGAGGCGACGAAGCGCAGGGAGTTGCCAAGCGTCTCGATAACGCCCCAGCCGGTGCGCCGAAGCCCCGGATCGATACCGATGATACGAATCACTTCCTGCATGCCGCAATCCTAGTTCCCTCCAGCGGACCCTGCCAGCGAAATGTGAACAAAACGAATACATCGGGCCAAAGCAATTCCAGGAAAAGTGCGAAGCGGCTTTCCGTCCGGAATTGCGGCGAAAACAAAAAGAGAGAGCGGTTCTACCGATTGAATGAAAGCCGGAACCGCTTGCCGCGGGAATTTCGCCGGTTCCGTTTGGTTTTCATGAAACTGAACCTACATGGGGCAACGATCAGATCTGCTTACAGCGAGGCCGCCATGGTGCCCTTCTCCATCCTCGACCTTTCCCCCATCATCGAAGGCGGCAGCGTCGCCCGCTCGCTGGCCGATTCGCGCCGGCTGGCGCAGGAGGCGGAAGCCGAGGGTTACCGCCGGTTCTGGCTCGCCGAGCATCACGGCATGGCCGGCATCGCCAGCGCCGCGACCTCGCTGGTCATCCAGCATGTGGCCGCCGGCACGAAGACGATCCGCGTCGGCGCGGGCGGTATCATGCTGCCCAACCATGCGCCGCTGGTCATCGCCGAACAGTTCGGCACGCTCGCCGCCCTCTTTCCCGATCGTATCGACCTCGGCCTCGGCCGCGCGCCGGGAACCGACATGCAGACGGCTCGGGCGCTGCGCCGCAACCTCGACGGCGGAGCCGAGCGCTTCCCGCAGGACGTGGTGGAACTGATGCAGTTCCTCGGCCCCCCGCATCCCGACCGGAAGGTCCTCGCCGTACCCGGCGCAAACAGCAACGTTCCCGTCTGGCTGCTCGGATCGAGCCACTATTCGGCGCATCTTGCGGGCATGCTGGGACTGCCCTTCGCCTTCGCCTCGCATTTCGCGCCGGACATGCTGCTGTCGGCGCTGGAGATCTACCGCGAACGCTTCGAACCGTCGCAATATCTCGACCGGCCCCATGTCATGGTCGGCGTCATGGGAACGGCTGCCGGGACGGACGCCGAGGCGGACCATCTTTTCACCTCGATGCAGCAATCCTTCGTTCAGCTTCGCCGCGGCACGCCGACCGCCTTCCCGCCGCCGGTCGACTCCATGGACGGCCGGTGGAGCGAGCAGGAGCGGCTGATGGTGGAGCACACACTGCAATATGCGGTGGTCGGCGGGCCGGAGACGATCCGGCGCAAGATCGCCGATTTCCTCTCGCTGACCGGCGCCGACGAACTGATCGTGTCGATGCCGGTTCACGACATCGAGGCGCGGCTGCGCTCGGTGCGGCTTTTCGCCGAAGCGCAGCGGATGCTTGCAGGCGCGGCCTGACCGGCAGCCGCAGCCTGACCGGAAAATCCGGAGCGATCAGGCGGAAAGCCTGGCCAGAACCTCGTCGGAGACCTCGAAGTTCGAATAGACGTTCTGCACGTCGTCATCGTCTTCGAGCGTATCGATGAGCTTCATCAGCGAGCGCGCCTTTTCCTCGTCGACCGGCACCGTGTTCTGCGGCTGCCAGATCGCCTTGACGGTCTCGGCCTCGCCGAGCTTGTCTTCCAGCCCCTTGGAAACCTCGCCGATATCCTCGAAGCCGCAGAGGATCGTATGACCGTCCTCATCCGTCGTCACGTCCTCGGCGCCGGCCTCGATGGCGGCTTCCATGACCGTGTCCGCATCGCCCGCCGAAAGCTTGTAGACGATCTCGCCGACCCGGTCGAAGGAGAAGGAGACCGATCCGGTCTCGCCAAGCGCGCCGCCGGCCTTGGAGAAGGTCGAGCGGACGGAGGAGGCGGTGCGGTTGCGATTGTCGGTCAGCGCCTCGACGATGACGGCGACGCCGCCCGGACCGTAGCCCTCGTAGCGGACTTCCTCGTAATTCTCCGCGTCGCCGCCGGCCGCCTTCTTGATCGCGCGCTCGATATTGTCCTTCGGCATCGACTGCGCCTTGGCGTTCTGGATCGCCAGACGCAGGCGCGGGTTCATCGCCGCATCGGGCATGCCCGACTTCGCCGCGACCGTGATCTCGCGGGCGAGCTTGGAGAACATTTTCGACCGCACGGCGTCCTGCCGGCCCTTACGGTGCATGATATTCTTGAACTGTGAATGGCCAGCCATGGCAACCCCGTATCGTTTGGCGGCCCCTGTTACGAGGCGCCGTTGTCGGTGGCGGGGCACCCGTCGCCTCCGGCGTCCGTCCCGTGCCCCGTTTTTTGGAATGCCGCCTTATAATTTCCTTGCCGCCCGCCGTCCAGCGGGCGAGCGAAGAAAGCCTGCGCCGTCAGGCCCAGAACGCCGGAACGGTTTCGGCAAGGCGCGGGCCGAGACGCAAGGGCGCGACCTTCTCGGCAAGCCCCGTCCGGTCGGAGATCTCCACGGCCATGCCGCAGATCGTCGCCGGCCCGTGCGCCGGTTCGAAACGGCCCTTCGGCATTTTCGAGATGAAGCGGTTGAGCGGCTCCTCCTTGTCCATGCCGAGCGAGGAATCGTAATCGCCGCACATGCCGGCATCCGACATATAGGCGGTGCCGCCATTGAGGATCTGGCAATCGGCGGTCGGGACATGCGTGTGGGTTCCGACCACCACGCTGGCGCGTCCGTCGACGAAATGCCCGAAGCATTGCTTCTCGCTCGTCGCCTCGGCATGGAAATCGAAGATCGCCGCATCCGCCTGTTCACCGAGCGGGCAAGAGGCGAGGATCGCCTCGCCGGCGGTGAAGGGATCGTCGAGTTCCGGATGCATGAAGACACGCCCCATGATGTTGGCCACCAGAACCCGCGCGCCGTTTTTCGCCATAAAGACATTCGCGCCGCGCCCCGGCGTGCCGGCGGGATAATTGGCGGGCCGCAGGAACCGGTCGTGGCGGCTGGCGAAGGTCACCGCCTCCTTCTGGTCCCAGACGTGGTTGCCGGTCGTTACCACATCCGCGCCGGCATTGATCGTTTCGTGGAAAATCTCTTCCGTGATGCCGAAGCCGCCGGCCGCGTTTTCCCCGTTGACGACCACGAAATCCAGCCTGAAGTCACCGATCAGCCCCGGCAGGCGCTCCCAGACGGCCGTCCGGCCGGTTTTGCCCACCATGTCGCCGAGAAAGAGAAATCGCATCGATCCGCCTTAGAATGCCTGTTGAAACATACGAAACCCGCTTTCGGTGAGGATGGCGTCGAGCGCCACGTCATGCGGTTCCGCGGGCACTGATGCCACTTCCTGGCAGTCGAACGCAACGCCAATCAGCTGCGGCCGCCGGCCCTTTTCGCGCAGACGCCCGATGGCGCGGTCGTAGTGGCCGGCACCATAGCCGATGCGGTGGCCCCTGGCATCAAAGGCCGAAAGCGGCACCAGCAGGATATCGGGATCGAGTTCCTCCGCTTCCGCTCCCGGCCCGATCGTGCCGAAACCGGCCTTCACCACCGGCGCGCCCGCAACCAGCTCGCGAAAGACAATCGTCTCGCGGTCCAGCACCACCGGCAGGCAAAGCCGCGCGCCGCGCGCGCGCAGCCGCGCCAGCAGGGGCCGCACGTCGGCCTCCGAGCGGATCGGCCAGAAACCGGAAACGACGCTGCCGGGCGAAAGCGCGATCGCCTCGCCGGCATGATCGGCCATCGCCAGGCTCGCCTCGATACGCACCTCCGGCGGCATTGCGTCGCGCCGCGCCAGGCGCTCGTTTCTGATCGCCGCCTTCCGTTCCCGTTCCGTCACGCCGGCCCTCCTGCCGCTTGCCGCCTTTTCCGGAATTGCTCTAGCAGCTAAGGCGGGCAGCCCGAAAGGGGACGGGCGGGCTTTTCCGCAGCCGCGGGCCGGCGGCGCTCAGGCCGCCGCCGTCGCTGCGTTCAGGCGTAACAGTTCCTGCGCCGCGCCTTCGTCGGTGATCAGCGTGTTGCAGCCGATACGGCGGATCGTCGCCCGCATGGCGGCGGCGCGATTGGCGCCGCCGGAAACCAGCACGATATGCTGCGTCTTGCTGATCGAATCGAGGTCGATCGACATGACCCGATCGCGGATCGGATGGTCGATCGTACGCCCTTCCGCATCGAGAAAATTGCACATCGTATCGCAGACGCAGCCGGCGGCGACGAGTTCGTCCAGCACCTCCTGCGGCAGGAACGTACGGGTCAGCGAGGTCATCTGCGGGCCGATGTCGCCGCAGCTCACCACCGCGATATCCATTTTCTCGGCAAGCTCGAAAAGCGTCCCGAGGCCGCAGCGCTCGATCAGGCTGCGCTTGGTGGCGGCCGAATCGACGATGAGCGGCGCGAGAAAAAGATAGCATTCCGCCCCGAGCTGGCTCGCCAGCCGCCAGGTATACTCGATAGGGTTGATATGATGCGCCTCGACCAGCCCCCCGAGAAGCGAGGCGACCTTCACGCCGGCCCGCCGCACCGGACGGAAGCTTGCGAGCGACGCCGTCAGCGTGCGCCCCCAGCCGACACCGACGATACTGTCGTCGGGGATCGCCTCCGACAGGAAGCGCCCGAGCGCGAGACCGACATTCTTGGCGTTTCCGTCCACCGTGTCCGCAGACGGAACCACGATCGCCTCGTCGATGCCGAAGGCGTTTTCCAGCCGCACCGCCAGTTCCACGCAGTCGCCGATGCCGCCGTCGATCCAGATCTGCACCTCGGCGCGCTTCAGGGCCTCGTCGAGCATGCGGATGATGGTGGTGCGGCTGACGCCGAGCCGTTCCGCCACATCCTTCTGGGTCAGGCCCTGGTTATAATAAAGCCACGCAGCCCGCAGCCGCAGCGTTGTCGTTTCCGAGTAGGCGGTATGCCTGTCGCGTCGAAGCCGTGCCACTTCGCCTCCCTTCCTGCTCGTCGCATCGCCATAAGGCGGCGGGGAAACCGGCGCAAAAGCGACATATGTCCACTCGCCTGATCAAAAGTGCTTGACTTTAACCTCGCTGCGGTTCGATAGTCCAGTCCTGCGAACCGGCGAACTTTCGCCGGCGACTGGTTATGACGGCCGGTGTGACGATCGACGAACAAACGGCGTCGGCCACGCCGGGCGCTCGTTGTGAAACATCAGGTAGGGCCGACATTCCGCCATGGAATTTGACCCGACTGCAATCATTCGGGATTTCGGATATGGCATCCAAGCTTGAACAACTCCGCGCAATGACGACCGTGGTGGCGGACACCGGCGACATCGAAGCCGTGCGCCGCCTGAAGCCGGTCGATTGCACCACCAATCCCACCATCGTGCTCAAGGCGCTGGCCATGCCCGCCTTCTCCGACGCCGTCGGCGAGGCGATTCGCTGGGGCCAGTCGCAGGGCGGCAATCACGAGGCGGTCGTCGCCGCGGTCGCCGATCGCCTGGCGATCTCCGTCGGCGCGGCGCTCTCCGAACTGGTGCCCGGCCGCGTGTCCACGGAAGTCGACGCCGATCTTTCCTTCGACATCGAAGCCTCGATCGAGAAGGCCCGCTCGCTCATCAAGGCCTATGAGGCGCGCGGCATCGGTCGCGAGCGCATCCTCATCAAGCTGGCCTCCACCTGGGAAGGCATCCGCGCGGCGGAAGTGCTCCAGAAGGAAGGCATCGACTGCAATCTGACGCTGCTTTTCAACCTGGCCCAGGCCGTCGCCTGCGCCGACGCCGGCGTGTTCCTGATCTCGCCCTTCGTCGGGCGCATCCTCGACTGGCACGTCAAGGCGACCGGCAAGACCTTCACGGCGGAAGAGGATCCGGGCGTGGTCTCGGTCCGTGGGATCTATGATTATTACAAGTCCAACGGCATCGGCACGATCGTCATGGGCGCATCCTTCCGCAACATCGGCGAGATCGAAGCGCTGGCCGGCTGCGACCGCCTGACGATCAGCCCGGCGCTGCTGGAGGAACTGGACGCGGCACAGGGCTCGCTGGAACGCAGGCTTTCGCCGGAAAAGGCCGGCAAGGTCGCGCCGATCCACATGGACGAGAAGACCTTCCGCTGGATGCTGAACGACGACGCCATGGCCACCGAAAAGCTCGCCGAAGGTCTGCGCGGCTTCGCCAAGGACCTCGGCAATCTGCGCACCATCATCGACAAGCAGATGCAGGCAGCCGCCTGAAGTCTCCGGCAATCGGTGAAATCGAAAGGGTCGTCCTTCGGGGCGGCCCTTTTTCATCTCCCGATGGGAAACCGGGAACAAGAAGGCGCCGAGAAAGGAAAAGCGCGGTCCACGCAACCGATGGCGTTTTACGATCCCGGGAACCTACAGAGTAGGTGGGCGCCGTATATCCGAACCCACGGGCCCGGATAGGGACAGCTCCCTAGAGATCGCGTACGGCCCCGGGGAAAGTGTTGCCTGTCGGGGAGCGCAGACCGCCTTAGCTATATAGGATGAAAGCGCCTTCTGCGCCAGTCTCCGGCGATCGATTTCCGCCAGTGTCCGGCGATCCATTTCCGCCCGTCCCGCCGCTCAGTTGACCGCCGGCTTGACGGAAAGCTTCGCGGCCATGCCCTGGATCTGGTTCGTCAGTTCGCCCAGCGCCAGCGCGATACTCTCTTCCTTCTTCGCCACGTCCGACATCGCCCCCTCGCGGCCGGCGCGCAGTTCCTCGACTTCGCTCTCGATGCGGCCGAGCCGTCGGGACGTCTCGTTCAGTTCGTCCATGACCATGATGCCCGCCATCACCGTGAGCCGCAGGTCACCAATCTCGCCGAACTGGCTCTTGAGATGCACGACATAGCGGTCGAACCCGGCGGCAAGCTCTTCCAGATGGGCCTCCTGCCCCTCCTCGCACGCCATGCGATAGGCCTTGCCGTCGATCGATACCGTTACCTGTGCCATGTCGCTACCTGTATCCGCCTGAGATTTTTGCCGCATTTCCGGACGCAAAACCGCGGCGCACTTTTGCTGGAAATGCTCTTTGTCCTAGCCGCATTTCCGGACGTAAAACCGCTGCGCACTTTTGCTGGAAATGCTCTAGCGGTCGAGCACCGCCCTGATGGTTTCCATGGCGGTGACGAGCCTGCGGGAGACCTCGCGGTTCACCTCCTCGAGGCGGTTCGCCCTAAACTCCGACTGGTCCAGTTCCTGCGCCAGCCGCGAGCGGTCGGCGTTCACGCGCCGGACCTCGCTCTCGACTTCGCCCTGATCGCGTTCGCGATCGAAACGCATGTCGAGCGCGTTGTCGAGACCGGCGAGCGCCTTTCGCAGTTCCTCGATCGCCGCCCTGACTGTGTCCCCGTTCGTCATGAAGCCTTCACCGGCATGCGCCAAAAATCGCGAATCGCCGTCGCCAACGCCGATCCGCCTTACCGCAAGAGTATTCAACTGCGGCCAGTACCGTCAACCGCATGGTTTCCCGCAGGAAAGCTGCGCTGTGGACGGCCGCCGCCGTCATCCGCCGCAAGGCGCGCCGCGCGCGCCCGAAGCCCGGCCCTGCGGCATCGCGGCCGGCCCCGGAGCGGCCGAATTCGTTGACTCCGACGAAGCACCTGCTATGTGTCAGCCGCTTCCCACCGATGCTCGGGAACGAGGTCGGCCCTGATACCTCGAAGGATACGGAACAGTCATGATCTCTCGCGAAAAACACGACCGGATGGCGAATGCGATTCGGTTCCTTTCCATGGATGCCGTGGAAAAGGCTAACTCCGGCCACCCCGGCCTGCCCATGGGCGCGGCGGATATCGCAACGGTCCTCTTCACCCGCTTTCTGTCGTTCGATCCGAAGAGCCCCGCATGGCCGAACCGCGACCGTTTCGTGCTGTCGGCCGGCCACGGCTCGATGCTCCTTTATTCGCTGCTCTATCTGACCGGCTATGAGGACATCACGATCGACGAAATCAAGAACTTCCGCCAGCTCGGCGCGAAGACCGCCGGTCATCCCGAATATGGTCATGCCGCCGGCATCGAGACGACCACCGGCCCGCTCGGCCAGGGCATCGCCAACGCCGTCGGCATGGCGATCGCCGAACGCAAGCTGCGCGACGAATTCGGCTCGGATCTCATCGAGCACTACACCTATACGCTGGTCGGAGACGGCTGCCTGATGGAAGGCATCAGTCAGGAAGCGATTTCGCTGGCCGGCCACCTGAAGCTCGACAAGCTCATCGTCTTCTGGGACGACAACAACATCTCCATCGACGGCCCGATCTCCATGGCCGATTCGACCGACCAGCACGCCCGCTTCCGCGCCTCCAACTGGCATACCATCGCCATCGACGGCCATGATCCCGACGCCATCGCCGCAGCGATCGAGGAAGCCCAGAAGTCCGACAAGCCGACGATGATCGCCTGCAAGACCACCATCGGTTTCGGCGCGCCGACCAAGTCCGGCACCGCCAAGGTCCACGGATCGCCGCTGGGCGCCGAGGAGATCGCCGCCACCCGCAAGGCGCTGAACTGGGATTCGGACCCCTTCTCCATCCCCTCCGACGTGCTCGACGCCTGGCGCCTTGCCGGCCTGCGTTCCGCCAAGGCCCACAAGGAATGGGAAGACCGGCTGAACAGCACGGACGCCGAGAAGAAGGCGCAATTCGTCCGCCGCTTCGCCGGTGAACTCGAAGGCGGCCTCGATACGGCGATCGCCGCCTACAAGAAGAAGCTCGCCGAAACGAAGCCGAACCCGGCCACCCGCAAGGCGTCGGAAGATGCGCTGGAAGTCATCAACGGCGTGCTCGCCGAGACGATCGGCGGCTCGGCCGACCTCACCGGCTCGAACAACACCAAGACCAGCCAGACCAGGTCCATCACCCCGACGGATTTCTCCGGCCGCTATATCCACTACGGCATCCGCGAGCACGGCATGGCGGCGGCGATGAACGGCATGGCGTTGCATGGCGGCCTCATCCCCTATTCCGGCGGCTTCCTGATCTTCTCGGACTATTGCCGCCCGTCGATCCGCCTGGCCTCCCTGATGGGCATTCGCGTCATCCATGTGCTGACGCATGACTCCATCGGCCTTGGCGAAGACGGCCCGACCCACCAGCCGGTCGAGCATATGGCCGCGCTGCGCGCCATCCCGAACCTGCTGGTCTTCCGCCCGGCCGACGCCACGGAAACGGTGGAATGCTGGCAGCTGGCGCTTGAAAGCCACAATCGCCCGTCGTGCCTGGCGCTGACGCGCCAGAACCTGACGCCGGCGCGCACCGAATACGAAGAGGAAAACCTCTGCGCGCGGGGCGCCTACGACCTGATTTCGGCGAGCGACGCCCAGGTGACGATCTTCGCCTCGGGTTCCGAGGTGGAAATCGCCGTTTCAGCCTGCCAGACGCTCACCGCCAGGGGCATCTCCACCCGGGTCGTCTCCGTTCCCTGCGTCGAGCTTTTCGCGGAGCAGCCGGCCGCCTATCAGGAAGCGGTCATCGGCAATTCGCCGGTCAAGATCGCCGTCGAGGCCGGCATCCGCCAGGGCTGGGACCATTTCATCGGCGCAGACGGCACCTTCATCGGCATGTCCTCGTTCGGCGCGTCCGGACCCTACAAGGAACTGTACAAGCATTTCGGCATCACGCCGGAAGCCGTGATCGCCGCTGCGGAAGCCAGGCTCTCCTGAGCGTCGGGGGCGCGGTCCGATCCGCGCCCACGCACCCCGGGTCCGCCGACAGATTTTAGATAGGAGAACCGAAATGACTGTGAAAGTTGCCATCAACGGCTTTGGCCGTATCGGCCGCAACGTCCTGCGCGCCATCATCGAATCCGGCCGCACCGATATCGAGGTCGTGGCGATCAACGACCTCGGCCCGGTCGAGACCAATGCCCACCTGATGCGCTACGATTCGGTACACGGCAAGTTTCCGGGCACCGTGACCGTTTCCGGCGACACGATCGACGTCGGCCGCGGCCCGATCCGCGTCACCGCGATCCGCGACCCGAAGGAACTGCCGTGGAGCGATGTCGATATCGCGCTCGAATGCACCGGCATCTTCACGACGAAGGAAAAGGCGGCGGCCCACCTCTCCAACGGCTCCAAGCGCGTCATCGTTTCGGCGCCCTGCGACGGCGCCGACAAGACGATCGTCTACGGCGTGAACCACGACACGCTGACGAGCGACGACCTTGTCATCTCGAACGCCTCCTGCACCACGAACTGCCTGGCGCCCGTCGCCTATGTCCTGCACAAGGCCTTCGGCATCGAGAAGGGCTACATGACGACGATCCACGCCTATACGGGCGACCAGCCGACGCTCGACACGATGCACAAGGACCTTTATCGCGCCCGCGCGGCGGCCCTGTCGATGATCCCCACCTCGACCGGCGCGGCCAAGGCCGTCGGCCTCGTGCTGCCGGAACTCAAGGGCAAGCTCGACGGCTCGTCGATCCGCGTGCCGACCCCGAACGTCTCGGTCGTCGACCTGAAGTTCGTACCGTCGCGCAACGTCACGGCCGAAGAAGTCAATGCGGCGGTGAAGGCCGCCGCCGACGGCGAGCTGAAGGGCATTCTCGACTATGTCACGGGCCCGCTCGTTTCGATCGACTTCAACCATGACGCCCATTCGTCCAACTTCGCCGCCGATCAGACGAAGGTCCTCGAAGGCAATCTCGTGCGCATCCTGTCCTGGTACGACAACGAGTGGGGCTTCTCCAACCGTATGTCCGACACGGCTGTCGCCATGGGCAAGCTGATCTGACGAGACGACACAAGGCACCCGGACCCCGGCGTCCGGGTGCCCTTCATGACTGACGACGAAATCCAGGAGCGGCGCCCATGACCTTCAAGACCCTCGACACCCTCACCGATCTCGCCGGCAAGCGCGTTCTCCTGCGCGTGGACCTCAATGTGCCGGTCAAGGACGGGAAGGTCACGGATACGACCCGTATCGAGCGCGTCGCGCCGACGATCCTCGAACTCTCCGGCAAGGGCGCCAGGGTCATCCTGCTCGCGCATTTCGGCCGGCCCAGGGGCGAGCCCGTTGCGGAGATGTCCCTGGAGCAGATCCTGCCGGCCGCAAGCGCGGTGCTCGGAAAGCCGGTCCGTTTCGCCGCCGACTGCATCGGCGACACGGCTGCCGCGGCCGTCGCCGGCATGGCGGACGGCGATATCCTGCTGCTGGAGAACACCCGTTTCCACAAGGGCGAAGAAAAGAACGCCGAGGACTTCACGGCGGCGCTCGCCGCCAATGGCGACATCTACGTCAACGATGCCTTTTCCGCCGCCCATCGCGCCCATGCCTCGACAGAGGGACTGGCCCGGCTGCTGCCCGCCTATGCCGGCCGCACCATGCAGGCCGAACTGGAGGCTCTTGAAAAGGGTCTCGGCAGCCCCGCCCGGCCGGTCGTCGCCATCGTCGGCGGCGCAAAGGTCTCAAGCAAGATCGACCTGCTCCTGAACCTCGTGAAGAAGGTCGACGCGCTGGTGATCGGCGGCGGGATGGCCAATACGTTCCTCGCCGCGCGCGGCGTCGATGTCGGCAAGTCGCTCTGCGAGCACGATCTTGCGGAGACGGCCAAGCAGATCATGATCGAGGCGGCGACCGCCACCTGCGCCATCGTGCTGCCGGAAGACGGCGTCGTCGCCCGGGAGTTCAAGGCGAATGCCGAAAACCAGGTCGTCGCGATAGACGCCATCCCCGCAGACGCGATGATGCTCGATGTCGGGCCGAAGTCGGTCGAGACCGTCAATGCCTGGATTTCCCGCGCAGCCACGCTCGTGTGGAACGGCCCGCTCGGCGCCTTCGAGATCGCCCCCTTCGACAAGGCGACGGTGGCCGCCGCCCGTCACGCCGCCGAATGCACGAAGGAAGGCAGGCTCCTCTCCGTCGCCGGCGGCGGCGACACCGTGGCGGCCCTCAACCATGCCGGCGTCGCCGACAGTTTCACCTATGTCTCGACGGCCGGCGGCGCCTTCCTCGAATGGATGGAAGGCAAGGCCCTGCCCGGCGTCGACGCCCTCAAGCGGCAGGCCTGAGCCTTCGGGCTTGCAAGAACGGACGGATCGTCTACACTTTGGCTCAACGTCAACAACAGAAAGGAAGGTGATCCGATGTCTAATGAGAATTTGGCTCCGGCTACGGACATGGGAGTGGTGAAGGAAGCGAGGCAGCCCTCGCTCTGAAACGCCTTCCGACGGGCCGCAAGGCCCGGGTCCCGATCGGACCAAGCTCATGGGGGCCGTGCATTGCACGGCCCTTTTGCTTTTTCACGACCGCAGCAGGACCGTCAGCGCCATCAACGCGAGCGCCGCCACCGCGATCTTCCAGAAATCGCCACGCCGCCGGAGACCGGGCAGCCCAAGCGGCCGGATGACATGCAGCGCCATCGCGACGATCAGAAGGGCGGGCAGGATTTTCGACATGACGGTTTCTCCTGCCCGTTCCTGTCACACCCCGGACATTTTTCCAAGCGATCAGCGCGGACATCGAAAAAGACGCACCCTTGCTTTTTTGCATCTGGCATTCGGCTGCCGGTAGGCTATTGCTTCGGGATCGGCGACGTTGCGGTAGAACCATGCGAACAAACCTTATTTCCGTCTTCGCTCTCCTGCTGGGCACGTTGTTCCTCTTTCTGGGCAACGGATTGCACGGCCTGCTGCTGCCGATGCGCGGCGCCTTCGAAGGCTATGAAACCACGATCCTCGGTTTTCTCGGCACGTCCTGGGCCTCGGGATTCGTGCTCGGCTGCCTGCTGGCGCCGGCCGTGGTCAAGCGCATCGGCCATGTGCGCGCCTTTTCCGGCTTCGCGTCGCTGATCGCCATCATCGCGCTTCTGACCGGCATCCTCGTCGATCCCTACTGGTGGGTGGTGCTGCGCGCCGTCACCGGCTTTTCCATCGCCGGCATCTCGATGATCATCGAGAGCTGGTTGAACGAACGGGCGACCAACGAAAGCCGCGGGGCGATCTTCTCCTTCTATATCGCCATCACCCTCGTCGGCACCGTCGGCGGCCAGATGACGGTGGCGCTCGGCGACGTGACGACGACCGTCCTCTTCATGGTCACCGGTATTCTCTACTGCCTCGCCATGCTGCCGACGACGCTTTCCACCGCCGCTTCGCCGCAGCCGCTGAAGCAGGTGCGGCTGGATATTCCCGCCCTGTTCAGAACCTCTCCCATCGCCTGCGTGGGCATCCTGCTGGTCGGTATCGCCAATGGCGCCTTCGGAACGCTCGGCGCGGTATTCGGCGCCAATGTCGGCCTTCCCGCCAGCACGATCGCGGTGATGATGAGCGTCGCCATCTTCGCGGGCGCGATCATGCAGCTTCCGGCCGGCCGCGTCTCCGACCGGATAGACCGCCGCATGGTGCTGGCCGCGCTCTCGGCGGTGGCCGCCTTTGCCGGAATTGCGCTCTTCGTCTTCCAGCCGGTTTCCGTCGTTCTGCTGCTCGCCCTGACCGCCATCTATGGCGCGGCCGCGAACTCGCTCTATCCGATCGCCGTATCGCATGCCAACGACTTCGCCAGCGCCGAGGACTTCGTGAAGGTCTCGGGCGGCCTGCTGCTGCTCTACGGCATCGGCACGATCATCGGGCCGACCATCGGCGGCCCCGTCATGTCCTCGATCAGCCCCTATGCGCTGTTCCTGGTGACGGGCCTCGCCCATGTCCTCATCAGCGCCTACGCCATCGTCCGCAGCCGGGTGCGCGCCGCCATGCCCGCGGAAATGCGCGACGCCTACACCACCATCAACCCCGGCACGATGACGACGCCGGAAAGCCTGCAACTTTCGCCGCGCGCGCTTGCGCCGTCGTCGGGCGGCGACGATCCGACGGGAGAAAAAACGCCATGAGCCTCAACGACGACGACCGCCCCGCCCGCAAGATGGCGCATGAGATCGGCAGCGATCTTTCGGACCTGTCGGTGGAGGAGCTTGCCGCCCGCATCGATCTTCTGCATCGGGAGATCACCAGGCTGGAAGAGGAAAAAGCGAGAAAGGGCGCCAGCCGGGCTTCGGCGGAAAACCTGTTCCGCTAAAGCATTTCCCGCCGAAGCGGGATCGTTTCGGCAGGAATATCACGCGGCCGGACGCAATCCGAATAAAGTTAACCGCCCGTTAAGCCTTAACTGCTATTAACAGTATATCCGGCTCCTGTCGGATTCAGACATTTTCACCGCTTGGCGAATGGGTCTGATTTTCTCCCTGTTTTACCTTGAGAGCCGCTTTTGCGGCTCTTTTTTTGCCTATCGCTCCGGGCGCCGAAAGAATTGTGGAGATTAACCCTTTCTTAAGAATACCCTTGCGCGAAGTGCGCTAAGGGATCATCTTTGGACTGACAGGCGGCAAGGTGGAACCAGCCCGTTTCCGGCACGCCATGCTGTCGTCCGTAGCGTTTTGCGTTTCAACAGGGATGAGATCATGTCCGAAAGAGGATTGAACACCGTCAGCTTCGCAGGCCATGTCGCGTCGTCGGCACAGTTCACTTCCCTCTATGCGGAAGGCATGGGTCTGGTAGAGGAAACGGCGAGCTACCTCGACGGCGTCGGCCGGCAGGCCTCGAAAGTCCTGCCCCGCATGGCCTCCGTGCTCTATGCGGCCGAATCGATGCGCCTCACCACCCGCCTGATGCAGATGGCCTCCTGGCTGCTCCTCCAGCGCGCCGTCAACAGCGGCGAAATGAGCCGCGACCAGGTTCTCTCCGAGAAGAGCAAGGTCCGTCTCGACAGCTTCAACGTCGATCGCACCGCGCCCGGCTGGAATGAGCTGCCGGAAGCCTTTCGCGACCTCATCGAGCGCTCGCTCCGGCTGCAGAACCGCGTTGCGCTGCTCGACCGCGAAATCTACCGGCCGCAGGAGATGCCGGCCTTCGAGGCGGATGGCCATAACAGCGTACAGGCCCAGATCAACCTGCTCCAGACCGCTTTCGGCGGCAACTGAGACAACCGGCCCGCGATGACCCGGACCCGGCTTCGGCCGGGTTTTTTTATTGTCTGCACGGCCGGCCAGTCCCGGCCATTCCTGTCGCTACATCCGGTCCGGATCGCCGGAAGAGCCGGCTTCGGACAACAAAAAACCCGGCCGAAGCCGGGTTTCTGAAATCTTTCCGCAGGAAGCAGGTCTTAGAGACCGAGGCCCTCGAAGCGCTTCTTGAACTTGGAAACGCGGCCGCCGCGGTCCATGAGCTGCTGATTGCCGCCCGTCCAGGCCGGATGGGACTTCGGGTCGATTTCAAGGTTCATCGTCGCGCCTTCCGAACCCCAGGTCGAGCGGGTTTCGTACTCGGTGCCATCGGTCATCACGACCTTGATCGTGTGGTACTCGGGATGGATATCAGCCTTCATGACAATCTTCCTGCCTGTTCCGGGTGGCCATTTGTCGCAACGCATTGCGGCAGCGGAGCCAAAGACGTAAGAAGCCGTGGTCGGCTGGACCTACGGCTTCCCAATTCGATGGCGAGCCTATACATGATGGCCATCCGGATAACAAGAGCCGAAAGTGAATTCATGCCGCAAGGCACTGGAAACGAGGGCATGGTGGCCGTAGACAGACAAACCGCCGCGACAGCGCGGACCGGACGCAAAACGATTCGCCCCCTTGGCAGGCTTCTGCCTTATCTCGCCCGCTACCGTCGGCTCGTCGCAGGCGCCGTGGTGGCGCTGGTGACGGCGGCGGTGACGACGCTGGCCCTGCCCGTCGCCGTGCGACGCATGATCGACCACGGCTTCAGCGGAGCCGACGCCAGCTTCATCAATACCTATTTCATGATGCTTTTCGCGCTCGCCGGCCTGCTCGCGCTGGCCAGCGCCACGCGCTACTATTTCGTCATCACCCTCGGCGAGCGCCTTGTCGCCGACGTGAGGCACGATGTCTTCGCCCATGTGACGACACTCTCGCCCGCGTTCTTCGACGTCAACCAGTCCGGCGAGATCGTGTCGCGGCTCACCGCCGACACCACCCAGATCAAGTCGGCGGTCGGCGCCACCGCCTCGGTGGCCCTGCGGAACCTCATTCTCTGCCTCGGCGCCATCGCCATGATGGTCTACACGAGCCCGAAGCTCTCCAGTCTCGTTCTCGCGGCCATTCCGCTGATCGTCTTCCCGCTCATCGCTTTCGGCCGCTCCGTACGCCGCCGTTCCCGGCAGGCGCAGGACACGCTTGCCGCGGCCACCGCCTATGCCAGCGAGGCGATCGGCGCCACCCGCACGCTTCAGGCCTTCAACGCCGAGGCCGCCGCCCGCGACCGCTTCTCCGCCGCCGTCGAGGACGCCTATGGCGCGGCGCGCGGGGCGATCCGCGCCCGCTCGTTTCTCACCGGCTTCGCCATCGCCATGATCTTCGGATCGGTCGTCGCCGTGCTCTGGTTCGGCGCCCGCGACGTGCTGTCGGGAACGCTTTCGGCCGGAACGCTCGGCCAGTTCCTGCTCTATGCCGTCTTCGCGGCCGGCAGCCTCGGCGCGCTTTCGGAAGTCTGGGGAGAGCTTTCCCAGGCGGCCGGTGCCGCCGAGCGGCTGACGGAACTGCTGGAGGAACCGGCGGTCATCACCGCACCGGCCACGCCCGTTGCCCTGCCCGTGCCGCCACAGGGGGCGCTCTCTTTCGAGGACGTGCATTTCTCCTATCCCGCCCGGCCGGGCTATCGCAGCGTCAACGGCCTGAGCTTCTCGGTCGCGCCCGGCGAGACGGTCGCCATCGTCGGCCCCTCCGGTGCCGGCAAGAGCACGATCCTGTCGCTGATGCTGCGTTTTTATGATCCCGAATCCGGCCGCATCACGCTGGACGGCATCGATCTTCGCGCCGCCGATCCCGGTGAATTGCGCCGGCGTATCGCCATGGTGCCGCAGGACGTGACGATCTTCGCCGCGACGATCCGCGACAATATCGCCTTCGGCATGCCGGATGCCGGCGAGGAGGCGATCCGCGCCGCCGCGCGCGCCGCCCAGGCCGAGGAATTCATCCTCCATATGGAAAAGGGTTACGACACGCCCGTCGGCGAAAGAGGCGTTACCCTTTCCGGCGGCCAGCGCCAGCGCATCGCCATTGCCCGCGCCATCTTGAAGGATGCGCCGATCCTGCTGCTCGACGAGGCCACCTCGGCACTCGACGCCGAAAGCGAGACTCTGGTGCAAAAGGCGCTGGAGGGCCAGATGGGCACCCGCACCACCATCGTCATCGCCCATCGTCTCGCCACCGTGCTCAAGGCCGACCGCATCCTCGTCATGGAAAGCGGGCGGGTGGTGGAGGAAGGCACACACCAGTCGCTGATCCGCCACGACGGTCTCTACGCCCGCCTCGCCCGCCTGCAATTCGACCATGGCGGCCAGGCTTTTCTCGACGAGAACCCGGCGCAGGCGACCGCCTGACGCCTCTTGGGGGCAATTGCCGGGAACCGGAGTGCGCCGGAAATGCTCCGTTTTTTTGTTTCTAACGCTCGGTGAGCTTCAGTTCGATCCGTCGGTTGGTCGCGCGCGCCGTGGCATCGTCGCCTTCGGCGATCGGCTGGAATTCGCCGAATCCGGCCGCAACCAGCCGGTTTGCCGGCACGCCGTTGGCGATCAGGAACTTCACCACCGCCGTCGCGCGGGCCGAGGACAGCTCCCAGTTGTCGCGATAGCGGCCGGTGCCGCTGAGCGGCACATTGTCCGTATGTCCGTCGACGCGCAGCACCCAGGTGATTTCCGGCGGGATCTCCCGCGCAAGGTCTATCAGCGCGGCGGCGAGCTTCTTCATCTCCGCCTGACCTGCCTCGTTCAGGTCGCTGCCGCCGGAGGGAAACAGCACTTCCGACTGGAACACGAAGCGGTCACCGACGATCCGGATATTCTCGCGGTCGGAAAGGATCTCACGCAATCGTCCGAAGAAATCCGAGCGATAGCGGTTGAGTTCCTGTACGCGCTGGGCAAGCGCCACATTGAGACGGCGGCCGAGATCGGCGATCTTCGTCTGCGACGCCTCGTCCTTCGCCTCGGAGGCCTGCAACGCCTCCTCAACCGCCGCGATCTGGCTGCGCAATGCGGCGATCTGCTGGTTGAGCAGCTCGATCTGGCTCATGGCGCGGGCGCTCACCTGCTTTTCCGTATCGAGTTCCCGCGTCAGCGTGCCGACGCGCGCATTGGCCTCGCCCGCCGCGCCGGTTCCCCGGTCGAGAAGCTGCTGGAGGCGCGAGCGCTCGTCTTCCGACTGGTCGAGCGACGCCTGAAGATTGGCCAGCGCATCCTCCAGATCCTGCTTGCCGCTCTTTTCCAGCGCCAGGAGCTGGGTCAGTTCGTTGATCTGGCTCGTCAGCCGGTTGAGCACGTCGTCCTTGCCGGAAATCTCGCGGCTGAGGAAGAACTGGGCCAGCACGAAAACCGTGAGCAGGAACATGATGGCGAGAAGCAGCGTCGAAAGCGCATCGACGAAGCCGGGCCAGTAATCGACGGTGCGCTGGCTGCGACGGTTGCGGGCGAGCGCCATCGCTATTCGCTCCCGGCCGGATCATGCGCCTTGCCGGTGGCCTTTTCCCCGCTGCGGGCGGCGAGACGGTCGAGGGTGCGCCGCAGCGCTCTCGCCTCCTCCTGCTGCACCTCGATCCAGTCGCGCAGCATCTGCTGCTCGTTGCGCATGTTCTTGACGAGACCCTGGATGCCTTCCGCAAGATTGGCCATGGCCGCCGTGGAGCGGCCGCCGTTCTCCTGCGCGAGCCTGGCGATCCGCTCCGCAAGCGCCTGAATGTCGGCGGTGGATGCGGACGGCGGAAGATCGGTGGCGCGCGTGTCGGAACCCACCTCGGTCACCGAGGACAGCCAGTTTTCCAGTTCGGTGTAGAAGCGGTTCTGCGCGCGGCCGGCCTGAAGATCGAGAAAACCGAGGATCAGCGAGCCGGCAAGGCCGAAAAGCGACGTCGAGAAGGCGGTTCCCATCCCCTCCAGCGGCGCGGAAAGCCCTTCCTTCAGGGCATTGAGAATATCGTTCGCCGTTCCCCCGCCTGCATCCAGCGACTGGATGACCGCGCTGATCGAACCGATGGTGCCGAGGAGGCCCCAGAAGGTTCCGAGAAGCCCCAGGAACACCAGAAGCCCGATGAGATAGCGGGTGGTGTCGCGCGACTCGTCGAGCCGCGTGGCGATCGAATCGAGGATCGAGCGCAGGGTCGCCGTCGACAGCGCCACCGCCGGGTGGCGGCCGATCAGCGCCCGCATCGGCGCAAGCAGCACCGGATCCCGTCCGACCTTTTCGGCGCTGCCCGCCGCGCGGAACGAATTGAACCAGCGCACCTCCGGCCTGAGGCTCAGAACCTGATTGAAGACCAGCAGGATGCCGATGAGCAGCACGCCGATAATGAGGCCGTTCAGTCCCGGATTGCTGTAGAAGGCGGATTGCGCCTGGCGGAACAGGATGGCGGCCACGAAACCGACGATGATGAGGAAGATCACCATCGTCCAGAAAAACGCCATCGGGCTTGAGAGTTTGTGGCTGTAACCGTCTCCGGTGTCGGCGGGGCTTCCCCGGCCTGGCAGCGCCAGTTTAGGCATGTAGTCGCATCTCCACGTCCGCGTCGGCCGGGAGACTAGAGGAAGATTGAGCCGAATTGAAGGGCTTGGCGGCAACAGCGGTGGCTGAAATCACACCGCCGGCAAGCCTCCGGAAATCTCAGCGCGCCGGCATCGGGCGATGCAGCACGTCCATCAGCGCCTTGTGGATCTGCTCGTTGCCGGCGACGATCGAACCGCTATCGAGCATGGCGCTGCGGCCATCCAGATCGGTGACGAAACCGCCAGCCTCGCGAATCAGCAGAATGCCCGCAGCCATGTCCCAGGACGAAAGATCGCGCTCCCAGAAACCGTCGAAACGACCGGCCGCCACATAGGCAAGATCGAGTGCGGCCGAACCGATCCGGCGCAGGCCCGCGACCTCTCCCATCACATGACGCAGTTCGATGAGGAACTTGCCATGGTTTCCACGGCCGAGATGCGGCATGCCGCAGCCGATGACAGTGTCCGACAGGGACCGTCGCGCCGCGACGCGCAGGCGGCGATCGTTGAGAAAGGCGCCACCGCCCCGTTCGGCGGTGAAAAGCTCGTCCGTCGCCGGATTGAGAACGACAGCGGCAACGATCTCGCCGTTGCGCTCCAGGGCCACGGAGACCGCGAAGGCGGGAATGCCGTGCAGGAAGTTCGTCGTTCCGTCGAGCGGGTCGACGATCCAGCGATGCGCCCCGTCGGTACCCTTGATTTCTTCCGATTCCTCGCCGAGAAACCCGTAGGTCGGGCGCGCCTTCAGCAGTTCCTCGCGCAACAGCCGCTCAGCCTTGCGATCGGCCTGGGAGACGTAGTCGCCGGGACCCTTCAGGGAGACCTGCAAATTCTGCACCTCGCCGAAGTCGCGGGAGAGCCCCTTGCCGGCCTTGAAGGCGGCCTGAACCATGACGTTGAGAAGAGCGGAGCGAGCCATGCGAGGATGTCCTTCGGGAATAACCGGCGCTTCGGGACGGCGGGTGCCGCCCGCATGAACATGCCGGAGCCGGATATTCGGCCTCAAAACCATAATTTCCGGGAAGTTTCAAGCCTTGCCCGCGTATCGGCCGCGCGGCCACCGCCTCACGAGGCGGAGCGATACCTGTTCGCCGCCGTGATCGCCGCCTTCTGCTCCTCATCCGTCAGGCCGAGATAGAAATCCTCGAGCATCGGATCGTTCAATCCGGCGCGGCGCGCCAGAACGAACCATTTCGCGGCCTCGACCGGGTCGGGCCGTGTACCGATGGCGTTGATATAAAGATGCGCGAGCTTGCTTTGCGCCACCACGTTGCCGCCGTCGGCCGCGCGTTTCATCCATTGGAACGCCGCCTCGAAATCCCGCTCGCCGCCGGTGCCGTTCACCAGCCAGATCGCAAGGTCGAGTTGCGCGGTATCGTAGCCGGCGCGGGCGGCGCGCGTCAGCCAGTCGCGGGCCGCCTTGCGCTTTTCCTCCGGAAGGCCGGAAACGTTCAGGTAGATCTGCGAGATCGCATATTGCGCATCGGCGATCCCCTGCTCCGCCGATTTCTCGTAATAGGGAAGCGCCTCGCGCAGGCCTTTATCGCCGGGTGTCCTGGCGACAAGAACCTGGGCATAGTTGAATTGCGCCGAACCGTTTCCGAGATCGGCCGCCTTCTTCATGAAATCGTCCGCCCTGGCGCGGTCTTCGGGCGACTTTCCCTTCTCCATCAGGATCAGCGCATATTTGAACATCGCCGCCGGGTCGCCGCCATTAGCCGCCTGCTCGTACCAGAAGGCCGCCTGCCCGCGATTGCGCCGCACCCCGAGACCCCGGTCGAGAATTTCCGCAACCAGTGTCTGGGCCGCCGGATCGCCGAGCTGGGCGCGCGGCAGGGCGAGATCCATCGCCGTCAGATAATGCCCCCGCTGGAACGCGCCATAGGCTTCGTCGACCTTGCCCTCGAAGGGTTTCTCCTCCGGCAGTTCCGGCAGGTCGGCGCCCATGCGGTCGAAGACGCCGAGGCCCGAGGACGGGCCTTCCACGGGTCTGTCACCCTTGATATCCGCACCGTCGACCGCATCGTCCGCGACCGTCTTCGAAGCCGCCGGCTTTTCCTCTTCCGTGTCCGTCTTCACAGGCGCGCTTCCGTCGCCTTCGACAGCCATTCCGGCGGGACCGCCGGACGGCGCGGGCACATCCTCGGCCAAAGCGCCTGCCGGACAGGCGATAAGCACCGCGCACAGCGCCACCGGCAGAAAACGGAAAACGTGCGGAACGGCGATCCTCATCATGCCGGCCTACTATCCCTCGAACCGTGGCGCTTTTTCGTCAAGCAGGGCGTTGACGGCGGCCACGACATGCGGCGCCTGCCCCGGATCGGCGAACACGGCCGACGCCAGCGCCACGAATTCCGCGCCCGTCGCGGCGACGTCGAGCGCCGATTGCGGATCGGTGCCGCCAAGCACGACGCAGGGGATTTCCACCATGGAAGCCCACCATTCGCCAAGCGCCAGGTTCTTCGGATGCGCCTCCGGCTTGATATCGCCGCCGATGCGGCCGAAGAACATGTAGTCCGGCCGCAGTTCTCCCAGTTCCAGCGCCTGATGGCGATCCCGGGCGTTACCGCCGCCGACGATGAGCCGCGGCGTGAACTTCTCCACCGCCTCGGCCATGTCCTCAAGACCGCCCGTGACATGGACACCATCGGCCTTGACGCGGCCGGCGACGCGCGTGTCGCCCGCCACGAGCGCCGCAGCCCCGGCATTCTGTATGAGCGGGACGAGCGCTTCCGCATGCTTCTGGAATGCGCCGTCGTCAAGCCCGTATTGCGGCAGGATCACCGATGCGACATCGCCGCCCTTCAGCGCGCCTTCGAGCAGCGCGACGCGCGCGGCGATTTCCTCGCCTTCGGGAAGAATGAGCATCAGGCGGCAGCGGTCGTCGACTTTGGACATGCGGGATTCCGGTTTCTGTGGGTGCGGCAAGCCGGGGCTCGCCATTCGAATGCAAAGCCGATAGACGGAAAGGCCCACCGGATCAATCGCCGAGCGCGCCTGCCCCCATGACCATCGACCCCTCGATCTATCTCGCCGCCATCCCCGCGGTTCTCCTCGTCGGTCTCACCAAAGGCGGCATGGGCGAAGCGCTCGCGCTGATGGGCGTCCCCATCCTTGCCATGAGCGTCCCGCCGGTGCAAGCCGCGGCGATCCTGCTGCCGATCCTCGTGGTGATGGACGGGGTCTCGCTTTGGATCTGGCGTCACCACAACAGCCGGCCGCTGCTGACGATCCTGCTGCCGGGCGCGATTGTCGGCGTCGCCGTCGGCTGGGCGACCTCGGCCTATGTGCCGCGCGACGCGCTGCGGCTGATCATCGGCCTCATCACGGTCCTCTTTGCGCTGCGCTACTACTACCACGGCTGGCGCGCGCGCCACGGCTATATCGCGCCGGCAAAGCCGCATCGGCTGGTGCCGGCGGCCTTCTTCGGCACGCTTTCCGGCTATGGCAGTTTCGTCGCCCATGCCGGCGGCGCGCCCTTCCAGGTCTACGCCCTGCCGCTGAAGCTGTCGCCGCGCGATTATACCGGCGCGGCGGTCCGCTTCTTCGCCATCCTGAATTTCGTGAAGCTCGGTCCCTATTTCGCGCTCGGCCAGCTCGATACGACCAATCTGACGATCTCCGCGACGCTCGTGCCGCTGGCCATCGCCGCCACGGCGCTCGGCGGCTTTCTCGTCAAGCGCATGCGGCCGGAGACCTTCTATCCGTTCATGTACACCATGGCGCTGTTCGCCGGCCTGAAGCTTTCCTATGACGGCCTTGCGGCCCTTCTCTGACGCGCCGGAGCCCGTGAAACCGCCTGATCGCATCGGCTTGACATATGCCCTGAATGAAACGTCCCGGCCTGCGCCTTCCGGCAGTTCGGGACGTTGGGTGTTTCCTGCCGCCTCTCGGGCGGTGTTCGGGAAGCGCCGTCTCTTCAATTTCCCCTGCGGAAACGGCGCTCCGCCAACCTTGTGTCACACTTCGGAAAGATCGTTCCGCGTCAGTGTCGTGAAACGCGGATCCTTTCGATTTCGTCCTTGACGCGCAGTTTACGCCGCTTGATATCGGCGATCATTTGATCATCGGAAGCCGGGCGGGTTATCGCCGTATGCAGCTCTTCTTCGAGTGCAACATGCTTCTTTTCGAGCGTGGCCAGACGAGCCTCAATTGCCATGTGACAGTTCCTTCCTTTTGTGTGCCGCCGGCCATTGACAGGCTGGAGGCCCCAGGTTGCAACCGGATGAGTGTGCCATGCTATTTTTCATTTGTCGAAGGCCAAAACATGGCGATGGATAACTTCCCGTTGCCCGGGTTTCTGTGGTAGGAGCAGCCTTCGGACGAAGGCGGACAGGCCGGCATGAGCCTGCCTCCGGCACGGGGAACAAAAAGCATGGCAGACCAGGATCAGGCGGAATTGCGGTTGAGCGTCGCGCGGCTGCGTCAGGAACACGAAGACTATGACGCCGCGATAAACGCCATGATCCAGACCGGATGCGAGGCCCTGCGCATCCAGCGCATGAAGAAAAAGAAACTGGTGCTGAAAGACAGGATTTCCAAGCTGGAAGACCAGATCATCCCGGACATCATCGCCTGAGGACGGACGAACGCCTTGAAGACAACAGAAACGCCCCCTGTGGCCATCATCATGGGAAGCCAGTCCGACTGGGAGACGATGAAGAACGCCGCCGATACGCTCGACACGCTCGGCGTGGATTACGAGGCGCGCATCATTTCGGCGCATCGCACCCCGGATCGCCTCTACAGCTTTGCGCGCGGCGCGCGCGCCGAGGGCTTCAAGGTGATCATCGCCGGTGCGGGCGGCGCCGCCCATCTTCCCGGCATGACGGCGGCGATGACCGCGCTCCCGGTCTTCGGCGTCCCCGTCCAGTCGCGGACCCTCTCCGGCAAGGACAGCCTGCTTTCCATCGTGCAGATGCCGGCCGGCATCCCGGTCGGAACGCTGGCCATCGGCAAGGCGGGCGCGATCAACGCCGCGCTGCTTGCCGTCGCCGTGCTGGCGCTCAACGACCCCGAACTGGCCCATCGGCTCGACGAATGGCGTGACGGCCAGACGAACGCCGTCGCCGAATATCCCGTAGACGGCCCTCTATGAGCGCGCGTACGATCGGTATCATCGGCGGCGGCCAGCTCGGCCGCATGCTGGCCATGGCCGCCGCCAGGCTCAACCATCGCACCATCATTCTCGAGCCGCAGGCCGATTGCCCGGCCTCGCAGGTGGCCAACGCCCAGATCGTCGCCGCCTATGACGATCCGCAGGCGCTGGCCGAGCTCGCCCGCCGGTGCGACGTCGTGACCTACGAGTTCGAGAACGTGCCGGTCGCAGCCGCACAGGCGCTGGCCGAAAGCGTACGGGTCTACCCGCCGCCGCGCGCGCTCGAAGTATCGCAGGACCGGCTGGTCGAAAAGCGCTTCATCCGCGACTGCGGCATCGCTACGGCCGATTTCGCCGCCGTGGACGACCAGACCGGCCTAGAGGCGGCGCTCGACCGTTTCGACGGCGTCGGCGTCCTCAAGACCCGGCGGCTCGGCTATGACGGCAAGGGCCAGCGCCTGTTCCGCTTGCCGACCGAAAGCCGCCACGGCGCCTTCGCAGCCCTTGGCGGCGTCCCGCTCATCCTGGAAAGCCTCGTGCCCTTCGAACGCGAGATCTCGATCATCGCCGCCCGCGACGGCGAGGGCACCATCGCCTGCTACGATCCCGCCGAGAACGTCCATCGCGACGGCATCCTGCATAGCTCCACCCTGCCCGCCGGCATCGGCGAGGCGACGGCGGACGAAGCCCGCAAGGCCGCCCGTGCGATCCTCGACCGGCTCGACTATGTCGGCGTCATCGGCGTGGAGTTCTTCGTCTTGCCGGGCGGCGGGCTGGTGGTCAACGAGATCGCCCCGCGCGTGCATAATTCCGGGCACTGGACGGAGGCGGCCTGCGTCGTTTCGCAGTTCGAGCAGCATATAAGGGCCGTCGCCGGCCACCCGCTCGGCGATCCGCGCCGCCACTCGGACTGTGTGATGCAGAATCTCGTCGGCGACGATATCGACGACGTTCCCGACTGGCTTTCCCGGCCGGGCGTGCTGGTCCATCTCTATGGCAAGACCGAGGCCCGGCCGGGCCGCAAGATGGGCCATATCACGCGGATTCTTGCCTGAAACCACAGTGGAATGGCTGGAAAACCGGCCTCCGGTGCGGAAATTGAACGGCCTGCGGTTGACACCGTAAAAGTGACGCGGTACATGCCAGCCAACTTGAAAGCGCGCCTGTCGAGGCGCGTTTTTGATTGAGGAAATCCGGCGCGCTCAAGTCGCCCTGCAATTACGCGGATCAGAAAAATGAAGATCAAGAATTCGCTCAAGTCGCTCAAGACCCGTCATCGCGAGAACCGTCTTGTCCGCCGCAAGGGCCGCATCTACATCATCAACAAGCAGAACCCCCGCTTCAAGGCTCGTCAGGGCTGAGTTGATGTCGCGGTCGCCCGTGGCGATCGGAAAATAATGATTTGAAGTGGCGCCGTGGCGGTTTATCATGACCGCCATGCGCTTTTTCATGCTTCCCTTCGTTCTTCTTTGCCTTGTTTCGATCTGGCCGGCTGCCGCCGCCGGAACCGATGGCCCGCATTCGGCTGTCGCCGCATCGGACACATCTACCTCCCCCGACGAGCGACTCACCCGGCTTTTCCACACGCTGAAGCGCGAGCGGGATCCCGATTCCGCGCGCGGCATCGCCGAGAACATCAGCCGCCAATGGCAGGAAACCGGCAGTCCGACCATCGACCTCCTCGTTCAATGGGCCGACAAGGCGATGGCGGAGGAAAGAAATGCCGCCGCGCTCGATTTCCTCGATGAGGCGGTCAGCTTGCGGCCGGACTATGTCGAAGGCTGGAACCGGCGCGCCACCCTCCATTACAAGATGGGCAATTTCCGCAAGTCCCTGTCGGACATCAACCGCGTCCTCGCCCTGGAGCCGCGCCACTTCGGGGCCATCGCCGGCATGGCGACGATCTTCACCGACAGCGGGCGTGACGAACTCGCGCTGCGCGCATGGGAACGCTTTCTCACGCTTTATCCCGCCGAACGCCGCGCACAGCGGGCCCTGGACGAACTTGCCGGCAAGCTTGCCGGACAGCGCACCTGAAAACGAAACGCCCGGCTGTCGTTTCGGGCGACAGCCGGGCGTTTCGAAGAGGCCAGACGGTTCTCAGACGCCGCTGACGCCGTCCGCGCCGATATAGGCGATACGCAGCATGTTGGTGGCGCCCGGCGTTCCAAGCGGCACACCCGCGGAGATGATGATGCGATCCCCCGGCTTGCCGAATTCCTCGGAAACGACGATACGGCAGGCGCGGTTCACCATGTCGTCGAGGTCGACGGCGTCACCGGTGACCACGCAATACAAGCCCCAGACGACCGAAAGCCGCCGCGCCGTCTCGATGACCGGTGACAGCGCGAGGACCGGCACCTCCGGCCGCTCGCGCGCCGCACGCAGGCCCGTGGTGCCGGAAGAGGTGTAACAGACGATGGCAGAAAGCTTCAGCGTCTCGGCGATCTGGCGGGCGGCGAGCGAGATCGCATCCGCGCCGGTCGCCTCCGGCGGCGTGCGCTGGGCGTACATGATGCCGTGGTAATGCGGATCGCGCTCGACCTGCCGGGCGATGGACGCCATGGTCGAGACCGCCTCGACGGGATAGTCGCCCGAGGCCGACTCGGCCGACAACATCACCGCATCGGCGCCCTCGAAGACCGCCGTGGCGACGTCCGACACTTCCGCGCGGGTCGGCACCGGCGCGGAAATCATCGATTCCAGCATCTGGGTGGCGACCACCACCGGTTTGCCGGCGCGGCGGCAGGCGCGAATGAGCTGCTTTTGCAAGCCGGGAACGGTTTCCAGCGGCATTTCCACGCCGAGGTCGCCGCGCGCCACCATCAGCGCATCGGAAAGCTCGATGATCTCGTCGATGCGCTCGATCGCCTGCGGCTTCTCGATCTTCGACATCAGGCCGACACGGCCACGGGCGATCTTGCGCACTTCCGCAAGATCCTCCGGGCGCTGGATGAACGACAGCGCCAGCCAGTCGACGCTACCGGTCGCCAGAACCGCATCGAGGTCGACCCGGTCCTTCTCCGTGAGCGCGCCGACGCCGAGAAGCGTGTCCGGCAGGCTCACGCCCTTGCGGTCGGAAATCTTCGTGCCGGAAACGACGGTACAGACGATTGATTTTCCATCGACCGATTCCGCACGCAGATGCAGCTTGCCGTCGTCGATCAGCAGGCGATCGCCGGCCTTCACCGATTCGAGGATCTCCGGATGGGGCAGGAAGACGCGCGTATTGTCGCCGGGCTCGTCGCGATTGTCGAGCGTGAAGGTTTGGCCGGGCTTCAGTTCCTCGGAACCGTTGGCGAATTTGCCGACGCGCAGCTTCGGCCCCTGAAGATCGGCGAGAATGCCGATCGGCCGGCCGCAGCGGGCTTCCACCGCCCGGATGCGGCTGATCAGCGTGCGCATCACGTCGTGGCTGGCGTGGCTCATGTTGATCCGGAACAGATCGGCCCCCGCCTCATGCAGCTTCTGGATCATCTCTTCCTCGAAGGAAGCGGGTCCGAGCGTTGCGAGGATTTTGACTTTTCTATTCCGTCTCATCAGTTCTGGCTTTCCTGGGTCCCTGGGGTATCGGAAAGCTGCACCATCCAGCTTCCCTGACGGCCCGTGTCGTATTCCTTGAAGCCCATGCGCTGGAAGCCACGGGCGAAGCAGTCCTGGACGCCGACGATCTTGAACTCGTTTTCGGCGACGCACATGTTGACGTCGCCGGTCCAGCGGCCGCCGCGGGCGGCGTCCTCGGCATAGAGATAATAGTAACGCGACTGGAGTTCGCCTTCGATCAGCGTGGCGCAGGTCGTTGCGGGAACCTGCCACCAGCCTTCGGTGACCCAGCCCTCCGCGGCGCGGTAACCGATGGCCACACCGACGAGGTTCTGCGTACCGTTGCAAACGCGGAAATCGGCCTTGGCCGTATCCGGGATCGATAGGGCGAGGAATCCCGCAAAAGCGAAGAGTCCAACCTTCATGAGGCTGCGGGTATTCCGGAGAAACGGACGATGGATCTTGGCTCTCACGGCTTCCGATGGAACTCCGTTGATTTGATAACGCGCTTTCTTGCGACGGCGAGGCCGGAATGTCAACGCAACTCTGGGCGAGCGCAGGGCAAGCATCGTCACATCTTGCAGCCCGATCCGCCCCGTGCGATCAATCCCGCGTGAAACCATATCCGGCGTTCCCCATGCATGACGAAGCCCCCTTTGAAATCATCGACGGCGACCCCGGCCTCGGCCTGGTGATCCTGGCCGATCACGCCACCAACCGCCTGCCGGCGCGTTACGGCAGCCTCGGATTGCCGGAAAGCGCCTTCCGCCGCCACATCGCCTATGACATCGGGGTGGAGGGCGTCGTGCGGGGCCTTGCCGCCCGGCTCGGCGCGCCGGCCGTGATGAGCCGCTTCTCCCGCCTGCTGATCGATCCCAACCGCGGCGAGGACGACCCGACCCTCATCATGCGCATTTCCGATGGCGCGATCGTTCCCGGCAACCATCCGCTGACGCCGGAAGACGCCCGCCACCGGCTCGAAGCCTTCCACCGCCCCTATCACGACGCCGTGGCCCGCACCATCGCGACGACGGCGGAGCGAACCGGCGGGGCGCCGCTGGTCATCTCCATGCATTCCTTCACGCCCGCCTGGAAGGGCGTGGGCCGTCCCTGGCATGTGACGGTGCTGTGGGACAGCGACCCGCGCGCCGTGCAGCCGCTCCTGACGCAGCTGCGGGCGCTGGAGAACGTCGAGGTCGGCGACAACGAGCCCTACGACGGGGCGCTGCGCGGCGACACGATGTTCCGCCACTGCATGGTCACGGGCATTCCGCATGCCTTGATCGAGATCCGCCAGGACCAGATCGGCGACGAAGCCGGCATTGCGGCATGGGTCGACCGGCTGGCGCCGATCCTTACACGGTTGAACGCCGACCCGGCGCTGCATATGTATCGGATATTCCCGTCCCGGACCGGGGCCTATTGACGTCGAAGGAGCCGTGATGACCGATTTGACCCGCGAACAGCAGACGGAGTTCGAGGCCGCCGCCTTTCGCCGCCTGATCGGCCATCTGCGCGAGCGCGGCGACGTACAGAACATCGACCTGATGAACCTTGCCGGCTTCTGCCGCAATTGCCTGTCGGACTGGTATCGCGAGGCCGCGAACGCGGCCGGCGCGCCGCTCGAAAAAGACGAGGCCCGCGAGATCGTCTACGGCATGCCCTATGCGGTCTGGCGCGAACGCCACCAGCAGGAGGCCAGCGACGAGCAGAAGGCCGCCTTCATCAAAAACCGGCCGAAGGAATAACCTCCCGCGTGGAAAATCCGGCCGCAGCGCACCATAGGCCTTGATCTTGCCGGAACTTCGCGGCAGACCACGGCGCAAGCCCCTTTCCCTTGTGGAAACAGGCCGGGCCGGAACCCCGATGCGCCCCGCATCAAGGGGTCTATCGCGATGAATTCAAAAGAACGGACGCGCCGACCCGGTGCTGTCCAGGAGAGGCAAGCAAGACATGGCTATCGACGCAGCAGAGTCCCAGGGTTCGGTTGAAAACGTGGCGGCAGCGGAACTGCGCCAGCTCATCGAGCGCATCGAGCGTCTCGAAGAGGAGAAGGCCTCGATCAGCGACGACATCAAGGACGTCTACGGCGAGGCGAAGGGACGCGGCTACGACACCAAGGCGATGCGGACCATCGTCCGGCTGCGCAAGAAGGACGCCAATGAGCGCCTCGAGGAAGAAAGCATCCTGCAAACCTATATGGCCGCCCTCGGCATGGAGTGACCGTATCGGGCACGGAAGCGGGCGGAACCGGCGACTGCGGCCCAAAGGCCGCTTCCGGCGACCCTGGGCCGACGCCTGTCTCCGGCGCTTTACTATCAACAAGACGAAAAACCCGCCGGATCGCTCCGGCGGGTTTTTCGTGTCGGATCCGTCCGGCTTCAGTTCGTCTCGAACTTGCGGACTTCCATGAAGTTGACAGCGGTGCCGCTGAAGCGGCCGGGATCGACATCCGCGCGTTCCTGCCGGAAGCCCGCCAGATAGACCGTCGTCGGAGCGGCGCGCATGCTGCTGCTCACGAAGCGCGGCGCCTCGACCGGCCGGGAGAGCGTGGCGAAGCGATCCTGGCTGAGCGCCAGACGCGACACCAGTTTCTGCGTCGGCTTCGGCTCGGTGCGGATCGCGCCGCGGCTGGCCGCATCGGCGTCCTTCTTCTTCGGCCGGCCACTTTTGCCGGAAGCATCCGCCCCCGCCCTGATCGCAAAGGCGCTAGACGCCTGATTGCCCGCGGTTTCGCCCATCAGGGCCGCCATTTCCATCGTGCCTTCGCCGGAAGACAGGTCGAGCGGATCGGCGAGAGCCACGAGACCCGGCCGCTCCATCGGCGTGGGCAGCGCAACCTCGACCTCGGCGGCGGCCATCAGCGCCGTCCGGCCCTGATCGATCTCCACCTGCGGCCGCAGGCCGGGGATCGGAACCTGCGCGAATTCCGCAGTGGCGGCATCATTGTCTTCCTCGACGGCCGCCGTCAGCACCGCACCGGGCTCGGCGTCGCCGGCCTGACCGCGAACACCGAGAAGTTCGGGCACCGGAACGGCATAGGCGTCGAGATCGGCGAATTCGCTCGCGGTCTCCTCCGCCCTCGGTGTGGCCGCATCGAGAGCGGCGACCGCGCTGCCGGTGGCCGGAGCGACGAGGGCAAGCTCGCTTGCGCCTTCCCCGGCCGGACGGGCCAGCGCCGGGCGCACGCCCGGAAGCGGCGCGGTGAAGGCGAGTTCGGTCTCCTGCGCGGCAGGTCTCTGGTCCGGTGCCGGCTTGGCGACATCACGCGCGGCGGGAGCGCTATTGCCGCCCGCCGCCGGATTGACGATGGCATCGGGTTCTTCATCCTCGTCGCCATTGTTGCCGAAGAGTGCGGCGAAAAGCGTCTTGCTCTTGCGCTTGGATGCGGCGGGCGACGCACCGCCGCCGGCCATCGCCACGGACGTGCCGGTAACGCGCTGCTTGTAATCGGCGACCGCCTGCTCGTAGCCCGGCAACGGCTTGCCGTCCGTCGGGATGTGCATGGTCTTTCCGTCGGGGAAAAGCCGGACCAGTTCCTGGCGGCTCATACGCGGCCAGGCGCGCACGCTGCCGACGTCGAGATGGACGAAGGGCGAGCCGGACGTCGGGTAGTAGCCGACGCCGCCGACCTGGAATTTCATCGCGGCGGCGCGCAGCGCCGAAAGCTTGACCCCCGGGATATAGAAGTCCATCGCCTTGCCGAGCATATGCTGGCTCGTCTTGGCGACGCCCTTGGAGCGGGAGCGCAGCATCGAATTGGTGGCCGGCGAGCGATAGGCGGAGACGACGTTGATATAGCCCGTCGCCCCGACCTTCTGGTAGACTTCCCAGACGAGATCGAACAGACGGGGGTCCATCTTCGTCGGCTCGTTGCGCCGCCAGTCGCGCAGCAGGCGGTTGAGTTGATCGAGCCCGCGCTGGTCATAGCGGCCGTTGCGCTTGTAGACGATCTCGGCCTGTTCCTTGGTATGGATGAAATGGATCTTGAGCGACCGGTTGCCCGTCTTCGCCTGCACGGTGGCGGGAATGGCGGCGGGAAGGATGAGACCGGCCGACAGCAGGGCCGTCATCAGCGCCTTGGGCAGCTTGCCGAATGCAGCCTTGCACACGCCGCTCAGGGTCATCCCCGGGAGCTTCATCGATGCGAACAATTTTGCCAAACCTATCCCCGTCCGACGGGCAACGAACGTCCGTTATCCCAAATGACCGCCAATTGCGGTGAGAGCATGGCAAATCGGCCACACTCAATCACCCGGCAAGTCTTATAGTGAACAATCCACTAACAGGGAATAAACGACAATCGCTAAATCGACGGGCGCGAAATCGACAGGCAGACGCGGCGAAGGGCCGCGTCCTATGCGGCATCCCGCAGCGGATCCTCCGGATCGATGTCGTAATCCTTGAGCTTGCGGTAAAGCGTTGAGCGGCCGATGCCGAGCTTGCGGGCGACCTGGCTCATCTGGCCGCGATAGAACTTCAGCGCGAAGCGGATTAACTCCTCCTCCACCTCCGCAAGCTTGCGCACATGGCCGCCGCGATCGACGCTGGCGATGACGTTTTCGAGGCCGGCGGGTTCGCCCGCGCCCGCTTCGTTCGCAAACCCATCCACGGGCGCGACACGCGGACCCGGCGTCTCGCCGGCGTCATCGCGCGAGAAGGTCGAAGCCGCCGACGGCGAAGCCTCCCAGGCGACGGCGCCCGTCTCCGACAGGCTGTAGCCGGGCACCTGGGCGGCGATCTGCGGAAAGTCGCTCGCCGCCAGTTCCCCGCCTTCCGAAAGCACGACGGCGCGGAAGATGGCGTTTTCCAGCTGGCGGATATTGCCCGGCCAGTCATAGGCCGTCAGAAGCGCCATGGCCCCGGCCGAAACCGTCAGCGGACGCGCCAGCTTCTGTTCCCCGGCAAAGCGTTGCACGAAGGCGCGCACGAGGACCGGAATGTCCTCCTTTCGCCGCCTGAGCGCCGGAATGGTGATGGGAAAGACGTTCAGGCGATAGTAAAGGTCCTCGCGGAACCGGCCCTCCCGCACCTCGCTGATGAGATCGCGGTTGGTCGCCGAGATGAGCCGCACGTCGACCTTCTGGGGGAAGCGTGCGCCGATGGTCTCGATTTCCCCCTGCTGGACGGCGCGCAGCAGCTTCACCTGCACCTCCAGCGGCAGGTCGCCGATCTCGTCGAGGAACAGCGTACCGCCGTCGGCTTCCATGAATTTTCCGATATGGCGCTCCGTCGCACCCGTAAAGGCGCCCTTCTCGTGACCGAACAGGATGCTTTCCACCAGATTGTGCGGGATCGCACCGCAATTGACGGTGACGAAGGGCTTGCCGGCACGCGCACTCGCCGCCTGTATGGCGCGGGCGACCATTTCCTTGCCGACGCCCGATTCCCCTTCCAGCACCACAGGAATATCCGACTGCGCGGCGCGACGCGAAAGGTCCAGCACACGCAGCATTTCGGAACTGGCCGAGACGAGATCATCGAAATGCACCGTCTCGCTGCGCTGGCGGCGACTGCCGCGCCCGCGCCCGTCACGCCGCTCCACCTTGAGCGCATTGCCGATCGCCACGCCGAGCCGCTCCGGCGACACCGGCTTCACCACGAAATCGAACGCTCCGGCACGCATCGCCATGACGACCGTCTCGATGCCGCCCTGTCCGGTCTGCACGACGACGGGAATGGTGATCTCGCGCTCGGCGATCGCCGAAAGAAAGCCCGAGCCGTTCATTTCCGGCATCATCAGGTCGAGCAGGATGACGTTGATCAGTCCGCCCTTGCGGTCCAGCATGTCGAGGCCGGCGCGGCCGTTCTCCGCCATATGGGCGACGTGACCGGCGCGCTCGATCATATTCTTGAGCAGCCTGCGCTGGACAGGATCGTCGTCGATGACAAGAATGTGAGCGGTCATTGCAACCTCCTTGCCTCACGGCATGCCTCATGCACACCCAAGGGACCTGAACTGCGGCAGATACTGGCAGGAAGGGTTGAACATGCCGTTTTGAGAAAGGCTTGCATTTTAACGACTGCCGACGCAAGCAAGGTGCCGGACGCCCGCAATGCCCGACAGGAAAGAGGAAGGCCGATGAACCGCATTTTCCCGATCTCCCGGATCCCCCGCACACCGGCGGAGGCCGCCGCCGCGACCACCGCCGGCCTCGGCGACCTGCCACGCTGGAACCTTTCCGATCTCTATCCCTCGCCCGCTTCGGCGGAATACCGCGATGACGTGGCGAAGGCGGAAGCCGATGCTCTCGCCTTCGAGGCGAAATGGAAGGGCAAACTCGATGCGGCGACGCAGAAGGACGGCAATGAAGGCATCGGCGCGGCCGTGCGGGATTTCGAGGCGCTGGAGGAACTGCTCGGCAGGATCATCTCCTATGCGGGGCTGACCTATTTCTCCGACACCACTGCTCCGGAAAACGGCAAATTCTACGGTGACGCCCAGTCGAAGCTCACCGACATCGGCGCGCATCTTCTGTTTTTCTCCCTTGAACTCAACAGGATAGAAGACGACCGCCTTGCCGCGGCCCTTGCCGGCGATCCGCTTGCCGCCCACTATCAGCCGTGGATAGAGGACCTGCGCAAGGAAAAGCCCTATCAGCTCGACGACCGGACGGAGCAACTCTTCCTCGAGAAGTCGATGACGGGAGCGGCGGCCTGGAATCGCCTCTTCGACGAGACCATGGCGTCACTGCGCTACAGGATCGACGGCGAGGACGTGGCGCTGGAAGTGGCCTTGAACCAGCTCCAGTCGCCGGAGGGCGCGGCGCGGCGCGAGGCGGCCCAAGCGCTTGCCGCCACCTTCAAGGCCAATATCCGCACCTTCACGCTGATCACCAACACGCTCGCCAAGGACAAGGAAATCTCCGATCGCTGGCGCGGCTTCAAGGACATCGCCGACAGCCGCCACCTGGCCAATCGCGTCGAGCCGGAGGTGGTGGCCGCGCTGGCCGCCGCCGTGCGCGAAGCCTATCCGCGCCTTTCCCATCGCTACTACGCGATGAAGGCGAAGTGGCTCGGAATGGAGCAGATGGACTATTGGGATCGCAATGCGCCCCTTCCCGAGACACCCGATGCGATCATCCCGTGGAGTGAGGCCCGCGATACCGTTCTTTCGGCCTATGACGCCTTCTCGCCGGAAATGGCCGACATCGCCCGCCGGTTCTTCGACCGCAACTGGATCGACGCGCCGGTGCGCGCCGGCAAGGCGCCGGGGGCCTTCGCGCATCCGACCGTGCCCTCCGTCCATCCCTATGTGCTCGTCAACTACATGGGCAAGCCGCGCGACGTGATGACGCTTGCCCACGAACTCGGCCACGGCGTGCATCAGGTGCTTGCCGGCCGCCAGGGCGCGCTGATGGCCTCGACGCCGCTGACGCTTGCCGAAACCGCTTCCGTCTTCGGCGAGATGCTGACCTTCCGCAGCCTGCTCGACCGGACGAAGAACAAGCGCGAGCGCAAGGCCATGCTCGCCCAGAAGGTCGAGGACATGATCAACACGGTGGTCCGCCAGATCGCCTTCTACGAATTCGAACGCAAGGTGCACGACGCCCGTCGGAACGGGGAGCTGACGAGTGACCAGATCGGCGAGCTGTGGCTTTCGGTGCAGGGCGAAAGCCTCGGTCCGGCGATCCGCATCTCCGAGGGTTACGAGACCTATTGGGCCTATATCCCGCATTTCATCCATTCGCCCTTCTACGTTTATGCCTATGCGTTCGGCGATTGCCTCGTGAACTCGCTCTATGCGGTCTACCGGCAGGCCGAAGACGGCTTCCAGGAGAAGTATTTCGACCTGCTGAGGGCCGGCGGCACCAAGCATCATTCCGAACTGCTGGCGCCCTTCGGGCTCGACGCGGGCGATCCGTCGTTCTGGAGCAAGGGACTGGCGATGATCGAAGGGCTGATCGACGAGCTGGAAGCGCTTGATAAAGCCGTTTGAACGAAGGCTCCGGGCGACCGCATGACAGACCGCCAACACTTTGTGCTTCTCCGCGATGATCGCGACGACCGCACCACGGTCTTCGCCGATCCGCTCGCACTCGTCACCGTGCATGATCGCGCCGGTTTCGAGCCGGCCTTCGCGCGCCTCCAGGAAGCCCATGCCCAGGGGCGCTGGATCGCCGGCTTCATGAGCTATGAGGCCGGCCATCTGTTCGAACCGAGGCTTGCGCCGCTTGCCCCGGAAAACCGCCCGACGCCGCTGATGAGTTTCGGCATTTTCGAAGCCCCGGCCGAAAATCACCCGCTCGCCGCCGCGTTGCGGCGCGTGGAGAACGAACCTTTCCTCACCGAGCCGAAGGCCGACTGGGATTTTGCGACCTATCGCGACCGCTTCGACCGGCTGCACCGGCATATCCGGCAGGGCGACTGTTACCAGGCCAATCTCACCATGCCGATCCGCGCGCGCTGGAGCGGGAATCCGCTTGCCGCCTTCTGGTCGCTGATCGAGCGCCAGCCGGTGCGCTACGGTGCTTTCGTCTCGCTCGACGGCCCCCTGCTGCTGTCCCGCTCGCCGGAGCTGTTCTTCAATATCGACCGGCACGGCTGGATCGAGACCCACCCGATGAAGGGCACCGCGGCGCGCGGGGCAAGCGCCGCACAGGATGCGGAAATCATCGCCGCCATGCGGGCCGACCCCAAGACGCAGGCGGAAAACCGGATGATCGTCGATCTCCTGCGCAACGACATTTCCCGTATAACGCAGGCCGGAACGCTCGACGTGCCGCAACTTTTCGACGTGGAAACCTATCCAACCGTGCACCAGATGGTCAGCCATGTGCGTGCGAAGCTCGTCCCGGGAACGTCGATCCGCGACATCTTCGCCGCCCTTTTCCCCTGCGGCTCGATCACCGGTGCGCCGAAGATGCGCGCCATGGAAATCCTGCACGATCTGGAGGATGGTCCGCGTGACGCCTATTGCGGTGCGATCGGCGTGATCGCGCCGGACGGCGTCATGCGCTTCAACGTCGCCATCCGCACGCTCTCGCTCTTTCCGGACGGTGAGGCGGTGTTCAACGTCGGCGGCGGCATCGTCTTCGATTCGAACGCCGAATCCGAATATGAGGAATGCCTGCTCAAGGCGCGTTTCGCGGTGGGGGACCAATGGATATCTCGCTGATCGAGACGCTGCGCTTCGAGCCCGGCCAGGGCTTCATCCGGCTGGAGCGCCACCTCGCCCGCCTTTCCGCTTCGGCGCAGGCGCTCGGCCTGCCGGGCGCGGACAAGGCCCGCGAAGCGTTGCGCGCGCCCGCCGACGCCCCCCTTTCCCGGGTCCGCCTCGAACTTTTCGCCGATGGCCGCATCGAGGTGCGGATGACCGCTTTCCAGCCGCTTGCGCCCGAGACCATATGGCGCCTGAAGGTGGCGCGCACCCGTCTCGATTCGGCCGATCCGCTGCTGCGCCACAAGACCTCTCGCCGCACCGCCTATACGGCGGCCCGCGCCGAGTTCCCCGCCACCGAGGCCGACGAGGTGCTGCTCCTCAACGAGCGCGGCGAGATCTGCGAAGGCACCATCACCTCGGTCTTCCTCGACGACGGCTCGGGCGTTCTGAAGACGCCGCCGCTCGCCAGCGGCCTTCTGGCCGGCGTCTTGCGCGCGGAACTGCTGGAAAGCGGCGGAGCGACGGAACAGGTCCTGCGGCCGGAGGATCTTTCCGGCCACGCCGTCCTCGTCGGCAATTCGCTGCGCGGACTGATCCGGGGCAGACTGTCATGAAGGCTCCCGTCCATACGCCCTATGACGGATCCGCCCGTCTCTTCACCATCGGCCTCGGCCCGCTCGACCCGGCGCACTGGATCGAGCCCGACGACGAACTGGAGCGCTATCTGGCGGAAAAGGACCGGCTGATCGCCACCTGCCGGGATCTCGTCTTCGTCGAGGAGCCCAGCACGCGCGATGCGCAACAGGAAGTCCTCGATCTCCTGACGGCCTATTTGCCGGCCTGTCATCCGGCCCGCTACAGCCGCACGGGCGAAGACCTCGTCGCGGGACGGCGGCGCGTGCCGCTTTGCGGCGGCGACGCGCCGCTCGTGACGGCCGGGTCGCTCGTTCAGGAGGATCTGGTGCTGATGCGCCGCAGCGACGCCGGCTGGCGTCTGGTCGCGGGCTATGTCGCCTTCCCCTCCTCCTGGTCGCTGCCGGAGAAATTCGGCCGCAGCATGGAGGAAATCCACCGGCCGGTGCCCGATTTCGCCGCCGGCACGCGCAACGCGGTGCTGATCAACCGCATGTTCGACAATCTGCGGGTCGAACAGCCGGTCTTCCGCTTCAACTGGTCGATCAATCCGGACGGCGATCTGCATTATCCCGTCTCGAAGGCGCATGGCGCCCTTCCCGGCGCAGACCGGATATCGCTTGCCGCCACCTATGCCCGGGTCGAGCGGCAGACCCTGCGCAAGCTGCCGGTTTCCGGCGACCTCCTCTTCACGATCCGCATCTATACGGATCCGCTTTCCGCCATCGCCCCGCTTCCCGACGCCGCCCGCATCGCCACCACCTTCGCCGATCAGCTCGAGGCGCTGACGCCGCCGCAGGCCGACTACAAGGGGCTGACCGACACACGCGCGGAACTCGTGGCGGCTTTGCGCAGGCTCGCCCTTTCAACGGGATAATGCCCGCACGACGACGACTGCGTCTTGCATTCGGGATGCCTTCACGGCATGTTTTTTGCCAATTGACTGGCGGCGCCGCGGTGTCGCGACCTGGAGATTTGATATGAAGCCGATCACCGTCCTGAGCCTGCTTGCCGCCGCCGCCGCACTTGCCTCCTGCCAGATGGGAGGCGCACCACGGAGCATGCCGGTGGTCCAGCAGCCCCAGCCGACCGGCGTGGAAGGGTCCTGGGCCGATCCGAACGGCATTATCTCGACCTTTTCCGGCGGCACCTTCACCACGCGCACGACCGATACCAATCAGCTTCTGGCCTCCGGCAATTACGTCAAGGTTAGCCCGACCCTGGTCGAGATCAACATGACCTCGCTCGTGCGCAACACCCAGTCCAAGGTCAATTGCGCCCTGGTCACCATCAACCAGCTCAATTGCACGACGGCGGAAAACGCCCAGTTCTCGCTTTCACGCCGGAGCTGAGATTCGCCCGGCAAGGACAATATGTCTCCCTTTTCCATGCCGGTCCGGGCTTTCCCGGACCGGCATTTCTTTTTAGAACCGAACAAAATGCGCGGCCCATGACCGCACAACCGGACGCCGGATCGCGCCCGCAGCCACAGGACCCGTACGCACCATGAACGACACCGCTTCCAGACCCACAGCCCACCCCCTCGTCCGACACGGCAAGGTCGGCGTGCTGCTCGTCAATCTCGGCACCCCCGACGGCACCGACTACACGTCGATGCGGCGTTACCTGAAGGAATTCCTCACCGACACCCGGGTGATCGAATGGCCGAAGATCGCCTGGTATCCGATCCTCTTCGGCATCGTTTTGAACACCCGTCCCGGCAAGGTCGGCAAGGCTTACGAATCGATCTGGAACAACGATCTGAACGAAAGCTTCCTGCGCACCTATACGCGCAACCAGTCGGAGAAGATGGCGGCCGCCCTTTCCGGCCATCCGCAGGTCGTCGTCGACTGGGCCATGCGCTACGGCCAGCCCTCCATCGCCTCGCGCCTCGCCCATCTCCAGAAGGAAGGCTGCGAACGCATCCTCGTCTTCCCGCTCTATCCGCAATATGCCGCCGCGACGACGGCGACCGTCAACGACAAGGCCTTCGAGACGCTGCTGAAGATGCGCTGGCAGCCGGCCCTGCGCACCGTGCCGCCCTATCACGACGATCCCGCCTATATCGAAGCGCTCGCCGTTTCGATCGAAAAGCATTTCGCCGGCCTCGACTGGGAGCCGGAACGGCTTTTGACCTCTTTCCATGGCATCCCGAAGAATTACTTCGAGAAGGGCGACCCCTATTATTGTCAGTGTCAGAAGACCGCGCGTCTGCTGCGCGAAAGGCTCGGCTGGCCCGAGGAACGCCTCGTCGTCACCTTCCAGTCCCGTTTCGGGCCGGAGGAATGGCTCCAGCCCTATACCGACAAGACCGTGGAGAAACTGGCGAAGGAGGGCCTGCGCCGCATCGCCGTCATCAATCCCGGCTTCGTATCCGACTGCCTGGAGACGCTCGAGGAAATCGCCGGCGAGGCGGGTGAGATCTTCCTCCATAACGGCGGCGAGAAATTCACCCATATTCCCTGTCTCAACGATTCCCCGGAAGGCATGGCGGTGCTGGAAACGGTCGTGCGCCGCGAGCTTGCCGGCTGGATCTGACGGCAACCGGCAAGGCTCCCGGCACAAAGAGACTGGCGCTTGCGCGCAGATGTCTTAAGAGTGGTGACACGCAGTTACGAGGAGAACACCCCATGCCGCTGGCCGGATTGGACATCGTCGTCATCGCCCTCGTGGTTCTCGTCATTCTGGTCCTCTTTTCGGGGATCAAGACGGTGCCGCAGGGCTACCAGTACACCGTCGAGCGCTTCGGGCGTTACACACGCACGCTGGAGCCGGGGCTCAATCTGATCCTTCCCTTCATCGATCGCATCGGCGCGAAGATGAACGTGATGGAGCAGGTGCTCGACATCCCGACGCAGGAAGTCATCACCCGCGACAACGCCAGCGTCTCGGCCGATGCCGTCGCCTTCTATCAGATCCTGAATTCCGCCCAGGCCGCCTATCAGGTGGCGCATCTGGAACACGCCATCATCAATCTCACCATGACCAACATCCGCTCGGTGATGGGCTCGATGGATCTCGACGATCTGCTGTCGAACCGCGACCGCATCAACGACCAGCTCCTGCGCGTGGTCGACGAGGCCGCCCATCCCTGGGGCGTCAAGATCACCCGCGTCGAGATCAAGGATATCGCACCGCCGAAGGATCTCATCGACGCCATGGCGCGGCAGATGAAGGCCGAGCGGGAGAAGCGCGCCGAAGTGCTGGAAGCCGAAGGCTCGCGCAACGCGCAGATCCTGCGCGCCGAAGGCGCAAAGCAATCCGCGATCCTGGAGGCCGAAGGCCAGCGGGAGGCCGCCTTCCGCGACGCCGAGGCGCGCGAACGGCTCGCGGAAGCCGAGGCGAAGGCCACCCACATGGTCTCCGAGGCCATCGCGGCGGGAAATATGCAGGCCATCAACTATTTCGTCGCGCAGAAATATACCGAGGCCATGGCCGCCATCGGCAAGGCTCCGAACACCAAGGTCGTTCTCATGCCGATGGAGGCCTCCTCGCTGATCGGCTCGCTCGGCGGCATCGGAGCGATCGCGCGGGAGGTCTTCGGCGGCGACGGCCCGCAAAACGCGCCGCCGGCGGGCGGGCGGCCCCGTTCGTCCACGCCCTCCACGTCCCCGACGCCGGCCTTCCGCAATCCCTTCGATACGCCGTCGCAGGGAGGATAGGCCATGGTTCAGCGTCTCGTCGCCGAACTCGGACCCTGGGCCTGGTGGGTCGCCGGCATCGTGCTGCTGATGCTCGAACTCTTGATGCCGGGCGTCTTTCTCGTCTGGATCGGCATTGCGGCGATCCTGACCGGCCTGCTGTCGCTGGCGCTCTGGGGCGAGGCCGTCTGGAGCTGGCAAGTGCAGTGGACCGTGTTCGCCGCGCTGTCGCTCGTGGCCGTCCTCATCGGCCGGCGCATCGTCAGCCGCCGCGGCCGCATCACCGACGAACCCCATCTCAACCAGCGCGGCCAGAGCCTTGTCGGCCGCACCGCGACCCTGGAGCAGCCGATCACCGAAGGGCGCGGCCGCATCCGACTGGACGATACGCTCTGGACCGTCCAGGGGCCTGACCTGCCGGTCGGCGCGCGCGTGCGCGTCACGGCCAGCAACGGCCGAGACCTGACGGTGGAAGCCGTCTGACCGGGCGTTGCCGCGGATTTTTCGGTCTCAGGCGACGCCGATACGCAGAAGGTCGTGGAAATGCACGATGCCGATGGGGCGAAAGCCCTCGTCGGTCACGATAAGCGCCGAAATATTGTGCTGGTTGAGCAGGCCGAGCGCGGCGGTCGCCAGCGTCGTCGGCTTCACCGTCTTGGGGTTTCGCGTCATCAGGTCGTCGACGGTGAGATCGGCGAGATTGCGCGAAAGATTGCGGGCGAGATCGCCGTCCGTGACGATACCGGCCAGCACGCCGGTGTCGTCCACCACGCCGACGCAGCCGTAGCGCTTCTGCGCCAGCATCATCACCGCTTCCGGCATGCCGGTTCCCAACGGCACGAGCGGCAGGAATTCGCCCTCATGCATGATGTCGCCGACATGCGTCAGGCTCGCGCCGAGCTTGCCGCCGGGATGGAAGGTCTTGAAGTCGGTGGCGGTGAAGCCCCGCGCCTCCAGGAGCGCCACCGCAAGCGAATCACCGATCGCCAGTTGCATGACCGTCGAGGTGGTGGGCGCCAGACCGTGCGGACAGGCTTCCTGTTCCTTCGGCAGAAGCAGGATGGTGTCGGCTTCACGCGCCAGCGTGGAGCGCGCGCCGGAGGTGATCGCGATCAGCGGAATGGAAAAGCGGCGGGAATAGGAGACGATGCCCTGCAATTCCGCAGTCTCGCCACTCCAGGACAGGGCCAGGATGACGTCGTCGCGGCCGATCATGCCGAGATCGCCATGATTGGCCTCCACCGGATGGACGAAAAAGGCCGGCGTGCCGGTCGAGGCGAGCGTGGCGGCGATCTTGGCGCCGACATGCCCCGATTTTCCGATGCCCGTGACCACGACACGGCCGCTGATGCGGCCGATCGCGGCGACCGCATCGCGGAATGCCTCATAGAGCGGCCCCCGAAGGGCCAGGGAAAGAGCGGCCAGACCGGCTTTTTCCGTTTCGACCGTGCGGATCGCCGAGGCGACCGCATTCTCGCTGTCGAGTGAATCCGATATCCTGATCATGGCGATTTCGTTAGCCTCTTTAAGCCGCCCTGTCCACGCAGGACGCCGTGCGAAATGCATATGCCGTCCGCCGCCCGTCTCACCCGCCGGCAACCAAGCATTAACCATACGGCTTTACATTCGCTTAGGACATTCGCGAGCGTTACAGGCTGCACCCATGGCGGAAGCTGGAAAAATCAACGGCGGCGCGGCATCGCCGCGTCTCAAGGGACCGCTGGCCGGGCTGTTGCTGGCCGGCATCGTCCTCGCCTGTCCGCCCGCCCATGGACAGGAACAGCAGAACGCCTTTTCTGCTCCCCTTGCAACCGGCACGGCCTCCTTCGCGGAGCCCGGTCCGGCGCTAGACGAGACGGACGACGGACAGGCCCCCCTCCCCGCCCCGCTTGATGGCGAAGACGCCCCGCCGGACGATCCCGCCCTCGTGGACGAGGACGCTTCCGCCCGGATCCTGCCGGACAGCCTGCGCGAGAACCTGCCGCAGACCCGCATCGACAGCGCGGTGCGCCGCGCGGCGGCCGACAGCGGCGAAGCGCCGGGCGTTCCCCTTGGCGCCTTCACCCTGCGGCCCTCCCTGTCCCAGGGCATCGGTACGGAGCGGACCAGCGACGGCGGCGGCTCGAGCAGCCGCACCTTTTCCCGCACCGGTTTCCGGGGTGTACTCACCTCCGACTGGTCGCGTCACCAACTCACCGTCGACGCCGATGGCGTCTACGAACGCAATCTCGGCGGCACCGGCGAGACCCAGCCGGAATTCCGCCTCGGCGCCGACCTTCGGCTCGATCTTTCGCACGATACGATCGCCAATATAACCGGCGGCTATCGCTTCAACCGCGAAAGCTCCACGGATCCGAACGCCGTCAGCGGCGCTTCGGCGCAATCGGGCGTACAGACGCTGACCGGCGGCGCCCGCGTCACCCGCGATTTCGGCCTTATTCGCGGCACCGCCGGTCTCGATCTGGAAAGGCAGATCTACGGTTCGGCCAAGCTCTCGGACGGCAGCCGCCTGTCGCTTGCCGACCGCAATCGCACGGAGGCGACCCTGACGGGCCGGATCGGCTATGAGCTTTCACCGGCGCTCATTCCCTATCTGGAAGCTTCGGCCGGCCGGTCCTTCTACGACCGCCGCGCCGATTCGCTCGGCTACGAACGCTCCGCCACGCTCCTCGGCGGCCGCGGCGGCGTGGAAATCGACCTTGGCGAGAAACTGCGCGGCGATCTCGGCATCGGCTACAAGCAGGCGCATTTTGAGGACCACCGGCTATCGGCCATCGAGACATTGGCGCTCGACGGCTCCCTCGCCTGGTCGCCGCAGCGCGGCACCGACCTGCGGCTCGGCTTCAGGACGGAAATCGAACCGTCGACGGCCGGCGGAGAAAGCGGCTATGTCGCCTATGAGACGAACGCCGAACTGACGCACCAGCTCAGGGACAATCTCGTCGCGACGCTCATGGGCGCCTATACCTTGCGGGACATGCCATCGGCGTCCGGTTCGGACCAGAACGTCTATCGGGTCGGCGCCGGCCTCGCCTGGGATCTCAATCGCTGGCTCGCCATGACCGGCGATGTCTCCTACGAGGTGACCACCCAGTCCGGTGCCGCGGATTCACGCATCACGCGCGCCGGCATCGGCCTCGTGCTGCGGCGCTGACCGCCGGCCTTTGCGGCCGGCGGCAGCCGGCTCCTTTACTTGAGGCCGGAAACGAGCGTTTTCAGCGGCCCCTCGACCGAAGGACGGATATCCTCGCGCGCCAGCGCAAAGGCGATATTGGCGAGGATGAAGCCGTCCTTCGCGCCGCAGTCATAGGTCTCGCCCCGGAAATGATAGGCGGCGAACGTCTGGCTTGCGGAAAGCTTGACCATCGCGTCGGTCAGCTGGATCTCGTTGCCCGCGCCGCGCTCCTGCGTGGCGAGGATGGGGAATATCTCCGGCTGGAGGATATAGCGGCCGTTGATGAAGAAGTTGGAAGGCGCGGTGCCGGGCGCCGGCTTCTCCACCATCTTCGTAATGGCGAAGCCCTCGCCGATCTTTTCGCCGACGCCCACGATGCCGTATTTATGCGCCTGGTCGGGCGCGCATTCCTCGACGGCGATCACATTGGCGCCGCTATGCTCGAACAGTTCGACCATACCCTTCAGGCAGCCCTTCTCGCCCTTCATGATCATGTCCGGCAGAAGCAGGGCGAAGGGTTCGTTGCCCACCAGCTCGCGCGCGCACCAGACCGCATGGCCAAGACCGAGCGGCTCCTGCTGGCGGGTGAAGCTGGTGCTGCCGGCCAGCGGCAGGATGCTTTCGAGCAGCGTCAGCTCGGCCGTCTTGTTGCGGGCGCGCAGGGTCTGCTCCAGTTCGACCTGGATATCGAAATAATCCTCGATCACCGCCTTGCTGCGGCCGGTGACGAAGATTAGATGCTCGATACCTGCCTCGAGCGCCTCGTCGACCACATATTGGATGACCGGCTTGTCGACGACGGTCAGCATTTCCTTCGGGACCGCCTTGGTCGCCGGAAGGAAGCGGGTTCCAAGCCCCGCCACGGGAAAGACAGCCTTACGAACCTTGCGGATCTGCGACATGATCACCTCTTTTTGAACAGTACCGCCCTCATGGCTATGGCGCGTTTGCGCCCAAATAGGGCCAGATTGCTATTTTTTTACGAAGGAAGACGCGACGGGGGTTTGATGGTAAAGAATTTGTTGACTTCGTTTTTATAAGTTTTGCGTTCAGCCGGTGGTTCCAGACCATCGACCCGAAATTTGAAAAAACGGACATGACAGCCGATGACACAGAATCTGAACACCATTCTGCGCCGATCTGCGCTCACTCTCCTTCTCTCGGCGGGCCTGCTGGGGTCAGCAACGGCCGCTCGCGCGGATTCGGGCTTCCAGAAGTGGATAGCCAACTTCTATGCAACCGCAGCGGAAAACGGAATCTCCAAGGCCACCTACCAGAAGGCGTTTTCGGGCGTCAAGACACCCGATCCGCTTGTGCTGGAAAAAGCGGCCTACCAGCCGGAATTCAAGCACAAGATCTGGGATTACCTCGATTCCCGCGTCAACCCCTACACCGTCCGCACCGGCCAGGAGATGGCGAAGAAGCATGCCCGCACGCTGGCGGCGATCGAGAAGCATTTCGGCGTCGACCGTCACATCCTGCTGGCCATCTGGTCGATGGAATCCAATTACGGAGCGGTGCTGGCCAAGGATGACCGGCTGCACTATGTCCCGCGCGCGCTCGCCACGCTCGCCTATGCCGACAAGAAACGCTCCAACTATGCGCGCAAGCAACTCGTGGCGGCGTTGAAAATCCTCCAGCGCGGCGATATTTCCGCATCCGAAATGTCCGGCTCCTGGGCCGGCGCGATGGGTCATACCCAGTTCATCCCGACAAGCTATCTGCTTTACGCCATCGACGCCGACGGCAATGGCGACCGCGATATCTGGCGATCCATTCCCGATGCGCTGGCCACCGCAGCAAACCTGCTGTCCAAGAACGGCTGGCAGACCGGCAAGACCTGGGGCTATGAGATCGTCGTGCCGCGCGGCGGCGAGAAATATTCCGGCCAGACGAAGACCCTCGCCCAATGGGCCAAGCTCGGCTTTCAGCGGCCGAGCGGCGCCGGCTTCAAATACGGCAACGACCGCGCCGAACTGAAGCTGCCCGCAAACGGCGGCCCGGGCTTCCTGATGACCCGGAACTTCTTCGTCATCAAGCGCTACAACGCCTCGGATTCCTATGCGATGGGCGTCGGCATGCTGGCCGACCAGCTCGCCGGCTACGGCGGCGTGAAGCAGCGCTGGCCGCGCCCCAGCGGCACGCTGGATATTACCGAGAAGTTCGAGCTTCAGACGCGCCTGAAGGAGCTCGGCTATTACGACGGCGAGGTGGACGGCAATTTCGGTTCCGGCTCACGGGCCGCCATCGAAGCCTTCCAGAACCGCATCGGGGTCGCCGCCGACGGTCAGCCGAGCCAGGAACTGCTGCGCACGCTGCGCCGCTAGCGCATTTCCGGCCGAAGCGGGATCGCTTCGGCGTCGGAAAATGCGGAAAAACAGTAAACCAGAGCAATCCCGGCGAAGCGGATTTCACCGGAATTGCTCTGGCGCGCGGTTCCGCTCATCGTCCGGCGGCCGCCGGTCTCTTCCTGCAGGCTTCCCCTTGCCGGCGGCATTTGCCATCATACCGCCATCGAACCCAATAGACTGGCGAGGGAAGGAAGCTGAAACAGGAATGCCGGCCATGACGATCCGCATTATCCGCGCAATCCTTGCCGTCGCCATGGCAGCGGGCGTTTTTCTGCCGGCTTCGGCCGTCTCCGCGCAGGAGCAGCCGCGGCGCAAGACGATCCTGGAACTGTTCTTCGGCACACCCGACCGCGCGGTGGTCGCGCCCAACCCGACCTACCGCGAAAAACCGCGCCAGCCGGTGAAACGCCAGCCGAAACGGGTAGAGACCGCCGCTCCGCCCGAGCCGCAGAAGCCGGAAGCCGTCGAGAAGCTTCCCGACGCAAAGAAGATCCTGGTCGTCGGAGACTTCATCGGCGCAAGCCTCGGCGAGGGCCTTGTCGCCGCCTTCGAGATGACGCCCGGTATCGTTATCGAACGGCGGGCCAACGGTTCTTCCGGCGTGGTGCGCGACGACTTCTACGACTGGCCGGCCGCTTTGCCGGCCATCATCCAGGAAACCGATCCGGCCGTTATCGTCGTCAGTCTCGGGGCGAACGACCGGCAGCAGATGACCATTTCGGGCGGGAGGGAACGATTCCGCTCCGAGGCCTGGACGAAGGAATACGAGGCCCGCGTCGCCCGGATCGCCGAACTTGCGCGAAATGGCGGGCGGCCCCTGCTGTGGGTCGGCATGCCGGCTTTCCAATCCTCCGCCATGACGGCGGACATGACGACATTCAACACGATCTACCGCGCCGCGACGGAAAAGGCCGGCGGCGAGTTCATCGATATCTGGGACGGTTTTGTCGATGAGGACGGCAAATTCATCACCTCGGGATCCGACATCAACGGCCAGCAGGTGCGGCTGCGCGGCTCGGACGGCATCAATCTCACCGGCGCCGGCAAGCGCAAGCTCGCCTTCTATGTCGAAAAGGAGATCCGCCGCCTGCTCGGCGACGCGGCTCTCAGCGGCGCAGAACGGCAGGAGGACCTGAAGGACCTTCCCGTCGCAGCACCCGCCGACGACGCAGACATCACCCAGACGCCGCCCATCGCCCTTTCCGATCCGGCGCTCGATGGCGGCGGCGCGCTTCTCGGCGGCGCGATCGTCGCCAGGGGCAGCGGCAAGAGCCTGCGCGAGAGGCTGGTGGAAGAAGGCGAAACCGCCGACGCGCCGCTCGGGCGCGTCGATGATTTCCGCCTGCCGGCCTCCGCAACGCCGTAAGTCCGTATCCGCCGGCTTCCATCCGCCTCAGCGCGGCAGCGTGGTGACCCCCATCAGCGCCTCGTCTATCGCGCGGGCCGCCTGCCGGCCCTCGCGGATCGCCCAGACGACGAGCGACTGGCCACGCCGCACGTCGCCGGCCGCCCAGAGCCTTTCAACAGAGGTCTTGTAGTCATTCTCGTTCGCGACGACGTTGGACGAGCCGCGGCTGTCCGTCCTGACCGCAAGCCGCGTGTCGAGGTCCTTCAGAACACCATCGGTGAACGGCCCCCGAAACCCGATGGCGATGAAGGCGAGATCCGCCTTGACGATGAACTCCGTACCGGCGACGGGCTTGCGGCGCTCGTCCACCTGGCAACATTTCACGCCCGTCAGCACGCCGTCCTCGTCACCGACGAATTCGAGCGTGGCGACCCGGAACTCGCGCACCGCGCCCTCCGCCTGCGAGGAGGAGGTGCGCATCTTCGTCGCCCAGAAGGGCCAGACGGCGAGCTTGTCCTCCTTTTCCGGCGGCTGCGGACGGATGTCGAGCTGGGTGACCTTGACCGCCCCCTGCCGGAACGCGGTGCCGACGCAGTCCGACGCCGTATCGCCGCCGCCGACGACCAGCACATGCTTGCCGCCGGCGAAAATGGGGAGCGACGGCCAGCCCGTGCTCTCGATGTTCTCCCGGCCGGAGCGGCGGTTCTGCTGCACCAGATAGGGCATGGCGTCATGGACACCGGCAAGGTCGACACCGGGGATACCGGCGTCGCGCGGGGTTTCCGAGCCGCCGCAGTACAACACGGCGTCATACCCGGCGAGCATTTCATCCATCGGCCTGTCGACACCGACATTGACGCCGCAATGGAAGGTGACGCCCTCGCCGCGCATCTGCTCCACACGGCGGTCGATGAAATTCTTCTCCATCTTGAAGTCCGGAATGCCGTAGCGCAGCAGGCCGCCGGGCTTCGTTTCGCGCTCGAAGACATGAACCTCGTGGCCGGCGCGCGCGAGTTGCTGGCCCGCCGCCATGCCGGCGGGGCCGGAACCGATGATCGCCACCTTCCGGCCGGTCTTCACCGTCGCCGGCTGCGGCACGATGAAGCCCATCTCATAGGCCTTGTCGGCAATCGCCTGCTCGACGGTCTTGATGGCGACCGGCGCATCCTCGAGGTTCAGCGTACAGGCTTCCTCGCAGGGCGCCGGGCAGACGCGGCCCGTGAATTCCGGAAAGTTGTTGGTGGAATGGAGATTACGGATCGCCTCCTCCCAATGGCCGCCATAGACGAGATCGTTCCAGTCGGGGATCTGGTTATGAACCGGACACCCGGTCGGCCCATGGCAATAGGGGATGCCGCAATCCATGCAGCGCGCCGCCTGCTTCTGCACTTCGGCGTCCGACATGGGAATGGTGAATTCACGAAAATGGCGGATGCGGTCGGATGCCGGCTGGTACTTCATCACCTGCCGGTCGATCTCGAGAAATCCTGTAACCTTGCCCATCGTATTGTCCTGATATCAAGCGTGTCGCAACAAGCGCCGTCGCGGCGCGTGGAAGGCCCCGGCGAGGCCGTAAGGCCCGCGTTTCACGGGCGCCAGGGCTACTCGGCCGCCTCCGCCACCTTCATCCGCTCCATGTCTTCCAGCGCCCGGCGATATTCGACCGGCATCACCTTGCGGAACTTCGGACGATAATCGGCCCAATGGTCGAGGATTTCCCGTGCTCGCGGCGAGCCCGTATAGTGCAGGTGATGCGAGACGAGCTGGTAAAGCCGCTCCTCGTCATGGCGCGTCATGTCGCCGGACACATCCACCATGCCCTTGTGCATGAGGTCGCCGCCATGATGATGCAGCCGCTCCAGCATGTCGTCTTCTTCAGGCACCGGCTGCAATTCGACCATCGCCATGTTGCAGCGCCGGGCGAAGTCGCCCTCCTCGTCCAGCACATAGGCGACGCCGCCCGACATTCCGGCCGCGAAGTTGCGGCCCGTCTGGCCGAGGACGACGACGACGCCGCCCGTCATATATTCGCAGCCGTGGTCGCCCACGCCCTCGACGACGGCGATCGCACCGGAATTGCGCACCGCGAAGCGCTCGCCCGCCACCCCGTTGAAATAGCACTCGCCGGCGACCGCGCCGTAGAGGACGGTATTGCCGACGATGATCGATTCATGCGGCAGGGTCCGGCTTTCGGCCGGCGGCCGAACGACGATGCGGCCGCCGGAAAGGCCCTTGCCGACATAATCGTTGCCCGCGCCCGTCAGGTCGAGCCGGATGCCCCGCGCCAGGAAAGCCCCCAGCGACTGGCCGGCCGTTCCGGTCAGCATCACATGGATGGTATCGTCCTTCAGGCCCTTGAAGCCGTAGCGCCTAGCGACCGCGCCGGACAGCATCGCCCCCACCGAACGGTCGACATTGCGGACATCCGCCGCGATGCTGACGGGCTTTCGCTCGTCCAGCGCCGGCCGGGCCTCCGCCAGAAGCTTCCGGTCGAGGATATCGTCGATCGGATGGTCCTGCCGCTTCGTCCAATAGGTCTCTTCCTTCGGGGCGTCGACCTTGTGGAAGATACGGCTGAAATCCAGACCGTTCGCCTTCCAGTGCGAGAGCATCCTGTCCTTCTCCAGCAGTTCCGAAGCGCCGATGATCTCGTCCAGCGAGCGCACGCCGAGCGCGGCGAGGATTTCCCGAACCTCTTCCGCAACGAAGAAGAAGTAGTTGACCACATGTTCCGGCGCGCCCTTGAAGCGCTTGCGCAACACGGGATCCTGGGTCGCGACCCCCACCGGGCAGGTGTTGAGGTGACACTTGCGCATCATGACGCATCCCGCCGCGATCAGCGGCGCGGTGGCGAAGCCGAACTCGTCGGCCCCGAGCAGCGCGCCGACGACGACGTCGCGCCCGGTCTTCAGGCCACCGTCCACCTGCAACGCCACGCGCGAGCGAAGGCCGTTGAGAACCAGCGTCTGATGCGCCTCCGCCAGACCGATTTCCCACGGGCTGCCGGCGTGCTTGAGCGAGGTGAGCGGGGAGGCCCCCGTGCCGCCGTCAAAGCCGGCGATCGTGATATGGTCGGCGCGCGCCTTGGCGACGCCGGCCGCGACCGTGCCGACCCCCACTTCCGAGACGAGCTTGACCGAGATGTCCGCTTCGGGATTGACGTTCTTCAGGTCGTAGATGAGCTGCGCCAGATCCTCGATGGAATAGATATCGTGATGCGGCGGCGGCGAGATCAGGCCGACGCCCGGCGTCGAATGCCGGGTCTTGGCGACCGTCGCATCGACCTTGTGGCCGGGCAGCTGCCCGCCCTCGCCGGGCTTTGCGCCCTGCGCCACCTTGATCTGCAACATATCCGCATTGACGAGATATTCGGTCGTGACGCCGAAACGGCCGGACGCGACCTGCTTGATGGCGGACCGTTCCGGATTGGCCGATCCGTCGGCGAGCGGCAGATAGCGGTCCGCCTCCTCGCCGCCCTCGCCCGTATTCGATTTTCCGCCGATCCGGTTCATGGCGACGGCAAGCGTGGTATGGGCCTCGCGGCTGATCGAGCCGAAGGACATGGCCCCGGTCGAAAAGCGCCTGACGATCTCGGACGCCGGCTCCACCTCGTCAAGCGGCACGGGCTTGCGCCCATCGTCCCTGATGGAAAAAAGGCCGCGGATCGTGTTCATGCGCAGCGCCGAGCCGTTCACCATGGCGGCGAATTCCCGATAACGGTCGCCGGCGTTGCCGCGCACCGCATGTTGCAGCGCCGCAACCGCGTCCGGCGTCCAGGAATGCGCCTCTCCCCGCATGCGGAAGGCATATTCGCCGCCGATGTCGAGCGTGCTGGCAAGCAGCGGGTCGCGCCCGAAGGCGGCCTGATGGCGGCCAAAGGTCTCGATGGCGATCTCGTCCAGGCCGACGCCCCCGATGGTCGTGGCGGTGCCGAAGAAATACTTGTCCACCAGTTCGGAGGAGAGGCCGACGGCGTCGAAGATCTGTGCGCCGCAATAGGACTGATAGGTGGAAATTCCCATCTTGGACATGACCTTGAGGATGCCCTTGCCGATCGCCTTGATGTAGCGGCTGACGACTTCCTCCGCGTCGACCTCCTTCGGAAATTCACCGCGCTTGTGCATGTCGGTGAGCGTGTCGAAGGCAAGATAGGGATTGACCGCCTCCGCGCCGTAACCGGCGAGCAGGCAGAAATGATGCACTTCGCGCGGCTCTCCGGTTTCGACCACGAGGCCGACCGAGGTCCTCAGCCCCTTGCGGATCAGGTGATGATGCACGGCAGCGGTGGCAAGCAGCGCGGGAAGCGCCACGCGGTCCGGCCCGATCTGCCGGTCGGAGAGCACGATGATGTTGTAGCCGCTCGTGACGGCCTGTTCGGCGCGCGCGCAAAGCCGGTCGAGGATTTCCGGCAGGCCCTCGGCGCCGCGCGTCACGTCATAGGTGAAATCCAGCGTCTTGGTGTCGAACAGATCCTCGACATGGCCGATGGAGCGGATCTTCTCCAGATCGCCGTTGGTGAGGATCGGCTGGCGCACCTCCATGCGCTTGGCCTTCGCCGCGCCGCCGTGGTCCAGGATATTGGGACGCGGCCCGATGATGGAGACCAGGCTCATGACCAGTTCCTCGCGGATCGGATCGATGGGCGGATTGGTCACCTGCGCGAAGTTCTGCTTGAAATAGGTATAGAGCAGCTTGGCCTTGTCGGACATCGCCGAGATCGGCGTATCCGTGCCCATGGAGCCGATGGCCTCCTGGCCCGTCGTCGCCATGGGCGACAGGATGAGCCTTGTGTCCTCCTGCGTATAGCCGAAGGCCTGCTGGCGGTCGCGCAGCGAGACGTCGCGGCGCAGCGCCCGCGGCTCCACCGGCTTCAGATCCTCCAGGATGATCTGCGTGCGGCTAAGCCATTCCCGATAGGGATGACGCGAGGCGAGCTGCGACTTCACGTCGTCGTCCGAGACGATACGGCCTTCCTCCATGTCGATCAGCAGCATCTTGCCGGGCTGGAGCCGCCACTTGCGCACGATGCTCTCCTCCGGCACCGGCAGCGTTCCCGCCTCCGAGGCGAGAATGACGCGATCGTCGTCGGTGACGAGATAGCGCGCCGGACGCAGGCCGTTGCGGTCGAGCGTCGCGCCGATCTGCCGGCCATCGGTGAAGGCGACCGCCGCCGGCCCGTCCCACGGCTCCATGAGGGCCGCGTGATATTCGTAGAACGCCTTGCGCTCCGGGCTCATCAGCTGGTTGCCGGCCCAGGCTTCCGGGATCAGCATCATCACGGCATGGGCAAGCGAATAGCCGCCGCGCACGAGGAATTCGAGCGCATTGTCGAAACAGGCGGTATCGGACTGGCCTTCGTAGGAAATCGGCCAGAGCTTGGAGATATCCGCGCCGAAAAGCGACGAGGAGACGGACGCCTGCCGCGCGGCCATCCAGTTGACGTTGCCGCGCAGCGTGTTGATCTCGCCGTTATGCGCCACCATGCGATAGGGATGGGCAAGCTTCCACGACGGAAACGTATTGGTGGAAAACCGCTGATGAACGAGCGCCACGGCCGATTCGAAGCGCGGATCGAGCAGGTCCTTGTAGTAGGCCCCTACCTGCCGGGCGAGGAACATGCCCTTGTAGACGATGGTCCTGGAGGACAGGGAGACCGGGTAGAAGTCGCTTTCCGCTCCGGCATATTCGTCATAGATGCGATTCGAGATCACCTTGCGGAGCGTGAAGAGCCTGCGCTCGAAAGCGTCGTTCGTCGCGGCATCATGGCCTGCGCCGATGAAAACCTGCACATGGCGCGGCTCCGTCGCGACAATGTCGGGGGCCTGCGAAAGGGAGGAGTTGTCGACCGGCACGTCGCGAAAGCCGAGGAGCGTCTGGCCCTCTTCGGCGACAACGTCGGCGATCGTCTTTTTGAAATGGCCTATCCGCTTCTCGTCCTGCGGCATGAAGATATGGCCGACGGCGTATTCGCCGGATTTCGGCAGGGTGACGCCCTGGCTTGCCATCTCCTCGCGGAAGAAGCGATCGGGGATCTGGACGAGAATGCCCGCGCCATCGCCCATCAGGGGATCGGCGCCCACCGCGCCGCGATGCGTCAGGTTCTCCAGCATGAAAAGACCGTCCTTGACGATCTGGTGTGATTTTCTGCCCTTGAGATGCGCCACGAACCCGACGCCGCAGGCGTCCCGCTCGTTTCGCGGATCGTAAAGTCCCTGTTTTTCCGGCAGGACCCGAAAGGCGCGCGCTTGAGGACGCGGCGCCCGGGCCTGCCCCAAATCATGTGCTTGAGTCTTCTCCACCATCGTCTTCCTCCTGGCGCCCACGATGCGGCCGGATCGCCCGTGCAATCCGCCGTCGCTGGCATGGTTGTCATATGGACCTGAACGATCGTGATCGAAGCGACGACCGGCCGGGCGGTTTCGTCGGGGACCGTGGCGAGCCGCCCTGTCTTTTGCCGGGGATACCCCGTGCGGCGCCATTATCGGCCTGCCCCGCCCGATGCGGAGCCGCCTGTTCGGTCACTGACCGGAATAGGACAGCATTACTGTCCTATTTCATGCGTTCTATGCCAGAAAGCGTTTTTGACCGCAAGGCCATCATGCCAAATTGTCCCATCGGCATGAAGAAAAATTGCCCCTTCCGCCGGAAGGAAGAAATAAAATTACATGATCACGACGAATTATTTCGTATCCTTGCAAAGCCGGCAGAAACCCGCGCCGTTATCGTCTCTCCGATTGATCGACGGTCGCGCTCGGTTAAGGTCTCGCAAAACAACCCCACAAAGGGAAAAAGCATGTTCTTCGCATCCGACAACTGGGCCGGCGCCCATCCCGATATCGCTCGCAGCCTCGTGGAGGCGGCCGACGGCTTCGCCCCGGCCTATGGCGCAAGCGACCTCGACCGGCGTGTCGAAAAAGCCTTCTGCGAGATCTTTGAACGCGATGTCGCCGTTTTCTTCGTCGGAAACGGGACGGCGGCGAATTCGCTTGCGCTTTCGAGCGTCAACCGCCCGGGCGGGCAGATTTTCTGTCATCGCGAGGCGCATGTGAACGTCGACGAATGCAATGCGCCGGAATTCTTCGCCACCGGCGCAAAGCTTTGCCCGGTCGACGGCCCCCACGGCAAGATGCCGGCTGCGGCGCTGGCTTCCGCGATCAGCCGCTTCCCACCCGATTTCATCCACGGCGGCCAGCCGATGGCGGTGACCATCACGCAGGCGACGGAAGCGGGAACCGTCTATTCGCTGGACGAGATTACGGCGCTATCGGAGGTGACCCGCAGCGCCGGCCTGCCGCTGCACATGGACGGCGCGCGCTTCGCCAACGCGCTCGTCCGCCTCGGCGCGACGCCGGCGGAGATGACCTGGAAGCGCGGGGTCGACATCCTGTCCTTCGGCGGCACGAAAAACGGCTGCTGGTGCGCCGAGGCGCTGGTGCTGTTTGACCCCTCGCAGGCCCGGCAGATGCGCTTCCTGCACAAGCGCAGCACCCAGCTGTTTTCCAAGTCACGCTTCATCGCCGCCCAGTTCGAGGCCTATCTGCGCGACGGCCTGTGGCTCGATCTTGCAGGACATGCCAATGCCATGGCCGCCCGGCTGGCCGGCGGAATTACCGCTTCCGCCGGCGCGCGGCTCGCCTGGGAGCCGGACACGAACGAGATTTTCGCCATCCTCCGCAACGACCGCATGGCCGCGCTCCAGCGCGAGGGCGCGACCTTCTACGACTGGCCGGCCAGCCCGGACCTGAAAGCCGGCATGGACGCCGACGAAACGCTGATCCGGCTGGTGACGAGCTTCGCCACCTCCGACGCCGAGGTCGGCGCCTTCCTCTCCGCACTTTGACACGAAAAGGGGCGACGCCCTGCGGCGCCGCCCCTCGTCAAGCCTTGAAGAATGGCAATCTGCCTGATTAGCCGTTCTGGGCCTCGATCTGCTTCGCCTCACGCTGGACGGCGGCAATTTCGATGCGGCGCGGCTTCATCGCTTCCGGGATTTCCCGCAGAAGATCGATGTGAAGCAGGCCGTTCTTGAGCGAGGCGGCGCGAACTTCCACATGATCGGCAAGCTGGAAGCGGCGCTCGAAGGCCCGCTTGGCGATGCCGCGATAGAGATATTGCGCATCCTCGCCGGCCTCGTCCTTCTTCTCGCCCTTGATGGTCAGCGCATGTTCGCGGGCTTCGATGGAAAGCTCGCTCTCGTCGAAACCGGCCACCGCCATGGTGATGCGATAGGTGTTTTCGCCGGTGCGCTCGATATTATAGGGCGGATAGCTCTGCGCCTGATCGGGCTGGCCGAGGCTGTCGAGCATGGTGAAGAGACGGTCGAAACCGACGGTGGAACGATAAAGGGGGGAGAAATCGACGTGACGCATGGTGTCCTCCTGTGAGCAACGTTTGCGATCTTCATGGGGTGCGGCATCCGATTTCAGAAAGATGCAGACCCGGTTCGATGGGCTCCGCCCCGCTATGGCGGCGAAAGCCCCGACGGACCCTTCCGGCGCCCGTGGCATTGAGATGGGAATGTGAACCACGGCATTCAAGGGTTATCGGCAAGGGTTACCGGCAAGGAGCCTGGCCGAGGGTCACAGGCGCAGGCGGCGCATCCCCATCGAGATGAACGGCAGATGAACGATCGCTTCGGCCAGCGTTCAGTTTCGCCCTGCTAGAACGGCATCATCGAAAGCGCGAGCCTTCGACGACCGGGGGTGTAAACGTCCCTTCCTCTCCGGTCGAATTACAGCCGGACGCATGATGGCCATCCCCGTGCCGCATGCATCCGGCTTTTTTCTTTGACGGCGCGGAAACGAGCGCCTATCCCTCGACAGCCTGCCGCGATCCTGCGGGTTCGCGGCCCGCGCCAAAGGTCTTCGTTGGTATGCGTTGTTACCGTGCCATCGCAAAACCGGTGCACATTCCTGCGTGACATGCGCTAGCATTGCGGAATGTGTGGGGCCGATGCCGCCGCTCCGGCCCCTCATCGATCCACCGCCGTCCCGGTTATGGACGCATTTTGTCAGGATTCGCCCGCCCCATGGAGCCCATCCTCTATCCCACCGCCGGAAACCCGCTTCCCGACGGTGCCACCGCCGGCTTCATGACCGCCCATGACGGCGTGAAGATCCGCTACGCCCTGTTTCGCAGCCCGCAGCCCGAAGCGAAGGGAACCGTCGTCCTCCTTCAGGGCCGCAACGAATCGATCGAGAAATATTTCGAGACGATCGGTGATCTCACCGCCCGCGGCCTCTGGGTCGCCACTTTCGACTGGCGCGGACAGGGCGGTTCGCAACGGCTTCTTTCCGAAGGCCGCTCCGGCCATGTCGGCCGCTTTACCGACTACGAGGCCGATCTTTCGCTGTTTCTCGAACAGGTGGTGCTGCCGGACGCTCGCCTGCCGTTCTTCATCGTCGCCCATTCGACCGGTGCGCTCATCGCCCTGTCGCAAGCGCCGCAGCTGGAAAACCGTATCGAGCGCATGGTGCTTGCCGCCCCCTTCGTGGCGCTCGCCGGCCAGTCGATGAGCCAGCGCAAGATCGCGCTCGCCGCCAGGCTCGCCCGCCTTGCCGGCCTTGGCAAACGCACCTTTCGTCGCGACGAGCCGCTGGTGGACTTTCCCCGCAATGTGGTGACATCGGACGCCCGCCGCTACGCCCGCAACGTCGGCATCCTGCTGGCCCATGCCGAACTCGGCATCGGCTGGCCGACCGCACGCTGGCTGGACGAGACGCTGCGGGCCATGGCCCGGGTGACGCGGCAGGACCACCTGACGCGCATCCGCATCCCGACGCTGCTGCTCTGCCCCACCGCCGACCCGATCGTGCCGCGCGAGGCCATCGGCGGGCTGGCGCGCATCTTCCGCGCCGGCCGGCTGGTGGAAATCGACGGCGCCCGGCACGAGCTGTTCCAGGAGGCCGATCGCTACCGGTCGCAGGCCATGGCCGCCGTCGAGGCGTTCATTCCCGGCAGCGACGCCGTCGAGGCCTCGCTCGGCGCCTGAGCGATCCCGCCGGGACAGAGGGCCTGAGGGCAGGCCGGCGTCAGCCTTTCAGCAGCGCCAGCGCCTGCTCATAGACCGCGCGGCTGCCGGCCGCGACGATATCGCCGCCCATTTCCGCTGGACCGCCGTCCCAGGTGGTGATGATGCCTCCCGCCTGCTCGATAACCGCGATGAGCCCGCCGACGTCATAGGGATTGAGCCCCGATTCGACGACCAGATCGACGTGTCCGGCAGCCAGCAGTGCATAGGCGTAGCAATCGCAGCCGTAGCGCGACATGCGAACCCTGTCCTGAACCGCTTCGAATCGCATTTTCGCATCGCCCTCGAAGAGATGCGGCGACGTGGTGAACAGGATCGCATCGGCGATATCCGCGCAGGCGCGCGTCGACAGCACGCGGGAGCCCTCCGGGCCCTGATAGGCGGAGGTCGCGCCATCGGCGAAATAACGCTCGCCGGTGAAAGGCTGGTCGACGAGCCCCATGACGGCCTTGCCGTTGCGGTAGAGACCGATCAGCGTGCCCCATAGCGGCACCCCGGAAATGAACGCCCGCGTGCCGTCGATCGGATCGATGACCCAGACGTATTCACGATCGAGACCGACCGAACCGTGCTCCTCGCCAAGAATGCCGTGCTCGGGAAACCGCGCCTCGATCAGACGCCGGATCGCCGTTTCCGCCGCACGGTCGCCCTCCGTGACCGGGTCGAAACCGCCCTGCTGCTTGTTGACGACATCGGCGCCGACGCGGAAGCGCGGCAGCGTTTCCTTCCCGGCGGCATCCGCGAGAAGGTCGAAAAAGGCGCGATCGGGAAGCATGCGAACTCTCTTCGAAGAAGAATGAAGGGGAAAGGATTCAGGAAGACGCCTGCATAAGGCATCCGGGACGAAAACGAAACCGCGCAGCGCGGCCCAAGCCTATTCCGCCGCGAGCGAACGGTCGGCGGCATATTCCTCCACGCAATCGGAAAAATCCTTCAGGAACGCGGAAATCGCCGCCTGGAGCACCGGGAAATCCGGTTTCCGGACCAGCGTCGTCTCGTCCACATAGAGACTGCGGTTGACCTCGATCTGAAGGGCGTGCAGCCCCTTGGCCGGCCGGCCGTAATGTTCGGTGATGAAGCCGCCGGCATAGGGTTTGTTGCGCACGACGCAAAAACCCATGTCCTCCAGAAGCCGCATGGCCGTCAGCGACAGCTCCGCCGAGGCACTGGTGCCGTAGCGATCGCCGATGATGAAATCGGGCCGCAAGCCGCTTCCCGACACACGGATGTTGCCGGGCATGGAATGGCAATCGATCAGCACCGCCAGGCCGAAGGCGACATGGGTGCGCACGAGCAGCTGGCGCAGGCAGGCATGATAGGGCTTGTAGACCGTTTCGATCCGCTCCAGCGCCTCTTCCACCGGAAGACGATGGCGATAGATCTCCATATTCTCGGCGACCACCCGCGGCACCGTGCCGAGCCCGCCGGCCACGCGCATCGAACCGATATTGGCATAGGACGGCAAGGATCCATCGAACATGCGCGGATCGAGTTCATAGGGCTCGCGGTTGACGTCCAGCCAGGCGCGCGGGAAATGGGCGACCAGCATCGGTGCGCCGAGCGCCGGGGCAACCGAAAAGAGTTCGTCGACGTAATGATCTTCGGAACGACGGATGGCCAGCCCGTCGAGCCTGGACCGCTCCAGGAAGGCGCCCGGGTAGCGCCGGCCGCTATGGGGCGAATTGAACACGAGGGGCACGCTCTGCCCGGCAGGCTCCAGGACTTCGAAGTCTCTGTTTTCGCTGGGGCCTTCCGTCATCTGCATCCTTCGGCGTCGCTTCTGCCCGTTTCCCGCGCATGTTGCCAGCGCCCTGCGGCCGTGTCCATACTGGCCGGCGTGCGGCGGGCTGTTGTCCCGCCACATTCACGCTATATTTACGCGAATACGCTTTCGTAGCGGAACAGCCCGCGAAGGCGACAATCATAACAACGGTTCCCGGATTCCATGACACCCAAGATTCTCCTCGCAGAAGACGACAACGACATGCGCCGCTTTCTGGTGAAAGCGCTGGAAAGGGCGGGCTACGACGTTCTGTCCTACGACAATGGCGCCAGCGCCTACGACAGGCTGCGCGAAGAACCCTTCTCGCTGCTGCTGACCGATATCGTCATGCCCGAGATGGACGGCATCGAACTTGCACGCCGCGCCACCGAACTCGACCCCGACCTGAAGGTCATGTTCATCACCGGCTTTGCCGCCGTCGCGCTCAATCCGGATTCCAAGGCGCCGAAGGATGCAAAGGTGCTGTCGAAGCCATTCCACCTGCGCGATCTTGTGGATGAAGTGAACAAGATGCTGGCCGCCTGAGGCGCGAAAAAGACCGCAAAATCAAAGGCGAAAAAAAGCTGACGATATCTATTGACGCTGCCGGAGGTTTTGTGGTCTATGCGCCTCATCGGATGGGCGTGTAGCTCAGCGGGAGAGCACTACGTTGACATCGTAGGGGTCACAGGTTCAATCCCTGTCACGCCCACCATCCGAACTCAAGAATATCAAATAGTTACGCGGCATCATTCCGACCGCCGACCACCTTCAAAACCGGCCTTGCACGTTTCTTGCACGCAAAAAGCGGCCGTTTCGTGTGCTTTTGCAGTTCCGCGATCACCTTTTCCGTCGCTTGCATGCAGTCCAGCAGGTAATCCGGGTCGAAGGCTTCGTAGGCGTTGGCCGTGCGCTTCTCGTCGTGACCGAGCCAAACGTCTCGCTGCTCCTTGTCAACGGGTGGCTTCTGTCGGCGAACCATCGTCGCCATGAAGTGCCGAATCGTTCCGGGCGTGAAGTTCGGCAGATCGCAATCCTTGGCGTGGCGCACGAATGTCCGCTTGATCGCGTTGATTGGCGCTCCATCCCACATCATCGGCGCGCCGCGATGCCGCTCTGGCGCATCGTCCAAGGCCGGTCCGCCATTATCGCCCATCCCCCTGCCCTGTTCCTTCCATAGATCGAGCCAGCCGGCGAGATTGTTCGTCAGCCGGATCTTCGGGCGGTACTTGATCGTTTGACGCCGGCCGGGCGGGTTGAGGTCGATCGTTCCGAACCTCCGGTTCACCGCCTCCTCGTTGTCGCGGAACTCCAGTACCGTGGACGGTCGCGCCCAGGTGTTGAGCGACAGGACGACGAAGCGGAAGAGGTTTTCCTTCCGAACGTCGATCGCGTCGATGAACTTACCGAACTCCTCATAGGTCGGCAGCCATTCGCGCGGGCGCGGAGGCGGAAGGTCCAGAAGCTCCGCGACGCGCTTGGCCTGCGTGACGACATCGGGGGCCATGTCGAGCAACTGGATCTCCTGATCGTTGCCAAGGCCATCCTTCACCACCACGAGGCGCTTGCCGAACCGGAACGCGGCCGACACCACCGACAGATTGCGAGCGATGGTGTTCGCCGAATGCTCGTGCTTGTCACGCGACCACGTCATAAACTCCCGCTGCCGGATCGGCCCGAACGCCGACACGGCCGCCGTGGGCAACATCTTTTCTTCAAGAAATTCCTTGATCAGAGTGATCGAACGAAACGCCTGATCGGCCGACGGCTTCTTGCTGACGTCGTGGTCGTAATAGTGATCAAGCGCGACCAGCAGCATCACGCGATCCGGCGAGCGCGACGTGTCCGACTTGGACGCGCCGGCCAGCGCAATCAGTCGCTCCTTCGCTTCGTCGAGTATTTTTGTGCCAAGCGATCGGCGACGCGTTGCGCGTCTTCCGTCGTCGTACCAGTAGGCATAGAGCGTTTCCGTGCCGTGGGCGCCGGCGATCCAGTACCCACCATATTCCCAGAGCCTTTTCGACATTGGCTTACTCCACGCGACTTGGAACCCAGATACTCGGCGAGGTCGCGAGGGTGATAGAGCACCACCCCCTTCTTCCCCTCCGTCCAGGCTATTTCCGCATTTTGTCGCGCCGCGCGCAACTCACGCGGGCTGAGAAGTAGCGGGTATCGTTTACAGGCATCGGCCTCGGTTATCAGTTGGTCGAAGGCGGCGAGCGGGTTCACGTCGTCACCCCCAGCGATTTCAGCTTGGTCAGCGCTTCCTGCGCCTGATGTTTCCACAGGTCTCGTTCGGCCGCGATCTGGCGCACCTGCCGCTCGGCAAATTCGGCACGCGCTTCCTCAGCGCGAAATTCTTCCCGTATCTTCTCGAGTTTCGCCTGTAGGTCGGCGATGTGTTGCTTGCGCGTTTGTTCCTTGCGCTGTTGGCGGATGGAGCCAGCCACCCGCTGGAGGCTCTTGAGGGTCTGGTTCATCTCCCAACTCCTTCCGTCGACGCGATCATCTGCATCGCATCGACAAGATCGTTGAAGTCATGGAATTCTTCCCGGACCGCGGCGATTTTCTGCTTTCGCAGCGCTTCATTCCGCGTGTTCATGCGCCGATACCTCCAAGGATCGTCTCGAAGGGCGGTTCGCGCTCATCGATGTCTTCGATATCGTCGTCCTCAAGGTCGAGGTCACCATCTGCAACATCCAGAAGGCAATCAGTCTCTCGATTTCGTCCTCGATAGCCTTGCGCGTCAGAGGTATGGGCCGGCCGCGCCAAGTGGGGAAGCCACTGGAGATCATCGGCCCGCCTCCCAGTTCGCAAAGGCTGTGGTGCCAGTTACATCGTCGGCAAGCAGAGGCCCGTCATCGATATGGACCTTTGCAACGCGGGCAGACTTGCGTTTCCCCGGATCGCCGACGGTGAGAACGAAATGGTGCTTGTGATCGATTTCGCTTCGCCACGAATGATCCGGGTGCATTTCGGCCATGACCTCGGCAAGAGCCTTCGCATGATAGCGGGCGCGTTCGTCTGGCGAGGCTTCGGCAAGGAAAGCGTCGATGCTTTGAATTTCCGGTTCGGCGGCAGAGACGCCGAACGCCGGGACAGATGTGGCGACGAGACCACCAAGAAACGTGCGGCGGGTCGTTTTCATTGTGCGACCTCCGATGCTTCCACAAGACGCTCACGGCGGATACGCGCATACTCGTGGTGCATGCTCGGGATTTCGCTGTCATCCAGAAGACGCTGCAATGTTTCCAGTGCGTCCCCCACGGTGCCGACGACATGTAGCATGTCATTTGCTTCGTCTTTGCTCATGCCGTGCCTGTTGCCGCACGCTCGCTCAATCGCGCCCTGAACGACGCGCAGGAAGGCCCGCGCCGCAAACAGGTCATCCGTTGGCATGATGCCGGCATAGGGGATCGGAAAGTTATCTTTGGTGTAGAGGGCTTCGTCGTTCGCAGAGGCTGCGGGCATAGCTCCGCCATCTGCCTGAATCGATGTGTTCGGCATTGTCGTATCCTCAGAAATGGAAAAGGTGAGGCGCGGCGCGTGGGGCGCCGTCAGCCGCTATTCTGCTGGCACGGTACGGAAACCCAAGTCACACCCGTCGTGACAATGTACCCACCGCCATCGGAAAGTTCAGTGCCGATGATAGCTGCTCGGGCAGATCGATCTCGTCGAACCGCAGCCGGGGTAGTGGTGGTGAAGGTCATTTAGTATCTCCCATCTGCCTTTCTCGTACTTTATGTACGCAAATTATCAACCGTTCGTCAAGTACGTTTTGTACGATCTTCATTTATTAACCGTTCGGTTGCGTCTCCAAGAATCGATTCGACTCTCATCGCGCGTTCTGCTCTTATGGAAACAAAAGGAGAACAAAATGGGCTTGGTGGTTCCAGCGGCGACAACGCCGTTCACGCTTTACCTGCGGTGCGACAACTGCATGAGAGAGAGCACGAGAGACATTAAGCTGCCGGTCGGGGAAGGCATCCCTCGCGATCCGGAGGAGTTAATCGAGAGCGCCTTTCTGGGCGATCTGAAATTCAACTGCCGGCCCTGCGGAAGCGTCATTGCGCAGCTCGTCGGCATAGAAGGAGGATATGTTCATGACCATTGAGAAAGAGGTTCTGGAATTCATCATCGTGCCGCCATACGCGCGCCGGTCGGAGATCTTCGCGGCGAAGGAGCGGATGGAGGCTTACCTGGGCAACCGGTTTCCCGGTCACAGCTTTAAGATCGCACGGCTTGGGCCAGTCGGCGACGATGACGACTTCTGTATCCTGCCAGTCATGAACTTCATTGATGCGGAGGGCGTATCACGCATGTGTACCCCGCCGAAGCCTTGGCTCATGGCGGATATCTCTGCCGCTTGCCGTGAATTCGACGCTGGCGGTCGCCGGTCATTTGCTGCGTGACGGAACGAAAAAGCCCGCCGGAAAGGCGGGCGGGGTTACCTCACCGGGCAACTGATGGCGCTACAGAGGCTGTAGGCAAAAAGACACCCCGCCGAAGCGGGGCGTCATAGATTTAGGGGGATAAGGCGTCTCTGACGGGAAGCGCGATTCCGTCTAGATCTGATTGGCTTGCACACTTCTCTGCCCATGCTGAGCAAAGGGCTTGCCACACGATGTTCCCGCCTACAGCCAGTTTGTCGCCCACCTCGTTCGGCCATTTGTGGTGGTCAATGCTAGACATTGCTTGGTTAAGGGCGTCGATTGTTTCAGATGCCGCGCGCCCTATTCGCTCCGGCACGCCAACCCATTGGATGTTGTGAAGTGCCTCGAAAACAACCCTTTCTGGGGCTTCATCTCCCGGCAGCAGAATGCAGCCTGCTGATGCTGATTGGTCCCCATCGAGGAAAACCAGCGAGGGTCGGGGGAAGCGGTTTTGGCTGGCCATCTGACCTAGGGCAACGCCTACAGACGCTGCACCAAAGGGGATTATTTTCGACCGAGAGAGCAGATCGCGATCAATTCTTGCAAGTGATTCTGCAATTAATATCTCTGCTCTGACATCTTCGACGTAGATATCGCATTCTGGATGCTGCTCTTCATCCATCCGCGTCATAGCGAAATCAGGGCTGACTCCTACAACCGCTGCCTTCCCGGCTGCGCCATCCATAAGATAAATTCTCGCCTCTGGTGGGAGCTCGTCCAAAACATATGGGGAGTGCGTCGACAGAATGATCTGCAGTTCTTGCTCTCGCGCTATCCGCGCGAGGTCTCGCATCAATCGCCGCTGAGCTCTGGGGTGAAGCGAAGTTTCAACCTCATCAATCAGCACAAGACCATATTTCGGATAATCTACGGCCAGAAGTTCTGCGGCCGCAATTTCTCCGGCCCCTTGGTGGAAGCCCGAATAGCGCGTACCAGAAATTTCTAGGACCGGTATCGGCTTGTCCTCGCCGGCATCTGTTGTGGATATGCCAGCTTTCACATACTTCTTGCCAACTATCTCCGTGAGGCGAGCTAGGCGCGGGATATCGAAGGCTGTGAAGACGCCTTCGGCCACACCCGACTTGAGCATTCTTGCGTAGCCCATTCTCGCCCCAACAGGCTGGATACGGCGCAAATCCACATACTCCACTGGTCGCTCAGGCCTCTCCGGGTTCCCGCGCCATCGGTTTGTCGGTTTGCGTACTGTGCCCGTTGCTGTGTTCTGCCCCTGCCGATACGAAAACCGGATTGTCGCTCCGGTTATCTTCTCAAAGGGCGTGTCAGGGAAGAAGTCAGAGGCGTAGCGATCCTTCGGAGCAGACCTGTAACTGGCCGCAGCAGCTTGAAGGACTGTGCTTTTCCCCGAGCCGTTTTCGCCTACGAGGGCAGTGATCGGAAACTGAAAGTCAATTCTCTGACCGGTCCAACCTCGTACTCCTGTGATTTCGACCCACTCCAAGCGTTTCGGCCAGGATGTCCCTGTCTGCCACTTGTTCAGCAATTTTCGCATTTCACTGGATAGCGCCATTTCCCCTCCATGCCGCCTCTAGGCGGCGCTCAACTAAGTTCAGCGCCGCTTGATCCCGACTTCACTCTCCTCGAAGCAACGCTTCCTTTTCCTCCATCAGCACCCGCAGCGTCTTGATTACACCGCTCACGCCTCCGGATCCTAAGTCTTGTCCAAGGTCTCGCCCTTAGCGTCTAGCAGAATTTTGAGCGTTCGTATCATATCGGCGGCTTCCAGCATCGCATGACCGACGAGAGCGTCAGGAACGCTTGCGATATCGAGGGTGATCGCCTCGATGCCGTCGAGCACGTCACCGCCTGTCCGATCTGGATCTGAGGCGGCCGCCTGCTCCCGCATGTCTCGCACGGTGATGACGGCCCTTTCGATAAGCCGGCGCTTTTCAAAGGGCGTCAGCTTTCCGATCTCGTTGGCGGCGCGATACAGTTCGGCAATGAAGTCGGTCGTGTGGCTCAACCGTGCGGCCCCTCAGCTTTCACCCTCTCCCATTCCTCCGGCGACAACGCTGCTTTCGACGTACACAGGGCGCGAGCGGCACGTTCGCAGGGAGGCTTGGGCTTGTTCATCTCTAGAATCCCGGCATCTCGTTCATAACCCGCCGCACCAGCGCGATTACCTGCACAGTCACGCCGTCGTCGGCGTCATGATCCTGCCGGATAACGATCGGCTTATGCTTCGGGTTCGTAGATCTCGGGTGAAATTCGGCGCGGTCGGGATAAAGCTCGATCTGCTTGACCGACCATTCGCGGAAATGGCCGCTGTCGCGCGTTCGCTCGACGACAACCACCATGCCAGATTTTAGCTCGACCAGGTGCTCCACGTCATCGTAGGCGAGGCACACCAATCGGTCTCCTTGCAGGATCGGCCGCGGCTTAAGGTCGTTCATGCTGTCGCCAGAGCAATCGAACAGCAGCTGGCGGGCGTTCGGGAATAGTTCGTCGCGGGGTAGGGCTACCTCAATCCGCTCTGACTGATCGAATTCGTCGACCTCACGGAACGTGCCTGCCTCTACGACGCCCGCCACCTTTGCGGCCGTCATGCCGACGCGTGAAAGTGATACTTCGTTAGGCACGGCTGCGCCAGTTTCGTCTGTCGTGTCGAAGAGGATCCACGCGGCCGCAACCCCGAACAGCTCACCATATTTTTCGGCCGCCTTCTTCGAGATCGCTCTATTTCCGTTCTCATGGCTTATCAGCGTGTTCCTGTTGATGTCGCGGGGGAAAGCCCGCGCCGCTTCGCTAGGGCTGTTGAACCCTGCTTTTGCGCGAGCTTGCTGAAGTCGAAATCGGGGCTCATTTTTCATTCGTACACTTTGCCTCCTTTTTATCGTACATGCCGAACGAATGTCACTTGCGCGATGCTCGTACAAGGGGTACGATGTCGGCATGGTTACCACTCCGTCAACGATTGCTGAACTCATCGGTCGATGGCCGACTGTCCGCGAATTTGCGTCCGATATCGAATGCGGCCTAGAGGCCGCGTTCCAAATGAAGAAACGTAACCGCATTGCCCCGCATCATTGGGCGCGTGTGATCTCTGCGGCTGAAGCACGTCGGATCGCTGGTATCAATTACGGGTGGCTGGTGGCGCGTTACGGCACTTCCAAGAGGCCGGTCGTATGAGCCGCCTCCTCTCCCCCACTGACAACGTCACCCGTGCTGCCATGTGGCTTGCCGGGCTTCCCCGCTGGTCTGACGGCCTTCGACGTGAACTTCAGGAGCGCTTCGGCCTCGACCGATACGAGGTCGCCGAGGCCGTCGAGAAGGCGCGCAAGATGCAGGTCTATCGGAGGGCGCACGGATGACGCCCCGATGCAGTCCCACGGAAGGAAGCGGCCTCGATGCAGTCCCACGGAAGGAAGCGCCTGGCCTTTCCGATTGCCGGCATTCAAGCGCCGACGCGCGGAACCGGGAGCGGGACGCCTTCGACGACTATCTCGACGCGATGCACGCGCTCCGGCGCTCTGGCGGGCTGCTGGAGGCGTATATCGCAAACGCCCTCTTTCACCGCTGGTTGGCGATGAGGAGGTAGCCGTGCCTCCTGAATATGTGCCGGATTACCGTCATTGCCTGCTGCCTTATGTGCAGTGGTTTCAGGATGATTTCCTGGGCGGCATCCGAGGAATGAAAGCTCTGGAAGTCGGAATCTACACCGTGCTGCTCAATGAAATGTACAATCGCGGAGTTGCCCTGGATCAGCCGGACGAGCGTCTGGCGCGGATGTGCGGGACCGACACGCGCACATTCCGAAAGGTCGTCGACATGTTGGTCGATGACGAAAAAATAGTCCGTTTGAACTGCGGATTGTGGAATGTGCGCTGCGAAAATGCGTTCAGCAACCGCGCAAAAATGCTGAAGCAACAATCTTTCGCGGGCAAGGCATCTGCGGAAAAGCGTAGGAAAAACAAGGAACCGGATCAACATCCGTTCAGCGAGCGTTCAACGGATGTTCAACCAATCTCAGAAGCTCAGATAGTAGTAAAAGAAGAACCTATCGGTTCTTCCAAAAAACGCGGTTTTCGATTGCCGGATGATTGGCAGCCGGATCGATCCTTCGGCGAGAACGAAGGCTTCACGGATCCGGAGATCGACCGGGAGGCGGACAGGTTTCGCGACCACTGGCGGCAGCAGCCCGGGCAGAAGGGCGTCAAGCTCGACTGGACAGCGGCGTGGCGAAACTGGATCCGCAAATCTGCCGACGACCGGAAGGCGCGAAAGAGCGGGACCGGTCGCGGTACACCTCGCGCCGACGACGAGCTGACGAACGACTTCCTGTTCGGCGGGAGGCGCTGACATGGCCGATGTCCAGAACGCCCTCAACGAGAACGGGATTCGTCTGCGGGATTATCGCCACGGCAGCCACAAGACGACGTGCCCGGCTTGCAGCAGCAACCGACGGAAGAAGAACGATCCCTGCCTCAGCGTGACGGTCGAGGCGGAAGGGCGCGCCGTCTGGCATTGCCACCACTGTGGCTTTTCGGGCGGCGCAGGCGGTGAGGGATATCGCCCTGCTCGGGAGCGCAGGGTTTACCGCAAACCCGAACGCCCGGCACGTCGCGACCGTCCGGAGACGTTGCTGACTTGGTTCGGCAAGCGCGGCATCTCGGCGGAAACCGTCCAGAACATGGGGATCTACAAGACCCGACAATGGTTTCCGCAAACGAAGCAGGAAGAGGATTGCATCGCGTTCCCCTACGAGTGGGACGGCGAACTGCGGAACGTGAAGTACCGCACGGCCGACAAGCACTTCCGCCAGGAGAAGGATCCCGAGCCGGTTTTCTTCAATGCGGATTCCATCGGTGCCGGCGAGGATTTGATCATCGCCGAGGGAGAGATCGATGTCATGTCGTTCGTCGAAGCCGGCTTCCATCATGTCGTGTCCCTGCCGAACGGGGCACCCTCCGGACTGGAAGAGAGCGAGAAGCGCTACGAGCCTTTCGGCACCCATTGGGAACTTATCACGAAGGTCAAGCGGGTTCTGATCGCAACCGACATGGACGAGCCGGGCGAGCGTTTGGCTCAGGAAATCGCCAAACGGGTTGGCCGTGACCGCTGCTATCGGGTCAAGATGCCGACCGGCATCAAGGATGGAAACGAATGCCTTGTGAAGCTCGGCGCCGACGATCTGCGCCGATCCGTCGAGTTCGCCGAGCCGTGGCCGATCGAAGGCTTGCACGATATCGATGACTTCTCGGCTGGCGTGATGGACCTCTATCACGGAAGAGGACCGCAACCGAGGTCGACCGGATGGCCAGAACTGGACAGGGCGTTCAAATACATTCCCGGCCAGTTTGTCGCCGTAACGGGTATTCCAAACCACGGAAAATCGCGAGTTCTTTCGCAGATCATCGTGCAGACGGCGCGGCTTCGTGACGAGCGATGGGCGATATTTTCTCCAGAGACCGGGCATGAAAACCAGATCGCAGACCTTTGCGAAATCTGGGCAGGAAATCCGTTCTACGACGGTCCGTCGTTGCGCATGTCTCCGGGCGATGTGCAAGACGCCATGCTGTGGCTTCGAGAGCGTGTATTCCTGATCGGTACGCTGGAGCATACCCCCTCCATTGACTGGCTTCTGGAGCGTGCGCGCGCCGCCGTCATCCGGTACGGCGTGACCAACATCGTGCTCGATCCGTACAATGAGATCGAAGCCTCGCGCCCTTCGACACTCACCGAAACCGAATTCGTGTCGCAGTTGATTTCCAAGTGCAAGCGGTTCGGAAAGCTCCATGACTGCACCGTCTGGATGGTTATCCATCCGCGCAAGCTTGGTCCGCCCGTCGACGGCCGGGAACCGGTGCCGCAACTCTATGACCTCGCGGGAAGCGCACACTGGCGCAACAAGGCGGACGCAGGGATCGTCGTCTACCGCGACTACCAGAAGGGCGTGACCTTCGTCATCTCGCAGAAGATCCGACGTCAACCGGTTTGCGGCATGGTCGGATCGATCCAGCTCCAGTTCGTTGGAGCTGACCGCCGCTTCGAGCAAATCCCAGGCAGTTATCAGCCCCTCGGAAGGGAGGAATATCTATGAGCAGAGACGCGCATGGTTTCGATGAAAACTACCTGCTCGAAGGCGAGCGGGAACTGTGGCGCAACAGCCAGTGGCGCGTCACCACAATCGCGCTTGAGGAGGTTCCAGGCGGCGGCGGTTACTGGATATCGACCGACAATGTTCATGATGAAATGTGGCCTGAGCATATGGCAATGAAGCAGTGGGTTGACCACGGCGCGTTCATGCAGGCCTTGGCAAAAGCGCGGGAGCTTTTCCCGCAGGCGGTGCCGGCATGATCGATCAAGATTACGTCACGTTCTGCAACTTCGCCTTCGACCTTCGCCAGTCGGCGGAAACCTTCTGCGCCACGCTCGCCGACGAAGAGGTCAAGCAACTCAATTTTCTCGTGCGGACCGAAATTTCGGCAGCGCCTCCCGGCAAGCCTGACGCTGCCTATCATTTCCTTGCCGCGATTCTTGCTGACGCCGTTCGCGAGCGCCAAACCGAAAGGGTGCCAGCATGACCGACCATGCCACCATCGCCGACCACGTCGTCGACGACCTGCGCCGCAGAGGAATGCCGACGAGCGACGAGGACCGCGCGTCGTTCATCGCCCTGATGATCGCCACGGAATTCCCGATGGCGGATGACGCGACGGTCAAGCTCGCCATCAAGACGGTGAACGATCAGATCCGAACCGGCGCTTTCCGCCCGGTCGAAAGTCTTCGCCCTATCGAGCCTATCAACATCACTGACCTCGACACGGATGAGCCCGTGACAGGCGAGCCCATATGCGAGCGGGTTGATCCGAAGGCACTCTTCGTTGATCCAGCCTATCAGCGTTCGGTCGGTGAGCGTGGCCTGCGTCAAATCAGGCGCATCGTTGAGGCGTTCTGCTGGACCAAGTTTAAGCCACCCATTTGTGCCTATGCCGAGCACGATGGCCAGACTGTCCTGAAGGTTCTGGACGGCCAGCACACAGCGATTGCTGCGGCGAGCCATCCCGACATCACCATGATCCCGGTGATGATCGTCGAGGCGGCAGAGACGGCAGCACAGGCTGCGGCCTTCGTTGGGCAGAACACCCAGCGCGTGGCTGTCACGCCCTTGCAGGTGTTCTTCGCCGAAGTCACAGCCGGCGATGACGACGCCCTCGACGTGCTGAAAACCTGCGAGCGCGCCGGCGTGACGATCATGCGATCGCCGCCAAGCCGGTCGGATTTCAAGCCTGCCGAGACGATTTCCATTTCGGCAATCAAGGCCCTCGTCGACAAGCGCGGCGTCATGAAGGCCCGCATGGTTTTGGAAGTTCTGGCCAAGGCCAACCTTGCGCCCATCGCCGCCGATCACATCAAGGCCGTCGAATACCTCATGACCGAGCCGGAGTTCTGCGACCAGTTCGAGCCGGAGGATCTGACGAAGGAAATCGAGACCAGCGGCAAGACTGCCGAGCATGAGGCCAAGGTGTTCAGCGTGGCGCAGAAGGTGCCAGTTTGGCGCGCGCTGGCCGTCCAGTGGTTCAGGAAGACCCGGAAGAAGCGAAAGGCAGCAGCATGAGCACTCATCCTCCAACTCCAGCATCAAAGTTCGTTCGTCGCGTCAGATTGATCCTGGAATAGAGAGGCCGCATGGGCAGCCTCTCCCAATTGTTTTTACCTTTATGCGGACACGCGCCCGCCACCAGAGGGAGACGTGACCATCCACGGCTGCACCGCCGGTTCCTTTACAAGGATGCCTTTCTTCTTCCCGTAGGCTCGGATTGCATCACGAGCGACCTGAAGTGGTTTATGCCCGTCGAAGGCCATGTAGCAGGTCTTCAAGGTAGCATCGTAAATGATATCGCGATCCTTTTCAGGCCGTTCCTCCAAGAAGTCGATGGCGTCTTCCAAGCACGTTATCTCTCGGATCAGTTCCTTGCGTTCCTTCAGATAGACGGGCCTATCAAATACCTTCGAGTTCATTTCTACCTCACTGAAAACGTTGGTGATCAACAAGGGTGGCGCCGGAATCGAGCGCCAACCGATGATTTATTTTCGAGACGTTCTCGATTCAAGATTAGGTGCTCCGTCTCCATCAGAAAATTTATCGAGGTGGCGGGATGAGCGATGAAATCGCAACCGCGGCGAAAGCCCTGCTAGACGCCATCACGTTCGACGACTGTGGCGCGATGATTGGCGGCAAGTTCGTTGGTGGCAACGGCGGCCTGATCTCCCGTGACACGATCAGGAGGGCAGACGAATTGCGCCAGGTGCTCCTGCGCCACGAATCGGAGGAAAGCCGATGAGGCGCTTTCGCTGGTGGCTTGGCCAGAATCTTTTTCATCTGTCTTGTCACGTCATGCCTCACGCCGAACGGACTGTCATGATGCGTCTGCTCAAGCTTGGGACCGACGCGATCCGCAAAGAGATCGAGGTAGACCAATGACCATCGCCGAGCGCAAAGCCCGAGAAGCCTACGACCGCGTCAATCCATGGCGGCCGATGAAGGACGCGAAGGCAGATGGCACGATCTGCGAACTGCTGTTCTCCGACATGGTGGGCAGCTTCGATACGGATCCGCGGCGATACTTCCTCGACGCATCCGGCAAGTGGTTCCGTATCGATCCGCCTGGGCCGATCTACAAAGCCCCCACCAGTTGGCGCGCAGCATGGGTCAAACTCACCCCTGAGCGCCGCACCCTCATCAAGCGAGAAGCAAGGTACAAATGAAGGAACGTAAATCCAAGCGTGTGAACGAACAGCGTCGTATCGCTCGCCTGATCCGGGCTGATGGCGGCAAGGACGGCGCGGTGCTGGCCAAGGTCCGCCTGAGGGTTTCCAGTCAGCGGAGCGCTCATCTGACCATCCGGTGCCGGCCGGGCTCCTTCGAATGGCGGTATGGTCGCGGGGAACCGTGCGCCCTGTTCTATGCCGGCAACCATTTCGCCATTCTTTGGGAGCGTGCCGGTGCTACGGTCGCGAGTTCGGCGGACTTCCTTCGTGGCACCAAGGCGGGTCACAGAACCGGTATATCGGACAGTCGTGTTGCCGCGATCGATGCGCTGCGCGGTCTGGTCGACGAAATCGGGCGGCTCTCCTTCGAGCGCCTGATGCTCTACTGCGTCCAAGGCGCAACATCGGATGAAATCGCTACACGGGAGCAGCAGGAGAAGCGCGCCATCGCCACGGTTCTTGCCAACGACCTGCGCCAGTGCGCCATCCATTTCAACTTTGTGAGCCGAAAGACTCATTTCGATCGCGAAACCATTTGACTTCGGTAACGAAACCCCCTATTGGATTGTCATCATCGCAAAGTTGCGTCCGAACCCGCCTCCGAAGGCGGGTTTTTCATTTCCATTCCGGTTGATTTCTAAGGGTGCTATTTAAGACGCTCCGCTATCCGGCTTCTATTGAGAGCAGTAGCGGCGGCTGATGGTATCCATTCCCCATGCCACTCGACAGGAATGCCAGTGAGCAGGGCCTCCGGATTTTTGAAGCTTGGCGAATAGCCGCGCTTTAGCATTTCGTCGATCAATTCTTTTTGGCGTTTAGCCAGGTACCCGAGGCGTGGATAGAAGAACCGAACATGTCCTTGGCCCAGGCGATATTCTGCCGGGTTACGGCTATCATCGGGTTTTTCTCCACGCTCTATTGCGGCACGGACCAGACCGAATATACGTGGAAGCTCGCGGTATTCAGCAATCAGGTGGGGTGTGGTGAGTTCGGCGGGCGGAACACAGTTGATACGCGTCAATTTAGCAAAGTCCTGATATTACGGGCGGTGAAACTTCAAACGCATAGCCTACTGCCTTCCCGATCCTTAACTGGAGAGTCGGGCTTAATCGTCCGGCTTCTCAGGTGTTTCTCTCTTACCGAACGACCAGAACGGGCACCGGACTGCTGGATACGACTTCCGCAGTCTGACTGCCGAGAAGAAGGCGGCTCACGCCTCGACGTCCATGGGACGCCATAACGATCAGATTGCATTCGGCCTGCCGTGCTGTCTCCAGAATGGCCGGCGCTGCCTTGTCGTTAGGAACATGGACCGTAGCGGCATCGATGCCCATCTTGTCGGCCCTCGACTTGATGGAGGAAAGCAACTCTTCGGCTTCCTTTTTTTGTTCCTCGCCGTATCTGGCGATGTCATTGGGCGTAATGACCCAGCCAGCCCGGCCAACAGGCGCGGGGAATGGCTCGGTAACCGTCACGATCGTGACCTTGCTATCGAGCGCCTTTGCCAGCGAAAGGCCGTGATCGACGCCTTTTTCCGCGAGTTCCGAGCCGTCGGTGGAGATCAGGATATGTGTGTACATGGCAAGCCTCGGGAACGAGTTAAGGGACGCTGAAGGAAGCACATCTGTTGCCGGGTAGAAAGAGACAGGTGCTCTCCTACCCGTGTGGCACAATGACGCCAATTCCGGCCGCTCTATCATGCTGGCGTCAGTGGCAATGCACCTGACCGGTGCTGTTATCCATGTGGCAGCATTGCCCGGGCGGTGAGCTTTTCCGGCATCCGCCGCCATGCGCGTAGGCAGATACCGACAGAGCCAAGGCCGCCAAGACGGCTACAATCGCAGATTTCATAACCCCCTCCTGTTTCCCATCTACAAGGTATCCAGCATGGCGCTTACCGGCAAGCAGCAGCGCCTGCATCGTCGCTCCACGGAGGCTCAGCAGTACCGCCGCCTCTACCGCGACAAGCGATGGTGCGGTCCGCACGGCATCCGACAACAGACGCTGGTCCGCGACCTCTACACCTGCCAGCGCTGCGACAGCCTGCTGGTTACCGGCGACCGTCATCATCCCCGCGCGGCGGTCGTCAATCACATCAAGCCTCACAAGGGCGACGAGAGCCTTTTCTTCGACCTGGAGAACACGGAAGCCGTCTGCAAGTCATGCCACGACACGCTCATCCAGAAGGAAGAAGCACGCGGCTACACCATCGGGTCGGACATCAACGGGCGGCCGGTGGACAAGAACCACCCATGGAATGCGAGGTAAGCAGCATGGCACGTAGCGAGATCGTCATCGACGGCAGAGAACTGATGGAGAGCATCCGTATAGGTGTCCGCATGCCTCGCCTGTTCGGCCTGCGCATGTGGATGGCAACCAAGCTGTTCATGCTCGCCGGCTGGATGAGCGGTGCGAACGTGGTGATCGAGGGAGCCGAGGAATGAGCGAGCAGGATCGTCACGTCCGAGATCAACGAGCGCCGGCACCGCGTCATCATCGACCGACACGAGTTGAAGCGCATCGTTGGTGAGACCATCGCTGTCCCGCTATTCTAGAGCCGGGTTTAACCGTGTGGCGCGCCTTGTACCGCTTCACGCGGTATCATTTGGTAGGACGGCGAGGTCCTTTAGGAGCGCCACCTTCATTGTCCCATGTGTCGATGCCAGCATTGCGATCACGGTGCAGTGAGGTCTTTGACAGCGGATAGGCCTCCGCACCGATGGTCGCAGCCTTGATAAGACGGATAATCCTCCGTGCCTCTTCGTTCTCTGGGCCCACACCTCCTGCAAGTTTCTCGGTTTCATAGTTGGCATTACTGAGAACTTGGTGGAGCAGTGTCTTTTTCAGCTTCGCCGTGGTCTTCGATGCTCTAAAGGTCAAGATCACCATATCCACTCCTGCATCAGGATGTAGAGGACCATGATAAAGCTGGCCCCGATGGCCATGTTGGATATCGTTGTGACGATCCGGTAGCGGTCGAAGAGGAAAGACATATCGTCCTCCTTTCGTTTGGGGCCAGGGTAGCTAGCCCTCAAACAGCAGCGCCCGTGTCGATGGCTACTGAAGAAACAACCTTGCGCGCCTCAATCGGGTTTAGCAAGGATTCAAATAAGGTCATTGCGAGGCTCTGTACTTCGATCGCGAGGTGGGGAGCATTCGTATGCGGACACGCCCTGCTCCTGCCGACGCTGCAATGGCCTCAAGAGCGACCGGGTGATGGCTGAACCGGGTTGGCGTGTTCGCACCTGCGAAGGCATCCATTTTGCGATGCAGGAGGGGGTGGTCAAAAGTCTGGAGGCGATCGATCTGGTGACCCGCGCCCCCCCTCCATTTTCACCGAGACCGATTTCAGAGCAAAAAGTTGGGGCCATCCCGAAGGGATGAGGTGTCATGAACGTGATTGAAGGCACCGGCAGCATTGTCGTCGAGCCGGACTGGCAGAGCCTGTTCAACGACGAACTGGAAATCCTCGCCGCCCAGGAGCATTGGCGCATCGTCACCACGGAGTTGAAGGACCGGCAGTTGCTGGCGGCGGCCAACGGCCATTCGATCCAGCGTCTGGTGTGCGCCTATCTGATGTTTGACCGTATGTATCGGGAAGTCGCTGAAAACGGCGTGGTGTCGAAGCCTCGGCGCGGCAACAGCAAAGCAATCGCGCGGGTGAGCCCGTATTTCACGGCGATGCGTGAGGCAGGATCGGACGCGGATCGGATCGAAGCCGAGCTTGGCATCGCGCCGCGTCGTCGTGGGTCTGTCCAGAAGGTCGAGCGCAAGCAGCGCCGGGAGCGCGCGAGTGACGGTTATCTCGGCAAGACCGGCGGCTGATGATCTGGCCACGCGATACGCCTGCGATGTGCTGGATGGAAAGGTTGTAGCAGGTGAATTTGTTCGGGCTTCCTGCCGGCGTCACTTGCGCGATCTGGATGATGGTGCTGCGCGTGGTCTTGTCTTCGACGTCGGCCGGGCCAAGCATCATTGCGGCTTCTTCCCGGCCGTGCTCACCGTCACAGAAGGTATCGCAGAGGGCAAGCCGTTCCATCTCCTGCCGTGGCATGGCTTCGTCGTGGCCTCGCTGTTCGGCTGGAAACGGTCAGATGGGCTGCGCCGGTTCCGCATGGCGTGGCTGGAAACGGGCAAGGGTCAGGCAAAGTCGCCGCTGATGGCCGGCATCGGGATCGACATGATGGGATATGCCGGCAAGGAGCGGTCTGAAGTCTACGCCATCGCCGGCGACAAGGATCAGGCGAACGTCCTGTTCAAGGATGCCGTCGCCATGTGCCGGGCGAACCTTCCGGATCGCGACGAGGATGAATTCGAGAGCCTGGAAAGCCGCGGCGATGTGGTTATCCGCGGAACCGGCGACAATGCCTGGCGGATCGAGCACCCGGCGACCAGTTCGAAATTCCAGTCGATGGCGTCGGTGGATTCGATCTCCGGCCCTCGGCCCTATGCGGTGCTGGCCGACGAGATCCACGAGTTCAAGACAGCCTACTCGCTGCAAATCTGGAAGGCAGCCATCGACAAGATGTCCGGCGATCCGCTGATGGTGCTCGGCACAAACACGCCGGCTATCAACCAGATCGTCGGAACCGAGTATTCGGAGTTGTTCCAGAAGGTCATCACGGGGCAGGCCGAGGACGATAGCCTGTTCGGCTTCATCGCTCGGGTCGATGAAAAAGACCGCGAAACGGTCTTCGATAACGAGGCGGTGTGGGCGAAGGCGCTGCCGGCGCTCGATGTCACCTATCCGATCGACAACGTCAGGAAGCGAGTGAACACGGCCAGGCTGATGCTGTCGGAGGCGCTGTCGACGAAGCGACTGTATTTCGGCATCCCGGTTGGCACGGAAGGCTTCTGGACAACACAGGAGGCGTGGGACAGTTGCCAGGGCGTGGTTGACGAAGCCGCGATGGTCGGGCTGCCCTGTTGGCTTGGGCTCGACCTGTCGAAGAAAAATGACCTGACTGCGCTGTCGGCATGCTGGCGCGGGGAGAAAGCCGGCAAGCAGCACCTGTTCGTCAAGACCTGGTACTTCACGACCAGGGCCGGCATCCATGATCGCAGCCGCGACGACAATGCGCCCTATGCCGACTGGGCCGAAAAGAAGCTGATCGAGGCGGTGCCGGGTGCCACGATCGATTACGAGTTCGTCGGCGCGAAGGTGAAGGCACTCAACGATAAGCACGATGTGCAGTTTCTCGCCTTCGACGCGGCCAAGATCGGCGACTTCATCGATGCGTGTAGTCGGATTGATTTTCCGACCTGGCGCTTCGAAGGTCCGGATGAGCCGGAAGGCAGCGGTCTGAAGCTGGTCAGCCACGGTCAGGGCACCCGTATCGTGTTCGTGGAGCGGGCGCTGTGCATGCCGAAGTCAATCGAGAAGCTGGAAGACGCGATCCTCGACGGCGCGATCACCATCGACGCCAGTCCGGTGACAACGATGTGCGCCTCCAACGCGATCATCACGGCCGATCCGATGAACAACCGGGCGTTCGACAAGCGCAGGTCTCGCGGCCGCATCGATGGCATGATCTCGATTTCCGAAGCGGTCGGTGCGGCGCATTCCGAGTTCGAGGAACAAGGCCCGTCGGTCTACGAAGAGCGCGGCATCCTGATGGTATAGGCGGGATAATTGGATGAGTTTTATCGATCGATTTTTCTCGCCTCCCGCGGGACGTTCGACCGTACGGCCGGCGGCGGCAGTGCCATTCGTTCCGTTGGTGTCGGCCTCGATGCCGGAGAACCATTTCACGGTCGACGGCGACCGGCTTGCCGACCTGATGCGCGCCGTCTCAATGACGGAGAGCGGGGCGAACGTTACCGTCACGACCGCACTGAAGAACACGACGGTGTTTCGCTGCGTGTCGCTGGTCTCCTACACCATCGGCATGCTGCCCTTGCACCTTTTCGAGGCTGGCGACGAGCGGCTGAAAGCGGAAAGCCATTCGCTGTACAAGCTGCTGACCAGGCAGCCGAACGACTGGCAGTCGGCATTCGACTTCAAGGCGCTGATGCAGATGCGAGCACTGGTCAATGGCGATGCCTTTGCGTTGGTTGTGCGCTCGATGGGGCGGCCGATCAGGCTGGTACCGCTGCCGAACGGCATGGTGACGATCAGGCAGAATGATGACTGGACGGTCGAATACCACTACCAGCCGGCAAAGGGGCCGAAGCAGATTTTCAAGGCTGAGGAAATCCTGCATCTGCGCGGCCTGTCCACCGACGGCCTGCGCGGCATGTCGCTGGTCAGGCAGGCGGCCGAGGCCATTGGCCTTGCGCTTCAGACCGAGAAGGCGGCAGCACGCCTGTTCCGCAACGGCATGCTCGTCGGCGGGGCGCTCAAGCACAAGGCGAAGCTTTCGCCCGAGGCCTATGAGCGGCTGAAGGCCAGCATGGCAGAACGCGAAAATGCCGACAATGCACACAAATGGCTGATCCTCGAAGAAGAAATGGACGCCACGCCGTTCAGCCAGACCGGCCGCGATAACCAGCATCTGGAAACCCGTCAGCATCAGATCGAGGAAATCGGCCGGGTGTTCGGCGTACCGCGCCCGCTGCTGATGGTGGATGATACCTCGTGGGGGTCCGGCATCGACGTGCTCGGCCAGTTCTTCGTCCGCTACGGTCTCGCTCCATGGTTCACCGCCTGGGAGCAGGCGATCCATCGCTCGGTGCTTCTCGATGCGGAGAAGGATCGTTTTTACGCCAAGTTCAATGAGGGCGCACTGTTACGCGGCTCGATGAAGGACCAGGCAGAATTCTTCGCCAAGGCGCTGGGTTCCGGCGGGCATCGGCCATGGATGGGCGTCGACGAGGTGCGCGCGCTTCAGGAGCTTGGAAAGGCCAAGCCGGGACAACTTCCCGCCGCACCGGGGCAACAGGAGGATGGGCAATGAGCCTTCGCCAGCTCCCTGAGATCAGGGCTTTTCAGCATACCGACCTGTTGCAGTTCGATCCGCCCGATGAGGCGATGGCCGAATTCAACGCCGATATCCGTGCCGCCAAGAATGAGGGCGACAACGTCATCTCGATCTATGGCCAGATCGGTCGCGATCCGTTCTCGGACGTCGACAACAGCGAGCGCCGGATTAGTGGTGCGCTGGCCTCGATCGGTCACCGCGATGTCGTGGTCAACGTCAATTCGCCCGGAGGTAATTTCCTGTCGGGTCTGGCGATCTACAACCTGCTGCGCGCTCATCCGGCGAAGGTGACGGTCAATGTGCTGGCAATGGCGGGTTCCGCAGCATCGGTGATCGCCATGGCGGGTGATGAGATCGCCATGGCGGACGGTTCCTTCATCATGGTCCACAAGGCCTCGGCCGTGGTCATGGGTAACGAGTATGACGCAAAGGATGCGGCCGAGCTGCTGGCTGAGGTCGATGGCGCGATGGCTGAAATCTATGCCGCGCGTGCCGGTGTCGAACAGCCGGAAGCCTCCGGATGGATGGACAAGGGGCGTGGCAAGGGTTCGATGTTCAACGCCAAAGCCGCCATCGAGCGCGGCCTTGCCGACCGCAAGCTGGCGGCAGGCGCGGCAAAGATCGCCGCCAATATCACCAAGCAACTTCCGCCAGAGCGTGTCGCGGAGCGTGCGTTCATGGCTCAGGGAATGTCGAGCGTCGAGGCCAAGAGCCTTGTCGCCTCGCTTAAGACCGGCGCGCGCGATGCCGCTGGAACCGTCACGCGCGATGCTGACGACCGTGTGCAGGCTGCCATGCGGCAGCTGCTTTCCACCATCCGCTCATAGGAGATCATCATGAGCAAGCATCTTAATCCGCGCCGGCTGCGCGGTACGGTCGCCATTCGTGCAAATGGTGACGATCTGGCTGGGCTGTTTGCCCAGCTGAACACCAGCTTTGCCGAATTCAAGGCCTCGATGGCCGAGAAGGACAAGGAGCATTCGAGGAGGTTCGACGATGTCGTGACGACCGAAAAGCTTGGCCGTATCGAGGCGTCGATTGCCGAGACGAACGCCGCCTATCAGTCCGAAATCGACAAGCTCAACGCCAGACTGGCCGGACTGTCGGTCAATGGCGGCGGCGACGACGACGGCCTGTCCGAAGCAGATCGCGAGTATCGGGCGACGTTCGACGACTGGTTTCGTACCGGCGACGGCGAAAGCCAGGTCAAGGCGGCAATGAAGGCCGGCGAGATCACTGCTTCCTATGAGGTCGGCGACGACTCCAAGGGCGGCTATACCGCGCCCGTCGAATGGGACCGGACCATCACGGATGCCCGGGTCGACATCTCGCCGATGCGCCGCTTCGCCTCCGTCCAGTCGGTCACCGGCCAGGGCTTCACCAAGCTCTACAACCAGCACGGCACAACATCCGCATGGGTTGGCGAAAAGACCGCACGGCCGCAGACCGACGGTTCGGTCCTGGCGACCTATGCATTCGCCTTTGGTGAAATCTACGCCATGCCGGCGGCGACCGAGCGCATCCTGGAGGACTCGGAAATCGACATGGCTTCCTGGCTTGCCGGCGAGGTCAATATCGAGTTCGCCTATCAGGAAGGTGCGGCCTTCATCAACGGCGACGGCGTGAATAAGCCGAAGGGCGTTCTGCGCTACGACGCGACGACGGAGGCGGCACTGCCGGCAGCGCAGCGTCATCCCCTCGGCCCGATTGCCGAGGTGCTGTCCGACGATGCCAATGGCCTCACACCGGATGGTTTGGTTGATCTGATCTACGATCTGCCGGAGGATCGCTCGCAGGGCGCGGCGCTGTTTGCCAACCGCAAGACTCATGCCGTCATCCGCAAGATGAAGGATGGACAGGGCAACTTCTTGTGGCAGCCGCCGTTCCAGGCGGGTCAGCCGGCGCAGGTCCTCGGACAGCCGATCAACGAGCTATCCGGTCTGCCTGACGTGGCGGCCGGCACCATCCCCGTCCTGTTCGGCAACATGGCACAGGCCTATCGCATCTTCGACCGGGTGGGCATGTCCGTGCTTCGCGACCCCTACACCAGCAAACCCTATGTGCTGTTCTATACCCGCAAGCGTGTCGGCGGCGGGCTCTGGAACCCGGAGTGGATGCGCTACCACCGCATCGGCGCGCCGGCGGCCCCGTAATGCACAGGCAGGCGGCTTCGGTCGCCTGCCACCCTTCCACCGGAGAATATGGCAATGAAGTTCACCAAACCGTTTCGCGGCGCCCGCCGCGGCGAAGCCTTCCCGACCGACTTCAAGATCGGCGACGACTGCCCGCCCGAGCTACTGGCAGCCGCAAGGGCAATCGGTGCTATCGAAGACGGTCCGACCGTGGCTGAATATGTCGCCGCCGGCTATCTGGCGAAGAACTATCCGCCGCAAGGCTACGCCTCGCGCAGCACGCCCGAGGAAAATGCGCAGGCGGTCGCCGCGCAGGAGGCGGAGGCCAAGGCAAAACTGGAGCAAAAGGCCAAGGACGCCTTGGGCAATAAGGCTGAGGGCGCTCCCAAGAACAAGGCGGCCGAGTAATGCATCGCCCCGTTCTCGTCACGCCGCCTGCAATTCTGCCGGTCACGCTGGAGGAAGCGCGGCGGTTCGTCATCGTCGAGGCCGAGGAAGACGGCCCCGTCCTTGAGGCCATGTTGGAAGCGGCAGCCGGGATGTTCGATGGTTGGAACGGGGTGCTTGGCCGCTGTCTGGTCGAGCAGGAATGGCGGCAGGATTTCGACCGCTTTGAGAGCTGCTTGCCGTTGCCTTTGCTGCCGGTCATGTCGATTTCCAGCGTCACCTATCTCGGCGAGGATGGCGGCACGGTCGAGGTCGATCCGGATCGCTATTCGTTGGTGACGGATGCCGGTGGTATTTCGTATGTCGTCTTTAGAGATATGTCGGTCGGTGGGCCGGTGAGCATCACCTACAAGGCTGGGTACGTCACCGCTCCCAAGGTGCCGGCCGATGGCGATACGCCCGCCATTCCAGCGCGCTCCACCGTTCCAGCGCCCATCAAGACGGCCATCTGCATGCTCGTCGCGCAGTGGTTCAACAGCCGCGAGGCAACCGTCACCGGCACCATTGCGACTGAATTGCCGCTGGCGGTGGATGCGCTGATCACCCCTTACAAGGTTCGGAGGCTCTGACAATGGCACGTGTCCGCTTCATCCACGACTTCGATTACAAGCCGACGCCCATGTCGACCATTGCCTACAAGGCCGGCATGGAACTGACAGTGAAGCGCGAATGTGTGGATAAGGCTGTCGCGCTCGGCAAGGCCGCTTTGGTCAGAATGCCGCGCAAGGCCATCAAGCCGATTGACGATACGGAGGTAGACGATGGCGGGCGCGGGTGATCTTCGCTACCGCGTTGCCTTCGACCGGCGCGACCGGGTGAAGGATGATGCCGGAAACCATCAGCGCCAGTTCGTCGAGCAGTTCCAACGCCGGGCCGCGTTCATCTATGCCGGCGGCGGGGAGGCCGTCATGGCAGCGAGGCTGGAAGGCCGCGGCGTCCTGAAGGTGCGGGTGCGATCGTGCTCATTGACGCGCACCATCACGCAGGACTGGCAGATGCGAGACGCCCGTTCCGGCGAGTTCGTGAATGATGTCTGGACCGGCACGACCTATGCCATCAGGGAGGTGGACGCCCTGACAGATCGGCAGTGGGTGTATCTGGTCGTGGAACGCGGAGTGGCGAGCTGATGGTCCGGGCAACCAAAATCCTCGGCCTGGCGAAGCTGCAACGAAAGCTGGATCGGCTCCCCGAAATTGCTAAGCAGCACATCACGGAAGCTTTGGAAAAGGCGGCCGACGAAATTGTGCGTATGGCCAAGAGCCTCGTCCCGGTACTGAAAACACCAGACGAGCGCCGCCGTGCTGGTGCGCTACGCGATAGTATCGGATGGACATGGGGTAAGGTTCCGAAGGGTGCCATGACGCTCGGCAAGGTGGCGGAGAGTGCCCTTGGCGGCGACCTTACCATCACCATCTATGCGGGCACCCGCGACAAGAGCAGCGGTGTCGACGACGCGTTCTATGCGCGATGGGTTGAGTTCGGAACACAGAAGATGCAGGCGCAGCCCTATTTCTTCCCAAGCTACCGGGCGAACAAGAAGCCGGCCGCGCGCCGCATCCGGGCCGGTGTGCGCAAAGCCGCGAAGGCGGCGGCATCGTCATGACCTCGCCCAGCCATGAATTGCAGGTCGCCATCGTAGCGCGGCTGGAGACTGATGCCGGTGTCTCGGCGCTGGTGGCCGGCCGCGTCTATGACGATGTGCCGCCGGAGAATGAGCGCATCGAAGATACCGGCGCGGCCTGGCCCTATGTGTCGATGGGGCCGAGCGACGAGTTGAGCGACGATGCCGACTGCATCGACGGATTCGAGATCAGCTTTCAAATCGATTGTTGGTCGCGAGCGGTTGGTTTTCCGGAGGTCAGAAAGGTTGCGGATGCAGTGCGCCGCGCCCTCCATGATGAGGACTTGCCGCTGGCGGAGAACGCCATGGTGTCCTTTCGTCACCGGATAACCCGCGTCATGCGCGATCCCGACGGCAAGACCAGTCATGCCGCCCTGAGCTTTACTGCGGTTGTGGAGCAGCCTTGAGTTTAACCAGCAGTGGCCGCGACTGTGAGCACGATGCTGGTTCCGATGTATATCCACACCGCGAGCGCAAGGGCGAAAAGACAGGTCCGGTTGATAAGGCCGGGGCTCAGCATCCAAGTGCTAACGCGCTGCGCAAATCTGAAAACGTCGTTTGGCATGCCTGAACGTATCACGTCGGCCATTGTCGCGCCACACGACCAAAACTCTAGCGACTTTTGGAATTTTCCTCCCCGTCATCCGGCGGGGCTTCCTACTGCCAACAATGGAGATACCCATGGCAAAGCCCAAAACCCTGCGCGGCGGGAAAGTCCGCGTGCTTCTTGGAGATGACGCCACACCAATCGAATATACTGCGCCGTGCGGCTTCACGTCGAAGTCGATCACGCTCACCAAGGGATTGGAGGAGGTCCAGATCCCCGATTGCGACAATCCCGATGCCGTCGATTGGCTCGGTCGCGATGCAGTCTCGTTGAGCATGGGCATCAACGGCGAAGGCCTGATGGCGCAGGAAAGTGTAGAGACCTGGCTGGATGCGTGGGAAAGCGTGGAAAGTGTGCCGGCGAAGGTCGAGTGGGAGTTTCCGGCCAAGACCATCACGTGGACTGGCTTCATGCATGTTGAAACCGTGCAGGCCGATGCACCGAACGGTCGCCGCGTCACGTCCAATATCAGCATGCAGAGTGATGGCGAGATGGTCCGTACCGTCACGCCGGAGGCCGGCGGATGAGCCGCGATGCCTCTGTCACGCTCGATTGGGCTGACGGGACCTATGTGTTCCGTCTGGCCTGGGCTGAACTGGAGATGCTTCAGGAGGCCGTCGATGCCGGCCCTTGGGTTGTTCTCCAGCGCCTCGTCGACAAGAGTTGCCGAGTAGGCGACATTTCGAATGTCATTCGCCTTGGGCTTATCGGCGGCGGGCTGGAGCCGGTGGCCGCACTCAAGCTGGTACGCTCCTACGTCGAGGCGCGCCCGCCAGCGGAAAGTCTCATTCACGCCTTTGCCGTCCTTAGCGCCGCATTGAACGGAGCGCCGGAGGAGCCGGTGGGGGAGCACGAGGCGGCAAATCAAGAGGCGGAGAACGCCTAGACGAATTGCCAAATGGCAAGGTCAGATTTGCCGCCATCTACGGGAATGGTGCCGCCATGGGGTTTATCCCGCAAGATGTCGGCCGCATGTCGGTGTGGAAGTACCTCGCTGCGCTCGACGGCTATATCGCCGCCAACAGCACCGACGAGGACAAGAGCCTTACCGAGAGCGAGAAGGACGAACTGGCAGAGTGGCTGGGGATTTGACGCTAGTTCACCTCTACGATCTCGCGACCAATCAGCAGAAGCACAGCTCCAGCGAGCGATGCTGTGGCCAGCGTCGTAAAATATACCGATGAAAACTCTGGAACGGCGAGCACACCGCTCAAGTCTTCCAGCCGCTGCTCAAAGGAGCTTCGGTTCGCGAAGCGGCTTAAAGCTCCGTGGTACTCCCATGCTGCCAGCGGCGTTGGTAGCACAAACATAGCCGCGCCCAGCCACCCCAGCTTCGTGAGCCTGTATCTCATGGTTTTCATGATCCCCTCCATAAAGTTTTAGCGCCAAGGTAATGAATCATGGCCACTGATCTAGAGAAATTGGTCGTTCAACTATCGGCTGACATTCGTGGTTTCGACAAGGAACTTGCGCGAATGAACGGCGTCTCGAACCGACAGTTCAACGCTATTGAACGCCGCGCGCGTCAGATGAACAAGAACCTTGACGGAATTTTTGCGCGATCCTTCAAGGGGCTGGTTGCGCCACTTGCTGGCGTCGGGGCCGTGCTGGGTACAGCGGAGCTTGCGAGGCTTGCAGATACCTGGTCGGACCTGAATAGCCGCGTCCGACTTGCCGCTGGCGGTGTTGAGCAGGGCAATGCCGTGATGGAGCGCGTCGGTGAAGTTGCGCGCCGAACCTATTCCAGTCTGGAGCAGACTGCGGAGGGCTACCTGGCCAATGCGACGACGTTGAAGGAGCTTGGCTACACCACCAGCCAGACTTTGGATTTCACGGAATCGCTGAATAATGCGCTGGTCGTTTCCGGCGCAAAGGGACAGCGCGCTGAAAGCGTCATGAATGCCCTATCGAAAGCCATGGCTCTTGGTAAGCTCTCGGGCGAAAATCTCAACACGGTGATCTCTCAGGGTGGACGCGTAGCGGAAGCCCTCGCGGAAGGTCTGGGCGTCGGGGTCAATCAGCTTCGGGCGCTCGGCACGGCCGGAAAGATAACTGGTCGTGACGTAGTGCAGGCGCTGTCATCGCAGATGGAGAAGCTGCGCAAGGAAGCTGCCGAAATGCCCGGCACAATTTCGGACGGCATCCAGCTCCTGCAAAACGCGATGCTTCAGTATGTTGGCAACGCCGATCAGGCGACTGGTGTCTCCCAGGAAATAGCCGAAGCGCTGGAGATGATGGCGGACAACTTCGACAAAACCGCAGACGTCGCACTGCAATTGGCTGCCGTTATCGCGGGTGCGCTTATCGGGCGATCGCTGACTGGAATGATAAAAACTCTAGGGTTGGCAGGAACGGCACTTGCGAATTTCACTCGCGCCTTGGTGGCTGCTCGCACTGTAGGCGGGCTTACTGCCGCCTTTGGTGGCCTTGGTGCGGCGGCAGGCCCTGTCGGCATGGTCATCGGTGGGGCGGTTGTTTCATCGCTTATCCTGTTCAGCAATACCACGGCTTCAGCAGGTGAAGGCGCAAAGCGTTTCGCCGACCGTCTTCGCGAATTGGAAAAAGCAGCGGAAGATGCCGGCGATCAGGTTGAAAATGCTGCGAACAGGTTCAGTGCGGAGAAACTGAACGCGTTGACAAACGAGGTGAAGGCGGCAGAGGTCGAGCTTATCAGTGCGAAGGAGGCCGTCGAGGCGCTCTTTGCATCCTTGTTCACCAACGCCGATCTCTCGATTGTTCCGGATGCTCAGATAGACGAGCTTCGCCAATTGAAGCGCAGCCTTGACGATGGAACGATTTCTGCGGAAGAGGCGAAGAATAGATTATTCGCTCTGGCGAACCTCAATCCCAACTTCCAAGCGCTGGCAAATACGTTTCAGCCAGTATTGGACAACCTGACTCGCGTGTCACAGGGGGCCCGTGACGCAGCGGCGGAGCTTGCAGCACTTAGCACGGGCAGGCTGCAAGGAGCCTATCAGCAATACGCGGACTCCCGTATTGCCGGGAATGCAATCGAAGCGGATCGCAATGCTTATGTCGACGAGGCGCTGCGCCGGGCGAAGCTTGGCAAGGATCAGTTGGCACTCGAAAACGAGATCGCCAGCGTCCGGCGTGCATCCCTTGCCGACGGTAAGAAGCTCACGGAAGATCAGATCAAGCGCATCGCTGATGCCAACCTTGCCGGCAACGCTTCCCGTACTGCCGAAGGAAAGAAGCCGAAGAAGGAGCGCGATGACGAATACGAGCGCCTGACGAAATCCATCCAGGAACGAACCGCAGCGATTATCGCCGAGACGGCAGCGCAGCGGACCATTGATCCGCTCATCGACGATTACGGCTTCACGCTCGCCCGAGCGCAGGCTGCGCAGGATCTGCTAACCGCAGCACAGAAGGCGGGCACGGCCGCGGGCAAGGAACTGAAGGACGTCCAGCAGCTTCTTGCCGGCGACTTCGAAAACCTGTCACCGGCCGCCCGCGAGCAGGCTCGGGCGATACTGGAAATGGCCAGCAGCTATGGCACGGCAATTGAGGCTTCCGAGCGCTTCGCCGAAAAGCAGGATGAAATCCGCCAGCGTGCCGAGGACGCGCTTTCGACGGCGAAGGACGTAACGCGTGGCGTGGTCGACGGCTTTATCGAGGGGGCCGACGCGGCTGACATCTTTGCCAACAGCCTCAAGAAAATCGGCAGTGCGCTGATCGACGATGTCCTGAACAACATCTTCAAGGTCAACAATGCCGTCGGCGGTGGCGGGTGGCTGTCGGGGATTTTCGGGTTGTTCGGGGGCGGGGGTTCGTTCCCTGCTGCTCCCACGGGTGGGTTGTATGCGAATGGCGGCTATACCGGCCCTGGCGGCAAGAACCAGCCGGCTGGCATCGTCCACAAGGGTGAAGTCGTCTTCTCGCAGGCGGACGTTGCCCGTATGGGCGGCGTGGCCGCCGTGGAGGCGCTGCGTCGTGGTTATGCGAACGGCGGTCCAGTTGGTATCCGCGCCCCGGTCATGCCGAGGATGCGGGCGGCGGCGGGCGATACCATCGTCGTGAACTTTCAGCCGACGATCAATGCGCCGAATGCAGACGCGGCCGGGTTGGCCGAGGTCAGGCACGATCTGGCGGTGATGAAGAAGGAGATGCCGGCGCGCGCCGTCGCGGCGATCCAGGACGCCAGGCGGCGGAATGTGAAGGGGCTGTAATGGCGGTCACCTATCCTTTTGACCTTCTCGACGGCTTCCCCGGCTGGTCGACGGAATTCGAGCCGCTGATGCGGCAGGAGCATTCACGGACGGCGGGCGGCGTCACCTATGTGAAGGACTTCGGTTCGCCGCTCTGGCGGGCAAGCTATGTGTCACGCTCGCTTACCCCCAACGATCTCGATGCATGGCGGGCGCGCCTCGATCTGATGGAGGGTGGGCTCCAGCAGTTTCGTGGCCGGCAACTCTCCCGCTGCTATCCGATCCGATATCCGCGCGGATCCTGGCCGACGAGCAACGGTTTTAACGGGGTCAATGCCAAGATCAATACGATCAACGGCAATCGCAAGGTCGTTACGGTTGGCGGGTTGGGCGGAGGCCTTGTGCTGCTGCCGGGAGATTTGCTGAAAATCCGCGACAACCTGCATCGTGTCGTGGCAGGGGGAGCGGCGACCGGCGCGGGTGTGCTGTCCGGACTGGAGGTGCGGCCTCATCTCTGGCCGGACACGGTCGTCAACGATCCGGTGTCGCTTGATCACCCTTACTGCCTGATGACGATTGTCTCCGGTTCGATCCGCTCCTCGGCGGATGCTGCGACCGGACGCGGTGTGATTTCCTTCGACGCGATCGAAAGTCGGTGACATGCGCACAATTTCCTCTGCCAATAACGCGGCGCTTGCCGCGCGCCTTCTGTTGCCTCGGGATTTCCTCTGGATCGTGGCGCGTGACCGTGACGACAACGGTCCGCAGGCGGTCGGCTTCTGGTCGGACGTGGGCAATGTCTCCGCCGACGTTCTCGATCCCGATACGGGGGCGATCGTCACGCGCACATGGTACGGCTCAGGAACGCTGATCGGGATCGACGCCATACCTCTGGTCGCCAATCTGGCGGTCCAGACAGTGACGATCGCCATGAACCAGATCGACGACCTCGTGCAGCAGGCCGTGCGGCTCTACGATTGTAAACAGGCGCGCGTGGAAATCTACCGTGGCCTTCTCAACCCGCTCAATCGCCAGATGGTTGCGCCTGCCTTCTGTCGCTTCGTCGGCTTCGTCGACGAGGTTGACATCACCACGCCGGCCGAAAACCAGACTGGATCCGTAACCCTCAAATGCGTGTCGCACACGCAGGAAATGACGCGCTCGAATCCCGATACGCGATCCGACGTCAGTCAACGCAACCGCGTTGCCGGTGACCGCTTCTATGCGGATGTCTCCACGGTCGGCGATCAGGAATTCTTCTGGGGCCGCGCCCGGGGCAAGATCGACGGAAAGAAGGCCAAGGCATGATCGTCCGTCCAGCGGAGAGCATTGACCGATCCGCCTGCATAGATCTGCTGCACGAAAGCCATGAGGCGGCCGGCTTCACCTGGCCGTTCCTGCCAGATCGAGCGGGACTGCTCTTCGATCTGCATTGCACCTCTCCGCTTGCCTGCTGCCTCGTCCTCGCTGCCGATACGGTTGGCGGGCTGCTGCTGGCATCCGTCTTCGATCATCCCTTCGGCGCGGGTTTCTGGGCCAAGGAAACAGTCTGGTATGTCACGCCGTCGGCGCGAGGGCGAGGCGCTATCCGGATGCTCGACGCCTATGAGGACTGGGCGAAAAACCGGGGCTGCGCTGTTATCGGTATGGCGTCGCTCGCCACGAACGACGTCTCCAGCCTCTACGCCCGCCGTGGTTACGCGCCGGCGGAAACGCACTTCATCAAACACATCTGAGGTCATCTCTCCATGGCTATATTCTCCGGCCTGTCGGCGATCGTCGGCGGGCTGCTCGGCGGTACGTTCCTGTCCGGAATTGGCGGGGCGATCCTCAAGATCGCTGTCGGTATCGGCATCAACCTACTGGCCGCCGCGATATCGGGTCAGGATGCGCCGAAGCCGCAGGAATTCGGCATACAGGGTTCCATCCGCGCGGGTGGCGACATCCCGCGATCCTTCCCGCTCGGCTGGACGGCAACGGCCGGTAGCCTGGTCTACGCCAACGAATGGGGTACGGAAGGCGGAACGCCGAACGCCTACTTCACGCAGGTCATCTCGATCTCCGATCTGCCCATCAACGGGCTGGTCGCGGTCTGGGTGAATGGTGTCAAGGTCACGCTCGATGGCACGGCCGATCCGGAGAAGGGGTCGCCGGTCCTTGAATATCGGGTGAACGGAAAGGATCACCTCTGGGTCAAGTTTCATGACGGCACCCAGACGGTGGCCGACAGCTTCCTGACGGACAGGGTTTCCACCACGGAGCGTCCTTACGGCGAGGATCGTATCGGCTATGGCGTGGCCTACGCCATCTGCACGGCGCGCATCAATGACCAGTTGTTCACCGGGTTTCCCGAGTATCGTTTCGAAGTCAACGGCGCGAAGCTTTACGATCCTTCGAAGGACAGCACCAAACCGGGCGGGTCCGGATCGCAGCGCGAGGGCAATCCTTCCACCTGGGGCGGCGACGGCGATCACCTTCCGGCTGTCCAGATCTACAATCTGCTGCGCGGCATCAGATATGACGGCGAGTGGTTCTACGGCCTGCAAGGCATGTCCGCCGCCCGACTGCCTGCGTCAAACTGGGTGTCGCGCATCAAATATTGCCGCGCCGTCGTCAACGGGTCACCACGCTACCGCAGCGGCGGCGAGATCCCGGTGTCGGCACGGATGGCGGACACGGTCCCAAATCTTTTGACCGCGTGTCAGGGGAGGCTTTCGGAGGCTGGCGGCACCTATACACTCCTGCTCGGCGCTAGTGACGCATCCGTCGCGACCATCACTGACGGCGATATCCTGTCGACCGAAGAGCAGTCCTTCTCGCCGTTCTTCGGCCTTGCCGAAACTATCAACGGGATTTCGGCGACTTATCCATCGCCGGCCGAAGGCTGGAACAAAAAGACCGCCCCGCCGCGCTATAACGCGCAGTTCGAGACGGAAGACGGCAATCGCCGCCTCATGGCGGATGTCTCGCTGGATTTCGTGCCGTACAAGGTTCAGGTGCAGCGGTTGACAAAGTCGGCGCTGGCCGAGGCGCGGCGTGCGCGACGGCATACGTTCACGCTGCCGCCGGCATTCTGGCCGCTGGAGCCGGGTGACTTCGTGACCCTGACCAGCGCACGAAACGGCTATAGCAACAAGAAATTCCGCGTCGACGGCGTGGTCGACAAGGAAAACCTCGATGTCATCGTCGATATAACCGAAGTCGATCCGAGTGATTACGACTGGAACCAATCGACAGACTATCGCGATGAGCCGGATGGGCGGCTGATCAAGAACCCACCGAAACCACAGACTATCGCCGACTGGTTCGCCAGTGCGGCGGCTATTGACGATTCGAGCGGCGCGGGACGGCGACCGGCCATTCGGCTTTCGTGGGATGGTGACGTTGATGACGTCGTAGCCGTACAGTTCCAGGTGCGGCACCAGGGGATCATAATTTACCGCGGCCGTTCCGACGATGTGCCTGCCGGATCGATCCTGATCAGTCAGGGCCTGCTGCCAGATGACGACTATCAGGTGCGCGGCCGCTACATCCCTGCGTCGCCCCGCGAAACGACGTGGGGAGGCTGGCTACCCGTCCATACGTTGGATTTGCGGCTCGGAACGAACGACATCCTCGACGAGGCGATCACGGAACTCAAGCTTGCCGACCGCGCGGTGTCGTCGCTTAAAATCCAGCTTGAGGCGATCACGAGCGATCTGGTCGACAATGAGGCGATCATCGCCAGCAAGCTTGCCGCCGGCGCGGTGACCATCGCTAAGTTTGCAACGGGCCTGCGCCCGGTCGAGATCCTGTCGGCGCTGCCCGCTGCCCCGCACATGGCTGGCCGGCAGGTCTATCTGACGACCGACGGCAAGCTCTATCGCAACACCGGCAGCGGCTGGACGGCGGCGACGGCGGCGGCCGACATCACCGGCACGCTGGCGAGTGCACAGATCGAGAGCCTCGCCGCCTCCCAGATTACCGGCCAGCTCACCAATAGTCAGATTGCCGATCTGGCGGCCGCCAAGCTCACCGGGCAGATCGTCGCCAGCCAGATCGCAGACAGCGCGGTGACCATCGGCAAGTTTGCCGCCGGCATCCGGCCGGTCGAAATCCTCTCCGCCTTGCCCGGAGCACCGCATACGGCGGGGCGGCAGGTCTATCTGACGGGCGACGGCAAGCTCTATCGCAACACCGGCAGCGGCTGGACGGCGGCGACGGCTGCGGCCGACATTACCGGCACGCTGGCGAGTGCACAGATCGAGAGCCTTACCGCCTCCAAGGTTACCGGTCAGCTCACCAATAGTCAGATTGCCGATCTGGCGGCCGCCAAGCTCACCGGGCAGATCGTCGCCAGCCAGATCGCAGACAGCGCGGTGACCATCGGCAAGTTTGCCGCCGGCATCCGGCCGGTCGAGATCCTGTCGGCGCTGCCGGCGAGCGGCAACGTCGAGGGCCGGCAGGTCTATCTGACGACGACCAAACGCACCTACACCTATCGCAACGGCGCGTTTGACGATGGCGTCGACGCCAGCCAGATCGTCGGCAAGCTGGTGGCAGGCCAGATCGCTGCGGCGGCTATCGGTGCAACCGAGATCGCTGCCGGTGCAGTGACCGCGTCCAAGCTCTTCGTCGGTGACTGGTCCAACCTGATTGTGGACTCCAGCTATACGGACCTCTCCGGGATTGCAGCCGGTGGGTCGACCCTGGGCACCTTGGCTGGCAATGCCGCCTGGGGCACCGACCGCCTGTTGCGCGTCACGGCCACGGCAAACTGGGGGCAGGCTATCTTCCCTGTGTTCCCGGTCGTGGCCGGAGAGCAACTCTATGGTGCCGTCAACACGCGATGTGTATCCGGCGACGGCATGCGCGCCCGGATGATGATCCAGTGGCAGGATCAAGATGGTGCGGGTATCGGCAACATCAACATCGGGACCAGCCAGTCCACCAGCGTCGTAGAGCTTGCGGGCTCCGTTACCGCTCCGCCGGGCGCGGCCTACGCGCGGCTACATCTTCAGGCGACGGATGCTGACGCCGGCGGAATCGTCTACTTCGGACGCCCGGTTGTAAGGCGCAAGGCGACTGGCGAGTTGATCGTCGACGGTGCGGTGACGGCCGACAAGCTTGCGGCGGCCAGCGTGACGACGAGCAAAGTCGCCGCCGGCGCGATAACCGCCAACGAGATCGCAGCTAACGCGGTCACCGCCGCCAAGGTGGCGGCCGGTGCGATCGAGGCAGCTGCGCTTGCCGCCGGCGCTGTCGTCGCCGACAAGATCGCGGCCGGGGCCGTCACCACCGCCAAGCTCGATGCGCTCGCCGTCACGGCCGACAAGCTGGCCGCCAATAGTGTCGTGGCCGGCAAGATCGCGGCGGCCGCCGTCTCGGCAACCGAGATCGCCGCCAGGGCCATCACCGCCTCCAAGCTCGCCGTGGGTGATTTCACCAATCTGATCGTTGACCCGGATTATGCGGATCTATCTGCGATCAGTGCCGGCGGCGGCACAGTGACCACCGCAGCGGCCGGAGACCCGGCATGGGGTACGGACCGGTTACTGTCCGTCGTGGCCACCAACGATTGGGGTCAGGCGCTTTTCCCTTCTTTCCCGGTAACCCCGGGCGAGCAAATCTATGGCAGCATCAAGGCGCGGTGTTATGCGCCAGCGGGGGCTCGCGCCCGGCTCGCAATACAGTGGTGGGATCGGACCGGTGCTGCGATAGCTTCTTCGGGGTTTGGCACGACCACGTCGACAAGCATTGTCACCCTCGCTGACACCGTTACCGCCCCGCCAGACGCGGCCTACGGCCGTATCCATCTACAGGCGACCGATGTCGTCGGGGCGGCTGCTTTGTTCGGGCGGCCGCTTGTAAGGCGCAAGGCGACCGGCGAGCTGATCGTCGACGGCGCGATCACGGCTGACAAGATCGCGGCGGCCAGCGTGACGACGAGCAAAGTCGCGGCGGGCGCGATCACGGCCAACGAGATCGCAGCCGGCGCGGTCACCGCCGTCAAGGTGGCGGCGGGTGCGATCGAGAGCGCCAAGATCGCAGCCGGCGCGGTCGTCGCCGACAAGATCGCGGCCGGGGCCGTCACCACGGCCAAGCTCGATGCGCTCGCCGTCACGGCCGACAAGATCGCAGCCAACAGTGTGGTGGCGGGCAAGATTGCCGCCGGGGCAGTGACGGCGACCGAACTCGGCGCGGGGTCCGTCACGGCCGTCAAGATCGCGGCGGGGGCGGTCACGGCCAACAAGATCAACGTCAATAATCTGGCGGCGATCAATGCGACGTTGGGTAACGTCGATATCTCAAGCGCTAACATCGGCACGCTTACCGTCGGCACCAGTAACATCGCCGAGGGCGCTGTCACCGACGTGCAGTCGTTTTACGACAACTCGTCCGTTTCGATCGCCGCCGGGAGCAATACACTCATCGCATCGGTCACAGTGACAACCGAAGCAAACCAGAAAGTCATCCTGGAATCCTTGTGCGATCTAACCCTCTTCTCAAATCCCGCCAATACGGCGTCTCTCGTTATCAGGAGGGCCGGCAACGATGTAGGTTTGGCGTATTCGATGAAGATGTGGGGGGTCATCACTCCCGCCCCGCCTGATTACGTGGATCCCTATCAATACGACAACGTGACCTTGCGGGCGGTGGATACTCCGCCAGCCGGGACGCACGTCTATCAGTTGAGGCTTATTCGCGGGGTCACCGGCACCCAGACCGGATCCGTCGACAGGCGCTGGCTCTCGGCGCTCGTCTGCAAGCGATAACGGTTTTTTCCAACCCGATAGGAGACCAGAATGTATCGCATCGACAGCATGTATGAGGCCATGATCGAGGGGCTTCTTGAAGCCCGGGCGGAGGGCAAGGCCAACCGCTGGATGGCAACCGTCGCTTGGTGGCTCGCCCGCCAGCAGATTCACGGCGCAACCGATTACTGGCGGCTCCTGGCGGCGCGACTGACCAATGAGCTGCCGCCGGCCGAGTTTGATCAGCTGGTGGCGCAGCTCAACAAGCAGGAGGATGACCTGCTCGCGACCGTCGGCGATGACTGGCCGGTTGTACCCGAGGGCCTGACAGACCTCATGGCCTCCTGGCAGCCAGCCCCGCCCGATCTGGAGGCTTGCAAGGCCGACGCGATCGCGCGGATCGACGCCTCGGCCGAGCACTATCGCCTGCGCTATCTGACCGCCGGCAGCGGGCAGGCCATGGCCTATCAGCAAAAGCTCGACGAGGCGCGGGCCTTCGTCGCCGACCCCGCGATCGATCCGGCCGAGGTGCCGCATATCTACGCCGAGGCGGCTGCCACCGACATGACGCCGGCCGACAAGGCGGCGGAGATCATCGCGACCTTCGAGGGCTGGCAACAGGTGTCGGCCGTCATCGAGGGCAAGCGCGCCGCCGCCAAGCTCGCGGTGCTGGCGGCGGAGACGCCGGAGGCGGCCAAGGTGGCCGCGAATGTGGATTGGGAAGGCGATACGGAATAAGGCGAAGCCCCGGCGACCTGCATCGTCCGGGGCTCCTGCGGCCAGCATCCAGGGTTATGGGGGGCGCTGGCCGCTCTCCATCATGACTGACCCCTGAAATTTATCAACATTGAGGATATGAACATGAACCGCACCATTCCCAATGGTGCGCGGATCCTGCTCGCCTTCATTCGCAAGACTGAGGTGGGCCGGGACGACCGCGCATCTTATGACGTCATCTACGGCCACAAGCAGGGCCGCCTGCCGAAGCGCCTCACGGCCATGACCTATGGCGATATCATTGATGCGCAGCGCCAGTGGTCGAAGAACCACGGGTCGAGTGCGGCCGGGGCCTACCAGTTCATGCGCGCGACACTCATCGATCTTGCGAAGGCGAATCCATCCATCGCCGGAACCGATCTGTTCACGCCGGAGCTTCAGGACCAACTCGGCTATCAGCTTCTCCTGCGCCGCGGTTATGATCTCTTCATGGACGGCAAGATCAGTCGTACAGAGTTCGGCAAGCGGCTGGCGCAGGAATGGGCGTCGTTCCCGGTACTGGCGTCCGTGAAGGGCGCTCATCGGCAGGTGCCACGCGGCTCGTCCTACTATATGGGCGACAAGCTCAACAAGGCGCTGGTAAGTCCGGAGAAGCTTGAAGCGGTTCTCGACCAGGTGAAGGCGTCGAGACAGCCTGCGCCGATCACACCGCCTCCACAGCCTATCGTCGTTGAAAAGCCAGTCGTGGCTGACCCCGGCGAACTCGGCACGCCGGCTGGCAAGAGCAAGACGGTCCGGACGTGGGCGCTGGCTGGCCTCGGATCGATCGTCACGGCCGTGGGCAATTTCATGGGCGGCCTCGACTGGCGCGTCCAGCTCTTCATAAGCGCAATGATCGTGGCCTTTGCCGTCTATGGCATCAAGCGGCGGTTTGATCTCGCAAAGGCCGTTCGGGACCTCAAGGCGGAGTTTTCGACATGATCGGCATCCTCGACGCCGCAAAGCTGGCCGGCGGCGCGCTTCTCGGAGCTGCCGCCGTCATGGCGTATGTCAGCCTCGTATCGCTCCCTGCGGCCCGCTCTGAAGGCAGGGCGCGCCTCATCGCGGAACAGGCCGCCCAATCTCAGCGTGAAGAACTCGAAAGGAAGGGCGATGACGCCAAAATCCAGCGCATGTCTGATTATGATCTCTGCATCGCTTATCTTGGCAGGGTGTCAGACTGTAACACCCTCCGGGTGCAGCCCGTTCACAGCGAATAATCTTTCTCCGGCCGGAACAGTTGCGTTGCTGCAAGCCGACCGCCCCGGTGCTGAGCGGGTGATTGCAAATGACCGCGCCGGAGAGCGCAAAGGATGCTGGAAATGACCCCATCGGAAGCCGACCCCGATCTTCGCAGCCGCATGGTGAGCGCAGAGCACACCATACAGAGCAACACGCAACGCATCACCGCCATCGAATCCTGGCAGCGGCAGCGTGACATCGATAGCGCGCGCCACGACGAGAAGTGGAATGCGATGGAGGCCCGGATCGACACGCGGTTCTCAGGGCTGGAAAGCTCGGTAGGCGACATCAAGAACGCGCTGTCTCGCATCAACTGGCTGATAATCGGTGGGATTATCGCCGGCATCGTCGCATTTCTGTTCACAGGCGGGTTCGCGATGGGGTGATGGGCGGCGCTAACAAGCTTCGCGGCGGTGTGGCATGCGCTGACGGGACGGCCGCCGCCGTGATCAATGCCCGCGCAAGGTAGGCTCGCCATCATGCGGCTATTCGTAGCTGGTTCCTTGACGTTTCAGGTAAAGAGCGCATATCTGCATTATGGATCGGTTTGCACGAGAGCAGGGAGGTTATAGCATGCCTATGCCCTACAAGCCTCTGGCGGTCGCGAATGAGTTCATCGTGATGGCCGGCCCCAGCGGCGTAAGCCACATGAAGCTTCAGAAGCTCGTATATTGTTCTTATGGCTGGTGGCTTGCTTACCACGACGAGCCGTTCATCAGTGAGCAGCCGCAGGTTTGGCAGCACGGGCCGGTGTTCAAAAGCCTGTACTTTGCCCTTAATCAATTCGGCTGGCGCCCAATAACCAGTGTCCAGAACGACAATTTCACTACCCCGCCACCCCGGGTCAACGATGCTGACCATGAGATTTGCAGTATGTTGGAATGGACGTGGGGCCGCTATGGCATGCGGAGCGCAGAATGGCTATCTGACCTCACGCATAAGCCCGGCAGTCCGTGGTATGACACTGCTGCGGAATTCGGTTTTCGCGTTCCCAAAAATACGCCAATCCCGGTCGATCGGATAACGGCTCACTATCGGGATTTGGTGCATGAGTACGGACTCGCCGACGCCTGATCCTGAGGTGGAATCGGGGGAGATCATCGCGATCAACCCCGATGAAACGTCCGCCCTTGCCGAGAGGGAGGAGACCTTCAGTGGGGCCGGAGCACCATGCAAAGGTGCTCAATAACGAGCAGTTCCAGCAGGACATGCAGGAGCGAAAGAAGTACGCGGAAGCAGCTTTTAGGCTCACTCACCTCTGGGTCTGGTTCCTGATCGGCTCTACGGCCGCCCAGATGGTCATGAGTATTTTTGATGTCGGACTGACCGAGAATATGTTCATCACACTGCTGACAACCACCACAATTAGCGTCCTCGGAGTGTGGGCGCTTGTCGGTAGCTATCTCTTCGGTAGGCGCGGGTAGGCCTCACTGCCGCCTTAACCGCTCCTTCACCATCGCAATCCATTGTGCCGGCGCGGCAGTGTTTGAGTACCGCGTCTCAGGTCAACAGCCCCGCTGCCGAAAGGTGGCAGGGCTGGAGGCGCGGCAGGGATGACGGACGAATCAGCCGGATTGCAGCGCGCATTATAGTTGCAATCTGCAATCAATCCACAGCCAAAATAATGTGACTGTTTCGCGGATTTATCAGGGTTGCAGCACAACTACGGCGCGATTAGGCTCTAAGTTGCGGATTATCAATTTTAGGGAGGGGAGTATGAGTTGCGAGAGTGTTCAGACTGCCGGTGAGAGCCTGAAATATGTTTCCGTCCTGTTGGGGCAGCTGCACCGAATAGCCAAGCAACACGACGTGGAGTTGGCGTACTTTATCGGCATGGCGGAGTTGCACGCCTCTGATCTTTGTAGCGGGCGTGTCGCGCCGCGGCCGCCGACCGACAGTGAAGATCCTTATTTGTCGGCCGATTTAGTGCGTGCGGCGGCAATCTGATTGGTTGTATCTGACATAGAGGGGGGCGGGGGCTCGTCGGCGGCGGCCTGATTGGCGAGCATCCGTCTGACCAGCTCCCGCCCTTCCTCGACCGTTTGTCCATCCCGCAGAGCCTTACGGACAGCGGCCATTGTCAGGCGGCGTTCTGCGATTTCTTTCGCGGTCAGCATCAGCAGCGCCCTCATGGCGTTTTGGGTACAACTCCAAACCTTACGTTGATTGCGTGCATTTGCAATCGCAATTCTCAGCTTAATTTCAATCAGCCGTTTTGAAAAAATTGTAATTCAGCGACCGTTGGACAGCGATACGGCGGCGCATTGCCATAGGGTCGCGCTCACAGCATTCGAAAAGTGGCTGCTGATCACGCTCGGATGGCCATTTGATCTGGACGGCCTCAAATGTGTTCTTTTTGCGAGCCGATGGACACGTGCGGAAAGCGGCGTATGGTGACCACTGGAACCGCTATTGGTAAGGGCGCAGTTCCTGAGAGCTTCATTGCTTCCGCCCCAAAAAAGGAGGGACAGCTATGAACGGGAGATCCGCGAAACGAGCTTTCCAGCCAGAAGAACTTGCGTCGTTGCAGGACGTTTTTAAGGAAATTACGGAACAACCATGGTTTCCAGACTCTCCGCAGGTCCGTGAGGATTTCGCAAAATATCTGGTGGAGACTTTTCCGGGTGATTCTTACGATCCTCATTTGCACCGATCAGTCGTCGAGATTTCGGCACGAAAGTTCTGCGCGCAGTGAGGACGGCGGCCCAATTCGGCGGTCCTTGGATCACGTTATATTTCAGGAAGGAACGACCCTCTCCCGTCATCGTTGGTTTGCTGCGAGGCGAATAGACGTCTTGCAGAAAACCCAGGAGAAGCATTATGCCGAACCAAGGCGGAACTCACGAACAGCATGTCAAGGCGGGCCAGCAGAGCCACAAGAATGACGACAAAACGCGTCAGGCTTCCGGCGACAAGAACCAGAACGAAAGCAGCCACCGCGGCGGCAAGGGCAACTTTGCCGAAGACCGCGAGCGGGCCTCCGAGGCCGGCCGCAAGGGTGGCCAGCACTGATCGCGTTACCTGCCCAATATCAAGAAGCCCGTCACCGTGTGGTGGCGGGCTTTTCGTATTTCGGGATATGCGTGGGACGAAGTCTGCGCCCCGAGCATTGGCTTAAATCTCACGAGGCTCCGGCTGACTTTGTGGGATGCCTTGGCGCTTCGGCGTAAGTCCTCTTCTCGGTGATCTCTTTCACTTCCGGCCTATCGCGCGACGGCTTGTTTGGCCGTGGAGGATTTCCTTTTGCGGCTTCAGGGTGCGTTCCGTCAGAAACGCTTCCTGGATGCGGATCTTCGACTTCGGGCGTCTGTGTCGCCTTTTCAGAACCTATCATCGCTTATCTCCTGTTTTGAGAAAAATGCGACGCTACGGCCTTGGTTCCATGCGTTACGATAGAATGCTGCCGACTGCCCAAAACTCAACGAGGCCGTTGGCCGAGCTGGAGGCGCGGCAGGGGTGAGCCGAAGCAAAAGGCCCCCGACCCTTGTTATCAATCACCTTCCAATTCTGGCCTTACGGTTGGCGTATCGTGCATCCCGCGCCGCCTTGCGGGCGGCTTCGTCTTCAATAACGCGGGATATCATACTTTGCTCGGCTTTCTGGCGCGCGTCGATTTCCGCTTGTACGGCGGCATCTGCGGCAGCTTGTCGTTCGGCTACCTCTTTTGCTTCTGCGAGTTTTACTCTTTCACGTTCGCGCCGCCGATCCTCCCTCGCAGCCGTTACGGCCGCTCGCTCGGCCAGTCGAGCCAACTTGTCAGGGTCAGTCGCCGAATTCGCTTTGCGGAAGGCGTTCAAGGCCGCAGTTTTCGCTTCTGTCGCCGCTGTCAAGCGTTTGGAAAGATCGTTATTTGTGGCGTACTTCAATTTTTTTCCTAACGATAATGGTAATAACTCAGGCCACGTTTGCCCGTCTAGCAAGGAGAGAGGCTATCGCTGCCTCACGGTCCCTTAGTTCTTTTGCAAGGCGAGCTTGACGAAGCCGGAGCGTCTTTTCCTCGCGGGCGAGAACGATAGAATCAAGTTCCTCACCAGCACTGTTGCGAGCAAAAAATTGTGATTGGGCATTGGCGAAAGCGATCTCCGCCTTCTGGCGAGATTTGCTGTGTGTCTGTGACATGGTTTTTTTCCGGATTGGATGCCGCATGGTGCCGCGGTAACAAAAAAGGCCAGGCAATCTGCCTGACCTTGCTGGTATCGTACTCTCGACAGTGCCAGTACATCCGTGGTCAACGGAGAGCGGATACCGGGATGAGTTAGGCGGCTTGCAGGTTGCAGGCCGACATCTTCCCCGATTTGTTGTCGCGCTCCAAGTCGAAGCCGATCTTCTGTCCTTCGACGAGTTCACGCATACCTGCGCGCTCGACGGCGGAAATGTGGACGAACGCGTCAGCGCCGCCATTGTCAGGCTGGATGAAGCCGAAGCCCTTGGTGGAGTTGAACCATTTAACTGTGCCAGTGGTCATAACGAACCCTTTCATAGCAATATTGAAGAACCGCAGCGCGAGAGCGCCACGGACGATAACGATTTTGAATGGAAAGGTTCGTTCAGGACGCGGTGTTAATCGCGTAACAATCAAAGCTTCATCAAGCAAATTCGACATCTCCTTATAGGCGTCGCTCCACCGAGCGTCAACCAATAGTTTATTTGCGCCCTACGGGGCGCCGGCAACTTTCTGCCGGCAAGATGGGTATTCCTCGCAATTTGACGGTTAGCCGCGGTAGCGCGAACATCTGTGAACGAAACAAGCCTGTCTGTTCCTCTTGCACGCAACTTGCACGTTGATCCGTTTACGTTCTGTACCCGTTCGTCAGACGTTCGCCCTTGATCTTCCACGGTTTTCCTAGGTTTCCTGCGGGTTTCAGCTTCTGCCCGTTACGTTGACATCGTAGGGGTCACAGGTTCAATCCCTGTCACGCCCACCATTCGGCCCCTTGATTTTGTTGATGAAACCGCTTCGGCGGTTTTTTCTGTTTCTGGCGACTGACACGCAACTGACACGCAAAGCCCTTTCGGCACGGGCAGTGACACGCCCAAGTCTGCGAAGTAGGCATCAATCGCTTCCCTGCCCTGCGACAGATAGTCGGGCGCATAGACCGCATAGGTTTCCGTGACACCCGCTCTACGATGGCCTAGAAGCCCCTCTACCTCCCATGCAGGGACGCCGCGCTTGCGAAGTTCCTTCGCCATCGTATGCCGAAGGCTGTAGGGATTGATTTCATCGTTAAGCCCAGCGGCCCGCACCACGGTCTTGAAGCCCTGATTGATGCTCTCAATTGGGTTTCCGTGCCAGTTCACGAAACGCTTCACGCCACGCTGCTGGACAAACGGAAGCAGCGTGTCCGTGATCGGCACGATTGGCCGATACTTCTTCGTCTGTTTTCTGCCCTTCGGGTTCAGGTTGATGCGAAGGTCGTCAAGGTCCACCTGTGCCGGGGCAAGGTCAAGGATAGCGTCCGGCCTTCCCAGCGTGTTCAGAGCGATGACGGTGTAGGCATACAGGTGCGGCCATCCCTGCACCTTGGTGAGGAACGTCTTCATTTCATCCTTGTTGAGGCGGTAAGGCTCCTTGGCATCGGACCTATCTGGTTCATCCATGATGAAGGGTGCGGACGTGATTTCCCCATGCTTCCACGCCATGCGGATTGCAGCACGCCCCACGGACATGGTGCGGCTCACGTAGCTGTTGCTGTAGCCCTTGGCTTTCAGCCACGCGATGAACTCCTTCTGTCGGGGAATGGTGAGGTCTGCGACGGTCGCCTCCCCCCAAAACTCGTTCCAATAGCCAAGGGCATATTGCGCCGCTTCGCTGGATGGGATGTTCTTCGCGTGGTTCTCCCAATACCGGACAAGGATCGTCGCCAACGGCATTTCAGCCGGAGTATGGTCCTTGAACGTCGCCTGCTTGGTGACGAACTCCGCTAGACGGATTTGGGCTTCTTGAAAGTCTTCTGTGCCAAGAGAACGGCGGATTGTTTGTCGGGAAGTGGCGTCGAACCAAGTGGCTTTCCATACAGGGGAGTTTTTGTGCTGGGAGAGGTAGTAGGCTCCGATTTGGAAACGGTCTTCTGACATGGCTTTGAACTCTTACTTGTTACGTAGGATTGAAGGTCTTCGAGGGTGTATTGGGCGCGGTTGCCAACCTTGGCGTGGCCGATCTCCCCGCGCTTCCTGATCCTCTGTAGGGTGAACACGGACACGCCTAGCCAATCGGCGGCTTTCTGTTCCGACATGCGGTCGGAAGCCGGTTTCGCTGGAACGCCCCGCATCATCTGAATGACGGCCTTCATGCCGCCCGTCTTAGGCATCCCTTTTCCCCTTCGGGATGAAGATACCGCCACGGGGGAAGCGGATCACGTTGCCGTCGCCACGGTCGGCAACACCATCCCCATAGCCTTCGCTGTAGGCTCTTGGGAGGTTGCCGGGGCGCATGGGAGAACCGTAGTAGCCTTCTTGATACCCCACGAAAAAAACACGGGTTTCGTCATTGCGGCCATCATAGTCGCGACCTAATGCTCGCATAAAAGGTTGCCACGCCATCACGCGGCCTCCTTCACGGCGGTGGCGAGGGCAGCTTTCAGGATTTGAAGAACCTCCCCGTTCAAAGTTCGATCATTGCGGGTTGCCTGTTCCGCCAGCTTCTCTTTGAGGTCGGACGGAACGCGGATGCTGAATGTAACTAGCTCGCGCATGGCTTCTCCTTGTTGGTCCACTATTGAACCAGTTTGGTTTTATCAGGTTCGTGAATTGAAGTCAAAACCACTTCGGTCTATGACCGGACCATGACCGAAGATGCGCAAATGAAGATCAGGCTCCCTCGCGTTTTGAAGGAGCGCATAGAAGCCGCCGCGACGGCAGCGAACAGGTCGTGGAATGGGGAGATAGTCCAACGGCTGGAGGCGAGCTTCCAAGGGCAGGTAACAGGCTTGCCCCCTACCCCTTTGCACCAACTGGAGGAAGAACTCGCGGACCTACAGGAGAAGTTCGGAAAGGTGATGTCCGAGCTTCAAGCCGTTAGGGGGCAGGTCGGGGAAATCGACACGCGGACGCAACATCTGCTGCCCGGTCGCAAGAAGGGTTAGCCGCGCAACGTCACTGTGACGTTTTGGCCGTTGAGCCAAGGCGCTCGCGCTTAAGCGCTGCGATACGCGCGCGAAAGTCGCTGGACAGGAACTCGAATGCTTCGTCATTGATGCGCTTGAACTCCGCATCAATGATGTCCCGCCCTTCCACAATCTGCGACATGCGAGGTTTTTCTAGGCGTGGCAGGGTCACTCCTAGCAAGGTTTCACAATCGCCAGACGTGTTGTTTCTGGCAATTTCAAAAAACTCATTGGTATTGAAATTCAGGCTTAGCTGATTGATGCGGCAACCTGTGACTTCATAGGGAACCGCGTCAATCTGATTGTTTTCCCAGCGAGTAATTCGGTAGCTCTCATTTGCGATCTGCCCGACGCTATAGGATTGCGTCCATGAGGTTTCGTCGGGCAACGTCAAGGCAATCTGCCGATAGTTACATCTGTTTGCTGCGCGCTCGCATTCGATAACTAAGTGGTTGATCGGATAGGCGATCCTTTCATCAAGGATTTTGGCTGTTCCCTTCACGGAAGCCCAACTTTCGGTGATTACGCCGCCGAAATCAAAAGGAAAAAAGCTGACATAAGTCATATTCCTACGGGATGCTCTGTAGCCAAGGGTGTGAATTTGGTGAACCGTAAGTTCGCCAGTAGCCTTCTCTCCAAGGTCTTCCTGAAACGCCTTCTTTGCCGCTTCGTAATCCGCTAAACCGTTATACATCAATGCATTTAGGTTTGCCTGCATGACAACATCGCCGGCTTCCGACACCGCCAGATTTGCAGCGCCGATATACATCATGGGAACGGAACTAGATCGGTCGCTTTCCGGCATGTCAACGATTTGACGCGGAAGATAGTCTCGATAGCGGGCGACTGCATCCTCTGCGGCATATGAGTATCCGCAACAAACTAACGCAAAAAAGAATGTAGCTGTCCGAACCATATTGCCCGCCTCCTAGGAAGACAGGGTTTCTCATATCGCGCCTCTGGTCAACTGCTATGAGATACGGTGCGAATGCATTACCCATTCCGCCCCGCCGCGTGCTGCATTTCCTGTGCCTGCTTGGCGAGGGCCTGCGACTTCGACATGCGAACTCCGTCGCGGGGCTGATTGGCCTTCAAGGTCTTGTCCACGGTGTCCGCGATCATCCCGGCAAGGGCGGCGTCCTGTTTCTGGTTCCCCGAACCTTGGACGTTGATGGCGAGGCTGGGGGCATAGGTGTTGGACAGGCTCCCGCCGACGAAGCCCCCGGATGCGAGGCCGATGGTCTTCCCGCTGTTGATCGCCTCCAGCGCGGCGCGGTGCTTCTTCGTGGCCTTGGCGTTCACCACGAACTCCCCGTCCGACAGCATGGCCGGGATGCTATCACTGGTCGCCGTTCCCGGTCCCCGGACGTGTCCGCCATCCGCGAAGCCGAGGAAGCCGCCAAGCATCCCCATGCCCTTCTGTGTCATCATCTGCCGTATCATCTGCATGAGGGCATCGGAGAACGCCCCCGTCGCGGCTGGAGCCTGCGCAAGCGGCCCCATGAGCGAAGACAGGTTCTGCCCGAGCCCGCCAAGGTTCGGCACAACCTGCGTTGCCGCCGTGCCGATGTTCTGGATTGGCATCTGCATGGACTGCGTGGCCTGCTGCGTTGCAGCCATCTGTTCGGCAAGGCGCTTCTGGGCTTCAAGCTGTTCCTGAACGGCCTTCTGCGCGGCCTCCTGTGCCTGCTGCGCGGCGATGGAGCCGGTTGTGTTCATGTCGAGACCGGGCGGCACGGTCTCCTTCGGAAGCTGAACCCCGAAGTCACCGGGGCGGAAGCGTTCAAGGTCCGCCGTGGTGCCGTGCTTGTGGCCCCCGAACCTTGGCCCCTGTAGCTTGTCGATCCATGCGAAGTTGTTCGGGGTCGAATATGCCCGGTTCGCATAGTTCAGGTGGTCGCCCACGCCGGAGGGTGTCCCCGCCGCGCGCTGGGGAAGGTATTCATCCACAAGGCGCGATGCCCTCGCATAGCGCGGATCGTTGACGGAAAGCTGATCAACCGAATTGCGCCCGTGCTTCCATGCCGGTGGCCCGTTCACGTCGCTGAACTGCTTGCGGGCGTTCACCACGTCCGTGATGCTGTTGCCCCAGCGGCCCGACGCCCTGCGGTTCAGGATGGTGTCGATGATGCCCTTGCCCTGCATGTCCCCTTGGCCCGGAACCCATTCCGTCATGAGGGTCTTTTTCAGGTCGGTGATTTCCTGCGGGGTGAGCGTGATGGACTTTGCGAAGCTGGTGGCCGCGTCCTGCATGGCGGGTTGCACGGCGTCCGCAATCGCGGGCTGAACCGTCTTAGCGATGGACGCGCCGTCAATGCCGAGCGTGCCGCGCAATCCAAGGTCAGGCGTCGTGATCGGGGGAAGTGCGGCCCGCTCCACATTGCCGAGGTGAGCCGAGAAGGTCTGTTCCGCGACCGTGGCCGGAGCCGACGCGGGGAGTGAAATTGATTTCACGGGCGACGCGGACGGGGCGAACGCCTTGGCCCATGTGGAGAAGATGTTGTTCCCCCGGCTCCCCCCGAATATCTGTTCCCACAAGGCGTCCATCGCCATGTCGAGGAGCTTTTCGGACAGGCGTTGCAGGGCGTTCAACAGGGCTTCGGCTGGCGACTTCGCGGCGATCAGGTCTTTTACGAACCCCTTGAAGGCGTCCTTGCTCGCGTCCTCCAGTTCCTGCGACCGTTGCGCGGCCTCCTGCTGCGACTTCGCCAGCTTCCGGGCTTCTTCCGCCGCGACGGAATAGTCGTCGGCAAGGGAGTTGATCTTGCTGCGAACGTCATCGGTGATTTCAACGCCCGCCTCCTGCGCAGCGTTCAGAAGCTCCTGAACCATACGGGCCTTTTCGATGACCCGTTGCTGTTCCTCATAGGTGCCGGTGGCGTTGCGGCGTGCTTCGGTTTCCGCCTGCAACATGGCGATGCGCTTCTGGACGCGGGCAATCTCCTTCTCGAATGCATTGCGGTCGGCGGCATCGGGGGTCGGGATGCGAGGATCGTCCCGCGTGTCTATGATGGTGTCGTCGGCGTCGGTGTTCTGGCCTGCCTCCCGCTGGCGAGCGCGTTCGTTCGCCCGTTCCCGCATATTGCCCAGCACTTCGCCCACACGATCCCGCGTCACCTTGCGCAGGGCCTCCAGATAGGCTTGACCCGCCGCTTCACCGGCCCCGGCATAGCCGTTGGCGATGCGGCCAAGCTGCACGTCCCCGATGGTGCCGAGCGTGACGCCGACATGCTCGCCCACGCCGTTGATGGCCTCCACGGCGGCGTTGACGCCCGCGATGACCGTGTTCAGCCCGCTTTCCACGCCCGCAATCAGGGCGTTGACGGCGTTCAGCACGGCCTCCGCGATGGCCTGCGGCAGCTTGGTGAAGGTGATGACGATGGTGTCGTAGACCAGCACGAACGCATTCATGATGGTGTTCGCGGCCTGCTTGGCGAAGTCGGCAAGATCGGCAACGCTGATCTCTGCCCCGCCGAGTGCGTCGGCAATTAGGTTCACGGCGGACACGAACACGTCGCGCACCGTGGCGGCGGCATCGGACGCGCCATCACGGATCATGTCCCATGCAGCGCCCGCATAGTCGTGGAGGTTCGCAAGCTCCCCCTGCACGGGCCGGATTTCGTCCCCGAAGGCGGCAAGGGCGAAGGTGGCCCCGCCGATGGCGGTTGCAAGCAGAAGCCAAGGGTTCGTCGCCACGGCGGCAACCTGCGCAATGGTGGCCCGTGCGAGGGCTGGCACATACTGCGCAAGCAGGACAGCGGCGGCAGCGGCAGCGCCCTTCGCCACGCTGTCTATATTGTCGGCCACGCCGATGATGCCGTCCGCGAAGGCGGCGGTGATGCCATGCGCTTCGTCCACCTTGCCCACATATTCGGTCATGCTGTTTTTCAGGATGACCATCGCGTCTGTGATGGTGGCGGGCATGCCGTCCGCTTCTTCCCGGAGCTTGCCAAGCTGCCCCGTGAGCGCCTTCACGATCACGTCGCCCGTGAGCTTGCCCTGTGCGCCCATCCTGCGCAGTTCGTTGACGGTGACGCCAAGGCCATCGGCAAGGGCCTGTGCGACACGCCCGCCCGTGGCGATGACGGTGTTCAGGTTCTCCCCGCGAAGCTGGCCCAGCGCCATGGCCTTCGCCAGCGCGTTCGTGACGCTTTCGGCCCGCTGGCCTTTGGCCCCGGAGACCACAAGGGCGTTGTTCAGGGCTTCGGTGTAGTCGAGTTGCGTTTGCGTGCTGTAGCCAAGGTCTTTCAGCGCCTGATTGTTGGCGATGAAGGCTTCGGTGGTGTTGCCGATGTCGGAATAGGTGCGGCGGGCGATGGTGGACAGGCGGGCCATGACAGCCGCGCCCTTCTCTTGGCTCCCCACGGCGACGTTGACGCGGGAGGAAAGATCGCTCCAGCTTTCGGCAAGCTGGCGAAGTTCATTCAGCCCGACGCCCGCGCCGATGGTGCCGAGCAATCGGTTGATGTTCGCCGTGGAGCTTCGCAAGGTGGTTTGAAGCCTGTCCGCCGACTGCTTGGCCCGCCGTTCGATCCGGTTGAACTGTGTGTCCGCCGTGCGGCTGGCACGCTGGAAATTGCGCTCGAAATCCCGGATGCGGGCTTCAAGAGCGACGACTAGCTGTTCCGTGTCACCGGCCATGATCCTACCTCACCAAACCAGAAGGCCATCGGCCCGTTCGTCGCTGTCATAGATTGAGCGGGTGTCTTCGCCCGTGGCGGCGCGGGCCACGGCCATGGCGGATGCCACCGCGCCGTCAATGCGGTCGCGGGACTTGCCCTTGTGGAAGGCTTTGTTGCCCGCCTTGTCCGTCTCGACTGCGATGTTGTCGAAGCACCATCTAAGGACCGGGTGGCCCCCGTGGATGAAGCGGCCCGCGATGATGGCCCGCTCCAGTTCTTTGATGGCTGGGGCCATCGTGACCCAGCCCTGTCGCATTTCCACGGCGGGGTAGCCGTCTTCCCGAAGCGTGTTCATCATGTTGCGGGCAAGGTGCGGGTCGAAGGCGATTTCCCGCACGTCGAAGCGTTCGCACAGGTCGCGAATGGTGTCTTCCACGACGCGGAAGTCCACGACATTGCCGGGGGTCGGTTCGATGAACCCTTCTTCGGCCCATAGGGGATACGGCACGCCGTCACGTTCGGCACGGCGGTGGAGATTGTCCCGAGGGCAAAAGAACCACGGATGAACGATGTAGCCGTCATCCTGATCGGGGTCGCGCCAGCATGCGACGATCACGGTCAAGTCGCTGTTACTGGACAGGTCCACCGCAAGCCAGCACGGTTCGTGTTCGAGGTCGGACAGGTCGAAGGGTTCGGCCCCCTGATCGTAAACCGCCATGTCCACGAACGGGTCGGACGAATGGTCCTGCCAGATGTTCAGATGGTAGCGTTGGAAGATGGAGCGTTCGGACGGCTTGTGTTCCGCCTCCCGCGCCATCTGGCGAAGCCCTTCAAGATCGGGATAGCCGTATGCGAGGCCGGGGTTGACCGCGTGCCACAGGGCTTCGTCCTTCCAATCGGCATCGCGCGGTGCCTCGAATAGGATTGGCAGCGTAGCCGGGTCTTCGATCTCGCCCCGCGCCACCTTGCGCGCATAGTCGATCACGTCGAAGGCGAGGTTTTCCTGTCCGGCTCCCGCCGTGGTGGTCACGACAGTGAGGGAGTTCGCCACCTTCGCCGCACCGGCACGCATCGCGCCCCATAGCTCGCGGGGGTCGCGTTTCAGCCATGCGTGGATTTCGTCCGCGATGATCAGGCTGGGGGTGCGGCCCTGCGCGGTCCCGGCATCGGACGCCAGTGCCTCATATTCGATGCCACCGGGGAACACGATCTTGGACACATAGTCCCTGATCTTCGCGCCGCGTGCTTCGTCCACGGTCTTCGCGCTGTTCCCGATGTTCGGGGCGAAGGCATAGTCCCCGTCGATCATGCCCGCGACTTCCTTGAAAACGCCCTTGGCCTGTTTCTTGTCCACCGCGACACTGACAAGCTGCGCACCGGGGCGGCGTTCCGGTCCCTTGGCGTGCAACAGGGTGATGGCCCCCGTGAGCGTGGTCTTGCGGTTGCCGCGCGGGACCAGAAGCACGGCGGTCTTCACGATGCGGGAGCCGTTCAGGTGCCGTGGTCCGTATATCTGGCGGATGATCTTTTCGGCCCACGGGTCCAGCGGAAACGCATGGTCCGGCGCGCTGGACAGCGGGTGCTTCAAGGACCGGATGAAGTCCACGGCCCGTTGCCCGTATCCCATCGGGTCCGGGATTTCCGGGAACGGGTTCGGCGCGGTCTTCTTCTTGCGGATGATCTTCAAGGCCACGGATCACACTCCCGCGCCTTGGGCCACACATCGAAGCTCCAGCCCCTCCCTGCGTCCAAGCTCCTTGATCTCCTTCACGTCGAAGGAGCGCCCGTCATGCGTCACGCGGTCGGCGGTGGTCACGCCGTCCAGATACCGGATGCGGAAGATGACGGCGGTTTCCGCGCTGATCCCGAAGGAGCGCATGAACTCCTCCACGGATGACTGAATGAGGTCGGCGCGCACGGTGGCGACGGTCGTCCAGCCCTCAATCGGGGTGCCGTATTCGTCCACGGTGGTGGTGACGCGCTGAATGACGATGGTCTTGGTGAGCTTCCCGGCGCGCATCATGCGATCTCCACAAGCCGGGCTTCCAAGGACAGGATGCCGTGAGAATGATGCCCGCCCGGATCGCGTAAGAACCGGCTGGAGGCGATGCGCAGGTCCACGACATGAAAGCCCGGAACGGAAAGGGGACCGTCCGACAGGGCGGCACGGATCGCGCCGACAACCTGCTTCGTCCCGACAAGCCCCGGCTCCTTCCGCCAGACATGCACGTCCGCGACGATCATGTGACGGTGGCGGGCAAGGCCATCGTCCGGCCCGGTCATGGCCTCCCCGATCACGATGGAGTTGTCCAAGGCGGGCGTGGCGTTCCTATCCACGATAGCAGACGCGGGGATGATGGACGTGACGGCGCTGGCGGCGACAAGGCGTGCGCGGATTGCGGCCTGTAGCGGAAGGGAGGGTTCGGTCATGTCGCCTCCCTCACGGCCTTGCGTGCCGCCCGCTTGATGCGGTTCGCGATGCGCGTCCGCGACAGGCGATAGGCAGGCCAGAAATACGGCTGCGCTGGAGCGTCCGCCGTGCCGTGCTCGACAAGGTGCGGATACCGAACGCCGTCATTGCCCGCCGTGACCAGCACTTGGTTTTCCGCCGCCACGCGGGAGCCTCCCGGCTGGGAATAGGGCGGCGTGCTGCTACCGGGCGGGGTGACGGCGATGCTGTCCGCCAGCGCCCCGGTGTCCTTCGGCGCAAGGTGCTTCATCCGTGCCGCCAGTTCCTCCCCCGACTTCAAGAGGGCGGGAACAACCGCCTGTTTGACGGCGGCGGGGATGGCGGCAAGGCGGCGGGCGAGTTTGCGGGATTGCGCGCTCATAGTCAGAAGACCCATTCGCGAAAGGGGTTCAGGAGGTCCACGACGCCGAACGGAACTTCGTCGGCGGTGATGCCAATCAGCACGGCCTCCCGCTGTTCATACCAATAGGCAACAAGCTGGCGGGTCGCTTCCCTGATCGGTTCGGGGGTGCCATCGGGAAAGGCTTCGGCATCGTCCAGCGCGGACCCAACGAATTTCCCGATCCACGCTTCCGCCGCCCCGATCTTCCCCGCGATCAGGTCATCATCGGCGTCCGTGGTGACATTCATGTGCGCCTTCGCGTCTTCGACGGTGATCACGCTCATGCCGATTTCCCTTCCAAATCTGTTTCGTGCCTCCCCCCGCCGGTCCCCATGGAACTGGGGAAAGTCTTGGATGCTCCCCCGGTCATGCTGGTAGTAGGCCGTGCGCGGATGTAGGCTTGTTCTTCGTTGATCGGAGACGTGATCAGATGGACTTCAGTTCGATTGAAAGTGTGCTTGGCCTTGCTTCGACGGCATTGGGTGCCACCGGGAAGGCTGTTTCCACAGTCGAAGCCGTCAAGAAGTTGCTCGCTGCCGACAAGAAGCCTGACAACAGCGAAGCTCAGACGCTTCTCAATACACTCGCGACCGAATTGACGGCTGCGAACATGATGAATGTTCAGCTTAGCGAAGCCCTCAAAGCCCTTAGCCGCGAGTGGAAACGGCAGGATGACTACGAGAGGGAGAAAGCCCGTTACGAGCTTTTCGAGACTGGTCAGCATGATGTGGTTTTCAGGCTGAGAGAAGATCAGGCGAACGGCCAGCCAATCCACTTCATTTGCCCGGTGTGCCTCAACTCCGACAGACTGATCAGCTACATATCCGGCGAAGGCGACTTCAAGACCTGCCAAAAGAACCGGGACCATTTGTTCAGGTTCAGCAGCAGCCAATACAATCGACCGACGCGAGCACGAACTGATTGGGCTGTCTGACCAGCGCGTCATGCCAAGAACTCCGCAAGATCGGGGCAAGCACGAAAGGTGGCTGCGATGCGGCGGATGACACGGCGGTTGTGCTTGAAGACGAAGCGTTCGTTCGGGCGCATCGGGGGTTCAGTGAGGGCGCGCTCTATGCTCCAGCCCCGATTGATCCGGTTGCGTAGGGTGGCATCCGTGATCCCCAGCCGCTGAGACCATCCCGCCACCGTGTCCGTCCTGCCCTTGAAGGTGAGAAGGACAAGGTTGTCCTTGAGCAGGTCCGTCATGTGCATGTCCTCGCCCTCAAGGACACGGTTGCCGCTGACACGGGTGCGGGTCTTGGTGACGCTCCATCCCGTGAGGGCGGCAATCTCCTTGATGGTCAGGCTACATCCCCGAAACTCGTATCGCTTGCGCTTCGGCCCCGGCGTCCGGCGCGGCATGTCGAGGGCAACGCCGTTTTCTAGGCGGCGCTGAATGGTCCGCACGCTCATGCCGGTGGCCGCTGCGATCTCCGCAACGCTGAACCACGTGCCCCTGAACAGGTGGCGGATTGGGGCCTTCTTGGTAGCGAAGGGAGGCATCATCGCCGTTCCTCCCGCTGCTTGCGGCTGGAGTGGCAGGGCGTGCATAGGGGTTGCCAGTTGGACCGTGACCAGAACAGGCGACGGTCGCCACGATGCGGCGTCTTGTGATCCACGACTTGCGAGGGTGCGCCGCACATGACGCAACGGGGATTGGCGGCAAGGAAGGCTTTGGCCTCCTTCTGCCATTTCGACGTGTAGCCCCGTTCCCGTGCGTTGGGGCGCTGCTGATCGAACCGGGCTTTCCGCTCCCGGTCCCGCTGAATGGAGTGCTGGCAACGTTCGCCCGGTGCGAGCACGCATCCGCATGAACGTATCGAGGGGGCGCGCATCGGCATCACGGGCGCTCCTTTCGAGGGACCACGCCAAGCACGTAGTCGAAGACGGCAAGGACGGTTTCCAGCCGGTCCATCGGAAGGGAGCCGTGGCCGTGGAGGAAGCGCGCGATGGCCTTCCGGTTGATGCCGGTGATGCGCCCAAGGCGGCGCATGGACACGCCGTGTTCAGCCATCAATTCGCGAAGGAGGTTGCGCCAGAAGTCGGAAGGACGTGCCATTTCACGCGGCCCTCCCTCGCTTGACGACAGTGGTGCCGAAGGAGCCGAATGCCACCTTGAACTTGTCGTCCAGCGGCATGTCGGACTGCTTGTCGATAGTGTCGTCCTTGCCCCCGAAGATGGAGCGCAGGAGGTCGAGCCTGCCCTTGTAGGCTTCCATGATCTCCGCTGGGGTCGCGTCCAGCGTCTCTGTCGGGGTCCAGCCGAGCCATCCCGTTCCGATGCGGTAAAGGCTGGCGAGGTATTCGGAGAATGGCGTGTCCCGCCGCTGCTTGACCGGCTTCACGTGGTCATTGGCCGGGGCGTCGTCGGGGTCGATCCCCGCCAGCGCCATCACATAGAGCAACAGGGGATTGGCGAGGCGAGCAACGCCGGTTTCAAGGATGCGCTGGGGGAGGTCCGACAGGTCAGTGTGGTCGCGGACGATCTCCACGGCGGCGGACAGGCTTCCGTCCATGATCTCCCGCGAAAGGCTGGAGAAGGAACCTTCCCGGCGCTCCAGCCTGATCGCAAAGCGAAGACAGGGGCGAAGCGTGATGGCCTCGCCCCCGATGCGGACGGTGATGTCGTCCGCCAGCTTCGTCATGCCGAAACCACGATGCTGTATTCGCCTTCGGCTTCACCTGAGCCGGTATAGGTCGCGGTGATGGTGAAGTTCGACGTGCCAGCGGCGGACGGCGTGCCGCTGATCGCGCCCGTTGCCGCATTCAGGGTCAGGCCAGCCGGAAGGGTGCCCGCCGTGACCGCATACGACACGGTGCCGATGCCGCCCGACGCGGTGACGGTGGCGGAATAGGCGTTGCCTTCGCTCGCCCCCGCCAGTGCGCCCGATGCCGGGGACATGGTGACGACAGGCGCGGCGGGAACCTCCAGAATGGCCCCGTCGATGCCAAGGCTGAACGTTGTCTTGGTGATCTCGTCTGCGGTCCCGAAGCTGTTGCGTGCCGACATGACCGGGGCGCGGAAATAGAACACGGTGTTCTCGCCCGTGGGGGTCGGCTTGTCGTTCAGGACAACCTTGAAGGAATAGGGCATCCAGTCTTCGACGGCGGCGCGGGTCTTGTTCTGGCCGGGGTCGGACGGGTCACGCCCCACGATCAGGGCGACGGTGCCGCTGTCGATGGACCCCTTGCGGCGGCGCACGTGACCATCGGCAAGCGACAGGAAGGTGACTTCCGTGCCTTCCGCGCCCCATTCCCCGAGGTCTTCGACTTCCTTGATTTCGGTCCAGTCCTCGCCCTCATATTCGTTCAGGAGGGCGATTGTGGCGTTCGGGTTGCCGATGAAGACCCGGCTCTTTGCAGTCGTTTGGATAGACATTGATCAGTGCCTTTCAGGATGGAGACGGGTTCAGGCGACAGGCCGGGACGCGGCGTGGCCGAGGATGGCGACGGCCCCGGCTGCGATGGACGTTCCACCCGCCTTGGTGAGGGCGAGACGGACGAACCGTTTGTGGCCCCGGTAGCCGAGCTTGTAGGTGCTGGCGGCTGCGAGGGTGGCCGGTGCGGTGCTGTCCACGTGCGAAGCGTCTGCGTCGGTGAAGTCACCGGACACGTCCGTGTCGCTTTCCTGAACCTTGGCCCCGAACTCGCCGTCGCCAGCGATGGCCCCGGTGTTCAGGATGAAGGCCACGCCGTTGAAGCCGAGCGTGTCGATTGCCGCACCGTTGGCGGCGGCGGACTGGACGGCGGGTGCAAGGGCTGCAACAGCGCCGATGTTGGATGCGAGGTCACGCATGGGAGTGGTCCTTTCGAGGTTCGGCGCTGGTTAGGAGGTCGCCATTTTCAGCTTGCGGAACTTGGCGGCCTGAATGACCCCGCCGCCGACGCGCCGCGTGGCGTGGATGCGCGTCATGCCGTTCGTGGCGAGCAGATACGGGTTGACCAGAATGGACAGGGCCACGCGGTCCACGATGCGGTAGCCGCTGAAATCGCCGTAGATGATCGGGAAGGCTCCCGACGCCACGTCCGCCATGTCCATCATTTCGACCACGGGACGGCCAAGCAGGGTTTCCGGCTGGCCTGCCTGATAGGACGGTTGCCACAGGTAGTTGCCCTGTCCGTCTTTCAGGCGGCGGACGGTCGCGAGCGTGGTTCCGTTCATCGCCCACGATCCCGCGTTCCGGTAGGGAGCCGGGAGGCTGTAAAGCAGGCCGATCAACGCATCCGCCGACAGGTTCGTGGCGTGGCCGTTCAGGAAGTGCGTGATGGCCGCATTGACCATGAACCCTTCCGGCTGCAACGCACCATCGCCGTTGACGAACGCCGCGCCTTCCTTCTGTCCGAAGTCTTCGGCAAGGGCCAACCGGACTTCCTGTTCGGCCTGTCCCGCGCTGTCCGCCAGAAGCTGGTTCGACACGTCCACGAACGTGTTGACTTCCTTCACGACGATTTCAGCCTGACCAAACCCCGGCTCGCTGGCCTCCTGTGCCTGCCCTTCGCCCTTCCACTTGGCGTTCGTGATGCTGGTCCGCTTCGGATAGATCACGGACGGTGCGCCCGTGCTGCGGATGCTGGCGACGGAACGAACCGGGCTGAACAGGGTCAGGTCGCGGATGAACTCCCCGGACATTTCGGCGGGTGCCAGATAGCCGCCCTGCGGATCGCTGGAGACGGTGAGGGCGCGAAGTTCGTCGGCGGGTGCGCGGTCGCCCATGCGCAGGTAGGTTCCGAACGCCCGCGTTTCGGCGGCGGGTTCGTTGCGCTGTTCCTGCTGAGTGCCCGGACGGTTCAGCCGCGTCTCGATACCGGCGATGCGGTCGGTGACGGTGCGCAGTTCGGTCGCCAGCCGTTCGTCAAGCTGGGTGCGGTGCTGTTCGGCGGCGCTGCGAAGTTCCTCCACTGCTGCCGTCGCGGCGGCAAGCGGATCGTCTTCACGGGTTTCAATCGGGAGCGCCGAACGGGTCTCGATCTTCTGGTGCTTGGTCATTTCAGGGTCTCCAATGAGCGCGTGGCCTTGCGGATGGCATTGACGAAAGCCACGGCGCTCGCGTGGCTGGGTTCTTGGTGGACGCGGACGCTGGTGACGCGGGAGCCGGGGACGGAAGGCATGGCGACGAAGGAGACTTCGACCAGTTCCGCCTTGGTGATGTGGCGGATGCCCTTGGCGCGGGGTTCGTCGGCAAGGCGGCGGAAGCCGATGCTGAGACCCGAAATGTCGCCCGCGATCAGCATGGCGCGGATTTCCCGTGCCCGCTGAACTTCCATGTTCAACCGTCCCCGGACTTTCAGCCCGTCGCCGTCCACGGACACGGCGCGGACGCTCCCGACCACTTCGTCCGTGCGGTGGTTCCACAACATGGGGAGACGGTCGCCCTCCCATGCGAAGGCGCGGCGGTCGAAGCTGGTCCGATAGCTGTCGATCACGTCGAAGCGGACGGCCACGCCCTCAATCGTCCCGTCTTCGGCGGGAGGCGAGAACCGGACTTCGCAATCCAGATGATCGTTCTGGCGGGTCATTCCACGCCCTCCTTCTGGACGTGGCCGAACATCACGGTTTCGATGACCGGCAAGGCGAGCGCGTATAGGTCCATGATCGGGAGCGGCGCGGCATAGACGGCGACAAGGGACGCGGCCACGGCAGGGCTTTCCCCGCCGCCGATCAGCCCCAGCCGCACGAGTTCAAGAAGCTCTTGGTGCTTGAACTCACCTGCGAACATGCGCCGCGACAGGCCACCGATGCCCGCGCCGGTCTTGCGTTCCAGTTCGGTGACAAGATCGGCGTTCAGGCGGAAGTCGCGTTCCGCGTCCCCAAAGAACTGGCGATGACTGGGGGCCTCACGCATCCGTGCCCCCTGCGGTCGTGTTCGGATTGATGAACTGGTCCCCGCCTGCATACGGGGGGCGGTTCTCCATCGCCCGGACTTCGTTCGGGTTCAGGACACGGGCGGCGATCAGCGTGGAATAGGCGGTGGCGCGGGCAGCAAGATCGGTGCGCAGAAGATCGTCCGTCAGGAACTCCGCATAGAAGGTTCCCCGGTCTTCCGGCGCGATCAGCTTCAACCGGACTTCGCCCTGCCAAGCCTTCAACCATCGGTCCAGCGTGAAGCGAAGGAAGGTCGCGCCCATTTCGGCGGCGTTGCCCCACGTCGCGCGGCCAAGCTCGAACACCATGTGCGGCGGCACGCGGAACACGCGGCAGATTTCGAGGATGGAATGCTGCCAAAGCTGTTGGAACTGCGCATCCACGCTGTTCAGGGTCAGGGCTTGGAACTCGCCACCCTCCTCCAGCACGGCGGTTCCGCCTGAGTTCTCCCCGGCATGCGCGGCCTGCCACGATGCCTTGATGCGCTTCGCCGTTTCCGCGCCAAGGCGCTGGGGGAACTTCAACAGGCCGGACGGACGGCCCCCGCGTCCGAACAGGCGGGCGGCGTGGCGCTCCATCGTGATCGCAAGGGCGATGGCCTCCTTGCACTCCATCACCGGGGACGCGCCCTTCACGCCGTCGATGGACGGGGCGGCGATATGGAGGATGTCCCGGCGATCAATCACGCGGTTCGTCGCGCCGTCGCTGAGCCGGTAGAGAGGTTCGGACGTGGTGCGGTCCAGTTCCACCGTGACGGCGGTCGGTGCCAGCCGGATCAGTTCGCGAGGCTGTCCGTCCTGTCGGTTGATGAAGCCATATCCGTTGCCGTGAAGGAGGGCGTCCCGCGTGACCTGTTCGCGGAACATCGCGGCTGGGGTCCATTCGTTCGCCTGATCATGCAGGAGGGCATAGGCGGGATGTTCCGGGGCGCGCTCCCGTGCATCGCCGTCGCGGCGGTAGACGTGGAGGGGAAGCCCGCCGATGGCCTCGCTGATCGCCCCCACGGCGGCGCGGACGGGCGTGGAGCGCATGGCGGTGGAGGGATTGACCGTGACGCCCGACAACGCCGGGGTCGCGCCGAACAGGTCCAGCAACCACGGCGCGGGGTCGGCAAGCGAACGGGTTTCGGCGGGAGTGAAATTGATTTCACTTCCTGCCTGTTCGGCCCTGCGCTGCTTGAAGAAATGGAACACTCGCCACGATCCCGGTGAATACGTGGCTATCCAATTTGCACATGTCGGAGGCTATGTCATCAAGCCCCCGCGTGCGTGGACCCCGCTGGGGTCCGGTCTATGTGTTCGCGTTCTCTTTCAGCCAAGCGTCGTTCTCGGCCATGGCGTTCTGGTATTCGGCTTCGTCCGCGTCCGTCCATTCCGTCGAGGTTTTCGACTTCCCGCCGAACTTGCCGTGCTTGCCCTTCGCTGCCAGTTCGTTTTCGGCATAGGACTTGTATTTGGCATGGGTGACGGCCTGCGCTTTCGGGGAGAACTTGAACCATTCGTCCCCCCACATTTTGGGATGCGAGGGATGAACCGTCTTCACGGCGTCGGGAATGACCGGGAACAGTTCTAGCAGCTTTGCCCGCTTCCCCGCCTTTGCAGCGGCGATCATCGCATCAACGTCATCATCGTCGGGCGGCGGGGCTATGGGGGCTTTCGGGACTGGTTTCTTAAAGATCAATTTCTTTTTCTTGACCTTCCCATCTTCCCCGGCACTTCCCTTCCCTCCCGTGGGTGCGTGCGCATGCGGGATTAGGTTGGTTGGTGAGGAAGGAGAGGAAGGGAAGGAAGTGATATGTGGCTCCCCGTTTGGTTGCCCCTTCGGTGGCTTCTTCGGGTTCGACTTGGGATGCCCCGTCTGGTTGGTTTTCGCCGGTCGATCATCCCCCAATTTGGCATGATCAGTCGGGCGCATTCCCATGAAGGTGAGCGCAAGACGGGTTGGTCGGATGAACGTCCGAGGCTTGAAGCCCTCCCATGAACCGGGTTGGCGCTCAATCAGCCCGTCCAGTTCCAAGCGGAAGAACTCCAGCTTCATCGCGTTTAGTGGCAGTCCGGATTTCTCCTGCCATTCAGTCTGTGAATAGGCCACCCACTTGCCGGGGAAGCCCCGAAGGGTGGCATTCCGCCCTCGCCACTCGAATATGACGGTATCCAGAAGGTGATAGGCGCGCCGATACTGAACCCGCCATGCGGCGAAGTCCTGCTTGTCGTTCAAAGGATAGGGATGCTTGGGGCGTTGGGTCATAGTTTAACAAGCTATTCAGAATGAGCGGCAAAGCAAATCGACACGCGGTGACACGCAACTGACACGCAACCCCGCGCAAAAACCTACAAAACCGTGGTTTCCGCTGGGGTCGCGTGCTAGAGTTTGCTATCGCCTAGCGTTGTTTTTCTTGTTTTGGGGTGGCGTTGACATCGTAGGGGGCACAGGTTCAATCCCTGTCACGCCCACCATCCGAAGCTCCAATAAAATTAAATCCCTGCGATCACGGGGCTTTTGTTTTGTAGGCCAGCCGACATACGGTTTGGGTAGCGCTTTACCCGCGTATTACACATACATTGAGGCTAGGGTCAGGACTCATTGATCCAGAAGATTACGGTTGCGGCGATGCATATTGCCGAGAAGAAGGTGTGAGCACATCTGTCGTATCGGGTTGCGATGCGACGCCAGTCCTTGAGCTTTGCGAACAGGTTCTCGACGCGATGGCGCTGGCGGTAGAGGGCCTTGTCGTAGGGGAAGGGTATCTTTCTGCTACGGCTTGAAGGGATGCAGGGCTCGATCCCTCTGTCGACCAACGCCTGGCGGAACCAGGCGCTGTCATATTCCCGGTCTGCAATCAGATGCGTCGCTGCGGGCAGGTCATCGAGGACCATGGCGGCACCCTTGTGATCACTGACCTGTCCGGCGCTGAGCTTGAGGATGATCGGCCGACCGGCCTGATCGCATACGGCGTGGAGCTTGGAGTTCAACCCGCCCTTGGTGCGCCCGATATGGCGGGGAACATCCCCTTTTTAAGCAGGCTCGCCGCGGTGCGGTGGGCCTTCAGGTGAGTGGCGTCGATCATGATCCGCTCCGGTCTGGGGCCGACCTGACTGAGCGCGACGAAGATCTTGTCAAACACACCCAATCGGCTCCAGCGCATGAAGCGGTTGTAGAGCGTCTTGTGCGGGCCATAGGCCTTGGGCGCATCCTTCCACTGCAAACCGTTGCGGATCACATAGACGATCCCGCTCACAACCCGCCGGTCATCGACCCGCGGTACGCCGTGTGCCAGCGGAAAGTGCGGCGACAACCGCGCCATCTGAGCTGGGCTCAACAAAAACAAATCACTTATCAGATCCTCCAGGCGAGAATCTGAATCACAAATCAATCCAGATTAATAGGTCCTGACCCTAGGTCGCCGAAGAGCGCACACCTGCGTTCCTGGTCTGCGGCCTCCTGTTCGGCCTGCGCTTGCTGCTATGCAGCGCGCACCTGCATGAAGTTCGCGACGGCGTTTCCGGCCGTCGGCGGGGCGAACTGAGACGCCTGTGCATTAGCCAGATAATCACCGAGCGTCGGGGCAACTCTGGACGTCTGGACCACATTCGCGAGGACGCCGCCAGTCGCGCCGGCGCGTCCGGCCACGATGGTAGAAGGCATTGCGCCAGGGACCGGCTGCGGCAGTTGCCTGTCGCGCAGGCCCAGCCACTCAAAGTGCATGGCATCCGGCCGTCGCCAATTCCCACCCCACTCCAGACCGTTCTTGGCCGCGAGCTCAGCGACGTTCGGCGGCAGGTCGGTGACGACCTTCGCGCCGCGTGAAAGCAGCGGGTTGTTCGCCGCGCCGATATCGATGGCCGTGCCGAATGCGTGCTGGCTCAACGAACTGCCGCCGCGGATGTTGCGGTAGTTGAAGCGGCCGCTCGACGTCGGGTTATAGCCGGCCGCTATAAGGTCGCCGAACACACCCTCAAATGCCTTGGCGGCGTCCCGGTGAACGCGCCACTTCTGGCCGTTCTTGGCGGTGACGTCGACGAGGTGCTGGCTCTGCCAGTCCGGCGCGGACGGATCGCCTTGACGCGCGGATCGTCGCCAGCCTCGCGCAGGATCGCGTTCATGTCGTCGAGACCGTCGGCCTGAACGAACCGGCCGCTGACCGGGTTGTCGTTCATCTCGTAGCCGCCACCCTCACGCTTGCGGAGCGTCTCGGCGGCCTTGTTGATGTGGGTGCGGATCAGCAGGTACACCGCCAGCGCGACGGCTCCTGCGACCAGCACCATCAGCGCCCACGCGCCGAGCTGGTCGAGATTTTCCTGTCCGACCGGGAGCACAGTCGAACTGCCGCTCGCTCCGCCGCCTGCGGCCTGCGGCCTGCCTGGCAGACTTGCTGTTGGCGGCCTTGGCTTCCTGGTTCAGGGCGTCCTTGACCTGCGCTGGCGTTGAGCTCGCCATCGCCCATGCGACGGCCTTCGCCTCGATGCCAGCAATCCGGCTCGCCCAGCCCTTGCCGAACGTCGCCCAGGTCTTCAGAGCCTGGTAGCTGGTTAGCCAGCGCGCGCAGAGCTTCTTGACGGTGTTGACGTTGGAGCCGCCGATCACCTTCAGAAGCTGCTTGGGGGCCGTCGCGGGGCCGGAATTGACGCCGTAATCGAAGGTCGCGAGATCGACGCCGGCCGCCAGCGTGTCGCCCCTGATGGGGGCCCGATAATCCGCGCGATAGATCTCCTCGACCATCGGCTGAGAGATGTTTTCAGGTCCTGCTTGGTCGCCTACGGCACCAGCGCCGGAACGTCGCCAGTGTGATGCCCTTCATGGTCGCGCCGCCGGGATCTTTCGGATGATCCGCCCAGCCACCTTCCCATTTCAGCGTCTCGTTCAAGCAAGCCACGAAATTCAATGCGGTCATGTCGCGCGCCTTGGTTTATTGGTCGTTATTTCATATACTTCATATGCCGAAGCAGCAACTAGAGCTCGTCTTTTCCACGCACTATCAACCCGGTCATGGCCGTTTGCTTTCGCAGTAGTTCAGGTTATGAGAGGGGGGAAATCAATTAGGAGGGACAGAATGCAAGAACTCAACAACGACAAGCTGTCTGAAGTCGTCCTGTCGAACCAAATCGCCGCATGGTTCTCGGGTATCCATCATGAGATAGATTTCTGGAACCGCTACATCGCCGACCGGGGCGGGAAATGGCGGAGTGAATTTGATGCTCGGCTCGACAGCAGGGCTGAAAACCCAGAATGGGTCATGAAGTTTCTGGGATTGTCTAACGCCGCGAATATGCGTGTCCTTGATGTTGGCTCCGGCCCACTTACTTCGCTATTTCCCAATTTTAGAGGCGCGCGCATGCGCGTAACGGCTGTTGATCCGCTCGCGCCACTATACAATGCGGCGCTCGACCGGAACGGAATAACGCCTGTTACTCGGACGGAACAAGGGTTCGCAGAAGATCTCACCGCCGTCTTCGATAGCGATACTTTCGATGCCGTACATTGCAGAAATGCGCTTGATCACTCATTCGACCCGATGCGTGGGATCTGGCAAATGCTTGGCGTGTTAAAGACCGGCTCCAACATTTTCCTTTCCCATTTCCGTAACGAAGCCGAAGAGGCAAATTACGCGGGATTCCACCAGTGGAATTTCGATGAAATTGACGGAAGGTTCGTCATATGGAACAGGCAAAATCGGATCGATGTCGCAAACGCTCTCAGTGAGCATGCTGATGTATTGGTCGGAGCCAACGCAGACGCATTGCAGGTTTCGATCCGCAAGAAACGCCCGATTGACTCGGCAAGTCCTCAGATTTATCGCCGCCGGGTCCAAGAACTTTTGGGCTCCTTCGTGATGGCGGCGGCTGGAGCTAAAGCGACAACCGTAGGATGATTTTCCACTCCTTACGGCACCACCTTTACAGTCCCTGTATCGTTCCAAAGATCGCCACTCGACAGGCCTGACGTTGATGTAGGAAGGCCAGAAAGGCGTATGTTCTGGGCGTAGATTTTGCGGACGCGCGACGTAGTAGTGCCAATGTCATAAGTGTTGTCTGCCCCGGATACATACAGGTCGTATTCCAACCCCACACCTGCGTAAGGGCGCGCCGCCGATACGGAGATACATGAGCCAATCGCCAGTAACGTTGCTCCCTGAAGGGCTTCTGTTGCGGGCCAACAGCGAGGCGACTTCGATTGCAGCGCCGCCATTCGGCGGGACGGCCATGCCTGAGAACTTCGCAGCCGATGAGAAGTCGCCAACGCCTGCCGGGGTCTCGACAGTCCCGCCAACACTCATGCGTGCAAATACCAGCGTGCCAGTAGAAATCACGACGTTGTAAGCGTTGCCGTTCCTAGCCACGGCCCTTTCTGTACCGGCAGGTACTAGCCCACGCGGCGGGCTCGCCTCGCCATCGATTTGGTGAAGTCTAGCAGAACGTTTCCAGCCCCGGCGAGACCGCACAAAATTTCCGCCCCACCTTCCCATTCGATATGCAGTCGTTTCCTGCGCTGCGGTCACAAACTCACCAGCGTCGTCCACCTTCGCGGCGGCCTCATCTCTGGCCGCATTCGCGAACATGCCGCGAAGCTCATCGACAAGGTAGCTTGTCACCGCCTCCGGCTGCTCATCGCGCAGCGCTTGCCGAAGTTCCCCAACAATCTGCCAAAACAGACAGAGCTCTTTTTCCTCGAAATGCGCCTTCACGAAACACCACCCATATACTTTGCGAGGCTCACCGGCTGGCCGCTCTCAAGTTCGGCAATGACCCGACGCATAAGCAGAAGCTGATACCGGCCAGCTCGATTGAACCTATTGACCTGCCGGCGGCCGGTGAAGTCCGCGACAGGTGGCTCCGCACCACTGAGATCCAGCAGTTGCTCAATGCCGCCGGAGAGTGCCGGCGTGGCCCTCGCCTGTCGCGCGTGAAGCGCTTCCTGTGGCTGGCGCTGGAGACGGCCGGTCACAAGTCGGCCATCCTCGAGCTGTCTTGGGATCGCGTCGACTTCGAAACGAACGTGATCGAGCTCAACGTACCGGGCCGCAAGCTCACCAAGAAGCGGCGCGCGGTCGTGCCGATCTCGAAGTCACTCCGGCCGATCCTGCTGCGCGCCTACGAAGAGCGACTCAACAAGAAGTCGCACGACGGTCTGGTGTGCAGCAACCTTGGGGCCATTTGGGCTCCGATCCAGCACGTCGTCATCAGGTCCGGGCTGCCCGGCAAGCGTGCCAAGGTTCCAGCTGGCACGAAGCCGAAGAGCACCGGGATCTCGCCGCACGTCCTGCGCCACACTGCGGCCACGCACATGGCCCGCCGCGGGGTGCCACTCTGGATCATCGCGAAGGTGCTCGGCAACACACTGGCGATGGTCGAGAAAGTCTACGCGAAGCACTGCCCGGACGACCTGCGCCAGGCCGTGGATCAGATTTCAGCCGGTGCGTTGGAGGCCGCCGAGTAGGGTAGCGCATGCAAACAGACGGGGTAGCGCTTGTCGGATTGGTAGTCATTTCCTGCCTACAAACGTAAGACACCGACCGCTGAACGCCGCAGAAATGCTCGATCTCTCGTGTCATACAAATCAGACAGAAGCATACAGTCTGTATTGACATCGTAGGGGTCACAGGTTCAATCCCTGTCACGCCCACCATCCGATCCAATCACTTGAAATCCATCGACGAAACGCCCGTCAGGTTCGATCGCGTTCGTGAATTCAGGCGGGCGAGGGAACGTTCTCTTCCTGGTCGCATTTGCTCCTCACAGGAGGACTTGCATCATGGCGAACCACCCGAAGAACACCCCTTCCGAAACTCCGGATTCCGACGTCGAGGATCCGCATCCGGGCAGCGTCTCGCAGCAGAGGCTTCCGGAAGCGGATAAATCGACGTATCATCGCCCGGATGGGGCGGGCGTGGAAGCCGAGACAAAGCGCAAGCAGGCGGAGAAACCGGCGCTCATGCCCGGTGGCGATCCTGCGGGCGCGGCCTGACGAACCGTTCCCTTCGTACAGGAGGAGTTGTCATGGATCGACCCGACAGTGGCCCGACGCTTATTCCGATGCTTGTCGCCGGCCTCGTCCTCATCGTCGCGGGCGGGGTCGTCGTGATGCTGGTCACCTGAGGCAACGTTTGAACGCGTCCCCGGTTGGAAACGCCGCCTGTCTTTCCGCCTCACCGGCGTTGGCAGGAGGATACCAGTCGTCGAATCAAGCGCCGACGCTGAAGCCGATACGCCAATCCGGAACGGAAAGCGCGCAGAGCATCAGCCACAGGACTACGAACAGCCAGGGCAGGACATTCAACTTGTCATAGTTCGGATCGGCCATCGGGACATTCTTCATCCACGGGCGAACGCTGCGGATATGGTGATCCAGAGCCCGGTAGTAACCGGTATAGGGGGAGTCCGGATCGCTGAGGAGATAGGTTCTCTTCAGATGCAGGACGCCGAAGATAAGCCGCCGGTTCATACGCCAGCAATAGAGGCTGACCAATATCGCCACCGCGCCGATGCAAAGCTGATAGGAAAGGCCTTTCCCGCCTTCCAGATCCGCCACAACGAAAAAAGCGGCGACGAAGATCGATTCCATGATCAGCATCGCATTTATCCGATGGTGCAGCAGAGCATCGGCATCCTTGTGAATTTCCCAGGCAAACACCTGCTCGGGCGGCATGAGGCTCTCCCTGACGATCTGTCCGGCCGATTGAAGAGCATTCTCGAACCGCTGTCCATGCGCGTTTGAGGGGGTTCCCCGACCCGCAGGGCGGGAACCTTCCCGAAACTTCACTGTCTCACGGAAATGGCGCACGACAGGAAACATTCGATCGGGGGAACGACCCGCCCGCCGGTTTTTCAATCGGCGTGGCGATATCTGTGCGAATCCCGCCGTCGGGCAGGACACAGGCCCGTCAGTCGAGCGGCATCTGGAAGGAACTGCTGGCTTCCGGACGGGCGTAGGTGGTGTTGTCGCCGGCGGTGGTCGTGCAGCCGGCAAGAGCGAGCACGACGAAGGCGACGGTGGTCAGGCCGGTGATGAGGCGCATGGTTCTCTCCTGTGAGATTTGCTTGCAACACATAGGACGGCGACGCCCGCGCGTCCACCGGAAGACACCGGCAACGAGCCACTGATTCGCCATATTCGGACACTTTTCCCCCGCCTGCCGCGCCGGCGGCGTCCCGCTTTTCCACAGGCCCGGAAATGACCGTCCCGTTCTGGCGCGTCGCGCCGGCCACGCGCGCCCGGCGGACCGGGAAGACTGCGAAAAACCGGCATCCGTCGGCAACCTTTCGTTAACCATGAGCCGTGCCGCAGCCTCGCCGACGATCGTTCCCGGCCCTAGACTCTCACCATCGACCCGGACGTCATGAAGGCGGCCGGGATGAGGAGGTGACATGATGTCGAAACACGACCCCCGCCGCCCTGCCGGCGATGATGGCCCGTTGCCGCGCGAGCGCCTGCTGCGCGCCATCGTCGATATCGATCGGCAACTGGCGGAATACCGACGGACGTCCAGCGCCGTCCCGCTTGATCTGCATCGGGCCAAACGCATCCTGAAAGCTGCGCTCCGGCGCTGCGGCCAGCCTTTCCACCCTCCCTTCGCGTCATGAGGGGATGTACGCGCGACCGGCCAACTCTCCTCCCACCGGTTGCGCGGAGGACCCGGCTGGCGACACGAGGCGCTGCCGGGTCCTCGAACTTCGCCAGCCCCCGCGTCGGGGAAGGGCCGGAACCTTTCGGACCGGATCAGACCTTGACCCAGGCTCCGTTCCTCTTCGAGGACTGCACGCAGGCCTCGACGAAGACCATGCCCTTGAGCCCGTCGTCCAGCGTCGGATAGACGACGGCCGGATCGGCCGGAACGCCGGCGCGGCGGGCGAAGATGGCGCGGGCCGCCTCGGCATAGATATTGGCGAAGCCTTCCAGATAGCCTTCCGGGTGACCGGCGGGAATGCGGCTCATGCGCATCGCGGCGGCGCCCGTTCCGACGCCGTTGCGCGTCAACAGGCGCTTCGGCTCGCCAAATGGCGTATACCAGAGATAGTTCGGATCGGCCTGGACCCAGTCGAGGCTCCCCTTGGCGCCATAGACACGCACGCGCAGGCCGTTTTCGTGGCCGGGAGCGATCTGGCTACACCAGAGCATGCCCTTCGCGCGAACGCCGTCCTTCTCCTTGAAGCGCAGCATGACATGCGCATTATCGTCTAGCCGGCGGCCGGCGACGAAGCTGTCGAGATCGGCGGCAAGCTCCACCAGTTCCAGCCCGGAAACGAAGCAGGCGAGATTATACGCATGGGTGCCGATATCGCCGGTCGACCCGCCCGCACCGGACTTTGCCGGATCGGTGCGCCAGGCCGCCTGCTTGTTGCCGCTCGCCTCGATATCCTCGGTCAGCCAATCCTGTGGATATTCCACCTGCACCATGCGGATGGGACCGAGTTCGCCCTTGAGCACCATGTCGCGGGCCTGCCGCACCATGGGATAGCCGGTGTAATTGTGGGTGAGCACGAAAAGGGCCTCGCTTTCGTCGGCGGCCTTCTTCAGCTTTCGGGCATCGGCAAGCGTCGAGGTCAGCGGCTTGTCGCAGATGACATGGATGCCGCGCTTCAGGAATTCCCGCGCGGCCTCGTAATGCAGATGGTTCGGCGTCACGATCGCCACCGCCTCGATACCGTTCTTCAACCGGGCTTCGCGGATCGCCATTTCCTTGAAGTTACGGTAGCTGCGCGTCGGATCCAGCCCCAGTTGGCGCGCTGATTCCAGCGCCTTTTCCGGCGAGGACGAAAGCGCGCCCGCCACCAGTTCATAATGATCGTCCAGACGCGCGGCATAGCGGTGGACCGCACCGATGAAGGCGCCAGATCCGCCGCCGACCATCCCGAGCCTGATACGCCGCTCGTGCGGCTGCGTTGCGCTTCCTTCGATTGCCATCGTCTTCTCCCTGGAATGTTGTCTTGAGCCTCCCGCCCGCCCCCGGCCCTTCCCCGGCGGGAAGGCGGACCGGTCCGGCCTCCTTGCCGGCGGCGGAAAGCGGGTCGGGCAGGCGCCCGGCGTCAAAGGCCAAGCATGCGCCGGTTGGCGGCCTCGTCCGTGCCGCTGTCGGCAAAATCGTCAAAAGCCTTGTCCGTCACGCGAATGATATGCGCCTTGACGAATTCCGCCCCCTCGCGCGCGCCGTCTTCCGGATGCTTCAGCGCGCACTCCCATTCGACCACGGCCCAGCCGGCGAAATCATTGGCCGCCATCCTGGAAAAGACCGCGCCGAAATCGACCTGCCCGTCACCGGGCGAGCGGAAGCGGCCGGCCCGGTTCACCCAGCTCTGGAAACCGCCGTAGACGCCCTGCCGGCCGGTCGGGTTGAATTCCGCATCCTTCACATGGAACATGCGGATACGGTCCCGGTAGATGTCGATATTGTCCAGATAGTCGAGGCATTGCAGCACATAGTGCGAGGGGTCGTAGAGCATGCAGGCGCGTGGGTGATTGCCGGTGCGCTCCAGGAACATCTCATAGCTGACGCCATCGTGCAGGTCTTCGCCCGGATGGATCTCGTAGCAGATATCGACGCCGCAATCTTCCGCATGGTCGAGGATCGGCCGCCAGCGGCGGGCCAGTTCGTCGAACGCGGTCTCGACGAGACCGGCCGGACGCTGCGGCCAGGGGTAGAGAAACGGCCAGGCGAGCGCGCCGGAAAAGGCCGCCATGGCGTCCAGCCCGAGATTTCGCGAAGCGCTCAGCGCCAGTTTGACCTGCTCCGTCGCCCATTGCTGGCGGGCCTTCGGATCGCCCCGCACCTCCGGCGCCGCAAAGCCGTCGAAGGCTTCGTCATAGGCAGGGTGCACGGCGACGAGTTGTCCCTGGAGATGGGCGGAAAGCTCGGTGATCTCGACGCCGTTTTCGCGTGCGCGGCCGGCGAACTCGTCGCAATAGGCTTTCGATTCGGCAGCCTTCCGCAAGTCGATGAGGCGCGCGTCCCATGTCGGCACCTGCACGCCCGCATAGCCGATATCGGCGGCCCATTTCGTGATCGAATCCCAGGAATTGAACGGCGCGGCGTCACCGGCGAACTGCGCCAGGAACAGACCCGGTCCCTTGATCGTCTTCATCTGCGGCTTACTCCCATCACAGGCCGCCGCCGTCGTTGCGATACATACGGCAGCGGCCGAACGCTATCGGGCTTTCCCGGACGGAGCAATGCGAAACCACCCCCGACGCGGAAAAAGCCCGGAGCGAACGCTTCAGGCCGTCGCGGCGCGGATCGCCGGATAGAGCCGGCGGAAGCGCCGGTAGGCCTCCTCGTAAGCCGCGGCAAGCGACGGCTCGGGATCGACGGTATCGGCCGTGGCGGGCGGCGTGCAGACGGCGAAGGGATCGGCTCCCGTCGCCGCCACGAGGCCGAGGCGGGCCGCGCCGAAGGCCGCGCCGAAATCGCCGTCGGCCGGCAGGTCGACGGGCAGGCCGAGCGCGGTGGCGATCGCCTTCAGCCAGTAGCGGGAGCGGGACCCCCCGCCGATGGCGGTGACGCGCGACAGGCTGGTCCCGGCCGCCTTCAGCGCCTCCAGACTGTCGCGGATCGAGAAGGCCACGCCTTCGAGAACCGCCTGGGTCAGCACGGCGCGCCCGCTTTCATGGCCGAGTCCCACGAATGCGCCGCGGATCGCCGCATCGTTATGCGGCGTGCGCTCGCCGGAAAGATAGGGCAGGAAGGTGACGCCGGACGGCGCATGCAGGCTTTCGCCGAGTTCCGCCGTCAAGGCCGCGGCGGTCGCCCCGGTGACGCGTGAATGCCAGTTGAGCGCGTCGCTGGCCGACAGGATGACGCCCATCTGGTGCCAGGTGTCCGGAAGCGCATGGCAGAAGGCGTGGACCGCGCTCGCCGGATTCGGCAGGTAGCGGGCATTGGCGGCAAAAAGCACGCCGGACGTCCCGAGCGAGACGAAGGCCGCGCCCTCGCGCACCGTCCCCATGCCACAGGCCGAAGCCGCATTGTCTCCGGCCCCGCCGGCAATCACGACATCCGCGGCAAGGCCCCATTTCGCAGCAAGCCCGGCGCGCAGCACGCCCGCCGGATCGGTGCCCTCCACCAGCCCCGGCATCTGCCGTTCGTCGAGATCCGTGGCGGCGAGAAGATCGGCCGACCACCGCCGGGCGCCGGTGTCGAGCCAGGCGGTGCCCGCCGAATCCGACATGTCCGACAGATGCTCGCCGGTAAGCCAGAGGCGCAGATAATCCTTCGGCAACAGCACGCGCCGCACGGCGGCGAAAATAGCAGGTTCGTTCGCGCGCACCCAGGCAAGCTTCGGCGCGGTGAAGCCCGGAAACACGATATTGCCGGTGATCGCCCGGAACCGCGGGTCGGCGTCGAGCGCGGCGGCTTCGAGATGGCTCCTCGTATCGTTCCACAGTATGCAGGGCCGAAGCACCCGGTCTTGCGCATCGACCAGCGTCGCGCCATGCATATGGCCGGAAAGGCCGATGCCGCGCACGGCAGCGAACGCCGGCCCATGGCTATCCCGCAGGCCGGCAATCGCCTCGTCCGTCGCGCGGATCCAGTCGGCCGGATCCTGCTCCGACCAGCCGGGATGCGGCCGCGCGATTTCGATGGCCCGGCTCGACGCCGAGCCGATCACCTGCTGATCGCCGTCGATCAGCATGGCCTTGACGCTCGAGGTGCCGAGATCGATCCCGAGATACATGGCGTTCACTCCTGTCTGTCCGTTTCAGGCCGTTCGCCCCCATGGGGCGCAAGGCTGACGCGCGCCCGTCCGGCAATGTCGTGAACCGTGGCGCGCCCTCCCCTTCTTCCGGGGTTAGCCATAGAAGAATTCCGGGTGTCCGCAAATCGGAAACTTTCGGGAAGCGTGAAAGCGGCGACGCCCGGCCTCAGTGCCCGCTGCCGCCCCCTGCATCCGGACGGGGCTTGCGGATCGCCAGAACGCAGATGATCAGCACCGTGAACAGGACCGTCAGCAGCAGGAAAATATCGATGAAGGACAGGACATAGGCTTGCTGGCGGACCATGCCGGACAGCTGCCTGATCGCAACCATCGCCCCGTCGAGGCCATAGGCGTCGTAATTGGCCGCCATGTCGTCCAGGCGCTCGACCGCGCCGGGATTGCCCCATTGCACATGTTCGGACAGGCGCAGGTAATGCTCCTGCGTGCGCTGGGTGAGCAGCGTGTTGATAACCGCCAGCCCGACCGCACCGCCGAGATTTCGGGTCAGGTTGAAGAGGCCGGAGGCGCTGCGGATACGATCGGGCGACAGCGTGCCGAGCGCCACATTGTTGATCGGCACCATGCAGATCATCAGCGAAACCCCGCGCAGGATCTGCGGCACCAGCAGTTCGTGGAAATCCCAGTCCGACGTGAGAAAGGTCATGCTCCACGTACCGAGCGCGAAACCGGCGAACCCCATGGCCATCATGACTCGCGGATCGAGCCGTGACGCCAGCGCGCCGGCAAGCGGCGCGGTGAAGAACATGGCAAGCCCCGAGATGAACAGGGTCTCGCCGATCATCAGGGAATCATAGCCGCGGATGTGGGCGAGATAGAGCGGATAGAGATAGGTCAGTCCGTAAAGCCCGATCCCCATGGCGAAGGAGAAGATCGAGCCGAAGGCGAAATTGCGGTTTGTGAAACTGCGCAGGTCCACGACGGGAAACGGCACCCGGAAGGCGCGCCAGAAAAAGACGGCCCCGCCGACCACCACGGCGAGCGTACCCCAGACGATATGCGCGTCGCTGAACCAGTCCTTGTTGTTGCCCTCTTCCAGAACATATTCCAGCGAGCCGAGGAAAACGGCCATGGCGGCAAGACCCCACCAGTCGAAGCGCTTCATCAGGCCGGGTTCCGGCTTGTCGAAATCGATCAGGTTCCAGGTCAGCACCGCCACGATGATGCCGGGGACGACGTTGACCAGAAACAGCCAGTGCCAGGAAAAGGCATGGCTGAGATAGCCGCCGACCGTCGGGCCGATGGTCGGCGCAAGCGTGGCCACGAGCCCGATCATCGGCGAGACGATATTACGCTTCGAAGGCGGGAAGATCGTGAAGGCGGCGGCAAAGACCGACGGGATCATGCCGCCGCCGATGAAACCCTGGATCGCCCGATAGACGATCATCTGATCGATATTGGTAGCGGTCGCCGCAAGCGCGCTCGCCATGGTGAAACCCGCCGCCGAAACGCTGAACAGCACCCGCGTCGACACGATGCGCGCCAGCGTTCCCGACAGCGGGATCATGATGACCTCGGCGATCAGATAGGATGTCTGGACCCAGGCGATTTCATCCGCGCCTGCCCCCAGACCCGCCTGGATTTCCGCAAGCGACGCCGAGACGATCTGGATATCGAGGATCGACATGAACATGCCGAAGACCATCGCCAGGAAAGCGACGACCCGCCGGACGGGCATCTTGTCGACCTGTGGCGGCGCGACCAGCGGCCGGCCTGTTCGTCGAGCGGTGGCGACCATCGCCGGCGCTCCCTGGCTGGAGGAAGGGTCAGTCGAGCGTTGCGGCGAAAGCCGCGCCGCCCGGCGCGGTCCGGCTGTCGACGTCGACGACGACGCTAAGGCCCGCACGCAGCTTTCCGGTTTCCAGCGCATCCTGCGGAATGGCGATCCGCACCGGGACCCGCTGGGTGACCTTGGTGAAATTGCCGGTGGCGTTTTCCGCCGGCAGCAGCGAAAACACGGAACCGGAGGCCGGAGCGATGGATGTGACCGTACCGACGACATCCTCGTCCTCATAGGCGTCGACATGCAGATGCACCTTCGAGCCCGGCACGAGATGGGCGATCTGCGTTTCCTTGAAATTCGCCTCGACGTAGAGCGCCTTCACCGGAACGAGCGCCGCCAGCCGCCGGCCGGCTGAAACGAGGTCGCCGACCTGCACCGAGATATTGCCGATAACGCCGTCATAAGGCGCCCTGAGCACGGTGAAGGACAGATCGCGAACGGCCTTGTCCCGTGCAAGTTCCAGCGTACGGATACCGCTTTCGGCTTCGGCGCGCTGCGCTTGCAGAACCGTGATATTCGCCGTCGCCACCTCGATGCTGGCGTCGGCGCCCGCAAGATTGGCTTTCGCCTGGTCGAGCGCCACGGTCGCGCTGTCGAGCGAGGCGGCGGTGCCGACCTCCTTGGCATTGAGATCCCTTGCCCGCCGGGCAGCGACTTCGGCTCCCTGGAGGGCGGCCTGAAACGCGGTCTTCTGGGCCATGGCCTGTGCGAGTCCCGCACGCGCCCCCGCGATCTGCGCGTCGATACGGTCGAGGGCAAGCGTCTGGGTGGCGATCTGCGCCTCGGCCTGCGCACGGGCAAGCCGGTAATCGCCATCCTCCAGCGTCACCAGCGGGTCGCCCGCCCTGACCGTCTGGTTGGCGATGACATCGACCCTGGCCACATAACCGGAAACCTTCGGGGAGATGGTGGCGATATCGCCCGCGATATAGGCGTCGTCCGTGGAAATCATGAAACGGCCGTCGGTCCACCACTGGTAGCCATACGCGCCGGCAATCGCCAGCAGGACGACGCCCGCCACCGGCAGTAGAAAACGACGGCGGCCCTTGTTCGCAACCTCCGGCACGGCTTCGGCAGCGGGCGCCGGCGCATCAATCTCGGCAGAGAACGGCGCGTCCTCGATTCCCGGCTCGAAATCTTCGTTGACGGGGCGGACCTTCGCCGAGCCGGTGCCATGGGAAGTCGACATGAGCGTGCGCCGTTCCAATAAAGTGAGGATAAGACTGAACCGTTCGGTTCGATTTGACTTAAGGCAGCCTCTCGCGCATATCAAGTAAAATCGAACCAACCGGTTCGAAAACCTTCGCCGGCTGCCCGGCAAACGGAATACGCGGGATGCATATATGACAGGAGGCGGACTTCCAGGCACCGCAGCGGGACGGCGCGCCGCCGGCGAGGACCCCGCCAAGCGGGCGCAAATTCTCGACGGCGCCAAGCGGGTCTTCATGGAGCGCGGCTACGAGGCCGCGAGCATGAATGACGTCACCCGCGCCGCCGGGGTCTCGAAAGGCACCATCTACGTCTACTTCGAGAACAAGGAGGACCTTTTCGGCTCGATGATCGAACGCGAGCGCCAGCGCCTCACCGAAAGGGTCGGCCATGCGCTGGACGGCGGGCGCCCGCTGGCCGAAACGCTCAGGGAATTCGGCATCCTCTTCGCCACCCATATCACGGCGGATGAAACCATCCGCGCCATGCGGATGGTGATTGCCGCCAACCACCGCCTTCCCGCCCTGTGTTCCCGCTTCTTCTCCACCACCCCGATCAATCCGGTGTCGGTGCTGCAACACTATCTGGATGCCCGGATGGCGGCCGGCACGCTCTTCTGCGACGACACGACCCGGGCGGCCAGGCAGTTCATCGACATGACGACCGTCGGCCTGTTCAAGCCGCGACTATTCGGGGCGATGGAGGCTCCGCCGGACACAGCCGAGATCGAACGCAACGTGGCCTCGGCGATCCGTGTCTTCCTCGCGGCCTATGCCGTCCGGCCGGAAAAGGCGCCGGCCGTGGCTTCCTGCGATAACGAATTCGTGAATACGCCGTAAGGCTGCCGCCTGCCGCTTGTCAGCAGACGGCACGAACATACATAGGCTCTCCATTGCCACGCAGAGGATAACCGTATGGACAGCCTTCTTGCCCTTGCGCAAGACCCCGCCGCCTGGATCGCGCTTGTCACGCTTGTCGTGATGGAAATCGTTCTCGGTATCGACAACCTGATCTTCATCTCCATCCTCACGAACAAGCTGCCGCCCGAACACCGGGTCAAGGCTCGCCGCATCGGCATCGGCCTTGCTCTTTTCATGCGGCTGGCGCTGCTCGGGACCATCGCCTGGATCATCAAGCTCACCACGCCGGTCTTCGAGATCTTCGGCCAGGGCTTTTCATGGAAGGACGTGATCCTGATCGCCGGCGGCCTTTTCCTCGTCTGGAAAGCCACCCGGGAGATCCATCATAATGTCGACCCCGCCGAGAAGGGCGAGGACTTCATCGCCAGTTCGGCAACCTCGACGCTTTCGGCCGCCATTGGCCAGATCCTGCTGCTCGACCTCGTGTTCTCCGTCGACAGCATCATCACCGCCGTGGGCATGACGCCCCATCTGCCGATCATGGTGATCGCCGTGGTTACGGCCGTGCTGGTGATGCTGGTCGCCGCAACCCCGCTTGCCGATTTCATCGAGAAGAATCCGACGATCGTCATGCTGGCGCTCGCCTTCCTGCTGATGATCGGCATGACGCTGATCGCCGAGGGCATGGGCGTCCATGTGCCCAAGGGCTATGTCTATGCCGCCATGGCCTTCTCCGCGCTGGTTGAGTTTCTCAATATGCTGTCGCGACGCGCCCGCCGGCGAAAGAGGATCGAGAATCCGTAAGCGCGGAAGGCCGGCGGCACAGGCCGCCGGCCTCTCGAAAACGGATGCAAGGACGGCCGGACGGGTCGGGAGCTCGACTGCCGTTTCGTTGGCCACGGGAGGAAACCGGAAAAACTCCCGTGTTCTCCATCCCCGTCCTGTCCGGTTGACACGGCACGGTCCTGCTTGACAAACCCGCCGTGACGGGGATTGTTCCGATTATCTGTCCGACGGATCACCCGCCGCGCCGTCATCCGGCGGGCGGGCCGGTCGGGGCGGAACCCCTCGACGAAGCAAACCCGCCGGGCAGGCCACCGACCATGACAATGCAGCAGATCCTCGCCTTCGCAGTCATTGCACTGATGATGGGGGCCTTCATCTGGGGACGATTCCGATACGATCTCGTGGCCTGCTGTTCGCTGCTGCTGGCGGTTGCCGTCGGCGTCGTACCCTTCGACAAGGCATTTTCCGGTTTCAGCGACGACATCGTGATCATCGTGGGAAGCGCGCTGATCGTCAGTGCCGCCGTCGCCCGCTCCGGCGTGGTCAACCTCGCCGTGAAGCGGTTTTTCCCCAACCTCACCTCGATGCATACGCAACTGGCGCTGCTGCTTGTCTCCGTCGCGGTCCTTTCGGCCTTCATCAAGAATATCGGCGCCCTCGCCATCATGATGCCACTCGCCTTCCAGTTCGCCCGCAAATCCGGCGCGCCGGTCTCGAAATTCCTGATGCCGATGGCCTTCGCGGCCCTGCTCGGCGGCCTCATGACCCAGATCGGCACCTCGCCCAATATCGTCGTGTCGCGCATGCGCCAGGAAATCGGCGGCGAGAGCTTCACGATGTTCGATTTCACCCCCGTCGGCGCGACACTGACGATCTGCGGCGTGCTGTTCATGCTGCTCTTCAACCGGATCGTGCCGGAGCGCCAGAACCGCAACGCGAGCGTCGAGGAATCGCTGGAAGCGGCGGCCTATTCGTCGGATGCGACGGTCGGCGAAAACTCTGCGGCGATCGGCAAGTCGCTGAACGATGTGCTCAGGCACGGCGACGGCGACGTGATCGCCACCGCCATCGTCCGCGGCCACGTCCATATCGCGCCGCTGCCCGACGTCCGGCTGGCGGCCGGCGATACGGTGCTGATGGAAGGCACGGCCGGCGCGCTGGACAGGGTGGTCTCGCTCGCCGGCCTCACCCTTACCGGCAATCCGATCCGCGCCAGCGGCGGCGAGGAAGGCGAGATCAGCGCCATCGAGGCCGTCGTCACCAAGGATTCCCGGCTCATCGATATTTCCGCACGCAGCATCGCGCTGTTTCATTCCTATGGCATCAACCTTCTGGCTGTCAGCCGGCAGGGCGAGCGCCTGCGTGAAAAGCTCTCGGCCGTGCGCCTGCGCCCCGGCGACGTGATCGTGCTCCAGGGCAACAATCGTGCGCTGCCGACGCTTCTGCCGGAACTCGGCCTGCTGCCGCTCGCCCAGCGCGAGATCCTGCTCGGCGCGCCACGCCGCGCGCTGATCCCGGTTCTCGTGCTTCTCGCCGCCATGGCGTCCACCGCTCTCGGCATCGTGCCGGTGGCGACCGGCTTCTTCGCCGCCGCCGTGGCGATGGTGGTGTTCCGCGCCGTACCGCGGCGGGAGATCTATACGGCGCTGGACGGGCCTATCCTCGTCATGCTTGCCGCGCTCATTCCGGTTTCCGACAGTCTGCGCACGACCGGCGCAAGCGAACTCATCGCCGCCTGGCTCGGGGATATCGCCGCCCATCTGCCGCCGTTCGGCGCACTCGGCCTGATCCTGCTGACCGCGATGGCGGTGACGCCCTTTCTCAACAACGCCGCGACCGTTCTCGTCATGGCCCCGATCGCCGCCAGTTTCGCAAGCACCCTCGGCTATCGGCCCGAAGCCTTCCTGATGGCCGTGGCGATCGGCGCGGGCTGCGACTTCCTCACCCCCGTCGGCCACCAGTGCAACACGCTGGTGATGGGTCCCGGCGGCTACAGGTTCGCGGATTATCCGCGCGTCGGACTGCCGCTTTCCCTGCTGATCGTCCTGGTGGCCGTGCCCGCCCTCCTCTGGGTCTGGCCGCTGCAATAGGCCACTCGACTTTCCCTTGACGCGCCGGGCCGAATGTGGTCTCAACCCTGCCCGACAGGGAACCCGTTCCGCCGCGTTTTTCTGCGGGAAACCGGGCTTTCCTCCTGATTTTCCCGCTCACGACGCCGGCTATCCTCGGCGCGGAGCTTGCAGACACGTCAAGACGGGCCACATCATGAACACTTCCGCAAACGCATCCGGCGTCCGCGTCCGCATTGCCCCCTCCCCGACAGGCGAACCGCATGTCGGCACCGCCTATATCGCGCTGTTCAACTACCTGTTCGCCAAAAAGCACGGCGGCGCCTTCATCCTGCGCATCGAGGATACGGACGCCACCCGCTCCACATCCGAATTCGAGCAGAAAGTGCTCGACGCGCTGAAATGGTGCGGACTGGAATGGTCGGAAGGCCCCGACGTCGGCGGCCCCTACGGCCCCTATCGCCAGTCCGAGCGCAAGGACATCTACCGCCCCTATGTCGACAGGATCGTCGAGGCCGGCCATGGCTTCAAGTGTTTCTGCACGCCCGAGCGGCTGGACAAGATGCGCGAAGCCCAGCGCGCCGCCGGCAAGCCGCCGAAATACGACGGTCTCTGCCTGCACCTTACGGCCGAAGAGGTGACGAAGCGCGTCGCGGCCGGCGAGCCGCATGTCGTACGCATGAAGATCCCGACCGAGGGCGCCTGCAAATTCGTCGACGGCGTCTACGGACCGGTCGAAATCCCGTGGGACGCCGTCGACATGCAGGTGCTGCTCAAGGCCGACGGCATGCCGACCTACCACATGGCGAACGTCGTCGACGACCACCTGATGAAGATCACCCATGTGGCGCGCGGCGAGGAATGGCTGGCCTCGGTGCCGAAGCACATCCTCATCTATCAGTATCTCGGCCTTGAGCCGCCGGTCTTCATGCATCTCTCGCTGATGCGCAACGCCGACAAGTCGAAGCTTTCCAAGCGCAAGAATCCCACGTCGATCTCCTATTATTCGGCGCTCGGCTATCTGCCGGAAGCGCTGATGAACTTCCTCGGCCTGTTCTTCATCCAGATCGCCGAGGGCGAGGAACTGCTGACCGTGGATCAGCTCGCGGAGAAATTCGATCCGGAGAACCTTTCCAAGGCCGGCGCGATCTTCGACATCCAGAAGCTCGACTGGCTGAACGGACGCTGGCTGCGCGAGCAGCTTTCCGAGGAAGATTTCACGCAACGCGTGCTCGAATGGGCGATGGAGAACGACCGCGTCCGCCAGGGCCTGAGGCTGTCGCAGTCGCGCATCTCCAAGCTCGGCGAACTGCCGGATCTCGCAGGCTTCCTGCTGAAGTCCGATCTTGGCCTGACGCCGGCCTCCTTCGCCAGGGTGAAATCCACGCCGGAAGAGATCCTTGAGGTCCTCAACCAGGTGCAGCCGGACCTCGAAAAGATGCCGGAATGGACGGTTGAAAGCATCGAGGCGGAGCTGCGCGCCAGCGCCGACAGGCTCGGCAAGAAGCTCAAGGTCGTCGTCGCGCCCCTCTTCGTCGCCGTCTCGGGCTCGTCGCGCTCGCTGCCGCTGTTCGACTCGATGGCGATCCTCGGCCGCTCCGTCGTGCGCCAGCGCCTGAAGGTGGCGGCGCAAGTGGTGGCCTCGATGGCCGGTAGCGGAAAGTAAGGAAAAAGAAGAATGAACGACAAGACCGAAACCGCGCTTTCCTCCGATCCAACGGAAGTCCGCCGCCAGAAGCTCGACCAGTTGCGCCAGACGATCGGCGACGTCTACCCGGCGCATTTCCACCGGACGATGACCAATGCCGAGCTTGCCGCGAAATATGAGGAGCTGGAGCTCGATACCGAAAGCGGCGACGTGGTGACGGTCGCCGGCCGGGTCTATTCCTCGCGCAATTCCGGCATGTTCATGGATATCCATGACGCCTCCGGCAAGATCCAGATCTTTTCGCACAAGGACACCACGCCGGAAGAGGCGCGCGCGCTCCTGCCGATGATCGACCTGGGCGACATCATCGGCGTGACCGGCGTCGTGCGCCGCACCAAGCGCGGCGAACTGACGATCAACGCGCAGGAGATCGTCATGCTGACGAAGACCCTGCTGCCGATGCCGGAGAAGTGGCATGGCGTGGCGGATGTCGAAATCCGCTACCGCAAGCGCCACCTCGACATCATGACCAACGAGGACTCCAAGCTCCGCTTCCGCCAGCGTTCGCAGATCGTCTCCGGCATCCGCCGCTTCATGGAAACCGACGGCTTCATGGAAGTCGAGACGCCGATGCTGCATTCCGTCTATGGCGGCGCGACGGCGGAACCCTTCAAGACGCACCACAACACGCTGAAGCTCGACATGTACCTGCGTATCGCGCCGGAACTCTACCTGAAGCGCACGCTGGTCTCGGGCCTGACCGACAAGGTGTTCGAGATCAACCGAAATTTCCGCAACGAAGGCGTCTCGACCCGGCACAATCCCGAATTCACGATGATGGAGTGCTACTGGGCCTATGCCGACTACGAGGACATCATGGACCTCGTGGAACGCCTCTTCGCCGAACTGGCGGTCAAGATCCATGGCTCGACCGAGTTCACCTATGGCGACAAGGAAATCTCCTTCAAGGGCCCCTTCCGGCGCGTGCCGATGCCCGACGCCGTGAAGGAAGCGACCGGCATCGACTTTCTCGCCATCAAGACCGACGAGGAGGCCCGCGCCGCCGCCAAGGCCGCCGGCTTTGAAGTCGAGAAGGACTGGACCTGGGGCGAATGCCTCGCCTTCCTCTTCGAGGAAAAGGTCGAGCCGACGCTGATCCAGCCGGCCCATGTCACGCATTTCCCGAAGGACATCTCGCCCTTCGCCAAGGAAGTGCCGGGCGAGCCGCGCCTCGTCGAGCGTTTCGAGACCTATTGCAACACCTGGGAGCTCGGAAACGCGTTTTCCGAACTGAACGACCCGGAAGAGCAGCGCGCCCGCATGGTCGAGCAGCTGGAGCAGGCGCACGCCCGCGGCGAGAAGGACAAGCAGCTCGACGACGAGTTCCTCGACGCCATCGACCAGGGCATGCCGCCCGCCGGCGGCCTCGGCATCGGCGTCGACCGCCTCATCATGCTGCTCACCAACGCCCCGTCGATCCGCGACGTCATCCTCTTCCCGGCCCGCCGCGCGAAGAACGATTGAGACGCCGGCGCAGGCAAGCGTCCTCCCCGGTGGGGGAGGGCCAGAGCATTTCCAGCAGAGGTGAAATCGCTTCGGCCGGCCCGGCGGCGGCCGGTCAATAGCCGTGCGCGGCGACGTCCAGCGAGGCTTCCGGGGACTGCTCCACGCTTACCGTCTCGCCTTGCGGATCGGCGCAGCCCGAGCGCTCGTCCATCGCCGTGACGATATCCCGGATCTCGACAAGGCTGAGTTCCTTGCGCTCGCCGTAGAATTCTCCGTTGACGCCCGGCTTGCCGGTGACATAGCGGGCGAGGAAAGGCGCGCTCATGCCGGGGATCTCGGCAGGATTACGGCTGAACAGCACTTCCGCGCCGATCGCCCGGCCGCGCATATCCGCGCGATTCAGGGGTCCGGCGGTATCGAGCAGGATGACCTGATAGAGATCGGCATTCTCCTCGTTCGACAGCGCGCCGACGACCCGCAACGCCGTCTTCACCCGCACCTCGCCGTCCTGCACGGCAGCGCGCACATATTTGCGAAGCCAGGTCTGATCCCCTTGCCTGATACGGACGGTGGCAACGGCGGTGCAGGCCGCGCCGGAAATATTTTCCTGTCCCGGCCCGAGGATCGCATCGCGACCGACCAGGATCGCCGCGGCGCCGGATGCGCCCGTCAGAACGATCACGCCGGCAAGAACCACCGTCAGCTTTCGCGACAGCCGTAATGAAATCGAAGGCAGCTTCACGGTTGCTTGTACTTCAAACTGAGACTCCTGGCCCACCCGGGGGCGCGAACCCCCGAACCTTAGCCGCCGGGCGTTTCGGAAGTTTTAAATGTGCATGGATTTTTTTACGCGTCATGTTGCGAATGATTTGCAATTGCGTTGACAGCCGCCGGAAGCTGTCTATATCTTATTGCAACTCACTCGCAAGAACGCATCAAGGATCCCCATGTATCGCCGCTCCCTCACCGCCCTGCTCGTAGCCCTTCCGCTGATCGCGATGACCTTGCCCGCACCGGCGCTTGCCGCCGACAAGCTCAAGGTGGTGACGACATTCACCATCATCGCCGATATCGCGGCCAATGTCGCAGGCGATGCGGCGGTGGTGGAATCGATCACCAAGCCCGGCGCCGAGATTCACAATTACCAGCCGACGCCGCGCGATATCCTGAAGGCCCAGGACGCCGGCGTCGTGCTGTGGAACGGCCTCAATCTGGAACTCTGGTTCGAAAAGTTCCTCGCCAACCTCGGCGACGTGCCGAATGTCACCGTCAGCGACGGCATCGTCCCGATGAGCATCGTGGAAGGCCCTTATGACGGAAAACCCAACCCGCACGCCTGGATGTCGCCGGAAAACGCGCTGATCTATGTCGACAACATCCGCAAGGCGCTGTCGGATGCCGACCCGGCCAATGCACAGACCTATGCCGCCAACGCCAAGGCCTATGGCGAGAAAATCGCAGCGCTCGGCACGCAGATGAGGGCGGAGATCGCGGCATTGCCGGAAAACAAGCGCTGGCTTGTCACCAGCGAGGGCGCCTTCAGCTATCTCGCCCGCGATTTCGGTCTCAAGGAACTGTTCCTGTGGCCGATCAACGCCGACCAGCAGGGCACGCCCAAGCAGGTCAAAGCCGTGATCGACGCCGTGCGTGAGCACGATATCCATGTCGTCTTCAGCGAAAGCACCATTTCCGCCAATCCTGCCCGTCAGGTCGCCGCGGAGACGGGGGCGGCCTATGGCGGCGTGCTCTACGTGGACTCGCTGAGCGAGCCGGACGGCCCCGTCCCAACCTATCTCGACCTCCTGCGCGTCACCAGCGAAACCATCGTGAAGGGACTTTCCCGATGAGAATGGGCAGCAGGCCCGAGCCGGTGGCGGGTATCGTCGCGCAGGACGTGACGGTCACCTACCGAAACGGCCACACGGCGCTGCGCAATGCCAGCTTTTCCGTGCCGAAGGGTACGATCACCGCCCTCGTCGGCGTCAATGGCTCGGGCAAGTCCACGCTCTTCAAGGCGATCATGGGCTTCGTGCCGGTGGCGAACGGCAAGGTGACGATCCTCGGCCTTTCCGTTCGCGAGGCGCTGCGGAGAAACCTCGTCGCCTATGTGCCGCAGGCCGAGGAAGTCGACTGGAGCTTCCCCGTTCTCGTCGAGGACGTGGTGATGATGGGCCGCTACGGCCGGATGAACTGGCTGCGCATCCCCCGCCGGCACGATCACGACATGGTGGAGGCCGCGCTGGAGCGGGTGAACATGGCCGCCTTCCGCAAGCGCCAGATCGGCGAACTCTCCGGCGGCCAGAGAAAGCGCGTCTTCCTGGCCCGGGCGCTGGCGCAGGAAGGTCAGGTGATCCTGCTCGACGAACCCTTCACCGGCGTCGACGTCACCACCGAGGAACAGATCGTCGAGCTTCTCGGCAAACTGCGCGAGGAAGGCCGGGTGATGCTGGTTTCCACCCACAATCTCGGCAGCGTCCCGGACTTTTGCGACCGCACCGTCTTCGTGAAAGGCACGGTCATCGCCTCCGGCCCGACGGCCGAAACCTTCACCGAAGCCAATCTGGAACGGGCCTTCGGCGGCGTGCTGCGCCATTTCGTGCTCGGCGGCCGCGATCTGCACGAAGACGAAGACCGCCGCGCGGTGAAGGTGATCACCGACGACGAACGTCCCTTCGTCATCTATGGCGAACGATCGACGGAGAAATCACCGTGATCGCCATCCTGACGGAACCCTTCGATTACGGCTACATGATCAACGCCATGTGGGTCAGCGCGCTGGTCGGCTGCATCTGCGGCTTCCTGTCCGCCTATCTGATGCTCAAGGGCTGGTCGCTGATCGGGGACGCCCTTTCCCATTCGATCGTGCCGGGCGTCGCCGGCGCCTATATGCTCGGCCTGCCCTTCGCCGCCGGCGCCTTTCTTTCCGGGGGCCTTGCGGCCGCCGCCATGCTATTCCTCAACCGGGCGACCCGGCTCAAGGAAGACGCGATCATCGGTATGATCTTCTCTTCGTTTTTCGGCCTCGGCCTGTTCATGGTTTCGATCTCGCCGACGGCGGTCAACATCCAGACCATCGTGCTCGGCAATATCCTCGCCATCACGCCGGAGGACATCGTGCAGCTTTCCATCATCGGGGCGGTGACGCTCGTCGTCCTGCTGCTCAAGTGGAAAGACCTGATGGTCACCTTCTTCGACCAGAGCCATGCCCGCTCCGTCGGCCTCAACGTCACGGGCCTGAAGATCCTCTTCTTCACCCTGCTCAGCGCCTCCACGGTCGCCGCCATGCAGACGGTCGGCGCGTTTCTCGTCGTCGCCATGGTGGTGACGCCGGGCGCGACGGCCTATCTTCTCACCGATCGTTTCCAGCGCCTTGTGATCATCGCCGCCGCCCTCGGCGCCAGCACGAGCCTTGTCGGCGCCTATCTGTCCTATTTTCTCGACGGCGCGACCGGCGGCATCATCGTCGTGCTACAGACGGCGATCTTCCTTTCGGCCTTTTTCTTCGCCCCGAAGCACGGGCTCCTCGCCACCCGGCGCAAGGGACGCCGCGCGCTTTCCGTCCCGGAGGCCGTCGAACCATGAACGACACGCTGGCGCTTGCGCTGATGCCCTTTCAGCTTGCCTTCATGCAGAACGCCTTCCTAGTGACGCTGACGATCGCCGTGCCGATGGCTCTGCTCTCCTGCTATCTCGTCTTGAAGGGCTGGTCGCTGATGGGCGATGCGGTCTCCCATGCGGTGCTGCCGGGTGTGGTGATCGCCTATATGATCGGCCTGCCGCTGGCGATCGGCGCCTTCGTCGCCGGTCTCGTCTGCGCGCTTGCCGCCGGCTACCTCAAGGACAACAGCCGGGTGAAGGAGGATACGGTCCTCGGCATCGTCTTTTCCGGCATGTTCGCCCTCGGCCTCGTGCTCTACGTGAAGATCGAAGCGGACGTCCATCTCGACCATATCCTCTTCGGCGACATGCTGGGCATCACCCTCGCCGATCTCGCCGGGACGGGGGGGATCGCCCTTTTGTCCGCGGCCTTCATCCTGTTCTTCCGCAAGGACCTGCTGGTGCAGGCCTTCGACCGCCGGCACGCCGCCGCAATCGGCCTGCCGGTCCGGCTGCTGCATTACGGACTTCTCGCCGTGATCTCGCTGGTGGTGGTCGGCGCGCTGAAGGCGGTGGGCATCATCCTCGCCGTCGCCATGCTGGTCGCGCCGGGAGCGATCGCCGCGCTTCTCACCCGGCGTTTCACCACGATGCTCGCCGTTGCGGTCGCCGTTGCGACCGGCGCCTCGTTCTGCGGCATCTATCTCGCCTTCTTCATCGACAGCGCTCCCGCGCCGACCATCGTGCTGCTGCTGGCGGGGCTCTTCACGCTCGCCTTCCTGCGGCAGGCGCTTCTGGCCCGCCGCATCGCCCGCTCCTCCTGACGAGCCGCCGGCGCTCGGTCGACATCGCTTTTCTTTCCGTCTATCGTCCGGCGCAATCGGAAACGGCACGGCTTTTCTCATGGCGAATACAGCGATCATCGGCGGCGGCATCATCGGCTGCGCCATTGCCCTCCACCTTCTGGAAAACGGCCACACGGTGACCGTCATCGAGCGTGACGCCGGCGGCCTTTCGGCCTCCGTCGGCAATGCCGGCATCCTCGCCGCACCGGAAATCGATCCGCTGGCGCGGCCCGAAATGCTGCTTTCCGCACCGAAGTGGCTGCTCGACCCGCTGGGCCCCCTGTCGCTACGCTGGCAAGACCTGCCGGCGCTCACCCCCTGGCTGCTGCGCTTCCTGCTGTCGATGCGCCCCGCCCGCACGGCCGCCGCGCGTTCCGCCCTGCTCTATCTGATGAAGACGGCGGAGGCCGACCACCTGAAGATGGGCGCCATGGCCGGCATCTCCGGTCACATCCGCAGAACCGGCGCGCTGACGATCTTCGACACCGCCGCCGCCCGCGACAAGGCGTTTTCCGGCGACGAGGCGAATGCGCGCCTGCTCGGCAACAATGTCGAAAAGCTCGACGTGACGGAAGCCCGCCGCCGCATTCCGGCGCTGAGGGGCGACTTCGCCGGAGCGATCTTCAACGACGGCTATCAGACCTTCGAATATCCCCTGACGCTATTGCGCCGGCTGCAAGGCGTCCTGCGCGAGCGCGCCACGCTCGTCGACGCCGCCGTCTCCTCGGTGGAACAGGCAAGAGACGGCATCGTCGTCGTCACGGAAGCCGGCAAGCGCCTTCCCTTCGACCGGATCGCCATCGCCTCCGGCATCTGGTCGCGCCGTTTCGTCGCCGATCTCGGGCTGAAAGTGCATCTGGAAACCGAGCGCGGCTACAACACCACCTTCGTCGACCCTGCCGTGACGCTGGAAATGCCGGTCTTTTTCGCCGAGCACGGCTTTGCCGCCACGCCCTTCGAAAAAGCGCTGCGCATCGGCGGCGCGGTGGAACTGGCGCGGCCGGAAGCGCCGGCCAATTATGCCCGCGCCGCCGCCATGCGCCGCAGGATGCGCCGCTATGTCCCCGACCTGCCGGAAGAAGGCGGAACGGAATGGATGGGCCGCCGGCCCTCCACGCCCGATTCCCTGCCGGTGATCGGCCTGCATCCGCGCGATCCGCGCATCGCCTTCGCCTTCGGCCACGGCCATCTCGGGCTGACGCTTGCGGCCACGACCGGCCGGCACGTCGCCCGCCTGCTCGACGGCGAAAACGACACGGCGCTCGCTCCCTTCTCGATCTCCCGCTTCGGCGCCGGATAATCCGGTCAGACCGGTTCGGCCGGCAACTGCCAGTCGATCGGCCTGCGGCCGTGCTCGACGAGAAAGGCATTGGCTTTGGAGAACGGCCGGGAGCCGAAGAAACCGTTGTGCGCCGAAAGCGGCGAGGGATGCGGCGAGCGCAGGACGAGGTGGCGGCTGCGATCGACGAAGGCGGCCTTCTTCTGTGCGTAAGCGCCCCACAGGATGAAGACGACGGGCTTTTCCTGCTCGTTCACGGCACGGATCACCGCATCGGTGAAGCGCTCCCAGCCCTGTCCCTGATGCGAGGCGGCACGGCCCATCTCCACCGTCAGAACGCTGTTGAGCAAGAGCACGCCCTGGCGCGCCCAATGTTCGAGAAAACCGTGACGGGCGGGCGGAATACCGAGATCCTGCTGCAATTCCTTGTAGATATTGACCAGCGACGGCGGGATGCGCACGCCCGGCTGAACGGAAAAACACAGGCCATGCGCCTGTCCCTCGCCATGATAGGGATCCTGCCCGAGGATGACGACGCGCACCTCGTCGAGCGGCGTCAGGTCCAGCGCCCGGAAATATTCCGCTCCCTTCGGAAAGATACGCCGGCCCGCCGCCTTCTGCTCCATCAGGAAGGTCTTGAGGGCGCCCATATGGGGACTGGAGAATTCCGCCGAAAGCGGCGCTTTCCAGCTTTCGCCGATCTTCACCTCCGCCATCGCCGTCTCCCTTTCCAAGCTGGAAGGCAATCTAGAGCGGGATAGGGAAAAGTGCAAAGCGGCTTTCCGCCCTTCCCGCTCTATCCCCTTGGAATCGATCGCGCTTGTGAAGTGGCGCGCAACGACGCCGGCACGCGCCTGCCTGCCCGGCCTTGCCGGGGAACCGTCAGGAAACGCCGCAAACGCGAAGGAAGCTTTTCATCCGTTCCGCCGCCAGGTCCGGCCTGTCGAGCACATCGGCGCGGTCGGCGAGGCGGAAGACATCCACGTAATGCAGGAGACCGCGCGCCGACTGCATGCCCGCCGGCATGGTGAAATGCGCCTGATGGCCGTTGAGCCAGGCCAGGAAGACGACGCCGGCCTTGTAATATTGCGTCGGCGCCTCGAAGATTTTTCGCGACAGGGGCACGGTCGGCGCGATGACGGAGCGGAACGTGGCGGCGTCACCGGCGGCGAGCGCCGCCAGAGCCCGCGAGGCCTGCGGTGCGACGGCATCGAAAATGCCGAGCAGCGCATGGCTGTACGCCTTGCCATCCCCCTCGATCAATTCCGCATAGTTGAAGTCGTCGCCGGTAAAGCAGAGAACGCCCTCGGGAAGCCGGCCGCGCAGCGCGACTTCCTTCCCGTTGTCGAGAAGCGAGATCTTTATGCCTTCGACCTTGTCGCGGTTCTCCGCGATGATCGAAAGCACCGTTTCGAGCGCCTGTTCGAAGGCCTCCGATCCCCAGTAGCCCTTCAGCTGCGGGTCGAACATGTCACCGAGCCAGTGCAGCACCACCTTGTCCTTCGTCTGGCGAAGGATATGGCCATAGACCTTGCGATAATCGTCCGGCGAGGCCCCGATACGGGCAAGCGCCCGGCTCGCCATCAGGACCGCCCGGCCGCCGTGCTTCTCCACGAAGCCGACCTGCTCTTCATAGGCCGCGATCACATCGTCGAGCGATCGGGCGTCGGCGGGCGACAGATGGTCGGTCCCCGCCCCGCAGGCCAGATCCGCGCCCGGAACGGTGCGCGCCTCGGCCAGCGAACGGCGGATCAGCTCCTGCGCGCCGGCCCAGTCGAGCCCCATGCCGCGCTGCGCCGTGTCCATCGCCTCGGCGATGCGAAAGCCGAGCGACCAGAGATGATGCCGAAACGCAAGCGTGCTCTCCCAGTCGATGGCCGGCGTCTCCCAGGGTTTCCGCTCGCGCAGCGGATCGGAGACGACATGAGCGGCGGCATAGGCAATGCGGTTGAAGACCGGCACAGCGGCCGGGCGCGCCGTGGGCACGCCGACGAGACGGTAGGCTTCAAGACCGCCATCGGCGCAAGGCAGGGAAAGGCTGATCGGCATGGTGTCCTCCCGAAGGTTTCCAGGGTCAATAATTTAGATCGTTCCAAATTTCAAGAGTGAATCCTGGGAAACCCCGCAAGGTGAGCGCGAAACAGAGAACACTGGACAGGACAGGATACCGCCTTCCCCTCTCCGCATTTCCCGCAGTCCAGCGGCATAAATCACGCAATTCAGGGAAATTCACGCCTTTCCATGAATCGGGACGAGCCGGTGCACGACAAGGGGAGGCGCGCACCGGATGACACGGACGCACGACGGCCCTAACGACAAAATCAACCGATACGCCCTTGACAAATTTGGAACGATCCAATTATCTGGCGCCAGAAGCGGGCGAGAGATACCCGCAAAGGGAGGAAGACCGTGAGCAGGAACCGCGTGACCGTCGTCGACATCGCCCGCGCCGCCGGCGTGTCGAAGTCGACCGTCTCGCTGGTCCTTCAGGCGAGCCCCCTCGTCAACGAAACGACCCGCGCCCGGGTCAATGCGACGATCCGCGAACTGGGCTACGTCTACAATCGCGGCGCGGCCAACCTGCGCCAGTCCGCCTCCTCGCGGATCATCGGCATCGTCGTCAACGACCTCACCAACTCCTTCTTCGCCGAGCTTGCCGTCGGCATGGACATGGTCATGCAGTCGGCGGGCTACGTGCAGTTCCTGTCCAATTCCGGCGAAAGCGTCGATCGGCAGCGCGAGGTCATCGCCTCGATGCGCGAGCACGGCATTTCCGGCCTCATCCTGTCGCCGGCCCGCGGCACGCAGGCCGCCGATCTCAAGCCGCTATCCGAAAGCGGCATCCCGGTGGTCGCGGTGGTGCGCAATGTCGTCGGCGCGAAGGTCTCGACGCTGTTTTCCGACAATCACACCGGCGCGATGGAGGCCGTGCACCATCTGATCGCGCTCGGCCACCGGCGTATCGCCTTCCTTGGCGGCACGCCGGACACCACGGTTTTCACCGAGCGCAGCCAGGGCTGGCGCGACGCCCTTGCGCAGGCCGGCCTCGACGCGCCGGAAGAACGGCTAATCGGCTCCAGCGCCTCGCGGGCCGGCGGCGCCGTCGCCATCGCGCAGGCGCTTGCCCTTGCCGAGCCGCCGACGGCCGCCCTGTGCTTCAATGACGCCGCCGCCTTCGGCGCCTGCGACGGCCTGCGCAGCAAGGGCCGCGAACCCGGCCGCGACTTCGCGGTGGTCGGTTTCGATGATGTCATCGAGGCCGAAACCGCCGTGCCGGCGCTGACGACCGTTTCGGTCGACCCGCAGGCCATGGGCCGGCGCGCGGCGCAGATGCTTTTGAAGCAGATCAATGCCGGCCGGGTGGAGCCCGAGGCCATTGTCAGCTCCGTGCGCCTTGTCGTGCGCGAGAGCTGCGGCGCCGGCCGGACCGGAGAGGAAAAGAGGGTATCGGCATGACGAAGTGGGGATTGATCGGCGCAAGCACGATCGCAAGGGAATGGGTGATCGGCGCAATCCGCGCGACCGGCGGCGAGGTCGTCTCCGTCATGAGCACCAGCCCGGAACGCGGAAGGACTTATGCGGCCGAACAGGGCATTGCCCGCGCGGTGACGGATCTCGACGCACTGGTGAACGATCCTGAAATCGACGCCGTCTATATCTCCACCACCAACGAATTGCATCGCGACCAGGCGCTTGCCGCCACGAAAGCCGGCAAGCATGTGCTCTGCGAAAAGCCGCTCGCCCTGTCGCTGGAGGACGCCCGCGCCATGGTGCGCGCCGCCGAGGAGGCGGGCGTGGTGCTTGCGACCAATCACCATCTGCGCAACGCCGCCACGCACCGGGCCATGCGCGAGGCGATCCGCGCCGGGCGCATCGGCACGCCGCTGTCGGCGCGGGTCTTTCACGCCGTCCATCTGCCGCCCCACCTTCAGGGATGGCGGCTCGACCGGCCGGAGGCCGGCGGCGGCGTCATCCTCGACATCACCGTCCACGACACCGACACGCTGCGCTTCGTGCTCGACGACGATCCGGTCGAGGCCGTGGCCTTCGCACAGGCCGGCGGCATGGCGAAAAGCGGGCTGGAAGACGCCGTCATGGGCGTGCTGCGCTTCAAATCCGGCCTGATCGCCCAGTTCCACGACGGCTTCACGACGAAATTCGCCGAGACCGGACTGGAGGTCCATGGCTCCGAGGGCTCGCTGTTCGGCCGCAACGTGATGACCCAACGCGCCGTCGGCACCGTCACGCTGCGCGACGCGGCCGGCGAGCACGATCTGCCGCTGGATCACGGCAACCTCTACGAAGCCGCTCTTTCCGCCTTCCATGCCGCCGTGGCGGGCAAGGGCCAGCCGTCCGCCACCGGCCGGGACGGCGTATGGTCGCTTGCCACCGGCCTTGCCGTCGTCACGGCGGCCCGGACGGGACGCGCGGTGAAGATCGAACCGGGACTTTGAAAGAACGATGAACAAGCACATTTCCCCAGAAGCGGCCGCCGCCCTCATCCCCGACGGGGCCGTCGTCTCGGTTTCCTCCTCCTCCGGCCTCGGCTGCCCCGACCGGGTGCTGGAGGCGATCGGCGCGCGCTTCGACGAGACCGGCCATCCGAAGAACCTGACGACCCTGCATCCCATCGCCGCCGGCGACATGAGCGGTATCAAAGGCGTCGACTTCATCGCGAAAAAAGGCCTACTCTCGAAGATCATCGCCGGTTCCTATCCCTCCGGCCCTTCCTCCGCCGAACCGCCGATGATCTGGCGGATGATCACCGGCAATGAGATCCCGGCCTACAACATCCCGTCCGGCATCCTCTTCGACATGCATCGCGAGGCCGCCGCCAAGCGTCCGGGCGTCATCACCAAGGTGGGTCTCGAGACCTTTGTCGATCCGGGCCGCGAGGGCTGCGCCATGAACGCCCTGGCGAGCGCCGAACCGGTAGTGGAAAAGATCACCTTCGCCGGCGAAAACTGGCTCTATTTCAAGGCCATCGCGCCTCAGGTCGCGATCATCCGTGCTACCACCGCCGACGAGCGCGGCAACCTCACCTATGAGCACGAAGGCGCCACGCTCGGCGGCCTCGACCAGGCGCTCGCCGCCCGCAACAACGGCGGCATCGTCATCGCACAGGTCAAGCGCATCGCCGAAGCCGGCTCCCTGAAGCCGCACGACGTGCGCGTACCCGGCACGCTGGTCGATTATATCGTGGTCGACCCGGACCAGAAGCAGACGACGCAGACGCTCTACGATCCCGCCATCTCCGGCGAGATCTTCCGCCCGCTCGACAGCTTCCGCATGCCGGAATTCAACATCCAGAAGGTCATCGCCCGCCGCGTGGCGCAGGAGCTTGTCGCCGGCAGCGCCGTCAACCTCGGCTTCGGCATTTCCGCCAATGTCCCGCGCATCCTGATGGAGGAAGGCCTGCACGGCGCCGTGACCTGGGTTATCGAGCAAGGCGCCGTCGGCGGCGTGCCGCTGCTCGACTTCGCCTTTGGCTGTGCCTCCAATGCCGACGCCTTCGTCCCCTCGCCCTACCAGTTCACCTACTTCCAGGGGGGAGGCTTCGACGCATCGCTGCTTTCCTTCCTCGAGATCGGCCGCGACGGCTCGGTGAATGTGTCGAAACTCTCCTTCCGGCCGCATGTGACGGCGGGATGCGGCGGCTTCGTCGACATCACCGCGCGGGCGAAGAAGCTCGTCTTCTCCGGCATGTTCAATGCCGGAGCGAAGCTTGACGTGGCGGAGGGCAAGCTGGTGATCGGGAAGGAAGGCAAGCTGAAGAAGCTGGTCGATGCGGTCGAGCATGTCACCTTCTCCGGCCCGCGCGGCGTCGCGCAGGGGCAGGACGTGACCTATGTCACCGAGCGTTGCGTGATGAAGCTGACAGCCGAAGGCATCGTCCTCACCGAGATCGCTCCCGGCGTCGACCTTGAGACCCATATCCTCGACCAGTCGGAATTCCCGCTGATCGTCGCGCCAGACCTGAAGCTCATGGATGCCGCCCTCTTCAGGCAAGCGCCCATCGGCCTCACCCTGCCGCAAAAGCCGCAGCGCACGCTGGAAGGAGCCGCCCATGGCTGAGCCACGCATCCGCATCGCGGTCGACAGTGCGGTCGCGACCATCACCATCGCCCGGCCGGAAAAGCTGAACGCTTTCGACATCGACATGCTGAAGGAGCTTTCGGCCGCCTGCGACGCCATCGAGGCCGATGGCGCCATCCGCGTGGCGATCCTTACCGGTAAGGGCAAGGCGTTTTCCGCCGGAGGCGACATCCGCGCCTGGGCCGGCATGGAGCCGAATGAATTCGGCCATGCCTGGGTGCGCTTCGGCCATCGTGTCTTCGAACGGCTGGCGACGCTGCGCATGCCGCTGATCGCCGCCATCAATGGTCATGCGCTGGGCGGCGGGCTGGAACTCGCCGCCGCCGCCGATATCCGCATCGCCGAAACGCAGGTGAAGATCGGCCTGCCGGAAGCCGGTCTCGGCATGGTGCCCGGCTGGTCCGGCACGCAGCGGCTGGTGAAGCGCTTCGGCGCGCAGGCCGTGCGGCGGATGCTGCTTGGCGGCGAAATATTGTCGCCGGACGAAGCCGTAAACCTCGGCATCGTCGATCTGGTCGTGGAAACGGATACGGCCGTCTCCGCGGCGCATGCCTATGCGGCGCGGATCGCCGCGCGCGGCCCTGCCGCCACCGAGGTCTCCAAGCTGATGATCGCCGTGGCGAACGGCGAGGACAACGGCGCGGCGGTCGAAGCCCTCGGCTCGATCCTCGTCGCCAAGACCGGAGACCTGAAGGAAGGCGTCGCCGCCTTCACGGGAAAAAGACCCGCCGATTTCAAGGGAGAATGGTAATGACCGCTCATGTGAAGCCCAAGGCCCTGACGGACTACAGAACGCGCGATTTCCGCATGCTGATCGACGGCGTCTGGACGGAAGGGACCGGCGTCATCGAGCGCGTCGCCCCCGGCCATGGCAGCGTGGTCAGCCGCTATCCGGCCGGCACGAAGGCCGACGCCGAACGCGCCATCGCCGCCGCGCGAAAAGCCTTCGACGATGGCGCCTGGCCGACCATGACGGGCGCCGAGCGCTCGAACGTCCTGCTGAAGGCCGCCGATCTGATCGCCGCCCGCACCGACGAACTCGCCTTCCTCGACGCCGTCGAGAGCGGCAAGCCGATCTCGCAGGCCAGGGGCGAGCTTGGCGGGGCCGTGGACATCTGGCGCTATGCCGCAGCTCTCGCCCGCGACCTGCACGGCGAGAGCTACAACACGCTCGGCCAAGGCACGCTCGGCGTGGTGCTGCGCGAGGCGATCGGCGTCGTCTCGATCATCACGCCGTGGAACTTCCCCTTCCTGATCGTCAGCCAGAAGCTGCCGTTTGCGCTTGCCGCGGGCTGCACGACGGTGGTCAAGCCCTCCGAACTAACGTCCGGCTCGACGCTCGTGCTCGGCGAAATCCTCATCGAGGCCGGCGTGCCCGCAGGTGTCGTCAACATTGTCACCGGCACCGGCCTGGAGGTCGGCGCGCCGATGACGACCCACCCCGGCGTCGACATGGTGTCCTTCACCGGCTCGACCGCCGTCGGTCGTCTCACCATGGCCAACGCCGCGCAGACCCTGAAGAAAGTTTCGCTCGAACTGGGTGGCAAGAACCCGCAGATCGTCTTCCCCGACGCCAATCTCGATGAATTCATCGATGCCGCCGTCTTCGGCGCCTGGTTCAACGCCGGCGAATGCTGCAACGCAGGATCGCGCCTGATCCTGCACAGGTCGATTGCCGGCGAGGTGACGGAGCGCATCGCCGATCTGTCGAAGAAGGTCCGGGTCGGCGATCCGCTCGATCCGCAAACACAGGTCGGCGCGATCATCACCCCGCAGCATCTGGAGAAGATCGGCGTCTATGTGGACAACGCGGCGAAAGCCGGTGCATCGGTGGCGCTCGGCGGCAAGGCGCTCGATCTCGGTCTCGGGCAGTTCATGGGGCCGACGATCCTCTCCGGCGTCACGCCGGACATGGCCGTCGCCCGCGAGGAGGTTTTCGGGCCGGTGCTGTCGGTGCTGACCTTCGAGACGACCGACGAGGCGACCCATATCGCCAACGCTATCGACTACGGCCTTTCGGCGGGTGTCTGGAGCCGCGATTTCGATACCTGCCTGACGATCGGCCGCAAGGTGCGCGCCGGCACGATCTGGATGAACACCTTCATGGACGGCGCGCCCGAACTGCCCTTCGGCGGCTATCGCCAGTCCGGCCTCGGCCGCGAACTCGGCCGCCATGCGGTGGAGGATTATACCGAGACGAAGACCCTCAACATGCATATGGGATCGCGCACCAACTGGTGGATGCCGCGATGAACCGCGATGCTCCCCTTGCGTCAGTTCGTGGGAAAGGCAAGCTGCGGGCTCTGGAGCAGGTGCAACCCCTCGGCCGGTTCGCCGCCGATGCGCTTGATGAGCAGCCGGCCCATGGCCTCGCCGGCCGCCGTCAGGTCTTCGTAGATCGTCTCGACCTTGGGCTGGATCTGGCTGAGCAGCCGCGAGGTCTGCTTGGCGACGATGTCGTATTGGCGACCGAGCGTCAGCCCGTTGTCGCTCATGCCGGTGATCGTGGCGAGAGCGGAAACCTCGCCGGGACAGGCGAAGCCGTCGGGCGCATCCGGCTCGGCGCTGCGCCGGCGCATGTAGTCGCGGATGACGTCGGCGGAACAGTCGAGGTCGAGTTCTTCGGGAATTTCATAGGCGACGCCCGCCTCTCGCACGGCCGTCATGAAACCGTGCAACATATGCTGGTGGAACGTGAGTCGCTTCGGCGGCGGAATCATCGTCACCTTCCGGCGTCCCTTGGCGATCAGCCGCTTCGTCGCCTCATAGGCGAAGGCGACATTGTCGTAGTCGACGAAGGCATGCGGGGTGGAAAATTCCGTGCGTCCGTGCGTCACGAAGGGGAAGCCGTTTTCAAGCAGCAGCCGCACGCGCGGGTCGAAAGGCGCCGTGCGCGAAAAGATCAGGCCGTCGGCCATGCCGTTGCGGATGATGTAGTTGACCGGATCGAGCTTGCCGTCCTCTGGAAAGGTCGGCGTGACGATGAGATGGTAGGGCGTGCCCTGGAGCGCACGGCCGAGACCATGAATGATCGACGTGCCGAAGCCGAGGATTTCCTCATGCGGGTCGAGCAGAACGGAAATGACATTGGTGCGCCCGGTCTTGAGGCGCTGGGCGGCGCGATCCGGCAGGTAGCCGATTTCCGCGGCCACCGCATGCACCCGCTGGCGGGTCGCTTCGGAAATCTGCGGCGCGTTGCCAAGCGCCCGCGAGACGGTGGTCACCGCAAGGCCGGTGAGTTCCGAGATGGTCCGCAGCGTGGGTTTGCCGGCGCGCGGGCCGGTTCGGACGGGTTCGTCGGACTTCACTATGCGGGACACCGGCGGCATTCTTCAATTTGGGTCAATCGGTCGACCGAACCATACAGAGGCCGCCCGCCCGCGGCAATCTTGCAGCTCATAAAATTTAAAACGTTTGCCATACCCGATGCGCAACCCGTAAAATCACCTGAAACCGCCATGTTTCCAGTATTTCGACCTGTACTGGACGGCGGATTGCCGCATCGCCGCTGCGGCTTGACTCTGCAAATTTACAACGTTTTAAATGACTCCGGGGCCACTCAGGGCACCTTATCGGCCGGCGGAAGAAATCTTCCGCCCGCAAACTTGCAAACGGGAGGAAAACGATGCGCAAGTTTCTGACGACGACCGCCATTGCGGCGGTGATGCTGGGCATGGGCGGCCTGTCCGCCAATGCCGAGGAAAATGTGGAGGTTCTGCACTGGTGGACGGCCGGCGGCGAAGCCGCGGCTCTGGATGTCCTGAAGAAGGATCTGGAATCCAAGGGCATCTCCTGGACCGACATGCCGGTCGCCGGCGGCGGCGGCACGGAAGCCATGACGGTGCTTCGCGCCCGCGTCACGGCCGGCAACGCCCCGACCGCCGTGCAGATGCTCGGCTTCGACATCCTCGACTGGGCGAAGGAGGGTGCCCTCGGCAATCTCGACGAAATCGCCGAGAAGGAAGGCTGGGACAAGGTGATCCCGACCGCGCTCCAGCAGTTCTCCAAATATGACGGCCACTGGATCGCCGCCCCGGTTAACGTGCATTCGACCAACTGGATGTGGATCAACAAGGCCGCTCTCGACAAGGCGGGCGGCAAGGAGCCGCAAAACTGGGACGAACTCGTCGCCCTCCTCGACAACTTCAAGGAGCAGGGCATCACCCCGGTCGCTCACGGCGGCCAGGCCTGGCAGGATGCGACGATCTTCGACGCCGTGGTTCTGTCGCTCGGCAACGACTTCTACAAGAAGGCTTTCATCGATCTCGATCCCGAGGCGCTCGGCAGCGACCAGATGAAGGAAGCCTTCGACCGCATGACGAAACTGCGCTCCTATGTGGACGACAACTTCTCCGGCCGCGACTGGAACCTCGCCTCCGCCATGGTGATCGAGGGCAAGGCCGGACTGCAATTCATGGGCGACTGGGCGAAGGGCGAATTCATCAAGGCCGAGCAGAAGCCCGGCGAGGACTTCGTCTGCATGCGCTTCCCCGGCACCCAGGGGTCCGTCACGTTCAACTCCGACCAGTTCGCCATGTTCAAGGTCGCCGAGGACAAGGTGCCGGCCCAGCTGGCGATGGCCTCCGCCATCGAGAGCCCGGTCTTCCAGTCCGCCTTCAACGTGGTCAAGGGTTCGGCGCCTGCCCGCACGGACGTGCCCGACACCGACTTCGACGACTGCGGCAAGAAGGCGATCAAGGATCTCGCCGAAGCCAACGCCAACGGCACGCTCTATGGCTCGATGGGCCATGGCCATGCCAATCCGGCCTCCGTCAAGAACGCGATCTACGACGTGGTGACGCGCCAGTTCAATGGCGATCTTTCCTCCGAGGAAGCGGTGACGGAACTGGTCGCAGCCGTCGAGGCGGCGCAATAGGGGCAAGCCCCTTCCCTACCCTCTCCCCGCAAGGGAGAGGGTATCCGAACCTCCCGGCAGACTCCTTCTCCCCTTTTGGGGAGAAGGAGGACGGCAGCCGGACGAGGGGGCCAAGGGCCGCCCTGCAACCCGATTTCAACGGTGGTAACGACCATGGATAGCCGAAGCCGGCTACAGGAGCTTCTGCCGAAGCTCGTGTTGGCGCCCAGTTTTCTTATCGTGCTCGTCTTCGTCTACGGCTTCATCGCCTATACGGGCTACCTGTCGGTAACCGACAGCAAGATGCTGCCTTCCTACAACTTCGTGGGTTTGAGCAACTATTCCAAGCTCTGGGCTCTGCCGCACTGGTGGCGGGCGATCACCAATCTGGGGATATTCGCCTCGCTCTATATCATCATCTGCTCCGTGCTGGGACTGGGGCTCGCCATCCTGCTCGACCAGAAGATCCGCGCCGAGGGCCTTCTCCGGCCGATCTATCTCTATCCGATGGCGCTTTCCTTCATCGTGACCGGCACCGCCTGGAAATGGTTCCTCGACCCCGGCATCGGGCTTGAGAACACCATGCATCTGTGGGGATGGGAGAGCTTCTCCTTCAACTGGATCAAGGATCGCCACTATGCGATCTACTGCGTGGTGATTGCCGCCGTCTGGCAGTCCTCCGGCTTCGTCATGGCGATGTTCCTCGCGGGCCTTCGCGGCGTCGACAACGAGATCATCAAGGCAGCCCAGATCGACGGCGCCTCGACGACGACCATCTATCGCCGCATCATCATTCCGCTGATGCGGCCGGTCTTCCTTTCCGCCTTCGTCGTGCTCGCCCATCTCGCCATCAAGGCCTACGACCTCGTCGTGGCGCTGACGGGCGGCGGACCGGGACAGGCGACCGAACTGCCGGCCACCTTCATGTATTCCTACACATTCACCCGCAACCAGATGGGCATCGGCGCATCCTCGGCGATCATCATGCTGGTCATGATCTTCTCGATCATCATCCCCTACCTCTATTCCGAAATCCGCGGAGGCAAAGGCCGATGAGCGCTCAAAGTCCCGACAACGTCATCTCGCACAACAGGCTGACGCGCGTGCTGATCTATACCGCGCTCATCGTCTTTGCGGTCTACTACATGCTGCCGCTCTACGTGATGCTGGTGAACTCGCTGAAACCGCTTGAGGAAATCCGCCAGGGCGGCATGCTGAACCTGCCGCGGCAATGGACGATCGAGCCCTGGCTTTCCGCCTGGTCGACGGCGCAGATCGGCGTGCAGCCGACCGGCCTGCGGCCCTTCTTCATCAACTCGATCCTGATGGTCGTGCCGGCCGTGGCGATTTCCACCGTCATCGGCGCGCTGAACGGCTATGTGCTGACCAAGTGGCAGTTCAGGGGGTCGAACGTCTTCTTCGGCCTGCTGCTGCTGTCCTGCTTCATCCCCTTCCAGATCGTGCTGATCCCGATGGCGCGCATTCTGGGAATGCTGGGGCTGGCCGGTTCGCTCTGGGGCCTGATCCTCGTGCACGTCGTTTACGGCATCGGCTTCACGACGCTTTATTTCCGCAACTATTATGAAAATTTCCCGACCGAACTGGTGCGGGCGGCGCAGATCGACGGCGCAAGCTTCTTTCAGATCTTTCTCCGCATCCTGCTGCCGTCTTCCGGGCCGATCATCGTCGTTTCGGTGATCTGGCAGTTCACCAACATCTGGAACGACTTCCTGTTCGGCGCTTCGTTCTCCGGCGCCTCGACGACGCCGATGACGGTGGCGCTCAACAACCTCGTTTCCTCTTCGACGGGCGTGAAGGAATACAACGTGCATTTCGCGGGCGCGATCCTCGCGGCGTTGCCCACCCTCATCGTCTACATCGTCTCCGGACGCTATTTCGTGCGCGGCCTGATGTCCGGCGCCGTGAAAGGATAACGCCCCATGTCTTCCACGCACATGTCTTCCACGCCCGCATCGTTCCTGAAGATCAGCAACCTGCGCAAATCCTACGGTTCGCTCGAAATCCTGAAGGATATCAATCTGGAGATCGAGGAAGGCGGCTTCCTCGTGCTCGTCGGCCCTTCCGGCTGCGGCAAGTCCACGCTGCTCAACACCATCGCCGGGCTGGAGCCGATCACCTCCGGCGAAATCGCCATCGACGAGCGTTCGGTCGCGGGCCTGCATCCGTCCAAGCGCGATATCGCCATGGTGTTCCAGTCCTATGCGCTCTATCCGAACATGACGGTCGCCGGCAACATCGCCTTCGGCATGGAAATCCGCGGCGTGCCGAAGGCCGAGCGCGAGAAGGCGATCAAACAGGTCGCCGACATGCTCCAGATCAGCCATCTGCTCGACCGCAAGCCCGGCCAGCTCTCCGGCGGCCAGCGCCAGCGCGTCGCCATGGGCCGGGCGCTGGTGCGCAATCCGAAGCTCTTCCTCTTCGACGAGCCTCTGTCGAACCTCGATGCGAAGCTGCGCGTCGACATGCGCACCGAGATCAAGCGCCTTCACCAGCGCATGGGTACGACCATCGTCTATGTGACGCACGACCAGATCGAGGCGATGACGCTGGCGACAAAGATCGCCGTGCTGAAGGATGGCGTGCTGCAACAGTTCGGCTCGCCCGCGGAAATCTACAACAACCCGGCCAATACATTCGTCGCCGACTTCATGGGCTCACCCGCCATGAACCTGCTGACGGGCACGGTCGAGGCAAACGGCTCCGGCCTTTCCGTCGCGCTCGACCGGCAGCACGAGGAGCCTCTGGTTCTCGGCATGCCGCACGCACCGGCGGGCCTTGCGAACTATCACGGCAAGAAAGTGATCTTCGGCATCCGTCCGGAGGCCCTGACCGATCCGGACAGCGCCGATCGCAACGCACGCACCGTCGCGGAAGGCGATTGCCTGATCGACGTGGTCGAGCCGGCCGGCGCCGATACGTTCGCCGTCATCCATCTCGGCGGCAAGGCGATCGTGGCGCGGCTGCGCGCCGATGCGGCCATCGCGGCAGGCCAGACGGCGCGTCTCGCCTTCAACCTCGACAAGGCGGTGTTCTTCGACCCCGCAAGCCAGTTGCGCATCGCCTGAGCACGCCATGAGCACGCAACCGGATATCGTCATCATCGGCTCGGGCATCGGCGGCGCCACGATGGCCGCCGCCCTTGCCCCGACGGGCGCCAGGATCGTCATCCTCGAAGCCGGCGACCACCTTGCCGACTGCCCGGAAAACCGGGATCAGCGCGCCATCTTCCAGCGCGGCCATTTTCGCCCGCGGGAAATGTGGTACGAGGCGGACGGGACGGCCTTCAACCCCGGCAACTACTACAATGTCGGCGGCAATTCGAAATTCTACGGCGCGGTTCTGGTGCGCTACCGCAAGGAGGATTTCGAGGAGATGCGCCACCGCGACGGCGTCTCGCCCGCATGGCCGTTCCCCTATGAAGAACTGGAGCCGTGGTATTCGGCGGCCGAAACGCTCTATAACGTGCGTGGCGCGCTCGGCGAGGACCCGACCGAACCGCATCATTCCGCCCCCTATCCCTTTCCACCGGTTCCGGACGAACCGGCCATCGCCAGCGTCCGGGCACGGATGAAAGCCGACGGGCTGCACCCCTATTCCCTGCCGCTCGGCGTCGACATCGACCGCTGGCTCGCCAGGGGCAAAACGCCCTGGGACGCGCATCCGAACTGCGACGACGGCAAGATGGACGCGGAAAGCGTCGGCATCGCCGCGGCGCTGAAGCATCCGAATGTCGAACTGCGCACCCGGTGCCGGGTCACGCGGCTCGCCACGGCACCGCACGGGCGCACCGTCTCGACCGTCCACTATGTCCGGGACGGCGAGGCGGCGAGTATCTCGCCGAAGATGGTGATCCTCTCGGCCGGCGCGGTGCAATCCGCCGTGCTGCTCCTGCGTTCGGCCTCGGAGGCCTTCCCGGCCGGCCTTGCCAATACCTCCGGCCAGGTCGGCCGCAATTTCATGAACCACAATTCAAGCGCGGTGATCGGCGTCTCGCCATTCTACCGCAATACGTCCGTCTATCAGAAGAGCTTCGGCTTCAACGACTACTATCTCTCCGACGGGAACGGCGGCCCACCACTCGGCAATGTGCAACTTCTCGGCCGCGTTTCGGGAAAGATCCTGAAAGCCAACATGCCCGCCGTGCCGGAATGGCTCCTCGATCAGGTAGCATCCCGCGCCATCGATTTCTACGCGATGAGCGAGGACCTGCCGCATCCGGAAAGCCGCATCATGGTCGACCGGGACCGGATCGTCCTGAAATGGACGCGCACCAACTGGCAGGCCCATCTCGACCTTGTCGCCAAACTCAAGGCCGCGCTGAGAAGGGCGGGATTCCCGCTCGTGCTCGCCCGCGCCTTCGACAAGCGGACACCTTCGCATCAGTGCGGCACCGTGCGCATCGGCAAGGATCCGGCAACCGCGCCGCTCGACATCTGGTGCCGCAGCCATGAGCACCCCAACCTCTTCGTGGTCGACGCCGCCTTTCTTCCGACCTCGGCGGCGGTCAACCCGGCGCTCACGGTCGCGGCCCAGGCGCTGCGCACCGCCGACCACATCAAGTCCAGGGATCTAGCCGCATGACGACCACACCACGCCCCGTCGCCATCGTCACCGGCGGCCGCCGCGGCATCGGCCTCGGCATCGCAAGAGCCCTTGCGGCGGAAGGCTTCGACATCGCCATCACCGGCATCGGCGACAGCGACGCGGCGACCGACGCCATGCTCGCCGAACTTGCCGTCCCGGGCGGCCGGGCGATCTATCTCAAGAGCGACCTTGCCGATCTTTCCCGCCACGCGACCGCCGTCGCGGAAATCGAAAACAGGCTCGGACCGATCGCCTGCCTCGTCAACAATGCCGGCGTCGCCTCCGTGGTGCGCGGCGATTTCCTCGATCTGCTGCCGGAAAATTTCGACGCGATCGTCGCGACCAACCTGCGCGGCACGGTGTTCTTCACGCAGGCCGTGCTGCGGGCGATGCTGCATGCAAAAGAGGCCACCGGCCCGCGCTCGATCATCAACATCACATCCGTATCGGCGACCCTTAGCTCCCCCGAACGGCTCGACTACTGCATGACCAAGGCCGGACTGGCCGCCTTCAGCCAGGGGATGGCCCTGCGTCTGGCGGAAACCGGCATTGCCGTCTTCGAGATCCGGCCCGGCATCATCCGTTCGGACATGACCGCCGGCGTCTCGGCAAAATACGATGCGCTGATCGAAGACGGCCTCGTGCCGATGAAGCGCTGGGGCGAACCGGACGATATCGGCGCGGCCGCCGCGGCCCTTGCCACCGGCCGCTTCGGCTTCGCCACCGGCTCGGTGATCAATCTCGACGGGGGATTGTCGATCGGGCGACTTTGAGCCGACGCACCCGCTTGGAAATCTTGAGGACAGGGCATGACCTACGACTACATCATCACCGGCGCCGGACCTGCCGGCTGCGTTCTCGCGAACCGGCTTTCGGAAGACCCGACCGTTCGCGTGCTGCTGCTCGAAGCCGGCGGCGGCGACTGGAACCCCCTTTTCCACATGCCGGCGGGTTTCGCCAAGATGACCAAGGGCGTGGCCAGCTGGGGCTGGGAGACCGTGCCGCAGAAACACATGAAAGGCCGTGTGCTGCGCTATACGCAGGCGAAGGTCATCGGCGGCGGGTCCTCGATCAACGCGCAGCTCTATACGCGCGGCAACGCCGCCGACTATGACCTGTGGGCGAGCGAAGACGGCTGCGAAGGCTGGAGCTACCGGGAAATCCTTCCCTATTTCAAACGCGCCGAGGACAACCAGCGCTTTGCCGACGACTATCATTCCTACGGCGGACCGCTCGGCGTCTCGATGCCGGTCTCGGCGCTGCCGATCTGCGACGCCTATATCCGTGCGGGCCAGGAACTCGGCATTCCCTATAACCACGATTTCAACGGCAACCGGCAGGCGGGCGTCGGCTTCTATCAGCTGACCCAGAAAAACCGCCGCCGTTCCTCCGCCTCGCTCGGCTATCTTTCCCCGGTCAGGGACCGCAAGAATCTCACCATCCGCACCGGCGCCCGCGTCGCCCGCATCCTGCTGGAAGGGTCGCGCGCAACCGGCGTCGAGGTGGTGGCGGGCGGCAGGCTCGAGACCATCCGGGCGGAGCGCGAGGTGCTGGTCTCCTCCGGCGCCATCGGCTCGCCGAAGCTGCTCCTGCAATCCGGCATCGGTCCGGCCGATCATCTGAAATCGGTCGGCGTCGAGGTCCGGCACGACCTGCCCGGCGTCGGTTCGAATCTACAGGATCATCTCGACCTTTTCGTCATTTCCGAATGCACCGGCGATCACACCTATGACGGCGTCGCCAAATGGCACCGCACGCTCTGGGCGGGCCTGCAATATGTGCTGTTCCGCTCCGGTCCCGTCGCCTCCTCGCTCTTCGAGACCGGCGGCTTCTGGTATGCCGACCCCGATGCCCGCTCGCCGGATATCCAGTTCCATCTCGGCCTCGGCTCCGGCATCGAGGCGGGCGTGGAAAAGCTGAAGAACGCCGGCGTGACGTTGAATTCGGCCTATCTGCATCCGCGCTCCCGCGGCACGGTGCGGCTCGCCGCAGCCGATCCCGCCGCAGCGCCGCTCATCGATCCGAACTATTGGGACGATCCGCACGATCGGAAAATGTCCATCGAGGGGCTGAAGATCGCCCGCGAGATCATGCAACAGGCCGCGCTGAAGCCGTTCGTCATGGCCGAGCGCCTGCCGGGACCGAAGGCGGTCACCGACGAGGACCTGTTCGACTACGGCTGCGCCAACGCCAAGACGGACCACCACCCGGTCGGCACCTGCAAGATGGGAACGGACGCGGACGCCGTCGTCGGTCTCGATCTGAAGGTGCACGGGATCGAGGGCCTGCGCGTCTGCGACAGCTCCGTCATGCCGCGCATTCCCTCTTGCAATACCAACGCACCGACCATCATGGTGGGCGAGAAGGGCGCGGACCTGATCCGCGGCGTGCCGCCGCTGCCGCCGCAGATCTTTCTCCATGAGCGCAACGACGCCCGTCCGCGCGCCCGCAACGATGTGAGATAGGACAGAGCCATGATCCGCCACTGCGTCTTCATCCGCTTCAAGCCGACCATTTCCTCCGCCTACAAGGCGGAGTTGTTCAACGAGATCGCCGCGCTGCAAAATCGGCTGCCGGGCATCGCCGCCGTCCATATCGGGGCCAACGTCAGCCCGGAAGCCGGCATGGACAAGGGGTTCGGCGAAGGTTTCATCGTCGATTTCACCGACAGTTTCGCCCGTGACGCCTATCTGGACGACCCCGCGCACCGGGCGACGGGCGCGCGGCTTGCCGCCGCCGCCGAAGGGGGCCTTGCCGGCATCCTCGTCTACGATCTGGAGATCGACGATCGTCCGGCATGACCGCCGGTCCGTCACGCGCATCCGGAAAGTCGATATTTCACCGTCAGCAAATATTAAGCAACGCGTGACACTGTCCTGCGACGAGCGCAACCAAAACGCGCCGGTCGGGGAACACGGACGAACGAGACGCAATGATGCGCCATGCCATGCGAAGAGCCGTCGACGGACTGGGATATTATCTTCCGGCGCTGGTCGTCGCCGTTGCCGTCTGCTTTGCCGTCGTGCTCGCCGATATGCAGAAACGCCAGCTTGAGGAAGAATACCTCCGCTCCTTCACCACGGAACAGCTCGGCCGGCTGCAATCCCGCCTTCAGGGCAATATTCTCGGCAATATCAAGCTCGTGCAGGGGCTGATCGCAACGCTTTCCGTCGAGCCGGACATAGCGCCGGAGCACTTCTCAGAATTGGCCCGCCGCATTTTTCGCGAAGACGCGCAGCTTCGCAATCTCGCCATCGCGCCGAATATGGTCGTCACCCTTGCCTATCCGCTGAAGGGAAACGAACGTTCGATCGGCCTCGACTACCGCAAGATCGAGGCGCAGCGGGCGGCCGCCCTTCTCGTCAAGGAGCGCGGCCAGCCGCTGGTCACGGGACCGGTGGAACTGGTGCAGGGCGGTCTTGGCGTCATCGCCCGCTATCCGCTCTACAAGAACGAGAAGGATCGCGAGACGTTCCGGGGCATTGCTTCGGCGGTCATCGATCTGGATGAACTGCTCACCGTCAGCGGTTTCGAGGACACGGACCTGCCGATCGCCGTTTCGCTCTCCGTCGGCGCGCACGACGGCCGCCCCGGCGGGGTTTTCTTCGAAACCGCGACACCGGTCGATAGCGCGCCCGTCGTCACCGCGATCAATCTCGGCCATGACCAGTGGACACTGTCGGCGTCTCCGCTCGGCGGCTGGAACCAGGTTTCCGGCCTCGGCCCCTTCCGGCTGGCGCTGGCCGCGCTCGGCTTCATCATCGTCATGCCGATGTTCTGGGTCGGCTATCTGATGAAGGATCGCCACCGCCATCTTCTCGCCCTCAAGGACCGTGAGGACCGTCTGGAAACCGTCTCCCAGCGGTTGCAGCTTGCACTCAACGCCTCTCGCGTCGGCGTCTTCGAATATGACGCCAAGACCGGGACGCTGTCCTGGGACCGGCGCATGCGCGAGCTTTACGGCGTTGCCCGGGAAAAACAGGTCTGTAGCTACGAGGACTGGCGCGCCGCGCTGCATCCCGACGATCTCGAAGCGGCGACCCAGCGGTTCGAGCAGGCGCTGGAGGACAAAACACCGTATATAACCGCGTTCCGCGTCCTGAGCGCCGACGGGCGCACCCGTCACATCCGCGCCCACGGCATCACCTATCGCACGCCCTCGGGCGGGAACCGGATGGTCGGCGCCAATTGGGACGTCACCGAGGATATCCAGCTACAGGCCGAACTGCTGAACGCCAAGCTCACCGCCGAAGCGCAGAACACGGCGCTGGAGGACGCCCGCCTCGTGCTCGAACACAATGCGCTGCACGACGCCCTCACACGCCTGCCCAACCGCCGCTTTCTCGACCAGGAACTGGCGCTTGCAAGCAATCGCGGCGGCGACGGCCCCCTCACCCTCCTGCATATCGATCTCGACCGCTTCAAGGACATCAACGATACGCTCGGCCATGCCGCCGGCGACGAGGTGCTGAAAAACGCCGCCGCCATCCTGCGTTCGCATGTGCCGCCGGAAGACTTTATCGCCCGCATCGGCGGCGACGAATTCGTCCTCCTGTCGCGGCGCGACCCCACCGTCACCGATTTTTCAGCGCTGGCGACCCGGATCGTGCGGGCGATCAACGAGCCCTTCACGGTCGCCGGCCACGATTGCCGCATCGGCGCGAGCGTCGGCGTCGCCACCCGCAACGATACCGGGGAAACCGCCGAACAGCTTCTGGTCAACGCCGATATCGCGCTCTACGAGGCTAAGCGCCGCGGCCGCAACTGCGTCGAGAGCTTCAACGACGAACTGCGCCTGCGGACCGTCGAGGCCAAGCGCCTCGGCGACGATATCCTGCGCGGCCTGGAGCGGCAGGAATTCGAGGCGTTCTTCCAGCCCCAGTTCGACGCCCGGACGCTGGAGATCGTCGGCGTCGAGGCGCTGGCGCGCTGGCGGCACCCCACCCGGGGGCTTATTTTCCCCGACGTCTTCCTGCCGGTCGCCGAAAATCTCAATGTCGTCTCCCGCATCGATGAGGCGATCCTCAATCAGGCGCTGCTCCAGGCGATGCGCTGGCGGGCGCAGGGGCTCGACATCCCGCGCGTCTCCGTCAATGTCTCCTGCCAGCGGCTTCGCGACGAAACGCTCACGGCCAAGCTGCGAGACATGAACATTCCGGCCGGATTGCTGACGTTCGAACTGCTGGAATCGATTTCCTTCGACAGCGCCGACGCCAGCCTGAAACAGGCGATCGAGGAGATCAAGGCGCTCGGCATCGATATCGAGATCGACGATTTCGGCACCGGCCACGCCTCCATCGTCAGCCTGCTGGAACTGTCGCCGAAACGGTTGAAGATCGACCGGCGGCTGATCCTGCCGCTTCTGGAATCCCAGGCCCAGCAGAGCCTCGTCAGTTCCATCCTCGATATCGGCCGCGTGCGCGGCATCGAGATCGTCGCCGAGGGCGTGGAGACGCTGGCCCATGCCGAACTGCTGCGCAGGCTCGGCTGTCACGCCCTCCAGGGCTACGCCTTCGCACGACCGATGCCGGCGGAGGAATTCCTCGTCTTCGCGCAGTCCCGGTCGTGGCTCGACGAGGCGACGCCTCGCTTCAGGGCCGCAGGAGCGACGTGAGCGCACGCGCGACCGCGACACCGTCATGCTGGCCGCGCTGCCACGGATCCTCGAACTCGCCGAGCAGCACTTCCGCCGCGAGCATGGCCGAAGCCTCCTCCAGGTCGCCTTCCTGAAGATAAGCGAAGGCGCCGACCGTCTTCTGGAACGGCAGCAGCTGGCGATTGACCAGAACATGGGTGAAGGGACGCGTATCCTCGCCGCCGTTGTCGCGCCAGGCAGCGCCTGCGACGGTCAGCATCCGCGCCGCGTCGAACCCCTGCGTTTCCCGGCATTGCAGGATATTGCCGATGAATATCCGGCGCGCGCGGCGATTGGCGGCAATCGCCGGCACGATGCCTTCAACGCAGAAATGCGCCAGCACGCTGGTGAAGAAGCTGCCGGGACCGAACACGAAGGCGTCGGCCTGCGCGAGGCTTTCCAGCACCGCCTCATTGGCGCTGACCGACGCGCCGCCGGGACCGGCAAGGGTGATCTCCCGGATGCCGGCGCTTCCCTCGCCGGCTTCGAGCGCCGTCACACGATGCTGGCCGGCAATCCGGCGGCCGTCGTTCAGAACCGCGGAAAGATCGATGCCGTTCATCGTCGAGGACGGCCAGACATGCCCCGCAATGTCGCAGAGCTTTCGGAAGACGAAGATCGCCGTATTGATCTCGCCGTTATGGGCAAGATGCGCCCCGGTCAGGATGAAATTGCCGATACTGCCGTTGCGAAAGTCGAAATCCGGGCCGATCGCCGCGCGGAACGTGCCGAGATAATTGAGGATCGCACCCCGCAGGCCGGGCTCCATGCGCTCCAGCAGGGGATGCCGCCCCTCCGCATAGAAGGCGAATTCGCTGCGCGCATCCTCGGTGGAACCGCTGGTCAGCCGGGCATTGCAGACTTTCACCACATCGCCCGCGCGTCCCTCGCCATAGGCCATGGTCATCAGCGCCTGGCGGATATCGCCGACCGAAAGCACGTTCAGGTTCTCGCGGATGATCCTGGAACTGCCGCCGCTGTCCCAGGCCGGCACCACCCGCGTCAGGCGAAGCGGCAGGCCGCATAGCGCGAGATTGAGCGAGCGGCAGGCGGTCCCGCCGGAAAAAAGGACGATATGCGGCATGGGGTCGTCTGCCATCAGGCTTCCTTGCGATTTGCGGCCGCACCCGTGCGGCCCGGCGAAAATGACATCGGCCGCCGGCGCGCGCAAGCATCCGGCCCGCCGCCGGCACCCGGGCCTGCGGACCGCTTTCGAAACGGGCCACTGCGGGCATGGAAAAAATATTTGCCTTTGGCGAATTTATTCGCAGTTTTCTACCCATCGTTTCCGATGGATTTCTGCAATCAATCGCCCATCGAACCCACCAGCCACGATTGGAGCTGACAATGAACTGGTTGAAGACCCTCGCTCTTGCCGCCGCGCTTCAGGCGACCGCACTCGCTCCGGCGCTGGCCGGCGAAAACCTCGCCGCCGTCACGCAGGCCGGCGTCCTGAAGATCGGCACCGAAGGCACCTACGCCCCCTTCACCTATCACGACACCAGCGGCAAGCTGGTCGGCTTCGACGTCGAAATCGGCGAGGCCATCGCCGGGCGTCTCGGCGTGAAGGCCGAGTTCCTCGAAGGCAAATGGGACGGCCTGATCGCCGGCCTCGACGCCAACCGCTACGACGCGGTCATCAATCAGGTCGGCATCACCGAGGAGCGCAAGAAGAAATACGATTTCTCCGAGCCCTATATCGCCTCCAAGGCGGCGCTGATCGTGCGCGAGGACGACGACAGCATCAAGGGCTTCGATGATCTCAAGGGCAAGAAGTCGGCGCAGTCGCTGACCAGCAATTTCGGCAGGCTCGCCGAACAGTCCGGCGCGGAGCTTGTCGGAACCGACGGTTTCGACCAGTCGATCCAGCTCGTGCTGACCGGCCGCGCCGACGCGACGATCAACGACAGCCTGTCCTTCCTCGACTTCAAGAAGCAAAAGCCCGACGCGAAGGTGAAGATCGTCGCCACCCAGGAAGGAGCCGACTATTCCGGCGTCATCATCCGCAAGGGCGAGCCCGAACTGCTTGAGGCGATCAACAAGGCGCTGGCCGAGATCAAGGCGGACGGCACCTATCTGGCGATTTCGGAAAAATATTTCGGACAGGACGTCTCGAAATAGGCCCGGACGACCGGTCGGCGGCTTCGCACCCGCCGTTTCCTCATTCATACTGATGCAAGACGGCCGGGGATCGCCCCGGCCTCTCCATATCCGGAGGATCCCCCGTGCCGCCCTGGCTTCAACTGATGACGGACTCGCTCGTCCCGCTTTTGTGGGCGGCCCTTTCCTTCACCATTCCGCTCACGCTGCTGTCCTTCACCTTCGGACTGGCGCTGGGACTGGTGACCGCAATCCTGCGCCTGTTCGCCCCTGCCCCCTTCGCCGTGGTCGCGCGGTTCTATGTCTGGGTCATCCGCGGCACGCCGCTGCTGGTGCAGCTCTTCGTCATCTTCTACGGCCTGCCGAGCCTTGGCATCCTGCTCGACGCCTTCCCGGCCGCCCTCATCGGCTTCACCCTCAACGTCGGGGCCTATACGTCGGAGATCATTCGCGCCGTCATCTCCTCGGTGCCGCGCGGCCAGTGGGAAGCCGCCTATTCGATCGGCATGAGCTGGTCGCAGGCGATGCGCCGCACCATCCTGCCCCAGGCCGCCCGCGTCGCCGTGCCGCCCCTGTCCAACACCTTCATCTCGCTGGTCAAGGACACGTCGCTTGCCGCCGCCATCACCGTTCCGGAACTCTTCCAGACGGCGCAGCGCATCGTCGCCACCACCTATGAGCCGCTGATCCTCTATATCGAGGCGGCGCTGATCTATCTGGCGCTGAGTTCCGTGCTGTCGGCCCTCCAGGTGCGGCTGGAGCGCCGTTTCGCCCGCTACGGCGGTTTCCTGGAGGCACGGTCATGATCGAGCTTCGTCATATCGAGAAACGCTTCGGCGACAACCCGGTGCTGCGGGATATCAGCCTGACGATGAGCGAGGGGACGGTGACCGCGCTGGTCGGCCCGTCCGGCGGCGGCAAATCGACGCTGCTGCGCTGCGTCAACCTGCTGGAAATCCCCACCGCCGGCACGATCCGCATCGGCGACGAAAAGCTGGAATTTTCCCCCGGCCGCAAGGTCGGCTGGCAGGCCGTGCAGAAACTGCGTCGCCAGACGGGCATGGTCTTCCAGAATTTCCAGCTGTTTCCGCACCAGACCGCCATCGCCAATGTCATGGAAAGCCTCGTCACCGTCCTGCGCTGGCCGGCCGACAAGGCGCGCGCCCGGGCGCTGGAACTGCTCGACAAGGTCGGCATGGCGCATAAGGCGGACGCCTGGCCCGCCACCCTTTCCGGCGGCCAGCAGCAGCGCGTGGCGATCGCCCGCGCGCTTGCCCCTTCGCCGCGGGTGCTCCTGTGCGACGAGCCCACCTCGGCGCTCGATCCCGAACTCGCCGAGGAGGTCGTCGAGGTGCTGACGCGGCTCGCTCGCGAAGGCACGACGATGATCATGGCCTCGCACGACCTGCGCCTCGCTTCGCGTATCGCCGACGCGGTGGTCTTCCTGGAAGGCGGCGTCATCGTCGAGCAAGGCAGCCCGCACGATATTTTCACCGCGCCCCGCAAGGAGCGCACGAAGCGCTTCGTCGCCTCCCTCGGCATCCCGCAGGCCCAGGCTCCGCAAGCCGCTTCACCGGACGACGACACGCGGAAAACGTGAATTCCTTTTCCGTGACAGTTGAAACGACGAGGCGTTTCGCGCAGAGTCATCGGCGCATGACGGGTCGCCGCGTCAGCGGAACGCCGTCCAGAGGAGTATTGTGTCATGACCAAGAAAACACCGAACCCGATCGACGTGTTCGTGGGTTCCCGCGTGCGCCTGCGCCGATTGATGATCGGCATGAGCCAGGAAGCACTCGCGGATCGACTCGGTGTCACCTTCCAGCAAGTGCAGAAATACGAGAAGGGCACCAATCGCATCAGCGCAAGCCGTCTCCAGGCCATCGCGGACGTCTTCCGCGTGCCGCCGGGGTTCTTCTTCCAGGAGGACGATTCGGTTTCCGCAGGGGCTCAGCTTGCCGGCCAGCCAGGCGATATCTCGTCCTTCGTCGCCTCCAAGGAAGGGCTCGATCTCAACCGCGCCTTCCTCAAGATCGGAGATGAGAAGGTGCGCAAGTCGATCATCTCGCTCGCCACGGCGCTTTCCAACGCCGCAACCGGCGATCAGCCGGGCGAGCGCGGCGAAGCCGGCGACAAGCCGGAATTGCGGATCTGATCAACCCGATGCCCGCGCGCCTGCAAACGCTGGGGCAGCTGCGCCTTCTCGATGAAGGCGGCCTTGACATCGTCTATCCCGAAAAGGCGCTGCTGATCCTTTGCTTTCTGCGTGCGCGTCGGCAGGAGCAGGCCACGCGTAGCGATATCGCGCTCCTTCTGTGGGACGACGCCCATCCTGCCGCCGCCTTCACCAACCTGCGGCAGACCCTCCGGCGGGTGGCGAAGCGCCAGCGCGCGCTTGGCCGCACCTATCTCGCCTTCGACGATACGACGGTGATGCTCGGTCCCGACCCGGTGGAATGCGATATCGACGCCATGGGCGAGGAGGCGGATCCCGTCCTGCTCGCCCGCCTCCTGACTGACGATTTCCTGCGCTCCGTACGCCCCGGTTCGCAAGCGCTGGCAAGCTGGATCGCCACCCAGCGCGAGGGACACCGGGGCCTGCTGCGACGGGCGGCACTCCGGCTTGCCGAACGCGACGATCCGGGCGATCGCACCGCCCTGTCCTCGGCCACCCTCCGGCTTCTCGAAAACAATCCGGCCGACGAGGAAATCCGCACGCTTTTGACCGGCTACGCCGCGCCGCGCGGTCCCGTGGCCGCCCTGCCGCAAACGCGGCCGGTCATCGTTCCCGCAGGCGAGGCCGAACTTGCCGCCGCCCGCAGCAGGCAGCCGCGTATCGTGTTGCTGCCGCCGGTCACCTCGCACGCGACCCGCGGCATAGGCCGCTTCGCGGAAGCGCTGATCGAGGATGTGACGATCGGCCTGTGCAGCATGCGCTCGATCTCCCTCATTGCACCGCATACCGCCACCCAGATCTCACGCCAGGTCGACAAGGCCGCGACCTATTCGCGCCACCGGATCAGCTATATTCTCGAAACGAGACTGCACGATGAAGGCGACGGCTACACGCTTTTCGCCCAGTTGATCTTCTTCGGCGACGACGAGATCATCTGGGCCGATCGCTTTCCCCTGCGCTCCGACACCTTGCTTCATGCCCGCGAGGCCATTGCCCGCCGCATCGCCGCCGCCATCGCCGATGGGATCGAGCGCAACGAAACCGCACGCGGCGACTACGAACGCGATTGCGAGGCCTATCGCGCCTTCCTGTCCGGCCAGAGCCTGCTCGGCAACCTCGACCTGCGCCATGTGCGGCGCGCACGCAAGAGCTTTCGCGAGGCGCTCGTCACCAGCAGCGATTATGCACCGGCGCTCGGCGGCCTTGCGCGCAGCTATTTTCTCGAATGGCTGGTGACCGCGCGCGGCGACGGGGAACTGCTGCGGCAGGCAGAGGACTATGCCGAGGCGGCGGTCAAGGCGGACGAGACCCTGCCTTCCGCCTATCGTGAGCTGGGCGTCGTCAAGCTCTACGCCCGGCAATTCGACGAAAGCGAGGCCTATCTCAACCATGCCGAACAATTGAGCCCCCACTATGCCAATGTCATCGCAAGCCATGCCGATACGCTGGTGCAGGCCTCGCGTCCCGAAGCCGGCTTGCTGAAGATCGAGCGGGCGATCGACCTGAACCCGATGCCGCCGGACGAGTATTTCTGGACGGCGGCCGGCGCCTGCTACTCGCTCGGCGACTATCAGGGCGCGCTCGCCTTTATCGCCCGCATGAAGGACAAGACACCGGCCGACCGCATCTCCGCAGCGGCCCTCGCCATGCTGGGCGAAACCCGCAAGGCCCGCCTGTTCATCCGCCGCATCTATGAGGTCCATCCCGATTTCGATCTCGATAGCTGGATGGCGATCGTGCCCATCAAGGAAGAATGGCAAAGGCAGCACTATTATGCCGGCCTCAGGAAGGCCGGCCTCTGATCGTTCCAGGCAGGGAAAAAGCGGTCTCCCATGGCGAAGATCGTCGTTCTGGATCTTGAAGAGCAGGATGGCCACTGGATCGCCGATCTCGACGCCGGCACGGTGACGGCGGTCGAGCCGCCCGCAAGCGGCGATCTGGCCGCCGCCAACGGCTTGCGCAAGGCCGGCGCGAGGCATTCGGACAACTCCGGGCCTAGCGGCGGCAGCGGTTTCCCATTCCACGTGTGTCACGCCGATATCACGCGCAAAAATCGTCCATCGGGGCTATACTCTCCCTCTTATCGAGGGAGACATGGGGGGTGTTAGGGCAATGCACGGAAAAACCTGCGATACCGAAGACCGCGATACCGAACTGATGGCGCTCGCCCGTCTGGTGGCCTATGCGCTGGAATCGTCCCGATCGCTCGACGCCGAAGTCGTTGAGGTTTGCCTGGAGAAGGCGCTGGAGGCGGTTCTCGACCAGATCGACGACACGTCGCGCACAACGCTGACAACGGGCGACATCATTCTGATCAACCGCTCCGCGCTTTGCTGAAGCCGCCTCCGGCGGCCGTTACATCCCCGGACAACCGGGGACGATCTCAGCCGCCGTATTCGATGATCTCGAGCCCGGCGTTGTAGTCCGTCGCGTAGATCAGGCCGCGCGCATCGACGAAAACGTCTGCGGACTGGATGACCTGTGGGCGGCCGGGCCGCTTGTCGGTCATGCGGCGCGGAGCGGCGGGCACCAACGCGCCTGTCTCGACCGGCCGGTAGGGGTCGGAGATATCGAAGGCGCGGATGCCCGCATTCTGCCAGGTGGCGAAGATCAGCGTGTCGGAGACGAAGCTTCCCGGCCGGTTCTCATGCAGGTTATGCGGACCGAAGTGGCCGGCCTTCTTCGCGTAGTCGATTTCATTCGGGATCGGAAAGGTCGAGATGCTGATCGGGTTCGACGGTTCGCGGATATCGAACACCCAGGTGTGCTTGCGTCCGTCCTCCTCGTTGTCGAGCACCGCCTCGTCGGCGACGACGAGAAGGCCGCGCCCGACAAGCGGCAGCGGCGAATGCGTGCCGCCGCCGTAGGGCGGGCACCAGTTATGATGCCTGATCAGCTTCGGCGCGGCGTGATCCGTAATGTCGAGCAGCGTCAGCCCGCCATCGCGCCAGCAGGCATAGGCGGTATCGCCCGCGACGAGCGCATGATGCAGCGCATGACGCCGGCCGGCCGGCGCGGCGGGGCTTTCGCCTGCCGCCTTGTTCATGCCGGGCAGCCACCAGCGCCCGACGAGTTCCGGCCGGGCCGGATCGGCCATGTCGATGGTGACGAAAATATAATCGGTGAAGCCGTCGAGCAGCGCCGACGCATAGGCATAACGCCCGCCGACATACCAGAGCCGGTGAAAGCCGACGCCGTCCACATCGAGCTGGCCGATCTTCCGCGGCCGGTCGGGCGTGGAAATATCATAGACCGTCATGCCGGCCGTCCAGGCGCGCTTCTTCCGTGCGCCCTCCACACTCTCGCCGACGGATTTCGTGTAATAGGTCTTCTCGTCAGCGAAGGTCTCGACGTCGGCGAAGAGGTCGAGCGCGTTGATCACCAGCAACAGGTCGTCATGGGTCTGGAGATGGATGTTCCAGGTATTGGCCGGCGCCGGCACATAGGTCACCTCGCCCGGGTTCCTCGGGTCGCGCAGGTCGACGATGGAAAACCCCTGCGACCAGGGGTGCGCCACATAGGCGAAGCCGCGATGCACCATGAGTTGAAGACCGTCGCCGCGCCCGCCGATATCGGAATGGCCGATCAGCTTCATGTTCCGGGCAAAATCGGGTGTCGGCAGGGTCATGGCGCAATCCTTCTGTCATGAGGAAACGGAACGCCGCCGGCGCGACGTTCCGGTTGCTGAAAATCGGGGCTCAGTTGAGCGCCGGGATCCAGTCGGCGGTGGCCGCATCGCTCTTCAGGAAAGCCGGGAACTTCTGCTGTAGTTCCTCGATGGTCGATATCCCGTTGTCCACGAGATCGTCACGGGTGACGAGCGTCGGCTGGAGCAGGACGGAGCGGCCGGGAAACTGGCCGGCGATGGCCAGCGAAACGGCGCGGACCGAGACTTCGCCGACGACGGCGGCATTGGTGGCGGCGGTCGCCACCCAAGCGCTGTCAGGCTCGGCCATGAGCTGGATGTCGGCGGTCGAGATATCGACGCCGTAGATCTTGACGTTGGAAGACGTGCCGAGTTCGTCGATGGCAAGCTTGACGCCCTTGGCGAATTCGTCCCACGGCGTGAAGATGACGGAAATATCCGGATTGGCGCGCAGGATCGCCTTCGTCTGGTCGGCGACGGAAGCCGGAACGGTATCATTGACCACGCCCCAGACGGCCTTTTCCGTGAGATCATGCGACTTCACGAAATCCTGCCAGACGGCGTAGCGACGGTCGAGCGGCGCAAAACCCGCGACATAGACCGCACCGCCAACGAAGCCTTCGCCCTTGTCCTTGACCGCCTGTTCAAGCACGAGGCGGGCCATGTCGGCGTCCGACTGCTCGATCTGCGGGATCTGCGGATTGTCGAGGTCCACGTCATAGGCGACGACCTTGATGCCGGCGTCGAGCGCCTTCTGCGCCACGTCCTTCAGCACTTCCGGCCGGCCGTTGTTGATGATGATACCGTCGACGCCGAGATTGATCGCCTGTTCGACGAGGCTGCGCTGGGTGTCGTTGTCGTTGCGCGCCTGGGAAACGGTGAGCGTCACGCCCAGTGCATCGGCCTGTCGCTTCACGCCCGCCTCGAAGGCCTGCAACCAGTCGCCCGCCCCGAGGAAGCTCACGACAGCGATATCGACGTCGCCCTTGTCGAAGGGCGCCGGCGCGCCTTCCAGCCCCGCCGCCCCCGCCTGACCTGTCAGAAGCAGCGCACCGGCAAAGGCGCCGGTCAGCGATTTCACAAATCCGTTCATGGGTATCTCCTTGGTTTTCCAAAAGGTCAGGATCGGCCCCGGGCGACGCCATAGGTCAGCGCCAGAGCCCCGACGAGCACGGCGCCCTTGACGAAGTCCTGAGCGTAATAGGGCGCATTCAGCATGGTGAGGCCGTTCAGCAGAACGCCGACGAAGACCGCGCCGACGATGGTGCCGAAGACATTCGGCCGGCGCAGCCCCAGCACGGCAAAGCCGATCAGCGCCGCCGCGACGGAATCCATCAGCAGCGACGAGCCGGAAGACACGTCGCCACGCCCAACACGGGCCGCCACCACGATGCCGCCGAGCGCTGCCAGCGTACCGGAAATGACATAGGCGAGCGTCTTCAGCCGATCCGTTCGGCCACCGGCAAGCCGCGTCGCAAGCTCGTTGCCGCCGGTCGCAAAAAGCAGTCGCCCGATGCGCGTGCGTTCCGTCAGCACGAAAAGCACCACCGCGACCACCGCCATGACCACCACCGGCAGCGGCACCACCCCGAACAGGCTCGACCGGCCGATCAGCAGGAACAGCGGATCGTATTTGCCGGTCGCCGTCGAACCGTCGGGAAGGATCAGCCCCGGCGAGATCGAGCGCCCCGCGGTCGGAATAAGCTGGAGGCCGGTCAGCAGGAACATCATGGATAGGGTGGCGAGCAGGTCCGGCACCTTGAGCCGGACGATCAGGAAGGCGTTGGCGAAACCGATCAGGGCCCCGAGCAGGAGCACCAGTATCACCGTGGAGAAAGCCCCAAGCCCCCAGACGATCATGAAATAGCTCGCAGCCATGACGCTGGAGGCGGCCACCGCGCCGATCGACAGATCGAAGCCGCCGACGGAGAGCGTGACGGTGACGCCCGCACCGAGGATGGCGACCACCGAAACGGCCTGGAGGATGCTCATCAGATTGTTGATGTTGATGAAGGCGGGCTGGGCGACGCTGAAGCCGACCACCATCGCGAAGAGCAGGATGAAGACGGCGCCGGCGCGCAGGAATTCGCGCATGGCCTCGCCGGAAGCGGCTGCCGCCTCCCTGTTTTCCGGGCGTTCGTTCTTTGCCGGTGTCATGACGGATTTTCCTCAAGCGCGTGGGCGCGGGCGATGGGCCGGGCCGCGCGCAGACTGTGATGATCCATGACGAGCACGCGGTCCGCGACCTCGATCGCCTCCTCCGGATCGGACGTGGCGATCAGCGTCGCGCGGTCGGCGTGGCTGCGGATGGCGGTGATGATATCGTGGCGCGCGCCGACGTCGACCCCCTGGAAGGGTTCGTCGAGAAGCAGAAGCTTGCCGGGCTCCGCCTCCCATCGGGCCAGCACCACCTTCTGCTGGTTGCCGCCCGAAAGCGTCCAGACCGAGGCCAGCGGGCCGCCGGCGCGGATGCCGAGCCGGTCGATCGCCGTCTCCGCCCTTGCCCGCTCCCGCCCCGTCGCAAGAAACCCGGAAGGATACCAGCGCTTCAGATGCGGCAGGGCGATGGTGGCGGCGATGGATTCGCCCGGCCAGCCGGCCGGCATCAGCGAGGAACGGTGACGGTCTTCCCCCGCCATCGAGACGCCCGCCTCGATGGCCGCGCGCGGCGTGGCGGGCGCATAGGGCTGGCCGGCAAGCCGCATTCGTCCCGCGGCCAGCCGGCCGCTGCCGAAGATCGCCGAAAGAAGCCGGCTCTTGCCCGCCCCGAGAACACCCGTCACGGCGACGACCTCGCCGCGCCGCAGCGTCAGGTCGAAAGGCGCGCTTGCCGCAAGAAGCCGCGCATCCTGCATCTCGAATATCGCCTCGCCCTCGCCGGCGCGCGCGTCGGGCCGGGCGGAGGAAAGCGGTCGTCCGATCATCGTCTCGATGGCCGCATCGAAATCCACCGGCTGAGCGAAAGTCTGCACGACACGGCCGCCACGCAACACCGCGACCCGGTCGGCGAGCGCCGCAAGATCGGCGGTGCGGTGGGAAATGTAGAGAATGGCGATGCCCCGCCGCTTGAGATCCAGCAAGGCCGCATAAAGCCGCTGCGATTCACTTGCCGAAAGGCTCGCCGTCGGCTCGTCCAGGATCAGCAGTTCCGCCTTGTTGGCGAGCGCGCGGGCAATGGCCACAAGCTGTCGGTCGGCGGCCGCCAGATCGGCAAAATCTCGATGGACCGGCAGGTCGAAACCTGCCTCCCGCAGTATCGCCTCCGCCTCGCGCCGCACATGGCGACGCGAAACGAAGAAGGGCTGGCGCGGATCGACGAAGCGGTTGAGCATCAGCGCATCGGCCACCGTCAGGCCGGGAATGCCGACAAGATCCGTCGACTGATGCACCGTCACCACGCCGGCCGCCGTCGCAGCCGCCGGATCGGCCGGCGCAAAGGGGCGGCCCTTGAAGGTCACCCGCCCGGAATCGGCGGCCAGCACGCCCGAAAGGATTTTGACGAAGGTGGACTTTCCCGCGCCGTTGGCGCCCATCAGCGCGACAATCTCGCCCGCCTCGATGGCGAGAGAGAGATCGACGAGCGCGCGGGTCGAGCCGAACGACCGCGACAGGGATTGAGCGTCAAGAAGCGGCATCGCGACCCGTCCGGTTTCAGGAAAGCCGAATTGGCAGGCGTCGGGACGAAAAGGCAAGCATGGCCATTGCCCGCACCCGCTCAGGAAAGGAAAAATATTCCATCAACGGCCCCCTTTCCTCCGCAAACGGCGTCCGCCCGCCCGCCTGACCCGAAGATCCCCGCTCCGATGCATGAAAGCTGCCCGAAAAGTCACCGGGGCGCTGGAAAACGACGCTTATTTCCTTGCGAAGCAACTGACAAGTAAATTATAGTATTTTTATATGATTTCAGCGCTTTGATGCCTGGGCCGAACCGGAATCCTCCCTTCCCGGGGAGCATGCAGGACGATATCCCCGAACGGGCGGAATGCGTTAGGCGCGGGAAGCACTCCCGGCCACAACTGGGCTATCGCCTGCGGGCGGATGAAAGCGAAATGACATGCTCACCAAGAAGGGGAAATACGGGCTGAAAGCGCTGGTGGATCTGGCGCAGCTGGAGCCAGGCGAAACCGCATTCGTAAGCGAGATCGCGCTGCGCAACAATATTCCCAAGAAGTTTCTCGACGCGATCCTGCTCGACCTGCGCAATGCCGGCATGCTGCGCTCCAAGAAGGGGCCGGGCGGCGGCTATGCGCTGTCGCATCCGGCTTCGGAAATCCGCATCGGCCGCGCCATCCGGGTGCTGGACGGGCCGCTCGCCCCCATCCGCTGCGCCAGCCGCACGGCCTATGAGGCCTGCGAGGATTGCGCCGATCCCGAAAGCTGCCAGGTCCGCCGGGCGATGAGCGACGTTCGCGACGCCATCGCCGCCATCCTCGACACGATGACGCTGGAGCAGTTCGTCGCCGCGCCGGGCGCGAACGCGCTGATCGACGAGGAAGACGAGCCGGCCAAGCGCTTCGGCTGACCGCCGTCGCCACGGACGCGGCCGGGTCGATCTCCGCGCGGCGGGATAATCACGAACAGACCGCATCCATAGAAAAGAGCCCGGCAAGCCGATATCCGCCGGGCTCCTGCGTCCTGCCTGCCTGGCTCAGATGACGCCCTGGGCGCGCATCGCCTCGGCCACCTGAATGAAGCCGGCGATATTGGCCCCGAGCACGTAGTTGCCGTGCGAGCCATATTCGTCTGCCGTCGTGGCGCAGCGGTCGTGGATGCTCTGCATGATGTGGGCCAGGCGCTCGCGGGTCTGCTCGAAGGTCCAGCTGTCGCGGCTCGCATTCTGCTGCATCTCGAGCGCGGACGTCGCCACGCCGCCGGCGTTGGCCGCCTTGCCGGGGCCGAACAGGACGCCGGCGTCGATGAAGGCCCGAACGGCTTCCGGCGTGCTCGGCATGTTCGCGCCTTCGGCCACGGCGATCGTGCCGTTCTTGATCAGCTTGCCTGCATCCTTGGCCGAAAGCTCGTTCTGCGTGGCGCACGGCAGGGCGACGTCGCAGGGGACGTCCCAGATGGAACCCTTGCCCGACGGGATGAAATGCGTGCCCTTGTTCTTGACACGGACATATTCGGAAATGCGCTGGCGGCGGACTTCCTTGAGCTGTTTGACGAGATCGAGGTCGATGCCGTCCTCGTCGTGGATATAGCCGCTGCTGTCGGAGCAGGCGATGACCTTGGCTCCGGACTGGATGGCCTTTTCCATCGCATAGATGGCGACGTTGCCCGAACCGGAAACCGTGACGCGGCGGCCTTCGAAACCCATACCCTTGGTTTCCAGCATCGCCTTGGTGAAATAGACCACCCCGTAGCCGGTCGCCTCGCGCCGGACCAGCGAGCCGCCGTAGCTCAGCCCCTTTCCGGTGAACACGCCCGCCTCGAAACGGTTGGTCAGGCGCTTGTACTGGCCGAACATCCATCCGATCTCCCGCCCGCTGACGCCGATATCACCGGCCGGAACGTCGGTATATTCACCGAGATGGCGGTGCAGTTCCGTCATGAAGGACTGGCAGAAACGCATGATCTCGCCTTCCGAACGGCCCTTCGGGTCGAAGTCGGAGCCGCCCTTGCCGCCGCCGATCGGCAGGCCGGTCAGCGCATTCTTGAAGATCTGCTCGAAACCGAGGAATTTGATGATGCCGAGGTTGACGGACGGATGGAAACGCAAGCCGCCCTTGTAGGGGCCGAGCGCCGAGTTGAACTGCACCCGGAAGCCGCGGTTGATATGCACCTGCCCCTGATCGTCGATCCACGGAACGCGGAAGATGATCTGCCGTTCCGGCTCGCAAATGCGCTCGATCAGCGCATCGGTCAGATAGTCCGCATGTTTGGAGACGACGAGACCAAGGCTTTCCAGAACCTCACGCACCGCCTGGTGGAACTCCGGTTCGGCCGGATTTCGCTGGAGAACCTTCATGAAGATGGGTTCCAGCTTTTCGTCGATTGATGCCATGGAAAGACTCCTTTCGTCTTGTGGGTGCAGCACAGGGCGACCGGGCGCTGCAAAATGCCTGGATGGCCGGGCGGCGGCCATTCCGTTAAATGCCTTGCCCGCTGCCGAGCATGTGATTGCCGCCACGCATTTGCGCCAGCGACCGGGCGAGCGTCCCGAGCAGATCGGTCTGCGAAATGATGCCCACGACCCTGTCGTCGCCGTCGAGCACCACCATCGCGTGGGTCCGTCCATCGGTCAGCCGCGGCAGGAGGCCGATCGCCGGGTCGCCGGGCTGCGCCGTCGCAGCCGGCGACAGCGGTAGCCGGTCGGGATCCCTTCCCAGCGCGAGTTCACGCAGGCCGACCGTCCCGATCAGCCGCTCCTCGTCATCGAGAACCGGCAGCATGCGGATATCGTGCTCCAGAAGCAGCGCCCGCGCCTCTTGCGGCGTCGTATCCAGCCGCGCCGTCACCACATCGCGCGACATGATGTCGGAGCAGAGAAGTTCGCCCTTCTGGCGCAGGAGCGCCTGCATCTCGACTTCGCGCAACAGCGCATGAATGTCGTCGCGGCTGATGTCGAGCGTCTCATTGAGCCGCATCAGCGCCGTATCGATATCCTGCGGGAGAAATCCCGCCCGCATGGCCGGCGGCGGATCGGCGGTCTTGTGCGGATTGACGGGCGCCGGAACCGGCCGATGCGGATACTGCCGGCCCGAAAGCCGGTGAAACAACATGCCGATCAGCACAAGCAGCACGGAATTTACGGCCACCGGCACGATCGGAAACCAGAAGCCGGCCCGCGCCACCGCGACGCCGCCGATCACCGCCGTCAAAGCCGAGGCGCCGCCGGGCGGATGAAGCGAACGGGTCAGCGACATGGCGAGGATCGCCAGCGAAACGGCAAGACCGATGGCGAGCGCCGGCTCGGCGACCAGCCACGCCACGCTGACGCCGACCAGCGCCGAGATCGTATTGCCGCCGACGATCGACCAGGGCTGGGCAAGCGGGCTCGCCGGCACCGCAAAAAGCAGGACCGCCGAGGCACCCATCGGCGCGACGATGAGCGGCAGATAGGGATCGTTGCCGAGCAGAAATCCGCAGACAAGGCCGGTGACGCTGATGCCCGCCAATGCCCCGATGCACCCGATCAGCCGCTCCTTGAAGGTCGCCCCTGCCAGAATCGGAGAAAAAAGCCTGAATTTCTTCAGGCCGCGCGCGTGTTGACCATCCGGAGATTGGGAGGATGCTGCCATTCAGACGACAAAACCGGGAAAAATACGATGAGGGGGCCTTATGTGCGCATTACTTGCGCAATGCAAGAGCGCGATGGCTGCCGGTTCCCCTCATTACGGGCAAGACTGCCCAAATTTTTTCCGCAGCGCCCGCATGGAAAGGGTGCGCGCGATTGCCGCGCCCGGCATGATAGCTTTTTTGATCTTTATCAAAGAGGATGAACCGCCTGCGGATTTATGTCTGCTGTATTCGGTCCATTGCGGGACCGATGGAAAAAGGAGAATGACAATGCATGGCGTTCTGGCAAAAATCATCGGCGCGGCAGCCCTTTTCACGGTCATGACCGCCCCGGCCTTCGCCGCGGAATACGAAGTGCATATGCTCAACAAGGGAGAGGCCGGCGCGATGGTGTTCGAGCCCGCCTTCCTCCAGGTGGCTCCCGGCGACACCGTGACGTTCATCCCGACCGACAAGGGCCATGACGTCGAGACCATCAAGAACCTGATCCCCGAGGGCGCCACGCCCTTCAAGAGCAAGATGAACGAGACCTTCAAGGCGACATTCGACGTCGAGGGCGCCTACGCCATCAAATGCACGCCGCATTTCGGCATGGGCATGGTAGGGCTGGTCGTCGTTGGCGATGCGCCGACCAACCTCGATGCCATCAAAACCACGAAGATGCCGAAAAAGGCCCGCGAGCGTATGGACGCGGCGATCGCCGCCATCCAGTAACGTTCCCGAAGGAACCTGTCGAAAACGGCGGCAGCGGCCGCACCGCCGCCGTTCCATTGGCCGTCAGGCGGCTTTCTTCTGCGCCGCCGCGTTAACCGCGCCCTCGGCAAGTTTCGTCAAGGCCTCGTCTGTGCCGGCTTCCTGCTTCAGCGTCTCATCGAGCAGCTTGGCGGCTTCGGCATGGCCCAATCGCTCGGCCCAGGCCTTCAGGGTGCCGTAGCGGGCGATCTCATAATGCTCCACCGCCTGCGCGGAGGAGATGAGCCCGGCATCAAGGGCCTTCGTACCCTTGAATTCATCCATGATTTCCTCGCCTTCCGCCAGAATACCCTGGATCGCCTCACAGGTCTTGCCCTGGGCGCGCTTGCCGATCAGCTCGAAAACCTGCTGCAAGCGCTCGATCTGCCCCTCGGTTTCGTCCCTGTGCTTCTCGAAGGCCTTTTTCAGGTCCGCCGACTGCGCGGCCCGCGCCATCTTCGGAAGCGCCTTCACCACCTGCCGCTCGGCAAAATAAATGTCTTTCAGCGTGTCGTAGAATAGATCGTTGAGCGATTTCTCGGTCATGTCCTCGTTCTCCATTCCTTGCGAAATCCGGCCTCGTTACCGGACGAATCCAAACCCTCATCAAAGCCGGATGTTCCGGGACACGGCAGCGATGGCGAAAAAATCGCGGCCGCGGGCTGCGGACCCGGCACGCCGGAACCATTTGTCCGATCCCCGCGTTCCGCAAGCGATCCCCATGCCGGACGATCTTCGAAAAACGGCGGGGTCCATGGCATCGGGGACTGGCGTCATCGCCGCACAAGGGGCCGCATAAGGGGCCGCACAAGGGGGCATTTCATGGGCTATTCCTTCACGGAACTCGATTTCCTCAAGCCGGAACTCGGGGCGGAATTCACCGGCGAAGGGACGCATTTCGCCGTCTTTTCCGCCCATGCCGAACAGGTCGACCTTTGCCTTTTCAGCAACGACGGCAAGGAGGAGACAGCCCGGTTGCCCCTGCCCAAGCGGGAGGGCGACATCTGGTCCGGCTATATCGCGGGCCTTGAACCGGGCACGCTCTACGGCTATCGCGCCCATGGACCTTACGAGCCGGAAAAGGGGCATCGGTTCAATCCCAACAAGCTGCTGCTCGATCCCTATGCCAAGCAGGTCGCCGGCGAACTTTCGTGGAACGACGCGCTTTACGGCTATCGCATCGGCGACGAGGCGGCCGACCTTTCCTTCGATGAGCGCGACAGCGCCCCCTTCACGGTGAAGGGCGTGGTGCAGGACCCGGATTTCGACTGGTCGGGCGATGCCGCGATCCGTCGGCCATGGACGGAAACAATCATTTACGAGGCCCATGTACGCGGCATGACGATGTGCCACCCCGGCGTTCCGGAAGAATTGCGCGGGACATTCCTCGGCATGGCGAGCGACCCGATCCTCGAGCATCTCACCAGTCTCGGCATCTCCGCCGTCGAGTTGCTGCCCGTCCAGTATTTTCCCGACGACCGTTATCTGATCGAGAAGAACCTGCGCAATTACTGGGGATACCAGTCCCTCGGCTTCTTCGCACCGCAGCCGCGCTACCTGTCAGGCAATGGCATCACCGAGTTTAAGACCCTGGTGAAGCGCTTCCATGCCGCCGGCATCGAGGTGATCATGGACGTGGTGTACAATCACACGGCGGAAGGCTCCGAACAGGGGCCGACGCTCAGCTTCCGCGGGCTCGACAACCTCAGCTACTATCGCCTGTCGCCGGAAGACCCGCGCCATGCCTACGACACGACGGGCACCGGCAATACGCTCAATATCGCGCATCCGATGGTGTTGCGCATGGTTCTCGACAGCCTGCGTTACTGGGTCGGGGTCATGCATGTGGACGGCTTCCGCTTCGACCTTGCCAGCACGCTCGGCCGCACCCGCCATATCGAATTCGACCGCGAGGGCACCTTCTTCGATGCGATCCGGCAGGATCCGATCCTGTCCGGCGTCAAGCTGATCGCCGAACCCTGGGATGTCGGCGACGGCGGCTATCAGGTCGGCGGCTTCCCCTATCCCTTCCGGGAATGGAACGACAAATACCGCGACGACATACGCCGCTTCTGGAAGGGCGACGGCGGCCTCCTGCCCGCTCTTGCCGAGCGGCTGGCGGGATCAGCGCGTCAGTTCAATCACTCCGACCGTGGCGCGACCTCCTCCGTCAACCTGCTCAGCGCCCATGACGGCTTCACCCTCATGGACACCGTCTCCTACAGCGACAAGCACAACGAGAAGAACGGCGAGGAAAATCGTGACGGCCATTCGGACAACCATTCCGACAATATGGGCGTCGAGGGGCGCACCGACGAGGACGGCATCCTTTCCGCACGGGCGCGGCGACGTCGCAACATGATGGCGACGCTGCTCTTGAGCCAGGGCGTCCCGATGATCCTCGGCGGCGACGAACTCGGCAACAGCCAGGACGGCAACAACAACACCTATTGCCAGGATAACGAAATCGGCTGGACCGACTGGACCGGCCTCGACGATCCGTTTCTCGCCTTCTGCCAGGAGGCCGTGGCCTTCCGCAAAACCCATCCGGCCGTCCGTCAGGAGCGGTTCCTCACCGGCGAGCCGGGCGAGGACGGCACCGTCGACATCGGCTGGTTCAGGCCCGACGGCACGCCGATGGAAGACGCCGCCTGGGCGGATGACGCCCTGCGCGCAGTCGGCCTTTTCCTGCACAAGCCCGAAAATGGCGGCGCTGGAGACCGGCTTTTCCTCGCCTTCAACGCCGGCGGCGACTGCGGCTTCACGCTTCCGGCGGTCAACGGCGTCGGCAGCTGGACACGCGTTCTGGACACCGGCGCGCAAACAGGGGCTTTCCTCGCCCATCCCGCAGAAAACCCGGCGACCGTCTTTGCGGCGAGCATCGCCGTTTTCGCACCCGCCGATTGATCCGCGTCCTTAGCGATCGTCAGGCGGATCGGAAAGGTCCGTCCCGCCGCGCCCGGCCGCGCAGGGCGTCGACGACGGCCCGTGTGGCGGCGTCGGCCTCCGCCGGTGACCGGTCTCCTTCCGGCCGCCCCGGAAGGGCGACCCGTTCCAGCTCCGCCCACTCGCGTTCGGCGCGCTGCCAATGCTCCCGGTCGAAGCCATGCCTCCGGCCGGCGGCTTCCCAGAGGCCATAGGCGCGCCTGCTGATCCATGCTTCACGCTCGACCGTCATGATCCTGTCCCTTCGAAATCCCGATGGCGACCGACGGCCGGCCGTGGGAATCCCGCATCCGTTTCACGGGTCTTCTTCTCGTCTATCGCGGATACGGAAGATCGGCGCCGACCGCCGAACAGACTACGCCGATACGTCGGCCGGCTCCCTTCGCGGTCTCCTTGCGCTTGTCGAGGAAAACGCGGGAAGGCCCGATCGGTTCCCGAAAAGTCACTCGCAGGTCATCGCCGCCTGGCCAGCACCGAGCGGAACAGGATGACCGCGAAACCGGCGAGTAGTGTCACCGTGATGAACAGAAAGGCCGCGGCAGCGATGGCCGGGCTGATGTTTTCCCGGATGCTGGAGAACATCTGCCGCGCCAGCGTTCGCTGGTTGGGTCCGGCGACGAAGAGCGTCAGCACCACCTCGTCGAGCGACGTGGCGAAAGCAAGCACCGCGCCGGACAATACGCCCGGCAGCGCGAGCGGCAGCGTCACACGGCGGAAGACCGTGACCGGAGGGGCTCCAAGGCTTTGCGCGGCAAGCTCCACCCGGCGATCGATACCGGCCAGCGCGCCGCTCACGCTCACCACCACGAAAGGCACGGCGACGACCGTATGGGCGACGATGACCCCGGCATAGCTGTTGATCAGGCCGACGCGAGCGAGCAGAACCTGCATGCCGACGCCGAGCACCACGGCCGGCACGACCATCGGCAGGAGAAACATCGTTCGAAAGAAGCCGCGAAAGCGCAGCAGCCGGTTGCGCAGCCCGAGCGCGGCGGCGGTCCCCAGAACGGTGGCGAGGATCGTCGCCCCCGATCCGATGATCAGGCTGTTGATGATCGCCCGCCGCCAGGCGTCGGCGGTGAAAAGCTCCGTGAACCAGCGCATCGACCAGGAAGGCATCGGATAAGTGAGGATCACGCTCGACGTGAAGGCAAGCGGCAGGATGGCGATCAGCGGCACCACCAGGAACAGGATCGCCAGCAACGCGAAAACCAGTTTGGAAAGCCTCAGCACCATCGCTTAGCTCCTTCCCGGCTCTTCGGCGGAAAGCCGCGCGTAGACGCTGTAGAGAAGGAGCGTGGCGACGAGCAGCACGACACCGAGCGCACCGGCCATCCCCCAGTTCGCCGAGCCGATGGCGTAGAAGGCGATGATCGAGCTGATCATCTGGTCACCCGGCCCGCCGATCAGCGCCGGCGTGATATAGTAGCCGATGGCCGAGATGAAGACGAGCAGGCTGCCGGAGGCGACGCCCCTCAGGCTGAGCGGCAGCAGCACGCGCAGGAAGGCCCTGAACGGGTGGGCGCCAAGCGATGCCGCGGCCGGCATCAGGTTCCCCGGAATGGTGATCAGCGTGCTGTAGATCGGCAACACCATGAAGGGCAGCAGCACATGGGTCATGGCGATGATGACGCCGGTGCGGTTGAAGATGAGCGGCACCGGCCCGTCCGTCAGCCGCAGCCATTGCAGGAGATCGTTGATGAGTCCCTGCTCCTGAAGCAGGATGAACCAGGCGGCCGTGCGCACCAGAAGCGACGTCCACAACGGCAGCAGCACCGCCGCCAGCATCAGATCGCGCTTCCAGCCGCCAAGCGAGGCTGCGATCATCGCATAGGGATAGCCGATGCAGATGCAGGCCAGGGTCACCAGCGCCGAGATCCAGAAGGTCCGCACCAGAATGACCCGGTTGACCGACTCGTCGGGCGGAAGATGCTCGATTGCGCCCTGGGCATCGCGCCCGAGATCGACCGCCGCAAGAAGGTTGCGATCGGTGAGCGGCGACAGGGCGTTGGCGATGGCGAGCCAGAATTCCGGTTTTTGCCAGCGCTTGTCGATGGAGACGAGGTCCGCCGGCGGATCGTCCGTATCGGCAAGTGCGGTGGTGGTCTTCGACATCAGCGTGCGGAAGCCGGACTGGGCGCTGTTGAGGCGGCGCACCATGTCGCCGAGCGCCTGTGCGTCGTCGACGGCCCTCAGATCCTCCATCAGCGCGGCCTGCATCGCCGGGCTGGGCGGCGACAGGCGATCCCATGCCGCCAGCACATCGGCGCTGTGCGGCAGAAGACGCAGCACCGCGGTATCGGAAACCGATTGCGACACCATGCTGAAGAGCGGCCAGACGAAGAAGGCGACGAGGAAGGCGAAGAGCGGCGCCAGCAGCAGCAGCGACCGTCCGGTTCGCGTCGGGGAGCCGCTCATGGACGGATGATCCGGCAATCGCCCGAGGAGAAGGCCGCATAGACCTTCGTGCCCGGGGGAAATTCGCGTGAGCGCCGGTCCAGCTTGGCGACCAGCGGATGGACGGCGTTCTGCAATTGCACGCGTAGATGATCGCCCTGATAGACGGAATCGGCGACCTCCGTTTCGAGACAATTGCGCTGCTCCGCCGGCGTCTCGGCAAGCTGGATGCGCTCCGGCCTGATGGAGAGATGGACAGGGCCGCCGGGCGCAAGGTCGCCCGTCACCGCCGAGACGATGCGCAGGCCGGACGCCAGCCGCACCGTGGCTTCCTGCCCCTCCACTGCTTCCACGACACCTTCCACCAGGTTGGTCTCGCCGATGAATTCGGCGACGAAGCGGGTCCCCGGCTCGTCATAGACCTGCCGGGGCGTGCCGATCTGCTCGATCCTGCCCTTGTTGAAGACCGCGACCCGGTCGGACATGGTGAGCGCTTCCGACTGGTCGTGCGTGACGAAGACGATGGTCAGGCCGAGACGGCGATGCAGGTCGCGGATATCGAGTTGCATCTGCTCACGCAACTGCTTGTCGAGGGCGCCGAGGGGCTCGTCCATCAGCACGACGCGCGGCTCGAACACCAGCGCACGGGCAAGCGCCACACGCTGCTGCTGGCCGCCGGAGAGCTGGGAGGGCCGCCGGTCGGCCAGCGCCGAAAGCTGAACCATATCGAGAGCACGGCGGACCCGCTCGGCGGTGTCCGCCCTGGCGACGCCGCGCATCTGCAAGGGAAAGGCGATATTCTCGCCGACGGTCATATGGGGAAACAGCGCATAGCTCTGGAACACCACCCCCATGTCGCGCCTGTGTGTCGGCACGTCGTTGACCGCGCTGCCGTCGACGAGGATCGCGCCGGACGTCGGGCTCTCGAAGCCGGCGAGCATCATCAGCAATGTCGTCTTGCCGGATCCGGACGGCCCGAGCAGGCTGACGAATTCCCCTTTTGCGATGGAAAGATCGAGGTTTTCCACCACGCAGAGCGCGCCGAAAAATTTCGTGATGCGGTCGAACCGGATGAACTCTGCCACGCAAAGCTCCTTCGTTGACAGGCCGGCGGAAAGGTCGCAAGGGCCCCGCTCCTGCCTTCACGGCGGAAGAGGATGCCGGCGGACGAACGAGAAAGCCTCGTCCGTCGCCGGCATCTCGGTTTACTGGGCGAGCCAGGCGTTGAAGCGTTGCGTCAGCGCCTCGGTGTTATCGATCCAGAAATCCGTATCCAGCGATATCGCCTCCGGCAGGTTGGCGGGATCGGTCGGCAGATCCTTGGCCAACTCCGGCGGAACCATCGCCGCCGCTTCCTTGACCGGCAGGCCGTAAGCCACATATTCCGGCAGCTTCGCCTGATGCTCCGGCTGGCTTGCGAAAGCGATGAAGTCCGCGCCGGCCTCCTTGTTTTCGGCATCCTTCAGGATCACCCAGCTATCGACCGCGTAGATGCTGCCCGGCCAGACGACCTTGAGGTTGCGCCCCTCGCTGCGGTTGATGCCGGTGATGCGTCCATTGTAGGCCGAGGCCATGGCGACTTCGCCGGAAGCAAGGAACTGCAACGGCTGGGCGCCGGATTCCCACCAGACGATATTCGGCTTCAGTTCATCGAGTTTCTTGAAGGCGCGCTCGACACCGTCGTCACTGGCCAGGACGTCATAGACCTCGTCCGTCGAGACCCCGTCGGCCATCAGCGCGAATTCAAGCGTATATTTCGGGCCCTTGCGCAGGGAACGCTTGCCCGGGAACTTTTCGATATTCCAGAAGTCCGCCCATGAAGCCGGACCTTCCTCCATCTTGTCACCGTCATAGGCGATGGCCGTCGACCAGACGATGGTGCCGACGCCGCATTCGCTGACGGCGGAAGGCATGAACCTGTCCTTGTCGAGCTTGTCCCAGTCGATCTTCTCGAAAAGACCGTCCGCACAGCCGAGCGCCAGTTCCTCCGCCTCGACCTGGACGACGTCCCAGTTGGGCGCGCCGGCCTTCACCTTGGCCTGTAGAACGCCGATGCCGCCGTCCCAGGCTTCGTCGAGCAACGGCTTGCCGGACTTGGCGAGATAGGGTTCGAAATAGATCTTGCGTTGCGCATCCTGATAGCTGCCGCCCCAGGAGACGACGGTCAGGTCGCGCGCAAGCGACGGGACCGCAAGCCCCGCCGCGAGCGCCACGACGGCGGTGGCCAGCAGGCCCGATTTCAACGATTTCTGCATAGGCATTCCCCCCTTTAGAGATATTTTGCAGGCCGGCTTTCATGCCGGCCCGATCCATTTGCGACCGCTCCTCCAGCGGTCGCTCACTCCATCGCCTTGGAACGGAAGACCTTGCTTCCGGCTGGCTGGTCGCCCATTCTTGCGGGACGGCCTTGACTGGAATGATGCATCATAAAAACGTCCGGTCAACGGGATTTTTCAAATTCCGGGTCTTGCCGCTTGCGCGGTTCAGACATGCTGGCCGCCGTTGATGTGGATTTCCGCCCCGTTGATGTAGGATGACTGTTCCGTGCACAGGAAATGAATGGTCTCGGCGACTTCACGCGGCTCGCCCAACCGGCCCATCGGGACTTCCGCCGCCACCAGTTCGTCTGTTCCGGGAGACAGGATGGAGGTCTGGATCTCGCCCGGCGCGATGGCGTTGGCCCTCACCCCGTGTTTTCCGAACTCATGCGCCATCTCCCGCGTCAGCGCCGAAAGCCCCGCCTTGGAGGCGGCATAGGCGACGCCCGCGAAAGGATGCACGCGCGAGCCGGCAATCGAGGTGACATTGACGATCGAGCCCTTCGCCGCCTTGAGTTCCGGCAGGAGCGCCCGCGCGATCAGCGCCGTGGAGATGAGATTGACGTTCAGAACCTGCGTCCAGACGTCGGCGGTGGTCGCGCCCACCCCGAGCCGCTCCCGGTCCGGCCCCTTGGGCGAAATGCCGGCATTGTTGACCAGCGCATGGAGCCGGCCGTGCGGCAGGCGCTCGCGCACCGTCGCGGCGAGACGGTCGATCTGCGCAAGATCGGAAAGATTGGCCTGGATATGGCTTTCGCGCGCCGACGGCCAGGCGCATTCCTCCGAAAACGGCTGGCGCGACACCGTGAGGATACGCCAGCCTTTCGCCTGGAAGTGCTTGACGGTCGCATGGCCGATCCCCCGACTCGCGCCCGTCAGCAGCATGTAACGGCGTTCTTCTGTCATGCGAGCCTCTCGTCCGATGCTTGATACATCGTAATTATCCGAAGCTGAAATGCAAGCCGCTTCAAAAGCCGGCGTCGAAGATTGTCGCAGTCACCCCCGGGCGGACCTTGGTTCCCGGCTACGCTCCACCTTTTCCAGGATCGGCTTGCCGCCGAGCAGGATGTCATCGACGATCGCCATCGAGGCCGCCGCCGGATCGTGCCGCTTCAGCGCCTCGACCACCGGATAATGATGATCGATCATCGCCCGGCCGCCCCCGAGATAGGAGTCGGCGATAAGCGGGCCCATTTGCAGCCAGAGCCGGCGCAGGATGTTGTTGAGCACCGGCAGACCGGCAATCTTCGGCAGCATGAAATGGAAAGCCTGATTGAGTTCCGTGCCCTTCAGCCGGTCTCCAGCGGCGATTGCGGCCTCGTTTTCCCGGAGAATGGTCTCCAGAGCCTCGATATCCGCCCGCGTCGCCTCCTGGGCGGCCGTCTCGGCCGCCAGCCCCTCCAGCCGCACGCGGATGGCGCGGATTTCCCGGTAGCGGCTCTCGCTCATCGCCGGAATGCGGATGTCGCGCGGCGAACGGAAGATGATCGCTTCGTCATTGGCAAGCTTCAGGATGGCGTCGCGGATCGGCGTGACGCTGGTGCCGAACTGCTCCGCGAGTTCGCGGATCTTCAATCGGTCGTGCGGCTGGAAACGTCCCTGCATGAGTGCGTCGCACAGCGCCCCATAAACGGCGCTGCTGAGGCTTTCATGATCCAGAGTGGGAAATTCAGGCATGGAACGGGCTCAAAAAATCGGCTAACAACATACTTGATGCATCTTTTTTTGCGCGCTTTCAAGTAAAGCCGGCGGCAAATGGCATCGCATGGCGCCTGAAAGGGAAATCGGCCGGGAGGACACCGCGCGAGCGGGCCGATCCGGGAAGACGGAGCAGGAATGAGCGAGGATACCGCCACCCGGAAGACAGCGGACGCAATGTCCGCATCCTGGAGCGAAACGACACTGGATGACGCCCTGGCCGCCGTCGCGAAGTTTTACGGCCTTGCGGGCGAACTGAATCGCCTGTCCAGCGAGCGCGACGAGACTTTCCTGCTTTCCGCCGCGAACGGCAGCGCCTTCACCCTGAAAATCGCCAATCCGGCGGAAGATCCGGCCGCACTCGATTTTCAGGACGGCGCGCTGCTGCATCTGGAGCAGGCGGCCCCCGCCGTTCCCGTACCCCGGCTCGTGCGCACGCTCGATGGCGCCACAAGCCGGACGTTGGACACGATGGACGGACCGCGCATCATGCGCCTCCTCACGTTCCTGGAAGGCGAGATGCAATATCGCACCCCGGCCGACCCGGCGCAAAGCCGCAATATCGGCGGCGCGCTCGCGGCGCTGGGGCTGGGTCTTGCGGGCTATGCCGGGCGTCCCCCTTCGGGCAAGCTGATGTGGGACATCTCGCACACGCTCGATCTTGCCGCCTTCCTCGAATATGTCGCCCCCGGGCGGCGCGGACGGGTGGAAGCCGTGCTGGAGGAATACGCCCGGGCACTGCCGCTGATCGGCGCTCTGGAACGCCGGCAGATCATCCATAACGATTTCAACCCGCACAATATCCTCATGTCGCCGCAAGCGACGACGGAGGTGGTCGGCATCATCGACTTCGGCGACATGGTTCATGCACCGCTCGTCAACGATGTCGCGGTCGGGCTTTCCTACCATCTGGCGACGCCCGACTGGGCCGCGCGGGCCGGCGGCTTTCTCGAAGGCTTTCTCGCCGGGCGGGCTCTGCTGCCGCTCGAACTGGAGCTTCTGCCGTTGCTCACCCGCGCCCGGCTCGCCATGTCGGTGATCATCGCGGAATGGCGCTCCGCCCGTTTCCCCGGGAACCGCAGCTATATCATGCGCAATCACGTCGCCGCCTGGACCGGCTTGCAACATATTGCCGACCTTACTCCCGCCGGGCTGCAACAGCTCGCGCACAACCCCGCAGAGGCTTGAACCATGTCGATGGTGAACGCATTCACGAATGAGGATTTCGAACAGCTCGACGCCACGGAAAAGGCGCTGATCGCGCGCCGCGAGAAGGTGCTCGGCCCCGCCTACCGGCTCTTTTACGAAAAGCCGCTGCATCTCGTGCGCGGCGAAGGCGTCTGGCTCTACGACGCCGCCGGCGAGCGCTATCTCGACGCCTACAACAATGTCGCCTCGCTCGGCCATTGCCACCCTCGCGTGGTGGCGGCGATCACCGGGCAGACGGCGGTGCTCAATACCCACACCCGTTACCTTCACGAAGGCATCGTCGACTATGCGGAAGCGCTGACGTCGACGTTCCCGGCCCCGCTCAGCCAGGCGATGTTCACCTGCACCGGCAGCGAGGCCAACGATCTGGCGCTGCGCATCGCGCGGCATGTGACGGGCGGCACCGGCATCATCTCCACCCGTCTCGCCTACCATGGGGTAACCGGCGCGGTTGCGGAATTCTCGCCCTCCCTCGGCGAGGCCGTGCCGCTCGGGGCGCATGTGCGAACCGTCGCAGCCCCGGACAGCTACCGCTTTCCCGCCAGTGAGATGATGGAGAAATTCGGCCGTGACGTGCGTCGGGCGATCGCCGACCTGAAACGGCACGGCATCAAGCCCGCCATGCTGATCGTCGACACGATCTTCTCCAGCGACGGCATCTTCGCCGGCCCCAAAGGCTTCCTGCAACCGGCCGTCGATGCCATCCACGAAGCCGGCGGCCTGTTCGTCGCCGATGAGGTGCAACCCGGTTTCGGCCGAACGGGCGAGACGATGTGGGGCTTCGAGCGCCACGGCGTGTCCCCCGACATGGTGACGATCGGCAAGCCGATGGGCAACGGCTATCCGATGGCCGGCATCGTCGTGCAGCCGGAAATCATCGCGGAATTCGGCGCGAAGACGCGCTACTTCAACACCTTCGGCGGCAATCCCGTCGCCGCGGCGGCCGGAAAGGCCGTGCTCGATGCGATCCGCGAGGAGGGCCTGCGCGAGAACGCGCTTGCCGTCGGAAACCACATGATGGACAGCCTGCGGACGCTTGCCGACCGCCATCCCGCCATCGGCGACATTCGCGGTTCGGGCCTGTTCGTCGGCGTCGAGATCGTCGCCGACCGCGGGGAAAAGCGTCCGGACGCAGCCCTCACTGCCCGCATCGTCAACGGGCTGCGCGAGCGCCGGGTGCTGATCAGCGCCTCCGGCCCGTTCGCCAACGTCCTGAAGATCCGCCCGCCCCTCGTCTTTTCCCGCGAGAACGTCGACACGCTCGTTACCGCGCTCGATGACGTATTGACCCGGGGAAAAGGCTGACCGGCCCTTCCTCATGCGCTATCGCAAGGGACGCCCGCGCCATCTCGTCAGCGATTGCGCGGGCGACACGGCGGACCTATTCGGAGGCGGAAACGGCCTGGTGCAGATCCGCCCGCTCCAGGATCTCCACAAAGCGCTTGTGCGCACGCGGCGGCATGTCCGCTTCGAGAAAATCGTCCGGCAGGGCCGCGTCGCCGACACGCACCACCATGACCATTCCCATCCCGAAATGCGGCGAGCACTTGATCCCGTAGAAGCCCGGCTGATCGAAGGTGACCTCGATCTCCTCGTCGATCTTCCCCTTGAAGCTTTCGGCGCCATCCGGCGTCATCTCCGGAATGGAAGCCGCGTTATGGCTGCGGCTGCCGACCTTGAACCGCAGCGTATCGCCCGGCCGCAGCGTCACGAAGTCCGGCTCGAACACCATGCTGCCGTGCTCGCCGCGATTGAGCATCCTCACTTCGATCGTCCCGGCGATTGCCGGAAACATGGTGGAAAGGAGGAAAAAGGATGCGATGAAAAACGATCTCAAGACCATCATGCCGGCTCCCGGATAGTAAAACGGCGCGCCGTCGTCGACGGCCGCGCATAGCGGATGAAACAGGACCCGTCCGCCTCGATCTCCACCCGGGCGTCGACCCGGAAGATGTCGGCGAGCAGATGGTCGGTCAGGATTTCGGGCGGGCGGCCAAGCGCGGCCAGCCGTCCCTCATGAAGAACCGCGACGCGGTCGCAAAACAGCGCGGCATGGTTGAGGTCGTGCAGGGCGGCGACGACAGTAAGGTTGCGGGAGCGCACGAGATCGAGAATGCCGACCTGATGCTCGATATCGAGATGGTTGGTGGGTTCGTCGAGGATCAGCAGGCGCGGCTCCTGCGCCAGCGCCCGCGCGATATGGATCCGCTGGCGCTCGCCGCCCGAAAGGGTCTGCCACGGCCGGTCGGCGAAGGCCCGCATGTCGACATCGTCCAATGCGCGATCGATAATGGCTTCGTCCTCGGCCGACCACGGGGAAAGCGCGCTCAGATGCGGCGTCCGCCCAAGCTCCACCGCCTGGCGCACATTGAGCCTTTCGCCGGTCTCCGCCTGCTGCTCGACGAAGGCGACCTTCCGGGCGACATCGCGCCGTGGCAGCCGCGCGATATCGCGGCCCTCCAGAAGCACGCTGCCTGTGACGGGCCGGCGCAGGCCGGCGATCATCGACAGCAGGCTCGTCTTGCCGGAACCATTCGGGCCGACGATACCGAGAAATTCACCGGGCATGATCTCCAGCGAGACATCGTCGACGATCGTCCGGCGGCCGGCCTTCCAGCCAAGATTGCGCGCTGCCAGTTTCATCGCGTCACCGGCCTTCGGATGAGGATCAGCGCGAAAGCGGGCGCCCCGACAAGCGCCGTCATCACACCGATCGGCAGGACCTGGCCGGGGATGACGGTGCGCGACAGGATATCCGCGCCGATCATGAAAGCCGCACCTGCGAGCGCCGCTGCCGGCAGCAGCACGCCGTGACGAACGCCGACGATCAACCGGGCGGCATGCGGAACGACGAGACCGACGAAGCCGATCGAGCCGACGATGCTCACCATGGTGGCGGTCATGAGCGCGGTGACCGCGATCATCGTCGCATAGACGCGACGAACGGGCACGCCGAGCGAAGCCGCCGATTGCGGGCCGAAGGCGAAGGCGTCGAGCGAGCGCGCATAGAGCCAGCAGATCGCAAGCCCCCCGAGCGCCACCGGCAGCGCCAGAAAGACATCCGGCCAGCGCACGCCGGAAAGGTTGCCCAGCAGCCAGAACATGATGCCGCGCGCCTGATCGGCGGTCGCCGATTTCGTCACGACGAAGGACGTGAGCGCATTGAACAGTTGCGACCCGGCAATCCCCGCAAGGATGATGGCGACAGGGCCGCGCCCGGATCGCAAGGCCAGCAGCGCCACCAGACCGAAGGCGACCAGCGCGCCTGCGAACGCGCCTGCCGACAGCGAGAAAAAGCCGCCGCCGAAACCGAGGATCGCCACCGCGACGGCGCCGCTCGACGCCCCGGCGGATATGCCGAGGATATAGGGATCGGCAAGCGCGTTGCGCAGCAGCGATTGCAGCACCACCCCGCAAACCGCAAGCGACGCACCGCAGGCGGCCGCCACCAGCGCCCGGGCGATGCGATAGTTCCAGACGATGCCCGCGTCGATGGGATCGAGGTCATGGCCGGCATCCCACAGCCGGTTCGCCACGGTCTTGACAACCGTGGCGAGCGGGATCGCGGTCTCGCCGATCGCCGCACCGGACGCCAGCGCGACGAACAGCACCGCCAGCGCTGTCACGCCGCCGGCGACGACCCGCAGCAACGCAGGCGAAAACCTCACTTCGCCAGGCCGGAGGATGCCAGCGCATCGGCCAGCACCTCGATGCCGTCGATCGTCCTGATCGTCGGATTCATCGCCTGTGCATCCATGACCACGATCCGCTTCTGCGTCACCGCCGGCATCAGGCCTGTCACCGGATCGCTGTCGAGGAACTCCAGCTTCACGGCGATATCATCGGCCGGAAAACGGCGACGGTCCATCTTGCCGGCCACGATAACGGTCGGATCGGCACGGGCGATCGTTTCCCAGCCGACGGTCGGCCATTCTTCCTCGCTCTCGATAACGTTGCGCAAGCCGAGCGTGGACATGATATAGCCCGGCGCGCCGCTCTGTCCGGCGACATAGGGATCGATGTCGAGTTCGGCGCTGGAGAACCAGAAGACCGCCGAGACATCGCCCTTGAGGCCGGCGATCTTCCGGCGGGCGGCCTCCTCGCGCGCCTTGAGATCGGCGATGAGCGCATCGCCCTGCGCCTTGACGTTGAAGATGCGGGCGAGATCGTCGATCTCCTGATAGATCAGGTCGGTCGAGAATTTCGCCGTCCGCAGGCCGTCGCCGCCCCCGGAATTGTCCTTGCCCACGCAATCGGCGGGCGACGTATAGACCGGAATGCCGAGTTCCAGGAACTGCTCCGGGGTGGCGACCACGCCTTCCGGGCCGATCTGCCACTGGAACTGGGTCGCCACCATGTCGGGCCGGGTCGCCACCACGCTCTCGAAGCTCGGATCGTTGTCGGCAAGGCGGGGCACGTTCTCGTTGACCGCCTCATATCCCGGCAGAACGGGACCGATCCACAGCGCCGTACCGACCACCTTCTCGGCAAGTCCGAGCAGATAGAGTATCTCCGTGGAACTCTGTCCGACGGCGACGACACGCTTGGGCGCCTCGGCGAAGGTCACGTCCTGGCCGCAATTCTTCAGTGTCAGCGGATATTCGGTCTGGTCGGCGAAAGCATGGCCGGCGCCGAGGGCGAGAAAGGTGGCGGCAAGAAGGGCACGGATGGACAAGGCGGGATCCTTTCGGAAGACAGAGCGTGGCACGGCGGCGGGCAAAGGCACGTCACGCGCAAAGACCGGGATATCGGAAGAACCGCAGCGCGGAATGCGGCGGAAAATCCGGCTTTCGGGCGAATCAGCAGGGGATCGGCGTCATGGTCATCCTTTCCGAGCTTCCCCGCTCGCAATGGTGCGTTTCGCTTGACGGCAGGTCTCCTGGCTCGCGGATAGGAAGCTTCTCATCTGCCTTCCCATGCGGGCGCGCCCGCACAGTGGCATGACGCCCGAAAGCGCCACGAGGATGATCGGCATCCGCTTACAGTTGCGGGGGCAGCCACGGGTTCGGTCCCATTCGGGTCGCTCTCACCGTGTTCCCTTTTAATCCCGGCGATCTCTATCGCCCGGAACCGTCATCTCAAGCTCTACGTATGGAAGCGGTGCGGCGTCAAGGCCCCCCGGCGGCCTGCCGTCTTTCCTCCCCGGTTTCCGGCCGGCGGCGGGCGAGACGGAAACCGGGGAGGAAAGACGGCCGGTTGCCGGACGCCGGGTTGCTTCCCATATTGTCGGCAGACCCAGTATTGTCCGGAGTTTGACGTGAAAAACCCCTATGATGTGCTCGGCGTGTCGCCCGCTGCGTCCCAGGCCGAGATCCAGAGCGCCTATCGCAAGCTCGCCAAGAAGCTGCATCCCGATCTCAACCCCGGCGACAAGACCGCCGAGGACAAGTTCAAGGACGTGTCCGCCGCCTACGACCTGCTCGGCGACGAGGACAAGCGCCGCAAATTCGACGCCGGCGACATCGATGCGGCCGGAGCGGAACGGCCGCGCCAGCACTTCTACCGGGACTATGCCGGGGCGGACACCGGTCACGTCTACAACGACCCCTCCGGCTTTGCGGATTTCATGGAGACGGACGACATCATCGCGGACCTGCTGCGGCGCAGCCAGCAGGCGCATGCGAACCGTCGCGGCCAGGACATGCGCTACCGCCTGGCGATCAGCCTGGCCGAATCGATCGCCGGGGCGAGCAAGCGCATCACCCTGCCGGACGGCGGTACGCTGGATGTGAAGATCCCGGCCGGCATGGTCAGCGGGCAGACCCTGCGCCTCAAGGGCAAGGGCGCCCCCGGCGGCAGGGGCGGGAAAGGCGGCGCCGGGGACGCGCTGATCGAGATCGAGGTGCTGCCCGATCCCCGCTTCGCGCAGGACGGGGACGATCTGACACTGGAGCTGCCGGTCTCCCTCAACGAGGCCGTGCTCGGCGGGCGCGTGCGGGTTCCAACGCCGGTGGGGGCCGTCACGATGACCGTGCCGAAAGGCTCGAATAGCGGCACGACGCTGCGCCTCAAGGGCAAGGGCGCACCCCGCCGCAACGGCGGCTTCGGCGACCAGTTCGTCAGGCTGAAGGTCGTTCTGCCGAGCCCGCCGGACCCCGAACTGGAAGCGTTCGTCTCCACCTGGGAAAAGGGCAAGGCGTTCAACCCGCGCAAGGATGGCTGACCATGACGATGAACGAACGGGAATTTCTCAAGTCCGCCGGTTTGCAGGTTCAGGTGCTGGAGTTCTGGATCACCCGGGAATGGCTTGTTCCGCAACCCGAGCCGGACGGCAGGCGCTTCACCGACATGGATCTGGCGCGCGTCCGCCTGATCCGTGAATTGCAGTCGGAACTCGGCGCGAATGACGCCGGCGTCGACGTCATCCTGCATCTCATGGACCAGCTTCACGGGATGCGTCAGGTGCTCGCGCAACTGCGCCAGGAATTGCAGAAACCGTCCCCCTGACGCGGCGTCGGAGCGTTTCCGGCCGCAAAGAGGACATCTGCTTATCCTTACCCGCCGGCAGCCTCCGGCGCGGAGGATCGCGGGGCCTGCGTGGCAAGGGCCATGGCGAGGCGCGCGCCGAGCACCAGATCCTCTTCGACCCCGAAGGCCTCATGCAGAAGCATTCCGTCCCGCCCGATAATCGCCGAGGACGGCGTGCCGCGAAAACCGTATCGCCGCATGGTGACGGGGCTATCGGATTGGCCATCGGCCAGATCGACGCCGACCGGCGAGGTCAGCCGGTATTCGTGGAGGAATGCCCTGAGCGTGACCGGCGTCATCGCCCGATGATGCTCGAAGACGGTGTGAAGTCCGACGATCTGGAGATCCGTGGCGGCGAAGGCGCGCTCGACGCGCAGAACCTGCGGGATGGCGTGCGACACGCAGCCGGGACACAGAAGCTGGAAACTGTGCAGGAAGACCACCCGCCCCCGCAACCCCTTCAAAGTGAGGGGAGCCGGCGTGTTGAACCATTCGCTGACCGCCAGTTCCGGGGCCTCGAGATGGCCGGGCCGCTCCATGCTGCTTCCCTTTCGCTGCCCATGACCCCGGTGCTTTTACCGGCCGGTGCGTTACGATCATCCTGCACCATCAACCGCAGCGGGCCAACCGCACCCGGTGCGGATTTTCAGCCCCTCTCTCAGCGGATCAGCGGCAGGGTTTCGAACTGGTGGAACGGCACCGGCGACGGCAGCGTCCATTCCAGCGTCGTGGCCCCTTCTCCCCAGGGATTGTCCGCCGCCTTGCGCTTGCGGACGAAGGCCTCGATCACCGCGACGAAGAAGACGGCAAGACCGGCGGCCGAGATATAGGACCCGACGGAAGAAACCAGATTCCAGCCGGCAAAGGCGTCCGGATAGTCGGCATAGCGGCGCGGCATGCCGGCAAGCCCGAGGAAGTGCTGCGGGAAGAAGACCAGGTTGACCCCGATGAAGGTCAGCCAGAAGTGCAGCTTGCCCAGCGTCTCGCTCATCATGTAGCCGCTCATCTTCGGGAACCAGTAGTACCAGGCCGCGAAGATGGCGAAGGCGGCGCCGAGCGACAGGACATAATGGAAGTGCGCGACGACATAATAGGTGTCGTGCAGGACCCGGTCGATGCCGGGATTGGCGAGAACGACGCCGGTGACGCCGCCGATGGTGAAGAGCAGCACGAAGCCCGTCGCCCAGAGCATCGGCGTGGTGAAGCGGATCGAGCCGCCCCACATCGTCGCGATCCACGAGAACACCTTGATGCCCGTCGGAACTGCGATGACCATCGAGGCGAAGGCGAAATAACGCTGCGAATCCAGCGACAGGCCGACCGTGAACATGTGATGCGCCCAGACGACGAAGCCGATGGCCGAGATCGCCACCATGGCGTAGGCCATGCCGAGATAGCCGAAGATCGGCTTTCGCGCGAAGGTCGAGATCACATGGCTGACGATGCCGAAGGCCGGCAGGATCATGATATAGACTTCCGGATGGCCGAAGAACCAGAACAGATGCTGGTAGAGGATCGGATCGCCACCGCCCGCCGGCTGGAAGAAGGTGGTGCCGAAGTTGCGGTCGGTCAGAAGCATGGTGATGGCCCCGGCCAGAACCGGCAGCGAGATCAGCAGCATGAAGGCGGTGACCAGCAGCGACCAGGCAAACAGCGGCATCTTGTGCATGGTCATGCCGGGCGCGCGCATGTTGAAGATCGTGGTGATGAAGTTGATCGCCCCGAGGATCGACGAGGCACCCGACAGATGGATCGCCAGGATGACGAAATCGACGGCCGGGCCGGGCTGGCCTTCCGCCGACGAATAGGGCGGATAGAGCGTCCAGCCGCCGCCGTGGCCGTTGACCGCCGCCGCACCGGGCACGAACAGCGACACCACGAAAAGCAAAAGCGAGGCCACCAGCAGCCAGAAGGAGATGTTGTTGAGGCGCGGGAAGGCCATGTCCGGCGCGCCGATCATGATCGGGATGAACCAGTTGCCGAAGCCGCCGATCAGCGCCGGCATGATGACGAAGAAAATCATCACCAGCCCATGCGCGCTGACGACGACGTTATAGACCCCGGGATCGGAGAAGAATTGCAGGCCCGGTTCCTGCAACTCCATGCGCAGCGCCACCGAAAGGCCCGTGCCGAGGATACCCGAGAGCATGGACAGCATCAGATAGAGGGTGCCGATATCCTTGTGATTGGTGGAAAGCAGCCAGCGGGCGACGAAGCCCGGCCGGTGATCCGCTTCGATGACTGTGTCTTGCGACATCGCTTGCGCCTTTCCCTTGCGGCAGGACGGCGGGGCCGGGGGCGAAAGCGTCCGGCCTTGGAGACCCGCCCCGGTGCTGTCCTGCAACCGGTCCGCACGATCTGGCCTGATGGATGCCGCGGGACCGGATATAAACGTCGGGCTTCGGCCCCCGACACGGCCAAGGCGTTGTTGCGGTTCGTCAATTCCGTGGACCGGCGCGCTCCGCAGCGGTTGGAAAGAGTGTGGAGCAGGCCGAAAGCAGTTGGCAAACGGAATTAAATGCCACTTGACCGCAAGAAAATTGCACTCAACCGGGATATCATCAGGGCTCCGCTCCCGTCCCCGGAAAAGCCCGACACCGGCTTGCCGAAAAAAATAGCAAACGGCCGAGGGGAATGTTGTCCCAGGAATTTCCTTTGCCGCAAAACGTCCGCCACGCCGCGCGCTGCTATCGTGGAACAGGCATCTCAACTCGCAATGGCTGCAATTCTTTTGCATTGAAGACGCAATATCATTCGTTTGTCTGCGCTGCGACGCATGGTCGATAGTCCCGCTCGACCCGTGGAAAACACCGGAATTCCAGCGTCTGGCAAGCAAGCGCCGCCGCCATCGAAACGATGGCGCGGGGGCCGCCTCGGCTGATCCCGGACGGACTATCTGCAAGGAAAGGATTGAAAGCCATGACGAAAGCAGCAACCGATTCCCTCGTGACGGTGGACTGGCTGAAGGACCATCTCGATGATCCCAAGGTGCGGGTCTTCGAAGTCAGCGTCGACACCGGCGTCTATGAGAAGGGCCATATCCCCGGCGCCGTCGACCTCAACTGGCACACCGATCTCGTCGACACCGTGAACCGCGACATCGCCTCACGCGAGAAATTGCAGGAGCAGCTTCGCCGCGCCGGCGTCGACAAGGATACGACGGTCATCATCTACGGCGATCACAACAACTGGTTCGCCGCCTGGGGCGTCTGGGTTCTCGACGTCTACGGCTTCGGCGAACGCGCCAAACTGCTCGACGGCGGCCGCAAGCTCTGGGAAGCGCGCGGCCTGCCGCAGACGGCCGAAGTCCCGACCTATGCCGCCACGACGCTGGAACTGCCCGAGCGCGACGACAGTCTTCGCGCCCGCCTCGTCAATACGCTCGATTTCGCGGAAGGCCGGGTCGACGGCAAGCTCGTCGACATCCGCTCGCCCGACGAATACCTCGGCAAGATCTTCGCCCCCGAAGGCGTCAAGGAACTGTCGATCCGGGCCGGGCACATTCCGGGCGCGGAAAACGTGCCGTGGGCGACCATCGTCAACGACGACGGCACCTATAAACCCGTTGAGGAGATCCGCCGCATCTATGCCGAAAAAGGTATCGACGGATCGAGCCCGGTCATCACCTATTGCCGTATCGGCGAACGGTCGAGCCATACGTGGTTCGCCCTGAAACGCCTCCTTGGCTACGACGCCCGCAACTATGACGGCTCCTGGACCGAATATGGCAATGCCGTCGGCGTCCCGGTGGTCAACCGGAGCGGCACCGTCTGGCTCGGCAAATAGGCAAGGCCGCACAGGCAATCCTTCCGCCCTCGCGGCCATTGTCGCGAGGGCGGCTTCGTTTTTATCGTCCCCAAAGATATATTGAAAATATATCTTTTATCGGATAAGAAGGACGCATGAGAAGACAGGCGGGACCAGCCATGACGTCAGCGACCCATGAGCGGCTCTACATCTCCACGAACGGGCTCCTGCGCCCCATCGGTCCGGATGACACGGCCCTGCGCGCAGCGCTGGAGGCGCGCGCCGCAAAAGCCTATGACCGCTGTCATTCCGACGACAGTTTCGCCGATCTGAAACGCCGCGCACGCTTTTCCAAGGAGGATCAGGGTCTTCTCAAGGACTGGCTGGCGGCAGTCGAGGCATAGGCGGCGAATGTCACCGTCCCGCCGGCTGAACAGGGAGGCATGATGCACCTGACCACTCTCAGCGACTATGCGCTGCGTGTATTATTCTATGCGGCGGCCGCGAAGGATCGGCTGGTGACGGTGGAGGAGACCGCCCGCGTCTACCGCATCTCCCGCAGCCATCTGATGAAGGTCGTCAATATCCTGACCAGAGCGGGCTATCTGAAAGGCGTGCGCGGACGGGCGGGCGGCTTCACGCTGGCGAAATCCCCCGGCGAGGTCAATCTCGGTGCGGTCTTGCGCGCCACCGAGCCGGATTTCGGACTGGTCGAATGTTTCACCGCCGGCAATCGCTGCGCCATAACCGGCTGCTGCAAGCTGCCCATGGTGCTGAACGACGCCCTCAACGCCTTCGTCGCCACTTTCGACCGCTATACGCTTGCCGATATCCTGCTTTCCGAACGGGATTTCCTCGCACCGCCGCCGAAGCCGGGAAGGGTTCGCGGGCCGCTGCTGCCGGAAAGCCGGCCGGCCGGGCGTTGAGGCCACGCGCCCGGTCCGCTCACTCCGCCTGCGCCATCATGTCCGGCGTCCACGGCGGCTCGTAGGTCAGCCGCACTTCGGCATATTCGACGCCGGGCACATCCCAGACACAGGTCGACACCGCATCCTTGAGATAGTCGCTCGCCGGGCAACCGCGTGTGGTCGTGGTCATGGCGACCCGGGCGATGCCGCCGTCCTCGACATCGATGGCATAGATGAGGCCGAGATCGACGATATTCCCACCGATCTCCGGATCGATGATCACCCGCAGCGCCTCGCGGATCGCCGCAGCAAGGCTCGCCTTTTCCTCCTCGTCCATCGCACCTACCCCTTTGCCCGGCCGGCGCGCACGAGGATGCGATAGGTCGCACCCGCCTCGTCGAAATTGCCGACCCACTGAAGGCCGCGCGCGACCAGTTCGGGAAAGAGGAACAGCGGCTCGCGCGAAAGCAGCGCGAAAAGGACCTCTCCCGGCCCCAGTCTTTCGGCTGCGGCGAGGATACGGACCATGGGCTCGGGGGGATCCAGATCGGTCAGGTCGAGATGCAGGCCGGGGTCGGGCCAGGCTTCCGGACTATCCGCGTCGTAGGAGATCTCGACCGGAGACTCGGCACCCTGCGGCGTGAAGAGCACCTCCCAGTCCCCATCACCGATCTCGCGGGATACATGATCAAATCCACGATTGGCGAGGAATTGCAGCAGCGGCACCGGATGGAACGTCGCGAGAAGGCGCAGCCCCTGCCCCGGTTCGAGCGCCTGCACGGCCGCCATAATCGCCTGGAACGGCTCGCCGCCGCTTTTGAGGATCGGCCGTACGTCAAGCTCCCTCGGCGGAGTCTGGGTGGAAACATCGGGCATGGTTCTCATCTCCTTGAAGCGGACGGGGGGCAGAACAGATGCGGCCGCACGAAACCGGCCGGCGCGCGCGTCGCCGCCGGAACCGCCGACAGCCGGCGTGCGCGGACGAATTCCCGCATCAGCACCAGCGTCGCGACCGTTTGCAACAGGACCATCGCACGAAAGAACGCGGCATGCCCCCAGAAAAGCGCCAGCGTTGCCGCCGCGACCGCACCGTAATAAAGCACGAACCAGACGGCGGCCTGTCGTTCGTCGACAAGGTCCTGCACGCGCGGCACCGGGCCGCGTCCGAGCACCGGACCATAGGCCTCCAGCCAGGTCAGGAAAGCGACGATCTTATAGAGCTGGGCAAGGCCGAGCCCCGTCAGCCAGCCGAAGACGAAAAGATAGGTGATCGCCGCCACCCCCTCGCCGGTCCTGACGATAGGGATATTGACGAAAACGATGGACAACAGCAGAGCCGCGAAGGCGGGAAAGCTCGCGCGGATATTGAGTTCCGCCTGCCTGCGCCGGCGCGCCCGGTAGATCTGCCGCACGTCGCCGCTGTAAAGCACGCCTGCGGCAAGCGTCAGCAGCAGCGCCGCGACGAACAGAACGTCCTTGCCGGGAACCGCAAGGAGAACCGTCGCAACGGCGGCCACGACGAGGCCGATCGCTAGGCTGACCACCCACCAGACGGCCCGGCTCGTCGGCCGCTCCGTCTCCGGCGACAGCAAGAACATGGAAAGCAGGCGGTAACTGACGCCCGCCGCCGTTACGCTCAGCCAGCCGCCGAGACCGAGCACGGCATGCAGCTCCACCCCGCCGGCCACCAGACGGGCGAGAAACGGGTTCCCGCTCACCCCCGAAAGGACGAGCGTGAAGGCTGCGCCAAGCAGGATCGCGCCGAGCAATGCCACAACGCCTGTGGCGACGAAACAGGCGGGCAAGGGCAAGGGCCGGGCGGCAAAAAGCGTGGCCGCAAGAATGATCGCGACAAAGCCGAAGCCGAGACCGAGGAATGCGCCTCCCAGCGGCATGAAGAAGAGCGGCAGGTCGGTCGCCCCCGACAAGGCCACGAATCCGGCGATGAGAAAACCGAGCCCCGCAAGCAGGAGCGCCAGCGCCGGCGCGGCGAGCGGGGCTGCGGAAAGCGGACGGGCGACCAGCACCGGCACGAATTGCAGGAGTGCGCCGGCCATCAGCAGGCTGAGCCAGCCGATTGCCAGCACATGCACGAGAACGAGCGTTTCCGGCGCGGCGATATCGGCGGCGGGATAGCCGTAGCCCGCCACCATCAGGCCCTGCCCGGCAAGGAGCATGAGACAGGCGGCGGCGAAATAGGCCATGGTCCAGCGGGAAAGTGTCGCACCTTGCATATCGTTTCACCTTCGCCGCAAAGCGGCCCTGTCCTCATGACCGTTGAAATCCTGCAAAGCATGCGCGGCCGGAAGGCCGGCAATATCGCCTCAATGTCCGCCGCAGCCGCATTCGCCGTCTTCGTGCCGCAGCCGGCCGATTTCCACGCGCCAGACGTCCGGCCCCTGATCGAGATAATCCCAGCCGAAACTGCCGGGGAAATTCATCTCCAGCTGAAGGCGCAACGGACGGGGATCATGATCGCTGGTGATCAGCATCGAAGATCCCGGCGCAAGCGCCCCCAGCATGCCGAAAATGCGCTGATGCCGTTCGTGCGGCGGAATCGTACGGACATCGATGGCGGGCTTGCTCTGTTCCTCGGGCATGATCGGGTTTCCTTGTGACCGCAACGATCCTGTCCCGGAGGGATGCGGCCCGACCGACCGGAACCCGTGCATACTAGCCGCCTTCGATCGGCGGCGACTTTGTTCGCGCGCAAACAGATCGCGGAAAATCCGATGTAAGAGAAATTCGAACACGATCCCGTGTGCACGCAGCCGCCGGCTGTGTATCGTGCGTGATGTCCAGATCAACCGGCAAGGCGTGAAAGGAAGAAGGCAATGAACTGCAAAAGAACAACCATCCCGACGGCCGATCCGGAAAGCGGATCGCAAACGGTCCGGGCGACGACCAAGGCGCGTCAACGCCCGCCGACGCGGTTTCTGGCGGCGATCCTCGGCCTCTTCGCCTGCCTGTTTCTCTCCCCGGCAATCGCCCAGACGCACGATCATGGAGCGGCGGACGAAACACCGGCGATGGAAGCGCCGGCGCCAGCCGCCGGCCGCGAGGCGGCATCGAGCCCCGCCGTCAGCCACCAGAGCGCCACGGTCTTCACATTCAGGACCGGTATCGCGACCGGACGCATGGTCTATATCGGCGTCGGCGGCGATATAGACGGCCAGGTCAACCCGACCCTCATGGTCCATGAGGGAGAGCTGGTGCAGATCAACCTCATCAATGGCGAGGGCGCCGAACACGACGTGGTGATCGACCAATATGCCGCACGCTCATCGATCGTCATCGGCAAGAACGCATCCTCCACCTTCTCCTTCGTCGCCAACAAGGTCGGCGAATTCGCTTACTTCTGCTCGATCGCCGGGCACCGCGCGGCCGGGATGGAAGGCCTGATCCAGGTGATGCCCGGTCCCCGCGAGACGATGGACATGGACGTCGCCGACATCGTGCGCGATCCCGCCGATCTTCCCGGCCCCATCGGGCAGCGCCAGCCGCAAACCGTGCGCATCGATATGGAGACGATCGAACTGGAGGGCCGGCTCGACGACGGAACGACCTATGTCTACTGGACCTTCGACCGCAAGGTTCCGGGTCCCTTCATCCGCGTACGCGTCGGCGACATGGTCGAGGTCCACCTCAAGAACGCCGCCGACAGCGTCATGATGCATTCGGTCGATTTCCACGCGGCGACCGGCCCCGGCGGCGGCGCCGACTTCACGCAGATCGCCCCTGGCGAAGAAGCTGTGGTGAGTTTCAGGGCGCTGAAGCCGGGCATCTACGTCTACCATTGCGCCACGCCGAGCGTTACCCACCACATCACCAGCGGCATGTACGGGCTGATCCTGGTCGAGCCGGAAGGCGGCCTGCCGCAGGTCGACCGAGAATTCTACGTCATGCAGGGCGAGCTCTATACCGTCGAACCGTTCGGCACCAAGGGCGAGATGGAGATGGATTACGACAAGCTGCTGTCCGAAAATCCGGAATATTTCCTCTTCAACGGATCCGTCGGCGCGCTCACCAAGTCACATCCGCTCTATGCCAATGCCGGTGAGACGGTGCGCATCTATTTCGGCGTCGGCGGGCCGAACTTCACCTCGTCCTTCCATGTGATCGGCGAAATCTTCGATCATGCCTATGCGATGGGCTCGGTGACCTCGCCGCCGCTGACCAACGTGCAGACCGTCACCGTTCCACCGGGCGGCGCGACGATCGTCGACTTCAAGATCGACCGGGGCGGCCATTATGTCCTCGTCGACCACGCCCTCTCGCGCGCTGAACGCGGCCTTGCCGGCTACCTGATCGTCGATGGCCCGGAAAACGACGGCATCATGCATAGCGGCCCGGTCGAAAACGACGGGCAGCAGAACTAGGACCCGCCGCGGATCGATCCGCAGCCATCGCCCCGCCGGCCGCCGGCGGGGTTTGCCGTCACCGGCGGAACGGCCGGCCGTAAAAGCCCGACCGGTTTTCCCCGCATTCTCCCCCGGCCTTATGCTTCTGATACCAACAGGAGCCACGCCATGTCCGCGACCGAAAACCTCTCGCTTCCCTATATCCTTCCTGCCCAAGCGCAAAAACACGTCACCCATAACGAGGCGTTGCGGGCGCTCGACGCGCTCGTGCATCTGGCGGTAATCGATACGACGCTTGTCGCCCCGCCCGCTTTGCCGCAGGCGGGAGACCGCTATATCGTTCCCGTCGACGCCACGGACGCATGGACGGATCGCGCAGGCGATATCGCCGCCTGGCAGGAAGGGGCATGGAGTTTCTATTCGCCGCAGGCGGGCTGGATCGCCTGTTCGGGGACGAGCCTCGATCTTCTGGTTTTCGACGGGGCCGGATGGCGCCCGGCGACGACAGACGCCGTTCTGCCCGCCCGCCTCGGCATCAACGCCACCGCCGACGCTCCCAACCGGCTGGCGCTTTCCGGCGAAGCATCGCTCTTTTCCCATGAGGGCGCCGGCCACCAGCTCAAGATCAACAAGGCGGACGCCGGCGACACCGCATCCCTCCTGTTCCAGACCGGCTGGTCGGGGCGCGCCGAATTCGGCCTTGCCGGCGACGACAATTTCCATGTCAAGGTCAGCGCCGACGGCGATGCCTTCACCGAGGCGCTGGTCATCGACCGCACGACGGGCAAGGCAGCCTTTCCCGCCGGCGTCAGCGGCATGCGCGAGCAGCTCCTCGCCAACCGCACCTATCATGTCAGCCCAACGGGCTCCAACAGCAACAGCGGCCTTTCGGCGGGCGCCCCTTTCGCGACCTTGCAAAAGGCGGTCGACGAGGCGGCGAAGCTCGATTGCTCCATTTACGATGTCACCATCCGGCTTGCCGGCGGCAACTATCCCGGCGCCACGATTTCCCGTCCGCTGTTCGGCGGCGGGCTGCTGTCGATCATCGGCAATACAGCCTCGCCTTCCACTGTCATCATCAACAGTCCGCTCGCCGTGTCTTCCGCGCGGATCTCCGTCAGGGGGCTCAAGATGCAGATGCTCGCCGACTGGCAGAACGCCTTTCGTGTCGGCGTGGGGGGAGATCTTTCCATCGGCCTAATCGACTTCGGATGGTGCGGCGCCAACGCCTCCCATATCCACGCGCAGTCGGGAGGATTGGTGACCGTGGAGGACGATTACATCATCTCCGCCGGCGCCCAGCGCCACATCAACCTGATCGGCCTGGCGCAGTTTACGGCCACCAATCGCACGACGACGCTGAGCGGCGTTCCCGCTTTCACGCATTTCGCTTCCGTGATCACCAATTCCTGCCTGTCCCTCTGGGGTCACAGCTTTATTGGCGCTGCAACCGGAGGGCGATACACGGTCACCACCAACGGCACCGTCAACACCTATGGCAAACCGGCCGATTTCCTTCCCGGCTCGGCGGCCGGCAGCCTATCGTCCGGCGGCGTCTATGCCTGAACGGAGGCAGCGGCGACAATCTGTGGCTGCCGTCCATGAAGGCGGTCGCCACGGCGCGCCGATCGCCGGGCCGGCCGATACCGCAACAGGCGCCGGTCGCCCCGTTCCTTGGGCTTGAACGAAGGAATCTTTCGCCGTAACCTTGCCGGAAACCCGCTTGGACGGCGTATCTCGCCGCTTACAGAAGGAACACCTTATGTCCGATCAGGAAAAACACGCTCGTGGTGGCCAGGCCGTCGAGTCCACCACCGGTTCCGGCGCACCCGCGCCGAGCGACCGCAATTCGCTGACCATCGGCCCTGACGGCCCGATCGTGCTGCACGACGTGCATTTCCTGGAGCAGATGGCCCATTTCAACCGCGAGAAGGTTCCGGAGCGCCAGCCGCACGCCAAGGGCGCCGGCGCGTTCGGGGTATTCGAGACCAGCGAGGACGTCTCGGCCTACACCAGTGCGGCACTGTTCCAGAAGGGCGCCTCGACCGAAATGCTGGCGCGCTTTTCCACCGTCGCCGGCGAGATGGGCAGCCCCGACACCTGGCGCGACGTGCGCGGCTTCTCGCTCAAATTCTACACGGACGAAGGCAACTACGACCTCGTCGGCAACAACACGCCGATCTTCTTCGTGCGCGACCCGATGAAGTTCCCGCATTTCATCCGCAGCCAGAAGCGGCTTCCCGATTCCGGCCTGCGCGACAACCACATGCAATGGGACTTCTGGACCAACAATCCCGAGAGCGCGCATCAGGTGACCTATCTGATGGGCGAGCGCGGCCTGCCGCGCAGCTGGCGGAATATGAACGGCTACGGCTCGCACACCTATATGTGGATCAACGCCAAGGGCGAGAAGTTCTGGGTGAAGTACCACTTCCACACGCAACAGGGCATGGCGTTCTTCACCAATGAGGAAGCGGCGACCATGGCCGGCTCCGACGCGGATTTCCACCGCCGCGACCTGTTCGACGCCATCGCCCGCGGCGATTGTCCGAGCTGGATCCTTTCCGTGCAGATCATGCCCTATGAGGACGCCAAGACCTACCGGATCAATCCCTTCGACCTGACCAAGACCTGGCCGCATGCCGACTATCCGCTGGTCAAGGTCGGCAAGATGACGCTCAACCGCAATCCGGAGAATTTCTTCGCCCAGATCGAGCAGGCCGCCTTCTCGCCGGGCAACACCGTCCCCGGCATCGGCCTGTCGCCCGACAAGATGCTGCTCGGCCGCGCCTTCGCCTATGCCGACGCGCAGCGCAACCGTATCGGCACCAACTTCCACCAGTTGCCGGTGAATCAGCCCAAGGTGCCGGTGAACACCTACATGTTCGACGGCCAGATGACCTATCATCACAGCGGCAATGCGCCGGTCTACGCTCCGAACAGCGGCGGACGCAAATGGGCGGACGAGACCGGGGCGATGCCGGAAAGCTGGGAAACCGATGGCGACATGGTGCGCAGCGCCTATACGCTGCGCAGCGACGATGACGATTTCGGCCAGCCCAGCATCCTCGTGCGCGAGGTGTTCAACGACGCGCAGCGCACGGCGCTGGTGGAGACCGTCGCCGGCAGCCTGCTCGGCGGCGTTCGCGAACCGGTACTGGGCCGCGCCATCGACTACTGGAAGAGCGTCGATGCCGACGTCGGTCGCCGTATCGAGGAAAAGGTTCAACAGCACGCCGGCAGGAAGCCGGCCGAGGGCATGGGTCAGGCCTGACCCACCGCCTGGATTGTCGAACGAAGGGACGCAGGGTCTCCCCCTGCGTCCCTTCATCGTTTCCGGATTGCCCGGGAACACCGGCGAATGGATTACGGCACGTCAGCCGATCGCGCCGAAAGCGCCAGCCGCACCCGATGCTCCGGCGCGATCTCGACGAGTTCGGACGGCGCAGGCGGCACGAAGACATCCGGCGCGACACGGCCGTCGGACACGAAATCACGCCCCCGCGGCGAGGGCACGCCGGCGAAGCGTTCCGCCCCGGCCCGCCGCCCCATGGCGACTTCCGGATCGGGAATGGCGGCGATCAGCCGGCGCGTATAGGGGTGGGCCGGCGTCTCGAATATCTGCCGCCAGCCGCCCTCCTCCACGATCTGGCCGAAAAACATCACGCAGACCCGGTCGCTCATGTGCTCCACCACACTGAGGTCGTGGCTGATCATGACATAGGAGAGCCCGCGTTTTTCCTGAAGATCGAGGAGAAGATTGATGATCTGGGCGCGGATCGACACATCGAGCGCCGAGACCGGCTCATCGAGCACGACGATCTCCGGTTCGAGGATCAGCGCACGGGCAATGCCGATACGCTGGCGCTGGCCGCCCGAGAATTCATGCGGGTAGCGAACGGCCTGTTCGGGGGTCAGGCCGACATCGGCCAGCATCGCCTCGATCCGGTCGGAAATCTCCGATGCGGCCGTGATCCCGTGCAGGCGAAGCGGAGCGGCGAGCGAAGCCCGGACGGACTGGCGCGGATTGAGCGAGGCATAGGGATCCTGAAACACCATCTGCACCGCCTTGGCGCGCTGCATCCGGCCGGGCGCGCCCGGTCCCGACAGCATCCGGCCGCGATAGCGGATCGTGCCGTCCGTCGGCTCCTGCAAACCGAGGATCGCAAGCGCCGTCGTGGATTTGCCGCAGCCCGATTCACCGACGATCGACAGGCATTCACCCTTGGCGAGCGCGAAGCTGACGCCGTTGACGGCATGCAGCATGCGCCGTCCCGCCCCGAGCAGGCCGCCGCCGGAAATGGGAAAGCGGACATGCAGGTCGTCCACCTGCAACAGGGGTCCATCCGCAGGCGTCGCCGTCGAGATCGTCATGGGCGCTCCTCCTGCCCGTCGCGCGGCGCGATGAATCGCGTCTCGGTCAACGCCGAGCGATCGGCGATGATGCTGTCGATATCGACGAGACGCTGGCGGCCGTGCAGGCTGCGGCTGCCGAGGCGGGGAAGCGCTCCCAGCAGACCGCGTGTGTATTCGTGGCGGGGATTGCTGAACAGCGCCCGCGTCTCGTTTTCCTCCACCAGGCAACCGGCATACATCACGCCCACCCGCTGGCAGATGCTGGCGATCACCCCGAGATCGTGGCTGATGAACAGGACGGCGGTGCCGCGTTCGGCGCAGAGGTCCTTGATCAGGCGCAGCACCTCGGCCTGAACCGTCACATCCAGCGCCGTGGTCGGCTCGTCGGCGATCAGCAGGTCGGGATTACAGGCAAGCGCCATGGCGATCATCACCCGCTGGCGCATCCCCCCCGACATCTGGTGCGGATAGTTCCGCGCCCGCCGGTCGGGATTGGGAACGCGCACGCTCTCCAGCGCCTTGACCGCAAGCTCCCGCGCCTCCGCCCAGCTTTTATCCTGATGCAGCACGAACATCTCCGCGATCTGCCGCCCGACGGTCGAAAGCGGATTGAGAGCGGTCATCGGCTCCTGGAAGATCATGGCGATGCGATTGCCGCGCAGGCGGCGCATCTCCCGTTTCGGCAGCGTAAGGAGATTGCGGCCCTTGAACCGGATCTCGCCACCGGCCGCCCTCAGCGGCTTCTTGAGCAGGCCCATCACGCCAAGCGACGTCACCGATTTTCCGGACCCCGACTCGCCGACGAGACCATAGGCTTCCCCCGGCATGATGCGAAACGAGACGTCCCTGATGATCGGATGCGCATAGCGTCCGAACAGGGCGTCCACCTTCAGGCCATCGACATCGAGCAGCGGTTGCGTCATCGGGTGCGCGTCCTCATATGCGGATCGAGACTGTCGCGCAGGCCGTCACCCAGAAGGTTGAACCCGAGCACGGACAGGAAGATGGCGATACCGGGGAAGAACGCCACCCAGGGCGCGATCTGGATGAGCTGGCGCGCATCCGTCAGCATCGAGCCCCAGCTCGGAAACGGCGGCTGGATGCCGAGGCCGAGGAAGGAGAGCGCCGCTTCCGACAACACCGCCGACCCCATGCCGAGCGTCGCCATGACGAGGATCGGCCCCATCATGTTGGGCAGAATTTGCGTGAACATGATGCGCAGGTCCCCGTAACCGAGCGTCTGCGCCGCCTGGACATAGCCCTGCGACTTCAGCGACAGCGTCGATGAACGGGCGATGCGGCAGGTCCAGCTCCAGTTGGTAAGACCGAGCGCGATCAGAAGCGACGCCAGACCGGGACCCAGCACCGCCATCACGGCAAGCGCGAAGATCAGCGACGGAATGGCGAGCATGACGTTGGTGAAACCGTTCACGAGATCGTCCCACCAGCCGCCCCAATAGCCGGCGGTCATGCCGAGCGTAACGCCGATGATCGAGTTGATCACCTGCGAGACGATACCGACCGTCAGCGAGATCTGTGCGCCATAGAGGATGCGGCTGTAGACGTCCCGCCCCTGCCCGTCGGTGCCGAACCAGAAAGTGCCGTCCGGCGGCATCTCGAAATTCATCAGATCGGCGTCGAGCACCGGATCAAAAGGCGCGATCCATGGCGCAAGAACGCCGGCGAGGATGACGAGGGCCGTCAGGAACGCACCGAGCAGGAAATTGAAGCCGAAACGCATTGCCTCACTCCTGCTTGATGCGCGGATCGATCGCGGCATAGATCAGATCGACGGCGGTGTTGATGACAAGAAACCACAGCACGATGATGAGGATCGTGCCCTGCACGACGGGAATATCGCGGATCGCCACGCTGTCCACCAGAAGCGAGCCGATGCCGGGCCAGGCGAAGAGCTTCTCGATGACCACCGCCTGCCCGATCAGCGATCCGAATTGCAGGCCGACCGTCGTGACGATCAGCACGAGCGCGTTGCGCGCCACATGCCAGCGCACCACCTTCATCTCGCTCATGCCCTTGGAATGGGCGGTGCGGATGAATTCGGCATTGAGCACATCGAGAACGCCCGCGCGCGTGGTGCGCGCGAGAAGCGCGAGCGGCGTCACCCCGAGGGTCACGGCGGGCAGGATGAGATTGCGGAACGACCCGTCGCCATAGCCGAAGCTCGGCAACCAGTTGAGTTGCAGCGCGAAGAGATACATCAGCAGCAGGCCGAGCCAGAATTGCGGCAGCGAAAGCCCCGAAACCGCGCCCACCATCGTCACGGTGTCGAGCACCGATCCGGGGCGCAGGGCCGCCAGGAAACCAAGCGGTACGCCGATGACCAGGGCGAAGACCATGGCCGCGATCGCCAGTTGCAGCGAGGCCCACATGCGGTCGTTGATGAGATCGATCACCGGCTGGCGCGTGCGAAAGCTCGTGCCCAGGTCGAAGCGGGCAAGATCGGAAACATAGGCGACGAAGCGCTCGATCACCGGCTTGTCGAGGCCGAATTCCTCGTTCAGGCGGGCGATCAGCTGCGGGTCGGCGGCCCGCCGGCCATCGGCAAAAAGGCTTGCCGCGAAGCTGCCGGGGACGACGGAGAAGATGACGAAGATCAAAAGCGCCACGACGATGACCGTGGGAATGATCTGGAAGATCCGGCGCAGGGTGAAGCGAAGCATGGGCGCGGTTCCGTTTTATTCGCCCGGAACGGGCGCGACAGTCGTTTCGGGGCCGGCGGCGGCAGGGTTCTCCCGCCGCCGGCATGAACGCTCAAGCCTATTTGCGTGAAGCGGGCGCCGTATCGTCGATCCAGATCTCCTCGTAAGGCTGGACCGCCAGTTCGTTCGCATTGGGCACCAGCCCGTGAATCCACGGCTGATAGGCCATGACGGCCTTGTTGTAGTTGAAGAACCACACCGGCGCCTCGTCCTGCACGATATTGTTGGCCTGGCGCAGGAGATCGTTCTGCGCGGCCGGATCGCGCTCCTGCTGCGCCGCCTCGTAGAGCTTGTCGAATTCGGCGTTGGCGAAGCTCGTATAGTTGCAGGCCGACTGCGCCGTCTTCGAATAATAGCAGCGCAGCGCATTGAGCGGATCGGGACCGGACAGGTTCGACCAGATGAAGGCCTGGAAGTTGTTGGTCGTCACCGCCTCGCCGAGCGCCGAGCTTTCGACCGGCTTCGGCTTCACGGTGATGCCGACCTTCTGCAACATGGGCAGAATGGCCTCGACGATCGGCACGCCCCAGCTCTCGTTCGGGCTGGCGGTCACCTCGAATTCGAAACCGTCGGCGTAACCCGCCTCGGCAAGCAGCGCCTTGGCCTTGTCCGGATCGAAATCGTAAGGCGCCTTGTCCTTGTCGAAGGCGGGCGAGGAGATCGGCAGCCAGCCGGCTGCCGGATAGGCCTTGTTCTTGACGAGGCGTTCGATGATCAGCGGCGCATTGATCGCATGGTTGATCGCCTGGCGCACCCGCTTGTCCTTGAAGGGCTCATAGGCGGGATTGAAACCGATATTGCGGGTATAGACCTCGGCCACCTCCAGCAGTTGATCCTTCAGCGCCTCTTCGCCCTGATAGGCCTGATACTGGGTGGGACCGAGGACCGAAACGTCGATTTCTTTGTTACGGAACGCCACGTCGCGCGCGGCATCCTCGGCCATCAGCACGATATTCACCCGATCCAGATAGGGCTTGCCCTCTTCGTAATATTTGTCGAACTTCTCGACCACGACCTGCGAGCCCGGCACATGCTCCTTGAAGACGAAGGCGCCGAGACCGACCGGGTCCTTACCGAAAACCGACTCGTCCTCGACGTTCGACGGATAGATGACCGTCGTGTTCTGCATCAGCGGAAAGCCGGGGTTGATCGGCCCCGTATAGGTGATCTCCAGCGTATGGTCGTCGATTTTCCGGAGGCCGGAAATCTCCTCCGCCGTGCCGGCGATATAGTCGTCCGCGCCCTTGATGACCGCGATGAAGCTCGCGCCCGGAAAGGCGTTCTTGGGACTGGCGATCCGCTTGTAGCTGTAGATGATGTCGTCGGCCGTCAGCGGCTTGCCGTTGTGGAAGACGGCATTCTCGCGCAGGTGATAGGTATAGACCGTCCCGTCCTCGGATACGTCTTGCGCGGTCGCCAGTTCCAGTACCGGCTTGTTGCCGATCGAATCCCAGCTGTAGAGCCCCCGGTGAATGGCCTGGGTGATGAACTCCTCCTGCGTATTGGGGCTCGCCTGGACGTCCAGCGTGGCGAAGCTCGATCCATAAGGCGCGGTGAAGACCAGCGTTCCGCCGTGGCGTTCGCCCTCGGCAAGCGCCACGCTGGCCACGCCGAGGCTGAGCATCGCGGCGAATGTCAATCGTTTCAGCATTCCGTTCTCCCCTTTTTACCGTTTCCGGCTTCGTTTCGATTGGTCGTTCCGGCCGCGTCAGCCTCGCGCGTCATGGACGACGCGGCCGGCGAGCAGGGTCAGCAGGCAGCGCGTGCCCGACAGGACGGTTTCCGGCGGCGCTGTCAGAAGATCGTTGTCGAACACGGCGATATCGGCCCACTGGCCGGGCGCAAGCCGCCCCTTCACCATTTCGGCCTTCTGCGAGAAGGCCCCGTTTTCGGTATAGGCTTGCAGCGCCTCCTCCCGGCTCAGCGTCTCGGCGTCGCCCATCGGCGTGCCCTTGCCGGTGCGGCGGGTGATCATCGCATGAAGGTTCGGGAAGGGATCCGGCGAGCAGACCGGCGAATCCGATCCGGTCGAGGGCTTGAGCCCCATGCGCGTCCATGTGCCGATCGGATAGGACTGCATGGCCCGTTCCTCGCCGAGCACGGAAATATAGCTGTCGCCGAAATCGTGGATGAAGGCCATCTGCGGGGCCGGCAGAATGCCCGCAGCCTTCATGCGCGCGTTCTGTTGCGGGGTCGCATAGCCGCAATGCTCGACGCGATGGCGGCGGTCGGGATCGGGATTGGCCGCAAGCGCCTTCTCATAGGCGGTCACCAATTGTTCGATCGCCCCGTCGCCGATGGCGTGGCAGACCATCTGATACCCCCGGTCGTGGCAGGCCTTGACGATCGCCTCGACCTCGGCGTCCGGCAGCATCTGCACGCCGAGGTTGTCCGGCTCACCCTCATAGGGCTTGCTCATCCAGGCCGTGCGCCCGCCCGCCGAGCCGTCGAGGAAGACCTTGACGCCGCCGATCCGCAGCATGTCGTCACCGACGCCCGAAACGAGCCCCGCACGCCAGCAATCCTCGACGATGGACGCGCCCGGATCGCCGAGCAGGGTCAGCCAGACCCGCACGGGCAGGCGTCCGGCGAGCTTCGCCACCTGATAGGCCCGGATCTCCGCAAAGCCCGCGATATGCCCGACCGCCGCATCCATGCAACTCGTGATGCCGAAGGAGAGCAGGTGCCGTCCCGCCCGTTCGATACCCTCGACGAGATCCTCGACCGTCGCCTCCGGCATCGCCGCCTTGACGAGGTTCTGGGCGTTCTCGGCCAGAAAGCCGTTCAGCCGGCCGGCCGTGACGCCGATCAAGCCGCCGTCCGGCACCGGCGTCGCCTCGGTGATGCCGGCAAGTTCCAATGCGCGCGAATTGGCGATGGAGACATGGCCGCAGGCGCGCGTCAGCAGCACCGGGTGGTCCGGCGCCACGCGGTCGAGATCCTCGCGCGTCGGGTGCCGGCCGGTATCGAGCTTGACCTGATCGTAGCCGCGGGCGCGGACCCAGCCGCCCTTCGGAGTCGTCGCCGCGCGGTCTGAAATCCGCTTCATGAGCGCCGCAAGCGTCGGCGCGGCCGCCGGGGTGGCATCGACCCAGCCCATCATCATGCCGGTCGAGATCAGATGCAGGTGATTGTCGATGAGGCCCGGGCTTGCGAAACGGCCCTCCAGATCGATGACCTCGGTACGCAGCCCCTTGAGTTCCAGCATGTCGGCATCGCGGCCGGTGGCGAGAACCTTGCCCTGCCATATCGCAAGCGCTTCGCTCACGCCCTCCTGCCGGCCACACCAGATGCGGCCGTTATGCAGGATAAGATCGGCCTCGACCCTGACTGCCATTCCCCGCCCCTTCCTCGGCCCTTGCGGGCTCCTGCCATACCGGCGCGCCGGCTTACGGGGAGAACGGCGCCGCGCCTTCGCGCCGCGCGACAGGACCTGTACGGCTCATCCTTATCTTGCAGCATGTCCGGTTTCGCCTCCACGAGACCAGGCACGCCGTCCTCCCGCCTCACCGTGGAAGCTTGCGAGGAGCTTGGCCAATTCGCTTTTGGCAAAATCCCATGCGAATTCTGCATATCTATTTCAAATGAAACACTTATGATCCTTTCAGCAGGGCAGGCGCGTCAGCGGAAGAGGAACGGCGGCATGGAAATCAAGTGGCTCGAGGATTTCGTCACGCTCGCCGACACATCGAGTTTCTCGCGCGCGGCCGAATTGCGCAACGTGACCCAGCCGGCCTTCAGCCGCCGGATCAAGCAGCTCGAAAGCTGGCTCGGGGCGACCCTCATCAGCCGCGCCACCATGCCGGCCGAACTGACGGCGGCGGGGCGGAGTTTCCTGCCGGTCGCCCAGGAGGCGATCCGCACCTTCTATGCGGCGCGCGAGGCGCTGCGGCCCTCATATGAGCCGGGCCTCATCCGCTTTGCCGCCCTGCACACGCTGACCGTCACCTTCTTTCCGCAATGGCTGAAGAGGCTCGAGAATACGGGCGGTTCCTTCAGCACGTCGCTGATCCCCGACCGTGGCGGCATAGAGGCGAACCTCGATGCGCTCGTCGGCGACGAGGCGGATTTCTTCCTCACCTACGCCCATGCCGAAGTGCCGTTCCATCTCGACCGGGGGCAGTTCGCTTCCCTGACCATTGCCCATGACCGGCTGATCCCGCTGGTGGCGGAACGGGTGACGGTCGCCGGCAACCCGCAGCCGGGGCTCAACCTTCTCGACCGCGCCATCGCGCAGCCGCGGCTTGCCATTCCCTATCTCAGCTATGGCTTCAATTCGTTCTTCGGCGTCGCGCTGTCACGCCTCCTACTGCGCCGCCCGCCCTTCCGCCGCCGCACCACGCATGAGAACACGATCAGCGCCGGGCTGATGAACATGGCCGTGACCGGCGCCGGCGTCTGCTGGCTGCCGGAAAGCCTGGCCCGCGACGAACTGGAGGCAGGCCGTCTCGTGCCCGCCTCGGCGGACGGAGGGTGGAACCTCGATCTGGAAATCCGCCTCTACCGCCACGCCGGCGGCCGCAGCCGCAAGGTCGAGGACCTGTGGCGTATCGCAAGGCAATCGCTGGAGCCGGCCGCCGGCCTTTCATGACGCCGGCTATCGGCGTTGCAAAAGGAGAGGCCGGCGTTACACCTTCAGGAAGAGGAGCGCTCGCAGGATCTCTGCGAAATCGGCGCTCTCGAAGGCGACCGCCCGTGGACCGTGCGCCGTTGCGCCGGGATACCATCCGGCCCGATAGGCATCGGTCGGATTGTTGAACTCGATCACCACCTCGTAACGTTCCGCCCGTTCGGGAAGGGCCCGCGTGAAATCGCCGGCCAGCGCCGCCGCGACACCTTCGCGGATCAGCCGGCGCGACCAGGCCGGCGCAAGCGAGGTCGAGGCGCGACCCTTGCCGTCGAGTGTCTCGACGGCCGCAAGCCCCGGAACCAGCCTGCGGGCTTCCGCGCAGATGCCGGCGTCACCGGCGAGGAACACCGACGGCACGCCGTAGCCCGCGGCGCAAAGCGCGTTGATCGTGAACTCCGAGGCGACCTCACCGTTCAAAAGCAGCCGCGATATGCGCAGGTTGGACGTATGGGCGAGCGGATTGGCCTCGCTGCCCGCCTTCGAATGATAGCCCGTATAGATCGCCGCGGCGAAACCGGCGTCGATGCCGAACATCATCTCGTCGGGATGACCGGACCAGCCCCGGACGATCCGGACATAATCCGGCAACCGGTCGAGGAGGAGGTTACGGCCGCTGTCGTGGGCATCCTTGATCACCACTTCGGTTGCTCCGGCGGCAAGGGCGCCCTCGCAGGCGGCGACCACCTCCCCGGTCATCAGCGCGCGGAATTCGGCCCAGTCCGCATGGCCGTGCTCGGCCTCGTCCCAATGGGCGATGCCGGCCGTGCCTTCGATATCGGCGGAAATGAAGACTTTCATGGCAGCGGGTTCTCCTTCAGCCAGTCGGCGAGAGCAGGATAGAGGCGACCGTTGCGCGCCGGCATGGCAGGCGCCGCGCAGAGCGCGTTCAGCACCGCCTCCTGCACGGTTTCCGCGGCAGCGCGAAAGGCCATGTCGATGAACCCGTCGGAAAGCCGGGCCTGCTGAAAGACCGCTGTCGCCGGCGCATGCTCGACCGGATCGGCAGTGGTGAAGCACAGGCAGATATCGCCGCTGCCATTGCCCCAGAAGGCCCCGAGCCGGGCAAGCCCGGCCCCGCCGCGCCTTGCGACGCGCTGCAACTGCCGGTCGCCGAGCGGAAGGTCCGTCGCCATCACCACGATGACCGAGCCCCGTTCGGGACTGGCGTCGGCACGCGGATCCGGCCGCCGGCCATCGGGAAGGACGAGATCGCCAGCACCGCCGAAATTGGCCAGCACCAGCGTGCCGAGCGTAAAATCATGTCCTTCCACGCGCATCCGCCGCGAGGCCGTTCCGATGCCGGCCTTGAAGCCGAAGGCCGTCATGCCGGATCCGGCGCCGACCGCCCCCTGCTCCACCGGCCCCGGCCGGGCGGCGTCGATCGCCGCGTCGGCGTCCGCCGCCGTCACCGCCATCGCCTGGATATCGTTGATCGCGCCGTCATTGCATTCGCAGACCAGCGGATTGACGGTGGAGGTCTTCCGCCCGATCGCCGGATTGGCGGCGATGGCCCGGCGGATCAGCGCATCCGTGCAGGCCGCCACGCCGAAGGTATTGGTCAGCAGGATCGGCGTTTCGATGGTGCCGAGTTCCGCCACCTGCATCAGGCCGGCCGATTTGCCGAAGCCGTTGATGATCTCGACGGCGGCGCGCGGTTTCAGCCGGAAGAGATCGCCCGGATGCGGCACCACCGCCGTCACCCCGGTAACGATGCCGTCGCCGCTGAGCGAACGATGACCGACCGCCACGCCCGGCACGTCGGTCACGGCGTTTTCCGGCCCCATCGCCAGCCGGCCTGGCGGGATGAGCCCAAGGTCACGCGCCGTCCTCCTCTTTTCCACCGGCTCCGTCACCGCATGTCCCCCGCCGCAAGGCCCGCCGCCTCCAGATAGAGCGCCAGAAGATGCCGGGTCAGGGGGCCGGGCCGGCCGTCGCCGATCACCCGGTCGCCGATCCGGACGACCGGCGACACCGGGTTGGAGGCGGACGTCTGGAACGCCTCCGCCGCCGCCTGCGCCTCCTCGGGTGTGAAGGCCCGTTCCTCGATCACGATCCCATGCGCCGCGCCAAGCCGCGCCAGCGCGCGCTGGGTGCATCCCGGCAGCGTCGCCTGCGACGGCGGGCGGGTCAGGATCCGTCCGTCGGCGGTGACGATATGCGCCGTTGCGGAAGCGCCTTCCGTCACCAGACCGTCCTCGACCAGCCAGACGTCGTCGAAGCCTTGCGCCCGCGCCGCCTGTTTCGCCATCACCTGCCCGAGCAGCATCGTGGTCTTGATGTCGCGGCGGCGCCAGCGCGGATCCGCGACGAGCCCCACCGAAATACCCTCGCGCTGCGCCTTCGTGCCCGTCAGCACCCTGGCCTGGGTGAAGCCGATGAGCGTCGACCGCATCCCGACGGGATAGAGGAAATCGCGGTCTGCCTCGCCCCGCGAGACCTGAAGATAGATCAAACCGTCGGTCAGGCCGTTACGAGCGAGAAGCACGGACTGGACGGTCTCGATCTCGCGCCGGGAAAGCGGCATCGGAATATCCAGCGCCCCCAGCGAGCGTTCGAGGCGGGCAAGGTGCAGATCGTTGTCGATCAGTTGCCCCCCGATCACCGCCGTCACCTCGTAGACGGCGTCTCCAAACAGGAAGCCGCGATCGAACAGGCTGATGCGCGCCTGCTTCTCGGGGACGAAACTCCCGTGCACATAGACGATCCTGTCCATCGGTTCCTCGCAAGCGTGTTTTCCTGGCGCGGAACATTGCTGCGGCTTGCGGCGGCTGACCAATTCAATTTGGGCAAAGGGTCATGCAAAAATCGCCTGACTCCTTATTTTACAAAGGCTTGGGCGGCAGACAGCGCGGGCGGGCGAGCTACCAGGTGATGAAGAACATGGCCTTCGCGAGGAAGACGATCAGCACCACATGGCCGAAGACGCTGAAATGGATGAGGCGGGAATGCCGCAGCCGCAATCGGCCACGGGCGGCCAATGTGACGGCGGTAACGAAATGCGCCAGCACGCTCAGCGCCAGAAGGATCTTGAGCGACAGGAGCGTGGCGAAGCTGGAGGAGAAGGGCTGCGCGAGATCGCCGCGATATTGCCAGGCCATGGCGATGCCGGCCCCATAGAGAACGGCGATCGCGAAGGGCATCAGCCGGCGTGCGCGACGGCCGATCGCCGCTTCCACCGGGCGCATGGCCTCCCGCCCGACCGGCCCGCGCACGGCTTCGAGAAACAGAACCTCGAAGAAGACGGTTCCGACGAACAGGATGGCCGCGAAAAGATGCAGCGTGACGAGAACGAAATGGCTCATGGGGAACCCCGCGCCGTGGAAACTCCACCTGTCCGTCGCCGGCCGGTGACCGCCCCCACGGCGAGAGACGGTCCCACCGCGTGGCGGCGGATTTTCACCCTATCCGGTGATGGCGCCTTCATCGGCGGGACGCGCCAGCGCCGCGAACTTGGCCAGCACGCCGCGCGTATAGCGCGGCGGCGGCGGCTCCCAGGCCGCGCGGCGACGGGCGATCTCCGCCGCGTCCACCTCAAGCTGCAACAGCAGCCGGTGCGCATCGATGGTGACGGTGTCGCCTTCCTCGACGAGGGCGATCGTGCCGCCGACATAGGCCTCCGGCGCGACATGGCCGACGACCATGCCCCAGGTGCCGCCGGAAAAGCGCCCGTCGGTGATGAGGCCGACGCTTTCGCCGAGGCCGCGACCAACGAGCGCCGAGGTCGGCGCCAGCATCTCCGGCATGCCCGGCCCGCCCCTTGGCCCGAGATAACGCAGCACCACCACGTCGCCGGGCCGGATACGGTCGGCAAGGATCGCCTCCATGGCGCTCTCCTCGTCGTCGAAGACCCGGGCCGGCCCGCTGATCACCGGGCTCTTCAGGCCGCTGATCTTGGCGACCGCGCCTTTTTCGGCGAGATTGCCCTTGAGGATGGCGAGATGGCCCTCGCGATAGATCGGTCGTGACATCGGCATGATGACATCCTGGTCGGCACGCGGCTCGGCCGGCACATCGGCCAGTTCCTCGCCGAGCGTGCGGCCGGTGATGGTCAGGCAATCGCCGTGGATCAGCCCCGCCGTCAGCAGGATCTTCAGCACCTGCGGCACGCCGCCGGCGGCATGCAGGTCGACCGCCATGTATCGTCCCGAAGGTTTCAGGTCGCACAGCACCGGCACCTTGCGGCGCATGCGTTCGAAGTCGTCAAGCGTCCAGTCGATTTCTGCCGCATGCGCGATGGCGAGATAATGAAGCACCGCGTTGGTCGAGCCGCCGAGCGCCATGATCAGCGCCACCGCGTTTTCGATCGACTTGCGGGTGATGATGTCGCTCGGGCGGATATTCCGCTTCACCGCCTCGACGAGCACACGGCCGGACTCCGCGGCGCTGTCGCGTTTTTCCTGATCCGGGTTCGCCATCGTCGAGGAATAGAGAAGCGACATGCCGAGCGCCTCGAAGGAGGAACTCATGGTGTTGGCGGTATACATGCCGCCGCAGGAACCGGTCGAGGGACAGGCGTTCTGCTCGATGCCCGTGAAATCCTCTTCGCTCATGGTGCCGGCCATGAAAGCGCCGACCGCCTCGAAAGCCGAGACGATGGACAGGTCCTCTCCCTTCCAGCGGCCCGGGCGGATGGTTCCGCCATAGACGTAGATCGCCGGGGCGTTGGCGCGCAGGATGCCGATCATGCCGCCGGGCATGTTCTTGTCGCAGCCGCCGATCACCAGAACGCCGTCCATCCATTGGCCCTGAACGGAAACCTCGACGCAATCGGCGATAACCTCGCGCGAGACGAGGGAATATTTCATGCCCTCCGTACCCATCGACATGCCGTCCGAGATGGTCGGCGTGCCGAAGACCTGCGGATTGGCGCCGGCCGCCTTGATGGCGTCGACGGCCGCATCGGCCAGTGGCTGGAGACCGGCATTGCAGGGCGTGATGGTGGAATGACCGTTGGCTATGCCGATCATCGGCTTGTCGAAGTCGGCTTTCTCATAGCCAAGCGCATAATACATGGCCCGGTTGGGCGACCGGGCTATTCCCTGGGTGATATGCTTTGAACGTTCGTTGAAGGGCATGGAAAACCTCGACTGCGGGCGGGGGCCGATCGGCCAGCCCTTCAAGACTACCCCCCGGACGGAAAAACACAAAGAGATTTGCCGCCTGCCGAGCCTCTTCCGACGGACGGGAACCACCTTCGAAAAGCGAGACACTTTTGCACGAACGCGAGGGAGGAAGGCCGTGGCCGATCGACGGCCCGCCGTGCTATGGAGAAGGGGCGACCCATAGTGTTCAGGAGCAACGCATGAAAATCAGCGCACGCAATCGCCTCGAGGGCAAGATTGTCGAAGTGACGAAAGGTGCCACCACCGCTCATGTCCGTATCGAAGTGGCGAACGGCGCGGTTGTCACGGCATCGATCACCAATGAGGCCGTCGACGAATTGGGACTGGCGGTCGGCGGACAGGCCTATGCCGTGGTCAAGGCGTCGGACGTCATGGTCGCGGTCGACTGACCGGTTGCCCGCTCACAAATCGCTTGCCGCGACATAGAGTGTGGCAAGCGCCTCCAGCCCCGCCTGATCCCCGGCGGTGAAGCGTCCTTGCGTCGGACTGTCGAGATCGAGCACGCCGAGAGCCGTGCCGTCGCGAAGAAGCGGCACCACCAGTTCCGAGCGCGAGGCCGCATCGCAGGCGATATGTCCCGTGAAGGCGTGGACGTCGGGCACCAGCAGGCTCCGCCGGCTGGCCACGGCATTGCCGCACACGCCCTTGCCGACCGGGATGCGCACGCAGGCGACCCTGCCCTGAAACGGTCCGAGCACCAGTTCGCCAGGGGATTTCAGGAAATAGAACCCCGCCCAGTTGATGTCGTCGAGCGCCTCGTAAATCAGGGCGGAAAGATTGGCGGCATTGGCGATGGCGTCCCGTTCGCCGGCAAGCAGGCCCTCGGCCTGAGCGAGAAGTTCGCGGTAGAAGCCGGGCTTGTCCACGGCCGCGATTTTTCGGATATCGTGCATTTGCAGGTCCTCGGAAGAACTGTCGTCAGGACGAGCGATAGACCCGTCGGCGGCTTCCGGCAAGAACGCGATCGCAACCGGCCCGTCACGATGCCTGCGCGGAGCCTCCGCCGGCGACGGCCCACCATTGCCTGATCGAGCCTTCGGCCGGCTGCAACCATTCCGCGTCCGGCGCAAAGCCCCGCCACGCCGCCGCATGCTTCGGGGAAACCGTCGTCAGCAGCGGCCTGCCTGCCGCCAGCGCGCGCTCGAAGGCCGGCCACAGCCCCTGTCGCATCGCTTCCAGCTTGCCGAACTTGCTGAGAATGACGACATCGGCCGTGGCGATGAGGGGAAGCACCTCGGCGCAGGCCGCCTCCACGCCACGACTGTCGAGATGGCAGCTCGTCCCCGCCGGAACCGCATCGAGCTGGATCGAAAACCGCTTTCCCGAGCCGATGACGCAAAGGAACCCCGCCGCACAGACGGCATCGCCATCCTCCTCGGCAAGCACGCCGGCGACTTTCACGCCCGCCATGCGCCAGGCCGTCGCCGCACGGGATAGCAACGCCTGGGAATCCGAGCCTTCACGATTGGCGATACGCCTATGGTTCTCTGTCGATCCATGATAACCGGCCTATAGCACGAAATGATCGGCCCGTCCCATCGAACCGGCTTGCGGGTTCAAACGGCCCGGCCGGGATCGATCGCATCGAAGAACTCCGTCAGGAAATCGGTTCCGGCAAGCGGCTCGCTGCCCGCCATGACCGCCATGGAAAAGCCCATGAGCGAGGAAGCGGCATTATGGGTCGTGACATCGGCGCGCAAATTCATGACCAGCGTCGGGCAGAGGAACAGCCCCAGCCGGACGACGCGCCGCCAGTCGACCGGCAACAGCGCCTGCCGGTCGAGTTCCTTCAGCAGCGGACGCCACATCTCCTCGGCCTTGACCTGGAGAAGGTCCCGCCGCACGGCGGTCGGCGACCACGAACTGGTGACCTCCAGCACACCGTCGCGCACCTGAGCCGTCGCATCGTAACGGTCGGCGGCGATGACCGGATCATAAAGCCAGAACGGATGCGCCAGAACATTGTGGAACGTCGTCTTCACTTCGGCGAGAAGCGTCGGAACATGCTCGCCGGCGAACGCCGGATCGAAGAAGGACAACGCCGCCCGGTCGCCGCCGTCGCTGAACCAGACATTCGCATTATGGGCGTCGCCATGGGCCGTGACGCCGCCGGCATCGGCCAGTCGCGCCGGTGCCAGCCGTTCATATGCCGCATCGAACAGGTCACCGACGCTGTCGCGATATTCGATGCCATTGATGCGGAAGCGCAGGCGGGAGAATTCCGGCCAGTCGAGCGTCACGCCGGGAAAGGCGAACGTTCGATCGACATAGAAGCTGCCGAACCGCCCACCGGGATAGGTCCCGTTTGCGGGATCGACCAGACGTTCGAAAAACAGGCGATGCACGGGTTCCGCCGCCACTTCGCCGGCCGTCACCGGATGCAGCGTCCGCAGATAGACCGCCAGAACCGCCCGGTTGAGGTCCCGCTCGGCGGCGACGGCCTTCGCCCGCAAGGCGGCGTCGTCTTCCATGTCGAGCACCCGCAGCACATCGGAAAAGCGCGGATCGCGACGCCGGCGATAGACGAGGATCTGCTCGCCGGGAAGGGCCGACATCAAAACCGGCTGATCGACGGGCAGGCCCGCCTTCGCGAGGATATCGGCGCGATAATATTCGCCGCTCATCGCCTCCTCGCCCTCCTCCTGATGGAACTTGAAGAAGAATTCGCCATCGGCCGTATCGAAGAAGCCGTTGAGGGAATTGAGGCTGTACTGATCGTGGTTGATCTTCAGATCGCTTGCCTCGATCCGGAAAAGGTCCCGCAGCAGGTCCTTCAGAAGCCGTTCGGCGCTTCCGTCGCCATTTTTTGAACGTCGCCGGATCTCGGCGGTCCGGCTGGATACGACTGTCATGCTGTTCTCCCGAAACCGGAAAGAGGTTGTCTGCGCCTTGGCGGTTCCGGTTTTCACAAGAACCGGCAGAACCGCTCACTCTCTTTGTCCTAGCCGCATTTCCGGGCGCAAAACCGCTTCACACTTTTGCTGGAAATGCTTCAGTTCTTTGTTCTAGCCGCATTTCCGGACGCAAAACCGTTTCACACTTTTGCTGGAAATGCTCTATCCGCTAAATTCGACGATCGACTTGAGTTTGGCGGATTCTCCCCTGAGCAGGCGATCATAGGTTGCCGGAACGTCGTCCAGGCTGGCGATCGGCTCGCACAATTGCTCCAGCGCCGGCGACAGTTCGGGCAGGAGCGAGACCGCCTCCGCAAGCTCGTCGGTGAACGCATGGCAGCCGAGCAGGCCGGTCTCGCGCTCCACGAGAAGGTTGGGATCGAGGTCGAGGCGGCCATGGCTGATGCCGACCAGCGCGAGAAAGCCGCCGCCCGCCAGAAGGTTCAGCGCCGCCTCGATGGCCTGGACGCTGCCGGTCGCATCGATGGCGAACCGCAGGCGTCGCCCGGACAAGGCGGCCTCGACGGCACCGCCCGTCAGATTCACCGGCGCTCCCCCCGTCACCGTCCCGATCAGGTGCAGCCGCTCCTTGTTGAGGTCGGCAAGCAAGAGGGGGCCGTCGTGCATGCGGGAAAGGGCGAGCGCACAGAGCCCTCCGATGGTTCCGCAACCGACGATCAGCACCGGCTCTCCGCGGGGAAGCGCCAGACGGCGCACCGCATGCAAGGCGACGGCCAGCGGCTCGGCCATGGCCGCGACACGCGCGCCGACGGAAGGCGAATGGCGAAGGAGCAGCCGCGCCGGAAGCTGGACCTCTTCGGCAAAACCGCCATCGCAAACCTCGCCGACGAAGCCGAGTTTTTCACAGATGTTCGCCCGTCCGCTCGTGCAGGCCGGGCAGGCGCCGCAGCAGACGCGGGAATCGACAGCGACGGTGTCGCCGACATGGAGGCCGGAGACATCGTCCCCGACAGCGACGATCGTGCCGCAGAATTCATGGCCGGCAACCGACGGGCGCCGGGTGATCCACTGGCCGGTCCGATAGTTGTGCAGGTCCGAGCCGCAGATCCCCGCCGCCCGCACCTTCAGGTTCACGAACCCCGGCGGCGGCGCGGACGGAGGATCCACATCCTCCACCCTCAGGTCCAGCGGATCGTATAATCTGACCGCGCGCATCGGCTCAGCCCTTTTTCCCGAGGTATTGCTCGCGAACCGGCGAAACGGCGTGAGCGTGAGAGGAAAATCCCTCGTAGACCGCCAGCCTGTGCGCATGGGCCGCGAACTGCGGATAGGCCGACTTCGTGACATAACCGATGGAACTGCGCTTCACGAAGTCGGTGACCGACAGCGGCCCATAGGTGCGCGCCCAGCGGCTGGTGGGAAGAACGGCGTTCGGCCCCAGCGCGAAATTGGCGATGCTGACCGGCGTATGCGGCCCCATCAGGATTTCCGCCGCCTCGGTGATATGGCCGAGATGGGCGAAAGGATCCTCCGACAGGATTTCCAGATGCTCCGGCGCATAGGCATTGACGAAGGCGTAGCTTTCCTCGATCGACCCCGTGAGAACGATGCCGCCGCACGGGCCTGACAGAACCGCCGAGGAAAAGGCGACGCGCTGCTCGCTCATCCGGGCCCAGTGCTCCGGCAGCGCCGCCAGCGCTTCCTCGGCGACCCGCCGGCTGTGCGTCACCAGATAGGCCGAGGAATCCGGGCCATGCTCGGCCTCGATCAGGAGGTCGAGCGCGGCGAGCCCGCCGTGGACGGTGTCATCGGCGAAGATGACCGCTTCGGAGGGGCCGGCGGGCAGGCCCGTATCGATGATGCCGGCCAGTTCGCGCTTGGCCGCGACGACCCACGGGCTGCCCGGACCGACGATCTTCAGGGCCTGCCCGATCGTTTCGGTTCCATAGGCGACGGCGGCGACCGCCTGCGCGCCGCCGACCTTGTAGACCGTCTCCACACCGGCAAGCCGGGCGGCCACCAGGGTGGCGGCATCGACGGAGCCGTCGGGAGCAGGCGGCGTGACGATGGCGAGATTGGGCACGCCCGCCACCACGGCGGGAACGGAGGTCATCATCGTCACCGAGGGAAAGGAGCCCTTGCCGCGCGGGACATAGAGGGCCACCGAGGAAATCGGCGTGAACCGGTCTCCTGCAAACGCCCCGGGGCGGATTTCCTTCAGCCACATGGCTTCCGGCTTCTGTTCCTCATGAAAGCTGCGGATGTTGGCGATGCTGAACTCGATGGCCTCAACGACCTCGCGCTCCACCTTTCCGAAGGCCTCGTCGAACTCCGCCGGGGTGACCTTGAGGTTCTTTTCGGTGACATCCGCCTTGTCGAGATCGCGGCCGAAACGCGCGACAGCCGCGTCGCCTTCGGTCCTCACCGCCTCGATGATCGGCCGGACCTTCTCGATGAAGCCGGAAATATCGGTTTCCGAACGCCGCAGGAGCGCCGCTTTTTCCGCTGCGCTCAACGTGCTGTATTCATGGAAGGAGACATGGGTCATTTTCTTATCCCTCGGTGGTTCCGACGCCCGGCGTCACTTTGATTTCAGGAAGATGTCGAGCCCGACAAGCCGGTCCAGAAGCGCGATCACGATTCCCGCGCTGACGATGAAGACGACCGAAACGGCGGCCAGATCGGGGGTGATGATCGACCGGATGTTGTTGTAGATCTGGACCGGCAGCGTGACGTTTCGCGCGTCGACCAGCAGCATGCTCACCAGGAATTCGTTGAGCGCGAGAATGAACATCAGCAGGGAGCCGGTAATGACCCCCGGCATCACCGCCGGCAGCGTCACATAGAGGAACGTCTGAAGCGGCGGGGCGCCGCAATTGGCGGCGGCCAGTTCCAGGTCGGGGTTGAGGTTGCTGGCGCTGGCCGTCACCGCCCAGATCATGAACGGAATGTTGATGACGCTGCACGCCACGCCGACCGGCCAGAGCTGTCCGGCCAGTCCCATCTCCCCGAAGAACAGCATCATGCCGATACCCTGGCTGATCAGCGGGATGGTGAACGGCAGAAGCAGGTAGATCTGGATCGAGTTGGCGAACCGGATCTTGTATTTCGTCAGGGCGATCGCTGCCAGCGTTCCGACCGGGATCGAGATCGCCGTGCAGATCGTCGCCACATAGAGGGAGCGCAGGAAGGCCTGCCGCAGCCCCGCCGCGCCGAAGATGGTGCCGTACCATTTCAGGGAAAGACCTTCCGGCGGGAACGTGATGATGTTTCCAGCCGTGAAGGAGGCGCCCAGAACGACGATGGTCGGCGCCGACAGGATGACGATCGAGGCGATGACGAATGTCCAGATGATGATCGACTTCGAGCGGCTGCCGGTCATTTGCGCGCTCCCTTGATCGCCAGCGATCCGGTTCCAAACAGCCGGAATATGATGCCGACCAGAATGGAACCGGCGATGACCAGCAGGATGGAAAGCGCCGATCCCAGCCCCTGGTCGGACGTGCGGAAGAACTGGTCGTAGATGACGTTCGACATGAAGTCCTGCGACCCGCCGCCGAGCATCGCCGGAATGGCGAAATTGGTGAGCGACAGCGTCATGACCACCAGCCCGCCGGCGACGAGGCCGGGCCTGGCGAGCGGCAGCACCACATGGCGGAAGGTCCTGATCCAGTTGGCGCCGAGCGAATTCGCCGCCGCCTCGAGCTCCTCGGGTATCGCCGTCAGGGCCGGGGCGATCATCAGCACCGCGAAGGGAAGCATATATTGCACGAGGCCGAATATGACGGCCGAATAATTGTAGAGCAGCCGCACGGACGACAGGCCGAAAAGGCCGAGGAACTCGTTCACCAGTCCCTGGTTGCCCAGGATGATCAGCCAGCCGTAGGCGCGCACCACCTCGCCGATGAAGAACGGGAAGAACAGGGCGACGAGCAGGAATTTCCGCAGAGCGGGACTTTGCGTGCGCACCATCAGATAGGCGTAGGGCACCGCCACGACGAGCGTTATCGCCGTCACGATGAAGGAGGCGATGAAGCTTCTGGTGGCCACCGACTGGAAGAAATTCTCCGTCAGCGCCCGGCGATAATTGTCCAGCGTGTAGAAGTCGGACATCAGGAAGGTGTTGGTGTCGAGCACCCGGAAGCTGGAATCGAGCATCTCGACGAGACCGGCGATGAGGATCGCGACGAGCAGGACGACCGGCACCAGCATCGCATGGGGCAACCCCTTCGTGAACCGCCGGGGCCAGGCTGTCTCGACAACGCGTTCAAGAACATCCAGCACTCTCCAGTGCCACGGGTAGGCGGAACGGGGCGGTTTCATCTGGCATTCCTTCGTCGTTGATCCGCGCACGCCCCCAAATCCCGTCGGCGGACGCTGCATCCATGCGTTTCGGGGCGCCGCCGGGACGAAAAAGTCCCTTCCGCCGGTCAGGACGTCCGGCGGCGCTTGCCCGATCGCTCAGGCCCCGTCGTCGGCATCCCGCGGCCCGGCGACGGGCCGCGGGAATGCAGGTCATCCTTGCATGATTTCCTTGAATTTCGAGAACCAGACGCTCTCGTTTTCCACCTGCACCTTGGAGGAGATCCGGATCAGATGCTTGAAATCCTCCTCCGTGGTCGGATAGGCCGGATCGTTCACCAGATCCTCGGGCGGGGTCAGGCCCGGCACCACGCCCGGCAATCCGAGACCGTCGAGCCAGACCTGCTGGGCCTGCTTGGTCAGGGCATGGTTGATATATTGCTTGGCCCAGTAGAGTTCGTTCTCCGGCAGGCCCTTCGGAATCCACAGGCCGTCGGTATCGAATTTCGCGCCTTCCTCGGGCACCACCCAGTCAAGCTCGATGCCGTTCTTCTTGGCTTCGCGAACGTTGGTCGAGATGGTGCAGGCCGCATCGATCTCGCCCTTCTGGAACCAGGTGGTGAAATCCGGGTCCTCGCCGAGCAGCGGCTGCTGCTGCTTGACCTTCGCGATGAAGTCCCAGGCCGGCTGCATGTTGCCCGGAATATCCTCGAGCGTGCCGCCGCCGGCGACCTGCGCGGGGAAATGGAAGCCGATGCCGTCGTTGTAAAGGGCGATGCGGCCCTTCAGCTTCGGATCGAGCAGGTCCTTCCAGGACGTCGGCGGGCCGTCCGGGAAGGCCGACGGGCGATAGGCCAGCACATAGACATAGCCGTAGGTATTGACGATCGGATAGCCGTCGAGACCGACCGGCTTGGCAAGATCGGTCGTGTCCTTGAGGTTCGGCAGATCCGAAAGATCCTCGGTCACGCCGCGCAGCGCCGACTTCGTGGCGTTGGTGGTGGTGTCCCAGTTGACATGGATGGGCGGCATGCGATTTTGCGCGACGGCCGCCCAGATCTTCGGCTGAATCTCGTTGTCCTCGGTCAGATCGTGACGGATGGCGATGCCGGTCAACTCGGTGAAGCTGTCGGAGACGCCCGCCTTGAGGCTGTCGACCCAGCTGCCGCCCCAGGCGCGGACAATGATCTCGGCCGGCTTTTCCGGCTCCTGCGCGAAGGCGCGCGCGGCGCCCAGCGGAGACAGGGCGACCGTCGCCCCGGCGGCGGCGATCGATCCCAGCACCGAACGGCGTCGAAGCGGAATGGAGAGAAATTTCTCGTCTGACATTGTGTTCTCCTCTCTTGAGCAATCATTCTCTAAAAGACATGCATATCTTTCGAATTCCAGCCAAGCTGAATGCGCGCACCCGGCTGGAATTGCGTATGAGCGGCGGGATCGTGATCGAAAACCCGAAGCGATGCTTCGGCAAGCTGCGGCACCGTGATCTCGTAGACGATCCTTTCGCCTTCGAAGATCGTGTCGGCGATGACCCCTTCGACGACGATTTCAAACCTGTCCGGCGTTTCACCGCCCGTCACGATACGGATCTGCTCGGCCCGGATCGCGGCCGAACACTGCGCCCCCTCCGCCAGTTGCGGCGCCGAGCCGCCGGCGATCCCGCGCAAATCCTTGCCGCCGCTGCGGAACGCCACGACCCCGCCGTCGACGCCCGTCACGATACCATGCACGAAATTGGTGACGCCGATAAAATTGGCGACGAAGGCGTTTTCCGGCTTCCGGTAGGCGAGGATCGGCTGGGCTTTCTGCTGGATCACCCCGTCGTTCATCACGATGACCTCATCCGACACCACCAGAGCCTCGCGCTGGTCGTGCGTCACATTGATGGTGGTGACCCCGAGTTCCTTCTGGATACGGCGGAATTCGAGCTGCATTTCCTCCCGCAACTTCACATCCAGAGCGGCGAGCGGTTCGTCGAGCAGAAGAAGGTCCGGTTCGAAGACCAGGGCTCTCGCGATGGCGACGCGCTGTTGCTGCCCGCCCGAAAGCGCGTCGATCCGCCGGCCGCCGTATCCGCCGAGCTTCACCAGATCGAGATAGCGCTCCACCTGGTCGGCGATCGTCCGGGCGTCGCGCCGGCGCATCTTGAGCGGGAAGGCGATATTCTGGGCGGCGGTCATATGCGGAAAGAGCGCCAGCCTCTGGAACACCATGCCGATGGCCCGGCGATGGGCGGGAACGGCGTTCACCGGCTCTCCATTGATGAAGATTTCGCCGGTCGTCGGCTCTCCGAACCCGGCGATGAGACGCAGCAAAGTGGTCTTGCCCGACCCCGAAGGCCCCAGAATCGTCAGGAACTTTCCCTTCGGAAGATCGAAGGACGCATCTTTGACGGCATCGAAATCACCGTATCGCATCCCGACGTTGCGCACCGAAACGGCGATGGTCGGATCGGCGTCTGCGGGCTCGCGATCAACGGACGAAAGAGTCATCAAGATCCCCCTGGCCTTTCATTTCCCGGAACATCCGGTCCCGGTTCGCGCCCGGCCGACGCCCCCATCCACCGGCGTCAATACAGTTATGATGTATAGACATATACATGTCGAAGCGTCACTCTTTCTTGGGCATTTGCCGCAGGTGCGCAAGTATCGCGCAAGTGCAAAACGCCCGCCTCAGGCAATATCCACCATCTATATGCGCCGCCATCGCCCATTCCCCTTCCATCGATCAGATCGAAGCGAGAAAGCCGCCGTCGACGGGAATGCAGTGGCCGGTGACATAGGCCGAGGCATCGCTGCACAGGAACACCACTGCGCCGCCGATATCGTCCTCGCGCCCGAACCGCCCTTGCGGGATCCTGTCGAGCATGCGGGACTGCCAGCCGGCATCCTCGTAGAAACCCTCCGTCATCGCCGTGCGGAAATATCCGGGCGCAATCGCATTGACGCGGATGCCTGACGGCGCCCATTCAGCGGCAAGCGCCCGCGTCATCCCGAGCAGGCCGGATTTCGAGGATGTGTAGGCGACTGCGGTCGGGATGCCGACGAAGGACGAGAGCGAGCACAGATTGACGATGCTGCCGCCGGCTTTTTGCCGGGCCATGTCGCGCGCAACCGCCTGCGACCAGAAGAACGCCCCCTTCAGATTGGTGTCGACGATAGAGTCCCAAAGCGCCTCATCGACATCCGTCGACGGGGCCACATGCTCGAAGCCCGCATTATTGACGAGGATGTCGATTTTTCCGCATTTTTCCGAAAAAGCGTCGATCGTCGGCGCGATGGAGGCGTGGTCGCGAACGTCCTGAGCGGCGGCAAAGCAGGGCCGGCCCGCACGCTCGACCTTCTCCCGGGTTTCCTCAAGCGCCGACAGCGATCTGGCCGTCACGCAGACCTGCGCGCCCGCCTGGGCGAGCGCCTGCGCGATGGCCTGTCCGAGCCCGCGACTTGCGCCCGTAACAATCGCCGTCTTCCCGTCGAGACTAAAGACAGATGCACTCATCCCGGTCCTCCAACCCTCTGTCCTGCGACCAGTCAAACACCTTTCCACATTCATGTCTATACATATTTACCACATTAATAAGTATAGACATGAATACGCGGACGGTGATTTTGACCTGTGACCCGCGCGAAGGACGGAAGCCCTCCATGACGGATCGACCGCTGCCTATCAGAGACGCGCCGACCCGTATACCGCCTTATGACGCCGCTCACGCGGACGATGCCGGCGTGAACCTTGCGACGATGGCGTGCTTTTCCGCCGGATAGGTGAAACGGGCGAAGGTGACGGCTCCCTGGTCGTCCCAGGTGCGGCGCTGCACCACCAGACAGGGCGCCTGCTCGACGACATCGAGATGATCGGCAAGCTCCCGATCGGCCGCGACCGCATAGATCTTATGTTCGGCCGTGCTCCAGGGCACCTGCATCCGCAGCCACTGGCCGGGAGCCATGGCATGAAAATCCGCCTCCGCCGCCGTGGGGACGACGTCCAGATTGACGAGGCGATATTCGTAGCAGAACGGCGTGTCTCCGGCATGATGGACGCAGGCGATTTCCAGGATGTTCGCCTTCTTGCTGAGACCGAAGGACGCCAGATCCTCCGCCGTCGACGTCCGCACCGACTGCGCCAGCACGACGAAGCGGTAATCCCGCTTGAGGGACCGGACCTCCGCCTCGATATCGTGAATTTCGAGGATCGCGGACTGGACCTGCGGCTGGGCGACGAAGCTGCCGGACTTCTTGCGCCGCTCGATCAGGCCGGCGCTTGCCAGCCGGGTCAGGACCTTGTTCACGGTCATGCGGGACACATTGTAGGATTTCGCCAGTTCCACCTCGAAGGGAAGCCGGAAGCCCGGCGGCCACTCTCCCGATACGATGTTCTTCTCGATATCGCCGAGAATTTTCTGATGGAGTGTCGACCGGGCCGACGTCTTGGATGTCATCTTCTGGTCCATGCGCTTGGCGCGGGAGACCGAATCTCCTCCGCACCGGATGGTCGTATCATGAAATTCGCTGACGCAAAGCGTGCATGCTGGCCGCAAAATGCGTGAAGATCCGCTCACGATCAACATGGCGCCCGTTGCGGACGCGCATTTGCCCGCGCACCCATACGGCATCGACACCCACGCCGCCACCGAAAATCCACTGGTCCAGAATGGCTTCGACGGGAAGATAGGGAACGGCGGACACATCAAGCGCGACGAAATCCGCATCCCGCCCGACGGCGAGATGCCCGCCGCCGCCGACCGACCGCGCGCCGCCCCGCACCGCCTCGTCGAACAGGCGATCCCCGGTCGAGCGGCCGGGATGCGCGATGACATTGCGCGAGCGGGTGGCAAGCCTCTGGGCATATTCCAGCTGGCGCAGTTCCTGCGCGGCCGAGATCAGGACGTTGGAATCGGACCCGATGCCGAAATTGCCGCCGGATTCGAGGAAAAGCGAAGCGGGAAAGATACCGTCCCCGAGATTGGCTTCCGTGATGGGGCAAAGCCCGGCGACCACGCCGCATCGCGCCATTCCGGCCGTTTCGGTCTCGCTCATGTGGGTCGCGTGGATAAATGTCCAGCCGGCGTCGACGGGCGCGTTGTCCAGCAGCCACTGAACCGGCCGCGCGCCCGACCAGGCAAGGCAATCCTCGACCTCAAGGACCTGTTCGGCCACATGGATATGCACCGGCCCGCCCTTCGCCAGCGGCACGATCTCGGCCAGTTCGGAGGGCGTCACGGCCCTGAGGCTATGCGGCGCGACCCCGAGCCGACCGCCGGGCAGGCCCGCCACCAGCGTCTCGCAACGCTCCATCAGCCTTGCAAAATCATCGCGTGAATTGATGAACCGCCGCTGCCCCTCGCCGGGAGCCGCACCGCCGAAAGTGGAATGCGCATAGAAGACCGGAAGCAGCGTCAGCGAAATGCCGGCCGTCTGCGAGGCGGCGGCGATGCGTTCGGCCATTTCGGCGAGATTGTCGTAGGGCGCCCCGTTTCTGTCGTGATGCAGGTAATGGAACTCCCCCACCCGGGTGAAGCCCGCCTCCAGCATCTCCATATAGAGCTGCGCGGCGACGGCCTCGATCTGCGGCGGATCGAAATTGAGCCCGAAGTCATACATGACCTTTCGCCAGCTCCAGAAATTGTCGTGCGCCGGCCCGCGAACCTCGGCGAGCCCGGCCATCGCCCGCTGAAAGGCATGGCTGTGCAGATTATCGAGCCCGGGAACGACGATTTCGTGCCGCTCGTCTCCCGGACCGGGCGCAACGCCGCTGTCGATCGCGCAGATGCGCTCTCCGTCCAGGGTGATGCGGACCCCTTCGGCCCAGCCGGCTTCCAGAAGGGCCGCCCTTGCATAAACGCTCGTCAAATCCGCCTCCCATGCCCCAGCGCCCGCATACCGGGCCGATCGAAGTTTCCTGTTGCCAACCACAGTATATGTATATACATGTTTTACGGGAAGAAAAGAAAAAACGGGGAGGAACGCACCGATGTCTTCGCTTTCGCGGACCATTTTCCGCAACGCCCGGATCGCCACCCTTGCGACGGAAAAATCCGGGCTGGGCGTCGTCGAGGACGGGGCCATCGTGGTGAGCGGCGGAAAGATCGACTATGCCGGACCGCAGGCCGCCCTGACGGCGGTGATCGAAGCGGATGCAGACGTCGTCGACCTCGAAGGCCGCTGGGTGACGCCCGGGCTGATCGACTGCCACACGCACATCGTCCATGGCGGAAACCGCGCACGCGAATTCGAGATGCGCCTCGAAGGTGCGACCTATGAGGAGATCGCGCGGGCGGGCGGCGGCATCGTTTCCTCGGTCACGGCGACGAATGCGCTTTCCGTCGAGGGCCTGATGGAAACCGCCCTGCCCCGTCTCGACACGCTGCTTGCCGAAGGCGTCACGACGCTCGAGGTGAAGTCCGGCTACGGTCTTTCCATCGAAGGCGAACTGAACATGCTGCGGGCGGCGCGGCGGCTCGAAAAGGTCCGGCCGGTCCGCATCGTCACCTCCTATCTGGCGGCCCATTCGACGCCTGTCGAATACAAGGGGCGCAACGCCGATTACCTCGCCGACGTCGTCGTTCCGGGGCTGCGCCGCGCCCATGCGGAAGGGCTGGTCGATGCCGTCGACGGATTTTGCGAGAAGATCGCCTTTTCCACCGGCGAGATCGCCCGGGTCTTCGAGGCCGCGCACGATCTCGGCCTGCCCGTCAAGCTTCACGCCGAGCAGCTGTCGAACCTCGGCGGCGCAAAGCTTGCCGCCGCCCATGGCGCACTCTCGGCCGATCACCTGGAATATCTCGATACGGAGGGCGTTGCCGCCATGGCCGCGGCCGGCACGGTCGCCATCATCCTGCCCGGCGCGTTCTACGCCCTCGGCGAGACACGCAAGCCGCCTGTCGCGTCCCTCCGCGCGGCCGGCGTCCCTATTGCAGTCGCCACGGACTGCAATCCCGGCACCTCGCCGCTCACCTCGCTGCTGCTGGCGATGAACATGGGCGCGACCCTGTTCGGGCTTACCGTCGAGGAATGTATCGCCGGCGCGACACGGGAAGGCGCCCGCGCGCTCGGCCTTCTCGGACAGGCCGGCACGATCGAGGAAGGCAAGTCCGCCGACCTTGCGGTCTGGGATGTCGGCAGCCTCGCGGAACTCGTCTATCGCATCGGCTTCAATCCGCTCCACGCCTGCTACTTCAAAGGACAAAGGATCGCCCCATGACCGTCACCCTTGTTCCCGGCCGCGTTACGCTCTCGCAGCTGATGTCCGTTTATTGGAACGGTGAGGCGGCAATCCTCGACCGGGCGGCGGACGCCGATATCGCGCGGGCCGCTGCCCGGATCGCCGAGATCGCCGGGGGCGATGCCCCGGTCTACGGCATCAACACCGGCTTCGGCAAACTCGCCTCGATCCGCATCGACGGCGCGGACGTGGCCACCCTGCAACGCAACCTGATCCTCTCCCATTGCTGCGGTGTGGGAGAGCCGCTACCGGAAAATATCGTACGTCTGATGATGGCGCTGAAGCTGATCTCCCTTGGCCGGGGCGCCTCCGGGGTGCGGACGGAACTCGTGCGACTGATCGAGGCCATGCTCGAAAGAGGCGTCACGCCGGTCGTTCCCGCGAAGGGCTCCGTCGGCGCGTCGGGCGACCTTGCGCCGCTGGCCCATTTCGCCGCCGTCATGATGGGCGAGGGCGAGGCGTTTCACGCCGGCAAACGGCTTGCCGGGCGCGCGGCGCTGGAACAGGCGGGGCTTTCCCCGATCGTGCTGGCCGCCAAGGAGGGGCTCGCGCTGATCAACGGCACCCAGACCTCGACCGCGCTGGCCCTTGCCGGGCTGTTCCGGGCGCATCGCGCCGCGCAGGCGGCCCTCGTCACGGGCGCGCTTTCCACCGATGCGGCCATGGGCTCTTCCGCCCCTTTCCATGCCGATATCCACGCGTTGCGCGGCCACAGGGGCCAGATCGATGCCGGTGCGGCGCTGCGCAAGCTGCTGGACGGCTCGGAAATCCGCGTCAGCCATATCGAAGGCGACGAGCGGGTGCAGGATCCCTATTGCATCCGCTGCCAGCCGCAGGTCGACGGCGCCTGCCTCGATCTCCTGCGCACCGTCGCCCGCACGCTGGAAATCGAGGCTAATGCGGTCACCGACAATCCGCTGGTGCTGTCCGACGGCTCGGTGGTCTCCGGCGGCAATTTCCACGCCGAGCCGGTCGCCTTCGCCGCCGATCAGATCGCGCTGGCGATCTGCGAGATCGGGGCGATCGCCCAGCGCCGCATCGCGCTTCTGGTCGATCCGGCGCTCTCCTACGGCCTGCCGGCCTTCCTGTCGAAGCGGCCGGGGCTGAACTCTGGCCTGATGATCGCCGAGGTGACCTCCGCCGCGCTGATGTCGGAAAACAAGCAGATGGCCCATCCGGCCTCCGTCGATTCGACGCCGACCTCAGCCAATCAGGAAGATCACGTCTCCATGGCCTGCCATGGCGCGCGCCGGCTGCTGCCGATGACCGAAAACCTCTTCACGATCCTCGGCATCGAGGCGCTCTGCGCGGTGCAGGGGGTGGAGCTGCGCGCACCGCTTGAAACCGGCCCGGAACTGCGCAGCGCCGCCGCCGTCCTGCGCAAGGTGGTGCCGACGCTGGAGGACGACCGCTACATGGCGGGCGACCTTGCCGCCGCCGCAGGCCTCATCGCCGACGGCACGCTCGCCGGTGCGGTGTCCGACGGCATTTTGCCCGCACTGGAGACCTGAGATGCGCGTCTTCGAAGTCCATCGGGGCGCATCGCCCGTCATTCTGGCGTTTCCGCACGGCGGAACCGATATTCCCCCGGACATCTGGGAACGGCTCGACGACAACGGCCGGCAGCGCGCGGATACCGACTGGCATATCCACCGGCTCTATGACGGCCTGCTTGAAGACGCCACCACCGTCCAGGCGACATTCCACCGCTACGTCATCGACGCGAACCGGGATCCGGCCGGCACAAGCCTCTATCCCGGACAGAACACCACCGGCCTCGTCCCCGAGACGGATTTCGACGGCAGGGCGATCTGGAAGGAGGGACAACGTCCCGATGCGGCCGACATCGCGTTCCGGCTGGAGCGGTTCCATGCGCCCTATCATGCCGCGCTTCTGGCCGAAATCGAGCGCGTGAAGGCGATCCACGGCGTGGCCATCCTCTATGACTGCCATTCGATCCGCTCGCATATTCCCTTCCTGTTCGACGGCAGGCTGCCGGATTTCAGCATCGGCACCGACAGCGGCCGGACATGCGATCCGGCCATCGAAGAGGCGACCATGGCCGCCGCCGCAACGGCCGAAGGTTACGACAGCGTGCTGAACGGCCGCTTCAAGGGAGGCTGGACCACACGCCACTACGCCAATCCGCAACACGGCGTGCACGCCATCCAGATGGAGCTTGCGCAATCGACCCATCTTGAAAGCGAGGCCCCGCCGTTTGCCTACGACCCGGCAAGGGCGGACCGGCTCCGTCGTCATCTCGGGGAAATCCTGAGGCGGCTGGAACGCCTCGCCTCGACGCTGAACCGCAACGATCGTGCAAAGGGGGATCGCTCATGACAGCCAATCCACGCCACAACAGTCGCGAAATCCGCGCGCCGCGCGGCGACAGGCTCAATGCGAAAAGCTGGATGACCGAGGCGCCGCTTCGCATGCTCATGAACAACCTCGATCCGGACGTGGCCGAAAACCCGCACGAACTGGTCGTCTATGGCGGCATCGGGCGGGCGGCGCGATCCTGGGCCGACTTCGACGCCATCGTCGCGACGCTGAAGGATCTGGAGGAGGACGAAACGCTTCTCGTGCAGTCCGGCAAGCCGGTCGGCGTGTTCCGCACGCATCGGGACGCGCCGCGCGTCCTGATCGCCAATTCGAACCTGGTGCCGCACTGGGCCACCTGGGAGCATTTCAACGAACTCGACCGCAAGGGGCTCGCCATGTACGGCCAGATGACGGCCGGCTCGTGGATCTATATCGGCTCGCAAGGCATCGTGCAGGGTACCTATGAAACCTTCGTCGAGGCTGGCCGCCAGCATTATGGCGGCGATCTCACGGGCAAATGGGTGCTGACGGCCGGGCTTGGCGGCATGGGCGGCGCCCAGCCGCTGGCCGCCGCCATGGCCGGCGCATGCTGCCTCGCGGTCGAATGCAATCCCCAATCGATCGATTTCCGCCTGCGCACGCGTTATCTCGACGCCCGGGCGGAAACGCTGGACGAGGCGCTGGAACTGATCGGCAGATGGACCGCCGCCGGCGAGGCGAAATCGGTCGGCCTTCTCGGCAACGCCGCCGAAATCCTGCCGGAGATGGTGCGCCGCGGCATTCGCCCCGACATGGTGACCGACCAGACCTCGGCGCACGACCCCATCAACGGCTACCTGCCGAAGGGCTGGACCATGGCGGAATGGAAGGAGAAGCGCGAAAGCGACCCGAAGACGGTCGAGAAGGAAGCCCGCGCCTCGATGCGGAAACATGTCGAGGCGATGATCGCCTTCAAGGACAAGGGCATCCCGACCTTCGACTACGGCAACAATATCCGCCAGGTCGCCAGGGAGGAGGGACTGGAAAACGCCTTTTCCTTCCCCGGTTTCGTGCCCGCCTATATCCGCCCGCTCTTCTGCCGCGGCATCGGCCCCTTCCGCTGGGCCGCGCTCTCCGGCGACCCGGAGGATATCTACAAGACCGACGCCCGGGTGAAGGAACTCCTGCCCGACAACAAGCACCTGCACAACTGGCTGGACATGGCGCGCGAGCGCATCGCCTTCCAGGGGCTTCCCGCGCGCATCTGCTGGGTGGGGCTCGGCGATCGCCACCGCCTCGGCCTCGCCTTCAACGAAATGGTGCGCAAGGGGGAACTGAAAGCGCCGGTGGTCATCGGCCGTGACCATCTCGATTCCGGCTCCGTCGCCTCGCCGAACCGCGAGACGGAGGCGATGCGGGACGGTTCCGACGCGGTATCGGACTGGCCGCTGCTCAACGCCCTGCTCAATACCGCCTCCGGCGCGACCTGGGTTTCGCTCCACCACGGCGGCGGGGTGGGCATGGGCTTCTCCCAGCACGCAGGCGTCGTCATCTGCTGCGACGGCTCCGAGGCGGCGGACACCCGCATCGCCCGCGTCTTGTGGAACGATCCGGCGACCGGCGTCATGCGCCACGCCGACGCCGGCTATGAGACGGCGCTCGATTGCGCCCGAGAAAAGGACCTGCGCCTGCCGGCGATCCTCGGAAACTGAGGCGCCGGCCGGTCGCAGACGGGATGGGACGGGCACCCGGCCCGTCCGTCCATCAATAGGTCGCGCGCCCCCCGGACAGGTCGAAGACCGCCGCCGTCGTGAAGCTGTTTTCCTTCGAGACGAGCCAGGCGACCATGGCCGCCGCCTCTTCCACGTCGAGAAAACGGCCGCGCGGGATGCGGCTGCGCATATAGTCGATGAATTCCGGCGTGAGCTGTTCGAGGATGCGGGTTTCGGCCGTTGCCGGGGTGATGCAATTGACGGCGATGTCGTGGCCTGCCAGTTCCTTGCCGAGCGACTTTGTCAGCCCAATCACCCCGGCCTTGGAGGCCGAATAGGCGGCGGCGTTGGGATTGCCCTCCTTGCCGGCGATCGAGGCGATATTGACGATCCGCCCGTAGCCCCGCGCCTTCATGCCCGGAACCACCGCACGGCAGACGTGGAAAGTCCCGTTGAGGTTGATATCGACGATGGTCTTCCACATGCCGACGTCATAGCTGTCGAGCGGCGCGGCCGGGCCGGCGATACCGGCGGAGTTGATGGCGATCGTCACCGGACCGGCCGAGGCCTCGCTCGACCGATGGGCGGCGGCGACCGCCTCCCAGTCCGTGACGTCGACGGCGACGGCATGCGCCGCCGGACCGAGTTCCGCCGCCGCCCGCTCGGCAAGCGCTCCGTCGCGATCCCAAAGGGTGACGACCGCGCCCGAGGCAAGCAGCCGTCGCGCCATGGCGAAGCCGAGCCCCTGCGCGCTGCCGGTGATGACCGCGTGCTGTCCCTGAAGATCGATAGTGTTCATGAAAGCCTTCCTTTTGCGACTACCGGCCGGGGCCTATTCCTTCACAGCGCCGGTCATCGACGAGACGTAATAGTCGACGAAGAAGGAATAGAGAATGACCACCGGCAGCGAACCGAACAATGCTCCCGCCATCAGCGATCCCCATTCGAAGACGTCGCCGCGCACCAGTTCCGTCAGCACGCCAACGGGAATGGTCTTGTTTTCAGAGGACTGGATGAAGGTGAGCGCGTAGATGAATTCGTTCCACGACAGGGTGAAGGCGAAGATGCCGGCCGAAATCAGTCCGGGCACCGACAACGGCAGGATGATGCGCACCAGGATCTGCCAGCGGTTCGCTCCGTCGACCAGCGCGCTTTCCTCCAGTTCGAAGGGGATCGACCGAAAATAGCCCATCAGCAGCCAGGTGCAGAAGGGAATGAGGAACGTCGGATAGGTAAAGATCAGCGCCAGCCGTGAATCGTAGATACCGAAGCGGAAGACGATCACCGCAAGCGGGATGAACAGGATCGACGGCGGCACGAGATAGGCGAGAAAGATCAGCAGGCCGACCGGCCGCGAACCCGTGAAACGGACCCGTTCGATGGCGTAGGCGCCGAAGACCGAGGCGGCAAGCGACAGCACCGTCGAGCAGACGGCCACCAGCATCGTGTTCCACAGCCAGCCGGGATAGGACGTCTCGAACAGCAGATACCGGATGTGATCCAGCGTCGGCTTGACGACCCAGAAGGGGCTGTAATTGCGGTAGTCGGTCAGCTGCGCATTGGGCTTCACCGAGGTGATCGCCATCCAGTAGAACGGAAACAGCAGCACGAAGACGAAGACCGCCAGCGGCAGGTAGACAAGCGCGACGCGGCGCGGCAGCCGGTGCAGGTAGCTCATGCCTTCCGCGTCGTCGGTCAGGACCTCTGCGGGATTGCGGGATGCATTGGTGGTCATGATCGTTTTTCTCCCGGTGTCAGTCCTGGCCGCCCTGCTGCCATTTGCGCCGTTGCAGGCCGAAGAAGCTGAACATGATGGCGGCGAGCAGGAAGGGAATCATCGCGACGGCGATCGCCGCGCCCTCGCCGAGCTGGCCGCCGGGAATGCCGCGCTGGAAGGACAGCGTCGCCATCAGATGGGTGGCATTGACCGGCCCGCCCCGCGTCAGCACATAGATGAGCTGGAAATCGGTGAAGGTGAAAAGGACCGAAAACGTCATGACCACGGCGATGATCGGCGTCAGCATCGGCAGGGTGACATAGCGGAAGCGCTGCCAGCTCGTCGCCCCGTCGAGCGAGGCCGCCTCCTGGAGGGAGGCCGGGATGGTCTGCAACCCGGCAAGCAGCGAGATCGCCACGAAGGGAATGCCGCGCCAGACGTTGGCGGCGATCACCGAGGCGCGCGCATTGTTCGGATCGCCGAGAAAGTTGATCGGACCGTCGATGAGGCCAAGCTCCATCAGCGTCCAGGAGACGATCGAGAACTGGCTGTCATAGATCCACCAGAAGGCGAGCGCCGACAGCACGGTCGGCACCACCCAGGGCAGAAGCACGATCGCCCGGAACAGCGATTTGAACGGCAGCTTTTCGTTGAGCAGCAGCGCCAGCCAGAGCCCGAGCGCGAATTTCGCTACCGAGGCGACCGACGTGTAGAGCAGCGTGTTGAACACCGACAGCCAGAACACGCTGTCGTCGGCGAGGAAACGATAGTTTTCCAGCCCGATGAAGACGCCGTCGCGGCCGATGCGGGTATCGGTGAAACCGAGCCACACGCCAAGGCCGAGCGGATAGGTCAGGAAGCAGACGAGAAAGACCGCCGCCGGCAACATGAACAGGAAGCCGAGCATATTGTTGTTCTGCATCAGCGCGGCAAAGGCGGATTTCGGCCTCTCTTCGGAAGAAAGCGTGGTCATGGACGGCTCCGGTTGGCCTGTTGCGGCGAAGGCGGCGGCCGGCCCTCCAGCCGGCCGCCGCCGCTTCGTCGTGGTCAGACGCGATAGTAGCGGTTGGCGCGGCGCTCGGCCTCGGCCGCCGCCTCCTCCGGCGTCGACTGCCCGCTGACGGCGGAGGCGAACATGTCGACGAGCACATAGTCCGCCATCACCCCCGCCGAGGCGTAGCCGAGCGGACCGGCGTAACCGTTCGGCCGCAGGGTCTCGGAGGCGCGGGCGTAGGGCGCATGGATCGGATCCGCGGTCCAGACCGGATTTGCGGCGAAGGCCTTCAGCGGCTGGCAGCAATAGGCGCTGGAGCCCTCGATCCAGGCGTTCATCTGCTCGGCCTCCATCATGAACTTGATGTAGGCCTTGGCGGCTTCCGGATACTTCGTGTGGTTGAACAGCAGCAGCGAACTGGTCTGGTGCAGTTCCACGCTCTGGCCGATCGGTCCGACCGGGAAGTTGGTCGTGCGGATGTCGGCGGCCAGTTCGGCGGTCGCCGGGTCGTTCTTGGCCGCGTAGTAGAGCGAGACGCCGTTTGCCGTCAGCGACACCTGACCGGCCATGAAGGCGCGGTTGTTGTTGATGTCGAGCCAGCTCTCCGTGCCCGGAATGAAGGTGTCGTAGAGCGCCTTGGCATAATTGATGGCGGCGATCGTCTCCGGGCTGTTGATGACCACCTGGCCGCCTTCGTCGACCATTTTTCCGCCATGGCTCCACAGCAGCCAGTGGGCGTAGTTGTTGCCGTCGCCGACGGCCTTGCCGTGCGGGAAACCGGCTGGCGTGCCCTTGGCCTTCAGCGCCTTGCACAATTCGAGGAAACCCTCGGTATCCTGCGGGAATTCCTCGAAACCGGCCGCCTTCATGTGGCTGTCGCGATAGCAGATGGCGTTGCCGATCGCCGTCAGCGGCATGGCGATGAACTGGTCGCCGCGCGATGCATATCCCTTCAGGCCATCATACCAGCCGCCATATTTATCACCGAGATAATTGGCGAGCTCGGTCAGGTCCACCAGCTTGTCGGGATATTGATGCGCATCGTCGAACCAGCACATCACCATGTCCGGGCCGGAGCCGACATTGGCCGCGACTGCGGCTTTCGGCCGGATATCCTCCCAGCTTTCCTTGTCGATACGAACCTCGACACCGGTCGCCTCGGTGAATTTTGCGCTATTGGCGAGCCAGGCGTCCTCGTCGCCCTTGACGAAGGGGGTCCAGCGCAGGAGCCTCAGGCTGGCACCGGCCTCCGGCGTATAGCTCGGCTCGGCCGCCTGCGCGAAGCCGGGGCGGATCGCGAAGGGCGCAAGCCCGGCAAGGCCCGCCGCGGCGGCGGATGCTGCGAGAAAGTCACGTCTTCTGAACGTCATTTCCACTCCTCCTTTGGTCGCGGGATCTCGCGCCAAACCTCCTTCCCCCGCGTGGAAGGATGCGCTGTTGCAGCGGCGCCCGGGTTCGGCCGGGCCATCGGGCGGCGACGGCGGAACTCCTCCTTCCGCAGGGCCGCCGGCGATCAGTCGGTAAGACGCCTCCCCGTCTCCACGTCGAACAGGTGGATATGCCCGGCGTCGATGGCCAGACGGATGGTCTCGCCGGGTCGGGCGGCAACCCGTTCGCGGAAGATGCAGGTCACATCCGTTCCGCCCAGCTTGACGATCAACTGTGTCTCGTAGCCCGTCGGCTCGGTGACGGCGACGGTCGCCGGCAACCCTTGACCGTCAAGCGAGATGAATTCCGGACGCAGGCCGTAAATCAATTCCCGCCCGAGGGCCGCCGCCGGCGCTTTCGCCACCGGCAACCGCGTGCCGTCCGCAGCGACAAAGGCCTTCGGGTCGTCCGGATCGAGCCGGCCCCTGATCATGTTCATCGCCGGCGAGCCGATGAACCCGGCGACGAACAGGTTGTTCGGCGTATCGTAGAGATCGAGCGGCGCGCCGATCTGCTCCACGATGCCGTCGTGCATGACGACGATCTTGTCGGCCATGGTCATCGCCTCGATCTGGTCGTGGGTGACATAGACCGTCGTCGTCTTCAGGCGCTGGTGAAGCTCCTTGATCTCGGCCCGCATGGCGACGCGCAGCTTGGCGTCGAGGTTGGAGAGCGGCTCGTCGAACAGGAACACCTGCGGATCGCGCACGATGGCGCGTCCCATGGCGACGCGCTGGCGCTGTCCGCCCGAAAGCTGCCGCGGGTAACGGTCGAGCAGCGCGCCAAGGCCGAGGATCTCCGCCGCCGCCTTCACCCGCCGGTCGATCTCGCCGCGGTCCGTCCTCGCCAGCATCAGGGAGAAGGCCATATTGTCGGCGACCGTCATATGCGGATAAAGCGCATAGTTCTGGAACACCATGGCGATGTCGCGCTCCTTGGGGGGCAGCGCGTTCACCACCCGGCCGTCGATGCGGATCTGCCCGGCGGTGATGTTCTCCAACCCCGCCAGCATGCGCAGCAAGGTCGATTTACCGCACCCCGACGGCCCGACGAGGATGACGAACTCGCCGTCCTCGATCTCGATGTCCACCCCCTTGATAACCGGAAAGGTGCCGAAGGACTTTCTCACATCGACGAAGTCAACGCCTGCCATACATGCCTCCTCCCAGGCTTCTGTTTCTTCTTTTCCGCCGGTTGCAACGCCCGCGAACGGCCCTCCTCAAAGCCGCTGTCGCCGGCGATCCCGTTCACCCCGGCCCGATCCGGCCTCCGCATTCATCCTCGATATGGATGCGGATGATCTCGTCGAAACTCGTTTCCGCAACAAACCCCAGCTCACGCGCCCGCCGCGCGTCGAAATCGGTGGCCCAGCCGGCGACGATCCGGCGGATCAGCGGGTCGGGCTCGCGGCGGATCAGCGCCACGGCCTTCGGTCCGGCGATGCGGCCGAGCGCCTCGATTTCCTCGCCGACGAGGGCGGAAAGGCCCGGCATGGTCAGGTTGCGGCGCGGCCCGATGCGCGCGGTGTCCATGCGCGCGGCATGAACGAAAAAACCGACCGCCGAGCGTGGGCTGGCGAACCAGTGCCGCACGGCCTCGTCCACGGGCAACACGGCCTCCTGCCCCGCCAGCGGCTCGCGCAGGATATTGGAGAAGAAACCCGATGCGGCCTTGTTCGGCTTGCCGGGGCGGATGCAGATGGTCGGGAGGCGGATTCCGACGCCATCCAGAAATCCCTTGCGCGTATAGTCGGCCAGCAGAAGCTCCGAGATCGCTTTCTGCGTGCCATAGCTCGTCAGCGGCGTCGTCATGAACTCGTCGCCGATCCGCTCGGGGAACGGCTCTCCGAAAACCGCGATGGACGAGGCGAAAATGAAACGCGGCCGGTAGGGCTCCCTCATGCCTTCCTTGCGGATCGCCTCGAACAGCAGGCGTATGCCGTCGAGATTCACGCGGTAGCCGAGTTCGAAATCCGCTTCCGCCTCGCCCGAGACGATGGCCGCGAGATGAAAGATGACGTCCGGCCGCCGGGCCGCCAGTTGGCCGGCAGCATCTTCGTGCGAAAGATCGAGCGCCAGGGCGGAGGCGATCGGGGCAAGGGCCTCGGGCGTCGGCGGGGCGATCACGTCGACCAGCGTCAGCCGCCCGACATCATATCCGAGCGCGGCGGGATCCTCCGCGATCTTGCCTACCAGCTTGCGGCCGATCATTCCGGCCGCTCCGATCACCATGACATGCATCAGCGGCAAACCTCCTTCGTTATGCCATCCCGGCCCTGCCGGTCCTTCGTCAACGCTCACGCCCGCGCGGGCGCGTCCTGCCGCGCCAGCAGCTCCTTCGTCGTTTCGTAGATCCGCGACAGATGCTTGTCGAAGGCGGCCACCACCGCCACCCGGTCGCGCCTCTTCAGGCCCTCGACGATTTCGACATGGTCGCGATAGCTCGCGGCGATCGCCCCCGGCTGCGACATGGCGGAGCGGCGGAAATCCATCATGTAGGTGTAGAGATCCGTGACGAAATCCGAAAGCAGCGGATTCCGGCAGGCCCGGTAGATCGCGACATGAAACTCCCGGTCGCAAATCAGGAACCGCATGGAATCGTTGACGGCAAGCCGATGCGCCTCCAGCAGGTCGTCGAGCTTGCCGAGCGTTGCCGCGTCGATCCGCTCGGCGGCGTCGCCGACGATGCTGAGTTCGATCAGCCGCCGCGCCGCATGCACGGATTCCAGATCATAGCTGTCGATGGCGCTGGACGAGGCGATCGTCACCGTCATGTCGCCGAGATCGACATTGTTGACACGCGTCCGGCTGCCCTGCGCCACCTCCAGGATACCGCGGGCAGCAAGCTGCTGGATCGCGCCGCGCACCGTCTCCCGGCTTACGTGCATGACATTGGCCAATTCACGCTCGCCCGGCAGTTCGTCACCGGCCCTCAGCATGTTGGTGGCGATCAGCACGACGATCTTCTCGGCGATCAGGTCGCGGGCCGTACGACGGTCGAGCGACTTGCCCACCTTCGGCATCTCCGCCAGCACCGGACGTTCATCCATCGCCACCTGCCTCCACTGATCTACTGGTTGGTCCACCAGATCAGTTGTGAACAGACCCGCAAAATCACGGCCCGTCAAGGCGCCTTCGTCACCGCATCGCACCAAAAGTTCAGGTATCCGTTGTGCAGCGCAAGGCTCCATCAGGCCAGCCACCGCCGGACGGTGGTTCCATTCATTCCGTCGGCCGCTATTATCCCCACCAGAAACCGGAGCTTCGAAATGGCCGTCACCGACATCGCAACGCGCGCCTACGATCATAATTTCCGGCTGGACCCGATCGTTCGCAGCCTGCTCGACACCGATTTCTACAAGCTGCTGATGTTGCAGATGATCCGCCAGCTCCATCCCGAGGTGCAGGCGACGTTCGCCCTCATAAACCGGACGAGAACGGTGCGGCTCGCCGATCTCATCGACGAGGGCGAATTGCGGGCGCAGCTCGACCATGCGCGAAAGATCCGCTTCACCAGAAAGGAACTGATCTGGCTTGCGGGCAACAGCTTCTATGGCAACACGCGCATGTTCAGCCCCGACTTCATCGCCTGGCTGGCAGCATTCCGCTTGCCGGACTACGACCTACGCAAGGTCGACGGACAATACGAGCTGCGCTTCGAAGGGCCATGGACCCAGACGACGATGTGGGAGATCCCGGCGCTGGCGATCATCAACGAGTTGAAATCTCGGGCCGCCCTGCGTGACCAGGGCCGTTTTGCGCTCGACGTGCTTTACGCCCGCGCCAAGGCCCGGCTGTGGGAAAAGGTGGAGCGTCTCCGGCAGCTCCCGGATCTCGTCATCTCGGATTTCGGGACGCGGCGGCGACACGGCTTCCTGTGGCAGCGCTGGTGTGTCGAAGCGCTGAAGGAGGGTCTCGGCGAGCGGTTCATCGGCACGTCCAACGTGCTGCTCGCCATGGACGCGGATCTGGAGGCGATCGGCACCAATGCGCACGAATTGCCGATGGTCGCCGCCGCGCTGGCCGAAGACGAGGCAGCGCTCGCCCGTGCGCCCTACCGTGTATTGGACGAATGGCGGCGGCATTATCACGGCAATCTGCTGATCGCGCTGCCCGACGCTTTCGGCACCGCCGCCTTCCTCGCCGGCGCGCCCGACTGGCTCGCGGACTGGACCGGCTTCCGCCCGGACAGCGCGCCGCCCATCGAGGGCGGCGAACAGATCATCCGCTGGTGGAAGGACAAGGGCCGCGACCCGCGTGAGAAACTGCTAATCTTCTCCGACGGCATGGATATCGACACGATCGAGGAAACCTATCGCCATTTCCACGGCCGCGTGCGGATGAGTTTCGGATGGGGAACCAATCTCACCAACGACTTCCGGGGCTGCGCCCCCGATGGCGGAACCGCGCTGGAGCCGATCTCCCTCGTCTGCAAGGTGGTCAGCGCCAATGGCCGGCCCGCCGTGAAACTTTCCGACAATCCCGCAAAGGCGACCGGCGATCCGGCGGAGATCGAACGATACCGGCGCATCTTCGGCACAGAAAGCCGGAATGCCCGGCCCGTGGAAGTCTGATACAGATCGCCCGCAGGGCTGCATGCCGCCGGAAATCCACTATTCTGGCCCGGCCTGATTCGGCAGGCCGGGGACTGGAGAAAAAATGCGCGCGACACTGAACGAACTTGCAGCGGATCTCGCCACGGGCAGGACGACCGCCTCTCAACTGGTCGAGACCTCGCTGGCGCGCATCGCCGACGACGCGGGCGAAGGCGCCCGTGCCTTCGTCAAGGTCCATGCGGAAAAGGCCCGCGTTGCGGCGGGGGCGGCCGATGCGTTGCGCCGGGCGGGCCTCGCCCCCTCCCGCTTCGCCGGAATCCCGATTGCCGTGAAGGACCTCTTCGATCTCGCCGGAGAGCCGACGTCCGCCGGATCCGTGGTGCTGGCGGACGCAGCGCCGGCCCCGGCCGATGCCGTCGCCATCGCCCGGCTGAAGGCCGCCGGCTTCATCATCGTCGGCCGCAACAACATGACCGAATTCGCCTTTTCCGGCCTCGGCATCAACCCGCATTACGGCACGCCCGCCAATCCCCACGACCGGGCGGCCCGCCGCATCCCGGGGGGCTCTTCTTCCGGCGCCGCCGTCTGCGTGACGGACGGCATGGCGGCCGCGGCGATCGGCTCGGACACCGGCGGCTCCTGCCGCATTCCGGCGGCTCTTTGCGGCATCGTCGGCTACAAGCCGACGGCAGGCGCCGTGCCGCTTGGCGGCACGCTGCCGCTCTCCTTCACGCTCGACTCCATCGGCCCGCTGGCGGCAAGCGTCGACTGCTGCGCCAGCCTGCATGCGATCATGAGCGGCTCCCCAACCGGGGAAAGCGAGGCCGCAAGGTCCGTCCGGGGCCTGCGCATCGCGGTGCCGCAATCGGTGGTCTTCGACGGCATCGAGCCCCATGTGGCCGCAACCTTCGAGGCAGCCTTGAAACAGCTGGCGGACGCCGGCGCCCATGTCGACGAGATCCCGCTCACCGAGTTCGAAATGGCCGGCCGTATCAACGCCAAGGGCGGCTTCGCGGCGCCGGAAGCGCTGTCCTGGCACCGCACCCTGCTTGAACAGCAGCCGGAGCGCTACGACCAGCGCGTGCGCGCCCGCATCCAGCGCGCCCGGGAGCAAAGCGCCGCCGACTATATCGACATGCTGCATATGCGGCGCGCCTATATCGAGGCGGTCAACCGCGTCATCTCTCCTTATGACGCCCTCGCCATGCCGACCGTGCCGATGATCGCCCCGACCATCGCCTCGCTGGAAAACGACACCGATCTCTTCGTGAAGACCAACCTGACATTGCTGCGCAACCCGTCGCTCATCAACCTGATGGACGGCTGCTCGATCTCCCTGCCGATCCAGCGCGACGGCGAAGCCCCTGTGGGCCTGATGCTTTCGGCGGCCGGCGGCCGCGACGCGGCGCTCTTCGCCAATGCCCGGGCCGTCGAAGCCGCCTTGCGGCGATAGGATCACGGTCTCCGCCGAGGCCAGGAACCAGCCCGGTCTCGGCATAATCCTTCCGGGAGAACGCTACGCCAGCCTCTCCCGCGGGCTTCCCGGCCCGATGTGGCCGGGCGCGGTCGAAATCCTCGCCCGTACCGCCGTCGCCGGCAGCGACCGACGCCCCGGCCTCCGGCCTATTCGCCAGCCTGGCCGGCCTTCAGGAAATCCGCCATCTCGACATTGTAGAAGGTCTTGGTGCGGGGGCCATCGAGAATGGGATCGATGCGGCGCACGCATTCCTGATAATGGGCGGTCTTGCGATGCTCGTCCAGCGCCTCGGGCGACGAGAAGACTTCATAGACCAGGAAGCTGTGATCGTTATCGGGATTGCGCAGCACATCGAAGCGCAGATTGCCCGGCTCCTTGCGCGTTCCTTCATAATTAATCCGGAAGGCTTCGAGAAATTCGGCCGCATGACCCGGCTTGACGTTGATGCTGACCATCTGGATGAGCATAGCATAATCCCTGCGTTGTTGATGATTGCGCAGATGCGCCTTGAATGAAGAAGATCACAGGCCCGGCGCCTTCCACATGGGGGTGGTGACACCCTCGTCGACGAGCTGGCGCTGCAAGGCGTAGGCCCGCGCCCACCGCTCGCCGGCCTCGTCGTAAATGGCCTTATGGCTGAAATCGGGCTCGAAGCTCCGGTCCCAGCGCACCCAGCTTGCCGCCGTCTCGACGAAGTCGCGCCTAAGCCCGACGCCGATCGCCGCGGCGGCCGCGCAGCCGAGCGCCGTCGCCTCCTTGACCACCGGCGTCACCACCGGCAGGCCCGTGGCGCTGGCGAGGATCTGCGACCAATGCGCCGATTTCGACGCCCCGGCGGCAAAGACGATCTTGTCGGGCCGCTTGCCCGAAAGCCGGAAGATCGCCTCCAGATTGCGGGCGGCGACGATGGCCGCGTTTTCCTGCAAGGCCCGGAAGATCACCGCCTTTCCCGATTTCTCGGGGTCGATGGAAAGGTTGAGCAGCGACGGCGCGGCGTGATACCAGTTGCCGTAGTGCATCACATCGGAAAACACCGGGATGACGCCGTGAGCGCCGACGGGAACGGCGGCGGCCTTTTCCTCCAGCAACTGGTAGGCGTCGCCGCCGGAGCCGGCGGCGAGCATCTCCTCCGCGCCGAAACTGTCCCTGAACCAGCGCATGACGAGGCCGACGAAGAAGCTGATCGCCTCGGCCTGGTTGAGGCCGGTCACCACATGCGGGTTGATGCGCAGGTCCATCGACGGGTCGAAGACCGATGGCCCGACATTCACCACCTGCTGCCAGAAGGTGCCGCCGAGCACGGCGCAATCGCCCTCGTTGACGACGCCGATCGCCGCCGCCCCGATCTGGCAGTCGCCGCCGCCCATGACGACCGGGGTCCCGGCGGCAAGGCCGGTTTCCTCCGCCGCCTGCGCCGTGACGCGGCCGATCACCGTGCCCGGCTCGACGCTTGGCGGAAAGATATCGTCGCGCATGCCGGCCTTGCGCATGGCTTCCGGCAGCCAGTCGCGGCGCGTCAGGCTGTAAAGTCCGGTCGTGCCCGCATTGGACGGGTCGCTGGCGATCACGCCGGAAAGGCGCGCCAGCACCCAGTCGGACAGCATGCCGATCCTGTCGATCCGCTCGTAGACCTCCGGCATGTTCCGCTTCAGCCAGAAGAGACGCGGCAGCGCCCCGAGCGCGAACGTCTGCCCGGTTTCGGCGTAAAGCTCCCGTTCGAGGCCCGGGAAATCACGCTTGAGGTCGCACACCTCGCTATTGGCGCGGCTGTCCACATTGGCGCAGGCCCAGATCTCGCGGCCGTCGCGGTCATAGGCGACGAAAGCCTCGCGCATGCTGGTGGCGCTGACCGCCCGGATATCTCCCGCCGACAGGCCGGCCTGCGCGATCGCCTTGCGGACGGCGCGTGAAAGCAGCGCCCAGTTGCCTTCCACATCGAAATCCATGGAGCCGGGAAAGCGCGGGTCGGCCTTGTGCCACCATTCCTGCTGGGCGCTGGCGATCTGGTTGCCGTTCTCGTCGAAGATCACCGCCCGGCCGCTGCCGGTGCCCGCGTCGACCGCCAGTAGATAGGATGTCGTCATGTCTCTCAGTCCTTGATCTCGAGGAGGCCGGCGGCCGTGGTTTCGTCGGTGATCAGGATACCGACGAATTTCCCGCGCAGCGCCGCATGGATGGTCTGGACCTTGTGAAGACCGCCGGCGGCGGCCACGACTTTCTCGGCGCGGGAGAGCGCCGCCAGTTTCACGCCGATCACCCGGTCGTGCAGCGGCAGCTCCAGCGCGGCGCCGCGCTCGTTGTAGAACTGGCAGAGAATGTCGCCGACGGCGCCCTTGCGCCGGAGCGGCTCGACGTCATCGGGGCTGATATAGCCGGCGCGGACCACCGTCGAGGCCGGGGAAAGCTCGCCGATGCCGACAAGCTGGTAGGTCGCGTTGAGCGCCATGTCGAGCAGGTTCGCGACGGCCGGTTCGGACGACAGGTTGCGCGCGACATCGGGGTCGCGCACGACGAGCGGGGCCGGCACCAGATGCACGCTGCTGCCCCAATTGGCCGTGCGCATGCCGTCGACATAGGTGCCGACGCCGCCGGTGAGACTGACGAGGCCGATATTGCGCTCGTTGGCGAGATGGCCGAGCCGCTGGATCGTGTTGCTGACCGTCGCGCCCCAGCCGACCGCCAGCAGATCGTCCGGCTGAAGCCGCTGCATCAGGAATTGCGCGGCGGCCTGTCCGAGCCGGTCGCTCGGATCCTGATCGGGAAGCTGCGGCACGACATAGGCCTCAAGCAGCCCGTAGCGCTCCTTGATCCGGCGCTCGAGCGCCAGGCAACCCTGATAGCGCGAATTGATGCGCACCTGGATGATGCCCGAACGACGGCCGCTTTCCAGCAGCCGCGAGACCTTGATCCGCGACATGTTAAGCTTTTCGCCGATCTCGTTCTGCGTCAGGCCGTCATTGTAATAGTACCAGGCGATGCGGGTCAGGATCTCCTCGTCCGCGTCGGCGTAGCTCCATTCCCCGTTTTCCGACGCCATTGATGCGGCTCCCTCCGTCGATATCTGATCATTTGAATAGCAAATAAACTTTTGATCCGTCAACGGCGAGGCGTTCGGAAAAAATCTTCCTCCCGCCAAATACTTGATTCCCACCATGAATTCAAGAAAATAGCGAGATATGCCGGAACTCCTCGCGATCTCGACCCGCTGAACATATTGACGTCGATTTAGACCTGTGTTCACATGATAGTCACGAAATACATATGAACAGGTGAGGAATGACTGGGAGCCCGGCGACCGGGAGGGTTGCGAAGCTGACCGACATCTGGAAGTCCTACGGCCCGGTTCCGGTGCTGAAGGGCGTTTCGCTCGCCTTGCAGGCCGGAGAGGTGCATGCGCTGCTCGGCGGCAACGGCGCGGGCAAGTCCAGCCTCATGAAGATCATGTCCGGCATCATTCCCGCCAATTCCGGCGCCATCGAAATCGACGGCAGCCCCCTCACCCACGCATCGCCAGCACTTGCCCAGCAGCTCGGCCTCTATCTCGTGCCGCAGGAAGCCCATATCCTGCCCAACCAGAGCGTTCTGGAAAACATCTGCCTCGGCCTGTCGCCTTCGCCGCGCAGCCTGCGCCCGCGGATCGAGCGGCTGGTGACGGAACTGGCCGTGTCGCTCGACCTCGATGCGCAGGCCGCGGCCCTCGAAATCGCCGAACGGCAGATCGTCGAGATCCTGCGCGGACTCGTGCGCGACGCCCGCGTCCTCATTCTCGACGAGCCCACCTCCGCCCTCACTCCCTTCGAAACCGCCGCCCTTTTCCAGCGCATTCGCAAAATGCAGGCCCAGGGCGTCGGCATATTCTTCATCTCGCACAAGCTGCGCGAGATCCGCGAGATCTGCGATACCATCAGCGTGTTGCGCGACGGCGTGATCGTGCTTTCCGGCCTGCTCGGCGATTTCAGCGACACGGAGATCATCGACGCGATGAGCCGCGTGCAGATTTCCGGACAGGCGGAACGCGAAAGCGCGGATCGAACGGTGTCGCGGATCGGCCGGCCCCGCCTCAGTGTGCGCGGCCTGAGCGGCGAAGGTTTCCGCGACATCAGCCTGGAAGTGCGGGCCGGCGAAATTCTCGGCCTAGCCGGCGTCGTCGGCGCAGGCCGCACGGAATTCGCCGAAACATTGTTCGGGCTGCGCCGCCAGTCGGCAGGTTCGGTCTTTCTGGAAGACGCCGAGCTTTCCGACCGCTCGCCGCGCAAATGCATCAACCGGGGTCTCGTCTATCTCCCGGAGGATCGCCAGCAGCATGGCCTCTTCCTCGAGGCGCCGCTTTACTGGAACGTTTCGTCCTATCTCGTGCACAAGCTGCCCTTCTTCCTGAAACCGGGCGCGGAGCGCAAGGTGTTCGACGGTTTCCGCGAAAGCATGGGCATCAAGTGCACCGGCGCGGGGCAGCAGGCGCGCGGTCTTTCCGGCGGCAACCAGCAGAAGGTGCTGCTCGCCAAGTGCCTCTCGGCCCGCCCCCGGGTGCTGATCCTCGACGAGCCGACGCGTGGCGTCGACGTGGCGGCGCGCAACGACATCTACGAACTGATCCGCACGCTTGCCGCCGAAGGGGTTGCCATCGTCCTCATCTCGTCGGACTTCGATGAAATCGAGCAGCTTGCCGACCGGGTGCAGGTCATGGCGTTCGGACAATCCGGCGGGGAATTGACGGACGATATCTCCATCGACGCCATCGCAAGGCTCTCCTTCGGCGCATCGGAGGCCCGTCATGCTTGACCTCTTCGCGCGCAACCGCGTGATCACGCTGCTTCTGGTGCTGGCGCTCGCCTATAGCGCCATCGGTGCGGTCGCTCCGGGTTATCTGTCGGGCGCCACGGCCGCGTCCGTCCTGTCGAGCAGCCTCGTGCTGATGCTGATCTCGCTCGGCACGATGATCGTCATCCTGACACGCAATATCGACGTATCGAGCGGCTCGGTGCTGGGCCTCAGCGCCGCCGTTCTCGGCCTGTCGCTGAACGCCGGCGTCAGCCTGCCGCTCGCCATCGTCTTCTGCCTGGCCACTGGGGCGGCCGCCGGCGCCTTCAACGGGCTGATCGTCGCCTATCTCGGAATTCCTTCCATCGTCGCCACGCTCGGCACCCTCGGTCTTTACCGCGGCATCATGCTGGTGCTCACCGGCGGGCGCTGGATCGAGGATCTGCCCCAGGGACTGAAAGCGCTGGCCGGCAACCTCGGCTTCGGCTTCTCCGCGCTGACGATCGTGGTGCTGGCGCTTGTGGCGCTTGCCTGGATCGTGCTGCGCAGGACGCGCTTCGGCCGCTACTTCTATGCCGTCGGCGACAATCGCGCCGCCGCGCACCACCTCGGGGTTCCCGTCCGCCTCGTGCAATTCACCGCCTTCGTCGCCACCGGCGTCTGCGCGGCACTCGCCGGTCTCGTCTTCGCAGCGCAGATCGGCTTCATTCCGAACCAGGCCGGCAACGGCGTCGAACTGAAGGCCATCGCCGTCAACGTTCTCGGCGGCGTCAGCCTGCTCGGCGGCACGGGCTCGGTCGCCGGCGTCTTCGCCGCGGTCATCTTCATCACCTCGATCGACAGCGCATTGGTCTTCCTGAAGATCCCGGCCTATTGGAACGACTTCATCGCCGGCGCGATCCTGCTTTCCGTGCTGCTGCTCGACGGCCGCATCCGCCAGATCGTCGACCGCCGCATCCGCGCCCGCCGCTACGCCGTGCATGAACGCACGCCCGCCCGCGACAGCCAGGCGACACCGGCCCGCACCGTGGAGGCAAGCCGATGAAAAAGCTGATCTTCCGCTGGGAAACCGCGCTTCTTGCGATGCTCGTCGCCGAACTTCTCATCTTCGGCCTGCTCAATCCGCGCTTTCTCAATCCCGCGAACCTGATCTACGGCACCTCGGATTTCGTGCAGATCGGCATCGTCGCGCTGCCGCTGACCCTCGTCATCATCGCCGGCGGCATCGACGTCTCCTTCGCCTCGGTGATCGGCCTTGCGGCCATCGTCTTCGGCGTCGCCACCTTCTACGGCGTGCCGCTGCCGCTTTCGATTGCCCTTGCGCTCGTCGCCGGCGCCTGCTGCGGTCTCCTGAACGCCGCCGTCATCCACCTGTCGAAGATCCAGCCGCTCGTCGTCACGCTCGGCAGCCTCTATCTCTTCCAGGGCGCAGCGACGGTCGCTTCCGGCCTCGTCGGCGCGGGCGGCTACGAGGGCATCGGCAACTTTCCCGCCGCCTTCAATGCGTTCGGCTATGCCGAATTCCTCGGTTTGCCCGCTTCGCTGGCGCTGTTCCTCGCACTCGCCCTCATGCTGATCGTGCTGTTGCATTTCACCCGCTTCGGCCGGGCCGTCTTCCTGTCCGGCCAGTCGGAAAGCGCCGCGCGCTTTGCGGGCATCCCCGTCGCGCGGGTGCAGACGGTCACCTATGTCATCACCGGCCTTGCCGCCGCCGTCGCCGGTCTCGTCATGTCCGCCTATTTCGGCTCGGCGCGCGTCGATCTCGGCTCGGCGACGCTGCTGCCGGCGGTGACCGCCGCCGTGCTCGGCGGGGCCTCCATCTATGGCGGCCAGGGCTCGATCCTCGGCACGCTCATCGCCACCTTCGTCATCGGCTACCTGCAACAGGGCCTCCAGGCCGTGGGTGTCCCAAGCCAGATTTCCAGCGCGCTTTCGGGCGGTCTGCTGGTCATAGCGGTCGCATTGCGTCACGCAAGCGCCCTGCTCGCCGACTTCATCGCCGTCGCCCGGCAAAAGAGAGAGAACCGGGCGGCCGTCACCCCAGGAGGAGTATGAGAATGATCAAGACCATCATGAAATCCGGCGTCGTCGTCGCGGCGATGCTTGCGGGCACCATGCTCGCCTCGGGCGCGGCGCGGGCGGAAAACCAGATCGCCTTCATTCCCAAGCTGGTGGGCGTCGGCTTCTTCACCTCCGGCGGTGCCGGCGCGACGAAGGCCGGCGAAGAGATCGGTGCGAAGGTCACCTATGACGGGCCGACCGAGCCGAGCGTTTCCGCCCAGGTGCAATTCATCAACAATTTCGTCAACCAGGGCTATAACGCCATCGTCGTCTCTTCCGTCTCGCCGGACGGCCTGTGCCCGGCGTTGAAGCGCGCCATGGAACGCGACGTGCTGGTGATGACCTGGGACAGCGACGTCAACCCGGATTGCCGCAGCTACTACATCAACCAGGGCACGCCCGAGCAGCTCGGCGGCCTTCTCGTCGACATGGCGGCCGAAGGCGTCACCAAGGAGAAGGCCAAGGTCGCCTTCTTCTATTCCAGCCCGACCGTGACCGACCAGAACGCCTGGGCGGAAGCGGCCAAGGCGAAGATCGCCAAGGAACATCCGGGCTGGGAGATCGTAACCACCCAATACGGCTATAACGACGCGCAGAAGTCGCTCCAGACGGCCGAAAGCATCCTCCAGACCTATCCCGATCTCGACGCCATCATCGCGCCCGACGCCAACGCCCTTCCCGCCGCCGCCCAGGCTGCGGAAAATCTCAAGCGCGCCGAAGGCGTGACCATCGTCGGCTTCTCCACCCCGAACGTCATGCGCCCCTATATCGAGCGCGGCACCATCCAGCGCTTCGGCCTCTGGGATGTGACGCAGCAGGGCAAGATCTCCATCTACGTCGCCGATCACGTTCTGAAGAACGGCCCGATGAACGTCGGCGACACGCTGGAAATCCCGGGTGTCGGCACGGTCGAGGTTTCGGCCAACAGCGTCCAGGGCTACGATTACGAAGCCGATGGCAACGGCATCATCCTGTTGCCGGAACGCACCGTCTTCACCAAGGAGAATATCGACAACTTCGACTTCTAATCACTGACGACCGAACGGCGGGCGGCTTCGGCCGTCCGCCGCAGTTTTTTCCAAGACAGGGATGCATGCCGATGAAAAGCCGCTGGAACGACGACGACGCAAGACAATACGTGGAGACCGCGCGCGCCGCCGGCCAGAGCGAGGCCCTCGGCCTGCGCATCTATACATCGCGCATCATCGGCGGCGATCCCGATCTCGTGCTGCACGGGGGCGGCAACACCTCGGTCAAGGTGACAGGGCCACAGGGCGAAGCCCTGATGCACATCAAGGGCAGCGGCTGGGATCTCGACACCATCGAGGCGCCGGGTCTGCCGCCTGTGCGGCTGGCGCCGCTTCTGGAGGCCCGCAACGGCCCGAAGCTCTCGGATCCGGCCATGGTGGCGCTGCTGCGCGCAAGCCTCATCGAGCAGGATGCGCCCAATCCCTCCGTCGAGGCGCTGCTGCATGCGTTCCTTCCCTTCGCCTTCGTCGACCACACGCATGCGACAGCGATCCTGGCGCTCGCCGACCAGCCGGACATGCGCGAGACCGTGAAGCGCATCTATGGCGACCGGCTCGCCTATGTGCCCTATGTGATGCCGGGCTTCGATCTGTCCATCGAGGCCGACCGCGTCTATCGCGACAACCCCGGTTGCCAGGGGCTCTGGCTCGAAAACCACGGCCTCTTCACCTTCGCCGAGGATGCGCGCGCCTCCTACGAGCTGATGATCGAATTCGTCACCATGGCGGAAGAGGAACTGGCGCGCGCCGGCGTCACGCTCACCGGCCCGCAGGCGAGCGACGGCGAGAAGGACGACGCGCTGGCCGCCCGTCTCGAAAAGGCGCTGACGCGCGACGGCTCGCCTTTTACGCGGGGCGTCGCGCTCGACTATCGCTCCACCCCGGCGATCCGCCGCCATGCCGCAAAGCCCGAGGTCGAGGCGATCGGGTTGCGCGGCACCGTCACACCGGACCACGTCATCCGCATCAAGCCCTGGCCGATGGTCATCAAGGCCGATGCCGGCGACGAAGCGATCGCCCGCGCCCTTGAGGACTATGCCGCACGCTACCGCACCTATTTCGAGCGCAACGCCGCCCGCGCAAGCGAACCCAAGACGATGCTCGACGTCTATCCGCGGCTGGTTCTCGTGCGCGGCAAGGGCATTTTCGCCATTGGCGCAAACGCCGGGGCGGCGAAGATCGGCGGCGATCTCTGCGAGCAGGCGACCCGGGCGATCAACGCGGCGGAAGATTACGGCACCTATACGCCGATCGGCGAGGCGGATCTCTTCGACATGGAATACTGGTCGCTGGAGCAGGCCAAGCTGAAGGTCGCGGCCGGCTGACGCATTTCCAGCCGGAGCGGTCTCGCTTCGGCTGGAAACTGTACGCAGCGATTTCGCGTCCGGAATTTCGCAAAAACAAAGAGATAGAGCGTTTTCGCAATTCGGGGAAAAGCGGAAATGCCCTATGCAGCCGGCGGCTCCAGGAAGGCATGGGTGTCGGCGGCGTTGAAGCGCAGGGACACCCGTTCGCCCGGGGTCAGGCCCGCAAGGGCCGCATGCCCGAACGGGATGCGCACCGAGACCGGCGCGACATCGTTCATTCCGACCAGCACATGGACATTGTTGCCGAGGAAGGTGACGTCGTAAACCTCGCCCGCCAGGGCGCCTTCTCCCTCTCCGCGTTGCAGATCGATACGCTCCGGCCGCAGCAGCAGCGCCGCCCTGCCGCCGGGCGAAGCCGCCCCGTGCAGCGGCACGCCGTCGATCATCGCGCCGCCCGGCAGAACCAGCCGCGCCTGCCGGCCATCGGTCGAAACGATGCTCGTTTCGATAAAGTTGCTGTCGCCGATGAACTCGGCCACGAAGCGCGTCGCGGGCGCGGCATAGAGTTCCGGCCCGGTTCCGATCTGATCGATCTCGCCCTGGCTGAAGACGGCGATGCGGTCGGACAGCCGCAGCGCCTCCTCCTGATCGTGGGTCACATAGAGGATGGTCACGCCGGTTTCCTGATGGATGCGGCGGATTTCGAACTGGATCTCCTCACGCAGCTTCTTGTCGAGCGCCGACAGCGGCTCGTCCATCAGCAGAACGGGCGGATTGTAGACGAGCGCGCGGGCAAGCGCCACGCGCTGCTGCTGGCCGCCCGACATATTGGCCGGCTTGCGGTCCTCGAACCCTTCGAGCCGGACCAGCTTGAGCGCGGCGCGGACCCTTTCGGCGATTTCGGCCTGCGGGCGGCGGCGGATGCGCAGCGGAAAAGCCACATTCTCTCCGACGGTGAGATGGGGAAACAGCGTGTAGCGCTGGAAGACCATACCGATATTGCGCCTGTGCGACGGCGTCGCCAGCAGGCTGCGGCCGTCGAGAAAAATGTCGCCGCCGCTTGGATCCTGAAAGCCCGCCAGAATGTAGAGCGTGGTCGATTTCCCTGATCCCGAAGGGCCGAGAAAGGTCATGAACTCGCCCTGCGCGATATCCATGGTCACATCCCTGACAGCCGTGAACGAACCGAACGTCTTGCGGATGCCGCGAATGTTGAGAAAGGGTTCGCTCATGTCTTTGGTCCCTTGCGGACAAGCGCCGCCAGTATCATCAGAAGAATGGTGAAGGCGATCAGCAGCGTGGAAGCGGCGGCGATCACCGGCGTCAGATCCTGCCTGAGCGTCGTCCAGATCTTCACCGGCAGGGTCTGCAATGTCGGGCTCGCCATGAAGATCGCCAGGACGACCTCGTCCCAGGAGGCGAGAAAGGAGAAGACCGCGGCGGCGAAGATGCCGTGGCTGATCGCCGGCACCGTCACCCGCAGGCGCGCCTCCCAGGGGCTCGCCCCGCACAGGATCGCCGCGTCCTCTATCGACTTGTCGAACCCTTCGAGCGCATTGCCGATCGAGATGATCGAGAACGGCAATGCAATCAGCAGGTGGGCGACAACGAAGGCGAAGGTCGTGCCGGCAAGGCCGAGCTTCAGGAAGAGCGCATAGAGCGCCACGGCGAGCACCACCACCGGCAGGATCATCGGCGTCAGGAACAGTGCGCGCAACGCGTCCCGCCCCGGGAACCGTCCCCGGTTCAGGCCGAGCGCGGTCAGGAAGCCGATGACGACCGAAAGCACGGTGACGATCGCGGCGATCTTCAGGCTGGTCAGCGCCGCATAGAACCAGCGCGGATCGGCAAAGAGATCGTGATACCATCGGAAGGTCCACGACGGCGGCGGAAAGATCAGCCATTGCGACGAGCCGAAGGAGAGCGCGGCGATGAAGACGATCGGCAGGATCAGGAACAGGCAGACGGCGACCGTAATCCCGATGAGAACGCCGCGCAGCGCGCCAAGCTTGTCGAAATCGAGCAGCATGGCCTACCTCGCCGCATTGGGGTTGAAATAGCGCAGCTGCACCGCATAGAGCGCAAGCGTGACGACGAGCAGCACCAGCGCCGCAGCTCCCCCCATGCCCCAGTTGACCAGCGACTGCACGAATTGCGCCACGAGTTCGGCCAGCATCATGTTGGAGGTGCCGCCCAGCAGCGCCGGCGTCACGAAATAGCCGAGCGACATGACGAAGACCATCAGCGCGCCGGCCGCCACGCCGGGCAGCGAGAGCGGCAGGAGCACCCGGAGGAAACATTGCAGCCGGCCGGCGCCACAGAGTGCGGCCGCGCGCAGGATGCCGGGATCGATTGCCCGGATGACGCCCATCAACGGCAGGATGACGAAGGGCAGCATGATATAGGTCATGCCGATGGTGACGCCGACGAGATTGTTGACCAGCGGCAGCGGCGCGTCGATCAGGCCGAGACCCATCAGCGTCTTGTTGATCACGCCCGTGCGCTGGAGAAGCACCATCCAGGCGTAGGTTCGGGCGAGAAGATTGGTCCACATCGACAGGATGATGATGGCGAGGACCAGCCGCGACCATTTTTCCGGCATGATGGCAAGCAACCAGGCGACCGGATAACCGATGGAGACGGACAGGATCGTGACGACGGCGGCCACGATGAACGTGTTGAGGAAGATCCTGAGATAGGTGGTGGAGCCGAGCAGGGTCGCATAGTTCTGCAAGCCCGGCTCCGGCTCCAGCACGCTGCGCAGCAGGAGCATCAGAACGGGGATGATGAAGAAGATCACGACAAGCAGCAGGGCGGGCACGAGATAGCCGAGGCTGCCGTCCCTTTTCCCGTTGCCTGTCGCGCCGGCTGTCGCCCAAAGAGCCATGGTCGTCCATCCATTCGATCAGGAAGACGGACCGGCGTTTCCCGCCGGTCCGCAAGCGTTCTCCACCCGCAGCTTTATTCGGCCTGCCAGGCGTACCAGCGGGTTCCGATCTCGTCGCGGTGCTCCGCCCAATAGGACATGTCGGCGTTCACCTGCGTTTCGGCCTGCATGTCGGGAAGCGTCTTGCGCAATTCGGCGTCCATCAGCGCGCTGGCCTCGAGATTGATCGGCGCATAGCCGGTCTCGGTGGCGAATTGCGCCTGGGCCGGGCCGCTGGTGGCCGCCGCGATGAACTTCATCGCCGCTTCCTTGTTCTTCGCGCCCTTGGGCACGACGAGGGAATCGGCCGCCGTGATATTGTTGGTCCAGGACGTCTCGACCGAAACGCCGGTTTCGGCAAGCGCCGTCAGGCGACCGTTCCAGAACGACCCAAAGGGAGCTTCGGCCGACGCGAGAAGCTGCTGCGACTGGGCGCCGCTGTCCCACCAGATGATATCGGCCTTGATCGTGTCGAGCTTCTTGAAGGCGCGGTCGAGGTCGAGCGGGTAGAGCTGGTCGGCCGGCACGCCGTCGGCAAGCAGCGCAGCTTCCACGACGCCCGGCGCCGACCACTTGTAGAAGGTGCGCTTGCCGGGGAATTTCGCGGTATCGAACAGATCGGCCCAGGTCTTTGGGCATTCGGCGACCGCATCCGTGTTGCAGCCGATCACGAAGGAATAATAGAAGCTGCCGACGGAATAATCGGTCACAAAGCGCGGATCGAGCTTCGACCTGTCGATGACCGAGAAGTCGAGCTTCTCGAGCAGGCCCGCATTTCCGGCCTGAACGGCATAGTCGCCCTCCACGTCGACGACGTCCCAGGTCACATTGCCGGATTCGACCATGGCCTTGATCTTGCCGTAGTCGGTCGGTCCGTCCTGGGTGACCTTGATGCCGCTGCTTGTCGTGAAACTCTCCGCCCAATAGGTCTTCTGGGCGTCCTGCGTCGTGCCGCCCCAGCTGGTGAACACCATCTCCTGTGCGGCAGCGCTTCCGGCGAAGCCGACCGTTGCGGCGAGAAATGCGATTGCGACCCTGTTTTTCATGTTCCCGTTCTCCTTGGTTCTGGTTGTCGTTCGATTGGTTCAGGCCGGCGCGCCGCCGCCAATGGGCGAGAACGCCGCCGGCGTCATGATCTTGTTCTCCGCGGTGACGATGAGATCGCGGATCTTCGGCAGGAAAGCCTGCCATTCGGGGTCGGCGGCAAGGCGCGCGCGCCGCGCCTGCCTGTCGTCCAGCCCCGTAAAGCCCCAGATATGGACGATCTCGTTGACCGGCCCGATCTCCGAGGAAAAATAGCCGACGAGATTGCCGAGATGGCGCTTCTGGATGGCGATCCCCTCCTCGCCCACCGCCTTGAGATATTCGGGAATGCCGCCGTTCTTCAGCCGGTAGGTGCGGATTTCGTAATACATGGCCATCACCGCATGATGAAAGGATCGGGGATCGGATCGTCGGAGGTCCGGAGCCAGATGGTCTTGGTCCTCGTATAGTCGAGCGCGGCGGCAAGCCCGCCCTCGCGGCCCTGGCCGGACTGGCCGTAGCCGCCGAAAGGCGCGATCGGCGAGACGGCACGATAGGTGTTGACCCAGACGATGCCGGCCCGGATGCGCCTGATCATGCGGTGGGCGCGGGCAAGGTTGGACGTGAAGACGCCGGACGCAAGCCCGTAAGGCGTGCCGTTGGCGAGGCCGACGGCCTCGTCCTCGGTCTTGAAGGACAGCACCGACAGCACCGGCCCGAAGAGTTCGGTCTCCGCCGAAGGCGCGGCGACGTCATCGCAATCGAGGATGGTCGGCAGATAATAGAAGCCCTCGCCCTGTCCGTTTCGACCGCCGGTCACCAGCCGCGCGCCGGCCGCAAGCGAAGCGGCCACCACGCTTTCGATATGATCGCGCTGGCGGCGGGTGCAAAGCGGGCCGACTTCGCTCGACATGTCGAGCGGCGCGCCGATGCGGATCGCCTCCGCTTTCGTCTTCAGCAGTTGAAGGAAACGATCCTTGACGGAAGCCTCGACGATAAGGCGCGAACCCGCCACGCAGCTCTGGCCCGTCGCAGCGAAGATGCCGGCGACCTGCGCATTGGCCGCGCTTTCGAGATCGGCGTCGGCAAAGACCACGAAGGGGGACTTGCCGCCGAGTTCCAGCGAGGTGGTGGCGAGGTTTTCCGCCGAATTGCGCACCACCTGCGCGGCGGTGGAGGGACCGCCGGTGAAGGCGATATGGTCGACGCCCGGATGACGCGTCAACGCGCTGCCGCAGGTCGGGCCGAAACCGGTGACGATGTTGAACACCCCCGCCGGGAAGCCCGCATCATGCACGAGGCGGGCAAATTCGAGCAGCGGCGCCGGCCCGTCTTCCGAGGCCTTGACGACGAGCGTGCAGCCGGCAGCGAGCGCCGGCCCGATCTTGACGGCGGCGAGAAAGAGCTGGCTGTTCCAGGGAACGATCGCCGCGACCACGCCGACCGGCTCCCGGCGCGTCCAGACGTCCATGTCCGCCTTGTCGATGGCAAGCGTCGCGCCCTCGATCTTGTCGGCAAGGCCGGCATAATAGCGATAGTAATCGGCCACATAGGCGATCTGCGCCGAGGTTTCCCGGATGATCTTGCCGGTGTCGCGGGTCTCCAGTTCGGCAAGGCGCTGGGCGTTGGCCTGCACCAGATCGGCAAGCCTGTAGAGCAGTTTTCCGCGCGCCGTCGCGGTCATGGCCGGCCATTCCCCGGCCCACAGGGCATGCTGCGCGGCTTTCACGGCGCGGTCGACATCGCCCTCGCGCGCTTCCGGCATCGAGGCCCACGTCTTGCCGGTGGCGGGATCGAGCGAATCGAAGCGGGCCGTCCCGTCCTCGAATACGCCGTCTATATATTGCTGGAACATCTGCATGGCCGCCTCACCGGAACGCCGGCATGACATCGGCGATGAAGCGCTCGAGCGAAGCCTTCTTGCGCTCGAAGCTCATGCCGGTGTCGATCCAGAAGGAATATTCGTCATAGCCGAGGTCCTCGTAGACCTTCAGGCGCTGAATGACGTCGCCTGCCGTGCCGATCGGCATGTTTTCACGCATCTTCTGCGGCGCGAGATTGGGATTGGCGGCAAGCTCTTCCTCCGAAAGGCGCTCGATGAGGCCCTGTTCGATCGGCCGCTCGTTTTTGAACCAGGCGAAGAAGTAATTGTAATAGGTGCTGATCTCCTTCGCCGCCCTTTCGATATCGGCCGCGTCGGAGCCGACATAGGTGTGCTGGAGCAGCATGATCTTCGGCCGCGGCATGTCCGGGGCCTTCTTGCAGGCCGCCTCGAAACGCTCCATCAGGCTGGCGATTTCCGCCTCGCCGTTGGCAAGCGGCGTGCACTGCACGTTGCAGCCGTTGGCGACGGCGAATTCATGGCTGTTCGGATCGCGTGCTGCGACCCAGATCGGCGGATGCGGCTGCTGCACGGGCTTCGGCGCGGAGGTCGTCTTCGGAAACGTCCAGAACTCGCCGTCATGGGCGTAATCCCCTTCCCAGAGGCCCTTCACGGCGGGGATCAGCTCGCGCATCCGCTGGCCCGCGCCCCAGGCGTCGAGGCCCGGCAGCAGGCGTTCGTATTCGAAGCTGTAGGCGCCGCGCGCGACGCCGACGTCGAGGCGCCCGCCGGCGATGATGTCGGTCATCGCCGCCTCGCCCGCCAGCTTGATCGGATGCCAGAACGGCGCGATCACCGTGCCGGTCCCGAGCCGCACGTTGCGGGTGCGGCGGGCGAGATCGGCGATACTGACGAAAGGATTGGGGGCAATGGTGAAATCCATCGCATGGTGCTCGCCGGTCCAGATCGCATGCATGCCGCCCCGGTCGGCGATCTCGCACAGCGCGATGAACTCGTCATAGAGCTGCTGATGGTTCTGGCTGGCATCCAGCCGCTCCATATGGACAAACAGCGAGAATTTCATGGATTCACCCTTTGACGGCCACAGCGTGGACGCGACCCTTTTCCTGATTGCCGAAATAGATGCCGAAGTTGCCGAACGGGCTTTCCGCGCCGTAGCGCCGAACGATATCGCGCACGGCGGAATCGGGTATCGCCGCAAGCGGCGGCGACTGGATCGGGAAGAATGCCCCGTTCTTCAGCGGCCCCTCCCCCAGTTCGGCGCGATAGACGACATGCTGCCGGCCGGTCGCGGTATCCTCATAGACGGAATAGAGGAGCCCGGTCTGGACGGCCAGCCCCGTCTCTTCCGCCACATAGCGTTCGAGCGCCTCGAGGCCGTCGCTTTCATCTTTCTCGACGAAAGGCAGCGTCCAGCCACCCATGCCGTCCTCGACGAGGAGGATCTCCCCGTTGCGCACCGCTACGGCCCCGAGCAGCAGGCCGCCGTCGACGGAGGCAAGCAGGCTCTTGTCGGCGAGCGTGGGGGTGAAATAGCCGCCGCGGGCATAGCCGAGCCCTGTCTTGCCGCTGTTGTCGAAACCCTCGACACGGCCAATCAGGATGACATGATCGCCGGCATCCACCACATCGTGCGTCGAGCAATCGAACCAGGCCGCGACATCGGCGAAAACCGGCGCGCCATTCGGCCCCTTGCGCCAGTCGACGGTCGCGAAGCGATCCTCCACCGGACGGGCGAACGTATTGGAAACGCCCTTCTGGTCTTCTGACAGTATGTTGACACCGAAACCCCTGGCGCCTGTCAGCACCGCGTAATTGCGCGAGGTCTTGGCGAGGCAGACGAGGAGAAGCGGGGGATCGAGCGAGACGCTCGTAAAGCTGTTGGCGGTAAAGCCGATGGGATCGCCTTCGTCGTTGACCGTCGTGACCACGGTCACGCCCGTCAGGAAGGCGCCGAAGGCATCACGCAGGGTTCTGGGGTCAAATTTCATTCTCCACCTCCCAATGAAGCCAGTCGACGAGCGCCCGGTTCACCGCCTCGGGCGCGGTGAGATTCACCATATGGCGATGCCCCTCGATCACGACGGCGCGGCCATGCGGGGCGGCGGCGGCCATTTCCCTCGCCATTCCGGCCGTCGAGTTCAGATCGCCGGCGCCGGTGAGGAACAGCGCCGGAAATGCCACGTTCGGCCAGCAATGGGAATAGAGCGAATCCCCGGTCGCAAAGGCCTGATAGGCGGCCGCATAGCCCGCCGGATCGACGGCATTCAGCAAGTCGCGCGTCAGAGAATGGGCCTCGCTTGTCCGCTCGTCGGGAGAAAACCAGCGCAGGAGCGGAGCCTCCCGGTCGAAGACGCCCGAAGCGATTTCCCTCGCCCGCGCCTCCACGGCCTTGCGCGCGGCCGCGCTGCGGCGATGGACGCCGTTGAGCAGGGCCACCCGCTTCACCCGTTCGGGCGCGGTCGCCGCAATGCCGGTCGCGATCAGCGCGCCCATCGAATGGCCGACGACACTGACAGGCCCCGTCCCAAGAGCGTCGAGAGTCCGGTCGAACCATTCGACGAAATGCGCAAGCTGCGGCGGCGCACCAAGCGGGGCCGACTGGCCGTGCCCGGGAAGATCGACGGCAATGACCCGAAAATCCTCCGCGAGCCGGTCGATCTGCGGAGCCCACGCCTCGATCCGCATCCCCACCCCGTGAACGAGGACGACGGTCTCGCCCCGCCGGCCCCGGTCGAGATAGGCCGCACCCGACGATGTCCTAGACCGCGGCAGGGTTTGCAACATCGTGACCCAGCTCCTGAAGGTCCTGGTAACGGTCGCCGATACGATGATGCGGCCGGCCGCCGATCGAAGCACCGAGCGCGACGACGATCTCGTCGGCGGCCGGCGCATCGGGGATGGCGCACTGGATCGTCAGGTAATGCGAACGGCGTCCTTCGTCGTTCTTGTCCATCAGCGGGATCATGACCGGGGCATTCGCCGGGCCGCGCGTGTTGCAGAAGGCGAGATAGGATTTGGCGCCCACCGCCGAGCGGTAGTGGTTTCCGAAACGCAGCGTATGGATCAGCGCCGAGGCATGTTCGATCTCGCCATCGAGCCCGACGACCGCCGACTTGCCATAGGCCTCCACGACCTCGCCGGAGCCGGCCGTATCGATGATCATCTTCGTCAGCAACTCACCGAGAACGGGGGCCAGCTCGTTGATGCCCGGCTTCAGATCCTCCACGAAGCCGCGGCCCGCCCAGGGATTCCTGACGACGGCCATGGCGGCGATCAGCTTCAGCGGCACAGGCGCAGCCCGGCCGCCTTCGATCAGCGTCGTCTCTACGTGCAAAAGGGTCTTGCGAATGGTCGGCGCCACGGGAAACTCCTGTCAATTCATCTAGTCGTATGTTGGTATACCATACGACAGCGTGTCAAGAGCTTGTGCCCGGGATTTTTTGCGGCTACACCAAGCCATGAGCAAGAACGCTGCAAATCTGGCCGCCCTTCGAATCAACAATCCGCCAGCCACCCTGCGGGAGATCGCGCTCGACCGGATGCGGCGCGCAATCATCAGCGGCCTGTTCGAGCCCGGCGAACGCCTCGTCGAGCGCACGCTTTGCGACCAGCTCGGCGTTTCGCGCTCGGTGATCCGCGAGGTCATCCGCCATCTGGAGGCGGAAGGGCTTGTGGAAATGCTTGCAAAACAGGGGCCGATCGTGGCGCGGCTCGACTGGAACGACGCCCGCCAGATCTACGATATCCGCGCCGCACTCGAATCGAGGGCAGTCGCCGACTGCGCGCGCCTGGCCGACGCGCAGGTGAAGACGCGGCTGAAAAAGGCGCTGGACGACCTCGACCGCACCTCGCGGCAGAATTCCCCTCCGGGCATCCTGGACGCCACCACCGAGTTCTATCGGATCATCTTCGAGGCCAGCGGCCACAATATCGCCTGGGATATCGTCAGCCGGCTGAACAGCCGTATCTCACGGCTGCGCGTGATGACGCTCTCGACAGCCAGCCGCACGGTTTCCGGCCCTGCCCAGATCCGGGAGATTTTCGCCTTCATCGACAAGAACGATCCGGAAGCGGCAGCCGCCGCCTGCCGCCAGCATGTCACGGCCGCGGCAAGGATCGCCGAAACCCTTCTGGGACCGACGGAATAGAAAGAGCCGTCCGGAAAGCCCCGTCAGACGAACTGGGCCACATAATCCCGGATATCGAACACCCCGTCCTTCTGCCGCAGATGAGGCGGGAATTCCGGATCCATGCGCAGGTAGGCGTTGGGCTCTGCTGCAGACTGCTGGTCCGGGCTCGCCTGCGTCAATCTGGAACGCACGTCGGCCGGCAGCAGCTTCAATGTATCCCCGCCGATGATCGGATCGAGGATGATGGGAGCGGTCGAGAATTCGAAGGCATCACGCGCAGCACTCACGATACCGGCCAGCTTGCAGATATTGTCATACATCTGCTCGGGCAGCGGGGGAGTGCCGTAAAGCGACATGCGATGATACATGACATAGGCCTCGGCCCAGTTATGCGCGTCGATATGCAGACGCAGGGCCACGCCCTGGCGGACCAGCATGAACCGGTTTATCTTCTCCTGGAGCAGGCCGCGATTGTCGGAGAGAGGATCTTGTTTCCGCATCGTTTTTGACGCCAGATATTCCAGGCCGCCACGATATTTATCCCACTCGAACATGCATTCGTGATTTCCCTGCTGCAAGCGGGGATCATCCGATGCCGCCGTGACTCGCGCAAATGGCTCCGCCAGGAACAGCATGTCCGCCTGCTCGAGCGCCCGCCCCGTATAGAAGAAAGCCCAGAAAATGAACGGCGTGGCCTTCGAAATGGACCGGCTCAGGACGTCCCGGCGGATAATCATGAATTCCGGAAAGACGTGGGAGTCGAAAATCATATCCAGAAGAGACCGGAAATTCCCGCGCTCATGCCGGATCGCACCGCCCGGGACCTTGTAGAACGGCCCGGCGTTGCGGCTTACCCCGCCCCGCTCGTCGACCAGCATCCAGGGCGCCTGCACCACGCCGAGCGCCGGATCCTCCTCCATGATCCGGACGTATTCGATCACCTTTTCCGGGATCAGCAGATCGTCGTCTCCCAGAAACGTCGCATATTTGCCCCGCGCCCGCCGCATGGCGAAGGCATAGTTACTCACAAAGCCGGAATTCTTCACGCGCCGGAAGGCGCTTATTTCAGGGTTTTCCGAAATCTCTTCCAGATATTGCGCCGTTCCGTCCGTCGAGCAGTCGTCGACGATCACGATCTCGAAGGGGATGCCGATCGTCCGAAAGGCTTCCAGGTGAAACTCGACATTTCGCTGAAGCAGGAATTGCCTGTTGTATGTCGGCACGCAAATGGACAGGAGGGGGGATTGTAGCAGCTGCATCAGTGTCTCCGGAAGACTTCGGACGAAAGGGTCCTCGCTCAGATGGCATTATCGGTTCATTGGCTTTCGCGGAACTGGAGAGGAAGGCGCGCATACCACCACCCGGCCACCGGCGGCAGGAACGAGCATTCCGGACCGGCGCCCAGCCTGCAACAGTTTTGCCCGGATCCGAATGCCGAAAACGCTTGCGATAAGACTGGATGAGCGCGTTTTACGGAGCGTAAAGCCACCCGCAATGCTGCGCCTCAAGATTGTCTATCGGCGGAAGTCATTTTCCGGCCTGTAATATATTCAATCCGGTCTTCTGGAGGCAACTCCAGAAAGATTCCAAAAATCCCAAAACTACACATATCAAGCGCCTCGTTTCACACTGAAACGATCACCATTTAGGTTGAGGATTGAGAGCCTGCTATGATCGTCAACCACCTCTGCAAGATCAATCATTTTCCTATTGTTCCAACTAAGGCAGGCTAGATCATCGTTGATTTTGACCCAGGAAGCCTGTTGCTGTCCTTGGACTAAAACGCGAAAATTTTCGTCCAAGGTAACGCTCTGTCCGGTGTCCGTTATCCAGGTTCCGACAAAGTTTTCCATCCTCGAAAAGAAAGAGGCGGCTCCTGGAAGATTAGTAATGACACACACAATCTGATCCGGCCTGCCCCGTCTTGGTATAATCGCCGCTAACTCGTAACGTTGACTAATCGTCTTGAAAAGAGCAAGCCACTGACCAGGATGCAGAACCGCGCAATGACTATGACCGTCATCATAACACGCGATTACATGGTAATTTATCTGCGCACTGTGATGCAGTTTATGTATGATATTCGGCAAATCCTGCGGCTTGAAATGCTCCAACACGTCAGCGGAACAACATATATCACCTTCATATATCTCATCGGTCAAAGCGTTCGTTTGCACAAACTCGACCTTACTTGGCAACTCATCGAGAAGCGGTGACCTGGCCCAATCCAACCCAATTATACGCTCGACAGACGACGAGGCGATTTTATGCAAAAATTTCCCATTCCCGCACCCAAGCTCTACAATCGTCTTCGGATTGGCCGACATGATGATATCACTGTGATCAACAAGCCAATTGTTGGTTTGGTATCCCTCATCGTTGTCATGTAACATCTGATAGTCTGAGGCAGTGATATTCCGATGGCGGACCGAACTATCTAATCCCGAGGCATAGCCGGAGCGCAATAGCTCAGAGTCGATAGCGTCTCGCAGTGAACCATTCTCATGTAAATTAATCGCCAGCGCGGCATAAGCAGAGTAGGCTTCGTTCGTGATCCGTTTTATGGCCTTATTATTAATTTGATTCTCAAGGCTGGAGTGCTGTAGCATCAAGGCAAACTCGACCGCACGTGCATTCTCATCGCGTTGCCGTTGCGACGGGCGGTCCATCTCTGAATGTGCGGAACTTAACTTCACTGCTTCTTCGGCAATCTCTCGTAATTTTGCAATCTCCGCCTGCATCTGCATGTTGGCGCTACGCAGCTGTTCAATCTGACCGTATGCAGCAAAAAGTGCACTGTTACTATCTTCTGGGAGAGGGCCCTCGCTCGCGGTTAGATTCGATAGAGCTTCATTTACCCGACGATCGACAGATTGCTGATCATATATAGAGAAACAGCATTCATCGAGATAATATGCCAGGAATTTTTTTCTTTGCTCATCGGAGATCGAGGACTGATCCGTGAATGCTTTCTCAATATCCTCTACATCGTGGAGCCATGTGGTAACACTTTCATACTCACTGGACGCAAAGCTAAAAATAGGCTTCCCGTACAGCAGAGCTTCCAAGCCAACTCCAGAATTACCAATCAGGACTGCCTGGCACGATTCCAGGTGGAGATGAACTGACGCGGAAGATACCTGGACATTTCTGTATCGGTTCACGACCTCGGCAAGCGCACGCGTTACTAATTCGTTACGGCACAATGGATGGCGCTTGACGACGAGTGCAACATCCGATTGGTCAGCCAATTCTGCGGCCTTGTCCAAAACCACCAATGGCTGAATTCGGTTAAACTCGCTGACCGGATCATCAAGCAGTTGGAGAGGAAAATACACGTAAGGTTTATCTGATCGAAACGGCTCATCGGATTGACGATACTTTGATAAATTTCCTCTGCGGAGATTTTCTTTTAGCGATGAGACGAATTTTTCTGCAGCAATAATATTCTTGCTTGCTATACGATTTCGGTGGGTTTCTGGCGAGCGGGATAATGAACTCCAACCAGAGTAGCCGCTAGCATCAAAAGAATAAAATCCTGCTATCGAAGTCTCCTTTATTCTCCAAACATTCTCAACGTTCCCGATAGAATGAAAAGAGAAGGTCGCACCGCCTTTTGGAGCACTTCGAGGCGCGCGATATGAACCCCATGTCACGATCGATAGCTTCACATCTGTAGGCAATTTCGCAAGCGCGACGCTCAGCACTGTAAACATCTGCCGATGACGATCACCATCCAGCGGATTGCGAAACCATGCTTCAGGAACTTCCAAGCTCACAGGTAAACGCTTGGTGGAAATAGCCTGACTTCCTGCGTTCATAGATTGCCCATCTGTTTGGCTTGTAGAGTTCTGGAAATGATCGCGCATTGAGAGGATACCTCGAGGACCTTGACCCACTAATCGCAATCCAGGCTGGTGCCAAGCTGGATTTATTCTCGTCTTCAGCCAAAGAATGAAACCTTGAATTAGCTCCCGAAAGACCGGGACATGCTCCAGCACTTAGCAAAGATTGAGGAGCAGTTTCAGTATTATGACGAGCATCAACGACAGGGGAGGATTTAAAATATATAAATTATATCAACATCTTGAGAGATATCTCATGAGCATAACGTTGATGTAAAGAGTGCGATAAGCTCCCATTCCCGATCCGTAACATCGCTTGCATATCGACACGGCGCACGGACATACTTCCATCGGGTAATTTCAGCCTGACCATCATGGTCTCCATCGAAACTTTGAAAATCTGAAGGAAACACAATTGGCTGAAATCACGCAGTCCTTTTTGAGGTTGCCTCCTACCCACCTGCCGTCCCGCGAACTGAAGCTGAATACGTTTCTCGCCGCATCCTGCAGCGGCCTTTCACATATCGGAATGCGAGAGAACAGCTCGAAATCATGACAACAGGCCAGGAAGCATAACCTGAACGTCGAACTTGTTGAGGTCGAATGACTAAAGGAAAAGTCCTGAATAAGAAGATCTGGAGCAGGCCGCATGCGCTCGACGACCGGCACGCCCCGGCAGCCTCCCACAAAATCCCGGCATAAAAGGCATGACCCATGCGAGAATTTGACATCATCGTCGTCGGAGCCGGCTTCTTCGGCGCCACCATTGCCGAACGCGTCGCCAATAGCCTCGGCAAACGCGTTTTGCTTCTGGACCGGCGTCCGCACATCGGCGGCAACGCCTATAGCGAGGACAATCGCGAGACCGGGATCGAGGTCCACAAATACGGCGCCCATCTGTTTCACACGCCCAACAAGGCTGTCTGGGACTATCTGAACGGCTTCACGGCGTTCACAAGCTATCAGCATCGGGTATTCTCCACCCATAAGGGGCAGGTCTATGCCATGCCGATCAATCTGGGCACGATCTGCCAGTTCTTCGGCCACCGCATGAGCCCGGACGAAGCCCGCGCCCTCGTCGCGAAACAGGCGTCGGAAGTCAGTGGCAGGGTTCCAGAAAATCTGGAGGAAAAAGCCATCTCCCTGATCGGGCGGCCGCTTTATGAAGCGTTCATCCGGGGGTACACGGCCAAGCAATGGCAAACCGATCCGCGTGAATTGCCGGAATCGATCATCACGAGACTGCCGGTCCGTTACGATTTCAACAGCCGCTATTTCAACGACCCGTATGAGGGACTTCCCGTCGATGGCTATACCGCCATTTTCCACAGGATGCTGGCCAACCCGCTGATCGAGGTTCGGCTGGGCGTCGATTACTTCGACATCCGCGCCGATATTCCCGCGGGAAAACCCGTGGTCTACACGGGGCCTATCGACCGGTACTTCGGTTACAGGGCCGGTGAATTGAAATGGCGCACGATCGATTTCGAGGAAGAGGTTCTTCCCGTCGGTGATTTTCAGGGAACCGCCGTGATGAACTATGCCGATGAGGACATTCCCTACACCCGCATTCTCGAGTTCCGTCATTTCAATCCGGAAAGACGATACCAGACGGAAAAGACGGTGGTCGTGAAGGAATATTCCCGGGCCGCCGGACGTTCCGACGAACCGTATTATCCCGTCGATACCGCCGAGGATAAGAAAACCTATCGCCTGTACAAGGAACTGGCGGCTGGCGAGAAGGACACCATTTTCGGCGGCCGGCTCGGATCATACCGCTATCTCGACATGCATCAGGCCATTGGCGCCGCGCTGAAGTCGTTCGAGGCGGATGTCAGGCCGTCCCTGATCGGCGCGTGAACCGATACCCTGGGGCCATCGTCTTCCGCCCGCCCGCCTTCATCGCTGCTCAAAGTGCATATTCGTTGGCGAGTGTTATGTGGTGGTGGATGCGGCCTTCGAAGAATTGCGCAAGGACGGCGTCGGTCGCTGCGCGTGCGCGCGCACGCGCCGGGCTTGCCAGCGCCTCTTCCACGGCCGCAAGACTTGGATAGTTGACGGCAAGGATCATCGGATATTCCGGCGCGCCGTCGTCCCTGGCTTCGGCAAACGAGACGCGCACATCGGTGGCATGCGGAAACTGCTTCCATTCCGGCAGGATGCGTTCGATGACGGCCTTGCGGAAGGCCTCCGTCCGGCCATCCTTCACCTTGCCCTCGAACAGGGCGAAACGCGTGATCATTCGAAGTTCTCCTTTTTCGGTCCGCGGAAGAATTCCATCAGCGCCGCCTGGTCCTCGCCGCCGAGGCCCGAGGCGGTCAGCATGCGATGGATTTCGGCGCAAAGGGCGGTGAGCGGCATGGCGGTATGGGTGCGCCGCGCCAGATCCTGCGCGCCGGCAAGGTCTTTCACCATGTTGTCGATACGGCCGGTACGGCGATAATCCTTCGCCGCGAAGCGGGGCATGTATTCCTGCAGGATGGCGCTGTCGGCGCGCCCGCCCTTCAGCGCCTGCGGGATTTTCGCCGCATCGACGCCGGCGTCGAGCGCCAGTTGCGTCGCCTCGGCGACCGCGAGGAAGCCGAGGCCGCACAGCACCTGATTGATCAGCTTGGTCGTCTGGCCCGCGCCGACCGGCCCCATATGCGTATAATTGGCGGCGACATGCCGGAGAACCGCATGGGCGTCCGCCACATCCCGGGCCTCGCCTCCTGCCATCAGCGCGAGTTCGCCGGCAAGCGCCTTGGGCGCGCCGCCCGAAAGCGGGCTGTCGACCCAGCGCAATCCCTTCCCGGCCGCCTCCGCCGCCAGTTCCTTCGTCATGTCCGGATCGATCGAGGACATGTCGATGATCAGCGTTCCGCGCCTTGCTCCCGCCGCCACGCCCTCCGGTCCGAAAACCGCGCGACGGACGATCGCCGGCGAATTGAGACTGAGAACGACATAGTCGCTGACGGCGGCCGCTTCGGCGGCCGTCGGGGCGGCCGTGGCGCCCCGTCGCACCAGCTCGTTCACCTTCCCCTCGTCGAGGTCGAAAACGGCCAGGCGATTGCCGGTCTCCACCAGCCGGCGGCCGATGGCCCCGCCCATGGCCCCTGCGCCGATCAGCGCCACGCTGTTCGTCATGGTCGGGTCTCCTTCAGTTTCGCGGCAATCGTGTCCACGAGCGTTTCAAGCGGCCTGTCGATATCGACGGTGATCGCATCTTCATCATCCTCGGGCGGTTCGAGCGCTTCGAACTGGCTGTCGAGAAGGCTCGCCGGCATGAAATGGCCGGCGCGCGCGCCCATGCGGGCGGCGATCAGCGCCCGGCTGCCGGCAAGATGGACGAAGGTGACGGGCGCGCCGGCTTCCTCGCGGATACGATCGCGGTAGCGGCGCTTCAGCGCCGAGCAGCCGAAGATAAGGATACCGTCCGCTTTAGCGAACCTTTGGCCGATCAGGGTGAGCCAGGGCCAGCGATCATCGTCCGTCAGCGGCTCGCCGCGGCTCATTCTGGCGATGTTCTCCGGCGGATGCAGATCGTCGCCGTCGAGATAGACGGCGTCGATGCGGGCCGCGAGCGCCGCGCCGACGGCGGACTTGCCGCTGCCGGCGACACCCATCAGGACGATGCGGCTCGGGACGGTCGGCTGCGCCATCTCAGAGCGAGGCCGTTATGCCGCCATCGACATAGAGCACATGCCCGTTGACGAAGGCGGACGCATCGGAGGAAAGGAAGATGCAGGCGCCGACCAGTTCCTCCACCTTGCCCCAGCGGCCGGCCGGGGTGCGCTTTTCCAGCCAGTCGGAAAAGGCCGGATCGGCGACGAGGGCGGCGTTCAGCGGCGTGTCGAAATAGCCGGGCGCAATCGCGTTGCATTGCAGGCCGTATCGGGCCCAGTCGGTGGCCATGCCCTTGGTGAGGTTGCCGACGGCGCCTTTGGTCGCGGTATAGGGGGCGATCCCCGGACGGGCGAGCGCGGTCTGGACGCTCGCGATATTGATGATCTTGCCCGCGCCGCGCCCGATCATGTGGCGGGCGACGGCCTGGCCGACATTGAAGACCGTCGCGATATTGGTCTTCAGCAGGCGCTCGAAAGCATCGGCCGGAAAATCCTCCAGCGGCGCGCGGTGCTGCATGCCGGCATTGTTGACGAGGATGTCGATGGCGCCGACCTCTGCCTCGAAAGCATCGACCGCCCTGCGCGCCGCCTCGTGGTCGGTGGCGTCGAAGGCGAGCGTGTGCTTCGCGCCGAGGTCCTTCGCGGCGGCCGCCAGCCTGGTCTCGTCGCGGCCGTTGAGGATGATCCCGGCCCCGGCGGCGGCAAGCCCCCTGGCGAGCGCATGGCCGATCCCCTGCGAAGAGCCGGTGACAAGGGCCCGCTTGCCCGTCAGGTCGAAAAGTTGCGTGCTCATGAGCGTGTCCTCAGGAAAATGCGATCTGCGTCTTCATCGACCGGCTCTTGTCCGAAGCGATCTCGAAGGCCGTCCGGGCATCGGCAAGCGGCAGCGTATGGGTGATCAGCGGCTTGACGTCGATCAGCCCGCCCTGCATCAGGCGGACGGCGGTGGCGAATTCCTCATGGAAGCGGAAGGAGCCGCGAAGCTCCAGTTCCCTGGCGGTGATCATCATCATCGGCAGGGCCATCTCGCTGCCGAGCCCGAGCTGCACGACGACGCCACGCGGCCTGAGCGCCTGAAGGCCGGCCACGAGCGCGGGCTCAGCACCCGAGCATTCGTAGAGCACGTCGAAGCTTCCCTTGTCCCGGCCATAAGGGACAAGGCCGTCCGGATCGTCGCCAAGATCAATCGTGCGATCCGCGCCGGCCGTGCGGGCAAAGCCGAGCGCCCGTTGCGACAGGTCGGCGGCGACGATCTCGACGGCGCCCGCTCTCCTGGCGGAAAGGATCGACAGCACGCCGATCGGGCCGCAGCCGGTGACGAGGACGCGCTTGCCCAGCATCTCGCCGGCCCGGCGCGTGGCGTGCAACGTCACGGCGAGCGGCTCGGCCATCGCCGCTTCGCCCGCCGAAAGGCCGTCGGCCTTCACGCATTGGCTGGCCTTCACCACCAGCCGCTCGCGGAATGCGCCCTGGATATGCGGAAACGGCATGGCCGAGCCGTAAAAGCGCATGTCGGTGCAATGGTTCGCCAGCCCCTTGAGGCAATAGTCGCAGGCCCCGCACGGCCGCGAGGGCGAGACGGCGACGAGATCGCCGACCGCAAGGCCCGGGACGCCTTCGCCGAGCGCCGCGACATGGCCGGAGACCTCATGGCCGAGGATCATCGGTTCCCTGAGCCGCACCGTGCCGAAACCGCCGTGATTGTAATAATGCAGATCCGAACCGCAGATGCCGCCGGCGGCAAGGCGGATTTCCACCTCGCCGTGGCCGGGCGCCTTCACGGCGCTGTCTTCGACCCGCAGGTCCCTGGCCGCATGGATGACGATCGCTTTCATCGGGTCTCCTCACAAAACCGGCGTGGGCAGCGGCCGGCCCGCGAAATGGGCCGACAGGTTGTCGAAGACGAGCTGGCCCATCGCCTTTCGGGTCTCCACCGTTCCGGACGCATGGTGCGGTTGCAAAAGCACATTGTCGAGAGCCCCGAAGCGCGGATCGAGGTTCGGCTCGCCTTCAAAGACGTCTAGCGCCGCCGCGCCGAGCGCCCCGCTTTCCAGCGCGTCCAGAAGGGCCGTCTCGTCGATGTTGGAAGCGCGCGAGACATTGATCAGCATGCCCTGCGGCCCGAGCGCCTCGATGACCCTGCGGCCGACGATATGGCGCGTCTCGGCGGAAGCGGCGAGCGTGACGAAGAGGAAATCGGAACGTTCGGCAAGCGCGACCGGATCGGCGACGAAGCGCCAGCTTTCCGCTGCCTTCTCCTTCGGCGAACGGCTGCTATAGGCGATCTCCATGTCGAAGCCCGCAAGGCGCCGCGCCACCTCGAAGCCGATGCCGCCGAGGCCGAGAATGCCGGCGCGCTTGCCGTGCACCTGCGAGGTGAGGCGGAAAGCGCCCCTTCGCGCCCAGTCGCCGCTGCGCGCCCAGCGCTCCGCACCGATCACGCCGCGCGCCTGCGCCAGCATCATGGCGACGGCGAGATCGGCGACATCCTTCGTCAGCACATCCGGCGTATTGGTGACGCGGATACCGCGTTCGCGCGCCGCGGCGAGGTCCACCGCGTCATAGCCGACACCGTAGACCGAGATGATCTCCAGCTTCGGCAGCGCCGAAATCAGCGCCCGGTCCGCTCCCAGTTCCCCGCGCGTCGCAATCGCCCGGATCTCGGCGCCATGCCCGGCCAGGAACGCCGCCCGGTCCGAAGCCTCGAAATAACGATGGACCCGGAAATGCGCATCCAGACGCGCCTCGTCCCAGTCAGGATACGCCCCAACCTGCAACAGCTCGATCTGCGTCAAAAGAATTCCTCCGGACTTGACGTTTCTATGAAAGTTGGAAGGCAGGGGTTGCTCCACCCCGACGCTCAGCCCACTTCCGAGCGCAGGAAGGCTTGCAGTTCCGGCGTTTTCGGCGCGGAGAAGAACTCCGCCGACGGCCCTTCCTCATGGATGACGCCGTCCTTCATGAAGATCGTCCGGTTGGCGACGCGCCGCGCAAATCCCATTTCATGGGTCACGAGCAGCATCGTCATGCCGTCGCGGGCCAGGCTCTCGATGACGGCGAGCACCTCGCCCGTCAGCTCCGGATCGAGCGCCGAGGTCACCTCGTCGAACAGCAGCACCTGCGGCTGCATGGCGAGCGAACGGGCGATGGCGACGCGCTGCTGCTGGCCGCCGGACAGCATGTCCGGATAGGCGTCGAAGCGATCGCCGAGCCCGACAAGCGACAGGCAGCGCTGGGCCTCGTCGCGGGCGGCCTTTCGGGAAAGACCCTTCACCTGAACGGGGGCCAGCATGATGTTTTCGCCGGCCGTCAGATGGGGAAAGAGATTGTAGCTCTGGAAGACGATGCCGACATCGCGCCGGAGTTTCCGCAATTCGGCCGGCTTGCTGGACATGCGGTGTCCGGCCACCTCGATTTCTCCGGCATCAATGGTTTCAAGGCCGTTCAGGCAGCGCAGAAAGGTGCTCTTGCCGGAACCGCTGCGGCCGATCAGGGCGACCACCTCTCCGCCTTCGACCGTGAGCGACACGCCCTTCAGCACCTGGAGAGCGCCGAAGCTCTTGTGGATGTTCTTTGCGACGACAACGGACATTTCGGACCTCTTTATGATGGGGCGCCCTGCGGGCGCCCCTCGACACTGTCGATCAGAACGACGGCAGTTCCGGGATGGGCGTCTTCATCCACTTCTCGTAGATCTCACCCAGTTCGCCGCTCTGCTTGTGGACGAAGAGCACGGTGTTGAGCCAATGCAGCAGGTCCGGCTCGTTGCGCCGCAGGCCAACGCCGTAGAAGCTTTCGAGATAGGTCAGCTTCTCCTCGAAACCCCTGTCGGGGTAGCGTTCCTGCAACTGCGCGGCGATATAGTTCACCGTGCCGATCGCATCGACCTGACCGGAGACGAGCGCATTGAGCGTCGTGCTGTCGTCATCGAAGCGGACGAGTTCCATGCCTTCGACATTCGCGGCCGACAGGATCTTTTCATGCGCCGTGCCGCGCGGCACGCCGACACGCTTGCCGGCGAGATCCTCCAGGCTTTTGACCTCGGTGCCGGCCGGCGCGATGATGATCGACTTGTGGCCGCCATAGGGGTTGGAGAAGGCGACCGAAAGCGCCCGCTCGGTGTAGATACCGAAGCTCGCCACGACGAAGTCGACCTTGCCCGTCTGCAACGACGGCACGCGGCTCTGGCCGGTGACGGGCACCAGTTCGAGTTCGACGCCGAGATCCTTGGCCAGCAGCTTGGCGACATCGACATCGAGCCCGTCGGGCTGCATCTGCTCGTTGGTGATGCCGAAGGGCGGCACCGACAGATCGACGCCGATCATCACCTTCTTGCGGGCGATGATGTCGTCGAGGGACGAGGCCGACGCGCTAGCGGCGCCGACGGTGATGGCAAGAAGCCCGACGAGGGGCAGGAGAAGGGATTTCAGGCGCATGGTCTATCCTCTCAGTTAGGAGTTCCGGTTTGTTTGAACGGCCTTCTGCGTGCCGTTCGGTGATGGGATTCTCGCAGCGATCATGTTCGCGCACCCCCGCGGGCCGTGCGCCGCTCGAGCCAGAGGCTCAGTTGCGTCAGCGGGAAGCAGACGGCGAAATAGAGGGCGGCCACGCTCAGGAAAGCCTTCAGCGGTTCGAATGTGGCGTTGCTGACGAGCTGGCCGGCGCGGGTGATCTCGATGAAGCCGATGATCGAGGCGAGCGACGTCTGCTTGATGATCTGCACCAGGAAGCCGACGGTCGACGGCAGGGCGAGGCGGATCGCCTGCGGCGCGATGACGAAGCGCAACGTCTTGTAGGGCGTCAGCGCCAGCGCATCGGCGCTCTCCCATTGCGCCTTCGGAATGGCCCTGAGCGCGCTTTCCCAGATGGCGCCGAGGAAGGCGCTGGAATTGATGGTGAGCGCGACGGCGGCCGCCGTCAACGCCGCGATCTCGAGGCCGACGAGCGAAGGCGCATAGTAGCAGAGGAACAGCAGCACGAGCAGCGGCAGCCCCTGGATCACCTGCATATAGAACGTGGTGACAGCACGCAGGACCCTGCTGCGGGCGATGCGCAGGAGCGCCAGAACGATCCCCATGATGCCGCCGCCGATGAAGGCGATGACGGTCAGCGTCAGCGTCCAGCGCAGCGCATAGACGATGAACAGGAATTCGGGGGAGCCGAACGTGCGCATCTCATACTCTCCCGAGCAGGCGGCGGCGGGACCGCGTGAAGATCATGAGGCCGGCCATGTTGAGCACGGCGCGGAAGATGAAATTCAAGAGGACATAGACCACCGCGATGATCAGATAGACTTCCATGGTGCGGAAGGTTTCGGAACTGGCGATCATCGCCGCGCCCGTGAGGTCCTCGACGCCGATGGCCGAGACGAGACTGGTCGACAGCATCAGGAGCACGCATTGCGAGACGACCGGCGTGAACACTTTCTCCAGCGCCGGCGGCAGGATGACGAAACGCAGCGTCTGGAAATAGGTGAGGCCGAGGCTTTCGGCCGCTTCCACCTGGCTGCGATGCGTCGCCTGGATGCCGCCGCGCACGATCTCCGCGACATAGCCGCCATTGTTGAGGACAAGGGCGATGAACACCGAGGTCAGCGGTGAAAGCCGGATGCCGATATTGGGCAGCCCGAAGAAGATCACGAAGATCTGCACCAGAAGCGGCGTGTTGCGCATCGTCTCGACATATATGCGCACGGCGAGCCGCGGCAGAACGAAGGACGACGTCGACACGGTGGCGCAGACGATACCGAGAGCGATACCCCCGAAAATACCGACGAAAGACAGGCCGAGCGTCAGCCACAATCCGCTGACGAATTGCTGCAGGTAGTTCAGCAATGGGCCGAACTGGAATGTGTATTCCATCTCTAACCTCGGCTCCTTCCTTCAGACTGCGGTTACGGCTTCCTATTGCTGGCCAAGCGGGCGTACGCGCAAGTTCGGACCGGCAAACCCGATCGTATCCGGGTGGCAGAGATCGAGCGCTGCGGCAACATGCCACCAGGCATGATCCGCCTGGCGGATGATGTAGCATTCCGTGCTGTGGCCGATATGCGCCCCTTCCAGCGAATGTCCCATGCAGATATGGCCGATCTCCTCCGGCAGGCCGACCGAAAGGCAGACATGGGTGCCATAGGCCGAATGGCGGAAGGACGGCTCGCCATAGCGATCGCCCCGCTCGCGCCAGCGCTTCAGATTGACCGGATCGAACTCCCAGGTCTTGCCGATATCGTGGCAGAGGCCGCCGGCCAGAATGATGTCGCGATCGACCTTCGCATCCGGATTGGTTTTCTTGAATTCGTCGTGGATCGCAAGGGCAAGATGCGTGACGCCGCGCAGATGGGCGTCCTGCATGCCCTGCTTCAGCGCGAACACGCCGGGGCTGCCCTCGCCGGGAATATCCGTGACACGGTCGAAAGAGGAGCGCTCCAGCGCGAACACCCAGGCGTCCACCACCTTTTCCCGCAATTCGTCGGACTGGATCTCGGCGATCTCCGGAAGGTCTTCGAGAATGTGTTCGCGCGAAATGGTCTTGTACATGGGTCACCGCGTTCCTGAAAATTGATAGGCGGAACCTACGCGACCTTGATATCAAAATCTAATCAGGATAATTGTCGCTATCGATAGAAAAATTCTATTCATCATGGCCTTCAGCTTTTCCGCGCTCGAATCCTTCTATTGGGTGTCCCAGCTGCTCAGCTTCAATGCGGCAGCCGACCGGCTGCACGTCAGCCAGCCCACCGTTTCCTACCGGATCCGCGAGCTGGAGGAACAGCTCGGCGTGTCGCTGTTCGTGCGCCAGAAGCGCCAGCTCGTTCTGACGAGCGAAGGCGAGGCGCTCAAGCATTATGCGGAATCGATGATCGCCATCGCGCGGGACATCGAATCCAACATCAAGACCCGCAACACCCGCCTGCCGACGCTCCGGGTGGGCGTGATCGACAGTTTCGCCGACGTGTGCCTTCCGGCCCTTCTCGACGAACTCGACAATCGCTTTGCCGGCACGCGCATCGCAGCGATGGTGGACACCAGCCATAAGCTCGCCAGCCAGCTGTCGGAGGGATTGCTCGATATCGCGGTCCTGTCGACGCCCCCGCCCCACGACAATGTCGCGCTGGAGCTTCTGGGACGCCAGAGCGTCGACTGGGTCGCCAGCCGCAAGCTCCGGCTTCCGTCGGGAACCATCTCCGACGCCGAGCTGCTCGGCCAGCGCATCTTCGCGACGCCGGCGCCCTCCAACCTGCATTCGCTGACGACCGGCTTCCTCGCCACCTCGACCGGCGCCGGTCTGCGCCTCAACGTCTGCAACAGCCTGGGCACGATCCTCAATCTGGTGCAGTCGGGCACCGGTATCGGCATCCTGCCGACGCGACTGGTGCAGGAACAGCTTCGACAGGGAACAATACAGACCCTGAAGACCCGGATGGTCCTACCGTTGCAGGAAGTTTTCATCGGCACGAACAAGGGGGTGATCGTGCGCGCCCTGCCGCAGGTCGTCGAAATGGTGCGCAAGGTCAGCGCGAGCGTCGCCTATTGCGATTAGGCGATATTGGCGATCCGTGCGATCTTCACGCCGCGCACAAGCGCGTGCGTGCCGTTCGACATGGCGGCGTTCAGCCGTCCTCGGAGAGATGGCGCGACAGGAACCCGCGGAAGCGATCCGTCTTCGGGTTGGCCATGATGTCGGCCGGCGGCCCCGCCTCGACGACGACGCCGCCATCCATGAAGATGACACGATCGGCGACGCTGCGCGCAAAGCCCATTTCATGGGTGACGACGATCATCGTCATGCCCTCTTCGGCCAGTTCGCGCATGACCTTCAGCACTTCGCCGACAAGCTCGGGATCGAGCGCCGACGTCACCTCGTCGAAAAGCATGACCGAGGGTTCCATGGCAAGCGCCCGGGCGATGGCGACACGCTGCTGCTGCCCGCCGGACAAGCGCCCCGGATAGGCATCGGCCTTGTGGTCCATTCCGACCTTTCCGAGCAGCCGCATGGCGAGGTCGCGCGCCTTCGCGGCATTCATGCCCTTCACCTTGACCGGCCCCATCATCACGTTTTGAAGGACAGTGCGATGCGGAAAGAGATTGTAGCTCTGGAACACCATGCCGACATGCTCGCGCAGGCGGGCATTTTCCAGCTCGCTGACCGGCTTGCGGACACCGCCCGTCGTCTTGTAGCCGACCGGACGCCCGTTGACCGTGATCGCGCCCTGTTCGAAGGTTTCCAGGAAATTCACGCAGCGCAGCATCGTCGACTTGCCCGAACCGCTCGGGCCGAGAACGACGACGACCTCGCCGCGCTTGACGGAAATATCGATGCCCTTGAGGACTTCGATCGCACCGAAGGATTTGCGGAGACCGTTGATCGCGACAATTTCTTCACCGCGAGAGGCAAGGTCGGCAGCCGGGTTCATGAGGGGCTCCTTAATGATCGAAGGCCAGGCGCTTTTCCAGCGCGCGCGCCGCAAGCGAAAGCGGATAGCAGATGACGAAGTAGATAATCATGACGCCGAGGAAGATCTGGAACGCCGCCAGCGTGCGCTCCACCACTTCACGGGCGGCGAAGGACAGTTCCCAGGCTCCGACGATGGAGGCATAGGAGGTCTGCTTGATCGCCATGAGCGAGATATTGAGCACCGGCGCAATCAGGAGCCGCATGGCCTGCGGCAGGATGATTTCCCGCATCATCATGCCCTTGCGCATTCCAAGGCTTTTGGCCGCCTCCAGCTGTCCGGCGGGAACGGCCGCGATCGCCCCGCGCGTCGCCTCCGCGACGAAAGCGGCGACATAGACGATCATGGAAACGGCCACCGCCGTATAGGCGTCCAGCCTAAGGCCCATGGCGGGGAATGAGTAGAACCCCAGAAACATCACGACCAGCACGGGAATGCCGCGAAACACGAAAATATAGGCGGTGACGGCCGCGCGCAGGGCTTTTCCGCCGACCGCCGCCAGAACGCCGACGCCGACGCCGAGAATCGTACCGAAAACGACCACGATCGCCGACAGGACGATGGTGTAGACGGCGCCTTGCAGGAGATAGGGCAGGCTCGATTGAAGGACGGGAAACATCAGCCATACCTCCGGGCTGCGCGAACCTCGACGACACGAAGGGCAAGGCCGAGCACGGTTGTGAGCACGAGATAGAACATCGCAACGGCGATGAACGCCTCGAAGGACGCGCCCGAACGCTCGATCGTCACCTTGCCGGTCAACGTCAGGTCCATCACGCCGATGGCCGAAACCAGCGATGTATCCTTGACGAGGACGATCAGCTGGTTGCCGAGCGCCGGCAGCACCCTGATGAAGGCCTGCGGCAGGATGACGAGACGGATGACCGCGGACCGCCGCAGGCCGATCGCGCTGCCGGCTTCCCACTGCCGCTGACTGAGCGACTGGATGCCGGAACGCAGGATCTCCGAGAGGAAGGCCCCGTGCTGAAGCGCGATCGCAATCACGCCGCAGACGATGCTGCTCCAGAAGATACCAAGCAGCGGCAGGCCGAAATAAAGCAGATACATCTGCACCAGCAGCGGGGAGTTCCGCATGATCTCGACATAACCGTCAACCAGGCGCGTCAGCCATTTCCAGCGCGCAAGGCGGGGAATGATCAGGACCAGGGCCCAGATCATGGCGGTGGGGGCGGCAAGAGCCGCCACCCAGGTCGTTATGAGGAAACCATCGGCGAATGCCGGCAAATATCTCGTGAAGAAAACAATGAAGGCTTCCAATGGAGTTCCCCTTCCCTAACGAACCCGCAGAGGGCTGGTCACTTCTGCGGCTGATTGAGATACCACTTGGTATTCAGCGGCTTAGTCCCGAACCACTTCTCGTAGATCCTGCTGTAGTCGGCAAAGAGATATCCGCCCGTCATCTCGTCGACGACCAGGTCGAGATACCGCCACAGGCGGAAGTCGCCCGGCTTCATGAAGAGACCGGTATTGACGACATCCGTCAGACGTTCCTCGATCACCCGCATATCGGGGTTCTGCTTGACGTACCAGGCGGCGACCGGGCCATCCAGCTGCGCGCCGGTGGCGCGGCCGAGCTTCACGGCGTTGAACTGCGCCGCAATCCCGTCGAAGGTCGCGATCTGCGCCTCCGGGAACAGGCGCTTGGCGCGCTCCTCCTGGGTCGGGGTGGTCAGGTTGGCGATGGTGACATCGGCCTTGTTGAAGTCGGCGAGCGTCTGGAACGGAGAATCGTTGCGCACGACCATGACCACGCCGCCGTCGATATAGCTGCGCGTGAAGGCGACCTGCTGGGCGCGATCGGCATAGATGGTGGTCGTCTGCGCGCCGAAGTCGACCGTGCCGTTCTGTGCGTTGGGCCAGCGCTGGGCGGCGCTCTGGCGAACGAATTCGACCTTGGTCTCGTCGCCGAAGGTCGCCTTTGCAACCAGCCTGGCGATATCGATGTCGAAGCCGACCAGCTCGCTGTTTTCATCGATGAAGCCGAACGGCGGCGATTCGCTCGAAACTCCGACGATCAGCTTGCCGCGCGACAGGATTTCATCGAGACGCGAGGCTTCCTGGGCATGTCCAGCTCCGGCTGCGCCGACTGCGAAAAGTGCGGCGGCAACGAGGGCGCGCCCCCTGGAAAGAAGTATGCTCTTCATTTTTCATTCCCCTTTTGGTGGATGTGGACCGCGCGTCAGCGCAGCGTTGGCCTGACGATGCCCTCGATGATCTCGGACACCGCAAGATGCGTGGATAACGGGATGCCATCGACATTCGCGTCGATCACGCCGTCGACGGAATTGATCAGGCCGATCTCGACGCCCCGCTTCAAAAGCCTCTCTTCCATCTCCGGCGCATGGACCAGCCGGGCATCCTTGAGACGGGCAGCAAGCGCTGCGACGATCGCATAGCAGCCCCAGTTCGAAACCGCCGCCGTGACGAGGACGTCGGCTCCCGTCGTGGCGCCGATACCGGCGCCGCCCTCCGGCCGGGCGTCGCCGAAACGGACATGGGATCGCACGGCTTGCGCCACCGCCCCCATGCCGATCTCATTGCCCCCGTCGCCGACCGCCACCGTGGGCAGGCCGCGCCTGATGGCTTCGTCGAACACATGGTCGATACGCGCCCGCTCCATGCCATAATCGACGCCGCGCATGCTGCAATAAATGCCGTCGGCATTGCGCCCGACGCGCTCGGTCGAAAAAAGCAGGCTCGGCTTCAGTTCGTCCAGGATACGGGCGGCTTCGGCCGCCGCATCCTGATCCTTCGTGGTGAACGGCAGCATGGACACCACCGCGAGACTTTTGTCACGCGCGGCGGTCTTTCCGTCTGCGACCGGCACGACCGTGACGCCGGCCGCCGTCAGGAGCTTGCCGATCGGCTCGATCAGCGTCGCTTCCGCAAGGACGACGCAAAGCGCCCGGCGCGACAGGCTGATCGCACGAACGACGGCAGCCAGTCCGGCAGGACCGTCGTTCTCGCCGATCTCCGGCGAAATCCAGGCCCGGGAGACCGAACCCGTCGTCACCAGCACGACATCCTCGTGCTTCAGCGCCATGAGCCGGTCGGCGGCAGCCCCCACCGGCGACGCGCCGAGCAACTGCCGGGAAGCGGCGTAAAGATGTTCGACGCCGCGACCGCCGAGATCCAGATTGACAAGCCGGTCGAGACGCTCGTCGATGGCCGAAAAGCCCGAAGCGGTCATGCGAAATCTCCCAGGATCAGCGTCCTCATGGCCTTTTCATCGGTGATGACGGCGGCAACCTTGCGAAGGCAGTCGTCCACGGCGTCCACGACGGCGCTCACGCCACCGACGCTCGCAAGGGCGTCGAGCGTCGGCTTCAGGCGCAGCGAGACCCGTGCACCCGGCTGGCCATGCGTATTGACGGTCAGGATGCCGTGTTCCGCCAGCAGCAGCATGCCGAGCGCCGCGGTCGCCTCGCAAGGCACGATCGTGATCCTGTCCGCCGTGACGGACGCACGTTCGAGAATGGCGGCAAGCACCGCGTTCTCGTCGACCATCGGCCCGAGATCGCTGCGAACGACGAGGCCCGCTCCCATTTTCTCCTCGAGGGCGGCGGCAAGCTCCTGTCCGGCGGCGGCCTCCTGCACCAGATGATGGGGATCGAACTTCTGAAGCGAGCGAAGCGCGCCGGCTGCGATGGGAGCGCGGGCTTCCATGCCGTATTCCGCCGCCTTGGCCGCTGCGGCCATGACGAAAGCCGGACGGCCGACCAGCACGCCGGCGCGCGGCCCCGAAAGCCCGGCCTTGTCGCAATTGGTGATCGCCAGGTCCGCGCCCAGCGCGAGAGCCTTCCGCCCGCCATGCAGAACCGGACGAAGACGGGCGCCATAGGCTTCGTCGAGAAGGACGATCGCGCCGGCCTTGTGCGCCGCCTCGACCACGGCGACGGCAAGCATGTCGTCAAGCCGCGCCAGAGCGCTGGTGACCGTCGTGACGATCACCAGACCGCAGTCCCCGATGTGTCTGCGCCAGTCGCCGTCGGAGGCCACTTCCCTCAGTTCGGTTCTGGCAAGCGCGCATCCCCGGACCACCGATGCATGCGACCGGTCACTGGCCGGCACGACGGAAAGGACCGGTTTCTGCGCGGCCAGAGCGGCGATCGCCGCCACGATCCCGGCGCTCGTTCTGTTGAACACGGCGCAGCCGTCGTCATTGCGGCCGCCAAGATGCTCGATGGCGACCTTGCGCAGTTCCTCGGCGTAAAGACCGGGGCCGACCCACTCCTCGCAATTCGTCGCGATATCGTCCGGCCGCACCGGAAAGTCCCGCTGGTTGCCGGTGAAGACCCCGATCGAGCGCGGCCCGAGCTGGCGGACGCGTGTTGCGGCGACGGCCTGCCCGTGGCGCAGCCGCCGGGCCTCCTCGATGCTGGACCGGATGATCGCGCCGCGGGCGAAGCCGACGACGGGATCGATCGCGTTGCCGAAGGCATCCCGTGAGATTTCGGTTTCCGGCATGGATATGTTCATTGGTGACAGCCTCCCGTGGCCTGCGCATCGTCGAGCATCGTGAAAATCGGCAGTTCGCCCTCGCCGGATACGGTGACGGCCTCGCCGATCCCGGATCTGGAGTTGGCGGCGATCGCGATGCTGCGCATCAGTTCCGCGACACCCGCATGCCCGCGCCAGTCGATACCGTCGACGGCAAGGGCCGGACGCGCGGTCGCCCCGTCGAGGGCGCCGGCGGCGATACAGGCGACGATGAAGGCATGCTCCCGATCTCCGCTATGGGCCAGTCTTTCGTCGTCAAGCGCGATGGCGAGCGCGCCGCAGATCGCATAGGCCCCCCAATTGGAGACGGACGCACTGACGAGAACATCCGTTTCGGTCACCGTGACAATGCCCGTTTCATCCGGCTGCGAGCGGCCGCCGCGCGGCAGGAGGCCGGCAACGGCGTCCCGGATCTTGCCGAAACCGATTTCGTTTCCACCGTCCCCGACGCCGATCGTCAGGATATTGCGCTTCCTTGCCTCGTCCGCCAGACGATAGATGTCTGCGACGGTGCCCGGCGGGCGGCGATCGCCGCGAACGCCATGATAATGTCCTGCCTCGTTCGGACCGTCGCGCTCGATGAAGATCACCGCCGAGGGGTTTTTCCGGCTGAGGATATCGATGGCCGCCGCCCGGCCTTCCTCGCCGCCCTTCGGAAAGACGGTCGTCGAAATGGAACCCTGCGCCTTTGAATCCGGTGACTGGGCGACATCCTCGACGACGCGAACGCAGGCCTCGACGGCGGGCATATGCTCTTCCTGCGCGACGAGCGACACTTTCGCTTCGAAACCGAGCGCCAGACTGCGGGCCAGCGCCACCGCGCCGGGCGGGCCGTCGGTCTCTCCGAACGGCAGCTTCGGCAGAACGCCCGCCCCGGTCGCGATAATCACGTCGGAGCCGGGGCGGATGGCGGCCAGCAGTTTTCGCGCCGCCAGTGTCGAGGACGGTTCGCCCTGGGCTTCACGGCAGGCCAGATAGGTCGGCACGACGATGCCGGCGGGAAGGCCGCCCGCAAGCGGACGAACCTCCAGCGTCATCAGTCTGTCGAAACGCTCGCCGAAGATGCGCAGGCGATCGATATCGACGGTCGTCAACTCATTCTTCATGGAAAGCGTCCTGGACATCGCCATGGTTCCCGACCGTCGCTTCAGAGGTTGACCGTGACGCTCTTACGCGCCGTATAAGCTTCCAGAGCGCCTTCGATGGAATATTCCGAGCCGATGCCGCTCTGCTTGATACCACCGTAGGACATGCCGGGAATCTGTCCCCCGGCGCGGTTGATCTGGAGCCAGCCGGCATCGATGCGGCCGGCCGCATTGAGCGCCGTGGTCACATCGTGGCTGAAGATATAGGCTGCAAGACCATAGTGGGTGTCATTGGCCCAGGCGATGACCTCCTCCTCGTCCGTCCACGGAATGGCGACGAGGACCGGGCCGAAGACTTCTTCCCGCACGATCCGCCAGTCGTTGGCGAGGCCCTTGAGAATGGTCGGCTTCGGGAAGAAGCCGGCGTTCTCGCCCGCCGCCGGCGGAACCTCGCCGATCACCACTTCGGCCCCCGCGTCGACCGCCTCGCGAAGGAACGCCTGAACGGCGCTGTAGCGCTCCTCGTTGATGATCGCACCGATATCGGTTTCCTCATCGAGCGCGTCGCCGATCTTCATCCCGGCGAGCCTGGCGGTGACGCTCTTCAGGACCGGCTCGAACACGTCCTTATGGATATAAAGGCGGGACCCGGCGGTGCAGGACTGCCCCTGACGGGCAAAACGCATCGCCGCGATAATATTGGCCGCAAGGCCCTCGATCCGCCCGTCGGTCGCCGCGTCCGGATAGACGATGACCGGGCTCTTGCCGCCAAGCTCCAGCGTGGCGCGGGCGATACGGTCGGCGGCGGCATGCGCCACCAGCTTGCCGACCTCGACCGAGCCGGTGAACGAGATTTTCGCAACGTCCGGATGGGCCGAAAGGGCGGCACCGGCGACTTCGCCGACACCGGTCACGAGATTGAAGACCCCCTTCGGAAAGAGGTCGGCCGCAAGTTCGGCAATCCGGATCACGGCAAGCGGCGCATCTTCGGCCGGCTTGAGGACCAGCGTATTGCCGGTGCCGAGCGCCATGCCGATCTTGACGGCGGCAAGCACCAGCGGCGAGTTCCACGGGATGATCGCGGCAACGACGCCGAGCGGTTCGCGCGTCGTATAGCTGAACAGCCCCGGGCCGAGCGGAAGCGTCTCGCCCTTCTGTTCGGCAACCGTTCCGCCATAGTAGCGAAGCACTTCGATGGCGCTCATCACCTCGGGGCGGCTCTGCGTGCGCAAGGCGTTTCCGGTTTCGGCGGCAAGGACGCGGGCAATCTCCTCGCAATGGGCGGCGATGCGATCGGCAAGCTGCGTCAACAGCGCGCCGCGCGAACGGGACGCCATGCGCCGCCAGGAGGGAAACGCCGCCCTGGCGGCGGCGACGGCCGCATCGACGTCCTGCTTTCCGGCGGCTCCGATCGTCGTGATCGTGCTGCGCCGGCAGGGATTGATGACGTCAAGCGTGGCGCCGGCGGCAGGCTCCACCCAGGCCCCGTCGATAAGCTGGCCGGAGAGGCCTTTGGTCGGGAGCGTGATTTCCGCCGTGTCGTTTGCGGCTTTTGCGGTCTGGGACATGGTCTATCCTGCTTGAAATACGTGTGATCAGGCGCTCGCGGGAAGGCGCAATTCCACCTTCAGGAGGTTTTCGAAGACTTCCGAAACGCTGGTGGAATCCTTGGCGCCGAGGCCCTCGGCGCGCGCCATGTTGTAGATCTGGCGGACCATCTGGCCGAGCGGCATGGGATAGGCCGAAAACTCCTCCAGGCAGAGCGAGATGTCCTTGTGCATCAGATCGAGGGCGAAATTTGCCGGCCGCTCTTCCGTGAAGAGGGTCTTGGGGAGATAGTCGAGCATCTTGCTGCCGGCGAGACCGCCCGACAGGACGTCCGTCAGGATGGAGAGGTTCGCGCCGGACTTGACGCTTGCCGCCAGCACTTCACCAAGCGCGACCGTATTGATCGCCGTGAGAAGATTGTGGGCAAGCTTGGTAAGCTGGCCGGTGCCGACCGGGCCGCAATGAACGATACGGCCGGCGATCGGCCCGAGGACCGGCCTTGCGGCTTCGAGAACCTCCGGACGGGCGCCGGCCATCACCAGAAGCGTGCCGGCTCCAGCGCCCGCGACGCCGCCGCTGACCGGCGCATCCATGAAGTGAACGCCCCGGGCCTCGCAGAGGCTGGCGACAGCCCGCGTCGTCGATGCATCGACCGTGCTGAAATCGATGACCGTGGCGCCCGCGGCGACCGTCCGCAGGATACCGTTCTCGCCGGTAATCGCTTCCCGCAGCGAGGCCGGGCTCGGAAGGCTGCTGAGAACGAACATCGCCGGGGCAGCCGCCGCGCCCGCCGAAGCTTCCACGATGGCGCCCTTTTCGGAAAGAGCCGCCGTGGCTGCCGTGTCAGGATCGAAAACATGGACGACATGACCCGCATCGAGAAGGCGAAGCGCCATTCTCGACCCCATGCGACCGACACCAATGAATGCAACCGTCGTCATCCTGCACCTTTCCTGTGCTGCGCCAAAAGGTCTTCTTCAAGGAGGCAAGAACGAAGAACGGCGATGACGCGGCACAGGCTTCCAAGCCTGTCGTTCTCCAAGTTCGCTCCCCCCTTTTTTCCATTGAGCGCAGAAAACGGGTGAAAGAAAAGACGACGCTTGATAACAGTGCATGTAAGAAAAAATTACGGGTTAACGCTCATGCTCAATCTGTCGCGATTGCAACTCCTTCACGAGCTTTCCGTGCTCGGCACGATATCGGCCGTCGCACGATCGCTGGAACTGACGAGACCGGCCGTGTCCCAGCAGCTCTCCCTGCTCGAAAAGGAAGTCGGCTTCGTCCTGTTCGAGCGTTCGGGGCGGGGCGTGCGCTGGACATCGGCGGGCGAGCGCCTGCTTGCCGGTATCGGCGGCATCCTCCAGGCGGTCAACGAGGTGGAGGCGGACCTTGCGCGCACCGCCCAGACGGTCTCCGGCGAATTGCGGATCGCCGCCTTCGGCTCTGCCGCCGCGACCATCATTCCGCAGGCGATGACGCGGCTTGCAAAACAGCATCCCCAGCTGGAGATCTTTTTCAACGAGATGGAGCCGGGCGACGGCCTCAAGGCGACCGCCGCGAAACAGGTCGACATCGCGATCGTCGACGATCTCACCGGCACGGAAAACGTCGCGCTCCAGCTCGATTTCGAGCCGCTTTACATCGACCCGTTCAAGGCCGTGGTATCGGCCGATCACCGCCTGGCGAGCACCGGGCGGCGGTCGGTGGAGCTATGGGAGCTTGCACAGGAAACATGGGCGCTCAACCAATCGGCCGTGGGCTATCAGACGTTCATCGTCCATGCCTGCCACGCGGAGGGCTATTCGCCGAAGATCATGTCGAGCTGCCGCAACATCGCAGCCACGCTGGAGTTCGTGCGGACGGGAAGCTACGTCACGGTTCTTCCGGGCCTTGCCACGCACAACATACAGGTCGATCCCGATTTCCGCTGTCTGGACCTGCGTCCCCTCACCCAGCGGCGATTGTTCACGGCCTTTGCAAAAGGCAGCAAGGCCCGCCCGGTGATCGGCTCGGCGCTGGAGGCGTTTCAGCAGGCCTGCTCGCTGTTCGTAAACCGTTGACGATCGCTTTTCCGGCGCAAACGGAAACCGCCGTCACCCCACGATCGCCGCCAGCACGCTGACGCAGTCGCCGGGCTTGACGAGGCCTGGGAAATGACGGGCGGCAAGGACGCCATCCATCTTCGCCGTCACCTCCAGCGGCGCGACGCCGGTGCGCCCGACGGGATAGATACGGGCGACCACATCGCCGTTTTCCACCGTATCGCCGAGATCGTAGAGCGGTTCGATCAGGCCGCCGTCTTCGGCAAAGGAGAAGCAGTCGCCGTCCGGCATGTCGAGCCAGGTCGTTTCCGTAGAGACGACGGCACCCTTCAGGATGCCCGCCGCCTTCAGCATGTTCGCAACACCGGTCCGGGCGATACCGGCGGTCTTCGCCGTCGCCGTGCCGCCGCCGCCAAGCTCGGTGGTGATGAAGACCTTGCCCATCTCCTCGGCCGCCGTGTCGTACATGCCGACCGCGTCGATCTCCAGCATCTTCATCGACCAGGGAGCCCCGAAAGCGCCGACGAGTTCGAAGGCTCTGGCCTCCAGCACCTTGTCGGGCAGGATATGGGCGGCGCAGAAGGGCAGGAAATCGAGCGTCTTGCCGCCCGAATGGAAATCGAGAACGACATCGGCAAGCGGCAGCAGCACGCGCTGGAAATAGTCGGCGATCTTCTGCGTGACCGTTCCGTCCGGCGCGCCGGGAAAGCTGCGGTTCATGTTGCCCCGGTCGATCGGCGAGGTGCGCGTGCCGGCAAGGAACGCCGGATAGTTCATCGCCGGCACAATGATGATGCGGCCCGAGACATCCTCCGCCTTCACTGTACGGGCGAGATCGAAGAGCGCGATCGGCCCTTCGTATTCGTCGCCGTGATTGCCGCCGGTGAGAAGGGCCGTCGGCCCCTCGCCGTTTTTCACGACCGTCACGGGGATCGTCACCGATCCCCAGGCGGAATCGTCCCGGCTATAGGGCAGGCGCAGGAAACCGTGCTGCACGCCTGCGGCCGAAAAATCGACCGTGGAGCTGATCGGCGAGGGACGCAGGGGACGATCCAGCATGGCTCAATCCTTCACGAGCAGCTTGCGCGGCACATCGGCCAGGCATTCGACCCCGGTTTCGGTGATCAGGATGCTTTCCGTCGTCTCGAAGCCCATGTCTTCCAGCCACAAGCCGGTCATGAAATGGAAGGTCATGCCCGGCTTCAGTTCCGTCCTGTCGCCGGGCCGCAGGCTCATCGTGCGCTCGCCCCAGTCCGGCGGATAGGAGACGCCGATCGGATAGCCGGTGCGATTGTCCTTCACGATGCCGTATTTCTTCAGCACGCGGAAAAAGGCATTGGCGATATCCTCGCAGGTATTGCCGGGTTTGGCGACCGCAAGCCCCGCCTCCATGCCTTCGAGCGTCGCCTTTTCCGCATCGATGAAGGCCTGCGTCGGCTTGCCGAGGAAGACGGTGCGCGACAGCGGCACATGATAGCGATGGTAGCAGCCGGCGATCTCGAAGAACGTGCCCTCGCCGGATTTCATCGGCCGGTCGTCCCACGTCAGATGCGGCGCGGAGGCTTCGACACCCGACGGCAGCAGCGGCACGATCGCCGGATAATCGCCGCCGATGCCTTCGACGCCGCGCGTGCCGGCATCGTAGATCTCGGCGACAAGATCGCATTTGCGCATGCCCACTTCGATCTTGTCGAAGATCCGCTGATGCATCGCCTCCACGATGCGCGCGGCGTTGCGCATATATTTGATCTCCGTCTCGCTCTTCACCGCACGCTGCCAGTTGACGAGCGCGGTGGCGTCGACGAAGCGGGCATTCGGCAGATGCTTCGTCAGCGAGGCGAAGGCGGCGGCCGAAAACCAGTAATTGTCCATCTCGACGCCGATCGTCAGCGTGTCGAGACCACGCTCGGAAATCCTGGCCGACAGATAGTCCATCGGATGACGTTCGGTGGACTGTACGTAATGGTCCGGATAGCCGATGATATTGTCATGCTTCAGATAGGCGGTGAATTTCGCGCCATTGGCGTCCTGGCCGCGGCCGTACCAGATCGGCTCGCCCGTCGGCGGCACGACAACGCATTGATGCACATAAAACGACCAGCCGTCATAGCCGGTCAGCCAGTTCATGTTCGACGGATCGCTTACGATCAGCACGTCGATCCCCCTGGCCTCCATGGCGCGCCTCGTCTTTTCGAGACGCGCCGCATATTCCGCGAGAGAGAACTTCAGGTTCGCTTGTTTCATCGGTCTTTCCTCATTTCCACCTGCCTGCCGGCATCGGTCTGGTCTCAACTCTCGAAGGTCGTGCCGGCGCCGGCCGCCGCCGCGCGAGCGCAGGCAAGGGTCGCGATGGCCGTGTCCTGAATGCCCGTGCCGGTAAGGTCCGCCACGGTGATCTCATCGGGGCCGGTGCGGCCCGGCGTCCTGCCGGCGACGATCTCGCCAAGTTCGCGATAGCCAGCGCTTGCCGTCGCAAGGCCGGCTTCGATGGCATGGTGCAGTTCACCCAGGCGGCGCGTTTGCGTCAGGCTGTCGGCGACATAAAGATCGGCGGCGGCGATAACGGCGGGCTCGATCTCGTTCTTGTGCTCCGCATCCGAACCCATGGCGGTGACATGCTGGCCCGGCTGGAGCCAGTCGGCTTTCAGGACCGGCGTTTCGGAGGGTGTGGTGGTCACGATGACATCCGCGCCGTCGACCGCGGCCCAGCCGCAGGCCTCAGCCCGGATCGGAAAGCCGAGCGCCGCCGTCAGTTCCGACGCCGCCGCCGCGGCCCTGGCCGTATCACGCGCCCAGATGCGGGCTTCGCGAATCGGGCGGACGAGCGTCAGGGCCTCAAGTTGCAGCTTCGCCTGCATGCCGGCGCCGAAGATGGCGGCGACCCCGGCGTCCGGACGGCAAAGGTGCCTTGCCGCGACGGCGCCGGCGGCGGCCGTGCGCACATCCGTCAGATAGCCGTTGTCGAGAAGCACCGCCTGCACGAGGCCGGTCCTGGTCGAAAACAGCACCATGAGGCCATTGGTGCTCGGCAGGCCGATCTTCGGATTGTCGAAGAAACCGGGACTGATCTTGATCGCGAAGCCGTCGAGGCCGGGCACATAGGCGGTCTTCACGTCGACCTCGCCGCGATGCTCGGGAATGTCGAGCCGCAGGATCGGCGGCATGGCGACAGCTTTCGTGGCCAGCGCGTGAAACGCCTCTTCCACGCAGGCGATCGCTTCGAGATCGAGGGGAACGATACGCCGCAGTTCCGCTTCGGTGAGGATCTTCATCGCCGTCATGCCGCCTGCTCCCCGAACAGATCGGCCGCGCCGTTGATGACCCGCCGATGCAGTTCCATGTCGATGTTGCGCCCGGAAAGCACCACCGCCACGGGGCCGTCCAGTATGCCGAGGCGGCCCGAAAGCAGCGCCGCCATGCCAACGGCGCCCGCCCCTTCGATCACCTCGCGCTCCTCGCGATAGGCGTGGCGGATGCCGGCGGCGATCTCGGCCTCGGTCAGCAGGATCACCTCGTCGAGCAGGTCGCGGCACATGCGGAAGGTCACGCCGTTGTCGAGGCCGATGCCGCCGCCGAGCGAATCGGCAAGGCTTGCGACCTCCTCGACCTGCACCGGTCTGCCGGCATCGAGGCTCGCCTTCATGGCGGCCCCGCGATCCATGGTGAGGCCGATCACGCGGGTCTTCGCGGACAGTCCTTTCACCGCCGCTGCCACGCCCGCGGCAAGTCCGCCGCCGGAAAGCGGCACGAGCACGGTCGCCACGTCCGGCATGGCCGCGACGATCTCGATGCCAAGCGTGCCCTGTCCGGCCACGACGGACGGATCGTCGAAAGGCGGCACCATGACGAGACCTTCCCCGGCGACCAGCCGGTCCACCTCGGCCTGCGCCTCATCCTGCGAGCGGCCGACGATGCGGACCCGGGCGCCGAGACGCCGGATCTCCCGAACCTTGTTTTCCGGCACCAGCGTCGACATGCAGATCGTCGCGGTCACGCCTTCGGCGCTTGCCGCATGAGAAAGCGCGCGGCCGTGATTGCCGGTCGACGCGGCGACGACGCCCCTTGTACGCTGTTCGGCCGAAAGCGAGAGCACCGCATTGGTCGCACCGCGCAGCTTGAAGCTGCCGGTCACCTGATGATGTTCGAGCTTCAGGCCGACCGGAACGCCGCAACGCTCCGACAGCGACGCCGACAGGGCGAAAGGCGTCGGCAGGATGCGCCCTTCGATGCGCCGCGTCGCCTGTTCGATATCCGCCAATGTCACGGGAAGCGGTTCGTCCGTCATGACCTAGCGCTCCCGAAAGGCAAGCGTCATGAGCCGGCCCAGTTCGGGCCGGGCGGCGGCGTCGCCGCAAAGCCGCAGGCAGGCCCAGGCAGTCGCAAGGTTGCTGGAGACCACGGGCTTGCCGATGGCGGCCTCAATCCCGGCCACGACGCCGGCGGCCCGCACGGCGGTGCAGGAGATGAACAGCGCGTCGCAGTCCGGCGCGGTCGCCTCCTTTGCGAAAGCGACGATCTCGTCCGGGGTAATCCTCGCCATCTCGCGATCGTCGGTCAGTCCGAGGCAGGTGAACCGCGCGATATCGAAACCGAGCGCCAGGAAATAATCCGCCATGGGCCGGCTGGTCTCGATCGAATAGGGCGTCAGGATCGAGATCCGCTTCGCGCCGAGCGCGTTCAGGCCGCGGACGGCGGCAGCGGTCGGGGTCACCACGGCGGCCTCCGGCTTGGCGGCCCTGATCGCCGCCTCCACCTCGGCGTCGCCGATCACGACGGAAGCGGAGGTGCAGGAATACATGACCACATCGAGCGGTTCGTCCGGGAGAATGAGCGCCGCGCCGGCCGTCAGCGACGGCTGCATGGCGCGAAGGTTTTCCGGCGTGACCGGATTGGCATAGGGAATACGCGTCGCATAGACGCCGATCCGGTCGCTCGCCACCATGCGCTGGAAATCGATCTCCGTCGTGTGGTCGGTCGCCAGGATGATCAGGCCGACACGCCGGGCCAGCGGACGGTCATCGAGTTGCGGCGCGCGCGAGGCGAGCGTCAGGTCGGGCATGCGCATCAGTGTTCCTCCACCCGGGCGTAACGCTCTTCCAGCCAGCGAAGAAAGACGACGGAGATCAGGCTCATCACCAGGAAGAAGACGCCGACCAGCGTCATCGGCTCGATATAGCGGTAGCTGCTGTTGGCGACGCTTTTCGCCTGATTCATCAGTTCCAGCACGGTGATGGCCGACAGCAACGGCGTTTCCTTGAACATGGCGATCAGATAGTTGGCGAGCGCCGGGATCATCGGCGGGATGGCCTGCGGCAGGATCACGTGGATCCAGGTCTGGCGGGCGCTGAGGTTCGTCGCCTTCGCCGCCTCCCACTGGCCGCGCGGCACGTTCTCGATACCGGAACGATAGACCTCGGCGGCATAGGTCCCGTAATGCACGCCGAGCCCGATGATGCCGGCCAGCAGCGCCGGCAGGCGGATACCGATATCCGGCAGGACGAAGAAGATGAAATAGAGCTGAACGAGCAGCGGCGTGCCGCGGATGAACTCGACGGTAAAGCCGACGGCACGCGCAATCGGCCTTGGCGCCGTCATGCGGAGGATGGCGAAGACGAGGCCGACGACGGCGGCAACGGCAGCGCCGAAAAGGGTGGCGATGAGCGTGATCTTCAGCCCCTCGATGAGGGTCGGCATGATCTCCCAGACGAAATTCCAGTCCCATTCCATCGTCAGGTCCTCACGCCATCGAGACCGCGCGTCACCCGGCGTTCCAGCCAGCGCATTGCCCCGGAAATCGCCAGCGCCATCAGGAAGTAGAGCACGAGGATCGTCGCGAAGGGTATCAGCGTGCTGCCCGTCTGGGCGCGCACCACCTGGGCCTGGAAGGTCATGTCGGAAAGCGAGATCAGCGACACGATGGCCGTTGCTTTCAGAAGTTCGATCGCATTGTTGCCGAAGGTCGGCAGCATCAGGGGAAGCGCCTGCGGCAGGATGACGTGGCGCATCGCCTGGGCGCGCGTCAGATTGAGCGCGATACAGGCTTCGCGCTGTTCGCGGCCGATCGCGCGGACCGCGCCCCGCACGACTTCCGCCCCATAGGCCCCGACATTCAGGCCGAGGGCGAGAACGCCGGCCTGAAGCGGCGACAGCGTCAGGCCGGCGAAGGGCAGGACGAAATAGACCCAGAAGAGCTGGACGAAGATCGAGGTGCCGCGGAAGAACTCGATATAGGCCGTAGCCGCAGCCCGCACCGCCATATAGCGGCTGACGCGGCCGAGCCCGGCGGCAAACGCCACGACGACCGCAAGCGCCGACCCCATGAGGGTAAGCTGCACGGTGACAAGCGCGCCTTGCAGGATCAGCCCAATGTAGCCGGACCAGTCGGTCATCGTCTTTCCGTTTCGTTTCTGAAGAAAACAGGCCCTTTAGCACCGCGCCCCTCGCCTGCCGCAGGCAAGGGTGCGCGGTGCCGATCGAGGTCGCCTATTGGGCGGCGCAGAGCTTTTCCCGGGTGGTCGACATGGCGGCCGCGCTGGAGAAGCCGTAGGGCTCGATGAGTTTCGCGAACTCACCCGATTCCTTCAGCTTGGCAAGCTCGACATCGAAGGCGTCGCGGAGAGCTTCATTGCCTTTCTTGAAGGCGGCGCCGTCGCAATAGACGGGTGCGCCTTCGACAGGAGCGACCACCTCGATGCTCGGGTCGTTCGCCTTGCTCACGAGATCGTTGATCGACAGCACCGGCAGCGAATAGACGTCGATGCGGCCGTCCTGCAACATCTTCAGGCCGCTCTGGCCGTCCGGCACGACGATGACCCGGTCGCGCGGCACGCCGGCTTCGAGCGCCAGCTTTTCTTCCGTGCCGCCGCCCGGCGCACCGATCCGGGCATCCGGATTGTCAGCGACATCCTTGTAGCTCTTGAGACCGAGCGGATTGCCCTGCTTCAGCGCGAAAGCCTCGGCGTCGCAGAGGATCGGTTCGGAATAGGCGACCGCGGCGCAACGCTCCGGCTTCATGAAGAGGCCGGCGGTAATGACGTCATGACGGCCGGCCTGCAAACCCGGGATCATCGCGCCATATTCGGAAATCGACGCGACGATATCCTCGACGCCGAGGCGCTTGAAGACCTCGCGAGCGACGTCCGGGGCCGCGCCCGAAACCTTGCCATCGGCGGCGACCGCCGTGAACGGCGGCTCGTTGGCGATCGCCACGCGGGCGAACCCTTGCGCCTTCAGTTCCTCAAGCTTGCCGTCATCGGCCGAAGCCGGGGCTGCGGCCACGAACGCCGCCAGCGCGCCGGCGCCGGCCGCCATGGCCATGAAATGTCTGATCTTCACTGTTCCGATCTCCTCTGGTGGTTTCTGGTTGGGGCAATTTCCAGGCGGCATACGCCACTCAGACGCGATGCCCTGCCGCGATGATCTTGCGCAGGAAGGTCTGCGTTCGTTCCTGCTTGGGATGGCTGAATATTTCGTCCGGCCGGCCTTCCTCGACGATCTTCCCGCGATCGAAGAACAGCACGCGATCGGCGAAATCATGGGCGAAGCCCATCTCATGGGTGACGAGCAGCATCGTCATGTCGGTCTCGGCGGCAAGCTTGCGCATGACGTTCAGCACCTCCTCGACCAGTTCCGGATCGAGCGCGGAGGTCACTTCGTCGAAAAGCATGATCCTCGGCGAAAGCGCGAGCGCACGGGCGATGGCGACGCGCTGCTTCTGCCCGCCGGACAATTGCGCGGGCATGTTGCCGGCCTTGTCGGCAAGGCCGACCATGTCGAGAAGCTCCATGGCGCGTTTTTGCGCGGCGGCCTTCGCCACCCCCTGCGTGAGCATGGGTGCAAGTGTGACATTGTCGAGAACGCATTTATGCGGAAAGAGATTGAAGTGCTGGAAGACCATGCCGATCTTCTCGCGCATCTTCTGAAGGTGCCGCTCGTCGGCGTCGATGAGGCCGCCGTTCCTCGGCATATGGTAGAGTTGCTGGCCATCCACCTCGATATGGCCGCCGCTGATCGTCTCCAGCGTCATCAGGATGCGCAGGATCGTCGTCTTGCCCGATCCGGACGGGCCGATCAGCGCAAGCTTCTCACCGGGCATCACCTCCATCGACAATCCGTCGAGCACGGTCAGCATACCGTAGCGTTTCGTGATGTTGTCGACGCGGATGATTGGTGCAGCCATGCATGCCTCTCCTGCTGGGGACAACCGATGGCCTAACGATGCGCGCCGATTTAAATCATGTCAATTACAATAATAATATCATGACAATTATTGTTTTCCCGGCCCATTTGCCTCACGCACCGCTCAAATGGCGAGCAACAGCGGCTCGGGTCCGCCGCTGGCGAGCGAGGCGAGGATGCCAAGGCCGCTGCGCAATTCCTGCTCGCTCGTGGAGCCGACCGATATGCGAACGGCGGGACGCCAGATCTGGTCCGAGGTGCGGAAGGATGATCCGGGCGCGATCGCCACGCCGCGAAGGCGGGCCTGCGAGACGAACCCTTCTTCCGTATGGCCCTCCGGCAGCGGCAGCCAGACATGCAGGCTTTGCGGATGGGAATGATAGGGCAATCCGGCGAAGCATTCGCTGGCTATGGCGTGCCGCGTGGCCAGCGCGCGGCGCTGCCAGAGCACCAGTTCCATGGCCGTACCGTCGCTGACCCAGCGCGTCGCGATTTCCGCGATGGACGGCGTCGCCATCCAGTTGGAAACCAGATGCCGGTTGGCGACGGCGGCGACATAGCGATCCGGCGCCGCAAGATAGCCGATCCGCAGGCCGGGCACGGTGATCTTGGTGAAGCTGGTGACATAAAGCGTGCGCTCGGGCGCATAGGCCGCAAGCGGCGGCGCCCTGTTTTCCACCAGCGGCCCGAGAATGTCGTTCTCGATGATAGCGATGTCATGCCGCCGGGCGACCTCCGCGAGCGCCTGCCGGCGGTCGGCGCCCATCAGCCGGGCCGTCGGGTTGATCACCGAGGGCTGGAGAAAAACGGCGCGAATCACGCCTTTCCGGCATGCTTCGTCCAGCGCTTCCGGGATCATGCCTTCATCATCGATCGGCAAACCCTCCAGATTCAGCCCGAGATAGGTGGAAAGCGGAACCAGCGTATGATGGCTGATCGCCTCCGTCGCGACGGTCGAACCGGGTGGGGCAACGCTCATCAGCGCCACCGTCATGCCGGAAGTCGCGCCGTTGGTGAGGCTGATGTTGAGCGGCGAGATTTCGAGGCCGCAGCGCGACAGCCATTCCGCCGCGACGATACGATGACGTGGAAAGACCATATTCGGCCGGAAGGACAGTGCGGAACTCGATGGCAGGTTTTCCGCAAGCCAGCCGAAGGCCTCGCGCATGCGCTCCAGATGCAGCTGCTCGCAGACGGGCTTGAGAATGGACAGGTCGACGAGTTCGCCGAGGCGCTCGGGAAGGTAGGGCGGCTCCGGCTCCCGGGACCGCGCCTGCACGAAGGATCCCCGGCCGATCTCTCCGGAAATGAGGCCGCGGCGGATCAGTTCGTCATAGGCGCGGCTGACGGTCTGTACGGACAGTTCCAGATCGTCGGCGAGCTTGCGGTGGGGCTGAAGTCGAGTGCCCTGCGGAAGCTGCCCCTCCTGAATGGCGCGCGCGATCTGTTCGGCAAGAGAGAGATATGCCGGCCGTCGCAACTGGGATCTGTCGGGTCGCCAATTTGTCATGATTTCAACACTGCTCAAATCCAGTTCAATTGACAATGTCAAAATGTCTTTCCATTGTCGTTATCCCGACTTTGACACGATCCCGCCCGGAGGGCGCGCGCATGAAACTCGACGCCATCGACCTGCGCATCCTGGAGGCCGTCCAGGAGAACGGGCGCATCACCAAGCTGGCGCTGGCGGAAAAGGCAGGCCTTTCCCCCACCCCGTGCTGGCTGCGGCTGCGCAAGCTGGAAAAAGCGGGCATCATCACCGGGTATCACGCCCGGGTCGCGGTGCGGCGGATCGCGCCTGTCGCAAGCGTCATGATGGAGGTGACGCTCGCCAACCATCGCCAGGCCGATTTCGACCGCTTCGAGCGCGCCATCGCGGCAACGCCGGAAATCGTGTCCTGCTGGTCGGTCGGCGGCGGCGTCGATTATATCCTCAGGATCATGACGGCCGATATCGACGCCTATCAGCGCCTCGTCGACAGCCTGCTCGACCGCGAACTCGGCATTGACCGCTACTTCACCTATATCGTCACCAAGACGGTGAAGGAGGAAACCGTTCTGCCGCTGGCGGCACTTCTGCCCGCTCCCGAATGAGGCTTGCCTGGAGATATTGTCCTTGGCGGCCTGCCTCTTTAGCCAGAATCTCTACGATCCGGCCCGGCACTGGACAATCTGTCACCGCGCTTCTGGCAGACTCCCGCCACAGCCAGGGAGACCGCCATGACCGCCATATTCGCCCGGACCGTTTTCCACGACGCGCTCGCCCGTCTCGCCGATCCCCACCTGCGGCGCGAACTCTCCTACGTCGGCGGCCGCTGGGTGGCCGGCCGCGACGGCGAAAGCTTCGAAGTGACGGACCCGGCCTCGGCGGCAACGCTCGCCTGGGTCGCATCCCTTGACGGCGAACAGACGACCGAGGCCGTTTCCGCCGCCGAAAAGGCGTTCCCCTCGTGGCGGGACATGCTGCCGCAACAGCGCGCCGACATCCTGCGCAAGTGGCACGAGCTGGTGCTGGAGGCGCGCGAGGACCTTGCGCTGCTGATGACCCTGGAGCAGGGCAAGCCGCTTGCGGAATCCCGTGGCGAGATCGATTATGCCGCCGCCTTCATCGAGTGGTACGCGGAGGAAGGAAAGCGCCTCAATGCGGAAAGCGTCACCAGCCACCTGCCGGACGCCGAGATGATCGTTCGCCGGGAGGCGCTGGGCGTCGTCGGCATCGTGACGCCCTGGAATTTCCCCTGCGCCATGATCACCCGCAAGGCCGCGGCCGCGCTGGCCGCCGGCTGCACGGTCGTCGCCCACCCTTCCAGCCAGACGCCGCTCTCCGCGCTCGCTCTTGTCGAGCTCGGTGAGCGGGCCGGTCTTCCGGCCGGCGTCTTCAATGTCGTCACGGGCGATGCCGCCACCATCGTCGGCCGGATGAGCGCCGACGCCCGCGTGCGGGCCATGAGCTTCACCGGCTCCACCGGGATCGGCAGGCTCATCGCCGGCCAATGCGCGCCGACCATGAAGCGCCTCGTCATGGAGCTGGGCGGCCATGCGCCGCTGATCGTCTTCGCCGACGCCGATATCGACAAGGCCGCCGATATCGCGATCGCCGCCAAATTCGCGACCTCGGGGCAGGATTGCCTTGCCGCCAACCGCATCTATGTCGAGCGCCCGGCGCTTGCCGCCTTCACCGCCGCCTTCAGGGCGCGCATCGAGGCGCTGAAGGTCGCCGCCGGGCTTGATGCCGGCGCGCAGATCGGACCGCTGATGCATGAGCGCGCCATCGCCAAGGTGGAAGAGCAGGTGGCCGATGCGCTGGCGCACGGCGCCACCGTGCTCACCGGCGGCAAGCGCCACGAAGCCGGCCCGCTGTTCTTCGAACCGACGCTGCTGACCGGCGTTTCGGACGAAGCCCTCATCATGCGCGAGGAAACCTTCGGTCCGGTGGCTGCGGTCAGCGCTTTCGACAGCGAGGCGGAAGCGATCGCGCGGGCCAACGAGACCGAATACGGCCTTGTCGCCTATGTCGTCACGGAAAATGGCGCGCGGCAGATGCGCCTTGCCCGGGCGCTCGAATACGGCATGGTCGCCGTCAACCGGGCGAAGATCACCGGCAGTCCCGTCCCCTTCGGCGGCTGGAAGCAATCCGGCCTCGGCCGCGAAGGCGCGCGCCACGGCATGGAGGCCTTCACCGAACTCAAATATCTCTGCATCGACACGGCCGCCTGAGCCGCCCGGAATAGAACGAAAGGAAAGACCATGACCGACAAGCGCAACGAACTCACCGCCTGGGACCGGGACCACTTCTTCCATCCCTCCACCCATATGGGCATGCATGCCCGCGGTGAAACCCCGACCCGGGTTATCGAAGGCGGCGAAGGCGTCTACATCACCGACACCAACGGCCGGAAAAGCCTCGATGCCTTCGCCGGCCTTTATTGCGTGAACGTCGGTTACGGCCGCCAGAAGATCGCCGACGCCATTGCGGCGCAGGCGAAGAGCCTCGCCTATTACCACGCCTATGTCGGCCACGGCACGGAAGCCTCGATCACCCTGTCCAAGATGATCATCGACCGCGCGCCCGAAGGCATGAGCCGGGTCTATTTCGGTCTGTCCGGTTCCGACGCCAATGAAACCAACATCAAGCTGATCTGGTACTACAACAACATCCTCGGCCGGCCGGAAAAGAAGAAGATCATTTCGCGCTGGCGCGGCTATCATGGCTCCGGCGTCATGACCGGCTCGCTGACCGGCCTCCACGCCTTCCACAATGCGTTCGACCTTCCACGCACGCCGGTCCTGCACACCGAGGCGCCCTATTATTACCGCCGTCCGGACCGTTCGATGAACGAGGAACAGTTCTCGCAATATTGCGCCGACAAGCTGGAGGAAATGATCCTTGCCGAAGGCCCGGACACCGTCGCCGCCTTCATCGGCGAACCGATCCTCGGCACCGGCGGTCTCGTCCCGCCGCCGAAGGGCTACTGGCAGAAGATCCAGGCCGTGCTCGACAAATACGATATCCTGCTTGTCGCCGACGAGGTCGTTACCGGCTTCGGCCGCCTCGGCACGATGTTCGGCTCCGATCACTACGGCATGAAGCCGGCGCTCATCACCATCGCCAAGGGCCTGACCTCGGCCTATGCGCCGCTTTCCGGTACCATCGTCTCCGACAAGGTCTGGCAGGTTCTGGTCAAGGGCTCGGACGAGCTCGGCGCCATCGGCCACGGCTGGACCTATTCGTCGCATCCGATCTGCGCCGCTGCCGGCGTGGCCAACCTCGAACTCATCGATGAGCTCGGGCTTGTGGAGAACGCCGGCTCGACGGGGGCCTATTTCCGCGCCGAACTGGCGAAGGCCGTCGGCGACCACCCGAATGTCGGCGAGGTGCGCGGCGATGGCCTCATGGCCGCAATCGAATTTGTCGAGGACAGGGACGACCGGGTCTTCTTCGATCCTTCGCGGAAAATCGGCCCGCAGGTTTCCGCCGCTCTTCTGGAACACGGCGTCATCGGCCGCGCCATGCCGCAAGGCGATATCCTCGGCTTCGCTCCGCCCCTTTGCCTGACGAAGGACGAGGCGGACATCGTGGTGAAGGCCGCAGCCGACGCGGTGAAATCCGTCTTCGGCTGATCCCGCCGGAAGCGGACGGGGCAGCGATCCGGGCTGCCCCCTCCGTAAAATCATATCGTCATCCGACGCAAGGCGACCTCGCTTCGGCGTCGGATAATGCTCTAACCTTGCGCCGGCGCACGCTTGGCGGCACGCGGCGCTACAGCCTGTCCGAGCACCTTCTCCATGGCATCGGGACGGTCATGCATGGCGAGCTTGTCCATGATGGTGGCGCTCGCTTCATTCAGGCCGACGACCTCGACGCCGACGCCGGCCTTGCGGAACTTGAGCACGGCCTTGTCGATGGCGTTGACGCCGGTGAGGTCCCATATATGGGCGCGGCCGACATCGATGGTGACGGCATCCAGCGGTTCGGTGAAATCGAAGGCGTCGAGGAAATCCTCGGCGGAAGCGAAGAAGACCTGGCCTTCGATCCGATAGTTCCGATGCCGGCCATCCTGCGAAAGCGTCGAGGTGACGCGAAAGATCTGCGCCACTTTCCAGGCGAAGAAGATCCCCGAAAGCAGGACGCCGATTCCAACGCCGAGCGCCAGGTTATGCGTCACGACGACCGTGCTGACCGTGGCCAGCATAACGAGGCTGGACCGACGCGGATGATGGCGCAGGTCGTTCAGGGACGACCAGCTGAAGGTGCCGACCGACACCATGATCATGATGGCGACCAGCGCCGGCATCGCGATGAAGCCGACCAGATCGCCCAGAACGATCAGCAGGAACAGCAAGAAGGCGCCTGCGGTGAGGGTCGAAAGGCGGGTTCGGCCACCTGATTTCACGTTGATCACCGACTGGCCGATCATGGCGCAACCCGCCATGCCGCCGAACAGGCCGCTGGCGATATTGGCGATGCCCTGGCCGATGCTCTCGCGGTTCTTGTCGCTGCGGGTGTCGGTCATCTGATCGACGATCGAGGCGGTCAGAAGGCTCTCGAGCAGGCCCACGGCAGCGACGGCCGTGGAGGTGGGCAGGACGATCCACAGGGTTTCCAGATTGAGCGGCACGTCGGGAAACAGCAGCACCGGCAGGGCGTCGGGCAATTCGCCGAGATTGGCCACGGTCCGGATGTCGATATCCAGTGCGAGCGCGATGCCGGTCACGACGAGAATGCAGACCAGCGGCGAGGGCACCGCCCTCGTCAGTCGCGGAAAGAGGTAGATGATGGCGAGGCCGACGGCGATCAGCAGATAGGTCTCCCAGGTCACGCCGATCAGTTCGGGCAGCTGCGCCATGAAGATGAGAATGGCGAGCGCATTGACGAAGCCTGTCATCACCGAGCGCGAGACGAAACGCATCACATAGCCGATGCGCAGCCAGCCGGCGACGATCTGGATGACGCCGGCGACGATGGTCGCGGCAAGCAGGTACTGGAGCCCGTGCTCGCGCACCAGCGTACCGAACAATACGGCGGTGGCGGCGGTGGCGGCCGAGATCATGGCGGGGCGGCCGCCGGCAAAAGAGATGACGATGGCGATAACCACCGAGGCATAGAGTCCGACGCGCGGATCGACGCCCGCGATGATGGAAAAGCCGATGGCTTCCGGGATCAAGGCAAGGGCGACGACGATGCCGGCAAGCACATCGGCACGGATATTGGAAAACCAGTTGCGGCGAATCTTCTCGGTCGAAAACATGAACATCACGATGAAAGACAGCTATCGCTCGGTTCGCGCAGCGCGTCAGGCGCCGGCAGGACGAGCATTGTCTGGAGTGTCCGGCGGATCGGCGGCCGGAAGAGCCACCCGGAATTTCACCGGGTCCGGGATGATTAGGAATGCCTCATTGCCATAACGTTCACGCCCTGACAAGCAAAGAGCAGCCTCCCCCTGCCGGCAGCGGGAATTCCAGCCGGCGCGCCGTCCGGAGCGGCAGCTTGCGAAGAAGAGCAAACATGATAAAGTTACTCAACATAGGCACGCAGGATTCGTGGCTTCCAGATTGAGCTTTTTTCACTCCATGGTTTGGCATGCCGAGGGCATTCAGGTCGTAGCGCCGGTAAAATGGCGCGTGCTTGACGGCCTGGTGGGCGTGTTCTGGCAGGCCGAAAGCCAGGCCGGCGCCAGCGGCTATTTCTTGTCCCATGATCCGCGGATCATGGTCTTTTTTCAGGACGTGTCCTCGAATATCAGCATCTCCAATCGGGGAGAAGCCACCGGTGCCGGCAGCCGTCCGATGACACGCGCAATCTATATACCGGCCGGTGTGCCGCTGTGGACCCGCACGATAGCGCAGCATCGCTTTTCCCATCTCAATCTGCATATGCACAAGGACCGGATGCTGCGGCTCCTTTCCCCGGCGATCGGCCGGTCGAGCGCCGTGGCGACACTGAAGCGGCCGGTGGAAATACAGGACACCGCCGCCGTCGAATCGCTGGCCCGCCTGATGGTCGACGAGGTCGTGAGCCCGTCGAAACATGCGGTTTTCGCAGAGAATATCGCCGGCAGCATCATAACGGGTCTTCTCGATATTTCCGAGAGCGCCGAGGTCCCTGCCTATGGCCGGCTCACCCAGGCGCAGATGAACAAACTGGTCGCCCGCCTCAACGCATCGGGCAACGGCCGGATAACCGTCGCCGAAATGGCCGCGACGGTCGGTCTCTCCGAAAGCTGGTTCGCCACGGTCTTCCGGCAGACGACAGGCAAGACACCGCTTCAGTGGCTGCTTGGACGGAGGATCGAACTGGCGCAGAACCTGATGATCGAGGGGGATATGAGCCTTGTCGAGATCGCCGCGCAACTGGGATTTTCCGACCAGGCGCATCTGACGAAGGTGTTCCGTCAGATCATCGGCGAAACGCCCGCCGCCTGGCGGCGGATGCAAACGCTTTCCTGAGACGATTGCCGGACGCTCCCTGCCCGCGACCGGCGCGGGCAGGGAATTCGGCATCACCAGGTCTGGCGCAGGCTCGCGAAGATCGCGCGCCCCGGATTGTAGTAATAGGCGCCGCCGTCGTCATTGGCGATGTGCTTCTCGTTGAAGAGGTTGCTGACGTTCACCTGGAAGGTCGTATTCTCCTGGATCTTGTAGGTGAAGGCGGCATCGAAGACGATGGCCGGATCCGACTTGCGGGTATTGGCGTTGTCGAAATAATACGAACCCGTATAGCGGGCGCCGAGCCCGAAGGTCATGTCGCCGCGCTTGCCTTCGCCTTCCAGCGTATAGGTTCCCCACAGCGCCGCCATATGCTCGGGCACCTGCGCAAAGCTGTTGCCGTCGAACGCGCCGCCTTTCTCGACGATCTTGGAATCGATGTAGGAATAGGCGCCGATCAGGTTGATATTGTTCGGCAGTTCGACCTTAGCTTCCAGATCGAGGCCGCGATGGCGGATCTTGTCCACCGTCGCAGGCAGATAAACCGGGGCCTCATAGGTCGTGATGTTCTCCATCGTCAGATCGTAGACCGACGCGGTGAACAGGGCGGGGAATGCATCCGGCCGATACTTGATCCCGATTTCATATTGTTCGCCCTTCGTGGGCTCGGTTCCGGTGCCCGGCGGCGCGACGGATTCGGCATAGCTCGTATAGACCGCAAGCTCCTCGGTGATCTTGTAGGACAGGCCGAAACGTTTCGTCATTTCGCTGTAGTCGCCAGAAGCCGTCGAGCCTGCAAGCCGGTTCGTTTCACGCAGATCGAGCCAGTCGTTGCGCAGGCCGACGCTCGCCGTCAGCGTGTCGAAGAAGGTCAGATCCTGTTGCAGATAGATCGCCTTGGTCTTCTGGTCGTTCTCCACGCTGCTATAAGGCGAAAGCGCTGCGGGCCTTCCCCAATAGACCGGGTTGCGGAAGTCGATGGCGGGAGCCGCGACGTAATAGCTGTCGCTTTCCGAGTTGAACCGGTTGTATTCGGCACCGAAAAGTGTGCGGCTTTCCACATTGTCGAAATGCGTCTCGTAAAGCAGATGCGCATCGACGATGAATTGCTCGCTGGACTTGTCATTGCCGAAATAGGAGCGGTCGACCCTCGTGTCGGCGGGATCGTCGGCGCCCAGCGCATCCCAGATATAGGCGTAACCGAAACCGCTGCCGGACTTGCTGTGTCGGGCGCTGGAGTTGAATGTCAGGCCGTTGCCGAAATCGTGGTCGAACAGGACGCTATAGGTGTTCCTGTTCGTCGTGTCGTAGTTGAAGTCCGGCTCGCCGAAGAAGCGGTCGCGGTCGAAATCCGTGCCCCTCGGATGACCGCCGCTGCTCGGCGTTCCGTCCCTGCCCAGGTGATCGAAGACGAACGACAGGCTGGTCGCGTCGGTGGGACGCCAGGTCAGCCCGCCCATGATGAAATTCTCGTCGTCCCGGGAATAGTCGTATTCGGCGTCCGACCGCTGGAACTTGCCGGTCAGGCGATAGGAAAGCGTGCCGTCCTCCGTCAGGCTGTCGCCGAAATCGAAACCCGTTTCCTTATGCGCGAAGGAACCGCCCGTGGCATAGACCTCGCCGAAACGCTCGCTCTTCGGCAGCTTTGTCACATAGTTCACGGAGCCGCCGGGATCGGAGACCCCGAAGCCCGTGGAATTGGCGCCCTTGAGCACTTCGATGCGTTCGAAGGCATAGGGCTCCTCCCGGACCCCGCTCCAGGTCCTGCCGACGACCAGCCCGTCGCGGTAGGTGAAGGGGGTGAAGCCGCGAATCTTGAAATAATCGTATCGGTCATCCGAACCATAATAATCCGTGACGACACCCGCCGTATATTGCACGACCTGCTCGATGCTCTCCGCGCCGCGCTCCTGAATTTCCCGGGAGGTGATGACGGAGATGGAAGCGGGCGCTGCGAGGATATCCGCGGGCATCTTGCCGGCCGCCGTCGTCGTGGTCGCAACGATCGTCTTCGAATCATCATCGCCGTTGCCGCCGGCGCCCTGACCGTCGACGGTGATGGCTTCGAGAACGGTCGGGGTCGTGGCCTCTTGCGCCCGTAAAGACACAGGCGCGAAGGCGACGAGCGCGGTGCATCCCAGAAGCGCCGCATTCCGGTAGCGGATCAGGGGCGAAGCGGCTTTTCTGCCTGCTGTTACGATATCCATTTGAAGTTCCAGATGTTGACGTTTCAATCGATGGCAATCGGCCGGGCGCATCGGCCCGGCTCAAAAAGGCTTGCGGCGATAACGTTTGCGGCAGCGTCCTGACGCCCGGCCCGCCGAAGATCCCCCTCGGGCAGGCCAGAGACAATCCGATATCCCCTTGCGGCCTTTTAACTTGAGTACGATCCTCCGGTATTGTAGTTTTTCCGGCTTTTGTAGGAAACCCCGGAAACTTCATCCCTCCGGCGGATGGCGCCGGCCACGGGGCTTGACCTTGCCGGATGAACCTGAAACTGGAACTCAACTTAAAAACCCTTACGGAAGGCTTGGCAGATGTTGCGCTTCCTCCGCCTTTTCCCCTCGGTCGCCGCGACCATCCTGATACTGACCGCCACCGGCGGCGCCCATGCCGGCGAAGGCGTCTCCTATCCGATCAGCATCCCCCACGCCTTCGGTACGACCGTCATCGAGCGCAAGCCCGAACGGGTGGCGACCGTCGCCTGGGCGAACCATGAGGTCCCGCTGGCGCTTGGCATCGTGCCGGTGGGCTTTGCCGCGGCCAATTTCGGCGACGACGACGCGGACGGCCTCCTGCCGTGGGTGGCCGAGAGGCTCGCGGAACTCGGAGCCGGCACGCCGGTTCTCTTCGACGAGGGCGACGGCATCGATTTCGAGGCGGTCGCCGCCACCGAACCGGATGTGATTCTGGCGGCCTATTCCGGCCTCAGCCAGTCCGATTACGATACATTGAGCCAGATCGCTCCGGTCGTCGCCTATTCGGAAGCCGCCTGGGCCACCGACTGGCGCGAGATGATCCGCCTGAACAGCAGTGGCCTCGGCATGGCCGCCGAAGGCGAAGCCCTGATCCGGGACATCGAGGCCGATATTGCGAAAGCGGTCGCCGGCCATCCCGGGCTGCAAGGCAAGACGGCGATGTTCATCACGCATCTCGACGCGACCGACCTGAGCATCGTCAATTTCTATACCGCCAACGACACGCGGGTGAAGTTCTTCACCGATCTGGGGCTGGCGATGCCGAGGAGCGTCAGGGAAGCGACGGCGCCGGGCAAATATTCCGGCTCCATCAGCGCTGAAAAAATCGACGCCTTCGACGATGTCGACATCGTCGTGACCTATGGCGGCCAGATCCTGATCGATGCGATGGAGGCCAGTCCGCTGATGTCCCGGATGCCGGCGGTCCGTCACGATTCCGTCGTCGTGCTCGGGGCCAATCCGGTCGGCACGGCGGCAAATCCGACGCCGCTCTCCATATCCTGGGTGCTTGAGGACTACGTCGCCCTGCTCGCGAAGGCCGCCGGAAAATCCGAATGACGGGCGACGGCATGGCGACATCTCCCGGCATGGCGGTTGCCGCGCGCCCGGCGCGGACCCTCTGGCTGGGCGTGCTTTTCGCCGCGCTCGCCATGCTTTGCGCGGCATCGGTCGCCATCGGCACGCGCGACGTCGCCCTTGCCGATATCCTGGCGGCGCTCAACGGCCACAGGGACAGCATCGGTCAGGCGGCGGTAACCGCACGCATTCCGCGCACCGTCCTTGCGATGCTGGCCGGCGCGGCGCTCGGGCTTGCCGGAGCGACCTTGCAAGGGGTGACCCGCAATCCGCTGGCCGACCCGGGACTTCTCGGCATCAACATGGGCGCGATGCTCGCGGTGGTGATCGGCGTGGCCTGGTTCAACATGGCCTCCCCCTACGCCTATATATGGACGGCCATCTTCGGCGCGGGCGCGGCGGCGGTCTTCGTCTATTCCATCAGCTCGCGAGGACGCGGGAAACCGACGCCCCTGAAGCTGGCGCTCGCCGGCGCCGCCACCTCCGTCGCCTTCGCTTCGCTCGTCATCGCCATCGTCCTTCCGCGAAACGACATCGCCGGCGGGATCAGAGCCTGGCAGATCGGCACGGTGGGGGGAGCCACCTTCGACCGCATCGTGCATGTCCTGCCGTTTCTGGCCGTGGGGCTGGTCATCAGCCTGCTGTCGGCCCGCAAGCTCAATTCGCTGGCCCTCGGCGACGAACTGGCCGCCGGTCTTGGTGAACACGTGGCAATGGCGCGCGCCACGACGGCCCTCGGATCGGTCATCCTGTGCGGCGCGACCACCGCCGTCTGCGGACCGATCGGCTTTCTCGGGCTGGGCGTGCCGCATCTGTGCCGTCTCCTGGTCGGCGTCGATCATCGCTGGCTGCTGCCCGTTTCGGCGCTGACCGGCGCCTGCCTGCTGATCGCCGCCGATATCGTCGGCCGCATCATCGCCCGTCCCGCCGAACTCGGCGTGGGGGTCATCACGGCATTCGTCGGCGCGCCGGTGTTCATCTGGATCGTCAGACGGCAGAGGATCCGCGAACTGTGACGACGCTTTCCCCCATCCTCGCGGTCATCGCCGGCAACCGGACCCGTCGCGCACGCCGGCATGGCCTCGTCATCGCACTCCTTCTGTGCCTGCTCGTCGGCATGTTCGCCCTGACGCTCGTGCTGGGACAGACCTTCACGCCCCCGGGCGATATCGTGCGCACGATCATGGGAGACGACGTTCGGGGCGTTGCCTTCACCGTCGGGCAGTTGCGGCTGCCGCGCGCCGTCCTCGCCGTGCTTGCCGGCTTGAGCTTCGGTCTCGGCGGGGTCGCGTTCCAGATCATGCTGCGCAATCCGCTGGCAAGCCCCGACATCATCGGCATCAGCATCGGAGCGAGCGCCGCAGCGGTCTTCGCCATCGTCGTCCTGTCCCTGAAAGGGGCGATCGTGTCGGTCTTCGCGGTCGTCGCCGGACTGGGCGTCGCCCTCCTCGTCTACATGCTCTCGTTTCGCAACGGCGTCGCCGGCATGCGGCTGATCCTCATCGGCATCGGCGTTTCGGCCATGCTGGAAAGCTTCATCGTCTACAGCCTGTCGCGCGCGCCCTCCTGGACCTTGCAGGAAGCCATGCGCTGGCTGACCGGCAGCATCAATGGCGCCCAGCTCGGGCCGTCGATACCGCTTCTCCTGTCGCTTGTCGTCTTCGGCGGGCTGATGCTGAGCCGCAGCCGCGACCTCGAAGCGTTGCGTCTCGGCGACGACACCGCAGCCGCGCTGGGCGTCCGGGTCGGCAGGACGCGGGTTCTGATCATCATCGCGGCCGTCGGCATGATCGCCAGCGCGACGGCGATTTCCGGCCCGATCGCCTTCGTCGCCTTCCTGTCCGGCCCGATCGCCGCACGCATCGTCGGCAACAGCGGCTCGCTGCTGATCCCCGCAGCGCTGGTCGGCGCCGCGCTGGTGCTGGTCGGCGATTATTTCGGACAGTTCCTGCTGCCGAGTCGCTATCCCGTCGGGGTTGTGACAGGCGTTCTCGGCGCGCCCTACCTCATTTTCCTGATCATGCGCGCCGAGCGCTCCGGAGGCTCGCTATGACCGCCCACCGCCTCACCGCCAGCGGACTTACGGCCGGCTACGGCGAGACCGCGATCCTGAAGGGGCTCGATTTCCCGGTCCCGCCGGGCGGGGTGACGGCCATCGTCGGCGCCAATGCCTGCGGCAAGTCCACGCTGCTGCGGGCCATGTCGCGGCTGCTTGCGCCGAAACAGGGCCATGTGCTGCTGGACGGGAAATCGATCCACCGGATCCCCACCCGGCAACTGGCGCGGACCCTCGGCCTTCTCCCGCAGTCGCCCATCGCGCCCGACGGCATCGCCGTCGCGGATCTCGTCAGTCGCGGACGCCATCCGCATCAAGGCATGTTTTCGCGCTGGACACGGCAGGACGACGAAGCCGTCGCCAGCGCGCTCGAAGCGACCCATACGGCGGATCTGGCGGAGCGTCCCATCGACGAACTTTCCGGCGGGCAGCGCCAGAGGGTCTGGATCGCCATGGCGCTCGCCCAGCAGACCGATATCTTGCTTCTCGACGAGCCCACGACCTTCCTCGACATCAGCCATCAGGTCGAAGTGCTGGATCTTCTGACGGATCTCAATCGGACGCGGAAAACGACCATCGTCATGGTCCTGCACGACCTCAATCTGGCTGCGCGCTACGCCGATCATCTCGCCGCGATGGCGAACGGCCGCGTGCACGTTTCGGGTACGCCGGAAGACGTGCTGACGGAAGAGAACATCCGCGACGTCTTCGGCCTTGAAAGCCGCATCATAACCGACCCGACCTCCGGCCGCCCCATCATGCTGCCGATCGGCCGGCACCGCATGGCGGCGGATGCCGGTCCTTCCATCAAGGCTTTCCCGAAGGAGAACCGCTCGTGACCGCAACCCGTGAATTCAAGCTTTCCGGCACCGCCCTGCCGATGGATGTCAACGGCATGCTCAACGAGATCTGCGAGCATTTCGTCGAACATGCCGAAGTCGACCGCAGCGGGGACCGGATGATCCTGAGGAGCGATATCGGCACCGCCGGCATTCATGCGGAAGCCGACAGGCTACGGATCGAATTGAGCTGCCCGAGCCGCGAAGCGCTGCAACTGACGCGGACCATGCTGGCCGAACACCTGTTCTATTTCGCCGGCGAGGAACCGTTCGAACTGACCTGGACCGACCCTCCGCCGGTAGCCGCGCTGGCCAATCTGCACGAGGCGACCGTCGTTTCGGCCGAGGACGTGACGCCGCACATGCGGCGGATAAAATTCGCCTGCGCCGACGTTTCCCCCTTTATCGGCGGCGACATGCATGTCCGCCTTCTCGTGCCGCCGAAGGGCCGGACGCCGGTGTGGCCCGGTCTTCGCGAAGACGGCCGCATCGCCTGGCCGCAGGGAGAAGACGAACTTCTCGTGCGCGTCTACACGATCCGCGCGGTCGATGCGCAGCGCCGTGAAGTCTGGATCGATTTCCTGCAACATCCGGCCCCCGGCAAGAAAACGCCGGGCGCGGATTTCGCCCGCGATGCGCAACCGGGCGAACGGGTGGCATTCATAGGGCCGGGCGGCGGCGACCTGCCGGCATCGACGTCGATCTTCCTTGCAGGCGACGAGACCGCCCTGCCCGCGATTGCCCGTATCGCCGCCGAGGCTGCTCCGGACGTCCGTATCGAAGCTATCATCGAGGTCGGGTCGCCGGCGGAGGAACAGCCGCTGCCCACGAAGGCGACACTCCGCGTCCGCTGGCTTCACCGTGCCGATTATCCGGCAGGAGCAACCGGCGTCCTTGCCGAGGAGATAAAGCGCGCAATCGCCTCCCTCGATGGCGGAACCTACATCTGGGTGGCCTGCGAGAAGACGGACATCCGCGACATCCGGGCGTTCCTGAAAACCCGGCATCACGACCGCAGGCGGATGTATGTGGCGTGGTATTGGGAACGCGATCCGCACGGCACCGCCCTTTGAGCATGGATACCGGCTCCCGCATGCCGGGAGCCGGCCGTTCCGTGCTAAACCGTGATGCTTTTCGTCTTCCGCCGGCGCAAAGCCAGAATGATGAGGCCCAGGAGAACGATCGCCGCGACGACGCCGACGGCCAGCGCCGTCCGGGCGAGCGTCACCAGATCGGACGTCGCCGAACCACCGTTGCGCAAGGCGGCGACCTGGCTTTGCGTGACCTGTGCGGCCGGGTTGCCGAAATGCTGGACGAGGTAGGAGCCGAGCGTCGCGATCTGCGTATCCGAAAGTTCCCGGGCAAAGCCCGGCATCAGCACCTCCGGCTGCCGGCGCAACCCATCGAGGATGACCATCACCAGATTGTTGGTGTTTTCCCGCCCGAGCGCCGTGTTGTGCACGAGCGACGGCAGGCCGCCCATGAAACTGCCCTGCCCCTGCGCCTGATGACAGGTCGCGCAATAGGCGTCGTAAAGTTGCGGCCCGGTCATGGCCTCGGGATCCTCCGGCAGCCCGACGCCGCGGATGCTCGCCAGTTCATCGGACGGGCTTCCCCAGGCGAAGACCGGCTGGCTATCGGCCTTGTCGCGAACGGCCGCCACGGTCTTGAGATAGACCGCCATGGCCTTCAGGTCCGCATCCGTCAGGAAACGAAGACTGTGATCGATCGCCTCCGCCATCGGACCGGCCGCCTGGCTTTTCGCTGTGTGGCCGTCACGCATATAGGCCACCAGCTCCTCGACGCTCCAGCCGCCGATGCCGCTGTTGGCGTCGGAGGTGATATTGGGCGCATGCCAGGGACCGACATCGCCGCCGGCCATCTCGCTTGAGGTATTTTCCGCCATGAACAGATTGCGCGGCGTATGACAGGTGCCGCAATGCGCCGCGCCGCGCACCAGATAGGCGCCCCGGTTCCATTCATCGTCCTGCGACGGATCCGGCACAAACGGGCCCTTGTCGAGAAACAGCAGGTTCCACGCCGCCATGGACAGGCGGATATTGAAGGGGAACGGCAGTTCGGTCTTCGCCGGGCTGGTCTCGACCGGCGTCACCTCGTTCATGAAATAGGCATAAAGCGCAGCGACGTCCTCATCGCTCAACTGCGCATAGGCGGTATAGGGCATCGCCGGATAAAGATGCTTGCCGTCGGCGCGCACGCCCCGGCGCAACGCGGCGTCGAACTGCTCCAGCGTGTAATTGCCGATGCCGTTTTCCTTCGACGGCGTAATGTTGGTGGCGATGATCGGGCCGACCGGCGTGGCGAGCGGCAGGCCGCCCGCCATCGCAGCCCCGCCCGGCGCGGTGTGACAGGCGACGCAGTCGGAGGCCGTCGCGAGATATTTGCCGCGGGCGATCTGATCGTCGTCGGCGCCGAAAGCAGGGCTGGCGACGGCCGGAACGATCGACAGCAGAAGCGCTGCGGCAAGATGACCAAACGGAACGCGGTTCATGCTCTTGCCTCCCCGGTAGCGGCACCCCTTGCGGCCGCCCCGTCCTGACCCAGGATATGGGCGACCGAGCGCAAGGCGACCGCCAGCCCGTTTTCCGTCGAGTTGCAGGTCGAGGATGTCGGCAGCACGGCCGTTCCGGCGAGGAACAGGTTCTCGTGGTCATGGGCGCGGCCCCACTGGTCGCAGACCGAGGTTTTGGGATCGTTGCCCATGCTGAGCGTGCCGCAGATGTGCTGGTTGTTGGCGAACTCCCCTTCCTTGCTGAAGCGCAGGTTCGTGCCGCCCATCAGCTCGGCGATGCGCCGGAAGTCCTGCTGCGACCGCTCATGGCCTTTTCGCGTGTAGTCGTCGATGGAATAATGAGCCTGAGGCTTCGGAATACCCATCGAATCCGTCTCGGAACTGAGCGTGATCCGGCGTTCGGGATCGGGCAGCACTTCCAGTACGTTCTTCACATTCATCTCGCGCGCCGCGCTGTACCGCAGCCGCTTCTCCAGCTCGCTGCCGTAGACGCCGGCGGCGATCAGGCTGCGCGTGGCGCCGTCGACGCGCGAGATATTGGTGAAGTCGAGCCGGTAGGGCGAATGTTCGGAGCGGAAGGCCCCGTCACGCATCGTATTGATCGAACTCGGGCTTTGCGGCCCGCGCCCCAGCCACACGTCCTCGTCGGCGTCGAAGGTCAGCGAGGTGCTCGGGTGATCCATCAGGTTGCGGCCGACCATGTCGGAACTATTGGCAAGCCCGCCCGGAAATTTATCGCTCTTCGACAGCAACAGCAGCCGCGGGCTTTCGATACCGTTTGCAGCGACGATGAAGGTCTTGCCGGTAACGCGATGTGAGGCCTTGTCGGGATCGTAATAGAGCGCGGCGGCGATACGGCCCTGCTCGTCGTGTTCGAGCATGTAGACATTGGCGTTGGGGATGAGCTGCGCCCCGGCCGCCTCGGCGGCATCCGCCGAAAGCCCACCGTGATACTGGGCGTCGATGGGACAGATCGGCTGACAGGAATTGTTGCCGCAACAGGCCGGCCGGCCGTCATAGACGCGGCTGTTGCGCGCCGTCGTGTTGCTCACCACCGGGTAGTCGGAGGCAAGCCGCTCGCGCAGGCGGCGCATGGCGTAGGGCTCGGCGACGGGCTCCATCGGGAACGGCTGGCTGCGCGGCGAACCGGTATTGTCGGCGCCGGAAACCCCCATGAGTTCCTCGGCCTCCTGGTAGAACGGCTCCAGGTCGTCATAGCCGAAGGGCCAGTCGACGCCGACGTCGTAAAGGCTTTTGATCCGGAAATCGTTGGGCACATTGCGCCAGGCGTGCGCCGCCCAATGCCAGGTCGTGCCGCCCACCTGTCGGATATATTCGGCGGCATAGGGATAGGGGCCGGCCTGCACGATATGATGGTTCGGCTCGGGCTGGTAGATCGGATGCGGCGCCCATTCGACGGAAGGATAGGGCGACATCCAGTCGCTGCGGCGCGTAGAATTGCGGAAACGCGCCACCAGTTCAGCCCGCGTGACGCGTGGACCTGCTTCCAGGATGATCACCGATGCGCCGGCGAGCGCGAGCTTGCGCGCCACCAGCGACCCGATGATCCCCGATCCGACGACGACGAAATCCGCTGACAGGGTGTCGGCCATGATAATTCCTTCAGGTGGGTTTTCTGGTCCAGCTGCCGTAGGCGCCATAGGCATAGGTCGGCGGCCTCAGCACATCGGAGACAGCCTCGGCGTTCAAGGCCGTCTCGAAGGCCAGACATCGGGCCTTTGCGCCATCACCGACGATGCCCATGTACCAGGCGGTCACGATTCGCCAGGGCACGAGCTTGAGCGGCGACTGCTCGTCGTCCAGAATCTGCTGTAGCTGCATGGGATCGATCCTGCGGCTCTCGATCAGCTCGAGCAACGCCTTGGCGGCGGCTGGAAATTCCGGATCGTCGGCGGAAAGCGCCGCATAGAGGCGACCGGCATGCGCCGCATCCAGCGACTGGCGCCCGACCAGAATGGCGGAAACCGCCAGAAAGGCGCCATGATCGGCATCCGTCGCTTCCTGGGCCATTGCCCAGGGCACGAGCGACGCCGTATAGGCCGAGACAAGCCCGAACAGCAGCAGCCGGCGGTTGGCATCCGGTCGATCGGCCGCATCGGCTCCGCGGGAAAAAAGCGTCAGGTCCGTCTTCATTGCATCCCCACTCGCGATAGCCGTAAAGTCACCTTCCGCATAATGAGACCCAAGGCCGCCCGACTGTAAAGGGATTATCTTGAGGATAATCAAAAATGCCGCTCACAGCCGGGTCCGGTGCGCCATCGGCAGGCTGGCCGGGATCAGCTATATTGCGGCCCATCGCGGTCTGCCGGTTGCCCGGCAATCCGTCGCGGGGCATGCTCCTGCTTCCGCGGGGCGCCATATCATTGGAACGTTCTTCCTTCTGGAGACCAGTAATGACCAAACACACGATGATCGGACGGACATGGAAAGGAGCAATGTTTGCCGCATCCTTTTTCATGGGAACGTCAACAGGCCTGGCGGAAACGGCAACGCCTGTGCTCGTCGTGGACGCCGACAGCCGTCAGGTTCTCTATCAGGAGGATGCCGGCGTCTCCTGGTATCCGGCCTCGACGACCAAGCTCATGACGGCCTTCGTCGTCTTCGAGGCCCTGCGATCCGGTGAGGTGACCCTGACGACGCCGGTCGTCATGACGCGGAACGCGATGAAACAGGCGTTTCTGGAATCCGGCCTGACCGTCGGGCGAACGATGACGGTCGAGGATGCGCTCTTCGCCACGATCACCGCATCGGCCAATGACGTCGCCGTCGCCCTGGCCGAGGCGGTGGCGTCCGACGAAACCTCCTTCGTCCGGCGCATGAACGAAGCCGCCGCCCGGCTCGGGCTTACGGGTACGCATTTTTCCAATCCGAACGGGCTGTTTGACCGGGACACCTATACGACGGCACGCGATCTTGCCCTCCTCGGCATGGAGGTGGACCGGGCATTCCCCGAATATCGCCGTTTCTTCCTGGCGTCCGCAGTCACCATCGACGGCAAGGAGATCAAATCCAACAATCTGCTGCTGACCCGCTTCAACGGCACGATCGGCATGAAAACCGGCTTCCTCTGCGCTTCCGGACGCAATTTTGTCGGACTGGCCACGCGAAATGGAAAGCGCGTGGTGGTCGTCATCCTCGGGGCGACCACGGAACGCGAGCGCAACGAACGGTCGGCGCAATATCTGACGCAAGCCTTCGAGGGGCGCCTGCCGTCCGATGCCGGGCTTGTCGACGACCTACAAAACCGGACGGACGTCGCGCCGCAGGATATGCGCATCCGGCTCTGCACCGACCAGAGCGCCGCTTATGAGGCCGAAAGAAACGCGCTTTATCCGATGGGTCTGCCGGGCCACGCATCCTATTTGCAGGATCGTATTCCGGAAAAGACCCATGCGATCACGACCTGGATCAGCGACAACCTGACGGATGTTCCGGTTCCCACGCCCCGCCCTCAGGGCTGAGCGGCGGGGCATGCTGATCTTCGTGGAAAGCCGGTCAGGCCGTCATCGCGAGGCGAGATAACGGTCCACGCCGGCCTGTGCGCACTCATGATCCTGCGCCGGCGTACCGGAGCTGATCCCGATCGCGCCGACCACCTCGTCGTCGACGACGACCGGAATCCCGCCGGCCACCACCATCAGGCGGCCGCCGATGGCCGAGTTGATGCCGAAGGCGGGCTGCCCGGGCTGGCTGACGACGCCATAGCTTTCCGTCGTCCGCTTGGCTCCGGCAGCGGTATAGGCCTTGTCCTGGGCGATGATCGTACTCGTGAGCTTGCCGCCGTCCATCCGTTCGAATGCGATCAGTTGCCCTGACTCATCGGTGACGGCGATGCACATCGGCACCCCGATTTCCTCAGCCCTGGAACGCGCCCCGGCGATCAGTTCGCGGGCGTCCGCAAGGCTCAGTCTCTTGATCGTCAGCATAAAATCCTCCCCGTTCGTTCAGTCGGCAAGCGCTCTGGCCGCCCTGCAAGCAAATACGATGCCCGGAGCGATGGTTATGCCGGCTCCCAGATAAAGTCCACGCATCAGCGATAACCTACACGCAGTTTCGATCCACACCTCCGTGTGGGAGGCGACTTGCTGCTGGCGTCATCTCCGACGACAACCTGGCAGTTTCGATCCACGCCTCCGTGTGGAAGGCGACGCATGCCGACAGCAAGCCGATCGTCCAGGTGGCGGTTTCGATCCACGCCTCCATGTGGGAGGCGACCGGATCGACGGGGAAGGGCTGTCCACCAGACATGCTTCGATCCACGCCTCCGTGTGGGAGGCGACTCCGCAAAGCCATCCGCGATGGACAAACGGTCGAGGTTTCGATCCACGCCTCCGTGTGGGGAGGCGACCGGCCGGCCATATAGGCGGTGCGGATGTTCGTCTCGTTTCGATCCACGCCTCCGTGCGGGAGGCGACCACCGCGCCCCTCTGCCGATCAGACGGGGGAGGAGGTTTCGATCCACGCCTCCGTGCGGGAGGCGACACGCGTTGTCCCAGGCTTCTGGACCGCTGGCATGGTTTCGATCCACGCCTCCGTGCGGGAGGCGACCGTATCGAGGATTTCTCCGGTTCCGCGCAGCCGCATGTTTCGATCCACGCCTCCGTGTGGGAGGCGACGTGTGTGCGCGCCTCGGCCAGCTGGGCGATAATGGGGTTTCGATCCACGCCTCCGTGTGGGAGGCGACCGGGCGGCCGAAGCAGGGGCCACCGTCGCAGAGCTTGTTTCGATCCACGCCTCCGTGCGGGAGGCGACAGGGCGCATGTCCGGCATTCTCGACCACATGCTTGTTTCGATCCACGCCTCCGTGTGGGAGGCGACCCATCCAGGCCGATGCCGGCAGACGGTGGGCCGAGTTTCGATCCACGCCTCCGTGTGGGAGGCGACAGGCTGACCGTGATCCCGTCCGCCTGCAATTCCGCGTTTCAATCCACGCCTCCGTGTGGGAGGCGACCGGGATGGCGGCTTCACCGGCTGCGTTTCAATCCACGCCTCCGTGTGGGAGGCGACCGGCTTCTTCTTACTCATAGCGAAACTCCGCTTTGGTTTCGATCCACGCCTCCGTGCGGGAGGCGACCCAAGAGGGACATCTGCGGCAAGCCTCATCGTCGTTTCGATCCACGCCTCCGTGCGGGAGGCGACGATGCCCCGGGAGAGATCGAGATCGTCGACAACAAGTTTCGATCCACGCCTCCGTGTGGGAGGCGACCGCCCGGAGGTCGCGCACCGCTTTGGCAAGATCGTTTCGATCCACGCCTCCGTGTGGGAGGCGACATGCGCTAACGCCCGCTGGCGGCCTTGTATGGCGGTTTCGATCCACGCCTCCGTGTGGGAGGCGACTTGTCGGCGTCCTCCAGGCCAAAACGCTCGATGAAGTTTCGATCCACGCCTCCGTGTGGGAGGCGACAGGACGTCCTTCGCGGCCTCATCGAGGTCGCGATGTTTCGATCCACGCCTCCGTGTGGGAGGCGACTTGTCGGCGTCTTCCAGGCCAAAACGCTCGATGAAGTTTCGATCCACGCCTCCGTGTGGGAGGCGACCTATACCATTGTGGGCGCTCTGCAGTGTGGTGATGTTTCGATCCACGCCTCCGTGTGGGAGGCGACAGGCAGGCATCCGCAAGATCAAGCTGATCCGGGAGTTTCGATCCACGCCTCCGTGTGGGAGGCGACCATCGCCTCGGTCGATGGCGACGGGCGTATCCTGCGGGTTTCGATCCACGCCTCCGTGTGGGAGGCGACTGCCCCATCTTCCTTCGGGGTTTCCACGTCGATGTTTCGATCCACGCCTCCGTGTGGGAGGCGACGTTCGACACGCGGACCATTTGAGAAATAGGTTCGCTGTTTCGATCCACGCCTCCGTGTGGGAGGCGACCGAGCCGTCCCCTCGTTGTGCCACAAACGAGTGAGTTTCGATCCACGCCTCCGTGTGGGAGGCGACTTTAGACGATCGACCACTGATCACCAATAACCGGCGGTTTCGATCCACGCCTCCGTGTGGGAGGCGACCCGAGGTCATGATCGCTCAATTCATGATGGATGTTTCGATCCACGCCTCCGTGTGGGAGGCGACCCTTCGTCAGAGGCTTTCCGGTCTCTCCGACGATGTTTCGATCCACGCCTCCGTGTGGGAGGCGACATTTGGCTGGGTCTCGGGAAACGACGTCGCGCTGGTTTCGATCCACGCCTCCGTGTGGGAGGCGACGGTCACGCCGGGGACTTATGACGACGATGGCGCGGTTTCGATCCACGCCTCCGTGTGGGAGGCGACATCTGGACGGTCTGGCAGGGCGATCGCGGCTCGATGTTTCGATCCACGCCTCCGTGTGGGAGGCGACAGCCATTCCTCGCAATCATTGGAATAGAACGATATGTTTCGATCCACGCCTCCGTGTGGGAGGCGACTCGTTCTGGCCGGCATCGCGTAGCAGACGGCCGAGGTTTCGATCCACGCCTCCGTGTGGGAGGCGACCTTCGTGCTCAACCCCGATGACTTTCGCCGGCTTGTTTCGATCCACGCCTCCGTGTGGGAGGCGACAGGGCGCATGTCCGGCATTCTCGACCACACGCTTGTTTCGATCCACGCCTCCGTGTGGGAGGCGACATCCGGGCATCTACGAGGCCGCCAAGGCATCGATCGTTTCGATCCACGCCTCCGTGTGGGAGGCGACATGCAAATCACCAGGCCGAGAGTCGCGCCGATTATGTTTCGATCCACGCCTCCGTGTGGGAGGCGACAGTCCAGGCCGTCGAGATACGGTCGGATTCGAGCGCGTTTCGATCCACGCCTCCGTGTGGGAGGCGACCTTTGCCGGCGGTGCGAGCCTGTTCGTCAAGCAGGGTTTCGATCCACGCCTCCGTGTGGGAGGCGACATTTCGCGTTACGGCACCTTCTGGCGACTTCTGCGGTTTCGATCCACGCCTCCGTGTGGGAGGCGACCGAGGATGGCCGCTTTGAAATCCTCTCCGCTCTGGTTTCGATCCACGCCTCCGTGTGGGAGGCGACCAAAATCGGAACGGCGTCCAGTCATTGACCGGAACGGTTTCGATCCACGCCTCCGTGTGGGAGGCGACCCATGTTTGCACGCTTCATTCTCGATGATCAGGGTTTCGATCCACGCCTCCGTGTGGGAGGCGACGGTAACGGCAAGCCCCTCTACCACGCCCGGGCGGTTTCGATCCACGCCTCCGTGTGGGAGGCGACCATCGACCGAAGCGAATTGCGGCTTCAGCTGCTTGTTTCGATCCACGCCTCCGTGTGGGAGGCGACTTTGCCGGCGGTGCGAGCCTGTTCGTCAAGCAGGGTTTCGATCCACGCCTCCGTGTGGGAGGCGACTAAAGTAATAGACGTGTCGCCTGTCCCATCCGCCTGTTTCGATCCACGCCTCCGTGTGGGAGGCGACCCGACCAGCCTGACGCATCTCCGGTTCGGGTCGTTTCGATCCACGCCTCCGTGTGGGAGGCGACTTTCGTTTCCCGGTTACAGACGGTTCGCACGTTCCGTTTCGATCCACGCCTCCGTGTGGGAGGCGACTGGCCCATGTATAAAACACGGATTTTGCTGGTGGAAAAGGTTGCCGGGCGCGCACGGTGACGGATGTCGGCACGATCGGGGGGCGGGGCTGCCGGCGCGTTGGAATTCGTTCACGATTTCAAAGATCTACGTCTGGTGCGAACCATACGTGTTTTCACGGCACGCTCCAGGTTCGCACCCGGCCGGCCGGAGACCGTTATCGAAACGAAATGCGTCTCAAACGATCAGGGCGCCGTTCAGGTCGGCGGCGGGCTTGGCCCCCACATGTTCTATACGTTTCTGCCAGTTCGCGCCGAGATAATAATAGCGCAGGCTATCGACGTCCGGACGGATAATTCCTTCCAGGCGCGCCTTGAGCTTCGTCCATTGCGCGGGATCCACCTCGATCTCGAAAACGGAGAACTGGACGCGCTGACCATAGTCACGACAGGCCTTCGCGACGGCCCGCAGGCGTGCAGCACCATTGCCCTCGCTCGTGCGCACATCATAGGTCACAAGAACGAGCATGGACTTCCCTCACTTCCAGAACCAGGGCGGATAGGCATCAAGATCGCCGCGCAGATGGCGCGCCAACATCTGCGCCTGAAGATAGGGAACGAGGCCGAGCGGCGCCCTTTCCTCCAGAAACGGGTGAATGCGCTCCTCCCGCTTGCGCTCCTGCCAGGCGGTGAGGACGGCCTTGCGCGCATCCTCCTGCATGAGGACGGCACCGCCATCGCGCACTTCGAAATCCCTGGCGCGCAATTGCCGGCGGTTGATAAGGGAAAGCGCCAGCCGATCGGCCAGCACAGGGCGCATCTCCTCCATGAGATCGAGCGCCAGACTGGGCCGGCCGGGTCTATCCCGGTGCAGAAAGCCCGCCGCCGGATCCAGACCGACACTTTCCAGCGCGGACCGACAGTCATGGGTCAGCAATGTATAGAGAAACGATAAAAGCGCGTTCACCGGGTCCAGCGGTGGACGCCGGGAGCGTCCCCGCCAGCGCATTTCCGGATCGGGCGAGCGGATCAGATGATCGAAGACGGAGAAATAGAGATTGGCGGCCTCGCCCTCCGAACCCCGCATCCTGTCCAATGTATCATCGACACGCTCCACCCGCCGCAGGATATGGGCGAGACGATCCGTGACGACGCCGATGGCATCGCGATCGGCGTCGTCATAGGCGTCGCGGTAATCCCGAAGCGAACGCATCAGCACCGCGCGCTGGTTGGCCACCTTGCCGATGACGATGGACCGCACCACCTCTTCCGGTGCGTCACAGATGCGATACTGCGCACGCCGCAGAAGGATATTGCCGCTGACGGGGCCTTCCAGCCGGGCCTGGAAGCGGCCGTTGCGATCCAGAAAGGTCAGCGTAATGCCGGCACCCGCAAGCGCCGCCATCAACGGCGGCGAAACGAAGACGGCCCCGAAGACGACGACGGCCGACAGCATGTGCAGGGGAACCCGGCTGCGCTCCACGCCCTCCACTTCGGCGACAAGGTTTTCACCGTCCTTGCGCAGCGCGGCTCCTTCCGTCGTCACGTAAATCGTGTTGAGCATCTTCTTCATGGCGCGGCCTCCGCCGCAAGCGTCCGCTCCACCATGCGCGCCCGCCACGCCTGCACCGGGCGCGCCACGATGTCGGGCCGGCAAAGCTCCAGAAGCGAGCAGGCCCGGCAGCGCTCCCGCTTCACGGTCGGCGGCGGCGTCCTGCCGGAGGCAAGAACCGCCGCCAGTTCGCCGACGACGTCCTCCGTCTGCCGGCGCAACGCGGCGTCGAAGGGCACGGCGAGACGACGCTTCGTCTCGGCATAGAAGAGCGCCCCTTCAGGCACGGGCCGCCCCGTCATCTCCTCCAGGCAGAGCGCCTGCGCGCAAAGCTGCACCTCGTCGGCCCGGTGAAGCTTCGGCTTGCCGCGCTTGTATTCGATGGGAAAGGTGGTCTCCCCCTCGTCGCCCGGCAGGAACTCCACGACATCCGCGACACCCGAAAGGTTGAGGCGGCGCGATGCGAGCGGTAGGGACATGACGCGCCGAAGCCCCCTCGCCCTTCGCGATCCCCCTTTGTCGGCGACCGCGTGCAGAACGTTGCCCTCCGCCGTGAACCGGTTGTCGGCCCAGAGCCGCTCGATATGGATCAGCGCCGCCTGACGCAGGCAATAGACGGCATGCTGGAGGGCGGAGAGCGGAATGGGCTCTCCGGCTCCCTGACCATCATTGCCGTCCCCCGTCGCCATGGTTCAAAGCAACTCCAGGATCTCCACGCCTGCGGGCAGATCGTCACGATCGATGGCGACGATATAGTCCGAAAACGCGCGGGCGGGCGGCAGGTTGTCCAGCCGCTGGTCGATGACGTGAAACGCGCCACCGACATTGCGGCCGATACGGATGCGGTCGAACAGGGCATGCGCGGGCGCGTTGCCGAGCGCATTGTCATGCTTGAATGCCACCAGCTTGCGCGTCGCCATTTCGCCACGCGCAGCGGAACGGTCGTGCTCGAACATGGTTTTCAACGCCTCGAACAGAAGCGAGAGATCATTCTCCGAAAAGCCCGTGCGCTCGGCAAATTTGGCGGAAATGAAGCCATGCGCAACGTAGAGCCCATAGGGAACGATATGCTTGCGCCCCATGGTGCGGTTGTCGGTGCGCTCGCTGGAATCGTCGCCCTCGGCTTTCTGCTTCTTTTCCGCCTCGTTGGTGGCGGCCATGCGGGTGATGGAAATTTCAAGCGGCAGGATCGGCTCGACGGAACGGGCGAAGGTCAATTGCACCGGCCCCTTCACCTGACCGGCATTGACGCCCGTCGACATGACCGCGCCGAACGTGCGCACATCGAAGAAATTGTCGCACATGAAGGCGGTCACGGCCTTTGCCTCGGCATCGTCCTTCGGGTTCAGCCTGGGGTCCCTGTCGACCTTCGGATCGTCCTTGCGGATGGCGCGATAGGCCTGTCGGTGCTTGTCGTTGAGGATCGCGCCTTCCTCGACATAGATGTGGAACCCGTCCGCGCCGTGGCGGGCGAGATCGACATAGTTGCGGATCTTGCGCTTGAGGCTGACATCCGTCACCAGCCCCCTGTTCGTCTCCGGGTCCAGCCGCGGCAGGTTGCCCGCATCCGGATCGCCATTGGGGTTGCCGTTGACGACTTCGAAGATCAGCGCGAAATCATAGCGGTTGGCAATCGTGGTCATGGGTCAGTCTCCCCGGAAACAGCGGCTTCAGCCGGCTTTTTGAAGAATTCGTTGCGTTGATGATAATAGCCGAGACCGAAAAGCGCCTGATCCTCGGCGGGAAGCGACGCGGGAAAAGGATCGGCGCCGGGGCTCATGAGTTCCATGATCGCGCCGACATGCTTTTCCAGCACCACTTTGTATCCCGGCTTCTGCTTGCCGACCTTCGACAGGTGATTGGCAGAACCGCTTTCGAGCAGGTGAAAGACCTTTCGCGGCTGCGCGGATGCCGAACCGTAGAACTTGTCCTTGATCGTGGCATTGACCTTCGTGCCGAGCGCGGCGGTCTGGATATGCTCGTAAACGGCAAACAGCCGCCCGAGAAGGTATCCCTTGTTCTTATTCACCGGATCGAGCGCCACGGGTGCCTCCTTGCTTTTGAAATTGCGAATGAGCAACGCTTTCAGAATGCCGGCGCGCAGGGCGTTGATATCGCCATCAGCCCGGATGCGCGTCAGCACGGACGCCATCAGCGTCATCGGGTAACGGGTGCCCGACAGGATCGAGCGCATCCACTCCCCGGCGAGATTGGGCGTGACGTTCTCGCTCTTGCCGAGGACGGCGGTCTCCCGAAGATAACGCCAGAGCGGCGGAAAGGGATCGCGCGGCGGCGGCTCGATCCGCATGTCGGAGGCAAATTGCTGATAATGCCGCGTCAGTTCGCCGAAACTGCCGGAATAGAAGAAACGTACGGAGAGCCGGGCGGCATTGGGCGCAAGCCCCAGCACGTAGAATTGCACCGTCCCCAGATCGGGCTCCACCTCTTCCAGCGGAATACCCTTGCGGATCTGCTCCAGCCGCTCGCGAATACGTTTTGTCTCGATCTTCTCTTCTTCGACGGTATCAAAGAAGACAGGAAACATCGCCTCCGCATCCTCTGCCGCTCCGGTCTGCGACGCATCCGCCCAGAACACCGTCGACGCATCGCCGATCTGGATGCGATGGCCGCTGTCTCTTTCCAGAAAACGGTTGAGCGCCGTCGTATAGGCGAAGGCGGCAGCTTCGGAGACAGGCGCATTATCGCCCTGTTCGTGGCCATAGGAGGTAAAGGCGTCGAGATTGAAGGAGACGAGCGCCGCACCGGAGGACTGCGCTCCCCAGACACCCTTGATCGATGGATGGAGACGCGCCACAGGCGCTTTCTCCCCTGTAATCAGGCAAACAGAAACCGCGCTATCATTTTTTGCAGACACTCGGGGCCAAATTGATCTAGCCGCATCTCTCTCATGCACAAACCTTTGTAATCTCTCGCTTTCGAGCGCGAAGATAATGTTTTGATCTCTTATATCGTTCGGCCAGATTGCAGGATCGAACTGTGTAGGGGTCCACGCATCAAGAAAACGTCGAACCGCCACCAAGCCCGCATCATCTGTATCTTTCAATGTCGCCAGATGAAGCTCGCGGAATGCTGCATGACGCAACGTGCAGTCTTTGCTTTCATCTGCGCTAACACCGAGGACATAAGCTGAATTATCCCACAAGAAAAATGCGCGTGGAGTAGTTCCCGGACGCTTGAAAGACGCTGGTACAGGCAGAAGCTTCACTTTCTTTTTCTTGCCGTCAACAATGCGCAAGTCGATAATGTGCGCAACGGTTCCATCATCATTCAGCGAGATGACGAAACTGATCTTCTCCGAAGAGTAGCCGAACGGCGGAGCATTCGGCAGCCGGTCATAGGCCTTTGCCAGCGCGGAAAGGATCGTCATCGCCGGACCTCCGGGGAATGGGGCGGCGGGACCTTCACCACGCCGTTGTCCAGTGCGGCGCGGAAAAACAGCGAGGGTCGCCCGACCGTGGCATGATCGATATCGAACAGCATGAAACCGAGATCGCGGCTTTCGGCGATCGCCGGCGGCAGCGCCGCCCCGGGGGGAAGCAGTTCGAAATGCGCCGCAAACTCCCGCGTGCCGAGGCAGGGCTGGTGAAAGCACTGGCCCCGCGCCGCGCGGCGATTGAAGGTATCGAGATGCTTGCCCTCGTTGTCGTCTGGGCCGGCCTTCTTCGTTAGTTCGAAATGCGCCTCGATGACATAGGCCGGCTTCACCAGCACGGTCGCCGCACGCTGCTGGCGATCCTCGTCGACCAGAAGGTTCAGACCCTCCAGATCACCGCGCTTCATCGCCGACTTTATCTTGCCCGCCGGCGCCTTGTGCCCGACCTCATTGCGCCGGATCGACTGGAAACGGATGGGCTCCAGCACATGGATCGCGTCGATCACCCAGCGAATGGCCGGTTTCCAGTGGATCGCCTCCAGCAGGCCGCGCGCGGCGGAGGGCGTCATCACATCATAGGAAACACGCTCGACCTTCATCTCCGGCCGCGTAAAACAGGCGTAGTCGCCCCAGACTTTCAGGCGAATTCCGTAGGTCATTGATAGGCCCGCTCCCAAATCCCATTCAGGTAAGATCACAACTATTGTTTCGATCCACGCCTCCGCGAGGGAGGCGACCGATCCTCGCTGAAAGGCAATCTTTCTGCGTTAAATCCCCACGTCATCATGAGCAGGGTGGACGGTGAGCGGGCCCTGGAAATCAATATAGTCGTCAATGATCTTTCCCAACAATTTTATACCGCCCCACGCTGGCACCTTCACAAAAAGGCGCAGGACAAACCACCCCGCGATAAAACACAGCCCGATTCACTCGATGGAAGGCCCGGAAGAGGGAAAGCGCATGGCAGCTCCTACGTTGCCTATCAGGCAGGACAGGTAGAAATTTTGCACGTTCAGTAGATTTGAGTTCACAGGACATAACTTTCCGCACCGAGATAATCGGCATCCTCCCAAAGCAGTCCGACATCCGAATGATAAAGGCTGGCGGTTTGCAGAACCGCGAACTGGTCTCCCCTCCATTGCGGCGCGACAAACGCCACATGGCCATTCCTGATCAGCAGGTCCCGCGCCTTCGGCGGCACCTGCACCACCGAGGATTGCAGTTTCCGCGCCAGTAATCCAGACGGGACCTTCTCCACCGTCAGTTGATCAACAACTTCCTTCGCATCCTCGTCGAGCGCCACGATCACCGGCGCGAGCCCGCTTTCGATCATGCGGAAATCCTGCCCCACCGTGCGGTAGTCGAAATGACAGCCCGTGCGATTGCTGAGCGTGAAGCGATCGAGGATTTTCTTGCCGTCCATGCCCTCGCCCATGCGCCAGTAGACTTCGCCGAAATAGTCCTCGATGGCGGCAAGCGATGTCAGGTCGGCGTGCTTGCCGATGATCCGCCCCATATCGCCGATCAGCCCGCCGATTTCGGCGGGAGGCCGGTAATCCGGCGGTTTGAAGACGGTGACGATGCTGCTTTCACGCTCGCGCCTACCCTCCCTGTTCACTCTGCCGGCAGCCTGAACGATCTGATCCAGCCCCGCTTCCGCCCGCCAGGCGACCGGAAAATCGACATCGACGCCGGCCTCGATCAGGCTTGTGGCGATCAGGCGGCAGGGTCGCCCGTCCTTCAGGCGATCCCGCACATCCGCCAGTATTCGCCGCCGGTGCGCCGCATATTGCCGTGTCGTCAGGTGGACAAGCCCTTCAAGCCCGGCCTCACCCGCCTCCCGGTAGAGGTCCAGCGCGTGACGGCGGCTGTTGACGATGACCAGCGCCTGATCGTGGCCGGCAAGCGCATCCAGCAATGCCGCATTGTTCATCTCGCCCGCATGGACGACGTGCGTGCGCGCCAGTTTCGCCGCCAGCCCCAGCGGATCGGGGGCCAACTCCTGTCCCGCCAGCGGCAGGCCACCCGGCAGTTCCGGGCGTTTGCCGAGCGCCGGCTGCGTGGCGGTACACAGAACGATGGTGCAGCCATAGTTGCGCGCCAGTTCCTCCAGCGCCCGCATGATCGGCGTCAGCAAGGTTTTGGGCAGGGTCTGCGCCTCATCCAGAATGATGATGGAGCCGGCGATATTATGCAGTTTGCGCGCCCGCGATGGGCGGGCCGTGAACAGGCTTTCGAAAAGCTGTACGGTCGTCGTCACGACCACCGGCGCCGCCCAGTCCTCCATGGCCAGTTTCAGCTTGTCCTTGCGCTCGCGCCGCCTCGCGTCGAACTTTTCCTCCTCTATGGAAGAATGGTGTTCCAGAACATGATCGTCCCCCAGCACCGCACGGAAAATCGCCGCCGTCTGGTCGATGATGCTGGTGAAGGGGATCGCATAGATGATCCGGCGATGCCCGTGCCGGCGGGCATGGTCCAGCGCGAAGCCGAGGGAGGCCAGCGTCTTGCCGCCGCCGGTCGGCACCGTCAAGGTAAAGAGACCCGGCTCCCGCTCGGCACCGGCCCGTACATGGGCCAGCACATCGCGTCGCAACCGGTTCAATTCTCCATCCAGCCCGGAGAAGGTGGCCATATGGGCATCGAAGCGCGCGATGAAGTCATCGATCACGGTGGACAGTGCCGGCCAGTCGCGATCCGCCGTCTTCTCGCCGAGCGCCTCGTAAAACCGTTCCGTATCCGAAAAATCCGCGTCCACCAGCGCGGAGAAAAGCATGCGCCCCATGAAGGCCCACGCGAAGGCGTGACCGGCCCGATCGGCGGGAAAGCGCCGCACCATGTCGGGCACGAGAGCGGAAATCTCGGCCTTCAACTCGTCCTTCCAGGCTGCATCGACGGCCTGCGGCCGCTTCATGCGGTGGTCGAAGGTTCCGGGCCCGTCCAGCCGGTCGGGCAGGCCCGCATGGTGCCCGAGAATGCAATAGGCGATGAGCTGGGCCATGGCGGCATCGCCCGGCTTCGCCAGATCGCACACGACCTGCGCCCCCGCCGTGGAGTGATCGACGGGCTCCGCCGCGCCCTCCAGACGCCGCTGAAAGGGCGGGTTGTATTTGCCGAGATCGTGAAAAAGCCCCGTCACGGCGGCGGCTCTCTCAAGGCCGAAGATCCCCGCCCTGTCGGCCGCCCGCCCCGCAACGGCGAACAGGTGCTCCTTGAGGGTTTGCCAGTCGGATTTATCCGGCGCTCGACCGGAATGTGCATAATACCCCATTGATTCCCCCCATGCGTGCAGGATGCACGATAGGAAGCAGCCCGGCAACGGCATCAGAAGGCGGCAGATCCTCGGGTCATGCCTTTTTCAAAGCTTGACGATATTCTTTCGGGCAAGCAGGCCTTGCGGGGCAAAGAGCAGGACTGCGATAACCAGCAGGATGGCAAAGGCATCGCGATAGCTGAGCAGGCTTTCCGGCAGATAGGCTTGCAGGAACACTTCGATGAAGCCGAGAAGGAAGCCGCCCGCCACCGCTCCCGACAGACTGCCGAGACCGCCGATGATTGCGGCGATGAAGGCCTTCAGCACCGGCAGAAAACCCATGAGCGGATCGACGCTGCCGCGCTGGGCGACCCAGAGGATACCGGCGACGCCGGCAAGCAGCCCCGAGATCGCGAAGGCCGTTGCGACGACGGCGTTGGCGCGGATGCCCATCAGGCGCACGATTGCGAAATCTTCCGAGGCCGCGCGCATGGCGCGGCCGAGAACGGTGGTGCGAAGGAAAAGATTGAGGCCGACCAGCATGATGACCGTGACGAGAATGGAAATCGCCTGGATGACGCCGATATGCAGGCTGCCGATCTCGATCGTGCCGGAAAGGCTCATCGGCATGGGCACGGGCTGGGGCCGCGCCGAAATGAAATTCTGGAAGAGCACGCGCAGGATGGCGCTGACCGCAAAGCTGGTCAGCAGCAGCGTCGTGCCGCTCGCCCCGCGCACGGGCCGGAAGGCCGTCCGTTCCATCAGCAGCACCAGCACGATCCCGGCTGCCAGCGCGACAACGACGGCAAGCCCGAAGGGGAGGCCGAAGAGGAGTGCGAAGCAGAGGCCGTAACCGGCTGCCGTCATCAGTTCTCCATGGGCAAAATTGATAAGCCCCATGATCGAGAAGACGACGGCAAGGCCGAGCGCCAGCAGTGCATAGGTGCCGCCGAGGCTGAGCGCATTGACCAGCTGTTGCAGGAACATGTCCATGAATGGTCTCCTTCTTGCCGGTCACATGCCGAGATAGGCATCCTGGATTTCGGTGGAATTGCGCAACTCGGCAGCCGTGCCGGACAGGACGATGCGGCCGTTCGCCATGACATAGCCGGCGTCGGCGATCTCCAGCGACAGGGCGACGTTCTGCTCGACCAGCAGGATCGTCAGGCCGCGCTCACGCAGGCCCGCAATGAGTTCGAAGATCTGGTCGACGATCTGGGGTGCGAGGCCGAGCGACGGCTCGTCGAGCAGGAGAAGTTCGGGCGAGGACATCATCGAGCGGGCGATGGCCAGCATCTGCTGCTCGCCGCCGGAAAGCGAACCCGCCTTCTGGCGCAGCCGCTCCTTGAGGATCGGAAAGCGCGAGAGCATGTCCTCGCGCACCGTAGCGATCTCTCCCCGGCCCTTATGCATGGCTCCACCGAGGAGAAGATGCTCGTCGACGGTGAGCGTGGGGAAAATACGGCGGCCTTCCGGCGTCAGCGTCATGCCCATGCGCACGATCATTTCGGGCGGCAACGCCGAAATGTCCCTGCCCGCGAAGGTCACCCGGCCCGCCCTTTTGGCGACAAGGCCGACCAGTGCATTGAGCGTCGAACTCTTGCCCGCGCCATTCGCGCCGAGCAGGGTGACGATCTCGCCGCGCCGCACCTGGAAATCGACGCCCTTCAGCGCCTCGACGGGTCCGTAGGCGACCTTGAGGCCACCGACCTCGAGCAAGGGGGTCCGGTCGTGGTTGTCGTCATGCGTCATCAGTTCAATCCCCGCCGCGGCGCCCCGGCCGCGGCCACACAGCATGAAGGAACGCCCTGCGACACGCGCCGGAGAGCGTTCCTTGCAGATCACGGCGCCGGCACATCCTCGGCCGCCGGGGCGCCCTGGCTGACCAGCGCGCGGTCGCCGCCCTCGATGCGCACCAGCGAGACGGAGCGCAGCGGCATGCCCTGGGTGCCCGCATAGCTGATCTTGCCGGTAACGCCTTCGACGTTTTCCAGCGAGGCGATGGCATCGCGGATCGCCGTCGGCTCGACGCTGTCGGCCTTGGTGACGGCCGCCTCGATCACTTTGCCGAGATCATAGCCGTTGGCGATGTAGACGGTATCGGGATCCTCGCCGAATTTCGCCTTATACGTCTCGTTGAACGCGGCGAGCGGGCTGCCTTCGACGGCAAAGCCTGCCGTGGTAAAGACCACGCCGTCGACGACGGGGCCGAGACCGAAGGTGGTCGGAGAATCGATGCCGTCGCTGCCGAGGATCGGCGTCTCCACGCCGGCGCCGCGCAACTGGCGGACGAAGGCCGGGAAATCGGGCTCGTAGGCGGCCGTCATGATGACGTCGGGCGCCGGGTTCAGCGCCTTGATCTTGGTGACTTCGGCGCTGAAATCCTGCTGGCCCATGCTGTAGGTGCCCTCGCCGAGGACCTCGCCGCCCTTGCCCTTGAAACTGGCAACGAAATATTCCGGCAGCTTCAGGGTATAGGCCGTGTCCGGCGACTTCAGCACATAGGCCGTCTTGAAACCCTTCTCCTGGGCATAGTTCGCCAGAACGGCTGCCTGCACGTTATCCGCCGGGTAGTTGCCGAACATGTAGTCGCCGACGGCAAGCGGCATGGTCGGCGTCGTGGCGCAGAAGGAGAAGGTCGGGATCTGGGCGGCCTGCGTGATCTGGCCGGCGGCGATCGACGGGTCGGCGTCGCAGGGCGTGATCATGATCTTGACGCCCTCGTCAACCAGTTCCTGCGCGACGAGCGCGGTCTGGGCGGCATCCGACCGGGTATCCTTGGCGATCAGCCTGATCGGGAATTTTCCGGCAATGCCGCCGGCCGCGTTGATTTCATCGACCGCCATCTGGAAGCCCCTCAGCGAGGGCTGGTCGTAGGGCGCAAGCCCGCCGGTCTGCGCGGTCGCAAGCCCGACCACAACGTCTTCGGCAAGCGCGGGAAACGAAAGTGCGCCAACCGCGGTGGACAGGAAAAGAACCTTCAGTGTCGTTTTCATTCTTGTACTCCTCTGGTGGTTATGCGGGCTTGCCGGCGGCATGCGGATCGAAATCCGGCGCGGCGGCAGCGATAGCCGGCGACCTGCGCGACAGGGGTGAGCGGCGCCGGCCGATATAGGCTTCGATCACGGCCGGGTTCGCCTGGATGTCGGCGGGTGTGCCGATGGCGATCTGCTGGCCCTTGTTCAGCACCACGACGATATCGCAAAGCCGCATGATGAGCTTCAGGTCGTGCTCCACCACCAGCAGCCCGAGACGATGCTTCCGGCGGATGCGGTCGAGCACGGCCATCAGTTCCTGCGTTTCGGTCGGGTTCATACCGGCCGCCGGCTCGTCAAGCAGCAGGTAACGCGGCTTGAGCGCCAGCGCGCGGGCGATCTCGAGACGCCGCTGTGCGCCATAGGAGAGCGTGCCGGCAAGCTGGTCGGCCAGATCGGCCAGTCCAACCTCGATCAGCGCCTCGCGGGCCAGGTCCACCGGATCGCGATCCTTCGCGACCGCGCTTGCGGCGACCATGACGTTTTCCAGCACGGTGAGGTTCCTGAAGAGGCGGATATTCTGGAAGGTGCGGGCAAGCCCGGCAACCGGCACCCGGTGGACCGGAAGCGAGGCGACGTCCGTCCCGTCGATGGTCACCCGGCCCGTCGACGGCGGCACGACGCCCGAAACGCTGTTGATGAGGGTCGACTTGCCGGCGCCATTCGGACCGATCAGGCCGGTGACGAGGCCGGGACGAATATCGAAATCGGCATTCTCCAGTGCGACAAGACCGGAAAAGCGCTTTCCGACCTTCTCGACGCGCAACATGCCGGCCCCGGAAACCGGCGCTGCCGACGGCTGTGCCGCCGCGGGCCGCGCGCCGCCGGCGGCAAGCCGCTTCAGGAACGGGATCTGTTCATCGATCTCGCGCACGCCCAGAAGACCGTCCTGCAAGCGATACATGACGAGCAGGATGGCAAGACCGATGCCGATGTCGGTAAGGCCGAAGACCGTCGGAAGCGAGAAGAGACCGAGATCGACCCCTCCTTCCAGCTTCCGCAGCAGTTCCACGATCACCATGATCGCCGCCGTGCCGACGACCGCCCCGGAGACGGTGGTGATGCCGCCGAGGATCAGCATGGCAAGCAGCATGAAGGTGAGGTTGAAGTAGAAATCCTTCGGCGAGAAGGCGCCGATGAAATGCGCGAAAAGCACGCCGGCCGCGCCGGACAGGACCGCTCCGAGCACCCAGGCGTAAAAGCGGTGGAGCCGCACATTGACGCCGACCGCCGTGGAGGCGATCTCATCCTCGCGCGAAGCACGCAGCTTCATGCCCGCCACGCTGTCGCGATAGATGCGGGCGACGGCGACGGCGAGGATCGCAAACGGCAAGGTGACCCAGAGGTTCGCCGCGCGCGGAATACCGAAGAAGGTCTGGCTGCCGCGCGTGAAATCGCTGGATGCGACCAGCACGACATGCACGATGACGAGGAACCCCAGGGTGCAGATCGCGGCGGAGGAGCCGCCGAGCCTTGCCAGCGGCACGCCGATGGCCACCGCCACCACCGCCACCACCACGAGCGCCACCAGCATCGCCGGAAGCAGCGACGCGCCCCACCCCATCAACCATTCCGGCAGATGTGGCAGGGCCGTCTTCTGCACGATGGGATTGATGGTCAGAAGCCCGGAGGCATAGGCGCCGATCGCCATGAAGCCGACGTTGCCGAAGGAGATGATTCCGGAGTTGCCGCTGTAGACGCCGATGCCGATGACGGCGATGACATTGATCAGGAACAGCGTCACCAGCCGCTCGCCCGCCCCCGGGAAAAGGCCGGCCGCGACAAGGGCCGCAGCCGCCAGAGGCAGTGCCGTCGCAATGATACCGACGACGGTCCCCCGCCTTATGCGCCCCATCAGCATTCTCCCGATTTGCGATCCGTTTTCCGGACCCGTTCCCGCAACAAACGTTAATCGAGAAAACGCATATGTCAATCTTGTTTCATTTTTTATCGTCTGCTAGCAATAATGTAACAAAATTAAAATTGCGCCACGACGCCGGTCACGAGGGGGGAAGGCAGATAATGGCCATTCGGGATCGCCTGACGGACGGGGAGGTCGCCTTCACGAGGGCGGAATTGAAGATCGTGCGCCAGCTCCTGTCGAATTATCCGGCCGCCGGCCTCAATACGGTGGCGCACCTTGCCACCGCCGCCGGCGTCAGCAACCCGACGGTCGTGCGTTTTGCAAACAAGCTCGGCTATGAAGGCTATCCGGAGTTCCAGGCTGCGCTGCTCGGTGAAGTCCAGGAGCGCATGAGTTCGCCACTCTCGATGCTCGACACGCGCAAGCCCTCTCTCGAGCAGGAGAACTTCTATCAATACTTCCTGCGCGCCAGCATCCATGCACTCGAATCCTCCATGCAGATGCTGCCGCCCGACGATTTCGAGGCAGCCATCGACGCCGCGGCGGACCTCGGCTTGCGCGTCCATTGTCTCGGCGGCCGCTTCAGCGGCTTTCTGGCCGGGCTTCTATGGGCGCATATGAAGCAGTTACGTGCCGAAACCCGCTGGATTAACGGCGCACAGGCCGACCAGGTCGACCAGCTCGTCGATCTCGGCAAGCGCGACGTACTCTTCGTTTATGACTACCGGCGCTACCAGATCGATACCATCCGCTTCGCCCGGCAGGCGGCACGACAGGGCGCCAGGATCGTGCTCTTCACCGATCGCTGGGTCTCGCCGATCGCCGAATTCGCCTCCGTCACACTGATGGCGCCGGTCGATACGGTTTCCCCCTATGACACGATGGTGCCCGCCATTGCGCAGACGGAAGCGCTGATCGCCGGCCTTACGGCCCGCCTCGCCAGCCGGTCGCGCAGCCGCATCGAGCGCATGGAAGAGCTGCGCCGGAGCTATGGCATCACGGAAGACGCCTACCCCACGCCGGTCGACGGCACCGCGTGAACCGATACCCGTTTTGAAGAGGACAGGACATGACTGCGATTGAAGTGCAATACGGCAAGGATCTGCTCAGGCGCGACAGCCCCTACGAAGCCGGCATGACGGCCCTGCTCTATGTCGACATGCAGCGCATCTGGTGCGAGCCAGACCTCGATCCGACCCATCCCCAGGATGCCAACAGCTACTATCACCGCCGCCTGCGTGACACGGTCGTTCCGAACCAGGTGCGCATTCTGGAAGCGGGCCGCAAGGCCGGCTGCGATGTGCTGCACACGATCATCGAGAGCCTGACGCTGGACGGCCGGGACCGCTCGCTCGATCACAAGCTTTCCGACATGCATGTGCCGAAGGGGTCGCCGGAGGGTCAGGTGATCGACGCCCTTTCGCCCATCGACAACGAGATCGTGCTGCCGAAGACCTCGTCCGGCGTTTTCAACTCGACCAACATCGACTACGTGCTGCGCAACCTCAACACGCGCTATCTGATCATCGCCGGCGTCATCACGGACCAGTGCGTCGACATGGCCGTGCGCGATGCCGCCGACCGGGGCTATCTGGTGACCGTGGTGGACGACGCCTGCGCCACCTACAGCCAGGAACGCCACGAAGCGGCCTTGCGCGCCTATTCCGGCTATTGCTGGATCACCGACACCGATACCGTTGTCCGCCGCCTGGAAGGGCTCGCACGGGCCTGACCGTTGCAGAAAGAGAAGACACCATGAACGACAGCAGCAACGGCCGGGCGCGGGGCGCCCTGACGGAACTGGCCACCTTCGTCACAACGGACATCGCCGGCGTCACCCGCGGCCGCAGCTTCGCCGCACAGGACATCGAGGACTATTTTCGCAAGGGCGTGGGCTGGGTTCCGGCAAACCTCGCGCTGACGCCGTTCGACGTCATCGCCGACCCGAACCCCTGGGGCTCGGCGGGCGATCTGCGCCTCATGGCGGACCCCGCCAGCAAGGCGCGCGTCACCTGCTTGCCGGACGTCACGCCGCTGCATTTCTACCATTGCGACATTACCGACCTGAAGGGCGAGCCATGGGAATGCTGCGTGCGCAGCTTCCTCAAGGCGACGCTTGCCGATTTCAAGACGGAAACCGGTCTCGGGGTCGTCGGGGCGGTGGAACAGGAATTCCAGGTGCTCGGCGCCGACTGGCCCGCCGCCCCCTCGTTCGGCCTGCGCGCCCAGCGCCGGACCGAACCTTTCGGACCGCTCCTGATGACCGCGCTGAAGGAAGCCGGCGCCGAACCGGAAATGTTCCTGCCGGAATACGGCAAGGATCAGTTCGAGATTACCTGCCGCCCGGCCCCGGCGCTTGTCGCTGCCGACCGCGGCGCAACGATCCGCGCCGTCACCAAAGAAGTCGCCGCCCTCTTCGGCTGGAATGCCAGTTTCGCGCCGAAGACCGACCCGGATGGGGTCGGCAACGGCGTCCACCTGCATATCAGCTTCACGGATGCCGACGGCCATCCCGCGACCTTCGACGCCTCGCGCCCCGGCCGGCTTTCCGCTATCGCCGGCTCCTTCGCCGCCGGCGTGATCCGGCACCTGCCGGCGCTCGTCGCCTTCACCGCACCGTCCGTCCTTTCCTACATGCGCCTGGTGCCGCACCACTGGAGCGCGGCCTATACCTGCCTTGGCGAAAAGAACCGCGAAGCGACACTGCGCATCTGCCCGACGCTGGACCTGCCCGGCAGCGACCCGGCCCGGCAGTTCAACATGGAGTATCGCGCCGCCGACGCCTGCGCGAGCCCGCATCTGTCGCTCGCCGTCGTTCTGCGCGCCGGGCTGGAAGGCATTCGGGCCGGGCTTGAGCCGCCGCCACTGATCAACGCCGACCCTTCCGACTTCTCTCCCGAAGAGCAGGAGAAGCTCGGCATCCGCCGTCTCCCCGCAAGCCTTGCCGAAGCGCTCGACACACTGGCCGCCGACCCGGTGGTGACCGGCTGGTTCACGAAGGATTTCCTCGACTGCTACTTCGCCATGAAGCGCAAGGAGATCGAAATCGTCGACGGGCTTTCGCCCGAAGGCCTCTGCTCGCGCTACGCGACCGTCTATTGAGCGGTGAACGGATCATGACATCGACCAAGGTCACCACACGGCACGATGCTGGCCGGCCGCTGCTCGCCATCGACGAGCCGCCGCCCTACGCCGTGATCAATCCGGACGGGGCATCGCCCTATCTGCTGCTTTGCGAGCATGCGTCCAACCGCATTCCGCGGGCGCTCGGCGATCTCGGCCTGCCCGAGGCCGAACGCCAACGTCATATCGCCTGGGACATCGGCGTCAGCGCGCTGTCCCAGCACCTCAGCCGTACGCTCGACGCACCGCTGTTTATGACCAACTATTCCCGCCTCGTCATCGATTGCAACCGGCCGCTGGACGTGCCGTCTGCAATCCCCGAAGTGAGCGAGACGACGGAAATCCCCGGCAATATCGGCTTGACGGAAGCCGAAAGGCGGCAGCGCATCGACATGCTGTTCACCCCCTACGTCGAGGCTGTCCGGCGACGGATCGACCGGCTACAGGGGGAAGGAAAGCACCCGATCATCATCGGCGTCCACTCCTTCACGCCGGTCTATTTCGGCAAGCGGAGACCGTGGCATGCCGGCGTCCTTTACGGCAGGGCGGCGGCTTTCGGCCGGACACTGATCCGCGAACTCGAGGCCGATGCCGCCCTCACCATCGGCGACAACGAGCCCTATACCATCCATCCCGACGAAGATTATACCGTCCCCGTCCATGCGGATGACCGCGGCCTGCCGGGCGCCCTGATCGAGGTGCGGCACGATCTGATCGACACGCTTGCCGGCGTTCACGAATGGGGCGAGCGCCTCACGCGCTGCCTTGCCGGCGCGCTGAAGGAGCAATCGGGGTAACGCAAACGATCTGCCGCCCCGGCGGCCTGTAGAAACCGCGTTTCTTTCCGCTGATGCCCTGAATCCGAGGGGCGTCACAGCCATGAGGCGAGGAAATCGACGCTTTCGGCCGTCGACGTCGAAGGCACGTATTCAAAGCCGATGGCGCCGGAAAACCCGGCCTCTTCCAACGCCTGAAGAATCGTATCGAAGTCGATCCCGCCAGTTCCGGGCTCATGGCGGCCGGGAAAGTCAGCGATATGGACATGGCCGATACGATGTGCATTCGCCGGAATCCAGTCTGGAAGGGCGACATCCGTAACCGCCGCGTGAAACGTATCAATGAGGAGCGCAACGCTTTCGGCACCGAAAAAGTCCTGGACTTCAACGGCCTTGTCGAGCGTGGACATGTAGTATCCGGGGACTGCGGCGCTGCTGATCGCTTCGATCAGCACCTTCATGCCGGCGCTTGCCGTCCGCTCGACCGCGTAACCGATGTTTTCCAGATAAACGTCACGAATCCGGGCGGAATCGGAATCGGTCGGCACGCCCGCCATCGGGTGTACGAAGGGTGAGCCGACAATCGCCGCATATTCCAGTGCCCTGTCGAACCCTGCGCGAAATTCGGCCTGTCGGCCCGGCAGTGACGCCAGCCCCTTTTCACCCTTGCTGGCATCCCCGATGCCACCGGCAAGCTGGGCGAAGGTCAATCCGAGCCCGTCGAGGATGCTGCGCATTGCCGTGGCGTCCATGGCGAATGGTTGCGGATGTTCAACGGCGGTAAAGCCGGAAGCCGCCGCCGCATCCATGCGCTCTGCAAGCGGCAACTCGGTAAAGAGATAGCCGAGATGTGCAGAGAAACGATTTTGCGTCATAGTTGGAATTTCCCCTTCCTGTTGCCCATGTTACCAGCCGGCCCAACCGGAAGCCACGCTCGAAAAGCGAGCGGGAAAGCCCGAGGATCCGGTCACGGCGATTGGCGAGGTCTTGTCTTTGTTTCATCGTCTTCCCTTGGCCGGGCGGTGCCGCACGGACAAGCGCCATTCTCGGTGAACGTCGTGCCATCGCTTCGGTCTTGAGGCCCCTGCCCGTGCGCCGATCGGGTCATGGTCCGCCTTCCTGTGGATTTCCGCATCTCTTCATCGCGAAACCCCTGTGCCGATTTGCTCTTGACATATTGAGCATACGGCATGGTATACGATCAAGTATAAATTAAAGGGGTCCTCTATGAGAATTGCAGTTTTGCCTGGCGATGACATTGGCCCGGAGATCACGGAAGCCGCGCTCACCGTCCTTCAGGAAGCAGACAGGCGCTTTGACCTCGGCCTCCAGTTCGATGTCCACGAAGTGGGTATGGCAAGCCATCGCCGTATCGGCACCACGCTTCCGGACAGCGCCTTGAAGGCCTGCTCCGATGCGGACGCGGTTCTCCTCGGACCCGGGGGAATGACCGACTATCCGCCGGTATCCGACGGCGGCATCAATATTCCGGGGACCATCCGCAAGAAAATGGATTTATACGCGAACCTGCGTCCGGCGCGGGCAAGGCAAGGACTTGAACGCGCCCGCCCGGGGCTCGACTGCATTCTCGCCCGGGAAAACACCGAAGGGTTCTATGCTGACCGGAACATGTTCACGGGCAGCGGCGAGTTCATGCCGACCCCGGACATCGCGCTCGCCGTGCGCAAGATCACCCGGCAGGCTTCGCGTCGCATCGCAACGAAGGCGTTCGAACTGGCGCAGAGCCGCCGCAAGCATGTCACCATTGTCGGCAAACGTCATGTCCTTCAGGTCAGCGACGGCCTCTTCGTGGAGGAAGCCGAAGCCGTGGCCCGCGACTATCCCGACGTTGCGGTCCGCGAAGTCGATATCGACGCCATGGTCGCCGATATCTACACGAACCCCGGCCGCTTCGACGTGATCCTGATCACGAACATGTTCGGCGACATCCTTTCCAACCTGGCCGTCGCTTTGTCTGGGGGCCTCGGCCTTGCTGCCGCGCTCAACGTCGGCGACGATCGAGCCGCCGCCAATGCCGGCCACGGCTCCGCTCCGGACATCGCCGGCAGGGGGATCGCAAATCCAAGCGGCTTCATCCTGTCGTCCGCCATGCTTCTCGATTGGTGGGGCGGCCGCCGGAACAGCGAAAAATTCCGGCTTGCCGCCAAGGCGATCGAGGCCTCTCTCGACCAGTTGCTTACGGCAGGACAGCGCACGGGTGACCTTGGCGGCCAGCTCGGCACGCAGGCTTTCGCCAGGGCGGTCGCGGAGAATCTCTGCGAACCGCGCGCGGTGGCCCGCTGATCCCGGTTCGGAAGCGACGGTTCCACGATCAGGACGCTTCAGACTTTTTCAACCAGCATCACGGGAGGAGACCAGATGCAAACCTTGAAAATCACAACCTGCGCAGCGGCATTCCAGGCCATGACCCTTGCGGCCTTGCCGGCCCATGCCCAGCAAGCGCCGGAAGGTTATCCGGCTGACTATGTCGATCTCGTCACCGCAGCCGTCGGCGAAGGGGAGGTCAACGTCTATTCTCCGACCGATTCCGAACAGGCCGAGGGCCTGATCAGGGGCTTCGAGACGGCATTTCCCGGTATTACGGTGAAATGGAACGATGTTGCCAGCGGTGCGGTCTACAATCGCGTGGTCAGCGAAGCGGCCGCAGGCCAGGTTGGTTCCGACGTCGTCTGGTCGAATGGCCTCGACCTGCAACTCCAGCTCGTCGAAGAGGGCTTTGCCGAGCCTTATAAATCGGTCGAGACCGCACATATCCCCGATTGGGCGCAATATAAGGATACGGCCTATTCGACGACCGTCGAGCCCATCGTCTTCATGTACAACAATACGGTGTTCCAGGAGGCCGTTCCGAAAAATCGCAAGGAACTCACCGAACTCATGGACACCAAGGCAAGCGAGCTGAATGGCAAGTTTGCCACCTTCGATCCCGAAAAATCCGCATCGGCCTATGTCGTGATGGAGAACGACGTCAAGAACGACGCAGGCTTTACAACACTTGTCGATGCATTCGGAAAGGCCAGGGGCAAGGTATACGCAAGCTCGGGCCAGCTGCGCGAGAAGGTTCTGTCGGGCGAGCATCCCTTCGCCTTCAACATCAACGGCGCATATGCCAAGGGCTGGGCGGAAAAAAGCAGCAATCTGACCGTCGTCTATCCGGAAGACTACACCATCGCCGCTTCGCGAACGGCCTTCATCAGCAAGAATGCGCCGAATCCGAACGCCGCCAAGCTGTTCCTCGACTACATGCTCTCGAAGTCTGGCCAGGAAGCCGTTGCCGACGCCGGTCTGCCATCGGTTCGAAGCGACGTCTCGACCGATAATTGGGACAGTGTAAACAAGGAAGCCGGCGGCAAACTGGTGCCCATCGAGCTGGACGCCGCACTCCTTGAAGGCCTTCAGCCGGCCAAGCGCGGCGAATTCTTCCGAAACTGGAAGAAGGCGCTGAACCAGTAAGGTAAAAAAGGAACCCGTAGAGATGGCTAAAACGACCGCCGACGCTACGGGATTCCGCTTGTCTGCCCTGGCAGCGCTCGGAATTCTCGTACTGTCTCCCGTCCTTCTGATCCTTTATCAGAGCTTTTTGTCCGGACCGTTCTTTTCACCGCTGAGCACGCTCGGGCTTGACGCCTATGTCTACATCTTCAGCGATCCGGACTTCTACCGCGCCTTGGGAACGACCGTGCTTTTCGCGCTGGGAACCATTGCTATCTGCATGCCTCTGGGAGCAGTGCTGGCATTCCTCGTAACGCGCACCGACCTTGCCGGTCGAAAGTGGCTCGAAGCGGTGGTTCTCGTGCCGATGTTCCTTTCGGCGATCGTCCTCGGATTCGGCTATACGGTCGCCGTCGGGCCCACCGGCGTCGTCACCCTGGCGTTTGAGAAAATCTTCGGGCCTGCGCCCTGGAACATCTATGGCCTGTCGAGCCTGATCCTGATCTCGGGCCTGACCCATGTCCCGCATGTCTATCTCTATTCTTCTGCGGCCATGCGCAACCTTCCCGGCGATCTGGAGGAGGCCGCTAGGACGTCCGGCGCCGGCGTATGGACCGTGGCGAGACATGTGACCTGGCCACTGATCATGCCGGCCCTGGTGTTCAGCATCGGTCTCAATGTGATGCTCGCATTCGAAGCATTCGGCCTGCCCCTGGTGCTCGGCGATCCGGCGGGCGTCCTCGTGCTCACCACCTATATCTACAAGCTCACGACCATTCTCGGCGTTCCGTCCTATCAGCTGATGGCGGTCGTCGCGGTGGTTCTCCTCGCCATTATCTTTCCGCTGGTGTTCATTCAGCGAAAGCTGCTGAGCCGCTCTCGCCGGTTTGCAGCCATCGGCGGCAAGGGCGCGCGCGTGACGCGCATCCGGCTCGGCAAATCCGGCCAGCTCATCGCGTGGCTCGGCATCGGGGCCTGGCTCACGATCTCGATCGTCTTTCCGATCGGCGGTATCGCGATCCGCGCATTCGTCGATAGCTGGGGAGCGGGCGTAAACCTTCTCGACCACCTGACGCTGAACAATTTCGAACAGCTTTTCAGCATTGGCGCCCTTCAGCGCGGCATCACCAACACGTTGCTCCTCGCCGTCATCGGCGGCGCCCTGGCTGTGGGAGCCTATCTGATCATCGCCCTTGCGGGACATCGATGGAGCGGCGCGGGGCATACGGCCCTTGACTACATGGTCCTGATGCCGCGCGCGCTGCCGGGCCTCATCATCGGCCTGGCGTTCTTCTGGATATTCCTGTTCGTTCCGTTCCTTCAGCCGCTTCGCCTGACGCTGTTCAGCCTGCTCGTCGCCTATATCATCGTCGGCCTGTCCTATGGCCTTCGACTTATCCAGGCCACACTTCTTCAGGTGGCTCCCGAACTGGAGGAAAGCGCGCGGTCCGCAGGCGCCACGATCGGCCAGACCTGGGCGCGGATCGTGATCCCGATCATTCGCCCCGGCCTTCTCGGCGCCTGGACGATGATCATGATCATCTTCCTGAGAGAATACGCCACCGGCGTCTACCTGATGACCAATGGGACGGAGGTCATCGGTTCGCTCATCGTTTCGCTGATGGCCAGCGGATCGCTCGACACCATCGCGGCACTCGCCCTGATCAGCGTCGTCATGACGACAGGCGGACTGGTGCTGGCAAATCGCCTGGGAGGAAAAATCCATGAGTGACCTGATCGTCGACGACATTCACATGCATCTCGGTGCGCTGCATGTGCTCCAGGGCACGTCGTTCACGGCAAAGCGCGGAGAGGTCGTCGCGCTGCTCGGAGCGTCCGGCAGCGGCAAGACCACCCTGCTTCGTACGGTCGCCGGGCTCGAGGTTCCAGGCAAGGGGCGTATCCAGATTGCGGGAACACCGGTCTTCGACCATTCCAGGAGCATCCTTCTTCCGCCGGAAAAGCGTAACATCGGCCTCGTCTTCCAGTCATACGCCCTGTGGCCGCACCGGACAGTCGCGGAAAACGTCGCTTTCGGCCTTGCGATCCGTGGCGCCGGCAAGGCTGAAACGGCAAAGCGCGTTCAGGCGATGCTTGAAAAACTCGGCCTGGGCCACCTGGCCGAACGCTATCCCTTCCAGCTGTCCGGCGGCCAGCAGCAGCGGGTCGCAATCTGCCGCGCCCTTGTCTACGAGCCGAAGGTCATCCTGCTCGACGAACCCCTGTCGAACCTGGATGCGAAGCTGCGCGAAGAGGCCCGCTACTGGATCAGAACGCTCATCCTGGAACTCGAACTATGTGCCGTCATGGTCACGCACGATCAGGATGAGGCGCTCGCGATGGCTGACAACGTTCTGTTGTTGAAGAATGGCGCTATCGTGCAAAGCGGCTCGCCGCTCGATATCTACAGCAATCCGAAGAGCCGCTATACGGCGGAATTCCTTGGCAACAACAACTGCATCGACGGCGAATTGAGCATGGCGGGCGGCAAGCCGACCGTTCTCGGCCCCTCATGGTCGATCTCCGGGGTACTGCCGGAAGGGCCGACGGTTGCCAATGGCAACGCCGTCTCGGCGATCGTGCGGGTCGAGCAGACCGCCATTCACAATGAGCCGGGCCCCAATCGCATTCCTGTGAACCTCGATGCCAGTATTTATCTGGGCAATCACTGGGAGTATCGGCTGAGCGGACTTGGCGTCACGTTGAAAGCGCAAGGTTCCGTCCGGCGAGAACCGGGAAATGTCTGGTGCGAACTTCCAGCCGAGAGCGTCTGGATATTCCCGAAGGCGTCGTGATTTCGTTTCATCAGGCCCGGCCGGCGTTCCCCGGCCGGCCCGATATCGTTCGTCTCCCCGACGAATGTCGGGCATCCGGATGTTCAACGATCCGGGTAACCGGATGTTCGACGATCCGGGTAACCGGATGGACCGGTAATACGAAGGCCGCCCGTGATGCGCACAACGCGGTGATGTCGCGCAAAATTTTTGCGACGAGGCTTGAGGGGATAAGGAAAAATATGAAGCGGCTTTCCGCCCGCATCCCGCTCTATCCTTCCGGAATCGATCGCGACGAATTCGGGCCGGTTCGATTTGAACGCGTCGCCGTCTAGAAAATGCCAGGCTCCAGCCGCTCGATGATCTCATCGATTTCCTTCGCGCTCCGCCGGCGCTGCTGATAGTGGATCGATCGCGCCTTTTCGATGTCGTTGTCCAACAGAGCTTCGACCAGGGCGGCATGGGCTTCGGTGGATCGGACGGGCGTCGGGCGAAACGTTCGGGTGATCGTCCGCACACGCCACATCTGTTCCAGCAATTGACTTGCACTTTTCCTCAACACCTCATTTCCGCTTAGCGTGAGGAGCGCACTATGAAAATCGGCATCGGCCTCCGACCATAGCTTCAAGTCGTCGATACCATTGGCCGTTCTCATTTTCTCAACGGCGTCGACGAGCGGTTGGATATCCGCGCGCGAACATCGCTCGAGAATCAAATCGATCGAAAGCAGTTCGAGGCCCAGCAAGACCTCTTGCACGTCCCAGAGTTCCCGGCGAGAAATCAGGGGGACACGGAAACCCTGGCGTGGCATCACTTCCAGAAGCTTTTCCTCGGAAAGACGCTGCAACGCCACCCGGATCGGGGTGCGGCTCATCCCCAGCCGCTTCTCGACGTCGCCGATGGAAATGGAAACGCCCGGCCGATAACTTCCGGCGAGAATGTCACGCTTCAGGGTCGAATAGGCGATGTCATAGTTGGTTTGATTTTCGGAAGTCATCGGTCGTCCAGATCGGAAATCTATTTATACAAAGCCGTATACATAAATTGACGCAAAAAGTCCATGCCGGCGAGATCTGTTCCCATGAGCACGTGAACGCATCGCGCAATGCAGTTGGCCTGCGATTTCTGAACTGCTAGGCTCGGGGTGCATCTCGTCAAGCTGTCATCGTGGTTGCGGTTGGCCTGCGATTTCTGAACTGCTAGGCTGTTGCCGGTGTTGAGGTTCGCGCCGATGCCGTTGCGGTTGGCCTGCGATTTCTGAACTGCTAGGCTTCGCCTCTTTCGCTTCGTCCATGTCGGCCTGTTGCGGTTGGCCTGCGATTTCTGAACTGCTAGGCTTGTAGCTGGACGCTCAAGGTACATGACGAGTTGCGGTTGGCCTGCGATTTCTGAACTGCTAGGCTGAGCAATCGTACATGCAGCTAATATAGTCCGTTGCGGTTGGCCTGCGATTTCTGAACTGCTAGGCTAGGTACATGACGAGCAATCGTACATGCAGCTGTTGCGGTTGGCCTGCGATTTCTGAACTGCTAGGCTACACATCTTCCCCTCGAGCGATGCGACATAGTTGCGGTTGGCCTGCGATTTCTGAACTGCTAGGCTGCGGAGGCACGAGGCGATGAACATGCAGCAGTTGCGGTTGGCCTGCGATTTCTGAACTGCTAGGCTGGCAAAGCTGCGCGGCAGGAGGGTTGCGCCGTTGCGGTTGGCCTGCGATTTCTGAACTGCTAGGCTCCTCGACAACCGCCTTCGTCTGCGCTGCGCGTTGCGGTTGGCCTGCGATTTCTGAACTGCTAGGCTCTCGGCCATATCGAAGATGCTGGCCGGCTCGTTGCGGTTGGCCTGCGATTTCTGAACTGCTAGGCTGACGCTCAAGGTACATGACGAGCAATCGTAGTTGCGGTTGGCCTGCGATTTCTGAACTGCTAGGCTGTCCATTCGGACCTCCAGGTGTAGCTGGACGTTGCGGTTGGCCTGCGATTTCTGAACTGCTAGGCTAGTACCGCAGAGTTTTGCCAGAATGCCTTGGTTGCGGTTGGCCTGCGATTTCTGAACTGCTAGGCTGATCTTGTTGCAGTGCCACCGCGCCCCTCTGGTTGCGGTTGGCCTGCGATTTCTGAACTGCTAGGCTGTCTGCGATAAACGATATAGCTCCAGATCTGTTGCGGTTGGCCTGCGATTTCTGAACTGCTAGGCTGCAGGGCAACCATGATGGCTTCCATTTCCTGTTGCGGTTGGCCTGCGATTTCTGAACTGCTAGGCTCTAGTGTAACGCATCACCGTCTCCTGACAGTTGCGGTTGGCCTGCGATTTCTGAACTGCTAGGCTGGAAACCGTTTGTGATGAATGGTGGATTGCGTTGCGGTTGGCCTGCGATTTCTGAACTGCTAGGCTGCAGGGCAACCATGATGGCTTCCATTTCCTGTTGCGGTTGGCCTGCGATTTCTGAACTGCTAGGCTCTAGTGTAACGCATCACCGTCTCCTGACAGTTGCGGTTGGCCTGCGATTTCTGAACTGCTAGGCTGATCCACACAGCATTGTTCGCCTTCACCTGGTTGCGGTTGGCCTGCGATTTCTGAACTGCTAGGCTGGCCCGCCGCCTTGGTCGACGCGAGTGGTTGTTGCGGTTGGCCTGCGATTTCTGAACTGCTAGGCTCGATATTGTCCCAAACCCCTGTTTCGACAGTGGTTTTGGGGCTTTATCACGCCATGAAATGATCCGTGGACACTAGAAAAGTGCAATCTGTTCGGGATTTTTCTTTCGGGTGCGGCGGCTTTGATCGCTGAATCGGACGATATTTTCATATTGCCTATCCGTAAATTGAAAGATGAAAACATCGCCCCGCTCCGGGAGATGGGATCCGATGCGCCGCGTGTAGGTTTCAAACTGTTCCTGCCCGTTCACCAATCGAAGGTAATTCGAAAGCTGGCTCATCTCAAAGCCCTGATCAAGCAGGAACTGGCGAAATTTCGTCGCTTCGGCGCGATGCCTTTTGGTATCCACCGGCAGATCGAACGTAACGAGCATCCACATCATCCGATAAGCGGACATGTAGGACGGTTTCGTCCGCTCTCCCCGTTGTTCCGTATGGAGCGTTGTCATGGCGTCCCGCCCGGCCGGGCAAGGCCGGATAACGTCAGCGGGTCAAGTGGCGAAGGCAGCTCCAGGCCCTCGTCCTCCTTGTCGAAACGCGCCGCCAGTTGCTGTGCAAGCCGCGTGGCATGCACGTGCAGCGGGCTCATACCGTGCGGTGCCGGCAGATCCAGCGCCGTCAATGTCACCAGTGCGGTCTTTGCTTCGGGCGAAACCTCCCGCGACCCGTCCTGCACGAGATTGTAGACGGCCCTGTCGATGATCGGCCGATAGGGCTCCATCAGGTCGTCCGCCAGGGCAAAGGCATTGGCGCGGTTGCAGTGATGGAGCCCGATCGAGGGATGCAGGCCGGCGACACAGATGGCCCGGCTGACGGTCGCACGCAGCACCGTATAGCCGTAGTTCAAGAGCGCATTGGCGCCTTCGCCGTCCTGATCGCGCCGGAAATCCGGTCCCATGAACGCTTGCCAGTAACGCCGCGCGGCTTGCGCTTCCACATTGTCCGGATCGCCGGAGCGGACCTTGCGGGCGAGCCTGTCGAAAGCGCCGGCCTCCGCCCCGACCGATGCCAGCACCGCGCCCTGCATGCGGATCTTCGCGACCACGATATCCCGCCAGATGCGCTTGGCCAAAGGCCGCGACGCGTCCACCTGGGCGTTCAGCCGCCTGCCCTGCAGATGATTGCCCTGCAACGGCCAGACACAGGCCACCGGCGCATGGTTCGCCGCGCACAACACAACCGGCACTGCCCGCTCCGAGAGACGGACGAAGACCGTATTCGACCATGTCAGCCCATGCGCATGGGCGATAACGCCGCCGATATCATCAAGCGCTACGCGGCCCATCTCCTCCCGGTCCTTCGACACGGTAAGGAAGCCACGATGAACGGCCACATGCAGGCCGTCAGAGGAAAGATCAACCACACGCTGCATAATGAGAGACTAACTCAATCATGCCCTTTCGTCCGGCAAACCTTAATCCTTGGTTAACCGCCCTGCTTCTCCCACCAGGGGCCGGGATCGAACACCTGCCCGATCTCATCGATGCGGACCTGCCGCGGCCTGTATTCTTTCAGCGGGTTGGGTCTCGGGCGAAGCGGCTTGTAGGTTTTCTCCTTCTCCCGTTTGTCGAGATTGCCCGCCTCGTTGTGCGCATCGAGGTACAGTTGCTTGTTGCGCTGGTCGAACTTGCGGACGATGGCGATGATGCGCTTCCCGCTACCGGGGTCGTCATAGGCGACCATATCCCCCTTCTTGAGGCTCATGATCTTGCGGGCGTTGTGGTTTTCGAGCCGCATGCGGGGCACGAAACCGGGCCGGTGCGCATCGAAGGTCGTCACCACCTCGGCATCCCATTTGCCGTCCGCCAGTTCCCAGACATCGAAGCGATCGTTGCCGCCCGGCAGATAACCCTTCCTGTGCCGCCCGCCGCCATGGGTGATCCAGACGGGATTGGCCGCCTCGGCGATGCGGACGTGGCGGATGCCCTTGAATTTCGCGTCGCCCCTGACGAAATCCAGCACCGCCTGTTCGAACGCCTTGCCCTCCAGCCCGCGTGTCGCCTCGTAAAGCCGGTCCCTCAGCTCCGAATGGCCGTGCGCGTTGGTCCTGATCTTCATGATATCGGCGCGGCTGCGGATATCGGTGATGGCGATGCGGCGCACGACGATATCGTTGCCGACGGCGTCCTTTTCGCCGGTGTATCCGTAGGCGGTATCATTGTGCAACTTGCCCGCCGTCTGCCCGCGACCCTTTGCATCGCCTTCGCGGCTCACCGTGCCGTGATCCGGCTTGTGGCTGACGACGATGGCGCTGACCGCCGCACGGACATCCTCGCGGAAGCTCGCCCATGGCGGATCGATCCGCTCGACGACACGCTCGGCCCCGCGCTCCTCAGCCGCCGCGGACGCCGTCGCCAGACGCTGGATGAGCGCACGCGAGGTACAGGCGATGACGATGGCGTCGATGGCGTGGTGGCGATGGTCCAGCCGGTTCTTCGGCTTGGCCATGTCACCGCCGATGAGATTATGGCCATGCAGCAATTCGTTGAGGCTCCACTGGCGGCGCAGCATCTCGGTCATCCGCCCGGGCAAGGCGCGAATGCGTGCGTGCTTCCTATATTGTCCGTCGAGCCCGGCCTCAGTACGCCATCGGGTTTTGTCTTCGAGTTTTTCTTCACGAACCGGGTAAAGATGGGCGAGGTAGGTCAGCGCCAGTCGGGAAATATACTGCATGTCGGTCAATTGCCGGGCGAGAAAACCTTCCTCCTCGCCAAAGCGCGCCATGGCATCCTCGCCAAATCGCCATTGCTTGTTCTTCGGCAGCGTCGTGACGCGCGCCAGGATCGCGTCATAGCGGCTGCGCCATTGTGGCACGCTCGACGGAGGCCGGTTCTTCTTCTCGCGGTTGCAGGACGTGCAGCACAGGATCCGGTTCGCCTTGCTGTCGTCCAGCGTCTTCGAATAGGGCAGGATGTGATCGATATCCGTCTCGCCGTTGAAGAGCATGTGGCCGGCTATGGCCTTGCCGCAATAGATGCAGACACGGTTTTCCGGCTTCTGGTTCAGGTCTTCCCACAATTCCAGCCGGAGGCGGTTGTAACCGGTGTCCAACTGCCGGAAGGTCTCGGTCAGCTTTTTGCCCCGTTCGATCGCCGCTCTCGTATTCCGCCCGATCCGGCGATTGACCTCGTCGCGCTCCCGGTCGTTCATCTTCAGTTCGCGGCCAACCTCGATGGCGATCCGGTCCGGCTTGCCGTATGTCCGGATCAGCGCGTTGACCACACGGCGCAACTGGTTGAGCGCGATATGGACGGTCGGATTGGTGATGCGACCCATGGAATCGTCATAGGGATCGTCGGGCTCGCCCGTTCCCGGAGGAATATGGCGCGCCAGAACCTCCTGATATTTCGGCAGTTGATCCACACCCTTGCGGTTCGGATCGGCTTCGGAATTGGTGCGGCCGTAAACCCGCTTCGCCGCTTCCGCCTCGGTGATGACGAAACCGCCTTCACCCACGTCGTTTTCCAGCGCGTCGATGAGCGCGGTCAGCGCGGATCGGCCCAGCCTGCCGAAACCGTCCGGCACCGGTGTGTCGGCCACCGCCCGGGCATGGGCCTCATCCAGCCCCGCCTCCGTTTTCAGCCAGTTCATGAGGGTGTTGTAGTCAGGTTCGGTGCGCAGTTTTTCAGTGATGGACGCCTGCGCCTCCACCGGTAGTTCCGCCCAGCGGTTGCCGAAGCATTCCGGGCGCGACATGCGGAAATGGATCACATCGCCTTCGAGATCGCTGCGATTGTCGGCCTCCTTGTTGAAGCGCACCTCCCGCCCGAGCTTCAGCGTGCTCCGCAACTTCGAGAAGGGCACCTTGCCCTGCTTGTTGAGGCTCGTCCGCAGTTGCAGCGCCAGTGTATTGCGCTCTTCCGGCGTCAGCTTGATGTGCTTCTGGTCCTCCCCGACGATCTCCAGTTCGTTGAGCTCCTTGAGCAGCCGGAACTTCTGGAACAGCGGATGCGCCTTCGGCAATCGCTCCTCCAGCGGGTTGTAGGAGCATTTCCCCGGCTTCACCGGCCGCAGCGGGCGCTGGTGGAAGACCACCGCGCGCAATTCCCCGATTGCCGCGTCGGTGAGCAGCTCGGGATGAAAAAGCGTCTGGCGGGCCATGATCCGGTCGAATTCGCGCTCAAGCGCGCCACGCGAAGGATAGAAGGCATAGCCCTCCCCGTCAGGTGCGATACGGGCACGAACCGGCAGGCCTTGCAGCCGGCGCATGTGCAGCCATTCGCCGATGGTCCGCGCGCCCGCCTCCGCCATCTTTTCATCGAGCGCGCGCATCCCCTCGGAAATCACGCCCTGTTCGGGGTCGTTGCTGTCGGCCTTGCGATTGCTCTTGAATCCGCGGCGCTGATTGAGATGGAATATCGCGCGGCCGATCTCATGGGGCGACAGCGCCTCGTCCAGCGCGCGTGCGCGCAAGGCATAGACGGAGGACGAGAGGTCGCCCGCCTTGCCGTCCCCATGGTTCTTCACCAGTTCCGCGCGAGCCCCCTCAGCCGCGGGCATCAGCCCGAGATCGACCAGAAGGTCGACAAGACGCTGCCGCCGCTTCAGATAGCGATCCCGCCGGCGCCTTGACCCACGCGCCTGACGCCGTGCCACCGCCAGGGAAGCCTTCGACTGCGGATCACGCCCGGCCATTTCCGATTGCGAGAAGATGCGCACGCCGCTGGCAACGATACGGCCTTCATCGCTTTCACCCGGTTCACCGCGTGTTTCGATGATCGCCCAGCCGAGTGAGTTCGTGCCGAGATCGAGTCCAAGCGTCGTAATCCGTCCAGCCATAGCCACCTCCCCGTGAATACTTGCAGCATTGACAATCAAGGCGAGTTAGGCAACATACCTATCGTTCAGAAATCGCAGTCCAGCCGTTTAAACAAGCTGAGATATGCACCAGATAAGGCGTCCGCTTCGGCGGACGCTTTTTTTTGTAGCGACATACAAGCCCCATACTTCAGGATTGTCCGCAGAACGTCCGAAAGCTCATGAAGTCATATGATGACATGACATCTACGTCGCGAAGCCATACCCGCCACCCGCATCAGAACATACTCGACTGCATATCGGCTTGGCGTCGTCGCCTGAGGGTCACGCCCGGCAGCAACGGTCTACGCAGTCTGATCAAGTGCGGAGCAAGCCGATACGCTGCATGTCGTGAAAACAGTCCAAGTTTTTGTCTGCATCCCCACCGGCTCAGTTCTGAGCGGAAATCAACACGGCCGCGAAACAGGCGCTTGCCGCGCATCTGGAGGAAAGCCTCAGCCGCTACCGTGCTCTGCTGACCGAACCGCCAACCCTGAAATGAACGCCCGGCCTTGCCGACCGGACCGATATCGGCACAGCAGTCGACAATCGACGTCGTATTCCGGAATATCGCCATACTATAGAGACAGGTCAAAAGGCATCATCGATGCCGTGCCCGACAAGACGCTTTTGGCCATCACCGCATCACGCTCGATTTGCGCACGCAGTTCCGCCAGGCTGCCAAACTTCAATTCCGGGCGAATGAGATGGCAAAACGTGACTTCGCAGACCTGGCCGTAGAGATCGCCGCAGAAATCGAACAGATGCGTTTCCAGGAGCATCTTTCCGTCCGCCTCGACCGTTGGCCGTACGCCAAGCGAAGCGACACCCGCGAACCGCCGACCGGACGCATCCGTGAACCATACGGCATAGACGCCTGACGGCACAGGCGGATGCTCCGGAACCGCCATATTCGCGGTGGGATATCCAAGTTGCCGGCCGATCCGCGCGCCCTTCACGACCACGCCCCGGAAAACCGCATCCACGGACGATGGTTCGGGAAATGCGGGCGGCGCTGGCGAAATCCGGGCAGGCCGCTTCATCGAGACAGGTTCCATGGGCTTCATGCCGTGATGCGATCGACCAGATCGGCAATGTTGACGGAGCCTCCGTAGCGCTCGGCTTTCGCCTTGAAATAGGCGATGTTGGACGCATTGGACGCGATCATCGATCCCTGGCGGGAAACCACCTCGATACCGCATTGTTCCAGGGTCGCAACCTTTCCGGGGTTGTCGGTAATGAGGTCGATGCTGTCGAAGCCGAGGTCCTTCAATATATCCGCCGCGGCCGTGTAGCTTCTCGTATCGTCGGGGAGATCGAGCGCCCTGTTGGCGGCGAACGTATCGAAGCCCTTGCTCTGAAGGGCGTATGCACGGATCTTGTCGGCAAGCCCGATCCCGCGCCCCTCCTGGCCGCGCATGTAGATCAGGCAGCCGTGTCCGCGATCGGCGATGGCGTCGATCGCCTCCTGCAACTGTTCGCCGCAATCGCAACGCAACGAGCCGAAGGCTTCCCCCGTCAGGCATTCGGAATGCACGCGAACCAGCGGGCGGCAATCCCGGCTGGAACGCATGACAAGCGCGACATGATCCGCATCGTTTCTCCTGTCTCTGTATACGATGGCATCGAAGAGGCCCTGACGAAGCGGCATGCTACAGGCGGCCACCTTTTCAACGTCCTTTTCCAGACGCCGGCGATACGCGATCAGATCCTTTATCGTGACGATCAGCAGGTCATGGCACCGCGAGAACTCCAGCAGTTGCGGCAGGCGCGACATGGTGCCGTCATCATTGGCGATTTCACAGATGACGCCGCTGGCGTTCAATCCGGCCAGACGCGCCAGATCGGCGGAAGCCTCCGTATGCCCGGGACGGGCCAGGACGCCGCCCGGATTTGCAATCAACGGAAAGACGTGACCGGGCCGGGCGAAATCGTCCGGGCGCGAGGACGGGTCAAACAACGCCTTGACCGTCAAGGCGCGATCCTGCGCGGAAATCCCCGTGGTCGCACCCTGCTTGATATCGATGGAGACCGTGAAAGCGGTACGGAGCGACTCGGTATTTTCGGCGACCATGAGAGGTATTCGCAATTCGCGCGCCCGTTCGGCGTCGATCGAGACACAGACCAGCCCGCGGGCATTGCGCATCATGAACGCAATGGCTTCCGGGGTGACGAGATCGCTGGCGATGACGAGGTCACCCTCGTTCTCCCGATCCTCATCGTCCACGACCACGACCATCCGGCCGGCCCTGATTGCCTCGATCGCTGCCTCAATCGTTGCGAACGCCATGGATAACCTCCTTCAGAAACCCGACCGTCTCGTCCCGGTCCGCATCACCGCCGGACTGCCGGAACAACAGGAGTTTGTCGGGGGAGGCATTTAAAGTCCAATACAAGGTATCGAACGTTACAATCGCGGGCAAAGATGATGCCGCCTGCCGACCGCGCAGCGGCTTGCTCCCGTCACCCCTGCCGGCTGCACGTTCGAGAACAAGAACAGGCGCAGGTTCAGCGACCGCGAATGATCTTCAAGAGAGCGTCTTCGGCTCCGCTCTTGTAACGCTCGGCGTGACGAATATAGGTGAACGCCCGTTCCGGCAGCGACGAGGGCACGTGTACGAGCAGACCGGCCTCGATGGAGGGAGCCGCAACCGAAGCGGAAATCGCCGATGCCCCCATCCCCGCCTCCACCGCTCCCCGAACGCCTTCGTTCGTCGGAAGATCGAAGGAGATATGGAGTTTCTCGAAGACGCCCGCACTACGCGCGGCATTCTCGAAGATCGACCGGGTTCCGGATCCCACTTCACGCATGACCCAGGGACTTTCCGGCCATTGACTCGGCGATATGGATTTCGCCTCCGCCCATGGATGATCGAGACCCACCACGATCACCAGCTGGTCACGGGCGATCGCCTCGACGATCAGCGAGCTGTCGTCAACGTTTCCCTCCACGAACCCGAAGTCCACGGCGCCGTCATGGATCGCCCTGACAACTTCCGTCGTGTTGCCGACGGAGAGCCTGACATCGATCTCCGGAAAGGCATTGTGGAAATCAACCAGATATCGCGGCAGCCAGTAGCTGGCGATCGTCTGGCTGGCGAAAACGTTGAGGCTGCCCTTCTTGAGGCCGCTCAGTTCGGCCAATACAAGTTCGGCGGCTTCGGCGCGCGCCAGAACGGCCCTGGCTTCCTCAAGAAAGATCCGTCCCGCCTCGGTCAGCGTGATACCGCGGCCGACGCGATGGAAGAGCTTGGTATTGTGCCGCTCCTCAAGCGCGGCAATCGCCGTGCTCACGGCGGATTGCGCCATGTTCAGCGCTTCCGACGCCCTGGTTACATGACAGCGTTCCGCGACAGCGATGAAGATGCGTAGCTGTTCGAATGTCATGTGGTTGGCCATTCCCTTTTATAATCAGCGGGCAGAACGAGGTCGAGCCCTGCCCGCCAAACGTGGTCGTCGCCGTCGCTTACGACCACCTGGATGTCAGCACCTGACGACGCGTGTAGAAATTGACGCCGTCCGGCCCGTTCGCAGCCAGATCGCCGAAGATCGAGCCGCGGTTGCCTCCGAAAGAATAGTAGGCGACCGGCGACGGAACCGGCACGTTGACACCCGGCATGCCGCACAGGATCTCGCGTTCGAACAGCTGGGCCGACTTGCCGGACGAGGTGAACAGAACCGCGCCGTTGCCGAGATCGTGGGAATTGCTGAGGCGTATGGCATCCTCCAGCGTTTCGACCTGCATGACCGCCAGGACCGGGCCGAAGATTTCCTCGCGATAGATGCGCATCTCGGTGGTGACGCCCTCGAAGATGACCGGGCCGATGAAATAGCCTTTGCCATCCTTGCCGGCATCCGGATCGCGGCAGTCGAGAACCAGCTTTGCCCCCTCGCTTTCGCCGGAGGAGATCGCGGCAAGGATTTTCTCGAACTGCTCGCGCGTGGTGACCGGCGGGACTTCGCAACCCGCATCGGCGCCCGGCGCGACCTTCATCGCCGCGGCCCCTTCGCGAAGAGCCGGCATCAGCATGTCGTGCGCCTCACCCACCGTTATGACGACCGCGATCGCCATGCAGCGCTGGCCCGCGGAATTGAAGGCGCCGTTCAGGATCGCCGAAACAGTGCTCCGGATATCCGCGTCCGGCATGACGATTGCGTGATTCTTCGCGCCTCCAAGGGCCTGCACTCGCTTTCCGGCGGACGTCCCCGCTTCATAGACCGCCCTGGCGACAGCGCTCGACCCAACGAAGGAGACTGCCTTGACGTCCGGATGCGTGACCAGTGCGTGCGCCACTTCGCGACCGCCGTGCACGACGTTGAGCACACCGTCCGGCACACCGGCCTTGGTCAGCAGTTCGGCAAGGAAATTCGCCGCGCTCGGCGTCTTTTCGGACGGCTTCAATATGAAGGTGTTTCCGCAGGCGATCGCGACCGGGAACATCCACATCGGAATCATCGCCGGGTAGTTGAACGGCGTGATGCCGACGCAGACGCCGAGCGGACGCCGTGAGGACCGGGTGGAAACGCCCGTCGCGACGTGATCCGAATTTTCACCCTTGAGCAGTTGCGGCGCTCCCATGGCGAACTCGACGACTTCCAGACCGCGCTGGATCGAGCCGAGGGCGTCGACGACAGGCTTGCCGTGCTCGCGCGTGATGAGTTCGGCGAGTTCCTGCTTGTTGGCCTCGACCAACTCCCTGAACTTCATCAGATACCGCGCCCGCTGGGCCGGCGCGGTATCGCGCCAGCGCGGAAATGCGTCGCTGGCCGCCTGAACGGCGGCGTCCACCGTTGCAAGATCGGCATGGGAAAGCGAACCGACTTCAAGGCCGCTTGCGGGATCGATAATCGACGACGTCTGGCTGCTGGTGCCTTGCTTTCCGGCAACCAACGACGTGACCCCGGATGCTGGGAGGTGCTTGTTCATCCTAAAATGCTCCTTGGTGAAAAGCGTCGTTAACGCGCGCCGTAGCTCTTGTAGCGCTCGACGGCGGTCTGCATTTCCTCGGGGGTGAGGTATTGAATCTGCCCAGCCTGAAGAGCCGCGATGTACTGGCGGCAGAGAACTTCAAGGCGCAATGCCGTGGCCATGGCCTTGTCGATCGTCCGGCCGTGGCAGATCATTCCGTGATTGCCGAGCAGGCAGGCGGTACGATCGACAAGGGCATTTGCCGCAGCGATGCCGAGCGCGGGAGAACCGAACGTCACATACGGCGTGCATGGCACGTCATATCCACCGAACGATGCGACCATATAATGGAAGGACGGAAGCGGCCTGCGTGTCGCGGCAACGGCCACGCAGTGATCGGAATGGGTGTGGACAATGGCGTTCGCCTCGGGGCAGCGCTCGTAGATCGACGTATGCATCGACCATTCGCTCGACGGCTTTGCCTGCCCTTCGACAGGTTTTCCATCCTGAACCAGAACGAAAGAATCCGGGCGGATCGTCTCCGCGGAGCAGCCCGCGGGAGAAATGAGCATGCCGCCGTCGACACGCACGCTGATGTTGCCGGCAGCGAGAAAGATCAGGCCGAGCCGGTCCAGTTCGATGTAGACCCGGCAGAGATCGTCGCGCAATTGTTCGTGCTGATCGCCCATCAAAACGTTCCTGCTTCCATTGCTGCCAGACGCTCGTTGAAAACGTCCACGCCGCCGAGTTTCCCGGATTTCAGGCAAAGCCCGATCGGCTTGCCGATATCCCCGATCGCCAGAGGGATGTTGCCGTTGATCTGCGCTCCGGCCTGGAGTTTCCGGATACCGAGTGCGCCGATCACCGCACCCGATGTCTCGCCGCCGGCCACGACGAGCCGCGACACTCCACGCTGCGTCAGTCCCACGGCCACAGTTCCAAGGACATTCTCGACAATCGCTGCGGACTCCATACGGCCGAACCTGGCTTGCACCTTCGACACCTGATCGGGAGACGCGGACATCGCAATCGCCAGCGGGCGTGAGCCGATCCGGCCTTCCGCCCAGGCTAGACTTTGCTCGGCGATCTGCGACGCGCATTCCGGGCCGAGAAGATCGAGGAACAGCACCTCGCCGCCGCCGTCGCGAAACACCTCGAGCTGCCGGAGCGTCTGAGGCGAGCAACTGCCCGCAAGGATCGCCCCCGGTCCCGCGACCGGCGGAAGAGGCGCCGGCGAAAGATCGCCGGATATCAGCCCGCGCTCCCGCCAGAGCGCCGGGTAGTAGCCCGCGATGGTGTTGTTTCCGGTCATCACCCTGTCGTCGACCGTCAGATCGGCAAGGCTGGCCATGTCCTCTTCGCAGATGGCATCCGCGATGATGTATCTCTTCCCCGCGCGCAGCATCTCTTGCAGATGGGCGCGCATGGCGTCCTTCCCTTCGGCGACGACGTGTCTGGGCAAAAGTCCGACCCTCACGCCGGTTTGCGGCGTCAGGACCTTCACCAGGTCGGATTCCGTCATCGGCGTCAGCGGATCGAACCGCCTTGGCGATTCCGAGAGAAGCTGCCCTTCGAAGAAGAGGTGCCCATTATAGACGCTGCGGTGACGAGCCGGGTTCGCGGGGATGAAGAACACATGGTCCGCACCCGTAAAATCCGAAAGAACGTCCGTGCAGCAGCCGATATTGCCGGCCGGCGTTGAGTCGAACGTCCCGCAATACTTGAAGAAGAACTGCCGGGGCGATCTTTGCGCCAGCCATCTGGTCGTCTCCAACATCTGCGCCGTGGCTTCTTCCGGAGGCGCGACACGCGATTTGAGCGCCACGACGGCAACGGGCGCGTCCGGATCGGGCGCGCCATCCGGAACGCCGACCCGAACGTCCACCTTGATGCCCGATGCGACCATCAGGCTCGCAAGGTCCATCGCCCCCGTCAGGTCGTCGCCGATCGCGCCGAAAAGCAAGTTCTCTGTCATCACCCGCTCTCGTCTTACGCCTCTTGACCCCGAAAGGCCCCGCGGTAGCGGGCGGCCGGATGGCGATCGTTGAGGACCGGGCCGCGACCCGGAAACAGCTTTTCGCGAAGCGTGCCGGATGCGTATTCCGTCTGCACGAGGCCACGCTTCTGAAGGACCGGGGTGACATGCTCGACGAAATCCTGAAACGAATTCGGCATCAGCTGGTACATCACATTGATGCCGTCGACGCCGGCCTCCTGCCAGGCTGTCAGCTTGTCGGCGATCTGTTCCGGCGTTCCCACCACGCGCGTGCTATGGGCGTGAAGGCGGCCGATATCGCGGACGGTGCTGCGCTTGCCTCCGCTTCCCTGCTGCAGCGCCTTGAGATGACCCTGCACGCCTTCCGCCTTCATGTCGTCGATCGCCTGGTCCGGGTCGAGCATGCCGAGATCGATGCCCATGTCGCGACCGACATGCGCGAGGAGACCTTCCTCGCTCAGCCACTGGTCGAGTTCCTCCGACTTGCGGCTTGCCTCCGCCTCGGTGCTTCCGACCACGAACGAAAGGCCCTGGACGAACTGGATGTCGTCGGCCCGGCGGCCCGCCGCCTCGGCGGCGGCGCGCATTTCCGTGATCACCTTGCGCGCGCCTTCGGGATTGATGCTGAGAAGGAACGTGCCTTCCGCATTGCTGGCGGCGAATGCCCGCCCCGCACTCGAGGTTCCTGCCTGATAGAGGATGGGAATGCGCTGCGGCGACGGCGACGAAAGCTGCGGGCCGGCAACCTTGTAACGATTGCCGACGTGGTTGATACGGTGAACCTTGGAAGGATCGGCGTAAACGCCCGTCTCCTTGTCGTCCAGAATGGCCCCTTCGTCCCAGGAGCCTTCCCAGAGCTTGTAGAGGACATCGAGATATTCCTCGGCCCAGGCATAGCGCTCGTCATGCCGCACGATCTTGTCGAAGCCGAAATTCCGGGCGGCGTTGTTGCTGATGCCGGTAACGATGTTCCAGCCGATCCGGCCGCGGCTCAGATGATCGAGCGTCGCGACACGCTTGGCAAAATTGAACGGATGCTCCTGCATCATCGAACTCGTGAAGACGAGGCCGAGGTTTTCGGTCGCGCCCACGAGAGCCGAACACAAGGCACCCGAGTCGTTGATCGGAATCTGGATCGCCTCCTTGACGAACAGGTCGGGGCTTCCCTTGTAGATGCCGTCCATGCCGGTCACGTCAGCGACAAAGAGGCAGTCGAACTTTCCGCGCTCCAGAAGGCCGGCCAGGTTCTTCCACATATCGATATTGGTGAATTCGGACTGCCTGGCGTCCGGGTGACGCCACAAGCCGTGATAAATGTGCGAAACCGCGTTGTTTACAAATGCGTTGAAGACGAGGCGCTTCGCCATTTCCGGCATTCCTTCCATTAGATATAGCATCGTCATCAGGCGGCAATGGCTCGATCGCCACCTGTGATTTTCGGACAGGTTCTTCCCAGTTCGTGGATAATGTCAGACCGCGCCGACGACCCACTGGAATGGCGGAGCGGTGCCATTGACCGCGTAATCGCCGATGATGCGCTGCTTGTAGACCCGCGGGTTGTGGCACGCGATGGTGCGCACGTTGCGCCAGTGACGATCGAGACCGACATCCTTCTTGGTGCTGGACGCGCCGAGCGTGTCGAACGCCTTGGTGGCCGCATCGAGGACCAGATCGATGACCACCGTCTGGGCCTGAGCCGTCTCCAGTTCCACAATCGAGAAAGCGCGTTCAGCCGCTTCCTGATCGCCGGAGGCCGCCAGGTCGGCAGCGCGTTGCAGGCTTCTGGCCACCTGCATGACGGTCGCGCCGGCGGCATAGGCCGCACCGCGCATCTGGCCCACGAGCTGGAGGATTTGCGGATCGTTCGACGAGCGGCTGCCTGCGCCGTGGGAATAAACGCGGGTTCTGGCGGCGACCAGTCGCGCGGTGTCGCCGGTCACGGCGCGTCCCACGCCTGCGATCGTTGCAAGATGGTAGAGCTGGAAGAAGGCGGTCGCATAGCCAAACCGGCTGGACAAGGGACGAACCTCCATGGCGTCGACCCTGACGTTTGTGAAGTGGGCCGAACCGCTTGCGGTGAGCGTCTGACCGAAACCGTCCCAGTCGTCGATGATTTCGACGCCTTCCTCATGGCGGGCGACCATGGCGATCACCGGCTCGCCATCGTCGTTGTCGGCCGAAACCTCGACCCAATCAGCGTAGAGCGATCCGGTCGTGTAATATTTGGAGCCGTCCACGCGCAGGACGTCACCGGTGCCCGTGAGACGTGTCGCCAGCGACTGCTGCATGGCTTTCGGGCCGATCTCGGCCATGGCGTTGCCGACGGTCTGCTTGTTGCCGACCTTGGTCAGCCAGCGCTCCGCGAACGGGGTCGGGCCGAAGTTGAGAAGGTCTTCGACAAAAGCGAAATGGCCACGCAACGCCTGGGCGATATTGGAGTCGGCTTCGCCCAGCTCGATCAGAAGGGCGAAGAACTCGGGGAGCGACGCATTGAAGCCGAAATAGTCCGTCGGCACGCGCAATGCGCCAAAGCCGGTGGCCTTGAGTTCGGCAATGGCGTCTACGGGGAGGCCACGGTTCAGATCACGCTCGATCGCGCCTTCCCGGATTTTCGCAAGCACAGGCCGGAAGTTCTCGGCCAGGGCCTCGTAGCGGGCTGTCGGCTCCGTACCCCATGCAAGGTTCGCGGGAAGTGCCAGTGGTTCGTCTACTTTAGAATTGAGCATATCGGCTACCAGACCAGGTTAGTTGAAATTGCAGCAAGAGCGTTGTCGAAGCTCGGCTGAGCCACGGCATTTACGGGTGGAGGATGCTTGCCAACGGCATTTCATTTCTGACCCCCATTCGGCGTCGCATCGGGACAAGGGGTCCCGACCGCTCCTCCAAGCGACCGATGACGCCAAGATCGCTGAAGGGTGCCGGCTTGTCCAACAACGGGTGCAGAACGTATCAATCACTCAGGGAGATGAATGCGGCTGGAAGGGGCCGCATCGCCGCTCGCAACAGCCTGATACCACTCGATTTTCCCGATTCCACGCTTGGCGTCATATCTGGATCGCTGTGCTATCCGGAGCGGACCGACGGCAATAGGACAAGCGCGGAAACCTGCGTTCCCGCGCTTGCAAAATACATTCTTCCCGGCTTGAAAATGCCAGCCGCCAGCCGGGCGTTCAATGCACCGGCAAAGCCGGTGCGTCATGCCGTGATTTCAATTGCCGCACGGATAATTGCGCCACGATGACGACGATGAGCAGCGATCCGACCGCAAGGTTCTGCATCCAGAACGGCGCGCCGAGACCCGAAACGCCACCGACAAGGAAGCGCAAGGTCAACAGGCCCACGAATATGCCTGTCACGGTGCCCCTGCCGCCTTCGAGCGCGATCCCCCCGATCAGGCAGGCGGTCACCGCCGACAACAAAAGCGTGTCGAAACCCAGCGGCGTCGCACTTCCGAGCTTGACGCACGAGATCGCACCGGCAAGGCCTGCCAGCGCACCGGATATCGCGAAGGCCACGACCATTGCACGCTTTATGGAGACGCCAGCAGCGCGGGCCTCGGTCCGCCCCCCGCCGATGGCCAGGACTTCCTTGCCCCAAACGGTGTAGCGAAGAAACGCAGCCACCAGAACGAACGCGCCGATCATGACCAGACTGGGGATCGAGAAGATTCCCAGAACGCTGGCAGACAGGAAATCGGTCTCTTCAAGCCGCTGTACCGGAATGTTGACCGTGTTCTCCCCACTCATGAAGAGCGCCAGCCCGCGCAGGCCGATAAGGCTTCCAATGGTGAAGACCAGCGAATTGATGCCCGTTATCGCGATGACGAGCCCTTGTGCCGCTCCGAAGACACCCGCGATGACGACGCCGAGGACGATGGCTGTCACCATTCCAACCTCTGCCCCATTTATGAAGTTCAGCGTGACGACACCGATCAATGCCGCAAGAGACCCCACGGAAAGGTCGAATTCGGCTGCCAGCATCGTTACGCCGATCCCAAGCCCGGTCAGCCCGATCACCACCGCTCCATCGAGCAAGGCGGCAACACCCCTGACCGAATAATACGACGGTATGAACAGGGCGAAACCGACGTAGACGAGGATCATCAATCCGGTACGGAACATGACGTCCATGAAGATTTCTCTGCGGCTCATCAGCGTTTCCCCTGCAAGTAGTGGTAGCCGAGCGTCGAGGCGACGACCAAGGCTCCGATGACCATCATTCGCTGGCCGCTCGTGAAGGCATGCAGGAGCATGTAATTCTGGAGCAGCGCGATGAACACGGCTCCAAACGCAGCCTGCAACGGTGATCCGCGGCCACCCTGGAGCGCTATCCCGCCCACGAGGATCGCGGCGACGACATCGATATTGAGACCCGGAAACATCGTGGCGGTCGCACGACTGAACTGGGCAGCGCCCGATATGCCCACCAGCGCGCAGCATAGACCGAACACGCTCATCGCGACAATAACGACCAGGGTCCGGTTGAGCCCCGTGGCCTGGGCGGTGTTCTTGTTCGCGCCCATCAGCAATATCTTTCGTCCGTATCGTGTTTTCTTCAGGACAACCCAGCCGATGAGGGCGAGAATGACGAAGGCCCAGCTCTGCATCGGAATTCCGAGGGGTCTGCCGGTTCCGAGCCATTCGGCCGCATTGGAGCCAAGCAGCATCTGCTTGTTTCCGCTTACGACCGATGCGAGGCCCTGAAACAACGCTCCGAATGCGAGGCTGGTGATGATCGGGTCGGCGCCGCGGGAAATCACGACACCCTGGATCGATCCGAAGACCACGGCGGCAACAAGCGTGATCATGACGCTGGAGACGACATCGAAGCCCGCTCCCATGAAATACGCGAAGATGCAGGCGGCCAGGACCGCCAGTTCCTCGGCGCTCAAGGCGAAGAGGTTACCGGAAATCGTGATATAGGACATGCCGACGGCGACGATCCCGGTGATCGACGCGGCGCGCACGATCACGAGCAGATTGTCGAGCGTCAGGAAGCCGGGCGTCGTCAGGCCGCCGAACAGAAGAAGTGCGAGGATGCCGATGCCAACGAAGGCCAGGCTAAGCTTCCTTCGCCGGGCGAATGTATTGCCATCGCCGGCATCGATGGGGGCGAGGTTCTGTATGAGCAATCGCGATATCATGCGGCGACCCCTGGAGAGTTGGTTTCCGGGTGCGTGACGTCGCGCATCAGCGCCGGCAGGTCGATCGCCTCCGCCTCGCACTGTCTCACAATCTTTCCCCGGAAGAAGGTGACAACCGTATCCGACAGACCAAGCACCTCCTGGTTGTCGGAGGAGCACATGATGACTGCGAGCCCCTTTTCGGTGAGAACGCGCAGGTGGCGGTAGATTTCGGCGCGCGCACCGACATCGACGCCTCGGGTAGGTTCCTCGACGAGAAGGATCGAGGGGCTGATCCCGATCCATTTTCCCAGGGCGACTTTCTGCTGATTGCCACCCGACAGGTTGCCCGCCAGACTCTGTAGCCGGTCGATCCTGATATTGAATTGCTGCGCGAGTTGCTCGGCCGTCGCCTTTTCCCGGGCGGCGCTGATGACGCCGCCGGGCGAAATCCTGTTCAGGTTCGTCGACGTCAGATTCTCGACGAGGTTGCGGCCCGCGAAGATCCCGTCCTTCTTGCGGTCGTCCGAGCAGTAAGCAATGCCCAGTTCGATGGCGGCGCCGGGATCCCGGTGGTTCACGGTCTTCCCGTCCATTGCGATCGATCCATCCAGCACGGGATTGAGCCCCGCGATCGCACGAATGACGGCGTTCGCGCCGCAGCCGAGCTGACCCGCAAAGCCAAGGATCTCCCCGCGCTTCACTTCCATGTTCACTGGCGATTCCATTCCCGCAACGCGCAGGTTCCTCAGGCTGAGGATCGGCTTGCCGAGTTCCGTTGCCCGCGGCGGGAACATCTCGTTCAGGCGGCGTCCCAGCATGCTCGTGATAAGCTGCTCGATATCGAGTGTGGCCACCTCCACCGGATCGAAACTACTGCCGTTTCGGAAGATCGTCACGCGGTCGGCGATTTCGAAAACTTCCCCGAGCCGGTGCGTGACGTAGATGACGGACCGCCCTTCGCTCGCCAATTTCTTGACGACGCCGAGCACTTTTTCGATCTCCACGTCGGACAAGGCCGCGGTCGGCTCGTCGAGGATGAGGATTTTCGCGTTGCGCGACAGCATCCTGGCGATTTCGACGAGTTGCTGTTTCGCGACCGACAGGCCTCCCGCAAACGACGACGGGTCGACGTCGCCCAGTCCGACGAGCTCCAGATACGGCTTCACCTTCGCGGCAAGACGCCTGTCCGTCCAGAACGGACCGTGGACGTGTCCGCCAAGGCAAATGTTCTCGGCGACGGTCAGCGACGGAACGATACTCAATTCCTGCGACACATAGGCTATCCCGGCTTCGAGCGAATGCTGCGGCGATCGCAGCTTGACGCTCCTGCCTCCGATCTCGATCGAGCCGCTGTCCGGTTGCGCCAGTCCGGCGATAAGTTTGACGAGCGTGCTTTTGCCGGCGCCATTCTCGCCAAGCAGCGCCATGACCTCGCCTTCGCGCAGGTTGAAATCGACACCCTTGAGCGCCACCAGCGACCCATAGGACTTCTTGACGGAAGTCATGCGTAACAAATCGGACCTGTGCAAGATTCCCTCCCTGCAAGCCGCTCCCGCCTGTTGCGAGAGCGGCGTTCTCGTTATTTTAGTAGTTGCAGAGTTCGTCCATCGTCCAGCCCCACAGCCTGAAGCCTTCGACGGCCTCCTTCGAGTTGCCGACCGGCGGGCTGGGGATGAAGTTGTAACGCGAGATGTCGCCCTCGTCCGAAGGCGGCGCATCGGGCGTCGCTTCGGCATAGACCTTGCCGTCCTTGACGACGCCGGTCTTGAGATACCTGTGGAGCGTCTGCATCGTATACCAGCCCTCGAGATAGGCGCCCTGCACTTCGGTGCCGATGACATGACCCGACGTGAGGTCGGACGTGTCGCCGTGGCATGTGCCGCCGATTACAAGCACGTCCTTGCCCGGAGTCTTGCCGACTTCGGTCAGCGCCTGCACGATGCCGGACGCCAGGCTGTCGTTCTGCGTATAGACCCAGGTCACATCGTCCTTGACCGGCGGAATGATCTGCGAGCCAACCTTGTAGCCATCCTGCGAGGTAAAGCCCGCCGGCTGTTCCTGAAGCACCTCGAGCTTGCCGTCGACCGTCTCGCGAAACGATTTCGCGCGATCGGCGCCGGCTGAGAAGCCCGCCGGGAACGTCACGATCAGGCCCTTGTCACATTTCACCGTCGAGCTTTCGTCACAGGCCTTCAGCAGCATTTCGGCGGCAGTCTTTGCATTGGCGAAATCGTCGATCCCGGCATAGGCGGTCCATAGAGACTCCGTTCCTTCCAGCGGATACTGATTGGCGAAGATAACCGGCTTGCCCGTCCGTGAGAGCGAGCGCAGCGAATTCGTGCCGGCCGCGTTGATGAAGGGCCACCAGATATAGCCGGCCGTATCCGCGCCGGCGGCCAGTTCCTGCTGAACGGCAGCGTCCTGCTCGGACTGATCGCGCGTCGTTTCGATGAAGCTGGCTTCATATCCCAGGTCAGCAGCCTTCTTCTTGAGCCCGGACTGCCATGCCGCGATGTAGTTGTCGGTGCTCGGCGGAGAGAAGACGACAACGCGGCCATCTGCATAGGCAAGCGCCGGGGCAGCGAGCGCGACACCTGCCGCCAGAGCTGCGGACATCACGCGGTGACGAAATTTCTTCGTGCTGTTTGCTGTAGTGGCCATCCTGTTCCTCCCGAGTGGCTCTCTTCAACTTCTGAAATCTGATCGTTCCGGCACATGCCTGCCCTGAAAGGCAATCCACGCATGCGCAACGCGACCGTCCGGACCAAAGCGGCATTCGATGCGAGCTTCCTCCCGAAACCTCCAGATGCGGTTTGACCGCGCTGGGGAAGATCGTCCGTCTGGCCTCCGGGGTCCAATAATCAGTTGAGAACAATCCGATCTGCTGAAGAGATGACAGCCGCGCCACAAACACCTCGGGGGCCGGCGTCGCCGCCGGCCCCCGAGCTTACTGGGAGAAAGCCCCGGCTCACTCACCCGGCATCGGCTTCAGGACCGCAGCCTTGCTTTCCGTCTCATGAACCACACGCCCGCGGCTGACCTCGTTCATCCTGAGATTGTACTGGTCCAGCGCGACCGCGAAGAACAACACGGCACCCTTGATCACGAGCTGATAATATTCCTGCACATTGAGGAGCGTCATGCCGTTCGAAAGGACGCCGATCAGCAGCACTCCGAAGATCACGCCGGTAAAACGGCCTTCTCCACCCGCAATACTGATGCCGCCGAGAACCACCGCGGTAATAACGTCCATCTCGAAGCCTGTCGCGGTGTTCGGCTGTCCGGTGTTAAGGCGGGAGAGCAGGATGATCCCCGCGACCGCACTGAAAAACCCGGCGATGACGTAACTGATAATCAGGTAGCGGCCGACAGGTACGCCGGAAAGACGCGCCGCCTCCTGATTGCCACCGATAGCGTAGAGATAACGTCCGTACTTCGTGTGATTGAGCAGAATCCATCCGATCGCCATCATGACGACCATGATGATCACAGGGACGGGGACAATACCCACCATGCCTCGGCCGATGACGGCAAAACCGGACGGGAATCCGAAGATTGGCAGGCCGCCGGTCAGAATGAAGCAGACGCCGCGTGCTGCGGTCAGCATAGCAAGAGTGGCAATCAGCGGGGGAATACGAAGCGCGGTGACTGCCAAACCGTTCACGAGGCCAACGGCAACACCCGTGAGCAGACCGAGCACGATTGAGGGGATGATCCCGATATCGAGATAGGTCATGCCCAGCGCCGCAACGACGCCAGTTAGCGCCAGCGTCGATCCGACGGATAAATCGATACCGCCGGTCAGGATGACCAGCGTCATGCCGACGGCGGCAATCCCGAGCATGGCGACCTGCCTCAGGATATTGGTCAGGTTCTGCTGCGTCAGGAACGCTTCAGACATCGTCGAAAAATAGACGACCAGAAGCAGAAGGATGAGAGCCATCCCGAAACGGGAGGCCACCGAACGAAATGATGACATATGCAATCTCCATTCTTCCTAGCTTGCGGCCAGTTCCATGACTTGATCTTGGGTTGCAGGCGTGGCGAGTTCGCCGACGATGCGTCCGCGGCTCATGACGAGGATCCGGTCCGCCATGCCGAGCAGTTCGGGCATGTCGGACGAGATCATCAGGATGGAAATCCCCTGCCGGGTGAGCTCCCGCATGAGTTCGTAGATCTCATGCTTGGCGCCTACGTCGATACCACGCGTTGGCTCATCGAAAATCAGTATTTTCGCGTTCGTTTCCAGCCATTTGGCCAGAACGACCTTCTGCTGGTTGCCGCCACTCAGCACCTTGACGCGCTGCTCCATCTTCGGCGTCTTGATACGCAACTGCTCAATGTATTTCGACACGACGGAACGCTCGCGCGTTTCGTGCACCAGCCGGAAACGAAGAAACCGGTTCATGGATGCAAGCGTGACGTTTTCTTTGACGGACATATTCAGAAGCAGGCCCTGCTGCTTGCGATCTTCCGGGATAAGCCCGATACCCTGGCGGATCGCATCCAATGGCGAGGCGATCGCACATCCCACGCCATCGATGGCGATCGCGCCGCTTCGCACCTGATCGGCGCCGAAGATCGCCCTGACGAGTTCGGTTCTGCCGGCGCCGACCAATCCGCCGATCCCGAGGATCTCACCCTCGAACAGATGAAAACTGATGTCGTCGACGTCGTCGCTGCTCAGATTGCAGACTTCCAGCACCTTCCGTCGGGTCGCATGCTTGCCGTCCGGATATGTCTCGTTGAGCGCGCGGCCGACCATTGCGGAAACGAGGCTCTTGCGGTCTGTCAGGCGTGTCGGCGTCGTCATGACGAAGCGGCCGTCGCGAATGACGGTAATCCGGTCGGTCAGGGCGAAGATTTCCTCGAGGCGATGCGAGATGTAGATGATGGAGATACCCTTGGCCTTCAGCCGCGCGATCAGCGCAAACAGCGTATCGGCCTCACGCCCCGAGAGGGGAGCCGTCGGCTCGTCCATGACGAGGAGCTTGACGTTTCTCGATACGGCCTTGGCGATCTCGACCATCTGCTGGTAAGCCACCGTCAGTTCGCGTACAGGCATACGCGGATCGAGGTCGATCCCGAGGCTTCGGAGCAATTCGCCTGTCTTCGCCACCATTTGGCGCGATTTCAGGAAAGGCCCGAAGGTCTCTTCCTGGCCCAGCGCGATATTCTCGGCGATGCTGAGATAGCCGACGAGATTGAACTCCTGGTAGATCACGCCGATGCCGAGTTTCAAGGCATGGCGCGGGTCGAGATACGGAAAGCTTTCCCCATCATAGGCGATCGTCCCGACATCCGGCTTGATTGCGCCCGCCAGCACCTTGATGAGAGTGGACTTGCCGGCCCCATTCTCGCCCATCAGGCCATGGACCTCGCCTCTTTCGACAACGAGATCGACAGCGGTCAAGGCGGCCACGCCGGGGTAGCTTTTCGAAATTCCCCGCATTTCGAGGATCGGTTTGGTCATCGGCCTGGTCCCTGCGAACTGTGATTGCAGATAGGTGGACGCCCGGCATGCCATCATGCCGGGCGCAGCGATCCTACTGTTTGCGATAGACCTTCACCGGCACCACTTGCTTGTACTCGACCTCCTCGCCCTTGATGAGTTTCAGGGCAAGATCGACATCAAGCTTTCCGTTTTCGTAGGGAACGTTGTCGACGCTTGCGCGAAAGGCGGTACCGGCTTCGATCCGGTCCTTGGCTTCGGCGGTCGCATCGACGCCTCCGATGAAGAACGTGTCGGAACTCCGGTCGGCCGACTCGACCGCGGCAAGCGCCCCCAGCGCACTGGAATCATTGTGGCCGACGATGACATTCAGATCGGGATTGGCCTGTAGCACGCTTTCCGTCACTTGCATGCCTTCCTGGGTGTTCAACGCGGGCTGATCGGCCACGATCCTGGCGTTGGGCGCCTTTTCCGCAATGCCTTCCTTCATGCCTTCCTTGCGGGCGATGACCTGCGGATTACGATCGTTGTTGAGGATCAGGACTTCGGCTTCCCCGCCGAGCTTCTCCTTGATCCAGTTCCCGGCTTCCACACCGATGGTATAGCCCATGTCACGCTCATCGGCCGAAACCCAGATATCGGCGACCGGCAGTTCCATGGATTGCGCGACGATCTTGATGCCGCGCGCCCGTGCTTCCGTCAGCGCCGCACGCGTCGCTTCCGGATTGAGCGCGGCAATGATGATCGCGTTGCAGTTCAGCGCAGTGAAATTCTCAAGAGCCTCAAGCTGTTTTGAGACTTCGGCATAGGGATCGTTGACGACGAGTTCAGCGCCATTGGCTTCAGCCTGTTCCTTCGCACCCCTGACGAGATCGACCCAGTATGGATTGGTCTGGTCCCAGGTGCTGATGCAGATTTTCGTGTCGGCCGCATGTGCAGCCGCAGCCGAAAAAATGGACGCGACAAGGCATACGCCCCCAAGTAGACGATTCATGATTTCCTCCCGTTTGAAGCGTGGTTCCCGCCAGCATAAGCCGCCCCTCAAGTCCGGTTCTTCAGAACGCCAACAGAAATCACGGGGGAGAGTGTGTGTGGCTTCTATCCGGCGATCAATCTGCGTTTGGTGATTGAACCAATCGGACGAACCGAACAGTGCATGCACCCAAGGGACCTCAACCGATCGCGAACAGATGGATCAGGAAGAGGCTGATGGCCGTGAGGAACAGCAGAGACAGGCCCACCGCCGCCGTGAGCCGCGGCCCAGCCTTGGCGACGGAACGAAAATCGACGCCGAGGCCGAGCGCCGCCATGGAGATCGTGGTGAGAACCTTTGCCACCTCGTTGGTCGGGCCGATGAAGGATTGCGGTATCAGGTCGGCGGATCGCGCGATCGCCATCAGGACGAAGCCGATGATGAACCAGGGAACGCATTGGCTGATAACCGCCAGGCGCGATCTCTTCTTCATTCCGTGCCGCTCCCAGAGAAGTTCCTCCGGACTGGCGCAGAACGCACCACGGCTTGTCAAAAGTGACAGGACGATGGTCACCGGACCGAGCATCAGAACGCGTACGAGCTTGACAACGGTTCCGATCTGGTTGGCGAGAAGATTCACCGGCATCGTCGCCGCCAGCACCTGTGGAACAGCATAGACGGTGAGGCCGACGAGAACACCGTATTGCGTGAAGGTGAGATTGAGAAGCGGGATGATCAGCGGCAGCAGCAGGACGATCAGAACGCCGAAGACGGCCGTGAAGGCAATGGAGGATGCGACCTCCCTGCCCTCCGCGCCGACGACCGGAGCAACGGCGGCGATCGCCGAATTGCCGCAGATCGAATTGCCGCATGCCACCAGTATCGACATCCGCTTCGACAGGCCGAGCAAGCGTGAGCACGCATAGCTGAACACGATCGTCAGCATGACGACCAGCACGATTCCAAGAAGGGTCTGCGGGCCGAGCGCCATCACCGTGCCGAAACTCAGCGCCGCGCCGAGCAGGACGACAGCGACTTCGAGTAGGAATTTGCCGCTGAACCGGATTCCGGATTCCCACCTGTCGCCCGGAGCCCAGGCCGTACGGACGATCACGCCGAGGATGATCGCGATGACCAGGGCTTCGAGATAGACGTGATCGAGGTAAAATTCTTCCAAGGCCTGCAGGAAATAGGCAATGCCCGATATTCCCGCGCATAGGAACAGTCCCGGGGCAAAGCGCAACAGCTTCACGTTCATTTCGCCCCCTAGCAGGTCCCTATCAGGCAATGACAACACGCTTCCGCAGATTGCGCTGCGAAATCCGGATCGCTACTCATGCGGAATGATGGCCCCGCCATCGCTGTGTCCGGCGCCTGGACCGTCGATCGAAATTCATACGGCCGCGCGGCCGCTCAGATGTGGCGGTATTTCCGGTCGAAATACATCAGCGCATGGGCCTCGTCGTGAAGGGAGATGGCAAGCACCGTGCAGAAGATGATGCTATGCGTTCCGACGTCCGTAACGTCATCCATCCGGCAATCGAAGGAGACCGCCGCGTCCTCCAGGACAGGCGCACCGGAAACCAGCGTCGTCCAGGTGGCGGTCGCAAACCGCTCTTCCATCGAAGTCTTGCCGCCGAAAAGCTGCGAAAGCGCCTCATGCCCCGGACGCAGCGAATTGACGCAGAGCGCACGGTTCTTCGCGAAAGCCGGATAAACCGACGCGGATCGGTTCAGACACACCAGCAGCGTCGGCGGACTGTCGGTCACGCTACAGACGGCGGACGCGGTGAAGCCTGCCTTGCCGGCAGGTCCATCACTTGTGATCACGTTGACGGCAGCGCCGAGCCGCGACATCCCGTTGCGGAATTCCTGCTTCTCGACAGCCCCCGTCGGCGGAACAAGCCTCGCCTCCTTGCTTTCGATCAACATCGCTTGCATCCTCCCATATGATGTTTCCGCCGAACGGCGCTCTCTGCCGCACGCGGCGGGCAGGACCATTCGAGGTGATGCGCGGATGATCGCAAAAGGCGGCCCGTTGATCCAATGCAGACTAACGAACGGTTCATTCGCCAGAGGTGATCGATGGCGTCCGGATGAGATCGATGCCGGCCGCGATCCCCGGCGGCCTGTTGGCGGCACTCCTTCACCGTCACCTTGATCTTCGGATCAATCGGAAGCTTCGAGAAATGCTCCCTTCTGAGAGCGGCGTTTCCGGCACATTCCCGGCTGGATCGACGACAACCGAGTTGGCCTTGATCTGCGATTGGAAATTCAACGGCGTGACGAGCAGTTCGTCCCGGAATCGGTTCTCCGTCGTGTCGAATTCCAGCAGCGGCTCTCGAGGAAACAGCCCACCGGGAATGGGGGGCAGTTCAAGTATCGAGCGCGTCAATGATCGTCGATGAAAGTCATGTTTTCCCTGCTGGTGAGAGACCGCAGGAACTCCGAAGGGGTAAAATCGCCGACCTGCCGTAAGCAGCACAGGGATGACGCCGAAATGACCTTCGCCGTCATCACCGAAATCGCCCGCCGGAAGGGTTGGGAGGCCTCAGGCCGCCTGGAACCTGACGGCGTCACGGCCCTTGAGCTTGAGGATTTCGCGCGCCTGGTCCGGCGTCGCGACGCTGAGGCCGAGGCCCTCGATGATCTGCGCCACCTTGCGGACCTGCTCGGCATTCGACCTGGCAAGCACGCCCTTCTCGATCCACAGACTGTCTTCCAGCCCGACGCGCGCATGCCCGCCCATGGAGATGGAGTGGGCCGCGATGCGGAACTGGCTGGCGCCCGCGCCCAGAACCGACCATTCGAAATCGCTGCCGAAGAGACGGTCGGCCGTGCGCTTCATGTGGGCCACGTCTTCTGGATGCGTGCCGATACCGCCCAGAAGACCGAAGACGGACTGGATGAAGAACGGTGGCTTCAGCAGGCCACGATCGGCGAAATGCGCGAGATTGTAGAGATGGGCGATATCATAGCACTCGAATTCGAAGCGGGTGCCATGCTCGTAGCAAGCCTGGAGTACATATTCGATATCGGCGAAGCTGTTGCGGAACACGAGATCACGCGTGCTTTCCAGATGCTTCGGTTCCCATTCATGCTGGAACGTCTTGTATTTGTTGAGAAGCGGATAGAGGCCGAAATTGATCGAGCCCATATTGAGCGAGGCGAGCTCCGGCGCAAATGAGACGGCCGGGCGAACACGCTCTTCCACTTTCATGAACGGGCTTCCGCCGGTGGTGAGATTGACCACTGCATCCGTGCCGGACGCCACGGACGGCAGAAGCCGCGCGAAGCCTTCAGGGCTCTGGTCCGGCCGGCCGTCCTCGCGGTTACGGGCATGGATATGCAGGATAGCGGCGCCGGCTTCGGCGGCGGCAAGCGCTTCGGCGATGATCGCCTCCGGCGTCACCGGCAGATATGGCGACATGCTGGGCGTATGAATGGCGCCGGTCAGGGCACAGGTGATGATGACGGGACGACCCTTGGACATTGCTGCGATCCGTCTTGACTGAGTGATCAGAGAGTTTCGACGTTGCCGTCGACACCGATGAGCTGGCCGGAGATGTTGCGCCCGGCCTTGGAGAGCAGAAACGCCGTCGTCGTCGCGACATCCTCGGGATCGACCATGCGGCGCAGGGAAATGTTCTGGAGATAGCGGTCGCGCATCTCTTCCACCGGCACGCCAACCTGCGCTGCGCGCGACGAGATCACGTTCTCCATGCGCGGGCCGGCGACGATGCCGGGCAGAAGCGCATTGACGCGAATTTTGGAGGATCCGAGTTCCTTGGCAAGGCTGAGCGTGAAACCGACCACACCGAACTTCGCCGCCGAATAGGGCGTGCGATAGGCATAGCCGTGCCGGCCGGCGGATGATGACATGTTGACGATAGCGCCGCCGCCCGCCGCCTTGAGCAGGGGCACCGCGGCACGCGTACACAGGAACTGACCCGTCAGGCAGATGTCGAGCGTCCGGCGCCATTCCACCGGATCGATCTCGTCCACTCCGCCGGTCGGGCCGGCAATACCGGCATTGTTCACGAGGGCATCCAGACCGCCGAGCTTTTCGCCGGCCGCCTCGAACAGGCGGGCGACGTCATCCTCGTTCGACACATCCGCCTTCATCACCACAGCATCGGGAAAGGCCGTACGGAACGCATCGAGCGCGGCATCTGACACATCACACACCGCAAGGCGGCAACCGTGGCCCACCAGTTCGCGCGCGATAGCGAGGCCGATACCGCCCGCGCCGGCGGTGATCAATACGCGCTGACCGGCAAGGCCGAGCGTCAAGGATGAAGCCTGGCCTTCCATCAGCAACAAGCCCCCGGAGCGAAGACGGGCAAATGTGTCATGGGACGTTCCTCCAATTCGAGCGGTCGTTTGTTGTATGATTTGATCATAGATCAAAAATCAATCTATCTTCAAGTGTGAAAGTTTTTGCGTTATGAAGGCTTCGGGACGCACCACGAGCGCAGCCATTCGAAAGGCCGCAGGGGGAATTCATGAGTTCATTACCAATCACGCCAATCGCCCACGCCACGATGCACGAGCACGTCTACAAGCGGCTCTGCGACCTCCTTCTCGAGGGCAGCATCGCGCCGGGGCAGATGGTCACCATCAACGGACTGGCGGAATCCTTCGGCGTGAGCGCCATGCCCATCCGCGAGGCATTGAAGCGACTGACGGCCGCCAATGCCCTCACCGTCGTCTCGGGCCGCACGATCGGCGTGCCGAACCTGGATGCCGACCGGATTCGCGACCTGCGCCGCGTGCGGCTTCTTCTCGAGCCGGCGGCCACGCGCTGGGCGGCGGAGCGTATCGACGACTCGTTTCTCGCCGACCTCAACGAAGCGCTGTCGGAACTGGAAAAGGCAGCCGCCGACATGGACCGCGCCCGTTACGTGCGCAGCAACCACCGCTTCCACTTCACCATCTACCGCCACGCGAAGTCCGAAACGGCGCTCAGCGCCATCGAGATGTTGTGGCTGCGCGTCGGTCCCTCGTTCCACCTGCTGCGCAAGGAAAACCAGTACCGCTACTCGAACATGATGCACCAGGCGGCATTCGACGCCTTCAAGAAGGGTGATGCGGACGCCGCGGCAAAGGCCATCCAGAGCGACATCGAAGACGGCATGGACAGCCTGCTGGCACTCCTCTGATCAGCCGTTGGACGAGTAGCCGCCATCGACGGGAAGTGCGACGCCGGTGATGAAATCCGCCGCTGGCGAGCACAGGAAGAGGGCTGCGCCGGCAAGATCATCCGGGCGTCCCCAACGGCCGGCCGGCGTTCTCGCAAGCACACGCTCGTGCAGACCGGGGATCTGGACCTTCGCGCCGGCCGTCAGGTCCGTGTCGATCCAGCCGGGCAGGAGCGCGTTCACCTGAATGCCATCCTTCGCCCAGGCCTGCGCCAGCGACTTCGTCAGCTGCACGACGCCGCCTTTCGCCGCCGCATAGGGCGCGGACATGGCCGAACCGAACAGCGACAGCATGGACCCCACATTGAGGATTTTGCCGCCGTTGCGGGTCATCACGGGGTAGGCCTGCTGCGACACGAGAAAGGCCGTGGTGAGATTGATGGAAATCAGCGCGTTCCACTCGGCAAGCGAATAGTCCTGCGGGAGCTTGCGATCATTGGTGCCGACATTGTTGATGACGATGTCGAGCCTGCCATGGCGCGACACCACCTGCTCCACCATGGCAGCGACCTGATGCTCATCGGTCGTGTCCGCAACCACGGCCAGAGCCGGCGCGCCGTCTTTCAATGAAAGCAGCACCGATGCCTCTGCATTCTTGCGCGCATCTCGCCCGCCGATCGCCACGATCGCGCCTGCGCCATGCAGCGCCTTCGCCATGGCAAGCCCGATGCCACCATTGCCGCCTGTGACCAGCGCCACCTTGTTGGACAGATCGAACATTCATGCCTCCCTGGAAGAAAGACCGGGCGGCAATCCGCCCGGCACATGTTATGGACGTTTAAGCGTCGGATCAGCGACCGGTCCAGCCCGCATAGTCGTTGACGTTTTCGCGCGTCACCAGCTTGGGTTCGACGAGCGTCAGCTTGTTTTCCGGCGCCTTGTCGTTGATGAGATCATAGCCGAGCTTCACGGCAAGCTGCGCCATGCCATAGGGATCCTGGCTCGCGGACGCCTGGACGAGCGTGTCGGACTTCAGCGCCTCGACGATATCCGGCGCACCATCGACGGACGTGATGATGATGCCGTCACGGCCGAGCTGCTTGGCGGCGAGATCGCTGCCCAGTGCCTGCGGATCGCAGCAGGCGAAGACGCCATCAATCGTCGGGAAGCGGGTCAGGTCGCTCAGCATCACAGCCATGCCGCCTTCGCGCGAGCTCTTGCCGTCCTGGTTATCCGCCAGCACGTTGATGCCGCTGTTGGCCGCGAATACCTCCTTGCAGCCCTTCACCCGATCGATGACGGCCGAGTTTTGCGGGCCGTTCTGGATGACGACGTCACCCTTGCCCTCGAGCTGATCGACGATGAACTGGCAGGCGATGGCGCCGGCCTTGACGTTATCAGTCGTGACGATGATGTCGGCATTGGCCACACCCGTATCGACGGCGAGGACCTTGATGCCGGCAGCCTGTGCGCGGGCGACGGCCGGTTCGATGGCGACCGGGTCGCCGGGCGTGATCACGATCAACTCGACACCGGCGGCGATGAAGTTGTCGATCTGCTCGAACTGCTTGTTGAGGTCCAGCTCGAAGCCGAGCGTGGTGGCGCGGACATTCGGGTTGATCGCCTTGGCCGCATCTTCGGCACCCTTGGCAAGGGCGACGTAATACGGATTGCCGAGCGAGCCGACCGAGATGCCGATACCGTTGAGGTCTTTGGCCTGGAGCGGCATGCTGCTCATGGCGAGAAGCGCCAGAGCCGGGAGGATACGAAACTGCATGTGAATTCCCCTTTTGTTTGCAGTAGATGATCCCTGCGGAGCAGGATTTTCGGCCCCCGGAAGGGCGGAAACGGTTACTGGCGCAGCTTGTCCAGAATGACGGCGCCGATGATGACGAAGCCCTTGATGATGTACTGCCAGACATCGCTGACACCGAGCAGCACGAGCCCGTTGGTGAGCACGGCGATGATCAGCGCGCCGATCAGCGTGCCCCAGATCGAGCCGACACCGCCGATGAAGCGCGTGCCACCGAGAATGACCGCCGCGATGGCATCGAGTTCGTAGGACTGGCCGAGTTGCAGACCGTTCGCCGCATAGAGGCGCGAGGCCGACATCACGCCGCCAAGGCCGGCGAGCAGGCCCGAAATCCCGTATGTGAAGAGAATGATCTGCCAGACGCGGATGCCGCTCATGCGGGCCGCCTTCGGATTGCCGCCGACCGCGTAGATCCGCACGCCGAGCACCGTGAAGCGCAGCACCAGCCAGGATGCGACGACGACGGCAAGTGCGATGACCACCATCCATGGAATGCCCATGAAGGTACCGTTGCCGATGACGGCAAAAGGCAAATCGCGGTTGAAGACCGTCTGGTCGTTGCCGAGCAGGCGCGCGAGACCACGCACCGCCGTCAGAGCACCGAGGGTGACGATAAACGGTTGAAGGTTGAACACCGAAATCAGCGTGCCGTTGGCAAGGCCGAGGAGAAGGCCCACGCCAAGCGCCAGCGTGACGGTCCCAAAGGCGCCGAAACCCGGATCGAGCGAGGTGAGCACGCCCACCATGGCAGCAGCCGCCAACACCGAGCCGACCGACAGGTCGATGCCGCCCGTAATGATAACGAAGGTCATGCCCGCAGCCAGCACGATGTTGATCGACGCCTGCTGCGCGACGATGGCCACGTTCTGGACGGAAAGGACACGTCCCGCACCCCAGGCCGAGGCAAAATCGCCGGTCAGCAGATAGCCGCTCATCAGTTGGAAGGCGATGGCCAGGATGATCAGGATCGGCAGCATGCCCACCGCGCGCACGAAGGAGCTGACACGCTGCTGCTGAACGGCCGGTGGAGGAAGAGACTGGGTTTGGCTTTGCATGATATCTGGCCCTTCTAGGCTCTTGCTGTGATGGCGTCCGACCCCGTGGCAATGCCGATGATCGCTTCCTGCGATATCGCCACGCCGGAACCGCCGCCCACTTCACCGGCGATCCGCCCCTCCCGCATCACGAGGATGCGATCGGAAAGACCGATGAGTTCCGGCAGTTCGCTCGAGATCACGAGCACCGCGGCCCCCTCGGCCGCGAGATTGTTGATGATCTTGTAGATTTCCGATTTGGCACCGACATCGACACCGCGTGTCGGCTCGTCGAGCAGGATGACCCTCGGCTTGCGCTGGAGCAGGCGCGCCAGCAGGACCTTCTGCTGGTTGCCGCCCGAAAGCGTTCCGACGATCGTCTCAGGCCCGCGTACGCGAATATTCATCGCAGCAATCGCCTGGGCGCTGCGCTTCGTCCCCGCCGAAGCGTTGAGCACTGTCGCTCCCGTGGCATCGTCGGCGATGACGTTGAGATTGATGTTGCTGTGCACCGACATGTCGAGCAGCAGCCCCAGTCCCTTCCGGTCCTCCGTCAGATAGGCGATGCCGGCGTCGATCGCATCGACCGGTCCCTTCAGACACAGCGGCTTTCCACTGAGCGTGACCGTGCCGGTTTGCGGACGGTCAGCACCGTAAATGAGGCGGGCGAGTTCCGTCCGGCCGGCGCCGACAAGGCCGGCAAGACCGAGGATTTCGCCGGCGCGGATTTCCAGGCTGCAAGGCCCAAGCCAGCCACCGTCGCCCACACCGTCGACGGAAAGAACGACCGGCGCGTCGTCCCGCACCACCCGCTCGCTCCCCTCTTTCGTATAGAAGGTCGAGAGATCGCGACCCACCATCATCGCGACCAGCTTCTCGGCCGTGACGTCGGCGCGGTCGAGCTCGCCGATGAACGCGCCATCGCGCAGCACCGAAACGCGATCGGCAAGCTCGTAGATCTCGTTCATGCGGTGGCTGATATAGATGACCGCACGGCCCTCGGCGCGCAGCTCACGGACAATGGCAAAGAGCCGGTCCGTCTCACGCAGCGAAAGCGATGTCGTCGGCTCGTCCATGACGATCACGCGGGCATCGGCCATCAAGGCACGGGCGATCTCCACCATCTGCTGCTCGGCGACCGACAACGTGCCCACCTTGCGATCCCGTGCCCAGGCAAGACCGAGACGCTCCAGAACGGGCTCACATCGTGCGCGCATCCTAGCCCGCGACCGGAAGCCGAGGCAGGCGGATTCGTTGCCCAACGTCATGTTCTCCATGACGGTGATGTTATCGGCAAGCGCCAGCTCCTGATGGATGATGGCGATGCCCAGACGACGCGCATCGATGGGACTACGGATGGGCTTTACAGCGCCATCGACCAGGATTTCCGCGCCGGCGTCTGCGGATAACATCCCGCAGAGAATGCTGGTAAGTGTCGATTTTCCGGCACCATTCTCGCCCATCAGGGCGTGAACCTCGCCTGCGTGGACGGCGATGCGCACCTCACGCAACGCCCGGTGCGCACCGAACGTCTTGCTGATGTTGCGCATCTCGAGAAGGACCGGCGTTTCGCTCGCCGCTGTCGTTCGGCTGCTCATGGCCTTTCCTCCCGCTTTCAGGCGAGGAGCGCGCGGCGCGCGTTATCCGTTGCCGTGCGGTCGACCCCGCCATCCTCGCCAAGAATGACGCCGAACAGTTCCGCCGCCTTTTCGCGGGAGAAATACCCTTCGCGGACATCGCCAACGACAAGCGCTTCATCCCGTTCCGCCGGCTGGCCGTAGCCGCCACCGCCGGAGGAGATGGAGATGATGCGCTCCTTCGCCGATAGAGCGACGCCCGTGCAGGCAGGTTGAGCCTCGAGGCTGCCGTCTTCCATACGCTTCAAGGCTCCGGTCGGCGCGCCGGACAGGCCGCCCACGGCACCCTGCGCGGCGTTGATCATGCCATCGGCATTGTAGAAGACCTTGAGGCTCGCGCCTTCCGCCGGTCCGAACTCGACACGGACGGAGGGCGCCCCGCGGAACTTGCCGGCCCCCGCCGTGTCGGTGAGAATGCGGCGCTCCCAGACCGTGATGGGATAGCTCAGTTCGTCCACTTCCACGCAATCGTGGCGGCAGAGACCGGCGTTGCCGACATGGATAAGCGTCAACCAGCCATCCTGGTGCGGTGTCGCAGGGCCACCCGTGATGCCGAGATGCACCTGATTGACATAAACAGTGTTGTCACGCCGCGGGTCGCGCCCGGAAATGACGCCGCCGGCCGGCGGAAAGATCGGTCCGCCCTCGGCCATGCCGAAGCCCGGCGATATCTGCGCGATCGCGACCTGAACGGGGCTCGCGACGCGGTCCGCAAGATTGGTCGTCGCCACCGAGCAGCTGAACGGATGCCGCGGAATGCCGACGACGCAATTTTCCCGCAGGTGAACCGTCAGGCGGCGGAAGGAACCGGCATTGGCCGGGATCGTGTGATCGCCGAGCGCATTGAAAATGCCGACCAGCGCCGCGCTGCGCGAGGTGCCTTCCGTGAGATTGAGACCGCAGGGCAGGCAATCGGGATTATCACGCAGGTCAACCTCGATACGACCGGCTACAGCATCCACCGTGACCTTGACGTCGACCGGGATGCCGTCCGGCGCGCCGGGGAACGGATCATGCATCGAGGAAACGATCGCGGTTCCGCTGTTCAGGCGACCGATGGCCGCCGTGATCCGGCGCTCGGAGTAATCGAACCAGTCCTCGACATGCTGGGCGAGCTTTTCCCAACCCACTTCCTTGCCGAGATTGAGCAATTCATGCTCGCCGATACGCACGGCGCCCAGCGAGGCGAGGTAATCGCCCCACCAGATATCCGGTACGCGAATGCGCGCCTGGCACATGCGGATGACATCGCCGATGTCCTTATAGTCGCTCTGGATCTGCACGGCCGGAAAGATGAGCGCACCTTCCTGATAGACGTCCTCGGCGTCGCCGATATAGGTGGTCGGCTTGGAGTTGCCACAGTCGGCCTGGTGCGCCTTGGCGAGAACGGTGTAGCGATGGATACCCTCATCATCGATAACCGGCACGACGAGGCAATGGTCGGCGGCATGCGAATTGCCGTGATAGGGCGAATTGTGCAGGAAAGCGTCGCCGCGCTTCAGCACGGGATGCATCTCGCTGACATAGCGGGCAATCTCGTCAGGCCCGGCCATCACATGGGCGGGCAGGCTGACCGCCCCCGCGATGAGACGGCAGTCAGCCGTCAGAACCACACAGGAAAAGTCGTGGCCGCTGTTGAGAACGCCCGAACGGGCGGTGCGGAACAGGGTATTGGCCATCTTGCGGGCAATCGCGTCGATGCGGCTTGCAAGGATCGCCATCTGGACGCCGGATTGGCTGTCGGTCTTTGTCATCGTCAAATTCTCCGACTTCACAATTGCACCACCAGGCCGCCGCCCGCGCTACGCTGCGCGGTCGCACCCGGATCGATCACCACGGTCGTCACGGCCGATTCCACGATGGCGGGGCCGGCAAGCGCCTCGCCCGGCGTCATCTCGTCGAAACGACGCACGTCCACCTCGGTCCAGCCCTTGCCGGCGAGATAGATCGGCCGACGCAGGTCGTGCTCGGCCGTCTCCACGACGATCGGCTGATGTTCGGCCTCGTTTTGCAACTTGCAGCGCACATAGGCGCGCCAGGCGATGATCTCGATACCCGACTGGTCGTCGGAGATCTGGAAGAGCGTGCGGTGTTCGGCATGGAAAGCCTGCACGAGTTGCGCAAGCGCCTCGGCCTTCGAAAGGTCTTCATCCGGCACGGCGATCTCGATTTCCCAGACCTGCTTGGGATACCGGGCCTCGACGGCGATCTCGATCGACGTGGAAACGGCGCCCTGGCCATAGGTATCGATGAAGGTCTGGCACCGGCCCTTGAGTTCGGCGATCACATCGGCCGCAGCCACGGCATCGAAACCGGCGCTCGACATGTAGCGGATCATGGTGAACTCGCCATAGAGGTCCGACATCAGCGCGCCGACCGCGCTCAGCGTGGCGCCGGTCTCCGGCACCAGCACCGAGCGGCAGCCCAGCCGCTGACCGACGGCGACGGCGTTGAGCCCGCCAGCTCCGCCGCCACCGATGAGGGCTGCGGATGACGCATCCACGCCCTGGTTGACCGAAATCTCCTCGATCGCGCCGACCATCTTTTCCGTGGTCAGCGCCATGACGGCCAGCGCCGCCTCCTCGACACTGACGCCGAGCTTGCTGGCGACGTTCACATCCAGGGCCTTGCGGGCGTTTTCCAGGTCGAGCACCATCTTGCCGCCGAGGAAGAACCGGGGATCGAGATAACCGAGAATGACCGCGCAGTCCGTCACCGTCGGCAAGCTGCCACCTCGGCCGTAGCTAACGGGACCCGGCGTCGAGCCAGCACTCTGCGGGCCGACATGCAGCAACCCGCCCTCGTCGACCCAGGCGATCGAACCGCCCCCGGCGCCGACGCTCGTCACGTCCACGGACGGGAAGCCGGTCATATGCCCCTGGAACGGCTGGCCGATCCACGTTTCCTTCGTGCGCGGAATGCGACCGTTGCGAACGATGGAAACGTCATAGCTCGTGCCGCCGGTATCCGCGACGATGGCGATCTGGCTTTTCGCGTCGCGCTTCGCATAGAAGCGGCCGGCAACCGGCGCCATGGCAGGTCCGGAATTCAGCGCGTGGATCGGCGAGCCGACGACCGCGTCGGCATCCATCACTCCGCCCTGCGAGGTCACCATCAGAAGGCGCCCCTTGAAACCGGCGCCGGTTAGGCGGGATTTCAGGTTACCAAGATAGGTCTGCATTGTCGGCTTCAGCGACGCATCCATGCAGGCCGCTGATGCGCGGCGATATTCGCGCAGCGTCGGGTTCAGCTCGTGCGACAGGGTATAGGGAACGCCCGGCAGAACCTCCTCAATCAGTTGGCCGATGCGCTGCTCGTGCGCACCATTGGAAATGGACCACATGAGGCAGACACCGATCGCCTCGGCACCGATCGACTTGGCCTTGGCAAGTGCATCGCACACCGACGCCTCGTTGAGCGCCTCGATGATCGCGCCATCTGGTCCGATACGCTCGTCGATCTCGAAGGTCTGCGCGCGCGGAATATAGGGAGAGGGATAGGGAACGGAGTAGTTGAATGGATCCGAGCGCCCGCCCTCGCGGATCACGAGCACATCCGGATGGCCCTTCGTCGTCAGGAAGACCGTCTTTGCCACGTTGCCCGTCAGCACCGCATTGAGCGAACGGGTGGTCGCATGCATGAAGCTGTGGACGCGGGCAAGCAGATCGGCCCGGTCCTGTCCGAAATGCTCGGCGGCAAGCGTGATGGCGTTGAGAATGCCTTCGCCCGGATCATGCGGCGTCGTAAGGCTCTTGAAAATTCTGATCTCATGATCTGTAGCGACAGCGAGGTCGGTGAAGGTTCCGCCCGTATCGCACGACATACGAATGCCCATTGGCAACAGTTCCCACTTTTCTTTGCATCCGGGCCCTGGAAGGTTCCGATTGACTTTTGATCAATGATCATATTGTTCTCGCTGTTGAGCGCCGCTGTCAAGACCGTTTTCGAATGTTCGGTTCAAAGACCGCCGGCAGCGGGTCCATGACGCCAGGGAACGGCGCGTGAACCCGTCGAGCGAGACGCCGGTTTTTCAGAGTAAAACAGGAGGGATGCAGTGCCAGAAGGACTTTTGTGGGTACCGGATGCGGACCGGATCGCAGCATCGAATCTTTACCGGCTGATGAAAAGCGCATCGGCTGTCGCCGGCAGGCCACTCACCTCCTATGCCGCCCTTCATGCCTGGTCGGTCGAAGAGCCCGGCCCGTTCTGGTCGCTCGTCTGGGATTTCGCGGATGTGATCGGCAACAAGGGGTCCTGTCCGCTCGACAATCCGGGACCAATGCAGGAGGCACGGTTCTTCCCGGAGGCCGCACTAAACTTCGCCGAAAACCTGCTGCGCAAACGCGGCCAGGAGGATGCGCTCGTGTTCTGGGGCGAGGACAAGGTGAAGCGGCGCCTCTCCTGGGACGAACTCCACGCATTGGTCTCGCGCCTCCAGCAAGCCTTGAAGGCACATGGTGTCGGGCCTGGCGACCGTGTCGCAGCCATGCTGCCCAACATGCCCGAAACGATCGCCGCCATGCTGGCCACGGCTTCCATCGGCGCCGTATGGTCCTCCTGCTCGCCGGATTTCGGAGAACAGGGCGTCCTCGATCGCTTCGGCCAGATCGAGGCGAAGGTTCTGTTCGCCGTCGACGGCTACTGGTATGGCGGAAAGAAGATCGATGTCCGCGACAAGGTTGCCGCGATTGCCGAGCGCCTGCCCGATCTCAAGACCACGCTCATCGTCAATTATCTCGGCACCGCGAACGAGGCCGCCAGTAGGGTCAGGAACGGAATTACTCTCGCCAATGCGCTGGCCACGTTCGACGCGCAGGACGTGACATTCGAACGGCTGCCCTTCGCCCACCCGCTGTGCATCCTGTTTTCATCAGGAACGACGGGCATTCCCAAATGCATCGTGCATTCGGCCGGCGGCACCCTGCTGCAGCATGTGAAGGAGCATCGTTTCCACGCGGATCTGCAGGACGGCGACCGGCTTTTCTACTTCACCACCTGCGGCTGGATGATGTGGAACTGGCTGGTGTCCGGTCTTGCATCCAACGCGACGCTGCTGCTCTACGATGGTTCGCCCTTTGCACCGGACGGCAATATCCTCTTCGACTATGCCGATGCCGAATGGATGACCTACTTCGGAACCTCAGCGAAATTCATCGATACGCTACGCAAATCCGGCTTGCGCCCAGTCGAAAGCCATGACCTCTCGACGGTGAGGACCGTCTCTTCGACCGGCTCGCCGCTCACGTCGGAGGGCTTCCGTTTCGTCTATGAAGGCATCAAGCCGGACGTGCATTTCGCATCGATTTCCGGTGGGACCGATATCGTGTCCTGCTTTGTGCTCGGCGTTCCGACGGAACCGGTCTGGGCCGGCGAAATCCAGGGACCGGGTCTCGGCATGGCGGTCGATGTCTGGGATGACGAAGGCAAGCCCATTCGTCAGGAAAAGGGCGAACTCGTCTGCACGAAGCCCTTTCCGGCCATGCCCGTGATGTTCTGGAATGATGCAGACGGCGCAAAGTATCGCGCCGCCTATTTCGAGCGTTTCGACAACGTCTGGTGTCATGGCGATTTCGCGGAATGGACAGAGCACGACGGCCTGATCATTCATGGCCGCTCGGACACGACGCTCAATCCCGGCGGCGTGCGCATCGGTACCGCCGAGATCTACAACCAGGTCGAGCAAATGCCGGAAATCCAGGAGGCCCTCTGCATCGGGCAGGATTTCGACGGCGATGTGCGGGTGGTCCTCTTCGTGCGCATGGCGGGCTCGAGCGTGCTCGACGACACTCTTGCCGAAGCCATAAGGCGGAAGATCCGATTCGGCGCCAGCCCCCGGCACGTGCCGGCAAAGATCATCGCAGTCGCCGATATCCCGCGCACGAAATCGGGCAAGATCACCGAGCTTGCCGTTCGCGACATCGTGCATGGCCGGCCGGTCAGGAACAGGGAGGCCCTTGCCAATCCAGAAGCGCTCGACCTCTACAAGGGGTTGCCTGAATTGCGAGTCTAGCTGCTCCTGCCGAAAGTTCGGAATCGCGATGGCATCATCCAGGCACCTCTTTCCACCGGCACCAGACGCACACTTTGCCGGCCAAGGCCAGGTACGTTGGCGGCCTCCATCACGCGGTCGATAAAAGCCTCGCCCTGACCGGAGCCGGGCTTGAAGCCAAATGTCGCACACAGGCCAAGGATCATGTTGTCGAGCCGCACCCCCCGGGCCTCGACCAGGTGGTTGCGGGTCGTGATGACGCTGCATACGCCATGCGCGGTAACATGCACCTCCTTGTAGAACCCGGTCCTGGCCAACTGGGCCGGACCGGCTGCGTCATGAGGATCGGTCTTGTTCGCCTTCAATGCTTTCAGGCTCTGATGCGCCTGCCGTGCATCGATGCAGACGACGGGAATACCCAGAGCAGCCCATGGCAGATTGCCGGCGACATACGGCCGGTTTCGATCATCGCACGTTCGACGCCGCCAGCTTGGTGCAATGTATGGGCGATCATGGCGGGAACGCTCTCGACCCTTCATCGAGGCGATCTTCCTACCAGTTTCGTCGACAATGCAGACCTGCGTGGTTTCCATCGACAGGTCCAGTCCGGCATAATGTTCCATGGCTGCTTCCTTCCTTCAGCTTTCGACAGCCAGACGTGTGAGCCCTCTTTCAGCTCCGAGGGAAGCGGTCACAAATTACACGATGACTCATTGAGCAAAGCCAGAAGATGACGGCGGCCGCGATGCAGATGGCCGAGAAGAAGGTACCCTGCAAGACGGGCATGATGCACTTGGGTTAGCTTCTCTATACGACTGACATCGAAGCGGCGCGATGGGGGACGGCGCGCTATGACGGAGGTCGCTAGAATGCCCGCGATTTCGCATTCACATCTGCCGGATTCCGGCCCGGTCTTTGACCGACGTGGAATAGTCCGCCTGAGAGCAAGGATCAAATTGTGGCAAAGCGGAAAGGGACAACGGCAAGCAATGTGCGAGTGGTTTTCATGCCGTCCGACACCATGCCGACCTACGATCCGTCGAAGCCCGATTCGCGCCTCCGGGAATTCGTCCGAATGCTCGCCCCGGCAGGCTGCCCGCCAATTCGTTGAAGCCGAACAGGAGCGCGCCGTCCGCAAACGCCTCCGCAAATAGGGAGACTGTCTCATGAAAGCCGCGCTCTACGCCCGTTACTCTTCCGACAATCAGCGCGACGCATCCATTGAGGACCAGCTTCGCATTTGCCGTACCGCGCCGAGTGTGAGGGCTGGACTGTCGTTGACAGCCATACCGACCGGGCGATTTCCGGCTCGTCGCTGCTGCGGCCCGGTGTCCAGGAATTGATAGCCGATGGATTGAAGCGTCGTTTCGACGTGACCCTGACGGAATCGCTCGACCGTCTTTCCCGCGATAAGGAAGACATTGCCGGGCTGTACAAGCGGATGCACTTCGCCGGCGTCAGCATCTCACGCTCTCGGAAGGCGAAGTGAGCGAGCTGCATATCGGCCTCAAAGGCATGATGGGCGCGCTTTACATCAAAGACCTTGCCGACAAGACACTGCGCGGCCTGCGCGGCCGGATAGAGGTTGGCAAGTCGGGCGGCAGGCTTTGCTGATGTGGTGCGCCAGTTCGATCAGGCCGGAGAAGCCAGCCGCGGCGAGCGCACGATCAACGAGGCCGAAGCCAATATCGTACGCCGCATCTTCATGGACTATCCCGAAGGGAAGTCGTCTCGCGCCATCGCCATAACGCTGAACAGCGAAGGCGCGCCAGGGCCGCAAGGCAGCGAATGGGGACCGTCCACCATTCACGGCAATCCGAAGCGGGGAACCGGCATTCTCGACAACGAACTTTATATCGGCAAGCTGGTCTGGAACCGGCTGCGCTATATCAAAGACCCGGATAGGGGCAAGCGCGTCTCTCGCCCGAACTCGGAAAGCGAATGGGTTATCCAGGACGTTCCAGATCTGCGCATCGTCGATCAGTACATCTGAGACGCCGTGAGGGAACGGCAACAGAAACTCGCACATAATCCCTCGAAGGAGACTTCCGAGAACTTCATGTGCGATAGACGCCGGCCGAAGCATCTCTTCACCGGCCTCATCAAATGCGACTGCTGCGGTGACGGCCTCGACAAGCATTTGATGGAACCGGAATTGTTCAAGGATTTCTGCGAGAAATTCACGCGGGAAGTGAACAGAGCCCGCATGGATGCAAGGGTATCCATTGAGGTGGCCGGGGCAGAGATAAAGAAGAGCGATCGTGAACTTGAGAAGATCCTCGACCTTTATCTCAAGAACGCAATGACAGTGGGCATGGTGAAGTAACGCGGCGCGAAGCTAAAGGTGAAGAACTGGTTATCGTACTGCGCGGCGACCTGGCCGCAATCCTGATGTTTGCATCGGGCAAGCAGATCTCTGAATTCCTCAAGGAAGTAGAAGCGCTTGAGGCGTTGTTGGGAGGAAATGGGCGTAGTTTGGGGCGTAGAAACGCAAAAACCCCTGCACATGGAAATGCAGGGGTTTCGCAATTATCGTTGGTTGCGGGGGCAGGATTTGAACCTGCGGCCTTCAGGTTATGAGCCTGACGAGCTACCGGGCTGCTCCAC
>NZ_JAHWXY010000020.1 GCF_024281235.1 Shinella daejeonensis
GCCGCCGCGGACGGCCGCGGCCCCACCGGACAGGGCGGCAGCGCCGCCCTTGGCGGCAAGCATGGCCCCGCCGCCAGCGGCGACGCCTGCACCTGCGACCGCAAGCCCGGTTCCTACGGCTGCGCCCGCGCCGAGCTGCGGGCCGCCAGAGACGATGCCGTTGGCGATGCCGGGACCGAAGATGCCGAGGCCGAGCAGCGACAGGGCCGCCAGCACAATCGCCATGGCGTCGTCGATGGTCGGGGTCGCCCCGCCGAAACCGGCCGTGAACTGCGAAAACAAGGTCGAGCCGATGCCGATGATGACGGCGAGCACCAGAACCTTGATGCCGGAGGACACCACGTTGCCTAAGACCTTTTCGGCCATGAACGCTGTCTTGCCGAACAGGCCGAAGGGGATCAGCACGAAGCCGGCGAGCGTGGTCAGCTTGAACTCGATCAACGTGACGAAAAGCTGGATGGCGAGGATGAAGAAGGCCAGCACGACCAGCGCCCATGCGAACAGCAGGCACGCGATCTGGATGAAGTTCTCGAAGAACGCGATCCAGCCCACCAGGTCAGAAATGGAATCGAGCAGCGGCCGGCCGGCGTCGAGGCCGGTCTGCGCCACGCGACCCGGCCGCATCAGGTCGGCAACGGAAAAGCTCGTCCCCGATGCCATGAGGCCGAGACCGGCAAAGCTCTCGAAGACGATCCGGGCGAGGTTGTTCCAGTTGGAGATGATGTAGGCGAAGACGCCGACGAACAGTGTCTTCTTGATGAGGCGGGCGAGGATGTCGTCATCCGCGCCCCATGCCCAAAAGAGCGCGGCGAGCGTCACGTCGATGACGATCAGCGTCGTGGCGATGAAGGCGACCTCGCCGCCGAGCAGGCCGAACCCTGAGTCGATGTAGGAGGTGAAGACCCCAAGAAAATTGTCGATGACGCCGGTGTTGCCCATGGTCAGCGCACCTCGCTGCGGTCACGACCGAGGAAGCGGTCGCGGGATTCAGCCCATGCCGCGAGGCAATCGGTGTCGTTCCCCGCCGCCTCGCCGAGCTGCTGGCAGCGGCGCAGGGTTTCGCGCAGGGGATCGGCCGGCGGCTGGAAGGCCGAGGCCGGGGGCGGCGCGGAAGGCTCGCCCTTCCGCGCCATGTCGATTGCGGTCGCCGTGACGGCGATGGCGATGAACACAACGGCTGCAAGCCGCGCCAGCATCTTGCCGTCCATGGCGAGCCTCCGGGTTAGTTGTTGCCGTTGTTGAACATCTGCGCGTTGCCGGGCTGGTAGCCGCCGCCGGGCGTCAGGAACCGCTCGCGCTGGATGCGACCCTGTTCGGCGGCGGTCGCGCGCTCGGCCTCCGTGAGCGCGTCGGCGCGGCCGTTCGCCGAGATGACGGCGATCAGGTCGGAAAGCTGCTGCGACTGGAGGGCAAGGAGCTGGTTGCCGGCCTGCGTTGCCTGCAAAGCTCCGGTCGCGCCTTGGCTCTGGCCGACCAGCGCGGCCATCTCGGCCCGGTTGGCGTCGATGTTGCCGACCGCGCCCGCTTGCACGCGCATGGCGTCCTGCAAGCCGCCGACCGTGTTCTCCCACCGGCTACGCGCATCGGCGACAAGCTGGGCGTCGGTCGTCGAAAGCGAGACATTGCCATATTGGCTCTGGAACGCTTGGTCGATCTGGCCGACCTCGAAGGCGATGTTCTGCGCTTGGCCCAAGAGCTGCTGCGTGCGCTGGACGTTCTGCTGGAGTTGCTGGAGCGAGGAATGCGGCAGGCTCGCCAGATTGCGGGCCTGATTGATGAGCATCTGCGCCTCGTTCTGGAGGCTGGTGATCTGGTTGTTGATCTGCTCCAGCGTGCGCGCGGCCGTGAGCACGTTCTGCGCGTAGTTGGACGGGTCATAGACGATCCGGCCGAAAAGCTGGGCGTGAGCCGGTGCCGCCGCCATCGGCGAGAGGGCTACGGGCACGGCGAGCGCCAGCGCGAGGGCCGAGGCCCCGACGATCTTGGAATAGGTCATGGAAGAATCTCCTGTGTGGGGTGGGTATCGAGCCGGGCCGGCGCGGTGGTTTCTGGTCGGTCAGCAAGATTGGTGAGGTTCGGGATAAGGCCGGCCGCCCATTCGACGCCGCGCGCGCGTAGCCACGCGGCGAGGAAGCCGTCGCGGCCGGCCTCAGTGACGATCTGTGCAATGAGCGTCTGGTCGGATTTGGCGGATGCGGCGCAGAGCGCGAGGCCGACTTCGGACAGCCCAAGCTCGAACAGCCGGTTGCCGCGCCGTGACTGGCAGTAATAATCCCGCTTGGGCGTGGCCCGTGCGAGGATTTCTATCTGCCGGTCATTCAACCCGAAACGCCGGTAAATCTCGGTAATCTGCGGCTCGATGGCGCGCTCGTTCGGCAGCAGGAGCCGCGTCGGGCAGCTCTCGATGATGGCGGGGGCGATGCTGCTGCCGTCAATGTCGGACAGGCTTTGCGTGGCGAAGATGACCGATGCGTTTTTCTTGCGCAGCGTTTTCAGCCACTCGCGGAGCTGGCCGGCGAAACCCTCGTCGTCCAGCGCAAGCCAGCCCTCGTCGATGATGAGCAGCGTCGGCCGCCCATCGAGCCGGTCGCCGATGCGGTGGAACAGGTAGGACAGGACGGCCGGGGCCGCGCCGGTCCCGACAAGGCCCTCGATCTCGAACGCCTGCACATCGGCCGAGCCGAGATGTTCGGCTTCGGCGTCGAGCAGCCGGCCATAGGCACCGCCGACGCAAAACGGCCGGAGCGCCTGTTTCAGATCGTTGGATTGCAGCAGAACGCTGAGGCCCGTGATCGTGCGTTCCTCGACCGGCGCGGACGCCAGAGAGGTCAGCGCCGTCCAAAGATGCTCTTTCACCTCTGGCGTGATCGCCAGCCCCTCGCGCATGAGGATGGCCGCAATCCAGTCCGCCGCCCATGCACGTTCATAGGTGTCGTGGATGCGGGCAAGCGGCTGGAGCGAAACGAACGCCTCGTCCCCTTCCGTGAGGCCACCGCCCAAATCGTGCCAATCCCCGCCCATGGCGAGCGACGCGGCGCGGATGCTGCCGCCAAAGTCGAAGGCGAAGACTTGGCTGGCCGCATAGCGCCGGAACTGGAGCGCCATGAGGGCGAGCAACACGCTCTTGCCCGCGCCCGTGGGGCCGACGACAAGGGTGTGGCCTACGTCACCGACATGCAAAGACAACCGGAACGGGGTTGAGCCTTCGGTCCTAGCGTAAAGCAATGGAGCGTCGCCGAAATGCTCGTCCCGTTCCGGCCCCGCCCACACCGCCGAAAGCGGAATCATGTGGGCGAGATTCAAAGTGCTGATGGGTGGCTGCCGCACATTCGCGTAAGTGTGTCCGGGCAGGCTGCCGAGCCATGCGTCAACCGCGTTGACGCTCTCGGGCATGGCGGTGAAGTCGCGGCCCTGAACGATCTTCTCGACCAGGCGCAGCTTCTCGTCGGCAAGGCGCGGGTCGGCATCCCATACGGTGACGGTGGCCGTGACATAGGCCATGCCCGCCACGTCCGCCCCAAGTTCCTGCAAGGCCATATCGGCGTCGAGCGCCTTGTTGGCCGCGTCGGTATCCACCAGCGCGGACGCCTCATTCGTCATCACCTCTTTGAGAATTGCGGCGATGGACTTGCGCTTGGCGAACCATTGGCGGCGGATGCGGGTCAGCAGCCGCGTCGCGTCGGTCTTGTCGAGCAGGATCGCCCGCGTGCTCCACCTGTAGGGGAACGGCAGGCGATTCATTTCGTCCAGCAGGCCCGGCGTCGTCGCGGTGGGGAATCCCACGATGGTCAGGACGCGCAGATGCGCGTCGCCAAGGCGCGGCTCCAGCCCGCCGGTCAAGGGCTGGTCGGCGAGCAGCGCGTCGAGGTGCATCGGCACCTCGGGCACGCGCACGCGATGCCGGTTGGTCGAGATGGTTGAATGGAGATAGGTCAGCGTCTCGCCGTCATCCATCCAACGGCACTCGGGCATGAAGCCGTCGAGCAACGCCAGCACGCGGTCGGTGCGGTCGATGAAGCCGCGCAGCAGCTCCCACGGGTCCACGCCGGTTTTCTCGCGGCCCTCGTAGAGCCATGCCTCAGTTCGCGCGGCCTCATCGGCAGGCGGGAGCCAGAGGAAAGTCAGGTAATATCGGGACTCGAAGTGAGCGTCTTGTTCCTCAAACTGTGCTTTCCGCTCGGCATCGACCAGTGCCGACGCAGGATCGGGGAACTTGCTTTCCGGGTATTGCGGAGCCGCAAGCCGAACGGCTTCGACGAAGATGCTCCAGCCGGAGCCGAGGCGGCGGACGGCATTGTTGATGCGGCCGGCGACGGCGACCAGTTCGGCGGCGACGGCGGAATCCAGATCGGGACCGCGAAACTTCGCTGTCCTTTGAAAACTGCCGTCCTTGTTCAAGACGACGCCAGAGCCGACCAGTGCAGCCCATGGCAGATAGTCGGCGAGCCGGGTGGCGGTGCGGCGATATTCGGTAAGGTTCATCATGGCCGCGCCCTCACACTGACAGGAAAGCCGGGATGCGCAGATGCCGCCGCCCGACTTCGACGAATTGAGGATCGCGTTTCGCTGCCCATACCGCCGCGAAATGGCCGATTGCCCAGATGGCGATGCCGACCAGCCAGAGGCGCAGGCCGAGGCCCACGGCCCCGGCCAGCGTTCCGTTCAGAATCGCGATGGCGCGCGGTGCGCCGCCGAGCAGGATATGCTCGGTCAGCGCCCGGTGGACCGGGACGGAGAAGCCCGGCACCGCGTCGAGCTGTTCGAGGCCGCCCGCCATCAAACGAGCGCCCCGCCGCCGAAAGAGAAGAACGACAGGAAGAAGCTCGACGCCGCGAACGCGATGGAAAGGCCGAACACGATCTGGATGAGGCGACGGAAACCGCCGCTGGTATCGCCGAACGCGAGGGTCAGGCCGGTCACGATGATGATGATGACGGCGATGATCTTGGCGACCGGCCCCTCGATGGACTGGAGGATGCTTTGGAGGGGCGCTTCCCACGGCATCGACGAACCGGACGCATGGGCGGCCGGGGCGAGCATGAGGCTGATGGCAAGGGTGGATGCGGCGGTCGCGGCGAAGCGATAGCCGCGCGTGAGCGTGCGGATCATGAAGATTCTCCTGTGCTGGTGGGGATTGCGGGGGTGATGCGGTAGTCGCCGTCCGGCCCCAGCCCCTCGACGCGGGCAAGTTCGGCCAGCCGGCGCGCGGAACCGCGCCCGGAAAGGACGGCAACAAGGTCGATAGTCTCGGCGATCAGCGCGCGCGGGACGGTGACGACAGCCTCCTGGATGAGCTGTTCAAGGCGACGGAGCGCGCCGATGCCGGTGCCGGCGTGAATGGTGCCGATCCCGCCCGGATGGCCGGTGCCCCACGCTTTCAGAAGGTCGAGGGCTTCGGCACTGCGCACCTCGCCAATGGGAATACGGTCGGGGCGCAGGCGCAGCGAGGACCGGACCAGATCGGAAAGCGTCGCCACGCCGTCTTTCGTCCGCATGGCGACAAGGTTGGGCGCGGCGCATTGCAGCTCGCGCGTATCTTCGATGATGACGACGCGATCCTGCGTCTTCGCCACCTCGGCGAGCAGCGCGTTGGTCAGCGTGGTCTTGCCGGTGGAAGTGCCGCCGGCCACCAAGATATTGGCGCGGGCTGCGACGGCTTCGCGCAGCGTTTCCGCCTGATCGGCGGACATGATGCTGGCGGCCACATAGTCGTCGAGCGTGAACACCGCGACGGCGGGTTTGCGGATGGCGAAGGCCGGCGCGGCGACGACTGGCGGAAGAAGCCCCTCGAATCTTTCGCCCGACTCCGGCAGTTCGGCCGAGATGCGCGGGCTGCGCGGATGAACCTCCGCGCCGACATGATGGGCGACCAGGCGCACGATGCGTTCGCCATCGGCGGCGGACAGCCGTTCGCCCGTATCGGACAGCCCTTCGGACAGCCGGTCCACCCAAAGGCGGCCGTCCGGATTCAGCATCACCTCGACCACGGCCGGGTCTTCGAGCAGCCGGGCGATTGCGGGGCCGAGCGCGGTGCGCAACATGCGCGCGCCACGCTGGATCGCTTCCTGTCTGTGGTGGTTGCTAGTCATGTCGGCCCCGGCTTCTGGCGGGGCGCAACAGGCAATCCCCGGATCGGGGTCGATTAAGAAAGACCGAAATCGGGCCGGTTCAACAAGTATTTACGCGCGTGCGGGCATCGGCGGCGATCGGCGGCAAATAGGATGGGTGGGGCAGCCTATGTTGAGCGGGTCAAGCCGCATGAATATGAAGGCAGGTATGAAAAGGGAATCGATCTGAATGCACGGCAAGCCGAAAATATACATAACGGGAGCTTCCTGTTCCGGCGTCTCGACGCTCGGTGCGGCCCTGTCAAACCCGTTCGACATTCCACATATCGATGTCGATGACTTCTACTGGATGCCGACCGACCCGCCGTTCAGCGTCAAGCGCCCGCCCGAAGATCGCGTGAAACTGATTGCAGAACGGCAAGCTGCGTCCGATGGATGGGTATTGACCGGCTCCTTCATCGGATGGGGAGAGGCCCTGATCCGGGACGTTGGCCTGATTGTCTTTCTTTACACGCCCGCCGCCATCAGGTTGCAACGTCTCGACCTGCGCGAGGCGGCTCGCCACGGTGATCGCATCCTTCCCGGCGGTGACATGCACGACGCGCATGTTGCGTTTCGGACATGGGCGTCTGGCTATGATGATCCCAGCTTCACCGGGCGGAACCTCGCTCAACATGAACGCTGGCTTGGACAGCAAACGGCTCCGGTTCTCAGACTGCAAGGCGAGAAGCCGACAGACGAACTGGCAGATGCGGTAACGAGTGAGATTGCCCTCATTGGTGAGAGGGCGGGAAATTAACCTGCCCTCTCTGAGGTTTACGTGCTCAGCGTCAATCGCGCGTTCTCGAACGGCAAGCCCTCATCATCGTAAGGACGACGCGAGATTTCTCTGAAACCAAGGCTTGTATAGAAGCGGATGGCCTGTTCGTTCTGTGTATAAACCTCGAGTGTCAGTTCCCTTTTCCTTTCTAGCGCGAAGGCGATCAGCTGGCGTCCGACACCCTTTCCCTGTTGTCCGGGTGCAACGAAAATGCCGCCGACGAATTTGTCGAGGAGGCTGATGAAGCCGAGCGACTTGTTGCCTTGGCAGGCAACCCAGGTCTCGGAATTGGGCAAGTACTTGTCTTCGATCAGCAGCCGCTGTTCCAGCAGACGCTGCCTGCCGATGAAGGGATGCGCGATGAGGGAGGCGTCGAGCCATATGGCTGACAGCGTTCTTGTGTCCGATGCCAAATTGAATGGCCGGATAACAACGTCATTTTGTGTCATGATATTCCTGCAGAAAAGACATGCGAAAAGGATCGGCAAATCATCGTGCCGAAAGACACCGCTCGATGCGGCTCACTAGAAACCTCTGCGCATAAATCTCCTTCTGCTTCGATGGATCATATAGACCTTATGTACCGCGTTCAATGGTCTGCGGCTCTGCCGCTAAATCATAGGGCTCATCGCCCGGCATATCCCGCGACAGCTCTTTGAGGAACCTGTCGCCCGTCGCCAGACGCCGGCCGAGGGTTTGCATGAAGCCCTCGAACCGCTCTGCCGCTTTGGCACGGGCTGATTGTCTCGCTGCATCCGGTAAAGGCGGTGTAATCGTCATCCAGTAATGGATGAACTGCGCCACCGTCTCGCCGAGGACGGCGAGATCCAAGTCGAGCGTGTCGATCTGGCGGCCGAGCTTGTCCAAGCGGCGAGACATGGCGGCTTCAAGCTGGTCGTCGGCATCGCCGGATAGGTAGGACATGACCGCCGCCTCCACGATGGCGGATTTCGAGACATTGCGGCGCAGCGCCACCGAGCGGCGCAACGCCATCGCCTCGATCTGCGGAATGAGCGCGGGGTCGAAATAGATATTCAGGCGGGTGCGTGTGGTCATGGGCGTATCCTCAAAGGTCGATTCCGTCATCGGGGTTCATCGCCACCTGCCGCGCCACCATCCTCATGCGCTGGCGCATGGCGCGGGCCTTGGCCGCGTCAACGTCCGGCTCGTCGTCCAGAAACTCGAATTCCTGTTCGGGTGACGGCGGCGGGGCGACGATTTCCTCTTGGCTTGGCAATTCCGGCTCGCGGCGGATTCCGGCATTGGCCGGATCGCCCTCGGCCGCGTCTGCGGCGGCCGAGGCGGAACGGCTATCCGCTGCGACCACCCGGCCGGACCAATCATCGGCGGATGGGCTGGGCGCCAGCGGAGCGGCGGCCAGATCGGGCGGGGTCAGGATGCGTTCCTGAAACCGTGCATCCTCATAGTAGCGGGCCTTGGTGGCGCGGATCGGCGGCGTGCCCGCGACCATCACGATTTCATCGGTGGGCGGTAGCTGCATGATCTCGCCGGGCGTGAGCAGCGGCCGGGCCGTCTCCTGCCGCGAGACCATGAGATGCCCGAGCCACGGGGCCAATCTGTGCCCGGCATAGTTGGTGGAATCGCGCAGCTCGGTCGCGGTGCCGAGTGCGTCACTCACCCGCTTCGCGGTGCGCTCGTCGTTCGTGGCAAAGCTGACGCGGACGTGGCAGTTGTCGAGGATCGCGTTGTTCGGCCCATAGGCGCGCTCGATCTGGTTGAGGCTCTGCGCGATCAGGAAGCCTTTGATGCCGTAGCCCGCCATGAAGGCGAGCGCCGATTCAAAGAAATCGAGCCGGCCGAGCGCCGGAAACTCGTCCAGCATCAGCAGCAGCCGATGGCGTTCGCCGGAGGTAGTCAATTCTTCCGTCAACCGCCTGCCGATCTGATTGAGGATCAATCGAATGAGCGGCTTGGTGCGGTTTATGTCGGACGGCGGCACGACCAGATAGAGCGTGACGGGCTGGCGGCTGCCGACCAGATCGGCAATGCGCCAGTCGCATCGCTCCGTCACCCGCGCCACCACGGGATCGCGGTAGAGGCCGAGAAACGACATGGCGGTGCTCAACACGCCCGACCGTTCGTTCTCGGATTTGTTCAACAGTTCGCGGGCCGACGACGCGATGACGGGATGAACGCCTGCTTCGCCGAGATGCGGCGTATCCATCATGGCGCGCAAGGTCGCCTCGACCGGGCGGCGCGGGTCGGACAGGAAGTTGGCGACGCCCGCCAGCGTCTTGTCCTTCTCCGCATAGAGAACATGCAGGATCGCGCCGACCAGCAAGCTATGGCTGGTCTTTTCCCAATGGTTCCTTTTGTCCAAGCTGCCTTCGGGATCGACCAGAATATCTGCGATGTTCTGCACGTCGCGGACTTCCCATTCCCCTTGCCGGACCTCCAGCAGCGGGTTGTAGGCCGACGATTTGGCGTTGGTCGGATCGAACAGCAGCACGCGGCCATGCTTCGCGCGGAAGCCCGCTGTCAGCGTCCAGTTCTCGCCTTTTATGTCGTGAACGATGGCGGATGCCGGCCATGTCAGCAGCGTCGGCACCACCAGCCCGACACCTTTGCCGCTGCGCGTCGGAGCGAAGCATAGGACATGCTCGGGACCGTCATGGCGCAGATAGTTCCTGTCGTATCGGCCGAGCACAACGCCATCGGGGTCGAGCAGTCCGGCATTGCGGATTTCCCGATCCTCGGCCCATCGCGCCGATCCATATGTGGCGACATTGCGCGCTTCACGCGCCCGGATGATGGACATAAGGATGGCGGCGGCGATGGCGAGGGAGCCGCCCGATACGGCGATGATGCCGCCCTCGACGAAGATCGCGGGCGCATAGGCGTCGAACGAAAACCACCACCAGAAGAAGGCGGGCGGGTAATAGACCGGCAGGCCCGCCAACTCGAACCACGGCGCTCCAAGCTGCGCCTGAAAGCCGAGCCGCCACGCGGCCCATTGAGTAGCCGCCCACGTCATCGCCAGAACGATGGTGAAGACGACAGCGATTTGACCCCAAAGGATTCGGCTTCCACGCAATACAGGCTCCAGTCGACAAAAGAGACGGAGCCGATCAGAGAATAGGCAAAATCGCGACAGGCAACAGGAAAGAGGATGCGGGAGGGCTGCCGGATACTATCGGCGGCAAATAGGACGGATCGCCTTCACTGTTATAGTTCCGTCCGAGTGCCACCGCGCAACCGATTGGGCGAATCGCTGTCACGGTTCATCTTGCCTGCGAGGTCGAGCAGATTTTGCAGTGCGGCGCTGCGATTGAACGGCGACCAGACTGCGGTGAAGGCAACCGGCTCCGGCTCGTCGGCGAAGGGCAGGAAGACGATGCCGGTTGTCGGCAACAGCGCAGTGGCTGCCCCGACGATAGTGATGCCGAAGCCCTGTCCGACCATGGACAGCAGCGCGCCGCGCCCCACGTCGAAGCGCAGGATCGACGGCGCGGGCGAGCGTCCGGCATGGCGCAGGACGATATGACTATGGACCTGCGGGCCGGTGCCGCCATGCCGGACAAGGAACGTGTCGCCCGCCAGATCGGCCCAAGTAACGGCCGACCGCGCGGAGAGCGGATGCTGCTCCGGTAACACCGCCAAGAGCGGTTCGGTCCATATGCGCCGGGAATGGCAGTCGGGCAGTTCGGGCGTGCCTGCGACGAACACCACGTCCAGCGTGTCGGCACGAAGCTGCATGACCGCATCGCGGACCGTGCCTTCGGTGATTTCGACCTCGATGCCAGGATGGGCCTCCCGATACCGTCCGATCAGCTCGGAGAGGAAACTGCCCGGGATCAGAGCGTGGATGCCGATACGAAGCCGGCCGCACTCACCCACCGCCGTCATACCTGCGGTCTTCACCGCATGGTCGAGTTGATCGACGCCGACCGTCACTCGCTCGACGAAGTGGCGTCCGGCCTCGGTCAACCGGACACCGCGCGCATGACGCTCGAACAGGAGGATGCCAAGGTCTTCTTCCAGCGCCCTCACTCGGGCGCTGACGCTGGATTGCGCTACGCCGAGCGCTTTGGCGGCGTGGCGGAAGTTGAGATATTCGGCGACGGCAAGCGTTTGGATCAGGGACGCCAAGGGGATGCGCGAGCCGAGCGAGGTCGGCATCCCGAATTGACAATCGGTAGTAGATGCTGAACGTCGCCGCATGGATCGAAGGTTCCGCTTCTATGTTGGATTGAGGCGTCTGGTTGCTCTCGCAACGCACGAGCCCTGATGCCAACCATGAATTCTCAGTTCGCGTGTCGGAATTGAAAAAGCAAACGGTGACACTGTACTTCGGTCACGTATAGATCGCGTCCTTGTTGACAAGTGAGAGCAATTTAGGAAGCGAGCGTCGAGAACCTCACCGCGTAGCAGCAAGACTCGCTAAGCTTTGCTATTGAAGGATAGGCAGGTGCAGAATTTATTCCGTTCGCGTCAAAAACTCGCCAAGCTGGCCTAGCACGACATCCCAGTTCTGTTTGGATCTGTCGGCAAGCTCCTGTGACGGATTGTTGCCCTGCCGGATTAGGACGCGACACCCATTCCCTTCGGGCCGGACTTCAAATGCCAGGGTATTGTGGCCATCCGGCACAGCGTGTCCCGAGTCGGTTTCCCGCGCCACGGTCATCGCCAACAAGCGGGGTGGCTCCAGAGCTGTGATTGTCCCCCGATCGAAGAAAACCTTGCCTTCCCATTCGTAGCGATAGGAAATGGGTCCGCCGACGATACCGGAGCTTTCAACCTGCGCTCCGAACATATACTGGCGGACCTTTGCCGGGTCGATTAGGGCACTCCAAGCGGCCTCAGGTGATACCGGGAAAAATGACGAAGATTCAGTTTCATAAAGCGATTGCATCACTGGCTCCTGAGATTAGGGTGTGACTTTCAGCCTAGGTATAAAATCGAGCAGCGTATTGAATATTTCCGCAGATCAAAGCGTAGCTCTGTTCCCTACCGATGAGGGGATATTGCACCCCGCGTCCGACCGCCCTGCTTTGCGGATGGAACGTTTTGCGCCGCCATCGCCGTTGGTGCCGTTCCTAGATCATTTCTGGGTTGCTGAATGGTCCGTCCCGCCCGGCACGAAATTTCCGGTCGAGGTCTTAGCCATGCCCTGCGTCAATCTCGTGCTGACGAGCGCAACGGCCATGGTGGCGGGTGTAAAGACAGAGCGCCAATGCCACGAGCTTTTCGGTTCGGGTCGTATCGCGGGCCTGCGCTTTAAACCAGGAGGGTTCCACCCGTTCTATTCGCGGCCAGTGGCCAGCATCAGGAATCTGGAGTTTCCGTCCGAAATGTTGCATCCGTCGCTAACTACGGGCTGGGTGCAGTCGCTCATGTCCAGCGACGATTTCAGCACAATGGCAAATACGCTATTCGACACCATCACGCGTTTACCTACCCGCCGGGCGCCTAAGACCGTTCTGGTGGAGCAGATCCTCAAGAGATGCTGGCATCAACCCGAGCTTCCAATTGCAGCTATCGCGGAATCATCTGCGATGAGCGTTCGCACATTGGAGGCATTGTTCCATGATGCCGTTGGGGTAAGTCTTGTCTGGATCAGGCGACAGATTCGCGCCATCTCGGCAATGCGCGTGGATAGTGCCGATAGCGGATGGGCGGAAATCGCCCAGCAGCTCGGCTATAGCGATCAGGCACATTTGACAAATCAGTTCCGGCAGGTGGTCGGCGTGCCTCCAGGCACGTTCTTCCGAAAATACAAAAGCTGAGGTCACGCAGCGCAACACTGGCCTCGGAGTGGGTTGTAATGGGCAGCCCTTTGCTAGAGCTTCCAAACTACATCGAATTGATCATTCAAGCGATGCGAACTCCAGCTATTTGTTCTATATGGCGTGTCCGCGTGTTCGCCCCAACTGCCACGACACCGATCCGCCCTGCACGACGCCCATAATCTCGCGGCCGAGCTGGCGGTCGATGACCGGCCGCCACGGGACAAGGGTGAACTCGTGGGATTGCTCGACTACGGCGAACTTGCCGCTGGATAGCTGCACGGTGCTGGTGAACTTGCCGCTGACGTTTTCGCCGTCCATGGCGGCGCGGAACGGCAGCCCCTTGCTCTCGACCATCTCCGCGCCGACGCGGGCAACCTCCCGCTCGCGCAAGGTGGCGAGAAGGTTGCGCCGATAGAAGATGCGGCCGTTCCGCGCTCGGGTGGCGTCGCCCTGTTCGACATGATGCTCGCGGCGCTGGTCCATGGCCTCGCGCACCTGCTGGCCGAACCCGGTCGGGGCAAGGTCGGCCGTTTCGCCATGGATCAATCGCCGGTCCAGCCATGTCGCGCCGTCCGATCCGATCTGCTTGCCAAGATCGACCGGGGAAAGGACGCGAACGCTGGCCTGCCGGTCGCGGCCTGCGTCATAGATGGCGGCGCGGCTGATCAGATCATCGGGGATGCGCCATTGGTCGGCGTCGATCCGCTCGACGATCCCGGCCCGGCGCAATGCCTCCAGCCGGCGGACATGGGCATCGACATAGCCCTCATAATCGCCGCCGGGAACGCGGCCCTCGAACTTCGCCTGCTCCAGATGGCGGCTCGGCCGATAGATTCCGTCCTCGGCGATGGCCGTGATGGTGCGGTCGGACGGCCGGGCCGTCGCCTCGGCCGGGCCGATCTCGATGATGCTGCCGATGCGGGCATCCTCCAACCGCTCGGGCGCGATGCCGGCGATGTGGTGCGTCCGCCCGTCGATGCCGTCCACCACAATGGTCAGGTTCTCGCCCAGCTCGTCGGACAGATGCTTGTCCACGACGCGGCCGACGATGGGCGTCTCGGGCGCTCCGTCATGGATTTGGAAACTCATGGGATCGCGTTCGCCGCCCTGCGGGCCGAGCGCCTTCTGCATGGTGCGGATAATGTCGCCGCGCTCGCCCAACTCGCGCAGGGCCGGTTCCATGTCCTTGCTCAATTCCCAAACGCCGGGCGCGTGCTCGGTCGCCAGCCCCATCTTCTCCAGCTTGCCAAGCCTGCGCAGGCGCAGCGTCCGCTCGAACTGCCGCCTCGGCTCTGCCGGTTCATGGCGCAGGTCGAGGAAACGGGCATCGGCTTCCTCGGTCATGGCGCGGTCGATCCGAGTGAAACGGTCCTGGTCGATTTCGGCCGACAGCTTGCGGGTCTGCTCGATCTCGGTCACGGGGCCGAGTTCCAGACTGGCAAGCTCGCTGGCGCGTTCGCGCAGGCCCGCGGAAAGGTAGTCGCCGTTGATGACCAGATCCCCGCCGGCATCGTCGCGGCCGTTGACGATCACATGCACATGGGGATGGCCGGTGTTGTAGTGATTGACGGCGACCCAATCGAGTTTCGTGCCGAGGTCCGCTTCCACCTGTTTCATGAAATCGCGGGTGTAGGCCGTGAGGTCCGACAGCTCCGCGCCGTCCTCGGGCGAGACGATGAATCTGAATTGGTGGCGGTCGTCCTTGCCGCGATCAAGGAAGGCGTCGCCATCGGCGCGGTTCTCGGTTGCCGAATAGAGCCGGCCGCGCTCGCCGTCGCGTGACGTGCCGTCGCGCTGGACATAGCGCAGATGCGCGCGGGCGCGGCCGCCCTTCCACGCGGCCCGAACGCTGCGCTGCTTGACGATTACGCGGCGGCTGCCGGACTGGCGATGATGCCATTGACCGGAGATGTTGCGGGCGCGGACGAAGCTCGCGCCCCGGCCGCGCTTCACGCCCTTGCCGCTGGCGACCATGGCGCGGGACCGCCCCTGCGATGACGGGCGGCCGGGTGACGGCATGGAAGGATCGCGGGCGGCCGCTGCCTGATACTGGCGGGTGATCTTCCTGACCTGCGTGAAAAAGCTCTTGGGTCTCCCGGCCTTCGGCACGTCGGATTGGATACGTCCGGGCTTCGCACGGAAGCGGTTTTCGTCGTCGGCGCTCATGGGCGCGACTCCAGCAAAAACCGCCGAAAACAGGCCGATATGGGCCTATGGTGCCGCTCGAAACCCTGCAAAGCCAAGGCTTTGCGCGAAATCGCGGTACGCGGCCCCTCAAAACCATGGTGCCGGAACCGGGCACCTAACCAGTGTGCAGACAACAATAATTTCCAGAAGCGGCCCGATATGGTGCCGTCTTCTTTAATCTTGCCCTCCGCCCTTTCTGCCTTCTCTGCCCCTCCTGCCGGGAATCCAGCCGGGCAAAAACCTGCCTGACTGGACACCGGAATGAGCGCCGCCGAGCGCGGGAACGCCGCCCTCATGGCGTTCCCGCGCTCGCGTCGGCGACGAAAATGCTGTCGCCCTGTGACTCCGACTCCACGGGATCGCGCGCCGGAACGGTCGCGCGGCCGTCGCCGGATCGCGCGTCGGACGGCGGCGCGGCGACAGCCCGCACGTCGCCTGCACGCATGACGAACAGCGGTGCCTCGCGCCAATCGGGCGGCGGTGGCGGTGCCGATGACGGCGGTTCGGTTGCAGCCGCGCCGCCGAGGATCGGCGCGAGCGCAGCGACATAGGCCCGCGTCTCAGCCGGCAGGGTGCGGCCGGTCGCAAGGTAATCGTCATAGCGACCGGGACCGGCATTGTAGGCCGCCAGCATCGCCGCGACATTGCCGTAGCGGTCGAACATTTCGCGCAGGTAGGCCGTGCCTGCGAGTATGTTGTCGCGTGGGTCGTAGGGATCGCGGCCGAGGCCGTAGCGGATGCGCAGGCCCGCCCATGTGTCGGGCATCACCTGCATCAATCCCATCGCCCCGGCCATTGAGACCGCGCGCACATCGCCCGCGCTCTCGGCGTGCTGCACCGCAACGATCCAATGCTCCGGTATGCTGAAACGCTGCGACGCCTCGGCGATGTGGGCCGCATAGGGATGAGCGGCGGCTGGGCGCCCGACGGGCGCGGATTGCGCGACCGCGACGCCCGATCCGGCGCAGACGAAAAGCGCTCCGGCCAGCAACAGGACGGCATAATGCCATGATGTGGCGCGCCTATCGCCGCTGCTGATTGCCTGGCCGATCTGTGCCATGGAAAATCTCCTGCGGTTGGTTCTCGGGGTGGTTTCAGTGCGTCGGCGCGCGCCACTCGTAGCGGCCGACGCCTTCCTCATCAGTCCAGAGCGGGACCGCTCGGCCGATGACGGAAGTTGCGGGGGTTAGTCCGAAATAACGGCCGTCGAGGCTGTCGCGGACTTCCCAATTCATGAGGAAAAGCTGGTCGTCGCCGATGACGCGGCAGCCCTGCCAGGCGGGGAGATCGCGGCCGAGGCTGTCACGGTCCAGCGCCTCGCCCATCTCGATCCCATCAACCGTGATCGTGGATCGCAAGCGGCAAACCCGCTGTCCCGGCAGGCCCAAGACGCGCTTCAACAGCGGGACGCAGCGCGCGATATAACCGCGCTCAACCATGAAGGCCGCGAGCGGTTCGGGCGGCATGACGGCGACCAGCTCGTGCACCTCGATCCGCTCGGCCGGCTCGACGGTGTAGAAGCCGATGGGTGCGCTGGCCGTCGCGTTCCAGATGAGTTTCACGGGCCAATTGACGGCGCTGGCGGCGGCGATGCCGATGGCGGCGAGCGCCGTCACCGTGAGGGTGCGGCGGCGCGTCATGGCTCGATTCTTCGGCGATGAAGCCACGCGGCATGTCGCTCGGGCGTGTAGGCGTGCGGCTCCAGATTGGCGGTCAAACGGTTGTGGACGTGCCGCCAATGCTCCGGTGCGGCGTCGGCCGGATCGAGGCCGAGCGATTCCACGGCGTCGATGGCGGCAAGACCGCGCTGCACCTTCGGCCAGCCATCGAGGCGCAACAGGATTTCGCCGCCGGGGCGGACGAACGGCAATGTCTGGAATGGCTCACCGCGCCCGATGGCCCGCACGATATCGATGCGGGAGACGACCGTGCCATGCTCGCCATTCGCCCATCGGACGAAGGCGAAGACGCTGCCCGGCGCAAACCCGACGACGCTGCGGCGGCGGTCGATGATCTGTTCGTAGCTCTTGCGCCCGAAGCGTATCCAGTGTTCGACCTTCTTCCGCTGAAACGTCAGTTCGACCAGCGTGATGAAGGGTGGTGCATCCGCAAGACCGCGTCCGCGCGCGCCGGGAAAGGTGCGCCGGGTCATTGTTCTTCTCCGGGAATGTCTAAGGATGTACAGGCGAGCACCGCGTCGAGTGCAGCTTCAGTGCGCAGAATGGCGCGCCCGATGGCTTCTGGGATTTGCGGAAGAACGGCGTCGCCGAACGCCTCGACGATCAGGCTGGCCGCAGCAGTCCCTTTGCGACTGCCGAGCGCAATGCGCGTGTCAGCCACCCAGGCGGAAAGCCCATCATCCAGCCGTAGGTGATGGGCAAGACCGCCGTTCCAGTCAGCCCATGGCTCCGCAGCATCGCCGCCAGCGCCCGCGCTCCCGCCCATCTGTCCGGCGCACGATTGGTCATCGCGCCATCCATCACCGCATCCATCGTCGGCGAATTGCGCCGATCGTAGGCCGGGCTCCAGCCGTCCATGCGGCTGTCGCGTTTCGTGGGTGTCGGCAGGATTTCCGCCGCGTGGCGCAAGAGGTTCGGCGTGTCGATCTGCGCCTTCGTCCCGTTCTCCCGCTTGCCCGTCTCGATTTCCCGCGGACTCAACCTGCGCCCGCCATTCGGCTTCACCGGCGTCGGCAGCATACCCGCATGGCGGCTGGCATGGCCCTGCAACTGGCTGAGAACGTCGCCCCTGCCACCTCGATCCGCATCCGATTTCCTCGGAGTCGCCAGGATTGCCCGCAGCGGATATGTCGATCCCGCTCCGCCGCCTGCGGCGTCTTTCATTCCATCCGAGGCCATGGGTGTTGGCAAGCTGCTCGGGATCATAGCCGATGAGCCATGACCGCTTGCGTATATGGTTGGCGCCGACGTCCGCAGCACCCACCACGCACGGTTCTGTGGCGTAGCCGAGCGCTTCCAGCTCGCCGAGCACTCGGTCAGCGCCGCGAGTTCTGAGATTAGCGCTGTTCTCAAAAGCGAACCAGCGAGGGCGGCAATCTCCGACCAGGCGGACGGCTTCAAGGTAGAGGCCCGACCGTTCGCCCTCGATCCCCTTGCCTTTGGTGTTGGCGCTGGAGATGTCCTGGCAGGGCGGGCTGCCGACGATGATGTCGGGGAGTATTCCAAGGTCGGAAACAAGGCGAGCTGCCGTGAGTCCACGGATGTCGTCGTAGAGGCGGACATGAGGATTGTTCTCTGCGTAAAGGATGCGCCGCCATTTGACGATCTCGCAGGCAGCAACGGTGATGAAGCCGGCGCGATGGAGGCCAAGCGACCGGCCTCCGGCGGCTGCGCTGAACAGATCGAGCGCGCGCATCATGGCGCAGCTCGGCGGTTGGCACCAGCACCATGGCTCGGATGCGCGCGCGTCAAAGAAGAAGAGTTAGTTTTATTGTTAGCTGGGGTAACTGTTTCTGTTCTCGTCGCGTGTGGAGTAAGCGCCTCTTGCCATACCGTGAACGGTG
>NZ_JAHWXY010000021.1 GCF_024281235.1 Shinella daejeonensis
CACCGTTCACGGTATGGCAAGAGGCGCTTACTCCACACGCGACGAGAACAGAAACAGTTACCCCAGCTAACTTTGAAGAGCGTGCGCGCGATGTGGAAAAGCTCATCCGCGGCGCCGCCAGAAGCCTCAGCGTAGCCGCGAAAAAGAGCATTCCGACAGCACAATCCGGCCCCCGAAGGGCCTCCGGCGACAGGCTTTCGTCCGAGGCCGGCGATCTCGAAGTGCCCCGGCTTCCCCTCGATCCACCGGGGGGACGCCGATGATCGTCGCGCTCCTCAATCAGAAAGGCGGCGTCGGGAAGACGACGCTCGCACTCCATCTCGCCGGTGAACTCGCGGGACGCGGCCGGCGTGTCACGCTGATCGATGCGGATCCGCAGGGTTCGGCGCTCGACTGGTCCCAGCAGCGCAGCCGCGAGGGCCTGCCGCGATCGTTCGGCGTCGTCGGCCTGGCGCGCGATACGCTTCACCGCGAAGCGCCCGAGCTGGCGCGCGATGTCGATCATATCGTCATCGACGGCCCGCCGCGCGTCGCCGGCCTCATGCGCTCCGCGCTGCTCGCCGCCGACCTCGTGCTGATCCCGGTGCAGCCGTCGCCGCTCGACGGCTGGGCCTCGGCCGAGATGCTGTCGCTCCTCACGGAAGCGCGCATCTACCGGCAGCAGCTCGTCGCCCGTTTCGTTCTCAACCGCTGCGCCGCGCGCACCGTCATCGCCCGCGAGACGGCCGAGACGCTGGCCGATCACGATCCGCCGGTGCTCGCAGCAACCATCGGCCAGCGCATCGTCTTCGCCGACGCCGCGCAGTCCGGCCGGCTCGCCTCGGAGATCGACAGCCGCTCGCCCGCCGCCCGCGAGATCGCCGCGCTCGTATCCGAGATCGAGCGGCTGCGCATCGACAACGGTGGCGCGTCATGACGGGCCGCATCGAGAAGCGCGGCTTCGCCACACGCCCGGCCGATCCCGAGCAATGGATCAGGACGGCCGAGAGCCCGCCGCGCGCCGCCGAGGCGAGTGCCTACACGGCGCGGCTCACCATCGACGTGACGCCCGCGCTGCGCGGCCGGATCAAGATCGCGGCCTTCGGGCGCGGCGTCACCGTCGCCGACATGCTGCGCGAGCTGCTCGCCCGCGAATTTCCCCCGACCCCAGGAGACCCCATATGAACGGCACCGCGGCCCCCCGCGTGCGCGGCGGCCCGATGCCGTCCGCGCTCACCCATGACCGCATGACCCGCGTCGAACTGACGTGGATCGAGAAGAAGATCGAATACTGGATCAGGTTCGGCCAGGCGGCGAACGAACAGATCGTCGATCGCCGCCAGCGCATTCTCTCTTTCCGGCCGAACACCATCTTCGCCTTCGTCCGCTGGGCTTCCAACGACTTCGGCACGATCATCTCGCGCATCGACATCGTGCGCGCGGTCGAACCGGGCGAAGCCTACCAGACGCTGCCCTTCGTGCGGCCGGGCGGCGAAATCCTCCTCAAGATCGAGGGCTGGCCGAAGGTCGAGGACGTGCTGCGCCACGTCGATGCGATCGAGGCGATCGGCATCGATGCGGACGCCGTTTCGCCGGAGCACTGGCGGCACGTCCACAACCGGATGGCCGCCGCTCAACGCCCACGCGCCTATACGCTCGAACAGCATCGCGCCTTCCTCCTGCGCAGGAAGGTCCAGCCATGACGCGCGTCGGCATCATCGCCGTCATGGCGCTCGCCACGCTGGGCGTCGGCTATCCGGCGCTCACGCCGATGCCGATCAAGCTCATGTGGAACGCCTCGGCCAGCGCGCCGATCGGCTTCTACACCATCGACTTCGACGGGCCGTTCGACGTCACCGATCTAGTCGCGGTCGACCCGCCCGAACCGCTCGCCGGCTTCATGGCCGAGCGCGGCTATCTGCCCAAGGGCGTGCCGCTGCTGAAGCGCATTCTCGGCGTGTCCGGGCAGACCGTATGCCGCTTGCGATCCACGATCACCGTGGACGGGATCGCCATGGGCGCGGCGCTGGAGCGCGACCGGATCGGTCGGGAACTGCCGGTCTGGCAGGGCTGCCGCCGCATCCAGACCGGCGAAGTTTTCCTCATGAACTGGCAGGTCCGCGACAGCCTCGACGGTCGCTACTTCGGCCTGACTTCCACCGACCAAATCATCGGCCACGCGGTCCCGCTGTGGACCGACGAAGACGGCAACGGCCGTTTCGAGTGGCGCGCGCCGACCCGCTGACGGCTCCTCCATCGGCGGGAGCGGTGCTCGCCGGTGGCTTTTTCAACACCACCGCAAAGGAAGCAATCATGCCTCAGATTGGTGAATTCAGACGCGAAGAGACCGGCTTCATCGGCAATCTTCTGACGCTGCTGCTCGTCCAGGACATCATCATCGTGCCGGCCGAGCCGTCCGACGCTGAAAACGCGCCCGATTATCGCGTTCACGTCTTCGATGCCATGAGCAACGAAACCACCGCGGAGATCGGCGCGGGGTGGAAGCGCACCGGCGAGAAGGCCGGCGAATATGTCGCGCTGCTGATCGACGATCCGACATTCCCGCAGCCGATCCGCGCCAACCTGTTCCGCGACGATGATGCCGGTAGCGCCTGGTCGCTGCACTGGTCGCGTCTGCGCGACCGCGCCGAGAAGGACTGACCGATGCCCGCTCGCCGTCCATCGACGAGCCATCGGAGTGCGCACGGGCGGCATCACGCCGCCCGGCGCATGGCTCTTCTTCTCCTTTCCGGCCTGATCCTCGCCGCGAGCGCGACGAGCGCCGCTCATGCGCAGACCGCGCCGGTCGCCCGTCCGTCCGCCACCGATCCCTATGCCGCCCACATCACCGAGGCGGCGCAGCGATACGGGATTCCCGAACGCTGGATTCGCGCCGTGCTGCGCGCCGAAAGCGCGGGCGACGTGCGCGCGATCTCGTCGGCGGGTGCGCTCGGGCTGATGCAGGTCATGCCCGACACATGGGCCGGTCTGCGCGTCCGCTATCGTCTCGGCCGCGACCCCTATGACCCGCGCGACAACATCATGGCGGGCGCGGCCTATCTGCGCGAAATGTGGGACCGCTACGGCGATGTCGCCGCGATGCTCGCGGCCTACAACGCCGGTCCCGGTCGCTATGACGATCATCGCTCGACGGGCCGCGCCTTGCCGGCCGAAACGCGGGCCTATGTCGCCGCGCTCGTGCCGGTTCTCGGCAGCGCGGCTGCACCCGAAACGTCCATCCGGCGAGCCGATCCGCCGCCCGACTGGCGCGACGCGGCAATCTTCGTCGTGCGTTCCGCCGACGCTCGCCCCGCCGGTTCGCGGTCGGATACTGCGCGTTCGGACGACAGCCGATCCTCCGTCACGGCGCGGCCATCCGATCCGGCCGCGACATCGGATTCGCCCCTTGTCGTCGCACGCTCCAGCCCCGGAGAGCGCCCATGAGCGTGCGAACCGTCCTTCGCATCCAATCGTATTCCGGCGTGTCATGGAGGGAGCAAGGGGCGGAGGCAGGCAGAACAACCGGACGATGGCGAGATAAAAAGGCGCACGGTGCGCTTCGGTCGGTCGGTTGTTTTTGCTTGGGTTTTCGGCGCGTTCCGCACCGTGCCGCGCTTTCGCGCACCGTGCGCCCTGCGCCCATCCTTCTGATTTTCCCTATCCTTTCGCACCGTGCGGGGCTGCGCTATGGCCGATGACAGCGAAATCCGCGTCCGGCCTGGGCGCATCCGCTCGACACGCGCGCAGCAGGCCCGGCCTTTCATTTCGCAGGCGCTCGCCGCCGCGCAGAAGGCCGGGGGCCGCGTCTCCCGTTCCGGCAAGATCACGACAGGCAACCGCTCGCGCTTCGGGCGCGGCCAGCGCGCCAGCATCCAGGCCAATCGGCTGCTCACCGGCCGCTCGCGCATCGTCGTCATCAAGACCCGCGTGGTCCGCCATAGCGCGCGCGCCGCGCCGCTGGCGGCACACCTCTCATATCTGCGCCGCGACGGCGTGACCCGAGACGGGGAGAAGGCCCGGCTGTTCGGGCCTGAAGGCGACAATGTGGATGCCCGCGACTTCGCGGCGCGCTGCGAGGATGACCGCCACCATTTCCGCTTCATCGTCTCGCCCGAGGACGCCGTGGATATGGCCGATCTCAAGGACCACGCCCGCGAGCTGATGGGGCAGATGGAAAAAGACCTCGGCACCAAACTCGATTGGGTCGGCGTCGATCACTGGAACACCGACAATCCCCATATCCATATCATCCTGCGCGGCCGCACCGACGACGGCCAGGACCTCGTGATCTCCCGCGACTACATCAAGGAGGGAATGCGCGCCCGCGCGCAGGATCTCGTCACGCAGGAACTCGGCCAGCGCACCGATCTGGAGATCAACCGCAATCTGGAGCGGCAGGTCGAGGCCGAACGCTGGACGCAGCTCGACCGGCAGCTTGTCCGCGACGCCGGCAAGAGCGGCATCATCGACCTCGCGCCGCAACCCGGCCAGCAGCCGGACGAGTTTCATGCGCTCAAGGTCGGCCGGCTGCGCACCCTCGAAATCCGGGGGCTCGCCGGACAGGTCGGACACCAGCAATGGTTCATCAAGCCCGAGGCCGAAGCCACGCTGCGCGAACTCGGCGAGCGCGGCGACATCATCAAGCGGATGCACCGCGCTCTGACCGAACGCGGCATCGAGCGCGGATCGGCCAGCTATGTCCTTGCCGGCGAGAGCCTCGACGTTCCCGTCATCGGCCGCCTGGTCGAGCGCGGCCTTGACGACGAGCTGAAGGGAACGGCCTACGCCGTGGTCGACGGCGTGGACGGCCGCACCCATCACATCCGCCTGCCGCATCTCGACGCCACCGGGGACAGCCCGCCGGGATCGATCGTCGAGCTGCGCGCCTATGAGGACGCGAAAGGCGATCGTCGTGTCGCGCTCGCCGTCCGTTCCGATCTCGATCTCCAGCATCAGGTGAGCGCAACCGGCGCGACCTGGCTCGACCGGCAATCCATCGCCCGCGAACCCGTCGCCATGTCGGACGGCGGTTTCGGCGCCGAGGTGCGCGACGCGATGCGGCAACGGGCGGAGCGTCTGGTCGGCGAAGGTCTCGCCGAGCAGCAGGGCCGCCGCGTCATCTTCAACCGCAACCTGATCGACACGCTCCGTCGCCGCGAAGTCGAAGCCGTGGCCGGCAGGCTCGCGAAGGAAACCGGCCAGCCGTTCAAGCCGGCCGAAAGCGGCGAATATGTCGCCGGCACCTATCGCCAGCGCCTGACGCTCGCCTCCGGCCGCTTCGCCATGATCGACGACGGCCTCGGCTTCCAGCTCGTGCCCTGGTCGCCATCCCTCGACAAGCAGCTCGGCCGCCACGTCTCCGGCGTCGCCCGCGACGGCGGCGGCGTCGATTGGGATTTCGGGCGCAAGCGCGGGCTCGGCCTATAGCTTCAACAGAGAAGGAACATCGCAATGTCCGCGACCAAAATCCTATGGGGACAGATTCTGATCGTCTTCCTCATCGTGCTGTCCACCACCTGGGGCGCAACCGAATATGTCGCCTGGAGCCTCGGGTTTCAGGCGCAGCTCGGGCCGCCCTGGTTCGTCCTGTTCGGCTGGCCGTTCTACCATCCGCCCGCCTTCTTCTGGTGGTGGTTCTCCTATGATGCCTATGCGCCGGAGATCTTCACCCAGGGCGCGTTCATCGCCGCATCCGGCGGCTTCATCGCCATCGCCGTCGCCATCGGCATGTCGGTCTGGCGGGCGCGCGAAGCCAAGGACGTCGCCACCTATGGCTCGGCGCGTTGGGCCGAGAAGGAAGAGGTGAAGGCGGCCGGGCTGCTCGATCCCGATGGCGTCGTGCTCGGTCGCTACGAGCGCGACTATCTGCGCCATGACGGGCCGGAGCATGTGCTGTGCTTTGCGCCGACGCGATCGGGCAAGGGCGTCGGCCTTGTCGTGCCGTCATTGTTGACCTGGCCGGGCTCGGCCATCGTCCATGACATCAAGGGCGAGAACTGGACGCTGACGGCCGGCTTCCGCGCGCACCATGGCCGCGTACTCCTTTTCGATCCGACCAATCCGAAATCCTCGGCCTACAATCCCTTGCTCGAGGTGCGCCGCGGCGAGTGGGAAGTGCGCGACGTGCAGAACATCGCCGACATCCTGGTCGATCCCGAAGGGTCGTTGGACAAGCGAAATCACTGGGAAAAAACCAGCCACTCGCTTCTGGTCGGCGCGATCCTGCACATCCTCTATGCCGGCGACGACAAGACGCTCGCCGGCGTCGCCGCCTTCCTCTCCGATCCGAAACGCCCGATCGAGTCGACGCTCGACGCGATGATGAGGACCAGCCATCTCGGTGAAGCGGGGCCGCACCCCGTCATCGCCAGCGCGGCACGCGAGCTGCTCAACAAATCCGACAATGAACGCTCCGGCGTGCTCTCCACCGCCATGTCGTTTCTCGGATTGTACCGCGATCCGGTCGTGGCCGAGGTGACGCGGCGCTGCGACTGGCGGATCGCCGACATGGTGGGCGACAAGCGCCCGACCACGCTCTATCTCGTGGTGCCGCCATCCGACATCAATCGTACCAAGCCGCTGATCCGCCTCATCCTCAATCAGATCGGCCGCCGCCTGACCGAAGACCTGCAGGCGAAGGGCGACCGGCACCGCCTGCTCTTGATGCTTGACGAGTTTCCGGCGCTGGGGCGGCTCGACTTCTTCGAGAGCGCGCTGGCCTTCATGGCGGGTTACGGCCTCAAAGCCTTCCTGATCGCGCAGTCGCTCAACCAGATCGAAAAGGCATACGGCCCGAACAACTCGATCCTCGACAACTGCCATGTGCGCGTGTCCTTCGCCACGAACGACGAGCGCACCGCCAAGCGTGTGTCCGATGCACTCGGCACCGCGACCGAAATGAAGGCGATGAAGAACTATGCTGGGCACCGGCTCTCTCCCTGGCTCGGCCATCTGATGGTCTCGCGCTCGGAGACCGCCCGCCAGTTGCTCACCCCCGGCGAGATCATGCAGCTCCCGCCGAGCGACGAGATCGTCATGGTCGCCGGCACCCCGCCGATCCGGGCGAAGAAGGCGCGCTACTATGAGGATGCCCGTTTCCGCGAGCGCCTGCTGTCGCCGCCCGACCTGAAGCGCCCCGACCAGCCGCGCCCCGACGATTGGAGCAGCCTGCCGACCCCGACGCGGCCCAAGGCAGGCGATGCCCAACCTGCCGACCCGTCCGACGATGAAGACACCACGGACTCCGAACGCCGGCTGCAACCCGAACTCAGTCGCGCCAAGCCGACGGAGAAGAAGGAACCCATCGCCAACGAGTTCGAGATCGAGCTTCCCGACGACAGCGATGAGGACGCCACGCGCAACCGGCGCCTGATCCAGCGGGTTCAGGGCGTGGCGCGGCAGGCGTCGCTCGATCCCAATGACGGCATCGAGCTGTGAGCGCCATGAGCAGCCATCGGAAGAAATCGAAGTTCACGGTCTATCTCGATCCCGACGTGACGCAGGCGCTGGCGGATTTCGCCGCGCGCCGGGACCAGTCGCAATCCATGATCGCGGAAGCCGCCATCGCATCTTTCCTCTCGCCGGATGATGCCGAGCGGCGCGAGGCCGTCGTCGCCAAGCGCCTCGACCAGATCGACCGCCGCATGACCCGCCTGGAGCGCGATGTCGGCATTGCCGTCGAAACGCTGGCGGTGTTCATCCGCTTCTGGATCACGACCACGCCTGCCTTGCCGGAGCCCGCCGCGCAGGCGGCGCGCGCCAAGTCGGCCGAGCGGTACGAGGCGTTCATCACCGCGCTCGGCCGTCGTCTCGTCAAGGGGCCGAAGCTGCGACAGGAGATCCCCGAGGATGTCCCCGACTCGGAGCCGTGACGATCGCGCGCGTCATCTGGTGAGGCTCACGACGACATCAAGATCAGAGCCTCACCGCCGTTCTCCTGTATTTGCACGCCACGCTACTACTACGACCGATACTTGTTGAACCGGCCTGATTTCAGGCTCTTTTAATCGACCCCGATCCGGGGATCGTCTGTTGCGGGCTCCGAGAAATGCGGGGCGCAATGTCATCCACTCACGAAAAACCGGAAGCGATTGCGCGTGGCGCGAGGATGCTGCGCACCGCGCTCGGCCCGGCCATCGCGCGCTTTCTCGAAGACGTGAGCGTCGTCGAGGTGATGCTGAATCCCGATGGTCGCATCTGGATCGATCGCCTGTCCGAAGGGCTGGCCGATACGGGCGAGAGGCTGTCGGCCGCGGACGGCGAGCGCATCGTGCGCCTCGTCGCCCATCACGTCGGCGCGGAGGTTCACGCCCGGTCCCCGCGCGTCTCCGCCGAGCTGCCCGAAACTGGCGAGCGGTTCGAGGGGCTTCTTCCTCCCGTCGTCGCGGCGCCCGCCTTCGCAATCAGGAAGCCGGCCGTCGCCATCTTCGGCCTAGACGATTACGTCGCCGCCGGGATCATGACCGCCGACCAAGCCGCGGCATTGCGCGCGGCCATCATGGCGCGCGCCAACATCCTCGTCGCGGGCGGCACCTCCACCGGCAAAACCACGCTCACCAATGCGCTGCTCGCCGAGGTGGCGAAGGGCTCCGATCGCGTCGTCATCATCGAGGACACGCGCGAGCTGCAATGCGCCGCGCCCAATCTGGTGTCGATGCGGACCAAGGAAGGCGTCGCTACGCTCTCCGATCTTGTCCGGTCTTCGCTGCGCCTTCGCCCCGACCGCATCCCCATCGGCGAGGTGCGCGGCTCCGAAGCGCTCGACCTCCTCAAAGCCTGGGGCACCGGACATCCCGGTGGCGTCGGCACGATCCACGCCGGCACCGGCATCGGCGCGCTGCGCCGGCTCGAGCAGCTCATCCAGGAGGCCGTCGTCACGGTCCCGCGCGCCCTGATCGCCGAGACCATCGACCTCGTTGCCGTCCTTTCCGGCCGCGGCTCCGCGCGCCGACTCGCCGAACTCGCCCGCGTCGAAGGGCTCGGCCCGGACGGGGACTACCGCATCAGCCCCGCAACCCCTGACCGCACAGGAGACTATTCATGATCCGCACCACCATGCGCGTTCGCCGCTATGCCGCGACGGCCGCAGCCTTCGCCTACATCAATCTCGTCCTCGCTCCCGCCGCACACGCCTCCGGCTCGTCGATGCCGTGGGAAGCACCGCTCCAGAAAATCCTCCAGTCGATCGAGGGGCCGGTCGCCAAGATCGTCGCGGTCATCATCATCATCGCGACGGGCCTGGCGCTGGCCTTCGGCGACACCTCGGGCGGCTTCCGCAAGCTGATCCAGATCGTGTTCGGCCTGTCGATCGCCTTCGCGGCCAGTTCGTTCTTCTTGTCGTTCTTCTCGTTCGGCGGCGGGGCGCTGGTCTGATGGCGGTCGCCTTCGAGCAACTGGATGTGCCGGGATTCACCGTCCCGGTTCACCGCGCACTGACCGAGCACATCCTGCTCGGTGGTGCGCCGCGCTCCATCGCGATCCTCAACGGGACGCTGGCCGGTGCCGTGGGCCTCGGCCTGCGCCTCTGGCTGGTCGGCATCGCGATCTGGGCCATCGGTCACGTCGCGGCGGTCTGGGCCGCCAAGCGCGACCCGCAATTCGTCGAGGTCGGCCGGCGCCATCTGCGCGTCCCGGCCTTCCTCGTGGTCTGAGGGAGGCGACACCCATGATGAATCTCAGAGAATATCGTCGCAGCGCCGCCCGCCTTGCCGATTTCCTGCCCTGGGCCGCCCTGGTCGGCTCCGGCGTCATCGTGAACAAGGACGGCAGTTTCCAGCGCACCGCGCGCTTTCGCGGCCCCGATCTCGACAGCGCCGTCGCTGCCGAGCTGGTCGCGGTCGCCGGCCGCATCAACAACGCCTTCCGCCGTCTCGGCTCGGGCTGGAGCATCTTTGTCGAGGCGCAGCGCCATGAGGCCGCGACCTATCCGGCGAGCATATTTCCCGACGCGGCCTCCGGCCTGGTCGACGAAGAGCGCAAGGCCGACTTCGAGGAAGCCGGAACGCACTACGTCTCCGGCTATTACCTGACCTTCCTCTATCTGCCCCCGGCCGAGGAAGCCGCCCGCGCCGAAAGCTGGCTCTACGAGGGCCGCGAGCGCACCGGGGTCGATCCGCAAGAAATCCTGCGCACCTTCGTCGACCGCATCGGCCGCGTGCTGGCGCTGCTCGACGGCTTCATGCCCGAATGCGCCTGGCTCGATGACAGCGAGACGCTGACCTATCTTCATTCGACCGTCTCGACCAAGCGCCACCGCGTCCGCGTGCCGGAAACCCCGGTCTATCTCGATGCGCTGCTCGCCGATCAGCCGCTGACCGGCGGGCTCGAACCGCGTCTCGGCAACGAGCATCTGCGCGTCCTCACCATCATCGGCTTTCCGACCGCGACGACGCCCGGCCTGCTCGACGATCTCAACCGGCTCGCTTTCCCGTATCGCTGGTCGACCCGCGCGATCCTGCTCGACAAGACCGACGCGACCAAGCTGCTGACCAAAATCAGGCGGCAATGGTTCGCCAAGCGCAAGTCGATCGCCGCGATCCTCAAGGAAGTCCTGACCAACGAGGCGTCCGCGCTGGTCGACACCGATGCGTCGAACAAGGCGGCAGACGCCGATCTCGCCTTGCAGGAGCTGGGCGCCGATGTCGCAGGCATGGCCTATGTCACCGCGACGATCGTGGTGTCGGACGCCGATCCGCGCCTTGCCGACGAGAAGCTGCGCCTTGTCGAGAAGGTCATCCAGGGCCGCGATTTCACGGCCAAGGTCGAGACCGTCAACGCGGTGGACGCATGGCTCGGCTCTCTGCCCGGACATGCTTACGCCAACGTCCGCCAGCCTCCCATCAGCACTTTGAATCTGGCCCACATGATCCCCCTCAGCGCCGTGTGGGCTGGGCCGGAACGGGACGAGCATTTCGGTGCGCCCCCCTTGCTTTATGGCAAGACCGAAGGCTCGACCCCGTTCCGGTTATCCCTTCATGTCGGCGATGTCGGTCACACCCTCGTTGTCGGTCCGACCGGCGCGGGCAAGTCCGTGCTGCTCGCGCTCATGGCCTTGCAGTTCCGGCGCTATGACCGCAGCCAGGTCTTCGCCTTTGATTTCGGCGGCAGCATCCGCGCCGCCGCGCTCGCCATGGGCGGCGACTGGCACGATCTCGGCGGCGGGCTGACCGAAGGCGACGACTTCTCCGTCTCGCTTCAGCCGCTCGCTCGCATCGACGACACCTATGAGCGTGCCTGGGCCGCCGACTGGATCGTGGCGATCCTGACGCGCGAGGCGATCCAGATCACCCCCGAGGTGAAGGAGCATATCTGGACCGCGCTGACCTCGCTCGCCTCCGCGCCGGTCGAGGAGCGCACCATCACGGGCTTCGCTGTCCTGCTCCAGTCGAACGACATCAAGCAGGCGCTTCGGCCCTATTGCGTCGGCGGGGCCTATGGCCGGCTGCTCGACGCCGAGGCCGAACATCTCGGCTCGGCCTCAGTGCAGGCGTACGAAATCGAGGGGCTGGTTGGCACCGGCGCGGCTCCGGCGGTGCTCTCCTATCTCTTCCACCGCATCGGCGATAGATTGGACGGGCGGTCAACGCTGCTCATCATCGACGAGGGCTGGCTGGCGCTGGACGATGAAGGCTTCGCCGGCCAGCTCCGCGAATGGCTGAAGACGCTCCGCAAGAAGAACGCATCGGTCATCTTCGCCACGCAGTCGCTGTCCGACATCGATAATTCCAGCATCGCGCCGGCCATCATCGAAAGCTGCCCGACGCGGCTGCTTCTGCCGAACGAACGCGCGATCGAGCCGCAGATCACGGCCATCTATCGGCGTTTCGGGTTGAACGACCGACAGATTGAGATTTTGGCGCGGGCCGTCCCCAAGCGCGATTATTACTGCCAGTCGCGGCGCGGCAACCGCCTGTTCGAGCTGGGCTTGTCCGAAGTCGGCCTCGCACTCTGCGCCGCATCTTCCAAGTCCGACCAGACCCTGATCGCCAACCTTGTCGCCGAGCACGGCCGCGAAGGCTTCCTCGCCGCGTGGCTGCGCGCCCGCGACGTCGGATGGGCGGCCGATCTCATCCCGACTTTCACGATCCCCCAAGCAGCAAAGGAGTCCTGACTATGCTTACCCTTCGTATCCGCTCGCGCGCCATGGCGCTCGCCGCGACCATGCTGGCGGCAGCACCGCTCGCGCTGTCGCCGATGATGGCGACGCCCGCCCACGCCATCATCGTCTTCGATCCGAGCAACTACGCCCAGAACGTCCTCACGGCCGCGCGCACGCTGGAGCAGATCACCAATCAGATTACCTCGCTCCAGAACGAAGCGCAGATGCTCATCAATCAGGCGAAGAACCTGGCGAGCCTGCCTTACTCGGCGCTCCAGACCTTGCAGCAGAACGTGCAGCGCACCCAGCAGCTTCTCCAGCAGGCCCAGGGCATCGCCTTCAACGTCCAGCAGATCGACCAGATGTTCAGCCAGAAATACGGCAACGTCTCGATGTCGACGACCGACAAGCAGATGGTCGCCGACGCGCGCTCGCGCTGGCAGAACACGGTCGGCGGGCTTCAGGACGCCATGCGCGTACAGGCCGGCGTCGTTTCCAATATCGACACCAACCGCACGCAGATGTCGGCGCTGGTCAGCCAGAGCCAGGGCGCGACCGGCGCTTTGCAGGCGGCGCAGGCCGGCAATCAGATCCTCGCCCTGCAATCGCAGCAGCTTTCCGATCTCGTGGCGCTGCTCGCCTCGAACGGCCGCGCCAGCGCGCTCACCGAGGCCGAGCGTACCGCCGCCGCCGAACAGGGCCGCGAACAGCGTCGCCGCTTCCTGACGCCGGGCTCGGGCTACCAGCCCGGCAACGCGCAGATGTTCAACAACGGTAAATAAGGCCGGAAAGGAGGAGGCTCATGGACGGCAAGATGCTGGCCCGGCTGGGCGCTATCGTATTCGTCGCGGTCGCCGTCACGGCGACCGCGATCGAAATGACCCGCAGAGAGGATGCGCCGGCTTCGCCGTCGGCGCGTCAGCTTCAGCCCGAAGGCGATCCGCTGCGCGAGAGCCAGCGCCGGTGCCAGCAGCTTGGCCAACAGGCCGCGAGCGATCCCGAATGCCTGCGCGTCTGGGCCGAAACCCGCGACCGCTTTCTCGGCCACGCGTCGGCGCCGGTCGCCCCGGTCGCACCGGCGGCGTCCGCCAGCACGGAAGGGCGGTGAGCCATGGGCGGCGCGGGCGTCATCGATAATTTCCTCGGCGTATTCACCAAATACATCGATTCCGGCTTCGGCCTTCTCTCCGGCGAAGTGGCCTTCGTCGCGACGACGCTGATCGTGATCGACGTCACGCTCGCCGCCCTGTTCTGGAGCTGGGCCGGCGATGACGACATCATCGCGCGCCTGGTCAAGAAGACGCTGTTCGTCGGCGTCTTCGCCTATCTCATCGGCAACTGGAACAATCTCGCCAAGATCGTCTTCGACAGCTTCGCCGGCCTCGGCCTCAAAGCATCGGGCACAGGCTTTTCGACTGCCGACCTGATGCGGCCCGGCAAGGTCGCGCAGACCGGCCTGGATGCCGCCCGGCCGCTGCTCGAAGCCATCTCGCCGCTGATGGGCTGGATCTCGGTGTTCGAGAACCTGATCCAGATCGTGTGCCTGCTGTTCGCCTGGGCGCTCGTGATCCTCGCCTTCTTCATCCTGGCGATCCAGCTCTTCGTGACGCTGATCGAGTTCAAGCTGTCGACGCTCGCCGGCTTCGTCCTCATTCCGTTCGGTCTCTTCGGGAAGACCGCCTTCATGGCCGAGCGCGTGCTTGGCCACGTCATTTCCAGCGGCATCAAGGTGCTGGTTCTGGCGGTCATCATCGGCATCGGCTCGACCCTCTTCGGCGAGTTCACCAAGGGTTTTGGCGGCACGACCCCGTCCGTCGACGACGCCATGGCGATCGTGCTCGCCGCGCTGTCCTTGCTCGGCCTCGGCATCTTCGGCCCCGGCATCGCCAACGGCCTTGTCTCCGGCGGTCCGCAGCTCGGCGCGGGCGCTGCCGTGGGCACCGGCCTTGCCGTGGGTGGCGCTGCCCTTGCGGCAGGCGGTGCGGCAGGTCTGGCCGTGAAGGGCGGATCGGCGGCGCTCTCCGGTGGCGCTGCCGTCGCACGCCCTTGCGGCAGGCGGTGCGGCAGGTCTGGCCGTGAAGGGCGGATCGGCGGCGCTCTCCGGTGGCGCTGC
>NZ_JAHWXY010000022.1 GCF_024281235.1 Shinella daejeonensis
CACCGTTCACGGTATGGCAAGAGGCGCTTACTCCACACGCGACGAGAACAGAAACAGTTACCCCAGCTAACTCTTTTTCTTTGACGCGCGCGCAGGCGAAGCGTGGTGCCGGTTCTGCTCGAAGGGGCGAGCCATGACGGCCGCGCTCGACGCGCTGTGCCCGCGCAGCCCCCAGCACATCCCCGGAGACGAACAATGACCCGTCGCGCCCACCGCAGCGCGCACGGCCGTCCGCTGCCGGACGGGCCTGCGCCCTTCACCACATTGGTCGAGCTGACCTTCGAGAAACGCAAGGTCGAGCACTGGATACGCTTCGGCCGCAAGAGCTACGAGCATATCATCGACCGCCGCCGCAGCGTCGTCGGCTTCGCGCCGGGCAGCGTCTTCGCCTTCGTCCGTTGGGCATCTGGCGAGCACGGCACTGTCGTTTCGCGCATCGATATTGTGCGCGCCATCGGGCGCGGCGAGCCGTTCCAGACATTGCCCTTCGTGCGCCCCGGTGGCGAAATCCTGTTGCGCCTCGACGGCTGGCCCAAGGTGCAGCGTGCGCTTGTAGCTATCGACGCCGTGGATGCGCTCGGCCTCGATCCGGCCGACGCCTCGCCGGATCACTGGCGGCACGTCCACAACCGTTTGACCGCCAATCTGGAACCGCACGCCTACACGCCCGAGCGACATGCCGCTTGGCTTCACCGTCGAAGGATCGAGCCATGACGCGCCGCCGCACCCTTACGGTGACGGCGCTGGCGGTGATCGGCATCGCCGCCGCAAGCGCGGTCAAGACGCCGACGAAACTCATATGGAACGCCACCGCCAGCGCGCCAGTCGGGTTCTACACCGTCGAGCCGGCAGACCGGATTGACGTGCCCGAGCTGGTCGCCATCATGCCGCCCGAACCGCTCGCCAGCTTCATGGTCGAGCGCGGCTATATCGCGCGAGGCGTCCCGCTCTTGAAGCGCGTCTTGGGCCTGCCCGGACAGCGGGTTTGCCGAGCCGGCCGCACGATCACGGTTGACGGGATCGAGATGGGCGAGGCGCTGGAGCGCGACAGCCTCGGCCGCGATCTGCCCGTCTGGCAGGGCTGCCGCGTCATCGGCGGCGACCAGCTTTTCCTCATGAATTGGGAAGTCCGCGACAGCCTCGACGGCCGTTATTTCGGACCCATCCCCGCAGATTCCGTCATCGGCCGAGCGGTTCCGCTCTGGACCGATGAGGAAGGCGTCGGCCGCTACGAGTGGCGCGCGCCGACGCACTGACCCCCCCCGAGAACCAACCGCAGGAGATTTCCCATGGCAGAAATAGGCACCTTCACCCGCACCGAAACCGGCTATGCGGGAGAGCTTCATTCGTTCGGCCTCCACGAAAAGCTGTTCATCGTCCCGGCCAAGCCCAGCGACGTGAAAAACGCGCCCGATTATCGCCTGCGCCTCGACAGCGAGGACGGGCCGGACGCAGGCCCCGCATGGAAAGACTCCAGTGAGAACGCTGGCGAGTTCGTGTCGATGCGATTGGAGGGACCGATCTTTCCGTTCCCGATCCGCGCCAAACTGTTCCAGTCCAACGACGACCCTTCGGTCTGGACCCTGCGTTGGAAGCACGCCCGGAAGATCGAGGATGAGGAATGACGGCCGCGCGCGTCCGGCCCGCCATCCGGTCAAAGATCGGCATCCCTTTGTTCGCGGAAAAGCCGTCTCATCCCTTCGTCCCGCTCGGCGACCAGACGGCCGGCGCGCGCAGCAAAGGTCAGGGGCGGCCATCGGCCGGCGCTTGCGCCTTGCCCTTGACCGCAGCGAGCACGCTGGCAGGCTGGCGGCAAAGCGGAGACAGGCCGGCATGGCATTATGCCGTTCTGTTGCTGGCGGGGGCGCTTTCCGTCTGCGCCGGATCGGGCGTCGCGGTCGCGCAATCCGCGCCTGTCGAGCGCCCGGCCGCAGTCCATCCTTATGCGGCGCACATTGCCGAGGCGTCGCAGCGGTTCGGCATCCCCGAGCACTGGATTCGCGCCGTGCTGCGCGCCGAAAGCGCGGGCGATGTGCGGGCGGTTTCGTCGGCCGGCGCGATGGGATTGATGCAGGTGATGCCCGACACATGGGCGGGCCTGCGCGTCCGCCATGGCCTCGGACGCGATCCCTACGACCCGCGCGACAACATCCTCGCAGGCACGGCCTATCTGCGCGAGATGTTCGACCGCTACGGCAATGTCGGCGCGATGCTTGCGGCCTACAATGCCGGTCCCGGCCGCTACGACGAGCACCGCGCGACGGGCCGCCTGCTTCCCGCCGAGACGCGCGCCTATGTCACCGCGCTCTCCCCGATCCTTGGCGGCGCAGCCCCATCGGATATGCGGTCCCCACAGCCGGCACCGCCGCCTGATTGGCGCGAGGCACCGCTGTTCGTCATGCGCCCGGCCGACACGCAGGCTGCCGCCGCGCCGCCGTCCGAGGCGCAATCAGGCGACGGTCGCGCTGCCGTTCCGGCGCGCGATCCCGCCATTGCGGAGCCACAGGACGGCAGCATTTTCGTGGCGAGCGCGAGCGACGGAGGAACGCCATGAAGGTGGCATTCCCGTGCTCGGCGACGCCGGTTTCAGCATCCGGTCGGGCAGGTTTGCGCCCGGCAGGATTCCCTGCAGGAGGGGCAGAAAGGGCAGAAAGGGCGGAGGGCAAGATTAAAGAAGACGGCACCATATGGGGCCGCTTCTGGAAATTGTTGTTGTCTGCACACTGGTTAGGTGGTCGGTTCCGGCACCATGGTTTTGAGGGGCCGCGTGCCGCGATTTTGCGCAAAGCCTTGGCTTTGCAGGGTTTCGAGCGGCACCATAGGCGCAGATCGGCCGTTTTTCGGCGATTTGGGCTGGAGTCGCGCCCTTGAGCGCCGACGACGAAAACCGCTTCCGTCCGAAGCCCGGCCGCATCCGATCCGACACGCCGAAGGCCGGCAAGACCAAGAGCTTTTTCACGCAGGTCAGGAAGATCACCCGCCAGCATCAGGCGGCAGCCTCACGCGATCCTTCCATGCCGTCATCCGCGCGCCCGTCATCGCCGGGGCGGTCTCGCGCCATGGCCGCCAGCGGCAAGGGCGTGAAGCGCGGCCGGGGCGCGAGCTTCGTGCGCGCCCGGAACATATCCGGCAACTGGCATCATCGCCAGCCGGGCAGCCGCCGCGTGATCGTCAAGCAGCGCAGCGTCCGGGCCGCATGGAAGGGCGGCCGTGCCCGCGCGCATCTGCGCTATGTCCAGCGTGACGGAACCTCGCGCGACGGCGAACGCGGCCAGCTCTATTCGGCGCATGAAGACCGCGCCGATGGCGACGCCTTCCTTGATCGTGGTCAGGATGACCGCCATCAGTTCAGATTCATCGTCTCGCCCGAGGATGGCGCGGAGCTGTCGGACCTCACGGCCTACACCCGCGATTTCATGAAACAGGTGGAAGGCGACCTCGGCACGAAGCTGGATTGGGTTGCCGTCAATCACTACAACACCGGCCATCCCCATGTGCATGTCATCGTCAACGGCCGCGATGATACGGGCGGGGATCTAGTCATCAACGGCGACTATCTCGCCAACGGCCTGCGCGAGCGCGCCAGCGAGCTTGCCAGTCTGGAACTCGGCCCCGTTACCGAGATTGAGCAGACCCGCAAGCTGTCCGCCGAAATCGACCAGGACCGTTTCGCCCGCATCGATCGCGCCATGGCCGAGGAAGCCGATGCCCGTTTCGTCGACCTGCGCCACGAGCCGGCAGCGCCGAGGCGGCAGTTCGAGCGAACGCTACGCCTGCGCAGGCTCGCCAAGCTGGAGAAGATGGGGCTGGCGACCGAGCACGCGCCCGGTGTTTGGGAATTGAGCAAGGACATGGAACCGGTCTTGCGCGAGTTGGGCGAGCGGGGCGACATTATCCGCACCATGCACAAGGCGCTTGGGCCGCAGGGCGGCGAACGCGATCCCATGAGCTTCCAAATCCATGACGGAGCGCCCGAGACGCCCATCGTCGGCCGCGTCGTGGACAAGCACCTGTCCGACGAGCTGGGCGAGAACCTGACAATCGTGGTGGACGGGATCGACGGCCGCACACACCACATTGCCGGCATCGCGCCCGAGCGGCTGGAGGACGCCCGCATCGGCAGCGTCGTCCAGATCGGCCCGGCCGAGGCGGCAGCCCGACCGTCCGACCGCACCATCACCGCCATCGCCGAGGACGGCATCTATCGGCCGAGCCGTCATCTGGAGCAGGCGAAATTCGAGGGCCGCGTTCCCGGCGGCGACTATGAGGGCTATATCGATGCCCATGTCCGGCGGCTGGAGGCGCTGCGCCGGGCCGGCATCGTCGAGCGCATCGACGCCGACCAATGGCGCATCCCAGATGATCTGGTCAGCCGCGCGGCTGATTACGATGCCGGCCGCGACCGGCAGGCCAGCGTTCGCGTGCTTTCCCCGGTTGATCTGCAAAGGCAGATACGTTCGGACGGCGCGACATGGCTGGACCGGCGATTGGTCCATGGCGAAACGGCCGACCTTGCGCCGACCGGCTTCGGGCAACAGGTCCGCGAAGCCATGGACCAGCGCCGCGAGCATCATATCGAACAGCGCGACGCCACGCGCAACAGGGACGGCCGCATCTTCTACCGGCGCAATCTTCTCGCCACCCTGCGCGAGCGGGAAGTTGCGCGCGCCGGTGCGGAGATGGCCGAGGGCAAGGCGCTGCCGTTCCGCGCCGCCAAGGATGGTGAGAGTGTCAGCGGCAAGTTCACCGGGACTGTCCAGCTAACGAGCGGCAAGTTCGCCATCGTGGAAAAGAGCCACGAGTTCACCCTTGTCCCGTGGCGGCCGATCATCGACCGCCAGCTCGGCCGCGAGGTCGCGGGTATCATGCAGGGCGGTTCGGTGTCGTGGCAGGTAGGGCGGCAGCGGGGGTTGGGGCTATAGGAGTCAACGATACCGCATTGCAACGCAACAACTAATTCGATAAGAGCTGCTATTCAATTTCGTAATCGTGGAGCCATCAGCATGGGAAATTCCAAGTCAGCAGACAAGTAAGCCGCAACATCAGAATTGTTGTTGCGGCGCTCTGTAAGACCAATCCCATCTGATTGCTGACGAGCAGACGCTGCCCGGTATCCTTAATCGAGCGGTTGATTCGTCATGACCACCACACGCCCCGCGTGGGCCTATACGCTGCCGGCAGCCTTGCTGCTTATGGCTCCCTTCGACATCCTCGCGTCGCTGGCGATGGATATTTATCTTCCAGTCGTTCCGGCGATGCCGGGCGTCCTGAACACGACTCCATCCATAATCCAACTCACGTTGAGCTTCTACATGGTGATGCTCGGTGTGGGCCAAGTGATCTTTGGGCCACTCTCCGATCGCGTCGGGCGACGGCCGATCCTGCTTGTAGGCGCAACGGCTTTCGTTGCTGCGTCTCTGGGAGCGGCTTGTTCTTCAACTGCATTAGCCTTTGTTGCGTTTCGTCTGGTTCAGGCAGTTGGAGCATCGGCCATGCTGGTGGCCACCTTCGCGACCGTGCGCGACGTATATGCCAATCGTCCCGAAGGTGCCGTCATCTACGGCCTTTTCAGTTCGATGCTGGCGTTCGTGCCTGCGCTCGGCCCTATAGCCGGTGCGCTGATCGGCGAGTTTTGGGGATGGCAGGCGATCTTCATCACACTGGCTGCACTGGCTTCGCTCGCACTCTTAAACGCCAGTTTCAGGTGGCATGAAACCCGACCGTTGGATCAGGCCAGAACGCAACGATCTGTTTTGCCGATCTTCGCGAGTCCGGCCTTTTGGGTTTACACAGTCGGATTTAGTGCCGGCATGGGCACATTCTTCGTTTTCTTCTCGACAGCCCCCCGTGTTCTCATAGGCCAAGCCGGCTATTCCGAGATCGGATTTAGCTTGGCCTTCGCGACTGTCGCGCTGGTCATGGTCACGACAACCCGCTTCGCAAAGTCCTTCGTTGCCAAATGGGGTATCGCGGGATGCGTAGCGCGCGGGATGGCGTTGCTCGTTTCCGGCGCGATCCTGTTGGGGATCGGCCAACTTTTCGGATCGCCGTCATTTTTCAGCTTCATCCTGCCGATGTGGGTTGTCGCGGTCGGCATTGTCTTCACGGTGTCCGTTACCGCCAACGGCGCACTTGCGCAGTTCGACGACATCGCTGGATCAGCGGTTGCGTTCTACTTCTGCATCCAAAGCCTGATAGTCAGTATCGTCGGGACATTGGCGGTGACGCTGTTAAACGGCGATACAGCGTGGCCCGTGATTTGTTACGCCACGGCAATGGCAGTGCTGGTGTCGTTGGGGCTGGCGCTCCTTCGATCCCGTGATGCTGCCACCGAGAAGTCGCCAGTCGTCTAGCCGACGACTGGAAGCAAGCCCGCTCCGATGCGGCGCAATAATCATCGAAACCTTGTGAATGGCGGTATCCTGTCCGGCAAGATACCGCTCATTTCCCTTGTCCCGTGGCGGCCGGTCATCGACCGCCAGCTCGGCCGTGAGGTCATCGGCATCGTGCAAAGCGGATCGGTGTCGTGGCAGTTGGGGCGGCAAAGGGGCATAAGCCTCTAATCTGTTGTAGATGAACGCAGCCGCTCGAAACCAGCGATGAGGCTGTCGAGTCCGAAGTTGAACGCAGCATCCATGCCGTCTGTTTCCAACTCGTGAAACAGATCGTGCAGGAAGGACGACGGTGCTTGCTCGGACACATCTGGCCTGTCCGGAACTCTCTCATCGGCATCAGATGCCTGCTGCTCGAGAACGGAACCGACCACATAGTGACTGACCGCCCGGAGCGCCCAAACAGCGTGCTTCGGACCAAAGCCCGCCGCGCAGAGAAAGCGTATTTGTGTCTCGGCAGCGCCAAAATTCGGTTCTGTCGGTCGAGTGCCGGCATGGATGCGCGCCCCGTCGCGACAATAGAGCAACGCCGTTCTGAAACTCTGGGCGTTCTCTTTCAGGAATAGCCGCCAGTCTTCGTTCTCTTCGGGTAGCGAGCGGGTGTGGCGTTCCGTCAGCATTGCCTCGGCCAGTGCGTCAAGCAGCGCGCGCTTGTTCTGGAAATGCCAGTAAAGCGCAGGCTGCTGAACTTTGAGGCGTTCAGCGAGCTTTCGCGTCGTCAGGTTGTCCATGCCAACCTCGTTCAGCAGCTCCAGCGCCGCTGCGATCACGGTGCCCTTGTCCAGTTTGGTCATTCACGTTCCTTCGCCAACGCTTGACAATTTATCACCGATAAGTTCTATGTCCATGTCCTTATCATTGATAAAGTCGCTCGCATTGAGCGGCGCTGGAGTTTCAGGTGCGCAGCTCTGCCATCATCGCCCTGCTGATCGTCAGTCTCGACGCCATGGGACTCGGCCTCATCATGCCGGTCCTTCCGACGCTTCTGCGCGAGCTTGTGCCGGCGGAGCAGGTCGCTGGTCACTATGGTGCTTTGCTGTCACTCTATGCGTTGATGCAGGTCATCTTCGCGCCCGTGCTTGGACAATTTTCAGATGCTTACGGTCGGCGTCCGGTGCTTCTGGCTTCCCTTGCGGGGGCCGCAGTCGATTACACGATTATGGCATCAGCGCCGGTCTTATGGGTGCTCTATATCGGCCGGCTCGTCTCCGGCATCACGGGCGCAACCGGAGCTGTAGCTGCCTCAACCATTGCGGATTCGACGGGGGAAGGTTCTCGCGCACGCTGGTTCGGCTACATGGGGGCCTGTTATGGGGCAGGCATGATTGCCGGGCCAGCACTTGGTGGTATGCTCGGTGGTATTTCTGCCCATACTCCGTTTATCGCCGCTGCCCTTCTCAACGGCTTCGCGTTCCTGCTTGCCTGCATTTTTCTCAAGGAGACTCATCGCAGCCATGGCGGGACCGGAAAGCCGGTTCGCATCAAACCATTCGTTCTGTTCCGGCTGGATGATACATTGCGCGGGCTAGCTGCGCTTTTCGCAGTTTTCTTCATTATTCAACTGATCGGCCAGGTCCCTGCGGCCCTATGGGTCATATATGGCGAGGATCGTTTTCAGTGGAACACCACGACCGTTGGCTTGTCGCTCGCGGCGTTTGGAGCAACACACGCGATTTTTCAGGCGTTTGTTACCGGCCCTCTTTCAAGCCGGCTTGGAGAACGGCGCACGCTACTGTTTGGCATGGCTGCGGATGCGACTGGCTTCATTCTTCTGGCTTTTGCCACGCAGGGATGGATGGTGTTCCCGATTTTGTTGCTGCTTGCCGCCGGAGGTGTTGGCATGCCGGCCTTGCAGGCAATGCTCTCAAACAATGTCAGCAGTAACAAGCAAGGAGCTTTACAGGGAACGCTTACAAGCCTCACCAATCTAAGCTCTATCGCGGGACCGCTTGGCTTCACGGCACTCTATTCTGCCACCATAGGAGCATGGAACGGTTGGGTTTGGATTGTCGGCGCGATTCTCTATTTAATATGTCTGCCAATACTACGCAGACCTTTCGCAACTTCATTGTGATTGAGTCATGGCGAATTGGTATGCGTAGACTTACGAGGAATGACGGATTAAATCCGTTGAGCCATCATCTCCTCTCGGGGCGAGTGCCGATGATGACCTTAGTACACACTCTCGCTGTCGCCGAATATCTCAACTTCCGTCACGCCGCCAATGCGCTCGGCGTTGCACAGTCCAGCGTCAGCGCCCGCGTGAAGGCACTGGAAGAAGACCTCGGCATCCTCTTGTTCGAGCGTCATGCACGCGGCGTTCGGCTGACCGAGGCCGGACGCCATTTCGTCGAGCGGATAGCCGTAGGTATTGACCAACTCGACCATGCGGTGAAAACCGCCGGCATGGCGGCAGCCGGAGAAAGCGGCCGGCTTCGTATCGGTATCCATGCCCTGATTCCGCATAGCTTCCTCGCAAAGCTGATCGGCCAATACCGCAAGGATCACCCCGATGTTGAAGTCGAGATCGCCGAAGGCCCGGTCCGTGAAGCGGTGGTGCAGCTTCGCGCCGGCAGGTTGGACGTGGCGTTCGTCGCGGGCACGCCCCAACCACCCGACTGCCATTCCCGTCGCACATGGACCGAACCGCTCTTGGCGGTGCTACCGGAACGGCATCCGCTCGCCAAGCGGTCAGCCGTCACATGGCCCGATCTGGCAGGCGAGACGTTCCTTGTCCGGCATGGCGGCACTGGACCGCAGGTTCATAGCCATATCATGCTACGCCATGCCGAGCGCTGGCCTGCGCCGTCGATCCTGCGCTTCGACGTGGGGCGTGGCACCCTTTTGTCCTTGGTCGGACAGGGCTTCGGCATCACCATCGTCGGCGCGGCCACGGCGCTGTTGCCGTCAACCGGCATTGTCTTCTTGCCCTTCGCCGACGAGCCGGAGCCGGTCGCCTTCTCGGCTGTCTGGTCGCCGTCCAACCGCAGCGCGGCGCTTCGTAACCTGCTCAGTCTCGCCAACGACATGGGCCGGCAGGTCTGCACGAATTCAGTACTGCCACGGATAGCGAGGGCGTGAGCCGAAGTGGTCGCGGAAGCACCGTCCGGGACTGTTATTGCCATCGCCGGAAAGCGACACTTGCATTAACGCCGCCAAAGCCGAATCCGTTGGAAATGGCATGTTCCATGAGAACAGGCCGTGCAGATTGGCGAACCAGATCGATACCTACGGCAATAGGATCGGGGCTCTCCAAATTTCTCGTTGGGGGAGCGATTTGATCCCGCAAGGCGAGTATCGTGAAGATCGCCTCAATGCCGCCAGCGGCACCGAGTAAGTGCCCCGTCGCTGACTTCGTGGCGCTTACAGCTACATCATGATCGCCAAAAACGGATTTTATCGCGGCTATTTCTCCTCGATCCCCTACGGGGGTGGAGGTTGAATGAGCGTTCAGATGTTGAACATCGTTGGGCTTCAAACCGGCACTTTGTAGCGCGATTTTCATTGCACGGGCCGCGCCTCGACCGTCCTCTGGACCGGCAGTCACATGGTGTGCATCAGCGCTTGTGCCGTATCCTACCAATTCGGCTATGGGTTTGGCACCCCGAGCAAGGGCATGTTCCAATTCTTCTATGACGATCAGACCCGCCCCTTCGGACATTACGAAACCATCGCGCTCGGTGTCGAACGGCCTTGACGCCATTTCAGGTGTAGTATTGTAGCCGGTAGATAGTGCTCGCGCGGCAGCAAATGCCCCGAGACTAACCTTGTCAATGCACGCTTCTGCTCCACCGCACAGAGCGATATCGGCTTCGTTGGAGCGTATCAGCCGCGCGGCGTCTCCGATGGCCTGAACGCTCGCAGCGCAGGCGGTTACAGGCGTGCCAATTGGGCCTGTAAATCCATGCCTGATGGTAACGTGTCCTGCTGCAAGGTTGGCAAGAAACGACGGCACGGTAAACGGTGAGAGCCTCCGTGCTCCCCGTGTATCCGTTATGCGAACTGCCGAAGCGATAGCAGGAAACCCGCCTATACCAGAGGCGATAATTGTCGCCGTGCGCTCACGTTCGTAGTCGCTCGTGGGATGCCATCCTGCCGTTTCAAGAGCCTCCTTCGCGGCCGCAAGTGCAAACAGAATGAAGCGATCCATTTTTCGTTGATCCTTTGTGTCAACGATTAAATCTGGATCAAAACCGGCTTCGGAATCTTCAATCAGGCTGGGAACGATTCCCCCGATTTTCACCGGTAGATCATTGGAGATTTCATCAGGCAAATTCCTGATTCCCGATTTCCCGTCGAGGAGTCTTTTCCAGCTTATTTCAGTGCCAGAACCAAGGGGGCCAACTAAACCCATGCCGGTTACAACAATTCGGCGCATTGGATTATTCCGTTTCTTTTTCTGAGCTTATTCGCTTCATGCGATTTATGACGCGCATCGTTTCCTCTGTTGCGGCGGGGCCTGCCAGAAGAACGGTGTTTTCGGGAGTGATTGCTTCTCCTGTATTCGCGTCGATGATAACGGCGGTCCTCTCCTGTCCGGTTTTCTTGTCACCAAGGCGCATGGCTATTTCATTGGGCGCAAGGTTCCGGTTCCCCCATGCGAACAGGGCGATTGCTACCGGATAGAAATCTCGCCCCTTGTCGGTAAGGACGTATTCAAATCGAGGCGGATGATCATTGTATCGTTGCCTTTCAAACAGTCCTTCCGCCGTGAGATGCTTCAATCGCCTCGCCAAAATGTTCGCGGAAATACCGAGATTCTTCTCGAATTCATCGAATTTGCTAAGCCCTTGGAAGGCGTCTCGCAGGATCAGGATGCTCCACCAGTCACCGACGCTTTCCAGCGCTCGGGCTGCGGGACACTCGAATGACAGAAAGCTTGTTCGTTGCATGACACATCCATAATGGTGTAACTTCCATCATGCAAGTCACTTATGCGCAGTAGGCAACATAGTAGGAGGGGTAATCCAATGCGTCATTCTAAGGGAGCCAAGCACCTGCGTCTGCTACGGCGTGGAACAAAGCACTGTAGTGGCATTTGAGCGATGCGGCGGCGATCAGCACCGATGGATGGTTGCCCATGGGGTATGCCGACCACGCTCGGATCGCGTATCCCCCTCGCATCGCTGATCCAGACACTCGCCGTCGCCGAATATCTGAACTTCCGCCACGCCGCCAATGCGCTCGGCGTGGCGCAATCCAGCGTCAGCGCCCGCGTGAAGGCGCTGGAAGAAGACCTTGGTATCCTTCTGTTCGAGCGTCACGCGCGCGGCGTCCGACTGACCGAGGCCGGACACCACTTCGTCGAGCGGATAGCGGCCGGCGTCGATCAACTGGACCATGCAGTGAAGACCGCCGGCATGGCGGCAGCGGGAGAAAGCGGCCGGCTTCGTATCGGTATCCATGCCCTGATCCCGCACAGCTTCCTCGCAAAGCTGATCGGCCAATACCGCGAGGACCATCCCGGCGTTGAAGTCGAGATGACGGAAGGGACAGCTCGCGAAGCGGTGATGCAGCTTCGCGCCGACCGGCTGGACGTGGTGTTTGTCGCGGGCACGCCCGAGCTGCCAGACTGCCACACCCACCCGATCTGGACCGAACAGTTGGTTGCCGTGCTGCCGGATGGGCATCCACTCGCCGGGCAGTCGGCCGTCACATGGGCCGATCTGGCAGGCGAGACGTTTCTTGTCCGGCATGGCGGCACAGGTCCGCAGGTTCATAGCCATATCGTGCTGCGCCATGCCGGGCGCTGGCCCGCGCCGTCAATCCTGCGCTTCGACGTGGGGCGTGGCGCGCTGCTGTCCATGGTCGGACAGGGCTTCGGCATCACCATCGTCGGAGCAGCTACGGCGCTGCTGCCCACGTCCGGCATCGTCTTCCTGCCTTTCGCCGATGAGCCAGAGCCGGTTGCGTTCACCGCCGTCTGGTCGCCGTTCAATCGCAGCGCCACCCTGAAAAACCTGCTCAACCTTGCAAACAATATGAGGCGTTGCGGCGATTCGCCCGGCCAGTTGCGCAGCGGCGATCACCCGGCCGGATGGCGGTGAACGCAACCCGTCCTATTTGCCGCCGATAGTATCCGGTAGCCCTCCCGCACCCCCTTTCCTGTTGCCTGTCCGGTTTTGCCTACTCTCTGATCGGCTCCGTTTCTTTTGCCGACTGGAGCCTGCATTGCGCGGAGGCCGAATCCTTTGGGGTCAAATCGCTGTCGTCTTCACCATCGTTCTGGTGATGGTGTGGGCAGCGACGCAATGGACGGCGTTCCGCCTCCGCTTCCAGCTCCAGCTTGGCAATCCGTGGTTCGAGCTGGCGGGCTGGCCGGTCTATTATCCGCCGGCCTTC
>NZ_JAHWXY010000023.1 GCF_024281235.1 Shinella daejeonensis
CACCGTTCACGGTATGGCAAGAGGCGCTTACTCCACACGCGACGAGAACAGAAACAGTTACCCCAGCTAACTCTTTTTCTTTGACGCGCGCGCAGGCGAAGCGTGGTGCCGGTTCTGCCCGAAGGGGCGAGCCATGACGGCCGCCGCGCTCGACGAGCTGCGCCCGCGCAGCCCCCAGCACATCACCGGAGACGAACAATGACCCGTCGCGCTCATCGCAGCGCGCACGGCCGTCCGCTGCCGGACGGGCCTGCGCCCTTCACCACGTTGGTCGAGTTGACCTTCGAGAAACGCAAGGTCGAACACTGGATACGCTTCGGCCGCAAGAGCTACGAGCAGATCATCGACCGCCGCCGCAGCGTCGTCGGCTTCGCGCCGGGCAGCGTCTTCGCCTTCGTCCGTTGGGCATCTGGCGAGCACGGCACTGTCGTTTCGCGCATCGACATTGTGCGCGCCATCGGCCGGGGCGAGCCATTCCAGACATTGCCCTTCGTGCGCCCCGGCGGCGAAATCCTGTTGCGCCTCGATAGCTGGCCGAAGGTGCAGCGCGCGCTTGCCGCCATCGACGCCGTGGAATCGCTCGGCCTCGATCCGGCCGACGCCTCGCCGGATCACTGGCGGCACGTCCACAACCGTTTGATCGCCAATCTGGAGCCGCACGCCTACACGCCCGAGCGACATGCCGCTTGGCTTCATCGCCGAAGGATCGACCCATGACGCGCCGCCGCACCCTCACGGTGACGGCGCTGGCGGTGCTCGGCGGCGCAGCCGCAAGCGCGGTCGAGACGCCGACGAAACTCATCTGGAACGCCACGGCCAGCGCGCCAGTCGGGTTCTACACCGTCGAGCCGGCCGACCGGATCGACGTGCCCGATCTGGTCGCCATCATGCCGCCCGAACCGCTCGCAAGTTTCATGGTCGAGCGCAGCTATATCGCGCGAGGCGTCCCGCTGTTGAAGCGCGTCCTCGGCCTGCCGGGACAGTGGGTTTGCCGCACCGGCCGCACGATCACGGTGGACGGGATCGAGATGGGCGACGCGCTCGACCGCGACCGGATCGGCCGCGATCTGCCCGTCTGGCAGGGCTGCCGCGTCATCGGCGACGGCCAAATCTTCCTCATGAATTGGGACGTCCGCGACAGTCTGGACGGCCGGTATTTCGGACCCACCCCCGCAGCTTCCATCATCGGCCGGGCGGTCCCGCTCTGGACCGATGAGGAAGGCGTCGGCCGCTACGAGTGGCGCGCGCCGACCCACTGAACCACCCCCCGAAAATCAACCGCAGGAGATTTCCCATGGCAGAAATAGGCACCTTCACCCGCACCGAAACCGGCTATGCGGGAGAGCTTCATTCGTTCGGCCTCCACGAAAAGCTGTTCATCGTCCCGGCCAAGCCGAGCGACGTTAAAAACGCGCCCGACTATCGCGTGCGCCTCGAAAGCGAGGATGGCCCGGACGCCGGCCCCGCATGGAAAGACTCCAGCGAGAACGCTGGCGACTTCGTGTCGATGCGGCTGGAGGGACCGATCTTCCCGTTCCCGATCCGCGCCAAGCTGTTCCAGTCCAACGACGATCCATCGGTCTGGACGCTGCGTTGGAAGCACCCCCGGAAAGTCGAGGACGAGGAATGACGGCCGCGCGCGTCCGGCCCGCCATCCGGTCAAAGATCGGCATCCCTTTGTTCGCGGAAAAGCCGTCTCATCCCTTCGTCCCGCTCGGCGACCAGACGGCCGGCGCGCGCACCGAAGGTCAGGGGCGGCCATCGGCCGCCGCTTGCGCCTTGCCCTTGACCGCAGCGAGCACGCTGGCAGGCTGGCGGCGAAGCGGAGACAGGCCGGTATGGCATTATGCCGTCCTGCTGCTGGCGGGGGCGCTTTCCGTCTGCACCGGATCGGGCGTCGCTGTCGCGCAATCCGCGCCCGTCGAGCGCCCGGCCGCAGCCCATCCCTATGCGGCCCACATCGCCGAGGCGTCGCAGCGTTTCGGCATCCCCGAGCACTGGATTCGCGCCGTGCTGCGCGCCGAAAGCGCGGGCGACGTGCGCGCGGTTTCGTCGGCCGGCGCGATGGGATTGATGCAGGTGATGCCCGACACATGGGCGGGCCTGCGCGTCCGCCATGGCCTCGGACGCGATCCCTACGACCCGCGCGACAACATCCTCGCAGGCACGGCCTATCTGCGCGAGATGTTCGACCGCTACGGCAATGTCGGCGCGATGCTTGCGGCCTACAATGCCGGCCCCGGCCGCTACGACGAGCACCGCGCGACGGGCCGCCGGCTTCCCGCCGAGACACGCGCCTATGTCGCCGCGCTCGCCCCGATCCTTGGCGGCGCGGCTCCATCGGATGCGCCGTTGCAACCACCGGCACCGCCGCCCGATTGGCGCGAGGCACCGCTGTTCGTCATGCGCCCGGCCGACACGCGGGCTGCCGCCGCGCCGCCGTCCGAGGCGCAATCCGGCGACGGCCGCGCTGCCGTTCCGGCGCGCGACCCCGCCCGTGCGGAGCCGCAGAACGGCAGCATCTTCGTGGCGAGCGCCAGCGACGGAGGAACGCCATGAGGGCGGCGTTCCCGCGCTCGGCGGCGCTGGTTTTGGCATCCGGTCGGGCAGGTGTGCGCCCGGCAGGATTCCCGGCAGGAGGGGCAGAAAAGGCAGAAAGGGCGGAGGGCAAGATTAAAGAAGACGGCACCATTTCGGGCCGCTTCTGGAAATTATTGTTGTCTGCACACTGGTTAGGTGGCCGGTTCCGGCACCATGGTTTTGAGGGGCGGCGTGCCGCGATTTCGCGCAAAGCCTTGGCTTTGCGGGGTTTCGAGCGGCACCATAGGCCCATATCGGCCGTTTTGCGGCGGTTTTGGTTGGAGACGCGCCCTTGAGCGCCGACGACGAAAACCGCTTCCGACCGAAGCCCGGCCGCATTCGATCCGACACGCCGAAGGCTGGGAGACCCAAGAGCTTTTTCACGCAGGTCAGGAAGATCACTCGGCAGCATCAGGCAGCGGCCTCCCGCGATCGTTCCATGGCGTCATCCGCCCGCCCGTCATCTCCGGGCCGGTCCCGTGCCGTGGTCGCCAGCGGCAAGGGCGTGAAGCGCGGCCGGGGCGCGAGCTTCGTGCGCGCCCGCAATATCTCCGGCCAATGGCATCATCGCCAGCCCGGCAGCCGCCGCGTGATCGTCAAGCAGCGCAGCGTCCGGGCCGCGTGGAAGGGCGGACGCGCCCGCGCACATCTGCGCTATGTCCAGCGTGACGGAACCTCGCGTGACGGTGAGCGCGGCCAGCTCTATTCGGCGCATGAAGACCGCGCCGATGGCGACGCCTTCCTTGATCGTGGTCAGGACGACCGCCATCAGTTCAGATTCATCGTCTCGCCCGAGGATGGCGCGGAACTGTCGGACCTCACGGCCTACACCCGCGATTTCATGAAACAGGTGGAAGCTGACCTCGGCACGAAGCTCGATTGGGTTGGGGTGAACCACTACAACACCGGCCATCCCCATGTGCATGTCATCGTCAACGGCCGCGACGATACCGGCGGGGATCTGGTCATCAACGGCGACTACCTTTCCGCCGGCCTCCGCGAGCGGGCGAGCGAGCTTGCCAGTCTGGAACTCGGCCCCGTGACCGAGATCGAGCAGACCCGCAAGCTGTCGGCCGAAATCGACCAAGACCGTTTCACCCGGATCGACAGTGCGATGGCCGAGGAAGCCGATGCCCGTTTCCTCGATCTGCGCCATGAACCGGCAGCGCCGAGGCGGCAGTTCGCGCGCACGCTACGCCTGCGCAGGCTCGCCAAGCTGGAGAAGATGGGGCTGGCGACCGAGCACGCGCCCGGCGTTTGGGAATTGAGCAAGGACATGGAACCGGCCCTGCGCGAGCTAGGCGAGCGTGGCGACATTATCCGCACCATGCAGAAGGCGCTCGGCCCGCAGGGTGGCGAACGCGATCCCATGAGTTTCCAAATCCATGACGGAGCGCCCGAGACGCCCATTGTCGGCCGCGTCGTGGACAAGCACCTGTCCGACGAGTTGGGCGAGAGCCTGACAATCGTGGTGGACGGAATCGACGGCCGCACCCACCACATCGCCGGCATCGCGCCCGAGCGGTTGGAGGACGCCCGCATCGGCAGCGTGGTCCAGATCGGCCCCGCAGAGGTGACGGCCCGGCCGTCCGACCGCAGCATCACCGCCATTGCCGAGGACGGCATCTATCGACCGAGCCGTCATCTGGAGCAGGCGAAATTCGAGGGCCGCGTTCCGGGCGGCGACTATGAGGGCTATGTCGATGCTCATGTCCGGCGGCTGGAGGCGCTGCGCCGGGCCGGGATCGTCGAGCGCATCGACGCAGACCAATGGCGCATCCCCGATGATCTGGTCAGTCGCGCCGCCGCCTATGACACCGGCCGCGACCGGCAGGCCAGCGTTCGCGTGCTTTCCCCGGTCGGTCTGCAAAGGCAGATCGGATCGGATGGCGCGACCTGGCTGGACCGGCGACTGATCCATGGCGAGACGGCCGACCTTGCCCCGACCGGCTTCGGCCAGCAGGTGCGCGAGGCCATGGACCAGCGCCGCGAGCATCATATCGAACAGGGCGACGCCACCCGAGCACGGAACGGCCGCATCTTCTATCGGCGTAGTCTTCTCGCCACGTTGCGCGGGCGCGAGGTTGCCCGCGTCGGCGCGGAGATGGCCGAGAGCAAAGGTCTGCCGTTCCGTGCCGCCACGGACGGCGAGAACGTCAGCGGTAAGTTCACCGGCACCGTGCAGCTATCGAGCGGCAAGTTCGCCGTGGTCGAGAAATCCCATGAGTTCACCCTTGTCCCATGGCGGCCGGTCATCGACCGCCAGCTCGGCCGCGAGGTTATGGGCGTCGTGCAGGGCGGTTCTGTGTCGTGGCAATTGGGGCGGCAGAGGGGGTTGAGTATCTAATCTCAAGCTACGCCTCAACATCTTGACATATTGGAATACAGAAGCTAGCTGAACGCGATCCGATAGAAGGAGTTTTATGCGCAGTAACTAAATAGCTCGTCTCTAATGAGGCTACATCCCGCCCTAGATTTCTAGCGGCGGAGCTATGCGCATAACTTAATCTACGGACAATCCATGACACGCGATGATATCGTTATCCGTCCCTACGAGGGCGCGGATACAAAGCCGCTATCTGAAATCTGGTTTTTGGCTTCGAGGCAGGCTCATCCCTTCCTTGGAGAGGAAAAGCTTCTGTCACAACGACAGCTGATCGAAGCCGAATATCTTCCAAACTCTGAAACCTGGGTCGCATGCAACCAGGACAAACCTGTCGGCTTCATTGGCCTGATGGGGAAGTTCATCGGTGGCCTGTTTGTGGACCCTGGCGTCCAGGGCCTCGGCGTTGGTCGTCTCCTCGTCACCCACGCATTGACCTTGAAGGGCAGCCTGGAACTGGAAGTTTATGCGGCTAATGAAAACGCCGTCTGTTTCTACTCCCGTCTCGGTTTTTCAGAGGTTTCGAGACGTAAACAGGACGACGAAGGGCTGCCGTTCGAAAATCTTCGAATGAGACTTGCCGGCTAGCGCCCGCGAGGGGGGCAGCAATGTGCCCCTCCATCTTCAATCATGGGGACACTTACTTCAGGTGTCCTACGGGTGTGCACGACCATGAATGTAAGCAAACAGGAAAGAAAAGCTCTCGAACTGCTATCGCTTGGAGGAAAGATCTCTGTCGAAAAAGACGACAAGAACCGGGTAGTGGATGCGAGCTTTATAACGAGAGAGGGATGGTTTCTCGACGGCGTGGGGCTGAGCGAGTTTCAATCCTTGCGCACAAAGCGTTTCGTCGGGTCCAGAAGGGGGGAAGAATATTCAATCACACGCGAAGGCATCAAGGTCCTGCAACAGTTCCGGCAGGCTCAGAAAGTCGCTCAAAGAAACAGCCGCCTGACAAAAAAAGGCCGGGTGTAACGAGGGCGGACCATGCGGCGGAGGAAAACGAAAAACTATCTTCCTGTCTCTGAGGCGATCCGGTCGGGAAGAGTTCCCATGGCGAGCCTGGTGCATTTGCTTGCTGCGGCGGAATACTTGAACTTTCGCCATGCAGCAAAAGCACTTGGCGTGGCACAATCCAGCGTCAGCGCCCGCGTGAAAGCGCTAGAGGAAGATCTCGGAATCCAGCTGTTTGAGCGACAGGCTCGTGGCGTTCGGTTGACCGAGGCCGGTCGCCGCTTTGTCGAGCGCGTAGCTTCGGGCGTCGATCAACTTGAACATGCTGTGACGACCGCCGGCATGGCTGCGTCGGGAGAGCGTGGATGTTTGTGCATCGGCATCCACGCCCTGATCCCCGGCAGCTTCCTGGACAAACTGATCGCGAAATACCGCGACTACTATCCCGGAATTGAAGTCGAAATCACCGAGGGAACAGCCCGCAACAAGGTAATGCAAGTTCGTCAAGGTCATCTTGACGTGGCGTTTGTCGCTGGAGCACCCGAGCTACCAGACTGCCATACGCGTCCAATATGGACCGAGCAGCTTGTCGCAGTGCTACAAGAAAACCATTGCCTCGCTGAGCGTCACGCCCTCACTTGGACCGATCTCGCGAACGAAACGTTCCTCGTCCGCCATGGTGGCACCGGCCCGCAGGTCTATGACCATATCGTGTTGCGCCTCGCGGAACGGAGGCGTTCTCCTTCAATTCAGCGCTTCGAGGTCGAGCGCGGCACGCTTCTATCTATGGTCGGACAAGGCTTCGGCGTTACCATCGTCGGAGCCGCGACAGCGCTGCTGCCGACCACTGGCATCACCTTCCTACCTTTTGCCGATGAGCCAGAGCCGGTTCCCTTCACCGCCGTCTGGTCGCCGTTCAATCGCAGCGCCGCGCTCCGCAACCTACTCAACCTCGCAAACGATATGAGCCGTTGCAGCGATTCGCCCGGCCACCAACACGGCGACGATTACCCGGCGAGATCGCAGAAAAAGTAATCCGTCCTATTTGCCGCCGATAGTATCCGGAAGCCCTCCCGCAGCACCTTTTGTGTTGCCTGTCGCGATGTTGCCTACTCTCTGATCGGCTCCGTCTCTCTTGCCGACTGGAGCTTACATTGCGCGGAGGCCGAATCCTTTGGGGTCAAATCGCCGTCGTCTTCACAATCGTTCTGGTGATGACGTGGGCGGCGACGCAATGGGTTGCCTTCCGCCTCGGCTTCCAGCCTCAGCTTGGCAACCCATGGTTCGAGGTGGCGGGCCTGCCGGTCTATTATCCGCCGGCCTTCTTCTGGTGGTGGTTTTCCTTCGACGCCTATGCGCCCGCGATCTTCGTCGAGGGCGGCATCATCGCGGTATCGGGCGGCTTCCTCGCCATCGCCGCCGCCATCTTCATGTCGATCATCCGGGCACGAGAGGCGCGCAACGTCGCCACCTACGGCTCCGCACGATGGGCCGAGAACAAGGAAATCCGCGCGGCCGGATTGCTCGGCCCCGATGGCGTCCTGCTCGGCCGATACGACAGGGACTATCTGCGCCATGACGGTCCCGAGCATGTCCTATGCTTCGCCCCGACGCGCAGCGGCAAAGGCGTCGGGCTGGTGGTGCCCACCTTATTGACCTGGCCGGGAAGCTGCATCGTCCATGACATCAAAGGGGAGAACTGGACGCTGACAGCGGGCTTTCGTGCGAAGCACGGCCGCGTCCTGCTGTTCGATCCGACCAACGCCAGATCGTCCGCCTACAACCCGTTGCTGGAGGTCCGGCAAGGCGAATGGGAAGTCCGCGACGTGCAGAACATCGCGGATATTCTGGTCGATCCCGAAGGCAGTCTCGACAAGCGCAACCATTGGGAAAAGACTTCCCATTCGCTGCTGGTCGGCGCGATCCTGCATGTTCTCTATGCGGAGAAGGACAAGACGCTGGCGGGCGTCGCCAACTTCCTGTCCGACCCACGCCGCCCGGTCGAGGCGACCTTGCGCGCCATGATGGACACGCCGCATCTCGGCGAGGCTGGCGTTCATCCCGTCATCGCATCGTCGGCCCGCGAACTGCTGAACAAATCCGAGAACGAACGGTCGGGCGTGCTCTCCACCGCCATGTCGTTTCTCGGCCTCTACCGCGATCCCGTGGTGGCGCGGGTGACGGCACGCTGCGATTGGCGCATTGCCGATCTGGTCGGCAGCCGCCAGCCCGTCACGCTCTATCTGGTCGTGCCGCCATCCGACATAAACCGCACCAAGCCGCTCATCCGCCTGATCCTCAACCAGATCGGCAGGCGGTTGACCGAGGAACTGACCACCTCGGGCAAGCGCCATCGGTTGCTGTTGATGCTGGACGAGTTTCCGGCGCTCGGCAGATTGGATTTTTTCGAGTCCGCCTTGGCCTTCATGGCGGGGTATGGAATCAAAGGCTTCCTGATTGCGCAGAGCCTCAACCAGATCGAGCGCGCCTATGGGCCGAACAATGCGATCCTCGACAACTGCCATGTCCGCGTCAGCTTCGCCACGAACGACGAAAGGACGGCGAAGCGTGTTTCAGACGCATTAGGCACCGCGACCGAGCTGCGCGACTCCACCAACTACGCAGGGCACCGCCTAGCCCCGTGGTTAGGTCACTTGATGGT
>NZ_JAHWXY010000024.1 GCF_024281235.1 Shinella daejeonensis
GTTCGTCGTCTTGCTTGTCATAGACCCTACTTCTCACGAGTTGGGGTCTCCGGCAAAGCCGGGGCGGTTCATTTCATTGAATACGATCAGCCTGCTCGGCATCACGCTTGTGACCGGAATCCTTGTGGATGACGCCATCGTTGAGGTCGAGAATATTGAACGGCATATGGAGATGGGAAAGTCTCCATTACAGGCGACGATAGATGCGACTGAGGAAATTGGTCTTGCCGTGACTGCTATTTCTCTGAGTGTCGCTGCCGTATTTGCACCTGTCAGTTTCATGAGCGGGGTTGCAGGCCAGTATTTCAAACAGTTCGGGCTTACCGTCGCCGTTTCAGTCTTATTCTCCTTGCTCGTCGCTAGGCTCATCACACCGATCATGGCCGCGCGCTTTCTGGTCCACAAGCCTAAGCCAAAAACCAAGCAAGGCCTCACAGGGAAGGCGTATGCACGCCTTCTGCAATGGACGACGCGAAGAAAGGGTATTGTGATCGGTGCCAGTCTGGGGGTCTTCGTGCTATCTATTACGGCATCGAGTCAGTTGCCGGATGATCTGATCCCGCTTGAAGATACCGGCCGGTTGGTTTTCGCGCTGGAGATACCGCCAGGTGGCGATCTCAACACCTTGGCGGAGGCCACAGACAGTTTGGTGCAGCGGCTGCGAACCGATGTTCCTGACATCCAGCACATTCTCGTGCGAGGTGGCGTTTCCCCCGACGGTGCAAAAGATTCGAGACGCGCGACCTTGATAGTGCGGCTGAAACCGCACAGCGAACGCCACCGATCCCAGCGTATCATTCAACAGGAAATACGTGATTTGCTCCGCGCGACAGACGATATCCGTGCATGGCCATTAAACGATAACGGAGGCCGAGAGGTCGAGATTTCGGTCTCGGCTGAGAATGTCTCGGTTATGGACAACGCGGTCGACGCACTGGAACGTCGCATGCGTGACCTTGGCCAGATAACCAATGTTTCAGCAGAGTCGGGTATCAGACGTACAGAATTACACATTATTCCGCGTTTGGCTGATGTTTCCCGACTTGGGGTAACCACAGAGCAAATCGCGGCGGCTGTTCGTGTTGCTGCGGTGGGTGAGATTGAATCCTTGCTACCCAAGATGAAAGATCAGGATCGACTGATACCTGTCCGTACGCGCCTTGAGCCGGCCGGGCGAAGTGATCTTGAAGTGCTGGGTAGTTTGCCGGTAGCGCAGATCGACGGAACATCTATTCCTTTGACGGCAGTTGCCGACATCGCGTTCCAAAGTGGGCCATCCTCTATTGAGCGATATGATCGTCAGCGGCGTGTCGTGATTGGGGCTGATCTCGCGACTGGCGCAGCTCTGGGCGGGGCGCTTTCGGAGGTGCTATCTTCAAGAGAGGCCACCTCCGCGCCCGCTGGAGTCACCGTGGGGCCCACCGGCGATGGTGAGGTCATGGATGAAGTAACAACCGGATTCGTATCTGCTCTTTTCATGGGCGTAGCGTTGATGTTTGCCGTTTTAGTACTGCTGTTTTCCGGCATCCGCGAGCCGATCGTGATTTTGCTTTCGCTGCCATTGTCGATCTCAGGCGCCATATTCGCGCTGTTGATTTATGACTTGGCGGTCAGCCTGCCGGTGCTGATCGGCCTGCTCATGCTGATGGGTATCGTTGCCAAGAACGCCATCATGCTGGTCGATTTCGCACAGATCGGCGTCCGGGAAGGACGGAGCCATGCAGAGGCGATCGTTTACGCCTGCCAGATACGCGCCCGACCCATTCTCATGACGACTTTGGCTATGTGCGCAGGCATGGTCCCGAGCGCGCTGGGCTACGGCGGCGGAGGGGGATTTCGGGCGCCTCTCGCCATATCTGTTATCGGTGGGTTGGCAGTGGCTACGGTACTCTCACTGATTACGCTTCCCGCATTCTATCTATTTGTTGAGAACACAGCAGATCGAATCGACCGAGTTTTGAACAGAAAGCAGGCATCATCTACAGCAAGTGCCGAGCAATCCTAATGGAAGTTTTAGAAGGCTCATATTCCCAATCCCTTTTGCCGACCCAACTGCCATGATATCGATCCGCCCTGCACGACGCCCATAACCTCGCGGCCGAGCTGGCGGTCGATGACTGGCCGCCACGGGACTAACGTAAACTCATGGCTCTTTTCGACCACGGCGAACTTGCCACTCGATAGCTGCACGGCGCCGGTGAACTTGCCGCTGACGTTCTCGCCGTCCGCGGCGGCCCGGAACGGCAGCGCCTTGCTTTCTGCCATCTCCGCGCCGACGCGGGCAACCTCGCGCTCGCGCAAGGTGGCGAGAAGATTGCGGCTGTAGAAGATGCGGCCGTCTCGCGCTCGGGTAGCGTCGCGCTGCTCGATATGATGCTCGCGGCGCTGCTCCATAGCTTCGCGCACCTGCTGGCCGAAGCCGGTCGGGGCAAGGTCGGCCGTCTCGCCATGGATCAGCCGCCGGTCCAGCCAGGTCGCGCCGTCCGATCCGATCTGCCTGTCCAGATTGACGGGGGAAAGGACGCGAACGCTAGCCTGCCGGTCGCGACCGGCATCGTATTCGGCCACACGGCTAACCAGATCATCGGGGATGCTCCATTGATTAGCATCGATGCGCTCGGCGATCCCCGCGCGGCGCAACGCCTCCAGCCGGCGCACATGGGCATCGACATAGCCCTCATAGTCGCCGCCCGGAACGCGGCCCTCGAATTTCACCTGCTCCAGATGGCGGCTCGGCCGATAGATGCCGTCCTCGGCGATAGCCGTGATGGTGCGGTCGGACGGCCGGGCCGCCGCCTCGGCCGGGCCGATCTCGATGATGCTGCCGATGCGGGCATCCTCCAGCCGCTCGGGCGGGATGCCGGCGATGTAGTGGGTGCGGCCGTCGATCCCATCCACCACGATTGTCAGGTTCTCGCCAAGCTCGTCGGAGAGATGCTTGTCCACGACCCGGCCGACAATGGGTGTCTCTGGCGCTACGTCATGGATTTGGAAACTCATGGGATCGCGTTCGCCGCCCTGCTGGCCGAGCGCCTTCTGCATGGTGCGGATAATGTCGCCCCGCTCGCCCAACTCGCGCAGGGCCGGCTCCATGTCCTTGCTCAATTCCCAAACGCCGGGCGCGTGCTCGGTCGCCAGCCCCATCTTCTCCAGCTTGGCGAGTCGGCGCAGGCGTAACGTCCGCTCGAACTGGCGGCGTGGTGCAGTCGGCTCATGGCGCAGGTCGAGGAACCGGGCATCGGCTTCCTCGATCATGGCGCGGTCGATCCGGGTGAAACGGTCTTGGTCGATTTTGGCCGACAGCTTGCGGGTCTGCTCGATCTCGGTCACGGGGCCGAGTTCGAGACTGGCAAGCTCGCTGGCGCGTTCGCGCAGGCCGGCGGAAAGATAGTCGCCGTTGATGACTAGATCCCCGCCCATATCGTCGCGGCCGTTGACGATGATATGCACATGGGGATGGCCGGTGTTGTAGTGATTGACGGCGACCCAATCGAGTTTCGTGCCGAGGTCGGCTTCCACCTGTTTCATGAAATCGCGGGTGTAGGCCGTGAGGTCCGACAGTTCCGCGCCATCCTCGGGCGAGACGATGAATCTGAATTGGTGGCGGTCGTCCTTGCCGCGATCAAGGAAGGTGTCGCCATCGGCGCGATCTTCGGTCGCCGAATAGAGCCGGCCCCGCTCGCCGTCGCGTGAGGTTCCGTCACGCTGGACATAGCGCAGATGCGCGCGGGCACGGCCGCCCTTCCATGCGGCCCTGACGCTGCGCTGCTTGACGATGACGCGGCGGCTGCCCGGCTGGCGATGATGCCAATGGCCGGAGATATTGCGGGCGCGCACGAAGCTCGCGCCCCGGCCGCGCTTCACGCCCTTGCCGCTGGCGACCACGGCACGGGAACGACCCTGCGATGACGGGCGAGCGGATGACGGCGTGGAAGGATCGCGGGAGGCTGCCGCCTGATGCTGCCGGGTGATCTTCTTGACCTGCGTGAAAAAGCTCTTGGTCTTGCCAGCCTTCGGCGTGTCGGATCGGATGCGGCCGGGCTTCGGGCGGAAGCGGTTTTCGTCGTCGGCGCTCAAGGGCGTGACTCCAGCCCAAACCGCCGAAAACAGGCCGATATGGGCCTATGGTGCCGCTCGAAACCCCGCAAAGCCAAGGCTTTGCGCGAAATTGCGGCACGCCGCCCCTCAAAACCATGGTGCCGGAATCGGTCGCCTAACCAGTGTGCAGACAACAATAATTTCCAGAAGCGGACCGATATGGTGCCGTCTTCTTTAATCTTGCCCTCCGCCCTTTCTGCCTTTTCTGCCCTTCCTGCCGGGAATCCAGCCGGGCAAAAACCAGCCTGACTGGACACCGGAATAAGCGCCGCCGAGCGCGGGAACGCCGCCCTCATGGCGTTCCCGAACCGCTCGCGTCAGCGACGAAAATGCTGTCGCCCTGCGACTCTGCATCGGCAGGATCGCGCGCCGGAACGGTCGCACGGCCGTCGCTGGATCGTGTGTCGGACGGCGGCGCGTCGCCCGGACTCATGACGAACAGCGGTGCCTCGCGCCAATCTGGCGGCGGTGGCGGTGGCGAGGACGGCGGTTCGGTTGCAGTCGCGCCGCCGAGGATCGGCGCGAGCGCGGCGACATAGGCCCGCGTTTCGGCCGGCAGCGTGCGGCCGGTCGCAAGGTATTCGTCATAGCGGCCGGGACCGGCATTGTAGGCTGCGAGCATCGCAGCGACATTGCCATAGCGGTCGAACATTTCACGCAGGTAGGCCGTGCCTGCGAGGATGTTGTCGCGCGGGTCGTAGGGATCGCGGCCGAGGCCGTAGCGGATGCGCAGGCCCGCCCATGTGTCGGGCATTACCTGCATCAATCCCATCGCGCCGGCAGTTGAGACCGCGCGCACATCGCCCGCGCTCTCGGCGCGTAGCACCGCGCGAATCCAGTGCTCGGGGATACCGAACCGCTGCGACGCCTCGGCGATGTGGGCCGCATAGGGATGGGCGACGGCCGGGCGCTCGACCGGCACGGGTTGCGCGACAGCGACGCCCGATCCGATGCAGGCGGAAAGCGCGCCGGCCAGTATCAGGACGGCATAATGCGATGATGTGGCGCGTCTATCGCCGCTGCGGATTAACTGGCCGATATATGCCATAGAAATCTCCTGTCTGTGATTTCAGTGCGTCGGCGCGCGCCACTCGTAGCGGCCGACGCCTTCCTCATCTGTCCAGAGCGGGACCGCTCGACCGATGACGGAGGCTGCGGGGGTGGGTCCAAAATAGCGGCCGTCGAGGCTGTCGCAGACCTCCCAATTCATGAGGAAGATTTCGCCGCCGCCGATGACGCGGCAGCCCTGCCAGACTGGCAGATCCCGGCCGAGGCTGTCACGCTCCAGCGCCTCGCCCATCTCGATCCCGTCAACCGTGATCATGGATCGCAAGCGGCAAACCCGCTGTCCCGGCAGGCCAAGGACGCGCTTCAACAGCGGGACGCCGCGCGCGATATAGCCGCGCTCGGCCATGAAGGCGGCGAGCGGTTCGGGCGGCATGACGGCGACCAGCTCGGGCACTTCGATCCGCTGGACCGGCTCCACGGTGTAGAAGCCGACGGGTGCGCTGGCTGTGACGTTCCAGATGAGTTTCGCTGGGCAATCGACGGCGCTGGCGGCGGCGATGCCGATGGCGGCGAGCGCCGTCACCGTGAGGGTGCGGCGGCGCGTCATGGCTCGATCCTTCGGCGGTGAAGCCACGCTTCATGTCGCTCGGGCGTGTAGGCGTGCGGCTCCAGATTGGCGGTCAAACGGTTGTGGACGTGCCGCCAGTGCTCCGGTGCGGCGTCGGCCGGATCGAGGCCGAGCGATTCCACGGCGTCGATGGCGGCAAGCCCGCGCTGCACCTTGGGCCAGCCGTCGAGGCGCAACAGGACTTCGCCACCGGGGCGGACGAAGGGCAATGTCTGGAACGGCTCGCCGCGCCCGATTGCCCGCACAATGTCGATGCGGGAAACGACCGCGCCATGGTCGCCGTTCGCCCATCGGACGAAGGCAAAGATGCTGCCCGGCGCGAAGCCGACCACGCTACGGCGGCGATCGATGATCTGTTCGTAGCTCTTGCGGCCGAAGCGTATCCAGTGTTCGACCTTCTTTCGCTGAAACATCAGTTCGACCAGCGTGGTGAAGGGTGGTGCATCCGCGAGGCCGCGTCCGCGCGCGCCGGGAAAGGTGCGCCGGGTCATTGTTCTTCTCCGGGAATGTCGATGGATGTGCAGGCGAGCACCGCGTCGAGTGCAGCTTCAGTGCGCAGAATGGCGCGCCCGATGGCTTCTGGGATTTGCGGAAGAACGGCGTCGCCGAACGCCTCGACGATCAGGCTGGCCGCAGCAGTCCCTTTGCGACTGCCGAGCGCAATGCGCGTGTCAGCCACCCAGGCGGAAAGCCCATCATCCAGCCGTAGGTGATGGGCAAGACCGCCGTTCCAGTCAGCCCATGGCTCCGCAGCATCGCCGCCAGCGCCCGCGCTCCCGCCCATCTGTCCGGCGCACGATTGGTCATCGCGCCATCCATCACCGCGTCCATCGTCGGCGATTTGCGCCGATCGTAGGCCGGGCTCCAACTGTCCATGCGGCTGTCGCGTTTCGTGGGTGTCGGCAGGATTTCCTCCGCGTGGCGCAAGAGGTTCGGCGTGTCGATCTGCGCCTTCGCCCCGTTCGCCCGCTTGCCCGTCTCGATCTCCTGCGCACTCAACCTGCGCCCACCATTCGGCTTCACCGGGGTTGGCATCATGCCCGCATGCCGGCTGGCATGGCCCTGCAACTGGCTGAGAATGTCGCCCCTGCCACCTCGATCCGCATCCGATTTCCTCGGCGTCGCCAGGATTGCCCGCAGCGGATATGTCGATCCGGCTCCGCCGCCTGTGGCGTCTTTCATTCCATCCGAGGCCATGGGTGTTGGCAAGCTGCTCGGGATCATAGCCGATGAGCCATGACCGCTTGCGGATATGGTTGGCGCCGACATCCGAAGCACCCACCACGCACGGTTCTGTGGCGTAGCCGAGCGCTTCCAGCTCGCCGAGCACCCGGTCAGCGCCGCGAGTTCTGAGATTAGCGCTGTTCTCAAAAGCGAACCAGCGAGGCCGGCAATCTCCGACCAGGCGGACGGCTTCGAGGTAGAGGCCCGACCGTTCGCCCTCGATCCCCTTGCCTTTGGTATTGGCGCTGGAGATGTCCTGGCAGGGCGGGCTGCCGACGATGATGTCGGGGAGTATTCCAAGGTCGGAAACAAGGCGAGCTGCCGTGAGGTCTCGGATGTCGTCGTAGAGGCGGACATGAGGATTGTTCTCTGCGTAAAGGCTGCGCCGCCATTCGACGATCTCGCAGGCGGCGATGGTGATGAAGCCGGCGCGATGGAGGCCAAGCGACCAGCCTCCGGCGGCTGCGCTGAACAGATCGAGCGCGCGCATCATGGCGCAGCTCGGCGGGTGGCACCGGCACCATGGCTCGGATGCGCGCGCGTCAAAGAAGAAGAGTTAGTTTTATTGTTAGCTGGGGTAACTGTTTCTGTTCTCGTCGCGTGTGGAGTAAGCGCCTCTTGCCATACCGTGAACGGTG
>NZ_JAHWXY010000025.1 GCF_024281235.1 Shinella daejeonensis
CTGGACGACGAGCCGGACGTTGACGCGGCCAAGGCCCGCGCCATGCGCCAGCGCATGAGGATGGTGGCGCGACAGGTGGCGATGAACCCCGATGATGGAATCGACCTTTGAGGAGACGCCCATGGCAACCAGAACCCGCCTGAATATCTATTTCGACCCCGCGCTCATTCCGCAGATCGAAGCGCTGGCTTTACGCCGCTCGGTGGCGTTGCGCCGCAATGTCTCGAAATCCGCCATCGTGGAGGCAGCGGTCATGTCCTATCTGTCCGGCGATGCCGACGACCAGCTTGAAGCAGCCATGTCACGCCGCCTGGACAAGCTCGGCCGCCAGATCGATACGCTCGACCTGGATCTCGCCGTCCTCGGCGAGACGGTCGCGCAGTTCATCCATTACTGGATGACGATTACACCGCCTTTACCGGATGCAGCGAGACAATCAGCCCGCGCCAAAGCAGCAGAGCGGTTCGAGGGCTTCATGCAGAACCTTGGTCGGCGTTTGGCGACGGGAGAAAGGTTCCTCAAAGAGCTGTCGCGGGATATGCCCGGCGATGTGGCTGAAGAAACAGCGGCAGAGCGCCAGTCTGTTGAGCACGGTTAGCCTGCCACTCCCTTGCAGACGAGTGCAATCTCGCTGGTTACCGCATCTGCCAGCTCATCTGTCGGCTTCTCGCCTTGCAGTCTGAGAACCGCAGCCGTTTGCTGGCCAAGCCAGCGTTCATGCTGGGCACGGTTACGTCCGCTGAAGCTGGGATCATCATAGCTTGATGCCCATTTTCGAAACGCCAGATGCGCTTCGTGCATGTCCCCACCGGGAAGGATGCGCTCACCGTGGCGCGCTGCCTCGCGCTGGTCGAGACGTTGCAGTCTGATGGCGGCAGGCGTGTAGAGAAAGACAATCAGATCAACGTCACGGATCAGGGCCTCTCCCCATCCGATGAAGGAGCCGGTCAATACCCATCCATCGGACGCAGCTTGCTGTTCTGCAATCAGTTTCACTCGATCTTCAGTCGGGCGCTTGACGCTGTACGGCGGGTCGGTCGGCATCCAGTAGAAATCATCGACATCTATTTGTGGAATGTCGAACCGCTTTGACACCGCCGCACCGAGGGTCGAGACGCCCGAACAGGAAGCCCCCGTGATGTATATTTTCGGCCTGCCGTGCATTCAGATCGATTCCCTCGTCACTTCCTGCATTGATATTATTACTGTTTGACATTCTCAACATCGGCCGGGTTGCCCATCCTATTTACCGCCGTTCGCCGCCGATCACCGCACGCGGCTAGATACTTGTTGAACCGGCCGCATTTCGGTCTTTCTTAATCGACCCCGATCCGGGGATCGCCTGTCGCGCCCCATGAAGAAACGGGGCCGACATGACCACCAACCACCAAAAACCGGAAGCCATTGCGCGCGGCGCGCGCATGTTGCGCACTGCACTCGGCCCCGCCATTGCCCGGCTGCTCGAAGACCCGGCCGTGGTCGAGGTGATGCTGAACCCGGACGGGCGGTTATGGATCGACCGCCTGTCCGAAGGACTGTCCGACACGGGCGAGCGCCTGTCCGCCGCCAATGGCGAACGCATCGTGCGGCTGGTCGCGCATCATGTCGGCGCGGAGGTTCATGCCCGCAGCCCCCGCGTATCGGCCGAGCTGCCGGAGAGCGGCGAGAGGTTCGAGGGTCTGCTGCCGCCCGTGGTCGCCGCCCCGACCTTTGCCATCCGCAAGCCCGCCGTCGCGGTGTTCACGCTCGACGACTATGTGGCGGCGGGCATCATGTCCGCCGATCAGGCCGCGATGCTGCGCGGGGCCGTTTCCTCCCGCGCCAACATCCTCGTGGCGGGCGGCACCAGCACCGGCAAGACCACCCTGACCAACGCTCTACTCGCCGAGGTGGCGAAGACGGCGGATCGCGTCGTCATCATTGAGGATACGCGCGAACTGCAATGCGCCGCGCCGAACCTTGTCGCCATGCGGACGAAAGACGGCGTGGCGACGCTTTCCGATCTGGTCCGTTCCTCGCTGCGTCTGCGTCCCGACCGCATCCCCATCGGCGAAGTGCGCGGATCGGAAGCCCTCGACCTTCTGAAAGCGTGGGGCACCGGCCATCCGGGCGGCATCGGCACCATCCATGCCGGCACCGGCATCGGTGCGCTGCGCCGACTTGAACAACTCATTCAAGAGGCTGTCGTCACCGTCCCGCGCGCCCTGATCGCCGAGACGATCAACCTTGTTGCTGTCCTTTCCGGGCGCGGTTCCGCGCGCAGGCTGGCCGAACTCGCCCGCGTCGAAGGGCTGGGGCCGGACGGCAACTATCGCATCACGCATCCCATCCCTTCGGCAATCCCCACCAGCACAGGAGAATCTTCATGATCCGCACGATTTCGCGCGGCTATCGCTTCGCCGCGACCGCCGCATCCACCCTTGCCATCAGCTTCATGCTCGCCCCGGCCGCCCATGCGTCCGGTTCGTCGATGCCGTGGGAAGCACCACTCCAAAGCATCCTCCAGTCCATCGAGGGGCCGGTCGCCAAGATCATCGCCGTCATCATCATCATCGTGACCGGCCTGACTTTGGCCTTCGGCGATACGGGCGGCGGCTTTCGCAAGCTGATCCAGATTGTGTTCGGCCTGTCCATCGCCTTCGCGGCGTCGAGCTTCTTCCTGTCGTTCTTCTCGTTTGGCGGCGGGGCGCTCATCTGATGGCGGGCGGCCTTGAACAACTCGACGCGGTGCCGGGATTTTCAATCCCGGTCCACCGGGCGCTGACCGAGCATATCCTGCTCGGCGGCGCACCGCGCGCCATCGCCATCATGAACGGAACGCTGGCCGGGGCCGTGGGCCTCGGCCTGCGCCTCTGGCTGGTCGGCATCGCCCTATGGGCAATCGGCCATTTCGCGGCCGTGTGGGCGGCGAAGCGCGATCCCCTCTTTGTCGAGGTCGGACGGCGGCATCTGCGCATCCCCGGTCATCTGGCGGTTTGAGGGAGGCGCGTCGATGATGAACCTTGCCGAATACCGCCGCACCGCCACCCGGCTCGCCGACTATCTGCCATGGGCGGCACTGGTCGGCTCCGGCGTCGTCTTGAACAAGGACGGCTCATTCCAGCGCACCGCCAAATTTCGCGGTCCCGATCTGGATTCCGCTGTCGCCGCCGAGCTGGTTGCCGTCGCCGGCCGCATCAACAACGCCGTGCGCCGTCTCGGCTCCGGCTGGAGTATCTTTGTCGAGGCGCAGCGCAGCGAAGCCGCGACCTATCCCGACAGCACATTTCCTGATCCTGCGTCGGCGCTGGTCGATGCCGAACGGAAAGCAGGATTCGAGGAACAAGACGCTCACTTCGAGTCCCAATACTACCTGACTTTCCTTTGGCTCCCGCCTGCCGATGAGGCCGCGCGAACTGAGGCATGGCTCTACGAGGGCAGGGAGAAAACGGGCGTGGACCCGTGGGAACTGCTGCGCGGCTTCATCGACCGAACCGACCGCGTGCTGGCCTTGCTCGACGGCTTCATGCCCGAGTGCCGTTGGATGGATGACGGCGCGACGCTGACCTATCTCCATTCCACCATTTCGACCAACCGGCATCGCGTGCGCGTGCCCGAGGTGCCCATGCACCTCGACGTGCTGCTCGCCGACCAGCCTTTGACCGGCGGGCTGGAACCGCGCCTTGGCGACGCCCATCTGCGCATCCTGACCATCGTGGGATTCCCGACCGCGACGACGCCGGGCTTGCTCGACGACATGAACCGGCTGCCGTTCCCCTACAGGTGGAGCACGCGGGCGATCCTGCTCGACAAGACAGACGCAACCCGGCTGCTAACCCGCATCCGCCGCCAATGGTTTGCCAAGCGCAAGAGCATCGCCGCGATTCTGAAAGAGGTGATGACCAACGAGGCGTCCGCGCTGGTGGACACCGACGCCGCCAACAAGGCGTTCGACGCAGACATGGCCTTGCAGGAGCTTGGGGCGGACGTGGCGGGCATGGCCTACGTCACGGCGACCGTCACCGTATGGGATGCCGACCCGCGCCTTGCCGACGAGAAGCTGCGCCTGGTCGAGAAGATCGTTCAGGGCCGCGACTTCACCGCCATGCCCGAGAGCGTCAACGCGGTTGACGCATGGCTCGGCAGCCTGCCCGGACACGCCTACGCGAATGTCCGCCAGCCGCCTATCAGCACTTTGAATCTCGCCCACATGATCCCGCTGTCGGCGGTGTGGGCGGGGCCGGAACGGGACGAGCATTTCGGCGACGCTCCATTGCTTTACGCCAGGACCGAAGGCTCCACCCCGTTCCGGCTAAGTCTCCATGTTGGCGATGTAGGCCATACCCTAGTCGTCGGCCCCACGGGCGCGGGCAAATCCGTGTTGCTCGCCCTCATGGCCTTGCAGTTCCGGCGCTATGCGGCCAGCCAAGTCTTCGCCTTCGACTTCGGCGGTTCGATCCGCGCCGCCGCGCTCGCCATGGGCGGGGATTGGCACGATTTGGGCGGTGGCCTCACGGAAGGGGCCGAGGCGTCGGTTTCGCTCCAGCCGCTCGCCCGCATCCACGACACCTATGAACGGGCATGGGCGGCGGACTGGATTGCGGCCATCCTCATGCGCGAGGGGCTGGCGATCACGCCAGAGGTGAAAGAGCATCTTTGGACGGCGCTGACCTCTCTGGCGTCCGCGCCGGTCGAGGAACGCACCATCACCGGCCTTGCGGTGCTGTTGCAATCCAACGATCTGAAACAGGCGCTCCGGCCGTTCTGCGTCGGGGGGGCCTATGGCCGGCTGCTCGACGCCGAGACAGAGCATTTGGGATCGGCGGACGTGCAGGCGTTCGAGATCGAGGGCCTTGTCGGGACCGGCGCGGCCCCGGCCGTGCTTGCCTATCTGTTCCATCGCATCGGCGACCGGCTCGACGGCCGCCCCACGCTGCTCATCATAGATGAAGGCTGGCTTGCGCTCGACGACGAGGGATTCGCCGGCCAGCTCCGCGAATGGCTGAAAACGCTCAGGAAAAAGAACGCCTCCGTCATCTTCGCCACGCAAAGCCTCAGCGACATCGACGGCAGCAATATCGCGCCGGCCATCATCGAGAGCTGCCCGACGCGGCTCTTGCTGCCGAACGAGCGCGCCATCGAACCGCAGATCACGGCCATCTATCGGCGGTTCGGCCTCAATGACCGGCAGATTGAAATCCTCGCACGGGCCACCCCCAAGCGGGATTATTACTGCCAAAGCCGCAGGGGCAATCGCCTGTTCGAGCTTGGCCTGTCCGAAGTCGGCCTCGCGCTCTGCGCCGCATCGGCCAAATCCGACCAGACGGAAATCGCGCGCATCCATGCCGAACACGGCCGCGCCGGTTTCCTTGCCGGCTGGCTGCGTCATCGCGGCGTCGATTGGGCGGCCGACCTGATCCCGAACCTCACCAATCTTGCCGACCTGCCGGAATCCGCCGCGCCGGCCCCGCTCGATACCCACCCCACACAGGAGATTCTTCCATGACCTATCCCAAGATCGTTGGTGCCTCGGCCCTCGCGCTGGCGCTCGCCGTGCCCGTCGCGCTTTCGCCCATGCTTGCAAGCCCTGCCCATGCGCAGTTCGGCTTCGGCCGCATCGTCTATGACCCGAGCAACTACGCGCAGAACGTCCTCACGGCAGCGCGCACGCTGGAGCAGATCAATAACCAGATCACCAGCCTCCAGAACGAGGCGCAGATGCTCATCAATCAGGCCCGCAACCTTGCGAGCCTGCCGCATAGCTCGCTCCAGCAGCTCCAGCGGAACGTCCAGCGCACGCAGCAGCTTCTCGGGCAGGCGCAGAACATTGCCTTCGAGGTCGGGCAGATCGACCAAGCGTTCCAGCAGCAATACGGCAACGTCTCGCTTTCGACGACCGACGCCCAGCTTGTCGCCGACGCGCGCGGCCGTTGGGAAAATACGGTTGGCGGTTTGCAGGACGCTATGCGCGTGCAGGCGGGCGCGGTCGGCAATATCGACAGCAACCGCGCCGAGATGGCCGCGCTGGTCGGCCAGAGCCAAGGCGCGACCGGCGCGCTGCAAGCCACGCAGGCCGGCAACCAGCTCCTTGCCCTCCAGTCGCAGCAGCTTTCCGACCTGATCGCAGTCATCTCGGCAAACGGCCGCGCCGATGCACTGACAGAAGCGGAGCGCGCGACCGCCGCCGAGCAGGGCCGCATCCAGCGCGAACGGTTCCTGACGCCCGGCACCGGCTACCAGCCGGGCAATGCGCAGATGTTCAACAACGGCAACAACTGACCGGGAGGCTCGCCATGGACGGCAAGATGCTGGCCCGCCTCGGGGCCGTGGTGTTCGTTGCGATTGCCTTGACAGTGACCGCAATCGACATGGCGCGGAAGGATGAACCTTCCGCGCCACCCCCGGCCTCGGCCTTCCAGCCCCCGGCCAACCCGTTGCGCGAAACCCTGCGCCGCTGCCAGCAGCTCGGCGAGGCTGCCGCCAGCGACGCCGGCTGCCTCGCCGCATGGGCTGAATCCCGCGACCGCTTCCTCGGCCGCGACCGCAGCGAGGCGCGCTGACCATGGGCAACACGGGCGTCATCGACAATTTCCTCGGGGTCTTCACCTCCTACATCGACAGCGGGTTCGGCCTGCTCGGCGGCGAGGTCGCCTTCATCGCCACGACGCTGATCGTCATTGACGTGACGCTCGCCGCGCTCTTTTGGGCATGGGGCGCGGATGACGACATTATCGCGCGGCTGGTGAAGAAGACGCTGTTCGTCGGCGTCTTCGCCTACATCATCGGCAATTGGAACAACCTCGCCCGCATCGTCTTCGAGAGCTTCGCCGGCCTCGGCCTCATGGCGTCGGGCACCGGCTTTTCCGTCACCGATCTGATGCGGCCGGGCCGCGTCGCGCAGACCGGCCTCGACGCCGGCCGCCCGCTGCTCGACTCCATTTCCGACCTGATGGGCTGGATCAGCTTCTTCGAGAACTTCATCCAGATCGCGTGCCTGCTGTTTGCATGGGCGCTGGTGGTGCTGGCCTTCTTCATCCTCGCCATCCAGCTTTTCGTGACGCTGATCGAGTTCAAGCTGACCACGCTCGCCGGCTTCGTCCTGATCCCCTTCGGCCTGTTCGGCAAGACCGCCTTTATGGCCGAGAAGGTCTTGGGCAATGTGGTGTCGTCCGGCATCAAGGTCTTGGTGCTCGCCGTCATCATCGGCATCGGCAGCACCTTGTTTTCGCAGTTCACGGCGGGTTTCGGCGGGGCGACCCCGACCATCGACGACGCCATGGCGATTGTGCTGGCCGCGCTGTCGCTGCTCGGCCTCGGCATTTTCGGCCCCGGCATCGCCAACGGCATCGTCTCTGGTGGCCCGCAGCTCGGCGCGGGCGCAGCCGTGGGAACCGGGCTTGCCGTCGCAGGTGCAGGCGTCGCCGCTGGCGGCGGGGCCATGCTCGCCGCCAAGGGCGGTGCTGCCGCCCTTTCCGGCGGGGCCGCGGCCGTCCGCGGCGGC
>NZ_JAHWXY010000026.1:0-2500 GCF_024281235.1 Shinella daejeonensis
TGGTTGCGGGGGCAGGATTTGAACCTGCGGCCTTCAGGTTATGAGCCTGACGAGCTACCGGGCTGCTCCACCCCGCGTTATGGTGTGGTTTTGTTTTGAGAAGTTTTGTTGCGTTTTGCAGACCTGGCGGCGACCTACTCTCCCGCGTCTTGAGACGAAGTACCATTGGCGCAGGGGCGTTTCACGGCCGTGTTCGGAATGGGAACGGGTGCGGCCACCCCGCAATGACCACCAGGTCGGCGAAGCGCAACATTTTCGAGAAGCTGGCAGGCTTTCGCCTTTATGATGGGAACACGTCTTGACCTTTTTTTCGCGAGGCACCAGCAGCCGGCAAAGCCGAGCCGCCGGTTGTCCGGCGCGCCGTCCGCAGGGCAGCGATCTGAGATCGCGTTGCGCCCGTGAGGACAAAAGGTCGATGCTCATCTGTGATGAGCATGAACAATGAGAACGATCAAGCCAATCGAGCGATTAGTACCGGTAAGCTTCACACATTGCTGCGCTTCCACACCCGGCCTATCAACGTGGTCGTCTTCCACGGCTCTCAAGGGAATACTCGTTTTCAGGTGGGTTTCCCGCTTAGATGCCTTCAGCGGTTATCCCTTCCGTATATAGCTACCCTGCTATGCCCTTGGCAGGACAACAGGTCCACCAGAGATACGTCCATCCCGGTCCTCTCGTACTAGGGACAGATCCTGTCAATATTCCTACACCCACGGCAGATAGGGACCGAACTGTCTCACGACGTTCTGAACCCAGCTCACGTACCGCTTTAATTGGCGAACAGCCAAACCCTTGGGACCTGCTCCAGCCCCAGGATGCGATGAGCCGACATCGAGGTGCCAAACAACCCCGTCGATATGGACTCTTGGGGGTCATCAGCCTGTTATCCCCGGCGTACCTTTTATCCGTTGAGCGATGGCCCTTCCACACGGGACCACCGGATCACTATGACCGACTTTCGTCTCTGCTCGACTTGTCAGTCTCGCAGTCAGGCGGGCTTATGCCATTGCACTCGACGACCGATTTCCGACCGGTCTGAGCCCACCATCGCGCGCCTCCGTTACTCTTTCGGAGGCGACCGCCCCAGTCAAACTACCCACCATACACGGTCCCGGATCCGGATAACGGACCGCGGTTAGACATCCATGACGATAAGGGTGGTATTTCAAGGATGGCTCCACGCAAACTGGCGTCCGCGCTTCAAAGCCTACCACCTATCCTACACATGCCGACACGAATGCCAGTGTAAAGCTATAGTAAAGGTGCACGGGGTCTTTCCGTCTGACCGCAGGAACCCCGCATCTTCACGGGGAATTCAATTTCACTGAGTCTGCGTTGGAGACAGCGGGGAAGTCGTTACGCCATTCGTGCAGGTCGGAACTTACCCGACAAGGAATTTCGCTACCTTAGGACCGTTATAGTTACGGCCGCCGTTTACTGGGGCTTCGATTCAAAGCTTGCACCTCTCCTCTTAACCTTCCAGCACCGGGCAGGCGTCAGACCCTATACGTCGTCTTGCGACTTCGCAGAGCCCTGTGTTTTTGATAAACAGTCGCTACCCCCTGGTCTGTGCCACCCCTTTCCACTTGCGTAAAAAGAGGTCACGCTTCTTCCGAAGTTACGCGTGCAATTTGCCGAGTTCCTTCAACGCAGTTCTCTCAAGCGCCTTGGTATACTCTACCGGACCACCTGTGTCGGTTTCGGGTACGGTCTATACGGTGGAGCTATTTCCCGGGACCGCTTCGCTGCAAGATCAATCCAGTAAGACCTTACAACTTACACAATCCGTCACTACCACCAGGCCCACGAATATTAACGTGGTTCCCATCGACTACGCGTGTCCGCCTCGTCTTAGGGGCCGGCTAACCCTGCTCAGATTAACTTTAAGCAGGAACCCTTGGTCTTTCGGCGAGGGGGTCTCTCACCCCCTTTATCGTTACTCATGTCAACATTCGCACTTCCGATATCTCCAGCAGCCCTCACGGGTCCACCTTCACAGACTTACGGAACGCTCCGCTACCACGTGCACTTGCGTGCACATCCTCAGCTTCGGTGCATGGCTTCAGCCCCGTTACATTTTCGGCGCAAGGACCCTTATTTAGACCAGTGAGCTGTTACGCTTTCTTTAAATGATGGCTGCTTCTAAGCCAACATCCTGGTTGTTTTGGGATCCTCACATCCTTTCCCACTTAGCCATGACTTGGGGACCTTAGATGGAGGTCAGGGTTGTTGCCCTTTCCACGACGGACGTTAGCACCCGCCGTGTGTCTGCCGAGTAGTACTCCACGGTATTCGGAGTTTGGTTAGGATCAGTAAGACGGTGAGTCCCCATAGCCCATCCAGTGCTCTACCCCCGTGGGTATTCGCTCGACGCTCTACCTAAATAGATTTCGCGGAGAACCAGCTATCTCCGAGTTTGATTGGCCTTTCACCCCTAGCCACAAGTCATCCCAATCTATTGCAACAGATATGGGTTCGGTCCTCCAGTTGGTGTTACCCA
>NZ_JAHWXY010000027.1 GCF_024281235.1 Shinella daejeonensis
GAAGGCCGGCGGATAATAGACCGGCCAGCCCGCCAGCTCGAACCACGGATTGCCAAGCTGGAGCTGGAAGCCGAGGCGGAAGGCGACCCATTGCGTGGCCGCCCAAGTCATCACCAGAACGATGGCGAAAACAACAGCGATCTGACCTCAAAGGATTCGGCCTCCACGCAATGCTGGCTCCAGTCGGCAAAAGAGACGGAGTCGATCAGAGAATAGGCAAAATCAGGAGGGGCAATAGGAAAGAGGATGCCGGAGGGCTGCCGGATACTATCGGCGGCAAATAGGATGGGCTATGACAGCACTCTTCTGCCACTGCGGCGGTGATCAGGTCTGCGAATCTCACCACGGGACTGATCTGCGCATCTCTGTCGCCAAGGTGAGCAGGGTCAGAACCGCAGGATCGCGGTTGGAAGGCATCCAGACGGCCGAGAAGGCGATGGCTTCAGCCTCGTCGCGGATCGGCAGGAAAGCGACATTGGCTGTGCTGGCGGCCGCACCTTCCTCGACGAAGAGCGAAACGCCATGTCCGGCAGCGATCATCGACAATAGCGCGGTGCGACCGACATCGACGCGGAGGATCGTCGGTGTCTGCCATTTCCCTGCTGAGCGCGCCACAATCCGGTCATGAATCTGCGGGCCTGTACCGCCATGGCGAACAAGGAAGGTTTCCTCCGCAAGCTGCCGCCATTCGACGTCGGGATGCGTCGCCAAGGGGTGCGTGGCCGGCAGTGCGACCACCAAGCGGTCGCGCCAGATCACGCGAGAATTGAGGTCGTGGATTTCGTAGGTGCGTGCCATGAATGCGACGTCGAGCCCGCCCTCGCGCACCATGAACTGCGCGTCGCGCGCGGTGCCTTCGGTGATGTGCAGGCGGACATTTGGATACTCGGCGTGAAACCGGTCCAGTAGTCGGTCAAGGAAGCATCCCGCCGTGAGGGCATGAACGCCGATTCGAAGCTCGCCTTCCTCGCCGCGGGCCCGCATCCCGGCAGTCCTGATCGCATGGTTCAGGATGCTGAGGGCATCTCTGACCTGATCGACGAAACTGCCGCCGGCTGCGGTCAGCCGAACGCCGCGCGTGTTGCGGTCGAACAGGGTGATGCCAAGGTCTGCCTCCAGTGCCTTGATCCGGGCGCTGACACTCGACTGGCTAATGCCCAGCGCCTGAGCGGCCCGATGGAAGCTGAGATATTCTGCAACTGCGAGCACTTGCACCAATGACGCCATTGGAATGCGGCCGCAGTGCAAGGAAAGTAGTTCATTCTTCTTTATATGCTGCGGCGACCGTCTGCGCATGACTCGGTCACCTGCCTAGAAATCAAGGCGTCTTGTGGCGGCAAACGTAAACCCTGACTGGCCCCTCAACGCCATCAATCCAACTGCTAAGGTTTGGATGAATGGCATTATTAAAATGCGCCTATCAAAGATGGTGCTTTTCCTTCACCCGGCCACGCGGTCAGTTCTCGCAGGCGCATCGGTTCAATCCGTCTCCTTATGTGGCGCTTCACCGCCCTCGCTGGCCAAAAGGCTTCTGCCAATTGTCTCAGCTTCATGATGATCGGCGACAACAGTCGTAGGGACACCGAAAACAGGACCGAGGACTAAAGCGCGCGCATGTAATATTGCCCGCTTCATCGCGTCCGGCTCGATGCCAACGATCCCTCGGCAAACCCTTCTGAAAGCTTGCCGGTTTCTCTTGAACCAGAGCACGATGTGCTTTCGATCTCGAATGGACTCGTGTTCGTGATCGCCCTCTTCAAGACACAGCACAAACGGCGCGCCTGAATCCAGAAGACGCTGCTGCTCCTCGCACCATCGTGCCGCAAATCCTGGCTCCATCCGATCGGAACTGAGTTGGACGATCGGAAAATGTGAAACATCGTGAAGTGAGAAGAAATCTACCGGAAGAGGACTATTCATGCTGTGAATTCCCATCTAGTCGCAAACCACCGATCAGGTGCTTGATGCCAAAGGTGAAACGAATATCCGGGTCGGAGCTGAGCACTGCCTCGGCAGCCGCGAAGGCATTGGGAAATTGAGCCTGATACATCTTCTGAAGAGCCTTCTTCTTTGCATCGAAGGCAGCTGTATCCAAGGCAGCCATTCCCTGTTCTTCGATGACGAATCCGAGGATGTAATAGAGAATGCTGAAGGCGCTCCAATGTGCTGGACCAGGATCGAGTCCGCCGTCGCGTAGGGCGCAAATCAGGCTTTCGCCGACACGCAAGACATTCTCCGTGGGCACAAAGGTGCCTGAGAACACTTGGGCGCCGTCACGTCGGGACAGCAAGGCGGAACGTATTTCTCGGGCAACCTGAAGAATACGTTCATCACAAGAGGCAGAAGGACTAACCTCCCGTGCTACGCCCTCCATGAGAGCGTCGGACATGCTGTCCATTAGGGCCTGTTTACTTGGAAAGTGCCAGTAAAGAGATGGCGCTTGAATCTGAAGCCGTTGCGCCAGTCCACGCATCGTTAGCCCTTCAATTCCCGCCGCATCCAAGAGATTGAGCGCTTCCGCAACAATCTCCGAGCGCTGTATCGCCATGACAATCTCCCTATCACTTCTTGACAGACTAACGTCGTTAGATTAGGGGGTCAACTAACATTGTTAGGGAGATCAAATGTTTCACTCTGGAAGTTCCGGTCTGGTGCTGGTTTGCGGCTTGAGCACCGCATGTGTGTCGCTGCCTCAGCCAGTCGGCGCGCCGGTGACAGCTCCATCGGGAAGCAATTGGTGGAGCGCCTATGCTCGCCCAGTCCATAGATTCTCAAACCTCCTCGTCTGGATTATCTTGTGCTGACGCCACCACGGACAGGTGCTGGGAAGTCAGGTGATCTGCGCTCTGATGTCGTAGCGCCTGCCGTTCGAATCGAGGCAGCGAAGGCCCGCGTCAATCAGGCCCGCGCGGCTTTCTATCCGAGCTTGAACCTGATGGCGTTTGTCGGATTCCTTCGCCTAGATGGACAAGGATTTCGGGCCGGAGGTGGAGAAGCCGCCGTCGACGCCCCGGTCTTCGACGCTGGTCAGCGACACGCAGTTCTTTCCATTAGGCGCGCCGAACTCGCAGCGGTGGAGGCTGCCTATCGCGGCATTTTGCGTGAAGCTCAAGGCGACGTTGCTCACGCCCTGAACGACCTCAACGCATCGTTGGCTGCGGGCGAGCACCAAGCCGGTGTCATGATCGCCAAAGCGAGAACGCGTGATTGCGCGGCTGAACGTCGCCGCGTTGGGGAAATCAATGAGCTCGAGGCGCTGGAGAGCAGGCGGCCTGGCTCGAAAGCCACATCGGCATGTTCGACGTCCGAGCCGATGCGCTCCTCGCTCATGCCGCTCTGTCTGCGGCCACCGCCACTATGGGAGGGTCAGGAACGAGCTTTCCAATCATTCCGTGAGAGACGCCATGTTTTATCAACCCACAGATTCACGCCATATGACTCGACCAGCTTTGGGCATCATTGTCACTATCACCGTTGCTATGCTGACGCTCCAAGCATGCGAAGAGCCAGCCGCCAAATCTCCCGAGCAGTCGGCTTTGAGTGTCGCACTGGCTCCAGCTCGGCCTGTCGAAGGCATGACGGCGCGGCGTCTCGTCGCCGGAACGTTCGAGCCTGCCGAACTCGTTTATGTGAAGAGTGAGTTGAACGGATACGTAATCAGCGAACTTTTCGTCGAGGAAGGCCAAATCGTACAGCGGGGGCAATTGATTGCGCGTCTGTCCTCGGACCGGCTGCGTGCCGAACAGGAAGGAGTGGCTGCCCAAGTTCGCCAGACACAGCAGGCTTTGTCGAGAGCAGAGACCCTTTTTGCCCGCAATGCGGGCTCTGAAAAAGAACGCGACGATGCTTCCGCCGCCTATAGGCAAGCCATATCGCGTCAACGTGCCTTGGCGATCGACCTAGAACGGACTGAAATCCGCGCCCCGGTAGACGGGCGAGTGACGAAGCGTCGCGCGGAGAAAGGAGACATCACAGCGAATTCAGCACTATTTGAAATCGCTGCTGGAGACACACTGGAGTTGGTGCTTGATTTGAGCGAAGCTGTGTGGCTCCAAAGTGCCGTCGGTCAGGCCGTCGAAATTACCTCGTCAGACGGTTCCAGCATTTCCGGTAGCATTGTCCGTCTTTCTGGGGCGGCAGATCCGCGTTCAAGGTTGCATCGCGCATGGGTTGCCTTCCCCATTGGTAACCACCGTTTTGTCGCCGGCCAGCCAGCCGAGGCGCGTGTCGTCCTACCTCCGGCTTCCGGTGTTTTGGTTCCTCAAACGGCCCTACAATATGACGCGCAAGGCACTTTCGTCTTCGTGATGGAGCAAGGACGAGCCCGACTCCGGCGAGTCGGAGTCGGGCCGATGACTGCTGACTGGGCACTGATTGAGACAGGTCTTCGTCCGGGTATGCAGGTCGTGGCGCGTGCGGGATCACTGCTCAGGAACGGCGACCCAATCCGCTCCGCCTCGTCTCAGAACGGAGCAAAGTGATGTTCAATATTTCTGCGTGGGCGATCCGCCATCCGGTCCCGTCCATCGTGCTGTTCGTCGTTTTGATGCTGCTAGGCTGGTCAGCCTTTCACAGCTTGCCGGTCGCGCGGGCGCCGAATATCGATATGCCGCTGGTCACGGTGACGGTCGAACGGCCGGGAGCTGCACCGGAAGAGCTGGAAGCCGAGATCACACGACCGGTCGAAAACGCCGTAGCAGGGATCACGGGTATCAAGCATATCCGGTCATCCATCGGAGATGGGGTTTCGAACACCACCGTCGAATTCGAGTTGGAGGTCAACAGCGATGCCGCGCTCTTCGATGTTAAGAACCGCGTCGATGCTCTTGGTAATGTGTTGCCCGCAGACATAGACCCCCCTGTCGTTTCGAAGGTAGATGTTGAAGGGCAGAGCCTCGCCGTCTGGAGCGTATCATCGCCCGATCGATCCCTCGCCGATCTTTCCAACCTTGTCGACGATCGTGTGGCCCAGCGCCTGCGTGGCATTGCCGGTGTTGGCAATGTCGAGCGTATCGGTGGCGCACCTCGCGAGATTCAGATCGCATTCAAGACGCGCGAGATGCTTTCGTTGGGTTTGACGGTCGGCGACATCAACACTTACTTACGAACTGCATTGAGCGATCTTGCCGCGGGAAGCTGGGAAGCTGGTGACGGTCGTCAACCCATTCGTGTACTTGCCCGAGCCCGTTCCGTCGAAGACATCCGAAACACGCCGTTCCCTGCCGATGGGCGTAACCTGCGTCTCAGTGATATTGCCGACATAACCGACGCCAACGCGGAGCCTGCCGAATTTGCACGTCTCAACGGTGCCCAGACGGTGGTGGCGTTCTCAATCTATCGCGCGCGAGGCGCTGATGAGGTATCGGTTGCCCACGCCGCCGCGAGCGCACTCGCGGAAATGCAGCACCAGACCCCAGACGTTACCTTCACCCGCATAGACGAAACGACCACTGCCACCGAAGATACCTTTGATGCAGCCATGAGCACGCTCATCGAAGGGGCATTGCTCGCGGTCATAGTGGTCTTTATTTTCTTGCGAGATTGGCGTGCCACCCTTGTCGCCGCTATCGCCTTGCCTCTCGCGATCGTGCCAACGTTCTGGGTGCTCGCGCTAGTAGGCTTTTTGAACCGCCCCGGCTTTACCGGAGACCGTTTGGCTTAAGTTATGCGGCCATGGCTGGTGCGTCCAGCATGG
>NZ_JAHWXY010000028.1 GCF_024281235.1 Shinella daejeonensis
CAACGGCACTCCGGCATGAAGCCGTCGAGCAAGGCCAGCACGCGGTCGGTGCGGTCGATGAAGCCGCGCAGGACTTCCCACGGGTCCACCCCCGTTTTCTCCCGGCCCTCGTAGAGCCATGCCTCAGTGCGGGCGGCTTCCTCGGCCGGGGGCAGCCAGAGGAAGGTGAGGAAGTAGCCGGACACGAAATGCGCGCCCGCTTCCTCGAAACCGGCCTTACGCTCGGCATCGACCAGCGCCGACGCGGGATCGGGAAAGGTGCTGTCGGGATAGGTGGCGGCTTCGCTGCGCTGCGCCTCGACGAAGATGCTCCAGCCGGAGCCGAGGCGGCGCACGGCATTGTTGATGCGGCCGGCGACGGCGACTAGCTCGGCCGCGACGGCGGAATCCAGATCGGGACCGCGAAACTTCGCCGTCCTCTGGAAACTGCCGTCCTTGTTGAGCACAACACCCTGACCGACCAGCGCGGCCCATGGCAGATAATCAGAGAGGCGCGCGGCGGTGCGGCGGAATTCGGAAAGGTTCATCATGGCTGCACCCTCAAACCGCCAAATGACCGGGGATGCGGAGATGCCGCCGCCCGACCTCGACAAAGAGGGGATCGCGCTTTGCCGCCCATACGGCCGCGAAGTGGCCGATTGCCCAGATGGCGATGCCGACCAGCCAGAGGCGCAGGCCGAGGCCCACGGCTCCGGCCAGCGTTCCGTTCATGATGGCGATGGCGCGCGGAGCGCCGCCGAGCAGGATATGTTCGGTCAGCGCCCGGTGAACCGGGACCGTGAAGCCCGGCACGGCGTCCAGTTGCTCGAACGCGACGGCCATCAAACGAGCGCCCCGCCGCCGAACGAGAAGAACGACAGGAAGAAGCTCGACGCGGCGAAAGCAATCGACAGGCCGAACACGATCTGGATCAGACGGCGAAAGCCGCCGCTGGTGTCCCCGAACGCGAGGGTCAGGCCGGTGGCAATGATAATTATCACCGCGATAATTTTTGCGACGGGTCCCTCAATGGACTGAAGGATTTGCTGAAGCGGTTGCTCCCACGGCATCGACGATCCCGACGCATGGGCGGCCGGGGCGAGCATGAAGCTGATAGCAAGGGTGGATGCGGCGGTCGCGGCGAAGCGATAGCCGCGCGAAATCGTGCGGATCATGAAGATTCTCCTGTGCTGGTTTGGATTGCGGGGGTGATGCGGTAGTCGCCGTCCGGCCCCAGCCCTTCGACGCGGGCAAGCTCGGCAAGCCGGCGCGCGGAACCGCGCCCGGAAAGGACAGCAACAAGGTCGATTGTCTCGGCGATCAGGGCGCGCGGGACGGTGACGACAGCCTCTTGGATGAGCTGTTCAAGGCGACGGAGCGCACCGATGCCGGTGCCTGCATGGATGGTGCCGATGCCGCCGGGGTGTCCCGTTCCCCACGCTTTCAGGAGGTCGAGGGCTTCCGATCCGCGCACCTCGCCGATGGGGATGCGGTCGGGGCGCAGGCGCAGCGAGGAACGCACCAGATCGGAAAGCGTCGCCACGCCGTCTTTCGTCCGCATCGCCACTAGATTGGGCGCGGCGCATTGCAGCTCGCGCGTATCCTCGATGATGACGACGCGATCCGCCGTCTTCGCCACCTCGGCGAGCAGCGCATTGGTCAGCGTGGTCTTGCCGGTGCTGGTGCCGCCCGCCACGAGGATGTTTGCGCGGGAGGAAACGGCCGCGCGTAACGTCGCGGCCTGATCGGTGGACATGATCCCCGCCGCCACATAGTCGTCGAGGCTGAACACGGCGACGGCGGGCTTGCGGATGGCGAAGGTCGGGGCGGCGACCACGGGCGGCAGCAGGCCCTCGAATCTTTCGCCAGACTCCGGCAGCTCGGCCGAGATGCGCGGGCTGCGGGCATGAACCTCCGCGCCGACATGATGCGCGACCAGCCGAACGATGCGTTCGCCATCGGCGGCGGACAGGCGCTCGCCCGTATCGGAAAGCCCTTCGGACAGGCGGTCGATCCACAACCGCCCGTCCGGGTTCAACATCACCTCGACCACGGCCGGGTCTTCGAGCAGCCGGGCAATGGCGGGGCCGAGCGCGGTGCGCAACATGCGTGCGCCGCGCGCAATGGCTTCCGGTCTTTGGTGGTTGGTGGTCATGTCGGCCCCGGCTTCTTGCGGGGACGCGACAGGCCATCCCCGGATCGGGGTCGATTAAGAGAGGCCGAAATCTGGCCGGTTCAACAAGTATCTAGCTGCGTGCGGTGATCGGCGGCGAACGGCGGTAAATAGGATGGGTCCGAATACTTATTCTTGATCGCCGTTGCTCTCGGACTCGTCCGGCAACGGATCGTCGGGAAGTGAGTCGAGGTCACGCGACAGCTCTTTGAGGAACCTGTCGCCCGTCGCCAGACGCCGTCCGAGATTCTGCATGAAGCCCTCAAAGCGCTCCGCGCCTTTGGCGCGGGCAGCGGATTGTGCGGCTCCCGCAAGCGGCGGCGTGAGGGTCATCCAGAAATGGATGAACTGCGCGACCGCCTCGCCAAGGACGGCGAGATCTAGGTCGAGCGTGTCGATCTGGCGGCCGAGCTTGTCCAAGCGGCGCGACATGGCGGCTTCAAGCTGGTCGGCGGAATCGCCGGACAGGTAGGACATGACCGCCGCCTCAACGATGGCGGATTTCGAGACATTGCGGCGCAGCGCCACCGAGCGGCGCAGCGCCATCGCCTCGATCTGTGGAATGAGCGCGGGGTCGAAATAGAGATTCAGGCGGGTTCTGGTTGCCATGGGCGTATCCTCAAAGGTCGATTCCATCATCGGGGTTCATCGCCACCTGCCGCGCCACCATCCTCATGCGCTGGCGCATGGCGCGGGCCTTGGCCGCGTCAACGTCCGGCTCGTCGTCCAG
>NZ_JAHWXY010000029.1 GCF_024281235.1 Shinella daejeonensis
AGGGCGGTGCTGCTGCCCTGTCCGGTGGGGCCGCGGCCGTTCGGGGCGGCGCTGCCACCGCGGGCGCAGCGACCGCTGCCTATAGCGTCGGCTCGCTCGGCCAGTCCGGTGCGGCCGGTGTCGCCTCCGGCCTCGGCGGCGTCGCGCGCGCCGCAGGATCGGCGGCCATCTCGCCCCTCAAACGCGCCGCCGCGCGCGCCAGCGAATCCGTCAAATCCAGCTTCTCCGTTGGTGCGAAAGCCGGTTTCGGCGCGTCGGGCGGCAGCTCGACCATGGGCACGGTCGGCGGCACGAACGCCAATCCCGCCGCAGCAGCGTCCGGCCAGGACGGCAGCCCGCCCGCATGGGCGCAGCAGATGCGCCGCTCGCAGGCCCTCAACCACGGCACCACCATGACCGCCCATGCCGTCCGTTCCGGCGACGGCCACGGTTCCGGTTCCTCCATCAACCTTTCCGAAAGTGACCGCTCATGAGCATCTTCAAACGACCAGCCACCCATTACGGCAAATCGCCCGAACCCGAGACGCCCTATCAGAAGGCGGCGCAGGCATGGGACGAGCGTATCGGCTCGGCCCGCGTGCAGGCGAAAAACTGGCGCATTATGGCGTTCGGTTCGCTGATCCTTTCGGCCGGCTTCGCCTCGGCGCTGGTGTGGCAGTCCGCACGCGGGACCGTGGTGCCGTGGGTAGTGCAAGTCGATGATCTCGGTCAGGCGCAGACCGTCGCGCCCGCCAATGCCGACTATCGCCCGACCGATCCGCAGATTGCTTTCCATCTCGGCCGATTCATCGAGCAGGTGCGCGCGATCCCGGCCGACGCGATCATTGTCCGCCAGAACTGGCTTCGCGCCTATGAGTGGACCACGGATCGCGGCGCGGCGGCATTGAACGACTACGCCCGCGCCAATGACCCCTTCACCAAGGTTGGCCGCCAACAGGTCGCCATCGAAGTGTCATCGGTCATCCGGGCATCGCCGGATTCCTTCCGCGTGTCGTGGGTGGAGCGGCACTACGAGAACAGCCAGCTCTCCACGACCGAACGATGGACCGCCATCCTGACCATCGTGATCCAGACCCCGCGCGATGCCGAGCGACTGCGCGCCAATCCCCTTGGCATCTACGTCAATGCAATTTCGTGGTCGCGGGAGATGAGCCAATGAAAACCTCAGCTTGCATCAATCACCTCGCTGATCTTTCCCTCGGAGATCATGAAAAACGAGGTGCCCGTCATCTCGATCTCCTGCCCGGCCTTCCAGCCATTGGGCAGGTCGGTCTTGACCTTGGCGCGATAGCCGATGCGCACGGCTGCACGGTCGTCTATCGCGATACAGTCGAGGATCGTCTGTTCTCTTTCAGCAAACAACTGGACGCCCTGTTCCGCCAGCGCGCGGAATGCCTCGATCCCGTGCGTTTCGTTCGTCGTCTCTCCGTTCGATCTGTTGATAAACCGAACGTCGACCGACAGGCAGTCGAGCATCGCCTGAACATTCATCCTGTTGTAGGCGTCGATATACCGGGCAACAATCGTCGGCACAGAATCCATTCTGTCGGTTCCTCCTTACTGATCCTGAAGTCGCTAACCTATGCGATTTTTGCGACGGCGTTTGCAATTACTTTGGCAGGCTGCGCGACCAACCGGACACCGCAATTCAGCTTCGATGCCAGCGTACCGCCGCTGCCGACCGTGCAGGCGGCGGCAACCGACAACACGCCCCGGCCGCTGCTTGTGCCCCCGGCATGGACCGTGGCGCGCGGCGGCACCGCCGCAGGCACGCCGACCGGCCGCGTCGAGAACGCAAATGCCGCCGCCCGCGTCGAGCCGCGCCGGGAAGGCTACTACAACGCCATCCAGATTTATCCGTGGTCGGAAGGCGCGCTCTATCAGGTCTATGCCGCAGTCGGGCAGATCACGACCATTGCGCTGGAGCCGGGCGAGAGCCTGACAGACGCGGGGCCGATCGCGGCCGGCGATACGACAAGGTGGATTATCGGCGACACCGAGAGCGGCAGCGGCGCGAACCGCCGCGTCCAAATCCTCGTGAAGCCCACGCGCCCGGACATTTCCACCAACCTTGTCGTCACCACCGACCGGCGCACCTACATGATCGAGCTGCGCGCGCG